>NZ_LMLE01000006.1 GCF_001422545.1 Pedobacter sp. Leaf41 | reverse complement strand
ACTGTTGCGGTGTTATTGGTTTCTGCT
The DNA here is from genome assembly GCF_001422545.1 of Pedobacter sp. Leaf41. Lineage (GTDB taxonomy): Bacteria > Bacteroidota > Bacteroidia > Sphingobacteriales > Sphingobacteriaceae > Pedobacter. The sequence continues at coordinate 757,418 of NZ_LMLE01000006.1, read as the reverse complement.
GTTCCCGATACATCGCTTACATTTATGCCGTTCAGCGATTTCGCGTTCACCGTAGCGGTATTGCTCACCGTACCCAGGTCTTTATCGGCCTGCGTCAAGGTGTACACCGCTATATCTGAAACCGTTGCCCCCGGAATTAAACCGCCCGCAACGGTGATTGCCTTACCTGCGATTCCCAGTTTGGCATCAGTCAGAGTGATCGTGTTCAAAGTAACCGGACCGGTATTTTTSATGGTAAAGGTGTAGSTTACCTTATTTCCGCTGAAAGCTGCTGTTTTRAYMAGCGCAATCGATGGATTAACGCTAAAGCTTGTTACCGTAGGCGTATCATTGTTTTCTGCGGTTCCGGAAATATCGCTTACCGAAAGGTTGGCAGGCGTTCTGGCGCTTACGGTTGCAGAGTTGGTTACGCTTCCGGCATCTTTATCAGCCTGTGTCAGCTGATAGGCAACGCTTTCGGTAGCTGTTGCCCCCGGAGCGAGATTGCCCGATAAGGTCCTGTTCAACCCGAGTTTTGCATCCACCAAAKTGATCACATGCAAGGTTACGTTTCCTGTATTTTTGATACTGAAATTATAGCTGATGCTATTGCCGTCTGCACTCACCACACCTGTTTTCACCAATGTAATGGTCGATGCCGGAGCGATAACAGTAACCGTTGCATCATCCACCTCTGGTGTAGCCGGGTTATCAGATTTTGATTTAGTTACGGCATTTCCGTTCGGATCATTTGCCGTAACGCTCGCCTGGTTGGTAAACGATCCGTTGTTAACATCTGAAAGCGTAACGGTATGGCGGGCGGTAACGGTTGCACTGGCGCCCGGAATCAGGTTGGCAATACCTGCAGGAGTTATCGAACCCACATCAGCACCTGCATCTACAACAGTGATATTGGTTAGATTAACATTGCCCGTATTGGTTACCACGATGTTATAGTTGATMACATCGCCGRCTTTGCTTACCGTGTTGGTCGCCTGTTTTGTTAAACCGATTGACGGAGCGGCAACAAGCGTTACGTTCACCGGAACTGTTATAGTAGCTGYACCGCCCTTGCCATCGCTTACGGTAATGGTGAAGGAATCATTTCCTACATAACCTGGTTTTGGTGTGTAGATATACGTTCCATCTGCGTTAACGGTAACAGTACCGTTTGCTGGGGCAGTACTCAGCGTAAATGTTAGGGCATCGCCATCTACATCACTCGCCGTAACAACACCGGTTTTAGGTGTATTTTGTGGCGTAGCAATGGCTGGTGCAGTGGCTACCGGAACATCGTTGACCGGAGTTACCGTTACACTGATGGATACCGTGGTTGTTCCGCCTTTGCCATCGCTTACTGTTACTGTAAAACTGTCCGTTCCGTTGAAGTTGGCGTTTGGCGTATAGGTGTAGGTTCCNGAGTTACCGTTACACTGATGGATACCGTGGTTGTTCCGCCTTTGCCATCGCTTACTGTTACTGTAAAACTGTCCGTTCCGTTGAAGTTGGCGTTTGGCGTATAGGTGTAGGTTCCATCTGGTCTTACCACCACCGTTCCGTTTGTCGGAGCGGTTGTCGTGGTAAACGTCAATGCATCGCCATCGGCATCAGTAGCTGTGATCGTTCCATTAACTGGAACATCTTCAGCTGTGGTGATTGCCGGAGCGGTAGCCACCGGAGCGACATTGGTTTGGGCAACGTTTACATTGACCGTTACTGTCGCTGTTCCGCCTTTGCCATCGCTTACTGTTACGGTGAAACTGTCCGTTCCACTGTAACTGTTGTTAGGTGTNGGAACTTCTGAAACAGAGGTTACTCCAGACATCATTTACCACCGGAGCAACATTGGTTTGGGCAACGTTTACATTGACCGTTACTGTCGCTGTTCCGCCTTTGCCATCGCTTACTGTTACGGTGAAACTGTCCGTTCCACTGTAACTGTTGTTAGGTGTRTAGGTAAATGTTCCATTAGGATTTACCACAACAGTACCATTTGCCGGAGGTGTTCCTGTTGTGAAGGTTAAAGGATCGCCGTCAACATCAGTTGCGGTAACCTGACCACTTATCGGCGTATTTTTATTGGTGCCAACGGTTATCAGAATAGCCGCTACCGGAACATCATTGACCGGAAAACCCTATCTACTCATCAGAGAAATCANCGGAGGTGTTCCTGTTGTGAAGGTTAAAGGATCGCCGTCAACATCAGTTGCGGTAACCTGACCACTTATCGGCGTATTTTTATTGGTGCCAACGGTTACCGGAGTAGCCGCTACCGGAACATCATTAACCGGAGTTACCATAACATTGATTGTAACCGTTACTAATCCACCTTTACCATCACTTACTGTTACCGTAAAACTATCCGCTCCGTTGAAGTTAGGTCTAGGCGTGTAATTATAAGTTCCATCTGCATTTACGATAACCGTTCCATTAGTTGGTACAGTAGTTAAAGCATAAATTAAGAAATCCCCATCGGCATCGCTTGCCGTAATTACACCAGTTTTAGGTGTATCTTCTGCTGTAGTAATAGCAGGTGAAGTTGCAACTGGCACATCATTAAAACCAGTAATTGTTACAGGAATTGTAACCGTTACCGTTCCGCCTTTACCATCGCTTATTGTTACAGTGAAACTATCTGTTCCATTAAAGTTTGCATTAGGTATATAAGTATAAGTCCCATCTGCATTAACTACTACTGTTCCATTTGCTGGTTTTGTTGTTACGGCATAAGTTAACAGATCGCCATCTACATCATTTGCAGTTATTACACCAGTTTTAGGCGTATCTTCTACTGTTGTAATAGCTGGTGAGGTTGCAATTGGTGCATCATTTATTCCTGTTACTGTTACCGTAATGGTTACTGTAACCAAGCCACCTTTACCATCACTTATTGTTACGATAAAGCTATCTGTTCCGCTAAAGTTTGGCTTAGGCACATAAGTATAAGTACCATCAGGATTTATTACAACTGTTCCATTTACAGGTGCTGTAGTAACGGCATAAGTTAATGGGTCTCCATCTACATCAGTGGCGATAATTGTTCCATTAACTGAACTATCCTCATTTGTAGTTATACTTTGTGGAGTTACCACTGGAGCATCATTTACCGAAGTAACCGTTACTGGAATTGTTAAGGTTACTGTTCCACCTTTACCATCACTAACTTTTATTGTGAAGCTATCTGTTCCGTTAAAGTTAGCATTTGGTGTATAAGTGTAAGTTCCATTAGTGTTTAACACCAATGTACCATTAACTGGGGCAGTGGTAACAATATAAGTTAATAAATCACCATCTGCATCACTTGCAGTTATTGTTCCATTAATTGAAACATCTTCATTGGTTGTAATACTTGGTGCACTTGCAATTGGCGTACGATTATCTCTAATGTTTACAGTTGCAGGTGTGGCACTAGCTATAATTAACGGATTATTTGTAGCCACTAGCATTGTTAAAATAACCGTTTCATTTCCTTCATTCAATATATCATCCAATACCGGCACAGCCAAAATAATAGTTGTTTGTCCTGCCAGGATGGTTGTTGTTGTACCAATGTTAGTGTAATCTAATCCGCTTGTTGCTGTACCACTTATGGCGTAAGTAATTTGCGTATCAGTTGTTGAAACGTTACTTAAAGTAAATGTAAACTGTCCAGGTGTTGCAGGTTCTGCTCCATCTGCCGATGCAGTTACTGTTACCGTTGCATTTGTGGCATCAATAATAGAAATAGTTGCTGCTGTATTATCTACCGTTACCGAAGAGTTAGTTGCAGTAAGTGTTACAATAACCGTTTCATTACCTTCAGTAATCGCATCAACCACTGTTGGGATGGTAATTGTTCCAATAGTTGAGCCGGCAGGTATTGTAATTGTTTTGGTTACAATCGTGCTGTAGTCGCTTCCTTCGGTAGCTGTTCCGCTTACGTTATAAGTAATTTGTGTATCAGTAGCTGATGGTTTGCTTAATGTTACTGTAAATGTTCCATTAATCGGGCCAGCTTCATTTCCATTTATTCCTGTTGTGACCGTTGCAACTGAAGCATCATTATCTACAATTGTTGTTAAAGCATTACTTGTGCCGATGGTTACTAAACCACCTGTTACGCTAATTAATCTTCCAGTGAAGGTTTCATTTCCTTCCAACAAGTTATCATCATTAATAGAAACTGTAAATGTTAATGTTGCTCCTGCTGCAGCACCGGCTGGGAATGTTAGTGTTCCACTTGTTGCTGTGTAATCTGCACCAGCCAATGCTGTTCCATCTACTGTGTTATAAGCGACGGTAACCGCATTCTGAATAGCCGAACTTAAAGTAACCGTAAATGTAGCGGTTGCATCAGCTTCATTAATAGTTGGCGAAGTTGAAATACTAACTGTTGCCGTATTGTTATCTGTAATGTTTATCGATGCCGAAACATTACTAATTGTAACTAATGAACTATTAGCAGAAACCAATCCAGCAATCACGGTTTCTGTTCCTTCCACTATAGCATCTGCCAATACTGGAATAGTAATGGTCGCTGATGTTTGTCCGGCTGGGATAGTAATTGTCTTAGTTACGATTGGCGTATAATCATCTCCCTCGGTTGCCGTACCATTTAAATTATAAGTTAAAATGGTTGGCGTTGCAGACGGGTTATTCAACGTTACCGTAAATATTCCGTTAACTGAACCATTTTCTGCTCCATTTACACCAGCGGTGATGGTGGCAATTGCTGAACCACTATCTGTAATATTTACAGTTGCTGGTGTTGGATTTGCAGTTATCGATAAGTTATTAGTTGCAGGATTTAAAGTTAATATTACGGTCTCATTCCCCTCAATTATGTTATCGTTTAACACAGGAACAACAACTTTAACTGTTGTCTGGCCGGCCGGGATTGTTATTGTATTATTAATTGTTGTATAATCTAAACCGCTGGTTGCTGTTCCGCTGATTGTATAACCTACTTGCGTATCAGTGGTAGACACATTACTCAAAGTAAAAGTAAATTCACCAGTGGTAGACGGTTCAGCTCCATCAGCCGAGGCGGTTACTGTAACGGTTGCATTTGTATTGTCTATAACATTTATACTTGCAGGCACATTACTTAATGCTACCAATGGATTATTCGATGCAGTTAGAGTAGCAATTACTGTTTCAGTGCCCTCTACCTGAGCATCAGTTAATACAGGAATGGTAAAGGTTGCAGAAGTTTGTCCGGCTGGAATGACAACTGTTTTGGTTGTCATTGTGCTGTAATCTGTTCCCTCCGTTGCTGTGCCACTTAAAGTATAGGTAAATTGCGTATCAGTTGCTGCCGGACTGCTAATAGTTAACGTAAATACGCCACTTACTGGCCCATTTTCATTGCCTGATGTACTAGCAGCAATTGTTGCGATTGATGAATCATTATCAGTAATGGTAACAGTAGCCATTCCATTATCAATGGTTACCAAGCCACCTGTCACATTACTTAGGATACCGTTGAAAGTTTCATTAGGCTCAGCAATGTTATCATCTATAATTGGAACAGTGAAAGTTAGGCTAGAACCTGCTGCAGAACCCGCTGGGAATAATAATGTTCCGCTGGTAGCTAAGTAATCCAATCCTGCAATTGCTGTTACGTTTGATGTTTGATAATCTACACTGAAAGCCGCTTGTACCGCACCACTTAAGGTTACCGTAAATGTTGCAGTTCCAGCTGCTTCATCAACATTGGTTTGTACCACAGAAACACTTGCGGTTACTGAATTATTATCAATGATGTTAATCGTAGCCGGTGTACCATTTACATTTATTTTCGGATTATCAGTGCCAGTTAAGGTAACCACTACCGTTTCTACACCTTCCACAATTGCATCAGCTACAACTGGAATGTTAATTATTCCTGTTGTTTGACCTGCTGAGATCGTAATTGTTTTTGTTATCGATGTATAATCATTACCCTCCGTTGCAGTACCAGCTACTGTAAATGTAACTTGAGTTGGTGTAGATGATGGACTACTTAAAGTTACTGTGTAACTTCCAGGAACCTGACCATTTTCATTTCCATTTACACCTGCTGTAATTGTAGCAAACGCAGCATCATTATCGGCAATAATAGTCACTGTAGCCGATCTTGTACCAAGTGTTACAATACCTCCTGTTATATTACTTAAAGTTGCGTTAAACGTTTCTGATGGTTCGACTAAATTATCGTCATTTATTGGCACTGTAAATGTTAAAGTGGTGCCAGCAGCTGAGTTGGACGGGAAAGTTAATTTCCCACTAGTTGCCACATAATCAACTCCTGAAGTTGCCGAACCGTTTGTTGTTACGTAATCAACTGTAAAGCCATTCTGCACTGCTTTGCTTAAAGTTACTGAGAATGTTGCTGTACCTGCATTTTCGTTAATTACAGGCGTTGTGGCAATATTAATTGTGGCAACATCTTCATCTAAAATTTGGATGGTTACCAAAGTATTACTCACTGTTATCGCAGGATTACTAGAACTAGTTAAGTTTGCAATAATCGTTTCTGAACCTTCAGCAATTTGGTCTTCCAATACAGGAATAATTATAGTAGCAGTTGTTTGACCAGCAGGAATTACAATAGTTTTTGTAATTGCGCCATAATCTGCGCTTTCGCTTGCTGTTCCTGATAAGGTAAATGTTAAAGTTGTTGATGTTGATGATGGTTTAGTTAATGAAACATTAAACGCACCACTTACCAAGCCAGTTTCACTTCCATTGGTACCTGGTGTAATTGTAGCTATTGCAACATCGTTATCTGCAATAGTTACAGTCGCCGGACTCACGCCAATTGCAACATCTGCACCTACAACGTTACTTAATCCAACTGTAAAGTTTTCAGCGTTTTCAATCAAATTATCATCAATTACAGGGATGGCTACCGTTAGAACCGTTCCTGCTGGAGAATTTGCAGGAAATGTTAATGTTCCGCTGGTTGCGGTATAATCTAAACCTGCCAATGCTGTTCCGTTTGCAGTGGTGTAATCTACTGTAAAGCTATTTTGAACAGCAATATTTAAAGTTACAGAAAGTGTAACTGTTCCAACAGCTTCTGTTACGCTTGCCGCATTGATAGCGATACTTACGTTGGCAGTATTTGCATCTAAAATATTTATACCAGCTGAAGCAGTATTAACACTAATTGCTGGGTTATTCGAAGTTCCCAACGTGGCAACTACTGTTTCTATGCTTTCTGCAACAGCATCTACAATTACAGGAATAGTTATCGTTGCTGTAGTTTGCCCAGCAGGGATAGTAATTGTTTTGGTTGTTATGGCAGTATAATCACTTCCTTCTGTTGCAGTACCACCTAATGTATAGGTTATAGCTGTTGGTGTTGATGAAGGATTACTTAATGTTACAATAAATGTTCCATTAGCCGGACCAGATTCATTACCATTTGTACCCGCAGCAATGCTTGCAGTAGCGATATCATTATCTGTAATGGTAACAGTTGCTGTTGCATTCGCAATGGTTATTGCACCTCCAATTACATTACTCAAAGTTGCACTGAAAGTTTCAGCAGCTTCAACAATGTTATCATTATTAATAGGCACTGTAAATGTTAAAGTTGCGCCAGCTGCGGAGTTATCTGTGAATGTTAACGTTCCAGTAGTTGCACCATAATCTAATCCTGCAGTTGCAGTAATGTCTACGGTAGCATAATTAACAGAGAATGAATTTTGAACAGCTGTATTTAACGTTACCGTAAATGTTGCTGTTCCTGCATTTTCGTTAATTGTTGGCGTGGTAGAAATACTAACTGTTGCCGAATTATTATCTAAAATATTTATGCTAGCCGGAGTACTGTTTGTGGTAATGGCAGCATTTTTAGATGAAACTAAAGCTATTACGACTGCTTCAGTTCCCTCGACAATTGCATCTGTTATCACTGGGATAATAATTGTTCCGGTAGTTTGACCTGCTGGAATAGTAATTGTTTTAGCGATTAGACTATAATCAGCACCTTCTGTAGCAGAACCGCCGGTGGTATATGTAATTTCAGTATCAGTTGATGATGGATTACTTAACGTTACCGTAAATGTGCCACTTACATTTCCGTTTTCATTACCGGTTGTTCCTGCTGTTATTGTCGCAACTCCGGTATCATTATCAGTAATATTTATAGTGGCAAGAATTGTACTTGCAGTAATTGCAGTATTATTTGTTGCAGCTACCATAGTTAAAACAACTTTTTCTATTCCTTCTACAATGTTATCTTCCAATACTGGCACCTGAACTGTAGCTGTTGTTTGTCCTGCCGGAATAGTTACTGTAGTACCGATTGAAGTATAGTCAGCTCCACTTGTTGCCGTTCCATTTACCGAATAAGTAATTTGAGTATCAGTTGTAGAAACATTACTTAACGTGAAAGTAAACTGACCTGCAATAGTTGGCTCTGCACCATTTGAAGTAGCGGCTACCGTTACCGTTGCAAGTGTATTGTCAACAATATTGATACTTGCTGGCGTATTACTTACCTTTACCAATGTTTGGTCTGTACCTGTTAAAGTAATTTTAACTGTTTCGTTTCCTTCTACAATTGCATCGCTTAGTACAGGAATTGTAATCGTTCCAGTAATCTCTCCTGCCGGAATTGTGATTGTTTTAACAATTGTTGTGTAATCGCTTCCTTCAGTAGCAGTTCCGTTAACTGTATAACTAATTACTGTTGGCGTTGTAGATGGATTACTTAATGTTACAGTGAACGTACCATTTCCCGGTCCGTTTTCATCTCCTGCAATACCTGTTGTAATGGTTGCAATTGCAGTATCGTTATCAGTAATATTTACTATTGCTGGTGTTGTGTTAGCAGTAATTGCATTATTGCTTGTACCAGAAAGCATAGTTAATGCTACATTTTCTAATCCTTCAATTAGGTTATCGTCTAAAACTGGCACTTGTACTGTTGCAGTTGTTTGTCCTGCCGGGATAGTTACCGTTGTTCCAATTGAGGTGTAATCCAATCCGCTTGTTGCTGTTCCATTTACCAAATAAGTAATTTGCGTATCCGTAGTTGATACATTACTCAACGTGAGAGTGAACAATCCAGCTGTTGTTGGCTCAGCCCCATTTGTGGTAGCTGCAACGGTTACTGTTGCAGTAGTATTATCAACAATGCTAATGCTAGCAGGCGAATTACTAAAGGTTACCAATGGATTTGCAGATGCAGTTAAGGTAGCAATCACCGTTTCAGTTCCTTCTACAATTGCATCAGCTAAAACCGGAATTGTAATTGTTCCAGTCGTTTGTCCTGCCGGAATAGTAATTGTTTTAGTAACGATGTTACTGTAATCAGTTCCCTCAGTTGCCGTTCCGCCCAAGGTATAAGTAATCTCCGTTGGTTGAGATGATGGATTACTTAAGGTTACAATGTAAGTTCCACTAATTAATCCGTTTTCATTACCAGTTGTACCAGCTGTAATTGTAGCAATTGATGTATTACTATCACTAATATTTAAAGTTGCTGGAGTGGTGTTGGCACTAATTGATGTATTATTAGTATTGGCAACCATCGTTAATATTACCGTTTCTAATCCCTCAACGATGTTATCTACTATTACTGGCACTTGTACAGTTGCAGTTGTTTGCCCTGCCGGGATGGTTACTGTTGTTCCGATTGCAGTATAATCCAGGTCGCTAGTTGCAGTTCCGCTTACCGCATAAGTAATTTGGGTATCAGTTGTAGCGACATTACTTAAAGTGAAAGTAAACAATCCAGGTATCGAAGGTTCAGCACCATTAGTGGTGGCTACAACGTTTACGGTTGCTGTTGTTTGATCTATAATATCAATGCTTGCTGTTTGGTTAGGTACTGTTGGTGTAATTGTTACCACCGCACTATTTGTAGCAACAAGTGTAGCTACTATGGTTTCAACACCTTCAACAATCACATCTGTTTTTACAGGAATAGTAATTGATCCGGTTGTTTGCCCTGCCGGGATGATGATGGTTTTGGTATCAATAGCAGTATAATCATCTCCTTCTGTAGCCGTACCACCGAGTGTATACGTAACAACAGTTGCGGTTGATGATGGATTGCTTAAAGTAACGGTAAATGTGCCGTTAACTGGTCCATTTTCATTACCTACAATCGCTGGTACAATTGACACCGTTGCTGCATCATTATCTACAATGGTAGCTGTAGCGGTGGCGTTTGCGATTACCACTACTCCACCAGTAATAGTACTTAAACTGGCCGTAAAGGTTTCAGCAGCTTCCGCAATATTATCATTGTTAATTGGCACTGTAAAAGTTAGCGTTGCACCTGCAGGTGAATTACCAGGAAAATCTAACCTGCCGGTTGTTGCTGTAAAATCAGATCCGCTTAATGCTGTTCCACCATCTGCAGAATAGTTTACGCTAAACGCATCCTGAACCGCATTGTTTAAGGTTACGGTAAAGGTTGCAGTTCCTGCAGCTTCGTTAACCGTTGGTGTGGTAGAAATACTAATACTAGCAGTATTTGCATCGAGAATATTGATGATTACTGGCAATATACCCACCGTAATTTTAGGATTATTTGAACTGACCAAAGTAGCTACAACTGTTTCAACACTTTCTGTAACGGCATCAGTTACAACGGGAATAGTAATTGTTCCTATTAACGAACCTGCCGGAATGGTAATCGTTTTTGTTGGAATTGCAGTGTAATCACTTCCTTCGGTTGCATTGCCACCTAAACTATAGGTGATTTGTGTATCAGTAGCAGATGGATTACTTAACGTTACAATAAATGTTCCGCTCATCGGACCGGTTTCACTACCGTTAATGCCACTAGCAATTGTAGCAATGGCATTATCATTGTCAGTAATTGTTACTGCTGCTGTACTTGTAGCAATAGTTACCAATCCGCCTGTTACATTACTAATTGTTGCATTAAAGCCTTCACTGGCTTCAACCAGGTTATCATCATTTACAGAAACGGTGAAAGTTAAAACGGTACCTGCAGCAGCCCCAGCTGGGAATGTTAAAGTGCCATTTGCAGCAATATAATCTGTTCCTGCAGTTGCAGTACCATTACTCGTAGCATAATCTACTGTAAATGCATTTTGAACAGCTGTATTTAAAGTTACCGTAAAGGTTGCTACCCCATCAGCTTCATTTATACTAGTTGGTGTTGCAGCAATACTAATTGTTGCCGTGTTGTTATCTAAAATATTAATGGTTGCCGTTTTATCTGCAGCTGTTGGCGTTAAGCTTACTAAAGGATTGTTACTAGAAATTAAAGTAGCCACCACATTTTCAGTTCCTTCTACAATTGCATCGGGTACTACAGGAATTGTTATTGTTCCTGTTGTTGCTCCTGCCGGAATAGTGATTGTTTTAGTAGTAATTGCAGTATAATCACTGCCTTCTGTTGCAGTACCATTTAAAGTATAGGTTATTACTGTTGGTTGTGATGAAGGATTACTTAAAGTTACAGTGAAAGTTCCTGCAACTGCTCCATTTTCATTTCCATTAGTGCCAGCAATAACAGTCGCTATCGAAGAATCATCATCTGAGATGTTGACAATTGCTGGTGTAGTAAGCGCAGTAATTGCAGCATTGTTGGTTGCGGCAGCCATTGTTAAAATTACTGTTTCATTTCCGTCAGCAATGTTATCTTCCAATACCGGAACATTAATTTTAACAGTTGTTTGTCCGGCTGGAATAGTTACCGTTGTACCAATTGAAGTATAATCCAATCCACTAATTGCGGTTCCATTTACAGCGTAAGTAATTTGAGTATCGGTAGTGGATACATTACTTAACGTAAAGGTAAACTCGCCAGCAACAGTTGGTTCAGCACCATCTTTTGAAGCGGTAACCGTAACAGTTGCAGTTGTATTATCTGCAATATTAAGGGTTGCTGGTAAACTGTTTACGGTTCCAGCAGTATTTGTGGATGCTGTTAAAGTTGCGATAACTGTTTCTGTTCCCTCTACCAATACATCGCTCAATACAGGAATAGTAATGATTCCTGTAAGTTCGCCTGCAGGGATTGTTATGATTCGTGATGTTATTGTACTATAATCTGTTCCTTCAGTTGCCGTTCCGCTTAAAGTATAGGTTATGGTTGTTGGTGTTGATGATGGATTACTTAAAGTCACCGTAAATGCGCCATCAACAGGACCATTTTCATTACCTGAACTTCGAGGTGTAATGTTAGCGATTGAAGTATCATTATCAGTAATGGTTAATGTAGCTGAATTAGTTGCAATAGTTACCAAACCACCAGTTACATTGCTAATAATTCCTGTTAAGGTTTCACCAGGCTCTACCAGATTATCATTGTTAATTGGAACTGTAAACGTAAGTGTTTGGCCCGCAACAGAACCTCCCGGGAATGTTAATGTCCCACTAGTTGCTGTATAGTCAATACCTGAGCTTGCAGTACCATTCGAAGTTGTGTAATCAACGTTAGTTTCGCTTTGAACTGCGTTATTAAGGGTTACAGTAAAAGTAGCCGTACCCACAGCTTCATCAACACTTGTTGGTGTGGCTGATATACTAACTGTTGCAAGGTCGTTATCGTTAATGGTTCCGATTCCCTCATCCTGTGTAATCGTTACCGGAGCAGTTGCACCACTTAGCGTTACTTTAAAGCTTTCTGCAGCTTCTGTAACATTATCATTATTGATAGGAACAACAATAGTTTGAGTTGCACCAGTTACAGAACCAGCAGGAAAAGTTACTACACCAGTTTTTGCGGTATAATCTGCGCCAGCAATTGCTGTATTGTTTGATGTTGCATAGTTAACCGTTAACTCCTCCTGAACATTTCCTGTTAAGGTAACTGTAAACGTTAGGTTACCCGCACTTTCTAAAACAGCTACACTATTGATGGCTACACTTGCCGCATCATTATCTGTAATAGTTGCAGTTCCGGCAGCTCCAACAACTGGTATCGTTACCACAGAACCAACACTTACACCTGTCAAGGTTGCAGTAAATGTTTCTCCAAGTTCAGTAAAGTTATCATCAATTATTGGAACAGTAAATGTTTGAGTTGATCCTGTTACAGCGCCAGCTGGGAAAGTAACAGAACCTGTTGTTGCGGTATAGTCTGTTCCTGCTAAGGCTGATAAATTTACAGTAGCAAAGTTAACCGTGAACGCCTCCTGCACATTTCCTGTTAAGGTTACTGTGAAAGTTGCATTACCAGCACTTTCGGCAACGGTGATATTGTTTATTGCAACGGTTGCAACATCGTTATCTGTAATGTTTATGGTAGAAGGCGTGGTGTTTGCGGTTATTAAAGCATTGTTAGTTGCAGCAAGCATTGTTAACACTACTGTTTCTGTAGATTCTGAAATCGCATCTTCTAAAACTTGCACTTGAACAGTTGCCGTAGTTTGTCCCGCCGGGATGATAACCGTTGTACCGATAGCGGTATAATCAGGTCCGCTGCTTGCAGTTCCCGTTACACCATAAGTAATTTGCGTATCTGTTGTTGATACATTACTTAAAGTGAAAGTAAATGAACCTGCCGTTGCAGGCTCCGCCCCATTGCTGGTTGCAGAAATAGAAACAGTTGCTGATGTATTATCAAGAATATTAACGGTTGCTGTTTTATCTGTCGGACTTGCCGCAACCGTAACTAAAGTACTATTTGTAGCAATTAAAGTTGCAATTACATTTTCAACCCCTTCTACTATAGCATCAGTTTTTACTGGAATAGTAATCGTGCCAGTTGTTGAACCCGCTGGGATAATTATTGTTTTGGTTGTAATTGAAGTGTAGTCATCTCCTTCGTCGGCAGTGCCACCTAATGCATAGGTAATTTCCGTATCGGTAGACGATGGATTGCTCAACGTAACCGTGAATGTACCTGGTACATTTCCACTCTCATTTCCATTTACACCTGCGGTAATTTTGACCGTTGCTGCATCATTATCAATAATTGTTGCCGTTGCTGTGGCATTGCTGATGATCACCACACCTCCGGTAATTCCACTTAAGGTAGCGCTAAAGGTTTCTGAAACTTCAGCAATGTTATCTACTGTAATTGGAACTGTAAATGTTAATACTGTTCCTGCCGGCGAATTGGCAGGGAATGTTAACGTTCCGTTAGTCGCGGTATAATCTAATCCAGCAGTTGCTGTACCATTACCTGTTGCATAATTAACACTAAAAGCATTTTGAACAGCATTATTTAAGGTTATACTGAAGGTTGCTGTTGCAGCCAATTCATTTACAGTTGGTGTGGTAGCAATACTTACACTTGCAGTATTGGCATCTATAATATCAATTGATGCCGTTCGATCTGCAGGTAAAGTGGTAAGCGTTACCAGAGTACTTGTAGTAGATACAAGATTTGCAATAACGGTCTCTGTACTTTCGGTAAGTGCATCTACTTTTACCGGAATTGTAATTGTTCCGGTAACCTGACCTGCTGGGATAGTAATTGTTTTGGTAGTTATCGCATCGTAATCATCACCTTCTGTAGCTGTTCCGCTTAAAGAATAAGTTATTGTTGTAGGTGTTGATGATGGATTGCTTAATTTAACAATGAATGTTCCATTAACCGCACCAGTTTCATCACCATTTACACCAGAAACAATTGAAGCAACAGCAGTATCATTATCATTAATGGTTACCGTTGTGCTTGCCGTTTCAATGGTTACCAAACCTCCGGTAATATCGCTTAAAGCAGCACTGAAACTTTCATCGATTTCAACTGTGTTATCATTATTAATTGGAACAATAAAGGTTTTGGTTGTTCCAGCGGCAGAACCTGCATCAAAGGTAAATGTACCAGAAGTTGCAGTATAATCTAAACCTGTACCAGCTTTTGCAGTTCCATCTACAGTAGCATATCTAACTGTAAATGAACTTTGAACCGCAGCATTTAAAGTAACTGTAAAAGTAGCCGTACCCGAATTTTCATTAATCACAGGTGTTGTAGAAATGCTTACCGCTGCTGCATTATTGTCGAAAACATCTATACTTGCGGTTTTATTTACCGCACTTGGCGTGATGGCAACAAGTGCATTATTAGTTGCTACTAAAGTTGCAATTACAGTTTCAGTGCCTTCAACACTTGCATCCGCATTAATTGGAATGATAATCGTTCCCGTTGTAGCACCTGCAGGTATAATGATTGTTTTAGTACCGATGATGGTATAATCATCACCCTCTGTTGCAGTACCACTTAAGTTATAGGTTACCTCTGTATCAATAGATGATGGATTGGCTAAAGTAACTATAAATGTTCCATTTGCTGGTCCGCTTTCATTTCCATTTGTACCAGCAGTAATGGTTACTACCGAAGCATCTGTATCTGTAATTGTTGCGGTAGTGGTCGCATTGGCAATAGTTACCAAAGTACCAGTTACATTAATGATGGATGCAGTAAATGATTCAGATTGCTCAACTACATTATCATTGAGAATAGGAACCGTGAAAGTAAAGACTGTTCCCGCTGGCGAACCAGCAGCAAAAATATGATCATTGGTTGTTGAGGTATAATCTGAACCTGCTTTTGCAGTTCCATCTGCCGTTGCATAGGTAACGGTGAAGGCATCTTGAACAGCATTATTCAACACAATGTTAAATGTTGCAGTTCCTGCAGCTTCATCATAACTAATAGGTGTAGCAGAAATACTTACGCTTGCGCTATTGTTATCTAAAATATTAACCGTTGCAGTTGCAGGATTAACCGTAATAGCTCCAGTTGATGGCGTTAATAATTGTGCGATAACCGTTTCTGTTCCTTCTGTCAATAAATCAGGTTTAACATTAACTGTAATTGTGGCGGTAGTTTCACCTGCCGGAATGGTTATCGTTTTAGACGCAATGGCATCGAAATCTGAACCTTCGTTTGCGGTTCCTGTTAAGGCGTAGGTAATTTGTGTATCAGTCGATGATGGATTATTTAATGTAACTGTAAATGTTCCGTTAATTGGTCCATTCTCGTTGCCTTGTATACCTGCTGTAATAGTAGCAATTGAAGTGTCATTATCGGTAATCGCTGTAATTAATGTACTTGTTCCTAAAGAAGCAGGACCAGTGAGCGATCCAATATTAATGGTATAGGTTTCTGCAGTTTCAACGATATTATCATCTGCAATAGTAACTGGGAAATTGATTATTCCACTTGCAGCCCCAACAGTTGCCCCTATTGGGAATGTGATTGTTGATGAAGTGAAGGTGTAATCCGCACTACTAGCGGTATTAGGTGTAATTCCGGTTTGTACGGTAACTGGCGCTGTTAAAACTGTTCCAGGAGTTCCTGTTAAGGTTACCGTGTAATTTACTGTCCCAGCGTTTTCGTTCACTGTTGCCGGACCAGATAATACTACCGATGGAGCAATACTTACATTTACAGTAATTGGATCACTCACAACACCATCTGGCGTACTTAAAGTATAAGTGTAACTATCCAATCCGGTATAACCGGTATTTGGTGTGTAGGTTACTTTTCCACTTGCGTCTACAGCCGTGGTTCCGTGCGCTCCATTTGTCGCAAGAACGCTCGCGTTGCTTGCTGTTGCACCATCATTAGCTTTTACATCAGTATTCACTGGTGTATTGGCCAAAGTAGTCACATCATCAGTTATGCCAACTGGTTTAATTGAGATTACAAAGGTTTGGGTATCACTTTGGTCTACTCCACCATTTGTTACGCCTCCATTATCGTGAATAGCTACGGTTACCGTTGCTTTACCTGCAAAATTACCAGCTGGATTATAGGTTAATGTACCATTTGCAGCAATTGCAGGCTGAGTTGTAAATAAGCTGTTGTTATTATTTGATACAATGAAGTTTAGCGTTTGGGTAGCTACTTCATCTGCCGGACCAGCACTTATTTCACTTGCCCAGGTAGTTAAAGTTTGTGTACCAGCTGTTGCATTTACAATCTGGTCTGCACCTTTAGTAAATGATGGCACATCGTTTACTGGCGTAATGGCTAAGTTCACAGTCGCAGTTGCAGTTCCACCATTTCCATCTGATATGGTATAAGTGAAACTAGTGTTTCCATTAAAATTAACTGCAGATGTGAAACTTACCACACCATTTGCCAAGCTAACCATACCTCCTGTTGCTGGTTGTGTGATAGACGTTACTGTTAACGTTTCGCCTGTATCAGGTCCGCTATTATCATTGGCAAGAACATTGATTAAGGTTGCATTACCATCTTCCAATATTGTTTGGCTATCGTTAGTCGCAATTGGGTTGTCGTTAGTTGGGGTTACACTAACAGGAATGATAACGTTTGTACTTCCACCATTTCCATCACTTACTGTAATGGTAAAGCTATCGTTTCCATTGAAGTTGGCATTTGGTGTATATGTGTATGTTCCGTTTGTATTTACGACTACACTTCCGTATGCAGGTGGAGTTGTAAGGATATAAGTTAATACATCGCCATCAACATCGGTTGCTGTTACAGTTCCGTTTTTTGATGTGTCCTCAGCAGTAGTAATTGCAGGAGAACTTGCCACTGGCGCATCATTAACAGGGGTTACATTTACCGGGATAGTAACTGTTGTACTACCACCGTTACCATCACTCACCGTAACTATGAAACTATCCGCACCATTATAATTAGCAACTGGTGTGTAAGTATATGTTCCGTTTGCATTTACAATTACCGTTCCGTGTAATGAGGCCGTAGTTACCGTATAAAGTGGTGTATCTCCATCAACATCAGTTGCTGTAATTACACCGGTTTTAGGGGTATCTTCACTCACAATAATTGCAGGTGAACTTGCTACAGGTGCATCATTTACAGGTGTTACCGTAATTAAAGTGGTTACGCTAACAATTCCACCATTGCCATCACTTACCCTAGTTACAAAACTATCTGTACCATTGTAATTCGTATTTGGCGTGTAAACATAAGTACCATCTGCATTTACAATTACTGTTCCCTTTGTTGGTACTATAGTTACCGTAAATGTTAATGGGTCGCCATCAGCATCCGTAACAGTAATTGCTCCATTTTTAGGGGTATCCTCAAGCGTTGATACCGCAGGAGAATTAACTACAGGAACATCATTAACTGAAGTTATTGTAACTGGAATAGTTACGGTTGTTGTTCCCCCTTTTCCATCAGAAACAGTTGCAGTGAAGCTATCGCTACCATTATAATTTACATTTGGTGTATAGGCATAAGTACCATCTTGATTTACCACTACGATACCATTTGTTGGCGGTGTCGTAATCGTTATCGTTAATGCGTCTCCATCAGCATCTGAAACGGTAATTAATCCACTTTTAGGGGTATCTTCTGCAGTAGTAATTGCAGGCGATGTTGCTACGGGAATATCATTAACTGCTGTTACCGTAACTGGAATATTTACTGTTGCAATTCCGCCATTGCCATCGTTTACCGTAATGGTGAAACTATCAGACCCGTTATAATTTGCGTTTGGTGTATAAGTATAAGTGCCATCAGTATTTACTACCACAACACCATTTGTTGGAGGCGTGCTCAGGGTATATGTAAGTGAGTTTCCTTCCACATCACTTGCTGTAACCATACCATTTTTAGGGGTATCTTCTGCAGTTGTAATTGCAGGAGAACTGGCAACTGGCGCATCATTAACAGGTGTTACGGTGATAGGAACAGTAATTACCGCTGCTCCGCCGTTACCGTCACTTACAGTTATGGTAAAGCTATCCGGACCGTTGTAATTTGCATTCGGCGTATAAGTATAATTTCCGTTAGGATTTAATAAAATAGTTCCGTTAGCTGGAGGTGTTGTTAAAGTAAATGTTAATGGATCGCCGTCTGCATCTGCTGCATTAATTAATCCATTTTGTGGGGTATCTTCTGGTGTTGTGATAGATATTGGTATGGCAGAAGCAGTTGGTGCATCATTCACAGAAGCAATATTTATTGATAACGATGCTGTGGCTGTTGCCCCATTTGTATCACTTACTGTATAAGAGATAATTGGAACCGCACCAAAGTAATTTGCTGCAGGTGTGAAGGTGAAACTACCATTTGCCAAAATGCTGATTGTACCAACAGCTACACCGCCTTGACCAGTGATTGCGACAGGCGTTGTACCTACAGCCTGAACACCAGCCATACCAGCAATGGTAAAGCTAGTTACACTAAATGCATCCCCGTCAATATCTAAATCATTTGCCAATAATCCATTGGCAGCTGTTCTGGTTAAAGTCTCATCCTCGTTAATGTTAGCTGCATCATTTGTTGCAGTTGGGGCATCGTTTACAGGTGTTACCGTAAATATTAAAGTTGCCGAAGCCGTTCCGCCATTACCATCGCTAATGTTGTATGTAATTGTTGGTGTAGTTCCATTATAGTTTTGAGCAGGTGTAAAACTATAACTACCATCTGCACTGATCGTAATGATACCTACATTCGGAATTTCAAATGGTCCATCTACAGGTTGAGTTCCGACAATTCCCGCTACTGTAAAACCAGTAACAGTTAAAGTTTGACCTTCTGCATCTGTATCGTTAGCTAACAATCCATTATTTGCTGTTGTAATAACAATAACATCTTCTAACAATGTCGCTGTATCATTTGCTGCAACTGGCGCATCATTGATTGCATTAATAGTTAAGGTAAGTGTTGCAGTTGCGGTTAATGTGCCATCAGTTAAAGTGTAAACGATTACTGGTACAACTCCGCTATAATTAGCTGCTGGTGCAAATACATAACTACCATTTGCATTAATCGTAATGTTACCCACATTCGGAATTGTAAATGGAGTACCAATAATTGGCGTACCTGTTACCCCGGAAACTGAATAAGCGGTAACGGTATTTGTTGGTCCATCTATATCTGTATCGTTTTCTATTAAACCATTGTCTGCTGTTACCGTTAAGGTAGCATCTTCATCAACATTACCAGTATCATTATCGGCAACTGGTGCATCATTTACCGCAGTAACGTTAATGGTTAAAGTGCCCGTTATAGTTGAGTTTAGCTGACCCTGACCATCTGTAACCGTATAAGTAATTACCGGAACTGAACCATTATAGTTCGCCAGTGGAGCAAATGAATAACTTCCATCGCCACTAATATTAATTGTACCTACATTTGGAATAATAAATGGCGCTCCCAAAGTTGGAGTTCCAGTGCCTGGATTACCAGCAATGGTATAACCTGTTATCGCAAGTGAATTACCATCCACATCACTATCGTTAGATAAAAGTCCGTTTGCAACAGTTTTAACAATACCGGTTTCATCTTCTAGAATAGTCTCAACTTCATTATTAACCAAAGGCTGGTCGTTAACCGGAGAAATGCTGATGTTTACATTTGCATCAACCACTGCATATAATGTGCCATCAGAGCCGTTCCATTTAAAGCTTGTAGAACCATTAAAATTAGTATTAGGTTCAAATGTGATGTTAGCTAAATTTGCAGCACTAATTACTTGATTTGCAGTGATCGCTATTCCGCTCAACTTCAATGTTCCGCTTGCAGGCAAAGTAATTACTTTAATTTCGGCTAATGGATTAGTATCTACATCACTAAATTGAGCGGTGAAATCTGCTGCTGCAAAAGTAATAACTGCATCCTCTAAACCAGATTTAGCTATATCAGCTACTATTGGAGCATCATTAACTGCATTAATCGTAATATTTAATGTACCACTTGCCGTTGCATTTCCTGTTCCACTTTGGTCGCTTACGGTATAAGTTATAGTTGGTACAGTACCATTTTTATTGGCATCTGGCACGAAAGTATAATTACCGTTTTGGTTAATGGTGATGATCCCAAAATTAGGAATAGCGAAAGTTCCAGGAGTTGCTGTTACCGGAATTGTATTTCCGTTTACCACGAAGCTGGTAATTATTAAAGTGGTTCCAGCATCAACATCACTATCATTGGCTAATAAATTTTTAGAAATACCCGGAGAATCTTCTTCGGTTGTTTCTGTTTCGCCAACAATTACAGGTGTATCATTTACAGGAATAACCGTAATTTTTAAAGTTGCAGCTGTTTCTGCGGCAGTTGCCGAAGCATTTCTTGGCAATGGATTATCTACCAAAGTATAAGTTATGGTAGGTACAATTCCATTGAAATTAGTTATTGGTGTGAAAGTATAACTTCCATCAGCATTGACTACAATTTGCCCAACGTTTGGAATAGTTGCGGTATTGCCCGGTAAATATAAAGTCGGGCTTCCATCAATACTAAAGTTTTTAATTGAAACTGGGTCGTTGTCTGGGTCAGAATCTGGCGTACCATCCGTTCTTACATTTCCAGTTGCAACTACATCTTCATTTGTGATTTTTGTATCGTTTGTCGCAATTGGTGCCCGGTTATCTATCGCTACAGAAATAGATAATGTAGCTGTAGCTGATAATGAACCATCGGTTACTGTGTAGGTAATTAATGGAACAGCACCGCTGTAACCTGGCAATGCCATAAACATTAAACTGCCATTTGTATTGATGGTAATGCTTCCCACGCCCGGAATAATTACTGCATTTCCTGGAGTTTGCGTACCTGCAATGCCTGCAATAGTATAACCGCTAATGGTTAGGGTTTGTCCGTCTACATCAATATCATTTGATAATAACCCTGGCGTTGCAATGGTTAATTGTTCACCTTGTTTAATACTGGCAACGTCATTACCTGCAATCGGGGCATCATTTACTGGCGTGATGGTGATGTTTACATTTGCATCTAAATCTGCATAGGTTGTGCCATCAAAACCATTCCACTTAAAAGCTGTATTTCCATTAAAATTAGCAGATGGCACAAAAGTGATATTCGCTAAATCGGTAAGATTTATTTCCTGGTTTACGGTAATGTTAACACCCGCTAATTTTAAATCGCCATTGGCAGGTAAACTCACGATCTTAATTTTTGTAAGTGAATTACCTTCAACGTCTATATATTTGCTTATAAAATCTGTGGCAACAAAGCTGATGGTTGCATCTTCTGCCCCTGTTTTAGGCACATCAGAAACAACTGGCGGATCATTTACAGGAGTAACCGTAATGGTTAAAGTTGCTGTTGCTGTTCCGCCGCTACCATCACTTATAGTATAGGTAATTACTGGAACTTCACCATCAAAATTAGCAACTGGAACAAATGTGTAGCTACCATCTGCATTAATGGTAATGCTCCCTACACCTGGAATTGAGAATTCAGAACCAATAGTTGGCATACCCACGATTCCTGTATAGGCAAAGCCTGTAACTGCCAAAGTTGTTCCAGCATCAACATCACTATCGTTTGCCAGTAATCCATTTACAGCTGTTCTTGCTAAGGTTGCATCTTCTAAAATAGTGGCCGCATCATTAACAGCTATCGGATTATCATTTACCGGTGTAACTGTTAAAGTTAAGTTTGCTGTAGTACTTAATGAACCATCTGTAACTGTATAATTAATTATTGGAACTGTGCCATTAAAGTTGGCTACAGGTATGAAAACATATCCACCATTTGCCGAAATATTAATACTACCAACATTTGGAATAATTACTGGTGTTCCTAAGATTTGTATACCTGAAATACCTGCAATTGTATAACCAGTAACTGTTAATATATTTCCATCAACATCTGTATCATTAGCCAATAAACCTGTTGTTGGCGATGCCGTAACTGTTAAAGTTGCATCTTCCGGAATAGCGTTTGTATCATTAACCGCAACTGGCGCATCATTTACGGGAGTAATTGAAATGGTTAAAGTCGCTGTCGCTGTTCCGCCGCTACCATCACTTATACTATAGGTAATTACTGGTACTGCACCACTGTAGTTCGCTAACGGAGTAAATAGATAACTTCCATTTGCATTAATGGTAATTGAGCCAATGCCTGGAATAGTAAATGGTGTACCAACTGTTGGTGTGCTCGCTATGCCTGTATAGGTATAACCAGTAACTATTAAAGTTGTTCCTGCGTCAACATCACTATCATTTGATAACAGACCAGCGCCAGCAGCAACATTTAATACATTATCTTCTACAACTGTGGCGATATCGTTTGCCGCAACCGGTGCATCGTTAACCGGGTTGATGGTAATATTTACATTATCAGTAGCAACTGCATAAGTTGTTCCATCAAAGCCATTCCATTTAAATGTTGCTATACCATTATAGTTAGCATCTGGTACAAAAGTAATATCAGCTAAAGCTGCCAAAGCAATTTCCTGACCGGCGGTAACATTAACGCCACTCAATTTTAGCAAGCCATTTGCTGGTAAGGTTACAACCTGGATTTTAGTTAAAGTATTACCATCAACATCTGTAAAACTATTGGTAAAATCTGCGGCAGTAAAACCAATGGTTGTATCTTCATTTACGGATTTTGCAACGCTTGTTACAACTGGTGCATCATTTACCGGGGTAATTGTGATGTTCACGTTTGCAGGCATGGTATAACCAATTCCGTCATTTGCATTCCATCTGAAAGATGTACTACCATTAAAATTACTACCCGGTACAAATACCAAATTCGGAATATCAGCAGCTTGTATTTCTTGTCCGGCAGTAACCAAAGCTCCGTTTAATAATAAAACACCTTGCGCTGTTGGTGGTAAATTGCTAATCTGGATTTTATTTAATGCATCCCCCTCTGGATCTGAATAATTATTGGTAAAATCATTTAAGGTGAAGGTAATTTGAACATCTTCTGCGGTAGTTTTATTAATTGGAGAAATTGTAGGCAAATCGTTAACAGATGTTAAAACGATGTTTACATTGTTATTAGTTGCCGCATATTCAGTTCCATCATTTCCGTTCCACTTAAAGGTAACCGGTCCGTTGTAATTAGCGAAAGGCTCAAAAGTAAGCTGAGCTAAATTAGCTACCAGGATTTCTTGATTTGCAGTTACTGCAACGCCATTCAATTTTAAAATACCTTGCGAAACCGGAGGCAATGTTTCAATTCTAACTTTGGTTAGTGCGTCTCCGTCTGCATCGGTAAATTGACTGGTAAAATCTGTTGCTGTAAAGGTTAAAATCACATCTTCCGCTCCTGTTTTGCCAACAACCCCAACCAGCGGTTTATCATTAACAGCCGCTATCGAGAGGATAATATTTGCAGGCGAAGCAGCGTAATCCACGCCATCATTTCCATTGTAACTAAACGTTACATTACCATTAAAATTAGCGGTTGGTACAAAAGTGATCAGCGCTAAATCGGCAACTGATATTTCCTGATTAGCGGTAACATTTACGCCATTCAGTTTTAATAAACCTTGGGCTGGCGTTGGTAAAGTATTGATCCTAACTTTAGCCAAAGTACCATCTACATCTGTGAATTGATTGGTAAAATCTGCAGCTGCAAATGGAACCGTCGTATCTTCTGTTCCTGTTTTATTGATATCTGCAACTACTGGAATATCGTTAACTGCCTGAATATTTAATGTTGTTGTTTTGATATCTGTTAAAGGTGCACCACCTGTATTGCCTAAATCATTTATCAACGTAGTTAAAGCAATGTTTCCATTTAGGTTGGCAAACGGGGTAAATGTTACTTTATTGGCAGCAATAAAGGCGTTAATATTTGCAATGGTTCCAGTAATGGTAACTGACCTTGTACCCGCCCCTCCGATTACAATACCTGTTTCACTTGTTGCAGCAAAGGTACCCTGATTTGCAGGAACGCTTAGTGTAGCTGTTACTGAATTATTACCCGCATCACGATCTACAAAACTAATTCCTGTGATTGCTTTTGGCGTATCTTCCGTTAGAACAATAGTTGCTGGTACGGTTGCTACCGGAGCGATGTTATAATCTTCTCTCCAATCTCTTTGTGGTGTACCAGGTGTGTCTAAATTTGGGAACGAAGTAGGCGTTTGTCCGTTAGTTGGATTAAATGCGGCATCGTTGTTATCGAAGTTATTATCTAAACCATCTTTATCAGCATCAGCACCTGATGCAACAATATTTGCTACACCATCATTGTCTGTATCGTATGCTTCAATGGTATCGCTATCGCCATCGTTATCAGAATCTAAGTCTAAATAATCTGGCTGATCTGTGCCATCACTATTTACCGGAGTTAAACCATTTGTTGCTTCATAAGCATTATCCAAACCATCACCATCTGAATCAATTCCAGTCGGCGCGATATAGTTTGCTGTAGCTTGTGCCTCGATGTTATCGGGAATACCATCACCATCAGAATCTAAATCTAAGAAATTAGGGATTCCATCTCCATCAAGGTCGCCGGCACCTTCAACAGTATCCAAAATACCATCATTATCAGAATCGATATCTAAATAATTCGGAATGCCATCACCATCCGCATCTTTCACTGTCATTGGTGTTCCAGAAGGTTCACCAGTTAAACTACCCGTATTGTTATTATAATCATCAACCAAGTCGTTGATTCCATCATTATCAAAATCATTTGTAAAACCGATACCAGCTTTTCCGTCACCGTCGGGGTCTGGTCCGCCATTTTCAATTACGTCATTAATACCATCATTATCAGAATCCAGGTCTAAGAAATCTGGAACACCATCACCATCTTTATCTCTCGGTGTATAACCGCCATTTGCAGCTAAAGGAATTCCGTTTGCATCAACCTTGTTTCCAACTAAACCAATTCCTGGTAAACCATTATTATCTGGGTCAGAACCACCAGCTTCAATCACATCTGGAATACCATCACCATCAGAATCAAGATCATGATAATTTGGCAAACCGTCTCTACCACCTGTATCCAATATGCCATCTACTGTATCTAAAATCCCGTCGTTATCATCATCTAAATCTACTCCATCTGGCACCCCATCTTTATCATAATCTGTTGAAGCTCTCCAATCTTTTTCGCCACCTGGAACTTGTGTATTTGGCATGCTGGCTGGTGTTTGACCACCATTTGTAGCATACCTGGTTACATTCGGATTTCCATTATCATTATCATAGATATCTGCTAAACCATCGTTATCTGCATCTGGCAAAACATCCATTATTCCATCGGCACCGTTTGCACCGGTTTGGTTATTTTTTACGTCAACTTCCAGCGGACTTACTACCGCGTTTTCCAACCAATCTCTAAACCCGTCATTCTCCGAATCAGTATCTACATAATCTGGGGCACTACCTCCATCAATATTTGAATAACCAGAAGCAACACCACCATTATTAATGTCATAAGCATTATCAATACCATCACCATCGGTATCAATACCTGTTGGCGCAACATACACTGTAGTTGGTAAACCTTCAATATTGTCAATGATACCATCGTTATCTGCATCAATATCTAAATAATTAGAAAGACCATCAAAATCACGATCCTGATTAAACAAACTGCTAATGGCTACAAAATCTGGATCATTTAAATCTGATAAACCATCTCCATCAGCATCTACTATCGGTCCAGTTCCAATGATACCATCGTTATCACCGTCTACAATGTAGAAAGCGGCTTCGTAATTATCAGGAATACCATCTGCGTCGGAATCAAGATCTAAATAATTGGGTTTTCCATCTTTATCTTTATCCTGAATGACTAAAGCTGTTCCGCCTGCTGCCGGATCCAATGAATCCAATAAGCCATTTCCATTTACATCTACAAATGTTCCTATTCCAAATCTTCCATCTTTATTAGGGTCGTTTGCAGGATTTCCATTCGATTCAATTGCATCAACAATGCCGTCATTATCAGAATCAACATCTAAATAATTTGGTATGCCATCACCATCTTTGTCAGTATTGCCTTCAACGATATCTGTTATACCGTCGTTGTCATCATCCAAATCAATTGTATCCGGCACACCATCTCGGTCTGAATCTATGGTCAAATTAATAGCGGTGGAATTTACTGCCGCACAAGCATTATCAGATTGTGTGATAGCCGCCCTGTACTTATAACCTTCCATAGTTTGGTTAACCCTGGTTATGGTTAGTGCAGTAGTTGTAGCACCACTGTAAGTTGCGTTATTGGTAATGTTGGTAAAGTTTACACCATTATCTGTACTCACTTGCCATTGAATTTGGCGTGTACCAGAACCTCCGGTTGCCGCTACTGTAATGGTTACATTACTTAAAGCTTTTACATTTTGATTAACGGGTTGAGTAGAAATCGTACTTGCAGTACCAACTGTTATAACCACTGGAGTTGTAGGTGCAGATTGACAAGTTACCGCTCCGGTTGTTGATATTGTTGTTCTACGGTATTGGGTAGTTTGAGTTAAAACACCTGGCGAATAGCCTGCTGAATTTGCTCCGGAAATGATTGTCCAGCTGGTACTGTTTGTAGAGCTTTCCCATAAGTAAGATAATGTACCTCCACCTGTACCATTAGCGGTTGAAGTTATTGGCGCAGCAGCAGTATTTGCACAAATGGTTTGATTAGCTGCAATTGTTCCGGCAGTGATAACACTTTGAACAGTTACATCAATATTAAAGGCAGTTCCCGAACAGTTATCCAACACTGGCGTTACCACATATCTAACTACAGCATTTATCGATGAAGAATTTGTTAACGTTTGGCTGATTGGAGCTGAAACCGAAGTGGCTTGATTGCTAAAACCAGTAACATCAGTACCATTTAAGAGGCTGGCTGTCCAGGTATATTTTAGATTAGCATTTGACGTAGTTGGAGAAACAGAGAATGAATTACCACTACAAATAGCAGCCGGATTAGATGCTGACGCGGTGATTGTTGGTCCAATGGTAACGGTAATGGTAAACGCATTTCCACTACAAATTCCATTGGTTGGTGTTACGGTATAAATAACTGTGGCAGTTGTTGATCCTGTATTGGTTAAGGTTTGATTAACTGATGTTGCTGCTGTACCGCTGGATGTTCCTGAAACTGTACCTCCTGAAGTTGAAGGTGCCGACCAGGTATAAGTTGTTCCTGCAGGCGCTTCAACTGGCCGAAAATTGAAATTACCGGCAACGCACAAATTATAATTTTGATTAGCGATAACTGGTCGTTGCGTAACACTAACGGTAAATGGTGAAGATGGCGCTTCAGCGCAACCACCGCCTGTAACTATTGCCCTGTAGGTTGTGGTTACATTTAGGTTGGTATAGTTTAAAGTTGTTGTTGTATTTGCAGGCGTGTAGGTAATCCAGGTTGTACCCCCATCTGTAGAATATTCCCATCTCACTACAGATGCGGTTGTTGCACTCAAAATCAAGGTACCACTGCTTCCACTACAAACATTTGCCGTACCCGTAATTGTACCGGTTGATGTAATTACAATGGTATGTGTAGCTGTTTTAGAAGAACATCCTGCAGCTGTAGCAGTTACTATTGCGGTTCCGGAATATAATGGAGAAAATGTTACTTCTCCAGTAGCCGGATCGATAACCGCTTGCTGACTGGTTGTGTTAATGCTATAAGTTATCCCAGTTGAGTTGGTAGCTGTTGCTGAATAGGTTTGAGTTCCCGCACCCTGGCACCTGGTTGAAGCCAAACCAGCTGCAAATACCGGCGTTGCGACTATTCCATTTACCTGAATGGTTCCAGATGCTGATACATTCGGATTTCCACCCGTTGAAGTAACAACATAAGCTTTTGGTCCTGTTGTAGTGGCTGTGGGTGTACCAGAAATAGTTAAAACTTTTGTAGCGCTATTATAATTTGCTGTAACGCCAGCAGGCAAACCTGTTACATTTGCACCGGTTGCCGTTCCTCCAATGGCATAGGTAATATTGGTCATAGCCGTGTTGATACACACAGTTTGTGCATCACTTGGCGGCGTGGTAGAAGAGGTTAAAGAAATAGAAGTAATAGGAACAACAGTAACCGAACTTACATCATTCGCGGTATTCGCATCTGATTGTGACCCGGTTATGGTGGCGGTATTGGTATAATTGCCTGAGGAATTCACCTTTGCAGTAACCACTAAAGTTGCTGAACCATTTGGCCCTAATGAACCAATATTCCAAACTCCAGTTGTACCACTATAAGAGGTTCCTGTAGAGGCTACACTACTGATAAAAGTATAACCAGACGGCAATAAATCGTTAACCGAAACCCCAAGAGCAGTACCCACACCACTATTTAACGCAGTTAAGGTGAAACGAACCGTACCATTTATAGGCGGATTTGGATCATCAACTGTTTTGGTAATATTTCGGTCTACATTACAAAGTGCAACCGTAATTGGAACTGATTGTGCTGATGTACCACAACCTAAATTCGTGGTTAATGTGTAAGAACCAGATTCTGTTGGTGAATATGTTCGGTTAGTTGCACCTGTTATTGGAACACCATTTAAAAACCATTGATATGGACCAACAGCACCTGGATCTGCTGAAAGTGTTGCAGTAGCACAACTCCCCTGTGTTAAAATTGGTTTAATTGATTGTTCTGGTAATGGCGTGATAAAACTCGACATAGAATAACCTTGTCCATTCTGAACTAATACTGCATTAACCCTAGAGCCACTTGTAAAAGTGATGGCTGCCGGTGTACCAAGTTCTGTATTGGTAAAATCTATTAAATACAACCCAGTACTTCCCAATTGCCTTCTTACACCAACCCCTGCGACTGTTTCAAGATCACGATTTGTGTAATTTACTGTGCCACCAGTAGTTGTCAATAATATTTTTTCTGTTGCACTTTTCGTAGTAATATATCCGAAATACGAGAGATCCGCCTCGCCATTAGTGCGAAATTTAAAAGTTTTTGCAATCAAACTTCCACCACAATTGGCAATCGGAGCCAATGTCAGCATGTCAACCTCACAATTATCTGCAGTACCAGAATATGCCGCTACATTTTTTGTTGCCGTGATTTTTGAGCTTGAATACTGAATACCAACCTGACTGGTACCATTAGCTACAGCACCAGGAATACCATTTGGAAAAGTGACAAAACTACCTGCGGCAACGAGTGTATAACTGTTTGTTGAGTTTACCGTACCATTCAAATTAAAGTTTGTAACGGTAATTGTGGTATTGGGTAATGTGGCTACCACTGTTGTTTGTTCTGCCACATTGTTACCAGCACTTCTAATTACAACATATTCGTTTCCTAAAGAATTAACTGGTGGAACCGGATTATATACACCATCCCCGCAACCAAGCGGTGTATCGATATGTGCGCCTGCATTCATTACTGCAGGGGCAGATGTTTCTACCAAAGCCCCCAGGGTAGTTTGAAATAAATAACTTTGGCCCGCGTTCAACGTTACTAATGCCGTACCATTTAGCTTAACCGTAGTATTATTTTCTATAGCCATTACACTATACCTTGGCCTTTGAGTAGGCCCATTTAAATCACCATCACGGTAGTAACCCACACGGAAAGCAGTACCAATTGCCGCATCCCCAAAACTAAATAAAGCAGCATTACCTTTGATAAAAGCATCACCTCCGTTCCCAATTGCATCAGATGCTATATTCCGAATATTAACAGTTATGGGATTATTCCCTTCTACAATCATTCCCCTATCAGAAAGCACTGTATTTAAGGCGTTTAATGGCGTTCCGTTGGGTTCGCCAAGAAACCGATAGACTGCTGGCGCAGTAGGTGTTGGCGCAAGAGTCGTTACTACAGCGCCGTTACTCTTCCTTATCGTTACGGCAGTATTAGCCACATTGGTTGTGACTACAATTTCATTCGCACTCGTCCAGTATTGCCAAGGCGCTGGTGCAATATAATGGGTTTTGTAGGTTTGAGCGGAAGCTGTACCCAAAACTAACAGTAGTGAAAAAAATAAAAAAATGAGTAAATGAGTAAAACATTTAACAAACTTATTCGTTAAATAATTGTTAATACCAGAAGCATTTTGTGTGAATCCACACAAAGCGAGTAAATTTTTATTCATACACGGGACGATATGTTCTACAACAATTGGGTGATGTAGTATTTATTTAAGCTTGTCTGTTAGTTAAGCCTACATACGTAGTTCTAACCACTATGGTTTTGGAAGACAAACTTTCATATCCTTAGTTTACAGGGTGGGCATTAGGTCGCGAAGATATTACATTCCTTTGTCAGAATAATGTAACATATATTTATTTTGTAGTATTAATTAGACTCAACTCACAATGTTTTATTTATGTCATTAAACTTATTCGATTAGACAGACTCAGACGGTGTTTTCAAAATCCAAATTCTTGATAAATGTTGATCTAAATCAAATTTTTTCTAACAACTAAAGGTTGTATCATTTTTGAACTCCAGTATTATCCAACTATTTGGTTTTTAAATATTCAGCAATATAATATTTTCAATCACCAATTAGAGGCATTTTAATTATTCGTGAGAAGATTTGCGCTATTTCTATCGATCAAGAATTGATATAATGCTTAAGTTTAAATTCAAAAATATTTCCAATACTTTCCATCTAAACAAACAATTTCCCTAGCTATCTGTATTCTTAAAATGAGAATAATTTTGGCGCTTCCAATTGCTCTTTTAGTCATCGCTTGTCACAACACCAATCCAGAAAAGGGTTCTGGCGGGAATAAGGTTGATAAACAGGTCACATTATCAAATGATGCGATTGTAGATTCCACCAAAGCACTGCTCGATCAATCTTTCGAATTGGACCAGAAACATATCGACGGAATGATCTCGAATACTGAATATGATCAAAATAAAAAATCTTTAATGACTACCTTTAACGTGCTTTATAAAAGTTTGTCTCCAGCCGATACGCTAAAAGTGACGGAGTATCGCATTCAAAAAGAGGCAACAATTAAAGAAGATTCTACCAAAAAGACTAAAGCATCAAGATGGGAATAGAAAAGGTGGAAGATCCCAAAGATCAATCAAAACCTGTTAAAAAATTCGCTCAAACATTCATAAACCTCTACGAGGTTTTCCGTTTTATTGGCCGTTTTTTTAAGGAAGCATTCTTGCCTCCATATGAGTTCAAGGAATTAATGCGTCAATGTTATGAAATTGGTTATCGTTCCGCATTACTGATTTCTACCACTGGCTTTATTACAGGCTTAGTTTTTACAAAACAATCGCGTCCATCTTTGTCAGAATTTGGCGCAACATCCTGGCTCCCATCGTTGGTGGGCATTGCCTTACTAAGAACCCTTGCTCCATTACTTACCGGCCTAATTGCCGCTGGTAAAGTAGGTTCGAGCATTGGTGCAGAACTTGGCTCAATGAAAGTGAGCGAACAAATTGATGCCATGGAGGTTTCAGCAACAAATCCATTCAAATTCCTGGTATCAACCCGGGTAATGGCCGCCACCATCACCATGCCTATACTCACCTTTTATACAGCAATGGTTGGCATGTTGGGTGCGTTACTTAACGTTTCCGTTAACGAAGGCACCAGTGCTACTACATTTTTTCAAAGCGCCTTAGAAAGCATCACTTTTCTTGATATTATTGCATCAACCTTCAAAGCCATTCTCTTTGGTTTCACTATTGCAATAGTTGGTTGTTATCAGGGTTACAATTCATCAAAAGGCACTGAAGGTGTAGGTAAAGCAGCTAATTCATCGGTAGTAACGGCAATGTTCCTTATTTTTATTGAGGAAGTAGTTTGCGTACAAATTTTCAGTCTGTTTAACAGCTAATCGCATGGTACAAAAAGAAATCTTAAATAGCACCGAAAAGGTGATTGAGATAAAAAATCTCTATAAGGCTTTCGGCAGCTATCAGGTACTGGAAAATGCTTCCCTCGATCTTTACAAGGGAGAAAATCTGGTGGTTTTGGGTAAATCCGGAACAGGAAAATCAGTGTTGATTAAAATCATCATCGGTCTGCTCAAACCAGATTCGGGCTTAGTAAATGTGTTGGATCATGTTGTAGACGATATCTCTTACGAACAATTATTGGCACTCCGTCTTCGGGTAGGTTTTTCTTTTCAAAACAGTGCGCTTTATGATAGCATGACGGTAAGGGAAAACCTGGAGTTTCCCTTAGTAAGAAATCGCAGGGATTTGAGCAAACAGGAAGTTAAAGATTTAGTGGAAGAAATGCTGGATGCAGTTGGGTTATCTCAAACTATCAACCAAATGCCTTCCGAGCTCTCTGGGGGACAACGAAAACGAATTGGGATTGCTCGAACGTTGATTTTGAAACCAGAAATTATGCTCTATGATGAGCCTACCGCAGGGCTGGATCCCATTACATCTAAAGAAATAAACAAATTGATCAATACCGTACAGAAACGTTACCATACCAGCGCAATCGTAATTACCCACGATTTAACCTGTGCTAAAGAAACAGGGAACAGGGTAGCCATGTTGGTCGAACGTAGTTTCGAACGTCAGGGATCTTTCGACGATATTTTCAACTCAGGAGATCCGCAAGCACAACCATTTTTTGATTATAATTTTATACAGTAACCATGAACGATAATAAAAAGAAAATAACTGTCGGAATATTTATTGCCATTGGCATTTTGATATTCGTTTTTGCCATTTTTACTTTGGGTAGCCAAAAGAAAACCTTTGTTAAAAGCTTTACGTTGAGTGTTGTTTTCAACGATATCCAGGGATTGAAAAAGGGAAACAATGTATGGTTTTCTGGTGTTAAAATCGGCACAATCAAAAAGATTGAATTTTTTGGAACCTCACAGGTACGTGTATTTCTGAGCATAGAAGAAGATGTGCATAAGTATATACATAAAGATGCTGGTGCAAGCATAGGTGCCGATGGTTTAATCGGAAATAAAATTGTGGTGATCACTGGTGGAAATCCAAAATTTCCTTTCGTTGAAGACGGCGACGTGCTGAAGGTAAATAATTCCTTATCTACTGATGACATTATGAAAACCCTCCAGGTGAACAATAAAAACTTAGTCGATGTAACCGGCGACTTCAAGATTCTTGCCCATAACCTGGTAGATGGAAAAGGTGCCGCTGGCGCACTGCTTTCTGATGAAAAGTTGGCCCAGGATTTTAAAACGATGGTTGCTAATCTAAATAGGATAACAGCATCAACTGCGCAAACAGCACAAAGCTTAAATACATTCGGGAAAACACTGAATACCAAAAACGGCTTGATGGATAAAATGATGACGGATACAGCAGTATTTGCCAAGTTGGAACGCTCTGCCAGCACACTGCAAAAAACTGCACAATCGGCATCTGTAATGGCGGCTAACTTAGAAAAGGCTTCTGGAAAATTAAATAGTAATGATAACGCGGCAGGTTTACTGCTTAATGACGCTAAAACTGCCGATCAGGTAAGGGCGATCATGATCAATCTGGAAAAAAGCAGCAAGAAGCTTGATGAAGATTTAGAAGCTTTACAAAGCAACTTCCTGCTTCGCGGTTTCTTTAAAAAACGTGCCCGTGATTCAGTAAAAAACAAGTAAGAGATACTTCAATCGTTCATTATCCCAAACGCTGGCAAAATGATGAAGAAATGGCTAACGATTATTGGAGCAATTCTGATCCTTCTAGTCTGCTTGTTCTTTACCCAAAAAAAGCAATTACTGGAAATTGGAACAAGTCATGGAACATCTAAAAGTCCATTAAAAAGATAAGCTTTCCATACATGAATCGCAATTAGCTAAAACTTTTAACTTTCGAGCTTTGTTAAACAGTTAAATAAAAGAATTATCATGGAAACGAAGGAAAAAGATCAAGAAAAGGGGAAAGCTAAAACTTCAGGCACATCGAAAGAGAAAGCAAGTTTTGACCAGAATGGAAAAGGTGCTTCCGAAAAATATGGCCAGGCAGGAGATAGTCCTAATGAATCTGGCGAAGAATCTACTGGAACAACAAATGAAAATAAAAAATAAGGATGCTTGGAGCAATCCTTATTTTTCGTAGATGCTCATCTTCTCGGCAAGTTCAATAATACTTTTGATTTTCAACTTTTGGAATAACCTTAATTTATAAGTACTTACGGTTCCCATTTGCAAGTTAAGTTGATTGGAAATTTCCAATACTCCAACACCTTTGGTCAGCAATTCGGCAACTTCCAGCTCTCTGCCAGATAATTTTGTAAACGGATTATCTGCATCGTTACCTAAAATACTATTAAACATATTTTCCTTTACGTTGCGGCTAGAGTAACGGCTGCCCGCTAAAATGGTGGTAATAGCTGTTACAATTTCAGACTCTTCAGCGTTTTTAGCTAAATAACCCGAAGCTCCTGATTTTAGGTAAGGTACCGCGTAAATGTTTTCATTCAGGGAGGAGAACACCAATATTTTAGCATTGGGTTGAACCATTTTAATTTGATCTATTACCTTTAGATTATTGCCTCCAGGCAGATTCACATCGATAATGATTAGATTGGGTGCTTTCTCGGTTTCTAAAAGCGCTTGCTCTAGTGTTGCTGCATGGATAATTTCTACTCCAGCCCAAAAATCAGATATTAAGCTTTTTAAACCTCTGCGAATAATCTCGTGGTCATCGGCAATTAGCACAGTAAAGGTACTTCCAGTATTCTTTGATTTCATGTTAATTAGATATTTTGCAATTTAATAAATTGTTTCGTTTTTTTAGTATTTTGTCTGTTTTTTTATTCATAAAAAGACACTTTTCTGTCAGTTAAATCTGTAAATCTTATCTTACAGATTTCTGGATATGTATCTAAAACACCCTTGGTGTCGCCATTCTGATATTCGCCCTGATGAAGGAATATGCAATCGACATTTCATGTGTTCCTCCGCTATAGCCTTGCAACGGACCGATTGAAAAATCGTAACCATAACCTATTCTTAACCTTTCGGATGGAAAAATCTGAATTGCGGCTACTGCCGAATTTCGTTGAGATAAATCTTTTTGAAGATAACTTTTATCATAAAGCTTCACGCCTGTACGATATGATCCGCCAACCCACAAAAATTCTTTAACCATTAAAAAAGCATTTACATCTAAACTAGTTGGTCCGCCCCTATCATCTTTTAAAAGAAAAGATGGCTTAATCAGGAAATTCTCATTTATCGGGAACAAAGCACCAGCAGTTAAATAAAAATGTGGTTTTGGCTGTGGTATAAACGCATAACGATCAATATCAATATAGGCAGCAACTAAATTATCAGCAGAAAAACCTGCATAAAATTTGTCGTTTGCAAAATATACACCTGCTCTGGCATCGGGCAAAATGGTACTCTGTACGCCAACTGGCTGAAAAGGCTCTGGATCGTTTGGATTTAGCATCGAACCATCAATACCCAATTGAACCATACCAACCCCTAAACCTAAAGCCAACCTTGAGCTACCATCATTATTCAATCTGATACGGTAAGCATAGTTTCCATATAGGGCCAAATTGGTTTGTGCACCCAGTTTATCGCTAGATACCTGAAGCGCCAAACCTACATTTCCATCGTTGGCAATAGCATCTACCGCCAACGACATACTTTTAGGTGCGCCGGTAATCCCTGTCCATTGGCTGCGGTAAAAGCTGTGAACATTCAAAACCTCTTTATAGCCCGCATAAGCCGGATTGATATAGATTCCGTTGAACATATATTGACTGTACTGTGCGTCTTGCTGGGCAGAAACTGGTTTTACAAAAAACAAGAGGGAACACCCGATTAACAACAATATTTTTTTCATCTTCACGATATCTATTAGTTTTTAAATGCACGAATTAACGTGATGTACCCCTTAAAAACCTGCCAAGGCGAAGAAGCATTTTCTTTAACTCTCAACAAATAATAGTAAGTACCTTCATTCAGGCCTTCGCCAGTCCAGTTGTTTTGATAGTTGCTTGATTTATAAACTTCGTTACCCCAACGGTTTACAATAACCAGATCGTTTTGCGAGAATAAATTAAGACCACGGATTTCGAATATCTCGTTGGTACCATCACCATTAGGTGTAAATAAATTTGGTATAAATAGATTGCTTCCGGAAATAGAATGCTTGGTAAAAAAAGCACCATTTGCAGCCATATCTGCTTCAATAAGCAAATTCGAACGGGTATGAACACCTAGCGATGGATTTGTCCCGGTTACGATATCCCAATTGGAATTGCCTAAATAGCGGGCAATGGTTGCGGTCGCATCAACGAATTTTGAGCCGTTTGTATTTTGATTGTGTTGAAGTGTAATCGTGGTTTGAACAGGTACTGATGAATAAATATTCCAGGTACGATCTATTCCCTGTACAGTCGTTATTCCTGGAAGGTTAGCGCCAGAATAGTTTTGTACGCTTACATAAAGTTTGCCTGGTGCCTGAGGAGTTAACGTTGCAGGAGTATAATCGCCTTCAGCAATACCAACTGGAAAAACGAAGGTTGAACTTCCTAAAAACTCTTTCACCATGTGCCCGGAGATACTGTTACCGGTGACTACCATTCTATTTTGGCTATAATTGATAATTTTTCCAGCATCGTTAAAAACGAGGTTGCTGCCATTCAAGATAATGTTGGCATTGTTTTGAGTCAAATCTAAGGTACCCCCAATATTAAGCGTGGCTGCAAGCACACCCGACGGATTAGCTGTTCCATAACCTGGATCAGCAATATCACTCAGCGTAACACTGTTTCTATTGTGGTGCTCGATTAATAGATTGATAAAATTACTATTGTTTCCATCAATCATCGTTGAACTCGATGGCATATCAGCATAAAATGGATTGTCTCCAGGATTATAAATTACAATCTTACCCGAGCCAGAGAATTTTGCGCCAGGTGCAATCCAAATGTTTTTACTGTAAATTTCTAATGTTCCATCGATAACCCAATTTGCATTCGGACCGAAATAAGTACCTTCCGCATAACGGCTTTCCGTATTTCCCACCGAAACAATTACAGCAGAATTATCTACTGTTTTACTTCCTGCGCCAGTTTGCGCATCTGAACTTATGTTGCAAAATAGAAATATGATCAGGACAGTCAGCGTCTTCCAGAAGCCAACAGCTTTGTTGTTCTTGATATGTGTTAAATTAAATTTGTCCATTATTTCTTCTTTCCTTTACCTGGAAGCATTGGATTTGTTATAGTTGGACCTTGTATATATATTTTGTGATCTTCCACTTCACCTCCGGGTGTTGCCGATGTTGGAGATTGAAGATCTTTTAAATTCCTGCCATACCTCAGTCGCACATAAGTGCTTCTGATAATTCTTGAAACCGGAACTTTCCATTTGAGGGTAACAGATGTACCGGATTGTGGTGCTTTTTCAGTTATTCTTTCACTATCCTCAAAAACACCATTCTGATTAAAATCAATCCAACCAGAAATGTAGCCATCGAAAGTTCCTTTATACGTAATTTCTGCATTAATACTGTAGCCGGGCATATAATTTGCCTTGTAAGAAAAGCTTTTATACTCTGTAGGCCATGCATCTTCTTCGTTTACTCCGGCACTTCCATTATTGTTATCGCCCATGGCATCTTTGGTAAACAACGACCCAGCATCTACATCTGGTCCTCCCGAGCCCAGGTAACCTGAGGTGGATGCTAATAAAGCTCCAGACATATAGCCTAAAGTATTTAAATTTGTTACAGGACCGTTATCAGCGCCTGCAACAATATTATCACTTGAAACGGTTACATTATCTACGGCATGCAGCGGAGCACCGTAGGTTGCAGGAGCATCACCCCCATCAACTCCAGGGGGAAGAAGCCCAAGCGTAATAGCTGTTAATCCAGACCCCTTTAACGTCACATCGAAAGTTACTGCATAATCATTGCCAATAAATGCGGATTCTCTAAAGGTCAAAAATGATACGGCACCGGTATTCTGATCGTTTCCTTTTAAAAATTCGATACGTTGTGCAGTTGCATTAACGTTTACTTTTCGTACTTCGTAGGGATTAATATTCAAAAGGTTCTTTTGAAGTTCTACAATATTCCAGTCGCCATCGGCGGTAGCATTAAAATACTCCGTTGGTGCCAGTGATTCACCATCTCCTAAAACCATACCTGTCAGTTTTACCGGTTTTCCTTCCAGTGTTGCTTTACAGGTAATACGAAAGCTGCTAAGACCACCCGTTATTCCGTTTCTAATACCATTAACCAATTTATTAGACGTACCAATCCCGCCGATATTGTAACGATCATCCATTGAGTCGCCAACAAAATTACCGGGTGCATAACTTCTGATTTCACTACCTGAGAGATTCGAAAGTACGGCTTCCACACATAAAAACCTTCCACCTCCCAAATCAATCGAAGCGTAGGACGATGATCCGTTTACTAAAACTACATCATGTTTACCGTACGGGTTTTGAGCAACATTACTATTACTTGCCCCCCAGGTAAGCCATAATACCTGGTTTTTATAGGGACTCGTACCACCAGTAGCAAAAGCTGCTGTTTTAGGCTGCGAGATAAAACACTGTGAAAACGAAAGCTCACTTACAGCGCTCAGTCTGAAAATACAGATCAGGATAACTATTAATTTTTTCATACTATTTTACTGCAAAAACGATATTCATGAAAGAACCAACAGTTACATCTGCGTTTTTTATAACATCATAAGTTAAGATACCTTCTGCAGATACTTTAACATTAGCAAAAACGGTATTATCATACCAGGTTATGTAATAATATAGTTCATTACTCGGTAGCGTTGGGAGTGCGGGAGCACCAGTACTACTTGCCAGCGGGGTAGCAAATTGCTTAATATAGCGGGCATATACATTAATTACACCAAAGCTTTCACCAGAAATACCGGCTTCAGCTACAACCTGATCAGCAGCAGTAGGAATAATTACTGATGGCATATAAAAGAATTTTGGCATTGCTGCTTTAACTTGCTTTATTATGCTTGTTGTTGGGTCTACAACCATAATTCGATCTTTTAAGGCACCAGTTTGTAATCCTGCTACAGCGAGGGTATTGGTTGCTGAGGCGGTAATTATTGTTGCTTGCGTTAATACACCACCCAATTGAATGTTATTAGCCGTTTTCGTTAAGCCGTTATCTGCCGTTGTGTTATCTGCTAAGGTAGCCTGATCTACCCATTGTGTAGTTGTACCATCAGCCTTAGTAATTAAAACCTGCCCGGTTGTTCCAGTTGTAATTTGATTATTAGTCACTTTACCACCAATATTCGCAAGTGTTAGATTTGCCTCCGCAACATCAACAGAAAATGCTTTCAAGGCAGCCCCTACCGGAGTTCCACCTAATGCCACCCTATTACTTCCAGCAGTAACATTTGCGCCAGTTGTAATCGCAGCAGCATTTACTGAAAGTGCACCATCTGTAGCAACAACTACTGAACCATTACCTTGTTTAACTACTCCTGAAGCAGCACCATTTGCTGTAGCAACGCTAACCGTATAAGCAGCATTCCCAGTTGCATTTGGTGCAGGTGGGGTTACCGAGACATTAGTACCTGCAACAACTGTTGTTGTTTTTTGTGCAGCCTGTATTGCAGGAGTTAAATCTAAAGCTGGCGTTGTGGCTTGACCATTTACGGTACTGATTAATTTATTATTTGCATCAAGTGTTAAGGTATTGGAATTGATAATCGTAACACCTGATCCTGTTGTTCCATTTACGGTTGTAGTTAATGTATTAAGGTTTGAGCTATTGCTCACAACAGTCGGTGGAATAAGAATAGATTTATCTACCCATGAACCAACATTGCCTGCACCTACAACCATCACTTGGCCGGCTGTGCCACCTTTAATCTGGCTTGCATTCAAGTTTAATTTTGTTTCATCAACATCTATTGAGAAAGCTTTCAAAGCTGCTCCTGCCGGAGTACCGCCTAATTTTATTTTATCGCTGCCAATAGTAACATTTTTCCCTGTAATAATTGTATTTGCATCAACAGTTAAAGTACCAGTTGCATCGATAGCCAAACCTGTACCAGGCTTAACTGCACCAACAACCGAAATGCTAGCAATATTAGTATTCACTACATAGTTGGTATTTTTTCCAGCTGTGCTTGAAGTAACTGTAGTATTCACACCATTCGATAAAGAAGTTGTGAACTGTCCGGCCTGTATCGCTCCATCGTTTACTTCTACTTTGTATGCTGTATTATTTCCAGCTAAAATTGAACTAACCGTAGTCGTTGTTCCATTCACTACCGAACTTGTTTTCTGAGCAGCAGCAATTGCTGGGGCTAAATCTAAAGCTGGTGTAGTAGCAATTCCGTTAACCGTACTGATCAATTTTTTGTCAACATCTAGTGTTAATATATTTGAATTAATAATATTTACTGCCGCTCCTGTCTTGCCATTTACAGTTGTAGTTAAGCTATTCAAATTTGAAGTATTGCTTACTGTGGTTGCATCAACTTTATTAACCCACTCCGTAGCTGTTCCAGCAGCATTTGTAGTTAATAATTGTCCAGCTGTTCCTGGCTTAATAGAAAGACTAACGTCTTTTAGCGTTGCTTCGTTACCACCTGTTACATTAATATCAGTACCAGTGATTGCTTTTGTGCTGACTACACTTGCATCGGTAATGGCTTTATAAGTTACGTTGCCAGCGGCATCTGCAGTGGCTACTTTGTTTGCATCAGTTCCATCAGTTGCTGCGCCAAGTTTTGTCGCCGTCACCGCTTTATCTTTTATGTTGATGGTTACATCTTTTAATAATGAAGTAGCAGCATTTGCCGATAAAGATAAATCCGTAGAACTTAAAGCTTTACCGGTTGTAATTGCAGCAGCATCAACCCAAAGCGCACCATCTGTAGCTACTACAACAGAACCGTTACCTTGTTTCACCACACCTAATGTTGTACCATTTGCAGTAGCAACGTTTACTTTATATTGATCGGCTACAGAGCCAGAACCGGTAACAGTTGTGTTGGTACCGTTCACCAATTTAGTCTCAGCACCAGTTACCAACGTAGTTAAATCAGTGTAAGTTACATTTCCAGCTGCATCAGCTGTCGCGATACGATTTACAATGGTACTTGTTCCAGCTGTTAACTTAGCTGCCGTAACATTTTTATCTTTGATATCTGAAGTTTCAACCGCATCAGTTGCAATTTTAGCAGCTGTGATTGCATTGTCTGCGATCCCTAACTTCACGTCTTTCAAAACCGCATCTGTTCCGTCGCCGGCCGGACTATTAACTGTAATTCCCTCACCGGTAATCGATTTTTTATTTGCAAGCGATGTTGCATCGAACGTTTTGTAAATTACACCATCTGTTCCATCGGCTGTGGCCAACTGACCAGCAGTAGCACCATCAGAATTTAACATAGCCGTTGTAATTGATTTTGATTTAACAGTGGCAACTACATTTTTTAAAGTTGCACCGGTACCATCAGCAAATGTAATTTGATCAGAAGTTAAGTTACCAGCATTCAAAACATCGGTAGCGCCCACTATAGGTTTTTTACCTATCCAGGCTCCGTTTTCGAAAGTTAATACCTGGCTAGCCGTTGGTACTGTAGCACTCACAGGCGTCCCTTGCAATTTTTCAACTTTGGTTGCATTTGCTGCTCCTATTACGTCTCCTGCTAAAATAATATTAGCCAGATCAGCTGCGACAGTATATGTTGTTACAGCTCCAGTAGTTACAGGTGTTACAATTGTACCTGTACCAGTAGCTACAACTGTA
This sequence comes from Pedobacter sp. Leaf41, assembly GCF_001422545.1. Taxonomy (GTDB): domain Bacteria; phylum Bacteroidota; class Bacteroidia; order Sphingobacteriales; family Sphingobacteriaceae; genus Pedobacter. The sequence goes on along the minus strand of NZ_LMLE01000006.1, from coordinate 715,192 downwards.
GTTTTTTGACCAGTCTGAATAGCGTCCTTTAAGTCAACTGCATCACCAGTTACACCATTTACAGTCGTTATTAATGAAGTACCTGTTACCTTATTACTTACTGTTGTACTTCCTGCAATTCCATCAATTGTTGACCAAACCACATTTCCAGCTCCATCATATCCTAAAACAAGTTTACTGGTACCTGCAGGTGCATTGATTTTTTTAGTTGTGATGGAGTTATCGTTAATTTTAAGCTCAGTAGTTTCTAAAACGGCTCCAGGTAAAGAATTTGCGTTGTTAACGCTAATGATTCCATCTGTAGTGATGTCTTTTTTGTCAGTTAAAGTAGCTCGCGTAAGATTTTGATAAGTCACCACGCCACTTGCATCAGCAACCCCTACTCTTCCAACTGTTCCGGCTCCGGCATCAAGTTTTGCCGCAGTAACCGCTTTATCTACTACCTTTTCAGTTGTCACTACATTATTTGCAAGTTTAGCTGTCGTAATCGCAGCATCTTTCACTTCAACCTTGTATTCTGTATTTCGTGGACTTCCAATACTTGCAACAGATGTTACGCTAGTAGTAATACCCTCGACAACGCTAGCCGTTAATTGATTGGCTTCAACCAGATCTTTGATGGCAATCGTTGTTGCAACGCCTTTTGAATCGGTATAGGTTAAAACATTGTTGGTTTTATCATAAACTAAAGCAGTAGTGTTCAATGGCAATGATGTCACCAAACCTTTTCCATCTGTATAGTTTAAAGTATTCGTGGCTTTATCATACGCCAAGGCGCCATTGTTCAGATCAAGATCGGCTTTCAAACCTTTCTCATCTGTGTAGCTTAACTTGTTACTAACCTTGTCATAGGCAAGAACTGTTAAAGTCTCGTTCGCTGCAACCAGATCTTTGATCGAGATGGTGGTTGCATTACCTTTTGAATCCGTATAAGTTAAAACATTATTGGTTTTATCATAAACTAAAGCGGTCGTGTTCAATGGTAATGAAGTCACCAAACCTTTTCCGTCTGTGTAGTTTAAGGCGTTAGTTGCTTTGTCATAAGCCAAAGCGCCGTTGTTCAAATCAAGATCGGTTTTCAAACCTTTCTCATCTGTATAACTTACCTTGTTAGTAACCTTATCGTAGGCAAGAACAGTCAGAGTTTCGTTCGCAGCAACCAGATCTTTGATTGCGATGGTCGTCGCGTTACCTTTTGAATCCGTATAAGTTAAAACATTATTTGTTTTATCATAAACCAGAGCAGTGGTATTTAATGGTAATGAAGTCACCAAACCTTTTCCATCTGTATAGTTTAAAGTGTTCGTAATTTTATCGTAAGCCAAAGCGCCATTGTTCAGATCAAGATCGGTTTTCAAACCTTTCTCATCTGTGTAGCTTAACTTGTTAGTAACCTTATCGTAGGCAAGAACAGTCAGAGTTTCGTTCGCTGCAACCAGATCTTTAATGGCAATTGTTATTGAAACGCCTTTTGAATCGGTATAGGTTAAAACATTATTGGTTCTATCGTAAACTAAAGCAGTAGTGTTCAATGGCAATGATGTCACCAAACCTTTTCCATCTGTATAGTTTAAAGTGTTCGTGGCTTTATCATACGCCAAGGCGCCATTGTTCAGATCAAGATCGGCTTTCAAACCTTTCTCATCTGTGTAGCTTAACTTGTTAGTAACCTTGTCATAGGCAAGAACGGTTAACGTTTCGTTCGCCTTCACAATTTGCGCAATGTTTATGGTTTGCTTTACTCCGCTATTATCGATAAAAGTAAAATTGGCTCCATCATAAAAAACATTACCGCCAGTATTTTTAACAATATTTTCAATTATTGTTCTTACTGTATTATCGTTTGCAATGGTTTGAAAATTATTAACAACATTAGCTGGAATGTTGATCAAAGTTGTCTTCCCGTCTTCTGCAGTGTAAGTGTAAGTTCCGTTTTTATTATCAATTAAAGTAGTGATTGTTTCATTCGCCTTTACAATTTGGGCAATGTTGATGGTTTGCTTTACGCCGTTATTATCAACGTAAGTAAAATTGGCTCCATCGTAAAAAACATTTCCACCATTATTTTTAAAGATACTCTCTAAAATCGTCCTGACAGAGTTATCGTTAACAATCGATTGGAAATTATTAATTACATCGGCTGGAACATTAATCGTGGTGGTTTTGCCACTTTCTGATGTATATAAATAAGTTCCCTTTTCTTGTTTTACCAAAGAAGTCACAGTTTCATTTTTCTTAATAACATCTTTCAAATCGATATTGACCGGTAAATTGGTTGCAGGATCGACGTAGGTGATCGTATAGGTTACAGGGTTGTATGTAATACCTGACGCCTGGCCTTGACGAGCTAAAATCCACTGTGTTCCGTCGTTAAAGTAAATACCTGGAACAAGATCAGCAATCTTTTGTGTGTTGTAAACCATCATACCTGCAGCATGAGCAGAAAGCGGAGCTGGATTTTTCGAATCCTTCAACATCACTCTCGAAAACAACAAACCCTTGTTATTACTCTCCAGTTCAAGAATAGCATCTTTATTTGGTAAATTACTTTGTACAACTGTACCGTCTTTCATTTTTTGCTGAGCAACAGCGCTAAAAATGCTTAATGTAAGAACTAAAACAAGCAGTAGATTTTTTTTCATTTTGATTAGAAATTGTGAGCGTTTTAAATATTCTCAGTTTGTGGTTTAATCAGCTTTAATCCGATTAAAAATTCTTCTTAAAATTTAATTTATCTTTACAAAATTTCAATTTTAAATATGCTTGTATCTCGTTGATTTAAAATCAGTTTAAACACAGAATACAACTTAAAATTGCTCCTTTTTTAAGGGCCGCAAAACTAGTCTAATTTTTTGATATTCGCAAGCACATAATTAGGTGAATTTTAGCGCTACTATTTATTCTTTTTTTGTCAAAAACTGTATTATCAATACTACAAGACAGATAGAAACTGTCAATCGTTTTCTAGAGCGAAATTTTTGGGCGAAATTGAGGATGGATTATTTGACAATAATCAACAACATAATAACAATATGTCGTATTTATATTACAAAAATTGATTGACTTTACACTTATCGACAAAACAAAAAGGGCCAAGTTTTTGTATCAAAACTTAACCCTTTATAAAGATATTTGAGGAATTTATTCGTTTAACGAGCTTACTAAATTTTTGCTCTTATTCTGCTTAAAGTTTCCAATCGTATGGCTAAAAAAGATGCAATATGTTTCAATGAAACACGATTGATTAAATCAGGGAAAGACAACAAGAATCGCTTGTATCGTTTTTCGGCAGACGAAATGCGGCATAAGAATGCACGCTCTTCAGCAGAACGGTAATAAAGCTCCATCATCTTTCGCCCAACAACGTTGGCCTCGGCAAAATTTTCATATAAATACTCTGAAAGCACATGAGGAATAGCAATGAGATCAACATCTTCTAGTGCCTGCAAATATTCTTCTGAATCTCCATCAATCCATAAATTCCTAATCGTGCCCACAATTTCATTCTCCATAGCAATCCATGTAGTGATTTCAGAAGCCCCATCTTTAATAAACCCTCTTACCACTCCTTTAACTATTAAAAAAAGGTATTTATTTCGATCGACAGGAGAAACCAGGAATTTATTTTTCTTATAACTTATTGGAAAAGTATGCTGATTAATGCGCTTTTCAATTTCATCATTGAGTGGATGAAATTTTTTAAATATTGAAATTAATGGAGAAAAATTGTTATATTTCTTCCATCTATCTTGCTCAGATAAATTAACTGCAATCATTTATAAAATATGGGGACAGATAAATTGTAATATCTATCGACATTACTATGTAAGTATAGGAAGATAGATTGTAAAAAAGAAGCTTTTCTTGACTTTTCTAAATTATAAAGGCATCAAAGCACCTTCTCTACTCCTAACCCGAATAAAGCGAAATCATATTTCACTGGATCGCTGTGATCAAACTGTTTTAAATGGTTGGTTAGTTCAGTTGCCGTCAGCCAATCGGTTTGTTTTCTAGTGATTAAACCCAGCAATCGCCCCACCCTATCAACATGAACATCACAAGGACAGATCAAATGCTCAGGCTTTAAAGTTTCCCAAACCCCAAAGTCAACTCCCTTAGTATCCTTACGCACCATCCATCGTAAAAACATATTTAGTCGCTTACAAGTTGACTTTTGTGCCGGTGAAGAAATGTGTTTTTTAGTTCGGTGAGGAAAATCTTCAAGAGAAAAAAAGTAGCGTCTGAAGTAGTTTAATGATTGTTCAATCGTGAAATTCAAATCACTTGCAAAACACACAGCTGAAGACATTTCAACGGAAGGCAAATCAGATATTGTTTCCAAATAATCATTTCGCAGTTGGCTTTCGGGAATAAAAGCTTGTTCTAAACTATTAAATTTAGAATAATGTGCCTTAAAAAACGCTATAAAATAGAGTAAATCTGTATCGTTAAATGTTCTGTGCTTAAATTGCAGCAGCTGTTTCAAATCAGTACCACTGTGATTCAAAACAAAATCATACGGCGAGTTATCCATTCTATCCAACAACTCCCTGCATTTATTAATGATGGTTTTACGTTGTCCCCATGCCAAAATAGAAGCAAAAAAACCCGCAATTTCGATGTCTTGCTTTCTCGCAAATAGGTGAGGAATACATATCGGATCGTTAGCAATAAACTCTGGTCGATTATACTGTTCTACCTTACTGTCCAGAAAGTTTTGAAGTGCTAAGAAATCCATTCCTTTTACGCTAAAAAGTCATCCATTTGACCGTTTGAAAACCGGTCAAATGGATGACTAAAATTATTAATTGCTTTTTTTCAAATGCTTATTTTAAAGCAGTTTCTAAATCTTCAAGCAAATCATCGATATCTTCAACCCCTACACTTAAACGCAAAAGGCTATCGATAACGCCCACTTTTTCTCTTTCCTCTTTCGGAATTGATCCATGGGTCATCGTTGCAGGATGATTAATCAAAGATTCTACACCACCTAATGACTCTGCCAAAGTAAATACTTTAAAATTTGATGCAATTCTAAAAGTTTCCTGTAAATCAGCTCCCTTTAATGAAATCGAAATCATACCGCCGAAACCTCTCATTTGTTTTTTAGCGACATCATGGTTTGGATGATCTTCAAATCCTGGCCAGTAAATTTTGTCTACTTTTGGATGTGTTTTGAGGTAATGGGCAATGCGTTCGCCATTTTCACAATGCGCTTTCATCCGCAAATGCAGTGTTTTTATTCCACGTAAAACCAAAAATGAATCTTGTGGCCCAGGCGTTGCACCACAAGCATTATAGATAAACCATAAATCTTTGTACAATTGATCATCATTGGTAACCAATGCACCCATCACTACATCCGAATGGCCACCAATGTATTTTGTAACCGAATGCATCACGATATCTGCTCCCAAATCGATAGGGTTTTGCAAATAAGGCGAAGCGAAAGTGTTATCAACTGTTAATAGGATCTTTTTCTCTTTGGTAATCTTTGCTACACCTTCAATATCAACAACTTGCATGGTAGGATTTGTGGGTGTTTCAATCCAAACCAACTTAGTTTTATCGTTAATATAGGGTATAATATTTTCTGGTTTGGATAAATCTAAAAAGTGGAATTTAATTCCATATTTAGTGAAGATTTTAGTGAATATCCTGTAAGAGCCACCATATAAATCATTTCCGGTAATCACTTCATCACCCGGCTGAAGCAGTTTTAAAACTGCGTCTGTAGCCCCCATACCGCTAGAAAAAGCCAAACCATATTTAGCATTTTCCAAAGCGGCTAAGCAATCTTCTAATGCCTTACGTGTAGGGTTTGTACCCCGAGAGTACTCATAACCTTTGTTATCGCCTGGCGATTTTTGCCAATAAGTAGAAGTTTGGTAAATTGGTGTCATTACAGCACCAGTTGTTGGATCAGGTTCTTGACCTGCGTGTATGGCTTTTGTTCCGAATTTCATTTTTTCTTTTGAGATGTGCGCTTCAAGTATCGAGATAAGATTGAGATTTCCCAATCTTATCTAAACAGTTTTACATTAATATTTCAATCATTAAGAAGACTCAGGACTATCGACTGAAGACTTTTTAGTATGCTCTCGCAAATAAAACACGTTGTATTGATGGTTTCCCAGAATAAATACAAAGCCCATCTTCCAATTTATTATCTAAAGGAATACAACGAATGGTTGCTTTGGTTTCTTCTTTAATTTTTTGTTCTGTTTCTGGAGTTCCATCCCAATGGGCTGAAATAAAACCAGCTTTGCCATCCAACAACTCCTTAAACTCTTCATAGCTGTTCGCTTCGGTAATATGCTCATCACGATAAGCTAGCGCCTTGTTAAACATACTGGTTTGAATATCTTCCAGTAACTTCACAATGTATATATCTAAACCCTCCTGTGGAACAGTTTGTTTAACTTTCGTATCTCTACGGGCAATTTCCACTGTTTTATTTTCTAAGTCGCGGCCACCAATAGCAATACGTACTGGTACGCCTTTCAATTCATAATCAGCAAATTTAAAGCCCGGACGTTGTGTATCTCTGTCATCGTATTTTACCGAAACACCCATTCCTTTTAAGCGCATTGTTAACTCATTTACATAAGCCGAAATTTTCGCTAAGTCATCATCTCCCTTGTAAATTGGAACAATTACCACTTGAATTGGCGCCAATTTAGGTGGGATAATAAGTCCTGAATCATCGCTGTGTGCCATAATGAGAGCCCCCATCAAACGCGTAGAAACGCCCCATGATGTTGCCCAAACATGATCTAGCTTACCATCTTTTCCAGTAAACTTTACATCAAAAGCTTTGGCAAAATTCTGACCTAAGAAATGGGAAGTACCCGCCTGTAACGCCTTTCCATCTTGCATTAGGGCTTCAATACAATAGGTATCTAAAGCACCGGCAAATCTTTCATTTGGGGATTTTCTTCCCCTAACTACTGGAACGGCCAACCAATTTTCAGCAAAATCGGCATAGATGTGCAACATACGTTCTGTTTCTTCAATCGCTTCTTCAGCAGTTGCATGAGCGGTATGCCCTTCCTGCCATAAAAATTCGGCTGTACGAAGAAACAACCTGGTGCGCATTTCCCATCTAACTACGTTAGCCCATTGATTAATTAAAATTGGCAAATCACGATAAGATTGAATCCATCCTCTATAAGTATTCCAGATGATAGTCTCCGAGGTTGGGCGAACGATAAGCTCCTCTTCTAATTTGGCAGTTTCATCCACCACAATATTGCCATTATCGTCATTTTTTAGACGGTAATGTGTCACTACAGCACATTCTGTGGCAAAACCCTCAACGTGAGAGGCTTCCTTTGAAAAAAATGACTTCGGAATGAACAATGGAAAATAGGCATTCTGATGACCAGTATCTTTAAACATTTTATCCAATACTGCCTGCATTTTTTCCCATATAGCATAACCATTAGGTTTAATTACCATGCAGCCTCTAACTGCCGAATGCTCAGCCAGATCGGCTTTTATAACGATATCATTATACCATTGAGAATAATCTGCTTCTCTGCTTGTAATTTCTTTGCTCATCTTATGTATTTGGAACGTAATTTGTGTATTAAAAAGGTGAAATTAGATCACAAATTTATAAATTTATGCCTACAAAACGATTATAGAGAGAAAGCATTTGCATTAATACATAAATCTGACTAATTAAATAGTTGATTTTTAGTAGATTTGATCCATTTTTAGTAAATTAGTGAACACACACAACTAAATATAAACACAATGAAACCAATTAAATTTTTACCCATTGTAATGATTGCTGCTGCAGGGTTGGTGGCATCATGCTCTACAACAAAATTGGCCCAAACCAAAGCCAATGATGATGTATATAATTCCGTGGCAAAGGCGAGAGAGGTAGAAGCTTACGTTCCTCCTCAAAATCAAGTTCAGGCACAGGTACAAGGACAAACCGAAGATTACGATGAATATTATGGCACCAGCAATCCTTATTACGATATGGACTACTCTTCCAGAATTAATCGTTTCTACAACGGCAGTAGCTTTCGTGGCTATTACGATCCGTATTACGAAAACTTTAATTATGGCAACAGTTATGGCGCAACCACTTATTTAGGTTATGGCATGGGTTGGAATAATGGCTATGGATTAGGTGGCTGGGGTGGTGGTTTCGGTTGGGGCGGTGGCTTCGGCTACGGCAGCATCTGGAATAATCCTTTTTACTATGGTAACATGGGCTACGGTTGGAATAACTGGGGCTGGAACAATTGGGGGCCATATTCATATTACGATCGCTTCGGTTGGGGCGGCGGTGGCTGGTACGGTGGTGGCTGGGGCCTAGGCGGCGGCTATTATGGCGGCGGCGTTATTACCAATAACAATTACAGACCTAGACCAGGAAGTAGCGATAGAGGTATTCCAAGATCTTATGGAAATGGTACTGCAGGGAATGTTGGAAGACCAAGTAGATCGGGTATTGCAAATCCAAACGGCCAAACAGGTCAAAGCTATGCACCAAATTATAACGCAGGAAGACCTTCCCGTAATCAAGGACCAGTTAGTAATAATGCTGGAAGAGGCTACACTCCGCAAGGAACACAAGGTAGTAGACCGACCAGAAACGAAAATTACACACCTCAACAACCTCAAAGAACTGAAATGAGCAGACCAACATATTCTCCACCTCCATCAAGTAGTGGAAGCAGCGGCGGCGGTTCTAATGGCGGTGGCGGCGGTGGTGGTTCCAGACCATCAAGAGCAGGACGAGGTTAATATCTTACAAATAAAGCACATTAAATGAAAAAATATATATTGGCTTCCATGGTAGCTACAGTAGCTACCATTGGTTCAGCATACGCACAGAGTTATGCCCCTGACGCGTTCCGATTTTCGCAAACAAATTATGGGAGTTCATCACGTTTTAAAGGAATGGCTGGTGCTCAAATTGGTGTCGGTGGCGACATAGGATCAATCAATGCGAATCCTGCAGGCCTTGGGTTATTCACCAAATCTGAATTTAACATCACTCCTGAATTTAATAGCGTTTCCAACGAAAGTTCTTATTTAGGCAACAACATTAAATCCAACAAAAGTCAAATCAATCTAAATAACCTAGGCGTTGTATTTTATAATCCAGCCGCAAAACTTAAAGGTTCTGATGTTAATAAAGGCTTGGTTAGTACTGTGTTCGGCCTTAGTTATACAAGAAACAATGATTTTCTCAATAACATCGACTATAATGGCATTAATACCAATAGTTCAATAAGAGACTCTTATGTTGATCAGGCTAATGGTTTTGGTACTGAAAATTCAGTTGCGGGTGATGCTTACGATAGTTATCTAATCAATAAAAATGCCCCAAACTATCCAAATGGTTTCTCGGCAGAACCTTATAATAATGCAAACTTCAATCAAAATTGGACAGAAAGCAGACTGGGATCTACTTCAGAATTTAATATAGCCGGAGCACTTAATTTTTCGAATAAATTATATATAGGTGGAACAGCGAGTTTTGTGAATGTTAAATATACTAGTGATGCTTCTTTTACAGAGTCAGGTATTGTTAATTCTTATGACGACGCAATTCCTGCTTACACTGGCAACGAAAATTACACCTTAACTCATCTTAGATATCAACAGTCTCGGGGTAATGGATTCAATTTAAAGTTAGGAATGATTTATCGCCCGGTTCCAGAGTTGAGGATTGGATTAAACTTCCAGACTCCAACATGGCTTAATATTCAGGATAATACAACCGAAACTTTGCAAGCAAGATTAGCAGGAAATGCAACTAATGCAGCTTCATCAATTAATAGCCCAAGCAGGTATTACGATTTCACTTATAATTTGCGTACGCCATTAAAAGCGTCGGCAGGTTTAAGCTATGTAATCAGTAACATTGCTTTGATCTCCGCAGATGTTGATTATATTGACTATTCATCGATGCGTTTCTCAGCAGATGGCGGCGCAAGTTCATCAACAATTAGCGACAATAATGCGTTTGTGAAAGCATCGTACAAAGAAGCTATAAACTATAGAGTTGGTGCAGAAGTTAAAGTGAGCAATGAAGTAAGTTTGAGAGGTGGTTATGGTGTAAACGGAAATGGTATTCAAGGTGGATCGAATTCTTTTTACCAAGGCCAGTTTTTAACTGGCGGTATTGGTTACCGTGTTGATAACTACTATTTCGATTTGGCTTATCAGAATTATAAAACGAATTTCAATTCTAGTCCTTATTTACTAGATGATTATTCTGAACCTGTTGCAGATGTTAAGAGCAATAGAAACAATGTATTCTTAACTTTCGGAGTTAGATTTTAAGAATAGATGACACTTTATTAAAAGCTCTCGATGAAATTCGGGAGCTTTTTTTATGGCCGCTTGACTGTGATGTAATGTTCGCCATAAATTGGTCCATTGGCAGTAACACCTTGCACTACAATCTTGAAACGGCCTGTTAAATCACCTGTAGTAAAATTTAGGTTAGCTTTCCCTTCAGAATCTAAAACTTGTTGATAATCCCAAAATATAGTTGACATATTAATAGGTTCATCCTTATTATCCAACTCGAATTTATAAAACTCCTTCCCGAGTTTTATCCCCCTCAAAATAGAAATATTGGCATCTTTCTTACGCTCTGCACAACCATGATAAATGGTAATTCCACCATTTTGCTTCCGATACTGACCTCCCTCTATAGGGCTTGTGTTATCAGAATTTCCAAAATGATTTACACAATTTAAAATGTGATTAGGACAGACATAATCACCACAATTATTCATATAACCATTATTGGCAAAATCAATTTTTTCGCCTTTATCACTCTTGATCACTACTTCTTTTAGATTTATACCACCAGGATCAGGAAAAACTTGATTAATAACTGGTTTTAATAAGTTTGCAACTACTTCTTCATAATGCTCCGCTCTAATATTTTTTTTAAGCTCTTCAGCCGGGTCATGAATTTCTAATGTATAATAGGATGCGTTTTTATGGTTAAGGTTCACCCATACATCATCTTTATCATCCGTAATTAAACTAGAATAAGGAATTTTGAATTTTCCGGTACTATCTGATGAAATGTTATGAACAGTACTCTTGGCGATCGCAAATAATTCCATAGGTAGCATTACGTTTTTCTTCCCTTTTCTGATCTGGCCGCTAACTTCCTCATTAATTATTTTCTTTTGCGCAAATAAGCTATCCCTTAACAGGGGCCAATGATACCGCCTCCACCCTTTCACCAGCAGAATATTATTTAAATACTCGCGATCCGTAACTTTGATTCCCATCGGGTTAGCCGGTAAGTTTACCAATTCTCTTTCTAGCAATGCATAGTCTACAATATTTATATTATTTAATTCAGAGAATCGGTTAGCTTGTGTACATGAAATAGATACCAAACCTTGAAGGGAGTTTGTGCTTCTGGTAATCGTATGGATATCCAATCGAACACTATCCCTCGTACCATATACATCCTTATCAGTTGAAATTTGCAATTGGTACGTTTGATCGTAATGGCTAAAAAAAATTCGTTCCGCAAGAGGCTTGAAATCACTATCTAATAAGGTTATGGCATTTAATCCCATCGGTACAGAATCTAGATCAAGTCTAACATTTTGAGTAACACCATGTTTTAAGGCAATCTCGCTGTGCAAATAGAGATCGTTATAATTATGAACCACAACATGAACTTCAGTATCAAAACTACTTTGTAATTTTAAACGAAAGTCTTTTTCAGCGATTACATTATTGGCATGCATCGTCACACCCGCACTCAAAATAGGTGGCAAATCATAATGATCTCCTTCAATATCACCAGTTAATACTTTTAGGCTGTATTTCAATTTGATATTGGGAATGAGAGAGAAAAAGCTAAGCCCGGTAGAATTCGTATTGACAGTATCGATAGCTTTACCATTTTCATACAAAACTGCCTTTGTAAGAAGAGGAGTATGGATTAAGTCTTTAATTTCAATCCCCACATTACTAAACAATCCATTAACCAAATAGCCACTTTCAGGATAGAAATTAATTTGAAATTTTTTTCCGTTGATTATTGGCAATTCGTGCTTGAGATATTTAACCTGATGATCTTTTTTTATTGCAATGCTTAATAAATTGTTCTTCGCGTTAATTTTGTTTGCTGGGAAATCAATCATCATTTCTCCAATCACGCTCGTTTTTGACGAAGCTCTTTTCAAAATCGAATCACGACCAATGGTGTACTTCACTTCAGCATTTTCAACAAAACGATTATCACTCGTCAAAACTTTAAGCAACATGGTTCCATTTTGAGTTTGATCATTGTAAGATTTAAAAATGGAAATACTGGGTTGCAAAAGATTTTTTGTGGTCGATTTTATGGTAATTGGCTGAATAAAATCAGAAACGTTAAAGCCAGCTACCCTAATATTGGTATTCACTACAAAACGGTAAGATCCGCCTGGCAGCGAATCTGGCAAAACTAAATCTCCGAATGCAAATCCTTCATGAATTAAAAATTTCTTTTGAAGAACTACCGAACTATCAGCATTGTTTACCAATGCAAGATGTAAAGTATGGTAATCGGCTATTGGGGCAACACCTTCGAGTAAATATCCGGTAAACCAAACCTGATCGTTATTGGAATAAACGTTTTTATCAAAGTGAACAAAGATGCTAGAGGTTGCATTCTGCTGTCCATACTGACGAATTACCTTTATCAAACTGTCAACCTCTTGAGCGGACAACTTCATCCAGCAACAAAGTATTAATAAAATGATAGCGAAGGCACGCGAAAGTTGAGGTAAAACGCAAAACATGTACCTAAAAATGGGCAAATATTTTCAAATATTCAACTAAATTATTCCATGGAGCGGCATTCCTGTCTTAGCCAAAGCATCAATTTTTTCCTCCACATTTTTGTCTTTAATAAGTTCAGGAGCATGATGAGCCTTTTTCCTTGCATCAATAATCATTGGGCCTTTGCAACCCCAGTGTTTATTGATAGTAAAGTCATTAATACCATAAATATCGGCAGCGGGATTACTTCGGGTAAAAGTAATCCAAACTAGATTATCAATATTTGCTGCTGTAAATTCAGAATCATCGGCTAATACAATTAATGGTAATCCGGAAAGATCCTGATCGATTAAGGTGATGTTTAACAAAGCAATTTCTGCTGCTGTTTTTTCGGCACTGATATATTTGTCGCATTCAATAACTAAAACACCAGGGATAGCAAGATGAGATTGATAGCAACCATCCCCTAACTTTAAGCTTTCAGGCTTTTTATCCCACAAATTTCGTTTCTTCTCCCCCGCTGCCGCAATAACAACCTTCGATCCACTATTTAAACCATCGCCACTGTAATCCAACGTATCGATGGTGGTGTTGGTATAGAAATGGATATCTCTGGTTAAATCTACCCTTTCCAAAATATGAGTAATAAAATCCTGAATGTGATGTGTACTTAATTTTTCATCATCCTCTTTAGCGGCGATGAAAACATATTTAGCTAAACTGAGTTGATTTTTACCCAGGATATGGTTGGCAATAGTCAAAATTTCCTGTGGTCTTCGTTCTTTTAAATATGGCGTATAACGTTCGCTTCCGATTGCAAACAGTAAAGGATGAACACCAGCTGCATCAACAGCATGTACCTCTTTCAATCCATGAATTTCTTGTGGAATGGCCGATCCTGTAATTTCGTGAATTAATGCGCCGAAGCTTGTGTCTTCCTGCGGCGGCCTTCCAACAACTGTGAACGACCAGATGGCATCTTTTTTATGGTATACGTTATGCACCTTCATCAAGGGAAAAGGGTGCGTAAGGCTATAATAACCTAAATGATCGCCGAAAGGGCCTTCTGGCTTGTTTTCATTTGGATAAACAGTTCCCGTGATAATAAAATCGGCATCAGCAGAGATGCAAAATCCTTCATCATCGTAAAAGTAGCGGAATCTTCTATCGCCTAATGCTCCGGCAAAAGTCATTTCTGATAAACCTTCTGGCAATGGCATTACCGCAGCCAGAGGATGAGATGGCGGACCACCCACAAAAATGCTTACCTTAAGTGGTAAACCTGCTTTATTCGCTTTAGATTGGTGAACACCAATGCCCCGGTGAATTTGATAATGGAGACCGATCTCCTTGTCTTGAATATAATCGTTCCCGCCCAATTGAATGCGGTACATCCCTAAATTTGCATTTAAAACTCCAGGCTTATCAATGTCTTCAGTATAAACCTGTGGCATCGTTACAAAAGGCCCTCCATCCATGGGCCAGTTTACAATTTGCGGCAATTTACTGATAGAGGTTTTCAGAAAGTTGTTTTTCGTAGATGGCGTTTTCATAGGCAACGCCGACAATGCCGACATTGCTGATCCAGCATACTTGAAAGGATTTTTCAATGCTTTTATTGGATCATTTCGCAAAGAAACCAATTGCTGCACTTTTGGCAAAGTCTCTCTGAATATGAATTTCGACCGCTCCAAAGTTCCAAACAAATTAGAAACCGCCGGAAAAGGACTACCCTTCACATTCTCAAACAACAAAGCAGGGCCTTGTTTCTCATAAACCCTTAAATGGATGGCGGCCATTTCTAAATGAGGATCTACTTCTTCTTTAATCCTGATTAGATGACCGTGTTTTTCAAGATCGGAAACACATTCTGCTAAACTTTTATATGCCATGCCCAAAGATAAATAAATAGCTATTTTATAACACAAAAAAGCCTCAGATAAACAGATTTGACAATTCATCCATTTAACTGAAGCTTTTAAAACCTACTTCAAAGTATTATTTCTTTCCAGCGAAAGAACGTAACATCCAGGTATTTTTTTCTTTAAACTGCATGAACCGATTTACCATATCATTCGACCCATCATCGCCAGCTTTATCTGTAGCTTCTAATAGTTCTCTTTCAATTTCAATCAACTTAGCCATATCATCCAATAACGCATCAACCATATCTAAATCTTTCATGCCAATGGTGTCGATTTCTTTGATTTCAGATTCACTGATATAATCTGCAAAACGACTATGCGGTGGTTTACCTAAAGTTAAAACACGCTCAGCAATTTCATCGATGGTAAGTTGTGCATTGGTATATAATTCTTCAAACTTAACATGAAGGGTAAAAAAATTCTGACCTTTTATATTCCAGTGACAACCTCTTAATTTCTGATAATGAATATGATAATTTGCCAAATAATCGTTCAAAAGATCAACCACTGGTTTTACTTCTTTTTCATTTAAGCTTATTTCTTTAGCGTCCATTTTATTAATTTTTATGTGATATTAATGTGTACGTAACAACCCAGATTTATAAATGTTTTAATCTAAATTCTCATCTGTACAATACCTTATTTATTAGTTCGTTTATTAATCAACACGAAGCCAATTGTTTTTTTTCACAAGATATTGTGAATGAATATTATGACCATTTTTTTGAAATAAAGTTATCTTATTTTTACTCAAAAACGGGTTAATTAACTCCACAGGGTTAAATATTTTATTCGTATAATTGCTTCCTTTGACTAAGAAATTTATAGAAAATAAATGCACAAAATATACTTATCTGCTTTTGTTCTATTTGCTCTAAATATCGCAAATGCTAAAGCAAACACACTTAGAGACTCTATCGGCGTTGAAAATAATAACGGAAAGAAACTTATCGTTCATCAAATTGTAGCAAAAGACACGTATTATTCTGTTGGAAGAAGATATAACGTTTCGCCAAAAGATATTATGAGCTACAACGAGAACAAATACCTTCAAGTTGGGGTCATTATAAAAGTTCCAACCAATATTCCCTGGGGAACAACAAGCAGCACGGCCCCTGTTTCTTCAGGCAAAGATGGCGGTATCATTGAGCATACTGTTAAAGCAAAAGAAAATTTAAATATGCTCGCCGAAAAGTATGGAACAACTATTAATGAAATTAAAAAGCTGAACAACCTTACCGGAAATAATTTAAGTATTGGGCAGGTTTTAAAGATCGCTACCAAAAACAATACAGATGTTCCTCCTACGAGCGAGCCAGTAAAACCAGCAAAAACCACGGTAACCACTCCTGCTATTGAAAATACTGTTGCAGAGCAAACCATGATTGAGCATACGGTAGCGCCTAAAGAGTTTCTTGGGAAAATAGCAGAAAAATACGGAACCACCGTAGAAGAAGTTAAAAAGGCAAATAATTTATTAAACAATAATCTCAGAATTGGTCAGAAATTAAAGATTCCGGCTACAAAAAATGTTGATGAAAATAAAGTAATCAGCACTGCAGAACCAACTCCAACCGAAGTTGCCAAAACGCCAACCGACGCGGCCAACACTTCAGATGCTGCAACTACCCATACGGTTTTGCGTAACGAAACTATCTTTACGGTTGCAAAGCAATATGGTATTACTGCTTACCAATTAAGGAAATTAAATAATTTGCCAGATAACGCGATTACGATTGGGCAAGTTTTAAAAGTGCCCGGAGGAGTAGTTGCTGAAGTAGAAGTACCGAAAGAAAAACAAGCTGAACCGGTAAAAACGTCGTCTGCTTCACCTTCAAAAGAAGAAAGTTTTATTCATACTGTAGCAGCTGGAGAAAATATTTTCAGCATTGCGAAGAAATATAATTTAACGGCTTATCAAATCAGAACAGCTAACAAACTGGATGATAACGCCATTAAAGTAGATCAGAAATTAATTATTCCCAAGCCACCTCAACCAAAATCTGTAAATGAGGCATCTAAAGAAGAGCAGGAAAGTGAACCAGATAGCACAATGGTTAAAGATCCAAAACTCCGTCGCGACCCAAGCGTTTATGGCCTAAGCCAAATCGAGGAAAAAGGTGCAGCTGTTTGGATTGCTGACGCAGATTTAGACGGCTCAAAAATGTTAGTTTTGCACCGTACAGCACCAGTAGGCAGAGTTATAAAAATCACAAACCCAATGACTAACAAAACAACATTCGCAAAGGTTGTTGGTAAATTTACAGAGAACGAATCCACAAAAGATGTTATCATTGTAATGACTAAAGCAGTAGCCGATTCATTAGGTGCTTTAGACAAACGTTTTTTCTGCAATCTAACATATAGTGCTCAATGAGTTTGAATAAAAAACCTTTTATAATCGGTATTGCCGGTGGAAGTGGATCGGGTAAAACA
This sequence comes from Pedobacter sp. Leaf41, assembly GCF_001422545.1. Taxonomy (GTDB): domain Bacteria; phylum Bacteroidota; class Bacteroidia; order Sphingobacteriales; family Sphingobacteriaceae; genus Pedobacter. The sequence goes on along the minus strand of NZ_LMLE01000006.1, from coordinate 698,051 downwards.
TTTTTCTTAAACTGCTTTTTACATCATTTTAAGCAAGATGAAGTAACTTTGGTATCCCAGGATGATTATTACATTCCTGCAGGCGATATGACCCAGGAAGAGAATAAATTGTACAATTTTGATCTTCCATCAACCATTGATAGTGAACAGTTTTTAAGGGATATAAAACAACTTACAAGCGGAGAGGTTGTCTATAAAAAGGAATATAATTTCAATAATCCCCTTGCTGTAGTTAAAATTTTAGAGATTAAATCAGCACCTATAATCATTGTTGAAGGCCTTTTTATTTTGCATTTCAAAGAAATTGCAGCCTTGCTAGATCATACCATTTTCGTTGATGCTGATGAACAAGTTGCGTTAGATCGCCGGATAAAAAGAGATGGCCTGGAACGTGGATACCCAGAGGATGACGTACTTTACAAGTGGCATAACCATGTGGTGCCTGCCTACAAGGAATATTTATTGCCTTACAGAGAGCAATGCAATAAGGTGATTATGAATAACACCAATGAGCCTGATGAAATCATCGCCATAACTGAAGATATTTCGAATGACTTAAGGAACAGTATTCTGGTTGATATAAATTAAAATAATAGATGTAAACAAAAAGGGGTCAAGCTTTAAAAACTTGACCCCATTTTTGTTTTAATCCAATCGCATTTCCGGAATATCGCCTTCAGCAATTAATCTTCCTGCTGTAGATTGTTTAATAAAATCAACGCTCACTCCTGGTGCTCGTTCTAAAAGTTTGAAACCTCCTTCTGGCAGAATATCTAAAACAGCTAATTCAGTGACAATTTTTTTAATACACTTTACCCCAGTCAACGGAAGCGTACATTTGGATAGCAACTTGCTCTCTCCTGCTTTATTTACATGTTGCATGGCTACAATGATATTTTTTGCTGATGCCACTAAATCCATTGCACCACCCATTCCTTTAACCATTTTACCAGGAATTTTCCAATTGGCGATATCACCACTCTCTGAAACTTCCATTGCTCCTAAAATGGTTAAATCAACCTTTTGCGCCCTGATCATTCCAAAGCTCATTGCCGAATCGAAAATTGAGGAGCCTGGTAAAGTAGTGATGGTTTGCTTACCCGCATTAATTAAATCGGCATCTTCTTCGCCTTCAAATGGAAATGGTCCCATTCCGAGCAGTCCATTTTCGGATTGCAATACAACATTTATTCCGTTTGGAATATAATTGGCCACCAAGGTTGGGATACCAATGCCAAGGTTAACATAGTAACCATCTTTTATTTCTTGCGCTATACGTTGCGCTATTTCTTCTTTAGTAAACATAGATATTTGATGTGATATTGAGGGATAGACTAACGACTTCAGACTCCGGACTTCCTAACCGTTCTTTGCTCAATTCTTTTCTCGTAATCTTTACCTTGAAAAATTCTATGAACATAAATTCCCGGTGTATGGATATAATCGGGATCCAGTTCACCTGCCTCAACCAATTCTTCAACCTCTGCGATGGTTATCTTTCCAGCCATTGCCATTACTGGATTAAAGTTTCTGCTGGTCGATCTAAAAATCAAATTCCCAGCGGTATCGCCCTTCCAAGCTTTTACAATTGCAAAATCAGCGTCGAACGCATATTCCATCAAATAATCTTTACCATTAAAATTTCTGATTTCTTTTCCTTCTGCAACTTCTGTTCCTACTCCTGCTGGTGTAAAAATAGCCGGCATACCATAACCAGCTGCTAAACATCGTGTTGCTAAAGTTCCTTGCGGAATCAAATCGACCTCTAATTCGCCACTTAGTAATTGCCGTTCGAACTCTGCATTTTCGCCGACATAAGAAGAGATCATTTTTTTAACCTGACGCTGTTTTAACATCAATCCGATGCCAAAGTCGTCAACCCCAGCATTATTCGAAATACAGGTTAAATTCTTTACGCCTTTTTCTACTAAAGCATTTATACAATTCTCAGGAATTCCGCAAAGTCCAAAACCACCAAGCATTAAGGTTGCGCCATCTGATATATCATCAATCGCCTCTTTAGCGCCTGATACCACTTTATTAATCATTATATGAATTTTTGGTTAGTTCGCTAATTTACAAATTGCGACTACAAACCCAGCATGAAATCAGTTTAAATCTTCTACGAATAACTTTTAATTGGAATTGATCTAAACAAGCATTACCTTTGTACTGCAATGATTTACGAGAGAGAAGAAAACAATTTTATCCTACCTACCGATCCTGAGTTTCAAAAGGGAATGGGTTTCATTTTAAGCTGCACTGCGGAACATAAGAAATGCTGTGAGAAGTTTAAAAAAGGTAAACGCTGTAAGAAATGTCCTGGGAATAAAAAGTAATAATTTTTCATTCCATCATTTACAAAGCTTAACTTAACAATCCTTCCAGCAATTCACATTAATGTGAGCATACCAAAAACATTAGCCATGAAGAATCGCAAAATGTTTTCGTAATGACGGCAAGAGAGTGGTATTAAAACTTCGAAAGCTATCTTCTTAAAATAAAAAATTAAAGAGAAACCTTAATTCAGATAAACATAGGTTATCCCATCACCGCCTCTATCTGCGTGTTCGTCTTCCATCCTATTGACCTGACTATATTTCCTCAAATACTCCCGAATCATTCTCCTCAATATTCCATCGCCTTTACCATGAATAAGTTTTATAGATGGAAAGCCTAACATAATCGCTTTATCTAAATATTTCTCTACTTCAAATAAAGCGTCTTCCGTTCTTTTGCCACGAAGATCTAATTCAGCTCTAAAGCCCGACACAGCATCATTCATTCTCCCCGCAAACGAACTGGCACTGCTTTGAATCACTTTTTTCGCTTCCTTATTGCTGATCTTTTGAACACGATTTTTTTTCACGTTCGAGCGTAAATCGCCGATAGCCAAAACCAGTTCGTTTCTGTTAATTTCCAGCACTTGCCCGGTTGTTTCGCTGTCCGTAAATTTTACCCAATCTCCAACAACTATTTCGCCACCAACTATTACTTGAACAGGTTTTGGCTTTTCTTTTGGAATGGTGTTCTTAACTAACTCCTGATGTAAATTTTGCCTTAGTTGTTTGGTTACTTCTTTATCAGCCTGCTTTTCTTTAATTTCAGCAATCGTATTTTCTACCAGTTTATTGGCATTTTTAATAATGTTTTGTGCCTCTTGTTTTGCTTCTTTGATTAAAACCCTTCTGTTTTCATCCAAAAACGCTCTTAATTTTTCGTTTTCAGCAACCAAATTTTTAGCCTTATTTTGTTGATTGGCCAGGCTCACTTTTGCATCGTAAATTGTTTTCTTTTCTCGCTCTAAATCTACTAACATGGTATCGACGCGATTTTGATTCGAACCAGTTTTTTCCCTGGCAAGCTGAATCACTTCTTTAGGCAAACCGATGTTTTGAGCAATTTCAAACGCGTAAGAACTTCCGGGTTTACCCATTTCTAAAATGTATAAAGGTTTCATTTTAGCGTTATCGAAAAGCATCGACGCATTTTCTAAACCAGGCGTGTTGCCAGCAAAAAGTTTCAAATTGGAATAATGTGTGGTAATTACGCCACGCACTTTTTTATTGTTGAGTACTTCCAATACTGCCTCGGCCATCGGACCTCCAAATTGTGGATCAGTACCCGTACCAAACTCATCAATCAAAACCATCGTTTTTGGCGAAGCATGCTCAACGAAATAACGCATTTTCTTTAAGTGGGCGCTGTAAGTACTTAAATCACTTTCTATCGATTGATCATCACCAATATCAGCAAATATATTTTCAAAAATACCCACTTCACTATTCGCATCGACCGGGATTAGTAAGCCCGTTTGCAACATAATCTGGAGTAAACCAACGGTTTTCATGCAAACAGATTTACCTCCAGCATTTGGACCGGAAACTAAAACTACACGTGTTTCAGCATCAATATGGATATTTAATGGCGTTACTGTCTTCTTTTCGGCTGCGAAAGAAATAGATAACAGCGGGTGCCTTGCATTTATTAATTTGGTTTTTGGTTCTTTTAGTAAACCAGGCATTTCCGCTTCAATATCCAAAGCAAACAAAGCCTTCGCCCTAACAAAATCAAGTTTGGTTAAAAAACCATGATAGGAAAGCAATAGTGGCGAATAAGGGCGTAATTCATCAGTCAATGAAATCAGAATTTTGATAATTTCTCTGCGCTTATCAAATTCTAAATCACGAAGTTTATTGTTAAGGGTAAAAACTTCTTCTGGCTCTATATAAACAGTTTGACCAGTAGCCGACTCATCATGAATAAATCCTTTAAGCTTTCTTTTATTTTCGGCTAAAACAGGAATACACATTCTACCATCGCGAATGGTCAAGCTACCATCTGCTACCCAATTATTTGCAATAGCTTGTTTGTAAATGGAGTCCATCCGCTTGCGAACATCTTGCTCGGCTTTAGCTATAGCAGAAGTGATTTCTTGCAATTCTTTAGATGCATTTGGTTTGATTTTACCTTTCGCATCAATAATTGTCTCTATCTTTCGAAGGATATCTTTCTCGATCGGCAAATGTTCAAATAAGGCCTCGAGTGTCGGATACACTTCTGCTCTTTCTTCAAAAAAACGCAAAACAGAAAAAACGGTCTGCAGGGAAGTATAAACCTGAAACCACTCATCTTCCAAAAGGTAAGTACCTTCCACTCTAATCTTTTCGACTAGCGATTTGATATCAAAAAAAGTATTGATTTGTAGCGGTTCCTGATTTTGCAGGATGCTTTTAAATTCGTTGGTTTGGCGTAAAAATTTATCGATCTGGTCAAAACGACTCATCACCTGCATCTTTTGCACCATTGCCTGACCCATTGGGCTTAAGCAATGTTTGCTAATCAGCTGTCTTATCTCTACAAATCCTAAACGTTCTAAACAATTATCAGGGTATAACATATTATTGTACTGCAGTGGGCACTAGTTGCAATGCTCCACTAAAATTTCTTTTTGTATTTAATACCGAATCAGCCTTGGCTTTCTTCTTTTTAATTTGGTTTTCTGCTGCCGCTTTCGATACAGAATCAGGTTTCATCTTTTTTCTGATGGCCAGAGAATCAGCTTTGAAGGCTTTAGTAATTTTAACAGAATCTTTAACAAAGGCTTTTCGTAGCATTAACGAGTCTGCTTTTTTTAAGCTTACTTTTTGATTCTCCAATTTTTTGGAAATCGCTTTATAGATCTCCTGTAATTGATCTGGGTTGCTGTTGTAATAATTTAAGCTTTTTGTATATTGAACAGAATCCGTATTGTACTTTTTATAAATGCCGTTATAGTAAGCTGCACCAACTCTTCTTGCCGAATCTTGTATGTAAATGGTCGATAGATAGCCATCTACCAAATGTACATCATACAATATCTGCTCCATCTTTTCTCTATCAATAATGCCCTCTGGCGCTTTTGGCTTGCAACCGAACATAAAAAACAGGACTACTAAAACCCAGACTAATCTCCTCATTATTAATTAAACATTATTTTTTTGCCCAAATTGCAGCAAGGTTGTTAATTTTACCCAAAAATAGTTATAAATGAGCATAGCTGATAATCTTAAACAATATAAAAGCGAAGTAGAGTCTGTCGGAGTTAAGCTGATTGCTGTTTCAAAAACACAAACAGTGGAAGTTGTCCAAGAGGCTTACAATGCCGGACAACGTATTTTTGGCGAAAACCATGTACAGGAAATGGTGGAAAAGGAAGAAAAGCTTCCAAAGGATATTGAATGGCATTTAATTGGTCATCTTCAAACCAATAAGGTGAAATATATTGCACCCTTTGTAAAGATGATACACGGTGTCGACAGTCTTAAACTTCTTCAGGAAATTAATAAGCAAGCTTTGAAGAACAAACGAGTAATTGATTGTTTATTACAAGTTTACATTGCTGATGAAGATACTAAATTTGGCTTGGGCTATGATGAAGTGATTGAACTATTAAGGTCTGATGAATATCAGCAGCTTAAAAATATTCGCATAGTTGGTTTGATGGGTATTGCTACAAACACCAAAAATGAAAAACAGATCACGATCGAATTTCATGAACTTAGAGTCTTTTTTGATGGCGTTAAGGCTAGTTTTTTTCCGAACGAAGCTTCTTTTAAGGAGATCTCAACAGGCATGAGCGCTGACTACAAAATTGCCATAGAAGAAGGGAGTACAATGGTTCGTATAGGAAGCAGTATTTTCGGTAAGAGAATAATCAAGCATTTTAAAAATATATCGCCAAACTAATGAACTTAAATATTAGAATAGCCAAAGCAGATGATTGCCCAAGGATTTTGGAATTGATCCATGAACTGGCTGTATATGAAAAAGCTCCCGAAGAGGTAACCGTAGATATTAATCACTTTATCGATGCTGGTTTTGGAGAAAATCCTGTTTGGAAAGCTTTCGTTGCAGAAGTAGATACGGAAATTGTAGGTTTCGCCTTATTTTACACGAGATACTCTACCTGGAAAGGTTGTAGATTATACTTAGAAGATTTTATCGTAACAGAAGAAATGCGTGGCAAAGGTATAGGTAAAGTACTTTTTGAAAAGGTGATTGAAGAAGCCAAAAGTGAAAAATATACCGGAATGGTTTGGCAGGTATTGGATTGGAATGAGCCGGCAATAAATTTTTACAATAAATATACAGCACATTTAGAAAGTGGCTGGTTAAATGCAGCACTTTCTAAAGAACAAGTAAAGGCACTTTAATATGGATATTTTTAAGTTTGGGGGTGCATCGGTTAGGGATGCGGCAGGGGTAAGAAATTTAGCCACTATTGTTCATGATTATAGAAAAGGAAACCTTGTGATTGTGGTTTCCGCAATGGGAAAAATCACTAATCAATTGGAAGATTTAACCAAAGCCTATTTATCACAGGGTGACGAAACACATGCTATTTTCGATGAGATAAAAAATTTTCACTTTCAGATAATAGAAGCGCTTTTTGAAGGCAGAGCAAATCCGGTTTATAATGACGTAGCAAATTCTTTCGTAGAAATTGATTGGTTGATTGAAGACGAACCCGATAATGACGTCGACTATATTTACGATCAGATTGTTTCCATTGGCGAGGTAGTTTCAACTAAAATTGTAGCGGCATGGCTGAATGAAACCGGGAATAAATCACTTTGGGTTGACGCCAGAAATTACATCCAAACCGACAACACCTATCGGGAAGGGAAAGTAGATTGGCTAAAAACAAATCAAATTATTCAGCGTGACCTGGTGCCGATATTAGCAGAGAACATTGTGGTTACCCAAGGTTTTATCGGTGGAACAAGCGAAAATTATACGACCACGCTAGGTAGGGAAGGCTCTGATTATTCTGCTGCAATTTTTGCATCCTGCCTTGATGCCGCTGCACTAACCATTTGGAAAGATGTACCCGGGGTTTTGAATGCTGACCCTAAATGGTTCGATGAGACAGAGAAAATTCCGCAATTATCTTATCATGATGCGATTGAACTGACTTATTATGGCGCAACTGTTATTCATCCGAAAACCATTAAACCATTACAAAATAAAGGGATTCCTTTATTGGTTAAATCATTTATTCAGCCAGAAGGATCAGGTACTGCGATTACGGGCGAGAACAATCCCCTACCCATCCCCTCTTTTATCTTCAAAGTAAATCAGGCGTTAATTTCTATCTTTCCGAAAGACTATTCATTTATTATTGAAGAAAATTTGAGCAACATTTTCGAACTCTTTCACAAGCATAAAATCAAAATCAACACCATGCTGAATTCCGCCATTAGCTTTTCTGTTAGTGTTGATGATCATCCGGCCCAGATTGAAAAACTGATTAAAGACCTATCAGCAGAATTTACGGTAAAATATAATAAAGGCCTGGAATTAGTTACCATTAGATATTACAATCAAAATACGATTGATCGGGTTACGGTTGATAAAGATATTTTATTAGAGGTTAAAAGCCGTCATACCTGCCAAATGGTAATGAGGGGTAAAGGTAAATTTGCCTCAAATTAAGTGATACTTAAAAAGGATGAACAAAAATATTTTAGATGATGCAACTCAAAAATACATCGATGCAAACCTTGATGCTGATGTAAATAAAATTGTTTTGTCTAAAAGTAGTTTTGAAAAAGTTTCTTCCGTTGAACTGGCTCAACAGATTAGTGCAAAGAAAAAAGCACAAAAGAAATTGATTACCTGGTACAACACACCAAAAATCTATTATCCAGCGCCACTCTCGATTGAGCAAACCTCATCAGAAGTTACCGCCAAATACAAAGCAAAACTTGCAAAAGGCAATACTTTGATCGATATAACTGGCGGTTTTGGCGTAGATGCGTATTACTTTGCGCATGAAATCAAAGAGGTAACGCATGTTGAATACAATGACGATCTATCGCAGCTTGCTGAATATAATGCATCGATTTTAAATGTCAAAAACATCGGTTTTTTTGCTGGCGATGGAATCGAATACTTGAGAACAACGCCAAAAAGTTTCGATACCATTTATGTAGATCCAGCAAGAAGAGTTGATAGCGGCAAAGTTTTCATGCTGAAAGATTGTACACCAGACGTAGTTAGCAATCTTGATTTATTGTTATCGAAATCATCAAGGATTATCATTAAAACCGCTCCGCTACTAGACATTTCAGCAGGTTTATCAGAATTAAAAAACATAAGTGAAATACATATTGTAAGTGTAAAAAACGAGTGTAAGGAATTGCTTTGGGTTATCGACAGCAACTCGGATAAAGAAGTAAAAATTCATGCTGTTACCATAAACGATACTGAAAAAACCTTTTCTTTTCTACAACATGAATCAAATATCTCCACCACTTTTATCGAAAGTGTTTTACCACAAGATTATTTATATGAGCCGGATGCAGCATTACTTAAATCAGGTGCCTTTAATCTGATAGGAGAAAGATTTGGTTTAAGGAAACTTCATCCGCAAACACAACTCTATACCTCCGCAAAACTAAACACCGATTTTCCTGGAAGAATATTTATGATAAATGAAATTTTATCAGCCAAAGATTTGAAAAAAGGCTCAGCTTTAATTGGAAATATTATCGTAAGAAACTACCCTGCAAAACCAGAAGATTTAGCTAAAAAGTATAAAATAAAAGCGGGGAAAGATGAGTTCCTTATTTTCACCAAAGATATTTCAGGGAATAACATTATCCTAGAATCAACTATTCTTCAATATTACTAAAACGCAAAAAGCCTCTCCATAGAAAGGCCTAATGTGAGGATGATTAAGTTTATATATGTTCGCTTAAATCTTTTTAACGTTTACTGCTTGTAAACCTTTTCTGCCTTCAGCTACTTCAAATTCTACTGTGTCATTCTCTTTGATGCTTTCAATTCCGCCCAAAACATCTTTAAAATGGACAAATAAATCCTTGTTGTCTTCTTGAACAATAAATCCAAAGCCTTTTTGCGTATTGAACCACTTAACTTTTCCGGTTGCCATAAAAAATAAAAAATTGTATAAAAAAATAAACCCTTATGCTTTGATTCACCTCTTAATTAATCATTTTTTATCAAATAAATAAGCAAACAACCAGATTAAGCGCCAATTCCGAAACAAAACTATCAAATATAATAATTTGCAACCTTAAAACAACCTAACTGGCGCAACTCAACAAAAATGTTGCGAACAAAATCACTGATTCACGAAATTACTTGTTAGGCTGAGGTGTTGTACGCAAATATGGCTTAATCACCTGGTGTCCTTTCGGAAATTTTGCAGGTATATCTTCTGTTTTTATACTGTTTACCACAATTACATCTTCGCCATCTTTCCAATCGGCTGGTGTTGCCACACTATATTTTGCAGTTAGTTGAAGGGAATCGATTACCCTCAACACCTCGTTAAAATTCCTACCTGTCGAGGCTGGATAAGTAATGATCAGCTTGACTTTTTTATCAGGGCTAATGATAAAGAGAGAACGAACGGTTAAAGTTTCTGATGCATTGGGATGAATCATGTCATACAAATTAGCAACAACTCTATCAGGGTCAGCAATAATTGGAAATTCAACAGAGGTGTTCTGCGTTTCATTAATATCACTAATCCAACCTTTGTGTGATTCAGCAGTATCTACACTAATAGCCAAGACTTTTACATTACGCTTTTCAAATTCATCTTTCAGTGCAGCTGTGCGCCCAAGTTCAGTAGTGCAAACGGGTGTGTAATCTGCCGGGTGAGAAAACAAAACACCCCAGCTATCGCCCAGGTAATCGTAAAAATCTATTTCGCCAATGGAAGTATTTGCTTGAAAATTTGGTGCGGTATCGCCTAATCTTATACTCATAATATTCTTATTTTATAGTTGATTTAAACAAATCTAAACATTACTATACTAAATACATAGGCTTTGTATTATTTTAATACACTGAAATTATAATTGCAACAAAAAACCCTGAAGAGGTTAATCAACAGGGTTTCAAGAATATTAATTTGTTTGGGTAATTAATTATAAACTTTAATCATGAATACATAATCTTGCAATTTTTCAATTTGCTTCGTACGTTTTAAACCAGAAAGCAAACTCTTTTTACTACTTGCTGATAGTTTATTTGTGCCTAAAGAATCTTGAGGAATTGCTCTCATCGCTTCTAAGATATATTTTGATTTGATAGCAAAAGCTGCGCCCTCTGTTTGATCGGGTTTTCCACTGATAATACCAACCAAGTTGCCATTATTATCAAGCAGCGGTCCGCCACTGTTACCTGGATTCACAGGGATAGATACCTGATATTGCGTAGTATCACCAATAAATCCATTTTTCGAACTTACATATCCCTCACCTAAAACAGCATCATCCTTCGGATAGCCTAATGTATAAACCGTTTCGCCAATACTACTTGTTGTTTTTTTAATCGAATATGGAATAGAAGAAAGATGGCTAAAGTTTTTATCGCTGATTTTTAGAATAGCTATATCATTTTGCGAATCGGTGTAAATTGATTTCACTTTGAAAGATTCGCCTTTATTGTTTTGAACATATAAAGAATCTGCGCCGTTGATTACATGAAGATTTGTTAAAATGTAACCATTTGTAGATATGGCAAACCCAGTACCACCAAAGCTATTTTGTACAGCAGGTTTACCAGTTGTATTGGTGGTATTATTAATTTTTCTGATTAAATTATTTTGCGTTTTAATGGCTTTATTAACCTGATTACTCAATAAAACAAGTTGTTCTTTCTGTTTCGAGTTATGCTGAATAGAATAAACTGAAACCAGCGACAATACTAAAAACGAAGCGGCTACAGCAATGGCAGATTTATGTTTTCTCCATAATTGAACCACTTTTGATGGATGAGGCCTTAAAGCCGAAGCCAAGCCTTCTACATCGATCTCACTATGAATGGTATTCAACTGATCTTTTAAGCGTGATTGCGCAGCAAACACCTCCATCGATTCTAAAAAGAATTTATGTGAAACCACCTTATGATCAACTGCTGCATCATTACGGCGCAAAGTTTCAAAGGCTTCTGTTTCCTGTGGATTAAGTTTACCTAAAAGATAATCTTCAATAATTGCATCTAACTCCAAATCGTTTCTCATTTCAATTACTATGGTTGAAAAAATATTTTCTTTAACCTTTGCAGGCATTTATACTTTTGTGTTTTTGCGTTATCAGTATTGGTATAACCAAACTTTTCGCAAATATCCTGCATGGATAAATTGTGGATATAAAAATCCTGAATAATGGTTTTGCAAGGTTCGCCCAAATGATCAAGGGCGGATTGCATTTTAACAAATTGCAAATCCTTTTCCTCGTGCTCCTCCACATCTTCCTCAACAATTAAAACATCTTCGTAATCAGTAATGTTGCCGGCTTTTTTACTATTTAAGCTTAACTTTTTAAGCCAAATACGCCTGCAAACTGAATAAATATATGTTTTAAGCTTGCTACTGAGTTCAAAATTACCTTCCTTAATTTTGTTATATAAAATTATTATAGCCTCCTGGTAAACATCTTTTGCATCATCTTCATCTCCATTATTATTGAGAATAAACTGCAAAACCATTGTATAATAAGCCTTGTATAACTTGTTAAGTGTATCTTCAGAGTTATTTAGAATACCTAAAATAACCTCTCTATCTGTTGGAACTGAACTCTTTAAACTGTTATTCACTAGTTAATACATTTTTCTAAAAATAGTAACCCAATATTAGATAAAAAATTATTTATAGCTACTATCATTACTTAATACAATCTCCACAAATGTGGTAACCCAAGCCGGATAAAAAATATTTTCATTTTTTTGAAAATTGTTGGGTTACCTTTTTACCTTTGCGGCATTAACAAGAAAATTAATTACTTAAAAAATTCAAAAATGAAAAATGCATTCAAATTAGGCTTTTTAGCTATCGCTTTATCTTTATCAGTTGTTGCTTGTAACTCAGAGAAAAAAGCTGAAGGTACAGATACTTTAGGTGCTGATACTACTATCACTGCTGATACTACTGTTAAAGCTGATACTGTAAAACACTAGTTGATAGTCTAATAAGATATAGAAAAGCTTCAATCCTTTAAGGGCTGAAGCTTTTTTTTATTTTTTTTTATTTTCACGGGTTACCTTTTTAGGTTTCGTGTATTAAAAGTAAATTAATTAATCACTAAAACGAATTTTCAAAATGAAAAATGCATTCAAATTAGGCTTTTTAGCTATCGCTTTATCTTTGTCAGTTGTTGCTTGTAACTCAGAGAAAAAAGCTGAAGGTACAGATACTTTAGGTGCTGATACTACTATCACTGCTGATACTACTGTTAAARCTGATACTGTTGTAAAACACTAGTTAATAGTTTAATAAAATATGGAAAAACTTCAATCTTAATGGGTTGGAGTTTTTTTTTATTTAAATTAATTTTTCTGGGTTACCTTTTTACTTATTAGGTATTAAGAGTAAATTAATTAATCACCTAAAACAAAATTAAAATGAAAAATGCATTCAAATTAGGCTTCTTAGCTATCGCTTTATCTTTATCAGTTGCTGCTTGTAACTCAGAGAAAAAAGGCGAAGGTACTGATACTTTAGGYGCTGATACTACTATCACTGCTGATACTACTGTTAAAGCTGAYACTACWGTTGCYGAYACAGTTGTTAAAACTGATACTACTGTTGTTAAAAACTAATTAACGGTTTATATAAAAAAGCTCCAATCATAACTGATTGGAGCTTTTTTCGTTTATATCTTCGACCACAAAAAATGAAATAGTCCTGTAGGCTCAAATTTTATTTCATTCAGTCTATTTAATCCATCAATTGTAGTAAATTTGCGGCAAAATTATAATCCGCATAATGAATTTAACTTCGCTACAAGCAATCTCACCTATTGATGGTCGTTACAGAAAAACGACCGAACGTTTATCCAGCTATTTTTCTGAAGAAGCGCTCATAAAATATCGTGTCTTTGTCGAAATTGAATACTTTATCGCCTTATGCGAAATTAATTTACCTGGTTTAGAAAATTTCGACAAGTCGTTGTTCGCTAAATTAAGAACGATACACAAGAATTTTTCAGAAACTGATGCGCTAGAAATTAAGGAAACTGAAAAAGTTACCAATCACGATGTTAAAGCTGTTGAATATTTTATCAAAGCAAAATTTGATGCACTTTCATTACAAGACTATAAAGAATTTATCCATTTCGGCTTAACGTCGCAAGACATTAATAATACAGCCATTCCATATTCAATAAAACTAGCCTTAAACGAAAGTTATTATCCAGCCATTGATTCCCTAATTCATAAATTAAACGAGCTGGCTAGTGAATGGAAGGATATTCCAATGTTGGCGCACACGCATGGTCAACCGGCCTCACCTACTAAATTAGGAAAGGAATTTTTAGTATTTTCAGAAAGATTAAGTATTCAATTGGAAAGCCTGAAGACGATTCCAAACAGCGCAAAATTTGGTGGCGCAACAGGAAACTTTAATGCACATCACATTGCTTACCCACAAGTTAATTGGGTTGATTTCTCAAACAATTTCGTAAACTCAACGCTAGGCTTAACAAGAGCGCAACACACCACCCAAATTGAACATTATGATCAGTTTGCAGCACAATGTGATGCTTTAAAGCGCATTAATAACATTATCATTGACCTGGACCGCGATATCTGGACTTATATATCGAAGAATTATTTCAAACAAAAAATCAAAGCAGGCGAAATTGGTTCATCGGCAATGCCGCATAAGGTTAATCCAATCGATTTTGAAAATGCGGAAGGAAATGCAGGAATCGCTAATGCTTTATTTGAGTTTTTTGCAGCAAAACTTCCCATCTCCAGGTTGCAGAGAGATTTAACAGATTCTACCGTGTTAAGGAATGTAGGTGTTCCCTTTGGGCATACTTTAATCGCAATCAATTCTACTTTACGTGGTTTAAATAAAATTTTATTAAACGAAGGTGCTTTACACGCAGATTTAGATGATAATTGGGCTGTCGTTGCGGAAGCCATCCAAACGGTGTTACGTAGAGAAAACTTTCCAAACCCATACGAGGCATTAAAAGAATTAACCAGAACAAATTCAAAAATCAATGCGGCGAGCATTGCAGAATTTATTGAAGGGTTGGCTGTTACTGAGGAAGTTAAAGTACAATTAAGGAAGATAACTCCATTTAATTACACAGGCGTTTTTTAGCAGAATTAAATTGACGCTAAACAGACAGCAGTCAAAAGTATTATTGGCCACTAATTGTTAATTTTGTTTATTCAAATTGATTAAGACATGACGATTAACGTATATACAGAGCAAACTCCAAATCCGGCAACCATGAAATTCATGGTTAATAAGCTTTTAATTAACGGTAGTGAAGATTTCGCAACTAAAGAAAGCGCTGAACATTCTCCTTTCGCAAAGGAATTGTTCAAGTTTAATTTTGTTTCTGGTGTTTTTTTCGCCAGTAACTTTGTAACTATTACGAAAACTGACGATGCAGACTGGGCTGATATCGAAGCTATTTTAAAGGAATTTGTTAAGGGTGCGGTAGAATCTGAATTAAAGATAAAAGAAGCAACAGCTGAAGAAGCTCCAGCATTCGAAGGTTCAGAAACGGAGATTAAAATTCAACAAATTTTGCATGATTACGTTCGCCCTGCCGTTGAGCAAGATGGTGGTGCAATCACCTATAAATCTTTTGACGACGGTGTGGTAACTGTAGAATTACGTGGATCTTGCAGTGGTTGTCCTTCATCAACCATAACGCTTAAATCTGGTATTCAAAATTTATTACAAAGAATGGTTCCTGAAGTTACTGATGTAGTTTCTGAAGCTTTGTAACTAAGCATATTTATCAAACAATAAAGGCTCACTTTTCAAAATGAGCTTTTATTGTTTATGTTCTTTTTATTTAACTGAAATGCCTTTTAATGGCTTCTGATATTTCTTTGGTCAACTTACCGTTAGTGGCTAGAATTTCTCTTTTTGTGAAGTATTCATCTCCGCCAGAAAAATCATAAACCTCTCCGCCAGCTTGCTGAACGATAAAACATCCGGCAGCAAAATCCCACTGTTGTAAATTGTATTCAAAAAATGCATCGAAACGGCCGCAGGCCGTATAAACTAAATCTATCGCTGCTGCTCCTATCCTACGCACGCCGTGGCTTTTTTGCATCATTTCTTCCAGCAACTTCAAATACTGAGCTTGCTTATCGAACTGGTAATAAGGAAAACCTGTGGCTAAAAGACTGGATTTTAAATCAGGATTTATAGAAACCTGAATCTCTTTCTTATTTAAAAAAGCTTTTCCACCTTTATACGAGTAAAACATCTCACCCCTGTTGAGTTCGTAAACTACACCAATAACAGGCAAACCATCTTCGTAAAGTGCTACACTTATTCCATACGCAGGTATGCCATGAATAAAATTCGTTGTTCCATCTAACGGATCAATAATCCAGGTATGGCTTTTACCTTCTCTCGAAATAGTTTTCTCTTCGGTTATAAAGCCAGCATCGGGAATTAATTTTTCAAGGTTTTGAACCAATTTCAGCTCCGCAGTTTTATCAACGTAGGAAACCATATCATTTAACCCTTTGTATTCAATTTTTGTAGCATCAAATTGCATCGACTCTTTACGGATAAAATTTCCTGTAAGCCTTACAATGGATATTACTTTATTGCATAGTAATTCGTAATTCATAGCTGTTTAACAAAAACCTAGCAAGGTTGTTGGATTTAAAATGAATTTTTGGAAAGGATTTTAGGCGAGTTTATTCTTATTTCTTAAAGCATAAATACTTAAGGCAATACCGCCTAACACTAAGAAGGTAGAAATCATTTCAGCCTGAGTAAACCGCAAACCGAATACATGATATTTTGAATTTACACGAATCAATTCAATACAGAAACGTTCTATTCCATTCAAAATCATATAAATACCGAACATTAATCCTGGTGCTTTTATTTTATCACGGATGCTCCATAGAAATGCAAAAAGAATAAGGCAAACAATTACTTCATACAACGGTGTTGGATATACGCCTTGCGCCAACTCGTTACAAAATTTACCAGTACAGCCCGGAATTGGAATCCCTTCGCCCACCACATTGTTTGGATAAGTGTAAGACCACATCCAATCTGGCAACCAAGAAAATGGTTTCGGATTCGAATTTACAATTCCCCAATCGCCATCACCAGATAAATGACAACCAATACGGCCAACAGCGTAAGCCAGCATCATACCCGGTCCGCCAACATCCAGCATGTGTAAAGGTTTTATTCCATTTCTTTTGGCAATGATAAGTACTGCTGCACCCCCACAAATTAAACCGCCATAAAAGGTAAGGCCACTAAAGGATAACAATCTCTCAATTGGATTTTTAACAAAATCATCCCAATACTCTAAATTATCGAAAAATTTAGCACCCAAAAAACCCCAAATAGCAGCCCAAACAATTAAATTACTCATTAACTGATACGGATGAACTGTAACCTGCGTCTCTTTCGGCTTATCTAACTTGTTTTTATCTTTCTCTTTATAATCCCAATAAGCAAACAGACCAGCAAAAAACAAACCCCCAATAATGTTCCCCTTGGTAGACATTAAAATAGATTGAGCATCACTAACAAAGAGCGAATAATTTAGAAGTGCATAAACCAGCTTGTAACCGATAATGAAGCCAAAAAGTGCATTCATTATAATTTCTGATGTGGTAGCCGGTTTACCAATAACAACAGTTTTCTTTATGGGATGAAGAATTCCCAGTGCTTCTTTGCGTTTCAATTCTTTAGTGAAGGCCCAATAACCAGCTATAAATGCAATGGCAACAAAAACGCCAAAAGTGTTAAATGGCAATGGCAAATTAATACCAAACAGATATTCTAAAAAATGCGAAACGGTAGGAAACATAAAAATTATTTGTTGCGAAGATAGGAAAGAAACACCAAAGCTGAAAGGTATGGCGTAACTCTTAACAAGCCATGTTAAATTGAAAGATTTTATTACGATATTAAAGATTTGTTATGATTTGGAAAGCAATCTTCGGCTAAAATCGGCTGCCTCTGTCCTGCTCTACGCTTTATTCGCCAGCAGCCAGAAAAAGGCTGTTTCTCATGTTCGCTTCGATCAGGTTTAGACTACATCACTAAGTAATTCTTGGCATAACGAGGGGATCATACCAGAGTTTATAGCAATTTTTTGGGCGTATAGACGGGATAGCAGCGATATCCTTTTTGTTTCATTCACTTATATTAAAAATTAAGCAGATAGCCCGGGTAGTTTTAAAAGCAGCTTATAGATTGCGCTCTAAAAAATTAAATTCAGTTTAATGATGTGCGTATGTAGTTTCCAGTTCAGCCACTTCAACTTCTCCATCAGCTGTCATTTCCAAAAGCTTAACAGCCTTAAGTTCATTAACCATGATAGGATCGTATTTGGCACGTACTTTAACATAGTTTTTGGTGAACCCATGCATGTAACCCATTTTTTGATCAGCTTCAAACAGCACCTCTGCTTCGCTTCCAATTTGCGATTCGTAGAAAGCTCTGCGTTTCTTATCGGAAAGGATATGTAACATTTTACTCCGTTCGTTTCTTTGACTTCCAGGAACAACACCAGCCATTTCGGCAGCTACTGTTAATTCACGCTCAGAGTAAGTAAAAACATGCAAGTAGCTAATATCTAACTGGTTCAGAAACTGGTAAGTATCGAGAAAGTCCTCTTTTGTTTCTCCAGGAAACCCTACAATAACATCAACACCGATACAACAATGAGGCATTACTTCCTTAATCTTAGCAACACGTTCTACATACAAATCTGTACGGTAGCGACGGCGCATTAAACCTAAAATTTTATCAGAACCAGATTGTAAAGGGATATGAAAATGTGGAACAAAACGTTTCGAAGTAGAAACAAACTCAATAATTTCATTGCTCAATAGATTCGGTTCTATAGAGGAAATACGAATCCTTTCAATACCATCAACTTCGTCCAAAGCTTGAACCAGGTCGAAAAATTTATCTTCACGTTCGCCATTACGGATACCAAAATCGCCAAGATTAACCCCTGTCAGCACAATTTCTTTAACACCACCTTCTGCTATCATCCTCGCTCTACTTACTACATTTTCAATAGTATCGCTACGACTAGCGCCACGAGCTAATGGAATTGTACAATAAGTGCATGGATAATCGCAACCATCCTGAACTTTAAGGAATGTTCGGGTTCTATCTCCGATAGAATATGATGCAATAAAGTTATGATTTACCTTTTCAATGTTTTGTTGGTGAACTACAGCTTTAGGATTTTTCGTTAAGTCGGTGATGAAATCAACAATTCTAAATTTTTCAGCAGCGCCCAACACCATATCAACGCCTTCAATCTCCGCAATTTCCTGCGGTTTCAGCTGTGCATAACAACCAACAATCGTCACGAATGCATTTGGTGAATATTTTAAAGCTTCTTTAACAACTTTACGGCATTTTTTATCAGCGTGTTCAGTAACAGAGCAAGTATTGATTACATAAATGTCGGCCTGATCCTGAAATTCTACAACAAAATAACCCGCATCGGTAAATAACCGACCGATTGTGGAAGTTTCAGAGAAATTTAATTTACAACCTAATGTATAAAATGCGACCTTTTTCATTGAGCCTGCAAAGATAGGAAAATAGATTAGAGTATTGGAATAGGAGATTTGAGATATAAAGTAAATTACAGTGAATCAACATTCGAAATCAGGCTGCTCCATCGAACCAAAGCTTCAAACTCTATTACTTTTCATTCCAGCGATAACTTTCTTGCTCAAAACCTGCTAAGTCTAGCACCCGGCTAATTACAGTTCCAGCTACTTCTTCAATTGTTTTTGGAAGGCTGTAAAACGATGGATTTGCCGGACATATGATTCCTCCTGCTTCTGTTACCACTTTCATATTAGTGATATGGATTAAGCTAAATGGAGTATCACGAACCACTGCAATTAGTTTTCTTCGTTCTTTTAATACCACATCTGCAGCTCTCGAAATTAAGTCATTCGAGATGCCGTGAGCAATTCGACCTAATGTACCCATTGAGCATGGAACAATAATCATCGTGTCGTATTTTGCTGACCCAGAGGCGAATGGCGCATTAAAATCGTTTTTATTATAAAAAGTAAAGTCTTGATAGCTGCTGTAATCTTGGTTTCCGAGTTCGAACTGCCAAACCTCTTTAGCATTATCGCTCATCACTACCCCAACTGCTGCAATCTGATCGCTTAACTGTGCCAGCTTATCAAACAATACCTTTGCATAAATTGAACCGCTTGCTCCCGTTACCGCAACTACAACTTTCTTTTTATTCATAGTACAAAATTAGCGTTTTATAAATAGAATAAGCGACTATAAAAAAGGGCCAGAACAATGTTCTGACCCTACATCTACCTATGAAAAACATACCCTCGAAAGGGTAAGAACAAATATATATAAATTTTTAAAAAAAGATAATCAAGAAGTGTTAAATGGTAAAAATCAGATATTTGAGCTTGGACACATCTTAACAAACTGAATGATAACAGTTTATATAAATTTAATTCTTATCTTTTTAACGATCAGCGTATTTTTCCTGCACAATTGCAACATTGGAAGTAAAAATTAAATGGATTAAGGCTTGAAAAAACGTATAAATACTTAAAATATCGGCTGAATAAATAAGACTATAAGAAGGACTGATTAGCTTTATTAACTTTCAGCTGAGATTTTAGACCTCAATCTACTTAAAGTCTCCAATCGCATGCACAGAAAAGATGCAATATATTTTAGTGGTACACGATTGACCAGTTCAGGGTAGCTCTGCGAAAAACGCTTGTATCTCTTTTCAGCTGACTGCAATCTAGATATATAAGCCCTTTCGCAGGCATATAAGTAATGGATTTGTGTCATCTTTCTTCCTACATAATTGGCAATTTCGAAGTTATTATAAAGTTGCCTCGACATCGCATGCGGAACAGCAATAGCCTCTACGTCTTCCAAAGCTTGTACATACTCTTCTGTTGGCTGTTGCTCATCCCACAAGTTTCTGATGTTGCCCACAAGTTCATGTTCCTTTGCAATCCAGGTGGTTATTTCTTTATCTTCCTCCTTCATATACCCCCTGGCAACTCCCTTTAACAATAAAAAGATGAATTTATTGCGATGTAATGGAGATGAAATAAATTTGTTTTTTCTAAAAGCTACCGGAAATGTTTGCTCGTTTATGATCTGTTCAATTTCGGGAGACAAATCGTGAAAGGTGCGAAAGACAGTAATTAAAGGTGAAAATCCGCCATACGCTAACCACTTATCTGCATTATAGATTTTTTCGGGATTCATTTTAAAAATTTAGGGACGTGGAAAATGTTTTCGAGCCGTAAATTAGATATTAGGGAATAATGAATAACAATAATAAGAAAAAGTTTTAGAATTTGGAGTTCATGACATCAATTATGATGAATTGCAGTTAAAATTATCTTCGATTTAAATGATTTGAAAGTGATTAAGAGATCTAGAAAATATTTAACTAAAGAATTGAAATATTGACGGCTTTTAAACCATCTTCTAAGGTAATTTCGAAAGAAACCTGATCATCAACCTTCACAAAACCATTAACGAATTCCATACTAAATGTAATATCTTGAGCATTCTCATCTACGATTACGCCCAATTGTTTCTCGCTATCAATGTAGGTTATAGTGCCTACTCTCAATTTACTCATTTATATACTCCTAAAAATTCGACAAAAATAATTAAATATGTAGAATTAAAAATACATTAAGCTTGGTTTTAAACAACTTTTATCTATAATAAGATAAAAATATGCAAAAGAGATAAAAAAACACTGAGAACATTTGACTTGAAAAATTTCGAAAAAAGTTTAACAATGTA
Organism: Pedobacter sp. Leaf41; assembly: GCF_001422545.1. Classification (GTDB taxonomy): domain Bacteria; phylum Bacteroidota; class Bacteroidia; order Sphingobacteriales; family Sphingobacteriaceae; genus Pedobacter. The sequence goes on along the minus strand of NZ_LMLE01000006.1, from coordinate 676,720 downwards.
AGATAAATGCACAAATTAATTATCAACTTAGAATTACAAGCTCCATTTGCTTATTCATTGTTTAATAAAAACTAAAAAAACTGTTTTTATGAACAATCTACCTTCAGCATCTAACCAGAAAGCAGAAATTGTAAGCATTTCCGAAGAAAAAGATCTAATTTATTGGACCATTAAACCTGGAATTACAACGGAAGTACTTAAATCTGCAATCAGAGCAACCAGATGTGTCACTTTAAATGATATTTTCGTTTACTTGGACAAGAAAGACATCAAGCACTTTGCGTGAATGTATCCGCGTTATTTTGATCTACCGTAAATTGAAGTAATATCTGCTAGCCAATGTTTGATTGCTTTGAGCTTTTCCAGATCCAAGCGCCATAACCAGTTGCCATTTGCATTACCTGGAATATTCATCCTTGCTTCTTCATTTAAACCTAAAACATCCTGGATCGGCAAAATGGCTATTTTAGCGGTTGATGAAAATGCAAGTCTGATGAATTCCTGATGAATATTCTTTTCGTCAATCTGGCGACCGCAGTAGATTGTTATGCGCTCCTTTGTTTGTTGGTCAATGTCTTTATCATACCAACCAACTAATGTATTATTATCATGTGTACCAGAATAAACGATACAATTTTGGCTTGTAAAGTTATGCGGAATATGCGAAGATGCAGAAAGATCGCTTCCAAAAGCAAACTGTAGTACTTTCATTCCAGGCAATTTAAATTCATCCCTAAGCTTCTCTACTTCAGTGCTTATTTCCCCCAAATCTTCGGCAATAAAAGGCATGTCTGGAAATTTAGTTTTAATTAAGCTAAAGAAATTTTCGCCCCCACCCTTTTCCCATTTCCCATGAATAGCATTTTCTCTATCTGCAGGTATTTCCCAGTAGGATGAAAAAGCAATAAAGTGGTCTAAACGGAGCAGATCGAACATTTCCATATTCTTCTGTAATCTTTTAATCCACCACTCATAATTAGTGCTTTCCAGTACTGTCCAGTTAAAAACAGGCATCCCCCATAATTGGCCATTCTCATTAAAGTAATCAGGAGGAACACCAGCTACAAATGTCGGTTTCAAATCAGTATCCAATTTAAAAAGCTCGGGATCAGACCAAACTTCCACAGAATCATAATCTAAATAAAATGGCAGATCGCCTATGATTTTAATACCCTTTAAGTTCGAATAATCTTTAAGTTTATGCCACTGCTTAAAAAATACATACTGCTGCCATTTTACTTCATCAATTTCTTCAGTAAATTCGCTACGAAAAACATCGATTTTTTTGGTTTCCCTTTTTTTAAATTCTGCCGGCCAGTTATACCACTCTAATTGTTGATGATGATTTTTGATAGCGGTATATAAACCAAAATCGTTAAGCCATTCACTTTCTTTGGTACAGAAGTTGAAAAATCCTAAGTCATTATTTTCCGCATTGTTCTTTTTGAAAGCTTTATAAGCTTTTTTAAGCAACATGAATTTCGTCTGCTCGACATTAGAAAAGTCAACTTTATCTTCAAAAGGCAAAACGGAAGTATTCAAATCATCAACCGTAAGCCAACCTTCATCTACCAATTGCTCTAAATCAATTAGTAAGATATTACCCGCCTTAGCTGAATTACTTGAGTATGGACTATAGCCATTTCCAACTTTCGTGGGATTTAGCGGTAATATTTGCCAGTATTTTTGATTTGTATCTGCTAGAAAATCGACAAATCGATTGGCTTCAGCTCCAAAATCACCGATTCCGTATTTAGAAGGTAAGGAGGTAATGTGCATCAGGATCCCTGCAGATCGTTCAACAGGCTTATTTTTTAGCTCAATTAAACCAATTTGCAAATCACCAAATAATTGGTTCACCGAAATATTTTCGTTTAGGATATCTTTTACTTCATCTTTTTCAGTTATAATGTTGCGCCAGCTTGCAGGAAACTCTTTCGGAAGTATAATCTGGGTATCTAACCAATTAAAATTCACGATTTCTTCGGATATGCTTATCGTCGCTAAGCCTAAAGGAACCGCGATAACAACATATTTCTCTTTGTATTTACGAGCAAAAGCTAAAATATTATCATGATAAGTACCTTCTACTTTTAATGGAATATAATCCCCTTTAGTGAAAACATCCTGATTCGCTTTTCTAAAATTGATGAGTTTTTTAGTTAACCATAATTTGATTTTCCCGGAGTATCTTGAAGACCAAAGTTCTTTTAGCGATGATTCTTCTTTTATAAACTGATTTCGTTTTTCATAATCAACCGGCCTGCGATTGTCTGGATCAACCAAACTTAAGTCCCAAAGTTCTGTTCCCTGGTAAACATCTGGGATGCCTGGACAAACAAATTTCAAAATCAATTGAGACAAACTATTTAAAATTCCAAAATCTGCAATGCGTTTGAGAAGCTTAGATATTATGGAGAAGCTTTCTTCATTTTTATCAATTAATTGAAGTGCGAAATCCTGTAATAGTTTTTCGTATTCTTCATTCGGTTCTGCCCAATCAGACCTTTTCTTGGCTTCTCTTAATGCCTTTTCTATAAACTGAATCAAACGATTATCAAACTCATCTGCATCCTCGCCGGGGTAAGGGATAGCACCTAAAATAGTCTGGAAAATAAGATAAAAATCATTATTGTGGATTGACTTATAGATTTCGTTTAGTTTTTGAGAGTTTTTTATTGCTGAAATAAAATCCTGAACCGCTACTTGCCATACCTCCGGGAGATCGGTAAGTATATTTATTCTAGCTCTAAAGTCTTCACCCTTCTTGGTATCGTGGGTAGAACTTCCATTTAAAGACAATGGCCAATGCAACTGACGGTCAACCATTTTCTTATGGAATTCGCTGGCACTGAAACCAAATGCATCTGGTGCATCGCCAACTTCCGAGTGTCCAACAAAACGATTATAGGTAAACATTACGGTATCTTCTACGCCTTTAGCCATTAACGGCCCGCTAAACTGCATTAATCGCTGGTAAAATTTGCTCAGTTTACCATTATATTCAGCATCCGAGTCTAATGGTACCACTAGAAACATTCGTTTTAAAGCAGAAGCAGCTTCTTTTAGGTCTTCCTGATTTGCAGCGGTATCCAATAATGCTTTTAAATTTTCGCTATCGTTTTCTGGAAGTGGAAAATTGTAATTGTAATAGCGATAAACAGGCATCTGAATCAATAGCTCTGCGATTGCCCGTTTCAATTTTTCAGGCTTAACCCTGTTAATTTCTTCAGTTGAAAAAAGCTTTAAATCCGTAAATAAATCAAATAAATTATTTAGCTCTCCTTGCATGTATTGGAAAAGGAAAGTTTCTTTTTTTTCATTTATTAATATCTTTGGATCAAGATTTTTACCCGTGATTTCTTTATAAATTTCATCGAACTTGCCCCTATTCGTTTGGTTGGTGAATAGATTATTTGTCATGGCCAAAAAGTCATATCCTGTGTTGCCTTGTACCGGCCAATCGGACGGCAATTGTTCATCTCGCTCCAAAATCTTCTCTACAACAATATAAACTTCATCCCCAACAGCTTTTCTCAATCTATCTAAGTACCCTTTTGGATCATAAAGTCCATCAATGTGATCAATGCGTAGACCTTGAAAAATATCCTTTTTAATTAGCTCTAAAATGTATTTATGGTAAATGTTGAAGTTTTCCTGATCCTGAATATTCAAACAGATTAGTGCATTTACTGTAAAAAACCTTCTATAATTGATGGTATGATTAGTTTCTTGCCAGTTACACAGGCGATAAAATTGCTCATTTGCAACTTCTTTGATCAGTTTCTTGTCGATGATTTCATCGTCATTTTTACCAGCAAGCCTTTCATGAGTAGCCTGATTTATTGGCCAGTTTGAATCTCCATTGTTTAGAAAGTATTCACCTTTATTTTTGATTAATTTTAACGCTGAGCTTTCAATGGCATCTTCCAGATCTGAACCTAAAAAAGGTACCATCAGTTTTTGGTTATTCGAAATATCGATATCAAAAAAAGAGGCATATTTTGACTCGCTCCCATTTTTCAAGACATCCATTAACCATTTATTTTTTGGTGAGAATGCCATATGATTAGGAACAATATCCTGAATCCAGCTAATCTTGGCCGCCTTTAGCTTTGTGGAGATTTCTAACAATTCATCCTCGGTACCAATTTCGGGGTTTACCCTAAGTGGATTTAGAACATCGTAACCATGAGTACTACCTTCAACGGCTTCAAATATCGGTGAGGCGTAAATGGTATCGATCCCTAGTTTTTGTAAATAGGGAATGATGTTGTTTAATGATTTAAAATTAAAATCTTTATGAAATTGAATGCGGTATGTTGAAGTCGGTTTAAACATTTTGGCTAGTAAAAATTAGGATCGATTCTGGAAAAATGTTGAGGGCATTATCTGTAAAATCTACATCGTTATTGTGGTTTCCTCCCCACTGATCGCCTGCAGAATTTAAAATAAGTTTATAATCCAATCCATTCAAGATCGGCAAAACTTGCTGTTGCTTTGAAAAATTTAATGCGCATAATACTTTTTGATTTTGATGCCATCGGATCATCGTTAAACAATTTTGATCTCGATAAACATCAACCTTTAATTGTTGACGGTTAAGATGGGCCAATGCAGGTAAGGATTTTCGCAGCTTTATAATTGCCTTATAAAATGCGTGCATGATCTGGTGTTTACCCTGAAGCTGGCTTTGCCAATTTAGTTTTGAATAATTAAATGTTTCCTCACTTTGCGGATCAGGAACTTCTTCACCGTTGTGGAATGCGGCAAATTCTCTTTTTCTCCCTTCCCTTACTAGTCCGACCAGTTCTTCATCAATATGTGAGATAAAAAACATAAACGGATTTTCTTCAGCGTATTCTTCACCCATAAAAATGAGTGGTAGATAAGGACTCACAAATACAGTTGCAGCCATCAGCTTTAGCATTTCAAAACTTACAAGCTGGCTTGTCCGCTCGCCAAGCATTCTATTGCCAACCTGATCGTGGTTTTGAGAGAAAACGATAAATTGCTTTCCAGGATTGTCTTTTGCTTTTGTTCCGAATTGCTTTTCTCGATGAGCCGAAAACTGACCATCATATACGTAAGCATCTGTTAGGGCTTTACCCAAATGCTCAATTCCATCGAAATCTGAATAATAGCCGTATTTACGTTGACCCGCAGTTACGCGAAGCGCATGATGGAATTCGTCGATCCATTGTGCATCCATGCCGTAACCACCCTGCTCTATTGGATTGATGTATTTATTATCATTTAAATCAAGTTCAACTATAAGATTGAAATCCCTGCCAACAGTTTCAGAAAGAAGGTTTACGTTTTCCTTAATTTCTCTTAAAATGTGCTTGGCACTTCCATCCTTAATCGCATGAACGGCATCTAGTCTCAACGCATCGATATGGAAATCGCGAAACCACATCAATACGTTTTCGATATAATACTGCCTTACGGGGTCGCATTTTTCATCATCAAAATTGATTGCGCTGCCCCAGGGAGTATGATATTTATCCGTAAAATAGGGCCCAAAATCGCTGAAGTAATTTCCTTCCGGTCCTAAATGATTGTAAACTACATCCAAAATCACTGCAATGCCCTTTTCGTGACAAAGGCTTACCAGATGCTGTAATTCTGTTGGGCCGCCATAGGTATTTTGTGCAGCAAACGGATATACACCATCGTAACCCCAGTTGCGGTTGCCAGGAAATTGTGCCACAGGCATGATTTCGATCGCATTTATGCCCAAATCAACTAAATAATCCAGTTTGTTTTCAATGGATTTAAAATCTCCATCAGGAGTAAAAGTACCAGTGTGAAGCTCGTAAATAATATAATCTTCTAACGAGATGCCCTTCCATTCTTTATCTGTCCAATGAAATGATTTCAAATTTAACGCAGTTGACATTCCAGAAATGCCATCTTTTTGGTAAATTGATGCAGGATCTGCTCTTGTGATAAATTTTGCATCAGAAAGATCTTCGTTTGTTTCACCAGATTGCCAGATTTTAAAAGAGTATTGATCACCTTCGGAAATATAAGATGAGAGCGCATACCAGTAACCAAAATTTTGTTTCAATAATGGTATTTCTAAGTCTTTTTCTGTAATTAATAATGATACATTGTTAGCACTTGGAGCCCAAAGCCAGATTTCGACTTTATTATTTTTCAAAAAATTCAAACCAATGCTTCGCTTTCGGATATCTATTTTCATAATACCTGATATTATTGGTTTAGCGCAAAGCTGTAGATTTCCTTTCCTTCAGGGGTAACAAAATCAATTTTTGCTAACGTGATTTCGTCTACAATTTCCCCGATATGAGTTTTAAGATCAGCAGAAAGCTGATCAACATCTTCCATTTCCCCGATAACTATTTCCACCTCGGCAGGTCCTTTGCTTCGCACTTCTTCAACCCTGTTTCCTAAATATTTTTTTAATTGATTGATTAGCTCTTCCATAATTTTGTATATGAACAATCGCTAAAGGATAGAAAATGTTTGAATGAATTGTGATGCGGATGAAATTTTTTATTGATTAGATTGATATGGTTATTAATTTGATATAATTTGTAATAAAAAAAGAGCCTGAATCAATAAAATGACCAGGCTCTTAGCTTAACTAATTCGTTATTTTATTTTTGAGATGCTTCGGGTGCTTTGCCAATCAGATCCATAAATTGATCTAATTTAGGGGTTATGATGATTTGAGTCCGTCTGTTCTTAGCCTTACCAGCTGGCGTATTATTATCGGCCACCGGATTGTATTCACCTCTTCCACCTGCCGTCAAACGTTTTGGATCGACAGAATATTTGTTTTGTAATACCTGAACAACAGAAGAAGCACGTAGAGCACTTAAATCCCAATTGTTGCGAATATTAGGCTGCGAAATTGGAACATTATCTGTGTTACCTTCGATTAGTACATCATAAGAACTGTAATCTTGAATAATTTTAGCGATTTTACTTAGGGTTTCTCCTGCTTTATCGCTTACTTCAAATCCACCTGATTTATATAACATATTGTCGGCCAAAGAGATGTACACTACGCCTTTTAATACTTGAACATCAACATCACTTAATTCTTCCCTACTTAATGAGCGGGTTAAGTTATTTGTTAACACCATGTTGAGTGAGTCGCTTTTGTTTTTAGCATTAACCAATTGCTTGATGTATTTATTTGAACTGTTGATTTCATCAACCAATTTTGAAATGTTAACATTTCCCTGGCTGCTTGAACTTAAACATTTATTCAATGCATCTTGAAGGGAGGTCACATTTGCTTTTTCTGATGCAATTTGTTCTTCTAAACTTTTAACCCTGCTGGTTACACCAGTAATTTCTCTTTGACTATCCTGATATTTATTACTCAGCTCCTGGTTTCGTTCTCTGAGTTTAGCATAAGTATCCTGCAACTCTGTATATTTTTTGTTGCTAACACAACCAGATACCAGTACAATCGCCAGAAGCACTAATGGGAATGATTTGTATATTTTCATAATCTTATTTTTTCCAAATCCTTAACAAATTCCTTGCCGTAATATCAAAAACCCAGTTTCAGGCCAATTGAAGCATGTTGGCTCTTAGAGGAAGAACTCATTCTGCTTGAAAAAGTAATCCAAAGTCCATCTATTCTGATTAGAAGTGGCGACCGGTTATAAAAATTTTGAATATCTCGCGTGATAATCAATACCAAATAAAATGACTGATAGTAAACATATTTAATGAGATGTTGAACCTTTGGAACCAATAAATCGCCTTACTGATTTTTTTAACAATATTAAACTACTATAATTCAATAAGTTTCGTAAAAAAAGAGGTCAATTACATTTGTTTCTCCTTTAATATTGCTTATTTTGCAACATTATTAATATAAATGGCGATTATCAGGTCATATTAATAATTAAAATTATCCTTAGATTAACTTTCTTAATATGATTAAGCTTTTTGTCGGTGGTTTAGCAGATAATATCCAGGAAATGGATCTGGCAATTTTTATCAGCCTACATGGTAAAATTGAAACCATAAAAATTGTTAGAGATAGAGCAACCGGAAAATGTAAGGGTTATGCCTTTATAGAAGTACTCAATCAATCAGATGCTAGCAATATTATTTCTATGTTAAATGGTGAAACCTTTAAAGGAAATGTAATTACAGTGAAACAAAGCGCTGAAGAAGCACCGAAGAAAGTATTTAAGCCAAAACCTTCTGGTTCACAGCCTCAAAAAAGTAAAAGACCAAGAATGCAACGTTAAAATACCCAGTGTGAAATTAATTGCAACCAGAATAAATAAGGCCTATATTATTTAAACCTTATTTATCAACTAAAATTTAAGTAACCAACTCGGATCCATTATCTGTTTGTACCACGTAGGCATCAAGTTCCAGATTGAATCGCTTTTTATAGTCTATTTTCGCCCGAACAATCAGTTCGTCAATAGCTTCATCTTTTACAATATTGATGGTACAGCCTCCAAACCCACCTCCCATCATTCGTGCGCCAAGAACAGCATTGTCATTTTTTACAAGTTCTACCAGAAAATCAAGTTCAGCGCAACTCACCTCATAATCTTTGCTCAGGCCTTCATGGGTTTGGAACATCAGATTACCTAAAGCGGCAAGATCGCCATTTGCAAGTTGATCAGCAGATTTCACTACTCTTTCAATTTCTTCTACTACGAAGTTACATTTCTGGAAAACCTCTAAACTTTTTGGCTTAACGTATTGCTCAAGCATAACTCGGTTAACATCCCGTAAGCTCGTTACACCCGCAACAAATTCGCTTACCCATGCTACCCCTTGTTCGCATTGCGATCTTCTGGTGTTGTATGCCGAGTCGGACAGTGAATGTTTAACATTCGTATTTAATAAAACCAATTTATAGCCATCTAACTTAAGGGGGATGTAAACGTATTTCATCGAACGGCAATCCAGCATTACGGCATAATCTTTTTTACCAAAAACGGAAGCAAATTGATCCATAATCCCGCAGTTCACGCCTGCAAAAACATGCTCCGCTTTCTGTGAGATTAGCGCCCTATCCATTTGAGAGATACCGAGGTTGTTGAGATAATCAATGGCAAATACAGTAGCACACTCCAATGCAGCAGAAGAAGACAAGCCAGCTCCTAGCGGAACGTTACCATCCAAATAAAGATTAAATCCACCAAACTTATAACCTCTCTTCTTTAGCTGATCTGCAACACCTAAGATATAGTTTGCCCAGCCTTTGCCTGATTTCTCAATGCTTTCAATACTACAGTGGTGAAATTGCTGATAGCTTTCTGAATAAAGATGGATTTCGTTATCTGTCCGTTTAGAAACAGCAACATAAATGGCTTTGTTTATGGCAGCAGGCATCACAAAGCCTCCATTGTAATCGGTATGTTCGCCAATAATATTAATTCTACCAGGCGATTTTACAATGATTGGCTCCGCTTGAAAAAGGTTTTTGAAGGAAGCTTTTAGTCGTTCAATATCCATAACTGATTTTTTTTTAGTTTTGGGTTAATTTATAGTGTGTAGCCGGCATTTCTTTTAGCCTTTTGGCGGCAAACTCTGCGGTGATATCTCTTTGAGGACTAGCCAACATTTCGTATCCAACCATGAACTTTTTTACCGTTGCTGAGCGTAACAAAGGAGGATAAAAATGCATATGCCAGTGCCATTCAGGAAAATCACCACTATTTACCGGCGACTGATGCATTCCAGCTGAGTAAGGAAATGCGGTTTCAAAAAGATTATCATATTTCACTGTTAAGATTTTAATCGCATCTGCCAACGACTCGCATTCTGCTTTGGTAAAATATTTAATGCTTGTGATATGCCTTTTTGAAATGATCATCGTTTCATACGGCCAAACTGCCCAAAATGGAACCACTACCACGAAATGTTGATTTTCGTAAATGATTCTTTCTTGTTTTTTCAGTTCAAGTTTTAGGTAGGCTGATAATAAGCTCTGGCGATGTATGGCGTAATAGTTTTTTTGTCGTTCGGTTTCTTTTGCAATTTCTGCAGGAATATCGCTTTGAGCCCAAATCTGTCCGTGTGGATGTGGATTGCTGCAGCCCATGATCTCACCTTTATTTTCAAAAATCTGAATATATTTAATCCATTCAAACTCTGATAAACTATCAAATTCCTTTTGCCATAACGAAACCACAGCCGATATTTCCATGGTTTTCATTTCGGGCAAGGTTAAGTTATGTTTTGGACTGAAACTGATTACTTTACAAAGCCCTTTCTGATTTGTTGCTACCAATAAATCCTCTTCATTGAATATTCCTTCTGGTGTATTTTCCAAAAGTGCAGAGAAATCGTTTTTGAACACAAAACTCTCGGTGTATTCGGGGTTGGTATCTCCATCTGCCCTCTCATTACCTGGACATAAATAACATTTCTGGTCATATTCAGGCCTATTATCCGGTGTTAAATCTTCTAACTTGCCTTGCCAAGGGCGCTTGGTACGGTGAGGAGATACTAACACCCATTCTCCGGTTAAAATATTTAACCGCGTATGCGGGTTAGAATCTAGTTCGAAATTGTTATCCATTTGAGTTAAAAATTTTAGAAAGATTTGAACAAAGCTATTCATAATATATTAAATGTCAAAACGACAATTAATAATTTTGTTAATATTTTATATTTTAGTGGAAATTTAAATCATCACCCGATAATTACTAAACATGTTAGAATATTCTAGTCAACCTCATTATTTAGTCGCTGTAGATTGCATTGTGTTTGGATTTGACGGAGAACACTTGAAAATTTTACTCGTGAAGCGAGGCTTGGAACCAGAAATCAATAAGTGGAGTTTAATTGGGGGCTTTGTGGGCAGTAACGAAAGTCCGGATGAAGCCGCTCAACGTGTTTTAAAAAAGAATACTGGCTTAGAAGGAATTTATCTGGAACAATTGCAAATCTACGGAGAGCCTGCCCGAGACCCGATCGAGCGAACGTTTTCCGTTGGTTATTTTGCATTGATTGATATCAATAAATACAAAACGCAACTAAATGATGATTACCACGCGGAATGGTTTTTGATTAGCGAGCGACCTAAACTCATTTTCGACCACGACAGGATGGTGGGAGATGCGAGAGAAAAATTACGCTATAAAGCAGCCTTGCACCCTATTTTGTTCGAAATGTTACCTAAAAAATTCACCATTCCTCAGTTACAAATTTTATTTGAGGAGGTAAATGATACCAAGATTGACACCAGAAACTTCAGCAGGAAGATCAGCTCAACGGGCTTACTGATTAAGTTGGAAGAAAAAGACAAATCAGGTTCTAAAAAAGGCGCCTATTATTTTAAACTGGATAAGAAAAAATATCAGGCAAACCTTCAGGCGTTTTTAAATCTGATTCCAAACCTAAAACCTCTTTAGCCACCATCACTTTAATCCCAATTTAACATCATATCACTATTTTTGTAAATGCTTAAAATAGGAATAGCTGAAGATGATCCAAAAATTGCAGCATTGTTGCAAACTGCCCTGGAAGAAAACGGCTATCAGATAACTGTTGTTTCCAATGGAATTGATGCGTCGGAAAACTTCGGTCAGGAACAGTTTAACCTGCTAATTATCGACATTATGATGCCGGGTTTAAGTGGCATCCAGGTTTGTAAACGCCTTCGCGAGAAAAACATCCAGACTCCTATCCTAATGCTCACCGCTATGGGTACCGTTGATGATAAAGTTACTGGTTTAGATGCTGGCGCTGACGATTATTTGGTCAAACCTTTTCATTTGAAGGAACTGCTGGCCCGTGTTTCTGCACTTCTAAGACGACAAACTTCTTTAGAAAACGTTCCAAATCATCAACTTATTTTCGAGGATTTGATAATGGATACCTTAAGCAAAGAGGTAAGCAGGGCCGGGAAAATCATCGACCTCAGTGCCAAAGAATTTGTTTTATTAGAGTTGTTTTTACGAAATCCCAACCGCTTATTATCCCGTCGGTATATTGCTGAAATAGCCTGGGATATTAATTTCGATACGGGGACAAACGTAATAGACGTTTATGTTAATTTTCTGCGAAAGAAAATAGACAAAGACTTCGACAGAAAATTAATTCACACTAAAATAAACATGGGCTACATTTTTAAATAATGAAAATAAAAGATCGCATTGCGTTGTATTTTACTTTGATCAGCACTTCTTTGCTTTTCGCGGTGCTTTGCGTAGTGTATTTTACTTTCATGAAATTTCTGCAGGCTGATTTTTTTGAACGCCTTACAGATAGAACTATGGTTACGGCGAAATTGTATCTGGAAGCCGACGAAATTAGCAGAGATGCCTTAAATGAGGTGCGGCATAAATACCTGCAGAAGTTAAATGGTGAAGTTACCCGTATTTACGACTATAAAAATAGGGCAACCTTTATTGGCGATTCCGCACAATATTGGACAAAAGCTACAATAGAAAAGGTTAGAAAAAACAAACGCCTAAAATATACAGATGGAGAGCGGCAGGTTGTTGGCATTTATTACAAAGATAACCAAGGCGATTTTGTTATTCTGGCTTCAGCAACCGACCAGGGCTCTCATGACAGGCTTGTAAAGCTTTTGAAAATTATGGTTTTTGTTTTCGTAATGATTTCCATTATCGTTTTGCTTTTTAGTAGATGGATTGCTGAAAAAATGCTGCAGCCATTAAAAAAGTTTATGACCGAAGTGAAACAAATTGGCTTGAAAAACATGGAATTTAGAGTTGAAGAGCGCAACACAGAAGACGAAATCGGTCTTATCGCAAAAAACTTCAATCAATTGATGAACGAGTTGGAGCAGGCTTTTATCCTTCAGAAAACTTTTGTTGCGAATGCTTCGCATGAGTTGCGCACACCCGTTACGAGGATGATGATGGCAGCAGAACTGGCGCTATCTAAAGAGCGTGATAGTGATTCCTATCAAAAAGCGATTCAATCCATGCTGGATGACGCAGAAAAGATGGACCATATTATTACCGGATTACTGGCCCTGGCAAAAATGGATGTCGAATTGATTCAGTCACAGCTTTCTCCTGTTCGGGTAGATGAGCTGTTGATAAAAATTCAGCAGGAATGGCAGCAGCAAAAAAATCTAGAGATTGAAATAATAAACAATTTGGCAGGCAGCCAACCCCAGGTGTTGGCAAATGTTGTATTGTTACAAATCGTGTTTGATAACATTATTTCAAATGGTTTTAAATTCTCCGACAACAAAAAGGTAACCTGTGCACTGCAACCAAATGCTGAAAATTTAGTTATCGAAATAAGTGATCAGGGAAAAGGAATTTCTGCGTCGGAGCGAGAAGAAGTTTTTAAACCATTTTACACCCGCTCTAAAGAATTGGGGAAAACCGGGGAAGGAATGGGCTTATATATGGCTCAAAAAATTATAAATCTATTTAAAGGAAAAATTGAGATTTCAAGCTCAAGCACTCAAAAAAGCACCTTTATTATTACCCTGCCTTTATTTTAATCCGCTTTTAATTTCGATTTAATTCATGTTTAATTCGGCAAAGATAGTTTTGCCGCATGATGAGAATAAGTATTTTCCTACTTTTTATAATTACTATTTCTACCAAGGTAAGCTTTGCACAAACTGACTCTTTAAAGCTGAATCTAAAGCAAGCCGAGGTTTTTTTTCTGAAAAATAATTTTGACCTATTATTACGTAGTTATGAAATAGATGCAGCTAAAGCCGAAGTAATTACGGCAAAGCTTTTTGATAATCCAGAGCTAGAATACGAAAATCTTTTTTACAACCACGAAACAAAGAAATTCCTGCAAACATCCTTTGAATATGGCCAATATGCGGCTTCAATTTCTCAATTAATTAAACTCGCCGGCAAGCGAAACAAGAACATTAAGCTTGCCCAAACAGGCGTAAAATTGGCGGAACTGGAATATTTCGATTTGATACGCACACTTAAGTATGAGCTGCGCAATACTTTTTACAAGACTTATTTCTCCGCCCAAACAATAAAGGTTTATGATGACCAGATCAAATCGACTGAAAGCCTTTTAAAGGCGTACGATTTGCAGTTGAAAGCGGGTAATATTGCACTAAAAGATGTAATCAGAATAAAATCATTAATTATTGGTTTAAAATCAGAAAGGGTAAACCTGCTGAATGATTTAGAAGATCATTACAAAGACTTGCGGTTACTGTGCGGCCTGGAACCTAATGTTTCCCTGGTTTTAGAACTTCCAGAAAAAATGGAAAAGGATATATCATTAAATCAAATCCCCTATTCCAATCTGCTCGACTCTGCCAGAACACACAGGGCAGATTTAAAACTTGCCAAAACTGATCTGGAATATAACGAACTCAATTTAAAGCTTCAAAAAGCAATGGCCATTCCTGATGTTGAAATCTCACTGGCTTATGATTTAAAAGGCAATTACCCTGAAAAATATACGGGTTTAGGTCTAAAGATTCCTATTCCATTATTCAATAGAAACCAGGGAGAAATTAAAAAGGCAAAGGTTGGAATTGATGCTGCTACTTCGAACATAAGAAAGCAGGAGATCTTACTATCGAACGAGGTTTTTAACAGCTATCACACTGCTTTGAGAAATGAAAAACTTTCTTCAGAAATCGATCCTGCCTTCAATGGCGAATTTGATAAACTGATCATTGGGTTAATCAAAAACTTCAAAGAAAGAAACATCAGTTTGATCGAATTCCTCGACTTATATGAATCCTACAAGGAAAATATCCTGCAAATAAACAATCTGAAATTCGAAAGAATGAGTTCGAGAGAGGAATTAAACTACGTTACTGGTACGAACATTTTCAAATAACTAATATGCAAACCATCCACAAAAATATCATTAAGGCCTTTCTATTCACTTCAGTAAGTTTCGGCTTTGGCTGTAGCGATAAAAAAGCAGTGCCTCCATCTGAAAAATTTGCCATTACAGATTCGCTGTTGAACAGGCTTACTATCGACACTGTTCAGCAGGCAAATGGCAAAGCAGACATTATATTTTCTGCTAAAATCACAGCCAATGAAGATCGAAAATCAGAGCTCTTCCCCATGGTCAGCGGATCTGTAAACCGAGTAAATGTGCGTTTAGGTGATCAGGTTAAGGCAGGACAAACCCTCGCAACAGTAAACAGTGCTGAAATGGCTGGCTTTGATAAAGAAGTAATTGCCGGCAAAGCTGAACTTAAAACCGCAGATAGAATCTTTAAGCAAGCCGAACAACTTTATGAAAGTGGTTTATCATCGGCTAAAGAATTAGAAGAAGCTAAAAACGATTATCAAATTAAGAAAGCGGAGTTGAAAAGGGCCAATTCTGTTTTAAAAATAAATGGAGGAAGCAGCACGGGTTTATATGCCATAAAATCGCCATTGAATGGCTTCGTAATCGAAAAAAATGTTAACGATAATATGCAATTGCGTGGCGATAACGACAAAAGTTTATTTACAGTTGCCGATCTTTCTAATGTTTGGGCAATGATTAACATTTACGAATCGGATATCTCAAGAGTGAAAGCTGGCGATGAAGTGAATTTGTCGACCCTATCCTATCCGGAGAAACCTTTTAAGGGAAAAATAGACAAAATTTACAACCTGATAGACCAAGATAGTAAGGTTATGAACGCAAGGGTTGTCATTGCAAATCCTGATTTTTTACTGAAGCCAGGTATGCTCGGTACGGTAAAGGTTTCAGCTAGTTCAGGTGTAAATTTACCTGTGGTAAACGCTAGGACGGTAATTTTTGATGAGAATAAAAATTATGTTTTACTATTAAGCGGCGATAATAAAGTCCGCATTCAGGAGATCGAAATCGGCCGCAAAACTGCCGACAAGATCTCTATCAGCAAAGGTGTGAAAGCTGGCGATCGCGTCATTGCTTCGAAACAAGTTTTCTTATTTGAAAACCTGAAAACCCAGTAAAACCCCTCCAACATCAAACTTTAATCATGAACAAATTCATTAAAAGTATCATCGGCTTTGCGCTGAAAAATAAATATTTTATATTTTTCGCCACATTCATCCTCGTCCTTGCCGGTTATTTCAGCTTCAAAAGTACCACGATAGATGCGTTTCCAGATGTTACCAATACCAACATCACTATTATTACGCAGTGGCCAGGCAGAAGTGCGGAGGAGGTAGAGAAATTCGTAAGTCGGCCGTTGGAAATTGCCATGAATCCAACCGAGAAAAGAACCAGCATTCGTTCATCATCATTATTTGGATTATCGATAGTTAAAGTGAGCTTTGAAGATGATGTTGATTATGCCGAAGCGAGGGTTCAGGTAAACAACCACCTGGATGAGGCCGATTTGCCAGAGGGAATTCAGCCTGAAGTACAACCGCCATACGGACCTACGGGAGAAATTTTTCGCTACACTTTAAGCAGTGATCAGAAATCGGTTCGGGAGTTGAAAACATTGCAGGATTGGGTGATCCAGCGTGAGCTCCTATCCGTATCGGGCATTGCTGATGTAGTTAGTTTTGGTGGAGAGGTAAAAACCTACCAAATCACAGTTGATCCTCAGAAATCAATTCAATATGGCGTAACCGCTACCGAACTTTTTGAAGCTGTTTCAAAAAGCAACATCAACGTCGGTGGCGATGTTATTGTTCAAAGCGGGCAGGCCTACGTGGTGCGTGGAATTGGCGTACTCAACAATATAGATGAAATTAGAAACGTGGTAGTGGATAACGTAAATGGAACTCCGGTTTACGTAAAAACAATTGCCGAGGTTGCAGAATCGGCTTTGCCGAGATTAGGTCAGGTAGGTAGAGATTATGATCCGGATGTGGTTGAAGGCATTGTGGTGATGCGCAAAGGTGGCAATCCGAGTGAGGTAATTGCCCGTTTGAAAGAAAAGATCGATGTGATTAACGGTTCCATCCTACCCGATGATGTGAAGATTAAGCCCTTCTACGACCGTGAAGATCTGGTTAACTATTCTGTACACACAGTGATGGGAAACATGCTAGAAGGAATTCTATTTGTTACTCTGATTGTTTTCCTCTTTATGGCCGATTGGCGGACCACGCTGATCGTATCAATCATCATTCCGTTAGCGCTTCTATTTGCATTTATCTGTCTTAAACTGAAAGGAATGCCTGCAAATCTGTTATCTATGGGGGCGATAGATTTCGGGATCATTATTGATGGTGCAGTTGTAATGGTCGAAGGAATTTTTGTTACCCTGGATATGCGGGCGAAGAAGCTGGGCATGGATCGGTTTAATAAAATGAGCAAGCTCGGATTCATCAAAAAAGCCTGTATGGAAAATGGTAAGGGAATCCTTTTTGCCAAACTGATTATCATTACCGGTTTATTGCCGATTTTCACTTTTGAAAAAGTAGAGGGCAAAATGTTTTCTCCACTCGCCTGGACACTGAGTTTTGCGCTTTTAGGTGCGCTTATTTTAACTTTTACACTGGTGCCCGCAATGGCGAGTGTATTATTGAAGAAAAATGTAAAAGAAAAACACAATGTTTTTTTGGAATGGATGACTAAAGCCACTTTAAGATTCTACGATGCCTGTTTCAGTAAGAAAAAACTGGTTTTTTCCATCTCTATTATCGTGTTGCTGCTGGGCGCATTTAGCTTTAAGTTTTTAGGAACCGAATTTCTGCCGAGCTTGGATGAGGGTTCTATTTACGTTCGGGCAACAGGACCGCTGAGTATTTCTTTAGATGAAACCAAAAAGCTTTCTAATGATATGAGAAAGATTTTTTTGAGTTTTGAAGAGGTTAAACAGGTCATGTCGCAAACTGGCCGACCGAACGATGGTACCGATGCAACGGGATTTTACAACATGGAATTTCACGTCGATATTTATCCACGGAAAGAATGGAAAAGAAAACAAAGCAAAGAGCAGCTAATCGAGCGGATGCAGGAAAAGCTCAAAATATTTCCAGGGGTTAGTCTTAATTTTTCGCAACCCATTTCTGATAATGTGGAAGAAGCCGTTTCCGGCGTCAAAGGATCTATTGTGGTAAAAATGTTTGGTGAAAACTTCGAATTCATCGAACAGGAAGAAGAAAAAATTGAAAAGATTTTAAAAACAGTTGAGGGAATTGAAGATCTCGGAATTTTGCGCAACCTTGGACAGCCAGAATTACAAATTAACCTCGACCAAAAGAAAATGGCGCTTTATGGGGTGAGCACTGCCGATGCGAACGCGGTTATCGAAATGGCAATTGGCGGTAAAGCAGCCACGCAAATTTATGAAGGTGAGCGAAAGTTTGACCTTATTATTCGTTATCCGGAAGATTTCAGGAATGACGAAACTTCGATCAGCAAACTAAGGATACCGACTTTATCGGGCTCAAATGTACAACTTGGTGAAATATCGAGCATCAGAAAAATCACCGGACCAAGTATGATTTACCGCGATAAACATAAACGTTACGGCGCTATTAAATTTTCCATCCGTGGCCGAGACATGGGCAGCGTAATTGCGGAAGCACAACAAAAGGTAAATGCCCAAATAAAGCTTCCTAAAGAGTACAAACTAGAATGGGCTGGAGATTTTGAAAATCAGCAACGAGCCATTTCCCGATTATCGAAAGCCGTTCCAGTGAGTTTGTTGCTAATCTTCTTCATTCTGTTTGTCCTTTTCGGAAATATCAGAGATGCTTTGCTGGTATTAAACAATGTTCCATTTGCCATGATTGGTGGAATTTTAGCTTTGTTGTTTGCAGGTGTAAACTTTAACATTTCTGCAGGTATCGGCTTTATTGCCTTGTTTGGGATCTGTGTACAAAATGGAGTAATTCTGATTACCCGTTTCAAAACCAATATTACCGAACTGAAACACCACGAAACCTGGACATTTACCGATGCCATGAGAGATGGTATTGCAAGCAGATTCAGACCAGTTTTAATGACCGCTTTAATGGCGGCGATTGGATTAATGCCCGCTGCTTTATCTACCGGAATTGGATCTGAAGCATCGAAACCCTTGGCCATTGTTGTAATTGGAGGCTTAATTACCAATACGCTTTTCAACCTTTTTGTTTATCCGATTGTATTTTACTGGTCGTACAAGAAGAAAGTTGAAAAGATTAATCCTGCACAGGCATAGAAGCACAAAGCCTTTCGGAACCCGAAAGGCTTTGTTGATTAAAATAATTTTTTTCTAATATTGTCATTTGAGCTCATTTAAACATTGCTTCAGGAAATTTTAATAAGTCCTTCTAGAAGGTCAGGATGACATTGATGTTTTTGATACGCCCGCTGCTTGTTAATCCAGTTTCCAATCTGGTCTTTCAAAGTGGCAGGTATAACCATAAGGAATTTTTTGCAAGTAATCCTGATGATCTTCTTCCGCATTCCAGAAATCTCCGGCAGGAACAACCTCTGTAACAAACTTTCCAGGCCATTTGCCCGAATTTTCTAGTTCCTGAATCAATTCAATCGCCGTATTTTTTTGATCCTCACTCAGATAAAAAATCGCCGAACGATAAGATGTACCTACATCATTCCCTTGACGGTTTTTTGTTGTCGGATCATGAATTTGAAAAAAATACTCCAATAATTTCCGATAGGACATTTCTTCAGGATTAAATACAATTTCAATTCCTTCGGCGTGGGTGCCATGGTTTCGGTATGTAGCATTCGGCACGTCGCCACCAGTATAACCCACTACTGTTGAAATTACGCCTGGTTGATGGCGGATCAATTCTTCTACTCCCCAGAAACAACCTCCTGCTAATATTGCTTTTTCAGTATTCATACTTATATTATAATGTGTTATTTACAAAATTGACCGGATTAAGCCGCCTTCTACACGTATTGCCGCCCCGTTTGTGCCAGAAGCCAATGGACTAGAGTAGTAAGTTACTGCATTGGCAATTTCACTTACATCCAAAAACCGCTGGATTAACGAAGTTGGACGCATGTTTTTAAAGAAATCCTCCTCAACTTCGGCGATACTGATATTCCCTTTTTTTGCTAAATCTTCAATAAAACCGCCAACACCTTTGGATTTTGTCGGTCCTGGAAGGATCGAATTCACGGTAACATTTGTGCCTTTGCTTAGCTCAGCTAGACCTCTGCTCACACCCAATTGAGCGGTTTTAGTCATTCCATAATGAATCATTTCATCAGGAATGAACACAGCAGACTCACTGGAAATGAAAATGATCCTGCCCCAATTGTTTTCCAGCATCTTTGGAAAAATATGACGTGATAAACGAATTCCGCTCATCACATTCACTTCAAAAAAGCGTAACCAATCTTCATCACTAATTTGTTCAAATGATTTTGGTTCGAATATCCCAGCGTTATTTATTAAAATATCAACCTGTGGCAAAGCAGCGATTAAATCATTCACCTCCTCTATTTTTGAAAAATCAGCAGCAATTCCACTTACCGCGTTACTTCCAGTGGTCTTTTTCAAATCTTCTACGGCAGTATCAACAGTATCTTTCGATCTTCCGTTGATAATTACAGTGACCCCTTCCTTTAAAAAACTTTCGGCAATAGCATAACCAATACCAGCTGTTGAACCGCTGATAAAAGCTGTTTTATTTTTTAGATTTAAATCCATTTTGTAACTCCTTTAAAAACGTAATAATAACAAATACGTATTGAATCTGTTTATGCGAAAATGCATATTGATGTAAAATTCAATTAGCTGATTTTGTAGCGCTCGTTAAGGTTAGCAGATAAGGATAAAATGATAAGTAATTTTTGATACAATGCATTATTGCCAGCTGCTTCGCCGATGGACTGTTGATTAGATTCAAGTCTATTAGTAGAACTTTCCAAGCTTAAGTTCAGATTGAAATAAATCTCATTAAACACCTGATTGTTAATATCTTGATTTACTCTTTCTCCTGATAAAAAGATAGAAGTAACCATGGCATTAACTTTATAAATGATCACCTGCAACTCGTAGAAGTTTTTCAAATCTGTTGACGCCTGCTGAGGTTCCTGACTGGCAGATTCGATTGACTCGGACAAGCTTGACAGGCTAAGGTTTGCATTCTTGCGTGCTAGTCTGGCCGCATTTTCACCCTGATTAGATTCTGTTGTGGCGATCATAAAGTACTTCAAACTGGCATCTGCTGCTTCCTTTATCTTTTGATGTAGGTTTTTGCTGTCCCAGATTGGAAAAAGATAGGTAGCCATAATTGCTATGGCACAACCGATAGCAGTATATAGAATTCTATCATGCACAATATGATCAAAATGACCATGATAACTCCCTAGAGTAAGAATAACTGCAGGCGTAATGAAGAGCACGCTAATGGTATAATTGATTCTGTTAAAAGCATAAAAACCAAGCAGACAAATTTCCGAAATACACAATAGAACTGCCGGACTTTTAATGATGTAAACCAAAACCAAACCAATTACAATCCCCCCTAAACTGCCTTTAAGTCTTTGAAAATTTCGTTTCCAGGTGATGGAAAATTTAGGACGGGCGACAATTACCAGCGTTAGAAACAGCCAGTAGCTATATTTACTGTCTTGAAATTGACTGATTAAGATAAAACCAAAAAGAAAGCAAATCGCCATTCGCAAAGAAAAGCGAAAAATCGGGGATTTTAAAGTGAGATGATCGCTCAAGGCAAAACGGTCGGAACTTAAAAAACGAGGAAAAGCGATTTTTTCGCGACCAGCTTTGTGATGCGCAATAAAAGTTTG
This sequence comes from Pedobacter sp. Leaf41, assembly GCF_001422545.1. Lineage (GTDB taxonomy): Bacteria > Bacteroidota > Bacteroidia > Sphingobacteriales > Sphingobacteriaceae > Pedobacter. The sequence goes on along the minus strand of NZ_LMLE01000006.1, from coordinate 655,111 downwards.
TTTATTACGAATGGAAGCTATAATATTGCTGATCTCGTCGACGTTTGCTAAGACATTTTTAACAAATTCTGTTTGAATTTCAGTAAGCGCTGGAATTTTTTGGATCAAAAGTATTCTACTTTCTAAAAACCTGCTCACCTCTGTTGATGAACTTGGTCGATTATTCTTTGAACGGATGTGCTGCTCAAGCGCTTCAATTTCTTCTGCAAGTTCAGCTATCAAACTGGCAATCAACGGCAGCACGTCAGTTCCCGCTAAGGTTTGCCTCACGTTTTCGTAATCGAAATGCACTGCGTTAAGTTGCTCATACAAATCAATAAGAAAGCCGGCCCTCGCCAGCAAAATTTGTCCCTTGCTATTTCCCGGATCCATTGCATAGCGATCAGTCAAAAGCAAATTCCGGATCAGTTCGTGCTTTTGATTAACACGAATATGAAGTTTGATGATTTCCTTTTGTTGATGATCCAGCGGGATACTAGGATCATAATTTTTAGCTTTTGCCTTTAAAAATTCGGCACTAGCCATCAGGCATTCAAAAATAGCGTGATTCAACGAACGATACGGTCTGATGAAGGTTTGAATCAAACTGATCATATAATACCAGATTCCTCCAAGTAACATGTAGCCACTAAAATAAATTGGCCGTGGCGGATGAAGCCCCATTACGAAGGCACATACAATAAGCGACATGGTACCTATCAAACCAATTTTTTGACCGTAAACACTTAAAAGTGAAAATGCGAAGGCCAGAAAGGTTATAACAAGTGCTTTAAAAATAGGATAATCTAACACCTGTGAAACCAGAAAAGTGGTAAATGAGAAAAACGCAAGACTTAGTAAAGCCGTTCTAAACTTGTTAAACCGATTATCGGGCAAATCGGTTAAACTAATGAGCAATGCTCCTACGCCAATACCGGTTGCCGCCTCTCTATTTCCAAGATAAAAGAAAAATATAATGGGAATGATAACTGTGAGCGTAGTGCGCAGCGCATCTGAAAAATATTCTCCAAGAAAAAAATAGGTGATAGATGAAATTACTCGTTTGCCTTTAGTAATCAAGATGAATATGAATGATTTTGTTAGTACTGCAAAGATAGCTCATCCATTCGTTAATCAGCGAAACATTGCTTGAAAGAAATACTTCCATAATGAAATATCGGTACTTCAAAGAAGTGTAGAATGACTTGAAGCATAGACCTGAAATTGTAAATAAGTCAAATATATTGTTTAGAGATCGATCTGAGTAATTTGCCAGGAAACTTAAACAACACTCGCTTAGGCTAGGAAAGCAAAAAAAAAGCAGATAGTGTTGTACTATCTGCTGCTCCTCTCTAGTGATAAATCGTCCCGATGATTTAATCTACAGTACAAATTTAAAGGGAATAGGATGATTTCAAAAAGGGTATTACTACCCATATAAGAAATTAAGTACGCTTAATTTTATCTTCAGATAGCAAAAAACCGATGAATAATAAAGTATTTAAAGCAATAGAAAAAGTTAAATACAATCTGCCAACAGGTAGATAATAGATTCATAATTTTTCCCGACCGCCTCAGACATTGCTATTTCGCAGGTTTTACCTGATGAATAATAGCCTTCATAGTTATCTTTTTTTACTTCTGTTGCCTCAGGTAGTGTAGCAGAAGCTGTAAGTTCAGGAAAAAGAAACCCACGATCGCCGGCCATTCCACAACAACCCGAATGAACAGGTAGCAGCACTTCATTGGCCAGTTGCTGAGCAATCTTTATGAATTTGCCTTCTAAACCCATTTTTTGCAAGGAACAGACCGGGTGAAGCGCAATCTTATTTTTCTTACGTACCACATTTGCCCTTGGCAATAAATAATCCAAAATATAGTCTACACTATCAATTATGGTTAAAGCATCATATTTAACCTTGCTATCCTCAGTTAAGGAAGGGTGACATTCTTGAAGCGTGTAAGTACACGAAGTAATGTCTAGCACAATTGGATTCTTACCACCCTCACTCCACTCCCATAATTTGTTAACAGCATCATTTACAGTATGTTTGAATGCATCATTAAAACCTTTTGAAGAGAAGATTTGTCCGCAACATGTGTTCTGAATATTTTGAGGAATATGGAAGTTGATATTTAGTTTTTCGGAAACTTGAAGAAATGTTTCGATGATGTTTTTTTGATCCGTTACGGCTCCACCCATAGTCCTGCTGATGCAGGTTGGGTAATAAACTACAGTTGGGGCATCACTAACAATTGATTTTGGTATGCTGTTGCCTTTTGAATGGGTTGGTTTTATTTGGTTCGACCAAAGCGGCACTCCAGAAATTATCTTTCTGGCGCCCTTGGTTAAGTTAGTCATGGCGTTTGCACCAAATACAGAATTCATCCCGGAGGCAACTTCAATGCCGAATTTAACAATAGAAGTTACCGGCTTAAAATTTTTGGCAACCATCAAGGCCAACCCGTTAGCAAATTTGCTATGGCTTTCTCTTCTCAAACGCTTCACTAACGAGCCGGTATTGATATCAACCGGACAAGCCGTTGCACAAAGGCCATCAACGGCACAGGTTTCCAGTCCGTCATATTCATACTCCTTAAGAAGCTCCTTGTAAGTAGCGTTATCGTTATTTCGCTTTAGCTTAAGTAACTCACGTCTCACTACGATCCGTCGTCGAGGAGTTAAGGTAATATTTCTGCTCGGACATTTGTATTCGCAAAAGCCACATTCCATACACTTATCAACCTCCTCTTCAACTTTAGGTAGATCTTTTAAGTTTTTGATATGAGCATGTTTATCTTCATTAATGATTACTCCAGGGTTTAGCAGATTCTGTGGATCAATAAGTTGTTTCAACGCCTTCATTACTTCGTAAATTCCCTCACCCCACTCAGTTGCAACAAATGGCGCCATATTCCTTCCCGTTCCATGTTCTGCCTTAAGGGCGCCTCTATATTTTTCAGTTACCAGTGTAACTACTTCATGTAGAAAACGATTGTAACGGTCAATTTCAGTTGCAGTATCAAATGCCTGCGTTACTACAAAATGGATATTTCCATCTTTAGCATGGCCGAAAATAATCGCATTGCTATACTCATACTTACTAAACAGCGCTTGCAGGTCTAAAATAGCATTTCCTAATTCAGCTACAGGCACAGCAATATCTTCCAGAATTACGGTTGTACCGCTGGCCCTAACAGAACCAACAGAGGGGAACATCCCTTTCCTGATCTTCCATAAAAATGCCTGCTCAATAGGATCGTTAGTAAACTCTGGTGCCAGCATAAGTTCAAGCGCATCAGCAACAGCAAGAAATTGTGCTAATTTAAAATCAATAGCAGCTTGCGTATGATCCTGATACTCGACCAAAAGTGCTGCAGCCTCCTCTGGTAACGACTTGAGAATTGCGGGAACACCTTTAATATCTTCAACAGAGCGGAGTGATGCCCGATCCATCAGCTCCACAGCTTCTGCTCCAGAATGCGTTAATGGAACAATTGCATTACAAGCGGCATAAATATTCGGAAAATACAGTAAAGCTGTGGTTTTCAAAGGATAATCCGGTACCGTATTAAGTACTGCTTCAGCAATAAATCCTAGCGTACCTTCCGCTCCAATCAAAATATGGGCAAGAATATCCAGCGGATGAGCATAATCGATAAAGGCATTTACCGAATAACCCACCGTATTTTTAGTTTTATACTTGTTTCTAATGAGGTTGAAAATTTCCTCATCAGATGTGATTTGCTCTTTTAACGTCAGGATTCCTGAGCAGATGTCTTTACACTCGTTTTCAAAACGAACATAATCATCCTTCTGCTCCGTTGAGTATCGCTTACCATTCGGTAAAACAAAGTTGATGTACTTAATGGTGTGGTAAGAATTTTTGCTCACGCCGCAGCACATTCCGCTTGCATTGTTAGAGAGTATTCCACCCATCATGGCGGAGTTAATACTGGCCGGATCTGGCCCAATTTTTTTAGAGTATTTTTTTAACTCTGAGTTGACGACAGCGCCTGTAACGCCTGGATACACACGAACTTGCTCACCACTGTTTTCTACCCGAACCAGATTCCAGTATTGGCTTAAATCGACCAGAATACCATCAGAAACCGACTGACCTGATAAACTTGTACCCGCAGCACGAAAAGTAATCGGAACGTTATGCTGATGGGAAAATCCGAACAAAGCGACCACTTCATCTATAGAAATAGGCTGAACAACTGCTTTTGGTCTCAAGTAATAAAATCCGGCATCTGAGGCATATGAAACCAGATCGATTAACCTGGTTTTGATTCGGTCTTCAGCAATTATTTTGCTAAGCAATTTTCCAATCTCGTTCATCTTTAATTCGCAATAGTCTTTCTAAAACAAAGATAGTTTAAACTATCAATCAGGTGCAACAACAAATTCCACGATTGGTAACAATATGAAGAGGAAATCCGAAAACTAAAAAGCTGCAGAAAACATCCGTTATTCTGCAGCAGTCTATCATTAACTATTATTTAAAATCTTTCTGTTATTTCTCCGCAATCACCTCTCCACAAGTCAGCATATTTTTAGGGTAATAAGGATTTGCGATTTTCTTTTCATCACTCACCCAGGTTGTTCCCATCATAGGGCATCTTTGCTGATAAAGAGCAGTGTTTGCTGGTTTATACTTTTCGATATTTGCCCAAAATTGAGTCGACAATTTTTCCATTAGCTTTCTCTGTTCGTTGATAGATGGGGCGACGGTGATGCTATCTGCAAGTGCTTTAATGCTTTTTCTGGCAACTGTTGCAGTGTTCATCTCCTCTAGCGTTAGTTTTTTAAACTTAAAAAGCGTAAGCGAATTAGAGAATTCTTTGGCATAGGCAGCTGTTTTTTTCTCATCAGAAAGCACAAGGCTATTTTTCATCCCTAAATAATTTGCGATTACTTCTTTTTTAAGTAATTCCCTTTTTTCTGCCAGTTCTGGAGTAGCTACTTCTTGTGCTGATGTTTTTACCTGGGCAGTTGCCGAAAAGCTAAAGGCAGCAATAGAAAGCAAACCTGTTAAAATGTATTTTTTCATGTTATGGATTTATGGTTGTCTTTTTAATTATTTTATCGATTTCGATGCGCATATCCTGCAAATGAAGGTTATTTATGCCCGTTGTTTGAGGGATGATTTCTTCTACCTTTCTTCTGATGGCTTTAATGTGCGCCAATGCTTCCAGCCGAACATCGCTCCGCTGGGCACCACTCATCATCTTACCATCTGCAACATCTTTTGGGTTGATGACCATACCTACTTTTTCTACATACGAACGTTGTAAATTCCTTAAGTAGGTATCCTGCTGAACATCAAGTGAAGGTTTTTTCCAAACTGTTACCATTAAATCATCCAGAAATTCGCTTACGGGATATGGATCAGCAGAGGTTAACGCTTTTTGACTTAGGTTATAGAGCATCCCTGGACTAAGAAACATATTTAACATCTGCGATTGCTGATCGGAAATTTGTTCCATCGGCTTTAAATCGATGTATTTAGCCAGATCAGCCGGGTACATCCAAAGTGGTGCCTCAAAAACCTGGCGACCAACATAACTCACCACGCTTTTCACTTTCTTTTTAGGAACCTCACTGTAAACCACTCCTTTTTCATCTACACTTCGGGTAGTTACGTAGCGATTGCCAATGTTTTTCATTACATGGTACAAATAACGACTGTATTGCTTAACAACTTCCTTGTGAAGTTCGGCCAGATTATTATACTGATCTCCAGGCTCGTATGTCCATTGTTTCAGATTTGCCACTACCCTCTTCAAATTCTTGATTCCGTAGTCGCTGGCAACAATGGCATCGTCACCTAAATCTTCCGATTGGCTACGTGGGTCTTCATCTTTACCTTCACCTCCGAACCATAATCTTGGGTTATTGGTGAGGGTATCGGTGGTCATCTTATCCAACAACTTTTCCTCTGCATATTCATCTTTCTGACCATCAAAATACCGGTAACCCCAGTTTATTGCCCATTTATCGTAGGCACCAATCCGGGCATAAATACCTTTTGGAGAAATATTGTCTTCAGGCTGCGCCACATAATTGAAGCGGGCATAATCCATGATCGAAACCGTATGTCCATTCTTTTCAACCCAACGCTTATCACGAAGTTTTTCTACCGGAGTTTGGCTGCTTGCACCCATGTTATGCCTTAATCCAAGCGTATGCCCAAGCTCGTGTGAGGAAACAAAGCGGATCAACTGCCCCATCAATTCATCATCAAACTGCATTTTTTGAGCTCTTTTATCTAGCGGACCAGCCTGAATCATATACCAGTTGTGCACCAGTTTCATCACATTGTGATACCAACCCACATGGCTTTCCATAATTTCACCACTGCGGGGGTCGCTAATTCGGGGACCATAGGCATTCGGCGTTTCCGATGCGTAATATCTGATCACCGAAAAGCGGGCATCCTCTAAACTCATCGTCGTGTCTGCAACAGGCCATTCTTTACCAATGATGGCATTTTTAAAACCCGCCTGTTCAAATGCTTTTTGCCAATCGTTTATCCCCTGGATTAAATAAGGACGCCATTTTTTTGGCGTAGCCGGATCTATATAATACACAATAGGTTTTTTTGGCTCAACCAAAATGCCCTTTTTGTACTTTGCAATATCTTCCTGCTTCGGTTCTAAGCGATAGCGTTGCACCAAATATTTGGTTTGCGTACGTTGATAATCATCATCAAAAAGGATGTATTTGTTATTGAAATATCCAACCCGCTCATCAGCAATACGCTTACGCATCGGCACTTTAGGCAAAAGGATAAAGGAGGTATTTAAACGCAATGTCACGGCGCCGGTTAAGGCTCCAGCGGGGATTCCCAAACCAGCACTTGCATATGTTTTGGTGGTTTTAATTTCGGTGTTAATCGGATAGCAGGATATCTTCTCAATAAAAGAACGATCGTCGGCTAAACTATTTAACTTTTTCGTTGATTTTTCATCTGCAGAAATAGAAACCACGGCCACGTCTTTCTTAAAAAAATCGGTTACATCGATTACATAATTCCCCGTAACAGGATTCTTAGCTTTTATATCGAAACTGGCCACAATCGGGCTTTCCTGCGATTGCATCATCGCTTGGAAGATAGGTCCATCGAGGCTTTTAGCTTCCTGGCGATATACAACACCTTTAAGAAACAAGTTATTGCTATTCCCTTTTTGAAAATATAATGTTTGTTCGTTCACTTTTTCACCACCGAAACTCCCAAAACCTTGAGGAGTGGTCACATATCGGGTCACGGCAAGCAAATATCTACCGAGCAAAGTATCAGGAATTTCAAAAAACCATTTTTGATCAACCTGACGAACATTGAAAAGTCCATCTTGCCCAATAGCACTGGCAGGGATAATTTTGCTGTATTCAACAGGAGCTTTTTTAACCGTACTATCGGGTTTTGCAACCGGTTTTTGACCAAATGCTGTTAAGGAGAGCGCAAATGAAATCGGAAGTAAAATTTGTTTAAAATTCATCTTAAAACGGAAGGGTTTCGTTGGTGTTTAATCTTAAATTGGGGTTAAGTTTCATTGCTCCCGATGGGAATGGAATGATATATAATCTTGAATTAGGGCTCAGTGAATATGTAACCTGAGGAACAGTTTTATTTACAATTGGAAAAGTATGTGTAACTGTCTTAGCATAGTCAGCCTCATTGTTTAACCTTTTTAAATCGAAAAAGCGGTGAAATCCAAGAAGCAATTCTTTCCTTCTTTCTTCAATAATGATGTTCATAGTTTCTTTTATAGTCTTTGGAATCGGAAGGGCGATTGTACCACTTAAAATGCGCTTAGCTCTTAATTGATTAATTATAGCTATAGCTTCTGAAAGACTACCTTCCCGCGCATAACACTCGGCTAACATTAAGTACACCTCAGTGGTTTTCATACCAACAGTTGGATAAAAGAATTTTGTATAATTAACACTGAAATAAGCAGTTCCAGCACCTGCATCAAGTAAACTGGTGCTTGAGGTATTCATAAACAGATTAAATCTTGCGTCATTTGTTCCAAAAAGCTTAACCAGCTCTGGACTAAGAATACATGTATATGCAAAGCTCATTTCTGTATATCCCGTCATATACATAAAGCTCAACACCTCTTGATTTTCTCCTGCTAAAACCGGAAGCATACTGGGCCCACCCAATTTGCTATATGCTACTAGATCATATATAGTATTATTATAACTTAATGATTTCTGGGCAGCTTCTTTAGCCAGAGAAAACTCATGTTTGAATAAATGAATTTTAGCTTTTAAACCATAAGCAAATGCTAAAGAAGGATGATATGGATCAACAGTTACTTTTTGAAGATAAGGAAGTGCATCTTCGATGTCTTTTTGAATAAAATCATATACCTGAGCAACTGTAGACTTTATTGGTTTTGCTTCAAGATCATATTTATCCATAATGCAAATTCCACCATCGGTAGCAGCAGTAGCCGGATCATATGCTTTCGCATAAACATTCACTAACATAAAATGATCAAAGGCCCTGTAAATTTTAGCTTCAGCTTTAGCTAACTGCTTGATATTATCTTCACCTTTACTTCCATCTACAAGTGATATAATTGTGTTCCATCTATTAATGTAAGAGTAGGTTTGATTATAGAAGGATGACCCTGATAACAAATTAGTACGGGCATCACTATCATCAAAGGTAAAATTAATAATGTCAATACTTTTTTTCTGGCCAATCACATAAGATTCACGAATCCATTGATCATCAACCAGGTATTGAAAGTTATTAATTGGATAGGCTCTATTAGGTAGCGAAACCAGTTTATAATAATCTTCAGCAGTTTCTACAACTATGGAACCTGTCGGAATGATATCAGTATATTTTTTGCAACCTGATACTAGAACTACTAATAAGATTACTATGATGTAAGTATATTTTTTCATCTTTTAATTAAAAAGTTACGTTAAGACCAAAAATGAATGTTTTAGGTATTTGCAATGATCTGGTGCCTGAATTTGCAGAATAGGTTTCGGGATCAATATCGTCGCCAGCCGCACTCCAATACCATAAGTTGTTAACCTGACCTGATAAACGAACATTACTGACGTGAATTAAACGGCTAACTTGCTGAGGTAAATTGTAAGATAGTATGATGTTACGCAACTTAATGTATGAAGCATCTAATATCTGAACGTCGGAATATTTCCATAATGAACTCAATGTGGAAGCATAATTTAATGCTGAGTTGGCATAATCGACATATAAACGTGGTAATTCGCTAATCGTATTAGCTGTCCATCTTTGAGTAATATCCTGATCGTAAACAGTATTCGATGATAAATCGGTTACGTCTTTTCTTAATTTATTACCACCCGAGAAAACCAACATTGCGCTTAATTCAAAGCTTTTATAGCTAACTCTTTGGCTAAATGATCCTGAATATAATGGAGTTAAAGATCCCATGTTTACAATAGCGCTTGTATTTGTGATATCTTTTACTGCTGTGGGTACTCCTGCAGCATTGAAGGTAACGTTAGAATTTCCGTTTTCATCTAAAAAGTATGGGTAACCGTTAGTCATACCGCCATAGCGGTAAGCGTATAAAGAATTATACTGTTGGTTGATAAAAAAGTAATTAGTTGGCGCACCTATATATGAATAAGCATTTTGAGCGGCAGTGTTGACTTCCATTACTTTGTTTTTGTTAAAGCCAATTACGAATTGCGAGCTAAACGCTAAATCATTGGCTTTATACCAATCTCCGGTAAGGTTTAATTCAATTCCTCGGTTTCTCAAAGCACCATTATTTAGCACCCTAGATATTGCTCCCACAGTTGGGTCTAATTCTGTACTTACGAGTAAATCGCTACTATATTTGTTGTATAAATCTATACTACCCCTTAATCTGTTGCTTAAAGTCGAAAAATCGATACCGAAGTTAGTTGAGGCAACTTTCTCCCAACGTAACTTAGGATTAGGTAGTGCTGATATGTTAGTATATTGAAGCGATGGAAATAAAACATCATTTCTTAATGTTGCGGTTAAATATGGTGATGAGTTTTGATCAACATTACCATTTATTCCATAGGTAGCTCTTAACTTAAGCATGTTTAACCATTCTACATTTTTCAAAAAATCCTCGCGGTTGGCATTCCAGCCTAAACCAACTGACCATAACGGACGATTTTTGTATTGAGGATCTACACCAAATAAGTCAGCTTGATCTACACGAATACTTCCGGTTAAGTTGTATTTCCCCTGAAAAGTATAGCTCATATTGCTATAAGCAGATAAGTATCTATGTTTAACTTGCTCTTGTTTAGTTGCCAAAGCACTCAATGTACGCGTGCCCCCAATATAACTGGCTACACCTGCAGTACTTAAAGCAGCCGTATTTAGAGTTGTCGAACTTAAAGTAACCGGATCATAACCATACCTTACGGTTTCCAAAGTTCTTGGTGTAAGCGTTTGCCTCATCTCTACCCCAGCAATTGCAGCTATATTATGTTCTTGATTTTTGCCAAAACTATTGTCATAGCTTAATTGATTTCTAAATGTATAACTGTTACTTTTCCTATTGATTTGATAATATCTGCCACCATCGGGTAGATTGCGGGTATAAATGCCTGTTGTGGCATTGTAACTTGTTAAATAATTATAGGCATAACGCATTCTATAACTATTCTTATCATGAAAAGATTCACTATCGGCATTTCTGTTTTCATACTGAAACTGCATGCTATAGCTTAAGCCCTTATAGATATTTGCCTTTACGTTTGCAAACGTTCTTAAATTAATTGCCTTATTTTTAGTTAAACCTTCTTGCATTGATTCGAGAAGATTGAAACCAAATGATTTAAAATTGTTATTATTCTTTAATGTAGAGATTACCGCTGCATTTACCGCACCGGAAGAGCTAAAGCCATCGCTCAAATTCACATAATCAGAATAAACCAAGTTGCCGTTTGCATCAGTGATTTGTGCATATCTCGGCTGTATCAAATAGTTTGTGTAGTCAAAATTGCTTGAGCTACTTGTATTATATGAAGCATTTATCCCAATTGTTGCGGTTAACCATTTTTTTAGGTTAAAGGTAGATTTGTTATAGATATTAAAATTTTCAGAATTATTATACTTCATACGCTCATCTGATGCATCATAGTTTAATGACAGATAGTTGCTGCTTTTTCCGTTGCCAGAGTTGAAAGACAAGTTGTAACGCTGTCTTACTTCATTTTGCCAAACGTTATCAACATAATCTTTAATGTAATCATTCTGCTTCAACTGATTAATAGTACTATTTAACTGAGTGGTGTTGATAGCTCCGGTAGCTTGTTGACGGTATAGTTCGTAAAGTGGTGAATAATACTTTATTGTGCCATTATTAACGTTTCCATAACCACTAAACATGGATTCTGTAGTGGTAAAACGAGCTCTTTCCGTATTATATACCGCAGTTTCATAATCTATCAAATCACTTGTCGATGCATAATGCATTTTATCTATATCAGGTTTTCCCGTAATAAACAAATCAGCATTTAGAGTTATGTTTACACCCTTTGCTTTTCCACCTTTGGTAGCAATTACAATAACCCCATTACCAGATCTTGAACCGTATATTGATGCTGCCGCACCATCCTTCAATACCGTAATTGATTCTACATCATATGGATTAATTTGATCGAGAGTGAGTTCTGAAGGTAAACCATCTACCACAATTAAAGGACTTGTACCTACGTTAGCAGAGTAAGTACCAACCCCGCGTAATACTGGTTGATCTGCATTTAACCCATTAGGATTTTTGGTATACATTAGTCCAGCAACTTTACCCTCTAGGGCTGCTAATAAATCGGGATTAATTTGCCTATTTAAGGTCGCACTGTCAACAACTGCAAAGGAACCTGTTTGTCTTTCTTTCGGTAAAGATTGATAGCCATTTACTACAACATCTGCTAATAAGGAAGCGTTACTTTTCAGTTTAATGGTAACAACATTTTGAGCGGCACTTCTCTCGATCTTTTTTGTTTCTGACAAATAACCGATGTAGTTTACATCTATGTTATTATAATTATTGGATAAACCAATATTAAAATGGCCGTTACCATCTGTGGTGGTATATTTATTGGCACCCTTAATTTTTACTGAAGCTCCCGGAAGCGGCCCACCAATACTATCGGTAACCATTCCATGAACAATGTATTCTTCCGGATTTTGAGCAACCGCTTTTAGTACAATGGTTTTGTTGTTGTTAATCTCGTAAGCAAAATCTTGTCCCTTAACCACCGCATCCATTAATATTCTGATACTGGTGGTACTAAGGCTTAAACTGATGGGCTTAGCTTTTTTCACCAGTTCCGCATCATATACAAATTCATACGAGGTTTTAGTCGAAATTTCCGAAATAACGGTATTCAGCGGTGCTTTAACAAAATTGTACTGGTTGGTTTGCGCCGATACATTTAGCGAAACTAGCATCGCTATGCATAGAAATGCCGACCAGTTTAATAAATAGCCGCATCCCGATCGGACGAAGCGAAAGTAGTGGTTTGTCATAAAATTTAGTTTGGTTGGTTGTTAACTGACGACGACGGGTATCTTACTTCTCTAAAACAATCTTATTCGATTCGATCTCGAATTGGTAACCGGTGGCTTTTGAAATGTTTTCTAAAACCTCATCAATATCCGCCTTGCGGGATATTTTGATGTAGAGGTTTTTCTGCGGCATCGCGGCTAAATCGACTTCAACTTTGTACCAGCGCCCAAGTTTTTGCATCACCACATTCAGCGGAACATCGTTAAACAAAAATTCACCTTTGGTCCATGCTGCAAAATCATCGGCCGAAACATTTCTCACCTCTAATTTGCTGTAGCCTGCAGAAACCTGTTGGTTTGGCTTTAAAATAACCTCGCGACCCGCATTTGAAAACTGAATGCTTCCCTCTAACAATGTTGCGGTTGTTTCCCGATCTTCGGGGTAACTGCTCACGTTAAACTGGGTTCCTAAAACCTTAATTTCACTGCCAGCAATGGCAACAATAAATGGTTTTGCGGCATTTTTAGCCACTTTGAAAAAGGCCTCACCTTCTACAAAAACCTTTCTTTCAGTTCCTCTAAAATCTGTTGGAAAAGTTAGCTTCGAGCCGGCGTTCAGCATTACAATTGAGCCGTCGCCCAAAGTAACTTTGTACTCGCCACCTTTCGGCGTTTCCAGCGTGTTCAGCCTTGAGGCCGTTGCCGAATCAGCATTTACAGCCATGTAAACAATAGTACCATCGGCTTTTGTACTTACCTGAATGCCATTTTTCTGATAAATCGTTGTGTCATGTCCTACCCCAAGTTTGGTCTTTTTACCATTAACACTTAATGTGGCAATTGTAGTTCCTGGAGTAATTTGGTGACCCGGATTTAAAAGCCTGTACGCAAGTAAGCCAAATAGTGAAATGAGGAGGAGACTTGCAGCAATTTTAAGCAAGCTGCCAGTTCTTACCAAGGTTAAAACTTTACTTTTCTTCTTCTCAAAAAGATGTTCAGTAAGTTTGGCATGAACCGCATCCAGACGCTGCTGATTTCCAAGTGCATCAAAGTCTTCGGCTTCAATTTCAGCGGCAATTAAGTTTTTCAACTCCAATTCATCAGCAACTTCGAAATACTGAAAAAGCTGGTTAAGCTCCGCAGCATTGCTCTCATTAGCAATAAATTTTTCGAATAGTTCCGGTTTTGTTGAGTTTTTCTCCATCGTTGTCATTATATATTATGCACGAGATGGACAAACACACTATCGCACTTTGATTTTTTTTGTTATTTTTTTAAATAAGCCAGAATACAGAGCATAATAAACTCCTGAGAATGAAAAAAAACATAGCGTTTTACGTATTTCGTTGCATTTACCAGTTGATTACTCACAGTTGAAGGACTTATTGCTAGAATTTCGGCAGCTTCCTGATAACTTTTACCTTCTAACCTACAAAGTTTAAAAATTTCCTTGCGTTGAGCTGGTAACTTATCTATCGCAGAGTTTAATAAAGCGTAACGTTCTTTGTTAAAAATATAATCTTCGGTTTGATTGTAGAATTCTGCAAAGGTTTCGATCAGGTATTTCTGCATTTTAATGTCTAAAGCTAATTTTCGATAGTAGCCATAAACCGTATTTTGCGCAATGGTAAAAATCCAGCCTTTAAAAGATTTAGATAAGTCGATATCATTCCTGTTTATCCAAACTTTTAGAAAAATATCCTGCAAAAGCTCATCAGCAACTTCATTATTCTTAACCATGCGCTGCAGTTTTGGCAATAGCAGCCGGCTATAAGTGGAATAAATGAAATCAAAACCCTCCCTGCGACCACTTTTTAAGTGTTCGAGGTATCTTAATTCGTCGCTATCGTTCAGATTTTCAAGGGACATTTTGTCAAAGCTACAAATTATGCTAATTAAATGTTAAGAAATCCTGAAAGCACAACCAATATGAATTAAATTTAAAGAATTTTAGCCATATTTTACATTAAACAGATGCCCTTGAGGAATTTACAATTGAAGTTGGCATCTGCAAACTTTCGTTATTTTTCCGTCGAACATTCAGACAGATTAAAAATTCAAGGTTGAATCAACTATTTCACGTGTTCAAAACAAACAAAGAGGTGTTAAATACGTTCTAAAAATTGTAAACTAAACTTAAAGCGCTCGGTCGCCTGCCGAACTTTCCTATTTGATGCATTCAGTTCTATTTTCTTTTAGTTTGTTGATTATCATTTCAACACTCATTCCATTCATCCGTCACGACTTCTGGATTTTCAGGGTGTTTGAATACCCAAGGTTGCAAAAGCTGGCATTAAACCTGGTGCTGGTTGGGATTATATTTTTATTTGATTTTCCAAAAACCACAGTTGATCTCGTTATTATAGTTGCTTTATTGCTTAACCTTTTTTATTTATTATATCTGATTATTCCCTTCACCATTTTTGGTAAAAAACAGATTATTGATGCTAAAAACAAGGAAACTTCTTCTACCCTAAAATTATTCATCGGAAACGTTTTTCAGGAGAATAGAAAAGCGAATGAATATCTTACGATCATCTCCGAGTGCAAGCCGGATGTGGTTCTATTGGTAGAAACCGATTTATGGTGGCAGCAGGAAATGGATTTCCTAAGCAACGATTATCCACATCAAGTTAAAATTCCGCTGGAAAATACCTACGGAATGCTGTTATACTCTAAATATGAATTAATTGATGGTCAGGTAAATTACCTCGTCAAAAGTGATATCCCCTCTATTGAAACTCTGGTGAAATTACCATCAGGACAGTTGATTAAATTGTTTTGTTTACATCCAGAGCCACCAGTACCGCAAGAAAATCCTCGATCTACAGAGCGGGACAAAGAGATTTTGTTGGTGGCAAACAAAGCAAAAGTTGATAAATACCCAGTTATTGTGATGGGCGATTTGAATGATGTGGCCTGGAGTTATACCACTGAATTATTCGGTAAAATTAGCGGATTGCTTGACCCAAGACGTGGCAGAGGATTTTTCAACTCCTTTAATGCCAATTATTTTTTCTTGCGTTTTCCATTAGATCACATCTTCTGCTCAACAGATTTTACGCTTAACGCTATCAAACGCTTGGAAAATTGTGGCTCCGATCACTTCCCTATGTGCGTGGAATTGCAACATAACCCGAAGGCAGAAAGCCAAAATGAAAAACCGCAAGCCACACAAGACGATCTTGAACTAGCAAAAGAGAAAGTTAATGCAGAAGTAGAGTAAATTACTTCATTCGATGGTAAACCTTTTTGCTATTGCTGGTAGATAACATCATTCTGGCTGGCGCTGCATAAAAGCTTACCGATGATTGCTTTCTACTTAAAGGATCAACAAAAAATAGACTTTTACCTTGCGTGTACCACTCCATCTTTTGGGCTTTACCATTTCCATTGGCATCAACTATAACATCTTTGGTTCCGCCAGCGCTTTTTCCAGACCAAGCAAAGGCGCTTCCATCCGCATTGAGCGTAAGAAAATAATCGGTAGAAAAAGATGAATAAAACTCTCCACTCCCACTGCTGATAACTTCGGTATTGCGCCAGGTGCCCAATAATCTCGAATCTCTTTGCTTAGTTAAATTGGCAGTGTTTAGCGCAATAATTTTAGTGAGCTCCATTTTAACCACCTGGTTATTATATTCTGGAAAAGTAATCGAAAAGAATAATTTGTTTGATTTTCGTTCTCCATAAAAAGCATAGACTTTACCACTAATATCTTCGATAATTTTCCCACTGGCAATATTTTTTGAAGCAATGCCCGAAATTTTGGCTGATTCTCCATTCAGGATTAATGATCCTGAAACCTTAACTCCATCGGCTTTCAAATTAATTGAAATGGCTTTAGCATTATTGATTCCTTCATAATTGCCTACAAATAATGGCGAAACTTGCTTTACCACAATTGCTTTTTTAACCACTTTTTTGTTTTGTGCATCTGTTTCACCGTAAGATGAAAGCATCAAAACAAGCAATAATATTTTGTACAACATAACCCTCTTTTATTTTCACTAAAATTGCCACACATCACGGTAGGATGCAATACCTCAAAGGGTGATTTCCATAAAAGTTTGTATCGGGATGTTAAATTTTATATTTTGCTAATCATCCTCCAAATTTAAAACATGAAATACATTTTGTCCACGACATTGCTTTTTACAGCATTATCTTTAAATGCTCAAAGCACCAGTCTGAAAGAGATATGGAAGTCTAAAGATCAGCTTGCCGTACCGGAATCGGTTGTTTATATCCCTCAAAAACAACAAATGTATGTGTCACTGATTGATGGTGCGGCGAATAAGAAAGACACCAAAGGCGGTATCGCCATTTTAAATCGAGACGGAAGCACTAAAAATTTAACCTGGATTACGGGTTTAAATGCACCAAAAGGAATGGCGATTTACAGTGGAAAGCTTTATGTAGCCGACCTTGATGTGGTACATGAGATTGATACTGCCACTGCTAAAATCACCGCAACAATAAGAGTTCCGGAAGCTGTTTTCCTGAATGATATTGCGATAGATAGACTTGGAATAATTTATGTTTCAGATACGAGAACAAATAAAATTCATCGGATAATTAACAACAAAAGCGAAATCTATTTGGAAAATGTAACAGCTGCTAACGGTTTAAAATTTATTAATAACGAACTTCATGTGTTGTCAGGCACAAAATTATTAAAGTTTAACAAGCATAAAGTTGCAACTCAAATTGCTGAAGATTTGGAAGCTTCTGGCGATGGCCTCGAACCTGATGGAAGGGGCAATTTTATTGTTACCTGCTGGGAAGGAATTATTTACCACATCAAAAAAGATGGCAGTAAGCAAAAGCTTTTGGATGTGAGAGGTAAAATGAACACTGCAGATATCGGCTACGATCCGAAAAACAAAATGCTTTATGTCCCAACTTTTAATGCCAATTCAGTGATCGCCTATAAAATGGAATTTTAGCATTATGCAATAAATAAAAAAACCGCATCGAAACATTTCGATGCGGTTTAACATTACTATAGGGATGATTATTTTGGCATTAAAACGGTATCGATTACATGGATAACACCATTTTTTTGATACACGTCAGCGATTGTAACGGTACTCATACCACCTTTTTCGTCTTTCAACATTAATTTTTTGCCTTCCATCCAAGCCCAAAGTTTACCACCTTCAACTGTAGTTAGTTCAGCTTTTCCTTTACCAGCTTTAATTGCTTTTGCAATTGCTTTGCTATCTAGCTTTCCTGATACCACATGATAGGTTAAGATTTTGGTTAACGTTGCTTTATTTTCTGGTTTAACCAATGTTTCAACTGTACCTGCTGGTAATTTAGCAAAAGCACTGTTTGTTGGTGCAAACACGGTGAAAGGGCCCGCTCCTTTTAATGTTTCTACTAAACCAGCTGCTTTAACTGCTGCAACCAATGTAGTATGGTCTTTTGAGTTCACTGCATTGTCTACAATGTCTTTCGATGGATACATTGCAGCACCGCCAACCATTTTGGTTTTTTCCTGAGCCTGAACTGATGTGTTTGATGCAATTGCGATAGCTACTATAGCCACTGCCGATAAAAATAATTTTTTCATGGTTTTTGTTTCTGTTATGACATGATGTACGCAAAAGTGATGAACCCCGGATTTTTTAAAATCAATTTTAACATCAAACAGTTGATTAACAGAATATTAAATTGAAATAAATTGATCAGAAGCGATTTAAAGAGGAAGAAAAAGCCAATCAGCGCTGGGTATATATAGTGAATTAAATACTTTACATTAGGTATCTAAACTTAACAATACTCTTTATGAAAAGAATTCTATTGATGATCGGCTTCCTGGCAGCATTTAACGCATTTGCTCAAACCGATAGCCTAGAATTAACCGGCCATATTGAATTTACCGCGAACAATAAGTATGTTTTCATTTATGATCTAAACTCAAAAAAGCAATATTTTCAACCAATAAATGGAAAGGATTTCGCGTTTGCATTTAAAAAACCATGTGAAATGGAAAATAAGCAAATCGCTATTTTTCTAGGCCCAGATTCGACTAAAACTTATGAAGAAGCCAAAAAGATATATGCTTTCCTGCCGAAATCTTATCGAATGTTGATTTTTGAAAATAACACCACCATTAACATTGCTGATGAAATTGATAGCGCTCAAGTTAGAGCTGGACATTTAAACATTGATTTGGATGATATGAACGCGACGATCAGAAACAAAAAATACCTGGAGTTTTTCTCAGCACATCCTGATGCTACAATTGCAATCACCTTTCTTAAAGTCTTATTAAAACTTAGGGGGCACCGGATGTTTAATGAACGTGTTGACTATGAAAAGTGCTTTTCGGCTTTGAGTAATACACTGCAGCAGAGCTCAGAAGGAAAAGAATTGAAGATACTTGTGTACGGAAAATAGCTTTTAAAACTTTTGAATCATAGCAAGGTTGTACGGACATGAACGACATAAACTTACTCATTATACCAGCTGCAAGAAAAGGAGAAATTGAAGTTTTAAAACTTTTGAATCATAGCAAGGTTGTATGAACATGAACGACATAAACTTACTCATTATACCAGCTGCAAGAAAAGGAGAAATTGAAGTTTTAAATGAATTGATTCACCGCAATGCAGACTTAAATTTTCAAGATGAAAAGGGATATACGCCTCTGATCATCACTTGTTATAATAATCAACCGGAAGCAGCCAAATTATTGATTGAGCATGGTGCCAATATCGATGCTGCTGATTTCGGCGGCAATACTGCTTTAATGGGTTCGGCATTTAAGGGTTATATTGGCATTGCCGAATTATTGATTAAACATGGGGCAGACTTAGATTTGAAACATGGAAACGGAGGAACGGCATTAATGTTTGCAGCTATGTTTGGTAGAAATGACGTTTTGCAATTACTACTGGCTAGCGGTGCTGATGCCAATTTAATGGATAATAGAGGACAACATGCGTTGGATTTTGCTGCGATGCAGGGGAATGAGAAAGGAATTGAGTTGCTGGAAGCGCATTTGGCAAAAATATCAGGATAACATTGACTATTTACAAAACCTTAAAACAAAAAAAATGGCGCCAAATGGCGCCATTTTTTTTTGTGATTATGCTGGAATTTTCCGTGGATTCTCACGTTCCCAAAAGCGATGGAGGGCAATCATTTCAATAAATGTACTTGTTAACTCTTTCAAATCTCCCGAAACTATAACCCCTTCTCTCAACACCGTTTCTTTCGAATATTCAGCTGGCAACTTCTTATGGAAATAAGTAGATTCTAACACCTGTATGGCTTCATTATCTGCGGCAATGGCCTTGCAATGCTTAAACGCTTCGTTTAAAAAGTGTACGGCGTTCGCTTCTGCCTCTAAAGTGGCTACACTATTCGCACCACCAGCAACATAAACCGCATCATATAACACCGAAGCTGCTGTAAGAAAACTTTCGTCAGGAACAATTTTTTGATCTCCTTCAGAAATGATTTCTCCTAATTTTGGAGCGATGATGTGTACTATGGCTCCTTCTGCTACTAAAGCAGTTTTAACGGTGCTTATTGCTTTTTCATCTACGCCATCAGCTGCCAAAATTGCGATCTTTCTTGTTTTAATAGTGTCCTTCACCGTTCCGGCCATACTCAATGCATCAGATTTTGCCAAACTTCCTTCCGGATTTTCAGAAGCATAATCTGCTCGATCAGCATCTGCTGGAATACTATTATTTAAATCTTCTAAAGCAATTTCTGGAATATGTAAACCTAGTGCATAAGCAACTTCCGCAGCTAAACCTCTATCAATTTGCGCCAGAACTGCCAACATGCGCTCACGAATTTCTACCGCCTTAACCTTACCAAGCTCAAAACTTAGGGCATCGATAATGTGGTTTTTCTCTGGATCGCTTTGCGAATTAAAAAACAATCTCGCTTGCGAGAAATGATCAAAGAAGCTTCTGCTTCTTGCCCGGATTTTCTTGGCATCGATTCGTTCGTTATAACTCACGAAACCACCATCAGCAGCTTTTACTTGCTGAGGATCTTGATTAGCAATACCGTTTGGACCGTAACTTGTTTTGCCGCGGTTTATCGTTTGGCGCATATAACCATCTCGTTGATTGTTGTGCACCGGAACTACCGGACGATTAATTGGAATTTCGTGAAAATTTGGTCCACCTAAACGGATAAGTTGCGTATCGGTGTACGAAAACAACCTGCCTTGCAATAATGGATCATTAGTAAAATCTATCCCAGGAACTACATGGCCGACATGGAAGGCCACCTGTTCTGTTTCTGCAAAGAAGTTATCTGGATTCCGATTTAAGGTCATTTTTCCAATTCTTTGAACAGGAACCAGCTCTTCTGGGATAATTTTCGTTGGATCGAGAATATCGAATTCAAACTTAAATTCATCAGCCTCTGGTACAATTTGAACGCCTAACTCCCATTCAGGAAATGCACCTGCTTCGATCGCATCCCATAAATCTCTTCGGTGAAAGTCAGGATCTTTACCAGAAATGTTCTGGGCTTCATCCCAAGCTACGGCATGAACTCCCAATAAAGGTTTCCAATGGAATTTAACAAAGTTGGAAACACCTTCTGCATTTACGAAACGAAAAGTATGCACACCGAAACCTTCCATCATCCGGTAGCTTCTTGGTAATGCCCTATCGCTCATGGCCCACATAATCATGTGCGCAGACTCAGGTAGCTGTGAGATAAAATCCCAAAAAGTATCGTGAGCGGATGCTGCCTGAGGCATTTCGTTATCTGGCTCTGGTTTAACAGCATGTATCAAGTCTGGAAACTTAATAGCATCTTGAATAAAAAATACAGGCATATTATTTCCCACAAGGTCAAAATTGCCTTCCTGGGTATAAAATTTCACGGCAAATCCGCGTACATCTCTTGCAAGATCTGTCGATCCTCTCGACCCTGCTACGGTAGAAAACCGAACAAACACAGGGGTTTCAGCACCAGGGTCGCATAAAAAAGCTGCCCGGGTGAGTTCAGACATATCTTCGTATACCTTAAATACACCATGTGCTGCTGATCCCCGAGCATGTACAACACGTTCTGGAATTCTCTCGTGATCGAAATGAGTAATCTTTTCCCGAAGGATGAAATCTTCCAGAAGTGTGGCTCCTCTATCGCCTGCCTTTAGTGAATTTTGGTCGTCATTAATTTTAACGCCGTGGTTGGTTGTGAGCTTTTGTCCAGTCGAATCAGCCACAAAAGCTTCTAATTTATTGGTTTTATCATTTTCCTGCTGTGCAGGCGCTGGACTATTTTCAGCATTTTTCTTTGCCATATTTTTAATCTTTATGCCTCCTCAGCCGCGTTGTAATTGATTTCGTTTTCTGCAATATCAGTTAGTTTTGTATCCGCTAATTTTTCTTCTTCAAGCGTTTGCGCCAATACATCAGCAACATCTGTTAAACCCAAAGTAATGGCCAATTGATGAAGGCCGCCATAACTGGCAATTTCATAATGCTCTACTTTCTGCGAAGCGAGAATAATACCCACATCTCTTGTTGCAGTTCCAGGTGGCGTTTCTTCAACAATTCCTTCCGCTTCTTTAGTTAAACCTTCCATGGCATCGCATTTCTTGGCGATGACCTTTTCGCCCATCAGCTCAAAAACCTGCTCTAGTCTTTTTACATGCGTTTTAGTTTCTTCTAGATGAGAGGTGATCGCTTTCTTAAGCGAATCCGCTGTAGCTGCCGAAATCATTTTTGGCAAGGCTTTAACCAGGTGGTTTTCTGCCCAATATAAATCTGCAATTGAATCCTTAAACAAATCGTTTAAGGCCGGAGAATCGTCAACAGTTGTTTTAGACGCGAATTTTGGATCGCTTCCTGTGTCTTTTGTTTTCATGGTATGTTCTGTAGGGTTGCTTTCTTTTACAACCATAGATTTTACCATTAAGTTTTGCTTATTAATTAAATCTGAAAACGGATAAAATTCTTAGAATCTATCTAAAACTATATTAGTTATTTACAACCTGAAATTTGGAAGGACATCCAGTGTCAGCAGCTCGCTAAAGGCGGATTTGTTCATTACGAGCAGTTAGTCGCAATGAAATTCAGCAACGAATTTATCAAAGACATATCAATCTGATAGAGAAAAAAAATTAAATAAGAATGGTAGTAAAGGGCTATATAACGCAATAGCAACAATAGCTAAATTTACAATGTCAAATTAGGAGCATCTAGTTTAACACGGGACGATCTATGCCTGGATAGGATAGAAAGATAGATTGCAAACCATAACATCTATAATATGGTTTGTTTCAGATAAAGCCTTTCAGAAATGAAAGGCTTTATTTTTATACAAGTAACTGATAATGAAGTTACCAAAATTTTGTGACTATGCTTCAATAAACTCCAAAAGATCTTTATTTATTGTCGCTGCTTCAGTTGTTGGCATTCCATGAGGAAAACCAGGATACGTTTTTATGGTACCGTTTTTCAATAATTTAATTGATTTTAAAGCAGCATTTTGATAAGGTACAATCTGATCATCTTCACCATGCAAAACTAATACAGGAATATCCACTGCTTTTAAATCTTCTCTGAAATCGGTTTCAGAAAATGCTTTGATTCCTTCATAGTGCGCCACAATTCCGCCCATCATGCCTTGTCTCCACCAGTTTCTCTGTACGCCTTCTTTCACATTAGCACCTTCTCGGTTATAGCCGTAGAAAGGAAAAGTTAAATCGATATAAAACTGCTGTCTGTTGTTCAAAGTCTGTTCTCTGATACCGTCAAAAACAGACATTGGAACTCCATCAGGATTGCTGTCGTTAGCCACCATAATCGGTGGAACTGAACTGATTAAAACTGCTTTTTTGGCTCTGCCATTGGCATATTTGTTCACATAGCGAATCACTTCGCCACCGCCTGTTGAGTGCCCGATGTGGATCACATCTTTCAGATCAAGAAACGCTACCAATTCAGCTGCATCAGACGCGTATTGCTCGATGGTATGGCTGTAAATATCCTGACTTGAGCGACCATGTCCTCTCCTGTCGTGAGTGACTACGCGATAACCTTTCTGTAAGAAAAATATCACTTGCGCATCCCAATCATCTGATGATAGCGGCCATCCGTGGTGAAACATTAAAGTTTGTCCTTTACCTTGGTCTTTGTAAAAAATCTCTGTTCCGTCTTTTAATTTTAGTGTACTCATGGTTTCTAAGTTTTAAGTTTATGATCAATATTTATAGGGTTTTTTAATTACTTCTAGTACAAATGTAGCTTTGAGAATTTCAGATCAAATTGATCTATGATAAAAATCAATCGCTTTCGGCATTAATTTTAAATATCGCAGCTGTTGTACCAATGCTATTCTTCTTCTGCGCTAATCAGTTGCAGTAAATCTTCTGCACCACCATCGAATTTTTTTCCGTTTACGTAAAACGATGGGGTACCATTTACGCCGCTCATCACCCCGCTTTCAAAGTCTGCATCGACTTTTTCTGCCAGCTTTGGACTTTTTATGTCTTCCTCAAATTGAGTAATATTGAGTTTTAATTTTTCAGCTAACTTCTTCAGTAGCGTTTCGTTTAGCGCTCGCTGGTTTTCGTAAATAGCGTCGTGCATCTCCCAAAATTTACCTTGCAAACCAGCGGCTTCGGCAGCCAGTGCCGCAGCTCTCGCATACTGATGCATTTCTGAAAGCGGAAAATTCCTGAACACAAATTTGATTTGATCTCCAAATTGACTCATTAATTTTTTAAGGATAGGATAAGCAGCTCCGCAGTATGGACATTGATAATCGCCATATTCTACAATAACAAGATCGGCATCCATATTTCCTTGTACATGGTCAGCATTGCTGACGGTTGGTTTTAGTGACATAATTATTTAGTTTTAAGGGTTCTAAAGTTTCCAGAATTCCATCAGCACCTGGATTAATTGCGGTTGGATTTATAAAATCGTGAGCAGATAAGCAGTACAAGTGCAGGCAATAGCAAGATCCAGGCACCAAAAATGATTAAGGCATAATGCGCCATAAATGCACCGGATAAAAAGCCAAGCCAAACCAGTAAAAGGTGTATGGCGTTTGATCTATACTTTGTATTTTCTAACTCGTCATTGCTCATGGTTAGCATTGCCGTATTCCTGGCGAGACTATTCAATGTCCCGGTTACAAAATCGGTATTCACATTTTGGTTGCCAACGGCGGTTACGATTGCGTTCATTAATCCCATCGCTAATCCAATAATGGCAACAGATGGAATAGCTGGTATCGCAAAAACATTGGCGGCCACTGTATAAACGATTAAGATTCCCGAAACGAGATAGAATGTTAAAGCTTTCGTTTTGTTAAGTTTTGATAACGATAAGCAGGTTCCCAAGTAAATGCCGCATACAAAACAGCCGATAACAGTAAGCGATATAATCATCGTTCCGAATTGATCCGAAGAAATCGCTGATCCTAACTGCGTGGTATTTCCACTCATAAAAGATACGTAAGTTTTCCACTTAATCAGTCCCGTTGCATCAACAAATCCGGCAACTAACGCCAGGCATATGGCCAACTTTTCTTGCATGGCTATCTGTGCCGGCTGTAAAGAGCTATTAACTGAAGAAACCATTGGCTGTTGCATTTTGGAATTTATCTTTGTAACCGACTATCAATTATTTTAAAGCTGTAATGGCCTGGCTAATACCTTCTCCAGCAGTTGTAAAGTAAGCTGGGCCAGCCAATAACGTTATTTTTTGAATCGGTTTAAAGTTTGCCATCTTTTTCGCTTTCAAAAACATCTGGGTTCTGTAGGCATTAACAGCGCCCGTTACGCCATAACCCGCAACTTCCGCTGTAGGAGAATCAATTCCCGCATCTTTAAGGTCGCTTGCGAATGCATATTCAGTAACTCCTAATCGCAATGCTTCCTCCATACCCACGCTAGCCACTTGCTTCATTAACTCGGGTGTAAATTTATTTCGATCGCCTAAACCGATTAGCAATAGTTTTTTTGCTCCGATAGTTCCGGCTGGTGGCGTAATTAATAAAGTTTCTAAAGAATGGCCTGCAAATTTACCTGATTTACGGATTTCAGTGATCAAACCATTCAGGCTTTTATCAAGATGTACCATTCCGTTTACCGCTTCGGGCAATGCTGGTGGAGAATTGAAAATATCGCCTTCGGTATATTCAAAAACGCAGGCAATTTGTAGCGGCGTAACTTCGGTAGAAGGACCTTGAACCATCCCTTCGATGGAAATTCCATCTACAGCACCCCAAATTTTTGAGGTATTGGCCTTTGCCGTCGGTGCTGAAGTTTGAGCCAGAGAAAATTGTACCGAGCCCAAAAGCATCACTAAGAACAAGCTGATGCGGGCTGTAATTTTAATTTGTGTCGTTTTCATAATTAATAGTTTAAATGAGGTTTGAAATTATATTTTAGGTTGAATAAAGATTTTTTCAGTTGGAAATTTTTCAATTTCACCGTCTTTTAATCCGAAGTTAGTTACCACTACATCTTTAGGATTTCCAGCCAGCCACTCGCTTAAATCGATAGATTGATAGGTTCCGCTATTGAAGCCAATCAGGATTTTACAAACTGTATCTCCTGTGTTTTTGATATAATGCCCCGCTCCCATTGGCACATAACCTACATCTCCAGCGTTAAATTGTTCGGTTACCACGGTAGATTCGGCCAGGAAAACCGACATCTCGGCCTGACCAGAAATGTAATATTGCCATTCGTCTGCATTTGGGTGCCAATGCATTTCTCTTAAAGCACCAGGTTGCAATTCGATAATAGAACCAGACATGGTACTGCTGATCGGGAATTCTTTACTGCTAACCAATCGCTGTAATCCTCCACCAGGTACAATTCTTGGTTGTTGCGCATGTAAAGGGTATCGGTGAAAACTAGTTAACTGAATATCTTTTTCATCTGGGCGAGCTTGCGCAACGAATGACATTTCATCAGGAACCACTCCCGCTGCAAAATAAGCTTCTTTTTGAGGTAGTGCGGCAACCTCTTCGAGCGTTAAACCCAAGTTCTGAGCTACAATTTCTGGTGGCATACAAGAAACAAAATCGGTAACACTGAAGGTGTGGTCTTCAGAAAAATTTCCATTATCAAATATCAAAATGAAATGGCAATCTTCCGTTCCGGTTGCCTGGATGGAATGACCATATCCTTTAGGGAAATACCAAACATCGCCAGGCTCAAAATTATCAACATAGCTATGTCCATCAGGATGAATAATGGTAGTACGAACGGTTCCTGAAATTACATACGCCCATTCTGCAGCGTTGGCATGCCAATGTAATTCACGCATACTTCCAGGTTGCAATCTCATTGAAACTCCGGCAATGCCAATCGATGCTGGAAAATCAGTAACAGATGCACCTCTCGTAGTTCCTCCATCATTGGTACGTGGTTCTTTTTTTTCCAATTCGTATCTAAAACTTAGTAATGTTGTTTTCATAGTCGTAATTTTTTGGTTCTTGTTTTTTTCTATTGTAAATCTATCTCAGAAACCTATCATTTTAATTTGCAATTCGGTGAATGGGCGAAAGTAATCGTTGAGATCAGCTGAGATAGATTTAGCAACTCATTGTGGTTGTTTAACGATTGAGCCTATTGAACTAAGCTCATGATCGGTTTTAAAAGGGTTGGTTATACTTTCCTGTTAATGCTTTGTTTTCAATACTTTTTGCAAAGTTTGGCGTTTCTTCATGGTTGTGCTCATCAGAAGCGGCTTGTCTGGAAGCGGCAGCTTCAGCTAAATTTATGTTATGCGCTTTTAAATATTCGAACATCTCTGGTGTAGCAGTGGCGTGAATTTCGTTAGTATACAAAGTGGTTTGTTCGTCTATTTTTGTGGCTTTAAGTTCCCAAAGTACCTGAACTTTTGTACGGCCACCTTTGGTAATCGAATCAGAAATGGAAAGCATCCGGCAATAATCCGGGCGGTGCTCAACAGCTAGATAATGTTGAACCATCAGCGCATCACCGATAGTTTCGACGTTTAGTGATACAGGCTGCCCATCGTAGGTTGAAGAAATGGCAGCACCAATATGCTGGGTTGAGCACCTTTGATATTCAGCGTCGGGAAGGTTTAATAACCAATCGGCGATATTTACTTTTTCAAACGGCGCATTGATGATGGCTGTTACTGTTGAATGAGATAATGCGTTTTCTGGGGTTTGTAGGATTTCCATAATGTTAGGGTTTTTTATTGTATTAGCTTGTTGGTGTAAAACTAATACAAGGCTCAAGCTCAAGAAATCACCCTTCGATGAACGGGCAAAAAATGTCGTTAAATAGAGGGCTAAGGCGATAAATGGGTGAGATTCACCTTTCATTCTGCATGAATTTTCCAATCCATCTGGGCGTTACCCAAGCTACGCAAGGGTCGGGCTTTGCAGGGCTCCGCTTCGCTACGGTACCAATAAAAAATTGGCACTAAACCCTTTCAATCCCTAACGCAAAACCCACCGAAGGCGAAATCAAAAAGAATTGATTAAGTTTCTGTTCTAAGGAAAACCGCAATAAAAAAGCAGCAGACAAATAGAATAATGTCTGCTGCTTTTTGAACAACTTGAAATGATAAAATGAAAATGCTATTTATAAAGCCACTTCTTAATAATTTTAGTGTAATTCGGCATTACCACGTAAACCATTAACAGCACAATACATCCAGAATTTATAAAGGCGTCAAAATAATGATTTACAGAAATATTCAACAGTCTTAACACAGGCAATGAGAGCAACGGCACTAGGATTGATAATGGGTAAATGGCCGACCAGGTGGCGAGAAATTGTTTCCAGCGAAGAGGCGTTTTGATGCCTTCACTTTCCTTGTTAAATAAAAAATCTAAACCTGATTTGATTTGATACCGATCATTTTTTCTAAAGAATGGCTGTGCCTTATCGATCATTCGTTTTCGATCGTCAGATTCCATCCAAACTTTGAGATGCTCAATAGTATCAAAACGAATAATTACGGTATACACAAAGGTAAGCTTCGGAATGGGCCTTACAATCTGTAGATCTATAAACCCTTCAGAATGGTTAGAGATAGGTATAATTTCACTTAGCCATTGTTCATATTCTTGCTGTTTATCGTTTAAAATATGATGGGTAATTACAACCGAAGCACCGTCTTTTTCCATATTGAAATCAGTTAATATAAACTAAAAAAGCTCTTTTATACTGCCAAGGGACTTCTATATCAACACCCAAAGCTTTAGCCGAGTGGAGAGCGAAATACGGATCACGTAGATGTTCTCTGGCAATGATAATCAAATCTGCCTTACCGCTAGCCACAATTTCATTTGCTTGATCGGCTCTGGTAATCATCCCGACAGCACCAGTGGCGATGTTCACTTGCTCTTTAATGGCAGCTGCAAACGGAACCTGGTATCCAGGAAAAACCTTGTCTTTACTTACATTGGTAAATCCTCCACCAGAGGCGGTAACAAAATCCACCCCATTTTCTTTAAGTGTTTTTGAAAGCGTTATACTATCTTCCAAAGTCCATCCTTCTGTGGTATCGATGTAATCTACAGCCGAAATTCTGACCAATAGCGGCATGCCTTCTGGAATTACGCTTCTTATTTCGTTAACGGTTTCTACCAAAAAACGAATTCGGTTTTCCAAGCTGCCGCCGTATTCATCTTGTCGCTTATTGATCACGGCAGAATAAAACTGGTGAAACAGGTAACCATGACCCGCGTGGATTTCTATGGCATCAAAGCCGGCTTCTACCGCACGTATTGCTGCATTAGCAAAATCCCGTTTTAATTCAGAAATTTCTTCAAGGGTAAATGCTTGCCAGGCTACTCCGTTCATCTCTATTGCGGAGCACGATTTCACCGTCCATCCGCCTTCTTCTGGCGTTAATGGCTTCATCCCTTCATTTGGATGTTTTAAACTTCCCTTTCCTCCCGAATGCCACAGCTGAATCGCAATTTTAGCATCTTGTTCGTGAACAAAATCTACAATAGTTTTCCAGGAATTTTTTTGTTCCTCATTCCAAATCCCTACATCACTTAAAGTAGCTAAACCTTTAGGCGCTACCGCTGTGCATTCGGTGATAATTAAACCAGCACCACCAACTGCCCGGCTTCCTAAATGTACCAAATGCCAGTTTCCAGGAATGCCATTTTTTGCACTGTATTGCTGCATTGGAGAAAGCACTACCCTATTCTTTAACGTTAAGTTGCGTAGGTTAAAAGGAGAAAACAAATCCATAATCTAAATCTTTTTAAAGTTGTGGTAAGAATATTTTTGCTTCGGCAACTGCTTGCATTAACACGTATTCTAAATCTTTTAGTGTGTGTTCCGTCACTTGATTTTGTTCAGAAACCAATTCAATAAGATCCAATTTTTCTACCAGGGTATCTAACAAGCCGAGCATGGCAATACTGGTTTTAAAATCGTGCGCCCGCATATTTACCGTAACAAAATCATTATTTTGATAGGCAGTTTTTAACTGCTGTAAATGCTTGGGTACATTGGTTATAAATTGCTGAGTAACTGTTTTTTCAAAATCGACATCGCCTCCACTAATTGATCGCATGTAATCCAGATCGATAAATTTAAAACTATTTTCAACAGTTACATTTTCTACCGTTTGTTGAGGATGCTCCTGCAATCCAAAACTAGAAATCAGCTTAAAAAGTTCTTCTTCTTTAATTGGTTTAGAAATGTAATCGTTCATACCCCTGCTTAAACATTTCTCTCGCTCACCTGCCATTGCATGTGCCGTCATTGCAATTATTGGAGTATCCAATTGCAACACTTCCCGAATTTGCTGCGTTGCCGTATAACCGTCCATCTGTGGCATTTGTATGTCCATCAAAATTAAATCGTAAACATGCTCACGCAACCGATTAACTGCCTCTAATCCGTTAGCAACAATGTCAAAATCCACGTTCCACTGCAACAACAAATGCTTCATTAAACTTTGGTTAATGGCATTATCATCTACCACTAAAACCCGCCAAGGCATATTATTTTTATCCTTAAAATGATTTACATCTAATGCCGGTACATTTTGTATTTGTTCTGCAGAAATGCCATAAGGGATGTAAAAATTAAAAGTTGTTCCCTTACCTTGTTCACTACTCACTTCGATGTTTCCATGCTGTAGCAAAATCAGATTTTTTACAATAGATAGGCCTAAACCCGTTCCACCGTAGTTTCTGGTGATGGAATCCTCGCCCTGATTAAATCGTTCGAAAACTTCGGTTAATTTTTCTTTATCTATTCCAATCCCTGTATCAGAAACCTTAAAACCGACTGTAATTTTACCATCAAGCTGTTCTTTATTATAAACTTCGATATTTACGTTTCCCTGCTGTGTAAATTTAATGGCGTTTCCGATGAGGTTGACCAGAATTTGTGTAAGTCTGGTAGCATCTCCAATTAATGTATCTGGAATAGATGGATCTACCTGACTCGATATGGTCAGTTTTTTCTCTTTCACACGCTCGGAAAACAGCGTCTCCACAGAGTTAATTAAACCGTTAATACTGAACACGCCTGGCGTGATGCGCATCATTCCAGCTTCAATTTTGGAGAGATCGAGAATATCGTTGATGATGGCCATGAGATTTTCTCCCGAGCGCTGAATAGAGGAAACAAATTCCGCAGCGGTATCATCCAAAGGTCTTTTTTGTAATAGATTGGTAAAGCCCAATATTCCACTCAAAGGCGTTCGGATTTCGTGGCTCATATTGGCCAAAAAGTTTTCTTTGGTTTGAGCGGCCACGGTGGCATTTTTTTCGGCAACATCCAGTTCCTTAATTAAAAGGTGTTGCCTACGAAACTGGCGAATGATATGGAAACCAACAATCGCACCGCCAATAACAAGCAAAATCAAAATGTAGATATCATACAACCGCGATTTATCTCCCATTTCCTCGCTTTTTTTACTCAGGTCGATCATGTGTAATTGACGGCTTCGATAAATTTTCGCGGTAATAGAAGTAATCTCGTTAGATATTTTTCTAGCCCGGGGATTTGCAATCGAAGTTTGATCATTCATATTCCCCAGCTCGTGGTAACGATGTAAGAGTATTTCCTTCACCACTTTTTTATCCATGGCAAGCACACTCAAACGGGTAATTAGATGTTCTTCAGCAGTATCTGCATTGTCTTTAGAAAGCGAATCTAAAAAAGTTTCAATCTGGTTGATCTTCTGATCAATACCCTCCAAATGTGTCGTATCGTTAGTCGCAATAGATGCTCTTATCCGACTTTCTACGCCTAGAATATCCCGATCAATCTCCCGCAAATGATTGCTTGCGTGGAGTTCGTGCAATAGCGTATTGTTGTTATTAATGAGCGCTTTGGTATTTCTGGCCGAATTTATTTGTACTGCAATTAGTAAAGCAGAGCCTGCAACAAAGGTAAGTACAATCAAATAAGCAAATCGTTTATTGCCCATAACTGTCGAAATGTTGATCATAAATTAAAATATAAAGTCGATAATTATGATTGTATCAGCCTTAAACCTGGTAGAATTTCAAAAGCGAAACTTAAGCTAAAAAACGTTCATTCTGGTATTCAATGCTTTGCGATAGGCATCGGCTACGGGAATAAATTTCCCGTTGATGATGATTCCCCCGTCTTGCAAAGTATCTATTTTACCTACGGCAACGATATACGAACGATGAACCCTGATAAAATTATCTCGTAGCAAACGCTCTTCGGCTGCTTTCATGGTTCCATGAATGGCAAACATTTTCTCCCTGGTGTAAAACTTCACATAATCGCCCATGGCCTCCGCATAAAAAATATCGTCTAGTTTCAATCGCCTGGTAATATTGGCATCTCTAACAAAAAGAAATTCGTCCTTTTCATATTCTACACTTTCTTTTTTACTATCAAATATAGCCTGGGCTTTAGTCACCGCCTGTAAAAATCTGGCTGGCGTAAAAGGCTTAAGCAAATAATCTGCAATATTTAACTCAAAGGCTTCCAGCGCATATTCTTTTTTAGAAGATGTAAAAATGATAATGACATCCTTTCCCGACAGATTTTTCGTAAGTTCAATTCCTGTCATTTCGGGCATTTCGATATCTAGAAATATCAAATCTACTGGTTGTGATAGTATATGGCTATAAGCTTCAATGGCATTAGCATATTCATTTACGATAGTAAGATTTGGAATTTTCTTCGCCAAGTGTGCCAAAGTAGTTCTGGCAATGTCGTTATCATCAACAATTAGGGCTTTCATAGAGATGTTTATTTATGATTTGTACCAAATATAATTACTCTATTTTGTTTTGAAGACCCTGGAAATGATTATCTGAAATATGAACGAATCATCCAGGCCATTTCTTCGTGAGTTTCCATTAAACCTGTAATAAAATCGCTGGTACCATAATCTTTATACTTCTCTGCAAAAGGAACAATGTTGCCACGTAAAAACTCGATAATGCTTTCATGGTCTTGCAACAAATCCTTCATAAAGCCAAGTCCATCATTGCTTCTTTCGCTATACTCAGTTAGTTGGGTTAGCTCTAGATAGCTTTTTATTGTTGCTGGAGCGAAATGACCTATTTTTCTCATGCGCTCGGCCACGCTATCGATCAGTTCATCAAGTTGTTTGTACTGATTTTCGAAGAAAATGTGGTTAGCATGAAAATTATCGCCAGTAACATTCCAATGTGCGTTTCTTGTTTTAGTGTACAACACAAATTCATCAGCTAATAATTTTGCTAATTCTACAGCGACAGCGTCTGTGTTTTTTTCGGTGATTCCAATGTTGGTTTTCATGGTTTTAAGTTTTAATTTAAGCGGTATTGCTTTGTTTTATAATCTAAAAATGCGGCGATCCTGTTCTAAAATAATTTGCCTTTCGGTAAGTAGGCAAAAACAATCGTTGAAATATAAGCCCGAAAGGATCGAGCTTATTTACTTCTCAAATCCTATTAACGCTAATACCCACCATTAGCCTTGGCAAAAACCCACCTGATACTTTTAGAAGATAGGTAAAACTGCTTTTTCACAAAGAATAGATGTACTTTAAAACCGAGATTAATTTCTCCATAATTTTGGCTCTCATCTGTAATTGCAACAACTAACTTTTTTGAGGTATGGTTACCGGCCAAAACTATATTGCACAAAAAAGCGCCCAACACTTAATGTATCGGGCGCCGAAATTCTTTATTGCTTTTAAGCTTGACCAAAAAGATCAAAAAAAATTTTGAAGGGTTACTTTTTAGCTTTTAGGTTTAAACCAATTTCTACATCTTTTGATATCATCCAGTTTTCAGGACTACCTTCGGCTTTATAATTAATTCCCCAGGCACTTCTATCAATTACAAATTTAGCAGTTGCAGTAACACCAGTTGCAGAAACTTCTACTTTTGATGGGAAAGTGATGTTCAAAGTACTGTCTTTTAAAGTCAGATTACCGCTGATCAAATAATTAGGATCTTTCAACAGATTAGATGTTTGAGTTCCAGAGAATGGCTCAACTTTAGTAATCACAAATTTTGCAGTAGGATATTTAGCTACATCAAAGAAATCAGGACTTTTTAAATGTCCTTCCAAATCACTTGCTTTTTTATCTTTTTCTGTAACTGAAGCAGGATCAACTTTTAACGAACCTAAATTAATAACGAATTCTCCACCACTTAACGAATCTTTATCAACTGAAATGGATCCAGAGTCTACACTGATTTTGCCCCAACGTGGCGCTAAACCACCTTTGTGTGCCGCTTTCCAATCAACTGAAGTGCCAGCAGTATCCAATGTTAGCGTTTCGCCTTTTTGCGCTGCCGCGGTTTGCTCAGTCGTTGTTTTTGCATTATCAGTTGAAGATCCTCCGCAAGATGCGAGTAAAAATAGCGCCGGAAGCGCAAAAAATAATTTTTTCATGGTTTGAAATTTAAATTAATTATAAGTTTGATTTATTGAAAGACTCATTCGTCAAAAGTAGTGCCCAAATTACATTCTTCAATTGATGTATGATAATAAATTGACTGCACACAATGAGTTACCTTGATACATAAATGAAATTTTTGAAATCCATCAGGACAAATTTAACTTTTTTGATTGCTATCATTGGGTATAAGACAACCTTACCAAACCCACTTCATTCTCATTTCAGTTTCCAAAATGTTATCAATTATTAATGAAATTCTCGCTCCGGTAGTTTACCAAAACTTCTACTATTAGAGGCATGGGGGGCGGATTCGAACCGCCATGAAAGGTTTTGCAGACCCTTGCCTAGCCCCTAAGTCATCCTGTTTTTTTGCGTAGCGTTTTAATAATTCAGAGACAGCCCCACACCAAAGCCCATATCGCTATCATAATGGGTACGAATACCGATATTTTTAGTGATGATGTATTTTAAATCACCCATAAATTCTTTATCGGTATTGACCATAAATCCAGCCCTCAATCTTTTTGAAATGGGAATGTCCTCACGCATTAATGATAGGCGAACAATTCCATCATGATAAACTTTCGCCTGAAAATTAACCAGCATTGGCAAAGTGTACATAAATCCTAAACTAACGGCTCTACGGGTGTCTTTTTTGTTTGTTTGTCCGAATAAATTGGTTTCTTGTTCGTCCATTCCCATCTTTCTATATCGATAATCAAAACCGATGAACGGCATCAACCATTGCATTTTTCCGATATATCTTCCCAGGTGGGTTTCAACTTCATAACCATGCATGTCGCTATAGCCTAAGCGCCATTCTGTGCCCAAGCTCCATCTGGCATTTTGAAGCATTGCTTCTCCATCATTACCGTTGGTTGCGAAATCATTTTGAGCCATAAAGTGGGGCATATTGCTTTCGTGTTGCAACATTTTGTAGGCTTTTTCTTTGTCTGGAAGTAATGGATTTTTGTAATCGCCCACTGCAAAAACCCTGTCCATACCGGCCATCATGTGGTAAAGGATATGGCAGTGGAAAAACCAATCGCCTTCTTGGTTTGCGAGAAATTCTATGGTATCAGTTTCCATCGGCATAATGTCCAGCACATTTTTGAGCGGTGATTTTTCGCCTTTGCCATTGATTACCCTGAAATCAAATCCGTGTAAGTGCATCGGGTGTCGCATCATCGAATTGTTGTAAATCGTAATGCGTAGAACCTCTCCTTTTTTTACCGGAATTTTATCAACTTCAGAAAGGACTTTATTATCCATACTCCATACATAGCGGTTCATGTTTCCGGTAAGGGTAAAGTTTAATTTTTTTACAGGAGCATCTTTGGGAAGTTCAGTATTGTGAGGTGATGAAAGCATGGCATAATTCAGCGTTTTAATTTTGCCTAAAGCGTTTGCATTGTAACGATTTTCATCCTCCATATTGTGTTTGCTATGGTCTTTTTTTGGTTCAATTTCACCCGTAATTTCAGGATACATCGCCACATTCATATCCATTTTATTCAGACTCATTTTCATGCCCATATCATCCAAATCGCCATTCATCTTCATCATATCGTTCATCATCTTCATCCCTTCAAAATATTTCAATTTCGGAAGCGGAGCAATCAGCTTTCTAACGCCGTTACCTATAAAATAACTTGAAGAATTGGTGCGGTCTTCGGTAGTGGCCATAAACTCGTATGCATTGCCGTCTTCGGGAATGGTTACTACCACATCATAGGTTTCTGAAACCGCAATGATTAATCGATCCACTTCCACCGGTGTTACGTCGTTGCCATCATTCGCTACTACGGTAATTTTTCCGCCGGCATATCGCAACCAAAAATAAGATGAAGCACCACCGTTTGAAATTCTTAACCTCACTTTATCGCCCGCTTTAAGTGTTTTGCCATCGATATTTTTTAAATCTGTGGAAGCATTGCCGTTCATTAAAATTTTATCATAGTACACATCGCTTACGTCCATTGCCAACATCCTTTTCCATTCGTTGGCAATTTTCGTTTTGAAATGCCCTGCCCGAATGGCTTCTGCATACGACTGTGTAGTGCCTTTTTTTATCGCCGACCAATCGCTGGCGTTGTGCAACATCCGGTGTACGTTATTCGGATTTAAGTTAGTCCATTCACTCAAAACAATGGGTATGGTCGGCAAATCATCTATCCCTTTTCTAAAAGTTTTATCACCAGCTTTCTTGAGAAATACAAGGTTGCCATACATCCCTATTTGCTCCTGCAAACCCGAATGTGAGTGATACCAATGCGTACCATTCTGAATAACAGGAAAACGATACGTGTGCGTAGTTCCGGGTGAGATTTGAGGTTGCGTAAGATAAGGCACGCCGTCTTCTTTATTGGGTAAAAATACACCGTGCCAATGCAGTGAAGTGCCTTCTTTTAATTGATTATGCACCACAATTTCTGCCGTGTCACCTTCTGTAAAAGTGAGGGTGGGCATTGGTATTTGTCCGTTTACGGCGATGGCTCTTTTCTCTTTTCCGGCGTAATTTACCAACGTGTCTTTAACGTACAAATCGTATCGCACTACTTTTTGGGCAAATGCAGAGGATGCCGTTAACAACAAAACTGCCGTTAGAATTAAGGACTTATTTTTCGCTTTCATTGGTCTGATATTTAGATACAAAATTGGAATTAAACCGTATGATAATCGTTGTGGTATTTTGGTTAATAATTGTAAGATTTACGTCGTCGTTGGTGAATTAAAAGCTTCGTGACTTTTTACCAATGGTAAATCTCTAATTAAAGCCGTTTGCTACCTTTACAATGGAAAAATTAATTGAATATATACTGCGTTTTGGCAATTTGAACCAACAGCAAATCGACTTTATTAAGTGCAAGACAACGGAACTGGAACTGGAAAAAGATGATTATTTTTTCCGAAGCAGGAAAAATTCCAAAATACATTGGTTGTGTTTTTCGGTGTTGCTATTACAATAATAAAGGTGAAGAGATAACCAATTACTTTATTGACGAATACAGCTTTTTTTCAGACCAGCAAAAATTTGATGCACAGGCAGCAGCAACAGATTATATTCAGGCCATTACCGATTGCAAATTGCTCGCTTTTACTAAAAAAGATTGGGACGCACTCTCGAACACAATAGTTGATTGGGACAGGATTGCAGCTAAAATAACCCAAAAATGTTTAACAGATGCGATGGATAGTCCGTTGGTTTCGGAAGATGGCTCAACCCGTTACCTCTCATTCCTTGAAAAATATCCAATGCTTATCAATCGTGTTCCGCTATCATTGGTCGCTTCGTAATTAGGCGTTACCCAACAATCGTTGAGTAGAATTAGAAAAAACATCCTGTAAAATCTCTTTTTACAAAATGGAAAATGTTTGAATTTTTTAAAGCTCGGAATTTTGTACCATTAATTTTAAATAAAATATAATGAACAAAAAAGTTGTATCAATTACCGGAACAAATAGCGGGTTTGGATGGCTTACTGCAAAAAGCGTTTCAGCCTTAGGACATTGCAGCATTAAAAATAAAACCTTCATTCTGTGAAGGTTTTATTTTTTGGCGACAAGTTCTGATAGAATTTAGAAACTCGTTCAGTTGATGATTGCCAAATAGCAAACGCCCAACTAAAGACAATTTTTAACGCTGTGTAATGGATAATTACAACGATGTTAAATACCGCTGATGGGTGAGGTATTTTTTTAAATTACTTTATAGGTTCTATCTTAAACCCGGCTTTTTGAACGGTTTCTATTACTTCCTGTTCAGTAATTCCTTCAGATTTTAGGGTGAGGATTTTTTCTCTATTCGTAGTATCTACTTCCCACTGCCCTATACCTTCGGCGTCATTTAAGAAAGGGGTTACTTTTGCTACGCAGCTACTGCAATTGATATTTGTCTTGAATTGTAAATCTTGATTATTATTTTCCATTTCGTTATATTTTATTTGATAGTACAAAGTTGCGTCAATCAACGCGTTTTATCGTTGTAGTTTTCTTCATTTGATTTATGATATTTACTGATTTATTTCTTCCACTTCAATCTTAAACTATTACTCACCACACTTACGCTACTCAAAGCCATTGCCGCTCCGGCTATCATTGGGTTTAACAAGAAACCGTTAATTGGATATAATAATCCAGCAGCCAGGGGAATGCCAATCAGGTTGTAAATAAATGCCCAAAAAAGATTTTGCTTAATGGTGGCCACGGTTTGTTTTGATAAACGTATTGCCTGCGGTATTTTGGTAAGGTCTGAAGATATGAGGGTCATTTTGGCTACATCCATGGCAATGTCGCTGCCTTTTCCCATGGCAATACTTACATCTGCTGTTGCCAGAGCGGTACTGTCATTAATTCCGTCGCCTACCATGGCTACTACTTTGCCTTGCTGCTGCAATTCTTTTATAAAATCAGCTTTGTGTTGTGGCAATACTTCAGCTTTGTAATGCAGGATGCCTGTTTGCTCGGCAATTGCCTTGGCTGTGGCTTCATTGTCGCCGGTTAACATATACAAGTCGATACCCATTTCCTGCATTGCTGCAATTGCCTGAACCGATGTTTCTTTGATTTTATCGGAAATAGCGATAACAGAAATTGCCTCTTTGCTGTTTGCAAACCAAATGACCGTTTTAGACTGTTTGCCCCATTCATCGGATTGGGTTTGTAGTTGTTCTGCAATCGCAATGTTGTTCTCTGCCAGGAGTTTTTTGTTTCCTACGAAATAGGTTTCGTTGTTATGATTGGCTTTTGCACCTTTACCCGTGATGCTGTCGAAGTTGGATAAATCTGTGGTAGCAACGCCTTCCAAATGTTTCACCACGGCTTCCGCCAATGGGTGCTCTGATTGTTTTTCGATGCTCAGTAAAATTGCCTTGGATGTTTCATCATCGTTTAGCCATTGGATGCTGGTTACCTCAGGTCTTCCTTGTGTTATGGTTCCGGTTTTATCCAAAACTATTGCATTCACTTTCTTAGCCAATTCAAGGCTTTCGGCATCTTTAATTAAAATGCCATTTTCAGCACCTTTACCAACACCCACCATAATTGCAGTTGGGGTAGCCAAGCCCAATGCACAAGGACAAGCAATCACCAACACCGTAACGGCTGCTAATAATCCTTGCACCAAACCGTTTTCGCCACCCAAAATAATCCACAAAACAAAGGCAAGGATGGCAATACCAATCACCACCGGAACGAAAATTCCTGCAATTTTATCCACCAATTTTTGAACGGGGGCTTTACTGCCTTGCGCATCCTGCACCATTTTAATGATTTGGGCAAGCATGGTTTCCTTACCAACTTTCACTGCTTTAAATTGGAAACTACCCTTCTGATTAATGGTTCCGGCAAATACTTTTTCGTTTTCTGTTTTTAGTACCGGAACGGGTTCGCCACTCAGCATACTTTCGTCTACATACGAATTACCGGAAGTGACCATTCCGTCGACCGCAATTTTTTCGCCGGGCTTTACCAGGATTATATCGTCAACATTTACGGCTTCAATAGGGGTTTGTTTTTCGGTTCCGTCCGGTGCTATTACCATCACGGTTTTAGGTTGCAAGCCCATCAGTTTTTTAATGGCAGTAGAGGTATTTCCTTTGGCTTTTTCTTCCAATAATTTACCTAAAAGGATAAAGGCGATGACCACTGCAGCTGCTTCAAAATAGACGTGTGCGTGCAATCCTCTCTGGTGCCAGAAATCCATAAAAAGCATATTAAACACACTGAATAAATACGCAATTCCTGTACTCAAGGCAACCAAAGTGTCCATATTGGCAGACCGGTGTTTGGCCTGTTTCCACGCGTTGATGAAGAAATCTTTACCTAACCAAAGCACCACAGGAGTGGAAAATAACCACATAATTTCGTTACCGTAGGGCATATCCATAAAGAACATCCCGATGATTACCACGGGTAATGATAATATAACGGCCCAAATAGTTTTGTTTTTTAGCTTTT
Organism: Pedobacter sp. Leaf41; assembly: GCF_001422545.1. Classification (GTDB taxonomy): domain Bacteria; phylum Bacteroidota; class Bacteroidia; order Sphingobacteriales; family Sphingobacteriaceae; genus Pedobacter. Next base: position 614,802 of record NZ_LMLE01000006.1, on the reverse strand, counting down.
TGAATTTATCCGCATGGATAGTCTCCAGAGATTGCTGTTGTTTTGCTTCTTCAACAATGAGCAGGTCATAACCAACGCCCTGAACGGCTTTTTGCAGTTTGGTAGCATCCGTCATATTGGGAAGGTACTCAACGGTCAGATTTCCTGTGGCGTAGTTGACCGAAGCTTCAATTACCCCTGGCTCATACTTTACGATGCTTTCTGCACTTCCAGCGCAAGAAGCACAGGTCATTCCCAAAACAGGAAAGGTATTTTTTATAGATGAAACACCGTAGCCCAAGTCTTTAATAGCCGCAACGGCTTTGCCAACTGTCTCATTACTTGTAACGGTAATGGCTGCTCTGCGGTTGTTGAGTTCTACTTTCGGGGATGTTACACCATCAACCTTTGCCAATCCCTTTTCAACGATTAAAGCACAATGTTCGCTTTCTACATCTTCTAAAGGAATGTAAACCGTTTCGTTATTGTTATTTGTAGCCATAATTCTATTGCTTTATTTACAATACAAAATTGGCAACAAGATGGAGAATAGTTATTGTGGAATTATGGAATTGATTTGTAAGATTTACTAAACCTGGTCTAATGGTTTCCGTTTCTCTTCATTTATTTGTTTGAAATGACTTGGCGTCAATCCCGTTACTTTTTTGAATTGGTTACTTAAGTAGGCTACGCTTGAATAGTTCAGTCGGAAAGCAATTTCGCTCAATGACAGCTCATCATAAACCAATAGTTCTTTTACCTTTTCAATTTTCTGTGCGATAAAATATTTTTCGATTGTGGTACTTTCCACCTCCGAAAATAGGTTAGAAAGGTAATTGTAATCGTGGTGCAGTTTCTCACTTAAAACGTCCGACAAATTGGTTTTAGCGTCATTATCCTGATGATGTACCAACTCAATGATTACATTTTTGATTTGTTCTATAATTCTGCTTTTTTTATCATCTATCAGCTGAAAACCTAATGGTACCAACGCACCTTCCAAAGCAGTTCTTTCTCTAGCAGTTGGCTCTTTTTCAAGCGTAACTTCTCCCAGTTTTATATGTTCTACGGCTAATCCAAGCTTATCCATTTCACTTTGAACCACCATAATGCAGCGATTGCAAACCATATTTTTTATAAAGAGTACGCTCATATTTCTAGTCTTGGTAGATCCTCAATGTGTGGTCAAATCTACGATATAATTCAATGAGTAATTAGCGGCAATTAAAAAATTGACCGTCCATTGTTTTAAAAGACATTAGAGCCAAATAAGACCTAAAACTCCAACACCAACGTTAGCATATCAAAATCTCACCGACAAAAATTTATTCATTCCGCTGAGCTAATTCTAGTTTCATTAAAATGTCGATCTGCCTGTCATCGCCCAATATAAATACATGTTGATCAAATGCTACAAATCCATTTTTTTTATAGAAGGCAATGGCCCTAAAATTCTTCTCCCATACACCTAACCAAACATAATCTGCTTTCATTTCCTCGGCTACTTTAATAGCGTGGAGATAAAGCAATTGGCCGACCTTCTTACCGTGAAATTCCTGCAATACATAAATGCGTTCTATCTCAAGTGCGTTGTCATTTTGGTTCTCTTTTTGCGCCTCACCTGTATTTAGTTTCATATAGCCGATCACCTCATCATTCAACTTTGCAAAATAAAATAGTGATGACTCATTGTGCAACTCTTCATTCAGCTGATCAATAGAAAAGCTGTCCTCCAGATATTTGGCCATATTTTCTTCGGAATTAATAGCTGAAAATGTTTGAGAGAAAGTCAGTTTGCTGATATCCTGAAGATGAAGCACATCTTTAGCTTTGACCGGAAGTATTTCTAAGTTTTCCATATTCCAAATTTACAAATTCAACAAATGCAATGAAATGCTATTTACTCAATTATTAATGATTAAATTGCATTAATGAACCTCCAGCAAATCAAATACTTTTTGGCACTTTCAGGTGAACTTCACTATTGGAATACGGCAGCGAAAATGAACATTACGCAATCTGCCTTAAGCCGTCAAATTCAATCGTTGGAAAATGAATTAGGGCTTTTACTATTTGAGCGTAACAAAAGGAATGTAAAATTAACACCGGCCGGCAGGTTTTTAAAAGATAAATGGGAAGTGCAGTTGAGCGAAATTGAGTATATCCATCAATCGGCAAAGCAGATTCATCTGGGTGAAAGCGGTACCATAAAAATTGCCCATCCCGATTCGATTTCCGCTTCCATAATCCCCGATATTTTGGCGAAAATTTCTATCAAATACCCTCAATTACAGGTTGAACTCCTTCAGATTTTATACGAAAACCAACAGGAATTTTTGAGGAACTATAAGATCGATTTGGCAATAACCAGAGATATCAATATTATCTCTGGACTTAAATCAAAGAAAATTTATACGGATCATTTAGCCTTAGTGATACCCGAAAACCATCCCTACCAAACCTTCAAAGATTTAACCAAGGAAACCCTCGAAAAGCAAAAATTTATCCTTCCAACTATTGATGAGGGAAGTAGTTATGGGTACATTATCCAAAAGCTATTTAATTCTTTTGATTTCGTTCCCGAGGTTTACCTTCATTCTGAATTCGGCTCAACTATTATTGCCTTAGTGCGAAAACGTTTGGGGATAGCCGTGTTGCCAGATTCGTATTCTTATCACGAAAGTCCGGGTTTACGATTTATCAAGCTTCCCTTCCAAACTGAGCTATATCTTAATTGGCGAGCCGATGATCATAATCCAATTCTTTCTAACGTATTGAAGTTGATTTTGTAATCGACTGCCATTATTATTACCTAAGTTAATACTCAAACAGTCGCTTTTATTCTGAAACCCAATGAATTTGCTGGTTGTGTATAGAAAATTATTTGCCTAGGGCTACCACCTTTTCTGAAGCGCCGTTTTTTAGTTCCAGATTCTTATTTGCCTTCTTCAAATCTGTATTGGTAATCACAATATCCCTATTTTTATCTCCATCAATTGATAGTAGCAGCGGTGTTCCTGTAGAAAACTTTAATTTATCCAGATGAACGTTCCTAACGCCTGCAACAGATATCAATGGTGCTTTATTCTGCGTAAACACGCCAACATTATCGAAACGAATTCCGGATGCATCTGTAAGTTCGATGCCTTTTTCGGCTACTAAATTCGAGTTGAGTATGGCGATATTCTGAACAGGCATTTCAGATAATCCCCGGATAAATACCGCAACCTTGGCTCCCTGGCAGGTAATATTTTCAAATAACATATTTTTGAAAACGGGAGTACCCTCGTTAACTGTCGGAGAATCGTTACGCTTACCATCTGTTGCAAATTTTACAAAATAAAACATGTCGAAGAAAATCGCCTCCTGATGAATATCTTTCATCGTGATGTTTCTGGCATAGATTCGCTCCACCACGCCCCCTCTTCCACGGGTCGATTTAAAGCGTAGGCCTTTGTCTGTACCGATAAAAGTGCAGTTTTCTATAAAGATATCTCTTGCACCACCACTCATCTCGCTTCCTATTACCACCGCTCCATGTCCGCTATAAACCGTATTTCCACGGATCACCCCTTCTGCACAGGCTACTCCCCTCTTTCTACCTTCTTCATCTTTTCCCGATTTGATACAGATGGCATCATCTCCAACATCCAACACACAGTTCTCAACCAGAAACCGTGTACATGATTCTATGTCGATGCCGTCGCCATTTTGTGCGTAGTGAGGATTTTTGATTGTCACATTTTCGACAGTCAGATCCTCACACAAAAGCGGGTGAATGCACCAGGCCGGAGAATTCTGAAAAGTAACTCCAGCCAGCAATACCTTTTTGCAGTTTTTAAGCACCAACAGATTGGGGCGCAGGTAATCTTTCATATCATTGAAAGATTCCAGCGGTTTACCAGCCTGAAGCAGCATGCTTTTACCCTCTAAATGTGTCTTTTTAAATTGCTCGCTAGGATACCAGGTCTTTTTGTCATCACTCAACACCCCACCAGAGGCCACTTTTGCAGACCATTGTGAAGCTGTAAGTTGCGATTGCCCTACCGCACGCCATACATCACCGTTTGCATCAATAATGCCATTCCCCGTGATGGCCACATTTACCAGATCGTTTCCGTTAATCGGTGATTCATTTCTGGCAGCCGGTTTCCCCTCATAATCTCCCTCTATCAGTTTATACAATGATTTGTCTTTACTAAAAATCAAATTTGCTCCTCTATCCAGGTGCAGCTCAACGTTACTTTTCAAATATAACGGACCTGTGTGCCAGATACCTTGAGGTATTAACACCGTGCCTCCTCCATTCTTACTGCATGTTGCAATCGCAGTATTGATGATTTCGGTGTTTAAAAATATACCATCGCTTTTAGCGCCCAATTTTGCAATTGAAAGGGTATCAGCCTTAAATGTTGGTCTGCTGATTTTTGGTAGATTTTCCCAGGAAAACGAGTTGGTTTTATTTTGAGCGAATGCCGAACAGGTAAGGGTCAATAATGTGAGCAATAATATCCTTGATTTCATAATTAGTTTGCTGCTATTTTAATCGAAAATTTCTGTTATTTTATTTTAGTGCGATCGGAATGATATCCATTTCATACATCCATTTTTCGCAGAGTGCTGTCCATAGTTCAGCACTTCCGGGGTTGTTTCTTAAAGCAATAGCATGCGCCCCTTGCGGAAACACATGTAAACTGCTCGGAACTTTGTGTTCGAGCAGGGCCTGGTAAAAAAGCAGGCTATTGTGTGGATCTACGGCCTGATCGTTAAAGGCGACAGCAATAAAGCTGGATGGGGTTTCTTTAGTTACAAGTAACTGTGTAGAATATTTGGCTTCCAATGCAGCATCTTCTCCTGGTCCGAGCAGGTTCTTTTTGCTGCCCTTATGGGCGTATTTTCCCATATCAATTACTGGAGACACCAAAATCATGAAATTGGGCCGGGCCGATACCTGATCTAAACTATCAGCAATTTTCGATATATCGCTTAGGCTGGTTCCTGCCATACTGGCCAGATGCCCTCCGGCCGAAGAACCCTGTATTCCGATTTTGTCGGGCTTGATTCCCCATTTTAAAGCATTGCTTCGAACAACCTTGAGTGCCCGTTGTGCATCCTGTAGCGGTGCCTTCGCATTTTCTATTAAATCGGCATCATTTGGCAAACGGTAGTTAAGGACAAACGCCGAGATGCCCATTGTATTGAACCATTTGGCCAATTGTATTCCGCTAATTACATAGGCCAAACGCTCGTAACCACCTCCAGGACAAATCACTATCGCTGCCCCCTTATTTTCTTGCTTTGAAGGAAAATAACAGTACATCCCAGGATTTGCTACCCGAAATATCCGTTCATTAGCAATACTATCCTTTCTAGTGGTACCCTTCGAATTTGGAATTTTATCTTTAGGATATAGTGGGATGAACTCCTGTGCACTGGCAAAACTTAACCAGGAGGCAACTAAAAACGCCGCTATTTTTATCGAATACATTTTAAAGCGATTTAAAAGTTGGCAACCAGTTACCTAAAATATTTTTGATTGTATAGCGCCCTGCCTCTCTTTTAGAAAGCTGCTTTGACCATGCCACTCTACCCGTTAGTTTAGCTCCTGGCCCAACATTTCCATACTCCGCATAAAATGCAGTTTTATCTTTATCTGGAAATAACGGATCTCCAGGCCAGGCATGCCATCCTTCAGGAACAATATGCGATCCCATATCACAGCGGATGAAAACGGTTTTTGCAAATGGACGCCAGGGACGGCCGAGGTAAACTTTTTGAACTCCTGGAGCGGCGATCAGCTTACATTCCAAAAATACGTATCCGAAAGCCTGCTCTTTGGTGGTTGATGCCGCCGTGATATAAGAGTTAGCCAAACTTTTGATAATACACTTGTAAAACACTGCTGTAGCTTCACCAAAAATAAAGTCGGTAGTGCCCTCAATGTAACAGTTATCAAAATAACACCGTCCATCTTTGGAAGTGTAAAGCGTATCTTGATGACCCAAAATCGAGCAGTCTTTAGCACTGAAACGATCGGCTTCAATGGTTAGTGCTACTGCCTGTCCAACCGTACCAGCCGTATTTTCAATGGTCATATTTTCTATACTGCAATCATTTCCCTGTACCAGTACGGTATATGAAGTGTAGGTGCCGTATTTTGGATTGCCTGTAAAGTCTTTGCTGGGAAAAGGTTTTCCCGTATAATCACCATTAGTGATAATTGTTTTTTCCTTGCCCTCTCCTATAAGCATGATATTCTTTTTCCAGGCTGGGATCACCAGTTTTTCACGATAGGTTCCCGCTTTCACAAAGATTGAAACCTTGAATTGCATGTGATCGCGAACGGCATTGACGGCTTCCTGAATAGTCTTAAAATCTCCTTTTCCATCCTGCGATACGGTAAATTTAATGTCGGGCTGTTTGGCATTCACGGATTGGCTTAGAAATATCAGTAAAAAAAGAAATATTTGGATTTTTCTCATAAGTTTTTGCTTTGTTTATCTATGCGAGATAGATTTTTATATCAGTCGATTTTCTTTAAAACACTGACCTGGATTTTACTACAACTTTTTTTCTGATGATATAAACGCTCAAACCACTAATATTTCTAACGAAATTGACAGGCGTAAAAGCTAGACTGTTAGGGCCAGAAACATAATAGCCATCGGTTTGGTTATTTTGTGCAAGTACCGAATCGGCTTGATGAAAGTTAGATAGAATGTCCTCTTCATAAATAAACAGCTTTGCGAAACGGCATTGGTTTAGCAATTGGAGTTGAATCATATCTGGCTTAGTGATGAACAACGCACCATGAGAAGCGACACCCGCAGCAACACGAAAATTGAAATTCGTATAGGTTCGTATCCTTAAGAATGCAAGTGATTTTCGGATATCTCTTCTGGTCTTTCCTTTTAAGCGTTCAGAAATGGGGCCAAATGCTCTCGAGAAAAAATAGTCATCATTATTGATAAATACCCGGGCTCCAGAAATCCTCAGGTGTTTAACAAACTGATTAAGTGGGGAATTTGTATCCGATCGGCTTAATTCTGACCAACCTATTGAAGGCAATGCTCCATATAAATTAAGTACAGCCTTTTGAACAAACTCTGTTAGCGATTGCGACTGAAGATCTTTAGATAAAATTTTTGACATCATTTCTCAGTTTTTTAAATGTTAGCAACTCCGATGAGATCAATTGAAAAACAATGATTGTGTGCATGTTTATTAGGTTTAGAGAATAATTATTCGGCTTTGCAAAAACCTATTTGAAGCTTTTGTAAGACAAGCAGATAGATAATTCTGTATTTCAATCATAGCAACCAAAACTATTTCATGCTGAAAACCTTTTTCATGAAATCGGAAACATAATTAGCGGTTTCATCAGCCCAGGGATGGAATAGCCAAAACGGATGAATCTTCACATTAAACTTGTGCACTTCCTGGTAAATACCCCATTCTTTAAGGCTACCTACCAACTCATCCTGACCAGCATGAAAACGGGAAAAACCGCTATTAATGAACAGCATTGGAACGGTAGATTCATTTGCCCAATAACCCGCAGAAGCTTCACGCCATATCTCAGGCTTTTGCTGGAAACTGCCACCGAGCCAGGCAATATCTGGAGAATCTGGTTTCCGATTGAGGTTAAGTGAACTTGGGCCTATAAAACTGATCACACCATCTATATCAATAATGGCATTAACTTTACTCGAAGCAATGGAATTAGCCCTATCTCCTTCAAATTGAGGTAAGCCGTTTGTGGTGCCAACAAGCGCTGCAAGCTGACCGCCAGCAGATGTTCCGGAAATTGCAATTTTATTGGTATCAACACCATATTTTTCCCAGTTTGTTTTTAACCAACGAACAGCCGCTTTCAAATTATGAACGGCCGCCGGATACGGCGCTTCCAAAGAGAGTTGATATTCAACCGGCACGGTAACAAAGCCTTGTTTTGCGATCAATTGTGCCAACGGAACTTCCATTGATTTATCTCCAGACCGCCAGCCTCCGCCGTGAACCATAATCAAAGCCGGCAACAGCTTCTTGGTTTTCGGTCTAAAAATATCTGCATGTAATTCTCTTTTTCCAAAACGCGTATTAGACAAAGTAGTGTAAATCACATCCCTGAATTGGCTAACGTTAGCAGGCAATTCATCTTTAACCAACGTGGCGTAAGGATAATCTTTGTGAATTTGACTGTAAACTTTTTGCGCATTGTAAGAGGAGTCTTTTGGTATGGTTGTGCTATTCTGTGCAAAACATACAGTTAAATTAATGGTAGTTACAGCAAAGCCCAATAAAACTTTTAATCTCATATTTTCCTGAATGATGGTTGAAGTATGATAATTTTTCAAATTGATAATGGAATAAACCTTTTTCTCCATTGCATTAAAGGTACAAAGCCAGGCCGTCTAATTTCTCAACCTTCAGGCCAGGCATTGTATTTTAATCATCAGTTTTCAGAGGGGATATTGCATTTAATATCCATAATCTTGTTTAAGGTTGGGGTTCAAATCCAAAATACTCCTATGAATAGGTAAAACTTCGGAATGGTTAGATTGAAAAGTACGCCCTAATTTTTCTATTGCGCCACCAGCTGTAGTGGTTAAATTCTGCCTCCAATCTATACGGATATATCCCGTTGGATTGGTAGTGGCATTGTATAATGGCGCAGGTGCTACGGCAGGATCAGGCAGATAATAGCCTGTTCCCGGCAGGAATTCGAACTCTTCCCCCACATTTCTGTAATACAAATACCTCGCATATTTAGCTGGCGTATTCACAATCGTCGTCATTTCTGCTTTGGCTTGAGCAAGTTTTGCCCCCAGTAAATTCCATCGGATTAAATCGTATTTCCTGATTCCTTCGCCACCTAACTCCCATGATCTTTCCTGTACGATTGCATTAAAAAAAGCCGTTTTAGAAGTCGGGGTTACACCTACTTTACCAGGATTTGCTGAGAAAGCCCGCTTGCGCACATCTTCATAGGCTTTTATTGCCGAGGCATCAGGTGATCCATTAATTTCATTTACTGCTTCGGCGTACATCAACAAAATATCAGAATAGCGTAGCATAATCCAGTTAATTCCCAGGGTTTGGGTAGCACCTGCAATGATAGGCCTCCAGTCTCTACGGTACTTTCCGTCGTTCATTTCCGTTATTCTGGCCGGGCTTTTCAAATTATTTGCATCGATATTGTAATGAGCGATAGTAACCTCTTTTCTAGGATCAGATACATCAAAAGAATAAAAATAACTAGCCGTTGGATTTAATGCTCCACCACCAGGTCCGTAGCGAGATCCATCAGCAATACGGGTACCGCTAGCCCTTCCTAGTTTACTGTCATAGTTGGCATTTCCACCAGCCTGCGCCACTTCGAGCATGCGTTCGCCATATACGTTGTCCAAGGTCAGCTCGTTGGCTTTTTTGAATACATCATAAAAACTAGGGTTAAGGGCATGTTGATTTGATTTCATTATCGTATCGCACTCATCTCTCGCCATCGTGTAATATTTTAAATAATCAGGTAAACGTTCCATCACTTTTGACGACCGGCGCAGCTGATATCCTCCTCTGAATAATGCTATTCTGGCCCTCATTCCACGGGCAGCACCCTGGGTAATACGCTCATCAATAGTGGTTTCTTTGCGCCAAGGCAACATGCGCTCAGCAACTGCGATATCACCTAAAATCTGATCGTAAATGACATCACTATTAGTTTTACTAAGGTTAAAATCCATTCCTGAAACCGAAGGTTCCAATTGCATGGGCACATCGCCCCAATTTTTAACCAGGTCAAAATAATAGATTGCTCTAAGCACCAGGGCTTCGGCATAAAGTCTTCTCAATTCTTTTTTATCTGAAACAGACCCATTGTTATAAGCTGCCATTTGAGGGATATATTTGATGCATAAGTTAGCACGTTCAATTCCCTGAAACCCTCTGGTGAAAGTAGCGGCAAGCTCACTATTTCCGGCATCGGCACTGTAGCGGGCAAGTCCTCGGGCACCAGCATCAACATCGCCACTTCTTGAAAACTCGTCGGTATCGTTTACAAACACCAGTGATTGCCGCTGGCCGTAACCATCATCTCCAGCTAAAAGCTGATAAACGCCCATGATAGCCGAATTTGCACTAGAAACATTGCTGAAAATATCTTCAGGCGAAAAAGCAGATTCTGGTTTAATTTCCAAATACTTTTTACAAGCGCCTAAGCTGAATATGGCAGAGGCCAACATCGCTCCGAAGGCAAATCTTTTAATATTGTTGAATTTCATATGCTGAAATTTTAGTTTTAAAAAGTTAAGTTAATTCCTAAAAGGATGGTTCTAGATCTTGGATATGCAGAATAATCTACTCCAGGCGTCAATCCTCCATTTGTACGGGTATTTACTTCAGGATCAAAACCTGAATAACCAGTAATGGTAGCCAAATTGTTTACCGTAGCATAGAAACGAAGGCTAGACAACTTGATTTTCTTCGCCAGATCAGTCGGTAGCGTATAACCCAGCGTAATATTGTTGATCCTTAAAAACGATCCGTCTTCTACAGCCCAATCAGTAAACAAGTTACTGTTCTCATAAGGGCGCCAAGTTGTTGCATTGGCATTGTATTCCTCTAGCTTTGCAGGGTTATTGTAAATCGACTTACCATTCTGATCTATCGTGGTAAATCTGCCATTCACAGATTCTAATAGGTTTACACCACGTAATCTCGAGTTTGTCAACTCAATTTTATTGGCATTATAAATATCATTCCCTACACTAAAGTTCACGAAAATACTCATGTCCCAGTTCTTGTAAGAAAACTGTTGATTCAAGCCTCCAATAAATTTTGGCGCTGCATTTCCTATCACCGTCCTGTCTTCATCAGTATGGATCGCCGGACTACCGTCAGGATTTTTGATCGAGCCACCCAAATCCAAAAGTTTCATTGTACCTGGTTGAATGGTGCTTCTCGTTACACCAAAAAATGAAGCAACATCAGGCTTGAGGGTATAAACCCCTGTAGTTGCATTAAAATTAAAATCACTTACTTTATAATATCCGTCTGATCGGTATCCGTACATCTGGCCAAGTGGCTTTCCAACTTCAACTAAATAGTCGTTTCCTGTATTGCTATCCCAACCTGATGCATAACCTTTACTCGTGATGCCATCATTAAGCTTTTCAACCCTGTTACTATTGAAAGACATATTATAACTTGCTGAATAGCTAAAATCTTTGGTTTGCACAATCAATCCAGACAATTGAAACTCTATACCGCGATTTGATGTGGCCGCAATATTTTGGGTTTGTTGCGTATATCCAGAGGTTTGTGGAATAGGATTTTGCAGTAATAAATCTTTGGTACTGTTGTAATAAATATCAGTTGTAAACTGCACTCTGTTTTTGAAAAAACTTAAATCAAGGCCAAGGTTCCTTGATACTGTAGTTTCCCATTTCACATTTGGATTAGCCAACTGTGTGGGTACTACGCCTGGTACAAGTTGCTCATTCAATCCATAATAGGTGTTGGAAGAATAAAGCGGTAAGTAACTAAAATCATTGATCCGGTTATTACCTGTAGAACCGTAACTCAATCTCAGCTTGGCATCAGAAACCACGGGTTTGATAGCTTGTGCAAATTTCTCATCAGAAATTCTCCAGGCAAGTGCTCCTGAAGGGAAAAATCCCCATCGTTGCCCATCCATAAACTTTGAGCTACCATCGGCCCTGGCCGTTAACGTAAGCAAATATTTTTTGTCTAGCCCATAATTCACACGTCCAAAAAACGAAAAAGTTCTGGCCATCACATTGTTAGTTGTAGGACGCGGCTGTGCCTGGCCTGCGGGTGGATTTCCCAAATTCATATTGGATAGTGCCTTTTCCGGACTGATGCCTAAAGGAAAATACCTGGTTTCGGCATTAAACTGCTCATTTCTGGTTTGATAGGATTCCTGACCAATCAATACATCGATGTCATGATGTTTTGCAATATTCTTCTTGCTGTAAGTAACCGTATTTGAATTATTTAACGAATTTACTACGCCCGTTAATATTGAAGCAATTGGCATTGCGGAATAAAGCGAGGCCTGACCGGTAATTTCTGAATAGAAGTTGTTTGTTCTGGAATTGTTATTGTCATAACCAACGGTCACTCTTGCGGTGATTTCAGGAGTTAATGCATAGCTCAGATACCCAGACAGGTTGTATCTCTTCCCAAAAGTTTTCCGGTAAACCGCGGTGGCATTAATTACCGGGTTTCTCAAATCGGAAACTGCAAGATATTGGGCATCGTAGAAATCAATATCTGTCGGGTTTTTACTATCTATCGGGCGATAGGAAAGTGTATTCTTCAGGAAATTATCTCTGGCCAAACCAGGGCTTGATACGCCAGCCCCATTAATTCGTTCATCAGTATATCTTACATTGAAACCAGCTCTAAATTTTTGATTAGGCCTTAACTCCATTTTGAAACCTAAAAGCTTACGGTCGAAGTCTGAATTAATCATCACCCCTTCCTGGCCGTTGGTGGTTAAGCTTAGGTTATAGTTAATTTTTTCATCTCCCCCGTTTAAACTCAAGTTATGCGTTTGCTGCAAAGCAACTTTTCCGAAAACCTCATTTTGCCAGTCGCGGCCTTTATCACGATACACTTCAAGGGTATCAAATGGACCATAATTATTCACGAACGAAGTACTATCAAGCACATTTCCGCGGCTGCGCTCGTATTGATATTTAAGGTAATCAGTCGCATCCAGCACATCTAACTTACCCAGAATTTTACTGGCGCCAACAAAACCATTGTAGCTAGCGGTCATTTTTCCACGCTTACCGGTTTTAGTGGTAATCAATACTACACCATTTGCACCTCTCGCCCCGTAAATGGCGGTAGAGGCTGCATCTTTAAGCACATCAATAGATTCTATATCCTGAGGTGACAGTGCTCTAAGCGCATTTTCAACCTGTACTCCGTCAACAATATATAATGGAGAATTATCTTGTGTTATAGAACTCCCACCCCTGATTCTGATCTGTACGTTGGTTCCAGGAGCGCCATCGGTAGCGGTTACCTGCACCCCCGCAAGCCGACCTGCAAGAGCCTGTTCGGCAGAATTAATTGGAATATCCTTAATCTGGTCAGCACGAAGAGAAGAAACAGAACCGGTTAGGGCTTCGCGGGAAACTGTACCATAACCCACATTAACGATGGTAACTTCCTGGAGGACATTAACATCGTCCTGAAGCGTAATTTTAGCAGTCGTACCATCGGCAGCAATATTCACCTCCTTTTTAACATACCCCACAAACTGAACCACTAAAGTGGCCACCCCTGATGGAACTGCGATTGAGAATTTACCTTCGCTATCAGTATTAACTCCCCGGTTGGTACCTTTTAAGGATATGGTTGCGCCTACTATTATACCGCCTTTTTCATCGGTTACCTGCCCTTTAAGTGTTCGATTTTGTGCCCATGCAATTTGTGCTGAACACAAAATCAGGGTTATAAAAATGTATATGTACTTCATAATCGATCAGTTGATTGGTGAACAATTAAATAATTGTAAGCAGAAATTATCATGGCTTAGCTCTTTTGGGCTCTTCAATAATCGCACTCGCTGAAAAGCCTCTTTTTTGAAATAGATGTTGTAGTTTTTCCTCATAATTTAATTGGTTAGCTTGGGCCCTCGAAGATGAAAACCCGGGTTTTTATTTTGACAGTGATTTCAATGCAAACGGTTGCATAACTAGAATCTAAAATTGGTTGTAAATCTGATGTTGTAAAAAAATAAGTTGACTTTTGAATTTAGTACTTAAGAAGATTCTCTTAAACGATTAACAATTTGAAAATTTGGTTAGCAATAAAATGTGACTAGGGCGAAGCCTTACTCCATTTTGATAAACAAATTTAAATTGAGCCACAAAAAATAGGGTAAAAAAATTGACCAAAATAGTCTGTTTTCTGTGCAAATCCACCTTATTGTCCTTAAAAGCGATTTGTTTGAAGTCTATTCGGATTAGCGAGCGTTAAAAATATATTTCTCACCAGCAATAGTATCAAAATCAAATAGATTAGTTTTCGGAATTGCTATGCCTTTTAATTTTGCTTCCGTAGATAACATCGGACTTTTGATTTTATTTACCTGATAAAACTTATTTGTATTGTCTCCTTTTGATTTTACAAGCTTTGCATTTCCGTTTAAACTTACCTGATCTGAAAGCCTTAATCTGCAGTTTCCGCCGATGGTCGATTGAACAATGAGGTTTTTCAATTTTCCATCTTTCCACTCCATATCAACCTCGAAGCCACCCCGAGCTTTAAGCCCTGTTATCTTCCCGCTAGCCAGGGCATCGGGTAAAGCTGGCAACACGTAAATATTGCCATCATAACTCTGTAGTAACATTTCGGCAATACCTGCAGTACAGCCAAAATTACCATCAATTTGAAACGGTGGGTGTGCATCCAAAAGATTTGGATAAGTACCACCAGACTGGCCTTTGGTTTCCATCGGGGCTGGAGTTAGCTGATCCGAAATCAGCTTGTAAGCTTTATTTCCATCCAGCATTCGGGCCCACCAATTCACCTTCCATCCCATAGACCATCCTGTTGATTTATCTCCACGGTAAATCAGAGAATTCTTCGCAGCTTCCAGTAATTCAGGATTCCGAAACGGGGAAATCTGTCCAGAAGGATACAAGCCATAAAGATGAGAAATGTGTCGATGTTTATCATCTGGCCGATCTAAATCCTGTAGCCACTCTTGCAACTGATTGTATTTACCGATTTGCATGGGTGGCATTTTAGCTAATGCGGTTGATACAGAATCAGAGAACGATCCGTCGGTTTTTAAGATTTTCGCAGCATTAATCAGGTTGTTAAACGTATCGAAAATAAGCTGGTTATCCATAGTAGTTCCGGCAGCAACGCCTACGTTTTTTTCATAAGTATTTTCTGGCGACATCGACGGTGCCATTACCAGCCATTTTGTTCTGGGCTCTTCCTTTAATACATCCAGATAAAACATGGCCGCACCCTTTAAAATTGGATAGTTTTCTCTTAAGAATTTGTCATCGCCTGTAAAAAGATAGTGTTGCCACAAATGCTGTGTAAGCCATGCGCCACCCATTGGCCACATGCCATAGAAACCGCCATCAACAATACCGGTAATTCGCCACAGATCGGTATTGTGGTGCATGTTCCAACCCCTTGCATGATACATTTGAGATGCACTTTCCTTGCCAGTAGTGGCCAGATCTTTTAGCATGGAAAATAATGGCTCATGCATTTCAGATAAGTTGGTAATCTCAGCAGGCCAGTAATTCATTTCCGTATTGATGTTAACGGTATATTTGCTATCCCAGGGAGGCGAATTTTTATCATTCCAAATTCCTTGAAGGTTTGCTGGCTGACCGCCGGGCTGTGAACTTGAAATTAAAAGATATCGCCCGAATTGAAAATAAAGTGCCACAAGCTGTGGATCTTTATGATCGGCAAATTCCCTCACCCGAACATCAGTTGTTTTTTTAGATTGCTCGGAATCTCCCAATTCTAATGTTACGCGATTAAAAAATGACTGATATTTCTTCTGATGTGCGGCAAGAGCCTCTTCATATTTTTTAGCAATGGCTTTATTTAAAATTGATTTTGCTTTTACCAATGGCTCAGCGGTCAAATCTTTATAGTTTTTAAAGTTTGTAGCAATGGAGATGTAAAAGATTACCGAATTAGCTTGGCTCACCGTTATTGATGAATCAGTTTTATTAACCAATCCACCTTGTACAACAGGGGCCACTAATGCCTCAAATTTAATTTTTCCCTTTTTATTATCTACACTGCCACTATTGCCCGAGAGCTGAAGATAACTTCCGTCATTTTTAATCTGGTGATCTTTTTGTATACTGGATAAGCCTAATGTAAAATTGATGCTATTGGCCTTGTCGGCAGTAATTTTCATCACAATGACATCATCAGTAAGAGACGCGAACACTTTTCTTGTAAATGTGGTATGGTTTACCTGATAGCTTACTGTTGATGTAGCATTGCTGATATCTAAATCGCGATAGTAATTGCTATAGTTTTGGTGACCTGGAAAAGTGATCCACAAATCTCCTACGGTTTGATAAGGCATACCGTAATTGAGATCAGCGGGCGCCTGGCGGGGAAAGGTTTGATTGGAAAGGTTTTGAGCTTGTTGGTTTTTACCCTGAAAAAGTAAATTCCTGATTTCATTTATTTGGCTCGAGGTATTCGCTGGCACATTATTTCCAGGTTCACCTGCCCAAACGGTTTGCTCGTTCAACTGTAAATGTTCCCTTTCAGGATTTCCAAAAGCCATTAAACCCAATCGGCCATTGCCGAGCGGTAGTGCTTCGTTCCAATTTTGGGCCGGTTTATCATAGTGCAATTTAAGGAGCTGCTGTGCAACTGCATTAAAGGAGCTGACCGTAAAGGCTAACAGGAGGAATAGGCCGAAAATAATTTTGCTAGGGTTAATGCTGGTTTTTATACTTCTCATATCTTTCTTATCCTTTGCAGATTGATGAATACCGAACACATTCAACAGTCTTTATATTGGTTAGTAATGAGGCAAAAATATCATCAGAAGGATAAAAAGGGGTTTAAAAAATGTGCAAAGGGGTTTAAGTATTAGGCAAAATTAATTACTCACCTATTGATTTCAAATATTCTGAAGGAGACAGTTTGTATTTCTCCTTAAAGCAAGTGCTGAAATATTTGGCATTGGTAAAGCCCACGGTATAGGCAATTACCGAAATACTTTTTTCTCCGCCATCAAGAAATTGTTTTGCTCTCTGCAAACGCATGTGGCGTACAAATTCTACAGGGGCGAAATCTGTCAAGCTTTTAAATTTCCGGTAAAAGGTAGATCGCCCCATGCCAATGGCTTCTGCAACAGAATCGATGTTGAAATCGGTATTTTCCATGTTCTGCTCCACTATTTCAATTACCTTTTCCATAAACAGCTTATCTTTGTCGGTAATCACAATATCCGAAGGTTCAAGCGGCGGCAAATGTTTGTTTTCTACCAACTCAGTGAAAATCCTTTTCCGTTGCTTTATTAAACCAGCAATAGCGACCATTAAAAATTCATTGTTAAAAGGCTTGGTAATATAATAATCTGCTCCATATTGCAAGCCTTTAATCTGGTCTTCAATTGAAAATTTTGCAGATAACAATACCACAGGGATGTGACTGGTCGAAATATCATTTTTTAATTGATCAAGCATATCAATACCGCTCATTACCGGCATCATCACATCACTTAAAATCAAATCGGGTATTAATTTCTGGGCTTTTTGCAGACCTTCGGCGCCATCTCCAGCCGTCTCCACCTCATAAAACCGATTAAGCTGGGTAGTCAGAAAGTTTCTTAAATCATCATTGTCCTCCACTAATAGCAGCTTCGCTTTCGGTCGTAAGTCATCACTAAGTACCGGGGTTTTCCCCTCCCCTTTCGGTGCCTGTTTGACTGGCAGACTAACCTGTTGGCTTTCGATAAATTCTATATTTTCTCCAACAAAATGAGATTTATCAGTTAGCAAAGCCACTTTTACGGTCAGACCTCGATCCTCGTTTTGATGTGCAGAAATCTGTCCTCCATGCAGTTCAATTATTTCTTTTGAAAGTGCCAAACCAATGCCCGAACCTTTTTGATTCATATCATTCTGATGATCGACCTGATAGTAGAGGTTGAATATCTCTTTCAGTTGATTTGCCGGAACACCAACACCCTGATCTTCAACTGAGAGATTAACATACTTCATTGAGAAGTCATTATCAATTTTCAAACAAATATTTGAATGATCATCACTAAATTTAAAAGCGTTGGAAAGCAGATTATAAATTACAATCTCTAATTTGTCCTTATCACCCCAGATATTAAAAGCTAAATCACTTGGTAAATGGCTAAGGCTGATATTGCGTTGCAATGCAGTTTCGCGAAAATAAGTCAATACCTCTTTAACCAGCATACTTAAATCGAAATGAGCGATTTGCAACTTTGCCTTACCACTTTCCAGCTTTCTGAAATCCAGAAGCTGATTGATAAAACGTATCATCCGGTTAGAATTCTTTTTTACAATTTCAATCTGATTAAATCCCTGAGGACTTAAGGCTTCGTTTTTTCCAATTTCTTCAATGGGATTCAAAATTAACGTGAGTGGGGTGCGTAGTTCATGAGATATATTATTAAAAAAGTTGCTTTTTAATTCTGCCATCTTCCGCTCAACGGTAATCTTATTTCTAAGGCTGATCATGGTTGAGATAATTCTCCTGGCTCCCTCTATAAGCCCCAAGGCGATTAAAATATAAATGAAGTAAGCCCACCATGTTTTCCAAGGTGGAGGTAAAATGGTAACGGCTAACTGTTTGTAAGGAAGATGAACAAAACTTTCGTTATCCAGGCTTTTTACCTCAAATACATATTTACCCGGAGGCAAATTGGTGTAGGTGGCTCTTCGCCTTTCCCTATTAATATTCCAATTTTGTTCAAAGCCCCGTAAACGATAAGCATATAATTGCTTAGCTCCTTTCTTCGAATCCAGCACGGCATAATCAATGCTTAAAATATTTTGATCATAATTTAGCTCCAGCTTATTTAAATAGTTAATATCGGCGTTGATTAAGCCATTCGAATCTGGAAACTGATCGACATTGTTTACCTGCAAATTAGTGAACACCATTTTTGCAGCACTTTTCTTATTCACAATACTATCCGGATGGAAATGAATATAACCACGATTGGTGCCAAACACAATAGATTGATCGGCAAAACGCTGGCTTGCCGACTCAGAGAAAGTGACTTTAGGTAAGCCGTTATAAGTACCATAATTGGTAAACTCTTCTTTTAAAGGATCAAATTTTGATAATCCGTTTTGCGTAGCGGCCCAGATATAGCCGTGGCGATCCTCTGTACTGCTTAGCACGTAATCATTCGGGAGCCCCTGCTGGGTAGTATAATTTTTAAAACTGATTTTTTTAAAAGGATTCTGTACGAATGCTTTATCCAGACCACCACCAGAGGTACTTAACCACATGCTATTTTTATGATCTCGGAAAATAAATTGGATATCATTATTTCCCAAACTATTTTTTACACCAGGCACTTTAGCATAGTTTGCGAATCGCATACCGGGAGCACCAGCAGAACCTGCATCCTTAACCAATAAACCGCTCGTAGTTCCAATCCATATATTTCCGGCGCCATCTGATGCCAGGGTTCTAATCTTTTGAAAACCTTCGTGCGGGTAACCTTTTAAACCGTTTTGCTTATTCGAGAACTTAGTACTCCCCCCATTAACAATGGCTACATTTAAACCTTCATCAAAAGTACCGATCCAGATTTTTCCAAATTTGTCTTCCAGGAGAGAATAGATTTCATTGCTATTTAATGAATACGGCTGCGATTGATTTTTTTTGAAATGAGTGAGTGAATAACTGGTCCTTTCTGCATTCAGTGGTTTAGCCAGATATAAACCATTGGCCTTTGTACCCAACCAAATATTATTTTTACTATCTTCTAATATGCAGTATACCGCACCTAAAGCATTCTTTTCATGATCAACAAATTTGATAGGGACTTGCTTTCCATCCCTTAGCACATAAATGTTCCTGCTTTTTTGCCCAAGCCAGAGGCGGTTTTTACGGTCTACTAAAATACCACGCACATCATTATCCGATCTTTGTATCGTTTTTTCTGTGGGAAACTTTTGTTTAAAAAACCCCTCCTGGAGCACTACTTTATTCACACCCCGATCTACACTGCTAAACCAGATTACGCCGTCACCTTCATAAAATAAAGCTGTAACGGCATTTGGCAGATTATCGAATGATGGATTTTTATCGCTATTAAATATTTTAAATTTACTTTTATCGCCTTCCAGATAACCTAACCCAGCATTTTTCATACTCACCCAAACCCTTCCTTTGTTATCTTCAAAGGCCCTAAAGTATGTTCCATTATAAGTGTAGCCATCATCGCTTGTTGCCGTTATTTTATTGAAACTATTGGTTTTTGGATTATAGGAGATTACGCCATTATTATCAGGTTCAATCCAAATTAAGCCTGTTTTATCCTCGAACATCCAAGCCAATTTCTCGCCTGCCTGACTTGTTCGAACAACCTTAAATGGATTAGCAGTTACGGTAATGAGTTCTCCAACTGAGGTTGAAGTATAAATATTTTCACTAAACTTCGATGCCAAAATGCTATTAATTTTGCCTTTGGATATCCGATTTATAGTTGCTGACAGATTTGATTTATTTACCACGAGTAGATTTCCAGTGGCTGATCCGAAATAAAGGCTGGATTTACTTTCTGCAGAGGAAGCAAAATCCTCATTACTAAAAATGCTGGAATTAAGTTTTAACTGCACAAAACCTTTGTTCCGCTTCATTAAACAAATAAGACCTTTGTCAGTAGAGATCCAAATTTTTTTTTGAGCATCCTCCTGAACAAAGTTGACAACGTTAGATGGGAATCTTACTGAAGAGGAGGATCTCGTAGAGAAATGCGCATATTTTTCCGGGAATTTCGGATCTGGGATGACAACTAAACCATCATTTTTGGTAATTAAAAATATTTCGCCCCCGCTGCCAACCTTTATCCTATTAAAAAGTATTTTGCCATGTTTGAGGCTGAACAGATTAAATTCTTCTTTAACTTTATCGAAACGGTAGATCTGATTATCATAAGCTTTAATCCATAAATTTGTCCCAAAATCTTCTACAATTTGATCAATCCTATCGTTTTTTAACCGCGAAAGATCTCCAGGAAAAGATTTGAATGATCTGAAATGATGGCCATCAAAACGGTTAATTCCATTCCAGGTACCAACCCAAATGAAACCTTCACGATCTTTCATGATGTTTGTCACCGCATCGTGAGAAAGGCCATTTTCTGTTGAATAAAAATCACTTTTGAAAGTCAGTTGGGCGTTTACCTGAATGCATGAGAGTAAAAACAAAAAAGAAAAGAGAAAGGTTAAGCGGCTCATATCCGGTTTAGGAAACTGTACTTTATCTGGTAAATCTGCAGTGCCGAAAAATCTAATGGACTACGGTTAAATGTAGTGAATAATTCAAAACAATCAATTTTAGTTTGGTTTTAAATTAGCATCATCTGCTCAATCCCTTTAAGTCTATTTACAGATTTATTTGAAGTGTTAACCTATAATTAAGTCTTTTCTTGTCTCCATAAGAATAAGCATCCTGAAAAAGAGGAATATTAACTGGCATGACATTTAATTCCTATTATTGAGGTAACTAACTAATTGTAAGTATATTAATATCTCAAACTTAAAAAAATCCCTACAATGAAAACAATGTTTAGCACGGCTATACTTTTCCTGTTGACCATTATTGCGCAGGCGCAGGTAGACACAACCACTTATCCGAAAGAGCGGTTAGAAATAAAATAATTGCTGCGTAGCCAGAAACCCGGTACAGTAATTGATTGATACGATTTTATTGCAGTTGGGCCACAAGGCGATATTTCTTTCACCCGCCAGCAATGGATCGAAGCACAGAAAAAAGAAAAAGTTGTCTTTAAATCTGTCATGCCCATTGCCGGACAAGAAATCATTAAGATTTACGAAGGAACGATGGCGGTTGTGAATGTACTCAGAAAAGAGGAGCCTGTGGCGAAATTCCAGGCCGCAGGCGGATCAGCTTTTTTTCACTTGAAGGACGTAAATGACAAAGCCACATTAGAGAAAGTCAGAAAGAAGATGGCTTTTCTTCCAAACGATATCCAGCAGATGTTCAGGATCGTCGAACGTACTGAACTGGATAAAATTGGGGCCGACCCGCATGCCAGTTTCGCCCTTGCAGCGGCGAATGGCGTATACATCCAGGATGCTAATTCAGGAAAGCTAGTTAACATTAAGAAAGGAGGAGCCCACGGATACTTTCCAGACAGCAAAGAAATCAGAACAGGGTTTATCATTGCCGGTGCTGGTGTTAAAGCGGGAATTGCACTAGACTCCATTAACCTGGAAGACGTTGCTCCTACTGTTGCAAGAATATTGGGTTTCCAATTGCCTCAGGCAGATGGCAAGCCTGTTATTCAGGTATTGAAGTAAATCAAAAACATTTTACTCCCGGTCTGCATTTTTGGAGACCGGGAATTTTTAATTTAAGCCTTTGAAGAAGTTATCGTTTTAATTCAGATTCTGAAAAACACAATTCCTCAGCTAATTATTAAATGAGCTTTATATTTGCCTTTGCATAATAGAAGTGAGCTATTGCATGGTTCAAGCCTCAAAAAAAATGCTAATCAACTATCTAAACTGAAGAGTGAAATTGGGATAAGCGTCTGGTCGATCAAAAGAGAGACCATTGATAAGAGAAAAATCAAAGAAAAAC
This sequence comes from Pedobacter sp. Leaf41, assembly GCF_001422545.1. GTDB lineage: Bacteria > Bacteroidota > Bacteroidia > Sphingobacteriales > Sphingobacteriaceae > Pedobacter. The sequence continues at coordinate 592,458 of NZ_LMLE01000006.1, read as the reverse complement.
TAAAACTAAGCGAAAAGACCCTAAAAAATACGATGAAAGAGCGCTGAATAAAAATCGTAAAACCTAAAATTTGTAAACAAAAAGAAATATAGTTAAAAGCCCATCTTTTTCAGAAATTGCTTGTAAGCTATGCTTGAGCAGTCGGCGTAAATTTAAAAACTCAGATTTCTCTTTTCAAGGCACTAATCGTTTCCAGCACATACCGGATAGCTGGATTATCCAGATCTGGACCACGCAACACCTCACGAAGTTGATCATTCCAGTCCATTAACGCATCTTCAGGCGTCTCACCTTTTCCGCATATTCCATTTTTCAGATCAGAACCTAAAACGGCAAAATATAACTCACCATTTTTGAAAAGCAGCGGTTTAAACTCATTAACATATTGTGGTAAGCGAAAGCGACTAAATTCAAAACTCACTATTTGCTCCGGCTGAACATACATCTGTTCCATCATGATTGATTCATTTATAAGATATAACACAATTAATCTTTGCTTGTTTTGTAAGAGACATTAAGAAAATATTAATTTTTATCCTTCGAAATAGTAAGCTTAGGGTAATAAAACTCCCACTCTGTTGTAACAGAATCATCGAGCGATACATGCTGTTCTATTGTATTTGAAGCAGCAAGACTACCTGATGCTTTCCATAAAATGCTCTGACATTTCAGCAGCTTCAAGCATAAAGTTGTGCAGTTCATAATTTTTGACAAAAGGTTTTAGTTTCTTTGAGCCTGGGCCAAACATCGTCAATTCTACATAATCACCGGAATGATTCATTCCTGCCCATTGTACATCCGTATATTTACCTAATATCCTCCCGTACTCGTAAAACGGAAGATTGGAATCATTGTAAAGCTGATTCGGACTGATGTCTTTAAAATGATTCAAAAGGAATTTTGCGTCCTCAGGTGTCATTACAAAACCCTGATTTTCCTTAATCAGGTCAATGATCTTCTGTTCACTAAAAGACTGGTTCAGTTTTGACAATAACCAGGTGTTGCTATGTTTGAAATGTTGCAATTCATCAAACTTTTTATTATCGTCATCTGCATTGAACAAACCCGGATTAGAATTTCCATGGTCAGTTGTGATGATGACCAAGGTATTGCCGTCTTTTTCCGCAAATTCGATTGCTTTACCAACCGCCTCATCAAATGCTAGCTGATCGAAAATCAAACCGCTTACATCATTTGAATGTGCTGCCCAATCCACCTTGCCGCCTTCTACCTGCAATACAAAACCATTTTTATGATCCTTCATCAGTTCGATGGCCTTAACAGTCATTTCAGCCAGAGAAGGTGTGGATTTCATTAATTCCTCATCATGTCTGCGATCCACTTCATAAGGCAATCCATCATCAGCGAACAATCCCAAAAAGGGTTTGGCGCCATTCAAATGCATCATCTCATCTCTATTTTCAGCTAGCTGATAACCTTGAGTTAAATATTTCGGAAGCAGATTCCCACCTTTTCTTTTGTCTGCAAAATACTTGTGACCACCACCCATCATGACATCAAACTTCAGGTCCAGGTACAGTTCTGCAATGATGTCCTGTCCGCCCCGGTTATCGATATTTACACAAAACCCTGCAGGCGTGGCGTGTGTAATAGGAACCGTCGTTACGCAACCAACTTTCTTTCCAGCTTCTTTAAACTTTTGAAGAATCGGTTGTGGCTTTTCTCCGCGTGGCCCAACGTTGAGCGCACCATTGTTAACCCTCATTCCACCACCCCATGATGAACTTGCTGCAGCAGAGTCTGTTACCATAGAATTGGCCGATGCCGTATCCATTAAGGCCCTTACCGCTTTATTGTCGCGATATAAATCCAACCACTTGCTACCTACTCCCAGTATTCTTTTTGAATAAATGTCGGCCATATTCAATGTGCCGGTACTCATGCCATCACTCACCAGCATGATAATATTTTTAGCTCTTTCAGCTGAAGAATTCTTCGTACTTCCTGTTACGTCTCTTAATCCAACGAATGGCAAACCAATTCCTGCAAGCAGGCCCCCTTTTAGTAATGATCTTCTATTCATTTGTGTGTATTTTTTGTTGCTTTACTCTTTGTAGATTCAGGCTAAACTAAACGCATGGAAAAAATCACCATCCTAAGCCTGGTCGAAAGACAGGTTGTTGTTTGTTTTTGAGCATTGAAACGCCTTAAAATAACATTAGACTGAGAACAGTTATGATAAATTAGTGATATCTGCCTCATTCTCGCTATCATAATTTTTTGAATTTAGCGGGTACCGCCATATCAATTGCAGTTTGCCTTGAATTAACAAACCAAGCAATATGATCCATTTAATCACTCATCCTACAAATTTAACACTGACAGATAAACAGAATTTTACCAGGTTGTTAAGTTATAAAACCAGCAATGTGGTAAACTTAAAACGGCGACTCAATGGAAGGCTTTTTATTATCACCGTTTAAATGACCTCCAAGGGATTATACTGATTTTCAACGCTTCCATCAGCGTATAAATTCATGATTGCATAACCAGGAGGCGTTTCCTGATAATAATATTTGCCTGCTGATTCTTTATCGCCTTCACCCCACCAAAAACCGCTTAATGAGCCATTGCAAAAGTAGGATATACCATTATAGCTTACTTCATCTGCCAAATGCTGATGTCCACTCAGGCAAACTTTTACTTTATCCCTATGTTGAAAAAAAAGCGATTTTAATTCTTTATAATCTCCATGCTGGCCGCCACTCCAGGCACAAGTTGACGAAAGTATTGGATAGTGAGACATGATTAGCACTGGCGTGTTGGGCTGTAGTTTAGCTAAATCATTTTTGAGCCAGTCCATTTGATCAACATCCAACCTGGTTCCCTTCTGATTACCATCAAGAATAATAAAGTGCCAACCCTTTTTGTCAAAACTATAATAACGGTGCGGCATTTTTAAGCGTTTCGCAGCGTAATCAAGTCCATACATTTCATCTGTTTTAGACGGCGCTTTCCACCAGGGATCATGGTTTCCGATACAGCTATATACCTCCAAATCAGTTTCACCAATGAACTCATCCCAGACAGCCCACTGCTCGGTAACCATTTCGCGGGTAACATCGTCATAAGATGCATCAAAAATAGCATCACCACCATTTAAGATAAAGTGAACCTCATGAGCGGATAAAGCCTTTTTTAAATATCCGGCTGCTCTTTTGGGGATATTATCACTGGTTTTAATATGAACGTCGGTAATGTGGGCAATTGTCAAAACTGGCTTTTGCTTTTCAACCTCTTTTATGCTGACTTTTGTTAGCACGGTCCCAAAGCCAAGGGCTAGCGAGCCATGAAGAAAATCTCTCCTTTCCATTATGAATCTGGTTTATTTTTTCTAAGTTGATCAGTGTACATTCCATAACCTGCTATAATTGCCCAGGCAAGATTAACAAAAGTTGCAGGGTAGGAAGCATCGTAAATGGTACTTGCACTCAATAAAACACCCCCAAGTATATTGCAGATATGGAAAGCAAACGATGTAGCTAACCACCGCTTACTGATGAGCAAAAAGTAAGAAATCAGGAAAAGCAATGCACCAATCCATCCGAGGGTATCAAATATCAAATTCAAAACTAATTGGTGCATAGCATTTAAGATTATTTATTATTAACGATCCAACGGTTTACCGTGTTGTGAGCCCCCTCAATTATCACTTTATAAATTTCGGATTTAGGGTACTGAGACAGATCGATATCAAAACTGCCCCTGTTTACTGGCACTTCTGCCAAAAAAGTGTAGCTATCGCCCTTTCCCATTTGTTTATAATTGTTGGTATTTGCGAGTGATATTTTCACTTTTCCATCATCTTCTCCACTCACCCATTTTAACTTCACCATATCTCCCGTTCGTTTTGCTTCAACATTATAGAGCGAAACCTTTCCTATCAGACTCACACCATCCAATTCACGTTTTTGATCATCTGAAAGCGATACGCCTAAATGTGTGGCCAAAGTTGGCAGGATATCCACTACACTAGCCTTTCCTTTTTGTGCATAAACATTTAAGGGTTTAGCATCCGTAGCAATCCATGAGGAACGCTCCCGATCAGACTGGCCGCCATGACCGCGACCGTTTTTTGGATCACGCCCATGATCAGTAGTCACTACAATGATCCAATCTTCATTGAACTGTTTTTCACGTTCCTTTACAGCTGCCCAAATCTGCCCAATTCTCTGATCCGCAGCGACAACGGCATCATTATACTGTTTACTGTCGCCAAAAGCATGCCCCATATCATCCGTAAATTCTAAATAGATCCATGATAAATCTGGCGCCTGCTCACGGATGCAACGGGCAGCTTCTTCGGTTACCGCCTGATCGATTTTTGCCATAAACTGGCGGGCTTTATCATGAGGATACTTATTGGTATCAAGCTCCAAACCGTCAAATTTATAATCTATCTGAATGTTACCAGTTTGTGGCAAAGCATCACCAACAAGCTTAGTTCTGTTATCTTCCCAACTGGAGAAAATACCAACCTTTTTTTCCGGATATTGGTTTTTAAAAAACCTGAATATCGTTGGATAATAATAGTTGGGTGCCTTGATGCTATTATCGGGAACATTGTGTTTATTAAACCAAACGCCCGTAAGGATATTGGTATAACCTGGAGCTGAGATGGTAGGTGTTTGGTTGTACTCCCCCCTTTCTCCGCCCTGATATGCACTAAGCAGCTTCCCTTCTTTGGCAATAGCATAAATGTTTGGCGTTGCCAGTTTCTCTATAACATCCTTACCTACACCATCAATAATGATGAATACAGCCTTCTTCTTTTGAGCATTTACATTTAGCGCTATTCCCGCAAAAAGTGCAATTAAAATTATTTTTTTCATTGTGTATTATCAATCCGTTTACCAGCCGAATATCTGTTTTAAATTAGGGTTCAGCAACACCTGGCTTTGAGGAATTGGTCTGTAATAATATTTAGGCTCCACGAAAATACCGTTGTCTGCGATGGTTTGTACCGTACCAGAGGTTCCGTTTTTCAAAAATACACCGGCATCCTGCCCAATGGTTCCGGTGCGGTAGTAAATAAAATCTTTACCCAATGAATTTTTTTCCTTAACAGCAGGAATAGATTCATTATTGGCCAGTAAAATAATATCCGGAACATTATCACCCGTTAAATCGTGCCTGCCCAAACCAGAAAAATAAATACCTTCCTGTTCTTTTTCCAATAACTTCCCTGCGTTCCAGCGCATTAAATCATCAAAGCGATAACCTTCCAATGCCATTTCAATTCTGCGTTCCCTGCGAATCTCCAATAAAGCCGCCTTTTGTGCCCCTGAAACATTTGCATAACGGGCATTTTGCACCGGATCAACAGTAGGATTAAGAGGCATTGCGGGCATTCCTGCGCGGGTTCGGATCAGGTTAATACTTTGATCAAGATCTGATTGAGTCAGCTCACCAAGTTCTGCTCTGGATTCAGCAAAAATTAACAATATCTCCGCATATCGTAAAATAGGAACGTCTACTGTTTGCATGGCTGCTGTTGCCGGGTCATTTACAAAGCCTTTCAGCTGGTGGTAGCCCGTAAAGTTTTTCGCCAGTTGTTGCACATATAAACCACCACCTTGAGAGTAAGTACGCACATTAGCAAGATTGAAACCGGGGTAAGCATAGGTTTGGCTTAACCGAGGATCGCGGTTCTGAAATTCCTGTACAAATGAAAAGGTAGCATAACCTGGTTGATTGGTATAATAACTTCCATCTTTCATCAGGTAATCCTGTAATAAATCTTTCGCCGGAGAAACCTCATAGTTTCCGAACACCGTTTCACTCCAGCCACTATTGCGAATACCACTTTCGTTGTAAACGGCTAGTAAAACTTCAGGGTTATTGAGCAAACTTGGCTGGATAAACAGATTCATGTAATCCTGAGCCGGATTGCCAGTACTGTAAAGTCTGTACTTGGCACTTGTCATGATATCCCGCGAAACATCCCTGGCAACCTGAAGAAATTGTGGCGCAGTGCTGGCCAGATTCAATTCACTATGATAACGCCTGTAGGTTCCCTCATAAAGGGCAAATTTAGCTCTGTAAGCTTTAACAATAGCACGGTTGATAGCCCCTGTTTCAGCAGTTTCTCTCACATATTGAGCCGCGAAAGCATAGTCCTCCATAATTTTATCTACCACCGCAGCACGTGGATCCCGGCTTTTCATCAATAGCTCATTATCATTGGTACCTATCGTTTTATCATAAAAAGGAATATCTGAATAGCGTTTCAACTTTGCTACATAAAACTGAGCCCTAAAAAATCTGGCCAGGCCCTCGTAATGATTAAGGACTTCCGCTCCCAATGCTGCTTTTCTAAAATTATCAAGAAAATAGTTGGCACTTCGCAACTGCCCCCAGTCCCATCCGCCTGTGATGGTAGATGGACCAGGATTTCCGACCATCATGGTTTTAATTTCCACGTTTCCGGTTGTGGCCGCATTATCGGTTGCCCGGTCATCGTTAAAAATACCCACGCCTGCAAAGTTGTATAAATTGGTGATGTATAGCTTCAAATCCTGCTCGTTGTTGAAAAAGTTGTCGCTACCAATAGAAGTTTGTGGTTGTCTGTCTAAAAAGTCTTTTTTGCAACCACTTAAGCTCAATGTTGCCAAAGCAACACCAACAATATATTTATTAAAGTTTTTCATTTTGCTTTGTTTAGAAATTAAGATTTAAACCCACCGAGAATCTTCTTTGCCACGGGTATGCGTACCCGTTTCCTGAACGGTTGGTGTTTGTGGCCTGTGGGTTGAGTACATCATTTACGTTAATTGATTCCGGATCGTAGAATTTTTTAAGTGCAGACCACTCATAAATATTTTCACCACTCACATAAAACCTCAGGTTGGAAATGTGCCATTTTTTAGTAATTGAAGCCGGAATGGTATAACCAATGGTTACGTTTTTCAGACGAAGATAGGAGCCATTGAGCATGTACCCTGTTTGTGGGATAGCCAATCCTTTGGCATCTCTGATATTTGTACCCAGATTTACATCAGCTAGCCAGGATTGCAAAATCGGGTATCGCGCATCCAGATTTTGATTGGCCAACCCTGCATTGATATAGGCCTGCGAATGCTTTGCCATATCCACCGGGCTGTCATTGTTTGGACGATAAAAATCAAGCAAGTGAGAATAACCACCAGCATAGGGCTGCTGGTAAAATCCCCAGTATAGGTAATCCAAAGGATAATAATCCCGTTTGGCAACCCCCTGAAAAAATGCCCTCACATCGAATCCTTTCCAACTTGCGTTAAGGTCCAGACCAAAACGGAACCTCGGAGCAGAGTTTCCAATGATTGATAAATCCTTTGCAGCATCAGCGGTCAAACCGGTTTCAATTTTGCCATTGCCATCCTGATCGATAAACTTAGGCCATCCTGGTACAATGGAGAGTGCTCCCCATGGAATAATAGAGGACTGATCTAATGCATTGATTTCCGCCTGGTTTTGGAACAATCCGTTGCTTTGCAGCCCCCAGATTTCGCCAAGTTCCATGCCCTCACGATATTGCGTTAAACTCTGGTTTGGGTTTTCAAATCTTGTGATATACGATCTGCTGTCAGACAACAAGAACCGGGCATTGAAGTTAATGGGATCTTTAGCGGTTTTAAAACTTGTTTGGTAAGCAAGCGACAACTCCCATCCGCGGTTGCGCAAATCAGCAGCATTTTCACGGGGCTCTGTAGCGCCCAGCACATCTGGTAAATCTCTTCCGTTAGCCAGCATGCCTTTGGTATTTCGCTGATAAATATCAAACGTTAAATTTAATTTGTTGTTGAACAGGCCAATATCAGTTCCAAGGTTTGCGGTGTTCACCTTTTCCCAGGTATAATCCGGGCTTACCAGGCCTGGTGTAGTAACCGTCAAGGGAAGAGAGCCGCCGATAAGGTACCCAGATCGTACCGGGTTAAAGGTAGAAATATAGCCGTAGTTTGATGCAGCCTGATTTCCCAAAGAACCATATGAAGCACGCAATTTAAAGTTACTGATTACCGGGCGCAGACTTTCCATAAATGCTTCCTGATCAATCCGCCAGGCAGCAGAAGCGGAAGGAAAGAAACCCCATCTCTTATCAGTTGGGAAGCGGGAACTTCCATCATAACGGCCATTAAGCTCCAGAATATATTTATCATTAAATATGTAATTCAGGCGAAAAAACAAGCCCTGTACTGCCCAATCATTAATCGATTGAGTAGAGGAAAGTTCTCCGGTCGCCAGGCCTATCGTTGGATAGGATGAAGAGATTAAATTGGTTCTCCTGGTATCATTTTCTTCTGACCTGAAATATTCTTGGTTATAACCTATCAGAGCCGTAAAATCATGCTTTTGCCAACGTTTGTTAAAGGTAACATAGGCATTCAGTACCGTATAATCTTCAAAACCTGTCCATTTTCGTGCATAACTATTTCCTTCTTCCCTCACATCATCAGGACCAAAGCCGATCTTATAAGGTACCGTATTCTCATCATAGTTTGTTGCTCCCCTGCGATAAGTGAAATCGGTATTAAATTTCAACATGTTTTTTAATAATGAAGCTTCGCCATTAAACTGCGTTTGAAGACTAAAATACTTATCACTTGCTTTTCCACCGTTTGTAAGCTGTGCACCGGTGCGGCCCACCGCGTTATTTGCCCATGTTCCGTCAGGATTTTTATCATAATCAGTTGGAAAAAGATTATAAATACCTGTGATCGAATATTGACTCGGGTTTTCTCTTTGTGTCTTAGTTAGGAATGTGTTATTACCAAAACTTAACCATGGCGTTATCTGATAATTTACTTTACTACGCAGATTATAGCGGTCGAAATAGTCATCAGCAATCTTGAGCATTCCATTTTGCTTGTTATAATTTCCAGAGATATAATACTGCGCCTTTTCAGATTTCCCACTTACTGATAATGCATGGTCATGTGAGTAGGTTTGATCATTAAAGAAATAGCGTGTCCAATCCTGGTTACCCATGTACTCCCAAAGTTTATTATCACTGGGATTGACCCTCACACCAGAAATATCAGGATTGTCTGACCTTTCTTTTGCATATTGGTAGAATTGGTCGCTATAGTTTACATTATCCCAGGGGGTATTGTTGGTGGATAACTCCAGTAGACGCGAATAAATATAGGGATCGGTAACTTTATCAGGAATAACGGTAGGTTTATTCAGTGAGATAAAATTACTGTAGTTTACCGTTACGCCGTCTTGGGTGCCCGTTTTGGTCTTGATCAGAATCACCCCAAAGGCCGCCCTTGCACCATAAATGGCAGAGGCTGATGCATCTTTAATCACCGAAATGTTCTCAATGTCCTGTGTAGCTAAACGATTAAGTTCTGCAGCATCAGAAGGCACATTATCAATCAAGATGAGTGGATCTCCACCATTGATGGAAGTAATACCACGAATATTGATCTTTGCTGTAGCGCCCGGTGCGCCGGACCCAAAGTCGATGTTCAGGTTTGGCACCAGACCCTGTAATCCCTGAGCCACGTTTGCAATAGGTCTGCTGGCCAGTGTTTTTGCATTCACCTGATCTACAGCGCCCGAAAGGTTTACCTTTTTCTGGGTTCCATAACCTACTACAACCACCTCGCTAAGGTCGGCGTCGTTTTTCTTTAAAATTACATCTACTGTTTTGCGGCTCCCAATAGCAACCTCCTGTTTAATGTAACCGATATAGGTAAAAGTTAATACCGCATCAGGATTACTCACCGTTAATGAGTAGTGCCCATCGACATCTGTCTGGGTACCGTTAGTTTTTCCTTTTTCCTGTATGGAAGCACCCACCAGCGTTTCGCCAAGGTCATCTTTTACGGTTCCGCTTATTTTTTGCTGTGCAAAAACATTAACAGAACCAAGTAAAAAACATACCATTAGCGATAAGTAAATTCTTTTCATGTTGTTTGATTTATGCTGCAAAGGAACTATCGGAATGTTAAGGCATCATAAAATCTTTATTAAATAAATTGACCATTCAGTAAATCTATTTTAAAACGTGTTAATTCGCAGAAAATTTATAGTTTAGGATTCTTATGGGTAGAAAAAGCTTAAAGGAAGGTCAGCAGAAAAAGATTATACAAGCCTTCTATGAAATTGCCAGAATAGAAGGCATTGAGAATGTTTCCTTTGGGAAGATTGCCAAAGAGCTCGATATGCACCAGAGCCTGGTGGTGCACTATTTCTCCAATAAAGAGGAAATGTTGCTCGGCCTGATTGATTTTATTGTTACCGGTTACCAAAACGTCTATGAACCCCAGCAAGAATATGCGGATCCACTGAGCAAACTAAAAGTGGTGATGGAAAATATCTTTTCACGAAAGTGGAACAGTTATGTAGATGACAGTATTTTTTATAACTGCTTTGCCCTGATTTTCCGGAATAAGAAAATCCGGGAACATTTCCGGGACCTGCATTTGATATTGAGGAAATGGCTTGAAAAGCTTATACAAAACTGTATAGATAAAGAATTGATCCAAATTCAGGATGCAGCGGAAGCTGCTGATATTATTTTTGTCATTTCCGATGGGGCCTATTATTTTCTGAGTATGATTGCTGATCAGGAATCCTATAACAAACACCTGCAGAGATATAAAAAGGAGGCTTACAAAGTGCTTGGTTTTGAACTATAGATCATTCATTAAAGGCACTCACTTAACATCATCCCACTCGAATTCTAATCATTTCACCAGCTATCAAATCAAATCATTTGAGTGATATAACCTCAGAATCGTGAATTTTTGAAACATCAACCGCTCTTAATGAACCGTTAACAAAAGCAATATCAAATTGAACAAAATCTAAACGGCTGACCTGCTCTTTGCTTTCCAGGTGAAATTTTATTTTCTGGTTATTGGTATCTTTAATAATTCCATGCCCGATTTTGGTGTTGTAAGCAATGACTGTCCCTTTTCTCATTTAAAATATAAATTTTGTGTAAACGAAACCGGGACAAGTAAATAAAACAGATCAACAGGTATTTGGTTTTAAAAAATCAAAGAAATAATTTCCACAGTAGGTAACCTTTTAGAAATTCCTATGTACTATGACTGAAGTATCTCACGAAACCCCATTCGTAAAATTAACTTTAATATTGGAGTTGTTCTTCTGAAAAAACTGTCTGTCGACTGGAGATTTCATCGTCAGTAACCAACAGATTCAGTAGTGGATCTTACATTCTTGAATTTACTTGCCATCTTATTACAGATAAAACTTCCAAAAAAACGATCACTTTTTTAAATTGATACGAACGCAAGTTATTACGTTTTATTTATTTTATTTTAAAACCAATTCAGTTGACCCCTCTTTGCCAAAACACTAACACAAAGACAAGCAATAATTTACGCTAAATACATTTCTGGCGGGACGGGGTCAGTCTATTCTTAAAGCCATATTCGCAGTACTTTGATTATTGCTCACGTTAGTACCGATAATCGGGATTACTTTCGATACATGAAAGCGTTTTTACTGCTTATTGAGCCTATTGTAATTGATTCAAAGGAAAGGACTGATTTTATGTAGGAATTATCAAATAGGCTGGATCAATTATCATAAAGATTAACAGAGCAGATTTTTGAAGCATATAATATCTAGCCCAAACATCATTATCAGACTGGAAGTTCCAATGAGAATGCAATTTAAATTTCCTTATCCAATTGTTTGGCAACCCATTTGAAGGGAATGCAAAGCACCATAAATAAAAAGTTAAAAATTATTTCCATAATACTAATATAGTAAAAAAAAATATTGATTTTTTTGAAAGTTTAATTCACAAAGCTAAGGTCGTATCTCTCCAATTATATTTTTTTTTCAGATGTAAACAGTTTTTCAAAAATTTCGCCGAAAAGAAAAGCCCTTATCATAAAAAGATTAAGCTAACAATATTATTGACTAACCAAAGCAATGCAATTTTCAAAATTATATACCTATTATCTTACCTCATCTGAATCTTCCAGTCAAATTTTATTTAAAGATTTACGCTTAGCTATTTTTGTCGAGCGGATATAGATACCGAGCGGTATTTAGGATAAAAGATGTCCTAACCTGTTGATTTACCATTTACTAATACATATCGCTGTTTTTTTCTTATAGGAGTTGTAAGACCATGGTGAACGCATAAAATCTTTTCCCATAGAATAAATAGTTAATGCTATAGTGTTCATTGCTGATTAGATGGATCGTGTACACAGTTTTTTTTCAACACCGGAGTACTACCGCTTGAAAGGATCTATTTTTGTAAAATCTACTGATGCACATTCGTCGTGTCAAGCTTAGCAATGCTATAGATCCCAATGATTATTTCTTCCCAATTTTTGCCAAACCATATATTTTGTCACCCTGTTTAAAAACTGTTAGAAAGACTTAACAAGCAAGAAGTTTTACAAAACTAATTCGAACCTCACACTGCGCAAAAAATATCGAACAATTCTTGACTAATCATTCCCGGAGTGTTGGTTTCTTGAACGAACAAAAGAAATAATCAGAACAAACAGGTAAGGGACACAAAACAGCACGCCCGGCCAAGGTTCATCCCACATGGCAAGCAATAAAAATAACACAATCAAACTTGGCAGCAGGAAAAAACTCAGCGCCTTGTAGAGCATATTAAAGCGAACCGATTCCTTAAGATTAAGCAAAATAGTAAGGCTCCCAATAAAGAAACATAGATTGATGCCCATAGCGATACCATAAGGCAGGTTTCTGAAATCAGTATCTGCTTTTCCAATCAAAGCAGTAGATTGCAGAACAAACACTCCACCCAGGCTGATCACAGAAGCTAGAAGAAAACAAAAAACAACTGTTTTAAAATATTTCATAAGTCAAAGTTAATTAAATTACGTATTGGGCTGTTAGAAACGGGGATCATAGAATCTAATCTGTATAAATGATTTGATGTTAGAAAGCTCATGATCATATCATCTGGATCATACGCCCAGAAAATAACCATAACGAATTAATAGGGCTAAAAAATTTCAAAGCAATTCATGCTTTGTTTGTTGGTTTCCTTGTTGTCAAGATTTTAACACGCTATACAGCAAAAAAGGCGCTTTCAAAACTGGGTAGCGTCTTTGTAAGTGATTTCTGACACGTTTACAGTTTCCGATCTTTTTCATCGATAGCAAGGTCATTGATGCTTGCGAACCTCTTATCCATTAGCCCGTATTCATCAAATTCCCAAAGTTCGTTACCGAAACTTCGGAACCATTGTCCTTGATCGTCATGCCATTCATATTCAAAACGGACAGCTATCCTGTTCTCACTAAATGACCAAAGTTCTTTTTTAAGTTTATAGCTAAGTTCTTTCTCCCATTTTGTAACCAGGAATGCTTTCACCTCCTCTCGCCCTGAAATAAACTGTGAACGGTTTCGCCACTGTGTATTTAGGGTATAGGCCATACATATTGTTTCGGGATCACGGCTGTTCCATGCCCGCTCTGCCAACATTACTTTCTCTATCGCGGTTTCATAGTTGAACGGCGGTACCGGCGTTTTAATTTCCATTTTTATTCGATTATGTTATTTAGCAAGAGCCCGGAAAATACTGGTCAGTTTTGCCTGGTGTCAATTACTTGATAAACAGACCTTCCCAATCATTACCCAATATTTATAAGGCACTTATATATCTCGTTTTATTCTATTACCATCGCAACATCTGCTTTTATTGCGGCAGCGCAGTAAGAAAGTTCAATATTTCATTTCCAATCTCTTTAACATGCGTTTCGAGCGCAAAATGACCTGTATTATAGAATTTCACAATAGCATCAGGCATATCCCTTTTATATGCTTCGGCCCCTGCTGGCAAAAAGAACGGATCTCTGTTTCCCCAGACAGCCAAAAATTTGGGTTTATAGGTTCTGAAATATTCCTGGAATTTAGGATATAGCGCAACATTTGTTTTATAGTCATTTAAAAGGTCGAGCTGGATTTCTGCAGATTCAGGCCGATTAAGAAAGTGCTGGTCGAGCGTATAAGATTCAGGTGCGATCATGGTGGTATCCTCAACCCCAGTGAAATACTGGAATCTTGTTTGTTCTGCAGTGACGAATGTCCTCAGGGCATCTCTATTTTCCTTGGTGTCATGCTCCCAATATTTCTGCATCGGGTTCCAGCCGTTACTCAGCCCTTCAACATAGGCATTCCCGTTCTGTGAAATGATGCCTGTTATTTTTTCAGGGTTTGCAAGGGCAAGGCGGAAACCTGTCGGCGCACCATAATCAAAAACATAAATGGCAAATCTTTTAAGGCCAAGCTTATCGACAAAAGATTGCATGGTTTTGGTGAGGTTGTCGAATGTATATTTGAATTTTTCTCTGTCCGGTGCATCGCTGTAGCCAAAGCCGGGTAAATCCGGAGCAAGAACGCGATATTTGCCACTGAGCATGGGAATAAGTTCCCGGAACATATGCGACGATGTCGGATATCCGTGCAGCAGCAATATCGTTGGCGCCCCTGCCGCTCCAGCTTCACGGTAAAAAATATTTTGTCCGTTTGCAATTACTTTGCGGTAATGGACCTGCGCTGAAGAATCTTCTCCTTCATTTTTCTTAGTTATTTTTGATTGTCCCATGATGGTTAGGTTTGTGAAAAGACCGGCCAGCATCAGAATAGTGGCCAATTTATTTTTTTTCATTTTATTCTTTATTTTCTCAAAAGTACCCACTATATTTAATCAAATAAAATGATTTAATATGATGTGTACTATCGTTATTTATGATATATGAATACAAACGATTTAAATTTATTCGAAGCTGTGGCACAACACGGTAGTTTTACAAAAGCTGCAGAGGAGATGTTTACCGTTCAGTCTAATGTGACTGCGAGGATAAAAAGTCTTGAAGAAGAATTCGGGACTCTGCTGTTTGACCGCTCATCCCGTAAGGTACGTTTAACACCCGCTGGAGAAACGCTGATGGTATACAGCAAAAAACTGAACCAGCTGATTGATGAAGCCAAGCGATCAGTTGGAAACACAGAAGAGCTAAAAGGGCAGGTAAAAATTGGTGCGCTGGAGACCATGATGGCGACCAAGGGACCTGAGCTGGTAAACCGTCTTGCCTCGAAATTTCCATTTATCGACCTGGAGTTTACTTCGGCTATGCCCAGATCACTGATAAGCGATGTGGTGAATTACCGTTTGGACGCCGCATTTGTTCCCGCTCCACTTAACGTTCCCGAACTCGATCAAATATGGATCAGTGACGAAGAAGTAGTTGCTGTTGTACCGGAAGACTGCAAAAACATAGCGGAACTACTCAAACGAAATCCGCTCAAGGCAATCGTTTTTGACCAGGGCTGCGTGTTCAGGGCAAGGCTCGAATCCTGGCTGGTTAGCAAAGGAGTTTCGCAATACCATAAAACTGTAATGAACTCAATTGAGGGAGTTGTTAATTTTATTGAGTCCGGCATCGGCTTCAGCTTCCTTCCCAAAGAGATTATTTCTACGTTTTATGGTAATCGAAAAGTCAGGACCCTCTCTCTGCCCAGGGAGCTGGCCTTGATGACGACAGTTCTTACCTTTAGAAGAGATGTTCCTCTTTCACCCACTTTAAAAGCCTTTATAAGCTTGTACGATCGTACCGAAAAAAATCGGTTTTTAGATCCGAATAAACTTAACAAATCCAGTTAACGTTTAAATGGCATATGGCAAACAAACCTTAAGACGCCCAATGATCCATTTACATGATGGAAATAATGCATGGTGCCATCGAAGTAAAAAAGGAGCCAGAATTAATCTTGGTAGCGGCAAAGATAAAATGATCCGCTTTCTGATATACCCTGGTAACCTTTAACGCTCAATATAGAGATTTAAAAACAGCACCCTGCGTCCAATATATTGACGATTGATGCCTTACGTTCATAAACGATTTGATACCCATCCAGATCCTGGGCATTGAAAGTTTCAGTCAAAAGCCCCAATTACTTGCCTGTCCTTCCCTTTGTAACGTCTTTTCTTACTGAAAGCATATTATATTTTTTTCAAAAGAACGTTCAAAATAATGGATTTGGACCGCTTTTAATTTGATTGATAAGTTCACCAAACAACGCTTCGGTACTTCCACGTTTACTTCGAGAAGCAGACTGGCCAGCCCAGAGCGAAATAATATCGGCGATTCCGGCGGATTTGCCAAAATCTCTGAGAGCTGAGGTTAAACTGTTCTGATAAGTGTAATACGGAATAGTCAGTCCTGAATTTTTGAGTTCTTTCATGAAACTGTTCCTTACTCCCCTTGCCCATTTCCCTGTAAATGCCCTGGTAAGTTCAGTGGAGATATCAGTTGAGTTGAGTATACTTTCCTTGTAAACTTCGCTGGCTGCACTTTCCTCTGCCGCGATAAAATAACTGCCCAGTTGTGCACCTGCTGCGCCAAGGGCAAAAACCGCTTTAATCGTCCGTTGGTCGAAAATTCCCCCGGCAGCAATCACGGGAACCTTCACCGCATCCACTATTTGCGGAACAAGTGATAGCAGCCCGACCTGCGGCAGAGATTCATCCTCTAAAAAACCTCCCCTGTGTCCCCCGGCCTCAATACCCTGCGCTACGATAGCATCCATTCCTGCTTTATCCAGTATCGTTGCTTCCTTGATGCTCGTTGCCGTTCCAATCACTTTGATACCCTTTTGTTTTAGCTTTAACGTTACGTCCGCATCTGGTACGCCAAAAGTAAAGCTAACAACCGGCACCTGTTCATCCAGAAGGATACCGATCTGGTCAAGGTGATTATAGAACCGGTAAGAGGAAATTGGCTTACGTTCAAACGGTAAATTATATCCCTTATGGAGCGTTTCGAGATAGTTCTCCATTTTTTCAATATCGTCTACACTTACTTTAGCTGCCAGCGAATGAGCGAAGAGATTTACAGCGAAAGGCCTATGGGTTTTAGATTTTGTCTCTCTAATCAGGTCCAATGTTTTTTCCGGTGATAATCCCCCCAATGGGAGGCAACCCAGCCCACCTGCATTCGCCACTGCCGCCACCATCGCAGGGGTGGATACCCCCAGCATAGGTGCCTGAATGATTGGATAACTAATATCCAGTATTTGTTTAAGATTTTTCATAAATTACATCACAAGCTTAACTGTTAATTGGCTTAAATATTATTCTGCTACCAGAATAACATTGATGTAAAGCTACTTAAACCTTAATGTAACACCACCTGTATAAGTTATATCATTACCATTAATCTTTGCAAACTATTCTGATACTAAAAGTGGTTTGGAAAACCTATCTTTTCCAAATAGGTATGTAGATTATTTCTTTACATTTAGCCTGATTTTTTAGCCGACCCGAATGTTTAAACTTTTAGAACACTACCTCAAAAGCATCGCGGATATTGATCAGCGTTCGCTGGATACTATTTTCAGCAAGTTCAGCCTGATTAAGACCAGTCGCAACCAGATATTGCTAGATTACGATGAAGTTTGCAAAAACCATTACTTCGTAAACAAGGGAGGCGTCAGGGTTTATACCGTTACCCGTGAAGGTTGCGAAAGTATCCGTTATTTTGCGCTCCAAGGGGAATTCGGTACCGCCTTGCCCAGCTTAATTGAACAAAAGCCTGCATTCGAATACCTGCAAACCATTGAAAAGTCAGAACTATTAACAATCAGCAGAGCAGATTTTTATTTATTGGTAGACCAAATTCCAGCATTTGCGCTCGTATATCGCAGGATATTGGAAAAGGGTTTTATCGTAGCTCAGAAAAGAATATATGGATTTCAGGGTTTAACTGCCATGGAAAAAGTAATCTGGATAAAAAGCCATCAACCACGCTTTTTACTCAGAGTTTCAAATAAAATGGCAGCCTCCTATCTTGGCATGTCTCCATCTACGCTGAGTAGAATTAAGGCGAAGCTTTAAAAACGTTGACCTGGAGCAACGTTTTTAGAGGGAACATCAAGCTATCTTTGTAAAAAAAAGGTTCGCATGAAATCAATTATATATATTGCTTTGCTCTCATTTGTAGTGTCTAAGTCCTTCGGACAGGTCAAATCAGGCAATGGCTCGTTATTTCTGGTAAAAACGGAGCAAATAACATTAGAGACAGCTCTTCAGCTTACTCATATGGCAAGGGCGAAAGCCACCCAGCTAGGTAAAGAAGTTGCAGTGGCAGTTCTGGATGCAGATGGGCAGACGATTGTTCTCAGCCGCGGTGAAGGTGTCGGCGTACATAATACT
This sequence comes from Pedobacter sp. Leaf41, assembly GCF_001422545.1. Classification (GTDB taxonomy): domain Bacteria; phylum Bacteroidota; class Bacteroidia; order Sphingobacteriales; family Sphingobacteriaceae; genus Pedobacter. Next base: position 574,265 of record NZ_LMLE01000006.1, on the reverse strand, counting down.
GAAGCAGCAAGGCGAAAAGCATTTACCGCAGCCTCAACAAAAACTGCGACACTTGTTCTAGCTAGAAATGCAAAATCCAACGCCGATACAGAAAACCTGACCAGTCTGGGAGAACTTCTATTATTGGGCGGGGGACTTCCACTTTATCATGACGGCAAAGTAATCGGTGCAATTGGTATCGCAGGCGGAGGAAGCCCAGAAAATGACGATCTTATAGGAAGATCCGCCAGCATTCCGCAAGCTGACATTACAGCCAGATAGTAATTTCAATAAAAAAAACAAAAAAATAAGCATATGAAAAAAATGATTTTAGGATTGTTGCTTGGCTTAACCCTAAGCTTTGCCCACGCACAGGCGCCAGAATATCGCCTCTCCAGTCATATCCTGGATATTTCTACCGGGCTGCCCGCAGAAAATGTTCCTGTTAAATTAGAAAAATTAAATCGGGATACTAATGAGTGGGCATTGATAGATCAGAAGAAAACAGATAAAAATGGCAGGATCGGGAATTTTCTGCAAGAAACCAAAACCGACAAAGGAATATACCGGTTGACATTTTTGATAGCAGACTATTTTGCAGGTAAAGACACGAAAAGTTTTTATCCTTTTATTGAAGTCGTTTTTGAAATCAAAGATGATAACCACTACCATGTGCCGATCACCTTATCTCCATACGGATACAGTACCTACAGAGGCAACTAACATCCTGATTGAAAAAAATATGAGCTGAACTTTTTAAACATACACGGCAACTTTAAAGTAACTAGATACGGACTTTTGACTATTCTCAACTTATCTTCATGATCAAAGATCCAGCACAATTCATGGAAAGCAGCTTAATTTTCCAGTGGAGTTAACGGGTTACGTTTTGTATCAGCAAACGCGTGATATTAGGGAAGCATCAATGATAGGCCAATAACGGATTGAGGCAGTTGAAGACTAAATAATGTACAAAGATAACCACCTAACGCTGATTATACTTCGAAAAGCTTTTGTAATCCTTGCCAACCCTATATTTAGATCACTACTCTAAAATCATCAAAAACTAAAGAAGCATTGATATATTTAATAAATTTGATTTGAAGAGAATCACCAATCATCGGTTCTAAATGGTCCTGCGGGCAGTCCAGATTTGTTGATCAGGACAGCATCCGGGAAGTTGGCCCAGGCATACCTCGCCGCCACCGGAATTTTTACCTCACTGCTCATTAGAACTACTTTCCCATTTACAATAGTGGCAGAAGCGGGATAAAAAACCCGATCATTGCCAGCAATGGAAAATGCCCCATTTGCTCCACTGGCTTTCAACACCAGATTTTGGCCGAAATCGAAGCTTAATATCAATTCATTCTTGTTTTTCCTCATTGACTTAAATACAGGACCGGAAAAATCGACTTGCTTTCCATAAGTTTTGGCCAAGGCAATAAGCGCTAATCTCTTACCCACATCCTGCTTATTTTTTGGGTGAATGTCCTGTTCATCACCAATATCAGCCGTTACGGCCATCGCTGTAAAGGGCAGTCTCGAGGCATTTAGCTGCGCTTCGCGAAGTAGTGGCCAGGAAGTTGGGTCTCCCTCACCCCTTCCATAACCCGCAAGTTGGGCAAAATAAAATGGAAGCACAGGATTGTTGAATTTAGTTCTCCAATCTTCGATCAAAGCCGGAAAAAGCGTATTATATTGTTTAGCCCGACCGGCGTTGGCCTCTCCCTGATACCAGATCACACCTTTAATGGGCAAACAAACAAAAGGATGGATCATTGCATTGTATAAAACCGTTGGCCTGTTCGAGCCTGAATTGGCCTGTGGCATCGGTTTAAAATCCCTCAAATCGAGGCTAATGTTATATTTCCATAAACCCTGCAGACTTTGTTTTTGGCTTGACGATTGCATAAAAAGAGTTGTAGCATCGCCATAAATACCACCTCCACCGCCGCCATCAAAAACCCTAACTGTTATTGTATGCGCTCCAGGAGAAACGTTATCTTTCGGCACAACATATTTACGTTCCCGATCATAGCCCTGTGTGTTGCCAATTTCTTTGCCGTCGAAATAAGTGATGTCGTTATCATCAATCGTCCCAAGGTTCAGGATTAAATCTTTTCCGCCCCATTCTCGCGGAATAACTATATTTTTTCTAAACCAAACTATCCCATCAAAGTTGGGCTTTTCGGTTGAATCGAAAAATGCCGGCAATTCCATTTTTTTCCAGCTGGTATCATCAAAACTTTTGTTTGCCCAAACTGCTATACCTGATTTAAGTCCTTTATCCTGAAGATTTAATTCATTGTTCCAAAGTAAAATTTGTTCTGCGTAACCTGCTTGATCATCCGATTGTTGAACACGTTCAAGAGCAGCCCGAAAATCAGGTATTTTGGAGATCGTTTCTGCACTGGTCCACGCTTCGGCCACTGTACCACCCCAAGAACTGTGAATTAAACCGATTGGAATTCCTGTTTTTTTGTAAACTTCTCTGGCAAAAAAATAAGCGGTTGCAGAAAATTCCGGAATATTGGCTGGAGTGCATACATTCCAGCCCCCATTTTGAACGCTGATTTCATTTGAAGGAAAATTGCTTGTTTTATGATCAACCTGGAGCAACCTGATATTTGGATAATTTGCCTCGGAAATTTCTGTTTGATAATTATTGATTTTTCCCCATCCTGCCAGCGGCATTTCCATATTGGATTGACCAGAGCACAGCCAAACATCACCGAGCATTACGTTATTTAATTTTATAGCCATGCCCTCTCCCGATATCACCATCGTATATGGTCCACCATAGGAAGGCGTTTTTATTTTTATCTTAAAGTTCCCAGCTTGATCTGTCCATACTGCATATTTATTGTTTTTATCCCAAGAACAGGCTAACATGATCTGGTTACGGGGGCTTCCCTTTCCTTGCATCAAAACTTCTGCATTTTGCTCTAGCACCATATTTGAAGTGAAAAAAGCAGGTAAAGTGATTTTTGCACGTACTTGCAAAAAGCAAAAAATGAGCAAGAGTGCCAATACGATGTGCTTCCTTTTCATTATTTAACCTCCTCAATTTTAATAACTACACTGGTTCTATCAGATTTTACATTTGGATTAAAACCCACTTTCATTAAGAAATCGCCACTGTATACCATACTCGAATTCAAAGTTGAATTTGTTCCTGGATACAAATTGATCTCTTTTAATCTATATCTTTTTTCACTATTGAGTCCCTGCATTTTGATCGGCAATTTACTACCTTCATCATAACGATTGTTTACCAGATAATTGAAACTTACCGCAGCAGACTGATCGCTTGAAACATATAACATGGAGGCGACGCTACCTTCGGAGGGATTCGCCAGACGATACTGCTCACCTTGCCAAATGGTTTTCTTAAGCTCGTTGTAATTTTTAATCGCCAGCTGGCAAAACTTCAAGTCATTTTCCGGCAATTTACTCACCACAATATCAAAACCCAATTTGCCCATCATGGCTACATCCGTACGGAATTTGATAGGTTGCTTGCCCCAATCGGTAACATGATTGGAACTGGCAATTGACGGATAAAAATAAGAGTATTCCCACTGAATAAATATTCTTTCCATCGGATCGGTATTATCGCTGGGCCAAAATTCAGTAAAATATTTAAGGGCGGCGTAATCTACCCGGCCACCCCCACCCGAGCAAAGCATCATCGGTACTTTTGGATATTTGGCTCTGATTCTTTCCAATACCTTATATAAGCCCTCAACGTATTGGATGTAAAAAGCGGCCTGATCTTTAAGATGTAAAGAATAAGCATTATAAATTACGGCATTGCAGTCCCATTTAATATAGGCCAGTGATGGGTTTTTTGTAAATAGATCATCAACTACACTAAACACAAAATCTTGCACTTTTGGATTGGCTAAGTCCAGAACCAACTGGTTACGGAAGTAATATTCTTCTCTTTTAGATTGCTTAACAATCCAATCTGGATGCTTTTCGTATAGTTCGCTTTTCGGATTCACCATTTCAGGTTCAATCCAGATTCCAAATTTTACGCCATTTTTATCGGCTTCTTTTACTAAAGAACCTATGCCGTTAGGTAATTTCTGTTTGTTTTCCTGCCAATCGCCCAATCCTGCATGGTCATCGTTGCGGGGATATTTATTTGCAAACCAACCATCATCCAATAGAAACATATCCACGCCCAATGCTTTTGTATCTTTTAATAAACCAGCCAGCTTTTGCTCATTAAAGTCAAAATATGTCGCTTCCCAGTTGTTCAACAAGGTCAAACGATCTCCCTTACCATCTAAAAGCTGATAATTTCGAGCCCAGTTTTGTAATTTTCTACTGGCATCTCCCTTACCTTGACGGGAAAAAGTGTAGAGGAATTTTGGCGTAAGAAAACGTTCGTTAGGCTTAAGTTTAAAATTGGAGGCATAGTTATTTATACCTGCAATAATGCGCAGGTTATCCTGATAATCCAATTCTAAATCAACTCGAAAGTTACCACTCCACTCCATTGCACCATACAGCACTTCGCCCTGGTTTTCAGTTGCCGGAGCATTAAGCGAAACCATAAAAACGGAAGGTTGAAATAAGTTTGCACGGGTACCTAGTTTGCTATCCAATGTTTTGATACCATGGGTAATCCGGCTTTCTTCTGGTTGCATTTCCTTCGCCCAGTCGCCATGATATTGCCTTAAGTAAAAGCTTTTCCCTTTCAGATATAAGTTTGCGGAAGCAAATTTTTCTAATGTCACCGCTTTTTTTTCCGCGTGGCTAATTTCTGTCCATTGCTCAATTACATCCTCTTTATAAAAACTCTTATAAAAAAGCTTAACAGTAAAATTATAAACCGGATCTTTTAATGTGAGAGTGGTTAAACGCACATTCGCATCGATATTTTCCACCTCCTTTTTAACAAAGATGAGGTTTAGACTTTTATTCCCGTCGGAATGAGTTACGCTGATAGCTGGCTCAACTAAATTACGGGAACCGGATGGTGTATAAGCAGAATTTAGCTGACCTGTATATTCAGTAGTTTGTTTATATGTTGCGTTAACCTGCGTATATTCGGCAGCCGAATGCAATTTTTGCCCGAAGTAGACCGTATTTACATCTTTGCCTTTTACCGCTTCGAGTACCATAGCATTATGGGCGGTTTCTATCGCGATAATTTCTTGCGCTTTTGCAAGATGAACCATGCCCAATAAACAGCATAGCAGGATCTGACTTTTCAATTGAGGTACCTTTGGTTGTTTCATTTCTATTCGCTTTGACTAATTCTTTAATGTAATTTTAAGCATGGTTGCCTGTGCCGGACCGAGTTCTTTTTGATGATAATCTTTCGGAAACACCACTTGATTTTCAATTAAATCCTCTATCATAGAAATAGCCTGTTCATTTATGCCCAGTCTCGAAAAATCTATTGTTGCTGCCGTATTTTTATCCTCATAATTAAAAAGTGCCAGATACTTAATGTTGCCCTGATCTTTTATAAATTGACCAGAAGCACTTTTGCCCTTATCACCATCAACAGGTTTAAAGGCTTTTCCATCTGTAATTATTTTCAGTAGGTCCTGATTTTGGAATAACTTTTCTGCTCTGGCTTTCCACTGCCCCTCGACAGAGAAATCATCGCCAACAATTAAGGTTCCGGTTACTATTGCTGATAAAGTTCTGGCGGTATTAGCAGCCTCGCTTTCATTAGCCAGCACCACATGGTCAGCATCAATATAATTATAAAGATAGGTTTGCCACCAGCCATTAGTAACACTATTCAACGTGTATTCTGTATCCTTAATGGTTTTGAAAGCATCACAGGCAATTCTTCTTACATGGACGTACCTACCAGAGGCTAAACTAGGAGAAATTGCTGCATAGATAAGCATTTTACCATCCAGGCATTTAATCAGATACTCCATTCCCAGGCGGTAAGCCTGCATTCCTGTTGTAATTTTTGGATCATAAAATTGTGTAGATTCTGCCGCTGCATGGCCAAGAAAATCGATCTTGATCATTTCGAAGCCACAAGATTTTAGATTCGAGATTACAGAATAGATTCTTTTTTGCGTTCCCGGATGAGTGGGATCAAGCGCCCGTGCCCCATCAAAATCATGGAAACCATTATTTACTTTTGTCCACATTTGGTCAAAGGTATAATCACTACCCGGAGCTTTCCTTTTGGCGCCGCCCTGAAAACCCCAGTCGGTAAATGGTGCCCAGTAAATGCCCGGTTTTAAACCCTTGCTTTTGCAATAAGTTGCAAACTTTTTCAAAGTAGCATAATCATTGCCCTTAAGCATATTATCCCAATAAGAATCCAGATCGATATAGGCGACATTTCCCATTCGGAAACCTTTGAGGTTTTCAGCAAAAAAATCTACTACTTCAGTTGCCTTTTTGTAGGATAATTTTTCCTGCATCACGCCCCAGCTATTCCAACCCACAGGCGTGGGGCCATTCCAATTAGCTACTATCGGGATTTCAGTTGCCCTGACGGTTTTAGCGTAGTTTTCCATTCCGTTACGCCAATCGTTAAAATAACCGAAGAAAATGTTGGATGAAATAATGGATCTGCCTGAAAGGTAGCCGTGTTCGATCTGATCGCGGGTAATATCATAACTGGTAAAACCACATTCGGTTGTCAGTTCCAGCCTGTTCAAATCCATCAGTTTGGTTTTAACTGCTGTTTTCCATTTATCATGATTTAAGGTACCGATAATAAAGCCCTTGCGGTTGGTATTGTGGTAAACTGCGGTCACTTCTGCACTTACATTTTCCTTCTTCAATACTAAAAGATTAGCCTCGTAACTGATAAAAGTATCATTATCAAAGGGTACAAATAAATTTCTGCAGGTTGTGAAATCTGCATAACCGACCAATTCTCCTTTTAAAGGGATCATTTTGTTGGTTTTCAAGTTCGATCCGGAAACGGCTACATTAACGGTAAAGAAATTTCGATTGGTGTAGGCATAAATATTTTGGGTCAAAGTAATACCTGACTTGCTTTTTGTAGTAAAAATATAGTGCGAGCCACCCCCTATCTTGTTTTTGAATGCATTTTTTTTAACCGAACGATTTGTAAAATCGTTTGAGCGTAGGAATTTTTCATTGACTAAAACTTCCGAATAGGCGTTTTGCAATACCTGTCTTCCATTAATATAAACATTGAAAGTACCGCTATTAACATTATAATCGAGATAAGAATTTTCGCCAAAGTTGATTTTTTGAGCAAGAATTGCTATCGGGCTAAAGAGCCCTGCTACCAATATTAACGCCGGAATGATAGGGTTTACATATTTCATGAAGTTTAAGATTTTTGGCTGCTTACTTCGATAATTTTTCCGTTAACCCTTAATTTTATCCTTTTAGCAACAGGGCTGTATATCTTATATGCAGTAATTTCCCCATTTTTCCATTCAAAATCCAAAGTGAGGTTTCCTCGGGCCCTCACCCCTTTAATTTTACCTGATGTTTTCCATTCTTGAGGGATAGATGGTAATAAATCGATAAATCCATCATGACTTTGAATAAGCATTTCGGCAATACCTGCTGTGCCGCCAAAATTACCATCAATTTGAAAAGGTGGACCAGCCGACAATAAGTTTGGATAAATTCCGCCACCTGCACCATAATTAATATCTGTCTTAATGGTTGGTTTCATCAATTCGTGAAGCAATTTACCAGATCGTTCGCCATCATGTAACCTGGCCCAGAATAATAATTTATAAGCGATAGACCAACTTGGTCCGTCATCGCCACGTACCTCTAAAGTTTTCTTCGCTGCTTCTGCCAGTGCTGGTGTTTTAATTGGTGTAATTAATGAAGCAGGATAAAGACCATATAGATGAGAAATGTGGCGGTGTTGTGGTTCGGTTTCTTTATAATCTCTAATCCATTCCATCACTCTTCCATCTTTGCTAATATTTCCTGCAGGTGGAACTGACTTCAGCTTTTCGGCAAGAAAGCTACTAAAAGCACGATCAATACCTAATGTTTTAGCCGCATCGATCACATTATTAAACAGTTCTCTAACAATCTGATTATCAATAGTTGGGCCCATTGATATACTGGCCGTTTTTCCGTTAGGGAGGTAAAAGCTATTTTCGGGCGAAACAGATGGTGCGGTAACCAACCATCCCGTTTCCGGATCTTTGATTAATGCATCGGCATAAAACTCTGCAGATCCTTTTAATATTGGATATATCTTTTTTAAGTATTCCTTATCGTTACTAAATGCATAATGATCCCAAAGGTTATTACATAACCAGCCGGAACCTGCGTTAGAAGCACCCCAGGAAGCACTTTCACCAGGCTCGGTAAAACCCCAAACATTCGTAATCACATGGGCAATCCAGCCTTTAGAATTATAGTAAGCTTTAGCAGTTTTTTCTCCATTTTTAACCATTCGGCCTACTAAATCGGCCAGCGGCAAATTCAATTCTGATAAATTACTCACCTCTACCGGCCATTGGTTCATTTGAATATTCACATCCAAATGATAATCGCCATTCCAAGGAGTATGGATTTGATTGGCCCACAAACCTTGCAGATTAGGCGGCAATAGGCCAACACGGGTGCTGCTGATACTTAAATACCGGCCGAATTGGTAAAACAGTACCGGAAAACCAACATCGGCTTTCGGGTTTTTATTGTAATTAACCAGGCGTTCATCCGTTGGTATATCATCCTGATTGCCACCACCTATCTGCAGGCTTAAACGGTTAAACTTTTTTTGATAGTTACGTATATGATTTTGCAGTTGCACATCAAATGTTTTGGCAACAGCCGATTTCAGATCGCGGTTTATTTTCTCTTCAAATTCTGAGTTCATAAAATTGGTACCCGCGGCCATATAAACAATTACACTGGTTGCGTTTTTAATAGTAATCTTATTGTTTTTAAGCTCTTGGGTACCCCCGGTTAATACAGCCTTAACGCGACTGGAATATTTCATTCCTTTACCATCAATGCCATTATCCAATTGTCCGCTCATTACAAGTTCGCCATTGGCAGCCGTTACTTCGGCCCGTTCCGGACGAGAAGTTTCAATATCAAAATTTAATTTCCCAGGCTTGGATGCCGTTAATGCGACTACGTTTACATCATCATCAAAACTGGTTAAATACTCGCGGGTGTACCTCACCCCATCAAGTATAAAGCTTGTTTTCGCCAACGCATTATTTAGCGAGAGTTCGCGATGATACGCTGTCGCTTTGGAGTCCGCATTTTGTTGTTTAGGGTAACTGAAGCTGAAAGATAAATTGCCCAGAACCTGAAAACAGCCATAATTCACACCTCCAGAACCTTCGCCTTTACAAATGAAATTTTTATTGACTAAATCTTGAGCAAGGTCGTTTTTACCTTCTAAAATAAGCTTCCTAATTTCTTCCAAACTCTTATGAGCTTCGTAATTATTGGCATCTTGTGGCGCACCAGACCATAGTGTAATATCATTAAGCACAATATTTTCACGAGTGACTCCGCCGTCAGGCATCATACCCAGGCGGCCGTTTCCAAGTGGAATAGTTTCTTCCCACCGGTTAGCCGGTTTATTGTACCAGAGTTTTAAATTTTGCTGTGCGGAAGCACGTTCGAAAAAGAGAGAGAGGAATGATAAAATTATTAAAATTTGATTTCGCATATCTAAATGGTTTCTAATTGATTTACTTTTTTATAGCCCAGCTCTGCCCCGCCACTTACAGGCATAATGATTCCAGTAATAAACCGGGCCTTATCTGACGCCAGAAATACACAGGCATCTGCCACTACATCGCCCTGAGGACAGTAACCGAGTGCATGGATTCCGTCGAGATAGTTTTTAATTCCTTCCATATCATTTTGCTCCTTACCCCATTCCTCCAGCATTTCTGTCCACACCCCCGCAGGAGCAACGGCATTTACCCTGATTTTGTATTTCGCATAATCCAGTGCCATAGATTTGGTAAGCGCATTTACAGCACCTTTTGTTGCAGCATATACCGCATGGTTTTCCTGCCCTATTTCGCCAACAAGGCTACTCGTATTGATGATACACCCTTTGGAATGGATTAATGCATTTAAACCATATTTTGTAGTATGATAAATTCCTTTTACATTGATATTGAAAAGATTATTCCACTCCGTTTCATCCGTTTGGTGAACATTTTTTGAGGGATAAGCAATGCCAGCGTTATTATGAATGACATCAATTTTTCCAAAATTCAGCAGTGTATCTTTTACGGCCTGCTCCATATCGTGGGCACATGATACATCTGCTAACAAACCCAAATGCTGTTCTCCCAAAATGGAGATGGCATAAGTGAGCGAAACCTGATCATTAGAAATGATGGCAAGTTTAGCACCCTCTTCTGCATATTTTAAGGCGCATTCCAGTCCAATTCCCTTCGACCCACCAGTTAAAAATATGACCCTGTCTTTTAATAATCGCATCATGTATACCTAAAAGTTAATTATCTGAATAAATAGAATAAAATAGCCATGCTGACAAATAAAATGGCTGATAAAGTTTTATAATTGCCAATTCCTGACCAGCCTCCGGATGCTAGAGGCGCACGCCACGATTTCCAATAAAGCGCATCACTTTCTGCTGTATGTTTTACAGGATAAATAATGGAAAAGGTTATCTGAAGAAATACACAAACACAAAAAAGATAAAATGCCATCATCATAAATGGTATGGAAGCCAACCAGGTATCAATCCAAAGTTTATTGATTATAAATACAATAGCACCCAGGGCTGAACCCAGCCATAACGTAAGTTTAGCAGATTGTGCCGAGGCACCTCTCCAAAAGATGCCCAGTAAAAACACGCAGGTAATTGGCGGTGCAATGTGGGCGATAATATCGTTTAGTCCGTTAAAAATGCTTTCATATTTATTTAATAGTGGCAGTAAAAAAAGAGAAAAAACAAGCGCAATACCTGCAGCAACTTTACCTACATTTACCAATTTTTTATCATCAAGGTTTGGCTTATACCGGGCATAAATATCATAACTTACCATTGTTGATATGGAATTTAAAGCCCCGGAAACCTGGCTCATCAAGCCCGATAGTAAAGCCGCTACCAATACGCCAATTAATCCGCTGGGCAATAATTGTGTAATCATCAGCGTGTAAATACCCTTACTGTCTACTACTTTTTGTCCACTTGCGCCAAGGGTGGTAATACTGGATAGATCGAGCTTGCCAGTTTGTGCCAATGTATAGGCAAATAGCCCTGGGATGATAAAAATAAATACGGGCAGGATTTTGATGAAACCACAAAACAAAGTGCCTACTCGGGCATGATTTTCATCTTTAGCTCCTAAAACCCGCTGTACAATGGTTTGGTCGGCACACCAGTACCAGATCCCCAGAACCGGGTAACCCAAAAAAACGGCATACCAGGGCATCCCCGAGGCATCGTTTGAAGAGCGCAGCATAGAAAGTTTTATGCTTTGTTGCTCGCTGTGCAGCACATCAACCATCGCATTCCAGCCCGACATTTTATGGTAACAGGCAATGCAGATTACCCCTGCGCCAATCAGTAAAATCACTGTTTGTATAGATTCGGTAACGACCACCGCCTTTAAGCCACCAATAATGGTGTACAATGCCGTGATGATAGAAATTAAAATAACGCTTACATAGATATTTACCCCAAATAAAGTTTTTAGTACAATACCCCCTGCAAGCATGGAAAAGGCAATATGAATGATGATTGCTGAAATAATGGAAACGAAGGTTAACCAATCTCTGCTTGAACGGTCGTAACGTTTCTCCAGAAAATCGGGCAAAGTAGCCACGCCAGATTTAATGTAAAATGGAACAAAGAACAAAGCCAGCAAAATCAAGGTGAAAGCAGCCATCCATTCAAAATTACCACTCAGCAAACCGGTATCGAAACCACTTTGTGCCAGACTAACCAAATGGACGGTTGAAATATTTGTAGCGAAAAGCGCTAAACCTATAGCAGGCCATTTAAGCGATTTGCCTGCCAAAAAATAACTACTGGCTTCATTTTTTTTACTTTGATTGCGATGCCTTATGCCTACCCATAATCCTATTAAAAGGATAAGAAGAATATAGCTGGCACTTATCATGATATCAACGGTTTGGATCATCTCGAATTGACTAGTAGGTTAAAATATTACCATTTAAGATCGCAACTGCTTCCTATATTTTGCGGCGTTAAATAATAGCCGTTTTCCAATTGTACAGGATTTACAAAATTTTGCTTCAAATGCGGAATATGTTCTAAAAACAAAGCTTCATGACCTAAAGCAATGTGATTAAATAGCACCAGATGCTGATGCAACTGTCCCATATCGCCCACATGCGGCACTACCGGAACATCAAATTTTCTACATAATAAGCTTACTGCTAAAAATTCGCTGATGCCTCCAACCCTCACTGCATCAACCTGTATAAAGCCAGCACATTTTACCTGCAAATAATTTTTAAAAATAATAGCATTGGGTACATGCTCTCCCAGCGCAAGTTTAACTGGAGTAATTTTTTCGGCCAGAATTTTATGTGCTAAAACATCATCAGGATGTGTGGGTTCTTCTATCCAATAGGGATTCATTTTGCTCAATTCCGGACAAATGGATAATGCCTCAGGTAAATTCCATTGTTGATTGGCATCGAGCATAATTTTAATATCATCGCCTGCTACTTCCCTTACCATATTGGCCCGGCGGATATCATTATTCGGATCCTTTGATCCTACTTTTAGTTTCATTGCTGTAAAGCCTTTTTCTATAGCACGTTTAACGTTGGTTTTTACTTGCTCGTCCGGATAATTAAACCATCCGATTGAGGTATCGTATCCCGGATAACCCACATCTACAATTGAGGTGCGTGAAGATTGTGTGCGCTTATTTTTAAGCAGTAGTTCAATGGCCTGTTCGCGGGTTAATTCGTCTTCCAGGTAAGAAAGATCAATGGTATCTACCAAATTTTCAGCAGAGAGATCGATTAATAGTTTCCAAAGCGGAACTCCTCTTTTTTTTGCCCACAGATCCCAACAGGCATTGGTTACCGCAGCTAGCGCCAGATGAACAATACCCTTTTGGGGTCCAAGCCATCTAAATTGCTGCTCATTGGCAAAAGCTTTATATGTATCGCCAAAATTAGCCATCAGCTCTTCTATATCCTTCCCTTTTAACTGGCTGGCATAAAAATGGGCGGCTTTACAAACCAGATCATTTCCCTCACCCAACGTAAAAGCAAAACCACTTCCAACTATACCACTGTCGTCTTTTAGATTTACCACGGCGTAAGAGTAGATGGGATCACGGTGGATGGCATCGCTACCCGCACCTTTGCCTAAGGGATATCTCGCATCTCTGATCTCGATACTTTTAATCATAATTTATTGCTTGTTCCAGAAAGTAAGTTCGCTCATGTTGCTGTAGCCTGATCCGGTAACGGTGTGCAACACACGGATGCGGATATAACGAACAGGAGGTGGATTTGCAATTAAATCGAACTTCATGGCGTTTTTACCATCATCGGCACGTGTTACATCTTTCAATAAAATCCAACCTTTGGCAATTGCTTCAGCTTTCCAGCCCGAATTATCGGCCCTTAAAGTGGTGGAGGCATTTGTTAAATCGTTAATTCCCCAAACCTCGAAGCGATCAGGATTATTGCAACAATCGCGGCCCACTTCTTCCATCTGTGCCAGGTTGGTATATGTTTTACCCATATCAAATGTGAGTACATGCGCTATATAACTGCCATCACTGTGGAAAATATTTGGATAGCTTTGCGGGCCATTGCTTCCGTCCCACAGCTTACTGATACTTGTTCCTGATTCATAGGTATTCACATCATTAGGTAGACGAATCTCTTTAAAAAGTGATTTATCGCACTGTACCAACGTAAATATCTTAGGAAAAGTAGAAAATTCGCTGGCGTTAAATACGTCCAATGATCCTTTTGATGGTATATACGAAGATCTGTAAAGGATGTCTGTTCCTGATTTGTAATCATTCAATACAGTTGACATTTCCGTCGCTGACAGTACCTTATCGACCTGAACATTAGCTGTATTGGTATACCTGATGGTAGTACCAACATTTATGGTATCTGGAGTATTGAAATTTAGCTGCACTGACCCATTTGCATTAACTACATAAGGTTCGGTAGCGTTAAAAGGACGGTTTAATAATCCACTCTGATATAACGGCCCATATACTCTTACGTTCGGTGCCTCAATTGGTATGGATTTTCGCCCTTGTGCATCATATGAAAAAACAGTAAAGGTGTAGGTATATTCGCTCAGGCCTGGAATTATCACTTTGATGGTATCCAAGGGATTATGTGAGCTTGAATTTACCGCGATGGAATCAACATTATTGTTCCATTTAATTACATATTTCGTTACGCTGGGATCTGGACTTGGATTGAACCACAAACCTGTTCGCAGGTTACCTGCTTTAGCAACAATTTTGGATACCTTGCCAGGATAAACTGTTTCTCCGTTCTTTAGATATTCTTTGAACGCCAAATCATCCTTTGTACAGCTGCTAACGACAATAGTTAGCAAAAATAGAAATGCCGGTAATTGATATATTTTTCTCATTTGATTAAAATTTAGGTGGATGAATGACTATCGGGCATCTCCATAAAATGCCATTTCCATTGCATGCGCAAATGTTCCGTTAGACCATGTTGTGGAAACGGAGAGGCGAACGAAACGTACTTTCGGACTTACTAATGGAACATTAAAACTGACACCCGCCTTAACAAAATCATTATCGGCTGTAGTATGAGCCACAGGCAAAGCGCCAGAGGGAGGAGGTGGATAATTATAGTTACCTAAATTAATCCAATCGCCAATGATCGTTCCTTCGGGCGCTGACATCGGCAGGTTGGCATCACGTGGAGAAGTAACATTTGATCCCCACAGCGAAAATACTTTCGGATTTCCATGTCCATAGGCGAACTTATCTCCGCCATCAGGACGTTCCCACAGTATGAACCGGCTTAGCTTAGCGCTCACCCCTAAACCGAAAGTGGCAATAGCGGGCATTGTTCCACCTGGAGCCGTATGCCAGCCATTCGAACTTCCGTCTGTCCGACCATCCCAGAGGTAAGGCAGGTCCCAACCATAGGCAATTACTCCATCAGAGGGTAAACGATAGGCCGAAAACTTAGATCTATCGAGAATTGTCTCGAAAAGCGGTGTAATCGTTTTGTAGGTGGTGTCGGAAATATTCCCGAAATTATCAATAACATAGTAACCAATTCGTTTTTCTACCGGTTGATAGCCTCTGACAGAGTAGTCAATGGTCGGTAATTTTGAAAAATTCTGATCAATCACGTCAGAGACATTCCCTTCGAAACCCAACAGGATTATTCCCAAATTGGACTTGCTCGGATTTGTCCCGGTAATCTTGATTCCCCCAAAATCTGCCTGTGCATTTATTGTAGGCTTTACCAACAAATATGGTGGCGTATCCGGATTAACTTTAACCACAAGCGGATCAGATTTTACATTTGCACGGTTCACTGTGTAAAGGGTAACGTCATAGGCTTGCTTTTTGGCAAATCCCTCTACCACAATCGTATCAGAATAGTAGCTAGATTTGGTTTCGCGGGTTGTAATTCCATTTATTTTATACTGAGCAAGCACGTAGAGTATATTGTTAGAGTTGGGAAGTGAATAGGTAATATTTGCACCTCCGCTAAAATTCTGGACTTTGACGTTACTCACCACACTGGGCTTGGTCATGTCGGTAGAAGCTGGCTCATTATAAGACTCTTCTTTTTTGCAAGAATGTAAAGCTATGCACACCAAGAGCAGAAGCAAGATCCATTTATTTATATTTTTCATTTTCTTATACTTAAGTACGGATGATTTTTTATTTACCAGAATGGGTTCTGAACCAAATTAGGATTGATTACCAAATCATTACTTTTGATTGGCCAGAGATAATCTTTGATTCCAAAAACAGGAATAAATTGCGTAGACGGACGGTAATAGTTAACCGCTTCGGCGTTATTGATGCTCCAGCCCTGCAATGGCACAGTAAGCACCGATTGCAGCTCTTTCCATCTCCTAAGATCCCAGCCACTTTGTCCCTCAAAACACAACTCAATTCTTCTTTCCTGATGGATAATCTGCCTCAAACCATCTTTGGAGCTGAATTTATTCGGATTTCTGGAAAAGTTTGTCCATGCTACCTGTACGCCTGGTAAACCAGCTCGTTGGCGTACTTTGTCCAGATAACTAAATACTTCGTTCGTTGGCCCGTTCACTTCATTTAGTGCTTCTGCATACAACAGATAAAGGCCTGCAAGCCTGATAATGGGCAAACGATATGGTGAAGGCTGGAAACCATCATCATAAACGGAAACATAACTCACCAGTTTTTTAGGCCAGTATCCCGTAATGTTCAAACGAATGTTATCACTTGGTGCCGCAAGACCCGATCCCCTGGCCGCAACGTGGTATAATGGAAACTGTGCGCTGTTTTGATCAACCCTTCCATTCCCAAACCAGATACCTCCATCGAAAGCGAGATCGGCATAAAATCTCGTCTCCCGTGCAAAATGCCCCTTGATGGTTTCATAACCTTCTTTTATATAATACCTGCTGGCATTATCACCAGCTTTAATGGTATTTCTACCCGCATAATCCCAGGTTTTATCTTCATTAATCGGCACACCGTTTACCGTATAAAAGAGTTCTTGTGTGGCTATCGGTGCTGAGAATGTAGATGGATTAGAGAATGCATTGACTGCAGAGTTAACCGTTAACCTCGGTGTAGCAAAGCCCTGATAGCTGAAAGCTGGATTGGAGGCCCAGATGACTTCAGGATTCAGCTCCCATTTTTCGGTTACCGCATTATGAACATCCAGTTGTTTCTTTAAAGAGTCAGAAAGCACACCAATATTTGCTGGAGGCGCAAAAGTGTATAATCTAACTCCATTTGATTCTGCAGCTAAGATGGCAGCCTTCGCTGCATCAGCAGCCTTCACCCATTTTTGCGGATCAACACGCTGGGGAAACAGGCTAACCCCATCCTTATCTTTGAAACTGACATAATCTGGATTACCATTAAATAACGGACTTGCCGAAGTAGCCAAAACTTCTGCTTTTACCGCAAGTGCTATTAAACTCGTCACCCGGCCAAGCTCCAAAGTCTGATTGGAGATGGTTGCAGGAAGATCCGGAATGGCTTCATCCAGAAGAGACACAATATAATCGACTGATTCATCGACAGTAGACCTTTTAATGCGAACCTCATCAGTACTTGCAGAGATGGAGAGATTATCTTTAATCAAAGGAATAGGGCCGTACATTTTCAGCAGAACATAGTGGTAATAGGCTTTTAAAAATTTAGTCTCTGCAGTCCATCTTTTCTTATCAGTCGGCGATAAATCGATTGGTTTGTCAATATTTTCGAGCATAATGTTACATAACCTGATGGAGCGGAAGAAACTGTAACTGCCTTCATTACCATCCCATGCGTTAAGGCCGGGGTTTGCCGTGTTCTGAGCACCACGCAGCAAGTTGAAGCCTGTACGGTTGAAACCCAGATAATTATCAAGCGTATTGGAATAAATCAATTCGCCTGAAGTTGTAAAACCTGGATTTGAGGCTACATCAGTTGACCGTTGCAGATAAGCATAACAACCATATAGGTAATTTTCGGCCTCGTTTCTGTTTCTGAAGGCATAATCTAGCGTACCCAAATTTTCAGGGGTAATGTCAAGATATTTTTTACAAGAATAAAATGAACATAGCAATACTGCCGCACAGATATATGTTGAATATTTTTTAATTAATTTCATTATAATGTTACGTTTAAACCAACATTGAATACTTTTTGGATAGGATAGGCAAAACCATTACCTCCCTGTTCGGGATCCCACATCTTGAATGGAGACCAGGTCAATAAATTCAAACCATTGAAGTACAGACGGGCTGAACTTAACTTGATTTTAGTCGAGATACGCTGTGGTAAAGTATAGCCGATCTCTACTGATTTTAATCTAATCAACCGGCCGTTTCTCATCCACCATGTACTGGTTTGGCGGTTATTTTCCAGATCCTCTTTGGTAACCGATAAACGGGGGTACAAAGCATAGAGATCCTGATTCTCTGGTGACCAGTGATTATTCGCAAAGTCTTTTAACAATTGCGTATTGCCGAAAAAATCGCCATCACCACCATCGAAAGGATTGACCTTTCTTCTCTCATCAATAGGAACAAAAGGGCTTATCTTCTCTGGTTTAATAAAAAATGTCATTCTTCCCTGGCCAGTTACAAACGCAGATAAATCAAAACCCTTGTAAGACGAACTGAACCCGAAACCATATACTAATTCAGGAGATTGCGGAAAACCAATATAAGCCTTGTCGGCATCATCAATCTTCCCATCGTTATTTAAATCCTTATACTTAATATCTCCTCCCCTGGGAGCTTTGCCACCATTAGAAAAAATCTGGGCTGGTGAGTTAGCTACCTCTTTATCGTCAACGAACAACCGCTCAGCTATGTAACCATAATTTCTACTAATGGCCTGGCCGGTTGTATAACGATAAGCTTCTGCCCACTGCGGCTCTTCAAAGTTTACGTATTTATTTTTTGCGAAAGTCATGTTGCCACGAACGGCAAAAGAAAACTCGTTGGCATTGAACTTGTAATCCAATGATAGATCCATACCTCGGGAACGGGCGACACCAATATTTGCGCCAATGTCAGGTAGGTTTGTATTTGGATCAATGGCTTCCAATCCCAGCGTCGAGGGAACATTCCTCCTTGGCATATAGATATCATATCTATAATTGTTGTACACCTCCGCAATCAGACTCAGATTTTTGAAAAGTGTAGCCTCCAAAGCGATATTGGTTTGTTGCGAAGTTTCCCAGGTGATATTGGTATTTTCATAGCTATTGATATATACGCCCTGACGCTCTGAGGCACCATTAAAACCAAACTGTGCATAGTTTCCTCCGCCGTTCAGATTGACATCCGATTTATAGAAGAAACGTTGCGAGCCAATAGCATCATTGCCCACAATACCAAAACTGCCGCGTAGCTTTAAGCGGCTAACCACATCGGCGATTCCGCCCTTCCAGAAACCTTCATTGGATACGATCCAACCACCGCCAATGGTTGGGAAGAAACCAAAACGATGATTTTCGGAAAACCTTTCAGAGCCATTATAGCCAAAGTTTGTTTCAAGAAAATAACGGTTTTTATAGGAATAGGTTAAACGTCCGGCTAAGCCGATGTTACGGTAAGGTAAAGAATATTGTAAAGTAGGCTGGTTGTTTTTAGGATCTCTTGCATTATTATACCGTGTTTGCTGGGCGGTCCCGATTAATGTACCGCTTACAGTATGATTTCCAAAAGTGCGGTCGTAATTCATTGATGCCTGGGCATATAAAAAGGTGTTTACCGTTGGAGAACCTGGATAGTAGCTTAAATATTCACGGGCCACATTTAGAGGTGCTGTTACCGATGGATTTAGCCAGTTAAGTGAATATTGATTGGATTGTCTGTCATATGAACTTACATTGTAATAAAAAGGGGCATAAGCCATTGAGGAATCAAAATAAGAATATCTGTTGGTACTGAATATAGACCGGAAGGTGAGACCTTCAGTTAAAAAATCCAGTTTTTGGTTTACCTCAAACTGTGCTGACATTCTTGATTCTGAAGAGTTTTTATGTCCCATCAGCATTGCTGCATAGGGGTTTACATTTCGGATATCATTAGCGGCATTACCTACCGTATTACCGAAGAGGATGTGTTGTGCATTCTGATTTGCCTGATCGGCAGGAAAATAGGCTGGAAATAATACCGGACTTGTATGCACAGCCGCATTATACAAATCAGTCGAAAACCCACCGTCTGATGCAATCGGGCCATTGTATTCACTAAAATTTCCCGAAAGACGAACCACCATTTCAGTAGTCTTAGTCAAATCTATATTTACATTCGAACGCAGCTGGTAGTTACGGAATTTAATATTATTATCATTGTTGTTTCTTTCATCCTCTTTCAGTACCCCATTATCCAGATTGTAGGAACCGGCAACGTAATAGCGGGCAACGCCACCTCCACCGCTTATACCAAGATTGGCCCTCTGGGTTGATGTGCGCTTTTTGAACAACATATCGAGCCAATCAACGGCAGGATAAACATATTCATTGTATCCCGGAGAACGGTTTATCGTGTTTAGGGTATTGTTGATTTTATTTTGGTTAAATACCGGATCCATGTTCCGCCCGATTGCTGCTTCATTGAAGAGCCTCATATAGGTAACAGGATCTGCCAGTTCCAGATTTTGAGTGGATTGGCTGGCGGATTGCTCCACGCGGAAACTGATTTTTGCCTTGCCAACTTTACCAGATTTGGTAGAAACCAAAATTACACCGTTTGCACCACGTGCTCCATATAACGCCGTCGCACTGGCATCTTTTAAAATTGAGAAACTTTCAATGTCGTCAACCTGCAAACGTGCCAGATCAGAAGAAGTCAGTTCCACATTATCAATTAAAATGAGGGGGTCTTGTTTATAACCAAAAGTAGTTACCCCACGAATAAAAAACTGGGAATTGTCCTGTCCCGGCTGTCCGCTTCGCTGATAGCCAATTACTCCAGCAATCTGCCCGGATAGTGCATTTGTTAAATTACTCGATGGAATTTTAAGGTTGGCTACTTTGACAGTTGTTACCGAGCCGACTAAGGCTTCTTTCCTTTGACGTTGGCCCAGGGCAGTAATTACTACCTCGTCAGCGAGGATATTATCCTCAATCAACTTAATATTGATTACACTGTTATCTCCTACCGTAACACGCTGCTCTTTGTAGCCCACAAACGAAAATCGGATTAATTGTCCCGGACTTACATCCAAAACGAATTTACCATTATTATCAGTTTGTGTACCCACATTTGCCTGATTGACCGCCGCTACCACAACACCGGGTAGGCCTATGCCGAGCGAATCGGTCACCTTACCTGTAATTGTTTTTTTTACCTGGCCTTGGGCATGGGATAAGTTGCCCATAAATAAAAGCAGTAAAAATACCAGCCCATAAAGAAGCTTACATTTTTTTTGTAGAGTTTGGCTCATACTTTATTTGAAATATTTGGTTAGTAAAAGTTCTCAATCAGTATTCAGTTCTATTTTGAAAAACCCAATCTGTTTGATTTGCTTTATATATTCAAAACTAATGCTATTGTATACAGACTAAAATAGTATATTCATCTATTATGATGAACTATTCAACTATTTTCGACATGTTTCTATCCACTATTATTATATATTTACCTTCACTTACCTAACTCCAAATTAAATGAAGAGAAAAGACGGCTTTCAGGGCGAAAAGCATATCTATGTTCCTGAGGCGGCCTGGAAGGCTGCCGCAGATAGCAATATTGTGATGAACCAGCTTTACATCACCTCAATGGGCTACTTTCCCAACGCAACATTTCATTATCGGGAACGGCCAAATGGATGCAGCGAAAATATATTAATTTATTGCTTACGGGGAAAGGGTTGGTTTCTGATTGACGGGCAACGAATGGATGTATCGGCCAATGAATTTATTATTGTTCCTACCACCAAAGCAAAAATGAGTTACGGCGCAGATGACCATGATCCCTGGTCGATTTATTGGGTTCACTTTTGTGGTGAGAATTTAAAGGGATTCAATGATGGCTTTGACTTAGGTCTTTACGACGGTGCCAAGCCGATCCATCTCAATGAGAAAGGAATTCAAATCTGGGAATCTATGTACGAAAACCTCCAGCTGGGATATGGCAAAGAAAACCTAAGTAATGTTAATTTATGCCTTTATCA
This sequence comes from Pedobacter sp. Leaf41, assembly GCF_001422545.1. Classification (GTDB taxonomy): domain Bacteria; phylum Bacteroidota; class Bacteroidia; order Sphingobacteriales; family Sphingobacteriaceae; genus Pedobacter. The sequence continues at coordinate 552,480 of NZ_LMLE01000006.1, read as the reverse complement.
TTTCCTGGCCACTTTCTTATATCCAGAAAAGCATACCAGTATAAAAGCACAGGATGAGCGGGACATGATCAAAAAAACGATCGATTACATGCAACAGGGATTATCAAAAAAAGTCTCTGTTGAGCATTTTGCGGAACTCAATAAACTATCGGTTTCCTATTTTTCAAGTCTTTTCAAAAAATCAACCGGAATGCCACCCATGGATTATTTTATCCATCTGAAAGTGAGAAAAGCTTGTGCACTCCTTTACAGTACCGAAATCAAGATCCGGGATATTGCCATAGATTTAGGCTATGAGGATGCTTTCCATTTTTCGAGGTTATTTAAAAAAAGCATGAAAGTTTCCCCACAAACGTATCGGATCTTGCGCAGAAAAAAAACCGAGGGCCCGGAATAGATTTTCTTAACCTACCGACTCCTACCCCAAACTAGATCTAATAGTCCAGTGTTTATTCAGAATGAGTTAATTTAGGCGGCATCAGCCAAACTGGATAAGCCGAAGTAGATTGACCTCGTCTCACCAGTAAAACATTTATTTCAACTTCTTGCCTATCTTCATAGATGTAAATTGGCGAGAAGGAGTCAAATTTATTGGTATGTTCAAATACGACGTAAACACAAACTTTATAGAGTATATTTCAAATCTATATCAGACTATACTCAAATCTTGCGACAAGCCAGTTGCTTTTCGTAATTGGTCAGTTCAAAGATCTGTTTTTTCAATTTTTCGTTTTCCTCCTTCAGTCGTTTTGCTTCCTCTATCTGGTCTTGCAAAGCTTCCTGAACTTCCTTATGGATAAATCTTGGAGTGATGTGCTGGGGACAATTCCAGTCATAGCCTTGAATCTTGAAAAGCATAATGCGCATGGGCTTATACTTATAATTCTCCAGGCTGAGTTTTTCAAAAAAATCCGGACGATTGGACAAAGTGACTATTTCGACCTCGGCGAACATTTTTAATCTTGCACTCGCAGCCTGATCCAGAAAAAATAAAGCAGCCTTGTTATTGGTGGTAATATTTCCCGTAGATATATATTGTTTGTTTCCTTAAAAATCAATAAAACCTGGGGTTGAAGGATCAAGAACTTTTAAAAAACCTTTCGGGCCTCCCCTGAATTGAATATAAGGGTAGCCGCTTTCGCTGATGGTTGACAAATAAAAATAATCCTGTTGCGCGATAAAAAATTAATGCGCTTTTCCAATGGTTCAAAGTTAGCTAAAAAGTGTAGATAAGAAAAGATTCGACTCTCAGTTTTGTGTTACAAATTTAAATGCTGTTTTCTGAAAAGTAACCATTCTGGACAATGAAACAACGAAAGAATATCTCAGAAATTAACGAAATGGTTACTGCATCAATCGTTATGAATCTGCACATACCTGACGATGAAAAGGCAAAAAAAATAGCAAATTATTAAATGATAGACGAGAAATTAATTTATGCACGCCCTTGATCTATTTGCCTAACAGCACGCTTCTAATGAGGCTGTTACTGTTTAATCAACAATTCTAGTCTTGAAATATCTGATTTAAATTTACTTGATTTTTCTTTATAATCTTCATTCTTAACAGCCAAATGATCGAGCGCCCTCTGGAGTGATCTTAGGGCATCAGAATATTTTTTTGACTTTTCTTCTGCCATGCTCAAATCAGCATTAAAGTCGCTGTCTTCTGGATTTAGGTCAACTGCTTTCTTTAGATATGGCAAAGCTAACCCGTACTTTTTTGCAGTAAATAATTCCTTACCAATATTGTTTTGAATTCTGTCCTCAGTTGGGTCTTCATTGAAGCCATATAAGGTTTCCATTGAGACCCGTCTTCGTTCATAATATTTGATCGGATCTCGAACCTTGCCTGCAAATAGTTCCCGGTACCAGGCAGAAATGTTCCAGCGCTGAAACAGGAAATTCATTGAGCCAAGCATTGAATACAATGGCGTCAGGTTATGTGATCGGCCAGGCAGGTCGATAAACTTAAAATCGAACCTTTTATTAGGTTGTTTATCAAATATTTCTGTCAGTTTCTGAGAGCCCGCCCTAAATGCCTTTTCATTTACACCCTCTGTTCCTGATGCCCAGCAAAAATAAGTATGCTTTTTTAGATCACTTTTTAATGTATTTTCAAGATTAGCAAACAAGATACTGTCCCTGCCTAACTCGAGAGCTGGGCTTACGGCCACGATACCATTGAAGAAAGAAGGATCCTTTGTAAAGCTATTAAGAAGAAAAAGGCCTCCCAATGAGTGTCCGATTGCTATTTTTAATGGCTGTGTTCGATATTTTCGTTCCAGTGTCGGGGTCAATTCCTCTTTAATGAACTTAAAAAATATATCTCCATTTACTTTTTCACTATTTGGCAAAGAGCTGATTGCATATAAGGGGCCAAAATCAAGTGCCCGGTTTCTTTGTAAGATTCCCACGATTATGCAGGGCGGCATCTCCCCAAATCGGGTCAATTGGTCAACATCAGCTAATATTAGGTTTTTTAAATAGTCTTCATCGCCATCAAAAAGAAACAATAACGGATATCTATTTAAAGTCTTACCGTAATCTTTTGGAAGGCTGACCCAATATTTCCTGCCGGTGGGAATAAGTTTTGGTGGCATTTCATATGTTTCAGGCACTGAATAGGTCATAAGTTCCTGGGCAATCGCATTACTAAAATAAATTTGAAGTAAAACAACGATAATTAATGATCGGAAAATTTTCATGTGATCTTGCGAAAGATGTAAATATTTGTAAAATTCTGTTCCAAAACTAATGTCTGTTGATTATGATTATGTTAACCAGCAAACAATTTTGAAAGTGATGAAAGTCCTCAAAAGTGTTTGAGAACAACAAATATTTTTTAGCTTATTTCGGAAGAATTAAGCATCGGAACTGGTCGATATTTGATAGATCAAATAATCGACAACCTATGTGTTGTCTCAAAAAACGAATATTGTAAATGGCAATTTCAGGAGAACACAACAGGCAATAAACTTGATATTTCTTGTTGGTTTATTGCAGGAAATTTGAAGGCAAAATAATACTTTTAAATGGCTTAAAGAACAAAAAATTTTATCACGTCAGAGAAGGATAAATTGCAATAAATCTTACCTTTAATACCTTTACGTATCAAAATTTACATTATGAACATAAAGTATGCGCATACCAACATTATAACAAAGGATTGGAAGGAACTTGCACGTTTCTATGAAACCGTGTTTAATTGCATAGCGGTTCCACCTATACGAAACTATCAAGGGGATTGGCTTGAAAAAGGCACCGGCGTCTTTAACGCGAATTTACAAGGAGTACAATTACGGCTACCTGGCTATGGGGATAATGGACCGACATTAGAAATCTATCAGTATTCAGAAACGATTAATGCTGAAAGACACTTAGCTAATCAAAAAGGATTTGGACATATCGCATTTAAGGTAGAGGATATTGAGGGGGTTTTAGCAATAGCATTAAAGAATGGAGCATCGAAAATTGGAGAGTTAAGCGAAAATCATTTTGATAATATCGGTGTATTTAGGTTTATTTACATTTCAGACCCAGACGGGAATATAATAGAACTCCTAAACTGGAGTTGATATTAATTTCGCAAAGTTAGAAATTCGAAATTGAACGCTTTTCGGTTAGAAATCTTCAACCATTGCGACCTAAATATTATAAATTATTAAAGAGTTTCGAGCTAAAATTTCAATAGAATGCTTTCAGATTAGGCATTTTATTTTAAAACCTGCTATTCATTAATTCCTGAAATGCCTCTTTGCTTAGAAATTGGTAAAGTCAGAAGTAGCTACCTAAAGAATATAGAACGAAAGAAACTTTGCTAATTTAATTTTCCTTTACTTAAAGCTGAAGGCACCCAATGAGCTAATTAATTTCCTTGGTGGAATATCAATATTCCACCATTTAATGGTAGGAGTTTACAATAAACATACATGGCAAATTACTTTGACAAAATAGATTTAAGAAAGATTTGAGCGAATCCTTAGATTGACCCTTTTCATATTTCTTATCCATGATAAAACGTTTAAAAAATAAACGCAAACCTATAGATCCAACTAAATCAGTTACCGTTTGCATAAACTAATTCATTTAAACCCCTTCGCCAATTCTGTAAAATACAGAAAAGCAAATTTTTACACCAAATTTATTTTCCGGTGAGATGGGGTCAATATAGTCTGGTTTTTCCACCCATATGGGGCTCGAACCAAAAATCGGTCGCTATCGCTTCAATTCAACGATTTAAAAATCGCCAAAAATTAAAAAGCCCTTTAAGTTACCTTAAAGGGCTTTCGGGTGGCTGATGGGGCTCGAACCCACGACCCTCGGCACCACAAACCAATACTCTAACCAACTGAGCTACAGCCACCGTGTTTTTTAGTGTCACAAAAGTACGACTTTTAATATTCCTTGCAAATATTTTTTTCAAAGATTTAACAACAAATTTTTAATTAGTTATTATTCAATTATTTGAAACGAAATATTTTTTTCAATCTTGAACTAAACAGCACATTTCAAAACCAAAAACATAACTTTACAATCTTTATGATCGAAATTTATACAGACGGAGCAGCAAGTGGAAACCCAGGACCTGGGGGTTATGGTACCATATTACGGGCAGGCAAACATTATAAGGAGTTAAGTGGGGGTTACCGCATGACTACAAATAACCGCATGGAATTAATGGCTGTTATTAAGGGCTTAGAAGCTTTAAAAAGCCTAAACCAGGAAGTAACTGTGTACTCCGATTCAAAATATGTAGTGGATGCAGTTGAAAAGAAATGGGTTTTTGGCTGGGTAACTAAAAACTTCAAAGACAAAAAAAACAAAGACCTTTGGATTCGGTTTCTCGAATTATACAAACTTCATAAAGTAAAATTCATTTGGATAAAAGGCCACAACGATCACCCGGAAAATGAACGTTGTGACAGATTAGCGGTTTTTGCTTCTCAAGACAAACAAAACTTAGCCATTGATACTTTTTTCGAAGCAGAACGAAAGAAAGCAACGCTTCTCTAAACAGCACATTTAAAAATTAATCTATTCCACCTACAACACCCATATCCTCCAATTTGGCTTCCACTTGTGTTTGAGGAGCTGTAGATTTATTGGCATAAATTAACATCATTTCCTCGGCTTTCTCTACCATTTTTACCGATCCGATAAACACCGGCACACGCTGGTGAACTTCTGTAGGCTGTATCTCCAGTATTCGCTCAAAACCGGTACTCGCCTTTCCCCCGGCTTGCTCAATAATAAAAGCCATCGGGTTACATTCATAAAGTAAGCGCAACTTCCCTTCCGGTGAACGAGCGGTAGTTGGGTAAATGTAAATCCCCCCGTTTATTAAACTTCTATGAATGTCTCCAACCATTGAACCAATATATCTTGAAGTATAGGGACGATCAGAAGCTTCATCCTCTACCTGACAATATTTAATGTATTTTTTCACCCCTTCAGGAAAGTGAACATAATTTCCTTCATTGATGGAATAAGTTACGCCAGTTTCAGGGATTTTCATTTCCGGGTGAGACAAACAAAACTCTCCGATTGATGGATCTAATGTAAAACCATTAACCCCCTTGCCCGTGGTGTAAACCAACATAGTAGATGATCCATAAATAATATATCCAGCTGCTACCTGCTCAGTCCCCTTCTGTAAAACATCATCAATACCAGCTCGTCCTTCTAAAGATTTCCTGCGGTAAATAGAAAAAACGGTTCCTACCGCAACATTAACATCCGTGTTTGACGAGCCGTCCATTGGATCGATACAAACAATATACTTTGCATTTTGTGAAACAGGAGATTCGATATGAATGATTTCCTCTTCTTCTTCACTGGCGATAATACAACACTCACCACCACTGGTTAGTGCAGCAATAAACTGTTGATCAGCATAAACATCAAGCTTTTTTTGCTTTTCGCCCTGGATGTTTGTTGTACCTACGTGACCGATCATATCAACCAGACCCGCTTTGTTAATCTCCCGATTTACAATTTTTGCAGCAATCGCAATATCCCTTAACAACCTCGAAAGTTCACCTTTGGCATAAGGGAAATCTGCTTGTTTTTCTATAATAAATTGTCCTAATGTTTTCACGCCGCAAACCATACTTAGTGTAAATTTTACATTATCTACCCGATAACTCTATAACCTCTAAGGTATGAATATTTTCGTCAGTTATGCAAAAACGAACCAATGTTCTCACTTTATGCCAGCCGTGTTTTCCCGCTGCACCGGGGTTAATATGCAAACATTTTATCTTTTCATCGAACATTACCTTTAAAATATGGGAATGACCGGTAATAAATAATTTTGGTGGGTTAGTGTATATTTCTGGCTTAACGAAGGAAGAGTAACGGCCGGGATAACCGCCGATATGTGTCATCCACACCTCTACCTGTTCGCATTGAAACCTATTATGTTCCGGAAATTCATTCCGGATTATAGCATCATCTATATTCCCAAAAACACCCCGAAGCGGTTTAAACGTCGACAGTTCTGTTGCGACATGAGGACCAAAATCGCCGGCATGCCATATTTCATCTACCTGATCAAAGTGCTTAAATACAGCATCATCTAAAAACCCATGTGTATCAGAAATTAAACCAATCTTTTTCATTATGTAAAGTGAATTGTAAAGCAGTGTGTGAACTTCTGCGCATATTTATTGAACATTTTTTAAAAGTCAGCCTAAATTTTATTTGCGCAATCTATTAAACAACAAATTTGAATTTTATTTTTTGAAACAGATATTTCTCTTCTTCGACTTGATTTCTTTTGTACGATATTATCATTAAGTGGGATCAAAATGCCAAGAAAAAATCTTTCAGCAATTCCTTATATTTTTCAGTATTTTTTCCTTGCGATTCGTACATAAAAAAATTGCTCTTTAAAGTAAGTAAACCATAAGATATTATCATCAATATAAATATGCTTTTATCTATAGGATAATGTCAAACTAGCCAACCAATTACTTTATTTTTTCCTTAAAGCCTTAAACGTTCCGTTCGGCTGGATAAAGGATAATGAGCTCGCTTTCTGCCTGGGTTCCGCAGCGAACTTAACGCTATAGCCTTTCAAAATTTTAAGATCAAAAGTATAATCATCAACGGGAACAGTTTCATATTCTGGCTGGCCAGGAACTAATACATACAAAATGTCTCCTTTTAAATATACTTTAGCAATCACTGCTCCTAAAGTATAATCGCCAACATAAAGCGCTAACGTTTTAAGCTCAACTTTTTTTACATCTGGCTTAAAAGCAAACAAAATTGGATTTTTATCCGGATCTAATTGAATAGTTAATCCTTGTATTTTACCCTGATTATCACTCGAAAAGTTAAATAACATTTTACTCGAGGCTGTGTCTATTTCGCCATTTTTCTGCACAGACTTAGGCTCGAAAACATCATAATACAAGTGTTTAAGTAGCATTTTATCATTACCAGCTGCTGCATAAATCGCATTTTTATCAAACGAAACCTTGATTGTGCCATAAGCTGGATTTTCGAAAGAGCCCGCATAATTGTTTAATGCATGCGAGGGATTAGTATTTAAAATCGTAATCTTTTTGGCGTTGCTCGCGAGTTGCTTCTCACTTAAACTCGCAGTCTTTGATTTTAAAACTGCCTCGCCATTCCAATCAATCGGTTTCAATTTAAAAATCCGATCTGCAATCGAGCTGGTAACTACATCAGGAACTTGCGACACATTCTGATTGGTTAAAACCACTATGCCTATTTCATCGGTTGGATAGAATGCAACATTAGCCGAAAAGCCGTTGATATTACCTCCATGCTCTACCATAAAGTGTCCACGATAAGAGCTGAGCATCCATCCTAACCCATAATTAGCAAAAAAAACATCTTTGTGCTGGCTCGGCAATCCGCCAGACATTACCATTTGAGAACTAGCAGCCTCAGCAATATAACTACTTGGCAATATCTCCTTATCCTTATAAAATCCGCCACTTATCCACACCTTTAACCAATTGGCCATATCGTTTACACTACTATTGATGCTACCAGCTGGCCCCATTCCATTAATATTGTAATATTCGATCTTCTTGATGACTGAATCTTTAACTGTTAAATAAGGTAAGGCTGCGTCGCTATCATTTTGAAAAGCTTTAATATCGGTATTGGAACGTTTCATCTCTAATGGATCAAAAAACTTTTCCTTAATATTTTGTTCCCAAGTTTTACCGCTGATTTTTTCGACGATCATACCCTGCGCCAAGAACATAAAGTTATTATAAAACCATTTTTGCCTAACACCAGCGCTTGGCTGCATATATTGCACTCGCTTAATTATACTATCTCTATTGGCCGTGTTAAATAAAAGCCAAGAATAATCATATCTAGAAAGTCCGGTTCTATGCGCCATCAAATCACGAATTGTGATCTGATTGTTCATTTCATCATTATAAAAACGTAATACGGGAAGATGGGAAGTTGCTTTATCATCTAGCTTCAGTTTGCCGTCTTTTTCTAATAATCCAATTAGCCCCGCAGTAAATGCTTTAGTACTTGAGCCAATGGCGAAAAGGGTATTTGGTGTAACAGGTTTTTTATTTTCTACATCGCGATAGCCAAAACCTTTGCTATAAATTACCTCTTTTCCTTTTACAATAGCTACTGCAAAGCCTGCAATGTGTTGATCTTTTAAAACGTGATTTAGCACAGAATCAATTTCGGTGAATTGATTTACACTCGTATTTGTTTTTTGAACTTGGGCAAACGAGGTAATTGCGCTCAGAAATGTGCATAGATAGATTATGGAAGACTTCATAGTTAAGGTAGTTGTAGCCCGAAACTACATATTATAGCTTTAAGAACCCAACTAATACCCTAAAAAGAAATCCTTAAGTAAGGCTTTGTAACTTTGGGTATAAACTTTTTCACTCTCATAAAGATAAAGATGTTCAACAACTGGCTTTTCATTGGTTTTTGATAAACAAACAATCCGTCTAAACTCTGGTTTTCTTTCATCTGAGTGTAAATGGATCAATTTATTTAACACCATATTAAACGGTTTCGCTTCTTCTACCAATAATTCTGCTTGCTTAACAGGAAGAACAAACCAAAAGCTCCCATCTTCACTTAAAATGGTTACTACTTTGGCAATAAGAGCATCAAAAAAATGTTCATCAGCATGTCGTGCAATTCCTTTTCTAACCCCCTCACTCTTTAAATCGTTTACGAAAAATGGAGGATTGGAGACAATAAGGTCGAATTTTTGAGAAGTGTTATATTGCTCAATTGCTATATGGTTAATGCTTAACCGATCAATAAATATGGAATTCTTAAAATTTTTTCCAGCCGTTTCAGCGGCCTGTGCGTCAATTTCGACAGCATCAACCAGGGCATTCGGAAATCTTTGTGCCAACATTAATGCGATTACACCGGTGCCAGTGCCGATATCCAATATTTTTTTTGGTGCTGAATGATTTGCAAGAGCAGCAATTAAAACCCCATCGGTATTAATCTTCATGGCACAACCAGTCTGATCTACTTCAAACTGTTTAAATTTAAAAATACCCATACTAAACTTCGTACAATTCCAACGGCAATCCATCTGGATCTGCAAAAAAGGTAAATCTTTTCCCCGTAAATTCATCAATTCGTATAGGTTCGGTAACAATGCCTTGATCACTCAGTCTTCCAATTTCTAGTTCAATATCATCTACTTCAAAAGCCAGGTGCCGTAAACCTTGAGCTTCTGGTCTGGAAGGACGAGCCGGCGGATTTTCAAAAGAAAAAAGCTCAATTTGATAAAGGCCGTTTACCGCTAGATCTAATTTGTAAGATTTTCGCTCCGCCCGATAAACCTCAGCCAGGATGGTAAATCCCAGTTTCTTTACATAAAAGTCTTTCGATTTTTCGTAATCAGAACAAATAATAGCAATGTGATGAATTCGGTTGAACATTTGAAGTAACGTAGAATGAGTGAGTTTTGAACGATAGAATGTAGCAAAGTTGCAGAAAATGATTGAAATTTAAATAACAGAAGTCTAAAGTAGCTCTAAATAAATCACAATTTTGGTACCTACAATTATTTTACATTTAACCGTCCAAAATTCTCTCATTCAATCCTTCATTCCTTCACGCATTAAATTTAAAAAAGCTATTTTTGCACTTTCAAAAAAAAAGCATGATTCATTTCTTCCTTAGTCAATCGCAAGCGATTTTTGTACTTCAAACAGATAAAGCGCTTTCCCCAGATGATATTACTAAACTTGAATGGTTATTTGGCGGCGCCAAAATTTCGCAAGATGCAGCTTTAAGCGGCTTTTTTGTTGGACCAAGAGCTGCAATGATTACGCCGTGGAGTACCAATGCCGTTGAGATTACTCAAAATATGGACATTCAGAGCATCATCCGGATAGAAGAATTTAAAGCAGTTGCTGAAGATTTTTCTGATTACGACCCAATGCTTTCCCAGAAATACGACAAGCTTGATCAAAGCATTTACACCATTAACATCAAGCCTGAACCTATTTTAGAAATCACTGATATTGCTGCTTACAACAAACAAGAGGGTTTATCATTAAGTAATGAAGAAGTTGAATACCTAAATAATCTTGCTAAAAACCTGGAAAGACCACTTACTGATTCTGAGGTTTTTGGTTTCTCGCAGGTGAATTCGGAACATTGCCGCCACAAAATTTTCAACGGTAAATTTGTAATTGATGGTGTAGAACAACCAACCTCACTTTTTAAGTTGATTCGCAAAACTTCGGAAGAAAATCCCAACGATATTGTTTCTGCATATAAAGATAACGTGGCTTTCATTAAAGGGCCGAAAGTGCAACAATTTGCACCTAAACGTGCTGATGTTCCTGAATATTACGCAACAAGTGATTTTGATTCGGTAATATCTCTAAAAGCTGAAACGCACAATTTCCCTACTACTGTTGAGCCTTTTAATGGTGCTGCAACAGGTTCTGGTGGCGAAATCAGAGATCGTTTAGCAGGCGGCCAAGGTTCCTTACCTCTAGCCGGAACGGCGGTTTACATGACAGCGCTTTCGCGTTTGGAAGAAAATCGCCCCTGGGAAAATGGTGTTGAAGAAAGACAGTGGCTGTATCAAACGCCGATGGACATTCTGATCAAAGCATCAAACGGTGCTACAGATTTTGGAAACAAATTCGGTCAGCCGCTTATCACTGGTTCGGTTTTAACTTTTGAGCATGAGGAAGATTCACGCAAATTAGGTTTCGATAAAGTAATTATGCTTGCGGGCGGTATTGGTTATGGAAAGGCTAGTCAGGCGCAAAAACAAAAACCACAGGAAGGAGATAACATTGTTGTTCTCGGTGGTGAAAATTATAGAATTGGAATGGGTGGCGCAGCAGTATCATCAGCTGATACCGGCCAGCATGGATCAGGCATCGAATTAAATGCCATTCAACGTTCCAACCCGGAAATGCAAAAACGTGCTGCAAACGCTGTACGTGGCATGGTGGAAAGCGAAGAGAACTTCATTGTTTCTATCCACGATCACGGTGCAGGCGGACACTTAAACTGTTTATCAGAACTGGTAGAAGAAACTGGCGGTTTAATCAATCTGGATAAATTACCTGTTGGCGATCCTACCCTATCTGCTAAAGAAATTATCGGCAACGAATCTCAGGAAAGAATGGGATTGGTAATCGGCAACGAACATATTGAAACTTTACAAAAAATTGCCGATCGCGAACGCTCCCCAATGTATACGGTAGGTAAAGTAACTGGCGATCATCGTTTTACTTTCAAATCGGAAACCACAGGTGCTAAACCAATGGATTTTGAGCTTAAAGATATGTTTGGTAGCTCTCCAAAAATTGTAATGGAAGATCAAACGATCGACCGTAAATATGAAGAGGTAAGTTATCAAAAAGCGGAATTAAGCACTTATTTAGAGCAAGTTTTACAGTTGGAGGCTGTGGCATCCAAAGATTGGTTAACAAACAAAGTAGATCGTTGTGTGGGTGGCCGCGTAGCAAAACAACAAACTGCAGGTCCATTACAATTGCCTTTAAACAATTGCGGCGTAATGGCATTGGATTTTCAGGGTAAGGAAGGAATCGCAACTTCAGTTGGTCATGCTCCACTTTCGGCTTTGATTGATCCGGCTGCTGGTAGTCGCAATGCGATTGCAGAATCACTATCAAACATCGTTTGGGCTCCGTTAAAAGATGGTTTAAAAAGCGTTTCGCTTTCTGCCAACTGGATGTGGGCCTGTAAAAATGAAGGTGAAGATGCCCGTTTATATGCTGCCGTTAAAGCGTGTTCGGAATTTGCTATCGATTTAGGAATCAACATCCCGACAGGGAAAGATTCACTTTCGATGAAACAGAAATACAAAGATGGTGATGTAATTGCACCAGGAACAGTAATTATTTCTGCAGGTGCAAACTGCGATGATATTACTAAAGTGGTGGAGCCAGTACTGCAAAAAGATGGCGGTTCAATTTATTACATCAACCTTTCTAATGACACTTATAAGCTTGGTGGTTCATCTTTCGCACAGATTTTAAACAAAATCGGTACTGAAACGCCAGATATCAAAGATGCGGGTCAATTCTCGAAAGCCTTTAATGCTATTCAACAGCTAATTAAAGAAGGTAAAATACAGGCCGGACATGATATTGGCAGCGGTGGTTTAATTACTACCCTACTGGAAATGTGCTTTGCAGATCGCGATTTAGGTGCATCAATTGATTTAACGGCACTAAACGAGCAAGATATTATCAAATTATTATTTGCGGAAAATATTGCCATTGTTTTTCAAGCGGATTCATCAGTAGAAAGCACTTTAACTACCACTGGTGTAACTTTCCAGAAAATCGGGGAAGTGAAATCATCAGCTACGCTGGAAGTAAAAAATGCAGCAGATCGTTTCAGTTTTGATATTGATCATCTACGTGATGCTTGGTTTAAAACATCTTACTTATTAGATAGCAAACAAACGGGTAATGGTTTAGCCAAAGAACGTTACGATAATTATAAAAATCACGTTTTAAAATACAGTTTTCCATTACAGTTTGATGGAAAGAAACCGGTAATCGATTCCTCTAAACCTCGTCCGAAGGCAGCGATTATCCGCGAAAAAGGAAGTAACTCTGAGCGCGAACTGGCCAACGCAATGTATTTAGCTGGTTTTGATGTAAAAGATGTGCACATGACGGATTTAATTACCGGCAGGGAAACATTAGAAGATATTCAGTTTATTGGTGCCGTTGGTGGCTTCTCTAACTCTGATGTTTTAGGATCGGCAAAGGGCTGGGCCGGCGCATTTTTATACAATGAAAAAGCGAGAGTAGCACTTGAGAAATTTTTCGCCCGTCCTGATACTTTATCTGTTGGTATTTGCAATGGCTGCCAATTATTTGTAGAGCTTGGTTTAATTAACAAAGATCACGAAGACAAACCGAAAATGTTGCACAACAAAAGCGGCAAACACGAAAGTATTTTCACTTCATTAACGTTACAAGAAAACAATTCAGTGATGTTATCAACTTTAGCTGGCAGCACCTTAGGCGTTTGGGTATCGCATGGCGAAGGAAGATTCTCTTTACCATACGCAGAGGAAAAATATAAAATTGTAGCTAAATATGCTTACGAAACGTATCCGGCAAGCCCGAACGGTTCTGATTATAACACTGCCATGATGTGTGATGAAACAGGTCGCCATTTGGTGATGATGCCACACATTGAACGTTCTTTATTCCAATGGCATTGGGCAAACTATCCGGCTGGTAGAAAAGACGAGGTTTCACCATGGATGGAAGCTTTCGTAAATGCCAGAAAATGGACTGAAGAAAAGGCATAGGGTTAAACATATTTATTTATATAAAGGGCTTGAGTTTTACTCAAGCTTTTTTCGTTTCGGCTATTTTGAGGCGGCTATTTGTTCGTCATTCATGTGAAGGCGGGAATAGTATAGCGTGAGAAAGAAAGCGTAGTAAGATCCCAAGTCAAGCTGAGGATGACGACCGTTTATAGTTACTCCTAATGGAATTGCAATTACCCCTAATGTTTGGTGTCCTCACCAAACATAATGCTATTACTAACCCAGCCCGTCATTCCCGCGAAGGCAGGAATCGTAAAGCATGAGAAAGGAAAGCGTAGTAAGATCCCCAGGCAAGCTGAGGATGACGACCGTTTATAGTTGGTGTCCAAATTCAACAGCCAATAATTGCTATCATTAATCTTACCCCTAATGGTTGGTGTCCTCACCAAACATAATGATATTACTACCCAGCCCGTCATTCCCGCGAAGGCRGGAANCAATAATTGCTATCATTAATCTTACCCCTAATGGTTGGTGTCCTCACCAAACATAATGATATTACTACCCAGCCCGTCATTCCCGCGAAGGCGGGAATCKTAAAGCATGAGAAAGGAAAGCGTAGTAAGATCCCCAGGCAAGCTGAGGATGACGACCGTTTATAGTTACTCCTAATGGAATTGCAATTACCCCTAATGGTTGGTGTCCTCACCAAACATAATGCTATTACTAACCCAGGACGACCGTTTATAGTTACTCCTAATGGAATTGCAATTACCCCTAATGGTTGGTGTCCTCACCAAACATAATGCTATTACTAACCCAGCCCGTCATTCCCGCGAAGGCGGGAACCGTAAAGCATGAGAAAGGAAAGCGTAGTAAGATCCCCAGGCAAGCTAAGGATGACGACCGTTCATGGCTGATGTTCAAATTCAACAGCCAATAATTGCTATCATTAATCTTACCCCTAATGGTTGGTGTCCTCACCAAACATAATGATATTACTACCCAGCCCGTCATTCCAAAGCATGAGAAAGGAAAGCGTAGTAAGATCCCCAGGCAAGCTGAGGATGACGACCGTTCATAGTTGGTGTCCAAATTCAACAGCCAATAATTGCTATCGTTAATCTTACCCTAATGGTTGGTGTCCTCACCAAACATAATGCTATTACTAACCCAGCCCGTCATTCCCGCGAAGGAGGGAATCGTAAAGCATGAGAAAGGAAAGCGTAGTAAGATTCCCCGGGCAAGCTGAGGATGACGACCGTTCATGGCTGGTGTTCAAATTCAACAGCCAATAATTGCTATCATTAATCTTACCCCTAATGGTTGGTGTCCTCACCAAACATAATGATATTACTACCCAGCCCGTCATTCCNTTCAAATTCAACAGCCAATAATTGCTATCATTAATCTTACCCCTAATGGTTGGTGTCCTCACCAAACATAATGATATTACTACCCAGCCCGTCATTCCTGCGAAGGCAGGAATAGTATAGCGTGAGAAAGAAAGCGTAGTAAGATCCCCAGGCAAGCTGAGGATGACGACCGTTTATAGTTACTCCTAATGGAATTGCAATTACCCCTAATGGTTGGTGTCCTCACCAAACATAATGCTATTACTAACCCAGCAAGCATGAGAAAGGAAAGCGTAGTAAGATCCCCAGGCAAGCTGAGGATGACGACCGTTCATAGTTGGTGTCCAAATTCAACAGCCAATAATTGCTATCATTAATCTTACCCCTAATGGTTGGTGTCCTCACCAAACATAATGCTATTACTACCCAGCCCGTCATTCCCGCGAAGGCGGGAAYCGTAAAGCATGAGAAAGGAAAGCGTAGTAAGATCCCCAGGCAAGCTGAGGATGACGACCGTTCATRGTTGGTGTCCAAATTCAACAGCCAATAATTGCTATCATTAACCCTCTGCTCTTCCCGTCATTCCCGCGAAGCTGGAATCGTAAGCGACAGTAAAATCTTTAAACGCAGTATCTATACAAAACAAAGGCCTGAATTTCCATCCAGGCCTTCAACCAATCATCCATCACACCTTCCCTATTTTGAGCATTAAATATTTAACTGATCCCAATGCCTTACATTAAATTAAAATTAATCGGCATATTATACCTCACCCTAACTGGAATGCCTTTATTTTTTCCGGGTTTCCACAAGGGTGATTTCTTGATTACTTTCATGGCCTCTTCATCGCAGCCAAAACCGATGCCTTTAAGCACTTTTACATCAGTTATGGAACCATCCTTCTCTACCACGAAACTTAAAAACACCTTACCTTGAATACCATCCTCTTGCGCTTGTGATGGATAGCGTAGATTACGCTCCATGTATTTGGTAAAAGCTTTCATCCCGCCGGCAAATTCTGGATATTCATCAACTCCACCTCCTGTATAAATCTCTTTATCCTCTCCAGTTCCAGCAACCTCTTTTTCTAATCCGTTGCCATTACCATTTAAAGAAGGAGTTACCATGGTTAAATCAGGTTTGATTTCGCCATCCTGCGTTACATTGCTCACTACAGCATTCTGAATCTCTTTAATAGTAGGCGGATCTTTAATTTCAGTTTTATCAACCACCACAATGTTCGAAGTCATTTTAACTGTTTTTACTTTCACTGGCTCTGATTTTGCCGGCTCCACTTTTTTTTCTGGCTCTGGCTTCTTCATTTCATGGATCACATCACTCAAATCAATAACTTTTGGAGGAGCAACTACTTCAACCGCTGTTGGAAAGATTTTGCTATACACTAAAGGCGCAAAGGCAAGCAATAAAAAGAGACTTACGGATACCAATAGTGCCCGGGTCATGATTTTTGACGATTTGGACCTTAACTCATAAGCACCATAAGTTTTGTTTCTGTTTGCGAATACAAGATCGAGCCACTCGGTTTTGTACACATTGATTGAGGAGTTGAACATAGCTATTGATTTTTATAGCATGATGTAGCAAATTTCACAATTCCATAAACCAACTGAAAATTCCATTTTCTTTACGAATAATGAAAAATTCCATTTGAAAAACATTTTTTTATTTCATTTTCAATAAAATTGCTCTAAAACTTACGATTGTTTTATAAAAAACAATAAAATATACTATTTTTGACAAAAAACATAACAAATTAATGAAAAGCTTAAGAACCATCGCATTAAAAGAGGCTCAAAACAGAATTTCGCCAGAAGTAAAATCACCATCTGCAAAAATTTCTGATTTTTTTGGCGCTAATGTATTTGATAAGAAAAAAATGAGAGATTTCTTATCTAAGGACGTGTATGAAAAATTAATCTCATCTATTAATCAAGGTGAATTAATTAATTCTGACGATGCTAACCAGATTGCAACTGCAATGAAAGCATGGGCTATGGCTGCTGGAGCAACACATTACACACACTGGTTCCAACCATTAACAGGTACAACTGCTGAAAAACACGATTCATTTTTTGAGCCTAGTGGCGAAGGTGCTATAGAAAAATTTGCTGGTAGCGCTTTGGTTCAACAAGAACCGGATGCATCAAGTTTCCCTAACGGCGGTATCCGTAATACTTTCGAAGCTCGTGGTTACACTGCCTGGGATCCATCATCTCCAGCATTCATTATGGAAAGCAAAGCTGGTAAAACTCTTTGTATTCCTACCGTTTTCGTATCCTACACTGGTGAGGCTTTAGATTATAAAGCTCCATTATTAAAAGCATTAGCTGCACTTGATAAAGCTGCTGTTGATGTTTGCCAGTATTTTGATAAAAGCATTACTAAAGTAAATGCGTCTTTAGGTATCGAGCAAGAATATTTCTTGGTTGATGAATCATTGTTTAATGCCCGTCCTGATTTATTGTTAACTGGTCGTGCTTTATTCGGACACATGTCTGCTAAAGGCCAACAGTTAGAAGATCATTATTTCGGATCAATTCCTGAGCGTGTTTTCACCTACATGGTTGATTTTGAAAACGAAGCATTGAAATTAGGTATTCCTTTAAAAACCCGTCACAATGAGGTTGCACCTTCTCAATTCGAATGTGCTCCAATTTATGAAGAAATAAACCTGGCCATCGATCACAATCAGTTATTGATGGATTTGATGGAAAAAGTTGCTCGTCGTCACCATTTCCGTGTTTTATTACACGAAAAACCATACGCTGGCATCAACGGTTCAGGTAAACACAACAACTGGTCGTTAATTACTGATACTGGTAAAAACTTATTGGCTCCGGGCAAAACGCCTAAAAACAACTTAATGTTTTTAACTTTCTTCGTAAATACGATTAAAGCAGTGAGCGAACATGCAGATTTATTACGTGCGAGTATTGCTTCGGTAAGTAACGATCACCGTTTAGGTGCTAACGAAGCACCACCAGCAATTATCTCCATCTTCTTAGGTTCTCAATTAAACGATGTTTTAGATGAAATTGAGCACTCACGTATCAGCAAAAAAATTAAAGAGGATAACGCTCTTTGGTTAGGTATCCCTAAAATTCCACAAATTTTGTTGGATAATACTGATCGTAACCGGACTTCACCTTTTGCATTTACAGGTAACAAATTCGAGTTAAGAGCGGTTGGTTCTTCAGCTAACTCTTCGGCTCCAATGACGATCTTAAACGCCATTATGGCTGAGCAATTGGTTAAATTCAAAGCTGAAGTTGATAAATTGATCAAAAAAGGTGATAAAAAAGACATCGCTTTATTAACGGTAATCAAAAAATACATCAAAGAATCTAAATCGATTCGTTTTGAAGGTAATGGCTACAGCCAGGAGTGGGAAGATGAAGCTGCAACACGTGGTTTATCAAACATCAAAACTACACCAAAGGCTTTAGATGCTTATTTAACTGAGAAATCTGCAAGTTTATTTGAAAGTACTGGTATTTATAGCAAACGTGAAATCCATGCCCGTCATGAAATCATGTTAGAAAACTTCTACAAAAAATTACAAATTGAAGCTCGTGTAATGGGCGAAGTGGCAAACACAGCCATCATTCCTGCTGCTATCGCTTACCAAAATTCTTTAATCGAGAATGTAAAAGGTTTAAAAGAACTTGGTGTAGAAAGCAAATCATCTTTGGACATCGTTAAAAAACTTTCTGAGCATTTAGATATCGTTAAAACCAATATCGATGCGATGCTGGAAGAACGTAAAGTAACCAACAAAATTGAAGACACTCGTGAGAAAGCAATTGCTTACGATGAGAAAGTTAAATCTTACTTCGATACCATCCGTTACCATGCTGATAAATTAGAGCAAATTGTTGACGATAGCGTTTGGCCTTTACCGAAATTCAGAGAATTGTTATTCATGAAATAGTTTTTAAGCCGGAAGGTTTAAGGTATAGGGCGTAAGGTGTAAACTTTACGCCCTTTTTTTGATCATGACTTTTTGGATTTAAGAATTTTAAGATCGTTCTCTTTAAACGTATATTGTATACCTGCATCGTCATTGCCGCGTAGGCGGGAATCTTAAAGCCAATTAAATCGTCTGTTAGATCCCCCCAATCAATTTGATGATGACGACCGTTCATAGTGAGTAAAATCTCCACGAAGAAAACCATTACTTTAACCATCAAAAACTTCTGACTCCTCACTTCTGACTCCCGACTTTTTCCCTTATCTTTGCGCCAACATGAGTGATAACAGGTACAATCAACGTGGCGTTTCTGCCTCAAAAGAAGATGTGCATAATGCCATCAAAAATATCGACAAAGGAATTTTCCCGAAAGCATTCTGCAAAATCATTCCCGACATTTTAAGTGGTGATCAAGAATTTTGTAATATCATGCATGCCGATGGTGCCGGAACAAAATCATCTTTGGCTTATGTTTATTGGAAAGAAACAGGAGATATCTCTATCTGGAAAGGCATCGCTCAAGATGCAATCATTATGAATATTGATGATTTAATATGTGTGGGAGCCACTGATCAGATCCTCTTATCATCTACCATCGGACGAAATAAAAATTTAATACCTGGAGAAGTAATTGCTGCTGTAATTAACGGTACAGAAGAAATTCTGGCTGATTTAAGGGAACAAGGAATTTCTATTTATTCTACCGGTGGCGAAACTGCCGATGTTGGCGATTTGGTGAGAACCATCATCGTAGATTCTACGGTAACCTGCCGCATGAAACGTGAAGATGTAATCAGTAACGATAACATTAAACCAGGTGATGTAATTGTAGCTTTAGCTTCTTACGGACAAGCAACCTACGAAACAGAATACAATGGAGGAATGGGTTCTAACGGATTAACCTCTGCTCGTCATGATGTTTTTGAGAAATCTGTCGCCAATAAATATCCTGAAAGTTTCGATCCTGCTGTACCTTTTGATTTGGTTTTTTCAGGACAAAAGCAGCTAACCGACGAGATTGAAATTGAAGGTTTCGGTAAAACTACTGTTGGTAAGCTCGTTTTATCTCCTACACGTACTTACGCACCTGTTATAAAAAAAATATTAACACAATACCGCAAACAAATTAATGGAATTGTGCATTGCAGTGGTGGCGCTCAAACAAAAGTGCTCCATTTTATCAATGATGATATCCATGTGATTAAGGACAATTTATTTCCTGTTCCACCCCTATTTAAGCTAATCCAAGAGCAATCCGGTACAGATTGGAAAGAGATGTATAAAGTTTTTAATATGGGTCATCGCATGGAATTATATGTTCCACAAGAAATTGCAAAAGATATTATAGAGATTTCAAAAAGCTTTAACATTGATGCGCAAATTATTGGTCGCGTTGAAAAAGGTAACCAAAAACAGGTGACCATCGAAAGTGAAAAAGGAACTTTTATCTATAATTAAGAAATAGCTAACCATGGCGCTTGAAAAATCAAGCGCCATTTTTGTTTTCTTTAGAATTGTAATTTTACACCCATTGATAAATTATAATTTTTATCAAGATTTAAATTAAACTTCCAATTCAAATCCAGCCTCAAAGTTTGCATCGTAAACTTTAAAACAAATCAACCATTCGTCTTTAACAAGTTGAGGAATAAAATCACGGAAAATCTTTTCAAAAGAATGAAATTCTATATTGGATTTGGCTACAATAAGATACATAGATTCTGATTGAACAATAACCTCCTCTACCCACATTGGCCAACGATCTTTTATCAGTTTGGGTAATTTTAAAAACTGTTGTCCTTTTAAAAATTTGCCAATTGATTGTACAAATTGTTCATCAAGTTTTTGGTCGCTCAGGTTTCGCCAATCTCCGTTAATCAATTCTATCTGACCCAATATTTCATCATCATTTAAAATTAAAAATGATTGCTGGTTTTCTTCCTGTAACAAAAGATAAGCACAGAAACCTAAACTTTCAGTTGGGTCTTCGTATATATAATGAAGCTTGATCATATTGAAGGATTAATAATTTTTCTAAAGGTGAGGTTGATTCTGGGCTTCATATATCGTTTGGATTTCGCAATCCGATGATCCCACTTTTGCTGTAAATTACCTTTCATCAAAAGCAACGAGCCATGTTCTAATTTAATAGAATATTTTTCTGAGTGGTTTGCTTTTAGGCGAATATCAAAAGACCTAACCTGGCCAAAAGACAAAGATGCAATCACAGGATGCGAGCCCATCACGGTTTCATTATCGCTGTGCCAGGTTACAGAATCCTGCCCATCTCGATAATAATTAAGCAATACCGAATTAAAGGTGATGCCCGCGGCAGGTTCTATCATAGCTTTTAGCTGCAATAGTTCATCGGTCCAACACAAAGGAATCGATTTGCCTAATGCTGCATAATCCAACTGCTCTGCATCACCATACCAGGCAGATAACCTGGGCGTAGTAATCTCTTTATCGTAATACCGCACTACTTTTTGTACCCATGGCGTATTCTCTATTAAATGAATTAAAAGTGAATCGCTTTCCGTTTTCCCTATAAAGTTGTTTTTATAGGTTAAAATATCCGATGGCAAGCCAATGGATTGTCCTGCTTCAGCAAAAAAACTTAACTGTTCCATAACGTATACAAAGGTGCAAAACTTTTTATAAATTACTAATATTTTTAGCATTATATTTGCCTTTACTAAATTCAAAACAGGAGGTTGATTATGGAAAAGGAATCTAAACGGCACTTAATTGAAGATTTAAAGAAACAAATTTTAGGTTTGCAGGGCTATACCACATTAAGCATTCAAGAAAATAGTTTACCTAAATTGAGTTTGTTTGCAAATGCATTTCCGAATAAAAATTTTCCATTGGAGGGCATTCATGAATTTATTGCTATTGAAACTGAAGATACAGCGGCAAGTGTTGGCTTTATAAACGCATTACTTTCTGCATTAATGGAAACCGGTAGTCCATCAATCTGGATTAGCAGTTCCAGAAATCTTTTCCCCCCTGCTATGCAGCGTTTTGCATTAAAACCCGATCAAATTATTTTTATCGATCTTAATCATCAAAAAGAAATTTTATGGGTTTTAGAAGAAGCTTTAAAATGTGAAAACTTAAGCGCTGTAGTCGCAGAAATTTCTGAGCTTAGTTTTAGCCAATCTCGACGGCTACAATTGGTAATTGAAAAAAGCAAAGTACCTGCTTTTATTTTACGAAATAACCCGCAGCAGGTTAACAACACCACTTGTTTGGCCCGATGGCAAATTAAGCATTTACCAAGTTTGTTGCCCGACGGCATGCCTGGTGTAGGTCATCCTTCCTGGTCGGTAAATTTACTTAAAGTTAGAAATGCACAGCCTGCAAGTTTTGAGGTGGCCTGGAATGGCACCACATTTCAACACCTCAACCAGGTTCAAAAAGTTCTTCAACCTCTTAAAAAACTTCAGGCAAGTTAATATGGAAAAGCGTTTTGCAAGTATATGGTTTCCGTTTTTACTAACGGACTGGCTTTGTATCCGCCGCCCGGAGCTAAAAAAATGTGCTTTCGTTTTTACGGCACCTGTACACGGTCGCATTATAATTACCGCCTGTAACCCTTTAGCAGCAAGCCAGGGCGTACATGTTGGCATGCCCTTGGCTGATGGCCGGGCACTGGTACACGAAATTGAGGTTTTTGATGATAAACCTGACCGGAATATCAAACTGTTAAAAGGACTTGCAGAATGGTTCATCAGGTTTACGCCCTGGGTAGCCATTGACGCTCCTGATGGACTTGTGCTTGATATTACCGGATGTGCGCATTTATGGAACAATGAAGCGCATTACCTTGCCCAGATCAGTAATCGCATGCTTGAAATTGGATACACTACCAAACTGGCCATTGCCGATACCATTGGAACTAGCTGGGCAGTTGCTCGTTTTTCGAGCCAGGAAAACATCGTTCCCGCCAGGAAACAATATTATGCTTTATTGCCACTGCCAGCCGCATCACTCCGCCTGGAGCAACCTACCATAGAGCGTTTGAATAAACTTGGCCTGCAAAAAATAGCGCAATTTATTCAAATGCCGCGAAGTGTGTTGCGTCGCCGGTTTGGAGAAAATTTATTAAATCGCATTGGCCAGGCCATTGGTGATTTACCTGAAGTTTTTGATCCTGTAATAATTATTCCTGAATATGAAGAAAGATTGCCTTGCCTTGAACCCATAAGAACTGCTACCGCGATAGAAATAGCCATAAAAAAGCTACTGGAACAAATTTGTACCCGATTAAAAAATGATGGACTCGGTTTACGCAAGGCAGAATTAAAAGGTTTTCGGATAGATGGAAAAATTATCCGTACAACAATTGGAACCCATCAAAGTAGCAATGATACTGATCATTTATTCAAACTGTTTGCTTTAAACATTGATAAACTGGCGCCAGGTTTAGGCGTAGAGCTTTTTACCTTATCAGCAAGCAAAACTGAACCTGTAGTACAGCCACAGGAAAAATTATGGCTTACTAAATCAGGGCTTCAAAATCCCTCACTTTCTGCTTTACTAGATCGGGTAGCCGGAAAAGTGGGACCGAAAGCTATTCGCCGCTTTATTCCTGAAGCCAATTATTGGCCGGAACGTGCTATAAAAAAAGCAGATTCTCTTACTGAAAACAATGATTTACCCTGGCATAATCCATTAGGCAGACCGATCCAATTGCTGCATCAACCAGAACATATTCAGGTTACTGCACCTATTCCAGATTATCCCCCTTTGTTATTTATTTACAAAGGGAAACGTCATCCCATTAAAAAAGCAGATGGACCAGAACGGATAGAGCGTTCATGGTGGCTTGAAAGCGGAGAGCACCGCGATTATTATATTGTAGAAGATGATCAGGGTTGCCGTTACTGGCTATTTAGGGCCGGTCATTACTCTGCCCAGAATTCCCGTTGGTTCATTCATGGTTTTTTTGCTTAAATAGTTATGGAATATGCAGAACTTCAAATCACCAGCAATTTTAGCTTTTTAAGAGGTGCTTCACACCCTGAGGAATTGGTAGAAGAAGCCGCAAAAATGGGCTATTCTAAAATTGCCATTACTGATCACAACACGCTGGCCGGTATTGTTAGAGCACATGCCGCAGCCAGAAAATATGAAATCAGTATTATCCCGGCTTGCCGGTTAAACCTGCAGGATGGCCCGAGTTTGCTCGCTTACCCTACAAACCAGGCAGGATATGCTACATTATCAGCGCTGCTAAGTCTTGGCAACCTCCGTACCGAAAAAGGAAGCTGTTTGCTTTACAGGGAGGATGTATATCAACATTCATCGGGCATTTTATTTGTCGCCATTCCTCCTGATACTTTATCTGCAAATTTTGATTTTGAAACCGATTTCCAAAATTCTTTGGCAGAATATAAACATAACCTTAATGATCAGCTTTATTTAGCTATCTCCAGGAATTATCAGGGAGAAGATCAAAAGCGGATGTTTCGTTTAACAGCGCTTGCTAACCAATTGAAAATTCCTTTAGTGGCAACCAATGATGTGTATTACCATAGGCCAGAAAGACGCGAGCTGCAGGATGTGCTAACTTGTGTTCGTGAGAAATGCACTATTCATACTGCTGGTTTTCATTTGTTTAAAAATGCAGAACGACATCTTAAAACTCCAGACGAGATGTTAAGACTTTACCGGCAATATCCACAAGCCCTTCAAAATGCCGTACATATTGCGCAAACTTGTCAGTTTAGTTTAGATAGCCTCAAATACGTATATCCGGAAGAGATAACCAATGGAGAGCGTTCTCCTTTTGAAGAATTAACCCATTTAGCCTGGAAAGGTGCACATGAAATTTTCGGTGAAAATTTGCCCCAAAAAATTGTTGACAACATTACCTATGAACTGAAATTTGTAAAGGAAATGGAATATGCTTCTTATTTTCTTACCGTTTATGACATTGTGAGTTTCGCCCGCGGACAAAAAATTCTCTGTCAGGGTCGCGGTTCTGCTGCAAATTCTACCATTTGTTATTGCCTGGGCATTACCTCGGTAGACCCAACAAAATTCGATTTGCTTTTTGAACGTTTCGTTTCTTCGGCCAGGAATGAACCACCAGATATAGATGTAGATTTTGAGCATGAACGCCGTGAGGAAGTGATTCAATATATCTATAATAAATATGGCAGAGATCGGGCTGCGATTGTTGCAACCGTTACCCAACAGCGACAAAAAGGAGCCATTAGAGATGTTGGCAAAGTGATGGGCTTATCTGTTGATACCATTAACAGGCTATCGGCATCCATTTGGGAATTTACCGATGAATGGTTTGAGGGGAACAGGTTAACAGAGCAAGGGCTTAATCCTAATGATCCACTATTAAGAAAAGTACTTTCACTTACTGCACAAATGATGGGCTTCCCTCGTCAGCTGGGGCAACATACAGGCGGCTTTGTAATTACGCAGGGTAAACTGACCGATCTTTGCCCGATATTGAATGCCCGCATGGCTGATCGAACCAATATTGAATGGAACAAGGATGATATTGATACACTGGGCTTTTTAAAAATAGATATTTTGGCTTTAGGTATGTTAACCTGCATTAGAAAAGGTTTCGATTTAGCAAAACAACACTACAATCTCGATCTTTCTATGGCTAAAATTAACGAATACGATGATCCGGAAGTATATAAAATGATTAGCCATGCAGATACCATTGGCGTATTTCAGATAGAAAGCCGGGCCCAACAATCTATGTTACCCAGATTGAAACCAGAATGCTTTTACGATCTGGTAATTGAAGTGGCAATTGTACGTCCTGGTCCTATTCAGGGCGACATGGTTCATCCTTATTTGCGCAGAAGAAACAAAGAAGAAGTGATAGAATATCCTTCAAAAGAACTGGAAGAAATTTTAAATAAAACTTTGGGAGTTCCACTATTTCAGGAGCAGGCGATGAAAATTGCCATTGTAGCTGCCGGTTTTACACCTACTGAAGCCGATGAATTGCGTAGAAGCATGGCAACCTTTAAACTGAAAGGTATGGTTACGCAGTTCGAGAAAAAATTAATCTCTGGAATGGTAGCTAAAGGTTACGATGAAGAATTTGCGAAAAGGATTTTTAAGCAACTGGAGGGTTTTGGAAGTTATGGATTTCCAGAAAGTCATGCTGCAAGTTTTGCACTATTGGTGTATGTTTCCTGCTGGTTAAAATGCTATTACCCCGATGTATTTGCAGCGGCTTTATTAAATAGTATGCCCATGGGATTTTATCAGCCAGCGCAAATAGTAATAGATGCCCGAAAGCACAATGTGGAGGTTCGCCCGATTGATATCAACTACTCTTATTTCGATAATACCTTGGAAGAACTGGTTGGGAAATATCACGCTTTGCGTTTAGGTTTCAGACAAATTAAAGGCATTAGAACAGAAGATATTGAAGCGCTAACCACGCATCGGATAAAGCATTATCAGAATATTCATGAACTGCTGGATGTGGGTGTATCGTTAGCCACAATGGAACGTTTGGCAGACGCTGATGCTTTTCGTTCTTTAGGTTTTGATCGTCGCCAGGCTTTATGGGAAGTTTCTGCCCTGGCCGATAGACCAATTGCACTCTTTAAAGATCAGGCGGCAGAAAGTCAGCTGGAAAAACAAACATCCCTCCCGCTCATGTCTACCTCCGAGCATGTGATTCAGGATTATGCTTCTACTTCACTTTCATTAAAAGCACATCCGGTTAGCTTTGTACGGGAGCAATTGAATTTATTAAGGGTATCAGCCAATAAAGATTTAACAGAAATTAAGGATGGAACAACAGTAAAAGTTGCCGGACTTGTATTGGTAAGGCAAAGACCTGGAACAGCCGGTGGAGTTTGTTTTATTACTATTGAAGATGAATCAGGATTTTCAAATCTTGTTGTTTTTGAAAGCTTATTTGAAAAATATAGAAAAGAAATTCTACAGGCCAGGTTACTCATGGTAGAAGGAAAATTACAAAGAGAAGGCGAAGTGATCCATGTTATTGTAAAACGTTGCTTTGATCTTACTCCGCTATTAAGAAAATTAAGCAAGGTAGAGAATGATCATTCATCTTTGTTAACGCTTTCCCGTTCTGATGAAAAAACGGCTCCTTTTCCTGTCGAAAATAAAAGAACTCAGGTACGCAAAACAGAACAGGAAATTTCCATTCCGCAAGCCCGTAATTTTAGATAAAAATAAACGCCTAAAATTTAAGGCAAAAAAAACCTCTACTTGATGGTAGAGGCTTTTACTCACTTTTATTCTCTTTCTACAAACTTATGGAAAGTACTTTCTTCTCCATCAGCCTTCTTTTCCTGATAAAGAAAGTCGAGCTTGTGATCATCAAATACTTTAAAAAAATTCTCCCAGTCGGTTTCTTCCAAATCAGTGCTATTACTATTTTTAGGGAAATGAATTCTTAAAAGTCCTCCGCCTTTTCCATCAGCTGTATCTGCAACTACTGCAGGTACGCCATCATGTTTTTCTACCCACTTTTTAATGGTATCGTGGTCATGGGTTTGTTTTGAACTGCTCATATCGTTGTATTTTAATTTACAGTATATGTATATACAATTCTATTGGGTAGAAAAGGTTTTGACTTTTTAAAAATCTTTAAAAAATAAAGCCCCGACTTTTCAGTCGGGGCTTATAAAGTACTATTTAAATTAAGTATTAGTTGAAGTTATAACGAACACCGAATTGCATGTAGTAAGTAGAAGAAATCGTTTGTGAAGTACCAAATGTATCTCTAACGATATCACCTTGTGCTGCAGCCAAAATAAATGTTGGTTTAGTTGTTGCTGTAACTAGAGTTGGATTTTGAGGAACCAAAATATTAGCATTGTTCACAAAATTTACATTACCCCATTTACGGTTTAACAAGTTACCTACGTTAAAGATATCTGCTGTAAACTCAAAGCTATTTTTAGATTTACCAAAGTTTTTGAATACTTGTTGAGTAATTCTTAAATCGAATTGATTTCTCCAAGGAGATGTTGCAGCATTACGCTTTGCATATTCGCCTCTGTGTTTACTTAAATAAGGATCTTGAGAAATATAAGCCTCAAAAATAGCAGTTTGTTCTGCAGCAGTATATGATCTTGGATACGCTCTAGTTGTAACCACACCAGCAGCATTAGTAGAAGTCACTAAGTTTGCAGGAACAGCTACAAAGTTCATTTCAGATGCATCTTTAGGAATATAAATTAAATCATTTCCGTTAACACCATCTCTGTTATAATCAGCCCCGTAAGTGTATGAATATCTACCTTGTTGAGAACCTTCATAAAATAATGAGATTGACGTTGAAAGGTTTTTTAAATATTCTTTTCTGTAAGAGATATTAGCGATTATACGATCTGGGTTCAAGTTACTAGAATAACTTAAAGTTGGTGTGTTTGGATTTGTCGAGGTAGCTGGAATTGACCATAAGTTTCCTAATTGATCACCTGCGCCATCGCCATAGTTACGTTGATCAGAACGTGTATAGGCAATCATTGCTGATACACCGTTTGAAAATTGCTTAGTCAACTGTGCAGTTGCTTGCCAGTTGTAACCACCTTTAGCGTTAGTCATCTCGGTAACGTTTAATAAACCAGTAGCGTTAGCCGTTGGAATACCAGCACTGTTAATATCAACTTCTTGTCTTCCAGGAACAGAACTTGGAAATAATGGTCTATTATCTGGGAAACCAGTGATATTAATTACGGTTGGATCAACTAAGTTGATGTTTCTGGCAACAGCTACATTTAAGTCTTTACCGTAAATTCCTTCTAACGTTCCAACAATACCTAATGGTAATTTAATATCAAATGCTAAACTTGATTTCCAGGTTTGAGGGAATTTCAAATCTCGCGACATCACACTAATCGTTGATGGAATACTAGTACCAGCGGCTGGTTTAGTTGATGTAAGCAAGTTTGGAGCAATACTTGGATTAAATGAAGGAACAATTCCACCATTAGCACTAGAATAAGTCTGCAAGTACTGCAACAAACCAGCATCACTAGATTGTGAAACGATCCATACAAAAGGAACACGACCTGTGAAGATACCTGAACCACCGCGTACTTGTAATGAACGGTCTCCATTCACATCCCAGTTAAAACCAAATCTTGGAGAATATGAAATTCTGTTTTCCGGCAATACACCGGTATCTACTTTTTTACCACCCGCAAAAGTTTGTGCAGCAACTAATGGGTGCGTTATAATACCTGGAGAATTAGGATAAGTTGCTTGTTCGAAACGAATACCTGCAGTTAACTTCAAACGATCAGTTACAGTAAACTCATCTTGTAAATATGCTGAATATTGAGCAAACTTAAAGCTTGGGAAAGCCTGAGAGCCATCAGCAGTTAATGGATAGGTTACCGAATATTGCAATGGTTTTGCACCATTTTTAAAATCATCCCAAGATCTGAAACTATAAAACCCTGTTCCAAAACGTTGGAAACCATTTGTTGTAGTACTCAATTCTGCCTGTAAACCTAAAGTGATGTTATGTTTACCTAAAGCTAAACTTAAGTCATCACTATATGTATAACCTTTAACATCACGTAGGTTTCCATAAGTAAATGGCTCATAACCAAAAGTAGTTAATACGTTCCCTGCATTTGCAGAAGTAGGCGATTGTGAACCATCTAAAATATCTACTAATGGAAATGGCGAACTATCCGAGTTTCTAGGATCATTTTGGTGTGAATAAGTCACACGGGCTACGTTAGTTAACTTACTTCCAAAGTTTGAAGTTAATTCAGCTACTGCTGAATACAAATTTGCTGCCTGATAGTAGTTTGAGTTAAAGAAAGGTAAACCAGCATTAGGAGTTATACCAGATCTTGAATTGTTATAACCTAAAGAACCAGTAACAGCAGAGTTAGTTACAGAAGTACTAGCAGATGCTGGAGTTTGACTTTCTACCTGATTGTAACGAACACTGAAACGGTGATTTTTAGAGATATTCCAATCTAAACGAGCAAACATTTTTTCGTTGTCACTAATATTAGAATAACCTTGGTAAGGACCAGTAGAATATCCGTAAGTGTTAAATAAATACGAAGAAACTTCATTTAAGAATGATGCTGAAGCTTGCACAACCGTGTTAGGAGATCCAGGGGCACCAAATGGTAAAGCTGGAGTAGAAGCAATTCTTGTAGTTCCTGGTTGGATAGTGTGTTTTTTCTCGTAGTTAACGAAAAAGAATAATTTATCTTTAACGATTGGACCACCTAAACTGAAACCATAATTTTTCTCATCTAATTTTTGGATAGCTGCATCAGGAATTCTATAAGTATCACCAATTCTTTTACCTTGATTTTCTTCGCCACGCATCGTGTAAAATGCGTTACCTTGAAAAGCATTTGTACCAGAACGGGTTACAGCACTAACAGAACCTCCTGTAAAACCTGTCTGACGAACATCATAAGGTGTTACATTGATAGAGATCTGCTCCAATGCATCAATTGAAATCGGTGAACCACCCGCCGGGATA
Organism: Pedobacter sp. Leaf41; assembly: GCF_001422545.1. Lineage (GTDB taxonomy): Bacteria > Bacteroidota > Bacteroidia > Sphingobacteriales > Sphingobacteriaceae > Pedobacter. Next base: position 521,861 of record NZ_LMLE01000006.1, on the reverse strand, counting down.
TTCTGACCAATACCAAATTGATTATTGAAGTTAGCACCGTCTACAGTGAAGTTGTTCGAACGATAGTTACCACCACCTATAGATTGTCCGTTGGCTTGTGGAGTTAAACGTGTCAAATCATTTACACTACGTGTAATGGTAGGCAACGATTGGATTTGTTGTCTTGCAATTACAGTAGAAGTTCCATTTTTGTTTGAGTTTAAAATACTGTTTGCGCTTTGGCCTACTACTTTCACTTCTGCTAAAGTTGAACTGTTATCAACTAATGTGAGATTTATTACATAAGGCTCGCCTATTTTCAAATAAACATCAGTCAAAGTTGAAGGCTTGTAACCAACAAAACTCACTTCAATTGTGTAAGGACCACCAACACGCATCGCACCAATTGTAAAACGGCCATCGTTGTTGGTAGAAACAGAGTAAACTGTTCCGGTTGGCGTATGTGTAGCTTTTACACTTGCACCAGGTAAGGCGCCTTTGGCATCCTTAATTGTTCCTGTCATTGATGATGTGGTAACCTGTGCACTAGCACCGAAAGTAATACCTACAACTGCAACAATAACGAGTACTAATCTTAAAAGTAAAGATTTGTTCATACTTTGTTTTTTAAATGTTTTTTGTTTGTTGAATAATAATCGGGGGTGATTTTATTGGCGCAAATGTACTTAATAATATTTAACACATTTTAACATTCAATGTTAAATTATCGTTAAGCATTCCAAAACTTTTCAACAATTAACATCATTAATAAGTCCTTTAACTTTCACTTTATCAATCGTTTGTAAGCAACATTAAATTTTTCTTAAAGAATCACATATAATCTTGCCATTATCGAATCAAAAAAAGATCTATTACTGAATCTCGCAAAAAAAGCCTGTAAACATTTACACCTTTAGCGCTCTAAATCTTACAAATTGTTGACTAATACCGAATGAAGCGATTAAATTATCCCGAAAAATAATATTCGGACTATGGATTTATTACTTAGCCTTCAAAAGCTCGTTTTTATATGATGATTTAACATTTTAGAGATCTTTTTTAACGATAATTCAACCAGGTTATGAAAGTAATATGTCAAATTCCGAATTTTGACACGGGATCTCATATTCATCAGTGCCAATTAACATTTTTTTTTTAGTTTTGGGGATTATAAGAAACAAAAGTTTTTTAAGTGTAATGCTGATATAATTTATTAAAGCGAGGGAAATCTGTTTCAAAGAGCCTTCTCCTAACCGGGAGATTACCAACAATAAAACAGCTTAAAAGAAATCTTTTTAGATATGAACAGTTCATAATTAAATCGCAAAACATCACTTAGTGATGTTTTAATTATGAAAAGTTCCATCTGACAAATAAAAAATAAACTAAAAAAAACAGATGAATTACGACGTTATTGTTTTAGGCAGCGGCCCAGGTGGCTACGTAGCTGCAATCAGAGCTTCACAATTGGGAATGAAAGTTGCAATTGTAGAGCGTGAATCATTAGGTGGTATTTGTTTAAACTGGGGTTGTATCCCAACTAAAGCATTATTAAAAAGTGCTCAGGTTTTCGAATATATTAACCATGCTGCAGATTACGGAATTACTACAGCGGGTGCTACAGCAGATTTCGCAGCAGTTGTAAAACGTAGCCGCGGCGTAGCCGATGGCATGAGTAAGGGCGTTCAATTTTTAATGAAGAAAAATAAAATTGACGTAGTGATGGGTATCGGTAAAGTGAAACCCGGAAATAAATTAGAAGTTAAAGGTGCAGATGGTTCTCAAAAAGAACTTACAGCAAAAAATATCATTATCGCAACTGGTGCTCGCTCACGAGAATTGCCAAACTTGAAACAAGACGGTAAAAAAATTATCGGCTACCGCCAGGCAATGGTTTTACCAGAATTACCAAAAAGCATGGTTGTGGTAGGTTCAGGCGCTATCGGTGTAGAGTTTGCTTATTTCTATGCTACAATGGGCACAAAAGTAACTATCGTAGAATTTATGGAAAACGTTGTTCCGGTAGAAGACGAAGATGTATCTAAACAATTATTGCGTAGCTTGAAAAAAGTAGGTATCGATGTAATGACCTCAGCTTCGGTTGAATCAGTTGATACTGCTGGCGCCGGCTGTAAAGTTTCTGTTAAAACGGCATCAGGCATGCAAACTATTGAGGCTGACATTGTACTTTCTGCAGCTGGTATTGTCGCAAACATCGAGAATATCGGTTTAGAAGAAACTGGAATCAAAACTGAAAAAGGTAAAATCGTTACTGATGAATTTTATAATACCTCAGTAAAAGGATATTATGCCATTGGCGATGTGGTTGGTGGGCAGGCATTGGCACACGTAGCATCTGCCGAAGGCATTATCTGTGTGGAGAAAATTGCTGGTCAGCATGTGGAAGCCTTGGAATACAACAACATTCCAGGTTGTACTTATTGCACTCCAGAAATCGCTTCAGTGGGTTATACGGAAAAAGCAGCTAAGGCAGCTGGATACGAATTGAAAATTGGTAAATTCCCGTTCTCAGCTTCAGGTAAAGCAAGTGCTGCTGGCGCAAAAGATGGTTTTGTAAAATTAATTTTTGATGCCAAATATGGTGAATTATTAGGCGCACACATGATTGGTGCTAACGTTACTGAAATGATAGCAGAAATTGTGGTTGCCCGTAAATTAGAGACCACTGGTCATGAAATGATAAAATCTGTACACCCTCACCCAACCATGAGTGAGGCCATTATGGAAGCTGCTGCAGATGCTTACGGTGAAGTTATCCACTTGTAAGTCGGGTTCTTTAGTCTTTAGTCTTTAGTCAAAGTACGAAAACCCTTTAGTTAGTTCTAAAGGGTTTTTGTATTTTTAAAACTTAATAGCCAACTCACATCTTGATACCAAATACTTGATACTAAATACTAGCAGATGAAACTCCATACTATAAACACAGGTCTATTTAAATTGGATGGCGGCGCCATGTTCGGTGTTGTTCCGAAAGCAATATGGCAAAAAACCAATCCGGCAGATTCGAACAACCTTTGCACATGGGCCATGCGCTGCCTTTTAATTGAGGATGGAAATAGGCTCACCTTGGTTGATACCGGAATTGGCGATAAACAGGATGACAAATTTTTTAGCCACTATTATTTGCATGGCGATGATTCAATCACCACATCACTAGCTAAATTGGGTTTCGGATTGGATGATATCACCGATGTATTTTTAACACATCTGCACTTTGATCATGTAGGCGGCGCTATTAAGAGGGAGAATGACCAGCTATCCCCTACTTTCAAAAATGCCCGGTATTGGAGTAACGAAAAACATTGGCAATGGGCTGTAGAACCAAATGCCCGTGAAAAAGCATCATTTTTAAAAGAAAATATTCTACCTATCCAAGAAAGTGGGCAACTTCAGTTTGTAGAAGAAAAAGAAAATATAGAATGGCAACCCAACATTAACATCTCTTTTGCTTACGGCCATACCGATGCGATGATGTTGCCGAAAATAAAATATAAAGGAAAAACCATCGTTTACATGGCCGATCTTTTACCATCTGTTGGTCATTTACCCCTGCCCTATGTAATGGCTTACGATATGTTTCCACTGCAAACATTAACCGAAAAACAGGCCTTTTTAAATGAAGCGGTAGATAACGACTACATTCTTTATCTAGAACATGATCCTTTGAACGAGTGCTGTACTTTGCAAAGAACTGAAAAAGGGATACGGGTGGATCAAACATTTAAATTGAGTGAAATCTAGATGATTAGGCCAGCAAAACCAGGTGATGCAGATGCGGTAGTTCCATTAATTGTTTCAGCGATGGATGAACTGGCGGCTAAGTTTGCCAACTCTAGTAATCCAAAAGTGATATTCGAATTATTCAAAAATTTCTTTCAGCAGCACGGCAATCAATACAGTTACGAAAACACAATAGTATATGTAGAGGAAGACAAAGTTCTTGGTGCATTAAATGCCTACAATGGCGGCGATTTACTTGCATTGAGAAAAGGTTTTCTGGAATATTTGGCAGAGAAGCACAATTTAAAAAACTTTGAGCCGGAGCCGGAAACTCATTCAGGAGAGTTTTATTTCGATACCTTGAGCGTTGTTCCAGAAGCACAGGGGAAAGGAATTGGCAAAGCATTAATTCAGGCTGGTATAAAGTGGGCCTCAGCGCTCGGACATCAAAAAGTAGGACTGCTAGTAGAAAAACAAAACCTGATTGCACAAAACCTTTATAAAAAGTCTGGCTTTAAAATGCAGAATGCTCAAAAATTTATGGGTGGAGAATACGATCATCTTATTTACAATACTTAAATGAACAGCTTGATGTCAGTTCGAAAATTTATTTTTGTTTTTATTTGTATTTAATCTAAATAATGCCAATTTTTGCAATACATGGAAAAAGCTTGTATTGATATTAATGAACTGGTTAACGTATTCTCAAATGCACATGGCTCTGTTTATCAATCAGATAAATTAAATTGCTTTTATGTTGACTTTGGTGGAAAGTTTGCCAAATATAATTGCCTGTCGTTACAAAAACTAAAAAAGGTAGTGGAGCAAATCGACATCGAAGAGCTTTTACTAAATACACTCCGGGCTGATTTCGAGTTGGTAACTTTTAATGGTTGCGAGCATATTTACTTATTAAGTGCACTGGAAATTGTTGCTTTAAAAGATTTACTGCAAGGCGCATTTACCATGTTCAAACTCAACCACCTGCTTAGCGATTGTCTTTATAGATTAGTTTATTAGATCATTGGTTTAATCGCCGGTAGTTCATTTGTTGTTCATTCATTGAATCAATACTCACTAGTATATTTCTGAATAATCAATTGGTGCTTTATATCCGTTAGAAAGTAGTCGATTTTCTTCTTTATCCCCGGCGTTTACCTGTTCACCTTCCTGCTCAACTAGTCAATCTCTAATATTTTCGCCTTCATTTTTGCATCTTCATCCTTAACTTGTTCGTTGCGCTATCGGGCTTTTACTTCAAATCAAAGTACTATCTCCCTGTCTTCCAATCGGTATCCGTTAAACGTTATTCAGCAAAATACGCCGAACATTGTCATTATTTAAACTCATTACAAATAACTTATTATCAGCAATTTAGACTAATTTCATATAGCAAATAAATAGTATAATTGAACAATTTCGTTTTACATTTGTATTGTTATTAAAGCACAGAAATTATGAAAGATCTTATGCGTATAAAATGTTTAATATCTCAGGATATCGAAACACTTTTAAATCAGCAAATAAAAAAAGAAGCTCACTCTTCATCACTATATTTATCAATGGCGTCTTGGTGTAACCAACAAGGCTACGATTTCTCTGCAGATTATTTCACAAAACAATCTGAAGAAGAAAGAATGCACCAATTAAAATTGTTCAAATACGTTTTAGATATGGGTGGCAATGCAATCTCTCCGGAAGTTACAGGAATTAAAACAGACTTTGCAGGTTTTAGAGAAGTATTTGAAGATGCACTTGAGGCAGAAATTGCAATTACGCAAAGTTTTAAAAATTTAGCGGCGAGATGCCATAAAGAACAAGATTTCGTAACCATGGAATTCTTGAACTGGTTCTTGAAAGAGCAACGTGAAGAAGAATATAAAGCACGTAGAGCGCTTGAACTATTCGAAGTGATTGGTGAAGAAGGAACTGGAAGATGGGAAATAGACAAACATGTGAATAAAATTACCTATTCGGAAGATTAATAATAACAATCAACAAAACATATCTTTAAAAGACCATCTTGATTAACCTCAAGATGGTCTTTTTTTTTGTGCATTATTCCCAAACTAAAGCCTTATTAAAAAAGAAAGCTTCCAAGTGATCACTTGAAAGCTTCTTTTAGTTTAGTTGGTTTGGTTTTATGTTGATTATGAATAAGTCTGAAGAGTTTTATAAAAAAAGCGCCGTTGCCAGCGCTTTTTTTAAACCAAATATATAATAATAATTAACGAGCATTACAAAAGTACAAACTTTATTCATATAAGCAAGTAATATTTATAAATAAATTAAAATATTCATAAAGAAATAGAAAATACAACTACAAAACAGACTATAATACCTCCAAAAAATACCATAAAAACATTTAATTACAATTTTTTATTAGAAAAAACTCATTTTTTACTTTCAAAATCATACTTTAACAAAATATTTAAGTCAAATGATAGAAGATTTTATAAAAAATTACTTAAATCATCCCCAAACTTATGATGAAATGTTTTTAAATAGTGACAATTACAGAAATCACTATTCAAACTTCATCAATAATTTCTCTAAAGAATCTCTCGAAAACCTAAACAAAAAAGAAGAGTTGGCAAAAAAACTCTTCATGAGTCAGGGTATTACTTTCACCGTGTACGATAGCGGTGAAGGAATTGAAAAGATTTTTCCTTTCGATATCATCCCCCGCATCATCACCTCGAGTGAATGGTCGTTTATTGAAAAAGGAATTAAACAGCGTTTAAAGGCTTTGAATCTTTTCTTAAAAGATGTGTATAGCAATCAATTTATCATCAAGGATCAAATTGTACCTATCAATGTAATTTATTCGTGCCCACACTTTTTAAGAGAGATGCACAATGTGAATGTACTTCACGACATTTATATCCACATTGCTGGCATTGATCTGATCCGGGACCACGACGGCACCTTCTATGTACTTGAAGATAATCTGCGGACCCCATCAGGGGTGAGTTATATGCTTGAAAACAGGGAAATAACGAAAAGACTATTCCCTGATTTGATTCCGCAATGCGGCGTAAGAAGTGTAACCGAATACCCCGCCATCCTTTACAAAAACCTGGTGGCGCTTTCCCCAAGAGCGGTATCAAACCCGACGATTGTGCTTTTAAGCCCGGGAATGTACAATTCCGCCTACTACGAACACACTACGCTAGCCCGATTGATGGGTGTTGAATTGGTAGAAGGCCGGGATTTAGTGGTTAAAAACCAGAAAGTTTTCATGAAAACCACCACAGGCCTGCAACAGGTTGATGTAATTTATCGCCGGGTAGATGATGATTACCTCGATCCGCTGGTGTTTAACCCCAACAGTGTTTTAGGCGTAGCAGGATTAATGGGCGCTTATCGAAAAGGCAATGTAGCCATCGTAAATGCCGTTGGAAATGGCGTTGCTGACGATAAAGCAGTTTACACCTACGTGCCGGATATGATTAAATATTATTTGAACGAAGAACCCATACTAAAAAATGTACCCACGTACCAGTTAAGCAACCGCGATGAATTGGATTATGTTTTTCAGAACATCAACACGATGGTGATTAAAAAAACCAATGGAAGTGGCGGTTACGGCATGTTAATGGGGCATGCAGCTTCGGAACAGGAAACAGATGATTACAAACTGGAAATTCTAAAAGATCCCCGAAATTTCATCGCTCAGCCAACTATAAGCCTATCATCTGCTCCCTGCTTTATTAACGGAAAACTGGCACCAAGAAGAATCGATTTACGCCCTTTTGCACTAAACGGACCGGATGGAATTTCCATTGTTCCCGGTGGATTAACCCGGGTGGCCCTGAAAGAAGGCTCTTTGGTGGTAAACAGTTCGCAAGGCGGCGGCAGTAAAGATACATGGGTTTTAACTTCTTAGAATAAAAATATGTTAAGTAGAGTAGCATCAAGCTTATATTGGTTGAGCAGGTATGTGGAGCGTAGCGATGGTATGCTTCGCATGCTAAAAATAAATTATGCCTCATCGCAAGATACCATCCAGGAATTTACCTGGAAACCCGTGATCAGGATTTTTTCTGCTGATGATGAAAACGAACTATTAAACATTCAGCACGATAGCAGAGCCGTGATTGAATATTTATTATTGAACCGTGAAAACCCAAATTCGATTTTAAATATTGTAACGTTGGCCAGAGAAAATGCAAGAAGCGTACAAGAGCACATTCCTAAAGATTTATGGCAATGTTTAAACGAATATTACCACACCGTAAAAGACGAAAAGTTGTTGTGGTATGTACAAAAGGATGATCCAATTACAGCGCTGGATATTTTGATTAAACAAGTAATGCTTTACCACGGAACGGCAGATAGCGCTATGGAACGTGGCGAAAGCCGAAGTTTTATGAAAATCGGGAAACATTTGGAAAGAAGTATTCAATCTGTTGATATTTTAGATATTAAATTCAGTTCCATCAGCGACAACCCGGATCTGTTAACTGATATCTCTTACTGGAAACATTTACTTTTATCGTTAGGTGGTTATGAGCTTTATTTGAAAACCTATAGACAAGGCTTTGATGCTAAGAATATCATCGAATTAGTGATGTTAAATAACGATTTTCCTCGATCGGCACTTTACTCGATGCACAATATCGAAAGGTATTTTAGCAGGTTAAAAAGCGAAAGTAATATTGAACATTACAACAACTTGTCGTTTAAAATAGGTCGCTTGAAAAGTATGATTACCTATAGTTCGGTTAACACAATGGAAGAAGAGCAACTGCATGATTATTTAACTGAAATCCGGGCTGAACTTTTTGGCATCGGAAACCTTTTAAACGAATATTATTTCGCAAATTCATAGTCTTAAATAATCATCCCGATAGATAATAACCAACATCACTATGCCAATTTTTAAAATTAAACATATCACCAATTATAAATACGAGTCGCCGGTTCGGGATAGCGCTAATCAGATTATTTTGTTTCCTATAAAAGACGATTTCCAAAAGGTGGTTAAACACGACCTTAACATTTCAGGTAGTCCGGAGATTGAAATTTTCATAGATTATTATGGAAACGAGGTAGGAACTTTTACGCAAAATGAACCCCACACACAGTTGAAAATATTTTCAAAGGTTAGTGTAGAAACTTTCCCTAAACCACTGCCTCAAGATGATATGTTTAGCAGCGAACAGTGGAATAGTTTAGCGGCCATCAGATACGAAGTGCCTTATATTGATTATTTGAGACAAGAATCTTTTACGGGAATAACTCAACTTAAAGAAACCGCTTTATCCATTAAAGCAGCAGAAGATACGCCATATCAAACAGCAGTTAAATACTGTGCACACGTTTTCAGCAATTTCGAATACATTAAAGGAATTACTGCAGTAGATACCACCATTGAAGAAATTTTAAAATTGAAAGCCGGTGTTTGCCAGGATTTTGCACATGTGCTTACTGCTATGTTAAGGTTAACGGGTATCCCATCGCGATATGTAAGTGGATACATTTGCCCGAACCGAGATGGCATGCGTGGTGAAGGCGCAACCCATGCCTGGGCAGAAGCCTATTTGCCAGAATATGGATGGTTAGGTCTCGACCCTACCAACAATTGCATCGCCAATGAAAATCATGTTCGTTTGGCAGTTGGCCGAAATTTTGCCGATTGCTCACCTGTAAAAGGCGTTTATAAAGGTGGTTTTGAGCACATTATGGAAGTAAATGTATCGGTAGGTTATAACGATGAAGATTTTAATGACAATGAGAATTATTTCCAACCCAAAGAAGTAAATTATACCAAACCATCAGGATTAGCGACTACCGTTAGAAAGCAAAACAGCTACCAGCAATATATGGAAGCCATGCAGCAACAGCAACAACAATAGAGATCAGGATTTTCAAGATTTAAGGACCAGGCAAGATTGCCGGCATAAAACAATTTGTTCACCTGATTGATATCTGCGTTTTAGACGTATTCATCCGATAAATTCATATAGTTAGATCTTTGTTTTGCTTGCATTGAAATACCTTCATTAATGAGTCATTGGAGGAATATCTCCATTTTGCTTATATTCATCCGATGACTTATTTATTAATCGCACAATAATATGAGCAAAATTAAAATATTAAGCTTAGCTGCATTGAGCATCGCTCTCATTTTCGGCTGTAAAGAAGAAAAAAAATCTAAAAGCTTAGGCCCCATAAATCCAGAAACAATAAAACAACACCTTGCTGTTTTAGCTGATGATTCACTACAAGGCAGGCGCCCATTTACGGTTGGCGAAACTAAAACTGTAAATTATATTTCTTTGGCACTAAAAACAGCCGGAGTAGAACCTGGCAACAATGGCAATTACATTCAAAAAGTGCCCATGGTAGAAATCACTTCTACCCCATCAGAAAAAATGGAAATTACTGGCGGGAAAGAAAAATTGGAATTTAAAGCGGTTGATGATTTCGTTGCATTTACCAGACGAGAACAGGATACCATTCAATTAAAAAATTCACCGCTTGTTTTTGCGGGCTTCGGTATTGTGGCACCAGAATTTAACTGGAATGACTACAAAAACCTGGATGTAAAGGGTAAAACAGTCGTGGTATTAATCAGTGATCCTGGTTTTAACGCAAAAGATAAAATGTATTTCAGAGGCGACACCATGACTTATTATGGCCGCTGGATGTACAAATACGAAGAAGCTGCAAGGCAAGGCGCTGCTGGCGTAATCATTATACATCAAACAGAACCTGCTAGCTACGGCTGGTCGGTGATTACCAATAGCAATACGGGTGCAAGGTTATACCTACAGGCTGCCGACAAACACAAATCAAGATGTAAACTCGAAGGCTGGATGACGGAGCAAGCGGCAACAAAGTTACTGGCTAATGCTGGAATCGCCGGAGATATTCGTGAGTATGCCCGACGAAAGGATTTTAAAGCTGTTCCGCTAAACCAAAAGGTAACTGTAACTTTAAACAATAAATACAAATATTCCACTTCGCAAAATGTAATCGGAATTATTAAAGGAAGCAAGCGACCAGAAGAAACGGTTATTTACTCCGCACACTGGGATCATTTCGGCATCGGACCAAAAGTTAATGGCGATTCTATCTACAATGGCGCTGTAGATAATGCAAGCGGTGTTGCAGCAATGCTGTCTATCGCCAAAGCTTTTCAGGAATCAACAGAAAAGCCAGAAAGATCTATTGTATTTCTGGCAGTAACTGGTGAAGAACAAGGTTTGCTAGGTTCGGAATATTATGCCTTAAACCCAATCTATCCATTAAATAAAACGGTAGCCAACTTAAATATGGATGCGCTAGGGTTCTATGGCGAAACGAAAGACATTTCTATTAAAGGAAAAGGCCAAAACGAAGTGGAAGATTATATCATTAGCCTACTCAAGGATAATAATTTGGAAGCAGTTGGCGACACCCGCCCAAGTGCCGGAAGCTACTATCGTTCTGATCATTTCAATTTTGCAAAAGTGGGTGTACCCGCAATCGATATCGTGAATGGCTTCAACAGCAAGGAACATGGCGCTAAATGGGGACAAGAACAAAGACTGGGCTATAATGAAAAACATTACCACCAACCTTCAGATGCTTACTCGCCACAAATGAACACGAAAGGCTTTGCGCAAATTGCCAACATCCTATTTACTGTAGGTTACAAATTAAGCAACGAAACTACTTTTCCGCAATGGAAAGCCGGATCAGAGTTTAAAGCAGCAAGAGATAAGTCGATGGAAAAATAAATTCATTGATAGTTTTCGGTTATCAATTGGCAATGTAAAGTTACTAACACTAAAAGGCAGTTTGTTTATTAGCGTTAGTAACTTTCAACAATCAAACAATTTAGCAATACAACAATTTAACCTCATTTTTTTTCATAAATTTGCGGCTTTTACAAATAACAATATGATTAAGAGACAGCAAATTAAAGATTTATTAAAGTCGACAGCATTTGACACAGAAGTAACGGTTATGGGATGGGTTAGAACCTTCCGAAATAATCAATTCATTGCCTTAAATGATGGATCTTGCATGGGCAATATCCAGGTTGTAGTTGATTTTAATAATTTACCAGAAGAGCTGTTAAAAAGAATAACTACCGGTGCAGCTATCTCTGCAACTGGTAAATTGGTCGAGTCGTTAGGAAAGGGCCAATCGGTTGAAATCAAAGCAACAACGGTTGAGATTTTGGGAGATAGTGATCCTGAAAAATTTCCATTGCAACCAAAAAAACACAGCTTGGAGTTTTTACGTGAAATTGCCCACTTGCGTTTCCGTACCAATACTTTTAATGCCGTATTTAAAGTTCGCCATGCTTTGGCTTTTGCCATTCACCAGTTTTACAACGAGCGTGGTTTTGTTTATATGCACACGCCAGTGATTACCGCAAGTGATGCCGAAGGAGCGGGAGAAATGTTTAAAGTAACAACGTTAGATTTCGACAACACTCCTCGTACTGATGAAGGGAAAGTCGATTTTTCACAGGATTTCTTCGCCCGTGCCACCAACCTAACCGTTTCCGGTCAGCTAGAAGGCGAATTGGCGGCAATGGCATTCGGACAGATTTATACCTTCGGTCCTACTTTTAGAGCCGAAAACTCAAATACTACCCGCCACCTGGCTGAGTTTTGGATGATTGAGCCAGAAGTGGCTTTCGCTGATTTGGAAGATAACATGCAACTTGCAGAAGACATGATGAAGTATGTAATTAGATATGCTTTAGATAACTGCAAAGAAGAACTAGAATTTCTAAATACGCGTTTAGCTGAAGAGGATAAACAAAAACCTCAGAATGAGCGCAGTGAATTTAGTTTGTTGGAAAAATTGGATTTCTGTTTAGCTAACGAGTTCGAACGTTTAACTTATACAGAAGCGATTAGAATTTTGAAATCATCTAAACCAAACCAAAAGAAACAGTTTAAATATTTAATTGATGAGTGGGGAGCAGATTTACAAAGTGAACACGAAAGATATTTGGTGGAGAAACACTTCAAAAAACCAGTGATCTTAACCGATTACCCTGCTGACATTAAATCTTTCTACATGCGTCAGAATGAGCCAGATGCTGAAGGCAGACAGACTGTAGCAGCTATGGATATTTTGTTCCCAGGCATTGGCGAAATGATTGGCGGTTCTCAACGTGAAGAACGTTTAGATCGTTTAACAAAACGTATGGAAGATATGAATATCCCACAGGATGAGTTGTGGTGGTATTTAGATACCCGCCGTTTTGGATCGGCACCACATGCAGGTTTCGGTTTGGGCTTCGAACGTTTGGTATTGTTCGTTACCGGGATGACAAACATCCGCGACGTGATCGCATTCCCTCGTTTCCCTAAAAACGCAGAGTTTTAATTGAAGCGAAAAGGATAAAAACGAAAATCCAATTGTACAAAAAGTCCGTTTGAATTGCTCAAACGGACTTTTTTTTTACTACTAACTAATCATCATTTCGAATAGAGCGCAGGGGCACTGAGAAATCTTTGTACTTTTCAAAACCTTTCCTGGTCGTAGCGTCTCGCTAAGACCCTAACATTAAATGCCGAACGATCATACTTGAGTCTTAGCGAGGCGCTAAGACTAGAATCCGGCAAGACGGATTATTGAATAGCCCTTCGACTACGCTTTTCTGGTCGTAGCGTCTTGCTAAGACCTATCATTAAATCCCGAACTATCGTACTTTTGAGTCTTAGCGAGACGCTAAAACTAGAATCAGAAACAGTAGCATCACTACCTTCTATGGCGGTCGTCATTTCGAATGGAACGCAGCGGAACTGAGAAATCTTTGTAATTTTCAAAACGGATTCAGAAGATTTCTTCGTTTGAAACGACGCATAGCAAGCTAATTTATCTTCATCCATCAGAACGCTATTAGTCAAAAACATCAAAAACAAAAAAGCCAGGTTTTAGAACTTGGCTCCTTATTAAATTTCAAAAAAAGCTCAACTATATTCCTTCTTCACTCATGGTATCATTATAAGAGTTAGCATGTTGATAATCAACAGCAGAAACTTTATAATCGGTTGGCGCAAAACTTTTTGATGTGCTCAGTGCCATCCCCAATTCAAACCGTGTTGGATAAGGGGTTTGCAGCAAACTTCCGGCAGGAATATAGGGGAATGTTTCCAGATAAGACTGCATTACATTCTGGCTTACCCTCCTGTTAATATAAGCTCGGCTTAACTGTGACGGTTCGCGAAGCCCTGCAGCGCCTAATAATTCAACTGCGCTAGCTACTGTTAAATTATGAAAGTTTTTCACCCGTACAGTTTTATCTTCTACAACCAAACCTTTCATTAAACTTTGATCTTGCGTGGCCACACCCGTTGGGCAAGTATTGTTATTACACTCCAAAGCCTGAATGCAACCCAAGGCAAACATCATTCCGCGGGCAGCATTACACATATCGGCACCTAATGCGATGTTTTTTACCAAATCAAATCCGGAAGAAACCTTGCCCGAAGCTATGATTTTGATGTGTTTTTTGAGGTCGAAACCATTTAATACATCATAAACAAAAGCTACACCCTCTCTCAATGGCATACCCACCGAGTTAGAAAACTCTTGTGGCGCAGCACCTGTTCCACCTTCACCCCCATCCACGGTAATAAAATCTGGATAGATACCGGTTTCAATCATCGCTTTGCAAATGGAATAAAATTCGCTCTTGCGCCCGATACACAATTTAAATCCAACAGGCTTTCCGCCAGAAAGATCCCTTAACGTTTTTACGAATTCTAGGAGTCCGATTGGTGTATTGAATGCGGAGTGAGCTGGTGGTGATAAGATGTCTTTGCCCTGTGGAACCAAACGAATCCGTGCGACCTCTGGCGTAACCTTTTTTGCGGGCAACATCCCACCATGGCCTGGCTTCGCACCTTGTGATAATTTAATCTCCACCATTTTTACCTGGTCGGTTACCGCTCTTTCGGCATAGGCTTCATAATTGAAAGTCCCATCCTCATGGCGGCAGCCAAAATATCCGGTTCCTATTTGCCAGATCAGATCTCCACCGGGCTGACGGTGGTAGTCGCTGATTCCGCCCTCACCTGTATTGTGAGCAAAGTTGCCCATTTTGGCACCACCATTCAACGCTAAAATCGCATTCTGGCTTAAAGAACCGAAACTCATCGCTGAGATATTATAGATACTTGCTGAATATGGTTTCTTACAATCAGGTCCACCCACCAGCACACGTGGATCAGAATTAAGCTCGTGATGGGAAATGGCAGCAATACTATGGCTTAACCATTCGTAGCCATTATCATAAACGTTAAGCTGCGTTCCAAATGGAATAGTATCGTTATCTTTTTTAGCACGTTGATAAATCAAAGACCTGTTTAACCTGTTATAAGGCGTACCATTCGTATCACTTTCTACAAAGTATTGATAAACTTTTGGTCTTAATTCTTCCATGAAATACCTCAACCGCCCAAATACCGGGTAATTTCTTACAATACTATGTTTGGGTTGATATAAATCATAAACGCCGAGAATTACAAAAGGACCAGTGAAAAGGAATGTCCACCATAAAAACGGATGATAAAGGCCCAACATAATGGTAAGGGCAACTAAAAATGCTGCAATAGCAACGAAAGCTTTTCTCATATTTTGTTCAAATTAAGTATGATATCTACATTGCAGAATAATAATAGCTGAATTTTCTACCTTGTAAACCAGTCTGTGTTCTAAATTTATTCTTCGAGACCACCAACTCGAGTATTGATGTTTTAATGGTTCAGGCTTTCCTCTGCCTTCAAATGGTGTACGCTCAATTTCTTGTAATAATGCATTGATTTTTTTCAAGATAACGCTATCAACCTTTTGCCAATACAGATAATCCTCCCATGCAACATCAAGAAATAATTTATTCATTATCAAGCAATTCTTGTGGTTTGGCTAAGCCATTTTCATAGTCTTTTAACCCCTGCTCTAATCGTAAAGCATTTTTTGGACTTCTTAATAAGTAAAAAGTTTCCTGCATGCTATCATAATCTGCTTTTGATAATACCACCACATCTTCGCCCTTTGCACGTGTTACAAACAAAGGTGTGTGATCAGAAAAAACTTTATCAAGATAAGTTTTTAAACTTTGCCTGAATGAGGTGTAGTTTGTGATTTCCATTTTTATACTTTTACGCTTCAAAATTAAAAATAATAAAATTACTGTACAAATTTTTGTACATATTTAGAATTTTTATGATTAGACCATCTCGTAAACAACTAACGTCATTATTTGTTATTTTTACGCTATGCTTATTAAGATCTATCCAGAAAATCCAAATGAAAAGGCCATCGAACAAGTGGTTGAAGTGCTTAAAAAAGGTGGTTTAATTATTTATCCTACGGATACCATATATGGTTTGGGTTGCGACATTACCAACCCTAAGGCGATCGAGAAAATTGCCCGGATAAGAGGTATCAAACCAGAGAAAGCTAATTTTTCTTTTATTTGCCACGACCTGAAACACATTTCTGATTACATTAAACCGATTGACAACACGACGTTTAGGGTATTGAAAAAAGCCTTGCCTGGCCCATTTACTTTTATTTTTAATGCCAATAATAATGTACCCAAGTTATTAAGCGCTAACAAAAAAACCGTTGGTATTCGGGTGCCAGATAATAATATCGCTCGCTGCATTGTAAAGGAACTGGGCAACCCCATTTTATCAACGTCAATTAAAGATGACGACGACGTGGTAGAATATTCAACAGATCCTGAATTGATTCATGAGAAATATGAGAACTTAATTGATCTGGTAATTGATGGTGGCTTTGGAGACAACGAAGCTTCAACAGTGATTGATTGTACCAATGGCGAATTTGAAGTTATCCGTGAAGGCAAAGGCAACATTGAAGATTTTCTATAAATACCATTGTCGATCTGAACGAAACGTAATAACTAGGCATAAATTATTCCATATAAAATCTATTTTTCCACATTTTAGCGAATTAACATTAAATTAAACTGACTATTAGGCTTTTGCATATACATTTGTTCTAAACAAAACAAACTATATGAAAAGAGCTTTACTTCTCATTTTATCCATTGTATTTTCCTTTTCAATTTCCGCCCAGGTAACTTTAACAACATCTCCTTATGTTGAAAATTTTAATGGAATTGGAGCTGGATTACCTAATGGCTTCAGCATTAGATTGAGTTCTAATGCAACGAGTTTGGGTACAGCGGCAGCATTAACGACTGCTCCAACTGCCTGGAATAACGCAACAGGCGCCTTTAAAAATTTTGCTTCAGCAACTGGCTTAACTTCAGCAAGTAGCACCACAGACCAAAATGCTGCAACAAACCGCAGCTTGGGAGTTAGGCAAACAGGTGCTATTGGCGACCCGGGAGCAGCATTTGTATTTCAGATTGCAAACACCACAGGGAAATCGGCACTAAAATTAAGTTTCGATTTACAATCTTTAGATAGTTCTTCGCCAAGAGCTGCAGCCTGGGTGATAGATTACGGTTTTGGAGCAAGCCCAACAACCTTCACCCCTGCTACGAGTACAGGAACATTAATTACCGGCGGAAGTACATTTTCAAGCAATGCCATCACAGTAGATTTTGGTGCAGCTTTAGACAATAATGCCGGGCCAGTTTGGATCAGGATTATTACGCTTAATGCAACTACAGGATCTGGAAACAGACCTTCTTCGGCAATAGATAATTTTAACCTCACATTTACTTCCGGTAGTGCGGTAGTGCCCACCCTTGCCGCTAATCCGAATAATCTTTCATTCGGCAATCAAAACGTAGGTTCAGTTTCTGCATCGCAATCTTATAACTTAAGCGGAGCCAATTTAACAGGAAACGTGAGTGTGAGTGCAACTGCCCCATTTTCCATCTCGAAAGACAATAGCACTTTCAGTAACTCGCTTAGCTATACCGCTGCAGAACTTAGCGCATCTCCGTTAGTTTATGCAAGATACAGCCCTACAGTGGGCGGCAGCTCAACTGGTAATATCGTAAATACAAGTGCTGGCGCATCAACCGTTAATGTTGCCCTAACCGGAACTGGCCAAACATCAATCTTAACCGTTGATAAAACCTCATTGGATTTTGGTAATCAGAATGCAGGTACAAATTCTGCTCCGCAAACCTTTGTTTTAAGTGCTGCAGGCTTGACTGATGCAGTAAATTTAACTTCAACTGCACCTTTCACCTTATCAAAAGACAATGTAAGCTTTAGCGCTGCCATTAGTTATTCGGCATCAGAATTATCTACAAGTAAAACAGTTTATGCTCGTTTTAGTCCCACAGCAGCAGTAGCATCAAATGAAAACATTTCGGTTTCAAGCACAGGTGCTGGCACACAAACTATCTCTGTAACTGGAACGGGAACAACACCGCCGGCCGCCCCCACCCATGTTGTGATTTCGGAGGTATATGGTGGCGGAGGAAACGCAGGTGCAACTTATAAAAATGATTTTATCGAACTCTATAATCCAGGCAATGCGGCAGTAAATTTGGCCGGCTGGAGCGTACAATATGGTGCTGCAACTGGAACATCATGGCAGGTTACCCCTTTAACAGGTAGTATTCCGGCCAAAGGATTTTTCTTAATTCAACAAGCAGCTGGTGCTGGTGGAACAATTAATTTGCCAAGCCCAGATGTAACGGGAACCATCAATATGGCTGGAGCGGCATTCAAAGTAATTTTGAGTAATGCTACTGCTCCTTTAACAGGTGCAAATCCATCCGGCGCAGCCGTTGTAGATAAAATCGGTGTCGGTCCTACTGCAACCGGATTCGAAACCACACCTACTGCCGTATTGACCAACACAACATCAGCAGAAAGAAAAGCGACAGCAACTTCTACTGCAACTACTTTAGCCGTTGGTGGCCCTGAAGAATTTGATGGAAACGGATTCGACTCAGACAACAACAGCACCGATTTTGTGATTACAGCACCAAACCCTCAAAACTCAAGTGTAAAAGAGCCAACGGGTGCTAACCATGTGGTGATTTCCGAAGTTTACGGTGGCGGAGGTAATTCGGGTGCCATTTACAAGAATGATTTTATCGAACTATATAATCCAACTTTATCAGCAGTAAATTTAACTGGCTGGTCTGTTCAATATGCAAGTTCAACAGGTACGAGCTGGCAGGTAACCACACTTGCAGGTAGCATTGCACCTAAAAGTTTTTATCTCATTCAGCAAGGTGCCGGAAGTGGCGGCACGACGAATTTGCCCACACCTGATCGGGTGGGTACCATTAACATGGCTGGTGCAGCTGGCAAGGTTTTATTAAGCAATGTATCTACTGCACAAACTGGCGCAAGCCCTACCGGAACACAAATTATTGATTTTGTAGGTTTTGGAACGGCTAATGCATTTGAAGGTTCAGGCCCAACAACTGCTCCATCAAATACTGCATCCATTGAACGTAAAGCAACGGCAACTTCTGATGCGACAACATTGGGCGTAGGAGGAACCGAAGAATTTGCTGGTAACGGTTTTGATAGTGATGATAATGCGTTTGATTTTGTGGCGAAAGTGGCGAATCCTCAAAATTCTACCATAACCGAACCCGCTTCAACCTCGGGTCCTTACTTAATCACCACACCTAAAACCCTTGCATTTAGTAATCAGGCGATTAATACGATTTCAGCATCAAAAAGCTATGTTTTATCTGCCGGAAATTTAACTGCCGCAACTACACTTACCATAAGCGCACCTTATGCGATCTCAAAAAACAACATCACTTTTACGAACACTTTATCTTACACTGCGGCTGAATTAACTACCAACCAAACGGTGTATGTGAGGTTTAGCCCAACGGTTGCTGGCAATACCACTGGGACAATTTTGCATACCAGTACTGGGGCAACCGCTGTTTCATTGGCACTTTCAGGACCGGCAATTGACCCAAATCAAACCGTTTTTAATTTCGAAAATTGCACAACAGTTGGAAGTGCTGCACTATCTGACGGTTTTTACCAATATAGCGTTACCGGGCCACAAACCTGGGGCTGTACAACTACTTTTGGTCACGATGCAAATGATGCTACCGGTACGGCAAGCGCTGGAAATGCCTTGCAAATAAATGGTTTTGCCAGCGGAAATATCTTAAACGAAGACTGGTTGATTTCTCCAGCACTCAATTTATCGAGCATGAATTATGCGGTGCTTTCCTTCTGGACAAGATCGGCCTTCGCAGGAGATAAATTGCAGCTAAAAGTTTCTACCAATTACACTGGAAGTGGAAATCCTGCTTTGGCGACGTGGATTAATTTAGATGGCAAGTTCCCTGAAACAGGTTCAGATGTCTGGACGAAATCAGGAAACATCGATCTTTCAGCTTACAAAGCTACCCCGGTATATGTGGCTTTCGTTTACAATTCTACCACCTCATCGGCAAGCCGCTGGACCGTTGATGATTTTGCGGTAGTCAATTCAAATACTCCTCCACCGGTAGATATCACCACTTCTACAACGAGTGTTAATTTTGGTTTCCAGGCAGCAGGCACCACCTCGACAGAGAAATCATTTACATTCTCTGCCGGTAACTTAACTGGAGATGTTACGGTTACCGCCCCGGCCAACTTTAGTATTGCAAACAGCAGTAATGGTACTTTTGGCTCAACACTAACCTATAACAGGGCCGCAATTAACAATACCTCCCCTACTGTTTATGCCAAATTTTCGCCTACAGCGGTCAGCACCACTTATTCTGCCAATGTAAATATCACTACAGCAGGTTCGGCTACGAAAATGGTTAACCTGGCTGGAAATACTTTTGATGTGGCAAATACTTTAGAAGTAGTGAACTGGAACATCGAATGGTTCGGTAGTCCGGCACAAGATCCGGCAAACGATACACAACAGGCAGCGAATGTGAAGACAATAGTTAATAACATCAATGCAGATGTTTATGGCTTCGCCGAAGTGGTGGATACCACTTTGTTTAGAAATACCGTTTTGCCTGCGGGATACAATGTTGTTTTCAGCTCGTTCGGTTCTTATGCTGATAATAAACAAGATATTGATTATCCTTTGGCACAGAAGCTCGCTTTTATGTACCGTACTGACCTGTTAAAACCTGTTAGAACCTTTGGCGTACTGGAAGATACCTACAATCCTTCCATCCCATCAACGAGTGTAGATGGAACACCTTACAAAAACTGGTCATCGGGTCGTTTTCCTTTTGCAATGGAAGCGGAGGTAACTATTAACGGCAAAAAGGAAACGGTTTATTTTATTGAAATCCATGCAAAGGCGAACACAGGAACTCCGGCCGAACAGATTGATTCTTACAACAGAAGAAAAGGTGGAAACCTACAATTGAAAAACTGGATCGACGCTAATTTGGCTGGCAAAAAGGTAATCATTTTAGGTGATTTTAATGATGTACTTAATCCTGATAAAACCATTGCACCGATGCCGGCTGGAACTGCTACTTCGTATTCTGATTTTACCCTGGATGCCGCCAATTATTTCCCCATTACCTTGCCTTTGAGTTTAGCTGGCAAACAATCTACCGCAGGTTTCAATACCGTGATAGATAATGTAATCCTCACAAAAAGCCTGAATCTAAATTATATACAAGGAACGGCAGAAGTTTTGGATGCCGTTAAAAATCTGGTAACCAATTATAGTTCAACTACAACGGATCATTATCCAATAAAATCCAGGTATCTTTTCGGAAACGGCGCTCCTGCCCTAAGCGCAATTGCCAACCAATCATCTTGTTTTACCACAACAAACAAAACAATTGAACTAAGCGGAATATCTGCTGGTCCGGAAACTACACAAACCACCACGCTAAGCATCACTTCTGATAATCCGAATTTATTCGATGTGTTAACTATTGCGGCCGGTGGAGTGGATAAAGGAACCATCACCTATCGTTTTAAAAACAATGTAAATGGTTCGGCGAACATTACAGTAACCGTAACAGATAATGGAGGAACCGACTATGACGGAATCAATACAGTAAGCAGAACGTTTAAGTTAACGGAGCTTTCTGCAGCTACGGCTACCATTTCTGGCAATACTGCCGTTTGTTTAAATGGTACTTCACCTGCAATCACATTTACGGGTGCAAATGGTACTGCCCCTTACACCTTTACTTATAATGTAAACGGTGGCGCAAGCAGAACGGTGAGCACGACAGGAACAAATGCTTCTGTTGCGGTATCGGTTTCAGCGAATACAGCCGGAAGCTTTGCCTATAATTTAATAAGTGTTACCGATGTAAACTGTGGTCAGCCGCAAACGGGAACAGCTACCGTAGTTGTAAATCCACTCCCTGTTGTTGCCATTACCGCGAACAAAGCGCTTTCGATTTCAAAAGGTGATGCTTTAATTCTTAGCGCAACTGGTGGAAACCAATACAGTTGGACGGGTGCCGATATCATCAGCGGTCAGGCGAATTCATCAGTGACAGTACGCCCTAGGCAAACGGGAATTTACAAGGTAACTGTTACCAATTCAAGCGGTTGTGTGAATGAGCAAACCATCACCATAACGGTTGTAGAGGATTATAAACTGGAAGCCAGCACAGTAGTTACTCCTAATGGCGATGGATACAACGATAAGTTTATCGTGAAAAACATCGATTATTACCCAAATAACACGGTTAAGATTTTTGATAAAGCGGGTCGGATTTTATACACGAAACAAGCTTACGCCAATGATTGGGATGGAACGGTAAACGGAAGCCCGCTGGAGGAAGGAACTTATTATTACATTATCGATTTAGGTTCTGGAATCGGCACTTTTAAAGGTTACATCAATATTATTAGAGACTAATTACAGACATGAAAGCAATTACAAAAAACATAAAGCAAATGCGTCGAGTAACGTTTCTATTTGCAACTGGTATATTTATTTTCAGCACGGCGAAGGCGCAGATCTTACCTTTAAACGCTCAGTATTTTCAAAACCGCTATCTGGTAAATCCATCAATGGCAGGTATTAACGAAGGCTTCAATATTAACGGGAGTTTCCGCAAACAGTGGTCGAACATTCCCGGTGCACCCCTCACGCAAAGCGTAACTTTAGATCAGCAAGTTGGAAAAGTGGGTTGGGGCGTTAACGTTTATAACGAAAAATCTGGCGGTTTACAACGCACAAAGGCCGTAGGAACTTTTGCCTATCATTTGCCTCTAAGCGATAACGAACAGCAATTGAATTTCGGCGTTTCCTTTGGAGTAAGCAAAGATCGATTAGATTTAAGCAGTATCAGAAACAGCGATATTAACGATCCATCAATTGCCCGTTTCAACGATCGTGGCTCTTACCTTGATGGAGATTTTGGCGTTTCGTATACTTCGAAAGGATTAACAATAGAAGGCGCCGTTCCAAATATACGCTCGGTTTTTAGAAAGGATGATTTAAACTATGCCAATAAACCTACTTTTTATTCGGCTATAGGATATAAATTCAGTCTTGGTGAAGGAATGAACGGCATAAGCCTGGAGCCAAAAGGGGTTTTCAGAGGAATTAAAAACTATAAGAATTTGTGGGATGCGGGTGTAAATGCCAACTTCGCAAACGATAAACTGTATGTAATGGCCATGTATCACAACACGCAAAATGCCACGGTTGGCTTCGGCGTAAACTACAAATCGTCTCTATATTTTATGGCCTATTACAACACAGCAACTTCAGCTATTAGCGGCTATACCGATGGCGATTTTGAGGTGAACATTCGGGTGAATATCGGAAAGAAAAAATAAGTAGAGTAGCATAAACAAAAATTTTAGCCACAGATTCGCAGATTTAAATCTAAGAGTCTGTGGCTTTTTTGGTTAACAAATTGTCAGTAAAGTGCAGAACGTACCAGAAACTTTCCGCTAAAAGGAAACCCTTACAAAGCAGAGTCCTCCACTCCTCGCTATAGCCATACTGCTTTCGGGCATAGGAAGTGATGGAAAGAGAAGCAGGTGAAGTTTTTGCACAAATTTTCAAAATCCGAACGACTAAAACAGCGGTCAGTTCGATTCTTCATCGAACCTAATCCGCTGTTGCAATTAAAGTTTCGCATGGCTTATCCAACATCAGTTCCAAGCCTTGATTTTTTTGTTAATTTTTGATCAAGCAAAAAAGTAAGAGCCTTCCGTTTCAAACCGAAGAAAGATTAGTCAGAGCAAGCTTCAATCACGATGTCAACACCTTTATTTTTAAACTGAACTTTTTTTCAATTAAACTTATCAATTGAGACATAATAAACACAGGATCACAATACCTTGAAAAACTGATTGTTATAAAATTTTATTATATTTATTTCCTATTAATTATCCAGTGATGAAAAAAATAATTCTGCTAAGTTCAGTGGCAATAGCATGTGGAGTCTTGTTTGCAAACATCTTTAATTCGATGGTTATTGCCGCTGCCACCGACAGTGATATTCCAAATTCTGTTCTGGCTGCGAAAGCATTTTTTAAGACTGTAAATCCTGGAAATTTTTTCAAAATATTTTCAACTGCAAGTCAGTTGCTGACTTTACTATCACTCCTCATCTATTGGAAAAATTCACAAAACATGAGATTACTTCTTGGAATCGCTTTGATTTGCTATGTTTCAGGAGATATTTTTGCTTTTACTTACTTCCATCCGCGAACCGATATAATGATGTCGCAGCCAACTCCAGCCACTGAAATACTTAAAAGATTATCCTCCGAATGGAGCAGCATGAACTGGGTGAGATCACTTGTACTTCTTATAGGTGTTATATTCTCATTTGCAGCTGTCGATAAGTTTTACGCTATGAAAAATAAGTTTCCTAATCCTTAAATCATATTGTTTTACGATTTCGTTAAGATTGACTAACATTTTCAAATAAAAATTGTTCAGGTTTTAATAGTATCTCTGTTTAATATAGATGCTATTTTTTCAAATAAACCGAAAACTACTCACGCAATAATTAGCTTTGCTATTACAGCACCACTATGGCAAAGAATAGAAATACAATACCTCTTGAAAATATAACTTTTAAAGAACGACTCTCATCATTAAAAAACCTGCCAAGTTTGTTCAAGCTGGTCTGGCAAAGCAGTCCTAGTAAGACAATCATTAGTTTCATCCTTCGGATAATACGTTCCGCCATGCCGGTTGCCCTGCTTTATGTGGGCAAACTCATTATTGATGAGGTGGTGGCATTAAGTACCAGCACCACAAGCGGCAATATGCAACTGCTTTGGGAGCTGGTGGGAATACAATTTTTACTGGCGATTTTGAACGATGCGCTGGGCAGAATGATTAATCTAACGGATAGCTTGCTCGGCGACCAGTTTTCGAATTATACTTCCATTAAAATAATGGAGCATGCAGCTACTTTAGATCTGGATCAATTCGAAGATTCGGTATTTTACGACAAGCTCGAACGGGCAAGGCAGCAAACAGTCGGGAGAAGTGTCATGCTTTCTCAAGTGATGAGCCAGATACAGGATTTAATCTCCATGGCCTTTCTTTTAACCGGGTTAATTGCTTTTAACCCTTGGTTAATTCTCCTTTTAGTGCTTGCAATCATCCCTTCCTTTTTAGGCGAATCTTATTTTAATAGCAAGAATTATGCACTGTCCCGCAGTCAGACACCAGAGCGCAGGGAACTCGATTATGTACGCTACCTGGGTGCAAGCGATGAAACGGCAAAGGAAGTAAAGATTTTTGGCCTCGCTGATTTCATTATCGACAGATTCAAAACTTTGTCTGATAAATTTTATCAAGACAACAGCAGGTTAGCGGTGCGCAGATCTATATGGGGTACATTTTTCTCCATATTAGGTACTATTGGTTATTATGCGGCCTATGGATTTAT
Source organism: Pedobacter sp. Leaf41 (assembly GCF_001422545.1). Lineage (GTDB taxonomy): Bacteria > Bacteroidota > Bacteroidia > Sphingobacteriales > Sphingobacteriaceae > Pedobacter. The sequence goes on along the minus strand of NZ_LMLE01000006.1, from coordinate 496,378 downwards.
TGTTTACGAAACAGTTACCGGAAAATCGACGGTGGGTAACCTCACTTTCCTGGCAGGCTCATTTCGTCAACTGAGCAGCTTGATGGAAACGATGCTTTCGAGGTTTACAATGGTTTCTCAAGGTGCCATTTATTTACAGGATTTCATTGATTTTTTTGAGATCAAGCCAAAAATTACCAAACCAAAGGCGGCATTGCCTTTTCCAAAGCCCATAAAATCAGGTTTTGTATTCGAAAATGTAGGGTTCCAATACCACAATAGCGATAGATGGGCGAATAGAAATTTAAGCTTTGAGCTCAAACCCGGCGAAAAATTGGCCCTGGTTGGAGAGAACGGTGCAGGAAAAACGACCTTGGTTAAACTCCTGGCCAGACTGTACGACCCAAGCGAAGGTCGTATTTTATTAGATGGAAAGGATTTAAAGGCTTATGATTTAGACGATCTGAGGCATAACCTCGGCATTATTTTCCAGGATTATATCCGCTATCAAATGACTTTTTATCAAAACATTGCGGTCGGCAATATTAAGGAAATTGATAATGAACAGTTGGTCAAAAATGCTGCGCAACTTAGTTTGGCAGATGAGCTTGCAAAGAAGCTGCCGGGAGCTTATCAGCAATGGCTGGGCAGAAAATTTAATGATGGAGTTGAACTTTCGGGCGGCGAATGGCAAAAGGTTGCGCTTGCCCGGGCATACATGAAAGATGCGCAAGTATTAATTTTAGATGAGCCGACCTCTGCACTGGATGCACGGGCAGAATATGAAGTCTTCCAACGTTTTGCACAACTCACTACAGGAAAATCAGCAGTTTTAATTTCACATCGTTTCTCTACAGCAAGGTTAGCCGACCGGATTTTAGTGCTAGAGAAGGGAACGCTGCTCGAGTCGGGAACACATGAGCAACTCTTGAAAGCGGGAGGCAAGTACGCCGAACTGTTTAATCTACAGGCCTCAGGTTATAAATAATTTAAAGAGTTTGCCAGTAAAACAAGAACTTATATTTTCATTTAAATCAAATTAATCCATAGCCAGAAACTAAGTTTTCCTTATTTTTGCCCCCATGCCGAAACTAATCAACCTAGCTGTATTTCAACGTTTTTTCCGCTCCGGACAAGTTGGCGGTTTCTTATTGCTAATTTGTGTAGCCATCTCCTTACTGATCGCCAATACAGCATCGAAAGAAAGTTTTGAAGCTTTTTTAGAAACCAAGCTCGGGTTTGGAAACGTTAACTATAGCATTCTTGCCTGGATTAATGATGCTTTAATGGCCATATTCTTTTTGCTTGTGGGCCTGGAAATTAAACGTGAGCTTGTAGAAGGCGAACTATCTTCATTAAAAAACGCAGCACTTCCGGTAATTGCTGCGTTAGGTGGCATGTTGGTTCCGGCCGCGATTTATGCAGTATTTAACAAAGGAGCCGAAACTGCCAGCGGTTGGGGCATCCCTATGGCCACAGATATTGCATTTGCGCTGGCCATAATTGCCATGCTTGGCAAAAACGTACCCGCTAGCTTGAAGATATTTTTAGCAGCTTTGGCTATTGTTGATGATTTAGGCGCAATCTTAGTAATCGCTATATTTTACACCAACCAAATTCATTTTGAATATTTGGCAATGGCCGGCGGAATTTTAGTGTTGTTAAGTTTAATGAATTATTTCGGTGTAAAAAGCCTGATCTTCTATCTCATCCCCGGAATCTTTCTTTGGTATTTCATTCATCACTCCGGCATTCATGCCACCATCGCCGGAGTACTTTTAGCATTCACCATCCCCACAAATGAAACGGATGTTTTATCTCCTTTAGAAAAACTGGAGCACGCTTTAAGCGTACCGGTAAATTACCTCATCATGCCAATCTTCGCCCTGGCGAACACCAACATCACCTTCGAAAAAGAGATGATTACAGGACTGGTTTCTCCTTTAGGCCTGGGCATTATAGTAGGTTTATTTGTGGGAAAAACAATCGGGGTAACATTATTTTCCTGGTTGGCCGTTAAACTTAAATTTGCCGATTTACCCACCGGAGCAGGCTGGAAACATGTTTTAGGTTTAGGCATGTTGGCAGGCATCGGTTTTACAATGTCGATATTTATCGCGTTATTATCTTTTAGCGATGCCCTACATGTATCAGAAGCAAAGTTCGCCATATTGACGGCTTCAGTTTTATCGGGTGTGGTGGGTTTTGTTTTTTTGAAATCTTTGAAGAAAAGTGAAGACTAACGCGAAGGAAATAATCAGCCTTTAAATCGCTTTAAAATTCCCGCCTACGCAAGGATGACGATGGGTAGAATGATTTTTCAATCGCGAAAAGCTCATTTCGCCTGCCTGCTGCAGGCAGGAAATGATGGATGGGCGAGCAAAACACCTAAGAACTTCGATGTCTGCTATTGATCTTTCACCCTGCTATCCGGCATAGGAGACAATGAAAGGAGAAAACGTCAAAGCTTTTGAACAAACTTTCAATACCCATCTTAACAAGGCATCGCGTATTCTGCGAGTCTTCATCGCAGCTTGTGATGCCGCCAATTAAGCTTTGAAGAATTTATCCAACATTGGATCCAGGCCTTGATTTTATTTATCGTTTATCATTTTTTTTTAGAGGTATTAATGAGCTCGCTGAAGGGCTCGGTTTTGCTTCTTTGTTATCAAGAACAAAGAAGAGGCCGCCGCCGATGAGACGAAGAAAAAATTAAAGGGGAAGCTGCAAATTCTACTGATCTTTTTTAATAATGAAGCGATTTTACAACTAAAACCTTTAGAAAAAATTTCTCCCCAGCGAACGCTCATATTTAAAATCGAACAATCCCATTTAATGTGTCCATAATTATTTACATTAGCGTAATTGAGGGATTGATCAATCCAGGATAGCAAATTTCTGCTTTTTAATCATTTAAGTTTCGTTTCAAGTCCACCTCTAGCCCGCCATTAGTCCACCTCATATCCACGTTTTACCCATACCTGCTTGCACCCTGCTCCCAGCATACTTCGGGACTGCTTCGAGAATACTTAAGTTCATGCAAAGGAATTCCCATCCTTGTGTGGTGCTTGCATGGTACTGAATAGGTGGTATTAGGTCAGGATAAGGACTATAATAGGTAGGGATTTCCCGAACAGAGGGCGAACGCAGAGGGTTTCTATCTGGAAGGGAGTAAGATGCCATTTGAGCGAAGTGTCAAATAGCAACGTAAAAGATGCGAAGACAATACATTTAACCACCCCCACCCCTCCTTGAAATAAAGAGGGGAGTTTTCCCCTCATAGTTCTATAACAAATTGCCAGATTGCCTTGGCTCGCTCAAACCCAGCCTCGCCTGCCTTCCGCAGGCAGGCAATGAAGACCTAATTTATGATAAACATGCGCTGTAGCACGGAGGGTTTAATTCCACCCCCCGCCTAAAGCATGATAAATATTCACCACTGCATTTAGCTGCTGTTTTTTGGTTTCTATTAATTCCAATTTGGATTGCAATGCATCCCTTTGGGTCATTAAAACCTCGAAATAATCAGCTCTGGCCGCTCTAAAAAGGTCATTGGAAATCTCTATGGATTGTGTTAATGCCACAACCTGTTTTGATTTTAAATCGTAGCTTTTCTGAAGATTCGAAATATTGGAAATTTGATTTGCAACCTCGATGTATCCGTTCAGGATGGTTTTTTCGTAGTTGAAAACGGCTTGTAACTGTTTAGCGTTTGCAGATAAATATTCTGCTTTAATCGCATTTCGGTTAATAAGTGGACCGGCTAAATCTCCAGCGAGGGAGTAAATCAACGATTCTGGTGTACGTAATAAATAAGAAGGGTTAAATGCCTGATAACCGATGCTGGCAGAAATCCCCAACGAAGGATAAAATTGCGCCTTCGCTACTTTAACATCTAATTTTGCCGCTTCCAAATCGTATTCGGCTTGTTTAATATCAGGTCGGTTAGCCAGTAATTGAGCCGGTAAGCCGGCCTGAACAGTAGGTGGAACTAATAGCGTAAAAGCATTTCGATCTCTAACAATTGGTTGTGGAAACCGGCCCAATAGGTAATTGATTTTATTTTCACTTTCGGTAATGTCTTGCTGAATGTCGAATTCTAAACTTTTGGAACTTAAAACTTCGGCCTCAAACTTACGTACGGCAAGCTCAGTAACCCTTGTAGCTTGTTTTTGAATTTTCATCAGTTCAAGCGCATTGCTTTGAAGAGCAATATTTTGTTTAACGATTTCCAGCTGATTATCCTGTGCCAGCAGTTCGTAATAGGTATTGGCTATTTCTGCAATCAAATTCGTGATGACGAAATTTTTCCCTTCAACCGAAGACAGATAGCGGTCGACTGCGGCTTTCTTGGAATTGCGAAGCTTATGCCAGATGTCGGCCTCCCAATTGGCCTGCAAACCAAATGCATAATCGGGCAACACTTCCGGCACACCTTTACCCGGAGTAATTTCCGTTGAGGCATCGCCGGCACCAGAACTGGTGTAGCGGCCAACTTTATCTAAACCAGCGCCTACCCGGTAGCCCACTGTAGGAAGCAATTCACCTTTTTTGGCCTTAATTTCGTTCTTAGCCACTTCAATCTCCTGCAGGGTAATGTTTAGTTCCTGGTTATTTTTAAGGGCGGTATCGATCAGGCTTACCAGATTTGGATCCGTAAAAAAACTACGCCACTGTACAGCTCCTGTATTGGTACTATCTAATGAGGTATTAAAACTAGCTGGTGTATTTTTATGCTCATTACGTTGGGCAAAATCGGGCACTTTACAAGCATTGTAAGTGGCAATAATGATGGCTAACCCAAGTATTTTATAAATTTTTTGCTTAAACATTATCTTCAATTTCTTCAGTTAACGGATGTTCTTCTTCAATTTTAATCAACTTGTGTTTGGCTGCGATGGTACCGAAAATATAGTATAATCCTGGAATCACGATCACGCCGAATATGGTTCCGAACAACATCCCTCCTGCTGCTGCTGAACCGATTGTCCTGTTTCCAATTTTACCTGGGCCGGAAGCAATCATTAAAGGAATCAAACCTGCAATAAATGCAAAAGAAGTCATTAAAATAGGTCTGAAACGTACACTTGCACCTTCCAAAGCGGCTTTTAAAACTGTGGCACCCTGACTATGCCGCTGGGTAGCAAATTCCACAATCAAGACGGCATTTTTCCCCAGCAATCCAATCAGCATCACCATGGCTACCTGAGCATAAATGTTATTTTCTAACCCCAACAACTGCAGGAACAAAAACGCTCCAAAAATACCCGCCGGCAAAGATAAAATTACCGAAAGCGGCAAAATGAAGCTTTCATATTGTGCGGCAAGAACAAGGTAAACAAAGCCCAAACAGATCAAAAAGATATACACCGCTTCATTACCTCTGGAAACCTGATCTTTAGAAATCCCTGCCCAATCGATACCGAAGCCCCTTGGAAGTGTTTTGGCGGCTACTTCAGTGATGGCATTAATTGCCTGACCCGAGCTATAGCCTGGTGCAGATTGTCCACTAATTTCAGAAGCGTTGTACATATTGTGACGCGTAATTTCAGATAGTCCATACACTTTTTCCATCTTCATGAAAGCCGAAAACGGAACCATTTCATCACGATCGTTTTTCACAGAAAGCTTTAATATATCTGCTGGCAACGCTCTGTATTGTGGCAAAGCCTGAACCATCACTTTATATTGGCGGTCATATTTAATGAAACTGGTTTCGTAATTACTCCCTACGAAAGTGGAAAGGGTATTCATCGCATTATCAATGGTTACGCCCTTTTGCTGCGCTATTTCATTATCAATATTCAACATGTATTGAGGAAAACTTGCGCTGTAAAAGGTAAATACCGACGACAGTTCTTTTCTTTTATTAAGCTCTTTTACAAAATCATTTCCAACGGTTTCCATGCGTTTGTAATCGCCACTACCGGCTTTATCTAACAATCGGAGTTCGAAACCTCCTGCTGCACCGTATCCTGGAACTGCCGGCGGTTGGAAAAATTCAATAGTAGCACCAGGAATAGATTTTGCTTTTTCTTCCAGTTCTTTTATAATTTCTGATGCAGAGTGTTTGCGATCGTTCCAATCTTTAAGGTTGATTAAACAGGTTCCGGAATTAGAGCCGGTACCTTCCGTTAAGATTTCGTAGCCTGCTAACGATGAAACTGATTTTACACCATCTATATCTTCACATAGTTTTTGCAGGCGTTCTGCAATCTGGTCGGTACGTTCAAGCGTTGATCCTGGGGGCGTTTGAATAATCGCATAAACCATCCCCTGATCTTCATTTGGAATAAATCCTGAAGGTACGGTTCCGCTTAGTCCCCAAATCCCGAAGCAAAAAGCCACAAGAATTCCGAAGGTTAATAACCGGCGCCCCACCACTTTGCTTAGTACAATTTCATACTTACCAGATAACTTATTGAAACCATTATTAAAGCTATCTAAAAATCGGTCAACGGCCGTTTTCTTTTTCGGTTTCCCATGGTTGTTTTTCAACATAATGGCACACAAAGCTGGCGTTAACGTTAGTGCAACAATACCCGAAAGAATAATTGCTGTCGCCATAGTGATGGAAAACTGACGGTAAAAAATACCAACCGGACCAGACATGAAAGTTACCGGGATAAATACTGAAGCCATTAAGAAAGTAATGGCGATAATAGCACCACTGATTTCTTTCATGGCTTGTTGCGTGGCTTTTAATACCGATAAACGCCTATCGTTTTCCATCTTCGCATGTACAGCCTCAATCACCACAATGGCATCATCTACAACCACCCCAATGGCCAAAACCAAAGCAAATAGGGTAATTAAATTGAGCGTAATGCCAAACATAGACATGAAAACAAAAGTTCCGATCAAGGATACCGGCACCGCAATAGCTGGAATAACAGTAGAACGCCAATCTCCCAAGAATAAAAACACCACCAAACCCACTAAAATAAAGGCTTCAATTAAGGTATGAATTACTTTTTCGATAGAAGCATCAAGGAACTTGGAAACATCATAACTGATTTCATAATTCAATCCCTTTGGAAAAGAAGTTGACTTAATTTCAGCCATTTTAGCTTTCACATCTTTGATTACCTGACTGGCATTACTTCCATACGATTGTTTTAAAACAATCGCCGCAGATGGTCTGCCGTTTAAATTAGAATACAAATTATAGGCTGCACTGCTGAAATCAACATCAGCCACATCTTTTAAACGCAACATTTCCCCATTCGGATTTGCCCGTAAAATGATGTTTTCGTAACCCTCTTTCGTATTAAAACGACCAGAATATTTTAACACATATTCAAAAGCTTGTGAACGCTTGCCAGAACTTTCTCCGGTTTTACCAGGTGAGGCTTCCAAACTTTGCTCATCAAGCGATTTCATCACTTCATCGACAGAGATTTTATAAGCCTGCATTCTATCGGGCTTTAACCAAATGCGCATCGCATAATCCCGATCGCCCAAAATATCAGCAAAGCCTACCCCATCAATTCTTTTTAATTCGGAAAGTAAATTGATGTCGGCGAAATTGTAAAGGAAATTCTCATTCAACTTTGGATCTGTGCTATACAAATTAATGTACATCAACATATTGGATTCTTCACGGCTGATCTTTACACCTTCACGAACCACCAGTGGCGGAAGTTTGTTGGTTACCGCAGCCACCCGGTTCTGTACATTTAAGGAAGCCTGATTGGGATCAGTTCCTAAATTAAATACCACCTGAATGGAAGCTTCACCATCATTACCAGCATCTGAAGCGATGTATTTCATCCCCGGAACACCATTTAACGCTCGCTCCAACGGGATAACTACTGATTTGATTAATAACTCGTTATTTGCTCCAGGATATTCTGCCGTGATATTAACCTTCGGTGGCGAGATAGATGGAAATTGGGTAACGGGAAGATAGGAAACCGATAATGCGCCTAGAAATAAAATAATAAGCGATACGACTATAGAAAGGACGGGCCTTTGTATGAACTTGCTAAACATAAAAAATTATTGCTGGAGTTATTCGGTTTTTAATCTTAACTGTTTGATTACTTCTTGAGGATTTTGGAATTTGAAAGTGATCTTATCATCATCTTTCACTTTTTGCACGCCTTCAAGTAAAATCTTATCTCCTATTGATAATCCGCTACCTACCACATATAAATCGGGCATTTCGCCAGTGATCGTAATATTGCGTGAGTGTACCATATTGCGATTATCAACTACAAAAACATAAGTTTTATCCTGGATTTCGTAAGTGGCTTTTTGAGGTATAACCAGTGCCTTTTTCAGGGGAACAACCATTTGAATTTTTCCCGTTTCGCCGTTCCGAAGCAAATTATCGGCATTGTTAAAACGAGCCCTGAAAGCGATGTTCCCGGTTTCATTGTTAAACTCACTCTCGATAACTTCTACTTTCCCTTTCGATTTCAATAGCTCATTATTGGCTAAAAGTAAACTCACTTCTTGCTGCGTTTTTGCTTTGGCAGCCGCCTGGTAATTCAAGTACTCAGGTTCGGAGACATTGAAATAGGCAAACACCTGACTGTTATCAGACAAGCTGGTTAACAGTGCACCTTCGTCTACAAGGCTTCCCAACTTCAATGGAATCCGATCGATGGTGCCATTAAATGGTGCCCTGATTTCGGTGTTAGATAAATGATATTTCGCTAAAGATGTCTCGGCATTAGCTTGTTGCAGTTTCGCTTTGGCCATGGCAAGCTCATTTTTCGAAACCACATTTTTATCAGAAAGCAATTTGGTATTTTCTACTTCTAATTCTGCTGCTTTGGTTTCGGCCTGGGCTTTCAAAACTTCTGCCTGTGCCATCCGAGGCATAATTTTAAATAAAACTTGCCCGGCATGTACCTGCTGCCCTTCATCAACATAAATATTTTGAAGATATCCCTTTTCCTGAGCACGTACTTCAATATTCCGAACAGATTTAATTTGCGATACATATTCCTTCGTAAAGGAGGTATCGATGGTTACCGGAGAGGTTACGGCATAAGTAATTGCTTCTTCTTTTTCTTCCTTTTGCTGATTACAACCTGCTGCAGAGAGCAAAGCACACAGGCCAAAATACATGAAACTTCTGTTCATTTTTTTACTGAATTTATCTGATTTAATTCTTTCAATAGAATTAGAAGTGGAAAATCGCTATATTCAGCAATGATTACATTTACCAAATAAACCCGGCTTCCCCTTAATTCCGATGCGAAATAAGGGTAGAATTATGAAGTTATAATGAAGTTGATTTCACGACAGATCATTTCAGCATTTAGAAGATTACTGCTGATCATTTTAATTTAAAAACATTTTTATCTTCATGCTGTTTAATCCTCAAATCGGAACAACCATTTATGATGAATAATATACCTCTAACTGTAAAGCGATCAATAGAATTACTGGGTTTAATGGCACTTGTAGCCGTTTTGGTAATTGGTCGCGATATTATTATGCCTATACTGATGGCATTTTTTATCAGCATTATGCTGTTACCTATTTATCGGTTCCTAAAAAGAAAAAAAGTTCCGGAAACCTTTTCAATCATCTTGCCTATTTTATTGGTTGCCATATTTGTGGCCCTCATTGTATGGTTTTTCTCCAACCAAATCGGAATTTTGGTTAAAGATTTTCCTCAAATTAAAAATAATGTTACGCAGCATATTAATTCTTTAAGCGATTGGATTAGTAGAATTTCGCAGTATGACGCTAAAGAGCAAAAAGCCTTTATTCAGGATAAAAGTGATGATATGATGAATATGGGTACCTCATTGGCAGGTGGTGCAGCGGTTACTTTGAGCGGCATTTTCGTGTTTATCGGTCTGTTACCCATCTATATTTATCTGATGCTTTTTTATAAAGATATTTTATTGCGGTTCATTTTTATGTGGTTCAAGCCAGATCATCACTCAAAAGTGAAAGAGGCTATTTATGAAACCGAATCGATCATTAAAAGCTATCTGGTTGGTTTATTAATCCAGGTGACCTATATGACGGTTTTATTAGGTGGAATTTTAATGCTAATTGGTATTGAACACGCACTGCTCATTGGAGTGGTTTTCGCAATATTAAACCTGATTCCTTATGTGGGTGCTTTAATTGGGAATGTGATCGGTGTATTATTAACCTTGGCTTCGTCGCAAGAGTTGTGGCCTGTTATTACAGTATTAGGTGTTATCGCTGGGGTTCAGTTTTTAGATAACAATATTTTAATGCCACGAATTGTGGGTTCAAAGGTTAAAATTAATGCCTTATTCTCTATTCTTGGAGTATTTATTGGAGGTAGCGTTGCTGGAATCTCAGGGATGTTCTTAGCTTTACCAATTGTTGCGGTATTGAAAATTATTTTCGATCGTACAGAAATGTTTAAACAATGGGGTGTTTTATTGGGAGATGAACGTCCGGCTAGAAGCCCGATGACATTTCCATCTTTTAGAAAAAAGAAACCCGTTCCGATAAAAAGCGGCACAGAAAAAGAATAGTTAACAATTATTATAAATGAGAAAATTAAGCACAATCCTTTGCGTGAGCACTATTATTTTAGCCGCTTGCAGTTCATCCAATCAACAGTCTGGTGAGAAAAAAACCGACTCCATGACTGTAAATGAAACATCCAATAAGCCGGTAGATGCGATAACCGGAAAACTGACACTTTTATCGACTCCAAAAATAGGTGAGCCGATTAATATAAAATTTACCGTTTACAACAATGCAGATACCGCTGCAAAATTCTGTAAATGGCATACCCCTTTCGAAAACCTGATGAGTAAATATGTTGATGTTATCATGGAAGATGGAACGGAATCAGCTTATAAAGGTGCGATGGCCAAAAGGGTAATGCCACCTCCGGCTGATAGTTACATCACTTTAAAACCTGGTGACAGTACCAGTGTCGATTTCGACTTAAATAACGCTTTTACCATTGACAAGAGCGGTAAGTACACCGTTAAATATAATTCGGCTGGTATCAGCGGGATAGTGATTAAAGACAGTTTACAACTTAACATTGTAAAATAATTTTAATTCGTTGTAATTAAAACCATTATTGTTAGTCAAATGTTATATTGATAAATTAAATCGAAAATAAAATGGGACTATTAAAAACAGCAATAATTGGTGCCGCAGTTTATGCAGGCTTTAAATATGTGACGAAAAAAGATCCAATAACAGGTAAATCTATTGTAGATGACTTGAAAGATCAGGCACCTGAATGGGTTGAAAAAGCAAAAGGATACAAACGTGAATTCGAAACACGTGCAGATTATGCTAAAGAAGATCTTGGGATCTAGTCATTAGTCATTAGTCATTAGTCATTAGGATGGAATGCAAAAGGCACCGCTGGTTTAACCAAGCGGTGCTTTCTTTAAATTTTCTTTTTATTGGCAGGTTTCCGCTCCTCCAGATAGTAATGCCAAATCATCATTAATCCGATGGTGCGAAAAGGTTTCCAGTCTGCTACCGCACTTAACAACTCATCTTTATTTTTATCTTTTGCGATGTTCTTCAAGCTTTTCAAAGCATTGACTGCAGCTAAATCGCCAGTAGGAAAAACATCGGTATGGTGCAAAATGAAAATCAGGTAAATATCTGCAGTCCAATCGCCTATACCTTTTACTTTTTTCAGTTGATCTCTAATTTCATCATCAGGAAGTATTTCTAATTGTAAAAGATCTAACTGACCGTTGCTAATTTTCTCGGCTAGGTCACGTACATAAACGGCCTTCTGCCTACTGAAATAACAAGCCTTCAATTCCTCATCCTTGAGTGTAAGGAAATTCGCAGGAGTGATTGCCCCTATTTTAGCTTTAAGCTTTTGCATAGCCGCAAGCGCAGACGCTAAAGATACCTGCTGCTCTAAAATAATATGAACCAACGATTCAAAAGTGTTGGGCCTCGTCCAAAAGGGTGGATAACCATATTTTGCTAAAACGCTTGCCAATTCCTGATCTTTGCTGGCCAGGTAGTCGCACAACTCATAAAAATTATGTTGATTAAAAGTTTCAAACATAAAGCAAATTACCGCAAAAGAATATCATACGCAAACCTCAATATCGTCCCGAAAACTACAATTAAGAAAAATATGCGTACAAATTTATTCCCTTTTAGCAACGCCAGCTTGGTACCAAAATAAGCGCCGCCCAAATTAAAAATAGCCATTGGTATGGCATATTGAAAGAGGATATGGCCGGTAGAACTAAAATAAATTATAGCCGCCAAATTGGTTGCAATATTTACAATCTTGGCATGAGCACTTGCGCCAATGAAATCAAAACCTAAAACTGCAATAAAAACCAAAATCAAAAAAGAACCTGTGCCAGGGCCAATTAAACCATCATAAAAACCAATAAGCAAACCAAAAATAGCGGCCATTGAAACCTGTTGTTTAACAGTATGGTTTTTCTCCTGATGGATACCAAATTTTTTGTTAAAATAGGTATACAGTGCAACAAAAACCAGCACCACCAAAATAATGGGTTTGATAACTGAATTATCAATCCGGCTGACTAAAAAGGCCCCAAACAGTGCGGCAAAGAAAGCAGTGCTGGCACAGGCCGCCAATACTTTTAAATTAAATTTTACTTGTTTTGAATACTTGAAGGCTGCTAAAGTGGTCCCTGCTATCGACGGGATTTTTGTCGTTCCGAGTAATGTAGCTACGGGATAATGTGGTAAAATTAATAAGGTGGCAGGAGTTTGTAATAACCCACCGCCACCCACAATAGCATCTATAAACCCTGCTGCAAAAGCAACCAAGCAAAGCAATAACAGTTCATTAATCATTGATCAGGATTAAGGGATTTAAGGATTTTAAAATCATCTTGCTCGTTGATTCTTCCATATCAATTTTTCTCTTCCCTATTTCCCATTCTCAATTACCTGTTCTCAAATTTCCTATTTCCTAGTTCCTATCCTACATTCTTTCCGGCGAAGTAATCCCTAAAATCAGCATCCCTGAATGAATAATATCAGCTGTTTTCTTGCTTAAATTCAAACGGAACTGTTTAGTTTCTCCTGCTTCGGTTTTAACAATTGGAGGCACTTCGTGATAAAATTTGTTAAATAACTTCGCCAACTCATATAAATAATTAGCCAAACTCGCCGGACTATAAGCTTTAGCAGCAATCTCAATTTCTGCCGGATATTTTGCCAACAAAAGAATCATTTCCAATTCCACAGGCAACATTTCTCCATCCTTCGGAATTGTTGACTTAGCGGTATATTCAGCTTTAGCTAGTAAAGATTTAATCCTCGCATGCGTGTATTGAATAAATGGACCCGTATTGCCTTGAAAATCGATACTTTCTGCAGGATTAAATAATAAACGCTTTTTAGGTTCTACTTTCAAAAGAAAATATTTTAAGGCGCCTAAACCAATACTCTGATATAAAGCAGCCTTATCTTCTTCGCTGAAGTCATTTGTTTTTCCCAGCTCTTCGGTTTTTTCACGGGCAGTAGTCACCATGCTTTCAATTAATTCATCAGCATCCACCACCGTTCCCTCACGACTTTTCATTTTACCGTTTGGTAAATCGACCATACCGTATGATAGGTGATAAAGTCCTTTAGCCCAGCTTTTACCTAATTTCTCCAAGATTAAAAATAACACCTTAAAGTGATAGTCTTGTTCATTACCAACCACATAAATCGACTCATCCATATTGAAATCGTCGTGTTTCATTTCTGCAGTGCCTAAATCCTGGGTAATATATACAGAAGTCCCATCAGCACGTAGAACCAATTTCTGATCTAAACCATCAGCCGTTAAATCAATCCAAACCGAACCGTCTTCTTTCTTGAAGAAAACACCCTTTGCCAATCCTTCATCAACTGTATCTTTCCCTAATAGATAGGTATTGCTTTCGTAATAAAACTTGTCGAAATCTACACCAAGGTTTTTATAAGTTACGTTGAAGCCTGCATAAACCCACTCGTTCATGGTTTTCCAAAGTGAAACCACCGCCTCATCGCCTTGCTCCCATTTCAAAAGCATTTGTTGTGCTTCTTTAATTAATGGTGCATTTTTCTTCGCCTCTTCCTCGGTTTGTCCTTCTGCTTTTAAAGCTTCAATTTCTTTTTTGTATTCCTTATCAAAAATCACATAGTATTTTCCAACCAAATGATCGCCCTTTAACCCAGAACTTTCAGGCGTTTCACCATTGCCCCATTTTTGCCAGGCCAGCATTGATTTGCAGATGTGAATGCCACGATCGTTAACCAGGTTAACCTTTACTACATCGTAACCATAGGCTTTTAGCAATTCAGAAACCGAATAACCCAATAAATTATTACGAACATGCCCCAAGTGAAGTGGCTTATTGGTATTTGGCGAAGAATATTCTACCATCACCTTTTTCCCGTTGGATGGATAAACACCGAAATCAGAAGCTAAAATCTCATCATTAAACTGATTTAAAAAGTAGCTTTCAGAGATGCTTAAATTTAGAAACCCCTTCACCACGTTAAATTTGGTTACGTTTTCTACGTTAGCCACCAGATATTCACCAATTTCGTTTGCAGTTTGCTCAGGCGATTTTTTAGATATCTTGGTAATCGGAAAAACAACTATTGTTACCTGGCCTTCAAATTCTTTGCGGGTTTCTTGTATATTGATCAGGCTTTCAGCAACTTCTTCCTTATAAAGTTCAAGGATGGCTTTCTGCGCTTCGGAGATAATAAAATTCATGGCGTAAAAATAAGAAAAAAGTCCGAAGTCAGGAGGCGGAAGTCCGAAGTTCAAAAGCAGGTTAAATTTTAGTTTTTTGGAAAGGTGCTGTTGTGCTTATCGGTTTCTATGGCCTTGCTTTTCCTGGCCGTCCGGCAGGTGGGCGCTGCAGTCCCGATTGATTTCGATGAAAAATCGAAAACCGGGAGATGCCGCTGCGATGAGGTTTAAGCTGTCAGGTTTTTGTAAGAAACAGTCTTCTCTATGGAAGCGGCTATCAAATCTATCATCTCCATTCTCATATCTAAATTTTTCTAATAGATTTGCAATAACTAACTTATTTATGAGCGAGCAAAATCCAAATTTTAAAGTGAGCGTAAACACCGAAATCGGCAGATTGCGTAAGTTGTTAATTCATAGTCCAGATAGCGGATTGGGGAAAGTGGTTCCATCGAAAGCACAAGATTGGCTTTTTGAAGATATTGTCCACCTCGATACCATCCGAAAGGGAGAATACGATTACTACATTAAACTCCTGATGTACTTCTTAGATCCTGAAAAAATCAAGGGAAAGCTTGCTTTAATAGATTCTGAGGAAGGAAACAGAAATTTTTACAAACCCAATCATCCCGATTTTCACAACTCAAATTCAGTAATAGAAATTCAAAATCTATTAAGTGAAATGTTGGAAAACGAATCTATCCGCAAAAAATTAGTGGCAGCTGTTTGTGCCATCGAGGGTTGTACTTATAAGGTGCAAATGCAATTGACGAATACCGACCCTAAGGAATTGGCGGAGATTTTTATTTCCGGAACTTTGGCCAACGACACAATGATCTTTGCGCCTATTCCGAATTTAATTTTCACTCGAGATGTAGGTACAACCATCAATAATCATATTTTATTAAACAAACCGGCAAAAAAAGCCCGTGTTCGCGAAACGCTTCTGATGCGTTACATTTTCTTCAACCATCCGTTGTTTGCCGACTATCAAAACAAAGTTCTCGAGATTCCTGATGTTACCATGCATTTCCTGCGTCCGGGCGATGAACCGGCTTTTAGCACCACACTAGAAGGTGGCGATGTGATGATGGTGAGTGAAAACCATGTTTTGATCGGTTGCAGTGAACGTACTTCTGAGCATGGCGCAAACGAGGCGATAAAATTATTGTTTGATAACGATGTGGTGGAAAAGGTAACGGTGGTGAAAATCCCAAGCAAACGCGATTACATGCACCTGGACACGGTTTTTACACAGGTTAAACGCAATACATGGGTAATTTTAAACTCTATTGCCCATTCACCAAAATATAATTTATACGAACCAATTAACTTTTTAAAAGACCCTGAAAAATTGGAGGCCACAACTGCAATTCAATTTACAAAGGCTAATCCACAAGAGCCAAAACACTTTGAACACGTAGAGGCTTTGTTGAACGACATTAGTCAGAACGATTTAAAGAGCAGCGAACCAACCAAAATTATTTATAGCGGCAATAACCAATTCCCATACGATTCCAGAGAGCAATGGACGGATTCCTGCAATCTGCTAGCCATAAAAGAAGGTGTTGTTTTAGGTTATGATAGAAACGATAAAACTGTAGAAGCATTTAAAGCAGCTGGTTTTAACGTAGTTGATGTGAAAGATCTGATTCAGGATTTGGAAAGTGGAAAAGTAGACGCAGAAACCATCACCGATACTTTAATTTTAATGCCATCAGCAGAACTTTCTCGTGCCCGTGGAGGTTTCCACTGTATGAGCTTACCGGTATTGAGAGACAGTTTAAGTTGAAAGTAAAAAGTTCAAAGTAAAAACACTAAGTCAAGAATCTTTAAACTTTTAACTTTACAATTTAACTCCTATGCAAACAACCAATCACCTCCTAATGATTCGCCCGGTTGATTTTAAATTCAATGAGCAAACTGCGGGCAATAATAAATTTCAGGTAGCCTCAACTGAAAGTGATGTACAAAGCCAGGCTTTAAAAGAGTTTGATGGTTTTGTAGATCTGTTGAGAAAAAACGATGTTGATGTTACCGTTGTAGATGATACTTTGCAACCTGAAACACCTGATTCTATCTTCCCGAATAATTGGGTTTCTTTTCACGATGATGGTAGCATTTACCTCTACCCGATGTTTTCTGAAAACCGGAGATTGGAGCGTAGAAATGAAATATTAGATGGCTTGACAGAAAAATTTCAGGTAAATAATGTAAATGATTTAAGTTTCTACGAAACTGCGAACATTTTTCTTGAGGGCACTGGTAGTATGGTTTTAGATCGTGCTAACAAAATTGCATATGCTTGCCTGAGCATTCGTACAGAGGTAGAGGCATTTAACAATTTCTGTCAGTTAGCTGGATACAAATCAGTTATATTTAACGCTCTTGATTCGAGCGGATTTCCGATATACCATACCAACGTGATGATGTGCATCGGAGATCGTTTCGCCGTTGTTTGTCTTGATTCAATTGCCAATTTGTATGAACGCGATTTTGTACGCAAAGTACTTACATTAACTAACAAGGAAATTGTTACGATTAGTTATGATCAAATGAATCACTTTGCTGGAAACATGCTACAGGTATCTAACACACAAGGCGAAAGTCTATTGGTAATGTCAGAGCAAGCCTATTTGTCATTAACAAAGGATCAAATCAGTGTCTTGGAAAAATATTCCCGAATTATTTATGCACCGATATACACCATTGAAAAAAATGGTGGCGGTAGCGCAAGGTGCATGTTAGCAGAAATTCATTTACCGGCGAAATCAAAATAGGTTTTTCGCTTAATTTCTTTCCCGCTCACCTCCACATCATGCGAGGCACTAAGCAATCCTAATGCGACCAAAAGGCAAACCCTATTGTTATAAGATTGCTTCGTACCTCGCAATCACGAACGCATTTAAAACGCTATCGGCTGGTATCTTCACCAGCCGAAATACAATGCAGTTCATACCACAATTAATTACAGATAGTTTTAGTACTTTCGCCGAAAATTTAAAATGAATATGTCTTTAGCACAAGAATTACAAATACGTTCGGGATACAAGTGCGAACTTTGCACATCAGAGAACAGTCTAAGTGTTTATGAAGTTCCCCCAACGAGCAATGCCAATAGCGATAACAGCATTTTAGTTTGTAAAACCTGTCTAAATCAAATTGAAAAAACAGAACAGTTAGATGCCAAGCATTGGAAAATACTCACAGAAACCATGTGGTCAGAATTTGCACCTGTGCAAGTGGTGGCATGGAGAATGCTAAGCAGATTAAGAAACGAAGGTTGGGCATCAGATAGTTTGGATATCTTATACCTGGAAGACGAGACTTTAGAATGGGCGAAAAAAACAGGCGATCATGAAATGGATGGAACGGTCGAATTTCATCAGGATAGCAATGGAACTCGTTTACACGAAGGTGATACCGTTGTCTTGGTTAAAACTTTGGATGTTAAAGGTTCAACTTTGAGTGCAAAATTAGGTACAGTGGTGAAAAATATCCGTTTGGTTCATGATAATACCGAACAAATTGAAGGGAAAGTTGAAGGCCAAACCATTGTGATTTTAACTAAATACTTAAGAAAAGGCTAGTCAATCGGCATCAAATTGTAATGATGAACTCGCTATAAATTCAAGAATGTATTTGTACAAATCATTGCCCCCAAATATCATCTGACTAATCATCGGAACGTGGCTTTTGCCATTGATTTCTTTTATTTCTACAGGGACGTTATTGGCCTTTAACTTTTGATAAAGTCTCGGCGTTTGAATCTTTATGGCATCATAAGTTTTTCCGCCGTATAAAAGCAAATGTGGGTTTTTGATATTATTCACGTAGTTTAAAGGAGACGCAGACTTCCAAACCGCGGGTTTGTCGGTAAATGTTCTCAAAAAATCAAAGTAATAATCATCCTTCTCAGCTTCGGTTAAATATTCAAAAATATCGAGTCCGAAGGGATCGTTCAAAACTACACCCTTAATTGGATTTTTGATTCCAGCATGTTGAAAATATTGTGGATCTGAATTAATCAGTTCGCCTAAATGGGCACCAGCAGAATGGCCCATTACAAAAATATTCTCTGCACTCGAGGCATATTGCGATATATTTTGCTTCACCCATTTTACAGCCAAAGCACAATCATTAGCCATTTTTTGATATTGCGCTTCAGGTGCTAAAGGATAATTAATAATAACCGTAACTACTCCTTTTCTAGCGAAATTTCTACCAAGCCACCAATATGTTTCCTTTTTTCCACTGCTCCAAGATCCGCCATGTATGAATATTAAAACAGGCTTATTTTTAACACTATCATTTTTGTAAAAGATATTTAGCGTGTTATTTTCTTCGGCATTGCCAGCATAATTAATGTTTTTTACTGTCATTATTTGTGCTGAAGCGATAACGGCTTGACACAAGAGCATTGCTAAAATGAAGTATTTTGTCATGTTGAAAACGATCTAAACATTCAATGGTGAAAAAACGAAATTGTTGTTCATATAGATTTATCTAAGAAAGAACGGAAATCAGGAATAGATTAGGTTTTCAAGTCGAGTTGTGCGCTATTTAAAGCCATTAACTATTTCCTATTAGCCATTTACTATGTCTTATTAACTATTTCCTATTATCTATTTCCTTTTCCCTACGCACCCATCCGCAATTATGCCTTAATCAATGGATTTTTCTCTTTCGCAAACAAATCAAAAACCTTTTTATCTACAAAAGCCGGGAATAACTTGTTCATCCAAACCGCTAACTTACCTTGACCAGTCATTACCAATGTTCGTTTGCGTTTTTCAATTCCATCAGCAATTATGCTGGCTACTTCTTCAGAAGTCATCATTTTGCCTTCATCCATGCTCGTTTCCCCATGTGCGGCTCCATCTTTTGATAAGGCTGTTACCCGAATATTGGAAGCTGTAAATCCCGGGCAGGCCACTAAAACATTTACACCGGTTTTTAAAAGTTCGGTACGCAATGATTCCATGAAACCATTCATAGCGAATTTTGATGCCGAATAACCTGTTCTCCCTGGTAAACCGCGATAGCCTGCTATTGATGAGATGCCAACAACGGTTCCTTTCGTTTTCAAAATCTCTGGCAGGGCATATTTTGTACAATAAACAGTACCCCAAAAATTAACATCCATTAAATTTTTCAGTACCGATAAATCCAAATCATTAAATAAGGCACGCATAGATAAGCCTGCATTGTTTACCAAAATATCTATCTTTTGAAACGAAACCAGCGTTTGTTTGATAATCAATTCACAATCGGCTTCTTTGCTTACATCTGCCTGAACGGCAACCGCTCTAATGCCGTATTTTTTTTCTAAGTCTGCTGTGATTTCGCAAAGCGTAACATATTGGCGGGCGGCTAAAACCAGGTTTGCGCCACGTTTAGCAAATTCTTCAGCACAAGCCTTTCCAATTCCGCTCGATGCGCCTGTGATGATGATTACTTTATCTTTTAGGTTCATATTAGTATCTAGTAAAGGAAATCAAGTATCAAGACTTGACACCTTCTAATTCCTTTTGAAATAATGGGTTGCCTCGGCCACTTTATCCGTGTTGATGATATCTGCGCCCAATTCACTAAGCATTTTCCAGGAAATTTCATTATCTGGAGCGCCCCAAAAGCGAAAAGGTAATCCCAATTTATGAGCATTATCAATCGATAATTTCAATTTCGCTTTGTCTGCTTCTGAAATCTCTCCTACTCCTTTCCACTTCGAATATTTCGCAAAATTATCGCTGATCATCACGATTTTCTGTAAATCTGTTGCCGAGTAGTCAACATTTGGTAATCCATCAAAATGCAAATTGGCCCAGTCGAAATTAGTTTCCGGACGATTACCTGTGATGACCACAACTGAATTTCTTCCCTGCCTGCCGAAATCTTTTTGATATTTTTTTAGTGTCTTAAGTAAAGCTTTGGAAGTTAAACTCCAGTCATCTTTAATATCAATTACCAGATGGATCGCGTAATAATCTTCCGTTTTGGAAAACCTGGAAAGCGGCTTTAGATATAAGTTTTCTAAGGTATTACCAGCTCTTATTTCTTTCTTGCTATGCGCCACCATTAAAGAATCGCCTATCAGGAATACATCAGCTTCAATTGAGAACGCTTTATTTTCAATGGCCTCAAAAAAAGGACGTTTGTGCGTATAATCATTATGAGAATGGATTTTAACTTGTGCCATAACAGCAAAACTGAATCCGATGGCTACCAATAAAATAATCAACTGTTTCGCCATTATTTCATCATTGCAGTTTCATAAGGCACACGGGTAATAATCGATCGGCCTAAAGTAATCTCATCTGTATATTCTAGTTCTCCGCCAAAAGCAATTCCTCTGGCAATTGTAGTTACGGGAACATTGAAGTCCTTTAATCTTTTGTAAAGATAAAAAAGTGTCGTATCGCCTTCCATGTTCGGACTCAGCGCCAATATCACCTCCTTAATATCACCAGCTGAAACTCTTTGCACTAAACCATCAATGTATAAATCTGTTGGTCCGATACCATCCATAGGAGAGATTAAACCGCCCAAAACATGGTAAACACCAAAATATTGCCCGGTATTTTCGATTGCCATTACATCCCTTGTATCTTCTACAACACAAATCGTTTCCTTATCACGCTTGTGCGAGGTACAAATTTCGCAAATCGTATGATCGGAAATGTTATAGCAAATACTGCAGTTTTTAATTTCCTGCTTAAGCCTAATTAATGTGTTTCCAAACTGGTTAACCTCCTCTTGTTCCTTATTTAAAAGGTGTAAAACCAATCTCAACGCAGTCTTTTGCCCAACACCTGGTAATTTCGAGAATTCGTTTACCGCATCTTCAAGCAGTTTGGATGAAAAATTCATGCACAAAAATATACAAAATGGTTGATAAAAAATGTTATCAAAAACATGACAAAATTATTTTTTTGGAAAGCAATACCAGTAGTTATTAGGTTCCAACAGTCCTGCCATTTGCTGCAATCTTTTGGTAAATATTGTCATTCTGAGGAACGAAGAATCTGTTTCATCGGTGGCAGATGCTTCGTGCCTCAGCATGACCGCATATCCAAGGTTGCTGCAACCAAAAGGATTTCCGCTTCTGTCAGGTTTGAAATAGTAAGGTAAACCTAAGTAATTTAAGACCGGCCGACGCGGGCACGAAACCCAATTTTTTCGGGTGAGTAAAGCTAAGGACGGGGCTAATTAGCCGATGAAAACTGAAATCTGATTTCCAAATCAAAATATTGATTATAAAAATCGTTTTCTTTACATTTAACACCTTAAAACAAAACTATGTCGCCAACCATTCTATTGTGCTTTTTAATTGGTTATTTTTTAGTACTGATTATGATTTCTTTCGTCACCTCCAAAGATTCATCTGATAATAATTCCTTTTTTGTCGCCAACAGGAATTCGAAGTGGTACTTGGTTGCCTTTGGAATGATTGGAACAGCACTTTCGGGAGTAACCTTTATTTCAGTACCTGGCGAAGTTGGTGCACCTGCGGGAAATCAGTTCCAATATTTCCAGTTCGTTTTGGGTAACGCAGTCGGTTTTATTATCATTTGTACGGTACTTCTGCCGCTCTATTATCGAATGAACCTAACTTCAATTTACAGTTATATTGAGCAACGTTTAGGTCATTACAGCTACAAAACAGCAGCTTCTATATTTCTTTTGAGTCGTACATTGGGCTCTGCAACACGTTTGTACCTGGTAGTAATTGTTTTACAGCGCTTCATTTTCGACAATTACGGCGTTCCATTTTGGTTAACAGTATTAATTTCATTGGCCTTAATATGGTCTTACACGTTTAAAGGCGGTTTAAAAACCATCATTATCACCGATACTTTGCAAACGTTTTTTTTAGTATTATCTGTTTTTTTAACCATCTATTTTATTTGTAGTAGCTTGAATTTAAGTATCCCACAAGCCTTTGAAACGATAAAAGACAGCAGTTATTCGAAGATATTTTTTTGGGATGATTTCCTAACCAATAAGTGGTATTTCAGCAAACAGTTTATCGGTGGTATTTTCGTAACCATCGCCATGACGGGTTTAGATCAGGATTTAATGCAGAAAAACTTGAGCATGGGCACCATCAAAGAAGCGCAAAAAAACATGTTCACCTTTACAGGTGTGTTTGTAATCTTAAATGTTTTCTTCTTAAGCGTGGGTGCTTTATTGTATATCTTCGCCGCTAAAAATGGCATTGAGATTCCTCTTGATCACATTACGGGGAAACCGCGTACCGATTTGTTATTTCCTGAAATTGCATTGAACAACCTCGGCGCCGTACCGGCCGTTATATTTATGTTAGGGTTAACCGCAGCGACTTTTGCCACCACCGATTCGGCACTAACTGCTTTAACCACCTCGTTTTGTGTAGACTTTTTAGGGATGGCAAAAGCCGAAAATGTAAACGCAAAAGACGCTGTAAAAAAACGCCATACTGTTCACGTGGCTTTTTCAATTTTAATGTTTCTGGTTATCATCGTAATCAATGCACTAAATAGTTCATCAGTAGTCAGTTTAATTTTCACTATTGCCTCCTATACTTACGGGCCACTTTTGGGCCTTTACAGTTTTGGTTTGTTTGTAAAAAAACGTGGCTTGCACGATAAATTAGTACCAATAGTTTGCATTTTATCCCCTTTTTTATGTTACTTGCTTTCAAGCTATTCAAAAGAAATTTTAGGAGGCTATGTTTTTAGTGTTGAACTGATATTGATTAACGGTTTAATCACATTTATCGGCTTGCTTTTCATCAGCAAAAAAACTGATGCGCAAACCAAATTTTAATATTAGAATACAGTATATATGACGAGTGAAGAAAAAATTAGAAGCGCTTTTGAAAATAAGGATTGGCAGGAAATAAAGGTAACCGACTCTTGGCAAATTTTTAAAATTATGGCCGAGTTTGTAGATGGTTTTGAGAAACTGGCTAAAATTGGTCCTTGTGTTACCATTTACGGATCTGCTCGTACTGCAGAAACGAACAGATATTATCAGCTTGCCGAACAATGTGGTAAACTACTTACCGATCGCGGTTATGGAGTAATTACCGGCGGTGGCCCAGGCATTATGGAAGCTGGTAACAAAGGTGCACATACAAACGGCGGAAAATCTGTAGGTTTAAATATTGAGTTGCCGTTTGAGCAATTCCACAATAAATATATCGACCACAATAAGTTATTGGAATTCGATTATTTCTTCGTTCGTAAGGTAATGTTTATGAAGTACAGTCAGGGCTTTGTGGTTTTACCTGGCGGTTTTGGTACCATGGATGAGCTTTTCGAAGCATTAACGCTAATTCAAACGGGTAAAATAGCCCGCTTCCCAATTGTATTATTGGGTAAAGATTACTGGAGCGGATTAATTGACTGGATTAAAGGAACAATGCTGCAAAAGGAACACAATATTCATGAGGAAGATTTGAATTTATTCCGCCTTGTTGATACTGCTGAAGAAGCTGCCGAACACATTTTTAGGTTCTATGATAAATATGTGCTTAAACCGAATTTTTAACCAGAATCAAAGTATTATTGACCAGAATTAAAGGATTATAAGATTTCCAAAATTTTGGAGGTTAAAAAATTTAAACGAGAATTACAAGATTTTACTATGGGGTTTCATTCAATGAATTAATCATTCAAAATTCAATAATTATAAAAAGTGCTTGTTCTGCAGGCACTTTTTTTATGGTCAACATTTTGGTGTAACAACTTAGAATAATTTTAATCTAAATCGAAACATATTTCAAATGGCCAAGTTTATTGATTGGAAAGGCAATTGGTTTAACTCAAATTTCGAATTGTTTATTGAAGGAGAACAAAAAGGTGCAATTACATTTAGCACCTGGAAAAGTGATGCAGAAGCTACATTAGAAAACGAAAGCTATTTTTTCAAAAGTGTAGGATTTTGGCAGCCAAAAACAAATATAATTGACCAGAAAACGAATAAGGTTGTTGGGGTGATTACTTACGGTAATTGGAAATTCGAAGCAATAATTAATATGGAATCTGGGGGGTTGTATCAATGGAGACCGACAAGTTTTTGGAAATCGCAATCGTTGTTATCCAACGATAACAATACAAACATGATGTACAGCGCTGGCAAAAGAATGTGTTCGATCACAGCTGACACTGACAATAGATCGTTAATCGTTGCTGGATTATTTATTAAACAAATTACAATAGACGAGCGGCGGCAGCTGTTTGATAAATCGTTAATAGCAAGTTAGGATATAGGAAATTATAGCACCCTGTGGAAATGGAAAGAATATTAAATTGGAGAAAAGGGTTATTTGATAGCAATTATCAGGTATTTGAGGGTACTTACCTGAAATTTTCGATCAATTTTACTTCATTAAAAAATTCGGCTATTGCCACCACTCAAAAAGGGATTTATTTATTGAGAAGTGATGGTTATAGCAATCCCGAAACCAAAATTTTAAATAGTAACCACGAGCTTCTAGCAACCATTAGATACGATTGGCTTGCATTTAAGGCGAGAGTGACGTTTGCAAATGGTGAAAATTTTGATTGGAGCTATCAAAACAGTTGGTTAAGCAGGTGGTCGCTTAATAACCATACCGATAGGCAGATTATTTATAATTCATCAACAAGCAATGGCTTAATTCACGGCAATACCGACGATGATATGCTTTTTTTTATCGGCTTATTTATTCGAGAATATTATTCCAGAATTCTTTATGCGATGGTTTTAATCGTGATTTTCATGTCTTTTATCCGTAATGTTTTCTACTAAAATTTCTTTGATTCGCTCGGTTGGGCGGGCAATTACGGCCTTATCTCCCGAAAGTATAATCGGTCTTTCGATGAGAACAGGGTTTTTTACCATGGCATCAATCCATTCTAAATCGCTTAGGTTTTTACCCTTATAGTTTTCGATGTAAATTTTCTCTGTTTTGCGAATCAATTCAAATGGCTTAATAGCCAGCTTCTTGATTAATTCAGTTAATTGCGCCCGATTTGGTGGGGTTTCCAGATAATAGATTACTTCAAAATCTCTATTACTATTTTCGAGTTCCTGTAAAGCCTGGCGGCTTTTGGTGCATCTGTGATTATGATAAATCTGAATCATTCTTAATCGGATTATAAACCGCTAACACCACCGCTTACTACCAATTTCATGGCATCACCAGCGCTCATTTTTAAATCCTTAACCTTATCTCTCTTCACAATACAAAGCTGACCAGCAAATGAATAAGACAACGGAAAGTAAACGGCGACATCATCAGGAAGATCGAGTTTATGCAAATCATTTTGGGTTAAAAACCCAATTTTTTTCATTCCACCTTCAACTTCAACCATTACCGGATGATTAAATTTTTTCTCATCACCAACAAAAGCTTCGGTTAAATCTTTAATAGATGAATAAATAAAATTAAGCAAAGGTAAGCGATGCATCATGCGCTGAAACCAGTTATACATCGGCTCGGTTACCAAATTGGTTACGAAGATACCAGCCAGTAAAATAATGGTTACAACAGTTAGTAAACCCAGGCCCGGAATGTTTCTACTTTCACCAGTACGAGGATTTACGCCCAGAATATTGTTTACGTTTAGCCAGCTATCTACTGTTGTAACTGCCCAAACTACAATGAAAATGCTCACAGCAATGGGCACAACAATTAATAAACCTTTAATTAAATAGTTTAAAATGGCTTTCCCTACTCTGTTCATGCTGCAAATTTATTCAAAAATGTTCAATAGTTCATTAGTTGGCATGATTGATAAAATTTAAATGTTCATTAGTCATTCGTCATTGGTTCATTAGTAAGCAGGATGGATAAGTTTAAATGTTCATTAGTCATTCGTCATTGGTTCATTAGTAAGCAGGATGGATAAATTTAAAGGTTCATTGGTTCAATAGTCATTTGTTCATTAGTCAGCATGATGGATAAGTTTAATGTTCATTAGTCATTCGTCACTGGTTCATTAGTTAGCATGGTGAATAAAATTTAAATGTTCATTGGTATGTGGTGATTGGTTCATTAGTCAACATGGTAGATAAATTTTTATGGGGTATTGGCACATATGCAATGATGCATCCAGACTAATGAACTAGTGAACAAATGACCAATGAACTAATGACTAATAAACTAATCTATTCATAAAAATAAACCCGCTTCACCCGCTGTGAAATATTTGTAATGATTTCATAAGGTATAGTGTCGATATCGTCTGCAAGCTGCATAATAGTATGTTCCTGATTAAAAACAATGGCTTCATCGCCAGCTTTTACATCAAGGCCAGTAACATCCAGCATCGTCATATCCATGCAAATGGAACCTATAGTCGGCACCAAATGTCCATTGATGAGCATTTTACCTATGCCATTACCAAAAGTACGGGCATAGCCATCAGCATATCCGATTTTAACTGTCGCTATTTTGCCACCATTTGGCATCACTCCTCTCCTGCTATATCCCACTGTTTCGCCCGCCGTTAAGGTTTTAACCTGCGTTACGGTAGTTTTAAGTACCATCACCGTTTGTAAGCCGCGGTTATTAGCTAAAGCAGCGTCGAAACCATATAAGCCGATTCCTAAACGAACCATATCCATTTGTCCGTTTGGCCAGCGGCTAATTCCCGATGTATTGGCAATGTGGAGCAAAGGTTTGTAGCCTAAAACTGCTATCAGCTGTGTAGCAATGGAATTGAATTTTTCAATTTGTTGTTCAGTGAAACCATCGTGCAGGGCTTCGCCACTTGCTACCAAATGAGAAAATATGCTTTTAACGCTTAGCTTCTGCGAATTTTGTAAGCACATTGCTAAATTCTCCATATCCGCAAACTCAAACCCCAATCGATGCATACCACTATCGATCTTAATATGAATAGGGTAATCGAAATCATAATCAGAAAGAGCATTCAAGAAGCTATTCAGGATTTCGAGACTATAAATCTCAGGTTCTAACTGATGTTTAATGATGGCTTCAAAAGCAGATTCCTCAGGACTCATCACCATAATAGGAAGTGTTATCCCCGCTTTGCGAAGGGCAATTCCTTCGTCGGCATAGGCTACAGCCAAATAATCAACCTTGTGAAACTGCAATAAATTGGCAATTTCGAAACTTCCACTTCCGTAAGAGAACGCCTTAACCATGGCCATAATTTTAACACCAGGTTTTATTTTCGCACGATAGAACTGCAGATTACCAACCATGGCATTCAAATCAATCTCTAAAACGGTATCATGGATTTTTTGAGTAAGTAATTTACTAATCCTTCCAAATTCATATCGCCGAGCGCCTTTCACTAAAATGGTTTCATGACTGAATTGTAAACCTGGAAATGCTTCAATAAACGCATTTGTATTTTCGAAAAACTGGGCTTCTGACTTAAAGAGGCTTTCATATTTTGCAATATGCGGGCCGATCCCGATCAAACGACTCACTTTCTTCTGAATCAATAAATCAGCAATTTCGGTATATAAATCCAGATCGTCTTGACCCGTTTCAAATAAGTCAGAAAGAATTACGGTTTTGTTATGATGTTGATTTTGTTGATTGAGAAAATCTAAAGCAATGGCTAACGATGAAATATCTGCACTGTAAGAATCATCGATGATGGAGCACTGGTTAATGCCATTCTTAAGTTCCAAGCGCATACTCACATGACTTAATTTTTCCAAACGAAGATCAGCTTGTTCTGCAGAATAGCCTAAAGCGAGCAAGGTTGCCCAACAAATCATGCCATTTTCTATCGACGCCTTATCCTTAAAAGGCAACATGCATTCAATTTCCTGATCTTGATAAATCGCTCTTAAATAGCAATTCCCTTCAATCGGTTCAACTGCAGTTATTCGCAAATCGGCCATTTGGTTAGTGCTCCAACTAAAATGTTTCTTACCTGGTAAATCCTTTTCGTTGATTTCTGAAGTGTATTCTGGCGAATAGATCAGCAGATCTGTATTTGTAAATAATTTTAACTTTTCGATCAGCTTTTCTTTTCTCGAACTAAAACCCTCTGCATGAGCTTCTCTAACATTGGTTAAAATTCCAATTTGTGGTTGAATAATTGCGGCCAAACTTTCCATCTCGTTCACTGCCGAAATACCTGCCTCGAAAATCCCTAAATTATGATCTGCGTCGATTTGCCAAACAGAAAGTGGAACACCGATTTGTGAATTGTAGCTCTTCGGACTACGAACAATACTGTAATCGCTAGCCAAAAGTTGATACAACCACTCTTTCACAATGGTTTTCCCGTTACTACCGGTAACGCCGACACAGGTTAAATCAAATATATTTCGATGATAAGTAGCGAGTTTTTGTAATGCACTTAATACGTTATCAACTATCAGGAAATTACAATCACGATATTGTTGTAAATAGCTCGTATCGGTAATCACAAAATTTCTGATCTCTTTGCTATAAGCGTCCTTTATAAATTCGTGTCCATCTCGATGAGATAATAAAGCAAAAAACAAGGAATTTTCAGGAACCAAAACCGATCTACTATCGATTACCAAATGTGTAATTCGTGCTTCTGTATTGAATAAATTTGCATCAGCATTTAAAATTTCAGCTACGGTAGAAATGGTATATATCGGATTCAACATGATATTATATTCAGGAAATTATGGTAATCGTTTTTATTTTTACGAAGTTCACCAATTAATTATGAAAACGGGTAAACAAGAAGCAGCAATATTAGATAAAAAACAGGCATTGGCCAAAGCTGAAAACTTTTGCGCTTACCAGGAACGTTCGCAAAAAGAAGTAAGATATAAATTGGTGGAATGGGGAATGCGTGGCGATGAATTGGAAGAAATTTTATCAGAATTAATCACCAACAATTTTTTAAACGAAGAACGATTTGCAAAGCAATATGCCTCGGGAAAATTCAACATTAAAAAGTGGGGAAGAATTAAAATTAAGCAGGGTTTGAAACTAAAAGGCGTTCCGGATAGAATTTTACAAAAAGCTCTATATAGTTTAGATGACGATGATTATATGCAAACCATAGAGAGTTTAGCCCTAAAAAAAGCAAGAACTTTAAATGAAGTTAATCCTTTAAAACGAAAAATGAAGCTAATGGCTTATCTTCAAGGCAGAGGATTTGAAACTGATTTGATTTTAGTGGCACTGAAAGCCAGCAATTTAAACTAAATATTAAATTTTTAATAAAAAATCCCTTGACAGAAATATAAATCTGTCTATATTTGCAACACCAAAACGAAACAGCATATCGGTTTTGTTTAATGCGAAAGTAGCTCAGTTGGTAGAGCACGACCTTGCCAAGGTCGGGGTCGCGAGTTCGAATCTCGTCTTTCGCTCTAAATGCCTTCCTACCAGAGGGCATTTATTTTAAAAGGTTAATCGCCTGCTCGGGTGGTGGAACTGGTAGACACGCAGGACTTAAAATCCTGTGCTTTCAAAGGCGTGCGGGTTCGATTCCCGCCCCGAGTACTTCAAAAACAATCGAACTAAAGCCATCAGCAATGATGGCTTTTTTTGTTGGTTCAACTCCTGAAGATGGATAAAAGAAGAATTTTCAATCAACAAAAAATAATTTTTAATAATTTTTGAATCTGAAATTTATATTTCTATATTTGCAACCCCAAAGGGAATACAGCGATTGTATTATTCATGCGAAAGTAGCTCAGTTGGTAGAGCACGACCTTGCCAAGGTCGGGGTCGCGAGTTCGAATCTCGTCTTTCGCTCTAAATGCCTTTCCTACCGGAAGGCATTTATTTTAAAACATTAATCAACTCGATTTATCGGGATTGACTAATGCTCGGGTGGTGGAACTGGTAGACACGCAGGACTTAAAATCCTGTGCTTTCAAAGGCGTGCGGGTTCGATTCCCGCCCCGAGTACAATAAACAAATCGAAACTAAAGCCATCAGCAATGATGGCTTTTTTTATGCCTACATTTTTTTGAACTTACCCTACTCACTAAAATAAGTTAGTCCATAAAAAAAGGCCTTCTTGTTAGGAAAGCCTTAAACTTTTATACAATTTGATAATTTACATTTACTCTTTTGGGGTAGTTACTTTCTGATTCATTTAAGGATACAAAAGCAGCTTGATTATGAACTTCATTCTTTAGTGCATGTTCATAATGAAATTGAATAGTTTCTTGATTATTTTTTGGTAAGTTTTTTGTCGCTTCGATTAAAAGGTTCCTATCATTTAAATTCTCTGGCAATAAAGTGATATCGCAATTTCCTTCACTTATTTCTTTAACTAGATATTTCATTTGTTTTTAACATTCGGCTCTTGTGTTAGTCTATTTCAAGAACGGGGCAAAATTAACGCTAGTGAATGTTTTATATGTAATCTAAACGTTAATTTTAAGCTAAGCATGATTACATCGGTTCTACAAAAATTCATCCTATAATAAAAAAACTCCAGATGGTAGATCTGAAGTTTTCAAATGTTTTTCGGTAAATGTTTTTATTTAAGCAAATATCCTATACCTCTTTCTGAACCTTTGGCTCTTCTGTACCCTCTTGTCCGTTTTTGAATTCTTTGATGCCTTTTCCTAAGCCTCTCATTAATTCTGGAATTTTCTTTCCTCCGAATAATAAAAGGATAGCAACCCCAAGAATTATCATTTCTGGACCGCCAAGTATTGCTGCAATGGTTGAATGTGTCATGTTTTATGGTTTAAGGTTTTTCTGAATGAATCTGTTTGTATATACGTTGATTAAACCATTATGGTTTCCAACAAAAATTAGGATGGAAGATTTATTTGATAATCCACACGCTTCAACAGATCATAAATATCAAAAGGTTTGGAAATAAATCCCTGAGCATTACAAGTCTTATTAATTTCTCCAATTTTTGCATGAGCACTCATCATGAGAACCGGAATATTTTTAGTGCTATCAGCCGTCTTTAAACCACTACAAATATCAATACCGCTTCCATCAGGAAGCATTACATCGAGCAAAAATAAATCTGGTTTAAGATTTTTAGCATTTAAATTGAAGTCTTCTATACTTGCGAAACCTGTTACATCGTAATTCTCTTCTTGTAATAAAAGAATAATTACATCCCTAATTCCCTCATCATCTTCTAGCACACACACACTTTTTCCCATCTCATTAATTTTATTCTAACCTGATCAATTTTAAATATTTAGAAACCAATTAATTAACCAACAATGAAATGAATTGTTTTTAAAATTTTAGCGCCTATTAGAATAGAATAAGAAAACTGCAGATGAAGCCACTACTTTTTGTTCTTTAATGTCTCTTCGAACATTTTAATAAAGAATCCACCAATTACACTTCGAGCGGTAAAATTTTGCCTTCTGGCATCTTTGGTTTCATGCCAATCGCTCATTGGTACCCTATCTGGCGTTTCAATAGCATAAGTATACACTGGCTCAATTATAGCTTCAAAATCTTTTCTATCCGAGGCTAAGGTAGCTGTCCAGGTGATCCAATCAGCTTTCGTATAAGTTTTACGACTATCCAATGGCAAGCCGTATTTTGTCTGTTTTGTTAAATAGAATTTAATTTCTTTATCATAAACCGATTGCGGGAATAAGCCAAGATTTAACACTTTATCCCAAACCAGATTATATTTCTGGCTCCATGTATTTTTGTCGTTAAAAGTTAACGCATAATGATCACCCGCATCGGCTAACTCCATCCACTTTTTAGCCATATCTTTGGCCATTTCAGTATATTTATTCCCTATTGCCGTTTCGCCAAGCATGGTGGCCAACATCCCATATCCACCTAATGCCACGATAGCTTTAACCGATAAGTTTGCATTTCTGGCCAGGTGACCAGCAAAATCATCGGTGGATAACTGGTTCGCTGGATCTAAACCTTCTTTGCTTAAATACTCTGCCCAAATGCTCAGGGTTTTCCAATGCCTTTTCGCATACCTGGCATTACCTTCGGTTTTAGCAATGGCAGCCATTAAAATTAACATGTTTCCCGATTCCTCTATCGGCATATCTTCTCCATAAGTTTGGCCATTTGCCAGTGGATAAGTCCCTAAATCATGCGCTGAATAAGGTTTGGTCCATTTGCCGCTTTCGCTGAAATAAAATATTCCGTTCATCATGCCTTTAACCAATTCGGGATTATAAATTAAAAACAAAGGTGCTGACGGATAGGTAATGTCTACCGTTCCGATAGATCCATTGCTAAAATTTTCTTTAGATAGGAACAATAACTCACCACTTGGGCTTTGCACCAATTTGTGTGCAGAAACCGCTTGCCTGTAAGCCAAAATACATAACTGTGCATATTTCTCTCCTCCACTTTTTAAAGCATCCTGATGTAATTTCATATCAAAAACCTTGCATTTTTGCATAACTTCCGAATATTGGGCACTGGCCTTTTGCAGCTGGTTCTCGATCGTTTCCTTGCCGCTTGTATTCCACCATGGTCTTAAATTGGTATGGAAGTATTGTAAAGAATAGAGGTCATCGTAGCCCAACATCACAAAATTTTCCCTTTCTGTAGCCCCCACTTTTCCTAATGGAATAATAGTATTCAAAACCAATTGTTCGCCCTGTAATTCATTTTGTTTGAATTGTTTGCCCGTTAAAAATGTGGTTAATGCATTGCTGACGTTTGAAATGTTTTGAATGCTTTTATAACTGGATGGCGCAGCAACATACATATAACCCCAATCTATTCTCACATCGTCGCCCGCTCTTTTTAGAATGGGTTGCTCAATGGTACCCGCTCTTAATATAGAAAGGGTTGCAGTGCCATATTTCTTTGCTTCAACCTTCTGGAAAGCACTATGCGTTGCGATATTGGTTGATGCACCGTAATACAATTTTACCTCATGTTGTTTTCCATCATTGGCTTTCACTTTAGTGGTGATATAGGAAACTGGTCTTGAAAGAAGATCAAGATTGTTCATTAAAAGTGGAGACGTGAATGTTAGTGTTAGATCAATTTTACCACACTTAAATGTATAAATCGTTTGCGTGGCATTAAAGGTTAAGCTTTTTTGTATTGCTTCTTCGATCTTTGTGGCATTCGCATTCGTCGGCTCCTCTACTAATCCATAATCTAAAAATGATGGCCCTCCGGTATTTCTGGCATAAACGGCAAGCACATTTCTCCCGGTTTTCAAAAGTGCTTTATCCAACGGGATATAAACAAACTTACCCTCAACCTTGGGTACATTATAAATTTCCTGACCATTTAAGTAAGCTATGGCGTTGTCATCATGTTTAATTTTAAAGAAAAGCTTATCGCTGTTCATATTTTCTAGTGTAAAAACACGTCTGGTCCAAACTTCATCCTTGCTCCATAATGTCCTTGCCTGCGATTTTTCACTACCAACTGGCCCCATGCCCTTCTTCCAATTACTGTCGTTAAAACCTACATTAAACCAATCTGCATCTGGCCTGGCTTCTGTAAATGATAATTCCATTGGT
This sequence comes from Pedobacter sp. Leaf41, assembly GCF_001422545.1. Taxonomy (GTDB): domain Bacteria; phylum Bacteroidota; class Bacteroidia; order Sphingobacteriales; family Sphingobacteriaceae; genus Pedobacter. Next base: position 462,333 of record NZ_LMLE01000006.1, on the reverse strand, counting down.
TTTTCATCGGCTGTAGGCAAAATAGAGCGATAAACTTTTTCTGATTGACCCAGGAAATTATAAATTTTTCCATCAACATTAATCATCCCAGTGAGTGATTGGTTGGCACCAGTCCAGTGTTTGGTGGTACTTTTGTTCAAAGAATCTGATGAAGACCAAATACTAAAATAAGGATCGTGGGTAATTAAAGGATAAGCTGGTGCCGATCTTTGTTGTGCAAAAACAGTTGTGTAGCTTACTAAAAGTAGCACTAAAATTTTTCTCATAACATATTTGGTAAAACGTTTAACTAGCACCCAAAGTAAGTAATCAAAGTTTACTTTTGCATTTGTTTTCAATTTGTTACGAAAGAAAAAATGATTCAAGAAAATTACACCGGTAATTTGTCGCATCCGCCCTTGCCAGAATGTGATTACTTCAATTAGCTTTACATAAAAATTAAATCTCGAGAAATGGAAACTAGAACACCAATAACAATAGAAGCAGCTATTAATGCGCCAGTAGAAAAAGTTTGGCAATATTGGTCGGAACCAGCGCACATTACAAAATGGACTTTCGCAGCGAGTGACTGGCATGCGCCTTATGCCGAAAACGATTTAAAAACCGACGGGAAATTCAAAACCCGAATGGAAGCAAAAGATGGCAGTATGGGTTTTGACTTCGAAGGAATTTACAGCAACGTAGAAGAGTATAAACTTATTGAGTATGGCTTGGGCGATGGAAGGCAAGTGAAAATCACTTTTGAAGAAACAGATGGCATAACAAAGGTTATCGAAACATTCGATCCAGAAAATCAGAACCCGATAGAAATGCAGCGAGACGGCTGGCAGTCCATTTTGGATAATTTTAAAAAATATACGGAAGAGAACTAAAATAACGAGCGCTTTCAAAATCAGGAAAGCGCTTTTTGTTAACCTATTTTTAGCCAGCCAGTAATGCTCATCCTTTGTTTGTTGGTTACTAAAACTTCATGAGCCAAATCGGCACTTTTAAAAAAAACACCTTTGCCGCTAACTGGAGAAATATTCTGCTGTGCATCATTTTGGTAAATGCGAAGCTCTCCTCCATCCTCAATTTTCCAATCTGCATTTAAATACAGAATTAGTGAATATTGCCGGCTGCCATTGTTTTGAAACTGATCTATATGTTTCTTGTAAAATGCTCCTGGTTGATAAAGAGTATAGTGGAATTCGTAGCCAGTAATGCCCGTGTAACAAGTATTATTTAAGTGAAGCACAAATTTATCCATCAAATCGAAAAACTCATTTTCGTATGGGTTATTATGTTTCCTATCCAGCCAATAAATTACATCACTTCTAACGAGTTTGTCCTGAACAACAATTTCATTGTTACCAACACCAGCGCTCAGAAGTTCATTATTTTGAAAAAGATGAATTAAATTGGCCTTTAATTGAGCAGCGAGAGCGATACTTAGGAAATTTTCTACAACACCAACCTTATCTTCGATATAACTATCAATAAGGCAATCGAATATCTCTGTCAATAAGTCAACGTTAATTAGAACAACACGTTCGAAACATTACAAGGTAATCTAATTAAAGTAGTGCCACGATTTTAATCTTATATATTTGGTAGATTTTAATTCCGAAGCAATGAATTCTATTTTCCCGGCTCAATATTCTACCTTATCGGCAACGGCCCTAAATAAATATCTCATTGACGTTTATCAACTGGAACAGGATACAACTTGTAGCTTACTAATTAGAAATGTGAGCGATACTTACCTGGTAGAGAACACAAAAGAGCGATACATATTTAAAATTTATCGTGATTCGCATCGCAAAATAAGTGAGATAGAAGCCGAAGTGGAGTTATTAAATATTTTAAAGTCAAATGGAAATTCTGTTTCTCATCCATTAAAAGATAGAAGTGGGAAACAAATACAACAATTTGATGCCATTGAAGGGACAAGAAATGGCATACTATTTTCTTGGGCTGAAGGAAATGTAATCATTGACTTGAATGAAGATCATTTAATCACACTTGCTAGAGACATTGCCAAATTACATCAAACCACTGTAAATCTAAAACTTGAGAATCAGCGACAACAATTCAACTTCGAAAACACGCTATTATCGCCATTGAGAACTTTGCAGCCTCATTTTAGAGAAATGGCTGATGAATATGAATATCTGAATGCACTATCTAAAAAGGTAATAGATAAATTTTCATCATTTAATACCTCAAATTTTTCTTATGGTTATTGCCACTACGATTTTTTTCCAAAAAACTTTCACTTTGACAAGGATGGTAAAATCACTTTCTTCGATTTTGATTTTGCAGGAGAAGGATTTTTAGTCAATGATTTGATGTCGTTTTTGAATCATTTTTTCTTCCATCAATTAAATAACCGGATTACCAAAGAGCAGGCGGAATCAGATTTCAATATTTTTTTAAAAGCTTATCAAGAAATTAGGACGTTAACCGATGATGAAATATTGGCAATTCCCTATCTAGGAATTAGTTTCCATATCTTTTTTTTAAAATTCTTTTACGATAATTACGATGATTGGTCTAACACATTCTTAACGCCAAGGTATGTAAAGCATCGAGTAGAATTGATAAAAAAATGGGTAGCGCTTTATTGTAACTTTTAGCAATAAATGTATTAAATATCGCAAGGCTTGGCTATCTTGTGTATAAAAAATCAACCTAAGATGGATCAGAAAATCATTACCCTTTACGACGAATATACCCACAGCCAGGTAAGCAGAAAAGATTTCATGAAAAAGCTTGCGCTTCTTGCTGGTAGTACGGCATTAGCGTTGACTATATTACCTATGTTAGAAAATAATTATGCTGCTGCAGCTGATTTTAATAGTGATGACATTGAAGTAGAAAATATTACTTACGCTGGTGTTGATGGTGATATGAGAGCGGTTTTAGCAAAACCAAAAGGCAAAAAAAAGTTGGGTTGTGTTTTAGTTATTCATGAAAACAGGGGCTTAAACCCACATGTTATCGATGTAACTAAACGCATTGCAGCCGAAGGTTTCTTAGCGCTTGGTGTAGATGCACTTTCTCCGCTTGGGGGAACACCTACAGATGAAGATAAAGGGCGGGAACTAATTGGTAAGCTTGATCAACAAAAGAACCTTCAAAATTATTTGAAAGGCCTGGAATATCTGCGCAACAGGAAAGATGGAAATGGTAAAGTAGGTTGTGTAGGTTTTTGCTGGGGCGGTGGAATGGCCAATAAACTGGCTGTTAACGATCCGAAATTGCAAGCGGCTGTAGCTTATTATGGCGCACAAGCTAATGCAGCCGATGTACCGAAAATTAAAGCCAGTTTGATGTTACATTATGGTGGCTTGGATGAGCGCATAAACGCTGGTATTCCTGCCTATGAGCAAGCATTGAAAGACAACAAAATAGACTATAAAATTTATATTTACGATGGCGTAAATCACGCTTTTAACAATAACACTTCGCCAACTAGGTACAATGAAGCTGCAGCTAAATTGGCTTGGCAACGAACTATCGATTTGTTTAAAAGTAAGCTCTCTATTTTAACTAGATAGCGGTTTAGAAAAGATCTGTACGTAGCATTTCTTTTAAAATATTCGATTGTACATCGAAATTATTGAGGTGATTTAGAAAGTTGATATCAGAAATTTTCTGGTAGCTGCTTTCTAATAAATCTTGCACATCTTTAGACATGGCCGTTTTCATCACCGCAGCATTACTTTTCAACTTATCATTTTTGTATTCTAATTCCTGAACAATTCTTTCCCGTTCTGAAAGATTGTTGGACGTATCGAGATCTTTAAAAACTGACAAATCACATATCAGGAACAGATTTCTGCTGGGATAAAACAGAAAATAAGTCTTGTTATCCAAAAACTTATATACCTCGATAATTAATTCGCCAGATTTTAAACCCAGATGAAACTCTGTTCTAAAATCGAACTTACAAAGTCTTCCCATTAATTTCTTTTCAATCACGGCGTATGCATTCGAATAAACATTTTTGCCTTGATAATCCACCAGTTGCGATAACTGTTCGGCTGTTAAATCGAAATAATAATCGTTTGCATACTTGGCACTGAATACGTTAATATTTTTCGAAAATGGAAAATCAGTACTTAGATCAGAGAGATTGTTATAGAGTCGCCTAAGCGATTGGTTTACTTTTAGTGTTTGCTTCTGTCTATCTTGCGTGAATTTATTTTTATCATCGAGCGAGGCTGAAATTTTATCGATCAAGGCTTCATTCAGGTCAATTTCATCATAAATTAAGGCCACATTTTTCTCATTGCTTTTCTTAATTTTCCGAAGTAAGGCAATAACACTATCTGTAAATTGTAAATGAAAAAGATCGAGTTTTTCTATTTCCAAATCTTCATTATTGGAAAATAGTTGATGAATAACCTGCGTTCTTAAGAAGATTTTATAAATAATTTCATCATCAAAAAACGCAGAGAGCAACTGTAAACGGTTGATCTCTGCGTTTGATTTATTTAAAATATTTAAACGGTATTCATCCATAGTTTAGTTTAGCTCACCCTCGTCACGTTCTTTTTCAACTCTGCTTCTAAAGTTTTCAATTCACCATCAAGCACTTTTCTGCTTTGTGCTCCAGCTTCATGAATCTGTTTCACTTCGTTTAATGTTTCGATTAACGAAGAGGTTGTCATTTTTAAGGTCTCCAAAGAAACAACAGTTTTTTCGTTTTCTTTAGCAACATCGATACTATTTTGTTTTAACATCTCTGCATTCTTCTGCAAAATGGTATTTGTTGTATCCGAAACTTTCTTTTGCATTTCTACATTGGCTTTTTGCCTTTGTAGCGCAACCGCAATGGTTAATTGGTTTTTCCAAACCGGAATAGTTGTAGAAACAATAGATTGTGCTTTTTCTGCAATTGATGTATTGTTATTTTGCACTACCCTAATCTGAGCCAGAGACTGTAACATAATGAAACGAACAATTTTCATATCCGCCAAACGTTTATCTAGGCGGCTGGTAAAATCTCTCAAATCAGCTATCTCATAATCTTGGTAATCTGCAGATCTGCCTTCCATTTCGGCAAGTTTAAGCTGCAGTTCGTTGTATCGCAACTGACCAGAAATAATCAAATCTTCCATTTGTTTGATGTAGCTTACATTGCTATCAAACATGGTTTGCAAAGCGGTATTGTCTTTAATTGAGTTTAATCGACCAGCTTTGATTTTGTTGGTGATCTTATCAATATTATTAACCACTACATCATATTTCTGAAACAGTTTTTTCACATCAACGACCAGATTTTTTAAAAATGGAATGCGAGAGATAAAACTTTTGAAGCCACTTTGCTCCAGTTCAGAAACATCAATATAGTTCAGTTCGGTAAGCAGTTCGTTAATAAGACCGCCCACTTCACCACTGTTGTAAGTTCTTACCGATGCTAAGAAATCGTTACTGTATTTCTCCATCGAATTTTGTGCTTCACTTCCATAATTTAAAATGGAATTCACATCAGATGGTTCTAAAGATTTTGCAATCTCTCTATATTTTGCAGTTTCTTCAGTGGTAATTACTTCGAGATTTACATTGCCATCTTTATCCAGTTTAACTGGCGTTAAATTCGGGATCGCTTCGTTTGGGTTGGTTTCCATAGTTATATTTAAGCTGTAAACTATAAATAGTTTTGAGTTACAGTTTTAACCGTTTCTTCTAATTTTTTATCCCGGGTTGGTTCTCCGATAGCATTGAATTTCCATTCGCCATTTTTTTTGTAGAAAACGCCCATAACCATAGATACTGAGCCTTTAAAGGCAGCGTCATTCGCAATATCGTAAGTAGCGAAAACCTCATTTACACGTTTGCTGGTGCCTTCGTAAATACGGATAGAAGCAAATGGAATAGTACCAAAGTCATGTCCTCTAAAGCTATTTAAAACAAAAGCTGCGTAATTAACATTGGCATCCAATTGAGCTAAATCCAAAGTAATTACTTCGTTATCCAGGCCATCGTCGCCACCCATGTCGCCAGTTAAATCATCGCCACTGTGCTTTACCGATCCGTTTTTAGATTTTAAGTTACCGAAATAAACCACCTCTAGAAGTTGCTTGCTGTCGTTATATAAAACACAGCTGGCATCTAAATCTACGGCTTCTTTTGATGAACCGAAACCAAACATTCCTTTCTTTTCAATAGCGCCCCAGTTAATACCAACACAAACATTTTGCAGCTTGCTTCCGTTTGATTTTTCTAAATTGATTCGCTGACCTTTTTGAAGATTGATTGCCATAATTTTATTGATATTTGTTTAAATAATCCTGTAAACCACCTTTCATACCCATTCCAACCGCTTCAAATTTCCATTTGCCTTCACGTTTGTAAATTCTGCCAAACTCAACTGCTGTTTCGATTGAAAAATCTTCTTCTAATTCATACTTCAAAATCACCTCATTGGTTGTGGCATCGAATATTCTTACAAAAGAGTTTCTTACCTGACCAAAGTTTTGTCTTCTCGTTTCAGCATCGTGAATAGTAACCACCACACAAATTTCGCTTACTCTTGGATCAATTTTAGTCAAATCTACTTTCACTTGTTCATCATCACCGTCGCCATCACCAGTTAAGTTATCGCCTGTATGTTCCACTGCTCCATCAGGAGAAGTTAAGTTGTTGTAGAAAACAAAGTTTTCGTCAGAAACCAGTTTTTTCTGATCGTTTAAAATAAAAATAGAGGCATCTAAATCGAATGCAGCACCAGTTGAAGAGCTGTTGGTATCCCAGCCTAAACCGATTGTAAATTTAGGTGCATCAATGTTTTCTCTTTGTCCTTTTTGCAAGTTAATAGCCATATCTTAAATTAATTTATAGTTGTTATTTTTGATGTAATCTTTAATTTGATGTAAATTTTTAGCGTAAGCTTCTATGGTATGATAGCCGTTTCCTAGTGCCAAATCGTACAATTCGTTTATAAAATTGCCATTTCTACGTTGGAGGAAGATGCTAAAACTTTCTGAAGCGGTATTGAGAATGTATTTAACAATCCTGGTGTTGAAACAAAAATCCCCTCCATCGATAATTTCCTCTAAATCGAAAATCGACTTGATTTGGTGGTAATTTAAGAAATTCTCTACGTTTGGATGAATGTTTTTATTCACCAGCTCGGCAAAGTAGAGCATATGCATTTCATTTGATAGGCCATACTCTTTAGCCATTTTCAAAATCATTCGCTCATGGCTACCCGTTATCCTGATATCATCTAGAAATAATAAGGTTTTCCCAACAAGAAAATCTTTATCAATATGAAAAGAATCATTACCGATCAGGCTTAAACGTTCTTCAGCACTTAGCTCGCCGTAATCTTCCTTGTAAGTAACCGTTCTATGCACTTTGGTTTCTTGTACCTGTAAGCCGCCGTTTTCTACCAACCAGCGATTTAGCTGAGAAACGAAATAGTTTTTCATTGCAAAGGTAGCTGTGGGAATAAAGCTATACGGACTTGAAATGACTACAATTTGATCAGTAATCAAATTATCAGCCAGGTAATATTTAATAAATCCATCTGCTAAATCCTTACCAAACGATTTTGCAATGAAGTTATCACCAAATTTAAAGCGACTGTAATGATCGGGATTGAAGCCAAAATCGGCTGTGTTATCAATTTTGTGAAGTGAGTACGTGTAAGGAATCATGAAAGTAACGTTAAAATAGATTGATTATTGGAGTTGATCAACATACTTTGTATACCCATTGCATTAGCGCCCCGAATATCAGCATGCGGATTATCCCCAACATGAATAATGTGTTTTAAATCAAGTTCGGGATGTTTGCTTCTATCAATGTTGTTTAACATCAATTCGAAAAATTTATGGTTTGGTTTTGATAGCCGTACCTCATCAGAATACAATTGAAAATCGATAAATTGATCTATTTGTAAATGATGGAGCACCTTTTTTAAGGTGTTACCTTTGATGAATCCGGTATTACTTAAAATATTGGTAGAACTTAAGTTGCTTTCTTTTATTTGAGAAAGAACGGGCAAACAATTTTCACAATATACAAGCGGCATGTGTTCAAAAAGCAGCTCTTCCATATCATTGTAAATCTTCTCTAAATCTACCTCGTTAAATTCGAAACTGAAATCGTTGATCATGCTAATCACCATGAGGTACATTTCATCAGCATCAACATTTTTACCGGTTTTTTCGTTAATGGCATTTACCATCAAATCTACCTGGCGAAAAATAGCACCCACCTCATCAATACTTTTTTGCTTAGCATTAAACTTCGCATGAAAGTACCTGGTTCTTTCGAGTTTAAACGTTGGGTTTGATTTAATCAACGTTAACCAAAGATCGAATGAATAATGTTTGTAAAAAGCCATTGCGCCTATTTCCTAATCTGTGTTATAAAATTCTAATATTACAAAATTGATCGTAGAACTAGAAATATTTGATTGTAAGTTTTATCACAGATAAGCTTTGTTTTTGATATTTAGATAGAGCAAAGAAACAAAATTATTGAACTTAAATGCACTTAACCAAAAATTTATTATACCGTTTAGAACGAAGATTGGCCCTTCTGTTACAGTTTAACAATAATTTAATTTAGGCTTAACTGATAGACAGATCCTTTTTCTCCAGTCAAAATAATAGCCTTGCCTTTTTTACCTTTTTGAACAGTGTTGAAACTCTGATCAGAAATATGTTTCCAATTCTTACCGCCATCAACGGATAAATCGGTACCTGATGTGCCTGTAGCTACCAGCGTCTTTGCATTAATGTAAGTTACGCCAGATCGATAACCAAAGACAGGTGTAATAGGCTTTTCCCAAGTTTGGCCACCATCACTGGTAAGCAACACATTGTTAGTGTTTATTTTATCCTGAACATAATCGCCGCCTACAACAACACCTACTTTTGAATTATAGAGATCCATAGAAAATGGACCTGTAGTTTCTTTACCTTGCAAAATTGGGCATTTAAATACATTCCAATTTCGACCGTAATCATCAGAATAATAAATATTAGAAACCATTCCGCCTGTAGAGATCCAAACTTTGCCACCCGCTAAGGTTTTAATGGTGCTTCCACTTGCAGCAAAACCAGCCTCACCTTTTGCTAAGGATACTTTTAAATTAGAAGATATATCGTGCCAGGTTTTCCCCGCATCTACAGTTTTGAGTAGCTGCATTTTATTCTTGATCGGATCGCCAAAAATAATGCCTTTGTTTTTGTCCCAAAATCCTAATCCATCCAAAAAAATGGCAGAATCTACGTTTTTATAATGTCCAGTCCAATTTGTGCCGCCATCAATTGTTTTTAAAACGTAAGCCGGTGAACCTGCGTTGACAATAATAGCTTGTTTATCGTCAAAGGCTTCAATATCTCTAAAATCAAGTTTTTCGTATCCCTTTGGTTCAATCCATTGCCAGTTTTTACCACCATCAATAGTTTTTCCAACTGATCCATTGCTTCCACTTACCCAAATTATCTTATCACTTACCACACTTAAGCCACGTAAACTGGTTTTGGTGTTTTCATTTAGTGGTTTCAAATAATACGATTGTGCAGCGCAAAAAAAAGGTGCCATTAAAAGGCACCATAAAATTTTTTTCATCTTAACTATTTTACTCTTCTAAAGGTTTCCGAACGTCCAAGTAGTGAAATTCCTACATAACCGCGAACGTTTAACACATCATTTCCTTTTAAAGTCATGTTACAGCTATAAGTTTTACCACTTTTTGGATCGTATATCGTACCATCAGTCCACTTGCCATCTTCATAAACAAAGTTTTTCAAAATCTCTAAATTAAGCAATGGTCTTTTTTGCAAACCAGCATCCGGATTTCTAGCATCTAACTTTGGTTTTCCATTTAGATTTGGTTCTTTCATCCAGGCCAATTTTCCATAATATTTATCTCCTTTTTTGAAGATCTCTATTTGTCCTTCGCCAGATGAATTAAGCCATTTACCAACTATAGCATCTTTGCTTTGCGCAAAAGCTGAAAATGAAACCGCCACAAAAAGCAGCAGCAAAAAGGGAAATTTTCTCATATTTTATTATCAGTTAGTTTAAAGATAATTAATCATCTTTTATATTGAAACAATAAATAAAGCAAAAAAGTATGAGAAAGTTTTAATAAGGGAAAATATTATTTCGAAATGATGGGCAAATATTTTTGGCAGTAAGCGTAGAATAAAAACAAGTTAAATAATAACATTACACCAACAATAGGCAATTCTTTAGGGCCTAAAAAAGCATGATATAAGAAAATATTTAAGGTTATTGGAAAAATAATTATTGCTGCTAATGGTGCCGTTCTTCCTATCAATAACATCAGGCCAGCTATTAACTCTGTAACTTTAATTAAAGGAAATAAGTATTTCGCTACCATAATTCCCGACATAAAGGTGGTTTGATCAGCCGTCATTTTGGGCATTTCGCCCATTGAAATATTAAATAGAACTGGTACTGAAGCAAAAATATACATGCCTCCTAATAATACGCGGATAGTAATTACTGCAATTTTCATGTTTTAGTTTATTAAGTTTTATGTGGCCTGTTTTATAAACTTAACCAGTCGTTTACAAACTGCTCCAATGCAGATCGCTTCATTTTGATGTCTTCCACACCATAAAACCGAGCTTCTCTTCTATCTTTCCAACTTCCTTGTAAAAACGATGGATCTTCAATCATTTTGCCATCGTGAAAGATAAATATAATTTGAACATATCCCTTGGCCCTAAGATTAAACGCAGCCATATCCTTTTTGCTATAAAAGCTTGGCGCATTCCATTTTACCCTTTCCGCTATATTGCTGTTAGCATTGATTATGATGGAACGCAACAACAATATTTCTTCTTTATAAGGATGATTCAACTGGTTGATAAATTCATCAACTTCGGCTTTGCCACGTAAACTAAGTTTCTTTAACGGCATGATGTCTTTGTTAGTTGAATATCCATCCAATGCTGCCACTCTCCATTAACTCTTTGTTCCCAAGTACCTTCTATTTTATTAAGCTTAAATTTACCCTGAAAACGCTCACTATCGGCAAAAATGAGAATGATGTTATCAAATATTTTATTGTAGATATTGATATTGACCCATCACTTCCAAAGGCTTGTGTCCTGAAAACATCTTCCAACTCATCATAATGAATAATTTCTACCGAGCTAGTTTTCACATCCGCAAGATTGACATCCACATAATGTATCATAAAAAAAGCACCGTCTATCCATTTATACACGTCGGTACCAATAATGCTTTTTCCATCAACTGTTCGCCCCTGGGTAGTCCAATTTCCTACAAAGGGCTGTAAAAGCTCCAGTTTTTTGTTCCTCATTAAAGTTATCTTTTGAATTCAATTGATGCAAACAAGTGCAATTTTAGCTAACAATTACATATAACTCATTCCTGCGTAGCCCAGCAACCTTCTCCATAGTGCTATTTGTCCGATGCAATTGGCTTCGCGATAGCTGGTAAAACTAATCATATCAAACAAAGTCATTTCCATGCCTGGCATTTCTATTTTTTGATTCAATTTTTCTTCTGATGCATTAATCAATGCATCATGCAGCAAGGATGAAATCGATTTCCAATCTCTTTTAAAATCAGCTAGTGAAGGATAAGTAGCGTCATCAATTATGCCGTGGTTATCTTTAAAAAGTTCACCTGTTAAAAATTCAGCATCTATACCCAATAAGCTTGCAAGATAATAGCGACCAGAAACCACACTCCCCGTTATCCAAGCGATGTGGTTTGCTTTCGTATCCAACCGTTTTTGCGCATCTGTTTCCTTGATTCCGTCTAGCGCTCTTAAAAGAAAATCGGTCTGCATTTCATATAGCACCATAAAACCATAAAGTTTGCTGCATTTTGGCTCTACACTCATAATTAAATTCCTTTATTAATGACAAAATAAAATTAGCCAATACTATAAAATTGAAGTGTTGCTATTTAGGTCATATTAAGGGGGTAAATCAGACAGGCGAACTTCTACAAATAAGACAATTTAAGAATAATTACGGCGAATGTTCAAGTAGATGCTAGAATAACAAATCAACTAAGTAAACAGTTTTCAACATTATTTTTGGAAATGTTTATAATTATTGAGATTATTTAACGTTTCTACTATAATATTTATCATAACTTAATGTTATAATTACACTAACCAAATAATCAACATTATGAGCACTTTCCTAATTATCACCGCAGCATTTTACATATTATCTTTTGGACTTATGTTATATTGTTATTTCTCAGCTGAACAAATTCCCAGCGAAGACGAAAAATTTTAATACATTCCAATCTAAATTAACGCTCATCAAGTATCTAATTAAAATTGAATAGTCATACCTGGATTACAGCTATCCAAAATCAGATCGATTACTTCCCATCAATCCACTTTAAAATACTCGTGGTTGTTCCTGTATAGTACAGAATTAGAAATACTACAAGAAGTACAAGTAAAATCCAAATAATTGGCCAACCTTCAAATTTTCGTTTTGAGGTTGATTGATAATAATCATCAAAATTCTTATGCTCATTTTCTACCCTATTTACCCCATTTTCAGATTTTGGATCAGACAGATTGCTCATAAAATATATTCGGTTAGTATACAAAACTAACTTTTAAACTCAACATTAAAACATATGCTGCAATATCAATAAGATTTTGCTGCCTTAAAATTTAAATGGATAATCCCATCATACATTAAATTTTGCATAATGTGTCTCTATATTTTAATCTCACAAAAAAATTAGATAAATTATTAATGGGTATTCATCAAACAATCTTTGTAAATGCAAAAACCCATTCAACAAATTTGTTAAATGGGTTTTTCGATATGTGTTAGATGGAATTAAGCTCTGAATCCACCAGATACTTCAATTCTCTGTGCATTAATCCATTTTGAATCATCTGAGCAAAGAAATGCAACAACGCTTCCAATATCACCAGGCAAACCAACTCTTCCTAAGGCAGTTTGTGAAGAAATAAGCTGGTTATATTCTGCACTGTCACGAACGGCACCTCCTCCGAAATCTGTTTCGATAGCTCCAGGAGCGATAGAATTCACTCTGATTTTTCTGCTTCCCAATTCTACAGCCTGATATCTTGATAATGAATCAATAGCCGCTTTCATTGCGCCATAAGCTGAATAACCTGCAAAAGAGAACCTTGCCAACCCAGAAGAAGTATTCACCACGCTGCTTCCATCATTTAATAAAGGCAATAACTTTTGCGTTAAGAAATAAGGCCCTTTAAAATGGATATTTGTCATTGCATCCAATGTTTCTTCAGTTGTAGTTTCGAAACTCTCGTTAATTCCGATTCCGGCATTATTTACTAACGCATCTAATTTTGCTGAAGAAAATTGGGTATCTAAAAGATTTTTTACCTCCGAAACAAACTGATTAAATCCAGCAGTTGAAGAGATATCCAAATGTAATGCAAATGCTTTTTGCCCTAATGCTTCGATTTCTTTTACTACTTCGTCAGCAGATTCTTTCTTTGTTTGATAGGTTAGAATAATATCAAATCCTCTATTTGCTAATGCGATAACCGAATCTTTACCCAACCCGCGGCTGGCACCTGTTACTAAAGCTATTTTACTTGTCATTTTATTTCGTTTTAATTACTATAACAAAGATCATCAACAAAGCCAATGAGGTGTTTGTACAAATCAAACGAAAATTTGCGAAAATCAAACAATAGCTAATTCTCTGAAATGTTGTGGCGATTGGTTTCCATATTTCTTGAAAAAATTTGAGAAATGTGCTACCTCTTCAAATCCTAATGTAAAGGCAATTTCAGAAACATTCCAGGAAGTTTGTGTAAGCAAAATTTTAGCTTCTCTAAAAATGCGACTGCCGATGATTTCGCCGGTGGTTTTACCTGTGGTATCTTTCAAAACTCTGTTAAGGTGATTGATATGAACGCCTAAAATCCCAGCGAAATCTGCTGGGGTTTTTAATTTTAAGATTTGACTAATATTTTCAATCGGAAACTGTCTTTCCAATAGCTCGATAAATAAGGTTGTGGTTCTCGAAGCGGCAGTTTTAATGTTTTCTACCGGCAGAATAGGCTTTAATTTTTGCCCAAAATGAATCAGCTCCATCAGATAGTTCCTTAACAAATCGTACTTATAAATATAATCAGATTGTATCTCCTCATGCATTTTTAAGAAAACAGCTTCAAATTTTTGATACTGTTCTGTTGATATTTGATAGACGAAATCGCTTTGCGGCGAAAAAACAGGCAGATTGTCGAGTTCTAATCCAATCTTTGAGGCAGGAAGAAAATCTTTGGTAAAAACGCAAAAATGCCCAGATTGATCTGTACGAAGATGGGTGTAGTTATAAGGGATTTTAGGAGAAGCAAACAGCACAGCGCAATCGTCAATCACCACCGTTTTGTCTGCATATTCCACTCTATTTTGCCCACTAATCAAGCTTATCTTGTAATAAGTTCTCTTATTGTAAGGCACACCTGTTTTCGAGGTGCAGGTCTTGGCAATTTCTGAAATATCAAAAACATTGAAATGGCCGACATCTTTATGAATGTTATCCGTTAGAAATTGATTTATATCAGGACAGCTTTCTCCCAATATATCCTGATAAAATTCTTTGATCGTGATGGAGTTCATTTTATTTGTAAAAATCAAAGATAAGTGTTTGGAATATAAATTACGATAAAGTCTTATGCTTTTTAAGTATCTGCAAAAATTGTTATCAGGATAATTGAGGTTGAATATCTTTCAAGCCTTTGCAGCTTGTCAGGGATTATTTTTTTTATGTCTTCTATTTTAGAGATCCTAATTAATAAATCATTAATTGTGTATTCTTTCTATCCAGTCTTATTTCAGACATTACCAATACAAACGGTAATCATAAAGCTTAATAATGGGATAGCAATTTGCATGAAGTTTTTTGCCCTATTAATCATCAAATTTTGGTGCCGAAGTAGATATTTTTTATTAGAATAAGCCATGTTGCCCAAATCCGTTGAAAAGAATCCGTTTTGGCCATTAGTATTATACACCTTGATTTCGTCAGCTTCTAGTAGTTCTGAAAGAATAAGTGGCCACCTCTTCCCATCATTACCCAGAAATTCTATGATTCTTGATCTTTCGACAAAAATATCTTTATTCCCTTCATTAATAGAAGCTAAGCTTTTTGCTGAAAGTAGTACTAAGAGGTCATGTCTTAATTTATCGATTTTCATAATCAAATAATCTATCTTAAAAAGATTTAGGAAAAAAGCCCTGTAGATATTTAATTTACAGGGTTTTACATTAAAAAAAAGCACCGATTAGCAAAAATACATTAAACATTTAAATCGCTTTTTGTTGCTTATTGAGCCTATAATCGAGATTTGGAGAGAAAAAACTCATTTAATCCGACGTCAAAAATCAAGGTGATTTTAGATTAGGTCACCTTGACCAGATGATAATAGAACAAATAATTTGGCAAATATGAAAAATTATAAGTAATGCGTATTTGGATACAACGATGGCCAGTAATTCAAATGATTTTTCGGATAAATTGATTAAAACAGTATTTCAAAGTACAAAAAAATACAGCTTATTTAAGTGAGAGATAGCCGAACTCAATGCTTAAAGCTACCTATATAAACGCACCTTTCTCTATTGAAAATAATTGAGAAGTGATTGGTAGAATAGCAGATAATTAGGTCCCTAATATCACTTCTTTTTTATAGCATAGTCAAAGATTATACATTCGATGAGACTGATTGATAGAAATGATATAGAATTGTGGGCTAGTAAAATAGATTCCAAAGGCTATTTTCCTATCTTGATCTCTAGACTTGTTTAGGCAACTACGCCTTTGAGTACATTAACAGACTTTCCTTCCGGCACTGCTGCGAATGTGGAAGGTTGGGATGGCATTGTCAATTGCCGAGAGAATTGCGGTTATGTTCCTGAAGGCATTTCACTTTGGGAACAAAATTGATCCTCATCAATAAGCATAGCTCAAGTGTAGAAACGCTGATGAGCAAGGAATTCAATAAGCAAAAGATAATAAATTGAGGTAGAAGTGCTACTAAAAAAAAATCTATTAAAAATTTAAGTTGAATCTGGCTATTGACCGCTAAACGATTCTGATGAGAGAATGCTCTCAAATCGGATAATCTATTCTATAGTCATGATAAGAAAACTGACTATCCACTGCAAACGAACCTAGGAACATTGCAGACTAACCCTAAAATCATATCGTGGATTAAAGCCGTAGAATTCGACCCTTATGAATTATTTGGAAAAAGGTAGCGAGGTGTTATCTTGCTACCTTTTGAGAGAAACTTAGCTATGACTATTAATCCAAACCTTCATCCTTGCATTTGCATACCACAGAGAATCTTGTAATCCAAAGTTATGTGACATTGCATATTGGTATGCCTCAGACCATGCAGCTAATGCATTAGTTGGTTCAGGCGCGGACATGGCCCTGTTTGCTGTACTCTGAGCTCCGGAAGTACTTGGAGCTTTCGGAGTAGTTTGTGCTTTTGAGGAAGTTGGCAAAAAAGCTAGTGCTGAAAAAGCAAAAATTGCTGATAAGATGACTTTTTTCATGATTTGTGATTTGAATTTATGTTTAACATTTAGTATTTGCATTGATAAATAATACGGCTAATCAATACCTGTAATTGCAATCCAGTGAATCTGCGGTCTAACGCGATGAAAAGCCATAGCACAAGTATAAATAATTTATATCACATATATGTGATATAAATTATATTTTATTAACTTTGACAGATGGCCAGTGCAACTTTGATATCTTCCATAATCATAACATCAGGAGATTTTAGTCATAGTTCTGATTCCTGCGAAAGCCGAAAAAGAATTTTCATCATCAGAGGCATGGGTCCTACCGCTGAGTTTTAACCATAATGGGATTTACTCAGTGAAAAATCGGATAGCAAACAACATATGGACGGCAAAACGATTGGAGCTAAAACCTGGATCAAAACTGAGATATCACCAAAGTTTTTAATCGCATAGAAAATAAATGGAAACAGTAATTATTAAACCACTCAGCGAAAGCTTAAAGAGATATGTGCAGTATTTTCTATTCTTAAGGAAGTCAGATAGCAGCCAGGTCAACTACACCACTTTCCCCAACAGCAATCTATGTCTGGCGATCTACAAAGAGAACTCGGTTAATTACACCAGCAGTACTTCCATCAACCGGTGCATCATTGAATCGGGAAGCATGAGTTTTACCAGCCGTATTTACGGCTACCACGCTATGCCATTTAACGTCAGCATAGATACCCGTATTAATCAAATCTGCATCATTTTCCATCTTGCCGCCATACGCTGGAAAAACCAATTCAATTGACCCCTCTTCGCCAAAATACTAAAACAAAGACAAGCAATAATTTACAACAAATATATTTCTGGTGAGATGGGGTTATTCTATTCTGGTTTATTCAGCAGTATGAAGGGATCTATTATCAGAACTGCTGATTCTTATAATAGATTAGGATATAATATAGTTATCCTTAAAGATCCCCTTAATACGTAATAAGCAGCCCCTGAAAGATAAAACTTCAAAAAATTTGTGTTACCTTAATACTAAACTAATAGAGAGTGAGGTATCGTTATGGATTAACTACACTGCTTTCAGAATTTACCATACGCACCAACTTGCTATCAATGTAAACGCCATCTTGTTTAATATTGGTTGCTTTAAGCTGTTTCACATCGTCTAAATAAATCATTGGGAGCAAATCTGGTTGGTGTAGGCTAAGCTGAAAATTATCTATTGTGATATTTTTTGCATGGCGGATAAACAACCCAGATGCAGGCAAACTCCAGCCAAACATACGGTTCTCTAGATACTCCTTTTCACTTTCCGGCACCTTGCGATCAGCATCTTCTTTAGTACCACCACCCACACTGCTCACAAAAATATCTCTCAAAACAACATTCTCGATATCAAAACCTGGCAAACCTGCAATAGTGCTAGAAATGCGACTATGAGAAGTAGCAATCACATTGCTGATGATGACATTCTTTAGGCTTCCTGTAGGATTTTTTCGACTACCCAATCTCATAAAATTGGCGTTTGTACACCAGTCATACTAATATTTGTAATCGTTACCTGATCCATTAGGCCTCCATCCACAATCTATAGAGCGATGCCCGAAATTCCAGTAATTTTTTCTGTCATACTAGCGTAATTCCTCAAAATTGAAAACCGGTGGTTTTATGAGATTTTAAAATCTGTCTAGGATTTAATCAATATTCTAAAACCCCAGCTTCCCAAAAACTTGTATCATAAAACAAAGTCTATTTTATTTACAAATAACGCTTTTAGTGATACAAAAATGAAGATAGGCTGCGCCAGAATTTCTAGTAAAGAAACAAGTTAAATAATGGATTTAAGCACTTCGTCAGGCTGAATGTGATGTAATTTAAAATAAGACAATTTCCGGAGCGCCGGCGATTAGTAGCGAATCCGATAAGACGATTTGTTCAACTTCAAAAAGGTGATGAACTAGTTATTTGGAGATTAGACCGTTTAATAAGAAGCTTAAAACACATTATCGATTTGGTTTTAAGGCTAAGCGAAGCGGGAATTGTTATCAAAGGTTTAACCAATGGGGTAGATACATCGACAATGGCTTCATTAGCCGAGTATGAAAGAGAATGAGGAAATTTTAAATAAAGCCAAAATATTTCTGCTGATGGTGTGGACGTTTCAGATATTAATATGCTCGATATCATTGCTAATGATTCAATAACATTTCCTCTAACAATCTAACTTCTGCGTCGACCAATAATTATTAAAATAATGCCGGTAACTATGGTAGGTAACCAAAGAACAAAAGAATACATCCCCGCTTTATTTACTAAAGAATTTAAATTGTTTCCTTGGTAAGTAAACATAGATACTCCGAAAAAAAACATGACTATGCCTAATAAGATAAGGCATAATCCAACTGTACGAGTTGTTGTCATTGAGGGATTTGGTATCAGGTATGTGTTAAATATATAGCTTTCTGAATGTTTTGAGATATGTTAAGTATCAAAAAACGGACAATTGGTTTAACCAAAAATTACACACACTTTTTTTATTTAAACTTTGACGCATATCCACTCTCATCTAGGAACTTTCTAAAGTCTTTTATGTGAAGGATATCTGAAATAGCTTTTTTCTTATCGGATGCCTTGTTGTAATAGGATTCTGTAATTTTATATCCGATCCAATAACCTAGATCAGGAGGATAACCATTTTTAGGTTTATAGTTATACATCCAATCATGGCTATCCTCCCTATCATTCATGATTTGCTTGAACTCCAACCATAATTTAGCTTCATTAGCATTGCCATAATTATGTGTCTGCTTATTTGGCCCTCCACCGGAAATAAGTTCTCCTATGAAATCAGCACTACCTTCATTAATACAAGCGGCCAGTAGATCTAGGTTTTTCTTGGGAATACTATCCTGTTGATAATGGATGAGTTCATGGGCAACCATATAGGGGACTGTGGCTGATTGAATCATTTCGGCTCCTATAACTAAGCCTGTTGGATTAGAGTGTCCCCCAGAATTAAATCTACCAATCACAAAATATATATTTGGATAGACTGCTTCAGGATAAAGATATTTTAACGCCATAAATGCCGCCCGGCATTGCTTCTCGTTGTCCAACATTTTTAGGCTGTTCAGCCTGGCTTTTTCATAGTCATTCTTCCGTTCTCGAACTGTGTTCATCAGAGACGTTGCGTTTTCTATTCTGCCTTTTGTAAATGCTTGCACACCAGCGGAACCTTGTTTTAAATAGATGTTTTCAAAAGGGTTAGACTGTGGCTCAGTATCAATCTTATCAAACGCTTCCCAAAAGTTAGTTATATCACTTGTTACGAATGATGCCTTAAGCGGATCAGAAACGGACTGCGCAGAGGAAAAATTGAAAAGAGTTATAGTGGTAAAAATTGCTAATAGCGCATTTTTCATATTAATCGAGTGAATCAAAGATAAGATGACATAAACCTAAAATAGGTATTCAATAATCAATAAACAAACAGCTATTCAAATATAATCATACTCTCAATGAAAGGTGGCTTTTTAATAGGCTACGAATTCGTGAGTAAATTTTCGTCTCAAAAACGAACTTTAATTTGTCATTGTATTTTATCATTTCTTCATTATAAAACTAAAAATTGAGTTTGATTAATGAAATGAGTTTATGATAATATAGGAAAAAAGCGGAGTACAGCAGTATAATCGTAGGCAACTCTGCTAACTATAATCCATTCTTAAGCCCCACCTCCTGAAAACTTATTAAATAATCAGGGAATAGCGAGAAAGATTATTTGCTGCGCCCTATCAGAATCAAGTATCTCTCAAAATAACTAATGAACAAAGAATTAGATCTATACGTAGCTCTATTCTTTAAGATATTTTACTGGGTTTATTCTGATAGCGATAAGTATTTGTGAGGCAATTGCTGTCCAAGCCATCACAAAGGCTAAAAAGCCTGCAAAAGCAAAATGCCACCACTGCAAAGATATTCTGTAGGCAAAGCTTTCGAGCCAATTGCCCATTATCAAATATCCTATCGGAAAAGCTATGAAAATTGCAATAAAAATAATTCTGACAAAAAATGTCGATAGCAGAGATATAACACCTAGATCGCTACATCCCAGCGTCTTTCTAATCGCAATCTCCTTTGATCTTCTCTCCACCATAAATGCCGCCAGTCCAAACAAACCGAGACATGAGATGATAATTGCAGTACCTGCAAAATACCTCGATAAGATAGCTATCTTGTTTTCGAACGTGTATTGCACCTGATAGTCATCATCTAAAAATTTATATTCAAAAGGAAGATTTTCGTTAAATTCTTTATATAGTTTTTCAATATTTTCTATGGCCATCTTTTCTGACCCAGATTTAATACGCACTAATATATTGCCACCATTTTCATAGTCAATCTTAAAAAAGAAGGGCTTAACTTTTTCAAAAAGTGATTCGAAATGAAAGTCATCGACAACACCTATTATCTGTCTATTCCCGTAAAAGTTCACTGTTTTACCGATAGGATCCTTTATCCCCATTGTCTTTATTGCAGCTTTGTTAAAAACGATTGCCGAGGTGTCGGAGCCAAATTCGGGCGAAAAGCTTCTACCTTGCTCTATTTTTAGATTAAGCGTCTCAATAAGGCCAAAATCAACATCCAGATAATCAAATTTTGTGTTTTTCTGATCTAATGCTTGTCCCTCCCATGACAGTCCACCTGAACGGGAGCTGATACCACCGGCTAAACTTCCATACATATATGATGCATTTACCACTCCAGGCGTACTTTTTAGTTGGGAGATAAACGACTTAAAGTTTTTATCTAATTTTCCCTGTTTGTCAAAAGAAATAACATTGTCTTTTTCGTAGCCCAGGTTTTTGTTTTTTACAAATTTTATTTGGTTGTATATTACAGAAACAGATATGATTAATATAATAGAGATAACAAATTGGAATACAACCAATCCCTTTCTAATTAAAAGTTCACTTTTTGTACTGTTTAATTTGCCTTTTAGGGCATTCGCTGGATTAAATCCAGAAAGGTAAAATGCTGGATAGCTGCCAGCAGCCAAACTGGTTAATAGGCTGATGCTGAATAGCGCCAATATTAGCTTCAGGTCAAAATGTAGACTTAAGGATTTACCTGTTATGGAATTGAACTGTGGTAGTAATAATTCTGTGGCAAGCAAAGCAACGAACAGTGAAATAGCTGTTAGTAACATTGACTCTCCAATATATTGAACCATTAGCGCTCCCCTTTTTGCTCCCAATACTTTCTTTATGCCCACTTCCTTCATTCTTCTGGAGGCCTTTGCGGTAGAAAGATTCATAAAGTTGATGCATGCTATGCCAAGAATGAACAACGCGATTACACCAAATAGACGCACATAAACCATTCTTCCGACTATTGGAACTCCGTTTTCATAACTACCATAAAGATATCGTTCTGAAAAACGCTGTACGAATAGGGTTTCTTTTGTGTTTTGTCGTTTAGTAAGAAACAGCTCAGTAATTTTGTCATTCACACTTTGGATATCTGCATCTTTCTTTAAAATTAGAAAGGTTGACGGGCCGCCATTAGACCACTCCTTTACTTCAGGCCGTTTTTCTAAAAAGAGGTCATAGCTGAATAGTACATCAAACGTAGTTGAGGCACTAGGCTGAGACTTGAAAATTCCGGATATGATATATTGACCTGCAAAATATTCGTTCTCAAATGCTATGGTTTTCCCGATAATGTTCTTCGTCGTTTTAAACAGTTTATAAGCGGTTTCCTCCGAAATTGAAATTGCGCTTTTATGCAATAACACTGAATTCTTATCTCCTTCAATAAATTGATAAGTAAAAACGTCAAAAAAACCCTGATCAGCAAACTGAGGGATAGTGAAAATTTTTGATCTACCAGCCGAAAGTGCACCCTTGTAGGAAATGTTGGGAGGTACGACTGCTACAGCACGCTCGACTTCTGGAATAGAAGATGCAAGGGCACGGGCCAGGAGTCCAGGAGTGTATTCTTCGGTATTTACCGTATTGTTAAGTGGTTCATTTCTTAATACTTGATATAGATATGTATCATTGTCATTGAACTTGTCAATGTTTAACTCATCCCTGATCCAGAAATAGATTAAAAGAGTACATATCAATCCTATAGATAATCCGATAAGATTTACAAAAAAGGAAATTTTAAACCTCTTAAAATTTCTGTATATAAATAATAAATGATGTCCTATCACAGATTTGAAAGTTTAAATGTCACTAATCAAAAGCACTTAAATATGATGTGCAAGTTCTATAGTTCGTTTCTATTATTATGCCAAGTAATGCTTACTTCAAACATACCTCCCAAGAGCCTATTTGTAATGCTACGAAAGCGTTAGGTGTTCAATTTCGGACAGTCAGATGAACGCTATCGAACATTCCTTCCAAAATATAGGGAGCGGTTGAGCAGTTTCCATTCAGCTTTAATATGTTAAAATTTTGATTTAATTAGATGAAGTTAGGCGTTTAGAACATTTTAGTTAGTAAAATATCATTTATAAAAAAACGGTGAATTTTTGATAGGCGTTCACATTCGCTTTTAAATTTGTCTCAAAAAAAACGAAGTTATGCATCCCCCTTGTATATCTCTCGTTCAGTTGTAAGTTTAAATGCACCAAATTCGGCAAAGAAAAAAATTAAAAAAAATTAATTGAATGCAACCTCAAATGGCTAATTTTCATCTCAAGTTTTATGAAACGAATTTTAGCAGTAATTATATTTTTGACGCCTTGGATAGTAAAAGCTCAAAATGACAAATCATTGATTGCCGATAGCGTAAGAGCTTACTTAGATAGCAGCTTAAATATAATTAGAAAGCACTCCTTAAATACTAAAGTAAATTGGAATGATTTACGGTCAAATGTTTATGCTAAAGCTATTGGAGCAAAGCGGTATGAAGATGTTCTACATCTATATCCTTATATATTCGAGCAAATTGATGATCATCACGGCAGTTTAAAATTTAGAGAAAAAACATATAGTTGGAATAAAAAGGCAGCCAATCCTATAAACAATATTATAGCCACCGCTACAAAAAAATATCAATCCGTTCATGCAGAAAAGATTACTAAAGATATTGCCTACATTTTAATTCCTGGAAACAACGATTTTAGAGGAAAGCAAATGGATAGCATCGCTAAAGAAATTAAAAATGCACTATCTAAAGTCAATGACAAGAATATCAAAGGATGGGTTATTGATTTGAGAGTAAACACTGGAGGCAATATGTATCCAATGATCGCGGGTTTAAGCGATTTAATAGGAGAAGGAAAAGTTGGTGGATTTCTCACCTCCACATACGAGCCTGATGGATCCTGGATTATTAAGAATGGCACTTTTTATGTCGACTCAGTTAAAGTTTCGCCTATAAAATATAGTGGCTATCCTGTGGGTAAAGATATACCTGTCGCAATTTTGATCAGTGGAAATACCGCAAGTTCTGGTGAAATGACCGCAATCTCATTCATTGGCCGAACGAAATCTGTTATTATTGGCGAGCAAAGTGGCGGTTATACGACGAGTAATCTAGGCTTTAAATTAAATAAGTATTCAGGACTCAATTTAGCTGTAGATTATGCGGCAGATCGTAATGGAAAAATCTATCCAAAGTATCTTGAACCAGATTTGAAAGTTGTTAATGGTGATAACTTCGAAAACCTGAAGGATGATTTAAAAATCAAAAAAGCATTAATTTGGCTCAGAAAGAATAAATAGTTCATAACTGTCTCAAAAAAAAAGTATTCATCCCCTACTGCTTATCTTTCAGCTGAAAGTTTAATTGCACAAATTGCGGCAAAGAAATAAAATTGTCTCAAAAAACGAACTTTAATTTGTCATTATATTTTATCATTTACTCATTATCAAAAACTAAAAATTGAGTTTGATTAATGAAATGAGTTTATGATTATATAGGAAAAAAGCGGAGTACAGCAGTATAATCGTAGGCAACTCTGCTAAGTATAATCCATACTTAAGCCACGCCTCCTGAAAACTTATTAAATAATCAGGGAATAGTGATAAATTAAATTCTCAACACCTACTTTAAGATTTTGCACGTTATTTTATTAGTATTATATTTGTAATACGGAAATGGTGTCCTTCCGATTCAACCGCTTTTAAGAGCTAATGGCGCCTACAATAACCTATAGGTAATTAAACCTACAGGATCAAACTATTGTAGGTGAAAATATTAAAATCAACATTTCAACAATACATCTTATTTTCAACCATTCCGGTTGTGATGAAATTTTTCTGCTTCTCATCCCTTGAAAAAGGAATTCTACAATCTAAATCTTCTAATAAGAACTATTACCAAAGGCCTTGGTATAGGATTATCTCATTCTTGGTTGATAAGTCTTTCTGTTTAATAAGAATACATTTTTTGTGTCTGAGTTTTTTAAGGCAAAAAGATGAAATATTCCATTTACCAGTGCCAGCTAACCTTCGGAAAATGTTACTCTTATTGCAATTCATTTGTTATCAAACTGAACAAACACTAAAATTCAATATCAAACAAAAACTATGAAATTATCAAAAATTCATGCCCGCGAGATCTTAGATTCCAGAGGCAATCCAACTGTAGAAGTTGAGGTTACAATTAATGGTACCACATCAAGAGGTATCTCCCCATCTGGCGCCAGTACTGGCGAAAAAGAAGCAGTAGAGCTTCGTGATGGGGATCAGTCCCGTTACCAGGGTAAAGGAGTTGAGATTGCTGTATCTGGCTTAAATAAGGAGGTTAATAGCGCAATGGCTGGACAAACATTTGAAAGCCAGGAAGCATTTGATAAAAGACTGATTGAACTCGATGGAACGGAAAATAAATCCAGGCTGGGTGCCAATTCCATGCTTGCAGCTTCAATTGCTTTTGCACGTGCTTCTGCTAGTTCAAAACAAATTCCATTGTACAGACAGTTAGTAGAAAGAGACCAATACATTATGCCGGTACCCTGCATGAATGTAGTCAACGGTGGCCGTCATGCCGATAATAATGTGGACTTCCAGGAATTTATGATTGCACCACACAATGCACCTACATTTAAGGAAAGCATCCGTATGGGTGAAGAAGTATTTCATACTCTTAAATCATTGTTAACAGGTAAGGGTTATTCTACAGGTGTTGGTGACGAAGGTGGATTTGCGCCAAACTTAAAATCCAATGAGGAAGCAGTTGAAGTCATCATGGAGGCAATAAAAAAGGCTGGTTATAAGCCTGGTGAAGATATTTCA
Organism: Pedobacter sp. Leaf41; assembly: GCF_001422545.1. Taxonomy (GTDB): domain Bacteria; phylum Bacteroidota; class Bacteroidia; order Sphingobacteriales; family Sphingobacteriaceae; genus Pedobacter. Next base: position 436,550 of record NZ_LMLE01000006.1, on the reverse strand, counting down.
ATCTGCCTTGACCCAGCAACGAGTGAGCTATGGAAAGATGGTAAATACAGCCTGTTTAAAAGCACGAAAGAAAACTTTACCTCTGATCAGTTGATTGACCTTTGGGAGCAGTGGATTGATAAGTATCCTATCGTTTTACTGGAAGATGGTTTGGGTGAAAATGACTGGGAAGGCTGGAAAAAAATGACAGACCGCCTGGGCAAGAAAGTAGAATTGGTAGGTGACGATATTTTCTGCACCAATCCAGAGATCATCCAACAAGGTATAGATGCAGGTATTGGTAATAGTGTGCTAATCAAATTAAACCAGATCGGAACCATTTGGGAAACATTGCAGGCTGTTGAACTGGCACAGAAAAACAATTATCATTGTTTTATTTCCCATAGAAGTGGTGAAACAGAGGATACGACAATTGCTGATCTTGTCGTGGCCACCAATGCTGGTCATATTAAAACTGGTAGCGGTTGCCTCTCCGAGCGAGTATCTAAATTCAATCAATTGCTTCGCATAGAGGAAGAATTGGGTGGTCAAAGCTCGTTTGCAGGTAAAAATACTTTCAAAAAATCATAATCTATTTCCAAATCATATGAAAACAAAAATAAGAATAGCCCTAGCTGCCCTCATAGTATTTACTTCATTCGCTGCAATGGCGCAAACATTACCACAGACCGCAAAGTCTTATCTTCAAAAAAAATTTCCAAAAGAAAAAGTCAGCCGGGTCGAACGTGATGACAATAAATACGAGGTACATCTCAGCAGTGGTTACGAACTTGAATTTAGCAGTTCAGGGAAAATCTTAGAATTGGATGGAAATGGAAATATGATACCTGCAAGCATCCTGCCCGCCAAAATAAATGCTTACTTAAAAAAAAATTATGAAGGCGAAAAAACAGAAAAAATCGAACTCGAGTCAAACGGTTATGAGGTCAGTCTTTCTAATGACTTAGAAGCGAAATTTGATAAGTCGGGAACTTTTAGGAAAACTGATAACTAAGTATAAAATAACACATGAAAGCTCAAACAATCCGGACAGCAACCTTTCCGGATTGATTGTAGCTTTTGACATATCTATATAAGGCAGTATGCTTCACAATCGCAATTAATCACATCTTTTAGTTATAATGACAACAAACAATAAAATCCCTTTACATGAACATTACGCGATCATCAAACACCTGATCAGGTGGACAGTCCTGGTTTTACCGGTTGCTGTTGTAATTGGTAGCATTGTCGCTTTGTTCCTTGGGTTACTTAATCTGGCAATTCATTTTCGTTTTCAGCATACCTGGCTACTTTTTCTGCTACCGCTATCCGGGATAGTTATTCATTTCATCTATCAATCTGTCGGTAAATCTTCTGAAAAGGGAAATAATTTGATTATGGATGAAATTCATAGTCCAGGTGGCGGAGTTCCCAGCTATATGGCTCCTGTAATTTTAGTGACTACGGTAATTACTCATTTGTTCGGTGGTTCAGCAGGAAGAGAAGGTACTGCTGTGCAAATTGGTGGCAGTATTGCCGGTATAGCCAGCAGATTGCTTAAACTTAATGAAACCGACACCAAGGTGCTTCTTACCGCAGGAATTGCGGCTGGATTTGGCGCTGTGTTTGGTACACCACTTACCGGTGCCATATTTGCATTAGAGGTGCTGGCTATTGGAAGAATAGAATATAAGGCCTTATTACCAGCACTAATAGCCAGTATTGTTGGTGATTTAACTGTTTCAGCCTGGGGCATTCATCACACTGCCTACCATATTGATGTGATTGCTAAAAGCGCCTATTTTTTATCAGCATACTTACCAATAAATCTTTTACTGCTTGTTAAGATTATCTTTTCATCAGCTTTATTTGGTCTGGCAAGCTACTTATTTGCAATAATGGTACATCAAATAAAGGGCTTCTTCTTAAAGGTTTGTAAAATAAAATGGCTGATTCCAGTTTTAGGTGGCTTAATTATTATCGGGCTAAGCTATGCCATTGGGAAACCGGATTATTTAAGCCTGGGTATTGATGCAGAATATCCGGGTGCAGTAACCATTCCATCTGCTTTCCAAACTGGCGGGGCAGATACTTGGAGCTGGTTATGGAAGACCATTTATACAACTTTGACCCTTGGAACAGGATTTAAAGGTGGTGAGGTAACCCCTTTATTTTATATTGGCGCAACATTAGGCAATGCACTTTCGACCTTATTAAATGCTCCAGTTAGTTTGTTTGCTGCCCTTGGATTTATTGCAGTTTTTGCTGGTGCAACTAATACACCCCTTGCCTGTACGATTATGGGTATAGAACTTTTTGGTAGTGAATACACCATGTTTTTTGCGGTAGCCTGTTTTACAGCCTATTTTTTCAGTGGCCATTCGGGTATATATTCTTCACAGCGTATTGCGGTACCCAAAATATTTACGGGAACATAAAATATTGCCTTATCCTGTTCCGGTAAATTATCATAAAAAGGTGAAATTTTCATAAGACCCTTGACCAATGCAGTCAGCAACCTGTAACAAAAAACAACGCTTAAATTTTAGGTTTAAGTCATAAACTGCACTATTATGGTATATCGACCGTTTTCATTCCTCTCTTTTTTAAAGCATCAAGTACAGCAAAGAGAAAACAGCTCCTCAAAAAACGAAATTACTACTTACTTGTACTCTCTGCAATAAGAGATGAATATCGTTCCAGAACATTGATAAAGCAGTACTGCCAGTAGAACTCGGCTCCATTTACTACAGTAACTTATTGTATCAGCTTTTGCAGATGCGCTGAAGCCAAAACAAATATTACCTGTACATGATGTTTATGCAAAATACCTTTTTAGAACAACGCTATAAACTTATAGCGAGCATTTTGAAATTCCGGTATTATTTTTCACAAAATAAGCCTACCCGGAGATGTTATTGATATATGATGAATTTAACTTCCTATGTTGTTTTAATAAGGTAGAGCAATAAAAGTATACTGGCTATGAAAACTAAAGCGGTTAAAACTTTAACAAAAAGTGTTGAGTGGTAATACACCCCCTGATTCAGTTGTTCTTTCGTTGAATTATATCTTAAGTAAGAACAAATGATAGTAATTGCTCCCAAGGCAACTAGAAAAATCCCGATAATGCGGGAATCTCCGGTTTGGTGCAGTGGTACTTTACTCCCCAGTGCAGCACTGATCTGCTTGATAAATAGCGAGAATTTCATTACCACGAAACCAAATCCCATGATACCAATACTGGTTCTGATCCAGGCCAAAAATGTTCTTTCATTAGCCAAATGGTCTCCTGCATGCTGTTTGGTATTTTCTTGTTCTTGAATTTTCATCTTGTTCTGTATCGGTATATAAGCAACATATTTTGCATGTTATGTCAATATCGATGCCAGTTTGGAGATGATAACCCTGGTATCCCGGATGCAAGCAAGCCTGTTTGATTCAGTGCCGGCAGGATAGCAGGTAACTGCAATTTCTTCGATAAACGATAAGCCTGATAGGTCAATAGATTCTTTAACCTCTTGTTCAATGCTTTTCATTAGGATCATGATTAATCGGGGTTGATATGTTCTGATTTTATGAGCTAATTGCTCTATTCCACCCTGCCTTTGGTTCTTTCTGATTTTCACTGACGATTTATCAATAGGTGTACAAGTTAGATGTTCCAAAAAGCATCCAGTGCCCTTAAAGAACTGCAAAAAATCTTCTACAGATTTAAAATCGCCAAATACCTCACTAAATGCAAGATAAATTGTTCGAAACAGATTAGTATTTCCCAGGTAAAAATGTTTATCGCCACCTCCAGGAGCTTCAGAAACAAAGAGCAGCAGCACTTTAGCTGGCTGATATTTCCTCGAAATTTCGGTAACACTATACATTGTAGTTGTAGCTTTTAGCGAAGCGCATAAATAGTTCCGCCAGAGCGTCCGGCTGACCATGAAGCTGAATGAAATGAAACGGCCTTTCGATAACCATATCCTTGATATCTATGATGCGGCATTCATTGTTCTTGAGCTCTTTCAATATGGAGTGGATAGATAAAAAAGCCAGGCATTTGCTGTGAATCAGATAGGATTTAATGCTTTCGGTACTACCTAACTGCATTTCTATATTTAAGTCCCCCACCTTTATCCGGTGTGCTTTTAAAGCATATGCAATAACATCTAGTGTACCAGAACCAGGTTCACGAAGTAATAAATCATAATCCTTCAACTCATTCGGTTTGATTATTTCCTTTTTCATGGCATAATTGTGACCAGAACACACCAACACCAGCTCATCTTTTAGATATTGTTCGTATTTAATCTGTGGGTTCCGGGAGATGCCTTCAATGATTCCAAAATCTATTTCCTTAGCAATCAAACGCTGCTCTACATCTTCTGTATTTCCGGTAACCAGTTGGATTTGTATATCCTTAAACTTATTGTGAAACTGTGCCAATACAGGTGGAATGATATATTGTGCCACAGTACTGCTGGCACCAATCCTCAATATTCCTTTATGCTGTTTAGTAAGTAGATTCATATCATATTCCAGTTCCCGGTAGGTTCCAAAAATCTGTTCTGCGTAATGCAACAATAATTCGCCGGCTGGGGTGAGGCTGATTTTTTTGTTTCCACTGCGTTCAAATAATGACATTTTGAACTCCTGCTCTAATTCTTTAATGTGTTTGGTTACAGCAGGCTGACTGATAAATAACTCTGCCGAGGCCTTTGTAAAATTCAGCCTTTTAGCGACAGCATAAAATACTTGCAAACGGAAATCTATCATACACGGTTTTAGTAGATAAGCTAAGATACAAACAATTTGTTTCAACAGGTACTGACATCATAACCTTATGTTATCATCAATAACTTTTTATGCTTTTTCTGATGCGTAGAATAAATGCACATTTGTAACAGAAAAACATTGGTTATGAATAAGGAATCAAAAGAAAAAGAAATCAGACAAGCACTTATATATACAGCCAGGACAACGGCTATCATTGCGATTCTATTTGTTGCTTGTGGAACTATTTTCATCTGCACTTTATTCTTTAATGGGCAGCCAGATGTAGAATTGACAGCAAAAACCAAACAGGATGTGGAAACCGGTATAGCTGCTGTTAAAGTCAAAAGCCAGGTTGTACCTGCTGATGCCTGGAAAGCGCCTGATGAAAATACGATTCCGGCGGACACCAAGTACGGCCAGATGATTAGGTATGGCAAAGAATTAATAGCACATACGAGCAAATATTTTGGGCCAAATGGATCCATAGCCCGTATTACAAATGGTATGAACTGTCAGAATTGTCACCTCGAGGGTGGAACCAAACTGTTCGGAAATAATTATGCTGGTTTTATTTCCAGTTTTCCTAAAATGAGTGGCAGATCAGGAAAGGTTGAACCTGCATCGGCACGTATTGCAGAGTGCTTCAATCGAAGTCTTGCAGGCAAAGTACCAGACGAATCTAGTAAAGAGATACAGGCAATGCTGGCTTATATGAAATGGCTTGGAACTGGTGTAAAAAAAGGGGAGAAAGTATTTGGAACGGGAACCGAAAAATTAAAATACCTGGATAGGGCAGCGAATGTCAAACATGGAGCGATTTTATATACCAGTAAATGTCAAAGTTGTCATGGTGCAAAGGGTGAGGGAATACTCGATGAAGACAAACTAACTTATGTTTATCCGCCATTATGGGGCAAACACAGCTACAATGATGGCGCAGGGATGTATAGACTCAGTAACTTTGCGGGGTTCGTAAAGAACAATATGCCATATGGCGCCAGATATGGAGATGCGCAGTTAAGTGATGAGGAGGCCTGGGATCTCGCTGCTTTTGTGAACTCACAGCCAAGACCACATAAAGATCAAAGAAAAGATTACCCTGATTTGTTAAAAAAACCTTTTGATGCGCCATACGGACCATATGCCGACAAATTTTCTGAAAATCAGCATAAATATGGTCCATTTGCACCAATTGTAACCTCCGAAAAACAAGTAAAATTAACAACTAAATAAATTATCAAAATCTAAAATCATGAAAAAAATAACCTTAATCTGTACATTATTTTTGCTGATCGCAGCAACCTCGGCCACTTTTGCCCAAACTACACCTGCTAATTTTACAGGGGCAAAAGCCACCCTTAAAAATTATAAGGCACTGTATGTAATCAATAACGGTGATGAGAAAAAGATTGCAGGAACACTTCGAAACCTAAAAAATGCACTCGACGATCCCAGGTTAAAAGGGAAAATCAATGCAGAACTTATTGCCTTTGGAGATGGCGTAGCTGTTTACCAGAAGAACGGATCTTTTGAAAAAACATTATTAGAACTGCAGTCCAGAGGAGTAATTCTTGCACAATGCGAAAATACCGTCAGAGAAAGAAAGATCGAAAAAAATACCTTATTTGATTTTATCAGTTATGTACCCAGCGGCAATGGTGAAATCATCATCCGTCAATATCAGGGATGGGCAGTTGTACATCCTTAAACCAAATAATTAGAAAATCATGAAATATATAAATCACACCTTTTTAGCCACAGTTGCATTTTTATTGCTTTGTGGAAATGTTAAGGCCCAGGATCATCGCTTTGATCCGCCCTGGAATACTCCACCTGAAAGTAAAGTTCAGTTCACAGTACCTGGAGTAGACAATGTGCCTGATCTTTTTGGAGACATTAATGATCCCCAACTGGTGGTTTTCTTTGCCGGTAACCAGTTTATGTGCATTGACGAATTAATTGCAGCCTTTAAAAAGTCATATCCACAGTATCAGCGGGTATTTGCCGAAACGCTTCCCCCAGGCATTTTAGCCCAACAAATAAAAACCGGTAGCATTGTGGTGGGCAACATGAGAATTACCTTAAAGCCGGATGTTTATACAGCTGGTAAGAACCGGATAGACATGACCCCTGAATGGTTTAGCAAAACGACTTTATATGCTAGAAACAGGTTGGCAATCATGGTCCAAAAGGGAAATCCGAAGGCATTGAAGTCACTCAAAGATTTAGCAGATAAAGAGCTGAGGATCAGTATGCCAAATCCAGAAAATGAAGGGATTGGTAAACGTATTGAAGAAGCCTATCTGAAAGCTGGAGGAGAAACATTAAAATCTACCATCATGGAAGATAAAGTTAAAGATAAGACTACTTATCTTACCATGATCCATCATCGCCAATCACCAATGAGGATCCTATACAATGAAAGTGACGCCGCTCCAGTATGGTATACTGAGGCCTACTATCAGAAAATGATTGGCCATCCTGTTGAGCTCATTGAAATTCCTGAAAAAGAGAATATCCATGCGCAATATATAGCCGGACAGTTAAAAGATGCGCCACATCCGGCCGCTGCAAAAGATTTTATGGATTTTTTGATCAGTCCGCAGGCTGCTGCCATCTACAAAAAGTTTGGTTTTGATTTACCTTAAACATAAACACAATGAAAAATATATTTTTAACCATATTGTCAGTCGTTGCTGTAGTGACCATTGGGAATGCACAAATTCCAAATGATACTTTATATGTCTATGGTCCCGGTGGGCCGCTCGGACCGATCAATGAATGTGCGAAGGTTTTTGGAAAGCAGCATGATATCGTAATTAAAGTCACTGCCGGGCCAGATAATGAATGGATGCCGGATGCAATGAAACATGCAGATCTGTTCTTTGGAGGAGCAGAATACATGCTTTCAAAATTCATGTCTGACCACCCAAACATGATAGTGGCGAACTCTCGGACAGAGTTATATAAACGTGCGGCAGCGATCCTTGTACGGCCCGGCAATCCTAAAAACATCAAAAATCTGGGCGATCTCTGTAAACCAGGTGTGAAAATTCTTGATGTGAATGGGGCTGGGCAAATGGGGCTTTGGGAAGATTTGGCAGGTCGACAAGATCTGATTGCAAACATACAGCAGCGTATAGCAGGTACATTTGCAAATTCGGCATTGGGTATTGCTGCATGGAAAAATGATCCTCAATATGATGCCTGGATAACATTTGGCTCCTGGCATAACCGTTTACCAGACCTCACCTCAATGGTTAGGATTCCTGTTACACAAACAGTCTATAGAGGTACACCTGTAGTGAGGGGTAGCACTGGTACGCATAAGTCGGAAACTGAGGATTTTATCAAGTTTATGCAATCCGATAAAGGACATCTCATTTTCAAAAAATGGGGTTGGGAATAAATAATGTCTAAAAACTTATCTTCTATAACATGAAGTTATGGAAGATAAGTTTTAATGATTTGATCGGGGTTTATTAGTTATGGATCTTTGAATTAGAAAATAAAGACAATCAAAATCATGACACAAATCAAAGACAATTCAAATTCTTCTAAAATAAAGGCGGGTAACCTGCTAAACTTAAATTTAAACACCCGCAAAATTATCTTCATCCTGGCAGTTTTGCTGTGCCTCTTTCCATTTATGTCGCCTCCTTTAGCCTTATTGCTAGGATTAGTATTGGCGCAACTAATGGAACATCCCTATCTGCATTTAAATCACAAGGCCACAAACCTGCTGCTAAAAATTTCTGTTGTCGGGCTAGGATTTGGAATGAATGTATTCAGTGCAATGAAAGCAGGAAAAGAAGGCGTACTGTTTACCGTAGTTTCTATTTTCGGAGTGCTTATCATTGGTTTTATCCTGGGAAAAGTATTTAAAATAGAACGTAAAACATCTTTTTTGATATCAGCTGGAACGGCGATCTGTGGTGGAAGTGCTATTGCTGCATTGTCGCCTGTAATGAACGCAGAAGAAAAACAGATCTCCGTTGCAATGGGTACTGTTTTTATACTCAACTCGGTGGCCTTATTTCTTTTCCCCGCTATCGGACATGCGCTTAACTTGTCACAGTCACAATTTGGTATGTGGTGTGCCATTGCTATTCACGATACCAGTTCTGTTGTTGGGGCAGCCAGTAAATATGGTGAACAAGCACTACAGATAGCCACAACTGTTAAGTTAGCCAGAGCACTATGGATTGTTCCCGTAGCGTTTGGTACATCTTTCCTATTCAAAAGCAACAATAGCAAAGTTAGTATACCCTATTTTATAGGGCTATTTATCCTGGCAATGATCGCCAACACCTACTTACCTTTTATTAAGCCTTTTGCGCCCTACTTTGTAGCATTAGCAAAAGTAGGCTTAACTTTAACATTGTTCCTGATAGGAAGCGGACTCTCATTTACTATCTTGAAAGCAGTGGGGATAATGCCACTGTTACAAGGCGTAATTTTATGGATAGTAATTTCAAGTGCTGCATTATGGGCAGTTATATCTTTGGTTTAAAATACATTAGTTACTGATCATCACCAGCTTTTTTGAAAGATCATCAATAAGAACCACATGTTTATAATCGGCGCCACCTGTTCCTACACTCTTAATTATCCCCGAGGATTGACCGCTAAAAGCTCCTTTTTCATCGGTCTTAAAAGAATTGATGACATAATCTGCGTTAAACGTATCATTTGAGGAGTTGGTTAACGCTAAAGTATACGAAGTATTTGGCTCGAGTTTTTTAAAGTCCTGTTGGACAAGATCAGTCAAGCCTACGCTTCTTACGTTTAGCATGCCTGATGACATTGAATTATCCTTATTCATCAATTTAATCACCTGACTTTTGTCTGCAAGATTAAGCGGGGTTAAATTTTCTTTTGAGGCATTTGCAGGGCTGGCATTAGCGGCGTACAACAATGCTTGCGGACATTGTCCAATAGCAATGGTTTTTACAACGGCCATTTTTACCAGATCAACCACTTGTACCTGGTCATCATTTTCTAATCCGACATATGCAAATTTACCATCTGCTGAAGTCCAGACGCCATGTGGCAATGATCCTGTCGCAATGCTATCAGTAAGCTTGAAATCTTGTGAAACACTAAATACTTTTAAGCTGTTTTCTCCGCCAATGGTTGCCAGCATCACAGGTGAATTATTAACTAAAGTAAAAGTGACATGGTTGGTAATTGGACCTGTATTTAGTACTGTATGTATAGTATTTGTCTCCGTGCTGATGACAGTGATCTTCCCTACATCCTTATGTGTCAATGCAATCCATTTCCCGTCAGGACTACAGAATATATTTGGAGAAAATGGACTAACTACTGGAATACGCTTTACAATAGCATAAGAAGTTGCATTCACTACATCCACTTCTGCAGTAAAGCTGGAACAAATATAAGCCCATTTTCCATCTGGAGTAAAAGCAACCATTCCCGGGCCGTCGGCTACTGGGATTTGCTTGATTTCAATCAGTTTATTTGCATCAATTACGCTGATATACGATTCTCCTCTTACCGATATCCATGCCTGTGATCCTGAAGGGTTAAAGGTTGCCTCATGCGGTGAACGTCCGATATAAACAGTTTTTAATACTTTATTTTTTGCTGTTGAAATAAAGGTTACTGAATTTGATCCAATGGAAACCGCTGCTAGTAATTGCTTTTTAGGGGAATAACCCAGGCCATGAACCAGGGCCTGTCCCTTATATAGAGGACTTAAGATATCAGGTTGGGGTTTACCAAGAACAATATTTCCTAATAGCGTTTGTGTTGAGGGATCTAAGACAGAAACCGTATTAGATATCTGATTGCCTGTATAAACCCTGTCTTGGGCATAGATTGATTGTGCTTTTGATTGTAGGACAAAACTGGATATAAATAGCGTAAACAAGGATATCTTTTTCATATGTTAATGGGAGGTTGTAAATGTCTTCATTTGTTGGATTTCTATCTGTTCATCTGAGATAATATTCTCGGCCAGTCTTTTTACATTTTTATTTTTTCCATACCGCAACTCAACTTTAGCCATGTCGATGGCAGCCTGATGGTGAGGAAGCATTATTTTTGCAAAGGACAGATCAGTATCCGTCAATTGTTTTTCTTCAGGCATTTGTTCCATCATCACTTTCATCATCTTCTGGTTAGCGTTTTGATGTTGGTTGCCTGTAGCGATAAATCCTTCAGGATGGCTGAGCAGGAGTTGCATTTGCTGAATCTGGGTTTGTTGCTCAGCTTTGATACTTTTAGCCAGCTGAATCATTTCTTTATTTTTTCCGGTCTTAATCTCTTCTTCTGCCATATCAATAGCACCCTGGTGATGTGGGATCATCATTTGTATGAAATCTCTGTCTGCAGATGTGGTAGCTGATATTTCATCCATCTTCATCATCATATGGGCCATTTGCCCAAGGAAGATATTTTTTTTAGTTGCCATTTGCATGTGTTCATGTTGTGCTCGTGCAGAGAAACTAGCAAATAGTAAAAGTATAGACGTGAATCTGATCATGGTTTGATGTAGAATATTAAATGTGATAAACTGTTTATGCCAGACAAGCCTTATGCGATAACCGCAAGATCCTGAAATTTGTTCTTATTGAGCTATATTACATCTACATCAATTGGCGAGATAAAATTAACCATGTAAGTTCTTCTGTCTAAATCATGCTCCATGGGTTGCGTTTTGCCATTTTGATCTGTCGCTCTAGCCATTAAACTATATCTTCCAGTCTTAGCAGGAACCACCCATTCAAATTCAAATAGCCGCCAGGCGAAACGGATAGCAGGACCAATTAATTTTGCTGGTTGCCATGAATTGCCTTTATCCGTGCTTATTTCTACTTTCGATAGGTTACTATCACCTGACCATCCTGCACCCCTTACTTGATAAGGTTTTCCAGCCGGCACCGCTTCAAACAATACCGGCCTTGATATTTCAGACTTAACCAATGTAGTGGTTACGGGCGTCAAGGTAGGTAGTCCTTCAACACGCTTCCAGTAAGCATATTCAATCGTCTGCCAATAGCCATCAAACGGCTTTTCAGATGCAGTAATTTTCATCAGCCATTTCACAGATGCCATACCATACCATCCTGGAATAATTGCCCTTGCCGGGAAACCATGTTCAGCACTCAATGGTTTTCCATTCATTTCATAGGCGATGATGATGTGATCCTGCATTGCTGTTTTTAAAGGAATGCTCCGGGCGAATTTGATTTTCCCTGGTGATTTCGGCTCTTCTGTAATCATCCCCTCATCATTCCCTTCCAAAATAATGTCTACCGTACCCACCTTTATCCCAGCCTTTTTTAACAATACGGATAAAGGTACTCCTGTCCATTCAGCATTGCTGATCCCACCTTGTTCCCATCCTAAACCCTTCACTTTTGGGGCGAGGTTAGCACGTCCGTTTCCGGCACATTCTATAGTAGCCATTACCTTTTTTGCAGGAAGCTTTTTAAGTTCGCTCAGATTGATCTTTATGACCTGATTGGTGTTGCCGCCAATCTCTAATTCCCAATTTGCAGCATCAATATTGGGGATGTTAAAATGACTCCTGATGAAGAACTGGTTATTTGGAGTAATCCTGTTTTTTAACGTAGGAAATGGAAACTCCATATTTAATGGCTTTTTCTCTCGCGTAATAAGTCCTGGAAATTCACTGTCTTGACTGGTTTGTTGAATCTCCTTCGCGGAAGCCCAGGATGGTATTGTCGCACCAGCTATCACCGGGATAATTCCAGTAACAAAATTACGTCTGTTTAACGTGTAGTTTTGTGATGTTTTGTCGTTTTTCATTTCAATAAATGTAAGTGATTACAATATAGCTAAAAATCTCTCATAGGATAACTTATATTCTTCCATTTTCTTGATGGTTGAAAGGAAACATCTGTAGACTTTACTTCATCGCTGGCCTGCTAGAAAAGACATAATAATTCTATAACTGTTTATCAAATACTCATCTCAATTTCTATCAAAAAATGGTAGATTTGTGATAAGCCAAAAAATCTATAGCGTAAATTTAGTCTCAAAAAAGGAAGATATTGTGAAAGTCAAGAACGAAACGGACGCAAATTAAAGAAGTTTCTCATGTTTATAAGTTATAGCGAATTTTGAGTGACAATTAGGAAAGAATTTCTATAAATAATAATATTTGCGTTTTTTATATTTTATTATGATTGACATCAGATTTTTGTGTTAGATTTTATGTAAAATCGACACTTACAGCATCTATACAGGAGTATAAACCATTAACAAAGTTTTATAAATATGATTACCAGATGTACGTTATTGATTTACTTATCTTTGGTATCTCTTTTTGCCGCTGCACAAAGGGTACAAATCTCTGGTAGATTAAAGGAATCAAGTGTTCAGTCCATGTCTTTTGGTCAAATCATTTTAAATGATACCCTCCAAAAGTTTTCAAAAGCATATCTCGCCTCGCCGGAGCCTGGTGAAGGAGCAAAGTTTTCAGAGCATTATAAAGAGTTTTTAAAATTATCTCAGGATACTGTTTATATTGCTAGGCCAAATACGATGCACCGCTTTTCAATAACAGCGGATCTCAAGGATTCTCTCATCTTTAAATCCTATCAACATATTACTCAAAGACATGCGGTATCGGACTTGATAAGGAAGGACTCCGTCGAAATTACTTTACTAAAACAGCCATGCCTGCCATATCAAAACTGTGATCAGCCAGCCGAAAAACTCTACGTTTTTATTGCTGAAAAAATTTCTGTTAATTATGCAAGAGACACTCTGTATTGCGACAGGTTTTCCATGGATTCAAAATTCGACGCATCGTACAAAATCATCAAAAACCTCTATGGTGATTTTAAAGGGGATTCCATAAAATTTACTGCCTATGATCATTACGGAGTGCCAGCGTTCTCCCATCATAAATACGTACTGCTTTTTGTCTCGAAGTATTGTGGCAAGCTGTTTCATGAGAAATACCAATATTTTGATGTCTATCCCACCACAAACGGAAGGTGGGCAAGTCCCGGCGACCCAAGACGCTTCAACAGTTCTGATACCTCCAGAGTGCAAATAGAAAAAATCCCGTTCGGAACACTAAACTTTGATAAAATAATAGACGGCGTTTACCACAATATGACTTTTACCTCTCCATATTTTAAGATAGAGGGAAACTGTGTAGAGCCAATAATGGGTGCCTATGCAGAAGAACTTTTTGAAATTAAGAAAAAAACCGTTCTAAAGGCAAGGGGTTTCTTTTCCGAAAAGCAATAGTCGTAAGATAAGTTAAGACTATTCCCACCGCGAGAATGCCGATCATGATGTGAGCTTGAAACCGCCATCACTTAGCGTTCAAATAACACAGTTTCCATTAAGACTAAATTTGGAGCTCATACATGTGGTATTAACTTTGTCTCAAAAAACTAAGGTTCTAGTGATTCAATTTCAAAAATTTAACTATCTATAATTTCTTATAAAAACATTACATCTTTAAGTTTTATTAGCCTTTATTAGAAGCTTTCCATTCTCCTTAAGTTCCAAAACATCAAAATTTTCACTGCCATTTGAACTAGAAAATTGAACTTGAATATTCGGGTTTGACAGAAGAAAAAAGGTATGATTCCCTACGTGATATAGTTGTTCAGGAGCATTACCTGTCATCATCAGCTTTCCATTATCTAGGGTAATAGGAAATTTAGCCTCTCCACTCGTGTAATTTCCTATCACTTGTTTGATAAGCGCATCATCAATCTTTACCAATTCCTTTACTAAGGGACCGTAAAACCCCTTCCAATTATATACAATTGCAACGCTATTGACAATTTCATTTATAAGCATTTCGCCGTTTTCCGAATTGGTTAAGACAACTATACCCTTTCCAGATTCCATGCTACCATAAAACACACTTCGGTATCCATAATTTGCCCCTCTATGTGAGAAATAGGTTTCTCCTGGTTTCTTCTCTACAACAAAACCTAAAGTGTAATTTGAAGATGGTAGAACTTTGGTAAACATCTTTTGAGTTGTTGTTTTATTCAGATATGTTGACTTCCCCTTAAGAGACTTTTGAACTTCTATTATAACCGCTCCAATTTCAGTCGCATTGCTCCATAAGCCATCAGGGGCTAGCTCTGGGAAAATATGATAGCCGCCCGGTACAGCTTGACCATCTCCAATATAACCACGAGCATAGTTTAACGCTGAGGCCTGCAAAGGCTGGCTATAAGTGCTCCGCTTCATTCTAAGCGGATTCAAAACAGTAGTTTGCATTAGTGAGGAATAATTCGTTTTAAGTTTATCTTCCAAGATCTTTCTAATAACAGTAGTACCACCTCCTGAATAATAATATTCATTTCCCGGTGCATTAATTGACCTCACAGCATCGCTATTTGCAGGATGGATTCCGTCAAGAATTTGATTTAAATTTGGTATGGTATCATTAATTTGATATCCAAAGAAGCCGCCTGTACCTAAACCAGCTGTGTGGCTAAGGAGCTGGGAAATTGTAATTTTTTTTGATTTAGAAAAGTTATTTTCTGGAACCTTCCAGCTCGTCAAATATTCTCTTATGTCTTTCTCTAGCGAGATCTTACCTTCCTGAGCTAGTCGCAAAACTGCTATAGCATTAATAGATTTACTTATAGATGCCGTTTGATACAGCGTGTTCACATCGGCCTTGCTTTCTGATGAAAGCTCACGATTGCCATAAGCCTTTGACCATATGATTCTTCCCCCATCAATAACCGCTATAGAAACTGATGGCACCTTATAGTGCTTCATTCTTTCAAGAATATTAAAAGTCGTTTGAATGCTATCCTTAAAGATTACGCCTAATGGCAATCCCTTTTCAAACTCCGCTATCTTATCTCTTTGCAGATTTTCCTGAGAAAAAACTGGTGATAAACTAAATAAACTTATGGCTAATACATACAGATAGGATCTTCTCATATAATATATCTAATGATAATAAGACGACAGTTATAGATGATTGGTTGCAGGGTAAATCAAATCGTTAAATTACAACTTAGAAACAATTTTGAGAAGACATCTATTTTTACTCATCGCAATGAATGTTATAGAAATATTAATTGTTAAATAAATTAAAGGATAGGCGTTTCAAAAAACGAAGACTTTACTAAACTATCCAAAATGCTTAGATAATATGCCTGCGGTAAAATCAATCCAGCAAATATTGTCACCAATCTCTTATTTTAATTTCCCGACATAAGTCGATCAATTTTTTTAAATGTATATTTGCTGCAATTGGCAATTTCATCCACAACATATCACCAGTTTCTTCCGTCCTCAGTTAGGGCATTTCTGCTACTGATCTTGTTTCTGTCTGCGCTAATAGTGCAAGGTTTACACCACCATGAGCAAGAACTTCTCGATCAAAGTGTTCACAACAAAGAAAAAACTTCGGTATTGTTCAAGTATTCAACAGCCAAAACAAGTTGTAAACTTTGCGACCTGATCAAAAATCAGTCTCATGAATTTGATTCGCCGAATCTTCCGGTTTTAGCAGCAAAAACAGCTAAATACCCTGGTCATATTTTTGGCTATCTTTTTGGCCATACGGCTAATTATATTCTTTCTGCGGCCAATAAAGGTCCGCCCGCTTTAGTCGCCTAACTTCTAAAAGGCTAATTATTTCATTTTATTTTTTCGGTTTATCAAATGCATGGCATTCGCGTATGCGTTAATAATTATTTTTATGCTTGAAGCTATCTCACTATCTAAAAACTATCGGGACTATCATGCCCTGAAAAACCTAAACCTCATTGTTAATGCAGGCGAAGTATATTGCTTGCTTGGCCAGAATGGGGCAGGTAAAACCACCACCATCAATTTATTTCTGGGATTTATAGAGCCATCTGAAGGCAAAATATTAATTAATAAACAGTCTGTATCTTCTGGTGATGAGTTAAGAAGGCAACATCTCGCCTACATCCCGGAAGTTGTGATGCTTTACGGAAATTTGAGTGCTGTAGAAAACCTCGATTATTTTTCAAAACTTGCTGGTTTTAATTACAGCCGTAATCATCTGCAATCATTACTGACCGAAAGCGGGTTACAAGAAGCTGCTCACAACAAGCGCTTAAACGGTTTTAGCAAGGGAATGCGACAAAAGGTTGGGATAGCAATAGCTGTAGCAAAAGATGCAAAGATTATTCTGATGGATGAACCGACAAGCGGCCTTGATCCTAAAGCAACTGCCGAATTTAGTTTGCTGATTAAAAAACTCGCAAATGAAGGTCGCTCCATACTGATGGCTACTCATGATATTTTTAATGCAGTGGAAATCGCGACCCATATCGGGATCATGAAACAGGGAGAACTGATTCATACCCTTAAAGCAAACGAAATATCTGCGACTGATCTTCAAAAACTGTACCTGCAAACCATTTAAAGTTTTAAGATGTATCACATAAATAAATCAGGTTATTTCCTGCAATTCGTTTTTATTTCACTTCTGCTGCTAGCCGTTTTACCGTCCGCAAATGCGCAATCGAAACTAAGCGGAAAGGTGACCGACAGAACGGGCTTAGCGATTAAGGGTGCAACACTCCTTTTCAACAAAAATGATAAACAGTTAGTTACCAGTACCGATACCCTTGGCCTGTTTTCGATGGTTTTGGAAAACAACCGTACTTATCAGCTCCGCGTAACGGCATTGGGCTTTACTACTTACCAGGCAAATATTAAAACTGCATTGGCTGATAGCTTAATCAAAAATCCAATAATGCTGGATGCCACCAACCAGGAGCTACAAACAGTTGAAGTAGTGGGTACCAACGGTAAAAAATATTATGGCAACTACTCCTTTTCTGCCACTAAAACAGCGAGTTTAAACAAGGATATTCCACAGGCGATATCCTCAATTTCTAAAGAGTTAATTGCCGATCGGCAGGCGGGTGTGCTATCTGAAGCGATCAAAAACGTAACGAGTGTATCACAGAGTAGCTTTTACAATCAATTCGCTATCCGCGGAATTAATCAGAATGAAGAGGGCGTGATTATTAATGGAATGCGTACCCGCCAAAATTATTTCAACCAGCCACTTACGAGTAATCTGGAGCGAATTGAGGTCATAAAAGGGCCTGCCAGCGCTACATTCTCTAGCGTAGATCCTGGAGGAAGTATTAATCTGGTGACCAAAAAACCTTTGCCTCAACAACGCCGTGAAATCAGCATTTCAGGCGGTAGCTTTAGCACCTTCAGTGGTGCCCTTGATTTTACAGGCCCGCTGGATGAGGGCAAAACCCTATTGTACAGACTTAATGTCGGGTATGAAAACAGCAGAAGCTTTCGCGATCTCCAGTTCAGGAAAGGATACATCATTGCACCCTCGTTCTCCTATATCCCAAATAATAAAACCAGTTTAAGTATTGAAGTGGTGGTTAACAATAGTAACTCGAGGCTGGATCGCGGGCAAGCGATTTTCGGTGCCACAGCCGGCCAGACAGATCTGACCAGCACACCCATCCGCTTTAATATGGGTGCCAGCAATGATAAGTTTAACACACGTGATATAATGCTGATGGCCAACTTTTCTCATAAGCTAGGTAAAAACCTATCTTTCAATTTAGCTTACATGAAACAGGACTGGAACGAAGATCTGGTAGAGCACCGCACAAACAATGCCTTTGCCCTCGACGAAAATACCCAGCCGATCCGCAGTCTGGCAGGAATGATTGCTGTACAGAGACAACAAAAGTTTAGTACTGAAAACTTGAGTCCATATTTCTCTCTTTCAGCTAATAGTTTCGGTGTTGAACATCAGATTGTTGCCGGGTATGACCGCATCAGCACACAAAAACTTCGTGGTGGTGGGTCGAGTACCGCGCAGGGATACCGTTTGAAAGATGGTACGGTAACGCCGAGATATGATGCAGCAAAAAAAGATCTTTATCAGTTTAGCATTGTCAATGGTGTAAATGCGCCTGTGCCAAATGTAGAAGATTTCAACCTGCTTAATCCCTCCTACACACTTAAAAACCTAAGCGATTATACCTTTACCAAAACCGAAATAGCACCGGCATACTATCTGGTAAATGCCGTTTATCTTCAGGATCAGGTTACAGTGGGCCGGTTTAAACTTACCATAGGTTTAAGGCAGGAATGGTATGAAGACTATGCCAATTATCAGCTGGCTACCGAGCGGAAAATAAACTTTGCGAAACTGCTTCCCAGACTGGGCGCAACTTTCCGCATTAATCCACAGATAAATGCTTACGCAACCTATCTGCAAGGTTATCAGCCACAGGGTAATACGTCTTCTCTGGTCATCACTCCTCCGCCTTCCGGCTCAAATTTCAAACCATTGGAAAGCGATCTTCGTGAATTCGGCATCAAATCAGAGTGGCTCGATGGAAATTTGATGGTCAATGTTGCCGCATTTGAAATCAACCAAAAAAACCTGCTTATGAACGCCAATGATCCTTTGGATGTCAATCGTCTTATCGAAAGGGGTGCACAGCGAAGCCGCGGAATTGAGATCGAGTCTTCAGGTTTCATCAAAGATAACTGGCAATTTAATATTGGCTATAGCTATGTAAACGCTATTGTAACAGATGATTTCAATCCTCTGATCATCGGTCAGCGTGTTCAGAATACACCAAGGCACAGCGCAAGCGTTTGGACAAGATATGATCTTCGCCAGGCAAAACTTAAAGGTCTGGGTTTTGGTGCAGGGCTACAGTATAGCGGCAACAAACTACCGCTTTACATACGAAATTTTACTCTGCCTGCTTATACCGTGGTTGATGCTGCAGTTTATTACTCACCAAATACATCGAAGGTGCAACTTTCTATGAACCTCAACAACATCCTGAACAAAACCTATTGGGTGGGTGCACAAAATTATCTGCGTCTTTTTCCGGGCACGCCAAGAAATGTGATGTTTAATATAACTTATCGTATTTAATGAAAAATATTGTTTTTACCATATCCCGGCAAACCTACAAAAGTATAATAGCCAATAGGGCAACGTTGGCCTTAGCGGTTCTTCTCGGCCTTTCGCTTTGCCTAGCAACCTATGTAGGATGGCAGAATTTTAAATTGCAAAATAGCCAGCGTCTGCATTACAAACAACTTGTTCGGGCACAATGGCTGGCAAAGCCAGACAAACATCCACACCGGATGGCCCATTACGGATATCTTGCTTTCAGGGAAAAGCATGAACTGAGCTTTTTTGATTTTGGAATAGAAAGTTTCGCGGGTGTTTCTATTTTCCTGGAGGCACACAAACAAAACACGGTCAACTTTAGCGAAGCTGGATTTTCTAACGGTATGCTGCGATTTGGAGAAATAAGCGTAGCCATGGTGCTGCAGCTTCTTGTTCCACTGCTGATTATTTTTCTTGGATACAATAGCATTGCTACAGAAAGGGAATCAGGAACGCTGAAGATTTTGCTGTGCCAAAAGGTAAGCTGGAGAAAACTTTTATGGGGTAAAACCTTTGGAATTTTAGCTATAGTGCTTTCTATATTTATTCCGCTGATTTTATTGACCATATTGCTATGGGCATCTTTAAGCGATTGGGCAGTAAGCGGCGATTCGGCCATTAGGCTACTGATATTGATTATCTGCTACTCCGCATATTTTTTCATCATAGTGGCGATAACCGTTTTGGTTTCTGCATTTTCCAAAAGCTCCAGAACAGTATTAACTACGCTGCTTGCTGCCTGGATTGTGCTGATCATCATCGTTCCGAGGATTACACAGGCCGTTGGGAACAGGATTTTTCCGGTTCCATCCAAGCTTGAATTTTTGGACCAGATTGCCTCCGATGTTCAAAAGCAAGGTGATAGTCATGATGCGAATGACCCTCACTATGCCGGAATAAAAGATTCTTTGCTCAAAGCTTACAGCGTAGATGACGTGAAAAAACTGCCTTTTAATTATGGCGGCTTCATCATGGCAGAAGGAGAACGGATCACGGCAGGCATCTATTCAGCTCACCAAAAAAAACTGAACGAGAAATTTCAGCGGCAAAACGGTATTACCGCTATGGTAGCCCTGCTTAATCCATACCTGGCATTAAAGCAGGTTTCAATGGCTTTAACTGCTTCAGATTTTGAGACTTTCGTTGATTTCCAGAATCAGGCCGAAGCCTACCGCTATGGATTGGCGCAAAAAATGAACAAGCTTCAGATCGATAAAATCAGTAATGAGAAGCCAGGTGAACACGACAAACCGCTTTCCATCAGCCGCTCCAACTGGGCAGAACAGCCCGATTTTAATTATAAGTTTAAGATTTACGGTAAAGTATTGCAACAGGAGGCCGTTGCACTTGCTGCCCTAGGGCTTTGGCTATCAATGGTTATTCTTTTACTTCAATATTCCCCTCGGTGGATCAAAAATGTTTAGCATAATGAAAAATACCTATAAATTGGAATTTAAACTTTTCTTCAGAAGTACTTCAGCATGGATTGGCATATTGGTGTTGCTGGTTACCGGATTTGCTGGCTTGTATTTTGGCAAAACCTTTATCGATAAGCAAAACCGGGCAATTGAAAAGGCCGCAGTGCTCCAGCAGAAGAATACTCAAAATAATTTAGAACACTTTGGCAATGACATTGGCCTTTTCTTCTTCCACAATAAATTTTCAATGGCCAATGTACCTCAGCCATGGGCAGCATTTGCCAATGGCCAGCGGGATGTGAATCCATACCTCATTTCTGCCACGATGCTGGCGCTGGAGGGCCAAATTTATGATACCGAAATCAGCAACCCTGTGAGCCTATTATTTGGGAATATGGACCTGAGTTTCGTATTCATCTATCTTTTTCCTCTCGTGATTATTGCTTTAGTATACAGCTTAATTGCGGAAGAGCGGGAATCGGGAATCTGGCCACTGTTGAAATCACAGACTAACCAACTTTCGAAATTAATTTGGAAAAAATTTATGGTCAGGATGGTGACGATTTACTTCACTTCTATCGTTTTGTTTTTAGCCGCCCTATTATTCCTTCATTTGCCGATTGATCAAAATTTGTTTGCAGTAAGCGTTATCATCTGGCTGTATCTTGCCTTTTGGTTTGCCGTATCATTTTTTGTAATTAGTTTAAGCAAGTCTTCCAACTACAACGCTTCCGTTTTAGTTGCCCTGTGGGTATTATTATGTGTGGTATTACCGGCCAGTTTGAATCTGGTACTCACCCAGAAATATTCAGTTCCCGAAGCGCTGCAAAATGTGATCAATCAACGTGAGGGCTACCATGAAAAATGGGACATGCCAAAAGAAGTCACCATGAAACCATTTTTTGAGCATTACCCTCACTTGAAGCAATATCCATTTCCCGCTGATAAGACGTTTAGCTGGTTTTGGTATTATGGCATGCAACAGATGGGCGACGACCAAGCGGTTGAAAGCAGAAAATCAGTAGCCGAAAAGCTTAAGCTAAGGCAGCGTTTTACTTCAATTGCAGCACTTTTTCTACCAACCGTTCAAACTCAACTGGGCATCAATGAGGTTGCCGGAACAGATTTGAATGCTCATCTCGCTTTTCAAGAGGCATACCGATCTTATCACGAGAAAACCAGACTACAGTTTTACCCTGCAATATTTTTAGAACATGGAATAGAAACAACTAAGGTAAGCTCCACTAAACTTGAGGCATTTACACCAGGTACCATTAAAGATTGGACAAGATTGGCATCATTGAGTTTGCTCACCATACTGTTTCTGATATTAACGTTGATAAATCTCAGGGAAATCCAAATTGTTAAATAGTTCTGATATGCATTCCATGGTAAACAAGGTAAAAAATCATTATGATCAGTTTCGAACTCATGACTGGTATTCATGCGGCCGGTCCGAGCATGCAAAACGTATTTCGAATGCTTACATTGGAATGATTCAATAAACGCGATAAGGGACTGTGGCGGACAGTCATAGTCTCCGCGTATTTATTTTATAATAGATGTTATCCGTATTCATATGTATTACTTTCAGCTATAAGCTTGCTTGGTTTATTAAAGGCGAAATCCATTAAAATAGAATAAAGTAAGTTATTAATTACAGTCCTTAGATTAAATAGGACTGTAATTTGCGCATTATCTCAATGACTACAACAAATACCAACGCCAAGGCTGACTTATACAGATATTTGTTTTCTTTTGGATTGCATAATTATTAAAATCATATTAAAACATCAGGAAACGGTGAATTTTTGTTAGGTATTCAGATTCGCTTTTAAATTTGTCTCACAAAACGAAAGTATCAATAGACTAATATTATTTTTTAGTAAAAAAAATTGTATTAGCTGCCATTTAATTTGTAGAGAATTAATTTTGAAAACAGAAAGTTATCGAAGTTACTTTCACTAAAGTATTCAAATCTAAAATCTTACTTCGAAGGCAGCATCCTTTATTACAATTGAATCTTGCAAGTCTCTGGTATTATATAACACACCATTTAAATTCCCTCCGACAAAAGGAACGGATCCATCCTTTGGTTTTTTTGATATTTTGAAATTGAAATTTTAAATGCCGTTTTGCTTTCAGTTGTTGTAAAGGTTTTTGAAGCTGAAGTTCCTAGTTCAGTTACAAGATAAATGTGGGTTGAAAAATCTTTTTGAAATGCATTTTTACTATTTATCAGATATTCGCGGGCTTTAATATCAAAGATCTGAAATTGAAATTTTGAACTAATTGTAGTATTAAGTACTTCTTTTGGAACCTTTACATTCACTGTATACATTTCATTGCTTGTTCCATCGCTGTTTCCGAGTATAGTCCAACTTCCATGGAAAATATCACGATTAGTAGCAATAGGCCCCTCTATATTAATTGGTTTACCAGCAATATTAGCTTGAAAATATTGTATGTAACTATCTTTAGCAATCACTTCGGTGTGTTCTTTTTCACAAGCTGTAAATAAAGAAATTATTACACAGAAAATTATAAGTTTAGATTTCATAGTAATCAAATATAGTATTCATTCTTCTTTAATTGCAATTAGTCTTGTTATCGTTTTCTAAATTGAACTCGAATTTAAAGAATGTATAATTAAGTAACCTCAAAAATGAAGATTTGAACTATCGATAAGATGTTAACTAATTCCAATATAATATTCCGACCGCCAAGGTTTTATTTTAGCAATGACTATCCTTACAATTGCAACTACATCAAAAAACTTTTAAAGATTGCAGAAAATGCATATGTACCATATATTTGGAACAATGAATACTAAGATAGGGATGGTAAATCTTGTTTTTTGGAATTACTCATAAAGACAAAGTAACCACTAGACTCACTGAAGGAATTACCTTGCTGCTTTCAATTTCACTAATTTATTGGGCAGTTGACTAACACGACTCATTGAAAGTCAACGAAAAAGGCCTGCTCATTTACGAGCAGGCCTCTAAAAAATTAACGAAATCTTCGTTATGTACCCTCTCGGAGGATTACTTTGAACACTTAAGTGCCTTCTTACAGGTTCTTGGGCCAATTGTTGATGACCTAAAAAGCAAAGGATTTATATAAAAATCTAGTTTTTAGGAAAAGTGGCAACCGTAGTGCTGAAAATTTAGAACACAAAAACTTGGCAAATATGAATGAGAATAGTTTGCTTTTTTCGTTGACGAGGACGAACCAATGAATTCGATCTGAGATTCCACTAGGATTAACAAGTCATTTTGGAACTTAAGATCAGAAAACCCAAATGTGAGTAAAAGGTTATATCTGGATAAACCGTAGGAGATTGACCCCGTCTCGCCAGTAAAAAATATATTACAACACACTATTTACAAAGCATTTACAAATAATTAAAAATTGGTGCAAAGGGGTCAAATAAATAGGTTTGTGCAGCAAGTACACCCAATTTTGCTATAAAATGAATGAGCTTAAGAGCAGGCAACCCTCTCTTAGGCCGAAATCCATGGGCCCAATACTAGTAAAAACTGGTCACCGACAAGATTATCACTGATGCTATACATGGAGCCCAATGATCTTAAAGCTGATGATAGGGATTTTCTAAAGCTTTTATTTGAAAAATATCCGCAAATGGAAAAAATGGAAAAGTTAGTAAAAGGCTTTAAAAATCTATTTAAGACCAAAAAGGATGGGATGCTTAAAGCATGGATTGAGGAGGTACTTGAATCAGAATGTGGCTTGAACAACTTTGGGAAAAATCTTTGAAAGATTATGATGCAGTAAGTAATGCGGTCATTACAAGTATAAGTAATGGACAGGTAGAAGGACAAGTTAATCGAATAAAAACAATAAAAAGAAGGATGACCGTCACCCTCCTTCCCTCAACTTTAAATTTAACATCATTGGAATAGCTCAGCATATTCAATACATCGCTTATATTTTTATACCGTGAAATATTACCATTGAATTTCTCACCGGATGCTTTACCTGTATATACTACGTCGATATTGTACCAGCGGATGATTTTTGTCATCACCTCCTCAATCGGCTCATTTCTGAACCGGAAATAACCATTTTTCCAGGCCATCACATTTTTGATGTCAGCAGGCGCAACGATGATAGGCCGCCCATCCTGTATTACCGATTGCTCTCCTGGTTTGATGATTTTTTCCTGTCCCACATGATCTGATACGCGCACGCTCCCTTCAAGTAATGTAGTTACTGTCCTGTGATGATCAGCGTAGCTATTTACATTGAAATGTGTACCCAGTACCTTTACTTCCTGGAGGTTGGTTTTTACTATAAAAGGATGTGTTTTGTCTTTTGCAATTTCAAAATAGGCTTCACCTGTAACTTCAACCTCGCGCAATTTCGACGAAGCAAATGAAGAAGGGAATTTTATAGAGGAAGATGCATTTAGCCATACTTCACTTTGGCCTGGCAGGCGGAGTCGGTAAGTTTCCCCAACAGTAGTTGACAGGGTATGAATATGCGTACCTGCGGCCGATTGATCATCTTTTACAGCATAAACCACTTGACCGTCTGCAGTTTTACTGATCACTATTCCAGCCTCATTAGCTAGCTCACCATTAATGGCTACAGATAATAATATTTTTTTGCCGTTATCCAGCGTAAGTGTTGCTGTGTTCCTGCCGGGAGGGATATCATTCCTGATGATGTTGACCAATTTCTGTGAATAATCCTGACCATGATAAATAAAGCCGATCCCTACCAGAAGAAAAACTGCGGCAGCAGCACTGCTAAACCAAAGTTTACGCAGCTTGGCCCTGCTCCGCACTGCAGACGCTAGTTCTATTTTCGCTTTTAATTCGTCCCACTTGTTATTGGTATGAAAAGCAGAGTAGGTTTTCATTGCATCAGCAGATTCATCCCTGATGGCACGAAGTTCTGCTAAAAGCAAATGCTCATCCGCGTTTAGGGCATTTGGCGACTGTTCATCTGATTCAAGTTTATCTAAAAGCCTGTTCCAGTCAGGAGTAAAAGGGCTGAGATCTTTATCCATATCAACACACTGTCGTAGATATATCGAAAATGGGTGACAGTAAATCGGGAAATTTCTATTTTTTCCTAAAAATAAATTTAAAAACGCCCTGACAATAAAGAATAGGCAATAAAAAAAAGAATTAGGTGATTACGAAGCACTGAATAAGCCCTACTTAATTGCGTTTTTACTGTATTAATTGAAATATTTTGCTTTTTAGCAATATTTGCATAGCTCATTTTATCTACAGCATGCATAATAAAGATGGTTTGTAGGTTTTCAGTTAGCTTTTGAATCAGTTCTACAATTTTTATATAACGCTGATGCCTGATTTCGTTATATTCTGTCTCATCGTTATGTTCTTGTTCCTCTTCAAGAGCGGCCAGCATCGAATTCCTTTTTTCAGTTACTGCAGTTTTACGCAGGAAGTCGATGCATTTATATTTCACTGCCCTGCGCGCATAGGCTTCAAAACCTGTAGTCAGTTGAATGGTGTGGCGCCTTTGCCAAAAGTCTATGAAAAAGTCCTGAACCATATCTTCCGCTGCGAATTGATCATGAACGTATTGCATAGCCACAGCACACAAAAATTGATGGTTCCTTCGAAACATCGTTTCGAATTCGTCGATATGGAGTATTTTACTTTCTTCTCCTTCCATTAATTAGAATCATAAATACACGCTGATAGTGAACTCAGCATTGATAGTGGGCCAATACTCATTAAAGTAAACAGACATTTAATGAATCACATAGTTAGCTAAAAGCTATGAATATACGAAATGAATTGATCATGCATAAAATCGGTTCCTTACATATTTATGAAATGAATCATAACATGTCACCGGTCCATGGAAGTACATTCGCTGGGTAAATGATCGGAAGCCATTCATTCGGATACAGAACATAGACAATAGTACCTTTAATCTAAAATACAAAGCCAGCACAGTGATATTTCTGTCTACTTTAAATAAATTTCATATTACGCTAACTTCCTGAAAACGATTATAACTTACAATGCCAGTCGATAACCCATCCATTGGATTTTAGAAAACCGGAAAGCTTTTTTCTATTTCCGTCGAACAAACTATTTAGAATTCGATGCATCTGTTGATCAACAAATGTATCGCATTCGAGCCTGGCATGATAGGTGTAAATTTTTCCGATCTTTAAATGTCCAATCATGCCTTTATGTTCTAAAGTCCTTAAATAGAAAGATAGTGTACTATAAGCCAGATTAGTTTTTGAAATTCCCTCAAAAATATCTTTTGCTAGAGAAGGCCCTTTTTGCCAAAGAAAAATTAGTATTTTTATTTCCAGATCATTCACACCAGTAAGTATTTACTCAAATATAACAGGTTGGTTTTCAACAATCAATCATCGTTAATCTAATGGTGATTTATTAAGATAAATCACGTTTTCACCAAAAATAATTCGGGAATTACGCTATTTTCGGACAGCATTCCGAAAAATATATGACAACGAAATATTCCCATGTAATTACTGAATAAATATCCATTGAAGTTCGATGGATAACATATGAATGTACAATTGAGATTGTTTGCTGATTACTCCATACCTAGCTGATCAATATTGAGTTTCGTTTAAAGGCACATCCAAGCTAAATAATAGAATCTGCTTTTATAATTAATAGAATAAAATCAATTTTATTGTAGAAAACCTTACTCTTGTGTTATACGAACTCGCACCACAGCTTTTACAAACAGAGTGTACTAACCTAAAATAGAGTTATAATCCTTATACGGAGACCATAATTATCACCCCTCGCCAGTTGTTTTAAATAATGGAAATCGAATAACTGTCTCTGATGTGGAAGGCAATTATTACTTTAATTTTTATCTACCTAATTTCTAGTCAATTTGAGTTGAAAAGGCAAAATGAATGAATGTATAAAATAGAATTGTATTTGCGAAAAGGACCGAGCAAAATTCTCGAGCAGTTTAAACGAGTTGCAAAAGCTTCTTCAAAAACTTTGATAGTTTATCAATTCCCTATTATACTATCTGGTGACCATTCTACTGCTTTGGGTACAACCAGCGAAATCAGGACGATAAATCCTCATGAAGATTTAGGCGTTGTCCGGATTGACGCACATGCAGAAACACATTTGAGATTCATTTTTCCCTTCATGCAATATCTATGGCAGGCTGCTTGCTCCAGCGCTGGTAACAGGCAAGGGAGAAAATCAAAATAACAGCCTCCGGAATGAAGCATTAGGCTATGGAACAAAATGAAATAAATCGGGTTGGGGGGAAACTAAAGTTATTCCCGGGAATCTGGTTTATTTTGGCGTAGCAGTGACATTGACAGCATATCTGACAGGAAGGGGTTTTTCGCTTTCAAATATTCTTACGGTCACCAGGCAGCTAAATCAACACTGTAAAATTTATGCTTTTACAACCCAAATGATGTGAAATGGAATGAAATAGTAGTCAAATGTTTCAAAATTTCCGGAAGAGTGATGGAATATTCGCTGGTGATTGATAGTGAACGGCAACAGTATGAAATTTGTAAAACTAAAACAAGTTTAATATAAAATCATGATCATGAACCAAATTGCCTATCTGGATAATGCTGCAACTACTCAAGTTGACCCGGAAGTACTTGAAACAATGATTCCTTACATGAAAGAATGTTATGGCAATCCATCCTCAACTTACGCCCTGGGCAGGGATAGCCGCTCTGCGATCGAATCAGCAAGAAAACAGGTAGCCGAAATACTCGGAGTTAAGGCAACCAGTATTTATTTTACTAGCGGCGGAACTGAAAGTAATAATACGGCAATCGCAGCCTCGGTAAATGATTTGGGCTGTACCCACATTATTACCTCTCCTATTGAACATCATGCGGTGCTGCATACTGTGAAACACTATGCTAAAAACAGCAAAATCAGCTATTCGTTTGTCCGGTTAAACGCAGCAGGAGATGTAGATCTGGATGATTTGGAGCGTCAGCTGGTTGAATACGCTAAAAATGGTCATAAATGCCTGGTAAGTCTTATGCACGCCAATAATGAAATAGGCGTCATGTTGGAAATTGAGTCAGTTGGCACCATTGCACGACGGTATGGAGCAATCTTTCATTCTGATTGTGTTCAGACCATCGGACATTACCCGATAAACCTGATTAACTTCGGTGTTCATTTTGCATCAGCATCAGCACATAAATTCCATGGTCCTAAAGGCACCGGTATACTTTATGTTAGCGACGGAACCAAGTTCGGCGCACTCCTTCATGGTGGAGGTCAGGAACGAAAGAAACGGGCTGGCACAGAAAACGTTCACGGGATTATAGGATTCGCAAAAGCACTTAAACTATCTATGGAAAACTTCTTATATGATCATTCCTACATCAAATCGCTAAACAAAAGAATGAGGATAGGACTTAAAGAAATAGCAAAGGAAATAACCTTTAATCATTCAGAAACGTCTCTTTATACGGTTTTAAGTGCCAATTTTCAATCTGGCAGCAATACAGATCTAATGTTGTCGCTGTTGGACAGCAAAGGTATTTATGCATCAGGTGGAAGTGCTTGCAGCAGCACGGAAGATGAAGGAAGTCATGTCATTAGCGCTTTAAATAGAAACCTTCCAGGTGCAACCATTCGTTTTTCTTTCAGTAAGATGACCAGTGTGGAAGATATAGACTTCGCAATTGAATCAATTAAGGGGATTTTGACCCCCACAAATCATGCGCTTAGTATCTAATGGAGTTGATAGGTTATTTATTATCTGGCTTGATTGGAATCTCTCTGGGCCTTATGGGCGCTGGAGGAAGTATACTGACCGTACCTTTATTGGTGTACTTTTTCAATATTGATTCTATTCAAGCCGCCAGGTATTCACTTTTTATTGTTGGAGTTTCAAGCGCATCGGCCATGATACCTAAAATCAAAAGAAAGGAAATTTTAATGTTACAGGGTTCACTTTTTTCGATTATTTCATTACTTGTTGTGTGTGTGATAAGAAGATTTATTACGCCACAAATTCCAGCTGTTGTTTGGCATTCAGAGAAGATTTACCTCACCTATAGTTCGCTGAGTATGATTTTGTTTTCGATACTGATGTTATACGCATCGGTGTTAATGCTGAAGCGGGAGAAAATCAAGTGTGGTAAAATATTAAAACCAATAAATGAGTTCGTTTTATTTGGTACAGCAATTTTTACTGGATTGGTGACCGGATTTCTCGGAGCCGGGGGCGGCTTCATTATTGTTCCTGCACTGATTTTATTTTTTAACATGGAAATCAGAAAGGCTATCGGTACTTCGCTGTTTATTATTGTGATTAATTCATGCGCAGGCTTTTTGTCGGAAATTGATCAACAAAGTACCGATTGGACATTAATTCTAAACATTACCTGCATTTCACTTATTGGGAGCTTTATCGGAAATAAAATATCGCTTCAGGTAGATACCATGAGGTTAAAGATATATTTCGGGTGGCTTATTATTTTAATGGCTATTTGCATTTTATCTACTCAGCTTAACAATGTTTACAACCTCTCTTAAACAAATCCAGCAAATCACCATATGATCATTAAGCAATATTACGAAAAGTGTCTTTCGCAAGCATCTTATTACATTGAACACAATGGAGCAGTGGCCATCATTGATCCAATAAGAGATACCAGTCAATATATCCATCAGGCTTATCTGCATAAGGCAAATATTCTGTATATTTTCGAAACTCATTTTCATGCTGATTTTGTTAGCGGACATTTGGAACTGGCCAGAAATACAGGTGCAAAAATTATTTTTGGGCCTGGAGCGGAGACAGCCTTCGAAAGTTATAAAGGCTTGGACGGAGAATATTTTGATCTAAATGGCCTTAAAATCAAACTTTTGCATACTCCGGGACATACATTGGAAAGTTGCTGCTATTTACTGGAAGACGAATCCGGTAAGGATTATGCACTATTTACCGGCGATACGCTTTTCCTGGGCGATGTAGGCAGACCTGACCTTGCACAAAACAGTAAAATAAGTTTGAGTCAGCAGGATCTTGCAGGAATGTTATATGATTCGCTTAAAACAAAGATTGGTCCGCTTTCCGATGAATTAATCATATTTCCTGGACATGGGGCAGGAAGCGCCTGTGGAAAGAACCTGAGTGCTGATCGTATGGACTTACTAGGCAACCAGCGCAAAACGAATTATGCATTAAATATCAGTCTGAGTAAATCAGGATTTATTTCACTGGTATGTAATGGTCTTTCAGTTCCGCCGCCCTATTTTGGAATGAATGTGAATTTAAACAAAAAAGGTTATCATTCGCTTTTGAATGCATATGATCGCGGGGAAAATGCCATGTCAGTTGATGAATTTGAAGCAAGTATGAAAGACAAAAATGTTTTGGTGCTGGATGTAAGGTCATCAGAAGATTTTGCAAAAGGGCATATCCCTGGAGCAATCCACATTGGCTTGGATGGAAGTTTTGCACCATGGGTTGGCTCATTGATTCCGGTTGATCAACCACAGATCATCTTAATTTGTGAGACTGGAAGGGAAAGAGAAACAATTACCCGTTTGGCCAGAGTCGGCTATGATCAGTGCAGCGGGTATCTGGACGGAGGGATGAAAAAATGGTTAATTGCAGGAAAGTCCATTGATGTGGTGAAAAATATTGATGCAGAAGACTTTGAAGCATATACTATGCAACAGAACATTCCATTCATAGATATCAGAAATGAGTCAGAGCGGTCGAAGGATCAGATTAGCGGATCAGTAAACATTCTCCTGGAGAAAAATTTTGAAATTTCTGGTAAGCTTGATACATCCAAAGAGTATTTGGTATATTGCGCTGGAGGATACCGTGCTATGATTTTTATTTCATTATTAAAATCGAAAGGGTACCATGGGTGTATAAATGTATCGGGGGGACTGAGCGCCATCCGTTCGGTAAAAAATAAGTGCTTTCTCAATAACAAACAAATCAGCTAACCAGATGACTGACCTAGATATAACAGATAAAGAAATTCTTAGAATTCTTCAGGTAAATGCCGCCATTACGCACAGACAGCTGTCCGATCAGCTTTATAAATCGGTGGCTACGATTCATGAAAGAATCAGGCGGTTGAAGAAGCTTGGGTATATCAAACGAACCGTCGTAATCCTTGATAGAAGAATGATAAACAGAAACCTGATTGCATATAGTCAGGTTCTACTCAATGATCATGCTGCAGAAACCTTAAAGGGTTTTGAGGACGAGGTCATTAAATTCCCGGAAGTAATGGAATGCCTCCAAATGACCGGAAGTTTCGATTTCGTCTTAAAGATTGCTACCCGGGACATGGATTCTTACCATGATTTTTATCGCCAAAAACTTGCGACACTACCCAACATCACTACTGTTCAGAGTTTTTTTGTACTTTCAGAAGCTAAAAGTGATACCGCCTATCCAATCTCATAAATAGGGGGTTCTGATGTTTATCCTCTTAAACGCAGGACATCGGAAATCCCCGCCTACAATTGAGACTTAGACCATCTGATCTCCTGTTATCACTTCCATTCATTGTCATCATCCTGCTTTCGACTTAAACTATTGTTTTTATTAAAAAAGATCAAAAAAACAATAATCACCAGAAGGCCAACCGATAACGAATCGGTGGGTCTGAAAACCGAAAGCATCCTAAACAACACAGTCATCACGCGCTATTAATGCCTGAATATTCATCAGTAATCCGAATGGAATCTTTGGGTCAATGTAACTTGATTTTGGAGGAAGAAATTTGCCATCCTCTGCCATTTCCATTAATTTATTCATGCTTAATGAAAATACAGTTAAAATTATGGAATCCAGTGATGTTGCACCATCTTCCAGCATCTCCGCAAAGGCAGATTCCGGATAGTAAAATAGATTTTCTGCAGATTGGGGATCGCTAATACCCAACAGTTCATCAAGAATTTTATCCTGAATAATGATAACATCAGGTAGCTGTACCAGTTCCATTAGCGCAGGTTTAACATCAAGTTGATACCATTCACCTTTGAAGCAAAGCCCTAATCGGTGCAATCTGTCTGGTTTGTATGGTATATTGCCCGGAACCGGAGATACAAAAAAGTATTTTTTTATGTGTTGAAAAAAGCATTCCTTATCTAGTGGCTCAGATGGGAATACTAAGCGATTGAAGGCAGATATTTTTAACTGGTTTGTAGCAACATATAAAGAATTTATATATGGCTTGGTAATGGATTTACTTGCTGCAGCTGAAGCCAGGCGATGATGTCCATCTCCTATGTATACATTGCCGATTCTAGTGAATAATTCGGTTATCTCTTCAATGATTTCTACATCTATTATTCTCCATATGTAGTGGGTTTGCGCCGCGTGGTCATATATTAACGGTGCGGATTGCAGCGTAATATCAGCGATAATTTCATTAAGCCTCCAATGCGGCCGGTGTATCAATAATACAGGGCTGCCCTCAATCCCGATATATTTTCTGTAGTCTGTTAACCTGGCTTGTTTCTCTAATATTGTTTTTTCATGTTTATGGATATCTTGATCTTCGTAATCTGCTACATCAGTTAACATGCAAAAACCATAAGTAGTCTTATCTCCAGTTTGTTGTCCATATAAGTAAATACATTGATAAAGATCATTTTCAAATAACTTTTCATCCATCAGCTGGTTCAATTTCAATATGATTTCATCCCTATTTCGTTGATCTATCTTCAATGATCCTCGCGCTTCAAGACAGTATCGCAGATCAAAAAGTCCCTGCTCTTCATTTTTAAGAATTTCATTGAACCAATGTGGTTGTGGTAGTGTAGCTTTAAATGCTTTGATTTTCGCCATTTCTAAAGAGATTAAATAATAATGCTACTATTTTCTTGGATAACCATTTGTTCAAACTGTTTCATGAGTGAAACCAATACTTGGACACTAGCAAGGGGAAGAGCATTGTACAGGGATACGCGAAAACCGCCAACCGTTCTGTAACCCCTGATCCCGATTATGCCTTTGTCTGCTATAAATTTTAGAAACCCGGATTCAATCTCCGGATTACGGGCGGTGAAGGTAACATTCATTCTCGACCGGGATGTACCGTGCACTGTAGCCTGGAAAATTTTACTCTGATCAAGTTCATCATACAATAGCCTTGCCTTTTCAATATTTAATTTTTCTATCTCCTCTACTCCTCCTATCTCGCTCAACCATTCAAGATTCAACATTGCTGCATATATAGAAAAAACGGGAGGTGTATTGAACATGCTTTTACTATCCCGGAAGATTCTGTAATCGGACATTGATGGAACTAACTCTTTTGCGGAGTCAAGGAAAGAATTTTTGGCTATGATAAGCGTCATTCCCGCAGGACCCATGTTTTTCTGAGCACCAGCATAGATTAAATCAAACTGGGATACATCAATAACCCTTGAAAAGATATCTGAAGACATGTCACAAATCAATGGTACACTCACCTGTGGAAAATCAAAGATTTCTGTACCCTCAATAGTATTGTTAGAAGTCAGATGTAAATATGATGATGAAAGACACACCTCATATGTTTGTGGAATATAAGTATAGTTTTTTTCCCGGGATGATGCCACAACCTCGACCGCTCCAAAGAGCCTGGCTTCCTTGATTGCCTTTTGGGCAAAAAATCCGGTATCCAAATAACTGGCCTTCTGTGCTAAAAAATTCAGTGGCAACATCGAAAACTGCGTACTTGCTCCACCCTGAAGAAATAAAATAGCATAATCATCCGGCACTTTCATCAAATCTTTTACCAGTTGCTCTGTTTTTTGTATTACAGCCTCAAACTCTTCTGAGCGGTGTGATACTTCGAGGATAGACAAACCATTTTGGTTCCAATTGATTACGGCTGATGCCGCCTTTTCCAATACTGAGGCAGGAAGAATGCATGGGCCGGCCCCGAAATTGTGCTTTTTTATCATGATGATGTTATTTCACATAAAGATCAGCCTCTGAAGCATTTGCTTCAAGTAATTTGTTTTTATTGGTAAAAATTGTTTTTTAATCATATACTGACCGCTATAAATTTGGTTGTCATGATCAAAGTAAGATCATGACCAAATAATATTTTTCAGTAAACTTTTATTCTTTACTCAAATTACACTATGCCAGGTAAAATTTTTACCTATTTAACACCTTAAATATAATTAATTGGTTATTTTTAGTTTTATTACAAACAATTGAAATTGTGTTAATTTTACACTAAGTAAGCAATGAGCAACTATCTTCCAGATGAAATCGATCTATTAATAATGAATTTGCTCCAAAAAGATGGATTGATGACTTATAAAGAAATTTCAGGTCATTTGAAGAAAAGCATGACCAATGTCGTAGATCGAATTAAGAACCTAAAAAAAACAGGATATATCAGGAAAACGGTAGCACAACTGGAGATCAATAAACTTAAAAGCTTACTGGTGGCCTTTCCCCACATTCAGTTAAAAGATCATTCGGGAGAATCCATAAATGCATTTCAACAGGAAATGCAGAACCTTCCAGAGGTTATGGAATGTTATCATTTAACTGGCAACTTTGATTTTATGATTAAGATTGCCATTCCGGATATGTTTAGCTACAATGAATTTTTACGAAACAAAATTAGTCCATTACCCTATGTGGGTGCAATACAAAGTTTTATAGTGCTATCAGAATTGAAATACGAAACAGCATACAAACTATAGCGGATACTTTTTTATTTGTCATACTAAAATTGATAAAGGAAAATTATGCATCTTAATTTGACAACAGGTTCTCAAATATCTTAAGGTGATCAGCGTAATAGGCAAATCAAGCTACAATGTAACTCCGAAATGTTTGCGACGCCTGAACAATCCATAAGCCTGCGATGTCTGGCTTATAAAAAAAGGGACAGGCCATCCAGCCGGTCCCATCAGTCATCATTAATTAACAAAAATCTCGTGCTACTTCTACAAAGCACGAGTTAACCTTTCTGAAAAGCCAACAAGCCAGCCTCCAGGAATTTTTTATAATTCGAAATATCGTAATCAGCGCCTTGTGGGCTAACCAAAGGCTGCGCCGTTACTGGATCGAGAAGAACATAAAACGGCTGGGAATTGGAATTAAATTTCGAAGCCTGAAGGTCGCTCCATTTTTTTCCGATCGTATTTAATTTTCTACCAGCTGAGCTTATTATAACGTCTGCTGGTGCCACATCACTTTTATCATCAACATAGAGTTGTATCAGCACATAATCCTGACTGATCATTTTATAGATATCAGAATCAGGCCAAACATTTGCCTCCATTTTCCGGCAGTTTACACAGGCGTGCCCTGTAAAGTCAATTAATACCGGTTTTTTCATTTTCCTTGCATATTCTATACCTTCCTGATAATCAAAAAATGCATTCAACTTTAGTGGGGAATGGAAAATATCTGAATATTTATGAGGCTTATCAAGTAGTGTGCCTTGCTGAGTTTCGGGAGATCCGCCAATTAGCGATGGCGTATAAAGATCAAAGTCCTGTGTCTCCATTGGTGGGAGAAAAGCAGATACGGACTTCAGCGGTGCTCCCCATAAACCTGGCACCAGGTAAACAGTAAAAGATAAAACAATAACCGAAAAGAATAATCTTGGCACCGAAATATAGGCTAATGGACTATCATGAGAAAACTTCAGTTTACCCAACAAATAGAAACCCATCATTGCGAAAATTACAATCCACAGCACCAGAAATATCTCTCGATCAAACCACTCCCAATGATAAGCCAAATCAACATTGCTCAGAAATTTGAAAGCAAAAGCAAGTTCCAGAAAGCCCAAAACTACCTTTACGCTGTTCAGCCAGCCTCCTGATTTTGGCAGCGCATTCATGGCCGAAGGAAAAAGTGCAAACAAAGCAAAAGGAATAGCAAGCGCCAGCGAAAAGCCAAACATTCCTATGGCCGGACCTAGTAATGCACCTGTTGTGGCTGCCTGAACAAGCAAGGTTCCAATAATCGGACCTGTGCAGGAAAAGGAGACCAGGGCCAGCGTTCCTGCCATAAAAAATAGCCCGGCAATACCACCTTTATCAGATTTGGCATCCATCTTATTCACCCATGATGAAGGAAGTGTCAGTTCAAAAGCACCGAAAAAGGAGGCTGCAAAAACCACCAGCAGCAAAAAGAAGAAGAAGTTGAATAGTCCATTTGTTGAAAGACTGTTGAGCGCATCGGCGCCGAAAACCACCGTTACTAAAAGGCCCAGTATAACATAAATTAAAATGATAAAGAACCCATATAGAGCCGCTTTGCTAAAAGCCTTTCCCTTTTCGGCACCTTTAGTAAAAAAACTTACCGTTAAAGGAAGCATAGGGAATATGCATGGCATGAGTAGTGCGGCAAGACCGCCTACAAATCCGGATATGAAAATACTCCAAAAAGTAGTTTTTTCAACCTTTTCAACAACTTTTCTGTTAACATTAGCCAAAACCGGCTTGTAGGGTTTTACACCTACACTATCATTAATTTTTGTAGCGGAATCAACTGAGGTCTTAATTTCGGTGAAAGCTGCATCATCAGGCACACTTGTTTCCTGGGAGAAACCGTGGAAAGAGAAGGCCAAAAAACAAAAAACTAATATAGAAACATATTTAATTTTTCTCATATCCCCCATTACTTCACTGCTACACTAAACTCCACTTCACTTGGCGGAAGGCATTGCTTGTCGTTACATATCATAAATTCAACCTTTCCTTTTACCACCGTAGACTTTGCAATCAACTTTAACTTTTGCTGAAAAACTACCGTTCTTTCAAAGTAGCTTACTTCCATCGAAAATGCAGGCTCATTCTTAGTAATCGGTTTAGGTTCAATAGTTTTCCCGACCAGGATGTAGGTTTTGGATGGCGCAAAAGTGAATGCAGTAGGCACTGGCCCACCTTCTTTAACAAATTGCGAATATAGATGCCATCCAGGGTTGATAGTTGATTTTACATACACTACAGCCTCTTTGTCATTTACTTTTTTCGCAGCGTAGCTCCATTTCACTGGTTCAAGTATTTGAGCATGCACACAAAAATTTGTCAGAAACATAAATGCAGTAAAAATAAATAGGTTCTTTTTCATCTTGGTTTGTTTAGGTGATGTCAATCTTTAGCGTCATCTTTTGATACGCCCAATACATATTCCATTCAGGTGGTTATGGATGAATTGGGACATATGATATAAACGAGATTAGACTGACTATCGCAAAGATGACAAATCGGATTCCGAAGAACAACATAGGCCTGAAATTCCAATAAAAAGCAACAAAATATCGCGGAATACCGGAAAATTTATGATTTGCAAGATAGCTAATCAATACAATCTGAAAAAAAGGAGTTTTATAGCATACCAAATAGGAAAAATTTGCGATCAAATATATTTGGTTTGCAAAAAGTCAGCAGGCATAAAAATTTAGATCAATCTAAACATTTAACAAGAACACTGCATTAAGTTGACATCAGTCTTTTTAATTGTTTCTTTCGATGCGTGCAGGGTGAATAGTTTTCCTTTAAGATAGTATCAAAACATAACTCCTACATGTCTATCAGAAAGTCACCCTGTTTAATAGTTTGAAAACTTCAAAGCAGCCTTAAAGATCAAACCCGAACAAGAAAAAAGGCGTAATCGTTATCGGATTTGGCATGCTACACATAAAAAAATGTAAATAAGTCCCACTAAAGCGAAAATTTATCGGAAAAAATTGAATGTATTGATAAGTGAGGTGGAAAGCGCGATTTTTACAGTCTCCACATCATTTGCAAAATCTGTGGGTTGAAATCAATCGATCAGATTAACATCATCATAATCACTTATAAAACAATCAAATGAAAATCAAACTATTTACTTTAATTAGTTTCTTAGTTGTGGGTATTGTTGTGCAAGCACAAAATACCTATCAATGGAAAACAGGAACATCTGCTGGTTACAGTTACAAGTATGTAACAAATGACCCAACCAAAACCAGATTTTACACGCTAAAAAATGGGCTAACTGTTATTTTATCGCAGAATAATAAAGAACCGAACATTGTGTACAAAATGGCCGTAAGGGCTGGCAGTAACACTGACCCGAAAACCAATACTGGCCTGGCGCACTACCTTGAGCATTTATTATTTAAGGGAACTGATAAATTCGGAACGCTAAATTACGCGAAGGAGAAACCGCTTTTAGACAGGATTGAAACACTTTATGAAACCTATTCAAAAACGACAGATCCGGCAAAGCGCAAAGAAATATATGCGGAAATTGATAAGGTTTCCGGTGAGGCTTCAACCTATTCTATTGCAAATGAATACGATAAAATGACTAAAGCTATCGGTAGCAGTTCAACCAATGCCCATACATCCGTTGAAAAAACCGTTTATGAGGAAGACCTTCCATCGAATGCGATTGATAAGTTTCTGGCATTACAGGCAGAACGTTTCCGGGCGCCTGTTTTTCGTATCTTCCACACGGAACTTGAAGCCGTTTATGAGGAGAAAAATCGGGGGCTGGATGATGATGGACGTAAAATGTATGAAAAAATGCTCAATGTCTTGTTCCCTACCCATAACTATGGTCAGCAGACCACCATCGGTACCGTTGAACACCTGAAAAACCCTTCGCTAACCGAAATTAGAAAATACTATAACAAATATTATTTGCCAAATAATATGGCATTGATTATGTCGGGTGATATAAATTATGATGACCTGATTAAGAAAATAGACAAAGACTTTTCTTACATGGTAGCAAAACCGCTATCACTTTATAATCCTGCCCCGGAGAAACCACTTACACAAACTCAAAAAGTTGATATTTATGGGCCAAGTGCGGAAAGCCTTTATTTAGCCTACCGTGGCTACGCACAAAATACCCGTCAAAGCCTTTTACTGGACTTAATAAGCAGTATTCTTTCTAATGGAAAAGCCGGTTTGATGGACATTAACATCAATAAACAACAGAAAATGTTAAGGGCTAATGCTGGCTATAACCAGATGAAGGATTATGGAATCTTTATCCTTTCAGGTTCTCCAAAAACAGGGCAAAGCCTGGAAGATGGACAAAAGTTGTTGCTGGAACAAATTGATTTGCTAAAAAAAGGTGCTTTTGATGAGCGACTAATCAATGCAACCGTTGCCAATATCAAACTGGCTGAACTGGAAAATTTTGACAACAATGATGTTCGTGCCAACTATACAATGACTGCCTTCATTCAGAATCGGGGCACCGAGTGGGATAAAATGTTGGCTTCAACTGACGCTATGGCTAAGGTGACCAAAAAAGAAATTGTCGATTTTGCGAATCAATTCTTTGTTAATAACT
This sequence comes from Pedobacter sp. Leaf41, assembly GCF_001422545.1. Classification (GTDB taxonomy): domain Bacteria; phylum Bacteroidota; class Bacteroidia; order Sphingobacteriales; family Sphingobacteriaceae; genus Pedobacter. Next base: position 396,146 of record NZ_LMLE01000006.1, on the reverse strand, counting down.
ACGCTGCAATTTTTAAGCACAAAGGTGAAGACAAAAGCATCATCAAAGTAGAAAAACCAGCGATAACTGCTGTTCAAACCAATGCCAATGAGGTTTCACCATTTGCAAAAAACATCATATCTGCTCCGGTAAAGCCAATTGCACCGAAATTTATAGATTATACTAAAGATTTAAATTTTGGCAAAGCCGGTATAGCCGATGTCATCACAGTACAAAATACTGAAAACGGAATTTTCAGCATGAGCTATCGTTTTGATATGGGCTCATATAACTATAAACTATTGCCTTATGCTGCACAATATTTATCCTTCCTGAGAACAAACAAATACTCTTCTGAAGACATCAGTAAGGCTTTTTACGACATTGCCTGTAGCTACAGCATAAATGTTGGTACCGATGTAACAACGGTCTACATTTCAGGCTTACAGGAAAATTTTGAAAAAGCTGTTTCTTTAGTGGAAGATGTTCTGGCAAACTGTAAACCGAATGAAGAAGCATTGGAGAACCTTAAAGGCAGAATTTTAAAGTCAAGGGAAAATGCAAAGTTGAACAAATCATCTATCCTCAGTGGTTTAATGAGTTATGCGCAATATGGCTCAGACAATCCATTTACCTATGGATTGACAAATGATGAGGTAAAAAACATCAAATCGTCTGATTTAATTAACCTGCTGCACAACTTAACCAACTATAACCACACCATTACTTACTATGGCCCAAAAACGCTGGGATCGCTTTCTACTGATTTGGTAAAGCTGCATCCTTTGGCCAAAGAATTCACGACGGCAGCTCCGTTAAAAAAATTCGTCTATACAAAAACAGATTCGAACAAAGTCTATTTTGCAGATTATGATATGGTGCAGGCTGAAATTCGCTGGGTACGCAACGGCGGACTTTATGATCCATCACAATCGGCAGAGATATCCTTGTTTAATAAATATTTCGGAGGCGGCATGGGATCGATTGTCTTCCAGACCATCCGCGAATCCAAAGCTTTGGCTTACTCTACTTTCGCCGGATATTTAGTTCCAGCCAGCAGGGATAAAGAAACGACAGTTATGGCTTATGTTGGTGCACAGGCAGATAAGATGAATGATGCAATTGCCGGCATGAACGAACTCCTCTCGGAAATGCCGGAATCAGAGAAATCTTATGATCTTTCCAAAACATTTGCCCTTAATGAAATCCAGACTTCACGCATAACAAAAGATGGCATCATTAGTCATTATCTGGCAGATAAAAGGCTGGGAATGGATAGGGATTCCCGAATTGATGAATATGAAAATTTGAAACCACTTAATTTTTCGGACATCAAAAACTTTCATCGTCAGAACTTTTCCGGGAAAGCCTATAATTATTGCATTGTGGCTTCTGAAAAGAAGATCAATCCGGCAGATCTTGCAAAACTCGGTCAATTTAATAAGCTAAACCTGAATCAGATTTTTGGCTATTAATCCAAATTAAACGAGCGATCATTTATTGCGGATCGCTCGTTTTAATGATTTTTGTAATTAAACCTGCTGCCGAACCAATAATGGAATTGAGGCTGTTATATAGGAATTTCAATTCTGGCCAGACGATAGATGGTTTTGTTGCACTCGCTAAAATCAAATAACACATCAATGTTCTATCCTAAACGATTGCGCAAACAAGTTTAAGGTAGTTTATAAATAATGTGCTTTAACGTGACAGGTCTATCATAGCAGACAATTGCTTCACAGCGAAGTCATTCGGCATAAGCAAACCCATTTCCCTGAATCGTATTTTACCATGTCCATCGATAATAAACTTCGTAGGAATTCCTGAAACATTAAAGGCAGTTACAGCGGGGTTCGTCTTTGTATTAGAATCTTTTAAATCCATATACAAAGGCAGGTCGAAATTATGAGTCAACAAATAATTTACAGCATCAGATTTAGGTGTTGATGAGGTTTCCCAGGTATGTATAAACAGAAACTTTACAGTCGGATCATTTTTATATTTATTAACCATCATTTGCATTGCCGGAAGCGACTTTTTACAGGGTCCGCACCAGGTTGCCCAAAAGTCAATAACAATCGTTTTTCCTTTAAAGTCTGACAAGGATACTTCTTTACCATTTATATCTCTGACTTTAAATTCCGGTGCCTGCTCCGATATCATTTTTGCTGCTAATTCTGCTTTATATTTGGATTCAAATTGAGTTGTTAATTTATTAAGGTAGGCATTTGAATCCTCATTAGGATATACCTTTGAATAAGCATTTTTCAGTTCGATTTTCAGACTATCACTGGCTAAACCTAATAACACTGCTTTTTCCAATTCTGGAAGCGCCTCCTGATACCTACCGGTTTTGCTCATCAAATAAAAATATTGCGCAGTCAAGCCTGCAGTTTTTTTATTAGCCTGCTCATAGCACTCTTTAATAGCAGCAAAAGCTTTTTCATGGTCGCCCAGTTTATCCGCCACCTGACTATAAAGCTGTAATAAATACAACCGCTCTTCCTTTGCGTTTGTTGAGTTGTTTAATTCTTGCTTAACCAAAGTTTCAGCGGCTTTCAAATCGTAAGCCATTAAACCGGTAGCGACATTTTCAACATACATAATTCTTGCGGTTTCCTGAATCTGGTTAAAATAATATAAAGCCTTCGCAGAATTTTTTGCCACTACAAAATTATCTACGAGTATAGCTCTGTATTGGTCAAAACTCTCGTTTGGGTGCGCTATTACCAGTCGGTTAAGAATGTTTTCTTTTTCTGAAAGATCGATGAAGAGCTTCATAGAATCAAGGCTCGCCTTGTAGGCTAATTGTGGTTTTTGAGCGTACAATGAAGACCCTATCACAATTAGCGTGAAGAACAAAAATATTTTTTTCATGGTTATATATATTTTTAAAAAGGATAATAATTTAATGAGATATGTTAAAGATTTTGTCTGGCAGGTGCTATTTGTATAATTTCACCGAAGCCTGTAAATTTCTTAGCATAAGTAGCATTGGTAAATTCTCCCTGGCCATTGATGCTGAAATAATACACTTCACCCGCGGTACCATTGTTAACGCCGATTACCAATTGCTTACTGGTGCTACGCAACATTTCAATATCTTTAATCACGTAGCCTGATGGGAAAGTATAAATCAAACGCGCAGCATTTGCAAGCATATCGTACAAATAAACCTTGTTACCAACGGTGTAATAAAGTTGTTTTAGTATTGATGAAGTCGCGAAGTTCGTTGCGCTTCCTATTTCCGGACTGTTATTCATTTTCTGGTTCACCCCAGGGAAACTGTTGTCCGAGTCACCTGTTAAGGACATCAGGTAACGACCACCATTGTCTTCCATAATGTAATACCACTCAATCCCTTCTTGTGACAAAGTAGTTACCCCACGATCATAAGCAATCATTTTCTTACCCACATTTGCCATATCGAAAGGTCTGGATGGTGTTGCCCGTGATGGTTGTAGTACTCTTGACAATATGCCCATCTCCATAAAACTCATTGTTGTGTTATCATAAAAATAGGTTGTGTTAAAATTGCCGGGGAAAACGCCAGGGAATAAATCATAATTACCGGGAATGCGTTGTGATAAAGGCTTCAGATTCTCCGCGTTTGTTCCTGAAACGCCAACATACAAATTACCGTCGGCAACAACATACTGCTCAAATTTTGAGGTATTCATGATAAATGCCGGTGCTGCCTTAAATGGAAGTGATGTTGCCAATCCCGGAAGTATCGAACTTTTATCACCGAGTTCCAGCCAGTCGTTCATGTTAAAACGATACACATTTTGGTCAGTGAAATAATAAAAGAAGCTACCTTTTGCAAAATTATATAAAGCTAATGGTTTCCCCGGATAGGTTTTATTATTGGCTACTTCCATTGGGTTATCAAAAATCACATCATCCGTACGAATTAAAGAAGCTTTACCTTTTCCATCCTTGCTGTTAAGAACATACCAGCCATCCGGATAGGCGCCGTTGACGGTAATGGTATATTGCTTTAATGTATAAATACCATTTCTATTGCTCGTCACCTTGTATACTACCGGATAAATGCCGGGGCTTAATGTTACTTTGGTGCGTAGATTTCTTGTTTTAGCAATTGTTGTGGTATCTGTTGCTGTATTAAGTTTCCAGCTATAGGTAAATGAATCACCTTCGGGCATTGTTTGCGACAAAGTTGGTGTGATGATTAATGAATCCAGTTGAGAAACCGTAAAAGCGATCGTTGCATCAGTGATCTTAATGTCGTTGATTTGATCATATTTAAACGATTGATTGTCTTTTTTACAGGCAGCAAATGCCAGCATGATGACAATAAAAACCGGGCTGAGCTTTAAAAAGTATTTTAAATACATAATATTTTAAATTAAGGGAACGATATCTCCTGACCGTTCTCATCTAACAATGGACCATTTGCAGCCTCATAAGCGGCCAGTGCATTCCTTAGTGTAACCGGAAAATTCAATAAACCATCAGAACCAATTTTATCGTAATTAAAATCAGTAATACCTAATGTTTTCACCATGAACTTGTATTTTACGGCGCTGAATTCCCCAAAATCCTGAAGGAGGTAGATCCAATAAGCTGGTTCGATGTATTGGCTGGTTACATCCACCTTCAGGTATCTGAAGTTTTCCTCCGGCTGGGCAGTGGTTGTCCTTGGTGTCTGGCCCAAAGTACCTAAAATAAAGTCTTTAGTTTCTGCGGGCTCCAGCACAATTCTATACACATTTTTGGCCATTCCGGCAGAATTAAGCAATATCAGGGGATAATTAAATTTCGATGCCCCTATCGGAACGGTGAATTCTTTCAGCTCAAAATCTACTCCCGCAGTAGCGGTTGTTCCCTGAGCAGTTTTCAGCAATACCGTACGCGGCTGATCGGTTAGCTTCCCGGTAATGCGCATGGGTATAAACAGGGTGTCTCTCTGCTTTTGAGTTGCCTGTAAGGCAAAAGAGTAATTTCTAACAGCTGTGGTATGTAAAAGTTCGAAAGTGTAGGCAAAGAAACTCACGCCATCCTTTCCCTGATAGGTCTCAACTGTTTCTTTCTTGCATGAAAAAAGACAGACCACAATCATTATATATAATAAGTATTTCATAATACGAGTTTGATTAGTTTCCATAATTCGGATTAAATTGAAGTTCTCTATCTGGAATCGGTAGTTTGTAGTCCGCCGGTGTCATATTGATGTTGCGAAACAACATTCTCGTTGCTTTAATACGTTTGTAGTAGAAAAACAACTGTCCTTCTGCATAAAATTCTTTCTGGTATTCCTTAGTGATTGCAGCTGTGAGATCGGTAGCTGTAATGGTTGTTGCCAGGTTAGATATGCCCCTGTTTTGACGCACCGTATTTAAATAGCCTACTCCTATACCTGGTGTTTCAGCTGTTTCAGCGAGGATGTAATACATTTCTGCAAGGCGTATGCCCGGAACATACTGATCCAGTAAATTATCACCAATTGTAGTGGTAGCGCTTGAGGCTTGCCAGAATTTAGAAGGGAATAAATTTCCGCCATCCTGTTCAATACGGTAAACGAACCTGATGTCTGAACCGCCGCCGGATGTAGTTTCAAACAGCGTAGCAAAGTTAGCAGGGCTACGGGTAAGGCTTTGATCTAAACTACCTCTAAACCTGAAATAACGCTGTACAGTAGGCAATATATCCCTAACCCGGATCATAAATATCTGTTCATTGAAATATAGCCGGTCGCGTACTGTTAAACCTGAACTAATGGCACCTGCCGCAGCCTGGGTTACGAAGGCATACTTACCCGAACCGATTACTAAATTTGCAGCAGCAGCCGCGCCTGGTTTATCGCCACTGTATAACCTTATCCTTGCTTCAAGTGCTTTTATACCGTAGTAATTCAATTTGTTCCGTCTGCTTCTTAAATCACTGGTCACGATCGGGTCGACAGGTTGTAATAAATCCGCTGCCTCTTTCAAGTCGGCCAATGCAAATTTAACCACATCAGCAGTTGTAGCAGGAATAATTGCATTTTCGTTTACATCCTTTTTGTAAGGGATGGCCTTCAGGTTTGCACCTGCCGTGTACTCCGGACCGAACATGCGCAGTAAATCAAAATGTAAAAATGCCCTTAATGCTAAAGCTTCACCGCGCAGCTGTGCATATGAATTATTGCTGAGTACAGAACGGTTTGCTGCTGTATTTTCTATGATTTTATTTGCTGCAGCAATTGCGCTGTAACTGGACGACCAGATGGAATCGGTATAACTTATTACTTCGTTTGAAGCATAGTTCAGGAGTTGTGTTTGTTGCAGCGAAATGGATGCGCTGGTATTAAGTGTCGAATAATTTTGTGCCAGGGCAGAAACGAAGCCCATAGACAGGTTATCTCCGTAAAGATTAGTTCCAGCCAATTTGCCGTAAACACCCGATAAAGCCTGTTGAAAGCCAGGTTCTGAAGTATACAGCTGTTCTTCAGCCAGACTTGTTTTGGGAGTTACATCCAAAAATTTCTTACAACCGGAAAACACCGCAACTATTGCCATGATTCCTATAAGTAATGTTGTTCTTTTCATTGGGATATGAATATGTTTTGAATTAAAATCTTGCACTTAAACCAAATGTATATTCTCTGGCAAAAGGGTTATCTGTACCACGTTCTATTTCAATAGAGCTAAAGGTGCCCAGGTTATTTGTCGTGGCACTAACACTAAGGTTCTGCAAGCCTAATTTTTTTACAAACTGGGTTTTGAACTGATAACTTAAATTAATTGAACTGAGCTGGATGTTATTATCGCGTTGTACAAAGCGTGAGGTAAGCTTTGTCGGGGTAGGGAAAGTTGCAATCCTGCGATATGGGCTCAAACTTCCGGGGCCTGTCCAACCCAGGTCGTATGCTCGGCGGTCTACGTTATTGCGTGCATCAACGGCTTCAACACGATTTAATAAGGTAGTGTTATATAAATCAGCACCATAGTTATAATTGAAGCTAAAATTCAAACCAAAACCTGCGTATAAGAAGTTTGAATTAATGGCACCTGTCCATTTAGGCCTTGTGTCGCCAACATAGGTCTTATCATTAACATCCCATACAAAAGTTGGCGTACCATCTGCTTTCAGGTAAACTTCCTGGCCTGTAACCGGATCAATACCCAAAGACCTCACCGCATAAATGGCTGTGGTCGAACGGCCTTCAATAAACTGCGCATTTTCAGTTGTCTGAGCAGAATTACTGGTATTCAATGCAGCGTTAAGGGCTTTAAGCTTACCTGAAAGTTCTTTTAATATCGACTTATTAGTGGCTGCGTTCACTGAAACATTCCATTTTAAACCTTTACGAGGGTTCGAGAATACGGTATAACCGAGGTCGACTTGCATTCCCCTGTTTTGAATCTTCCCTAAATTTTCGGTGTATGAAGGAAAACCGGTACTGGGTGCCAGCGAAACTGTGGTCAGCGCATTCTGCGTCACTTCATTATAAAATTCTGCATTGAAAGTTAAACGGTTGTCCAGAAATGCTGAAGCAATACCAATGTTCGACTTCAGTACCTGTTGCCAGCTTAGGTTCGGGTTGCCCAATGCGCCGGGAAAAGCGCCCACTTCGCCGAAATAACCGGTCGATGTACCCAGGTTATACCTGAATTGTGCGGCATAAGGATCCTGTACAGATGTACCTGTAGAACCGTAACTACCCCGAATCCTCAACAAGTTAATTATTTCGCTATCCTTAAGGAATTTTTCATTGTTAATGTTCCATCCTAAACCCGCAGACCAGAAATTACCAAATTTATTATTCGTTCCATAAGCAGAAGAACCGTCTCTTGTGTAGGTAAAATCGGTAAAAAACCGGTTATCATAAGAGTAGTTCGCACTCCCTGTATAGGAAAGGTTATTAATTGTACTTTCAGTTCCTGTAGGTCTGCTGTTCAAATACTGCGCAGCGAAAAGGATGTTATCCAGACGATCGAAAGGGAAACCCTGAGTTGATACGTTATATGAATTGAAGTTGGTGCTGGCAAGCCTGAATCCTGCATACACGGTAACACCATGCTTTCCAAAATTCTTGTTGTAGTTCACAGCACCTGTTCCATCCATGGTAAAGGCATCACTATTGTCTTTCGAATAGGTACCTCTTGCACTTATATCTGAAATGCCATTAAAACGACTGTCTAAAGCGGAGTAGAAATTATCTATCGTACCATTCACTTTAGTGATGCCCAGTGCGCCGGTGAACCATAAGGACTTGCTAAAGTCGTAACGAACGCTGGTGTTGTTCCTTAAATTAAAGTTCTTATTTCTGTTATTAATGGTGTTATAATTAATATCCATTAAGGGATTTAAGACAACAGAACTGCCTATACCGAAGCCCAGATTGATGTTCTCCAGGTATTGGTTTATATTACCATTTTCATCATAAGGTTTCCAGTACGGATTCAAATTCAGGTACTGGCTAAATTCCCCGTAAGGCGAGTCATTAGAAATAACCTGTGTCGCGATCGTATTATTCTGGAACGTTAATTTATTGGTTTTATAACTCAAGGTAAAACTTCCTGCATAATTTTTCCTGTCCTGCTCTTTCATTACACCCTGTAAAAAATTGCCGCTGAAGGTAAGGTTAAAAGTCAGCGACTGGTCACCACCACGTAATGAAAGGTTGGTTCTGTTGTTAATGCCTGTTTGAACGGGAATAGACTTCCAGTCTGTATTTACCCCGCTCACCACAGCTTTATATCGTTCGGCATTAATAGCCTGCCCAAAATAAGTGTTTAGAAAACCTACACGACGTTCAAAATCCAGTTTCTCTTCTGCATTCAGCATATGGTAAACAGAAAGGTCTGGTGATGCTAAAGTGAAGTTATTGGTTATGGAAACTTCGACCTTTCCCCTCGGCGGAAGGATTGTGGTTACAACCATTACACCATTACCCCCACGGGAACCATACATTGCGGTAGCAGATGCATCTTTTAACAAAGTAACAGATGCAATTTGATTCATGTCTAAATCTGTGATGGCTTGTAATGAAACCTGAAATCCATCAAGAATAAATAATGGTGTATTTGGATTTCCAACAAGTTCTGAACCCAGTGTTGGGTAGGAGTTTTGCCCACGCATGGTAATTTCAGGCAAAGCATTGATGTTACCTCCAATTTTATTGTTGGGAATAATTCTGAAAGATGGATCGAGGGCAGCAATACCTGCAAATACATTAACCGGACTTACAGCCTTAAGTTCAGCTCCAGTCATAGTTTTAGCAGCACCGGTATACGTACTTACCTTCCTGTCAACCATACCCGTAATTACGGTTTCATTCAATGTCAGCCCTTCCTCACTCATGTAAATTGAATAGTTCGAATTTGGAGAAATGGGCACAGCGACGGTTTTATAACCTAGAAAACGGAATTCCAGTGATTCCGCACCTGCGGATATACTAATGGTAAACTTTCCGTTTTTATCCGTCTGAACTGCAGATTTCGTACCTTTAATCGAAACGGTAACCCCGGGGATGGGCTTGCGGTCTTTTGCATCGCCAACAAAACCGGTAATAATTTCCTGGCTGGCCCTTTCACGTGCTTTGATAACCACGGTTTGATTGCGTATAATAAAATCCAGGTTTTGCGATGCAAAAATCTGGTTAAGCACAGCAGGTAGTTCAGCATCTTTAACGTTGATGCTCACCGGAAATGAATTCTCCAAAAGGCTATCAGCATAAAAAAAGTTGTAACCAGTTTGTTGGTTAAGTTCCTTAAAAACAGATCGAAGTGAAGCATTTGACTTCGTTAAAGACACTTTTTGAGCGAGGCTCGACGCACTTACCTGCATAAGGCACGCCATTATTATTACGATGGTTAAGCGCATAGTTAACAATAATTTGAGGTACAGCCGGTTAGGCATACCAAATTTCCTTGATTTTTGATACATTAGTTGTTGGTTTGGTTAACAGTCTATGATGCGTTGGACCGTAGAAAGACTGTGGTTGTAATTTGGTTTTCAATCGAATAGTCCAAACCATTATCAGGTCCCGTCAGTTAAACGGGGCCTGTTTCTTTGGACCTTTCCCTTTATTGTATTTCTCTTATCATGTGGTTCGGTTAAAAGGTTAAAAATTCAGTTGATTATTCGTTATTAATTATCTGGATACGTATACGGTTCTACCCTTCACTTTAAAATGAGCTTCCCCGGTATATTCTACAATTTCAAGGACTTTAGACAGTTTATCAAACCTCGATACTTTACCACTGAAGCGCTGATTGGTTTTTTCACCGAGGTAAACCACTTCAACGTTGTACCAGCGCTCAACCATCTTCATGATGTTTTCAATGTGCTCACTTTCCACCACAAACTCATTATTTTTCCAGGCCACAGCCAGGTCAGTATCTGTTTCACTAACCTGTATCTTTCCCTCATGAAGCTTAGCTTGTTGGCCTGGCTTTAATATTTTGGTATTTCCTGATGCGGATACCTTTACGCTTCCCTCCAATAAGGTCGTTTTTTCCGTTTCGTCATCTGCATAACTGCTGATGTTAAAATGCGTACCCAACACTTCTATCGTCTGCTTATTCGTTTCTACTATGAATGGGTGCAGTTTATCCTTTGCCACCTCAAAATAGGCCTCCCCGTTTAGCTTAACCATACGCTTTCCATTTTGCATCAGCGAGGCAGAATAAGTGATACTTGAAGCTGCATTCAGATACACCAGTGAACCGTCGGGCAAACGCACCTGGTAGGTTTCTCCCCTTGCGGTAGACAATGTGTTTAAGGCATTTGGATCGGATACGTTTCCAACAGATTCATAAACAAGTCGTCCGTCATCTGTCTTGCTGATGACAATACCCGATTCCCGGCTTATCTCTCCATTTGAGGCGCTACCCAGATTAACCTTCTGGCCATTGGCCATGGTCAACGTAGCACCAAATTCACCTGGCTGAACCTCCTGCGGTAGCACTTTGGCAACAGCGGGAAGCTTTGCTGATTGGTTATTAAAAAAATAAATTCCGGAAAATATGATGGTCACCATGGCGGCGACAGCCGCAATCTGCATCCAAACCTTAAGCTTCTTATGCTTGGCTTCTGGTGCATACTTTTTCGTGTGTTGAATCTGATCAAATAAATCTTTATCAACCTTCACTAAAACATTTGCAATAGCTGAGTTATTTTCATATGGCTCGTCCCAATCTTCCAAAGCATCAGAGATGAGTGATTTCAACTGGGTCGGATTTTCACCAAGCTCAAAATAATCCATCAATTGCTGCATTTCTATCGCATCACAATTATTGTTCAGGTACTTTTCGAAGAGATTACGGAGTTGATCGGCTGTTTTCAAGGTCAAATTTTACAGCTAATACGGAGTTGAGCGAGAATATCCTTAGTCGCTTAACAAAAAATTAACAATTAATTTATAAAAAGAGCGATTTGATTATAAACCCTTGAATAAAACACCTAAAACTATAGAAATGCTTAAGGTTGAGGCCTCTCCAAAGTGGTTTTTGAGGAATCTATTGGCTTGTAGCATGTGGCTACTTATGGTTTTGGTATTAATACCCATAATTTCCTCCACTTCTCTATAAGATTTGCCTTCTAATTTACATAGTGTAAATACCATTTTGCGTTGAGGTGGCATCAGACTTATAGCATGCTCTAATTTTTGGGCATCTTCTTTACTTAACATATCTTCTTCAATATGAAAATACAGCTCAGAACTCGAGGCCATGAGTTTAGTTAGTAATCGTTTATCTTTCGCAACCTTCCGAAAATAATCATACACGAGGTTCTCCGCTATTCGAAACAGGTAAGATTTAAAAGACTTATCAGGGTCTATCTGCGCCCGCACTTCCCATATTTTAAAAAAAAGTTCCTGGAGTACTTCTTTAACAACATCGTCAGATTTGAGTAGTTTAAATAAATTTCCGGCTATACGGGTTTTATAGTTATTGTATAGAATTTCGAATGCACGCTCATCCCCATCTTTCAACTGAAGCAATAGAGACTTTTCATCGATTTGATTAAGTTTAGTCATGCTCATCACAACATCCATTACTTGTTAAAATTTCTACATATACTTGGCAATGCTATTTGAGTGATTCCACATCCATATAACAAAATCAATAAATCAACATTTACTTGTTTTGATAACATTGGTTTACAAATAATATTAAAGCTACTGGCTTCAATAATAATTTAATTTCAATCAGAAGTTAATCATTATAAATTTGCCATTGAGAAAATTATCAAGTAAACAGACAAGCCATCTTTGGGTAAAAGTAAGTATTTAATTATAATTATATTGTAGAAGATAAAACTGTATAATAGGTATCAAAATGAGAATTTAGAATCTTATTATCGTTAGTTAAATCTTTTCAAAATGAAAGATAGAGATTTAATTACTCCAGAGGATAGTTGAGATCAGAGAGAAACTGCCCAGGACCGGCTGCATAAAGCTTTACAAGGAACTCAATAATGGTTTTCTGCAGAACCTTGGCATCTCTATGGGAAGGGATGCGATATTCAGGCTGGTCCGCTCGAATGGCATGCTGATCCGGTCCAGGAAAAGATATGCACGCACAACCGACTCCTACCACAGGTTCAGGATACATCCGGATCTGGTGCAGAGGAGGCATGCGCAAAGAGCCGGGGAGATATGGGTGAGTGACATTACCTACATCAGCACCCTATCGGGGTTCAATTATCTTTCGCTGGTCACCGATGCGTATTCTAGAAAGATAATCGGACATCACCTGTCAACAGACCTCAAAGCCTCTGGATGTATAAAGGCACTCGATAAGGCCGTGAACAACAGGATATATCCAACAGTGGTACTTATCCACCATTCGGATAGTGAAACCAAGTATTGCTGTGACGATTATGTGTCCAGACTGAAACAGGAGCATATCCTGATCAGCATGACCCAAACTGGAAGCCCATATGACAATGCTATTGCCGAACGGGTTAACGGAATACTTAATATGGAGCTGAATCTATATGAAGTTTTTAAATCGTATAAACAGACGGGCAAGGCCGTAGAAAGTGCAGTAGAAAGGTACAATAACATTAGGCTACATGCCAGTTGCGACTACCAAACTCCAGAAAACGTTCACAAAAAGGATTATGTAAACAAATACCAGTAAGAAATCTTAACATTGTAAACCAGATACAGTAATACTAAATTCAATTGTAAACAAATAGCAGTAACACGAATTCTATTGTAAACTTATTCCAGTATAGGACAATCTCCTCCTCGTTCCTAATTGGCTCGTCCCTAAATGATACAGATTTAACCATTACGAGGGGGTTTAGACGGAGTTGCGTCGGAGTTTGTTCGGACTTGTGACAATTGCACCCGACTACATTGCGAGCCAACATTGTATCAATGCCATATAAAATATAAGCTATAAGATAGCTTGATATAAACATATCATCAAGGTGAAGCGAACCGTTAATGGTTTCTGACTTTGTGGAATTGACGGCGAGAAGCTTTGTGAAAGACGTGATCTTAAAGCGAAAAGTGTTTTAGGAATAAGAAAAGCCTCTTGCCAGTTAAAGATACCAAGATACACTAAAGTATTGAGCTTTTTTTAGGGTATATTTTGAGCGGGATACTTTGGTTAAAACAATTGAATTTACCTTTTTTTTTTACAGGAAAAAGTCAGTCTTTCGTTAAGAAGATCGCCTTTGAAGCACTACAAAATTTATAAACTATTTTAGCTCATTAACTCCGTCTTTTTTTCAAGCAATTTCATGTAGATGATTTTTCTATCAGAAGTGAACTGGTGGAAGAAGAACATCCCAAGTTTGATTTTAGCCCGAATGGATATATCGACAGAGGAACAAATACTTTCTTACTAACTATCAATTTTGATATTAATGACTCAAATGAGGCTTATAATATTACCTGTAACTGCATTGCTTTTTAGTTTTCCATATGTCAGGTCATATATTTCAGCAGTAACTGCTTCGTCTGAATTACCTGCAATTAACCTTCCGCTGCTAAATTTTCCTAAGAAAATTGGCGATGAACTTAGAAGTAATACTCAAGAAAACAACAGTCTTGAAAGTTTAGAAAAGTAATTACTAAAAAATAAAATGCGGCAAAGAGATTCCGAATAAAAAGCTAGTTGGTCAGTGGAAAGAGAAGAACGGTATCGAAAAGAATGAGAAAATAGTCTATTTGGTACCAGACAAGGAATATCTATTAATGATGATGATGTCTACCTTACTGAGATTGATGAAAAAACCTAGCGTAATGAATATTAATAACCCAGAAGCCATGTGGTTTGAAATTTAATTAAAGTTTAAAGGGCTAAGCTAGCCAAATCGAATTACATTCCCTTTGCTTAACCCAGCTTACCCAACATGGTGGCTCTTAAGACACACAACTGAACTGTGTCAATTTTATTATTGGGTGCCTGAGTATCACAATATAAAAAAAATCAACACTTTTCTTAAAGTATGTATGATTAATCATTCAAAATAACTTACAACTTGTGTGTTTTTTTAATTATTTTCAAAAACAATAAGAAGTTATTCTGGTTTAGAATGGGTAATTAACGTCTATACCTATGATCAAAATAACTCACGAAACTCCAGTAAGAAAGTTAAACTCAATTACAGTTGGCGACAAAATTATTGACGGATACGAAAGTTTGTTCTACACAATAAACAAATGATTTACATTCTTAGTTCGCGTAATTAATTGCAGGAATGGGCGCTAAAATGCACAAAACATTTCATTGACCCTTTCGCCAATTCATTAAAACGCAGACAAATAAAACTTTACAGCAAATTTATCCCTGATAAGACGGGGTCAATCTAATCCGGTTTATCCAGCCCGACCACCAATCGAGAACTTTTATTTTGCGACAAATTTTTCCTATCTTGTATCTATGATATCAACCCTTTGGGTTATCCTTGTATTCTGTCTATTCCATAAACAGATTGGAGTTGGAAGGGTTGTAAGGCACTATGAAACGCCAGAAGAATGGCAAGATGCAACCCTTAAAGTTGCGGTCTGGGGAATTCTTCTACTCGCAAGTACCGGCGCGGTGCAATGGTATTTCGGGGAGTGATTAAGACAATTGCGTTCGTCTTACAGCAACCACCCCCACTCCCGCAAGTCCAACTAACATCATTGGAATGTAGTCATCAATAGGACAATTTGCTATTCGAAAATTAACCAATCTTCCGTTCTGATAGTAATTAAATGGCTGCGTCGTATTTCCTGAACCCATATACTCAACAAAGCATTGCGTATAAGGTACATATTCTGAAATATTGGATGCATATATCGTGCTTGATGATGCTCCTGGGGGGCAACTAATATCATAAGGTGCGTTATTGGAATAAAA
Organism: Pedobacter sp. Leaf41; assembly: GCF_001422545.1. Lineage (GTDB taxonomy): Bacteria > Bacteroidota > Bacteroidia > Sphingobacteriales > Sphingobacteriaceae > Pedobacter. The sequence goes on along the minus strand of NZ_LMLE01000006.1, from coordinate 380,853 downwards.
TCGAACTGGATTTGTATTTGCCCCTGTTTGTTGATTGACATAAATTTTGGAAACAGTAAATCTGCCAGCAGAACCATCACGATCAACCCGACAACCGTATTGACCAAAACAATTAATTGCACAGCAAGCCAACACGACTAGCGTGGCTAAAATTTTAAAAGGGATAGACATTTTGCAAAAATGCAGCAAAAAAAAGCTTTTGCAGACCTAGAATTAGAAAAATACAACAACTGAAATGTGTTAAAATCATTTATGTGTCAGACATCCCCCAACTCAATACAAACAATAAGATTAAAAATCCAAGGGATAATTTCCATAGTATTTTAAGCCTCAAAAGTTCTATCTATCATAATCAAAATAACTCACAAAACTCCAGTAAGAAAGTTAAACTCAATTACAGTTGGCGACAAAATTATTGATAAGTTTGTTCTACACAATAAACAAATGATTTACATTCTTAGTTCGCGTAATTAATTGCAGGAATGGGCGCTAAAATGCACAAAACATTTCATTGACCCCCATCCGCCAATTCACAGAAATGCAGCCAAGCGAAACTTTACGACAAATTTATTGTCGGTTGAGACGGGGTCAAAGTATATTAGTTTATCCCTATAGTGGACAAACCGATATATTGAATCCTCCTTGCTAATCTATATTATATGTGAGCTCATTAATAAACAAAATTGTGAAAAAAAATTTTTGGTAAGAAGGGGTCGGTTGGCATCGGCTTATCCATGCAGTCTATTACACAATAAAAAAGGTAAACTAAGGATTCAGTATTCCATCCAGTTGCATATATCTTTTACCATTTTTTTCAGATAAAGATTTACTTTGCCCATCAATAATCATGACTTTGGGAATAGTGCTTTGAAGGCCAAACCACCTGGGAAGATCGTCTCCGTTGGGATTGCCCGTTTTGATAAAGTTAACTAGGTAAGACTGAAAGAACTTTGAAGTTTCAAAATCTTCACGTTCCCATTTATAATTTTTGTTTAGGCTTAGATTTCCTAGAGCGTACTCTATATCCGAAGCATGTACTGCGCCCAAGATATCTGCATTATAAGATCCTTGTCCGATAAAAGCAGGACGTTTTCTAGAGAACAAATACCGATAAACAGGATGTCCGTTTGTTTTGCTGTGTACATCAATCCATTTCCAGGTAGAATAGGATATAAAGCGATCGCTGGCGAGATCAGTCGCCAACTGTGGTACCTGCTCATTTGTGTTCGCATAATACAGAGCAAATATTTCTTTGCTCTTTAAAGCAAAGACCCTATCCACTCCGGCTTTATAATTTTCGACAGTAGGTTTCTGATTAGACAGAATAGAATTCATACTTCGCTCTGCAGTATTCCATCCTGCCAGGAGCGGCACATCCATTTGACGACCATAGGTATAGGTAGTTAGTGGTTGTTCTACAAAAAAATAACCGTCTACTGTTAAGGGGAACCAGTAATCTTTTGACCGTTTTAATACCTCCTGGATTGGGATATTACGTAAGTCAGAGATGCTGTTTGCTCCGCAGGCTTTTACGAATTCGGCACCTATTTTTTCCGCATTTGCCAGGCTCACAGGAGGTTCGAACCCAAGTATTGAACCGCTTTGGCCGATCGCACCTTGAAACAATCCTTTTGAAAGCGGTGAACATAGCTGAGCAGAAACTGACATAGAACCCGCTGATTCCCCGGCAATGGTGATCTGATCTGGATTTCCTCCGAATGCTGAAATATTACGCTTGATCCAACGCAACGCTTCATTCTGATCCTGCAATCCATAGTTGCCAGAACTCCCCTTTTTACTTTCTTTGGAAAGATCAGGATGTGCTAAAAATCCAAAAACGCTGAGCCGATAGTTTATAGTGATAAAAATCACCCCTTTGCGGGCCATATTTTCTCCGTCATACCTTGGTTCTGATCCATCCCCACTGGAAAAACCTCCTCCATGAATGTAGACCACCACCGGCGAAGACTTACCATCCTTTGTCTGGGGTTTCCAGATATTAAGATATAGACAATCTTCACTTTCTTCAGCACTCCTGAAAACCATGTCATCATAAGTATTGCGCTGAGGCGATCGTGAACCAAAAGCCGAAGCATTTTTAATACCACTCCATTTCTTTTTGGGCATAGGAGATCGCCATCTGCGTTCACCCACCGGAGGTTCCGCATAAGGAATACCTTTAAATGCCACCACATTACTGGAGAGAACAGTTCCCCTGATTTTACCTTCCTTAAGCGTGACCAATGATCCATTGTTCTTTAAAATACCATTCTGAGCGAATGAAAAGCTTGAAGAAAATAAGAAAAGCAACAGAATTGGATATTTTTTCATTTCTATCATAATGACCAGATATGGGTAAGCGATGACCCTCTATTTATAGTGTAAGAGAAAGACTGATCGCCCTCAACGACTTTTACCAATTGGGGCTCAGCTGAATTATTAGAAATGATAAGCACACGTTTTCCCTCCGGAGTTAAAAAGGCTACATTACTCACCTTTGTGGTAAGGCTGCTTTCAATTCTATACGATCCGACAGGGACAAATTTAGATGCATGCGCAATAACATAAAAGGCAAGGTTCCGTACGACATAGTCCCCATCTATGGTCACTGCTCCCTGGCATATAGAACAGCCTCCATTGTCTGTATGAGGGTTATAGCCTGGATCTGCCGCGAGATTCCACAAAATCACATTCTTACTCCAGTTCCGTAAGGCACCTATTAATATCCTTCCTACAGGATAGGCGGTATTAAATCCACCATCCTTGCTTACTGCCATCATTTCAGTAAAATAAAGGTTTTTCCCGGGGAAAGCATCATGAACCTTGCTCATAGCAGCCGTCTGACCGGCATATAAATGAAATCCTGAACCATCAATATAAGCTGCTGCTTTCTGATCTGCCAATATTGAAATGGGATATTCCGGAGCATCGCAATTGTGGTCGTAAAGAACGATTTTAGTTTTTATATTTTTGCGTTTAAAATTTGGGCCCAGATGATCGCGGATGAAACGCAGCTCTTCTTTGGCCAGAAACTGCATGCTGGGTGTATTGCCATCATTAAAAGGTTCATTTTGAACAGTCAATGCATCAATAACAATCCCGTGCTTTTTCATGGCCTCTATATATTTTACAAAGTAGTCCGCATAAGCACTATAATATTCATCCTTTAATCTCCCACCCTGAACATTCTGGTTTGATTTCATCCATACCGGAGCGGACCATGGAGAACCCATAACCTTTATATTCGGGGATATCGCTAAAATTTCCTTTAATACAGGCACCACATCTTTTTCATCCTGCGATAAGGAAAAATGCTTTAACTCTGGATCAGTTTCCCCTGCTTTCAGGTCATCATAAGAAAATACATATTCATTCAGATCAGATGCTCCTATACTCACGCGAATATAACTGATCCCCACCTGGCCAGGCCCATTTCCAAAAAGCTCATTCAGAAGCTTTTTTCTTTCCTGTGCAGACATCCGGATGATGTGCTGAGCGCTTCCACCAGTCAGCGCAAAACCAAACCCATCAACAGATTGATATTTTTTTGATGCGTTGATGGCAATGACTTCTGCTGCATCATTTGCTGAGCTGACAATATTCTTTTTTGATAAAAGCATCGTTTTATCATTGCTGGTCTCCCAACTCTCCACCTTAAGTTGTGCCAGGAGCAGAAAAGGAAATGCATTTAAAAAGAAAATTAACAGGAATGCATTATTGAACGGATAATTTGAACGGGGGTATCGTGGCATAAACTTATACTTGGTTTATACAAAATTAGGTGTAAGCCTCCATTACTTTAATAGGATTTTAACATTTTATAATCTTTTGGATCTAAAGAATATCACCCGTCAATAGATCTAAAGCCGTCATGATTAATAAGCTAATATTTAATCAATTTCCAAACGCCTCAATCTTGAGATGATTTCCATACAGGCCCTGCTGTTGTGATAGGGACATTTCCATAAACCTGCCTTATCCTGTTTTGCCATTAAGGAACCATCCGCCTTTCTCCCCCAAAACCACTCACCATTTTGATGGTCGACTATCTGCTTTTTTGTATAATTCCATAATTTATCAAAAAGTTCAAAAAAAACTTGATTCTTGGATAATTCGAATGCATTTAAGAAACCAACCATGGCCTCCGCCTGTACCCACCAGTGCTTATCATCATTCCTGTGATTATCCACCGGAGAATATTCATAGATCATGGCCTCCTCATCCATACCATCTGCAGATGCTTCTGCAATTTTAATGGCCATGCTTCTAAAATGTGAAATGAGCTCCTGATGTTCAATCATTTCGGCCGCCTCAAGCAGTAGCCATGATGCTTCAATATCGTGACCATAAGAAATTTCACTGGATTTCCTGTTCCATTTCTCATCAAAAAACAGGTCCAAGTGTCCGTCTGTATTTATAATGTGTTTACTAAAAACACCTAACAGACCAATGATCTGATTTTTTAAATGTTCGTCAGGCCATATTTTGTAAAGCGTGGTATAGGCCTCCAAAATATGGAGATGCGTGTTCATTGTTTTCTTTTCGTTGGCATCTTTCTGACTTAACCTTAAATCCGGAACTTGATCCCAATTTTCTGCAAAAGCCTCAAAATAACCGCCATCTACCAGATCGAAACTATGCAGTTCGATATCTCGAAATAATGCTATTGCCAGATCCAATGCCTCATTATCTCCTGTTGCCACATAATATTCAGAAAGGCCGTAAATGGTAAAAGCGATGGCATAAATCTGTTTTTTTCGATCCTGAGGCATTCCTGTATGGTCAAGCGACCAGTAAGCGCCTCCATATTTTGTATCAATGAAGTGTTCTTTGATATACTGGAAGCCATATTGGGCTAAAGATAAAACCTGCAAATCGCCATTGAAATTGTATGCAGCGGAAAAGCTCCACAAGATTCTTGCATTCAAAACCGATCCCTTTTCAGCACCAGGATTTATTAACTCACCTTCGGCTATCTGACCAACGAACCCACCAAAATTTAGGTCTATAATATTGGTCTTCCAGTAATTTAGTATATTATCAAGTTCAGTTTTGAATTCTTGAGATAAATGCAATAGCGTATGGTCCATTAAAATTATATTTTAAACAAAAATAAATTTTCGAGTAATAATTTGTTAATACTTTTTTAACATATAAACATTAAATAGCTACATAGCAGCATCAATACATTTTTATCAAAATCAAATATTTATTTAACATTAAATAACCGCCTAAAATCCGATTATTGCAATGATTATCATCTAAACTGCACTATAAGTCCAATTTACATTGGTATTTATTTACCAATCTTCCTCCATTTTCTTAACATAGATATTTTATGATGATGAGATTTTGCTTAATTTAGCATTATACCAAATATGACACTTTAAATAATATGATAAGGGAAATCACGCCTTTGACACAAAGCGACTGTTTTACAATTTTTTCACGTACTAAAACCGAATTCGATTTTCCGCTACATAACCATGATGATATGGAGCTCAACCTTGTGCTCAATGCGCCAGGCGCAGAACGTATTGTCGGTGACCATATCGGCGAAATTAATGATATGGATTTAGTTCTGGTGGGATCCAACTTATCCCACGGATGGTTTACACATAAGTGCCGGAGTGCTGAAATTAAAGAGGTAACGATTCAGTTCCACAAGGATCTGCTAGATGAAAAACTCCTGAAACGCAACCAACTTTCTTTTATCAGGAATATGTTTGAACAATCTAAAAGAGGGGTGTTGTTTTCCGGTGATACCATCAGTAAAATTGCACCAAGACTTCTTAATTTAAGTAACAAGAATGGCTTTCATTCTATGCTTGAACTGTTATCGATCTTGCATGACCTTTCTGTTTCTAAGGACAATAGAATGCTCTCCGATTCTACCTTTACAAACGAGGATTTCAATTACAATAGCAGGCGCATCGAAAAGGTATTTGAGTATATGAACAATAATTTTGATAAGTTGCTTACCTTATCAGACGTGGCCAAAATTGCTAACATGCCAGAGGCTTCGTTCAGCCGGTTTATTAAAAAAAGGACAGGCTATACCTTTGTTGACAGCCTTAGTGAAATCAGATTGGGTCATATCAGCAGAATGCTTATTGACACCACCCAATCTGTAGCGGAGATTGCCTATAAATGTGGTTTTAACAATATGGCCAATTTTAACAGGACTTTTAAAACCAAAAAAGGTTGTACCCCAAAGGAATTCAGGGAAAACTATGGTGGAAAGCGTGTATTTATTTAAAATATCCTTTGCATAAAGCCATGAAGTTGTTCACGCCAGAAACGCCATTCATGACCGCCCTGGCTATCATGAAACTCATGAATTATGCCTTTTTCTTTTAGGGTATAATCCAGCGCCAGATGCCCCTGATATCTTGGATCGTCTTTGCCACAGGCGATCCACAATAATTTGATATTTTGATTAACTTCTTTTGGATTCGAGAATACTGATGGCACTCTTTCATTTATGTCAAAGGCAGCATCACTCAGCAGCCCTGCACTGAACTCGCCTATGTAAGAAAACTTATCCAGATTTTTCAGCCCTATAATGTAAGCCTGCCCCCCGCCCATGGAAAGGCCAGCAATGGCCCTTGACTTTCTATCCGCCATAACCCTGAAATTTTTCTCCATATAAGGTATAACATCAGCCAACAATTCTTTTTCCAGTTGCGCAACGCCATCTTTTGAACTTCCACCCCCCAACTTCCATCTATAAGGCCATTGGTCATGACAATAATGATTGGTTTAGCTTTTTTTTCAGCGATTAGATTTTCCAGGATGACATCTGCTTTGCCTGCGGCCTGCGTCCAGCTTGTTTCATTATCCCCGCCTCCATGCCTTAAATATAACACGGGAAATTTCTGGTGTTGATTTTGCTGATATTCTTCTGGTAGAAAAACCGTCATTCCCCTTAATTTCTGAAGTGAAGATGAATGATATTTAATGTTTTGCAAAATGCCATGAGCAACCTGCTGAACCTCATCAAACCTTGGAACAACCCCTGGAACTTCAACAATACTGCCATAAAGTTCTGTACCTGATTTTACCACCGGATTTTTGGGATCCAAAATAGTGATGCCATCAACCCAGAACTGATAGGAATATACACCTGGCTGTTGAGCAGGAAGTTTAATTTCCCAATTACCGGCAGTATCTTTAGTCATTGCAGCAGGCTTCACTGCCCATTCCCCGAAAACCAGGTTTACCTTTGACGCCTTCGGTGCCTTGAGACGGAAAGTTATACTTTTATCATTTGCAACCACTGGTGAGTAAGGTGGTGAAGCTGGCCCCCACCAGCCCTGTACGCTATAAGTATTTTGAGGCTTCTGTGCGTATGACTGGAATCCAGCCAACAATATCAGCATGAACAAATATCTTTTCATCTTTCGGTTTACCAGCCTTTCATCTCATCAAGGGTGATGACATTTTCAGCATTTATTAAATTATTGATTTCTGCATTCGTGTTATGCTCAAAGACCAATTCCGACCACCCCATAAAAAAAGTCCATTTTGGCTGTGTTTTGAGCTGCCCGGCACTCGGCAATTTTTGACATTCACCGATAGCAATTGGCTTGTTCCCTCCCGCTTTCACCATGATATCATACTTATCCTGACTAAACCCACTTTTATCATCATAGATATCCAGCGCCGCAATATCCCAATATTCGGGGCCTGGATTATAATCGACTGCATCTTTAGCCAAAGATTTAAAATCCTGGATATCCCATACCCAGATCAGGTTTGTCAGTTTCTTGTTCTTGGATAAATAGTCGTGCGTGAGCTGGTACAATTTTCGCGTACCTGATGCTCCCGGCCTGCCACCCCACCAGAAAACGCCCTGATTCATCTCATGCAACGGACGGAAAAGTACCTCAACATCTTTCTCCTTCAATTGTTGCAGATAAACTGCAATTTCATCCATCATTGCTTTCCAGCGTAAATTGATAACGGTTCCTTCGGTAAGCAGTTCCGTCCATTGTTGATCTGTTAATTTACTAAGTACACCTTTCTTGTCCCAACCACAAGGTTGCTCCAGTGCAGGATTACAGGCATGCCACATGACATTAATGACTGAACCTTTGCTCCACTGTTTGGCTGCTTCGTTAATCATCGTCTGTCGGTTGGAAATATTTTCCTGCTGAAAAAGGAAATCGCCGCTCCATAATCCCGGGTATCTTCCGGTCGTGACATTTATCTGATCAGTCCATTTCGCGGGTTCAGCATTCGGCTCCCGGTTATGGATGCCGGCAATGGTATACTTTCCTGAAATGGCATACAGATAATTCAGGCTTTTGAACCTGGTTGGTGCGATTGTTTTTTTCAGTTTCGGAATCACTGCCGTTTTCTGGGACTTAACCTGCCCGATCAAACTGAGGTTTACAATAAGGCAAAGTGCGTATTTGAGTATTTTCATAATTTATTTCTTCTTTAAAATATAAACAGCATCGGTACCGGGATTTAACATCACTGTAGCAATCTGACCCTTATCAGCAATAGATGCAATATCATTTAATACAGAAGATATCCCACTTTCACAATCATACCTTTCTGCAGAATAAACTGCCGATTCTAAAAGTAAAGTGATCTCGGTTGTGAGCTTTTCTTTTTTAGGGTTATACAGATAGATATAATACTCATTTCCGCATTTAACGCTATATAGCTCCATGTCTAAATTAGATAGCGAAACAGAAAAAGTATCAAAATTACCTTTCCCAGCCATCATCATCCTGTCTTGTATGGTCCTCACCTTACGAATGTAAGTATCAGTCCCCCGGTTGTCGAAATATTCCCACCACCAGGACAGTGGCAAGATAGGCGTTGGAGAAAACAAACCATACCAAAGTCCCCTTTTGAAGTCACTGTCCATCTCCTGGGCAAAAAGATCGAAGTTTTTCGACCAGTCATATTCATAACCATACTCACCGATCACATATGGTTTACTGAATTCATGGGTATAATTCACAATTGTCGTTGGGAGTGCCCTGTTGTTTTTATAGATATGCTTTTGATTGAAATCAATATCACTGATACTGTTTAAACCTTTTAGATCCCTATGGGATATACTGGTGGTGACCAAATGATTAAAAGGATCAATTTTTTTCAGGTATTCGGCCATTTCTTTGTGCCATTGCACAATATCTTCAGCTGGTATGGGATTGTTCTTATCACGGAATTGAACATTGTCAATTTCATTAAAAAATTCCCATGCACCAATTGCAGCGCTATATCCCCAACGGGCAACAATAAAACGCAGGCGGTTATAGTACTGCTTTTTAGCTTTTGGATCCTTAAAAAACTCAGCGGTGGAAACCTGATAGCGACCATTCTTTGCATTATAAGAACCTGGACCCAAGGTGAGCATTATGTATAAACCCAGCGAATCTGAAAGGTTAACCAGCCTATCCATTTTTGCGATCGCACTGGGATTGAAATAAGCTGAAGAATTGGTGTAGCGTTTATTATTAATACCGCTCTTCCAGTCCAGTGGTAAATTCCAGGAACATATCCAAGTCCGAAAATAATTACCACCATGCCTGGAGAGTGCCGGCAACATATATTCATAATTGTACTTAGGATTCTCATGGAGTGCCTTGAAGAATTTAGAATCATCATCATCTCTTGATTCCCAGCAAATATTTTCACCGATACCACGGAAAGGATCACCATTATCAAATCGAAATGCCCAGTTGCTTCCAGCATGCAAAATTCATTTGTTTTTGGAACCTGTAATATTGAAAGTTTTAGTAGCCGTGGAGAAAGCAAGCTTTTCGTTCTTTTTCAAATGAAACGTATATGTATACTTTCCTTTTTCCTGCGCCATAAATCTTGCTTTCCAGGTCGATTTTTTATTAGTTCCAGATTCATAGTAACATGGCAGGACCAATTGCTTTCCTGAAGGAGATTTCAATTCCATATCCATCGAGATGTCCTCCTGAAGGTAAGGATTATCAAAATCAGCAGTAACATCAATTCTCCACTCTGCTTTTTCATATTGCTTCGCGTTTCTGTTCTCTAAAGAGAAAGCGGTAATTTTGTTCTGTGCCTTCAAGCTAATCACAGCGAGCATAAATCCTATAGTGCAAAGGCCTTTTATTATTCGTTCTTTAATCATTATAATTTATTTTGTTAGCGAATTATACTTTGGTAGCGGTTCAAGTTTTAGGGCATTCACATCGATAATTACGATTACTTTATTGTCGACTGCATTCAGGCTATATCTACTGGCATTAGATGCCGCTATAGCTGATGCAACTCCTTTACCACTATAATTTGCTTTCAAAAACTTGAGCATAGGTATGCAAATTATAATACTGCAAGTTTTCAAGTGTAATAAACGTCTAATGATGGATTCATATGGACAATAGGATTTTGAAAATATTTCAGAATATTTTTAATTGGCATTTTAGTTTAATATTGTTGTAAATAATTTATTTAGCTAAGGGCGTCACATCTTAAAATTCACCTGCAAAGCCCATCAATATCCGCCTGATATTTTATAGAAAGATTATGATTTACCATTTCATGATAGGAGCTTAACCCTAGCTTGATGTCAATTGATCTGCGCTAATTATAGAAATAAAATATTTGTTTTTAGTCAATGGGTGTTCCCTAAAATTTATCCACCTATAACTTGTAAACAAGTTACATCTGTAGATATACCTTCAAAATATTGAAAGTTCATTTCAGAGAGATCCTGATATTTACAATTATAATTCAGGGCGCAAGCTGAGGAAAATATCCAAAGGTTTCAGCATTCAAATCTGACTTCTGGATATTTCCGGGGTGATGCCTTATAACTCTTCACCTTCCAAACCGTATATTTTTTATTGCAGGTAAGTTTTTTAGTGATTATGAATATTTTACAACTCCTATTCTACTCTCTTCACAAAATTTGCTAATAGGATAAACTTTTGTTGTTCTGCGGTTCTGCAAGAGTTGTTGCTTTATTTTTGTTAACAAGATTCACAATTGTCTCGACAGTTAAGGATGATTTCAAGCCATCTTCTGGAGTGTTGATTACATAATCACTAAGTTTTTCCAAAGTTGAAGTTGCAACATGCATACGTGTATCAGATGAGGCATAGTAAATAAAAACTTTCCCGTCTTCATCCAAAATCCAACCATTACAAAACGCAACATTGGAAACATCACCAACTCTTTCCTCACCTTCTGGAGCGATAAAATATCCTCCAGGCTTATGAATAACTTTGGTAAGATCATTTAAGTCAGTCATGAACATATACAAGACATACCTCAACCCAGCGGCAGTATTTCTTACGCCATGCGCTAAATGTAGCCAACCTTTTTCGGTTTTTAATGGAGCTGGACCCTGTCCGTTTTTGGCTTCGTAGACGGTATGGTACTGTTTCTTAAAAAGAATAAATTCGTTGTCGATTTCGGCATTTTCTATAGATTTTGATAAACCAAAACCAATTCCACCACCACTGCCTGCTTCTATAAAACTGTCCTGTGGCCTTGTGTAAAAGGCATATTGGCCATCTACAAATTCTGGATGTAAAACCACGTTTCTTTGCTGTGGAGAGGGAGTTTTAAGATCTGCCAACCGATGCCAATTTTTTAAATCTTTAGTCCTGATTATACCACACTGTGCCAACGCTGAGGTTTGGTCTCCAACATGAGCAGACGGATCACGCTTCTCTGTGCAGAATAGACCATAAATCCAACCATCCTCATGCTCCACAATACGCATATCATAAACATTAGTATCCGCATTTTCGTAGGCATCGAAAACAATGGGATAATCCCAGAACCTAAATCCATCTATACCATTATCACTTTCTGCAACAGCAAAAAATGACTTTCTATCAGATCCTTCCACGCGGGCAACCATAATGTATTTCCCTTTGTACTTTATCGCTCCGGCATTGAACACTGCGTTGAAGCCAATGCGTTCCATAAAATATGGATTAGAAGTCGGATCGAAATCATACTTCCATGTTAATGGCACATGTGCCGCGGTAAGTACTGGATATTTGTATCTTTCGAATATTCCATTGCCCTCTTCTTCTTTCAGGTTTTCTTTGTTTATCAGTAAATCCTGTGCTTTTTCTAAAAGCGCTATACGATTCTTAAAAATGGATGTCATGCTCTTATTATGTATTTATTTTACTTGTGATAGTATATTTCTATACATTCTACTATTATTCAATTAATTGGTTATCAGATTTTTAAATAGATAACGAGTTGTTAATTTTCTTGCTCTATTTTATCTTTTGTTCTTCTCTGTTCCAGTTCTCCGGATATTGTATTCATTAATGAATCATTTAATTTGTAAAAACCAATGAAAACTGCCGAGAGGGCTGCACCTGCTGCGGGTATAAAACTTAACATCATCCTGATGCCACTTTGTGTCTCTATTGTTTGAGAAACATTTGCTTCAAAACCATAAATTGCAAGCATCCATCCGGTTAGGGCACCTCCGAGTGTCCAGCCTAACTTTTGCGACATGGAGGACGAGGAAAAGATTAGCCCGGTTGCGCGTCTTCCGGTTTTCCATTCAGAATAGTCCGCAATATCAGCGTACATGGACCATAGTAGTGGAAAAATACAGCCAGCACATATACTAATCAAAAATTGAAAAGCGAAAATTAATATTAGGTCGTTTTCTTTGAAGAAATAGAACACACAGCTTAAAAGTGCAGCAATCATCATTGCATAGAGAAAGGTATTTTTCTTACCAATTTTATCCGAGATTGGTTTTGCCAAAATGACTCCAACAATGTTGGCCGCCTGTCCCAAAACCAGGTAAAGTGTGCTGTAATTAATGGCGACCTTAAATATGGGTAATTGGAAGGCCTGTTGGCTTTGAAAATAATATTTGAAATAATAAATGACTGATCCATCTCTTAAGGAATTGAATATTAGCGTTGACACCCCGGCTCCCAGCAAAATGAACCAAGGTTTGTTTGTGGCTAAATTTTTCAAATCATCTTTAAGGGATGTCTTCTGTTCCTTTGGTGGACTTATTCTCTCTTTTGTCCATGCAAATGTGAAGTAGAAGAAAACGGCAGCAATGCAAGCATATAGAATCATGGTAAACAACCAACCCCGTTGAGAATCAACTCCTGAAGCTGTTTGGCTGAAATAACTCACCAAGGGCTCTGCTGAAGCTAACACCAGGATACTACCCGCAAAAGCGAAAACAAACCTAAAGGTAGAAAGCGCAGTTCGGTCTTTGATGTTTGATGTCATCACACCCATTAGAGAGGCATATGGCACATTGATTGCTGAATAGACCATCATCATTAGGGTATAGGTAACATATGCATAAATTACTTTACCTGTTAAACTTAGATTAGGTGTAGTGAAAGTAAGTACGCCCACTACCCCAAAAGGGACAGCTACCCACAATAAATAAGGTCTGAACTTGCCCCATTTCGTATTGGTTCTGTCAGCTATAACCCCAATAATTGGATCCAAGGCCGTATCCCATATTCTGGTGATCAGGAACATGGTACCAACTACAGCTGCCGATATCCCAAAAACATCTGTGTAGTAATATAGGAGATACACCGAAAAAATTTTCCAAAACATGGATGAGGCAAAATCCCCAAATCCGTAAGCAGCTTTTTCTTTGAATTTTAATTTTTGATCCATTCTTTTTAATAAATTCCTTACTTTTTTTATTTTGACGATTATCCTATTTTAAGTTGCTTAAAATAAATATGCAGTGCTGAAATTTATCTATTCCAACCAGGCATTTCGTCGAGTGTTACCACATTTACCGCGTTGTGTAATGCTTTAATCTGCGCCTGGGTATTGCTCTGTTCTTTAAATACCAATTCAGACCATCCCATAAAGAAGGTCCATTTAGGCTGCTCTAATAACTGTTGGGGAGTAGGATATTTTTCGCATTCTCCAATTGCAATTGGCTTGCCCTTGGCTATATCAAGTATTGTTTTGTACTTTGATGCAGTATAACCTGAGCCATCAGAGAAATACATGTCCATTGACACCACATCGAAATAATTATCACCTGGATTATAGGTATTTACATCACTTGCCAAACTACCAAAATCCTGTATGTTCCATACCCAAATCAAATTCGACAAACCTTTTGTTTTGGTCATATAATCATGTGTAATTTGATAAAGTTTTCTAGTGCCATTGGCTCCAGGCCTTCCCCCCCACCAAAATTTCCCTTGGTTCATCTCGTGCAACGGACGCCATAAAACTTCCACACCCTTATCCTCTAATTGCTGAAGATAAACAGAAACCTCGTCCATCATCTGTTTCCACTTGGTATTTATTGCAGTTCCATCGGTAATTAATTGTGTGAACTGTTCATCATTTAAAGAACTCATTACCCCTTTGCCATCATCCCAGCCACAAGGCTGAGCATTGGCTGGATTGCAAGCGTGCCACATGATATTGATAATTGCTCCCTTTTTCCATTGGTTAACAGCTTGGTCGATCATAATCTGACGATTATTAATATTATCTGCCTGAAAAAGAAAATCTCCACTCCAAAGTGCAGGATATTTGTCGGTCACCGTTTTTACTTCCTCGGTCCACCTGGTTGGATCTGAATTTGGTTCGCGATTGTGCATGCCTGCCACCGTTTTATTTCCAGAAATCCCATTGAGGTAATTAATTGTTTTAAAAGGTGAAATTGATACCCCAACTGGTGGTTTGATACCATCACCACCCGTCTCTGGAATTATATCCTCACCACCTTTACATGAAGTACAAACGAGTAAGGCTAGAAATATCATTCCGTTAACAATCTGTGTTCTCATAATTTTTTATTTTAAAAATATAATTTTCATCCAGCGGATCTAGATGATATTTAACTTTGACTCGTTACTTATAGCTTTTTCACATCGACCCAAAATCTTCTAGGCTTTCTGACAACCTTGTCGTAATCGGAGTATATCTTGCTATAGTCATCCACCCCTTCCAATGGAAAGTCAAAAGAACTATCTGTGATAGTTTTATTGTTATTGTTTCCAAGAGACAAGCTACCAGCTCCTCTGAAAGTTGCGACTGAAACGATGCCTGTTGATGAAGTAAATTTCACAACATTCGCTGTATAATCTCGTTCCCACTTACCTTCGCCAATCGGAATTTTTCTATAAAAATTGTTTACGTCTGTTTGAGGATTTCCTATAAATACGTAATTGGCATACTTTCCGTCTGCACCTGCACTATTTGTTACTTTACCATACGTTTTGCCTTCAGCAGTAACGCCTTGGAACTCAAAAGTGAGCCTGTTATCCAATTCTAATGAAGGACCAGTAGTCGCTGACCATAACCAGGGCTTAGCTGAAAAATCTATTACTTCACCACCGCCATATTCAGGCCCGGTCCCTCCATAAACAACCTGTTTTTGAATTGTATAAGTTCCAAGGAGTGTTTCTGTAAATGGAATAAGTTCAACTGTCCATTCTCTTGATTTTCCAGATTCTGAGGTGATTGTATATTTATATTTATTATTGTTGGCTGCAAAATTTACTTTCTCACCAGATAAAGGTTTTATTTCAGATTTATAAGATGTTTGAATCTGGGCTGAAACAGCTGAAAGATTTGTGCCTGCCTGAACCAGTACCTTAACTGCTACGGTTCCCGCCTGTCTATCTACAACTGCAGGTCCTATTTGTGCCAACCCATCTTGTAAGGTCACCGCTTCGATGGAGCGTTCATTGCTAACAACATCATCATAGGGGTCTTTTTGGCAAGCACTGAATAAAATTGTTGTAATCATTAATATTACAACCACTAGTTTATTGTTCCTTTTCATTGTTGAATATTTATGGTTTCATTAACGGATTAGTATCTAATTCTCTTTGTGGTATAGGAAAGAAATATGCTCCACTGGTAATTGTTTTTCTGTAATCCTGCGCCATTTTTTCCATGCCATTTGTACGGCGTAAATCAAATAGACGATTACCCTCAAATGCAAGTTCCCAAGCCCTTTCTAGTATTACAGCATCACGGAATGCTTTTACACTCAGAGATGGTGGCAAATCACCAAGTCCAGCCCTAGCCCTTATCCTATTTACAGCTGAATATCCTTCACTTGGTCCAGCAGCCTCCGCATAAACAAGAAGTATATCGGAGTAGCGAATAATAGGAGAGTTTGCATTCATTTTATCGGCATCACGTCCTGGGTCTATAAATTTTCTAGAAAATGGTCTTGAAGCAGAATTGATATCAAGATTGTAAACAGTTCCAGAATTAGTATAGGAAGACACTATAAGATCTGTTTTACGCCTGTCATTGTTTGCATAACTATTATAATGACCGGCTTCTGTCCTAAAATGATTCCAGCCTTGTCCAATGTTGATTACCGGACTGGAAGGATTACTTGGATTATAGGGAATAGACATGGGGCGATCAGAGCCAAGAAACATATTTGGTAATTTTGTATATTCACCTTCTCTTACACCTAATCGGTCAACAGCAGCATCAAAGATATGCTCGGTTACACTTCCAGATGTCTTATATAGGGCCGTATTCCAAATGTCAACCAGTGTATTGGTGAACCCAAAAACAGACTGTTCATTAATCACTTTAGCAGCATAAGTCTTTGCATTTGTATACTTTGTTTCTGCATCATCAACAAAAGCATATCCGGGAGAATTATAACTTTTAGAGGAGGCTAAATGCAGGTATACTTTGGCTAATAAAGCCTGCGCAGCAACTTTGTTCGCTCTACCCTCTTTATTTTTAGCAACACTCATTAAACCCTCTGCGTTCTTTAGATCACTTTCTATGAGATTGTATATATCGCTTATAGATGATTTAGCCATTGGAACCTGCCCTGCATCAGCAATAACATCTGTTCTTAACGGAACTGCTCCAAACAATCGCACCAGATTAAAATTGTGCAAAGCTCTCAAAAAATACCCTTCCCCAATAATTTGGTTTTTGTTAGCAGCAGTGATACCTTCTACATTTGGAACATTTGCGATCACTGAATTAGCTCTTGCGATGCCTCGGTATAAATAGGTCCATAAATTATCCAAATCCGCATTTGCCGGTGTCGTCCTGATCTCATCCAATTCAAAATTAGAGACTCCTGCATCACCTTTTTGCGTTAAGTTCTCTGTAGGAAGTTCAGTAATGATGTAATAACCCCGGGAGTAATAACCGACCTCGGGAAGTATCGAATAAGCATAGGCTAATGCTGAATTTGCGTCTGCCTCTGTTTTATAAAAGGAACTGGTATTCACTAACCCATAAGGCTTTTCTTCTAATTTCTGACAGCTTGATAAAACTGTTGCAAAAACAAATGCACTGTATATATATTTTTTTACTTTCATGATTTTAAAATTAAAAGCCAACATTTAACCCTATTGAAATTGCTCTTGGTCTTGGATACGCACCCTCATTAACACCATTTTCTCCAAGTTCTGCATCAAACCCTGGATTAAACTTGGTGAAGGTGTAAAGATTATTACCAGAAAAGAATACCCTTAGACTTTTTATCCCCTTTACAGGGTTGGCCTTAAAATTATATCCAAGAGTTATATTTTGAATACGCAAGAAAGAGCCATCTGTGATGAAAAAATCTGAAGCTAGAAAACCTCTTGTATTATTTGCTCTAGGAATTTCGTTACTCGGATTATCCGGTGTCCAACGCATGATCTGCCTGCTTGGTGTCAGCTTTCTAAAATCAAATACATCATTACCATAAATCCCGTAAAACTGAGCGGAAAGGTCAAATCTTTTGTACTTTAAGTTTGTATTAAAGCTATATAAAAAGTCCGGAGTCGGATTTCCTATAATGGTTCTATCATTGCCATCAATAACTCCATCAGGAGTTCCGTTTGGTCCAGATATATCAAGATATTTTATCTCACCTGGTTGCGCAGCAGCTCCTGTTAAACCTGAGGCAATACCTTCCTGAACCGTTTGTATTATCCCATTTGATTTATAACCATAATAGGCAAACATCGGCTGTCCTACCGTGTAGGTTAGAATTCTTTGTCTAACCAATTCATAGAGGGTTCCCACATCAACCCGGTTTTTTTCTCCCATGCTGACCACCTTATTCCGATTGCGCGTGAAGTTAACCCCAACGTTCCAAGAAAATTCACTCTTTCTAATAATATCCGCGTTAAGGCCAATCTCAATACCTTTGTTATTAATCTCACCATCATTGATCCATTGTTCATCAAAGCCTGATGAAGGCGCGATAGTTCTCAACCTTAGAAGATCATCAGTATTTTTGTTATAATAATCAATAGTCAACCTAAACCTCTGATCCATGAAACCAATATCCACACCCAAGTCTAGTGAGGTGGTAGTTTCCCATTTTAAGCTATTGTTCCCTAAGCCTCCAACGATTGTTAAACCCTGCTCATTATTTGCACCTGATAAACCTGGACCAAATCCTGTCTGAAAACCATCTCCAGTAAAATATCTGGCTGTTCCAAACCTATCCAGTGTTTGATATGGGCTAATGCCCTGATTTCCTGTAAGCCCATAACTCACTCTAAATTTAAGTTCCGAGAAAACATTGAGTGATTTGATAAATTCTTCTTCGCTTGCTTTCCACGCCACTGCACCAGATGGAAAATAACCCCACTTGTTATTGGATCCGAATTTACTTGAACCATCAGCTCTGGCTGTTAAGGTAAAAAGGTAACGGTCTTTAAAGACATAGTTAGCTCTTCCAAACCATGATGCAAGTTCTGATCTTGAGAGTCCATTAGAGATAATCCTGTTTGCTGCTGTGCTTAAGTTTTCGTTTTGAATATTATCGTTAACAAAACCATTTCCTATCAAGTCACTGGTTCTTGTATTAAATTTTTGAAAAGAGTATCCTGCAACAAAATTAATGCTGTGGTCTTTCCCAAAGTTCTTAATTGCGGTTAGGTAATTTTCGGTCAGCAATTCTGTAGTGTTAAAATTATTTATTGCACCATAGCCATTGCTTTCAAATCCTCTAAAGGTCACAATTGACGGCTCATATACGTCTCCTATTGAATTACCATATTTTGAGCTTAGTTGCGTTCTGAATTGTAACCATTTGGTTATTTTAGCGTTGGCATAAACTGTTCCCAGTACATCAATTGTTTTACTAGTGTTCAATACCTCATTGGCATTTGCCAATGGGTGTCCAAAATCTGTGGGACTTGTTCTGAAATAATTTCCCTTATCATCATAAACTGGAAAAACCCTTGTGCGATCTGCATTAACCTGTACACCGTTGTTTTTCGTATAGGTAAGAATTACGTTAGTACCCACATTAATAGCATCGGTAAGTTTTTGGTCTAAGTTTAATCTAGTGGCGAAGCGATCATAGAAATTTTTAATGACCAAACCTTCTTCTTTGTAATAATTTCCTGAAATAGCGTATTTAGTTTTTTCACTTCCTCCATCTGCAGTTAGTGTATAACTTTGAGAGAATGGTTTGCGATACACCAAATCAACCCAATCGGTATTGTGTGGCCACTTTGGCTTCGAAGGGTCAAGGCCTCGTAATTCTGCTATGGAAGGAAAATAAACTCCCCCTCGTATTTCACCAAGATATGGCAGTTGGTTTGCAGGGGTACCTCCTGTTAAAGCTGCTTCATTAGCAAAAGTTGCCTCATCAATGGCATCTCTCCAAAGGTCAGGCTTGGCAGACATAGCAGATACCGTATTAAGTGTGCTTAATGAAATGTTAGACTGCCCGAGCTTACCTTTTTTTGTGGTGATCAGGATGACTCCATTAGCACCTCTTGAGCCATATATAGCTGCGGATGAAGCATCTTTTAATACTTCAATCGATTCGATATCATCAGGATTTATCTGCTTCAAATTACCAGCATCACCCCAAGGAAAGCCGTCTACAACCATTAGTGGACTATTTGACCCGTTTAATGAACTTGTTCCGCGTATACGTATAGTGGCTCCAGCACCTGGTCGTCCTGAACCGGATATAACCTGAACCCCAGGTATTTTACCTTGCAAAAGTTGATCTACAGAAGCCGAAGGCGTTCGATTGAGTTCACTTCCTTTTAATGTCGAAACAGAACCCGTGAGGTCGCTTTTTTTAACCGTACCATATCCAACAACGACAACCTCATCCAGATTTTTAAGATCGGGTTGCAGTCTAGCTCTAACAGTGTTTTCACCTGAAGCAACCGCAATTTCTTTAGTTATCATGCCCACCATTTTGAAAATAAGTGTATTGCTTTTTGCAGGCAATGTTATTGTATAATTTCCATTATCATCAGAAGAGGTTTGGATGTTTTCTCCTTTGACAGAAATTATAACACCAGGCAAGGGCTTGGCAATTTCGTCTACTACATTCCCTTTTATAGTTCTTTGTTGCGCAAGCACTGTATCAGCGCTCATCAGTACAAAAAGAAAGCAAGCAAATGTGATGTAAAAAATTCTACTCATAAAGTTTAATTTGGTTAGTAAATGATATGTCCAACTAATTATTAATTGATAAATCAAAACTAACTCATATTGAATAAACCCATTAATACTATTTTAACATTTGATAGTATTAATAATTTCAAATCAAGATTTGTAAGGTACCGGCATACAAAGATCTACCGGAAAAATTTGTGAAAGTTAATCATGAGCCAATTATCACAGAAGCTGAATATTGGCTCGCGTAGAGATTACCAAGTAATAAGCAACCAATGAAATTGAGGACTGATGAAGGGTTTCCACTTAGAGGCGTCTTAAAATGCTGGTGTGGGAAAAGTATGACTGCCGGATGGTCAAAAGGGAAATCGAAAATACTACTTGTACTATAAATGTGTTGATCATCCCAGTATAAATATTCCTGGAGAAATCATGCATAAGAAATTTGAAGAATTATTAAAGAAAACTACACTGCAAAAACACCTATTTCACTTACTGAATAGCTCACTACTAAGCTTATCAGATGAATTATTAAAAGACGAAAACAAGAAACAGAAAGAAAAAGCAAGGCAGCTTCGACATCTAAAAGAAAAGACTACAAAGTTAGACCAGAAATTCATAGCCGATCAAATTTCAGTATCCGTATATCATAGGTACAGAGAAGAGTTTAAAACTGAAAAAAAACAAATAGAAAGTATGTCTAATAACCTATTGCTCGACAAAGTAAATATTGAAAATGTATTGAAGGTATTTAAGTTTGGCAGATTCAATTTCTACAAAGTGTATAGAAGATCGGATATCCTACAAAAACATCTTTTGGTTAGAATAATATTCAAAGATTACTTAACATGGGACCAAGGAATATTTACTTCTAGTTATTTTAATGAGCTCTTACAATTTAATCTCAAAAAAGCAGGTATAAAAAAGCTATTGGTAATAAAATCAACAAACGAGATGTTAAATAATGGCAGCAGTAGGAAAATAGAGGTTACACAAATAAGAAGAGCGTTAAGAAAACCGACATTGAAAGAAACTGAAATTAACGCCATAAACGACTTTAAATTTATAGGCTCGATACGCCAAATTATATATGAAATTTTAAAATCCAACTTCAAAAATGAACAAAAGTGTTCTAAAGTTGAAGCCTAAGGTTAATAGCATTCATCTAATTTTGAGTAAAAACAACAAAAACCTTAACGGATTGTAGGTCAAAACGTTAGAAAAAATTAATGTAAAAGGCCCAAAAAACACCGTTTCACAAGCGCTTAAGGATCAAAATATTAGAAAATCAAAAAGTTAAAAAATGAACAGATTAGGTTAAAAAAAAGAGCATTTTTAAAATACAAACAGCTAACAATCAGAATGTTAGCTGTTATAAGCGGTACTCGAGAGGAGATTCGAACTCCCACACCCATACGGGCGCCAGCCCCTCAAGCTGGTGCGTCTACCAATTTCGCCACCCGAGTAAGTGGAGTGCAAATATAATTTTTTTTTATGTTTTGGAAACAGAGATTTACAATTCAATTTTCAAACCATCGTAAGCCAACCTAATGTTAGTTGGCAAATGCTTTTCTACAGATTCGTGCAAACCCAAATTGTGACTGATGTGCGTTAAGTAAGTAATCTCTGCACCAACCTTTTGCGAAAATTCCATCGCTTCGTTTAAGGTAAAGTGAGAAATATGTGGTTCATGCTGCAAGGCATTTAGCACCAATATTTTTGTTCCCTTTATTTTTTCAAAACTAGCTTCGGGAATAGTTTTCGCATCAGTAATATAAGTAAAATCGCCAATCCGATAACCAGTGATCGGCAATAAATGATGCATGACTTCAAATGGTATAATCGTAATCTCCCCTATTTTAAAATCTTCGCCGTTGTTAATGGTGTGAAGATTAATTTGCGGCAAACCGTGATATTTAGTTTCTGCAAAAATGTAATAAAATTCTCTTTTTAAAGCAGTTTGAACACGTTCTGTAGCGTAAACATCTATAACCTTATGTAGCAAATAATTAAAAGGGCGAATATCATCTAAACCAGCAATATGATCTTTATGCTCGTGGGTAAATAAAACCGCATCCAAATCCTTCACCTTTTCACGCAAGAGCTGATAACGAAAATCAGGACCACTGTCGACAACAATAGTTTTATCGTCAGTTTCAATTAAAATTGATGTTCTTAACCTGTTATTTTTCTTATCGGTAGATATACAAACTTCACAGTCACATGCAATTACAGGAACCCCTTGTGATGTACCGGTGCCTAAAAAAGTAATTTTCATCGTAATGAACCTTCCTTTCTACATCTATAATCTGCTACCTGCGCTTGCATTAAAATAATTCGGTTTGTTGTAAAGAATGAAAAAATTGTCGTTGCTTTTCGTCTAATATATTTTCATCAGGATTGGTTTGTTTAACCAAAGCAACTAAAGCTGCTATTTTTCCTTCCAAATTGGAGAATTTATTAACCACGATAATCTTATTATGCTCCAGAAGACACGAGCCCGTTTTAAAGTTACCTTTTTCATAGCGAACCTTAAAACCCATTGCAAAAAGCAATTGCTCTAGCTTCTCTAAAGTATGGTTTGTTAGTGGCAACGACATTGCAACAAACTTAGAGAAATCTATGCAGCATTCATAAAGACAGGCATGATTTTTTTAATCGCATTTGTAATGGCTTATTTGAACGATTACAGTCACTCCAAGCGACATGCTACCACATAAGAGTTCCTCATTGGGTTAGAATGACAAACGGAAATTGGTACATCTTGCAACAGAAAAAGGTTCAGCTGTTTCCAACTAAACCTTTTCAAAATCACTTCCCGCTCAGCGGAAAAAATTATCTTAAATCTACCACTTCAACACCTGGATATTTTTTTGCATCGAATGCAAAAGTAGCCTCCGGGATATTTACGTTAGGAGAAAAAGTTTTCACATTGTAAGTGTATTTGTTTCCATTTTTATCAAACAACACCACATTCGCAATTTGCTTAGCTGCTTTATCAATGCTTAAACGAACTTTAAAAATTGATTTCTTTGCATCTACCGGAGTCAAATCTATCATTTGATAGGTTTTCGCTCCAACTTTTTCTTCGCCAGTATAAATGTATTTAAAACCTTTTTCGTAAACGGTAAAGATCTTTGCAGGATTAATGGCATCGCCGCTGTTATCTACATTGCTCACTTGCACTTCTTTGTCCTTTTTAAGGTAAGTCCATTGGCTTTTACCATCGCTAAATAACTCTTGATTTGTCATTGCGACCTTGTACTTATTAGAGTTGGCTTTTACATACAAAGTACCTTGCTGTGTTTCTTTTACCTTAGCTTTTGGATTATCCAAAGTGAAAGAGAAATCTGTTTTAACAATGTTATACGATTTGTATTTTTTACTTACTTCTGCTAAAATCGCCTTCGCCTTTGCATCAGTTTGAGCATAAGTTGATGTTGTAAAAGCAACTACAACCAATAATGCTGAAATTAATTTCTTCATCTTGTATATTTAATTTTTTTCTTTGAAACGTTAGAGCAGAATTTTCAGTATTGGTTTAATCTAGCTCTTGTCATCCATACCATTCAAGAACTGTTCCAAAGAATATTCATCAGGATATAAAACTTCCCGAGCTTTACTTCCTTCAAACGGACCAACAATTCCGGCAGCTTCCAACTGGTCGATAATTCTACCAGCACGGTTGTATCCCAACTTCAGTTTACGTTGAATTAAAGATGTAGAGCCTTGCTGATGCATCACTATCAATCTGGCAGCATCCTCAAAAAACTTATCACGCTCGTTCGGGTCGAAGTCGGCCTTACTGCCCTCGCCAGCCTCATCTATATATTCTGGCAATTGATAGGCATCCGAATAGCCACGTTGATTACCGATAAATTCAGAAATCCGATCTACTTCCGGTGTATCAACAAAAGCACACTGTAGCCTGATTAAGTCGCTTCCGGTAGATAAAAGCATATCTCCACGGCCAATTAACTGATCTGCACCACCACTGTCTAAAATTGTTCTTGAGTCAATTTTTGAAAGCACCCTAAATGCTAACCTTGCAGGGAAATTGGCTTTAATGGTACCGGTTATAATGTTTACAGATGGACGTTGAGTAGCTAAAACCAAATGGATACCAATGGCACGAGCCAACTGCGCTAAACGGGCAATTGGTGCCTCTACTTCTTTACCAGCCGTCATCATTAAATCGGCAAATTCATCCACAACTAAAACGATGAAAGGTAAAAAACGATGTCCGTTGTTTGGGTTCAGCTTCCGCTTGATAAATTTATCGTTATACTCTTTTAGATTTCTAACCTGAGCATCTTTCAATAAATCATAACGCTGATCCATTTCAATACACAGTGAATTCAGTGTATTAACCACTTTCTTGGTATCGGTAATAATCGCATCAGCTTCTCCAGGAAGTTTAGCCAAAAAATGGCGCTCTATTCTGTTAAATAAAGTTAACTCTACCTTTTTAGGGTCGACCAATACAAACTTTAATTGTGCCGGGTGTTTTTTGAATAACAGCGAAACCAAAATGGAGTTAATCCCAACCGACTTACCCTGACCCGTAGCCCCGGCAACCAATAAGTGAGGCATTTTAGCCAAATCAGCTATAAAAACTTCATTGCTGATGGTTTTACCTAAAGCTATCGGCAAATCCATTGTATTTGATGTCCATTTTTCGGTATTCAAAATACTACGCATTGGCACCATTTCCGGGTGTTGATTTGGAACCTCGATACCAATTGTTCCCTTTCCAGGCATTGGCGCAATAATACGAATACCCAGCGCAGCTAATGAAAGCGCAATATCATCTTCCAGATTTTTGATTTTCGAAATCCTTACGCCTGGAGCTGGAATAATTTCATAAAGTGTAACCGTTGGCCCGATAGTAGCTTTAATCTTATCAATTTCAATATTATAATGATTAAGCGTTTCTACAATTTTGTTTTTATTGGCTTCCAGCTCTTCGGCGTTGACAGAAATTTTATTGGTGCCATAATTCTCTAGCAAATCGACTGTCGGGTATTTATAACCCGCTAAATCTAACTTCTCATCGTAATTACCAAATTGTTCAACTAAATCTTCCGATTTTTTCTCTTCTTCCGTTTTTTCAATTGTAAAAGCAGGTTCCTTTTCTTCCTCCTGAACAGTCGGCTCCACTGTTAAAGGCAAAGAAGTGGCTACTGTTGCAGCCGTTGATAACGGCAAATTCGTAGCCAGCGGCGATAAAGTTACAGGAGCAATTACCTCTTCTTCTTCCTCTTTTCCTTCGTAACGGTTAGGTTGTATCACTACATTTTGCTGTCTGCGTTCGGTGCTTATGGGAGCTTTATCACGCACAGGAAACTCGATCGGTGCCGATGCTTCCTCCACTTCTTTATTTTGAGAAAATTTTTCCCTCACCTCATTTACATAATCAGGCGTTTCGTTATCCAGATAAACTTCTTTCTCCTTACGCTCCGGAAATTTAAAATCGATGTTATAAGCGATGATCAAAATAGTTAAACCGGCGAAAGCAATTAAGCCAGCTACACCAGCTGCCCCTATTTGCGCCGCCAATAATTTATTGCTCCAATAACCGAACTCCCCCTCCACATAATGTGGCGACTCCGACCAAAAGCCGTGAGCAAAACCTAGGGTAAGGGAGATGAACAATAAGAAGAAAAAACTGTAACCTAGAGTTTTAGAAATGGAAAGAATTTTAACCTTGAATAACAATCTATATCCAATAATGAAGAAAGCTAACACAAATAAAAACGAAGCAATACCGAACCATTCGTAAATAAATTGATGAGATAATAAGGCACCAAATTTACCTAACCAGTTTTGTACAACCGGAATAGTAACGCCCGAATCTTTCAGCTCTTCAGCGGTTTTAAACAAATTTCCCCAGCCTCCGTTAGCATCAATTACATAGCTCTGGTCATCTTGCCAGGTAAATAAATAAGATGTAAAAGCTATTAAAAAGTAAAGTGAAAGGATAACAAAAAACAGACCTACAATTTTTATTGCACGTCCATCCTGCAAGTCGAAACTTGGTAAATATTCTCTTTTTTCTTTCGGCTGGCGATTTGACGATGGCCTACCTGACGCATTTTCTGCACCTTTATCTCTGAATGTGTTGGTTTTAAACTGGTTTCCCCTTACCGCCATTTTCTGTACTAATGTTAATATTGAACAAATATAAAATATATAGTTGTATCTCTTGCGTTTTTAAATCAGCCTTAAAATAAATAAAATTATTAAGCCAGTATTAAACCTTAAACAGAAAAACTTGTCTATTATTTCAACAACACACAAGTTGTACGTTTTGTCAAATGAAACGGATTTTGTTTTAGGTTTTATCCCGTTTTACCTGGAGAGGTTAAACGGGATTTTTATTTTAGAAAAAGAATGTTCGTTTTTTCATCGCAGCTGTCGCCCTGCCATCCGCTACAATCTTGATCAAACTTCTGTCATTCTGAGGCACGAAGAGTCTGTTGCATAGCTTGCAGATTCTTCGTGCCTACAATTGACGTTATTTCTTAACTATCTATAAATAATCGACTTAAGCTTGACTTGTTTTTGCAGTTTTTAAGGCCAAAGTACTGTTTCTCCGTTCTACTTTAAACCGGCCTAACAAATTTTTGGGGCTGTACTGTTCAAGCCTTTGCAGAAACTTTAAAACAAAAATTTTCAGCCGGCACTTTTGTTTCTTTTAGTGCCAAAAGAAAGAAGCCCGTCTGGCTAAGACAAATAAATACCCCGCTGTAAAAACGTCATTCATATTGATTTTTATGAAATAAGTTAACCCTCAGAATGACAATGTATTTAAGATTGTAACAACCAAAAAGTATTTCCGCTTTTGTCGGTTTTATTTAACCAACGTTCTAAACTCTATCAAAAACCTTCTCCTAGAAATTGCATATCTTGTATTTTGCCTGTTACTTAGATATATTTAAACCTGATATGTAAAACTCCATTAATTTTTTGTTAATTTAAATCGATAATTTGTACTAAAATCAATAACATGAGTATAGCGGAACTCGAAGAACAAATTGAAGCAGGAAATTTGGAGGC
This sequence comes from Pedobacter sp. Leaf41, assembly GCF_001422545.1. Classification (GTDB taxonomy): domain Bacteria; phylum Bacteroidota; class Bacteroidia; order Sphingobacteriales; family Sphingobacteriaceae; genus Pedobacter. The sequence continues at coordinate 353,445 of NZ_LMLE01000006.1, read as the reverse complement.
TGTAAAAGAGATTTTGATTCAAAATCCACAACTGGCTAACACGAATACTTCTCACCACATTTCTCCATTGCTACTAGCCTGTTATTATAAAAAGCAAAGCATAGCAGATATAATTGCAGAATTTTCTAATCAGCTGACTTTGTTTGAAGCTTGCGCCGTAGGTAAATTCGATACCGCTACCCTACTCATTTTCCAAAACCCTGATGATGTTAATAAGTTCTCTGATGATGGTTTTACGCCATTGGGTCTAGCGTGTTATTTCGGTCATGAAGAATTAGCTAGATTTTTGGTACTCAAAGGTGCCGATGTGAACTTAGCATCTAAGAATGGATTTAACGTTTTTCCGATTCATTCCGCAGTTGCGGCTAATAACATAAACATCACGAAGATGCTTTTAGATGCCGGTGCTTACCCTAACGTTTGTCAGAAAGCTGGCTTGGCGCCGCTACATACCGCCGCACAATTAGGAAACATAGAATTAATTATTTTGCTCTTGGAGCATGGTGCAGAAGTAGGCTTACGCATGGAAGGCGGAAAATTGCCAGCAGATTTAGCAGCAGAAAAGGGCTTTAATGAAATTGCAGAGATTTTGAGGGAGGAGTAACGCCCTTGCCCCTAAAGTGGGAAAGAAAAGCAAGAAGTATAAGGTTGAAGATACCTGTTCTGAAATGAAGAGGTATAACTGAGGCGCATTAATCAAACACTAGAAAGGGAAAGCCCGTTCAGGGGTTTGGGGTTCTATTCCCAAATCCTTAACCTAATCTTTTTCATATAGGTTCTAATGTCCAAAACAACCGCTGCCAGGAAATAAAACAGAATCGGAAAACCAACAGCCAGGAAAGATGAATAAATAAAAAACAAACGTACTTTCGCCGTACTCATATTTAGTTTATTGGCCAGGTATGTTGATACGCCAAAACTTTGTTGCTCGAAATAGGTGATGATTCTTTGAAACATGGTTAGCTCATTTTATTTATTGTTTATCAATATCAAAAGGGAAAGCGAATTATCAGCACTAATTTAACAATTTAATTTCGATTAAATTCGAAGTTGCCCTATTCTAAAATGAGCTTTTCGAAGTCTTGCCTGTTTTCATGTTTAATGAATAAAATTTGTTGTTCTTGTAAACCTGAATACTTTTTCTTTAAATCATCTTTAAATTTTTCTATATCAACATCGGCATTCAATATCACTGTCAAAGCATCGGCGTTGCCTCTCACTTCGATAATTTTATCGGGATAAAGCTCTTTAAGTTCGTGTGGAAATTCCATAATGGATAAACCAATTTATAAGGTAGAAAGTTTGGTTAAATTTAAGTAGTTATGCCTGCTTTAAAATTTTTATACCAATACCACAAGATAGACATTTTTTCTGATCGCAATATTGTTTTTTCAATTGCAAAATCCCTTGCGATGCAAAAGCGTTTTCTATTACTACACCTGCAGCGGTAAATTTTTCAGTAATTGCATTTTGCTCTGAGGGTAAACTTTCTAATAACTTAATCGCCCTGCTCACATAGGTTTGTGTCGCGGTATGTTTACCATAAGCAAATAGAAACAAAGCGACAGTGTTAAGCAAAATATTATCAATTGATGTTTTACCTATTTGAATACTTACTGCCTCCGTTTCTTTTTTAAAATGGTAGTGTGTTTTCCAATAGTCGTTTACAGGGAGGTTTTCGAATAATCTACGAAGCTCAGCAACACCACTGATCGCCATCACTTTCGAAAATAGATGATTTGCTTTTACAACCAGTGCTGCAAATTGCGCCAAACGAATGGTTGGGAAATTTTGAGGGCGCATTCGCATAAATTTCCAAATGGAAACCTCAATGGGTTGTATTTTATATTTCTTTTGGAGAAACAGGAATTCTCGTTTAAGCCTTGCAGGATATTCTTCTTTAAAATTATCATTTAAAAAACCGGCTGAACCGAACACTAAAGCCTCAATTAACAGGGGATTATCTTTATGCTTGCTATAGATTTGCTGTGGTATCGCCTTCGCGAAGAGTTCGAAAGGTAAAGAATTTACCTTGAAACCAAAGTTTCGGGCCATGAACCGATAGAAAGTTTCATCCCAATTGCCATTTAATTCGTTGAGTGTTTCTATTACTGCATGTGTTTTCTGCTCAAATCTCTCGATTAATGTTCTCGATAAAAATGAATCGACAATTAATTTATCTACAGTTTTAATTTGAGCAATGCAGGGAAAATCAGTTAACGTTAGAAACAAATTTTCGTACTTCTCAATTAACTCATCCGCAATGCGATTTTTTAATTCTAAAACAGGCAGAACAGACCCATCCATTCGTTTAATTTCTACATCATTCTCATAAACCACATGCAGTATTACGTTATCATAACTTGCATCGGTTTGATGATTGTGCTTTAACCAATCTGAAGCCTTGATGTGGATTTCAATATTCCCTGCCCAAGTCGTTTCACCAAGTTGTATTTTACTGTTACTAAAATCAGGACCAGCATTCCTATTTAAAAAACCTTGATGAATAATCTTCAGATTTTCTCCATCAGCCGTTTTCAAATCATTATTGTCAAACGATCTAAATTGCCAAACATAATGAAGAAAATCTTCAGGAAAATTCATTATTAAAGATACTGAAATATTCCCTAAAGTTTTGGTTTAATTTATTCTGCGCTGTGAATATAGTTCAGTTTTCGTTTAAAGATTTCTCCACTATGGTGGAAATAACGACAAGAAAATTACACTACTTCCGCTTTCTTCTTATAATTCGTAATAAAAACACCGGCAATAATCAAAACAGTTGCAACAATTAAATCTACACCAACATGTTCATTTAGAATTAACCATCCCAAAGATATTGCGATAACTGTATTAAAATAAGTTAGGATAGATACCTCGGATGCAGAAACCTTTTTCAACGCGTAGTGATAGCAGAAATAACCCAGCACCGAGCCAAATACCGCAAGGTAAACCGCAGCAAAGATACTTTCGGTTTTCCAGGAGCTTACCTCAGCCTTGCCAGAAAAAATCAAGGCTAAACCCAATTGAACAATTGCAGAAAATACAAATTGATAAAAAAGATTTAAAAATATGTACTGCGGTTTTCCGCTATGTTTTTTCGAATAAATGGTACCGATTGTCCACCCTGAAACGGCGATCACTAATGACAGGATTCCATTTCTATAGCCGGGTTCGAGTAAGTCGCTAATACCATCCCGAAAAATGAAGACGATTCCAAGGAAACCAACAAATACACCAATAAAACCTTTTAAACTCGGCTTTTGAATCCCCAGAAAAACGCATCCTAGAAAAACCAAAAGAGGTGAAGTGGCATTTATCAAAGAAGTTAATCCACTTGGAATTGTTTTTTCGGCAACGGTGGTCATACCATTCGCAATTACAACCATCAAAATAGAAAGCAATATTTGCCTTTTAAAACTTGCCCACCCTATCCACTTTAATTCTTTCTGCTTGATAAGGATGATTAGAATAATTAAAGATGCAATTGTTTGCCTAATGGCTGTTACGTACCAGGCAGGAATACTTTCTACGGCAACACGAATACCCAAATACGTTGTTCCCCAAATTAAGGCAACGCCAGTTAAGGCAAGGATAAGTTTTAAATCTATTTTGGATTTCATGGTTGGTTAGAAGTTTGCCCCAGAAACACAGAAAACACGGAAATAAATTTAAGTTTTCGTTTTTCGTAGCTAATAAAAATTTTGATTGGAAAAATCTGTGAAGCTGTAGCTAAGCAATATTTGCGTTGACCAATATTTCTTCCATTTCCTGCTGCAATTTTAAAGCCTCTTCTCTTGCCTTTTCTGCAAAATCTTCGCCCTTACTTGCATAAATAATTCCCCGTGAAGAATTAATTAATAATCCGCATTGCGAATTCAAACCGTATTTGCAAACTTCCTGCAAATCTCCTCCTTGTGCACCGACACCCGGAACTAAAAGAAAATGGTTTGGAGCCAGTTTGCGTACATCTGCGAAAGCAGAACCACGGGTTGCGCCAACCACGTACATCATTTGTTCATCGCTTGCCCATTCTTGCGACGTTTTTAATACCTTTTCAAAAAGTCTATCCTCGCCAATTTCTTGTAATTGGAAATCGGCATGACCAGAATTTGAGGTTAATGCCAAAAGAATAACCCATTTATTTTTAAAAGTTAGAAATGGTGTAACCGAATCGCTACCCATATACGGTGCAACGGTAACCGAATCGAAACTCATTTCAGATGATTGCTGATTAAAAAAAGTTTCTGCGTACATAGCAGAAGTATTACCAATATCTCCTCGTTTTGCATCAGCAATAGAAAAAATATCTTGTGGAATATATTTCCAGGTTTCGATTAAAGTTTCCCAACCTTTCTTACCATAACACTCATAAAAAGCGGTGTTTGGTTTATAAGCAACACACAAATCTTTTGTCGCATCAATAATCTGTTTATTGAATTCCAAAATCGGATTTTCATATTTCAGCAAGTGTTTTGGAATTTTATCCAATGAAGAATCCAATCCGACACATAAAAATGAACGCTTTTTTTGTATCTGCTCGAAAAGTTGTTGCTTGGTCATATAAGGGCTTATTTGCTGCAAATATGAGGTTTTTTAAGTTTTTGCAACTACAAAAATATTTTCACATACATTATTTTTATAAACATTTTAAACTTTTTCTTGCGGATTACGTTTCAAATACATACAATTGCAACATAATTCTCAACCGTTTATCTGAATATCCCAGAAAAATTTTATCAAGATTTGTTTTTTGTTACCATTTTTTAAAAGCGAAAATCGTTTTTATTCAGCTTGTAAACATTTATGAAACATTTTGAGTATATCTATTAACCAACTCATCACAGTTTTATAGCCTTAAGAATTTATACACAAAAAAAACCGCTGGGCTTACGCAATCACAAGAGAAGCCTTTGCACATTTTATAACAGGAAGCATCCGTTGTAAACAAATGAAAAATTTCTTGAAACATATATATTTAGAATGTTTAGTAAAACAGAATTAAATGATAAGCTCACACCAGAATTACGTGAGCTTGCAAAATCTTATGGCATTGAAGGTGCCGAATCCCTTAGAAAAATTGACCTTGTTGAAGTACTGTTACACCAGCAAGAAATTATAAATGCAGCTAAAGCAGGCACTGGTGCAGACCCATACAGCGAAAGCGAACCGGTTGCTGTTGCTCCTGCTCCAAAAACTAAAGCAGCTAAAGCAGAAAAAACTCCGAAAGTTGCTGCATCAGCTACTGCTGCTCCTTCTACTCCAGAAAAACCGGTTAAAAAAAGAGCAAGATTAAGTAAAGATGAACCTGCAGCTCCAATTGAAAGAAGAAGAGATTCGGTTACTTTGTTTGATGAGCCGCAACACCAACAACAACCAGAAAGACAACCAGACAGGGTTATTGAATCGGAAGACGGTGGAAGCAAACCAATTTCTGCTTTAATTGAAGAATCGGCTGAAGTGATTCCTGCGGCTCCGAGACAAAAACAAGAGCCAAGAGAAAAGCAAGAAAAACCACAACGCGAAGATAACCGCCAGCAAAAACAACCTGGAGGCGGTAACCACCACAAAAACGAAAACAGTTATTCTAACTTAGATTTCGATAACGTAATTACAAACGAGGGCGTTTTAGAAATTATGCCTGATGGTTACGGTTTCTTACGCTCTGCGGATTATAATTACTTAACCTCTCCTGATGATATTTACGTATCTCAATCTCAAATTAAACTTTTTGGTTTAAAAACCGGTGATACCGTAAAAGGAAGTATTCGTCCACCGAAAGAGGGCGAAAAATATTTCCCTTTAGTTCGTGTAGAAACCATTAATGGAAGAATCCCTGCAGAAGTTCGCGACCGCGTACCATTCGATTATTTAACACCACTTTTTCCAACCGAAAAATTAAATCTTTTTACGGATAACAGCAATTATTCTACTCGTATTATGGATTTGTTCACACCAATTGGTAAAGGACAACGTGGGTTAATTGTAGCGCAACCGAAAACTGGTAAAACTAATTTATTAAAAGAGGTTGCAAATGCAATTGCTAAAAATCACCCAGAAGTTTATTTAATTATTCTTTTAATTGATGAGCGTCCGGAAGAGGTTACTGATATGGCTCGTAGCGTAAGGGCGGAGGTTATTGCCTCTACTTTCGATGAGCCAGCTGAACGACACGTAAAAATTGCCAACATCGTTTTAGAAAAATCCAAGCGTTTGGTAGAAAGCGGACACGATGTGGTTATCCTTTTAGATTCGATTACACGTTTAGCACGTGCTTACAATACCACTGCTCCTGCATCAGGTAAAATTTTATCCGGTGGTGTTGATGCTAATGCATTACATAAACCAAAACGTTTCTTCGGCGCTGCCCGGAACATTGAAAACGGCGGTTCCTTGACAATTTTAGCTACCGCATTAACCGATACAGGTTCTAAAATGGACGAAGTGATCTTCGAAGAATTTAAAGGAACTGGTAACATGGAGTTACAATTAGACCGTAAATTATCGAATAAACGTATCTTCCCTGCTATTGATATAACAGCTTCGAGTACTCGTAGAGATGATTTATTGCTAGACCGTGATATTTTACAACGTGTTTGGATTTTGCGTAACCACCTGGCAGATATGAATAGCCAGGAGGCGATGGAATTTGTACAAGCTCAGATAAAAGGTACAAAAAGCAATGAAGAATTTTTAATTTCGATGAATAGCTAGTAGAGTGTTAAAAGTTAAAGGTTTAAAGTTGAAAGTTTTCCAAATAAGGATCTAGTCACTTTAAACTTTTAACTTTGTACTTTCAACTCAAAATAAATGAAAAGGCATATCCCTAATGCGATTACCTGTGCAAATCTGTTTTCTGGTTGTATCGGAATCGTTTTTGCTTTTAAAGGCGATTTACAAACCGCTGCCTATTTCGTCATTCTTTCGGGCATTTTCGATTTTTTTGATGGAATGGTTGCCCGATTGTTGAATGTAAAGTCGGCGATTGGAAAAGATTTGGATTCGTTGGCAGACATGGTAAGTTTTGGTTTTTTACCAGGCGTGATTATGTTTCAGCTGCTAAAAACCAGTGATTATACTTCTGAATATTTACCCTATTTAGGTTTCTTTATTACTGTTTTTTCAGCCTTGCGATTAGCAAAATTTAATAATGATGAGCGTCAAACCGAAGATTTTATTGGCTTAAATACGCCAATGAATACGCTGTTTATCTGTTCGTTACCGTTTATTGCGACCGATTATCCTCAGGTAATTGGTTCCACTATGCTATTAGTTGCTATCACCGCGATTACCAGCTTTCTTTTGATTAGTGAGATCAAAATCTTCTCTTTGAAGTTTAGCGATTTGAGCTGGGCAAAAAATAAAATCAAGTTTATCTTTCTAATAATATCAGCTGTGCTAATTGCAGTTTTACAATTCGCCGCCATTCCTTTTGTTTTGGTATTCTATATCAGTTTATCAATCCTGCATTTTAGAGGTACTGGCCGCAGCAATATAATAAGTTCGAAATAGTTGCAAGTAATTTACTTCATCCTCAAGCTGAATTTGTTTCAGCATATCTTTCATTAAATACCTTGAATAAATTCAAGGGAACTCCTGCTTTAACTTAACCCTGAATAATAATTTAAATTAAAGCTAAACTTGGGCTTTTCAAAAATTCAGTTATCATTTAGATTGAATCTCATTTTTAGCGACTTCCAATTGAGTATAAATCTCGACTAACAAGGCTTTCAAGCGTTCAACATCTGCGGGGATTTGCTCTACCGCGATCTGATTTCGGGCATTGTCTTCGATAGACTGAACAAAATCTTTAACATCGCTCCGCCCCACATAGCTAAATGTTGGCTTAATTTTATGCGCACAATTGCCAAACTTATCCCAATTTTCACTTGATAAAGCATCTTCCAACTCGGCCAGATAGAAAGGCGTTTGTTCAATAAACGTGTCAAAAACTTCGATCATAAATTCTGGATTATGACCAACCATTTCTTTAAGATATGATAAATCTAAGGGATGATTATCATGATTCTCTTGCATATAACAAAGCTAGATATTTACAATTTCTTAGCGTCTAATTTATCTGTAATATTTTCAAAAATATCCAAAATAGTTTTCCCCAAAATGGGATGTACTATACCTGGGGCAATTTCAGCCAGGGGCGCCATTACAAACCTTCTTTCTTGCATATGCGGATGAGGAACCTGAAGTTTATTTTCGATATCAATAACCTCATTTCCATATAAAATTAAATCAATATCAATTAAACGCTCTCCCCATTTATCTTTCCTAACTCTACCTAAAACTTTTTCTATCTCCAGTGCCTTGTTTAAAACTTCAATAGCAGGAAAGTTAGTCTCAACGGCTACGGCTTGATTTAAAAATGAAGGTTGATCAGTTTTGCCCCATGCTGCAGTTTCATACAAAGCAGAAATTGAAACTACTGAGCCTATATTTTCTGCTATAAGTGCAATTGCTTTATGTAAATTATCTTCTCTATTACCCAAATTTCCCCCCAGTAACAAATAAGCGGTTTGGTACTCTAAAGCCGTATTAAGCATCATGTATTTTTATATCTTTACGGCACAAAATTAACATTTAAATGAAAGATTTTTTCAAGTATCTATTTGCCTCAATGTTAGGATTTTTCCTATCAGCAGTTATTGTTTTCATCATCATCTTTGTAATTATCGTTGGTGCTATTTCTTCCATCGACAGTGATAAAACTGTTACTGTATCGAACAACTCGGTACTATTTTTAAACTTAGACCAACCCATTACAGAACGTACTCCGAAAAATCCGTTTGGTAACCTGCCCATTGTTGGCGGTACCGAAAAAGACGGAATTGGATTAAATGATTTGTTAAAATCTATCCAAAGGGCTAAAACTGATGATAATATTAAATGTATTTATTTGAATGTGAGCAGTCCGAATGCTGGTTTTGCCACTATGCGTGAGGTGAGAAATGCTTTAATTGATTTCAAAAAATCGCATAAAAAAATTATTGCTTACAGCGAGGTTTTTACCCAAGGCGCTTATTATCTGGCATCTGCTGCTGATAAAGTTTATTTAAATCCCGAAGGAGCTTTGGAATTTAAAGGCTTTAGTTCTGAACTCACATTTTTTAAAGGTACGCTGGAAAAAGTAGGCGTAGAAATGCAGGTGATTCGTGTTGGTAATTACAAAAGTGCGGTAGAACCTTTCATTTTAGATAAAATGAGTGATTATAACCGCAAACAAGTTACCGCTTATGTAGGTGGTTTGTACAATACATTTTTAACTGATATTGCTAAAAGCAGAGATATTCAAAAAGATAGTTTGTACAAAATTGCTGATGATTATAGAATTAGAGAACCTCAGGATGCAGCTAATTTTAAAATGGTTGATGCATTAAAATATAAAGATCAAATTTTAGAAGAATTAAAGGGATTATCAGGCAGAACCAGAGGCGAAAATGTACGTACAGTTTCTATTAATGATTATGTTAAAAACAATACTGAAACAGGCTCAGGAAAGGATAAAGTCGCTGTAATTTATGCCAATGGAGAAATTAGTGGCGGCGAGGGCAACGATAATCAAATTGGTTCCGAACGCATTTCGAGAGCAATTCGTAAAGCTCGTTTAGATGATGACATCAAAGCAGTTGTAATCCGTGTAAATTCTCCTGGCGGTAGTGCATTAGCATCGGATGTGATATGGAGAGAAATCGTGTTAACAAAAAAGGAAAAACCTGTTATCGCTTCATTTGGTGATGTTGCGGCATCTGGCGGTTATTACATCGGCTGTGCTGCCGATAGCATTTTTGTTCAGCCGAATACTATTACCGGCTCTATTGGTGTTTTTGGCCTCATTCCAAATTTTCAGAACTTAATGACCAACAAATTGGGAATTACTTTCGACGGTGTTAAAACTGGGAAATACGCTGATATTATGGCAACCAACCGCCCAATGACAGCTGGAGAAAGATTCATTATTCAGAACGAATTAAACAGAATTTACAGTGGTTTTGTAAATCGCGTGGCAGATGGCAGAAAGAAAAGCAAAGCTTATATTGATAGCATTGGTGGTGGCCACGTTTGGATTGGAACCGACGCAGTTCAAATTGGTTTAGCTGATAGAATTGGAAGTTTCAACGACGCGATTAAGGCTGCAGCAAAAAAAGCAAAAATCAAGGAATACAAAGTGGTAGAATACCCTGATGTTGTCGATCCTTTGAAATCTTTTATGGATGAAAGTACAGACAGGATCAAAACGTACTACACTAAACAAGAGTTGGGTGATAATTATATGCTTTATCAGCAAATGAAAAAAGTTATTGCCAGTTCAGGAATTCAGGCAAGGATGCCTTTTGAAGCGGTTATAAAGTAATACTTAATGGAAAAAGTAAGAGAGATGATGGCATCGACCAACTCCGCTCTTACTTTTTCCATTTTTCCTAATCCCCTTTTCAATTCTCCATTTTCAATTCCCTATTCCAACTTATTCAATCATTTTCCACTCCGGATGTAAAGTCAAATAGGTCCCATTAACCGATTGATTCAATGGATGAACCGTTAGAGAAATACTTTTTCCTTTCAAAAACTCAAATCCAATTCCGTCTTGCTTGGCATCGTAAACGGTTACGGTATCTTTTTGATCATTTAAATAAGTAGAAATTCGTTCCATAGCAGGGAATTTCAATTTAGTGTCCGATTCATTTAATCCAACAGTAAAACCATCCTGGGTTTTGTACTTCGGTGAAGTAATTCTAATCTGTTTCACATCTTTCACTCGCATGGTCGAATCTCGATAAGATGAATAAACAGCAATTTCATCTTTTTGTTCAACTCCAGAATCTTTGCTAAACCAAATACCCCATGCCTTGCCCATTGCCGCATCGCCAGCATCAGGTTTACCAAGCAATGCTCCTACTTTTTCCATATTTTCACCCAGAGAAATTTCACCCACTGAGCGACCAGGAACAATCAAATAGCGAGAATCGACTATGCGGCCTGGACCCGACTCAATACTTTCTATCGAATCGGTTTTATGCTGCGAGTTTTGCGAGGATTGACAAGCTGCCGTACTAATGGTCACGCCAAGAAGGATGATTTTTGAGAATTTCATGACTCTAGAACAACACAGCAATTAATTCTGTTTGAAAAAATACCGCTCCCAAAAGTTTTAACGCTTTATTTCCTAATTTTACAGCTTATGGAAAACAAAACCATCGCCCGTACCTTACGCCTCTTATCGCAGTTAATGGAATTACATGAAGTAAATCCATTCAAAATAAAATCAATAGCCAATGCTTATTTTAAAATTGATAAACTTCCTTTTGCACTTAAAGACAAACCTTTAGATGAGATCGATAAAATTGATGGCATTGGTAAAAGTTTGGCAGGAAAAATCATCGAATTATTGCAAACCGGCGAACTTAAAGAACTAAATGATATCATTGGAGAAACACCCGAAGGCGTTGTAGAAATGCTCGGTATCAAAGGGATTGGTCCAAAGAAAATTTTAATTATTTGGAGAACCTTAGGCATTGAAAGTATTGGAGAACTTTATTATGCCTGCAACGAAAACCGATTAATTGAAGCCAAAGGTTTTGGCCTAAAAACACAAGAAGAGATTAAAAATGCTATTGAGTTTAAGCTGGCCGCAAACGGCAGATTCCTTTACGCTCAATTAGAAGACCTTGCAAACACCATATACGCACAAATCTCCGAATGGCTAATTAAAGTTGATAACCATTCTTCCTTAGGTTTTGCTGGTCAATTTCGCCGTGCTTGCGAAATTATTGATGAGTTGGAATTTGTAATCGGTGCTGAACATGTAGAAGAAGTACAAACTAGCCTGGAGACTTTTGAGCCGCTTTCGTTAATTGCTGGCGAAGATTGTTTCATTACGACAACCGAAGCTGGTTTGAGAATTAAAGTTTTTGTTGTTGATAAATCTTATTTTTATTTAGAATGGTTTAAACTGACGGGAAATACCGAACACGTTGAACAGGTTTTAAAATTGGCTGGCGATGGCCCTTTTAAAAGTGAAGAGGCTATTTACAGTAAAGCTGGATTAGCTTTTATTGAGCCCGAACTGCGTGAAGGTTTAGATGAAATAGCATTAGCCAAAGAAAACAATCTACCCAAACTCATCACGGATGAAGACTTAAAAGGAAGTTTGCATAATCATTCTACGTGGAGCGATGGAGTTCATACGCTCGAGCAGATGGCTGTCTATTGCAAAGACACACTGAACTTACAATATTTAGGCATCTGCGACCACTCGAAAACAGCAGTTTATGCAAAAGGGTTAAATGAGCATCGTGTTTTTGCACAACATCTGGAAATTGATGAGTTGAACAAAAAATTATCACCTTTTAAAATTTTTAAAGGGATTGAAAGTGATATATTGAGTGATGGTTCTTTGGATTATTCTGACGAAGTGCTTAAAACTTTCGATTTTGTGGTGGCCTCTGTACACAGCAATCTTCGAATGGATGAATCCAAAGCGACTGCCCGGTTATTAAAGGCTATTGAAAATCCCTACACCACTATTTTGGGGCACCCAACAGGGCGTTTACTGTTAAGCAGAGCAGGTTACCCGATTGATTATAAAAAAATAATTGATGCCTGTGCCGCAAATAAGGTCGTTATCGAAATCAATGCAAATCCTTTACGATTGGATTTGGATTGGCGTTGGCATCATTATGCTTTGGAAAAAGGAGTATTGCTTTCAGTAAACCCCGATGCTCACAGAACCGAAGGCTTCCACGACATGCGTTACGGAATTTTAGTAGCCCGCAAAGGTGGATTAAGCGCAGACAAATGTCTAAATGCTTTTGCTTTACAGGAAATAACGGAATATTTTAACGCTAAAAAAGGTTAGCCACAGATTTGCAGATTAAATGTTGTTTTATAAATAACCACAGATAGACAGGATCAACACAGATATTCTTTCAGGATTTAACTATTCCTCAATCTCTATTCATCTGTGAGAATCTGTTGTAAAAAACCCTAACTTTGCCTCATGATCAGTGAAATTGCCAACCGCATCTTTAACGAAGTAATTACAGATTACCATAAGTTTGATGATATCGACCACCTGGTTGAAAATCCATATGATGCCGAAACCTTAGAACATCTTTTCTATATTAAAAATTGGATCGACACAGCTCAATGGCATATGGAAGATGTGATCCGTAACCCGCAGATCGACCCTATTGACGGCCTGAAATGGAAGAGACGTATTGATGCACAAAACCAGGTGCGTACCGACATGGTAGAGTTTATAGATGGATATTTCTTAAATCTTTATCGTGGAATTTCGGCTTTGCCAGATGCGAAAATCAACACGGAAAGTCCGGCTTGGGCAATAGACAGGCTTTCCATTCTGGCTTTGAAAATCTACCACATGCAGGAAGAAGCAGAACGAGAAAGTGCATCAGCTGAACACCGTGAGCAATGCCAAACGAAACTCAATGTTTTATTATCGCAACGCGAAGATTTATCGACAAGCATAAATGAATTATTAGCTGATATTGAGGCTGGCAAAAAATACATGAAAGTTTATAAGCAAATGAAAATGTATAACGATCCTAACTTAAATCCGGTGTTGTATAATAAAGCCTAACTCCACAAGTCGTCATTGTTAAACACGAAGCAATCCTACAACTTTTGCTATACAACCCATAGCTTAAGATTGCTTCGTGCCTAGCAATAACGAGTGATTCAAAAAAGCCATGTCATCAACAGAAAAAATTATCGTTTTACGTTTTTCAGCTATGGGCGATGTAGCGATGGTAGCTTCTGTTTTGAAAGAATTTTCTCAGCAAAATCCATCAGTAGAAATTATATTGGTCAGTCGTGAGGCCTATAAACCATTTTTTGACGGTATTGAGCATTTGACTTTTCATGCCATTCAACCCAAGACCATCCACAAAGGAATCTCCGGGCTGTATAAACTTTACAAAGAGCTCCGAAAATATAAACCAACAGCCATTGCGGATTTGCATGATAATTTAAGAAGCAGAGCGATTTCAACTTTTTTTCGATTAACTGGTATAAAAATTAAGCGAATTGACAAAGGCAGAGCCGAGAAAAAAGCATTAACGCATTCTGTTAATAAAATATTTCAACCCTTACGACAAACTGTAGAACGTTATGCTGATGTATTCCGCGAACTAGGTTTTGAGGTTAATCTGAGCCATAAGCTTAAAAAAAAACCGAAGAAATTACCTGTAAGAGCTGAGTATTTATTTAAAGATGAAACGAAAAAGAAACTGGGCATCTCCCCTTTTGCACAGCACATTTACAAGGTTTATCCGTTAGACAAAATGGAGGTAGTAATTGCTGGATTATCTGCTTCAGGCTATGAAATTTTTATTTTCGGGGGTGGAAAAACCGAACAGGCAATTGCTGAACCATGGGCCAAAATTTATCCAAACACGCATAATTTAATTGGCAATTTTAACCTTACAGAAGAGCTTGCGATTATTTCAAACTTGGATTTGATGCTTAGTATGGATTCATCAGGTATGCATATGGCTTCGTTGGTGGGTGTTCCTGTAGTTTCTGTTTGGGGACCGACACATCCTTATGCGGGGTTTTTAGGCTATGGTCAGTTGGAAAGCGATTGTATCCAAGTTGACCATCCTAATCGGCCAAATTCTATTTATGGAAACAAACCATGTATGTGTGGTGTTGAGAGCTGTATGGATTTAATAAATCCTGAAACGATTGTAAATAAAATTAAAGAAAAACTAAATGGCTAAGCAATTATTATTGGTTCGTCACGGAAAATCAGACTGGACAAATTTAGATTTAAAAGATTTTGATCGTCCGTTGAATAAACGTGGTAAAGAGAATGCACCAGAAATGGCAGAACGTTTGATCAATAAGGGGTTCAAATTCGATTTGATGGTAAGCAGTCCGGCAAAGCGAGCGAAATCTACTGCAAAATTTTTTGCTGAAGCTTATCAAATTGATGATATTCAATATGAGGAAGCCATTTATGAGGCAAATACCAATACGCTTTTAAATGTAGTAAATGGTTTGAATGATGAGGCAGATACTGTGATTATGTTTGGTCATAACCCTGGGTTTACCGATTTGGCAAATGAATTAAGCGGTGCTGATATTGCCAATATCCCAACAGCAGGAATGGTATTAATATCTTTTCCTTTCGATTCATGGAAGATGCTGAGCAGAGGAACGGGCGATTTGGTGTTTTTTGATTATCCAAAGAATAGTGATGAAGTGTAGGTTTTTGCCACGGAAACACTGAAGACACGGAAGAATAAATCGTCATTTCGACCGAAGTGGAAAAATCCTTTTCAGTTTTTTAAAGGTTTTGCTCTGGGCTTAGATCCCAAAAATGCACATCCCTTTCTTAGATAAACTGATTGAAATGAAAAGCCCCAATTTTTTATTGGGCTTGTCATGTAAAGAAGGGCTGAAAAACCAAAACAACCACCAACCCATCACTTCCAAATAAAATCTAAAATCGTAACCCTAAAATCGTAATTTTAATTATCTTTGAACTATAAATAACGAAAGTCCGGCAATAGACATTTCGGTGAATTCATAACCTCATCTCCTCTGGTTATTTCATAATTCGTATCGCCGGCAGATTTATCCATTAAATTATCTGTACATGAATTTTGATTATAATACTACGCGTAGCCATTTGATTTTATCAGAATATGGCCGCAACGTTCAGAATATGGTGAAGTATATTTGCGAATTACCAACTATTGAAGAACGTAATAAATATGCCCAGGCGGTTATCGACCTGATGGGATTTTTGCAACCGCACTTACGTGATGTTGCCGATTTTAAACATAAACTTTGGGATCACTTGCACATTATTTCTGGCTATCAGATAGATGTGGAAAGCCCTTACCCAAAACCTTTACCGGAAAATGCTTTTAAAAAACCAGAGCCACTTCCCTATCCTCAGCAACGGATTACCTACAAACATTACGGTAAAACAGTTGAGAATTTGATTGAAAAAGCTATGCGGGAGGAAAATCCGGAGCACAAAAAAGCTATGGTTCAGGGAATTGCAAACTTTATGAAAATGGCTTACGTTACCTGGAACAAGGATAATGTAAGCGACGACACGATAATCAAAGATTTGAAATATCTTTCTGGTGGATTATTATCGCTTGATGAGGGCGTGAACCTGGCTAAAGTAGAGTTTAGAGCTCAGAATCCTCGTCAGAATACTAATAATAATAACCGCGGAAGAACGAATAACAATAATAATAACGGCAAAAACCGTCAAAACAATAACAACAATAGTAATCGCGGACGAAACAATAATAATAAACCTAAATATTAATAACTTTTAATTGTCATGTTGAGCCTGTCGAAATACTGTCTTCGATAAACTCAGGCTGACACTTCACATAAAAAAATATATGAACGCATTTGAGATAACAGGCGGAATTAAATTAAAAGGCGAAATCACTCCTCAAGGGGCCAAGAATGAGGCCTTACAGATTCTATCTGCAGTTTTACTTACACGAGAAAAGGTAACCATCAGCAATATTCCTGATATTAAAGATGTAAACAAACTGATTGAACTTTTGGGCGATTTGGGCGTTGCTGTTGAGCGCATCGACAAAGACACTTATACCTTCGAAGCAAAAGATATTAATTTAAATTTCTTTGAATCAGATACTTTTAAAGCTAAGGGTGGTGGTTTACGAGGTTCAATAATGATTGTTGGTCCGTTGTTGGCACGTTTTGGTAAAGCTGCAATTCCTAAACCTGGAGGCGATAAAATTGGTCGAAGAAGATTGGATACGCACTTTATCGGTTTCGAAAAGTTAGGTGCAAAATTCATTTATGATAGTAAAAAAGCTTTCTTCAATGTTGATGCTACTGATTTAAAAGGTGCTTATATCCTGTTAGATGAGGCTTCGGTTACCGGAACAGCGAACATCGTAATGGCTGCCGTTTTAGCAAAAGGTACAACAACGATTTATAATGCTGCATGCGAACCTTATTTACAGCAGCTTTGTAAAATGCTGAATCGCATGGGTGCTAAAATATCTGGTATTGGTTCGAATTTGTTAACCATTGAGGGTGTTAAGGTTTTGGGCGGAACAGAACACAGAATGCTACCTGACATGATTGAGATTGGCTCTTTCATCGGTATGGCAGCAATGACTGAATCCGAAATTACTATTAAAAACGTATGTTACGATGAGCTTGGCGTAATACCTGAAGTATTTAAGAAACTGGGTATTAAACTAGAACGCAGAGGTGATGATATTTATGTGCCATCGCAAAAGCATTATGAAATTGATACTTTTATTGATGGCTCGATTTTAACGATTGCTGATTCTCCTTGGCCAGGATTCACTCCTGATTTATTGAGTATTGTTTTGGTTGTGGCTACACAAGCAAAAGGAAACGTTTTAATTCATCAAAAAATGTTTGAGAGTCGTTTATTCTTTGTGGATAAATTGATTGACATGGGCGCTCAAATTATTCTCTGTGATCCACACCGTGCTACTGTTAACGGTATTGATAAAAAATACAAACTTCGCGGTATCAGCATGACTTCACCGGATATCAGAGCAGGAGTGTCGCTATTGATTGCGGCTCTTTCTGCTGAAGGTAAATCAACTATTTACAACATTGAGCAAATTGAGCGTGGTTATCAGGATATTGATACGCGTTTAAGAGCTTTAGGTGCGCAGATTAAGCGTGTTAACGCTGATGCGCCAGGCCATTAAAGGTTTTTAGCGTTGAAAGATTAATGCTGATAGACTAAAGATAAATAGCATCATGCAAAAACGCCCGCGTAATAATTACCCGGGCGTTTTTTTGTGACTTCTCGTTCACGTAACAAGCAATATATCGGCCGCTAGTTGATCACCCAAAGCATTAAGATTGCTTTGTACCTCGCAATGACGACCGACTCAAAACTATTCGAATGAATAGCAAACCCCTTCCATCATCTATTCCCTATTCTCCATTCCCTATTTCCTATTCTCTATTTACTACTCCTCAACAAATATCCTTACCCCGATATCGCGTTTATAATATCATATTGCGTAATAATTTCAATTTTTCCTGATTCATCTTCTACCAAAACGGCTGAATTTTCTTTGTTAATTAACGATGAAATTTTATCAATAGAGGTATTCAAATCAACGAAAGGAAAAGTTGCCGTCATGATTTCTGATATCGGTGCAGATTTCAAACCCGGGTTTTCAAGTAAAGCAGTTAAAATATCACTTTCGGCAATTTTACCTACAATCATTCCTTGTTGTGTTACCGGAATTTGCGAAATATTCATCGATTTAATCGTATTGATCGCCTCTAAGACAGACTTTGTTGCATCGAGGGTTACAATTTCTGTTGCTTCCTTTTTAGCTAGAATTGATTTTGCTGTTAGTTTTTCATCATGTAAAAAACCTCGTTCCCTTAACCAATCTTCATTGTACATTTTGCCCATATAACGGCTACCGTGGTCATGAAAAATAACCACAACAACATCTTCGGGTTTTAACTTATCTTTCAATTGAATTAACCCACCAATTGCAGCGCCAGCAGAGTTTCCAACAAAAATACCTTCTTTACGGGCAATATCGCGAGTCATTAAAGCGGCATCTTTATCGGTTACTTTTTCAAATAAATCAATTACATCGAAGTTTACATTCGCTGGTAAAAAATCTTCGCCAATTCCTTCGGTGATGTATGGATAGATTTCATCTTTATCAAAAATTCCAGTTTCCTTATATTTCTTGAAAACTGAACCGTAAGTGTCGATCCCCCAAACCTGAATATTCGGATTTTTCTCTTTCAGATATTTACCTGTACCAGAAATTGTGCCTCCGGTACCAACGCCAACAACCAGGTGAGTAATTTTTCCCTCAGTTTGTTCCCAAATTTCCGGACCAGTTTGTTCATAGTGAGCGGCAGTATTTGCCAAATTATCATATTGATTTGGCTTCCATGAATTAGGAACTTCACGCTCTAAACGAGACGAAACAGAATAATAGGAACGCGGATCTTCCGGCTCCACATTTGTTGGACAAACAATAACCTCGGCACCAAAAGCACGTAAAGCATCTACTTTTTCTTTAGATTGTTTGTCAGTTGTAGTGAAAATACACTTGTAGCCTTTGATAATGGCAGCCATCGCCAAGCCCATGCCTGTATTTCCTGATGTTCCCTCAATAATGGTTCCGCCAGGTTTTAACTTACCGCTTTTCTCTGCATCTTCAATCATTTTTACCGCCATACGATCTTTGATTGAATTACCTGGATTGGTAGTTTCTATTTTTGCTAAAATTGTTCCAGGAACACCTTTTGTAATTGTATTTAATTTCACCAATGGCGTATTACCAATGGTTTCTAATATGTTATTGTACCACATGATACAAAATTAAGCAAAGCTATTAACTATTTTACAAACTATATTTTATTTAAAATATAATTTTAATAAACTCATTTTAATGAAATTTTATTCTATAATCTATCAATAAGATAGGTATTATAGATTGATTATTAGGCGAAATGCAATATTGTTTATAGGTTAATCACAGATTCGCAGATTAAAAATCAATTATACTTCTAAATAAATTACAATAAATAAGATGCTGAAAGGATTCAGCATGACGCCAATGTAAAAATCTGTGAATCTGCGGCTAACTTAGGCCAACTTATAAACCTTGCCAGGCATTGAAACAATTATCCCTTGCATTTCTAAGGTGAGAATAACTATGGCCAATTTGCTTTGCTGAATAGCTAATGAAATACAAAGTTCATCAATAGAAAGTTGACCGCTTTGTAAAGCATCAACAACTTTCTGCTCATTTGCAGTAAGATTGAGCTGCAAAGTAGTTTGCGCTTGTTTCTTCTTTTCTTTCACTTCATCATCCCAACCTAAATAATAAATCAAATCATTTGCATTGTTTATCAACCCTGCCCGATTGGTCTTAATTAAAAAGTTGCAACCTTCAGAAAAAGCATCATTTGTTCTGCCTGGAAAAGCATAAACATCTTTATTATAAGAGTTTGCAATTTCTGCTGTAATTAACGCCCCACCTTTAATGGATGCCTCAACAACAATAGTGGCATCGGCAATGCCAGCAATAATTCTATTTCTCTGTGGAAAATTTTGTCTGTCTGGATTTGTCAATGTTGGAAATTCGGAAAGTAAGCCACCGTTTAAAACCATTTTTTGAGAAACTGGTTTATGAATTTGCGGATATAATCGATCTAATCCATGCCCTAAAACACCAACGGTGGGAATATCATTGGCGATACATTCTTTGTGAGCGGTAACATCGATACCATAAGCGAGCCCGCTAACAATTAACACGTTATATGGTGCTAAAACCTCACAAAGCTGCTTACACAGAGTTTTGCCATATTCAGTTGCATTACGAGTACCTACAACGCTAATAATTCTCGAGTGATTCAAATCTGCTTTACCTTTAAAGTAAAGTAAAATCGGAGAATCAAAACAGTTTTTTAAGCGTTTTGGATAATTTTCATCTGAAAAAAAAAGAACTTCAATTCCATGTTTTTCAATAAATTTTAGTTCTTCAGCTGCTCGTTTCAAAGCATCAGTATTCAATATTGCTTCAACAGTTTTCTCGCCAATACCCGGAATTTGAAGCAATTGATTTTTTGTAGCAGAAAAAACAGCTTCAGCGCTGCCACAATAGGCTAATAAATTTTTGGCATTTACCGGACCAATGGATTTAATGAAAGTTAAAGCAATTTTATGAAGCGTACTCATTAATTTTCAGGCTAAGGTGAATAAATGCGGGATGATTTATTTCCTTACAAAGACAACCTAAAAATCAATATCAATTAAACTTTTAATTGGGATATGAATATTATTTTTTAGCTGAATGTATTTTTCTGTTACTGCCCAAACCGTAGTATCTACGCGTTTAGGGCCAATTGTTGTGTTAAAAGTAATCACCGCTTTGGATTTGAACTCATTCCCAAGTCTTTGAGCCTCATCAAGTTTAGTTTTTAGTTCTTCTGTATGATCTTCTTTTGCATTGATGATATTCAAATAGCTTAAATGTTCTTTTTCTACAATTTCTATTGGCATAGCTTCTCTTTAACGATTAATGTTAAACAAGCTTATTGATTTTTTCGAAGAAAAACAACCGCAAACACTCATTTTATGTAATAATTAACAAAAAAAAACCTCGATTTTCATCGAGGCTAAATTTCTAATTTCCTGTTATTTCAACTTCAGTTTTCGAGTTTCGATCATTCCTTTAAATTCGTGGTCAAGTTTTTCGTTATTGCTATCGATTACCTGCCTAGATACGCCAGAAGTACTACTTAATGTGCTTTCTTTTAAATATGAGGTAAATGCACCTGTTGCAGAATAATTTAAAGCCTGGGCTAATAATTTTTCTGATGGGTCTCCGAAGTCTTTAGTCAAATCATCAACTACATCTTTATCTACTGCCATTCCATCGAAATAATCGCCAAAGCCTGATTGATTCTTCGTTTGAAACTGAGGGATGTACAAGTCTTTTTTATCGATTCTGAGAGAGAAAAACCCAACTGGTTTGCCGTAGGTTTTTCTACCAATTAACTTTACATCCATTACCGGTTTTAAGTTGTTAATCAACAACTCGCTTGCAGATGCTGTTCCGCCTGCAACCAAAAAATAAACCCTGGTTAATCCATTCAAACTTCCGCGTTTGGCAAAAACTTCTAAATTACCTCCCTGAGCTGTAGGTTGATAATCATAATCATAAAAAGAAAACATGCGCCTAACCCCATCTGAACCAGTTTGATAAAATTTTTGATTCTGGAGAATAGTAGCTTGTTTATCCTGCATTGTTTTGGTCCAATAAGTAGTATACATTACTTTTCCATTCTGCGATGCCGGAGCAATTAAATTGGTAAAAGCTTCTGATGTTGCAACCGAACCTCCGCCATTGTACCTTAAATCGACTACTAATTCAGTGATTCCATCCGTTGTAAATTTAGCAAAGGCAGCATCCAATAATGGAACAGAATTAGTGGTGAAGCTGTTAAAAACAATATAACCTATTTTTTTTGCCGCTACAGTATATGTATTTGAGTATAGAATAGGATTAATATTATAACTGCCTCTGTTAATTACCAAATCTTGTGAAGTACCATCAGGTTTTACAACAGTCATAGAGATACTGGGATTACTACCAAAAATACCATCGTTTAAATTGTCGATATCGCTTTGACTGGTTCTTAAGGTTGTTCTACCATTCACCCGGGTGATTTGATAGCCTCTTTTTAAACCGGCAAGAGCCGCAGGAGAAGTAGCGTAAACAGATTTAACGCGTAATAAATTATTAGCATCGTAATTTGCTGAAAAACCATAATCGCCACTTACACCGCCCAATTGCCCGGCAACTGCACCATTATCAATAAACGAATACTTATCTTTTCCACCCGTACTTGGCAAAGCCGCAAGCGCCGCTAATACTTGATCATCGTTCGCATACTTTCGTGGATTAAAGGTATCATAATCAGGCATCCCCACATTCCAGAAGTAAGTTTGTTTCGCATATAAAAAGATAGAATCGCGGGTTAAATAATCACGGTTTGAAGTTGGGGTTTGCAGTGTATTCTTTTCTACTACAGGGGTAGATGAATCTGAATCAGGTTCAGTACTGTTCTTTTTACAAGAAGCTAAAAAACCAGCCGACCCAACTAAAAAGAACAAAATGCTCTTCTTCACATTAACTTTTCTAAACATATTTATTTGTAAATTTCCAGTGACACAATATACGGCAAATTCATTAACTTGGATTGTTGTTCATCAAAATTATTTGCCCCCACAACTAACGCATCATTTGGCGATAAATTGTTGTCGTTTAATATCTTCTGAAATATTTCTGTCTTCTCTACGCCCATTTCATCTGCAAAGTATACCGTTAGGTAATTTTCCAGTCCATTCCATTCTGTTTGTTTAATTTTGTTAAGCTGCTGATCTGGATTTCCAGCCGTCACGATGAATATTTTTTTTCTTTCAATGACCAACTCTTGCATAAACTCTAGCAGGTTTTTGAACAATAAAAGTTTTAAAGGCAGTCGGGCATTTTGATGAAGCAAATCAAAATTGTATTGGTATTTGGCGTCAATTTCAAAAGCCTTCGCTGTTTTTACGAATAAACCCTCTACTCCTGATTGCTCAAATTCACCTCTCATGAAAGCTAAGATAGCTTGCGCATTTTTTTGCTCGCTATATTCGATAAACTGGGCAAATAAATAATAAACTTGAAGCAGATAATCCTTTTCAGGGTAAAGCACATTATCAAGTTCAAAAATGACGATCTGCTTATCTTTCACTAGCTCGTATGCATCCATCTTAAATTGTAAGGAGTTTTAAATCATCGTTTGAATTGTTATAGCCGAAAACGCCGTTTAGTTCTTCGTTCTGTTTAATAAAAATTTCAGCACTACTAGCAAAAATACATTCACCTTGAATGAATACTGCGTAGTTTACATAGTTGGTCTTTTCAAGCGAGATATAATTCAGTAACGAATCGGCTGGTGGAGTTAACACCTGAATGCCATATTCACCAAACAAAACGGCTGATTTAGCGAGGGGTTCTACTTCATAATTGTGTAACGGGATGATGCAATCGATAGCTTCAGTGATGCAAAAATTCAATAATAAATGTGCAATACTATCTTGATTGAGCTTGCCCAATGAGGTAAAAGCATAATTTTCAGTTACAATACCCGGAACATCGCCATAGTCGGCTAGCAGGACAAAATGACTAGGAAATGCCTTCATTAACTTTAAGGCTTTGGCATTATTTCCGCCAGTAATTAATATTTTCAATGTTTAAATGTTATTTGATATTCAGTTTTGAATGGGAAATTGATAATTGGTAGTAGATAACAGGCAATTGATAGATGGCAACTTCCTATACGATTAAACCGTCTTTCATCGTTACTACGCGATCGCTTGTTTTAGCCAGGTGTTCGTTATGCGTTACAATTACAAACGTTTGCTGAAAATTATCTCTTAGTGTTACAAAAAGCTGGTGTAAGGCTGATGCATTTTCTGAATCAAGATTTCCAGATGGTTCGTCAGCCAGAATAATTGATGGATTGTTAATTAGTGCTCTTGCAATGGCTACCCTTTGTTGTTCTCCACCCGATAATTGGTTGGGTTTGTGATTGGCTCTATCTTTCAAACCAAATAAATCAAGCAATTCCAAACCTCGGGTTTCTGCTTGTTTTTTATTCGTTTTAGCAATAAAAGCCGGGATACATACATTTTCCAATGCACTAAATTCAGGCAATAAATGATGAAATTGAAATACAAAACCAATATTTTGGTTGCGAAAAGCGCTTAATAATTCTCCACTTAATTTATTTATGATGGTTCCTTTAAGCTCAACTTTCCCATCATCAGGTTTATCTAGCGTACCTAAAATATGGAGTAAAGTACTTTTTCCCGCACCAGACGGACCAATAATACTTACGATCTCCCCTTTCTGAACCTCAAAATTAACACCTTTTAATATTTGCAGATTTCCGTATGATTTTCTTATTCCAGTGGCTTTTAGCATGGCGTAAAAATAGTTAAATTTTTGCTTTGTGAGTGATAAGTTACAGGTTGTAAGCATAAGGCTTGATGTATGACACCCCATTTACATTTTTATTATTTTTCAATCTGTGTAAGTCGTTAATCTTTATAATCGATCCGATAATAATCTGTAAAATCAATTTATTAAAAAAAAGTTTGCAGTTATCAGAATCTTACTTAACTTTGAAAAACAAAGCACTTTCAAAATGAGTAATTCTGAGGAACAACTAAACGCATTAAAAGACATCAGACAGATGATGGATAGATCTTCAAGATTTATTTCATTAAGTGGTTTATCTGGCGTATTTGCTGGAGTTATAGCTTTAATGGGTGCCTACTTTGCAAACGATGAAATTGAAAAATTCATCAACAAAAGAGGATATAGTTATGGAATAGAGGGCGAAATGGACTTGGAATTTAACTTAATCAAATTGGGTGTTTTTGTATTGGTAATTGCTTTAGCGGGTGGGATTTTATTTACTTATCGAAAAAGTCAACGAAATAATTTACCAATCTGGGACAAAACCTCCAAATCATTGTTAACCAATTTGGCTATTCCATTGGTAACTGGAGGATTATTTATCATCGCGTTGCTGATTAATCATGCTCATACTTATGCTATTATTGCGCCTTCTTGCCTAATTTTTTACGGGCTGTCGCTCATTAACGCAAGTAAATATACCTATAGCGATATTCGCTATTTGGGCTTCCTGGAAATCATTTTAGGATTAATTTGTATGTTTTATGTGGCTTACGGGTTAATATTTTGGGCAATTGGCTTCGGCGTACTTCACATTATTTATGGATTGGTGATGTATTTTAAATACGAGAAAGGCCAATAAAATGAAGAATCCAATAGCAGATCTTAATAAAATATTCGACAGCCGAATTCGGCTCGGCGTAATGTCGATGCTGATTGTTAACCATGAAATTAGCTTTAATGATTTGAAACAAATGCTGGAACTTACGGATGGAAACCTTGCATCGCATTTAAATACCTTAGAGCAAGCCGAATTTATTGAGGTACATAAAGGTTTTATCGGGCGTAAAACCAGCACCACCTATTCTATTACCATTTTGGGAAAACAAGCTTTTAAAGCGCATTTAGATGCCCTTGAAAAAATGATTAATAAACTTTAACTATTTTTTTGTACGCATACTTTGAATTTCAAAGTACTTTTAAAAAAAGAAATAATGCATAGAACTGAGTCTCCTTTAATTGTTAGCCTATCGAAAATGTGTGGACTATTCACTGCGATTGCAGCAATAATCCTCTTTACGTTGTTGATTATCTTAAAAGCGGAACTTTTGCTTTTGGGTTGTTTCCTATTTTTTATATCCTCAGTTTTCATTAATACATCACTACTAATTGCATTAGTCATTCAATTAATCATCAATGAATTCTTTAG
Source organism: Pedobacter sp. Leaf41 (assembly GCF_001422545.1). Lineage (GTDB taxonomy): Bacteria > Bacteroidota > Bacteroidia > Sphingobacteriales > Sphingobacteriaceae > Pedobacter. Next base: position 327,468 of record NZ_LMLE01000006.1, on the reverse strand, counting down.
AAAGGAAGTACTCATTTCTATTTACAGCATTCTCATCAATATCCCCATTTACTTCATCTTATTTTTAATCGGAAATTATTTTAAATTATGAAAACGAAACCTAATTACCTCCTACTCGCTACCCTTATTGGAGGGATATTATTCAACTTGATATTTTGGTCAGAAAGACTGGCATTTAACCTGCTTATCTACAGTGTATTTATCTTGAGTATTAACTTCTTCAACACCGAGGTTGCTAAAACAAAGAAATTTAAAATCTACGCAATTGTGCATTTACTTGCAGCAGTAATGGTAGTAGTTAACAATTCCGATTTATCGCTTGCTACATACTATATCAGTTTTTTACTATTTGTCGGTTTTTCTCATTATCAAAGCATCAGATCAGTTTGGGTAGCACTTATGGCTACAGCACTGCAAATTATTGCCATCCCAGCAACCGCATTTAGGCGACTATCCGATCTTCAAATCGGGAATTTCAAATTCAGACCATTGCTGAGGCCGTTAAAATATATCATCCTGCCAATCATTATGGTATTTATTTTCATCGGCATCTACAGTGGCGCTAACGCAATTTTTGAAAAATACGCCTCCGAACTTGGAGATAGCATTGCAAATGTACTCACAGATGTATTTGGCTTTATTTTCAAAGATTTAAGTTTCGAGCGCTTCATCCATTTTGGTCTCGGCTTAGCCTTAACCGGTGGATTACTCATCACCTTTTACGATCGTGTTTTTGAAAAGATTGAATTGGATCTGGAAGAAAATCTACATCGGAAGAAAAGTAAAAGCAGAATTAAAACCCTTTGGAATGAAGTTGCCCAAGTATTTATGGGCAGAGTGATTTCAAAAAAAATGGCGCTGAAAACCGAATACATTGTCGCGGTGATTTCTTTTGTTGCTTTAAACTTTTTATTACTGATGCTAAATGGAATCGATATTTGGTGGTTATGGCTTGGTAAGGGGAAACAATTGGCCGAAACGAACTATGCCGCCGAATTACACGATGGCACCAATGCCCTCATCTTCAGTATCATTTTAGCAATGGCCATTATCGTTTACTTTTTTAGAGGGAACTTAAATTTTTACTCAAAAAGTAAAACGTTAAAAATTCTGGCATTTGCGTGGATGATCCAAAATTTTCTATTAATTATTTCTGTTTTCATTAGAGATGCGCAATATATAGAAGTTTATGGCCTTACTTATAAACGTATAGGCGTTATTGTATTTGCCACACTCTGCATAGTGGGCTTAAGCACTGTTTATTTGAAAATAGCCAGGCAAAAAACATTCTTCTATCTGCTAAAGATCAATGGAAATATTTGGTATCTCCTATTATTGGTTTTCACAATGGTGAATTGGGATGTTGTTATTGTAAAATACAATTTAGCGCACAGAGAAACCATCGCATTCGATCCTGATTATTTACTTTCCTTATCAGATAAAACGCTTCCAATAATTGATCAGCATAGAAGGGAACTTGATTTATCCGACGGAAATTTTGGAAGCCTTGCGCCTAGAGGTACAATTCTCATTGGCGCCACAAATGATCAACTTCAATTAAAGCTTGATCAGAGAATTGGCTTTTTTAAAGAGCGGTACGAGAGCGTTAGCTGGCTTTCTTGGAATTTGCAGGATTGGAATACGGCTGAATATTTTGGGATAAAAAAATGAAAATATCAGTCATCAACCAAGTCCAAAAATTATTCAAACGGTACAATAGCTTTTATTAGGCAAATAGACGATTTCACTTGCAACAATTATTAAAAATTTATAAATTAATTAACACAAATAACATCATGAAAAATCAAGAAACATTAAGCCCATTTAAGTTAAGAATCACAATTATTTTGAGCGTGATCGCATTCATTTTATGTATTCCGTTAATTGCAATGCAGTTTACCAACGAAGTAAACTGGACACTATCAGACTTTGTAGCTGCCGGCGTATTGCTATTAAGTACAGGTTTAGCCATCGAACTGGTTATAAGAAACATAAAAACCGGTACCAGCAGAACCATTGCTTTGGTGGTAATTTTAATTGCACTGTTTTTAATTTGGGCCGAAATGGCTGTCGGTATTTTTGGGTCGCCAATAGCTGGAAGTTAATTCTAGGTTGCAAAAATCAGAAACTTTTCCATTTAACTCGAATCATTTAAATCCAGCTACATTATGAAAAACATAACACTCATTGCAGTCATCACCATTAATTTATTAATGTTATCCTGCTCAAATCAAGAAAGAACAATTTCTACAGAAGTAGATAATCCATCAGGAACCAGCGAAGAACCAAAAGCGCCAAAGGTAAAATATAGCTCTTCGATCATAATCGAAAATAAGCATCTAATCATTTATCCATTACAGTTAAATGACCGCCAATCTGATAGCTACAAACGCGATGGAGGAATAAACTATTGGAATTTAGCATTTTATAATGTGATATCGGGCAAAAGTGAATTATTGACACGTGAGAAACTGATAATCAATAGTTTTAATGTTGGCAACCCAGATAAAAACCCAAACCAATCCGCTTTACTAACGAATAATTTTATCTATTACGAGGTTACCAATGCTGATTTTGACGGTGACAAAAAGTTAACATCTGCAGACCCTAGGACGTTGTTTTTATCCAGCTTGGAAGGCAAAACCTTTGTTCAAATTTCTCCTGAAAATTATTCTATACAGAATTGGAAACTCGACGAAAAGCATGATTTGATCTTAATGGATCTGATAAAGGATACAAATGGTGATAAGATTTTTGATGACAAAGATGAGCTGGATTATTTCGTATACAACCTTAAGAGCAGAGCTCCGGCCAAACCTGTATTCGATAAAGCTTTTAAAAATGAGGTAAAAGAACTCGCTAAAAAGGTCTTATAAAATTTACAAGCGACCCAATCCAAAAACGCTAGCCGCAGTTAGATAAATGCTCTGAAAAGCGGGAATACTTTTGATTTCTTTTTAAGAGTTGACAACTTCAATATCAAATTGGAAAGAAAGCTGTCAACTCTACAAGTTTAAAAAATTGTAGCATGGGCAAGACTACTATTCCCGATTAACATAAAACGTTCATTTTCTACAAAAAAACGGAAATATCTATTTGTTTAAAGGGTTTGAAATTGTAGCTTTGGGCAAATTTTGTAGCAAATGAATATTCACGAATACCAGGGTAAACAAATATTAAAAAGTTTCGGTGTTAACGTTCAAGAAGGAATTGTTGCCGACACTCCAGAGCAAGCTGTTGAGGCTGCTAAGCAACTGAAAACTGATTATAATTCTGATTGGGTTGTAATCAAAGCGCAAATTCACGCAGGTGGCCGCGGTAAAGGAGGAGGCGTTAAATTAGCCAAAAACCTTGATGAAGTGAAACAACGTGCAACCGATATTCTTGGTATGCAATTGGTTACCCCTCAAACCGGGCCAGAAGGTAAATTAGTGAGTAAAATTTTAGTCGCTCAGGATGTTTATTATCCAGGTGCTTCTGAAACCAAAGAATATTATATTTCAGTATTGTTAGACCGTGCAAAAGGTCGCAATATTATTATGTACAGTACTGAAGGCGGTATGGATATCGAAGAAGTTGCTGAGCATACTCCACACTTAATTTTTAAAGAAGAAATCGACCCTAAAGTTGGTTTACAAAGCTTCCAGGCTCGCAAAGTAGCTTTTAACTTAGGTTTAAGCGGTGCTGCACACAAAGAGATGGTTAAATTTGTAACTGCTTTATATAAAGCGTACGATACTACCGATTCATCGATGTTTGAAATTAACCCAGTGTTAAAAACTTCTGATGATAAAGTGATCGCTGTTGATGCTAAGGTTGATATAGATGAAAATGCATTATACCGTCACCCAGATTATGCAGCAATGCGTGATACGGCTGAAGAAGATCCGATGGAAGTTGAAGCAAGTGCTTCTAACCTAAACTTCGTTAACCTTGATGGTAACGTAGGTTGTATGGTTAACGGTGCTGGTTTGGCAATGGCGACAATGGATATTATTAAATTGGCTGGTGGTGAACCTGCTAACTTCTTAGACGTTGGTGGAACTGCAAATGCACAAACTGTTAAAGCGGCTTTTAACATCATTTTAAAAGACCCTAACGTTAAAGCGATTTTAATCAACATTTTCGGTGGTATTGTTCGTTGCGACCGTGTTGCGCAAGGTGTTATCGATGCTTATCAAGAAATCGGAAATATTCCTGTTCCAATCATTTGCCGGTTACAAGGTACAAATGCAGAAGAAGCTAAAAAATTAATTGATGAATCAGGACTTAAAGTTTACTCGGCAATCGCTTTAAAAGAAGCTGCAGATTTAGTAACTAAAGTTTTGGCTGAACAAGCGTAAAAAAAGTTGAAAGGTGAGAGTTAAAAGTTGAAAAACTAAAATTCAAAGCTTGTTGAATAAAAAAACCTTTCAGTGCAAACTGGAAGGTTTTTTTGTTTCCAAAATTGCCGTCATTGCGAAGCCGATTTTCCATCGGGTGCGGCAATCTCATTTGCTTTTTTATGTAAATCAGGTTTCTGTGCACTTAGGTTCCGAAAGTCCTGCTATCCTTCCTTCCGATAAAAAAATCGGCATCCATCCTATCAGGTTTATTTAACATAATTCAGTGCAAGAAACGAGAATTTGAAACCCATTGCGTTTTTCCGTGTCTTCCGTGTTTCCGTGGAAAAAAACAACAAACTAATTAAGTTTTCTTCCCGCTCATTGCATTTAGAACCTAAGCTAATTAGCTCTAAATTCTAAAATATCTCCTGGCTGACAATCTAAAACCTTGCAAATGGCTTCCAGGGTTTCCAACCGAACTGCCTTTGCTTTACCGGTTTTTAATATGGATAAATTAGACATCGTGATCCCAACGCGTTCACTTAATTCGGTAAGCGACATTTTGCGACGAGCAAGCATTACATCTAAATTTATAATAATTGGCATTTGGTTATTTATATGGTTAAATCGTTTTCCTCTTTCAGCTTTCTTGAGTAAGAAAGTAAATCATATATTATCGCAAGCACCGCAAACAAGGAGAGTAACGTAAAATTGAAAGATAAATTTGTATCAAGAAAATATTTAAAATCATGACCCGACAATTTACTAACATACTGATTTAGTAAAACCATAGATAAAAATTTCAAGGCAAAAAATATCATCACTCCAATTGCAACGCTCTGCCAAAGTCTGGTCTCGGTTATCGTTTCAAAAATTTCAGGCTTTTTGTAATTTAAAGTTAAGGTAACTCCGCCCACCATTAAGTAAAATAGTGTTGCTGCTCCCATTCCACCCAATCCATCTTCTGATAAAATTAAAGCCTGCATCAATGTTGGCTTAAATTCATACACACCAATATTACTATTTGTAAACTTGCCAGTGCCAATTATCTTAATCTCTTTTTTAGCATAAGGTTCGGCTAACTTTATGGCTATTGAGCCATCTCTATAGTTCGAGACGGCAGTGAATATGCCACTAACAATGCTAGTAATCGCAATAAAAATCAGGCTTATACCTGCTTGCCTAGAAATTTTAAAAGTATTAATTTTCATGAAATTAAATTTGAAGGGTTAATTTTTGTGGCAATTCAAATTTTAATTAACTACAAAAGCAAAAGCATTATTGCAAGCTCATATAATTAGTAAAATCTTAAGAGCGTCATATATTTTCAATAATCGACTTATCAAACATAAAAAATAAATTATTAATTAACAAAATATATTTATTGATTTACAATAAATAATAAATGTTAATCAATGATATTAAGATAGTGTTAGTAATTACTGTCAAAAACTTTATTGGAATGATTTTTGTTATAAGTAAAACTATAAAAAACGTGTGCAAACAGCAACATTTTCAGTATTTTATCCTTTCGGATTGCTATACAATTTCGTAACTTTGCACACTTCAACAATTAAAGAGCACACAAAACGTATAAATGAGACAACTCAAGATAACGCAATCCATTACCAACCGTGAAAGTCAGTCGTTAGATAAGTACCTACACGAAATTGGTAAAGTAGATTTAATAACAGCAGAGGAAGAGGTAATTTTAGCAAGAAAGATTCGTGAAGGCGATCAAGCTGCATTAGAGCGATTAACTAAGACCAATTTACGTTTCGTAGTATCTGTTGCAAAACAATATCAAAATCAAGGTTTAACCTTAGGTGATTTAATTAATGAAGGTAACTTAGGTTTGATTAAAGCGGCAAAACGATTTGATGAAACTAAGGGTTTCAAGTTCATTTCTTACGCCGTTTGGTGGATCCGTCAATCGATTTTGCAAGCTATCGCAGAGCAAAGCCGTATTGTACGTTTACCTTTAAACCAAGTTGGTTCATTAAGTAAAATCAGCAAGGCTTTCTCTAAACTAGAGCAAGAATATGAGCGTGAACCATCGCCAGAAGAATTAGCAGATATTTTAGAAACTACTGTTGATAAAATTTCGGATACTTTAAGTAACTCTGGCCGTCACGTTTCAATGGATGCTCCGTTCGTTCAGGGTGAAGAAAATACATTATTGGATGTATTGGAAAACCATGAACCAAACACCGACAGTTCATTAATCAACGAATCATTATCAGAAGAAATTAAACGTTCTTTATCTACTTTAACAGAAAGAGAAAGAGAAATCATTGTTTTATTCTTTGGTTTAGGCTCAAATCATCCTCTTTCGTTAGAAGAGATAGGTGAAAAATTCAACTTAACCCGTGAGCGTGTTCGTCAGATTAAAGATAAGGCGCTACAACGCTTACGTCATACTTCAAGAAGTAAAATCTTAAAATCTTATTTGGGCTAAAATTATAACTTTTGTTATAACAGTAATATCTAGGGACCGACAAATTTGTCGGTCTTTTTTTATGCACTAAATTTTCAAACGAAATTATGCTTATATCAACTTAGCTATAACCCACTATCGCATTTCTCAGCAAGGTAGCAGGAAGCCGTATTTTACAACAAAGCCAATCTTGCGCTTTCCGAACCCTGTCTCGTCATTGCGAGAAACGATTCTTCATCGTTTAGTGGCAATCTCACTTCTGCGATATAATACCCGAATGAGATTGTTTAGTCGTAACTCCTCGCAAACGACCGGTGATATCAAAAACTTCAAACATTTAAGCCCGTCAGTCTCACGCAAGTGGGAATCCTAAAGCGATCGCTGATATTTCAAGTGATCCTGGCGATGTGGGCAGCTAGTGCATAAAAAAAGATCGGTAAACCGATCTTCAATTGATATGTTTTTTCTTCCTAGATTGCTTCGTTCCTTGCAATGACGACAAATTGTTAAAACAGCAAATGTTTAACTGTAAGCCCATTATTAATCAATTGCTTTAAAGAGTCAATTCCAATTCTTAAATGCGTTTCGACATACTTCTCCGTTACAGCACTATCGCTTTCTGCGGTTTTAACACCCTCCGGGATCATTGGCTGATCTGAAACCAATAACAATGCTCCTGCTGGAATTTTGTTTGCAAAAGCAGTAGTAAACACCGTAGCTGTTTCCATATCAACTGCCATCGCCCTTAATGTTTTAAGATACTTTTTAAATTCTTTATCGTGCTCCCAAACCCTTCTGTTTGTGGTATAACAAGTTCCGGTCCAGTAATCTCTACCATGATCACGGATAGTTGTAGAGATTGCTTTCTGCAATGCGAACGCTGGCAATGCCGGCACTTCTGCAGGAAGGTAATCGTTTGAGGTTCCTTCTCCCCTAATTGCTGCAATTGGCAAAATTAAATCGCCTAATTGGTTTTTCTTCTTTAACCCACCGCACTTACCTAAAAACAAAACTGCTTTTGGCTTTATCGCTGTTAATAAATCCATCATAGTTGCTGCAAGCGGACTACCCATCCCGAAGTTGATAATGGTAATTCCATTTGCGGTAACGCTTTGCATAGGCTTATCCAAACCCATAATTGGGGCGTTGTCGTTCCACTCCGAAAACATGCTCACATATTTACTGAAGTTTGTTAGCAAAATATATTCACCGAACTGATCCAGCGGGCGGCCGGTATATCTTGGCAACCAATTTTTAACAATTTCGTCTTTCGATTTTAAACCAGATTTAACAGGACTTTCAACCTCTTTAACCTTTTTGGCTTTCTCCACTATGGCTTCGTCTTTTTTTACGTCTTTTTCTTCATTCATATTTTAAGGGCTTTGAGCAAAGCGCTTGGCGCTTAGCGTTAATAAATATTGTATTAAAAAAAATCCCTCCCGATGCTCGGGAAGGATTTGAATTTTTATGCGGCTTGTAACTTCTTGAAGTCGGCCTTTTCAAATTTTTCTATCGCATAATCGAGCGTGATGTGCAACTCCTTGACATCCGTTTGCGTCGGCGTGTCGAACATTGCATCCAACATAATCGCTTCACAAATCGATCTCAAACCACGAGCACCCAGTTTGTACTCCATTGCCTTGTCGACAACAAAATCCAAAACATCATCTTCAAAAACTAAGTTAACATCTTCGTAAGCAAAAAGCTTAACATATTGCTTAATTAATGAATTTTTAGGCGCTGTTAAAATATTACGTAGCGATTCTTTATCCAAAGGATTTAAATGCGAAAGCACTGGAATACGACCAATTAACTCTGGAATTAAACCAAAAGATTTTAAATCTTGAGGTGTGATATACTTGTAAAGATTTTTAAGATCTAAAACGGTTTCATCTTTCTTCACCTTATAACCAACAGCCTGCGTACGCAAACGATTTGCAATTTTACGTTCAATACCATCAAAAGCACCTCCGCAGATAAACAGAATGTTGTTGGTATTTACCGGAATCATTTTCTGATCGGGGTGTTTTCGTCCGCCCTGAGGTGGAACATTTACAACCGTACCTTCCAGGATTTTGAGTAACGCCTGCTGAACACCTTCGCCTGATACATCACGAGTGATTGAAGGGTTGTCGCTTTTACGAGCAACCTTATCCACTTCATCAATATATACAATGCCACGTTCTGCTGCAGCAACATCGTAATCAGCAGCCTGAAGTAAACGTGTCAAAATACTTTCTACATCCTCTCCTACGTAACCAGCTTCCGTTAACACCGTTGCATCACAAATACAAAATGGAACGTGCAGAATTTTCGCAATGGTTTTAGCCAAAAGGGTTTTACCTGTACCTGTTTCACCTACCAGCATGATATTCGATTTCTCGATCTCAATCTCGTCTTTATCAACTTTTTGATTTAAACGTTTATAATGGTTGTAAACTGCAACTGAAAGTACTTTCTTAGCGTCATCCTGACCAATTACATATTGATCCAGATGCTGCTTTATTTCTAAGGGTTTAAGTAAAGAAATAGCAGCCTGGATGTTTTTAGTGTTTTTGGTTCCTAATTCCTGTGCAAGCAGTTGATTGGCCTGAGTTACACACTTATCGCAGATAAATGCATCCATGCCTTCAATTAACATTAAAGTTTCATGCTTGCCAGAATGGCAGAATGAGCAACGGGATTCTTTATTTTGTTTCGCCATCTTTTTTTGAGTTTCTCGATAAAACTTCATCAACCATACCAAATCCTTTTGCCTCATCGGCAGTCATCCAGTAATCGCGATCTGAAGCTTTCTCTACCCAATCATAACTTTGGCCAGAGTGCTGTGAAATAATATCGTATAATTCTTTTTTCAATTTTAACATTTCTCTCAAATTGATCTCCATATCAGATGCAACACCTTGTGCACCACCTGATGGCTGGTGAATCATTACTCTTGAGTGAGGTAATGCAGCACGTTTACCTTTAGCTCCTGCAACCAATAATACAGCGCCCATTGATGCCGCCATACCAGTACAAATTGTAGCCACATCTGGCTGAATATATTGCATCGTATCATAAATACCTAAACCTGCATATACCGAACCACCTGGTGAATTGATGTAAATCTGAATGTCTCTATCAGCATCTGTTGATTGTAAAAACAACAACTGAGCTTGAATAATATTGGCATTCTGATCGTAGATTGCATCACCTAAAAAGATAATACGATCCATCATTAACCTTGAAAAAACGTCCATTTGAGCTACGTTCAACTGACGTTCTTCAATAATGTAAGGCGTCATGTTCTGTGGGTTCATGTTCGCCTGTGCAATAAATTTATCTACGTGTAAACCGCCAATCCCCTGATGTTTAACGGCAAATTTTCTGAATTCTTGTGAATCTATGTTCATAATATTGTATTGCGTTTAGAGTTTGGCGTTGAGCGTTGATTAACGAATAGCCAAACCGGATTATAATTTTAACAAATATTTTCTGAAGTTGGTTAATTTCCGTGCCAATTTATCTAATTCTTCTAGATAATAAAGCAGTTCAGTGTCAGAAATGTATTTTCTTCTTTCCAATACCACCAAAATATTAGCATTTTCAAATGCAGATCTATGCGCAATGTTCAGATAATGAGCAAATTCCTTGTTTGAAATGGAACCAGAACCTTCGGCAATATTATTGGATATGCTAAGAGCAGCCCCATTGAGCTGCTCTGCAAATCTGTATTTTTTATCGACTGACAATCGGTCAGCTATATCAAGTAATTTATCAGTTAGTTCGATAGATAACTGCCAAACTTCGAGCGATTGAAATTTAAATTGAGCCATCGCTAAATATAAGCAATCGATCAATCATTTTTGAACGCCTACCGCTAATCGCCTAACGCTAGTCCTTCTTATCCAACTCTACAAACTTATCGTAATCAATTTCTTTTTGATCCAAGGTTACGATAGTTTTAATTTGTTCGAAAGTTTTAGCTGCTTTAACCTCTTCGAAAGTGCGGTTCGCATTTTCTTTATCTTGTAAAAATTGAACAGCGTATTGCGCCAATTGATCTTCTGGAAGCGGACTTGGGCTATACATTCTAAATTGAGCATCTAACTTAGCTTTAGCCGCTGCAACAACATCTTCATATTTAATTTCGATGCTATTATCTTTGATGATTTTGTTTTCGATTAATGTCCATTTAAGGTTTTTAGCGAAATCATCATAACCTTCTGCTAATTCTTCGTCAGTTAATTTTTCGTTTGTTGCTTTTAACCAACGACGCAAGAAGTCATCCGGTAAATCAAAAGCGTGTTTTTGTAAAAGTGCTTCGTAAATATCGTTTGATAATTTACGTTCTGCATCTTGTGTAAACATACTTTCTACTTCTTCCTGAATTTTTGCTCTGAAGCCAGCTTCATCTGTTACCGTGCCTTCGCCAAATACTTTATCGAAAAATTCCTGATTTAAATCTGATTCTTCCAAACGGTTAACATTTTTTACTGTCAACTGGAAGTTCGATTTTAAATCTGCTGCATCCTCTTCAGAAATATTTAGTGCTTTAGCAATCGCCGCTTTATCTTCAAATGTTTTTTGAACATCGATTGTTACTACGTCATCCTTTTTTAAACCCACTAATGATTTAAGAACTTTTTTATCCGAGATTAAATCTAAACGGATAGTTGCAGTATTGGAGATGCCACCTTCGAAAATAGAACCATCTGCACCTAACTGAACCAATTCAGCATATAAAACATCACCTTCTTCAGCAACTTCCGGGTTTGTCATTTTACCATAGCTGCGACGGATATTTTTGATCCGGCTTTCCAAAGTCTCCTGATCAGCTTTAACCACATACTGTGTAAATTTATCTTTAGAAGAAACATTAACATCAAACGCTGGTGCTAAACCCAATTCGTAATCGAACTCGAATTCATCTGTGTTATCCCACTTAAAATCGCGTTCGTTATCCATTTGAGGCAATGGCTGACCTAAAATTTCTAATTTTTGCTCAGCAATATAGTTTGATAACGTATCATTTAATAAGTTATTGATCTCTTCTACTAAAATGCTTTTGCCATACATCTTTTTAATGTGAGCAGCAGGAACCATTCCCTTACGGAAACCAGGTAGTTGTGCTTTTTTAGCCTGATCTTTAATGGCTTTTTCTACTTTCGGACTATAATCAGCAGGTGCGATTTTGATTTTTACAACAGCATTTAAGTTGCCGGTTTTTTCCTGTGTAATATTCATTTTTAGAGATATGAGTATTTAGAAGTGAGATGTGAGACAAGCTTAGTGTTCGCAAATCACCCCCGTTGTTATTAATCAATGTTTTTAAAAACAAAACCGTTCCGATGTTTAAATCGAAACGGCCTTTATCTTGTTGTGCGGAAGAAGGGACTCGAACCCCCACGCCGTGAAGCGCCAGATCCTAAGTCTGGTGCGGCTACCAATTACGCCACTTCCGCAGTTAGGATGTATTAAGGACTGCAAAGATAGAAACTAGATTGAATAATCAAAAGGTATGCACCAGTTTTTATCAATTATTTTTTATTAAAAAAGCTAAGTCGCTAATTCTGAACGACAAAAATTTCAAAATAATATTAATTATTATCTTCAGCTTTGCTACTTCATCACCACTTCAGAAACTTCTATCAAATCTGGCCCACCCTCTATTGGGTAACCCGCGACTTTGGTACCTCTTAAAACTACTTGTTTATCGGCATAGGTATCGAGATTTAAACTACTACTTCTAAGCGCATAAGGTTTACCGCCATAACTAATGGTATGGGTTCCGTACTGATAAGTCGTCATTCCCAATTTGGTTATCCTGCCCTCAATGGAAATCGATTCTCCGGAAGACGCAGATCGCATGATCCCACATCCAGAAATCGCAGCAACAAATAATGTGAGGTAAATAAATTTTTTCATAGGTGAAGATATTAAGTTTTATAAACTAAGGAACAGTGAAAGACTAATAAAGTTCTTTTTGAAACTCGAAAAAATATTGAACTGCCTTAACTAAACGGCTTCCATACCAACTGAACATTTCCCCATCAACCAACATGACCTTCGCATTTGGAATGGCGTTCTGTATTTCTTCAATATGTTTTTCTTTAAAAGGATAGGGTTCTGATGAAAGTAGAATCAGTTCGCAATTAAGATGTTTCAGTTTCTCCAATGTAATTTGTGGGTATCGATCTTGTTGAACAACATTAATCATTCCGTTGGTGAGCAGCACATCATCAATAAAAGTGTTTTTACCTGCAGCCATAAAAGGTTTTCGCCAAATGAGATAGGCTACCTTTTTATCAATTTGGTGTTGAACTGCTAACGTTTTCAAATCATTAAAACCAGCTGAAATAAGGTGGTTAAGGTATGCAGCTTCAGGGTCACGATCTACCAGTGCACCAATCTGCGAGATGGTTTTCATGGCATCATCTAAGGTAAAAATGTCGCTCATCCAAACTGGAAAATGCTCGGCTAACTCTTCAATATCGCTTTGCGTGTTTTCTTCTTTATTTCCAATGATGAGATCGGGATTCAAATCTTTAATCAGATCGATATTAAGTTTTTTCGTGCCGCCAACCTTCGTACGTCCGGCAAACTTTTCTATCGGATGGATGCAAAACTTGGTTAAGCCGATAATTTCCTGATCTAAACCCAAATCAAAAAGCAATTCTGTTTGTGAGGGAACAATAGAAACAATGCGTTTGGGCGGAAAGTCGAGTGTAACCTTCCGTCCCATCTGATCGGTGAACGTTTTTTGCATCAAGCAAAGTTATAGTTTTAGGTTATAAGTTCTAAGTCGGGCGTAAAACTTAAAGCGTATAACCTAAAACTTAACATGTAGCACTTACCACTAAACTTGCACATCACCCTTAACAACGCCGTCGGCAATGTGTAAGATCCTATTCCCATATTCAGCATTTTTTTCAGAATGCGTTACCTGGATAATGGTGATCCCATCTTCTTTATTTAATTTTTGGAAAAGCTGCATAATTTCTTCTGCCTGTGCCGATTGCAGATTTCCAGTAGGTTCATCGGCCAGAATGATGCTCGGTTGAGCGGCTAAAGCCCTTGCAATACCGACCAGTTGTTGCTGACCTCCCGAAAGTTGGTTTGGAAATAAATCTTTTTTAGCTACGATATTAAACCTATCCAGCAAGTTAGCAATTCTGCTGGCACGTTCAGCGCTTCCCACTTTTTTATAAAGCAGTGGCGCCTCTATGTTTTCGTAAACCGTCATCTCATCAATTAAATGATAAGCCTGAAACACAAAACCAATGTGATTGCGGTAAAGTTCAATTCGTTTACGTTCATTTAAACTGGTTACATTTTCGCCCATAAACTCGTAAGTGCCGTAAGTCGGCTCCTCAAGCATCCCTAAAATATTCAGCAGAGTTGATTTACCGGCGCCAGATGGTCCCATTATAGACACAAATTCGCCTTGTTTAATTGTAGTGGTTACATGGCGAAGAATGTAACTTTTAACCCCTTTATTGGCGTAATATTTTTCTATATTTTTAAGTTCTATCATAAAAGTTGTGAGTTATCAATTGTAGGTTATCAGTTTAAGAGTCTCGAATAAGTTTGTAGCACGTCTACATCCTTAAAACTTATAACCTAAACCGTTCTTGTATTATTCATATTTAAGCGCCGTTACAGGATCCATAGTCGCTGCTTTCCTGGCCTGAATACTTACCGTTAATATCGCTATGGTGATGGAAACCACTGTTGCCACTATGAAAGGTAAAACAGGCATATCAATCCGATAGGCAAATGCATCTAACCATTTTTTAATGAGAATATAAGCGATTGGCCAGCTGATGACATTAGCGATGATCACCAATATCAAAAACGACCTATTTAACAGGTTGATAATTTCGTAATTAGCAGCGCCTAAAACTTTCCTAACGGCAACTTCTTTTGTTCTTCTTTTTGCAACAAAGGTTGATAATGCAAACAAGCCTAACAAAGACAATGAAACCGAAATCGTGCTAAATAGTACAATCATGTTCATAAACCTGTTGTTCTCCTCTAACACCTTATTCAACGAATCATTCATGGTAACATATGACATTGGATAATTAGGGTACGCAACTTTCCATTCGGCCTCGATTTTTCGGATAATCTGGGCGCTATTTTCACTATTGAACCGAACTAATACATTATTCGTCATGGAGGTGCCACCCAAGTGGGTTACCTTATAAATAGTTGGCAGAACAGCCTTATCAAAGCCTTCGTTATGATAATCTTTTATGACGCCAACAATCTGGAAAGTGTATTTTTCCTTGTCACTTTTCACATCATACAGTTTACCCACAGGGTATTTATCAATTAATTTAGCAGCGCTTTCATTGATCACCACAGCGTTTACGGTATCTTGTTTGTATTCTTTTGCAAAAATGCGCCCCTGCATTACTTTAACTCCTAGTGCCTGCAAGGCATCCATGCTTACCGTAACTGTATTTAAGGCAATGTTATTATCCTTATAAGTGATTTCTTCGGGAATGTTGAAAGCATTACCCATTACCTGCGTGGTGGTAGCGATGTATTTTACACCTGGAATTTTTCGTAAGCGTTCGGCAAATTTTTCTTCATAATTGGTTCTGATATTGATTAAGTTTCCCTTATCGAAACCTAAATCTTTATTGCTTACATATTTTGTTTGCTGATACATTACCCCAATAGCAATGATAAAAGTGACCGAGATTACGAATTGAAAAACGACCAAAACGTTCCGGATTGCCGTTCCTTTTAAACCGTTGGCATAGTTGCCTTTTAAAACTGATACCGGATTGTAGTTTGATAAAACCCAAGATGGATAGAAACCAGCAAGCAGCGTGACGACGACAAACAGCATAACGAGTTGGAATATCATTAACAATAATCTTGGATTATGCCAAAAGCTTAAGGTTACATTGAAGTGTTGGTTAAATGCAGGCAATACTACCTCGACCAGAACAACGCATAGAAAGAGTGCTATTACACTTTGTAAGGCAGATTCTAAAAGAAATTGTGTAAGTAGCTGATGTTTATTGGAACCTAAAACTTTTTTAACGCCAACCTCTTTAGCCCGGTTAACAGATTGAGCGGTTGCTAAATTTACAAAATTGATTACCGAGACTAAAAGCAAGAAAATAGAGATGCCAACTACAGGTTTTAATTTATCTTTCCAGCTGAGATGTATGGCGGGATTTGCGTGTACCTCCGCCAGCTGCAACGCTCTTAATCCAGGCGTTTTCCCATCTTTATAATAGTCATTGTAATTTATTTTTTGCTTAGCAAACGATGCTTTTTTAGCTTTTACATAAACTTGTTGTAGCGTCTTGTTTAAACTTACGCTATCTAAATCACCATACATTTTAGCGTAAACCTGGCAATAGTGCTTGGCTGTAATGTTATCTGGATCTTTATCTTTTTCACCAGTCCTCATGATGGCATTGAAACCAACAGTTTGCGGTGTTTGTGGCTCTTTTACCACTCCTGTAACTGTTAATTGCTGACCAGGATCATTTCTCCAGATCACCAGCTTTAGCGTTTTCCCTAAAACTTTGGTGGTGCCGAACAACTTGAGCGCAATACTTTCTTTTAATACAATCGATTTTGGCGATTTAAGGGCGGTTTCCGTATTACCCTGGATAAATTGATGATCGAACACGCTGAAAAAGCTGCTGTCAGCATCCTTAACTTTCTGTATCATTACCGGGTCTGCATGCCTAACTTTTACAGAATAGCCAGCGTTCCAATCCCACTCCTGATCTACTCTTGTAACGGCTATCGCCTGAGGGATATTTTCTTTAACCAAAGCTGCCATCCGACTATCTACAGCATCTTGCCAGTGTTCTTTATTATCAGGTGTAAAGAAGTCATGTTTCTCACGTATTTGATAAACATTTTTTAAATCCGGCGACCAGGAATCGAAACTTTCTTCGTGATTGATGTATAGCAACATCAATACAAAAGCCGTTAATCCAAGTGCTAATCCGCCTATATTTATGGCTGCATAAACTTTGTTTTTCCAAAGGTTCCGCCACGCGATTTTTAAGTTAAGTTTGAACATATTTCTAAAGGTTGAAGGATAAAAAAGGTTGAAGGCTGGAAGGTTCCGGATACTTTAATCCTTCACCTTAAAACCTTTCACCTTCCCTCCTTTATTCATATTTAAGTGCATCAATTGTATTCGCAACAGAAGCTTTATAAGAGCGGATGGATACAGTTACTAACGTGATTGCCATGGAAATTACCATCGCGAGAGCAAAGGGCCAGATGCTGATATCGATTCGATAAGCAAAACCGGAAAGCCATTTGGAAACGAAAAGATAAGCCAATGGCCAGGCAACTAAATTGGCGATGAAAACCATTACCAGAAATGAACCGTTGAGCATTTTTACCAGTTCGATGGTTGATGCACCCAGCACTTTCCTAATGGCTACTTCTTTGGTTCGCTGAGTGGCTACGAAAGAAATTAGGCCGAATAATCCAATGAATGAAATGAAGATGATTACGCCTGCAAAAACTTTAAAAAGGGTACCCATTATTTTTTCGCCCTGGTAATAGTTGTTGATTTCTTCATTTAGAAAAGATTCGTTGTAAACAGATTCAGGAAAAGTATTCTTCCAAATCTGTTCAACGTTTTTCATTGTTGCCAACATCTGTTTAGCATTTAATTTAACGGCGGCATAAAAAAATCTTGGTTTTAAAGAACCTACTAAAATGGGGTCGATATTTTCGTGTAAGCTCTTGTTTTTAAAATCTTTGATAACGCCAACAATCGGCGCCTTCATGCCACCCAAAGAAATCATTTTTCCAATCGCATCGTTAGGGTTGCGCACATTAAGTTTTTTAAGCAAAGTTTCATTTACCAAATATTCGTTCGTTGTGTCGGATTTTACCAGGTTTCTGCCTGCAACGAGTTTCAGATCGAAGGTTTTTAAATAATCCTCATCAGCATTTTTTGTATTCACCTGGAAATCAGCATCTCTCTCACCATTATAAGAAAAAGTACTACCATTATTATTTTGCGAAGATGGTGCTGTTCTGCACAAACTAACTCTTTCAACACCCGGAATTTGCTTTACCTGCGTTTTAAAAGCAGCGAAGCGTTGCGTCGTCAAACTATCATTCGGTAGGTCGACCATCGCAACTGCTGTCGGATTAAAACCAAGAGGTTGCTCGCGGATGTATTTCATTTGCTGAAGAATAATCAGCGTGCCAATAATTAGCGTAACAGTGATGGCGAACTGAACAACCACAAGCACTTTTCGTAAACCTAAACCGCCGGTATTAGCCGAAACTTTGTTTTTTATGGCCAGCGCAGGATTAAACCCTGACATTACAACCGCGGGATAAAAACCCGCGAGTAAACTCACGAAAACCACCAGCATGAGCATGAAAACCAAAATAATCGGGTGTTGAAAAATACTGAACGAAATTTTCGAATCGAATAAACGCTGCATCCCCGGCAAAGCGATTTCTGTTAACACGCTTCCAATTAATAGTGAAATAAGCACAATTGTTAAGGTTTCAGTTAAAAATTGCACTACTAACTGGCCTCTCTGGCTACCCATAACTTTGCGAACACCAACTTCTTTTGAACGACTTACCGCCTGTGCCGTGGCGAGATTTATAAAATTTATTGATGCGGTAATCATCAGGAAGAAACCGATAACGGCCAAACCCCAAAGTTGCTTTTTGGGCATAATTCTACCAGAGAAACTGCCGTACTTTTCATTGTAGTGAATATCACTTAAAGCTTGAAAAAAATGCCCCTCCTTACCTGGAGCTGCTTCTACATAGTATTTTTTAAGAAACGATTTTAGCGGACCTTCCAGCGTTTCGATTTTTACCTGTGGTTTAAGTTTGAAATAACTTTCGGAGTTTGAGCCCACCGAACCCCATCTGCTTAGGTTTCTACTTTTGAAGGATTTGTATGAAAGCATAACCCTGAGAGGCACCGAGTTATTCTCGGCAACATCATCAATTACACCACTCACAGTATAGCTTGTTTTACCATCGAAATTAAGGCTTTTTCCTGTAGCTAACTTCCAATCGCAGAAGAACTTAGTGGCCATTTCTTTAGAAAGCACCGCATTATTTGGGTCGCCAAGTGAGTTGTAGTTGCCAGCCAGCCATTTATAATTGAAAACTTCGAAGAAATCGGGTTCAACATAGAACACACTTTCTATTACTTTGAGCTTTTCTTTCCCTGTCTCATCTGCAATTTTTATAAGTCCGGCGCTTTGCTCAATTGCCGAAATTTTATCTATGTACGGCGAAAAATCGTTTCTCATTGCCGGCGTTAGTGGCAACGGAACGCCCTGAGTGTAAAATTGATTTCCATCAGCATAATCGAATGTAGAAACTACGCGATAAATCCTGTCTTCATCTTTAAAGCCTTCATCAAAACTCATTTGGTATCTAATAAAAATAAAAATGAGAATACAACTAGCCATCCCGATTGATAAACCAAGAACATTGATGAAAGTATAACCCTTGTTTTTCCAAAGGTTTCGCCAGGCGATTTTTAAGTTGAGTTTGAACATGTTTTTAATTTGCTGGAGAATTTCAGTTTTGAAATGAAGCTTTCTAACCTGATGCTGCTTGTGCCAATTTTATACCACTATAAATAACCATTTTCAATAGTTTGATTATCAATAATTTACAATTAATCAGCAATATAAACTGTTCGATTCCGAACAAATGTTTGTTCAAAATCGAACGGACAGGCTATTCGTATTTAAGTGCATCGACGGCATTTGCTTTTGCAACCTTTATCGATTGAATACTGACCGTCAAAACGGCAATCAGGAAAGAAACCGCGAAGGCCATCACAAAAGGCAATACCGATATGTTGATCCGATACTCGAATGCCGACAACCATTTGTTTATGATGACATACGCTAAAGGGAATGCAATCAGATTGGCAATAGCTACTAACTTGACAAAATCTTTGTTGAGTAAGGTAAGTATATGGCTTGTGCTAGCGCCTAACACCTTCCTGATGCTAATTTCCTTTTTGCGCTGTTCTGCCATAAACAATGCTAATCCAAGTAAGCCTAAGCAAGAAATAAAAATTGCAAAACTCCCAAACCAATTAGAGAGCGTTCCTAAAAGCTTTTCAGAATTATATTTCTCTTCAAATGAATCACTTACAAATACCCGATCTACCGGATAATCAGGATTTATTGCTTTCACCATTGCATCGATTTTTGATAAAGAGGCACTTATATTTGCAGCTTCATTTAAGCGAAGTAGAATTACACCGCCATCGTCATGATAGGCCCTGTTGAAAATCATGGGCGCAACTTTTTGATAGGGTGATTCTGCGACAAAATCCTTCATCACACCAATAATGGTACATTTATATTCTCCATAATCAATCACTGTTCCTACCGGGTTTTTAAGCGCCATGATTTTGGCTGCAGCTTCATTGATTAACACTTTATTCGAATCGCCAGGAAATTCGATTTTAAATTCTCTTCCTGCAACCATCTCGGTGCCGGTAGTTGCAATAAAATCGTAACCAATTCCACGTTGATTAAATAAAACTTTGTCGTTAGGATTTTTTCCAGGCCAATTGATATCTGATGTGTTATTTCCTCCTTCATCAATATTCATACTCAGCAGAGAAACGCTGGTCGCAGCGCCAGATTTCAAAATCTTGGTTTTTAAAAGTTCAAGTTTACTCGTTTGCCTTAAGTTACCTAAAGCTGCCATTTGAACTAAATTCCCTTGACTATAACCTAATGGTTTATTTTTAATATAGGTTAGCTGCTGATAAATTACCAATGTGCAAACAATTAAACATGCTGCAAATACGAATTGAGAAACAACAAGTACTTTTCTAACAGAAATGGCTGAACCCGTTTTTACGCCGAAACCTTTCAGCACCTTAACGGGATCGAAAGATGAGAGATAGAATGCAGGATAGCTGCCTGCAAGCAACCCTGTAAATACCACCAAACCTAACAAGGTAAGCCAGTATCGCCAATTGTTGTATTGAATTATTAAGTTGATATTTAGGATGGAATTAAAATATGGAAGACTAATTTCCACTAAAATAAAAGCGATTATTGTTCCGATGAGGGCAAGTAACGTGCTTTCTAAAATAAACTGTGCAACAAGTGCTTTTCTGCTAGACCCTATTGCTTTACGAACACCAACTTCTTTTGCTCTTTTCTCTGACCGGGCGGTAGATAAATTCATAAAATTTACACAAGCTATCAGCAGGATACAGATGGCGAGCATGAAAAAAACTCGTAACTTGTCTATTTTTCCTCCCGCAGATTTACCGTTTTCAAACTCATTGTAAAGGTGTAATTTGGAAAGTGGATGCAGAAAAAGTTCATTTAATAAGCCTTTTTGATTTCTTTGATAGATTCCTTTTACAGCAGCGTTTACCTGATCCAATAGGCTACTATTTTGAAGTTGCACAATGGTTAAACAGAAGTTACTTCCCCAGCCTTGCTCTTTGATCCATTTTTGTCTTTGTTCATTCAATTTCCAAGGCATCAAATAATCAAATTTGATGCTGGTGTTTTCTGGTAAATCAGCGATAACGGCTTCAACTTTTAATCCACCTTCATTATCAAGTTTTACGATTTTACCAAGTGGATTTTGGTTCCCAAATAATTTATGCGATAGTGATTGAGTCAGAATAACACTATTGATATTATTTAATGGAGAAATAGCATTGCCACTTAAAAACTTGTAATCAAGTATTTTGATAAATTCCGGATCGGCAAATAAACCTTTATTCTTTATTTTTTTATCATCGTAGCTGATTAGTTGCTCAAATGGGTAGGAAGATCTTGCTGCGTTTACTACTGCAGAATATTTGGCTTTTAATTCTGGCGCTAACAACCCAGGCGTCCAGGCCCAGGTATGCACTTTTCCATTGGCCGTCATATTGGTATGCGCTACGTAAGTCGTTTTGTAGTTTTCATACTGTTTATCAAAACTAAACTCGTAAGAAACGTACAGCAATAATAGCATACAGCTCGCCAATCCGATAGCTAATCCACCGATATTAATCAAGCTGAACCCCTTGTTTTTCCAAAGGTTTCGCAATGCGATTTTAAAGTTAAGTTTGAACATAATTGGTTATAGGTTATGTGTTACCTGTTGCGAGCCCAGACTTATAACTGGTAACCCGCAACTGTTAACTCGATTCTATTCGTATTTCAAAGCATCAACCGGATTGGCTTTTGCTGTTTTATATGCTTGAAAGCTCACCGTAATTAAAGCTATTAATAGCGTTCCTATTGCTGCCACGGGGATAATCCACCAGGATATCTCGGTATGGAATTCGAAATTTTCGAGCCATTTATTCATCGCCAGATAACTAATTGGCACAGCAACAACAATGGCGACCAAAATCATCTTAATGAATGAAAGTGAAAGCAATTGCATCAAATTAGCAACCGATGCGCCAAGCACTTTGCGCACGCCAAATTCTTTAGTACGTTGCTCGGCACTGTAGGCAACCAAACCGAATAAACCCAGGCAGGATACGAAAATCGCTAGCCCGCCGAACAGGTTGGAAAGAATACCCAAGGTCTTTTCTGACTTATATTTCTCCTGGTATAATGAATTTATAAAAGTAATTTCTGTTGGATAAGCAGGATTGAAAGCCTTCGTAATTCTACTGATGGTTTCGATGTTACTTTGCAGATTATTGGCGCTATTTAAGCGCATCGTGATGGTGCCTGTTTGCGCAGGATTTAAGAAAACCACCTGTGGATTATTGGATTTATATGGCGAATCCCACACATAATCATCAAATACTCCGATGATATAAGCATTTGTACCAAAAAGATTTACCCTTTTGCCAATAGGATTTTTATAGCCAAACACTTTTACAGCCGAGGCGCTTACCAGTAATGCACTGGTATCTGAAGCAAAGTTTTTAGAAAAATCTCTTCCTTCCAGCAATTTAATTCCGTTGGTTTTGGTGAAATCGTAAGAGGTGGCTACCTGGTTAAACATCACCGTATTTTCGGGCTTTGTCATCCTATCCCATTTAATATCCATAAAATTCCGACCGCGGTGAGAAAGGCTAACGGATGATTGATACATTGATGTTACTGCACCAGACTTCAGCATTTCGGTTTTGAACAGTTCAAACTTACCTTTCAACTCACCATCTTGAGGAATTTCTACCAGGGCATTTACATCAAAACCAACCGGCTTATTTTTGATGAATTGGATTTGACGATAAATAACCAAAGTGGCAATAATCAAGATAATGGCAAAACAAAACTGACCTACCACTAACACTTGCCTTAAACTTATCGTTAAAAATGCTCTGGCCTTGATTTTCTTTTTTAGTGTTTGGATTGGGTTAAAAGAAGATAGATAGAACGCAGGATAGCTACCGGCAATTAAACCAGTTGCAATTACAATGAGCATTATACCTACCCAACTTGCGGTATTGAAATACGAAATTCCAAGATTTATATTGAGTAACTGATTAAATGCAGGCAGACAAAGTTCTATCAAAGCAATTGCAACTACTACAGCAACCAATGTAAGCACCATTGATTCGGTTAAAAACTGGAGAATTAACGAGGTTCGATTTGCCCCGATGGTTTTCTTAATTCCAACTTCTTTAGCTCTTTTCTCTGATTTGGCAGTTGCCATGTTCATAAAATTGATGCAGGCAATAAGCAATATCCCAAATGCTAACCCCATGAAAAGCCAGATTTGCTCAATGTCTCCTCCAACTGGTTTCCCGTTTTCAAATTTACCAAATAAGTGAAGCTTACTGGCTTGGTATAAAAAGTTTGGTTGCGATTGCTCGGTTTGTTCGGCGCTTTTTTTGACCAATTCGTCTACTTTACGATTTACCAAATCAATATTGGCATCAGCATTTAGGGTAACCATCGTTACGAAACTGTAATTTGTCCAGTTTAAATCTTTGGCGCTTTCATCAACAATTTCGTAAAACGACCAGGGCATTAAAAAATCGAACCTGTTAGAACTATTTTCTGGCAAATCTTTAATTACTCCGGTAATTGTTAAGTTTTCTTTGTCTTGAAAACGAACAGATTTATTCAGAACATCATTGGTTCCGAAGAGCGTTTTCGCCGTACTTTCTGTTAAAATTACTGAAAGTGGATTGTTTAGCGCAGTTTTAGCATCCCCGTAAATAAACTCATAATCGTACATTTTGAGAATATCGGGCTCGGCAAATTTTGAATCTTTTTTATAGCTGTTTCGTCCATTTGCTATGAGGCTTTTTCTGCCATAATCCATCCGTGCTACATATTTCGCTTCCGGCAATTTATCCTTCAGCAGCGGACCTAACGCAGTGGTTGAACCATAAAAAGTGCCACCAATTTTTCCACCTTCACCCGGAACGTTGGTCATCGCTATATAAACATTTTGCCAGTTTTTGGCTTGCTTATCAAAGTTCCATTCGTATGATACATAGAGCAGCAACATTAAACAAGCCGCAAGGCCAATAGCCAAACCGATTACATTAATGAAAGATGAAATTTTATTCTTCCAAAGGTTTCGCAAAGCGATTTTTAAGTTTAATCTGAACATAAAGCCCCTCCTAAATCCTCCCCTGAAGGGAGGACTTTTTTTTGTGGTTAAAAAATTTTATTTCTACTAACATTATTTGTTCGGTTCAAAAGGTGTAAACGTTGCAGCTCCTCCCTCCTGGGGAGGTTGGGTGGGGCTAATTATTCATATTTCAAAGCATCAACAGGATTAGCGCTTACCGCTTTTTTGGCCTGAATGCTGACGGTAATCACCGTTAATAAAATGGTAATGGCAGCACTTAGCAAAAACGGCAGCATGGATAAATCAATTCGGTAGGCAAAGGTTTCCAGCCATTTTTTAGTCAGGATATAAGCCACCGGCCAGGAAATTAAATTGGCTAAGAGCACCATTATAAAGAACGAACTATTAATCAATTTGAAAATCTGAATATCGCTTGCTCCTAATATTTTGCGCACAGCGATCTCTTTGATTCTGCTGTTGGTGATATATTTTGCAAAGGCAAACAAACCTAGAATTGCAATAAAGATGGTTAGCATAGCCGCTGCGAAAAACACCGTTTGTAGTTGCTCTTGCTTTTTAAATAGTTTGCCATAAAGCTCATCTAGAAATTCGTACCTGAAATCTTCTCCATCTTTAGGATTTATTTGAGGCCATTGCGATTTCAAAGCGACCAAAGCCGAAGCCATTTTGTTTTCCTCAATCTTCAGCAAGATATGTGTTTTATAACTTCCACAAGGGTCCTTAATCGTGTATATTGTAGGCTGTACCTTACTTTCAAAACCCTGGGTTTTGAAATCTTTAATTATACCAACAATTTTATAATCGATACCGCAGCCCTTAATAATCTGGCCAACAGGATTTTTTATACCATATTTTGCTACTGCACTTTCGTTAATGATGGCAGAATTGATAGTATCGGTTGTAAAGGTGGTTGAGAAAAAGCGGCCTTCTTTTAATTTGATATTCAGCGTTTCAAAGTAGTCAAAATCTACGTTTACGAAATCAATGTTTGCTTTGGTAGCTTTATAAGCATAATTATTTATTCCGTTCTGACCACCAGGGATAAAGCTTGCAACCGTAGCAGATTTTACGCCTGGAATTCGCATTAATCTATCTCTTACTGGATTAAAACTGACTGAACCAAATTTAGCTGGATTGTTAAAGAGCGTTAGGTTTTTGATGTAAACAACCTGATTAGCATTAAACCCAACATCCTGCGTTCGCATGTATTTCAATTGTGAATTGATAATTAGCAAGCCGATAATAAAAATTACTGCAATACTAAACTGGAAAACCAGTAATCCGTTTCGCAACCAAGAGCTTTGTTTGCTGGCAGCAAAATTTCCCTTTAACACTAAAGCCGGTTTAAAGCCAGATAAAACCATAGAGGGATACGTGCCTGCTATCAGTGTGATGATGACTAAAATTAGTGGTAGCTCCCAAATTAATCCATTATCGATTTGCCAAACGGAAAGGTTAACCTGAAATAGATTATTAAATTGAGGTAACACTAATTCTACTAAAATTAAAGCCAGTACGGTAGCGATAAAGCACTGGATAAATATTTCGGTAAGAAATTGTAGGCTAAGCTGAGAACGGTAGGCACCCATTACTTTTTTAACGCCAACTTCTTTGGCTCGTTTACTGGCCTGGGCAATACTCAGGTTGGTGAAATTTATACACGCAATCACTAGAATTAAAAATCCGAGTATGGAAAGCGCCATCAAAGTTTTATATGGCAAATCGTTGCCTGCTTTGGGCCGCAGGTGTAAGTTTGCCAGTGGATCTAAAAATATAGAGATGGTTTTTAATTCAGCTAACTCCTTTTTGGCATCAACTTTCAATAGTTCGTATCTATATAAATCACTTATTTTTCGTTCAAGGTTTGCAACATCTACATGAGGTTTTAGCTTCAGATAGATGGAATAATCATTCATATCGTAATTATCGTGCTCACCGAGTTCGGCGGCCAAAGAAACCCCATCAAAGTTAAAGTTAGAATGTTTTTTCCTTTCAATAGTGCCCGCTATAGTGCCCGTTATCCCCGAGTTGCTCGCTCCATAACCAACTATTTCGGGCTTGTTATCTGTTTTAGCAGGGAAAAGTGTTTTCATGCTTTCTTTACTCAGATAATTGAGTCTTTCTATATCTCCTGACGGTTTGGTCAGACCGTTTTCTGGCACAATGTTTAGCATTTTTGCTGCATTATAGTCTACAGCCAGGATATTTTTGGTGAAAAGTGTGTTATTTCCATTTTTAATGGTCAGTTCGAAGGAGCCTTCTTTTATTAAACCAACTGATTCCACTTCGGGATAAGTTTGTTTGATGGCTTTTGCAAATGGGGCCGCAATGTAATTGGTTCTAAACTCGGGATACGTTACCCCTACCACATAAATATCCTTATAGTTTGGATTTGATTTATCGAAACTGGTTTCATATGCAAAATACATGGCCACCAAAATAAACGCAGCCAAAGCGATAGCTAAACCACCAACATTAATAGCTGTGATGAATTTGTTTCTCCAAAGGTTTCGCAATGCGATTTTTAGGTTAAGTTTGAACATAAAGCCCCTCCTAAATCCTCCCCGGAAGGGAGGACTTTTGTTTGTGGTTAAAAAATTTTATTTCTACTAACATTATTTGTTCGCTTCAAAAGGTATAAAACTTTGCAACTCCTCCCCTCCGGGGAGGTTGGGAGGGGTTAATTATTCATATTTAAGTGCATCCACAGGGTTAGCTTTTGCTACTTTTATCGATTGGATGCTTACTGTTAAAATGGCTATTAAAACAGACAATCCAATTGCAATCACGAACGGTATTGCTGAAATTGCAATTCTATATTCAAAAGCAGACAGCCATTTGTTAATAATAATGTAGGCTAACGGAAAGGCCATTAAGTTTGATATCGCCACCAGTTTTATAAAATCCTTATTTAAAAGTGTAAGAATATTTGTAGTACTAGCGCCCAGCACTTTGCGAATGCTGATTTCCTTCTTACGTTGCTCAGCCATGAAAAGCGCTAAACCCAATAAACCCAAGCAAGAAATAAAGATTGCAAAACCTCCGAACCAGTTTGAAAGTGTACCCAGTAATTTCTCATTTTGAAATTTCAATTCAAAAGATTCATTAACAAACCTTCTTTTTACCGGGTAATCGGGTTCTATCTGTTTAATTAAATTATCTATGGTTGCTAACGAAGAACTAATATTTTGGTTAGGATTTAAACGAGCAAGGATTACCTGAACATCATCCATATAACTTGGATAAAAAATCATGGGTGCAACTTTTTGATAAACGCTTTCCACCACAAAATCTTTCACCACACCAACATTTGTTTTTTCTACATCCCAAAATCTAATTCTAGCTCCCACAGGATTTTTTAGATTCATCATTTTAACGGCAGCCTCGTTAAGCATGATGTTGTTGCTATCTCTTTTTGATTCTGTTTCTACTGTTCTTCCGGCAACTAATTCCGTGCCTATTGTTGCAATAAAGTCACTTCCAATTCCTCGGTTATTAAACAAAATAGATTCTCCAGCTGTTTTGCCTTGCCAATGAACATCTGTTGTATTATTACCACTTGCCGTAATGTCTTTACTAAAAAAGGTTACTCCCGTTGCCGCACCAGACTTTAACATTTGGGTTTTAAGCAGCTCCAACTTGCTTCGGTTACCCATTTTACCTTGAACCGCAATTTGGACAAGGTTTGATTTATCATAACCTATCGGCTTATTTTTAACGTAACTTAATTGCTGATAGATAACTGAAGTACACACGATTAAACAAGCTGCAAATACAAATTGAACAACTACTAAAACTTTTCGGATAGAAACAGAGGAATCAGATTTAATTTTTAATCCTTTCAACACTTTTATCGGCTCAAAAGATGATAAATACAAAGCTGGATAACTCCCCGCCATGAATCCCGTAAAAATCATTAAACCAAATAAGGTACCCCAAAAAGTGAAGCTATTGTAATCGATTTCCAGGCTTATATTTAACAAATTATTGAAATATGGCAAACTGACCTCTACTAAAATGAAAGCCAAAACACCTGCTAATACCGTTACAAAGACCGACTCTAGCAAGAATTGGCCGATCAAAGATTTTCTCGTAGAACCGATAGCTTTACGAATTCCAACTTCTTTCGCTCTCCGCTCAGAACGGGCGGTGGATAAATTCATGAAGTTTACACAAGCAATTAAAAGAATACAAAAAGCCAACAATAAGAAAATTTTTAATTGCTCAATCTTACCTCCAACCGATTTTCCATTTTGAAAATCATCGTACAAATGCCATTTGATTAACGGAAACAAGAGTGCCTCGGCAGTGTTACCCTGCTGATTGCGCTTGTAGATGCCTTTCATATCAGCATTTGCATCAGCCAGAAACTTGTTGTTGTTAAGCTGAACAACGGTCAAACACATGTTGTTTCCCCAGTTAGGTTGACGTGCCCAGGGTTCTCGCTTTAAAAAAAGTGCCCAGGGAGCCAAGCACTCATAGGTGATGCTGCTATTTGCAGGTACGTCTTCAATTACAGCTTCAACCTTCAATACATCCTGATTTTCAAGCTTAACGGTTTTATTAATTGGATCTTCGTTACCGAAAAGTTTTTTCGCCATAGATTCGGTCAATATGATCGTGTTAACATCTTTTAGCGCCCGTTCCGCATTTCCTTTAATAAATTTTAAATCGAAGATTTTTAAAAAATTTGGATCTGCAAAGTTCAGCTTTGCATTGATTCTCTTATCGCCCACCGAAAGTAATTTTGGACTTGGGTAACTGGAATGTGAGGTATATTTCACGCCAGGGATTTTTGTTGCAACCTCATCAGCCATAACATTTGGAGTCCATGCAAAACTAAAAATTTTCCCGTTTGCAGGTGCGTTCTGATAGATTACGTAAGTCTTATCTGCATTGGCGTAGTGCTTGTCATAGCTCCACTCATACGCCACATATAAAAGCAAAATCATACAACTGGCTAATCCAATGGCCAATCCACCAACATTTATAATGGTAAATCCTTTATTTTTCCAAAGGTTTCGCAATGCGATTTTTAAGTTTATTTTGAACATCTTTTGAGTTTTACATGGTTAGTTTAAGTCATAAGTACAGTGTGTAGAACTTACTACGTTTGACTTTTAGCCTTCAAGCGCCTTACCCAAATCTTCCCATCCAGGAAGATTCGGCTGGCCTATCATTAAACTAAAACTATTTTTAATTAGCAAGAGATTTAGGTATGAGTTCAGCTTGGTAACTGGTAACCCATAACTTTTAAGTCATCTATATCAATTCCTCGTTCCGGCTTTTATTTATCTTCTCAGAAATCACATGGCCATCTTTCAGATTGATGATTCTGTTTGAGAAACTAGCATCGTGACTCGAGTGCGTTACCATTACGATCGTAGTGCCCGTTTCATTTAATTCACAAAGCAACTCCATTACTTCGTTACCATGCGAACTATCCAAATTACCAGTAGGCTCATCGGCTAAAACCAACTTTGGTTTGGTTACCAAAGCTCTGGCAACCGCAACACGCTGCTGCTGACCACCAGAAAGTTGTTGTGGAAAGTGTCCGCTACGATTTACGATATTCATTCTTTCGATGATTTCGTTAACTAACTTTTTACGTTCACCAGCAGGAATTTTATTGTAAATGAGTGGTAATTCGATGTTTTCGAAAACCGTTAACTCATCAATTAAGTTGAAATTCTGGAAAACGAATCCCATATTTCTTTTACGGAAATTAGAACGCTCTCTATCGTTTAAGGTTAAAAGTTCCGTATCGATAAACTTGTAACTTCCGCTTTCGGGTTTATCCAATAAACCCATTACGTTCAAAAGCGTAGATTTTCCGCAGCCAGATGGGCCCATAATCGAAACAAATTCACCTTCTTTTACATGAAGATTAATTCCGTTTAGAGCTGTAGTTTCTACTTCTTCAGTTTTATAAACTTTTTCTAAGTTTTCTATTTTTATCATAGCTTGTTGGTATCAAGTATTTCGCCCCAACCCTTCCCAGTAGCGAGGGCTTTGGTATTGTGCTTATTAATTAAATTTGTGCTAACAATTTAGCTTTTTCGTTATCTATGTTTGCTCCTTGCACTCCTCCCCTCTGGGGAGGTTGGGTGGGGCTATTACTTACTGATCTCCACCTGATCGTATTGGTTAAACTGATCGTAAGATGAGGTGATCACTTCATCGCCTTTTTGTAAACCATCCAAAATTTCGTAATACAGATAGTTTTTTCTGCCAATTTTTACATTTTTCTTGGTTGCTTTACCATTGTTTACCACAAACACCCACGAACCACCTGTACTTTGAAAAAACTGACCTTGAGCCAATAGTAAAGATTTGCTATTGTCAGACAAAGTTAACTTCGTTTGAAGGGATAAACCACGACGCAAACCCTCCGGTGCAGCACCCTTGAAAACCATTTCTACCTGAAACTGCCCTGCTGTAACCTCTGGAATTACTTTGCTCACAGTTAAATTATATGTTTTTCCGTTAAATTCGCAGGTGGAAGTCTGCCCCTCCTTTACACGGTTGATATAATATTCATCTACACCGGCTTGCAATTTATAACCTTGCAAAACATCAATTTTCCCAATCATTTCATTCGAGTTGTATGATTTTCCGATAACAGGATCGTAAGATGATAATTTACCAGAAACCGGCGCTTTGATCGTCATATTTTCTATATTTTTCCGAATCATTTCCAAACTCTCATTCATCTGCCCCATCGACTGGTCTATTTGTGAAAGTTGCATTCTTCTGCTTTGATTTTCTTGTTTTACTGCCTGGCGTACAATCTTAAGTTTTCCCTGATAGTATTCGTAATCTTGAGTAGACTTGTTAAACTCCTGAAGTGTAATCACTTTTTTCGCAAACAAAGAACTATCCAAGCGATATTGGCGAGCAGCAGTTCTTAAACTATTTTCAACATCCAAAACATCCTGATTTAAAACCCTTTGATTTTGCTCCAAATCTAATCTCGATTTTCTCAATTGATTAATTTGTTCAGTGGCAGCGGTTTGGCTCGAAGTATAACTCAACATGGCATTGGAATTCGAAATCCTTAATAAAGGTGTTCCTTTAACTACAGAAGCACCATTTTCGGTAAAAATTTCGGCAACTGTTCCGCCCTCCGATGAACTTACAATTACTGAAGTTAACGGTACAACACTTGCATTTAATAAAACTACATCTTCAAAATCACCGTACTCTACTTTACTAATAGTTAGTTTTTCCGCATCTGCACTGTAGGTTTTTTTTAAAGATAAAGTATAGCCATAAATTACAATTGCTACGAAAGCAAGTGCTCCACCAATAATAATCAGGGCTTTAGTGCTAAATCTTTTCTTTTCAATTTTTTTGTCCATTGTTCGGTTGTACTGTTTGATCTCCGTTATGCCAAGCTTGTGCCAAACGATATAAATTAAGATAAAATACTGAAAATTAATAGCTTAAGAATTTTTAGTATTTTAGTTTGTTCATTATCGGACAGTTTATGTGCGGGAGCGGACAGTTTAGTTATTTTTGAGGACAGAACCTCACCCCTTCATCCCCTCTCCTTTAAGAGAGGGGCGGAGAGCAGAACATAATAAAATGACAAGAAAAACTTGCTCTAACCAGTTGCCTTTAGATCCCGAGTGAAAGTAGAAAAACACCAAATACTTCTTCCTTTAACAGGGTGAGGTTTTTTAAAACATACAATATAAATAGGTTATAAAAACTATCTAACCACAATTTCCCGCTCTTCAATGAGAGTGAAAGTATAAAAAAAACAATGCCATTACCTCTGAAAAGGGGTGTTTTTTTTTAAAATTTAAGTCTATGTTAAACGCCACAGTTTTAATCATCGATGATGATGATGACATTCTTTTAAGTGCCCGCTTGTTTCTAAAACAGCAAGTGAAGCAAGTTATTACCTGTAAATCTCCGAAGGAAATAAATGTATTACTCAGTAAAAACGAGGTTGATATAATCTTGCTCGATATGAATTATCAGAAGGGCGCTAGCGACGGTCGTGAAGGTTTATACTGGCTGGAACACATCCTATCGATTGATAAAGATTATGTGGTTATTTTAATGACTGCTTTCGGAAACGTTGAGCTTGCAGTTAAAGCGATTAAAAACGGTGCAACAGATTTCATTCTTAAACCCTGGGAAAACGAAAAACTTTTTGCCACCATTTCCGCAGCGTCGAAACTTCGCGAATCAACCAGAAAGGTTAAGAAATTAGAGAAAATCCACACTTCGCTACACAAAGATATGACACGTGGTTTTGAGCATATCGTTGGCGAGGCCGATGGAATTAAACAACTTCAAAACACACTGCTGAAGGTTGCGCCAACAGATGCCAACGTTTTGATTTTAGGCGAAAACGGCACGGGTAAACAAGTCTTCGCTTATGAAATTCACGGCAAATCGCAACGTAAGAACCAGGTTTTTATGCATGTAGATTTAGGTTCATTAAATGAAAATCTTTTCGAAAGCGAACTATTTGGATACGCCAGAGGCGCTTTTACCGATGCAAAAGAAGATAAACCTGGTCGCTTTGAATTAGCAGATGGCGGAACGATATTTTTAGATGAAATTGGAAACCTCACTTTGCCCCTTCAAGCAAAATTATTAAGCGTTTTACAAAACCGAACCGTAATCCGCCTTGGCGAAAGTAAAGAACGTAAAGTAAATGTTCGTTTAATTACAGCCACCAATATGCCTTTGAATGAAATGGTTTCCAAAAATACTTTCAGACAAGATTTATTGTTCAGAATAAATACAGTAGAACTGCTGTTACCACCACTACGAAAACGAGGAAGGGATATATTGCTTTTATCCAATCATTTTATGCAGGTTTTTAGCATAAAATACCATAAAGAAACCCGAAGTTTAAGCCCTAAAGCGGAAGATGTTTTATTAAATTATAAATGGCCAGGAAATGTTCGGGAACTGCAGCATGTTTTGGAACGTGCCGTTATTATGAGTGATGGAAATGAAATTTCAGAAGCAGATTTGCAATTAAGTCCGCAGCGGTTTGCACAAAACACATCAATGCCAGACGAAATGGCGCTCGGCGAAATGGAAAAAATGATGGTGCAAAAAGCTATTGACAAACACAAAGGGAATATATCAAAAGCAGCGGCAGAGCTGGGTTTAACCAGAGCGGCTTTATATAGGAGGATTGAAAAATTCGGCATTTAATTTAAGGGAGATCGTAATAGGTAAAAGGTTTGTTTCGAAAGCAAAACCTCTACCTCAAAAACCTCAACCTTTAACCTTAAAATTATGTTCTACAAACGATTTACTTTTCGTCTAATATCCAGGTTACTCCTCATTAATTTGCTGGGCTATCTCCTATTCTATCTTATCCAAAACACCCAATTATGGTTTACGATTATTGGAG
Organism: Pedobacter sp. Leaf41; assembly: GCF_001422545.1. GTDB lineage: Bacteria > Bacteroidota > Bacteroidia > Sphingobacteriales > Sphingobacteriaceae > Pedobacter. Next base: position 293,801 of record NZ_LMLE01000006.1, on the reverse strand, counting down.
TAGGCTTAATTTTATTGGGTTCGATAATTTCGCTGTACTATTACATAAACGAAATTCGTTCGGATATTAAACGTTTCATTTTAGCTGTCAAAACCCGCGACCATACTTTGAATTTCAAGAATAAAGCCACAAAAGGCAGTTTCCCTGAGTTATACGAATCCTTCAGCGAAATTCTGCAGGTGCACAAACAAATCAGATTGGAACAAGAAGCGATGTTTCAGCTGATTAAAACCATTTTGGAACAAGTTCCGGTTGGGGTAATTGTGGTTAATAATACAAAAACCGCACAGGATAATGAAGAGATTGCCTTTTTTAATCAGGCGGCATCGAATCTATTGGGCGTTCCTGCTTATAAATACTGGCATCGCCTCAAACAACACATACCAAATTTCGCCAATGAAGTCGATCAGATTTCTTCAGGCGGAAAACGGTTTCTGGAATTAAAAATTCAGGAAAAGTTCATCCAGCTATCTACCGAGGTTATTCCATTAAATCTATACGGAAAAAATTACACCATCATCAGCTTTCAGAACATTAAGGATGAAATCGAACAAAAAGAAACTGAAGCCTGGAATCGATTAATCGGTGTGATATCTCATGAAATATTAAATTCCATTACCCCAATCAGCTCGTTATCCGATACGATTAACAGCATGGTAACGGACAGAGAGAATTTGGATTTGGATGAAATGGAAGATTTGAAAACTGCGTTACAAACCATCAAACGACGCTCTACCGGCTTACTAGACTTTGTAAAAGATTACCGCTTGATTGCCGAATTACCAACACCAAATTTAGAATCGCATACCATTGGGGAAATTTTAAAACACATTAAAGTGTTGATGCAGCCCTTTGCGAAAGTTAAAAATGTGGTGCTTGAGGTGGAGCAAACTTCCTCAAAGATCACTGTTCAACTTGATTTAAAATTGATTGAACAAGTTCTAATTAACCTTATTACCAATGGCATTTATGCAGTCGAAGAAAATGAAAATCCACACATTTCGGTCAGTTATCGCTTGGAAAACACGAAACTTTACATCGATGTAACCGACAACGGAAAAGGAATTGCACCGGAAGACTTGGAGAAAATTTTCGTTCCCTTTTATACCACCCGTAAAAATGGCTCGGGCATCGGTTTAACCATTAGTCGCAACATTATGAAAATGCACCGCGGCAGCATCGAAGTAGTTTCCACTCCAAATGAGCAAACAACTTTTTCATTGGTGTTTAACTATGTTTAGGTTTTTTAACCAAAGGATTTCAAAAATTGATGCAGATTAAAAATCAATTTTCCTCATCTGTTTTTTTGCCTTTCATCTGTGATTGATATTTTTTCTTAAATCATTTCAATGTTTGTTTTCAAACAAAATTCAAACAAAAGGTGTTTAAATGGCTTTTATTTATGTGGATACATCAAATACAAGCATGAAGACAGTTATAATATCGAACAGACTACCCGTTAAAATCATTGAAGAAAATAACGAGTACACCTTTATTCCGAGCGAGGGCGGCCTTGCTACCGGATTGGGAGACGTGTACAAATCAGGCAATTCCATTTGGGTTGGCTGGCCAGGAATCGAGGTTCCTGAAGAAAGACAAGAAGAAGTAATTCAAAAATTAGGAGAACTCAATCTTTATCCTGTTTTCCTTACTCAAGAAGAAATCAATTTATATTACGAAGGCTTTTCAAATGAGGTGTTATGGCCGGTTTTCCATTACCTGGTTACTTATGCCCATTACGAGCAAAGTTATTGGGATTGCTATAAATCGGTGAACGACAAGTTTGCAAAAAGTGCCATGAAGGTGCTCAACAGAAGAGATAAAATATGGATTCAAGATTACCAATTACTTTTATTACCGGGAATTTTGAGAGAAAAATTACCTAATTCTACTATCGGATTTTTCCAGCATATCCCTTTTCCTTCTTACGAAATATTTAGATTAATCCCTTGGCGTGAAGAAATACTGAACGGATTAATCGGTGCAGACTTAATAGGCTTCCATACTTATGATGATGTTCGCCATTTCATCAGCACTGCAACCCGTTTACTACCGATAAATTCGTCATCAAATGTGCTCAACAGTAACGAAAGGCAAATCGTAATAGAAGCTTTCCCGATGGGAATAGATTTCGAAAAATTTTCATCATTAACCACAACAGAAGCCGTAAAACAAGAAATAAGAGATTTTAGAAATGGAAAAGAAGATATGAAAATAATTCTTTCCATTGATAGATTGGATTATAGCAAAGGCATACTAGAGCGCCTAAAAGCCCTTGAACTGCTCGTACAAGTACATCCCGAATACATCGGGAAAATTGAGTTATTTATGATTGTAGTTCCATCAAGAGATACGGTTCCTCAATACCATGAACTGCGTGAACAGATAGACCAATTTGTTGGAAATCTCAATGCCCGTTACCGATCGATGGATTGGATCCCGGTAAATTACTTCTACCGATCTTTCCCTATTGAAGTGTTATCTGCTTTATATGCATCAGCAGATATTTGCCTGGTTACGCCTATGCGTGATGGGATGAATTTAGTAAGCAAAGAATACGTGGCCAGTAGAAACGAGGAAGATGGTGTACTGATTTTAAGTGAAATGGCTGGAGCATCAAAGGAGTTAACCGACGCACTAATAGTTAATCCAAACAACTTGGGCGATATTATGGAGGCTATTGTTACGGCCTTAAAAATGCCTCAAGAAGAACAGCAAACCCGTATGAAAGCCATGCGGGCAATTGTAGAAAAATTCAATGTTAAACATTGGGTAAACAATTTTATTTTAAGATTAAACGAAGTGAAAGATTCTCAAAAATCATTACAAACAAAACATGCAGTAAATTCTGTTAACGAAATTATAGCTGCAAAATATGCTGAAACGAAAAACCGGGTACTGTTTCTTGATTATGATGGTACGCTGGTAGATTTTACTGGAAATATCGACGATGCATCTCCTGATGATGAGCTTTATGATTTGATTGAAAACCTAACTTTAGATTCTGCTAATACAGTTGTCATTATTAGTGGAAGACGGAATGAAACACTTGAAAAATGGTTCGGACATTTAAAAGTAGATATGATTGCAGAGCATGGTGCTTGGCAAAAAGCTCAGGGCGATAAATGGAATTGTTTGCCACTGCTTACCGACCAATGGAAAGGCGAAATTCGTTCATTATTGGAAACTTATACCGATAGAACTCCTGGATCTTTTATCGAAGAAAAAAGTTATTCATTAGTTTGGCATTATCGCAAAGCTGAAGAAGGATTGGGCGAATTAAGGGCAAATGAAATTGTTAGCCACATGAAAATCTTGGCTGCCGACAAAGGTTTGCAATTGATGCCAGGCAATAAAGTAATTGAATTCAAGAACATTGAAGTAAATAAAGGTAAAGCTGCGTTGAATTGGCTTTACAACAAACAACCAGATTTTATTATAGCCCTTGGTGATGATCACACCGATGAAGATATCTTCAGGGCCTTGCCAGATGATGCGATTACCGTTAAAGTTGGTAATAACTTATCTGAAGCAAAATATTATCTAAACGATTTCAAAGAAGTAAGAAAGTTGCTTTGGAGCTTGGTTAAGGAAGAGTTTGTAGAGAGAGATTAAATAAAATACTCCCGGCAGTCCTATATAGGCGGGAATCTTAAACTAATGCATCAGGATTCCAAATCTAATTGGATGGCGAATCTTGTACTGATTACGAAAAAAGAAATCCCGCAGATTAAAATGATTACCGCAGAAAATCAGCGAAAATCTCCTTAATCTGCGGGAAAATTATCTCTAGAAATAATAAGTCTATAAATGTTATTCAGAACTTTTAGAAGAACATTTCGGCAAGCTCAATGTGACAACTTGCAAATAAAAGTCCCGCAGATCAAAATGATTACCGCAAAAAATCAGCGAAAATCTTTTTAATCTGCGGAAATATTATAACCGCTACAAAAATATCGGTCTATCTAACTTAATTGCAATGCGATAAGCCGCATTCATTAAACCAACGTGGCTGTAAGCCTGAGGAAAATTCCCCCACTGACTACCGGTTTTTGCATCCACATCTTCACTGAATAACAACAAATGATTACAATATTTAATAATATTTTCGAATTCCTTAATCGCTTCGTCTGTTCTACCCACACAAGCCAAAGCCTCTACGTACCAAAACGCACAGATTAAAAATGTTGTCTTTGGTTTTCCAAAATCATCTGCATGTAGATAGCGGTAAAATAAACCATCTTCGGTTTTCAGCTCATTTTCTAAAGCGATTAAATGATCTTTTGCACGATCAGAAGCGGGATCTAAATAACCCATCATAATCAGTTGCAATGTACTCGCATCCAAATGCGGACTGCCAACTGCATTTGTATAAACCTTTCTAATTGGATCATAACAGGCCTCAATATGTGCTGCAGCCTTATTAATTAATACCTGTGCCCGATTTTCGAAATCAGCATTTCCAATGGTTTTCGCCATTTTTAATGCTGCCTGTGCACCAGCCCACTGAAACAAATTACTATAACAATGTACGTTTGCAATATTCCTGAATTCCCATATACCGGCATCCTTTTCATCGATTGTTCTTTCAATCTTTGACAGTACACTTTCGATCCATTTTACCGAATCGCTGCGTTCTGAAAATACAAAACGATGATCAGTATAAAGCGGCAACATCGATATTAAAACCTGGCCATAAATGTCATTTTGAATGTGTTCGTAAGCCTGGTTTCCAATCCGGATGGGCTGCTCGCCTTTATAGCCTTCCAAATGATCTAAGGTATGCTCAGTGATTTGCCTTTCGCCGGCAATTCCGTACAAGGGCTGGTAACGTTCATCTTCGGCGTGAGAAATATCAGATAAGTAATTAAAATACTTCTCCATTTCTTCAAAATGACCAATATGGTTCAGTGATGTAAGTACATAATGCGAATCTCGCAACCAGCAATATCGGTAATCCCAATTCCGGGTGCTACCTGGCGATTCTGGTAAACTTGTGGTACTTGCCGCTATAATTGCCCCAGTATCTTCATATTGATGGATTTTTAAAACCAAAGCCGATCGAATGACAAAGGGTTGGTAAAAGCCTGCAATAGATGAATGTTTAATCCAAAGTCTCCAATAGGAAACGGTTTCACGAAGGAAATTTTCAGCAGTACTTACAATGGGCGCCTCCAGGTTTTCGCCATAAGTCATTATGAGATATTTCGGCTCGTTTAATACGAAAGCTTTCTGATCCAAAATATAAGTTAAGGAAACATTAGTACTTAAGCGGATATTTTCGTCGCAACCGTGATAATCAATATGGTTACTGCCCCTGCTCGCCCGCATTTTGTTCTTGCCATAATCGCAAACGGGTTCACATTTAATGGTCACCCTCGGATTCCCTTGCAGGGGTTCGATTTTCCGGATGAACATTAATGGCTTAAAATATCTCTCATACAGATGAAATCTTGGGGCGAAATCGGTGATTCGATATTTTCCATCCTCAGCGGTAATTTCGGTTCTTAAAACATTGGTATTTTCAATATAATATTGCGATGAAGTGAATTCACCTTGCGGTAAAATCGAAAATTCGCCTCCTTGATTTTTATCTAATAAACTTCCAAATACAAACGGACTATCAAACCGAGGCCAGCATAGCCACGATATGTCTGTATTTTTATTTACATGCGCCAAAAAAGCACAGTTCCCTATAATTCCAGTTTGATAAAGATGTTGTTCAGCCATACGCTCATTTTGTGTTTATTGATTAACAAGCTTTTGCCAAAAATGTTGGAGGAAATGATGATTTTAAGGAGAATTAACGTGAAGCAAGAAACAAGCCTTTGTTAAAGAAGCCTGATTGATTATAAATATTTTTTGCTGCAGCAGCCTTTAATATGCTGTCATTCTGAGGAACGAAGAATCTACAACCGATGAAACAGATTCCTCGTGCCTCGGAATGACAGAAGTTAAAAAATATTGAAACGTAAAGCAGGGCTGTAATCGGCAACGAAAGGGTGAACGTTAACTTTAAAGAACCTCATCCTATCAAAGAAAATAGTTGGGCTAGTTACTCCAATCACTCTCCTTGAAAAGATGGAGACAAAGGTTGCTGCTTTGAACCAATCTGTTCAAAAAATTTTGAAGTAATTATTTTAATAAATAAACATTAAAATTCTCAGGAAGGTGTAGATACAGCACTTCCTTAGTTTTAAGATTCATGTAGGCTGGCAACAAAAAAGCCAGTTCGAACGATTTCAAACTGGCTCATTTAATTATATTGATTATTTTAGATTACTGTTCCACTAGGTAAAACAGCACCTTTCTTTACTACTACAATTCCGTCCTTCACTGCATATAATTCGAAATCACCATCCTCTAAATGAGGACCTCCATTAATCTTAACATCATTGCCAATTCTGCAATTTTTATCAATGATCGCGTTATTGATGTAACATCTGTCGCCAATGCCGATTAAAGAATTTCCTTTTTCAGTTTCAGACTGTATCTCTTCAAGGGTTTGATACCTATCGCTACCCATTACATAAGTATTGGTAACTACGGTATCTTTGCCAATACGTGCCCTTATTCCTAAAACAGCGTGTTCAATTCTACTGGCCTGAACAATGCAACCTTCAGCAATAATGGCTTTTTCTAGTGTTGTGCCCGAAATTTTTGAAGGAGGCAACATCCTGGCTCTTGTGAAAATAGTATGATTACTATCAAACATGTTGAACTTAGGAATTTCGTCAGTTAAACCTAAATTAGCTTCAAAGAACGAGGAAATATTACCGATATCTGTCCAGTAACCCTCGTACTGATAACTCAATACACGACTTTCATTTATCGCTCTTGGCAAAATTTCTTTACCAAAATCTTTTTCATCTTCGTTCTCGTTTAAAATATTGATTAAATAATCACGATTGAAAACATAAATACCCATCGAAGCCAAAAAGTTACGTCCTTCTCCCTGCATTTCCGGACCAGTATCAGATACCCAAGCTTCCAAACCTGTTTTAGGCTTTTCAGTAAAGGAAGTAATCATGTTCTCTTCATCCGCCTTCAAAATACCAAAATCTGTTGCATCTTTTGCTGTTACCGGAATGGTGGCAATAGTAATTTCAGCCTGTGCTTCAATGTGCTTCTCAATCATATCTTTGAAATCCATCTGATACAATTGGTCGCCAGATAAAATCAAAATATAATCGAATTCATGAGAAACGATGTGATGCATACATTGACGTACCGCATCAGCCGTTCCCTGGAACCAACCAGCATTCTGTACCGTTTGTTCCGCTGCAAGAATATCAACAAAGGCCGTACTAAAATGGCTAAAGTGATAGGTGTTCTTAATGTGTTTATTTAAAGATGCCGAATTAAACTGGGTAAGCACAAACATACGGTGGATGCCAGAATTAAGGCAATTAGAAATAGGAATGTCTACCAACCTATATTTCCCTGCAATTGGAACTGCAGGTTTTGAGCGTGTCTGTGTGAGTGGCGATAATCTAGATCCCTGGCCACCGCCAAGGATAACGCCTAAAACTTTGTCAGTCATGTTTAAGCTTATTTAAGTATTTGGTATAATTCTATATAGTTCAGCGCTGCCCTATCCCAAGAATGATCAATTTTCATCATGGTTTTACGTACAGCCTTAAAAGTTTTTTTATCATTATAAAAGCCCACTGCCCTATCAATTGCATGGGTAACATCCCAAACGCTGGTTTGGTCATGGCAAAGGCCAAAACCACCATCACCAATATCTATCACCGTATCTTTCAACCCTCCTACTCTCCTCACTATTGGAACCGTTCCATATCTCAAAGCATACAATTGATTTAAACCACAAGGCTCGACCCTGGATGGCATCAAAAGAAAATCTGCTCCGGCATACATTTCATGCGATACCTGTTCGTTGTATCCAATGTAAGCATTATACTTGCCGCCAAATACATCTTTCAATTGGTTTAACCTCCCTTCAACCCAATTATCACCTGAACCTAAAACCAACACATTAATATTTTCGCGGTGTTGCTGCAATGCAGTGTAAAAAATATCAGGCAATAAATCTGCACCTTTTTCATCAACCAATCTTCCGATAAAGGTAAACAAGGGCTTAGATGCATCTAATTGAAAAACATCGCAGAGCGCCTTTTTGTTTGCTGCTTTTCCCGCTTCAACCGTTTTTAAACTGTAACTTTTTGATAGCATGGGGTCAGTTTCCGGATTCCAAACCTCGGTATCAATGCCATTTAAAATACCAACAGATTTCCATCGTTCCTGGCGCAACAAACTTTCCAAGCCTCTGGCGTTGTCCATCATTTCATCCAAATAACTTGGCGAAACGGTAGTAACTCTCCAGGCACATTTAATGGCCGATGCTAAGGGGTTTATGGCATCTTCCCAGCCCAACAATCCGCCTTTCCATAAATCGAAAGCTGGTAAATAGTACAATTTTTCCCAGCCGAATTGCCCCTGGTATTGTGCATTATGTATCGTTAAAACGGTAGGTACTTGATTGAGTGAACTATATTTTAAGCAATTCGAAACCATAAAAGGAATCAATCCGGTATGGTGATCGTGGCAGTGAATGATATCCGGGCGATGTTCCCATTGCGCCATCCAATCTAATGTTGCAATTTGAAAGGCGATAAAACGCTCGGTATCATCATCATAACCATAAACGCTTGGTCTATCGGTTAATCCCTGAATATGAATGATATATAGATCAAAACCGAGTTTATTGGTTTTTTCTTTTAAAACGCGATAAGAAAAATGATGATTGCCATAGTTAGACCAGGCATCGTAAGCCACTTCAAATTCGCTTTCCCTTACAAACTTTGTTTCGTATGCAGGAACAACCACCTTGGCAATGTGGCCAATTTTATTTTGGTATTTCGGTAAGGCCCCAACAACATCTGCTAAACCTCCAACTTTAGCAACAGGGTAACACTCGGCACTGATATGTATAATTTCCATTAAATATTTGGTGTAGATAACTTCGTTAAGTTAGCAATTGTTTTCTGATTTGAAAATAATTCAATATTAATTTTCGGCAATAGACTTTACCTGAGATTTAGAAGATTATCGCAGATTGAAATTAGATATTCCTTAATTGAATGATCATTTTTTGAAAGTGAAAGTTCATCACTTTTGGCCTGGTGCAGCCCTGCTTTTCATTACAATCTTTTTGTTGCTGTCATCCTTAGCCTACCGAAGTCGCAACAAAAAGGATCTCCATTTCAATCAGGCTTATTGAACGAAAGGCTGTATCTACCAAGGTGCATCACCGCATCAAATTTAACTGCTGCGAAATCAGCGGGCGTTCCTTAAAACAAAAAACCGCTAGATTTCGCCAGCGGCTTTTAACAACAAAACAAATATATAAATCAATTACCCTTAATATTCTTCAGCAATGATTTCGTAAAAATCTCTAATCGGTTGAAACTGCGGGTGTAAGGAAACCACATCACCGAAAATCAATAAAGCTGGCGCAGTAATCTTTTTATCCTGAACAACTTCCGCAATAGTATCCACTATGCCTACGGCAATTTTTTCATGCACCGTAGAGCCATTCTGGATTACAGCCACAGGAAGCAAACCTTTGTTTTCACCTTGAAAAATGGAAGCAATCTCTTCTACTTTTTCAATTCCGTTCAAAACTACAATCGTAGCCTTTGTTTTCGCTGCAATGTATAAATCTTCAGAGATTTCTCCCTTTGAGTTTGTTCCAGTTACTGCCCAAAAGCTTTCACTTAAGTCTTTGTAAATCATCGGAATTTTCTGCAAACTTGGCGCACCAGTGGCACTCGAAATACCTGGGATGATTTCAGTAGGAATGCTATATGATTCTGCAGCATCGATTTCCTCGTAACCTTTAGCAAAGAAAAACGGATCGCCGCTTTTCAACCGAACCACATGACCATAGTTTAGTGCATAATCGATGATCAGTTTGTTCACTGCCTCTTGAGAGAAATCTTCATCGTCGGTTCTTTTACCAACGTATACTTTAGGAATTCCCTCTGGCGCATAACACAGTAAAGCTTCGTTCACATTTGCATCATATAAAACAACATCAGCTGTTTTCAATGCTTTAACACCTTTTAAACTAAATAAATCAGGGTCGCCAGGACCAGCACCTATCAGCGTAATTTTTGGTTCAATGTTCGCTTTTTCTACTTTACTTAAAATCATGTCAGGAATTTTAGCTCGTGATTATTTTTATTAATTAATCAAATATACAAAGTCTATAGAAATTGTAGTAATTTATTTTAAAATAATTTATATCACCGCGTTTCGTCATTGAGAGGCACGATAGTTAAAGATTGCTTAGGCCCTCGTAGTGAAAACTGTTTTAAGCTTTGTCATTCTGAGTGCAACGAAGAATCTGCAACCGATTAGCATTGCCTCCAGTAGGTTAACAATCTGAAGAAAAAAAATTTTCTACAAGTTGCGGCATCATTGCAATTCAAAGATTTCTCGGCTTCGCTCGAAATGACGACAATGGTTGAAAGTGAAAATAAAAAAAGTCTTAGCGGGACGCTAAGACTAGAATAAGATTGCTTCATGACTCGCAAGGACGAGCAAGTGATTTTACTTCTATTATAATTTATTTACAAGGCACTTCAGCAAAAGTAAACTTACCCGCATCGTAATTAATAGGTTTGCCCTTAACAAAATACGACCGGCCTAAAGTGGTTTCAATTTGAGCAACCCCCATGATTAATTTCCCATCCTTCTTTAAAAAAGCCAAGGGATTTGTAAATGCTTTTGTAGTATCTGCGCCAGTGTTAAAACGATAATCAACTAACAAAGTATCACCGTTGAATTTGCCGTCTATCTTCCCGTTGTTCTGAGGTTTATCGCCATACTTAATTAACAATGAACCCGTAACTTTACCCGATGCCATTGTTTTTACAATCATAGCAGCGCTGTCTTTTTCAAACGCCGAAGCATAACAGGTTTCACTTATTAGCGAATCTTTCTTTGCGGTTTCAGCTTTTTTATCTGATGAGTTACAAGCGTAAACAAATGGAAATAGAGCAATGACAAGGTAAAAAATTTTGTTCTTCATCTTCTGAATTTTAAGGGTTAAATTGATTTATTAAATATAGGAATACGATGAAATGTTTTTGCTATTTCCATAAGGCAAAATTTGAAGTTTACTTATTTTCCTTTATTAGCTGAACAACAATTTCGTTAAAGTCGTTCCGTTTATTTTTTATCACCGAAAAGAAATCTTTATCGAAAGTTTCAACTGTTTTGAGCGCAAGTTTAGTTATAGAAATTCCCGCATCGGTTAGTTGAATAACTTTTGCCCTCGTATCAGCACTATGTTCTTTGCGAGCGATTAAGCCTTTTGTTTGCAAGGTTCTTAAAACTGTTGAAGTTGTCATTGGATCTATTTTGCTATGCGATGATAAATCAATTTGGGTAATATCTCCTTTTTGATTGGACAACCATAATAAACTAGCCAACAAAACAAATTGAGAATGCGTTAAATTATGCACATCTAACGCTTTTTTTATGCCTCTTTGCCATATTGCAGTTACTTGCCAAAGCAAAAAGCCTGAACTATCATCGGCATTTTTTACACTAAAACTTTTATCAGGCATTATTTCTTTAACATTTTGTTAGTAATTAGTTCGAAATCGAATTGCTTAATTTCAAAAAAGCCAAACCGAAATGGGTAGCCCCACGATTTCTTATTCTCTATAAATTGAAGTTCGGAAATCAATGGCAATATCGAAACTTCGTTGCAATTGATGAAATTTATATTTTTTCGATAAGGTTTGAAATTCTCTGAAATCTCAACTTGATAAGGTTCATCTTCTGTAACGCTTCCAATTGCTGTAAAAGCCCGGCATTTTTCATCACTTTCCATAAATTGTTTCAAAGAATAAAAGATTATCCAATCATTCGGTTTTAATCTTTTTAAGGCTGGTAATTTACCTAGATTAGCCTGCATAAAACCACCCTCAATACCTCTTTTCACATGATCTTTACAAGTAGCTGTAATCCAATATCTTGCTTTATTTTCCATTTAATTTTTTGAAGCATTTTTAATTTGGTTTGTAATGTCGTCTTCTAATTGCGCTACTATTCCTTTCATCACTATCCTGTTCCATAAAAAGGATAAAGCCCCGGTCATCGTCATCGTTATGGTAATTTTTAAGCCTTCAGCAGTTTCTTCATACCAATGTTCGCCATTCATTTTAGCTAATGGAAAATTGGTTTCGTCTTTAAAATAGGTGTATGGTTTTACATCGATAAGCTTAATATTAACATTTGGACCACCTTTTGGTTTAAATAAGAAACCCGAGCCGGTTTCAAACTTACCTTTAAGCTCTGAATTTTCTACCGATGTATCCCAATTTTTCCAATTGTTTACATCTGACATAAGTTTCCAAATTTGCTCTTTGTTGATTTCTTTTGTTGTTAATGAAAATGTTTTCTGTAGCATGATTTTTAAGATTAAATTATAAGTGCAATTATAATAAGTATACTTACTAAATGCAAATAAAAACTTGATTTTATTTTAATCTTCTAAAAAACTTACATCAAAATATTATGTTCTGGTGTAATAGCAGGCGGCAGGTCGGTTTCGTCAAGCATATCCCGCATATCAATTTCGATTGTTCTGGAGATATTCGTGATCGGAACATCATTTGCATTACCTTCAAACGGATTGGAGGAGCTTTCTCCCACAACATCTAAAGAATTAAAAACCCAGGTTAACAAAATAGCAAACGGAATATTTAACCAAATTGAATAACCTTCAATCAAGGTACCATTACCCAGTTTATTAAAGTCGTTAAGCAAACCATAAGGAACTAAAAACACGAAAAGATTAAGCATAATGGTTGCAATGGACGAGAAATGCCTCGGGTACGGAAAGTTTTTGATTCTTTCGGCTTTGCCTTGATTATCGTAAAAAACAGTGATTGCATTTTGCAAAGATTGCAATTGAAGATCGGATATATTTCCACTTGCAAATAACCTATTAATGTGGCTTGATTGTAGCGCCATCAATTGTGTCGCCTTATTTTTCTTTGTTAAAACGTAACTTAATTCATCAGCTGAAAGATATTTAGCTAAAACTTCTTCAAGTTTGTCTATTTTTTCTGCTATATGGTAATTTCTGGAGTATTCAACATTTCGGGGATCATCCATATTTTCCCATGCCCGTGGTTCTCTAAGTTGAAAACGCAATGCTGTTAGCCAAGCAAAGTGGCGGTAAAAAATCACTTTAACTTCAATACTTTTATCTTTTGATTCTAAAAAATCGCGGATCATCACACCAAATGCCCTGCTGATATTAATAATGCCGCCATAAATTTGTCGTGCTTCCCATAATCTCGAATAACTGGCGTTATTCTTAAAACCAATGATAAATGATACGGCTGTACCCAAAAGCGCAACCGGAACCCACGAAATAGAAAGAAAGGTAAAGCCACAAAAGTGATAAAGAATTGTTGGAATTACAGCAAGAATCGTTAATCGATATAGATCTCTACGAGTCCATAAAATAAATTCGAAAAAGGTATACTTTCTTCCGGCATGCATAATTTAGTCTTTAGTTTCTTGTGAATGTTTGTTTGAGGGATAAGCGAAGATAAAAAAAATAAAAATTTTGATGATGCTCTGAAGATAAACTTCCACATCAGGATTCGACCGGACGGAAATAAACCCGGTTGAAGTGAAAATCTTTTTTGTAGCAGCAACCTTAAATAAAGCTGTCATGCTGAGGCACGAAGCATCTGCGACCTATGGAACAGAGGCCTCGTACCTCAGCACGACGAAAGTTTACAAAAAATTGGAACGAAAAACGGGGCTGTCGTAACCGATGCCCCGCTGAAATTGCTTTCCTCTAATTAAGAGTTTCCATTATGATATTTGGTTATGGTTCTCCGTAGTTTTGCCAAAAACATCCCCCATTTCCATTGTATTTACTCAACAGCCGCTCTAAACATTAAAGCGCCAACTGTTAAATTCGTTCTGCTATCTACTAAAATAGCTGAACCATTTGCTCGGTTATCATCATATAAATCGAAAGCTAAGGCATCAGCTGTTTTAACAATTACTCTACCAATATCATTCAATTTGAATTCTTCTGCGGAATGTTTTTCTAGCGTGTTAATATCTACCTTATGCAAAATTTCGCTGATTTTACACTTTGTTAGTTTGCTGTTATGCTGAATTAAATATGTGATTGATGTATCTAATGCCCGTCCATCCATCCAGCATAAGTCTGCCTCAATTAATTTCGATTCTTGTGGCAAAGCTGATGCATTCACAATGGTATCTCCACGACTAATATCTACATCATCTTTTAAATGGATAATAACCGACTGACCAGCATGCGCAGCATCTGGGGTTTGATCAAAAAATTCAATTTTTTCGACAACAGAACTCGCTCCTGACGGTAAAACGGTAACCTTATCATTTAGGTTAAAAGTTCCGCTCAGCACACGCCCGGCGTAACCGCGGTAGTCGTGGAGCGCTTCCGTTTGCGGACGGATAACCCATTGTACAGGCATACGAGCTAAAGTTGATTTCTCCAGGCTATCGGTATCTACCTTTTCAAGAAAATGCAGCAAGCTTTCGCCTTCGTACCAATCCATCCGCTCAGAATTCTGAACGATGTTATCTCCTTTCAGGGCACTAACCGGAATATAGTTCACATCAACTAATTTCAGTTGCTGTGCTAATACTTTGTATTTCTCTATAATTGAATTATAAACTTCCTGACTATAATCAACCATATCCATTTTGTTTATACAAACAACAATGTGTTTGATACCCAATAGAGAAACCAGGTAAGAATGGCGGATGGTTTGTTCAACCACACCGTTTCTGGCATCGATTAGAATGATGGCAAGGTTTGCTGTTGAAGCACCCGTAACCATGTTTCTAGTGTATTGAATATGGCCAGGCGTATCAGCGATGATAAATTTGCGTTTATCGGTTTGAAAATATTTGTAAGCTACATCAATGGTAATTCCCTGCTCACGTTCTGCCCTTAAACCATCGGTTAAAATGGCTAAATCTATTGTTCCATCGTCATTTTTTCGGTTAGAGCTTTGTAAGGCTTCCAACTGATCAGCTAAAATAGAATCTGTATCGTATAACAAACGGCCGATTAGGGTACTTTTCCCATCATCTACACTGCCTGCTGTAAAAAATTTTAATATGTTCATGTTTTTAGATATGAGAAGTTAGATTTGAGATATGAGAAATAACCAATCTTCTAACTTTATTAATTTTATATCATTTCAGATTTCAGATGCAAGGTTCTCAAGTCTCACATCGCAATACTCAAATCTTTTAAAAATACCCTCCTTTTTTCCTATCCTCCATTGCGGCTTCCGAAACTTTATCATCCATACGGGCGCCACGTTCGGAGATTTTTGAAGCACTGATTTCAGTGATAATATCATCAATCAAAATTGCTTCAGATTCTACCGCAGCGGTGCAAGACATATCGCCAACGGTGCGGAAGCGTACTTGTTTACGAAAAACGATATCTTCATCATCCATATTTAAAAACGGAGAAGCGGCCATCAATTGCCCATTTCTGGTGATTACTTCACGCTCATGGGAGAAATAAATGCTTGGCAGTTCGATGTTTTCTCTTCGAATGTAGTTCCAAACATCAAGTTCGGTCCAGTTACTGATTGGGAATACACGCACATTTTCGCCTTTATGGATTTTACCATTGTATATATTCCATAGTTCTGGGCGTTGGCGTTTTGGATCCCACTGACCGAATTCATCGCGAACAGAAAAGATACGTTCTTTGGCCCTGGCTTTTTCCTCATCTCTCCGAGCCCCGCCGATGCAGGCATCAAATTCGTATTTTGCAATGGTATCTAACAAGGTTACGGTTTGCAAAGCATTTCTGCTGGCATTTTTACCTTTTTGTTCTACTACTTTTCCCTGGTCGATTGATTCCTGAACAGAACCAACAATTAACCTTTCACCAATCCTTTCAATCATCTGATCACGATAGTCGATCGTTTCCTGAAAGTTATGTCCCGTATCAATGTGCACTAAAGGGAATGGAAATTTCCCAGGGCGAAAAGCCTTTTCTGCCAAGCGAACCAAAGTAATCGAGTCTTTACCACCAGAAAATAATAATGCCGGTTTCTCAAATTGCCCAGCAACTTCACGTAAAATATGAATCGCCTCGGCCTCTAGTTCATCTAAGTAATCAAAATTATATGTACTCATTTGTAAATGTTTGAATTTTGAATGAGAGAATAAGTGACTGAGATTTTCAACAGTCTAATCTCTTTTAAAATGTTATATTCTTTTGTTGTTGTTGTTGTTATTTGTTGGAATGTTTTAAAGTTGAATTACATAGTTCCATACATTTCTATTTCTATAACCTCATCCTATCAATGTTGGGGCTTTGGCTTATTTTGTGCTCTCCCTCTCCTTGAAGAGATGAAACAAAGTGCTTGCGTTAAATCATCACGATTTATCCCTTGGCCGTTAACTCCCTCTCCTCAGGGAGAGGATGTGCTGAAGTGCTTACGAGCAGTTTCTTTCATAGGGTGAGATTTTGCAATAGTCTTAATCACCCTCGAACCTTCTACCTTCAACCTTTTTACCCTCAAGCTCCACAGCTTCCGTAGCATGCAAGCCACATTCCTTTTTACTTTGGTCTTCCCACCACCATCTTCCGGCTCTAAAATCTTCACCAGGTTGTACTGCTCTTGTACAAGGGGCACAGCCAATGCTCGGAAAACCTTTATCGTGTAAAGTATTGTAAATGATATTATTTTCTTTAATAAAAGTTTTTACATCTTCCAATGTCCAGTCAAAAATGGGGTGGAATTTGATCAATTGATTACCTTCATCCCATTCTAAATCGTGCATATCTTCACGGTTAGCGCTCTGCTCAGCCCTAATCCCGGTTACCCAAATTTCGTTTCCTGTTAATGCTCTTTTCAGTGGTTCAATTTTACGGATGTAACAGCATTCTTTTCTATTTCCTACTGATTCGTAAAAACTGTTTGGCCCTTTTGTATTTACCATATCCTGCAAAAGTTCATTTTTAGGATAATAAGCGTGAATGGGTTTGTTGTAAGCTTCTAAAGTACGGTTCCAAACATAATAGGTTTCTGGAAACAAACGACCCGTTTCCAGTGTGAACACTTTTATAGGAATATCATCGGCAAAAATTAAATGCGTAATGGCTTGGTCTTCCCAACCAAAACTGGTTGAAAAAATAATTCGATCTGCATATTTATTGGCCAAATACCGCAATTTCTCAATTGTACTTAAGCCTGTAAGTTCCGCCTTTAATTCCTCTACTCCCATCACTAAATTAATTTTAAAATAAACAAGATCACACTACGCAAACTTACGATCATTACGATGATACCAACTGCTACCATGATCGTTTTCGCTGAAATTTTGTTTGAGACTCTTGCCGCTATTGGCGATGCGATTGCGCTGCCAATAATCAATCCTAAAACGGCTTCCCAGTGTTTGCCCCCTAACATCGTAAAAAAAGTTAAAGAACTTAGCGTTGCGATAAAAAATCTGCTGATTTTTACCGTTCCTAATGAAAATAAGGGATGACGGCCACCGGCAATAAGACTTGAAAGCACTATAGAGCCCCATCCGCCACCAAAAGCAGCATCGATAAAACCACCTACAAAGCCTAAAAACCCAATCTTTCTTATCTTTTGATCGGCTTTTTTTCGTTTTATATTGAACGCTTTCATCAAAATTACACCACCTAAAAATAAGGTGTAAACGGCCACTACAGGTTTAACATAAGCACTATAATGCTCTAATGACGATAAAATGTATGCGCCTAAAACTGCACCAATCACTGCAGGAACGATCAATATTTTGAACAACTTCCAGTTTACATTTCCCATGCGGTAGTGCATCCATCCGGCAATTCCATTACTCATCACCTCAGAGATATGAATGGCCATACTCGCTGATGCCGGCGGTAAACCCATGGCCAAAGAAAATGAAGCCGTAGTAACCCCATAAGACATTCCGATAGCACCATCAATTAAAGCGAATACAAAGCCTGCGCCTAAGAACCAATAAAATAATGGATCAATATTCAGCAGGAAAGTCTGAAATTCAGGTTCGGTATTCCAAAGCGTTAACCCGATAGAACCAATTAATAAAATTGCAGCAGTCCAGATCAACCACTTAATATTGCGCTCTGCAAAGCTTTTTCGTGGGTTGATTAAACTTTGTGTAACCTTATTCAGCTTCTTCACTTTCGACGAAAAATCGCCGTTAAGTGTTTGCCGCAGAGCACTCATATTTTGTAAGGTTTCATCCAGCTCTGCCGGAATTCCCTCGTTCAATATTTGCTTTAAACGTTTGGCAATAGTTGGTGATTTGCCGTTTGTAGAAATCGCAATTTTTAAATCGCCTTTTTGAACGATTGAACCCAGATAAAAATCACATAAATCAGGTTTATCAGCTACATTAATAAGCAAGCCTTTTTCGTGTGTTACTACCCTAATTTCTTCGTTTAAAATATTATTGTTTGTTGCAGCGAAAACGATGTCGATATTTTCCAAATCAGAAACATCAAAGCTTTTTTGTTTCACTTTGATTTGTGGATAATCCGCGATAAGGGCATAAACCTCAGGAGAAACAATTTCGGCTACAATGGTAATTTTAGCCTGACGACTGTTATTTACAATTGCTGTTAGTTTCTCAAGCCCAATATTGCCCGCACCAATTAATAATGTACATAGCTTATTTAGTTTAATAAAAACTGGAAAAAGCTGATTACCTTTTTCATCATCAGAAAAAGGCAATGCATTATCAGGTTGGTTAGGCAATACTTGCATATTGTTTTACTAAGTTTTTAAATGAAGGATGTAAAGAAACTACCTCACCAAAAATTAAAAGTGCAGGCGCCTTAATATTTTCCTGCTGCACTAAGCTTTCGATGGTTTCCACTCTTCCAACAACTAGTTTTTCATCTTCAAATGATCCGTTTTGAACCACTGCTGCCGGCAAGTGTTGCCTGCCTGCTGCTTTGAAAATTTCTACAATTTTAGCTAGTTTTTTCAAGCCCATTAATACCAAAACTGTCGCATTTGATTCTGCTGCCTGATAGATATCATTGGAAACCTCTCCAGAAGTAGTTGTTCCTGTAATTACCCAAAAACTTTCGCTCAATCCGCGGTGTGTTACCGGAATTTGCTGCAAACCCGGAACTCCAATCGAACTCGAGATGCCAGGAATAACATCAACAGGGATGCTGTAAGAAGCTGCATAATCCAATTCCTCGTAACCTCTGCCAAAAACGAAAGGGTCGCCGCCTTTTAGCCGAACCACATGGCCGTAATTTAACGCGTAATCAATCATCAGTTTATTGATAGTTTCCTGCGGATATGAATGCTCTCCAGAACGTTTCCCTACGTATACTTTAATCGCATCAGCTGGCGCATGTTCTAATAAGGCTTCATTGGTTAAAGCATCGTATAAAACAACATCTGCAGCCTGCAAAGCTTTAACTCCTTTTAAGGTTAACAAATCCGGATCGCCCGGACCAGCGCCTAAAAGGGTAATTTTTGATTCTTTATGTTGATTATTCATAATTTTAAATTTTGAATGAATGAGTTTTGAATGAGTGAATGTTTTGACTATCGATTTTGCTAATTGCATATTCAATCATTCTATTATTCTCTAATTCTTTCATTTTTATTTCATTGCTACGGCTCTTTTTTCCTTAATCTGGTTTAAAAAAGCATCAGCTTCATTAAAATATTGCTCGGCAAACGCTGCTGTCGGCTCGTTTTTATTGATTTGTAAAACCAAATCTGAAAAGTTGCTTGATAAATTAAATTCACCGGTTTCTACGTAGTGATTATCAAATTCTCTGATGACGCCAACCTGGGTGCTGCTGTTTACCCCTTTATTTAAAAGCAATGATTTTGCAGCGCTAACAAAAGTGCTGTAGGTATGATAGATCGCATCAGCGTAGGCACCTTTTTCTAAATTCTGCTTTGCCCAACCAAATTTTTCATCAGCCTCTAAAAGTAGAGTGGCTACTAAATCAATTACTACGCCAGCACATTCGCCAACACCAATGGCAGTTACAAATTGCTCTACGTGGCCCCAATCCACAAATTCTTCTTGCTGAAGATTGGTTAAATCTGCCAATGGTTTTAAAAGTTGATAGAAGTGGTCTTTTCCTTTTCTATCATAATATTGGTGGAAATTTTCGTTCTCTTCGTTATTTGCTTTAAAATCATTTAAAATGAAATGCAAAACGCTGGTCGCTCTTTTCGATGGCACTTTAATAACACGTTCTGCCACACGCCCAACACCGTTTCCAACTGTTCCGCCGCCAAGCATTACCTGTACCGCTGGAACCACTTTCCCCTCGGCTTTTACCGAACTTCCGTGAAAACCAATTTCTGCTAACCCATGCTGTCCGCAAGAGTTCATACAGCCACTGATTTTGATATTGATGTTTTTCTCGTAAATAAATTCAGGAAAATCGGTGTAAATCACGTCTTCCAAAACCTCTGCTAACGTCATGGAATTAGAGATACCCAAATTACAAGTGTCGGTGCCTGGACAAGTGGTAATATCCGCCAGACTATCAAAACCAGCTGTTGTGAAACCAATTTTATTTAATGCTGAATATAATGATGGCAAGGCATTTTCGCGAACAAATTTCAGAAGCAAACCCTGATTTTGAGTGATGCGGATTTCATCAGCGACATAAGGCTTAATGGCATCAACAAAAGCACGGGCTTTCTCAGTCTTGATATCGCCAACCTGCACTTTCACATAAACGGCATAAAAACCATCTTGCTTTTGCGGAACGACGTTAGTTGCCGACCAGTGTTTATAATGCGTTTCGTTAAGAATTTCAACCGCCGGATATTCTTGTTCTAATGGTAACGCTGGTTGTTGAACGACATCTCTATCGATTTTAAAAGTTTTTACTTTGTTCGCGATTCGCTCTTCAGCAACAAGACGTATAACTTCTTCTAAGCCCAACTTCTGAACTAAATACTTTAAACGGGCTTTATTTCTGTTTGTGCGTTCCCCGTAACGATCAAAAACACGCAAAACCGATTCTGTAAACGGAATAAGCTGATCTTCGGGCAAAAACTCATGAATTGGACTAGCTAAAAACGGTTGTGCACCAAGGCCACCAGCAAACAGCACCTTAAAGCCACGCTCGCCATTTTCGTCAATTTTTGGGATAAAACCTAAATCATGAATATAACTAAAAGCCGTATCCTTATCGCTGGAGGAAAAAGAAATTTTAATCTTTCTGCCCATCTCCTGGCAAATTGGATTGCGCAAAAAATACTTGAAAACTGCATACGCATAAGGCGAAACATCAAAAGGTTCGTCTTTATCAATTCCAGCATTTGGTGATGCCGTTACGTTACGAACGGTATTTCCGCAAGCCTCACGAAGCGTAATGTCATCTTGCTCGAGCTTTGCCCAAAGTTCCGGCGTTCTATCCAAACTCACATAATGCAATTGAATATCCTGACGGGTGGTTAAGTGTAAATTGCCACTCCCATATTCATCGGCGATATCCGCAATACGCAACAACTGCTTAAAAGTAACCTTACCAAATGGGAGTTTAATCCTGATCATTTGTACCCCAGGCTGTCTTTGTCCGTAAACACCACGGGCTAAACGTAAACTTCTAAATTTCTCATCGTGAATGGTTCCATCTCGAAAAGCTTTAATCTTATTCTCTAAATCGATAATGTCTTGCTCGACAATCGGATTTTCGAGTTCTGTTCTGAAACTTTGCATATTGTGTTGTTAGCTTTATTCAAAAAATGCCTCTCTTATAACTGAGAAGCATCAAATATTTTATACCTATAAATTATCCAAATACCTTCCCCTACTGCGTTTTAAAACAATATTGCATCGATTTATTACAAATTTTGATAGATATAAAATTGAAGTTCATCTGTCAAATATATAAAGTATATAGGAATAGTAGTAATTTTTCTCAAAAAAGTTTTTGTTGTGAATATCAGAAGAAAAGTTAGCCGCAATTCATACCGAGGAAAATGAGAATTGATTGAGAAAAAATCGACTACACTGTAAGGGCGTTTTCACAATGTGATGATATGAAAAGCAAACGTTGTAGGATTGCTTCGTTCCTCGCAATGGCGAACAAGCAAAATACACAATAAGCAATTCCGGCCGTGATTTCTTGCCTGAGGCAGGAAGACGATGAGCGAAGAAATCTTAATGATACCTACTAATAAAGAAAAAAATATACGAAACGTAACGGTTAAATACTATCGATCCCCAACTTCAACGTATCTTCCCTACCAATTACATCAGCAATGCTGGTTTCACTGAGCACCTTAAGCGTTGCATCTCTTACATCGATAAATGCACTTCGAATACCACAAGTTTTTTCGTCAACACATTCATCACATTTGTGATAAAAATTTAAGCTGGCACAAGGAACCATAGCAATTGGGCCATCAGTAACACGCATTACCTGCACCAACAGAATTTCTTCGGGCTTTTTGTTTAAACTGTAGCCACCACCAGCACCTTTCTTACTGTATAAGAAGCCGGCGTTACGCAAATCTAACAGAATTTGTTCTAAGAATTTTTTAGGAATATGCTCCTCCTCAGCAATCTTTGAGATTTGCATAGGTGGTTTTTCTACATTTTTGCCAAGCGCAACGAGTGCCTTAATGGCGTATTTAGTCTTTTTTGATAGCATATATCTTACAAAGCTAATAAATTAAGTACAATTATGAAATATGCAAATATGGACATGCAAATGCCATGTAGCTGGTTTTGGTATCTATAAAAATATTAAGGCATAACGAAAATAATCATATCGTCCCACCAATAATTATTGGCTGTAGTGCCAATGCCATGCAAGAGGATATTAAAAAATGCTTAGCGGCTGGCATGAAAGATTTCTTAGCAAAACCTTTCACTTTAGATGATCTCCGCATGGTCATGATCAAGTGGACCAAAATTGAAGAACGCATTTAATCAAACAACCGTAAAAATAGTTCCAGTTTGAAACTTAAGTAGCAAAGGCCACGTTTAAAATCTATTTTTACATCCATACTTCATTTTTTTTATGAAACGAAAGATTAATTTCTTACCTATACTTGCCGTAATTGTTCTATTTTTTGCGCTTAATTCTTATGTGCTTTCGGGCTTTGGCACGCTCAACGAATCTTCCTTACTTGCTCCATTTTTTTGGGTATTCATTATTGGATTAACAGTTGCCCTGTTTTTCGCGATTACACAAATGCGGACAAATGGAATGGGTAAATTTTTCCAAATTATTACGCATGCATTTTTAATTGTGTTTACCGCGGAAGTAGTTTTTGCTTTTTTTCTACTCGTTGGAGATTTATTTCGGTTGGTTCTTTCGATATCCTCAAACTTTCAACCAGATGGATTTCAGGTGTTGGGGCGAAGCATTTATTGGGTAGATTTTGCCTTTGTAATGTTCTGCCTTACCGTTCTATTGTTCATTTTTGGGATTACGAGAGGCAAATATGCCTACAGGGTGATCAAACACAGCCTTTATTTCGATGATTTACCGGACAATTTTGACGGGTTCACCATTACGCAAATTTCCGACATTCATGCGGGAAGCTTTACTAAACCCAAGCAGGTACAAAAAGGCATCGACTTGATTAATGCGCAAAAAAGTGACCTGTTTGTTTTCACCGGCGATTTAGTAAATAATGCTGCTTCGGAGATCGTACCCTACATTGGCCATTTTTCACAAATAAAAGCGCCATTCGGCCAGTTTTCTGTTTTGGGCAATCATGATTATGGAGATTATATCAAATGGCCATCAGAAGCGGATAAGATTAACAATTTACAGCAATTAAAAAGCTATCATGCCGAACTTGGATTTAAACTACTATTGGATGCACATGTAGAGTTAACCAAAAATGGGGAGAAAATTATTCTTGCGGGTATCGAAAACTGGGGACTTGGATTTGGGGAACGTGGCGATTTAGCTAAGGCTTTGGCTGGCACACATGTGAACGATTTTAAGGTGCTGCTTTCTCATGATCCATCGCATTGGGAGGCACAGGTAAAAAATAATCCATCAAAAATTCAGCTGGCATTAGCTGGCCATACCCACGGGATGCAATTCGGTATTGAAGCGTTTGGCATTAAATGGAGCCCGGTTAAATATCGTTATAAACATTGGGGAGGCATAAAATTTGAAAACGGACGATATCTAAATGTGAACAGGGGCTTTGGCTTTTTAGGTTTTTCAGGTAGAATTGGAATCTGGCCGGAGATCACCGTAATTGAGCTCAAAAAGACCTCAAATAAATGAAACCACTTATCATACGCATATATTTAGCCGTTTAGTATTATCTTGTTATAAAATTATAAAACAGATGAAATTATTACTTTTATTCATTTTCACGTTTTCAATATTCGAAACACCAACTATTGAAAAAGACAGAGATAGATGGAAGCCTTATTACTCCGATACCAAACCTCAAAAAAATGCTGAAAACTGGTTCTTACCGTTTGATGTAAGCGATCGTAAAAAGATTAGCAACATCAAGGTTATTAGCATTTTCGGCGATCATCGAGATAGTTATTATAAAGGCCATATTCATACTGCTATTGATATTAATCCGGTAAAACCTACAACAAAATTAATTCCGGTTTATGCCATGGCCAATGGCGTAGTTTGTTCCGTTCATTTAGGTGAAAACCAAAAAACGGTGGTGGTTAGACATACTTTGAAAGATGGAAAAACCATCTTTACAAGCTATAAACATTTAAAAGAAGTTTATGTAAGCAATGGGCAGCAAGTGGATCAAAAGACCAAATTAGCTCGGTTATTTACAAAAGACGAAAGCAAAAAGTATGGTGGAGACTACCATCATCTTCATTTAGAAATACGCATAAAGTTTGATGATTACGGTTGCGCAAGCTGGCTTACGTTTAATAATACACAACTAAATGATCGCTTTTATAATCCCCAGGTATTTTTAAAACAATATGTAAAATAAACAGGCTGAATTTGAGGATAAAGCTGATAATTGATCAATGCTGAAGTATTTGAAATTATACTCACGCCTAATCATCTCCAAGTTATTAAGTGGAAAATTGTGAAAGGATTAAACAATCTGTTCAACACCTACAATCGAAATGGATCAGCAATACATATTCACTATATCTTGGAAGTCAAATTAGCAGCAACTCAAACAAATGCTGCTTTATTTAGTTTACCTTTAGGCGCTGAAAATTATAAAGCAATATATGACCATTTATCCTTTACCAAACAACGAGCCTGAGAGATTAAATGCTCTAGGATCTTATAACATTTTAGGAAGTGGCCAGGAACAAGATTTCGATGATTTAACAAAGCTGGCCGCCGAAATTTGTCAAACGCCAATTGCTTTGGTTACCATTTTGGATGACAAGACACAGTGGTTTAAATCGAACTTTGGAACAGAACTCACTCAAACTTCGAGAGAAGTTGCATTTTGTTCTCATTCTATTGCTGGCAATGGCGATATCATGATCGTTAATAATGCATTGACGGATGCCCGCTTTGCGCAAAATCCTTTGGTTACCGGACATCCGGAAATTATTTTTTATGCTGGCGTACCACTGATTAATCCCGAGGGTTTTGCTTTGGGAACCTTGTGTGTGATCGACCATCAGGAAAAAGGCTTAACTGACAGTCAGATTGCTGCGCTAAAAATTCTTGCCAAACAGGCGCAGCACCAGTTAGAATTAAGAAGGAAGGTTAAAGAGTTGGAGCTGGCCAACTCAGCTTTGAGTGAAGCAAATCTTTTTATAGAAAAGTTTGCACAGCGGGTAGCTCACGACATTAAGAATCCCTTATCCAGCATTATTTTATCTGCAGAATCTTTAAGGAAGAAATTCGATACACAGGGCGATGAAAAAGCAGTGAGACTGATTCAAATTGCCTTGCGCTCCGCCAGGAATTTGGTGACCTATGTTGATGACATGCTTGATTATTCGAAAGCACCATCAACCTTGTTAGCTAGGCAAGAACATGTTGATTTTCGTTACCTGCTGGAAAATTTAATTCCGATGTTGAATGTGCCCCAAGATTTCGAGATTACTATGCCTGAAAGTGTAAGTATCAAAACTTCTAAAATTGCGATGGAACAAATTATGCTCAACTTATTGAGCAATGCCATTCGCTATAACGATAAAAATAAACCACAAATCCAGGTATCTTGTTGTTTAGAGGATGATCAATATGTATTATCTGTGAAAGATAATGGCAGAGGAATTTCACCAGAGAACCTGCAAAATATCTTCCGAGAAGGCTTCACGGCCCAAGGATATGATCGCTTTAACCGAAAAGGAAATGGCTTTGGCTTAGATGCAGTAAGTAGCCTGGTAGCCAAACTGCAGGGCAGCATTAAAGTCGACTCGATATTGGAGCAAGGAACCACCATTTTTATCTCGCTTCCTGCTTAATTAATTTCTAGCGATATCCTTTTTAATTAAAAAGTGATAAAGGAAAGTTCCAGCGTTGTTAACACAGACTTTCACCCAATCCTATCTAATAGCAATCCTTAAAATTCTTTTGAGCCTAATGCTTTATCAACCAAAATTCCATTTACCATTTTTAAATTAAATGTTAGCTTACGTTTGGCTATCAATCGACTAGAAAATCAAGATGGAAATACACAAAAAAAGCCGCCTCAAAATTTGAGACGGCCTTAACCTATTGAATATACTTTATTAGTTAATAACCATTGTTACCGAATTCGGCAGCATTAGTAATGGCATCTAAAAAGTATTGTGGAATCGGCCTAACCGTATGTTTCTTCGGATCGAAGTTAGGGGCAATAATAGGGTTGGTTTGCTGAAAGTAAGCAGTTGATAAGTTTCCGGTTCTTTTCAAATCAATCCAACGGGTATGCTCACCAGCCAACTCTCTACCACGCTCTTTTAAAATGTATGCTACATTCATTTCTGCCGGTGTAGCCAGCATTTCGCTTTCGCGGCTAGTAACCGCAGCACGCTTACGAATTACATTTACATAATTAGACGCTTTCAAAACATCGTTATTAGCTAAGATGGCCGCTTCTGCAGCAATTAGATAAACCTCACCTAAACGCAAAATTGGAATGTCTCCCAACCAGTTTTGATTTGATTGTGCGTACATTTTACCAGAGAATTTTTTGAACGCTGGAAAAATATTAATCAAACTTGGCTCGTTCGGGAACGAAGCTGGTAATTTATAATTATTCGTGGCAGGGTCAAAAAGATCACTAGGATCTGCAACTAACGCAGGGATTTTCTTTTTGTCTGCCGCAGGAATTGTCCAGTTTGGTGTAAAGACAGAAAGCCCTACATCATTAGTCATATTTTTTTCCTCTTCGAAAGTACCA
Source organism: Pedobacter sp. Leaf41 (assembly GCF_001422545.1). Lineage (GTDB taxonomy): Bacteria > Bacteroidota > Bacteroidia > Sphingobacteriales > Sphingobacteriaceae > Pedobacter. Next base: position 266,424 of record NZ_LMLE01000006.1, on the reverse strand, counting down.
CCTGAAGCAAGAAAATAATCCGGACCAGTGTAAGCTTGTCTGGTACTTAAAATAGTTTTACCCACAATTGAAGGATCTTTTTGATAAGCAGTTGCCAAAGCAGCAGTAATTACTTTGTCAGCACTTGCATAAAACTTATAAGTAAAGGTGTTCGCAAATCTGGTATCTGGTGTATTTTCCCTCGGATCGAAAATATTCGTTAGCAAATATTTGGTTGGTTTATATTGTTTAGAATTTGATCTTCCATAAAGTACAGTTGTTTCAGTTGTACCCCATTCCGCACCTCTACCACCTAAATCAGGCAAGTAATACTGACGGGTACGTCCTCTGTTAAAACCTTCAGGATTTAAACCAGAAACATCCACCGCCTGAAGAAAAAGAAACTCTGTATTACTCTTATTATTTTTCAAATCGAAAGCTTTTGCAAAGCCCGAACGTGTAGCATCACTTAAGTACAGTGCAGCATTGTATTTTGCCGGATTGTTAATTAATTCTTCGGCAGTTGTTAATGCAAGTTGTGCATATTGTTCTTTTTCACCTAAACGAGTGCGTTGTAGGTACACTTTTGCAAGCATTCCATAAGCCGCTTTTCTTGCTATCCGTCCTCTTAAAGCACCTTGAGTAATAGGCAATTTTTCACAGGCAAACTTCAGGTCAGAAATAATTAAATCATAAATTTCCTTCTCCGTACTTCGCGTTGGCTGAATATTATTTCCTTCTGTTGCTGCAGATTTTGTAGTCAAGTAAACTGCTCCAAACTGCTCCACCAAATTAAAGTAAGCCCATGCTCTCCAAAAATAAGCTTCAGCAACTTTTGCATCGATATCCGCCTGTGAGGCAAAACCTTTAACTTTCGAGCTGTATTCGATGGCCGTATTTGCCAGTCCAATTGCAGAATAACAACCTCCCCAAATGGTTTTGAGTGTAGACAAGTTGGTGTTTAAAGTGTTATCGTAAGTGGTAATGCCGATATCCGAACCTGCATAATTGATCCATAAATCAGTCCCCATTTCTGATGGACCGATGAAATCTACTTTACCATAGAAGAAGTAATTATCTACATAAATGGTATTAATCAATCCTTCAAAACCCGATTTATTGGTATAAGCCGTTTCTAAAGTAGTGGCACCAGGATTTACTTCATCAAGATATTTTTTACATGAAGTTGTGCTAAGCGAAAAGACTACAATTAAGCCTAGCGAATATTTATATAATGTTTTCATTCCCTATTTCTTTAAAATTAAAATGATGCGTTTAAACCAAAAACCATTTGCCTGTATAATGGAAAGCTATCGTTTCCAGCAGTTTCAGGATCGATATTTTTCAGCAAATCACTCTTTGCAAATACAAAACTGTTATAGGCTGTGCCATAAAATCTGATCTGGCTAAATCCAGCTTTGGTACTTAATTTGGTTGGCAGAGTATAACCTAGCGTAATGTTTTTTATTTTGAAATATGATCCATCAACAATTGATAGTGCACTAATTAGATTATTGTTTACAGCCCCAAGCGTTGGTCTTGGAAAATCATTAGTCGGATTTGTCGGTGTCCAATAATTATAGGTATCGGGCTGTGCAACAGAATTCCAATATCCCAAAAGTTGAGCATTAATGGTTTGTCCATAGCGCATGGTCATAAATACGGTTAAATCAAATCCTTTATAGGCGAAGGTATTTTGCAAACCTAAGCTAAAATCTGGTGTGTTGTGTCCCAGAATCATTCTATCTGCAGCAGTATATGGGTGAACGCCATTATCACTCACACCCGAGGCATCAATTCTAGGCACAGTCGCCAATTTCATATCGCCAGGTTTGGCGCCATATTTTGCAGCCTCCGTTTCTTCACCTAATTGCCAAATACCCAATTTTTTATATCCATAAATTACAGTTTGTGGTAATTGGCTGCCCACAAAAAGGTTATTGGTAATTAGCGAGGTTGCCGCTACAGAGTTTCCTAAGTCAATCTTAGTTAGCTCTTCTGTAGCTCTGGTAAAAGTAAATGCAGAATTCCATCTGAAATTTTTCGTATCGATATTTCTACTGTTAATAGTGATCTCAACACCTTGATTTTTAGTTTCACCAATATTGGCGTAAATGAAATATTGGTTTTTAGCATCGTAGCCACCATCCGTCGGCGGCAAGTTTCTTGGGTATAGTACGCCCTTAGATTTTGTGTGAAAATACTCTCCGGCAAAATCTACTCTTCCGTTAAATAATGTAAAATCTAAACCTAAGTTGAAATTGTATGAGCGCTCCCAGGTTAAGGCTTCGTTACCCAAAGCACGATTGGTAGAATACAATGGTAATGCAGTAGAACCTCCTAATGTAAGTGGAAAATCGCCAGATCTTGAAGCCACCAAAGTGCTGTTATTGTAAGCAGGGATATTTGGATTTCCGGCAACACCATAACCCGCTCTTAATTTCAGGTTAGTTACATAAGCTTTACTAAATTCCATAAATTTCTCGTCACTAATACGCCACGCCGCAGAAACTGATGGAAACGTAGACCACTTATCTATTAACTGCGATACACCATCCCAACGATTGGATGCCTGAAAAAGGTACTTTCCTTTGTAATTATAGTTGATTCTTCCGGCGAACGACATTCTGTTTTGTTGCGTATAACCTGTTGCTTTAGTGGTAGACAACGTTGCAGCTGCCAGATTATAGAACTTGTAGTCATCAAACTCAAGCCCAGTACCATAAATAAATGAGCGTTCTCCTCTTCTATCTTCAAATGATGTGATTCCTGTTACAGTAAACTGATGGTCCTTTGCAATTGTAAGATTATAGTTGATAATGTTCTCCCACAGATAATTGTAAGCAATATTATTTTCATAGCTGGCTTCTTTTGCGGTTCTACCTTCCGATAGGATATTATAAGAACGTTCGTTTGCAAAAGTACCTTGTCGGTTAGCCGAAAGGGTTAAACCTAAATTTGAACGGATAGACAGATTTTTAATTGGCGTAATTTCCACATAAGGATTTACAGCCAGGAAAAGACTTTTTGTATTGTTGATAAATACACCATCGGCGTAATTAGCAATCGGACTTACCGCAGAAACACCAGCAAGTGGAAGTGCGTTTACCGAACCATCTTCATTATATGCCGACCCTAGCGGATAAACACCAAATGCTTTATTAATCCGGCTATTCGTTTGGTCACCATCCCTTAAGTTGACGGTAGTTTGTAGCCCGGCTTTAAAATATTTGTTGAAGTTTACATCTACCCCACCGCGAACATTATAGAATTTAGATTGATCGCCTTGGTAAATACCCTTTTCTTGAATGTAACCCAATGACATGTATCCTTGTACCTTTTCAGAACCTCCACGAATGGAAATGTGGTGATTTTGTTGTGATCCGTTACGTAATGTTTCATCTACCCAATCAACCCATTGGCCATTGTTAATTGCGGTGATTCCCGATGCTGGCACACCTGCATCTGTTAAGTTTGCCGGATATCTACCATTTGCAGCGAAATAACGTTCGTTAATGTAACTTAACCAGGCATCGCGGGTTAAAGCTTTTGGAAATTCTGCTCTGCCGTTAGTACCGTAATACGAATCAACATCAATTTGTACCTTACCCGCTTTAGCTTTCTTAGTGGTGATCATGATTACGCCATTTGCACCAGCCACACCATAAATTGCAGTTGATGAAGCATCCTTCAATACATCAATGGTTTCAATATCGTTTGGATTTAAGCTGTTGATGTTTCCAATAATTCCATCAATAACATACAAAGGATTTTGAGAAGCACCAGGAATTGAACCGACGGTAATGGATCTATTTCCCCTAAGTAATACATTTGGTGATTGACCCGATTGCCCACTGGTACGCTGAATATCCAAACCGGCAACCCTGCCCTGTAAAGCTTCCATTGGGCTACTTACCGGACTAATGGTAATGTCTTCGCTTTTTACACTAGATACTGCACCTGTTAAATCTTTCTTCTTAACTGTGCCGTAGCCAACTACCACAACATCCTCGAGATTCGCTATATCCTCGCTCATCACGATTTTAACCTCTGTTTTTCCATTTACCGGAAATTCAGTCGACTTAAAGCCTACCAAACTTAAAACTAAGGTTTCATTTCCGGTCTCGATATTTAGCGTAAACCTTCCGTCTGCATCTGTAGCAACCGCGGCACCGCCTCCCTTAACTTTTACCACTACGCCAGGTAATGGTCCGCCTTTAGCGTCCACAACAGTTCCTCTTACCGGAACCACTTTCGTTAGCTTACTTTTTGAGATGGATACCAACGGTTTTGGCAATGCTACCGCAAAAGACAGAATAGGTAGCGTAACCATTCCTCCTATTACACCGAGAATACTGAGTGCCTTAAACAAAGGATTGTTATGTAAATTTTTGCTCATCGATTTATATTGGTTAGTTAAAAAAAGTTCAATAAAATATCATAAACGTCAAAAATACGGTTATGAATTTGATCTCGAATATTCGCATCACTTTTTTTACAAATGAGATTAATATTCTCTAATAAATTTTATCTAACCACAAATTTAGCAAGGACTCCTAACTTTTAACTGTACAATACTATCGATGAATTGTAAAATATTATCTAATTTCTATCAGTACTTCAGCAATAGATTTTTGCAAAATTGCCACAGCATTTTCCATCTCTTTTTCATTCAAACTGCCAAAGCCCAGGCGGGTAGCAATTAAATTTTTATTTTGATACAAGGTTGTTTTAGGCAGAAACAATCCGTTATCCAGACATTTTTTTTGGAACTTTATTAAACTAAAACTTGGCAGCCATTCTATCCAAACCGCCAAGCCCTGGTTAGGAACCTGAAATTTAATCGATCCTTCCAGTTTAAGATGAAGTAGCTCAACAAAATAATCCCTCCGCTCCTTGTATATTTTTTTATTTTTCTTCGCCAGGCGATGAACTTCTCCTTCTTCAATCCATTCGGTAAGTACCTGTTCCTTAATTACGTCAACACCGGATGCTAGTATGCGTTGATGTTTTTCTAATTCAGCGATGAAATCTGGCGGTGCCGACACAAATCCATAGCTAAAACCTGCCGGAAGAGACTTTGCAAACGAGCCAATATAAACCACATTCTTATAAGTATCAATAGCGGCTAACGGAAGCACAGTATTATTATCAAAATGAAATTCGAAATCGTAATCATCTTCAATGATGATAAAACGGTATTCTCTAGCCAGTTCCAATATTTCTATTCTTCGCTTTGCGCTTAAAGAAATTGTTGTAGGATAAAGATTTACGGAGGTGAGGTAAAGTACCTTAATTTGATGTGCTTTGCATATTTCACGAAGATTGATCACATTAATCCCCTCCTCATCTATTGTAACGGAAATAATTTGTGCTCCGCTATCCAGAATACTCATGTTGGAAAAATAATAGCCTGGTGAAGCAACAACAACCTTATCGCCAGCATTTATCAACAATTTCAGTACAAGAAATAAGCTGATTTCATGATTGGTGGTGGTGAGGAGATTTAATGGTGCTATTTTTAACCCGCGGGTTAGGTTTAGGTAATTGCAAAACTGCGCTTTAAAATTTAGGTGCGCTTGTGTTTGCAGTTGTTCCCAAACCCCGTTATTTCTGTTTCTCTTTAATTTCGAAACATACAACCGGGCCAGTACGTCCGTATGCACAAGCCGGGCATCGGGCAAACCATCATTAAATTGAAGGGATAAGTCACTTCCCTCAACTGGATTATCCAGAATATTTGATTTCTTAAAATCAAAATCGACAGCAACCGGGAGGTCATTTGGTAAAGAACGAATCCCCTCTTTCTTCACAACCTGCTTCTGACTAGATAGTATAAAGGTACCCTTACTCGCTGAAATTTTTATAAACCCTTGCGATTCTAAATCGTCAAAAGCTTTGATTAGCGTATTTCTATTTACACCCAATAGCCTACACAAAATTCTGCTGCCTGGCAATTTCGTTCCCTCGGGAAGAAAACCGAGTTGTATAGCTTTAATAAACTCAAAAACGATTTGTAAATAAATAGCTGTTGCGCTTTTCGAATCGAGCTGTATAAAACTTTTAAAAGGAATTTGAACCGGACTATCCATTTTATTTAAACTGGTATACTTTAGTGGTACGGCAAGATACTACTTTTGAAAAAAATTAGCCAAGTGAAAAAACTTTATTTTGCGTTACTGCTACTCTTCAGTGCAGAGTTATATGCGCAACAAAAACAAGATACTGTAATTAAGATTGATGATGTGGTCATTAATGAAAATGGTTTTAAAACCCCAATCTCAAAACAGAACAGAAATGTTTACGTAATCGATCAAACCGTAATTGCCAAATTGCCCGGTCGCAGCATCCAGGAATTGCTTCAATATGCCAATGGTGTAGATTTAAGGCAACGCGGACCTTTCGGCGGTCAGGCAGATATTAGTATTGATGGTGGGAGTTTTGAACAAACCGTTGTGTTATTAAACGGAACCAAAATTATTGATAGCCAAACGGCACACAACATGCTTAACCTGCCGATTCCGGTAGAAGCAATTGAAAGGATAGAGATTATTAGAGGCCCTGCCGCCAGAATCTACGGCATAAACAGCCTCACCGGCGCAATTAATATCATCACCAAAAAGCCTACACATTCTGGTGTGCTGGCAGATGTACATGCCGGATCGAACTTTGAAAAAAATACGGAAGGCACTGGAAAAACTTTTTATAACAACGGAGTTCAGTTGGGTGGCGTATTGAGCAAGGAGAAGCAACAACATTCGCTTTTTGGCGGTTTCGATAAAAGCAATGGCTATCGTTTCAATACGCAATTCGAAAACACGAAATTGCTTTATCAGGGAAATTTCCAGATTGACGATGCTAATGAAATTATTGCCGCGGCAGGTTATACCGAAAATGAATTTGGTGCCAACGGTTTTTATGCCGCTCCAGGCGATAGAAACTCGACAGAAAAGGTTCAAACTACGTTAGCATCAATCCAATCTAAACATATTTTATCTACCCGATGGACTTTGCTGCCACGCTTAAGCTACCGGTATAATTTTGATGATTACCGTTATTTTGGCAATGTAAATCCGAATGCTGGAGTAAGTAAACATGCTACCAATTCATTCGCAGCAGAAGTAACCAGCACATACAAAACCAATACTGGCGAACTCGGTTTCGGTGCCGAAGTGAGAAGCGAAAATATCAACTCGTCAAATATTGGAAATCACCGCCGTGAAAACGCAGGCTTCTATACTCAGTACCGCACTAGTTTCTTCGAAAGACTGGATATAAATGCCGGTGCCTACATTAACTACAATTCCTCCTATAAGTGGCAAATTTATCCAGGGATAGATGCGAGTTATGCCATTGGTAACGCACTCAAACTAATTGGTAGTCTCGGTACCAGTCAGCGGATTCCTTCTTTTACCGATTTATACCTTAACCAACGACCAGGAAACATTGGTAACCCCGATGTACAACCCGAAAATGCGTTTCAAAGCGAAGCGGGATTTAAATTTCTGGAGCGCAATTTCACCTTCAACTCCAGCTTTTTTTATAGAAACATAGATAAATTTATCGATTGGACAAGACTCGTAGCTACCGAACCTTTCCAGGCCAACAATGTGGGTACAATGGTTACCAGAGGGATTAATTTCCGCTCTAATTATCATTTAGCGCTACATGACCAATCCAACTTTAATTTTAGTTTGGCCTACTCTTATTTAGATTCGAAGTTTAAAAACATGGCGCAAGTGCTGGCTTCAAAATACCAATTGTCGGCGCTAAAGCATCAAGTTACCAATACCGTAGATTTCAAGTATCATCACTTTTCTGTGCTTTTGGCCACGCGATTTAATCAGCGGATAACCGGTCCATCTTACTGGATTAATGATTTCAGGTTGAGTCAATCTATTAATAAATTCACCATTTACATGGATGCACAAAATATTTTTGACACCCGGTATTTCGAAATTGGAGCCATTCCCCTTCCCTCCCGTTGGGTAAGTTTAGGAGTAAAATTTGTAACGCTGTAAATACGATAAGCATTTAAAAAACTTATTCGTAATTTTGCAACAATGATTTTTTATAAAACTGATGAACAAGTGGAGCTGATGCAAATCAGTGCACTTTTAGTAAGCGAAACCCTTTCCGAAATCGCTAAAATATTACGCCCCGGACTGCAGACCATTGAAATTGATAAACTTGCCAATCAATTTATACTTGATCATGGCGCTGTACCTTCATTTTACAACTATAGCGGTTTCCCACATCATATTATTACTTCAGTTAATGATGTAGTGGTGCATGGTTTCCCCGGTACAGAAACCCTAAAAGACGGTGATATTATTTCAGTTGACGTAGGTGTGATCAAGAACGAATACCATGGCGATCATGCTTATACTTTTGTAATTGGTGAAGCAAGTCAGGACATCCTGGATTTGGTAAGAACGACAAAGGAATCGCTCTTTGTTGGCATTAACGAAGCAGTGGTAGGCAAACGTTTGGGTGATATTGGTTACGCCATTCAAAATCACAACGAAAAGCAAGGCTATGGTGTAGTGAGAGATTTTGTTGGTCATGGTTTAGGCAAAAGCATGCACGAAGATCCTCAAGTGCCTAATTATGGCAAACGAGGTTCGGGTTTAATGCTTAAAGAAAATTTGGTTATGGCCATTGAACCGATGATTAACTTGGGCAAAAAAGATGTTTACATCGAAAAAGATGGCTGGACCGTAAGAACTAAAGATGGTAAACCATCCGTTCATTTTGAGCATGATGTCTGCGTGAAGAAAGGGAAAGCTTTAATCCTTTCAGATTATGCGCCAATTGAGGCTGCCGAGAAAGCAAATATTAATTTGAATACAAGCTACCAAAGCGTGTCAGCGGTTTAAAACGCAATAAATATTTTAAGTTGTGGTGGTTCCCAGCTGGGAACCACCACAACTTAAAATCAACCTCCTAATTTTCTCTACTTTCCAGGTTAAAGATCTGATTATCGGCACTCGCCCATTCATTATCTTGGTGCGTCACCATGATTACAGTGGTTTTTTGCTCCTCAAATATCAGTTTCAGCCTTTCCATCATCCGGTTTTTGAGTGCAGCATCAAGTGCAGAAAAAGGTTCATCCATCAACAATAATTTAGGCTTAGTAGATAGCGCTCGCAAAATAGCAAGGCGCTGCTGTTGGCCACCTGAAAGTTGTTTTGGATAGCGATATTTAAGTTGATCTAACTCACCCATTTCCAGCAATTCACGGATATAATTTAAATCCGTTGTGCCATAGCTCAGATGCTGTTCAACCGTCATGTTCGGAAAAAGTGCATAATCTTGGAAAACAAAGCCCACCTGGCGCTCCTGCACTTTTTTATTGTATTTTGTTTGGCCATCGAACCAAATGTTATTTTCAAACTTAATTGTCCCTTTATCTGGCAAGACAAGCCCGGCAATAATTTTTAACAAAGTCGATTTACCAGCTCCCGAAGGGCCTAAAATTCTGGTGACTGAATTTGATTGGAAGGCGCTCTTAACCTGAAGTGCCAAACTGCCAGAACCATTACCCATTTTTTTTTCAATATCTATCTCTATCATTCGAATGGGCTTTTAACTGCATTTCTATTGATGATAAAAACGCCTACTACGATGATGAAAGTGATGGCAAATAAAATAAGAGCATAAGAGTTGGCTGATGCATAATCCATGGTTTCCACTGCATCGTAAATCGCTATCGATGCTACTTTCGTTTGCCCGGGGATGTTTCCACCAATCATTAATACCACACCAAACTCTCCCAATGTATGTGCAAAAGTCAATACCACAGCTGTAAAAATAGAGGCTTTAATATTTGGCAAAAGTACCTTAAAAAAGGTTTGCGCTTTAGATTTACCCATCATGTAAGAAGCCTCTGCCATTGATTTTGGCAGGTGAGAGAAAGCTGCTTTTAGCGGACTGACCATAAAAGGAAGACTATAAATAATGGAAGCAATGACCAACCCTTTAAATGAAAAGACCAGTTGTAAATCTAAATGCGCCTGCAGCCACTCGCCAAAAGCATTACTCGGACTAAAAGCCAAAAGCAAATAGAAACCAAGTACCGATGGTGGCAATACTAAAGGCATGGTAATAAGCGCTTCGGCAATAAGTTTTAGAACAGTTTGCTTCCGCGATAGCCAATACGAAATAGGAACCCCAATAAAAAGCAGCAAAATGGTGGTAATGGCAGCCAACCTCAAACTTAGCCAAATCGGTTCCAGATCCATTATTTTTTAAGGTTAGTTTGGTAGATGATAACCATTGTTTTTAATAATTTTTCTGGCTGATGCCGACGAAAGATATTCATAAAATTTTAATGCATTATTTATTCCTGATTTTTTTGCATGCGACAGCAAAATAACCGCTTGTTCAATATTTTTATAACTTTTTTGATCTACCCTCGCCCATTTCAACTTAGCATTAAATCCGTTTTCATATAAGAAAGATTCGGTGGTAAAACCTAAACCTACAACTCCAGTTTGAAGGTAGGTGTTCACCTGGGCGATACTTTCTCCAAATACCAGTTTATGTTTTATTTTGTTCTCTAAATTATAAAATTTTAACGATTGCAGGGCGGCATAACCATATGGTGCAGTTTTTGGGTTGGCAATAGCCATTTTTTTTACCACATCCATCGATACCAGCTTTTGCCAATCTTTTATATCGCCTTGCACATTTCCACATATAATAAGACTGCCTAATGCATAAAGTTTTGGTTTTTGAATTCCATAACCTGCAGCAAAAAGTTTAGCGGGAAATTCTGTATCTGCAGAAAGGAAAACATCGTAAGGCGCCCCATTCATAATTTGAGTCGTAAGCTTACCAGATGCTCCTGAAATCACTTCGGTGTTGATGCCTGTCTGTTTTTTAAAATCGACTTGCAATTTTTTAATCACCGCTTGGGCATTTGCAGCTACCGCAATGCGAAGGGTTTGAGCGTAGATTTGTGCATTAAACAGCAGTAATATGCCGATGCAAGCCATCATCTTATTGGCAACTGTCTTAATTCTGATCATTTAGCAAACTCAATTTTTATACTCGTAACTTGTTTTATACATCTCGCTGCCCGCTTATCGTTTTCTACAATAATTCTAAACGGACCTTCAGTAGAAAGAAGTGGCTCATTGTCCACAGTATCTGCCAAAATAATCTTTTCATCTGTAAAATCCGCATCCAATTCGGCCAAAGAAAATACGACCTGATAACCATCAATCGCCTCAATAATCACATATTTTGTTAAGTTTTCTCTTCGTAAATCTTTACCGAGTGTGACCCCACCTTTAGCCAAAACCGTAGAAAGTAGCACGCCAGAATATTCATAATTTGTGCTATCACCATCTTTCCGTGAAACTTTAACCCTAGGCATTTTCGCCAAATCGGCTGAGGTTAGCGTGTAAGGTTTAGTAAGCACCCCACTTATCTTTACGGCATCGGTAGTCTGGGCGAAGGTTCGGCTAAAAGAACAGATCAGCAAAAATGAAAGAATTAATTTGGGGATGATATAGGGTTTCATAAATTTAATAGGTATGCTAATAAGCTAAAGTGAGCAAATATAATTTATAACAATCGGTTTTGAATTTGTTTAATTCAACTTTCGATATTCGTTGGGCGAATGGCCTAAAGGTTGTAAGATTGCTGTTGGTAGAACAACATCATTTTTACCATTATCAAATGCCAAGGATTACTAATATTCCGCCGATTGAAGTTCACATTATGGAAAATAATGAAGATGCTGGTGGTATTGGCGAGCCAGGTTTACCCCCATTTGCTCCGGCATTAACCGAGGCCATTTTCGATTTAACAGGAAAAAGGATAAGAAAATTACCATTCGATATGGCAAGTATTTAATTTTTATGCCAATCTTGCGGTTTGGTTCGAATAAAATCCCTGTATGAAAGAAATTGTTGATATTCTAGCTGCTTATCAAAAAGCCATCTCCGAAAATAAAAAGTCGGCCTTGGCAACGGTTGTAAAAGTAGAAGGTTCATCGTATAGGCGCCCCGGTGCCCGAATGTTGGTAACCGATGATGGATTTTTAACTGGTGCCATTAGTGGTGGTTGTTTAGAAGGTGATGCGCTCAGAAAAGCACTTTCGGCTATTCACCAGCAGGAAAACAAATTGGTCACCTACGATACCACCGACGAAGATGATGCAAAATTCGGTGTTCAGCTGGGCTGCAATGGCATTGTTCATATTCTTTTTGAGCCCATTTCGCCCGAAGACAAAGCAAACCCGATTGAGATTTTAAAAGCAGCAAATAGCAGAAGGGAAAACTGCGTTATTGCCACTTTGTTCTCATTAGAGAGCAAAAATCAGCCCGGCTCAATCATGTTATTCAGGGAGAAAGATAGCCTGGAAAAAATAACTGATGCCATTATAGCTTCCATTAAAAATGATGCTTTTGATGTATTAAAGTTAGGGTTATCGAGATTTGAAACTTATACTATTGAGGATCAGCATTTTGATGCCTTTCTGGAATTTATCCCTCCTCCTATTCAGTTGATTATTGCCGGCGCAGGAAATGATGCACAACCCCTTGCTGAGATGGCAAACATTTTAGGCTGGGAAATTACCGTTGTTGATGGCAGGCAAACACACGCTTCGCAACAAAGGTTTCCGAATGTGAAACAGGTTTTAGTAGCTAAGCCAGAAGGCCTTTTATCACAAGTAGAAATAGACCGGCAAACAGCTTTTGTGTTGATGACCCATAATTACAATTACGATACGGCACTTTTAGACTTGCTCTTACAAACGAATGCCCCTTACATTGGCACCTTAGGACCGAAGAAAAAGTTGATCAGAATGTTGGAAGAACTGAATCAACCGGAACAGGAAAGTAAAATAAATGGGCCAATTGGCTTGGATATTGGAGCGGAAACTGCCGAAGAAATTGCGATTTCTATTATTGCAGAAATTAAGGCCACCTTTTCGGGCGCATCTGCAGGGATGCTGAAAGACAAGAAAAATCCAATTCACGTTTACGATAACAAAAGCAGTTAATGAGCACCGCAATTATCATTTTGGCCGCAGGAAATTCCAGCAGATTGGGAAAGCCGAAACAGCTTTTAACCTACCAGGGCCAAGCTTTAATTGATATTACAATTGCAGCATCGGTAAAAACAAAGTTTCATCCGATCGTGATCGTATTGGGTGCTTATGCCGAAGAAATAAAGCAACGCTCTGCAGTAGCTGAGGTTTTTTATGTTGTAAATGAGCGCTGGGAAAATGGCATGTCGTCGAGCATTTCTTTCGGCTTACAAACCGCGTTAGCTATCGAACCTAAAATTGAAAATGCTATCTTTACAGTAGCAGATCAGGTACATATTAAGGCGGAAATATTCGAACAGTTAAATTCTGTTCATCAATCGACACTAAAAAACATAGTTACCTGTGCCTATGCTGAAACAACTGGCACGCCAACATTGTTCAACAAGAAATACTTTGAAGAATTGCTAAATTTAACCGGTGAAACTGGCGCTAAGCAATTACTGAAGACGCATGGCGATGACACCGTTAACATTCCATTTGAGTTGGGAAAGATTGATATTGATACTGAAGCAGATTACAATAATTTAATTAACAATAGATGATAGCAGATTCGTTTGGAAGGGTGCATGATTATTTGCGAATATCGTTAACCGATAATTGCAATTTCCGCTGCTTTTATTGTATGCCAGAGGAGGATTATGATTTTACTCCAGCATCGCGTTTAATGAAACCTGCTGAGGTACTCGCTTTGGCAGAACTTTTCGTAGCGCAAGGGGTAAAAAAAATCCGTTTAACCGGCGGCGAACCACTCGTTCGTAAAGATGCTGCAGAAATTATAAAAGGATTAGGCAAACTTCCGGTAGAATTGGTAATGACCACTAACGGAACCCGCCTTGCGGAAATGTTGTCTGTTTTAATTGAATCGGGTATTAAAACCATTAATATCAGTCTCGATACTTTACAGCCTGAAAAGTTTTTTATGATCACCAGGCGTGATGTTTTTCACCAGGTGAGAAGTAATATCGAACTGTTATTACAGCATAAAATCGCAGTAAAAATAAATATGGTGGTGATGAAAGGTCTTAATGATGGTGAAATAAATGATTTTATCAAATGGACAAAGCACAGCCCTATTCAGATCAGATTTATCGAGTTTATGCCTTTTTCAGGTAATAAATGGACAAGCAATAAAATGTTTTCCCTGCAGGAAATATTGCATGTTGTAGAAGAAGATTTTACCGTATTGCCTGTAAAATCTGCACCTCATGATACAGCCAAACACTTTATGATTCCTGGGCATGAAGGGTCATTCGCCATTATTAGCACCATGACTGCTCCTTTTTGTAGCACCTGTAACCGCATGCGCTTAACCGCTGACGGCAAACTGAAAAATTGCTTATTTTCTGATGGGGAAACTGATTTGCTAACGCCATTAAGAAACAAGGAGGATGTACTTCCCTTAATCTTTGCCTCCATTTGGAGCAAGAAAAAGGAATTGGGCGGACAACTAATTACCCATTTTGAAAACCTGGATGCTGACGCGATCAAAAACCGAAGCATGATAACCATTGGGGGATAAATGATAAGTGTTGAAGAGGCTAGAAAGCTAATTGGAGACCATATTTCTCCACTTAAACCGGTTTTAAAACCACTGCAGGAGGCTGCTGACCATATCCTTTCTGAAGATATCATTGCCGAATTCGATATTCCTGCTTTTCGTCAATCTTCTATGGATGGTTATGCCATCATTTTCGACGATGTGCATGAAGAGTTGCATTTGATTGGTGAGATGGCTGCCGGAACTGCTCAAAAATTAATCATATCCAAAGGCCAAACCAGCAGAATATTTACCGGCGCACCGCTGCCCGAAGGTGCGGACACAGTGGTAATGCAGGAAAAAACCAGCAAGAAAGATGATCGCATCACGTTCGATGATGAGAAGCTGGTAAAGGGTGCAAACGTGAGGGAAATTGGTTCGGAGATCCGTACTGGCAAGCTGGCTATGGCAAAAGGCGATTTACTTAGTCCGGCGGCTTTGGCTTTTTTAGCTGGCATTGGAGTAAGCGAAGTAATGGTTTATCCCAACCCAAGTGTGGCCATAATACTTACAGGAAACGAGCTACAGCAGCCAGGCTTACCCTTACAATTCGGACAGGTATACGAATCAAATTCTTATTCGCTTGCCGCCGCTTTAAGAAACGAAGGCATTTTTAATGTCGAGATTTTAAAAGCTGAAGACTCTTTGGAGACATTGACAGCTGTTTTGAGAGAAGCTTTAGTCAGAAATGACGTGGTTTTGCTCACTGGTGGTGTAAGTGTTGGCGATTACGACTTTGTGCTTCAAGCTGCGGCAGATTGTGGCATAAATCAAATTTTCCATAAAATAAAACAGAAACCTGGAAAGCCACTATTCTTTGGAAAAAAGGAAGACAAAGTTGTTTTTGGCCTTCCAGGAAATCCATCTTCTGTATTAAACTGTTACTATAATTATGTGGCTCCTGCGTTAAACCAGCTTTCAAATAAAGCAAACAGTTTAAAATCAATTCAGGCGGAATTAACACATCCCTATCAAAAGCCACCGGGATTAACCCATTTTTTGAAGGGAAATTACAAAGATGGAAAAGCCACTCCGCTTGGTGCTCAAGAATCTTACCGATTGAGTTCTTTTGCCCAGGCAAATTGCCTGATTCAGTTGAATGAAGGGCAAGAAAATTTCGCTGCGGGAGAAAATATAAATGTGATTTTGATTTAGGATTTGATTTAAATGGAGATAGAAATCATCAGCTTTGGAAAAATATCAGAATTCATCAGCAATCAAAAAATTACTATTGATTGTGGAACTACTGATGAGTTGAAGACACACCTTGAAAATATTTTTCCGCACCTTGCGGGAATGAAATACAAATTAGCGCTGAATAAAAATCTCGTTCAGCAGAATAGTGAGCTCAAAAATAGCGACAGCATTGCAATTATGCCACCATTTTCAGGAGGATAAAATGAATACGGAACGATACCAGAGGCAAATTATTCTAGGTGGATTCGGCATTGAATCTCAGCAGCGCTTAACCGAAGCGAAAGTTTTGGTTATCGGTGCCGGCGGTTTGGGCTGCCCTGCCCTACAGTATCTTGTAGCTGCGGGTGTTGGCTGCATTGGCATTGCCGATCATGATGTGGTGGAACTTTCCAATTTGCAAAGGCAAGTACTTTTCGGGATGGATGATATTGGATTATCAAAAGTGGAAGTTGCGGCGAAACGGCTTCAGCAAATGAATCCAGAAACCGAGTTAATCCTCCATCCTATTTTAATTAACAGAACAAACATCATCGAAATCATTTCTGGCTATGATCTTATTTTTGACGGCACAGATAATTTTGAATCGAGATACTTAATTAATGATGCTTGTGTCTTGCTTAAAAAACCATTGGTATTTGCTGCCGTTTCTGGCTTTGAGGGGCAAATTGCTATTTTCAATGTGGCTAACGAGTTTGTCATTAGTACCAATTATCGCGATTTATTTCCTGTTCAACCAGTCGCTAACGAAATCCCTAACTGTGCCGAGAACGGTGTTTTAGGTGTTCTCCCAGGAATTATCGGAACGATGGCGGCGGGAGAAGTCATTAAACTACTTACGAAGATTGGCAAACCATTAATAAACAAACTACTTCATTATAACCTGCTCAGTCAGGAGCAATATGAGATCAATATCAGTCCTTCAGATGATTATCAAAAAGTAACAACAGAAGCCGAATTAATGAATAATAATATTGAGAATCCGATACAAAGTTACATCGAGATTGATGCTGAAAGGATGATGGAGCTGAGTAAAAAAGATTCTACCCTAATTATCGATGTTCGGGAGCGGCATGAATTTCCGAGACTAAATGCCAAAACTTTCCAACAAGTTCCCATGTCGGAATTTGATAGATTTGCCTCCTCTAACATCGAGGCAGATCACATTGTTCTGCTTTGCCAACATGGCATCAGAAGTGTTGCAGCAGCAGAAAAACTGCATCAAAGATATGGAGATAAAAAAAGAATATACAGTTTAAAAGGCGGTATTGCTAAGTGGAGAAACCATTTTTTTAACCTTTTAGTATGAGCGAAAAGAAAATCAAGAATATATTTGTCGATGGCCCGGTTTCACCAGAATTTATAGCCAAAAGCATCGCCAACCACAATACTAAAACCGAAATCGGTGGTCATAGTATTTTCATGGGACAAGTGAGAAAGGATGAGATTGACGGAAAGATAGTTTCAGCAATTAACTATACTGCATTTGAAGACCTGGCATTAAATAAGATGCACGAAATCAGAGAGGAAATTTTTGACAAATATCCACTGAGTTGCATGCATATCCACCACAGTTTAGGGACAATCAGAGCTGGTGAAATTTGTCTATTCGTATTCACCTCTTCGAAACACCGTAAACCTGCTATCGAAGCCTGCAACGAACTGGTAGAAAGAATTAAATCAGAACTTCCCATCTGGGGAAAAGAAATATTTGCCGATGCAAGTCATCAGTGGAAAGAAAATATTTAAAAAATGGTGAACATCACAAAGAAGTCAAATACCTTAAGAAAAGCGATTGCAAGTGCAACAGTTCGAGTTTCCAAACAAGAAACAATCGATGCGGTGGTACAAAGAAAAGTACCTAAAGGTGATGTTTTCGAATTTGCCCGAGCAGCCGGTTTATTCGGTGTAAAACGCACTAGCGATGTCATTCCAGATTGCCATCCACTTCCTGTAGAATATTCTTCCATAACTTTTGAGATTAAAGAGATGGAAATTGAGATTTTGGTTGAGGTGCATACCATTTACAAAACTGGTGTTGAAGTCGAAGCCATGCATGGTGCTTCAGTTACGGCGTTAACGATGTATGATATGCTGAAGCCCATTGATAAAGGCATCGAAATTAAAAACATCAAGTTACTTGAGAAATCTGGTGGAAAATCAGATTTGAAAAACAAACGATTCGCTGAGCTTAAAGCTGCTGTGGTCGTTTGTTCTGATTCGATTTTTCAAAATCAAAATGAAGATTTATCGGGCAAAGCGGTAATTGCCAGGCTGGAACAGTTTGGAATAGAAACCTTAAAGTACGATGTTGTACCCGATGATGTGGATGTAATTAGAAAGGTTGCTACTGAACTTTCTAATGATCAACACCAGTTATTGATTTTTACTGGCGGAACCGGTTTATCGCCACGTGATGTTACACCGGAGGCCATTACGCCACTTTTAGATCGCGAAATTGAGGGCATTATGGAAACCGCCAGGCGCTACGGACAAGAGCGAATGCCTTATGCCATGCTTTCAAGAGGTGTTGCTGGTTTTATTGGAGATACGCTGGTACTGACTTTGCCAGGATCGAAAAACGGAGTTGAAGAAACAATAGACGCACTTTTCCCACAAATATTACATCTATTTAAAGTTAATAAGGGGCAAAAACATTAATAAACGACAGGTTTTTGTCCTTTGTTTTCAAAAAATTTTATTGCTTCTTTAATGTTTCCATCGGCTAACAAATCATCGAAACGGTCTTGTTTTGAAATCAGAACATCTGGAACAATATTTGGATGATAAACGCCATTTCTATCACTGTAATAAGAAGTTGTTAAGGCCATTGTCGCATCAAATGGAAGCTGCCAGTAAATATTAGCGGTTGTGGCACCGTAGGTAGCTTGTCCTATAAATTTTGTATTGGGTCTACCTTTAAATGCAATTGCCGTTACCTCCCCAGAGCTGGCCGTGAAGACGCCTGTTAAAACAGCTACTTTTGATTGATCTAACAATGCTCCGTTTGGTTTAATGTATGACATCTTCTTAGTTTCAAATAGATAATTGCCCGCTCTTAATTCATCTACACTTTGGGGTCTCTTGTTCACATCCATTACGCCCCAAATTTTATTATCTCCTAGAAAATCATACAAAGCCAACAGCATTGGCATAGAATTTCCGCCGGTATTGAAACGTAAGTCAACTATCCAACCCTCAATTTTTATATCGTTTTTAATAGCGGCTATCTGGTCATACATCGGCTGAGCAGTTTTGTGAATGTTTTCGGCGCTCAAATCGAAAAAGACCATTGCAGGCATTAGAATGTAAACATATTTTTCACCAATCACTTTTACCTCAAAGACAGGCTTACTATCGTACTTTATCTTCCATTGATCACTGTAAGCATCTTTCGAAACCATTTTACCTTTTGCTGCATACTTTTGTTTTTGGTAATAAACATTACAATGAGTTGCTCCAATTTGCTTAAATAGAAGCGGTAGTTCATTCAATGATGATTAAAATTGCCGTAAGAGGTTAACTTTTTGTTTGTTTCAGCTTCAACTGCTGACCAATCTACGCTTCCTTTGTGTAAGTATTTCTTTTTCAAGGCAGAAAAAACTTCCTTATAAAATATCGCAATACTATCCTGGCTTGTCTTTTTCTGAGCCCTTAAATTCAGAGAAGCGCTTAAAACAAATACCAGCAACAAAATTTTTTTCATCAATACTTACTCAAAAGATTAATCAGTGTTCAGCTATTTTAAAACAATCAAAGCAAAACCGCAGAACTTTATGGATCAGACGATGTTTTTGAAAGAATGGTTGCAAGTTGTCTCCTTGAAAGCTTTTTAAATCGTATAATGCAATGGGCAACAACATTCTACCTCACTTCGAAAAAATAGCTACCGGCTGAAATATTAATGTTATTATCAATCAGCTTTCCATTTAAGTATACTTTTTTTCCATTGATAACAGGAATTTCAACATTAGCTGTAGCATTCGCCGGAACCTTAACTTCATACTTAACACCCTTTGCATTCCGCTTCCATGACGATAAAATGGTGCCATAAGGGCTCTCGTGACTGGCCGTAAAATGTTCTAAACCCGAAACAAAATGTGGTCGTAAAAGAATATTTTTAAACCCAGGATTTTCTTCATCAATTTTGATTCCGCCAATCCCTTTAAAAAACCAGGCGCCTATTTCACCAAACATCATATGGTTATCAGAAATATCTCTTGTGGCTTTCATATCCCAGTTTTCGAGCAAAGTGGTCGCACCGTTTACAATCCACCATCCCCAGCCCGGGTAAGTATCCTGCGTTGCCAGCTTGTAAGCCGTTTCGGCTTGTCCATTATCGCTTAGCGCATTTAAAACCGCTTTAGCCCCTAAAACTCCAACATCTATGTGCATACCATCTGCAGCTACTCTTTTTGCCAAATTTTCGGCAACCCGCTGTCGATCGGTATCAGCTACTATATTCCACTGCAAAGCCATGCTCAATTCTGTTTGCACACCCGAACCATAAATTCCTGTTTCCGAATTGAAGTACTTATCATTGATGGCTTTTTTTATTTTTGCCGCCAATGCGCTATAGGTTAAATAATCATTCTGGTGATGAAACAGTTTGGCCGTTTTTGCCAAAATATCAGCATCAACATAAAAATAAATCGATGAAGTGTACTCCAGGTTCGATGTAGATTTTACGGGTACCCAATCTCCCCTTCCAAAACTTGTTAAACCATCCTTACTTGTGCTGTTGATGTAATTTACATACTGTTTAATGTTCTTATAATTATCTGCAAGCGCTTTAGTATCGCCATAAAACTGGTAAATATTCCAGGGAATGATGGCAATAGTGCTGGTCCAATCCGTCCCATTTGCAGTGCCGTAACCCCATCCACCTGTTGGAATAATATCTGGCAAAACGCCGTTTGGCTGCTGCTCATCGCGATGGTCAGCCATCCATTTCTCATAAACCGTTACGGCGTCGAAATTGTACAGGCCCGTTTCTACAGCAAAGTGCCCGTCGCCCGTCCATCCGTTCTTTTCCCGTTGAGGACAATCCGTTGGAAAGCCAAATAAATTCGATAAATAGGAGTTGTTTGTTGCCCACCAAATTTTATCAATTAATGGATTTGATGATGAAATTTTGCCTATCGCAGGTACGTCGCTGTGCATAAAATAACCCACTAAACTTTTTTCTTCCAACTTAATAACCTTGCTGGAGGTAACCTCAACATACCTGAAACCTTTGTAATTAAATAAGGGCATAAACTCTTCTTCGCCACTGCCTTTTAGAATAAAAATATCGGTCTGGAAGGGATCTTTATCATCTTTAGGGCGATAATAAACATCGATGTTAGATAAGTCTGCACGACCACTCGAATCCAACCTTTCTGCATGTTTTAACCGAATTGCTGTTCCTTCTGGCCCTGATACTTTTAGTTTTGATACGCCGGCGATGTTTCTTCCCAAATCAAAAAGATAGGTGGTATCACTAAATTTGCGTAGTTTTCTTGTCTTTATTTCCTCCACGTTCCGAATGGGATGCATGCTTTGAGCCACAATGTTTCGGGAAGGAGAAGCTCTTAAAGTGATACCTTTCCATTTCGAATCATCAAAATCAATCGTGTTCCAGCCTTTTTGTTCCAGGCGGGCATCATAATGTTCGGCGGTGTAAATGTTGTTTGATATAATGGGGCTCAAACTCGTTTTCCAATCATTACCCGAGGTTACTACATCAGTTGAACCATCGGTGTAAGTAATCCGAAGATCGAGGCAAAAAGTCGGCCGGGCCCTCCACGGTGCTTTATCAAAATTCCAAACCGCTAATGCCTGATGATTGTACCAGCCATTTCCCAGCAACACACCCACCGCATTTTTTCCCTGTTTCAGCTGTGATGTAACATCATAAGTCACATATAAATTTCTTCTATCAAAACGGGTATACATAGGATCTAAACGATGATTACCTACTTTTTCCCCATTTAAATAAAGCTCGTACAAACCCGATGCAACAATATAAGCCCTAGCCGATTTGATTTGTTTACCAGAATTAAAGACTTTTCTGAAATAAGGTGCCGGTCGGGTATCAACATCATTTCTGTCGCTAATCCAGGTACCTCGCCAGTTTTCCATCCCCATCATACCTGTTTCAAAACTCGAGATCGTTGACGAAACCAATTTATTATCTTTGTCAGCTACCAAAACCCTCCAGTAATACTTTGTAAACGGCCTCAAAGCCCTCCCCTTGTAAACCACTAAGCTGCTGCCTGACGATATTTTACCAGAATCAAAGTTAACGTTGAGCTTCCCCGTTAGGTTAAGCGAATCGGTGCCCACAATAACTTGATAGCTTAATTGCAAAGCGCCTCTTCTATCGTCATTCATCTTCCATGATAGCCTTGGCTCTGGATTATCAATACCGATGGGCCGCACCAAATGATCACATTGAAGACCAATTATTTCTGCTGCAGCAACAACTTGTATTGTCAGCGTGAGTATGAACGAAAGAAGAATTAGTTTGATTATAAATTTATTCATCGTTTTGATCCAGCTATTTGATGCCTGGTTAGTTTGATTAGGTTAAAAAAGCTTGGTGGAAAATATAGGCTTGATAGCAAATAAAATCACATCAATCGTTTTAGCAATTGCTCGAATATAAAAATATTAAACTCAATTATCTTCCAACTATCGATAATAACGATTGTCTCTTTTTTGTTTCAATAACAAAACAAGACTTTATAATTCTTTATGCGAATCCATTACCGAGCAAGGCATAATAAAAAAGCAAGCTTACAAAAACAAAATAAAACAACCCAAAAACGATGACTGGAACTTTGTTTTTGATTTTGAAGATCCAGACGAAGGCAGGCAAAAGTTGTAAAGCGTGTAAGCCAAAAAAATGTGCTATTCTTAAATCTCCATGCTTTATGCTCCAGTTAAAAAACCAAATTCCCTGCCCACCATCAGGAGCGCCAACGGTGTGCGCCATCCGTTGACCGATAAAGCCACCCTGAAAAGCAAAAAAAATAGAGGTAAGTAACCCTAATCTAATGGCCCAAACCATGGTCTCGGGTAATGCTGATGATAACGGTTTAAAAAACCGGATTGATAAAGCGAGCGAAAATATTGTTTGTAAAACGATGACAACCCCCATCAACGCATATAATATGATATTATAGGTGCCTGCCTGATTGAAGTGAGAAAGCTCGCCCCTCGCCGCCTGAGTGGCAACG
Source organism: Pedobacter sp. Leaf41 (assembly GCF_001422545.1). Taxonomy (GTDB): domain Bacteria; phylum Bacteroidota; class Bacteroidia; order Sphingobacteriales; family Sphingobacteriaceae; genus Pedobacter. The sequence continues at coordinate 243,425 of NZ_LMLE01000006.1, read as the reverse complement.
CACAGCATCTCGAAGCTCATTGCGAAAACAGTAAACCTGACAAAATATTTTTTAATTTTCTCTCCCTCAATGTAACCCAGCAATACCACCCAGGTAAGCGAATAAATGGCTATGGAAAGCGCAAACTTAAGTGGCTTGATCCATAAATTGATGCCCAGCACTACCCGGTTTTCAAAGGGCAATAGGATCAGGAAAAACAGGGCCAACAGCAGGTGAATAACACCACAATAAAACAATAACTTAGTGGCACTTTGGCGATGCCTGATTAAATTCAACAATGTTTTCATTGGGGCAAAATTGCTTAAAAGAAAAGCATCCAAAAATAACCTAGGTTACTTATTTCCGGTCGACGTTTTAGAGTTTCCTGCCCGCGATATTTCTCCTGATTCGACTTAAACTTTGAGGGTGTATGCCCAGGTAGGTGGCCACATGTTGAATCTGTATTCTTTTCAATATTTTTGGGTAGGCTTTAATAAGATTAAGATATCGCTCTTCTGCAGACAAATTGGCAAGATCATACCGGGATCGCCCAATACTGATAAAAAGGCTTTCGGCGATCAATCTTCCAAAGCGCTCGAACCTGGCACCCAGTGAATAAAGCTCCTGCATATCGTCATAGCTCAGGCAATAAATTTCAGTATCTTCCAGGGCCTGGATAAAACTGGCCGAAGGTTGCCGCGTCAAAAAGCTTTCATAGTCACCAAGCCACTCGCCTTCAAAAGCAAACCAATGGCTTTGTTCGCCTTTTTCAGTGATGGTGAAATATCGCAATCCACCACGATTGATAATTACCATAGACTTGCAAATATCTCCGGTACTCAAGATAAATTCATTCTTCCTTACATTTCGCCGTTTGAGGCGTTTCATAAAAAGAAGAAGTTCCTCCTGATCAAAATCAACAAGTTCAGTTAAAGCATTGATGACATTTTCGTCCATAAACCGCAGCTACGTTTTGCGTAAAGATAAAATGTATTTATGATACCTCATCAATCGAAACTCCTTAATAAAGCGGATGGATTTACAATCTCAAATTAACAGTTATCAAAACTTTTAAACGCCATGTAACTTTTTCAACCAGGGTAATCGCCATCAATACACCCAACATCAACAGCACCAGTGCAAGCTGGAAGGATTACATTGTATCCGTAAGAGACATCGAAGCTGCTACAAGCTACAACTTGCTTTCTAGCTTACCGCAAAACATCCAGGATGTAGTGGAAAAGGTGAAAGATCCGGGCAATTAGTACTTAAAAATCTTTTTCTAACTGAAGAGGCTGTCTCATAAATCAGTTTATCGTTGAATCTTGTCACGTTGAGCTTGTCGAAACGCCTCAAAAAGCATATTTCGCAAGCCCTTCGACAAGCTCAGGATAACATTTTTTATTTATGATACAGCCTCTTTCACAGTCAAGCTGAATAGTGATCAATATTTACTTGCCTGATCATCCATCACGATTTGGATAAAGTGATTAATATTTACCTTAAGGAATAAATATTTGAAGCTGTCCCTTCATCAGCTGATGAAAACGCTGGCTAAGAAACATTATTCACTCATCATAAAATTCGCAATCCTTGCGAAGATAAGATCGTGGATGCTAGAACCGTCGACGCGGTAAAATTCACCCATTCTTTTTTGTATGTAACCTTTAAAAGATTGATTAATCATAATTCGATATAATCCTTCTTCACCTTTAACACCACTAATCACGACCACTTCACTCCCGATTTTTAATTCTTTTAACGTTGTTGCTGCCTTGAAATTCATAAGGCAAAAATTACTAAATTATTTAGCATAAAGAAAAGTGTTTATCAACATAGTTTAGAAAATAATAAACCTACAGGGGTTAGAAAGTTGGTTTACAATAAATCTCTTTGCTTCGAAGTTTCTTATCTTTAACTCCACAGCTATGGAAAAATTAAGTCTACTGTTTCTCTTTTATGTGTTCTTAGCGCTCCAAACTATTGTTGTGCATACTCAAAAGCCTTATCGCTTGAAGATACCATCGACCAACTATACCGCTATTAATTCAACTTTCTTTGTATCATTTTAACCTTTGGCCCGCAAAAATTTAAACATGAAATATGTATTCATTTTACTCCTAACATTTTCGTTCAAATCTAGAGCACTAAAACTTACGTATTAAAAAAGTGGTAGTATTTGCAGGTGCAAACCATAGAAAATATATGCATGATATTTTTCGTCGCATGCCCGGTGTAAGAGTTCAAAATATTAATGAGGTTGAATGATCACCATGAAAAATTTGAATATTGCAAACACAAAATAATTTACATACTTGAGATGAACCAAACGGGCGAAGATTGAAACCCTTATAATAAACAATTAATATAATATGGAAAATAAAAGTGACGATATAAGAGGAGCGATAAAAATTTTCATCGCGAAACGCTTCAATTTGCACATTGATAAGGCCAATGAAAGTGAAGTGGTGGATTCGATTTCAAGAAACTCCATCTTTGTAGGTGGCCCACTCTGGACACTTATCTTTGCGATCATTATTGCATCTGTAGGGCTTAATGTGAATTCTACAGCAGTTATTATTGGCGCAATGTTGATTTCTCCACTCATGGGTCCAATAATGGGTATTGGCCTTGGGATTGGAACTAATGATTTTGAACTGGTTAAAAAGGGAGGAAGAAACTTACTCATTGCCACGATCATTAGCATTATTACTTCAACAATATATTTTTATATTACCCCGCTACACGAGGCGCAGAGCGAACTGCTAGCCAGAACCACTCCTTCTATTTGGGATGTATTCATTGCTTTTACAGGAGGACTGGCAGGAATTATAGCCGCCACAAGGAGAGAGAAAAGTAATGTGATACCTGGCGTAGCAATAGCAACGGCGCTGATGCCGCCACTTTGTACAGCTGGCTACGGCCTTGCAATGGGTAATTGGCTTTATTTTTTTGGTGCGCTTTATCTCTTTTTTATCAATAGTATTTTTATCTGTATCTCTACTTATCTTATTGTACGGTTTTTAAAGTTCGATAAAAAACATTTTGAAGACCCAGGGGTAGAGAAAAAAGTATCGAGATATATCCTTATCAGTGTTCTTGTCACTATTATTCCAAGCATTTATCTCGCTTATGGCATTGTCCAAAAAAGTATTTTTGAAAGCAATGCGCAGACTTTCATTCGTGAACAGTTTAATTTCAAAACAACTCAGGTGATTAACCGAAATCTTCGTTACTCAAAAGGCGAAAAAGAGATAGACTTGTTGTTAATTGGTGCTGAACTTCCCCAACAACTTATAAATACTTTAAAAGGGAATCTTAAAAAGTATAAGCTGGAAGGAACAAACTTAAAAATAAGACAGGGACTTAACGCCCGGCAAGAAATTGATTTTTCACAAATAAAGGCGAGTATTATGGAAGATGTTTTTAAAAAGGAACAACAACCAGGTAAAACTGTCAAAATTGATAAATTTTCTCAGCCGCTGCCGGAGATTAGGGCCGAATTGATTCCCCTTTTTCCCGAAATCAAGAGCTACGTACTTTCTCACGTTATAATCAACCGGTTGGATACACCAATTAAAGATACACTCACACTTTTTAGCGCCGAAGTATCGAAAGTACCTACAGCTACAAACCAGCTCCGCATACGTTCTTGGCTGAAAGAAAGACTGAAGGTTGATACTGTTAAAACGATATTTGAACCGAAATAAAATATTTGGCGGATAACAAATCATAGTTAGTAATTAGGTAACCAAACAATAGCTAATGGCAGATTTGATATTTTTTAATTTAACTGTCTATATTTTCTTTGCATTGAAAAACCTTAAGCTCTTGAAAACCATATTGAGAGTTTTATTGATGCTACGCATGTTTTAGCCTGATGACCAACAATTCCCAAATTTCAATCCATCTAAAAAGCCAAACAGATAACATTGCATTAATATCCTGGTAATACTTCGCAGGCATCTTTGTGCCGACAAGCACCTGGTGGAAAATTCTTTAAAAAATTGGCAAATAAAGCACCAGAACAATCATTCTGGCGACTTAGCAATGCTCTATAAACGCTGGTCGATATTGCTTCGCGGTTATGCCGAGTATTATCTTAACGATTCCGGAGAGGCTAGCAGTATTGTCAACGATGTATTCTTACAACTCAATAGCCAGAAAAACGAGATCGAAAACATCAAGGGTTATCTGTTTAAGGCGGTTAAAAATGCCGCACTCAATCAAATTTCCAGCAATAAAAGGAAAAAAATTCAATACCTGGAGAGCCAGGAATTAGCGGTTCTTTCAGATCTTTCGCAACCGGCAGCATTTCCACCTTCCGAATCTGCACAAATGAACTTTCTGCAAAAAACCATTTCGCAGTTACCACAAAAGCGTCAACTGGTTTTTCGGATGCACAGGATAGAGGGTTTTAGTTACGCAGAAATTGCAGAACTCCTGCAGATTTCGCACCGTACCGTAGAGGATCATCTGGCAAAAAGCATGAGATTTATCCACGAACATGCTAAACATTTGTTTAACGAACAGTTAACAGAAGCTTAATCTAGCCAACCCGTATTTTCTGCTTTCAAATTTGTCTTTCATCATGAGCACCTACAAACGACCATGAAAGACGAAATTTGGAATAACATCATCAAAAGATTTACAGATACGGAAACGATCAATTCCCGGCAGGCATTAAACAGTTGGCTTGAAGAAGATTCTGAACACCAAAAAACCTTTAACGAAGTGGAAAAAATCTGGAAAATGACTGGGCAGCTCATGCCAGAAGAAAGTGAAGCACTACCTCAATTTGAGTCAGAACATTCCAGCACTGCTCCGAAATTAACATCACGTTCTTTTTGGCAATATGGTTTGGCGGCTGCCAGCATCGGTGCCTTATTGGTGCTGGGAAGCTTATTCTACAGAAAAAGTATTATTCCACAAACCTCAACATACATTACTCAAACCGCAGCGGCAGGAAAGCTATTGGAAATTAATCTTCCCGACGGATCAAAAGTAAATCTAAATGCGGGTAGCTCAATTCGGTACAAGAAAGACATGCTAAAAGATTCTTCAAGGATTATTCAGCTATCAGGCGAGGCTTTTTTTGATGTGAAACACCAACCCTCCAAACCTTTTGTGGTAGAGAGCCGTAAAATTAAAACGGTTGTATACGGCACAAGTTTCAACATTAGGGCATACCAAAATGAAAAGCAGATACAAATCGGGGTAAAAACAGGCAAAGTAGGCGTATTGAAGAGCGGTTCGCCAACTTCGGCTCCCATCTTTCTCCTGCCTGATCATCAGATTTCCTTCGACAACCAGACGGGACAATTTGCTGCGGTAACAAATAATCCCAATGTAGATGCTTGGAAAAGAGGTACGCTTATTTTCGATCAAACCCCAATAATAGAGGCATTGGAAACCATAGCCAGAAGGTTCAATGTAAACTTTGACACCAAAGGGTATCAACAAAGCTCTTGTAAGCTCAATGCTACATTCGAGAATAAGGATTTAAAAACGATCCTCAAAACGATACAAACTGTAATGAACATCAATATCAAACAAATCGACAAAACTATTTATGTAAAAGGAGGAAAAGCATGTAACGGAAACTAAAAAGCCGATCCCCACATAGGAAACGGCCTTAATAGGATCGATCAATGGCCACGAACCGTCGATTGATCTGGAAATATGAATAAATACGAACATTTAAACACACCCAAATTTATGAAAAATTTTAATGGGGCTAGCTGCTCTGTGAAAATAATTATGCGAATAAGCTTGATTTACGCTTTTACCTCTATCCTCTTTATCAACCTGTTGCAGGCTTCTCCGGCCAATGGACAAACCGGATTGGATAGAAAAATAAACCTTGAACTGAAAAACGTTTCATTAAAAGTTGCCTTTAAAGAAATTGAGCATAAAACAGGCGTAAGCTTTGTTTACGTTAATTCTGCTATTACCGAAAACAGAGTAACTGTTAGCGATCGCCAGAAAACTGCCAGAATAATTCTTGAAACACTATTGCAAAAAAATTCACTCATCATGATTGAAGAAAATGGGTTAGTGATGATTAAAAGCAAACCTCAAGTGCGGAAGATTGCAAAACCCGGATCTATTGTGGGTTATATTAAGGATAAGGAAAACGATAAAACTCTACCTTATGCAACTGTGGTATTAAAAGGCGCCAACAGAAAATTTATCACCGATGTGAATGGTTATTTCATTATCGATAATGTGCCTGTAGGTAAAGCAATGCTGGCCGTAAATTATATTGGCTATTCGCCAAGTGAATATACGGTAAGTATAGAAGATGGAAGAATCACCAATGTTGAGCTAAAAATTTCGGGATTGAATAACGATATGAAAGGCATCACCATTAATGGGATTAGACGTGGAGAGGCGGTTGCATTAAATAGCATGCGGAATGCAGATAACATTAAATATGTACTTTCTGAAGAACAAATTGAACGTTTTCCGGATGCAACAGTCGGTGAAGCGATGCAAAGAGTCCCTGGAATTGCCATGGATTACAGCTACGGATTACCACGAAATATCATCATCAGAGGGCTTGATCAATCTATGGGATCGGTAACGCTGAATGGTAACAGATTGCCTTCCACTTCCACAAATTCCAGAGAAATAGATTTAAACGGAATTTTGTCTTCTACGGTAGAAGCCATTGAAGTGAACAAAACGCTTACCCCAGATATGGATGCTGATGGCACATCAGGCTCGGTAAATATTATTTCTAAAACACCAAAACAGGGCCAGGAACAACTTCAGGTAAAAGGTTCATTCGGTCATAATTTCTTATTAGATAAGCAAAACATCGATGGTTCCATCACCTACGGAAAGCGAAATAATAAATGGGCATACCTTGCTGGGGTTAATTATAGCAAGAGCTTTAGAGGCGAAGATCGCGTTCAAAAAGATTATGATACTTATGAAATTAATGGACAGGAAAAGGTTTTGTTATCTAATTTAGAACTTGAAGGTTCTGATTTAAGACGTGAAAACCTGGGTTTGCAAGCAGAGCTCGATTTTTTCCCTACAGAGAAAAGCCAAATTTACCTGCGAGGATCTTTCAATAAGTTTTATGAACTTCAAACCAGAGGAACGAAAAGTTACAGCATTGGCGATTACACAGATATCAACCATGTAACCGGTGTAAACATTGGTTCGAGTGGTTCGCCTAGAAATTACAACCGCGATTTGACCAGTTTCTCATTAGGCTATAAAACCGATTTTAATAACTGGAAAGCGAACGTAGACTTCACTTATTCCACCGGTTTATACGATCAACCGCTATATTTTGATGGTTATTTCAGCAATACAGGTCTTTCAGCTGCGCTGGATGTATCTAATCCTAGAGCCCCTCAGTTTGATTTTGGAGTTGTAGACGCCAACAATGCCGCAAATTATAAAACAAACTATTACACCAACCGCCATCAGATTGCCCACGATAAAGATGGTCAGGCATCGGCAAATTTGCAACGCACTTTCGATTTGAGTGAAAAAAATAAATTGATGGTCAAGTTTGGAGGACGCTACAAGTATAAAGAAGACGACCATACCCGAGATTATTATCAATATACTCTAAAAACAGGAACACTATCGCTTTCCAACTTCCTCGGAAACTATGAGCGTGAGAAATATTTCGATGGCAATTATAACCTTTCGGGAGCAATTGCTGATGGTTATCTGGTAGAAGAATATTACCAAAACAACAAATCACTTTTTGTAGATAATACCACCTATATCCGTCAGAACACCGACCCAGATACTTACAATGGCAACGAAACATTGGCCGCGGGTTACGGAATGGGAAAACTAACCTTAAATAGGTTTGATATTATTGCTGGTTTGCGTTACGAACGCACCGGTTTCAATTACAATGGAAATATCGTAAATTTTGATAACACCGGTAATTATGTGAGTACCAATAAGGTGAACACAAAATCATCTTTCGCTGGATTTTTCCCGAGTTTAAACCTAAAATATGCTTTGGATTCGAGAACCAATTTTAGAGCTGCAATAACCAGATCACTTTCCCGTCCTGGTTATTACGATCTAGTACCTTGGCAGGAAGTGGAACCGCGAAGAAAACGGATGAAAATCGGGAATCCCAATCTTGATCAAGCGACATCCACAAATGTTGATTTCTTATTTGAGCATTATCTAAAATCCCTCGGTCTAATTTCGGGTGGTGTATTTTACAAAAACATAGAAAACTACATTTTTGAAAGTATTTACACCCAGGTAGGCGGGCAGTTTAATGGCTATCAGGTAACACAAACCGTTAATGGCGCTAATGCGCATGTTTACGGTTATGAAATTGCCTGGCAACAACAGCTTACCTTTTTACCGGGTTTCTTAAATGGCTTTGGTATCTACGGTAACTTTACCCAAATTCAATCTAAATTTACTGTTCCTGGAATAGTTAGCGAAAGAACAGTTAGACTTCCATCTATGCGCCCAAAGGTTGGAAACGCCTCTTTGTCTTATGAGAAGTATGGTTTCTCTGGTCGTATTTCTGTGAATTTCTACGATACTTTTATCTCGGAACTGGCAGAGGTGCAAGCAAATGATTTGATGGAAAAAGGAAGAGTGCAGTTAGACTTTTCGGCATCACAAAAAATCAGCAAAAAATTCTCCATTTTCATGGGAATCAGTAACATCAATAACGCCCAAATCATACTCGATTATGGTGATGGACGCCCGAACGACCACAAATATTATTCATCATGGGCCAACCTAGGCTTCAAATACACTCCTTTCCAATAATGAAAATAAAAAAAATTCTCTTATCCATAAGCCTTTTACTATCTGCTGCTATTTACAACCAGGTTAAGGCACAAAATTTTAACGCAAGCCCTTTTCCGGATCGAATTATTCTCACCTGGTCTGGCGACCCTAAAACCACTCAGTCGGTTACCTGGAGAACAGATAGCACAGTACGTATAGGCTACGGGCAGATTTTGCTGGAAAGCAGTTCGCCAAAATTAGAAAAGCCGGATGCGAAGGAATATCAAGCAGTCACTTCCACTTTAAAAGGCAAAGAATACCAGTCGGCAAATTATCACAGCATCACTTTTAGCGATTTGCAACCAGATCGTTTATACACCTATCGTGTTGGCGATGGTAAAAATTGGAGTGAATGGTTTCAGTTTAAAACTGCACCAGCTACAGACAAGCCCTTTTCTTTTATTTACCTTGGCGATGCACAGAACGATATCCGTTCAAAATGGTCGAGAGTAATTAGAAAGGCCTTTACCACACATGGTGATGCCCGTTTCATTATTCATGCCGGAGATTTAATCAACAGATCCAACAACGATAATGAATGGGGTGAGTGGCACTTTGGTGGCGGCTTTATCAATGGGATGATTCCGAGTATTCCATCATCGGGTAACCATGAATATTTTAGAGATGAGCAGCGTACGTTAACTTTAGATCCGCATTGGCAGGCGCAATACACGCTACCAGAAAACGGTCCTGAGCGTTTAAAAGAATCGGTATATTATATAGATTATTCGAATGTGAGGGTAATCTCGCTCAATTCACAAATGATTGTACTGGATTCTACCTCTTTAAAATTGCAAGCAAAGTGGCTTGAGGAAGTCTTGAAAAATAATCCAAAAAAATGGACGATGATTACTTATCACCACCCAATTTATTCTACGGCAAAAGGGCGAGATAATAAGGAATTCAGAGAATTATTTAAACCACTCTTTGATAAATACCATGTCGATTTATTGTTGCAAGGACATGATCATACCTATAGTCGTGGTCAAAACCTGCCTTTCGGAACTTCTGGCAAAGTGGGCGGACCAATGTATGTGGTTTCTGTAGCTGGACCGAAGATGTACAAGGTGGATGTTAACCCAAAATGGATGGACGTTTTTGCCGAAGATACGCAGCTCTTCCAAATCATTTCTGTAAATGGTGACGATTTGAATTATACGGCTTACAAAGCATCTGGAGAAGTGTTTGATCAGTTTAAGCTGAAGAAAACTTCTAAAAACAAAGCAGGGGAATTTACAGACCTGAGAAAGAATAAATAATAAAATTACTTAGTTAAAATGGCCCAGATCTTCATCTGTGGCCATTTTTAATTTTGACTGGAGCGTTTTAATGTTTCATTATTTAATTTGAACACCGTTAATGCGAAGCTTCGTCCAGGTTCCTGGAAAACCCTGCCCCTTAATATAACCAACCACAAAAGGATGTCCTTTCAAATTCGGATGATAAATGGAATCGAATGAAAAGCGCATTTCAGAATCTGTTTTTTCGGTAACGGTAACCTGTTGGTCGGTATCAGTACCAGACCCCATGGTAAAAAACACATCCCCAACTTTTGCGTTAAAGTCGGCTAGTATAACCCTCAAGTCTGGGTATTTTGGATCACTAGCGATAAGTTTACCTTGCTCATCAATACGCAAATAAGAAATGCTGATGCCATCTCCTCCAATTAAGGAGAAAAACTTGTAGAACAGCTTACCATTGATCAGCGTGCTATCTTGAATTTCCGTGTAGTTTTCTTTGTTGGCATACCAAAGGTTTCCTACCTGCATTGGAAGAAAAGAATCTACTGGTTTTGGTTGAATGACACCAAGGTCTTTTTTACAACTGAGAAAAATAGTTGAGACAAAGAACAATAATAAAAGACTGTTTTTTAGAGCGATATTTTTCATTGGTTTTTGGTTTAGTATTTTATCATCAAAACGAGAACAGATGTATTTATGCTACACTTGAAAGAATATATATTTCATTGATTTGCAGGGCCAGCAGATTTTCTGGATTGTATCATTTCTAAATCTTCGTTTTGTAAAGATGATATTAAAAAATTCATCCTTGAAACCGTCGATCGAAGAAAAAAATAATCCAAACCAAATCCAGTTATTGCTGTTCAACTAACACTAATATCATCTTATGAAACAACCGATACAAAACGCATTATTTTTCCTTTTACTGATTACGCTCTTCACCTCATGTAAAAAAAGAAGCATTGAGGACCTGCCCGATTCTTCACCATTTGACATCTATGCAGCAGGAAGAGAAGGATATGTGGCTAAATACTGGAAAAACGGCAATGCCATAACTTTGGGAAGCGGCTCAGGCTCATCTGATGCAAATGCAATGGTGGTATCCGGATCGGATGTGCATATAGTAGGATATGAAATTAATGCAGCTGGAAAATATGTTGCAAAATACTGGAAAAATGGAACAGCAATATCACTCACCGATGGCACTAGAGACGCTTATGCCAATGATATTTTTATACAAGGAAACGATGTCTACATTGCCGGACAGGAAATAGCCAACGGGCGAACAACCTATCAGGCTAAATACTGGAAGAATGGAACGCCGGTAGTGCTTACCAACGAAAACCAACAGGCTATTGCATCGGGTATTGCCCTTGTAGGCAGTGACGTTTATGTGATAGGCGAAAGACGAAATCTTGACTGGCTGACTCCGATTACCTGCTACTGGAAGAACGGACAATTAACCGATCTTTCTGATCAAACAAGAACAGCCGGCGATCAGGCCTTGACACTATCTGGGAACGATCTTTATATGGCATGGTCTGAAAGCTATAATAGTTCAGGGCAGTCTCAAACTCGCTACAGCAAAAACCTGGGGGCACCAGTTCTTATCAATGATGGTTCTGCCGATGTAAGAGGTACTGCTATTGCAGTGAGTGGAAGTGACGTTTACATTGCTGGCTCAGCTATCGGAAGTAACGCCATTGTTGCTAAATACTGGAAAAACGGAGTGCCAGTTGCGCTGTCCAATGGTCCTCAAAGTGCCTTTGGTCAATCCATAGCCGTGGTAGGATCAGACGTTTACGTAGCTGGTTACAGTGACGCTGGAGCATCCGGAACAGCACAATATTGGAAAAACGGAAGTGTGGTCACGCTAACCAATGGAAACCAGGCTGCCCTTATCCGTAAGATTGTGGTGGTAAAAAAATAAAACTGGCGGTAAGGCCAAGCGATTCAAAAATAAAATTGTGTTGAGTAATAAAATCTCAAAAAGGTTCAACACCATCATTGAATTTAGGAAAAATAATGGTTAGCTAAAACCCAAATAATTTATTTTACAACCCTATTCTTAAGGATTAAATATAAAGTTAATTCGGTTTGATCAGCAATGGATCAAGTGTACGCAAGCTCGATAATTGTTTTGAGGGTTTTTTTAATCTCTTCCTGACCGGATGGCTCTTGGAGGTTGATACCACAAAAAGGGTTTTCCTGCATATTGCTATGAAGTGTAAGATAATACACTCCACCCATCAATATCGCATAAATTGCCCGAAAATTCTTATCGCTATCATTGAAGGTTTTATCGAAGATCTCACGCAACAGCTGATCACCTATATTCTCTCGCTTCGAGTCTAATTCCTTTAAAACAGATGACTTTTCGCTCAGCCCCCAGGTAATGATCCGTCTCATTTCCTCGCTACTCATTAGGCTATTGAACTGGTTTTCCAGAACCTGGTAGGCAAATGCTTTCCCATCATCTACTTTACTCGATTCAACAATCTCAGTGATTGCCTCCGGACTAATTTTCCAATAGTCCTTGTTATTGAGGTATTCTTTCACCAAGCCCTCTAAGCCACCGAAATAGTCATAAATCAATCTTCTGTCTACCTTTGCCTTCTCAGCAACCCTACTGATGCTCACTCCCGAGAAACCATCATTTTTTAAAATTTCTCCAAGTGCATCGACCAGATTTTTCTTGGTACGTTCCTTGTTCCTGACTGGGCCATCCGTTACTTTTCTTGCCATTTGAATAAACTTTGCTGCAATTTGCATTTTTTTCATCGCACCGTCAAAGCTTCTACCTATAAAACGAAAGGCTGTTTCATTTCTGTCTAATGATAATCTAAAGCTTGAAAGCTGAGTGTTTATTGAACCAAACTAAAATATCACAAGAATAAATTATGGTTTTGTTTAATGATAGATGATGCCTCACCAGTTTTTGTTCACCGTATTCAGCCCTGTCTTCTTTTGAAAAATTGTTACCTGTTTAAGATTTTGGCAAACGTAAAATAAATTTAACTCTCAATGTTGAGATATAATAATATTTTGATAAATTTGAAGCTTTAACAATAAAAAAAACGAATGAAAACTGAAGTTTCAGATCAAAATATCGAATCCCTAAAAAAACAGCGAAACCTGATGAAAGGTGTTGCGATAGGATATGCGCTGGTAATGACTGTAGCCATAAGCCTAGCATTGTATTTAACCTTTACCAGACAGAATGCATATTTACTGGCTATCGTTCCAGTTTGCCTGATCGTGATGATACCTATATTGATGAGAGTTAGTCAACTTAATACTGCTATAAAAAACAGACATAATTGATAGTGGAAAACTCAAAACATCCGGATCTACATTCCTGCTTAAATTGTCAGACGGAAATCTATGGGACTTACTGCGCAAATTGCGGGCAAAAAGCAAGCACTCATCGCTACTCATTAATTCATTTCATGGAACACGATCTGATTCATGGTGTTTGGCATGTTGATTAAGGAGTCTTATTTACACTAAAAGAGCTGATTTTAAGACCGGGTGATAGCGTGAGAGAATTCATTCAGGGCAAAAGGGTGAGGTTTTTCAATTTTGTGACCTTGGTTATTCTTTTACTTGCCATTTCTAGTTTACTATCGCCATATGTAAAAATCCATTTATCAGACATCATGCCATTGAACAGTAAGCAAACAATGAGTGCCTATGAGGGTTTCGCCAACAAATATCCAAAGGTGATCATTTTGATATTGATCCCCCTTTAATCTTTATTTAGCTATTTCTGGTTCAAAAAGGCTAACTTAATTATACCGAACACCTGGTCTTGAATTCTTACAAGACGGCAGTAGAGCTTATTTTTGCTTTAATATTTACAGTAGTTACGATATTTTACACTCATATCCCTACGCTATTAATCTTCTATTATGTATTTGTAGTGGTAGGTGGCTTCCTTTACAGTATTTGGTTTTATAACCAGTTTTTTACTGGGTATGGCTATTCAAAGAAATCAAAACTGTTAAGAGCAATAATGATCCCTGTCTCTTATTTAATTATTTCGATGCTGGTAGGTTTTTCAATGGCACTGATCAAACTGATTAATTAAAATATTTCAAACGCCTTCAAATTCTAATCGAGTGGTTCAAGCAAACAGGAAATTTTAAATGCTGTAAATTACAATATCAAATTTAACCTCATGAATACGACACAGGAAATGAAGCAGCTATCTGACCAAGAGCTACTTAAAAGACATCAGACAGCAAAATCAAGTTTAACTATTACCTGTATACTTATTGGTGCTTTGGTGGGTGTTGCAATCTATAGTTCACTAAAAAACGGGCCTGGATTTTTTACTTTTTTCCCTTTATTTTTTGTGTTCCTGATCATTAATTACCAAAAAACCAGCAAAGCTATTGCCGCAGAAATTAAAAATAGAGGGTTAACCTAAGAATTTCTTCTTAGAACTACTAACATCAGCCTTTGTCTTCTCCTAAAAGAGGGGAAAGCCTGTCTGTTTAAAAGTCAGAATAATCTGCTGGATATAAAAATAAGGTGACGTTTTTGGATACATTATACTGATACTGAGGCAAACCGCTGATCTTTTTATATTCCGGACCAAAAGCTGCCCAATGGCTATCTCGATCGACCTTATTATTAAAAGTTGTCAAATACATTAAATTAGGCATTTTACCACCTGAAATCACCTGCCCATAAAAAACAGCATTGAAATTCAACTTTGAAAAAATTGCGACTTCATAATCGTTGAACATCTCAATTTTGTTGCGGGAAAGATTTTCCGTTGCCGCTTCGTAACTTCTTAATTCATAAACCCGTTCATTTTTAGGTGTAGTGAGTTTTGGAAGCGAATATTCCGGCATCGAAGCAAAAGCCTTCAAAATGATTGATTCTATACGGGTATACGGAGCCTCATTGTATGCCGCGTTCAAATAAAGTTTTCCTTTCTCAGCAAACGCTTTATCCTTGCCAACCTCCGTATTGATTCTATCCAAGTCCGTCAGCTTTTTAAGCGGTATAAAAACGTAAATCAGCCTATCTGAAGTATCTTTGGCAATCGGTTTAAAAACACCAACATCCTTAATACCTGTGCTGTGCAACGCGGGCAAAAAAGCAGTTTTTAAATATTCATCAATGGTTTTCTCCTGCTGATCAGTTTTAAAATGATATACTTTAATCTGATAATAAAATGACTGCTTTACTCCATAAACATGAGCTGATAAAGCTATGAAAGCAACAGTTGAAAAAAGGATTCTTTTGAGGAAGGATTTCACGATATGATCTGATTTAAATTAACATCTACAACTTTATAAATAAGATTTTGTTCAGTCCAAATTTACGATAATCCTTGTTTGAAAACCATCTATTTCAAAAATGCTGGTGCACCATCATACTCTAATACTAACATAAAGTAAGTTGACTATCACTATCTATGGTATTTAAGGGGAACGTTAAGTTTTAAAAACCGTGCTGTTTTTTTGACTTTCATCCCCGCGATTGGCCGCTAAATTATCATCAAACCATCAAGACAATACTAGTTCCCCGAAAGTAAGGTAGTACAATTTACATCTTGAAAAAAGATCCGACAGCCATGAGTATTTCAGTTATTGTCGAAATCGAAAACACTCCTGATCATTACACAAGGTGCTGAACCATTCAAGAGCCTCGAGATGCAATCCGCTAACTATCCAGGCATACCCTAAGCTGGTCAAATCAAGATGTACTAAAAAAAGCTTAACAGAACTCATTTCCCGAAAACTTGTATCACAAAACAGATTTTAATAAATTTACAGAAGAACGTGTTAATGATGCAATAAATAAAAAATTGGATACGTCGTCTACGCTTATAATCCTATACAAAGACAAAATGCACTCGATATATAGCTGCTAATGGTACAGATTGGAAAATCAACATTAGAAATAACTATGACAATAACACAGAAAACAATTTGGATGCGCTATTTACTACTTGGGGTTTTTAGCGTGAGTTTTTTTGGCTTTTCTTGCAAGAAAAGAGTCGATTATGCACAATATGCTGAATTCCATTATTTAAACTCAACAAGCAAGAAAATAGTAATGGACTATCCCAAGAAAAAATTCGCAATTGAAGCTAATGGAGGGGAATATTATTTTGAGGTTAAAGGGATTGGGCCTAAAACGATCTCACCAGACAGCTATAATTTTTCACTCCCGATAAATTTAAGGGAAGAAAATAGAATACCCGTTACAATAAAAATTGGAGAAAAATGCTTTACTTCAACAGAAAGAAGCGAACATACTTTAATTAATGTGAATAGTTATCAAATCGAAAAAATTGATGAGGGTCACTACAAATTCACCTACACCTTTACCGAGGCAGATTATAACCTTGCAGTAAATTGCCCATAGTTTTGAAATTTTGAATAAAGATTGAAGTTTTGGAAGCAGGTAATTTAGGTTTTTGCTGCTCTTATCATAAACATTATTGTAAACTTTACAGAAATAAAAATGAACTAATATGACGACAAACTATCCACCTGATAAGAATTTTCCCCGCCTCAATTCTACCCTGATTATGCTGTGACAAATAATAGATGCAGATGCTGACGAAATCATGGAAATATTATATTTTGATAGTATAAACGCAAGTTATCTAATGAAGCAATCCCCACGACATAAGGTGAGTGGAAAGATAACATTATAAACAATTATGACAATGGTACAGAAGCATATGTCGAAACATTATTTAATCTTTGGCTTAATTATTAGCATTGTCTCTATTTTAGGAAGTTGCGTAAAGGATAACTTTTACGACCAATACGGTCAATACCAATTTATAAATAAAACGAATTATAATATTACATATAATACAGGCTTAGAAGAATTTAATATTCTGCCAAAATCAACAATTATTTTTGAAGAAAAATCTAGAGGTGAAGGTGAAAAACCTGAAGCTTCAAGTTATAATAGCCCATTTAAATATTATAGTAGTGATTTAGTAATTAAATTTAATGGTTTAAAATGTTTAGTAAATATTAAGGATAATGATGTACATAGTATTAGAAACATTAAAAAATCATACAGCTGAACGTGTAAGTGATGTAACTTATAAATTCACCTACACTTTTACCGAAGCTGATTATAACCGGTCGGTAAATTGTCCATAGTTTTGATTTGAGAAACCTATTTTAATAAACCAGATGCGCATATTGAACGGATTAATCATTGGCTTAAGGTATTGGGACACCTTTAGATATTCAGATCGTTAATACAAAAGATAATCTAGACAAAGGTGGGATCTTGTTCTAGACCGTGCACTCAATCTCATAAAACGTAAGCAAATCCGAGAAAAGTATTAGAGCATTATAAAGACAAATAAAACAAGATGAATAAACCAGCTTTTGAAGTTACTTTAAATGGACAAAAAATCGCGACCGCTCAGATCGAATCTGATTTTGGCGTTGTAACAACAATTGTTACCTGGGTTAGGCGAGACGACAATAGCGAATCATTAAATGTCAGTATTAGTGGGCGAGACTCGATAGCGGAGAAAAACATAAAATGGGCTGCCCAAGATCTGAAAATAGGTGATAAATTAGTAGTTTCAATTATTGATGAGACCACTACGCAAACTGATGAAGGAGTAGTCGAAATTTTTGATTCCATCACTGTTTTAGATCACAAATTGATGACCTATCATAAATTAAAAGAGGAACTCAAAGAATATTTAAATGAGCTTTAGTATCAGAGAAAAAATTTCTCACAAAACGAAGGTAATACTCCTCAAATTCCATTTTTTATTTTAGCTCCATCCAGTTTTTGAAACGTTCGGTAACTTGGACAGTGATACATTTATTTATAATCATTGTTGCCTTTAGTTAATTATCTTTGAGCATGTTTGAGGTATTTGAAGCATACTTACGTGATTGAGTTGAAATTTCAGATGACGAATTAAAAATCATTCGTGCAGCCAGCACGGAGAAAACTTTACGCAAGTGGCAATCTCTTCTGCACGACGGCGAAGTATGGAAAATCAACTGTTTCATTTCTTCGGGTTGCTTCAGGCTTTACCGGTTCGGCAATGATGGAACAGACCATACCTTGCGTTTCGGGGTAGAAAACTGGTGGATCAATGATCAGGAGAGCTATAATCACGGAACACCATCGCTAAATAATATTGAAGCCTTAGCGCCCAGCACCGTTATTATCTGGACGAAAGAGCATTGGGAACATTTAATGATGACCATACCTGCACTGAAACTGTTTTACGAGAAGCTTCTGGCCCGGGGTTACGAAACGAGCCAGCACCGCATTTATTCACTAATAAGCGCTTCAGCTGAAGAAAAATACATTGAATTTCAAAAGACCTATCCAAAGGTATTTAATAAAGTCCCTTTGCATATGGTAGCTTCCTATCTAGGGATATCTAGAGAAACTTTAAGCCGTATCAGAAAACAGTTTACGAAACCAAAATAAGAGAGGGACTATCATTTGTGATCAACCCTCTCCCGTTTTTATACTATTGGGTGGAGACTATTTACCTCGCTAACACTTTCCAATAAAGAAGCGACATGTAAAATCGTTGATTCTGCCTGCCAACTTCCTACAAGCTGTACCGCGATCGGTAATCCTTCCTTACTGGTGCCGAAACGCATAGCGATTCCAGGTAAGCCGGTGATATTGAGCGGCACGGTAGCGCCTTGAAGATAAGTTGCGTCTACTTTTTGTCCATCGATCACAAACTCCTCTACACCATGCTTATGGGCAGGAATTGGCAACACGTGGGTAAGCAGTACATCGTATTTTTGAAAGTATCCGGCAAAGCCATCTCTTATCCGCTCAGCCGCCTGTTCGGCAGCGATAAAATCTTTCATCGACGTGTCGGGCAATGAGAGCATCGTTTTGGCCATTTTATAAAGCTCATCCTCTCTTCTGCCTGCCGTAGCCACCCTGAATGCTTCTTTCATTTCCATTACATGTAGCTTGTTGAAAACATCAAGTGCAAAATCTCTTTCAAGCGCAGGTATGTTCACCGGCTCCACGGTAAGGCCAAGATTTTTCAGCGCATCCGCTGCAGCTTCTACCGTAGCGGCCACCTCAGCATCAACCGGACCAAAGCCTGGCCCCACCATCCAGCCTATGCGAATTTTGCGCTGAGGTGAGCTACCCATTCCGGAATCGAACCCGACTGTGCTGCTTGCAAAAGCATCAAGACCATCGGGACCTGACAGTACAGAAAAAGCCAGTTCCAGATCCCGGATACTTCGGGCCATAGGGCCAACATGCCAGAATCGGCGAGGTTCCCGCGGCCATATCCCGGTCATAGGTACCCGGCCATGTGTAGCTTTGAGCGATACAATCCCGGTCTGGGCTGCAGGTCCACGTACCGAGATGGCAAGGTCTGTGCCTAAGCCAAGTGGCGACATACCTGCGGCTATAGCGGCTGATTCACCCCCACTGGAACCGCCTGGTGTGCGGCTCAGGCCCCATGGGTTGTTAGACCTGCCGCTGAGTAAGTTATCACTTTCTATCCAGTAAGAAAACTCTGGTAGATTGGTTTTGGCAAGCAGAATCCCGCCAGCTTTTTTCATCCGTGCAACGCTGGTGGCATCTTGTTCTGGAGTACGTCCTTTAAAAATCGGCGAACCCCGCTGGGTCAGAACATTTGCAGTGTCTATTGAATCTTTTACCGTAAACGGGACGCCATGCAAAGGCCCAACTTTATCGCCCCGCATAATTGCCGCTTCCGCATCTTTTGCGGACTTTAATGCGTGCTCTGCAACTGTGACAATAGCATTGATAGCTGGATTCTGAGCCTCAATACGGTCGAGATGTACTTTTACAACTTCTACCGGTGATATTTCTCGCCTACGGATCAAATCTGCCAAAGTACTTGCATCCTGATAATAAATTGGATCTGTTTTGCTGGTTTGTGTTTTCATATTGATATCGCTTATTATTGTTCAAAAATGAGCACCAGTACATTGAAGTGCTTAAACAAAAATGAGAACTAACGGCGAGGGGAAACGAAGTCAGATAACACAAAATGACATTGACATTTGTCACACCTTTCAAATAGGCGAAAGCGATTATTCTATTTTTTCGATTGCAAAGAAATATAAATAGCAAGTTTTCATTTTCGAAAAATGAAGGTATCCTCCCTCCCGTTACCACTTCCTTCTTACTTATGGTTTCCTTAAAAATCGGCAAAACCAAATCACTCATGAAGTGTTTAGATGTTAAAAAATTAAAGCCCTTGTCATTGAAATCATTATCGAAAACCCGTTGGCGGATTGAGCCGGACCGTATAACAGTTTACCCATATGGCCTATCCTATATTCTTGCTGCCGTACTGTCCATTTTTTTTCTGAGCGGATACCTGGTCTATCTTTATTATCTCCGAAATTCTTTTACTTCTTCCCTGCCAATACTTATTATCCTGATAGTGGTAGTTGCCTTATTCATCCTTTGGGCGGGCACATCTGTAGAGTTTGACATTAGTGCGGGCGTCATGCGAAAAAAACTAATGGGCTTTTTGACCATATCCTCCCTTCCATTTTCTAAAATATACGGTATTTCACCTGTTTCCAACATGGCTGGTTCTTATACCTACAGGTTATTTAAAAAAAATGACCGATATGGAAAAGGGATATTGGTATCATCCAGTTATGGAAAAAATGATGATCCCAATGCAATCGCATTTGTCGATGAGGTGATCACCCCTCTACACCGTCATCTGGAGGCGCATGATAGCCCGGGAGATTTCGCCCCACAGTATATTGATGAGTATAAGTTTTTTATCCCAAATGGTGGCGCATACATTCTTAAAAGAAACACAATCGGCAGCCTTCTACTTGGCGTTTGTCTTTTGGCTATAGGCATTCATGAAATTACACCCTATGCATGGCTGGGCGGCGGCTTTAATATCGGGAGAGTTTGCTTTCTGCTTTTTACCCTGGTTGGAGGACCAGCGATTATCCTGTCGGGTTTTACCGAAATCACTCTTGACAAGGGTTCCAGAATGCTCACGCGAAAAAACCCTATCGGATTGGGAAACAGAACTTATTCATTTGATGATTTCAATGGAATCCAAACGGTTAGAAAATCAACTAATATGATTTATTCGGGAACCGATGTACAGGTATATTTTTTTAAACCGGGAAGCCAGAAAGAAGATGTGTTGGTTCTATCAAGTTTTTTTAGCACAAAAAAAGTGGAACGTTTTGTAGCGGAAGTAAACAGCATCCTGCTTTAACAAACCACATAAGTTCAATAGACCGGTAATTCAAATCAAAACAAATTAAATATTAGTCAAATAAGCTGTCATCAATGGCGACCCAAATTGAAACTCACAAAGAATATAGATCTAATGATTTTTTCTTCAGGTTCCGTATTATTTATTAAATCATCATCTGGAAAAATTAAAGAATGAGACTAGGCATTGGCAAATAGTAATTTGAACAAAACAAGAAAATATGCAGGGACTTACCTCGAAGCTTATACTCAACATATCTTATGTAGCAAATCGAGAATTACATCACTTTGATATCTGCTTCCTGGAAAGCAACCATGATGCGCATAAGCGTATCGCTCTTAAAAGCGGCTTCTACATACACATTGTTAACCCAAACTAAAACTTTAATTTCCACACTATCGGCTGCCAAATTATTAACTAAAATTTCTGGTGGGAGCTTGTTTACGGTATGGACTGATCCTTTAATCACTTCGGAAATGATTTCCTGAACCTGCTGCATATTAGCAGTGGAGCTTACTTTGATCAGCAATTCGGATTTCAGATAATCGTTGCTCAGCGTCCAGTTGACCAACCTGCCGGAAAGCAAATCGCCATTCGGGATGATCACTTCTGAGCCTTGTGGCGTGAGTAATTTGCTCGACCGGATACCAATATCCTGGACCTTGCCCCTCTTATCTGCAAGTTCTACATAATCACCAATACGGAAGGGTTTCTCGAAGATTAAAATAATGCCAGAAACGAAGTTGTTGACAATGTTCTGCATACCTAATCCAATTCCAACACCAAGTGCGCCCAAAACAACGGTAAGCTTATCCATCGGGAGGCCAGACGCGGTAAAAGCCAGAAGCAGTCCAATCACGATAATGATTAACCGAAAAAGTGCCACTTTTGAACCCTTATGATCACTGGCGCCATCGAAACTGATTTTTTGTTCGCCAAAAAATAACGGCACATGTTTTTGTAATTTATTGGAAACGTATATAATGATGAAGAAGAAAAGCACATTTCCTAGCGAAAAGTGGATGCTGCCGAAACTTCTTTCTTTGGAGAGTATGCCAGTCATCAGGCTATAAATCGCGGATGACATCCCCAAATTGTTAAATAAGATTAAAAGCCAAACAATAAAACTGAATACCTTAAGCACCTTTTTGAACTGCGATTTCATCGCATCAGGATTTAACCTGGAGAAGAAGCCTTTATTGCAAGAACTTATTTTGATCTGCAGTTCGAGTGCATCCAGCATGATCTGAATAAATACAGCCAGCGAAATCATTTGCGTCAGATTAATGACCCCAGCTATGCCAAAGAGTTTAGATAAGCTGATTCTGCCAAATACATTCATGATTATCGCCAGCCCGTTCATCAATACCAGCACCCAGATAACTAATTTAATGAACCTTTTGGAAAACTGCGGAATTTTTGTTTTCCCATACATCCTCACTCCTAAAAATAGAAAACCCAAATGGATGGCCAATAAAATCAATCTCGGCAAGAGCGCCTCACTGATCAGGCTGGAGGCAAAAACCAGGAACACAAAGCCACCGAGAATCATAAACCACAACCTTAATGCTTCTTTTGGCAAAACTCTTCTCAAATGGATAGTAATCAAAATCATTAAAATAAGTTGTACCACCTCAATAAAAATAGAGGGTGCATCAGAGTGAAAGGCAAGCAAAAGACATAAAAGAACAATGGAACTGGCCATGATGGGATAAGCCCGCAAATAGTCGAATTTGAGTTCTCCTATCTTTCGTTTAACTGATACACGACTTGCTGTTACAAAGTTCCGGTGAACCCAGATAAAAAAAGCTAGCACAACAATCAGTAACACAACGCCGGTATCCCAGATTGAATTGATAAAATATTGGAAGATTTCTCCCTGTCCGAAATAGGCATCGGACAATCTTGAACCAATTTGGCTAAAACCAAATAATTGTAAAGGTGCTGACCAGATGTATGGAACTTCCCTATTGGCAGCAATTCGTCCAGATTTTTCCAGTTGGTCATCAAGGGCAACCTGTAAATCATTTACCTCACTGCTCATGGAAGAACTTTTTGCTAAAAGTTCGCTTACTTTAGATAAGTTTCTGCCTGTAACCTCGCCCGTTTCGTGCAAACGGGTTTTTATTTGCAAGAGTTGAGGTCTGTACAACATTTTTTCTGACTCTTCCTGATCTGCAAGAAGCAACGAATCGGAATTGAGGTCAATTACCTGTTGCGACATTCGCTGAAGTTCAGAATTGGTTTTGACCAGGCGGGCAGAGATTGCCGAAAGTTCAGTCTGCACATCTTTGAGGATCAGTTTAAAACTAACCAGGCTTCTGTTTTCCGCATTACCTTTTCCATTGCCAAAATCCCTTTTTACCGAGGCAATACTAGAACCAAGTGCTGCTAGCCGATCTTGAATTGCACTCACATCATAGCCTTTTTTATTGGCTGCATAAATTTCCGTAATGGCCGCCTGGGCAGTCTGGATTCTGAACAGCAATGTATCAGGGATAACCCGAGCAGAATCCTGCGCTCTTTTCAAAGAATCTTGTGCCTTCGATGATCCTACCCAACACAGCGAAATTGTCAATAAAATGATAAGATTAAGTAAAGCTTTTGAAAACCGGGATTTGTACATTTTTTTAAAGTGATTTGAATTGATAACTGGCCCTGATTCTGGCGTCTGCTAAAATAACAGATTATCAGTTTTGCTTTAAGTTTATTTGAAAAATATCAATGAATGAGCTCGACATTCTCCCTGAATTTGGTTGCCTCGTAGACGGCACCAGGCATTGTCGCGATTGCAGCAAATGAATTGGCGTATAAATGGGTAAAACTCGATCGTTGATGTTATTCGAGATGTCTATTTCAACATCTCAAATAACATCAAAGCTGGGATGCTTTAAACAAACTAATGTTGTGCTGAATTTCTGTTTAGCGCTTCATTTTCCAGGTAAGTTTTTAAAGATTCCAGCGCTTCTTTCCAACCTTCCTCGTGTGGGTGTATTCCTTCAGTTTCACTTTGATTTTCCTGAGTGATCGTTATTTCGGATCCCTCTCCCACAGCTTCAAAGCCAACGGTAAGCAGATAATTGCCATTTTCAAGTGCTGCATCATCAACTATCCAGTTCCAGGTATAAACCAGTTTTTGTTCTGGAATTACAGATTGATACGTTCCCTCGATGGTTAATTTACCAGTGGCCTCGGCTTCACTTTCGAAATGATACGCAACTTTTCCGCCTTCCTTAATATCGTTCTCTACATTTGAAAGTATTTTCCCTGTTGGTTTCCACCAGGCTTTCAATGCAGATTCATCCGTCCAGGCCCTGAACAATGTTGCGGTGTCAACATTAAATTTTTCACTAATTTTAATGGGTTCGTTTTTCATGTTATTGATTTAAAAGTATAATTTACAACATCAAAAAACTGGAAAAGTTCCATTAATCTAAACTTCATAAGTGGCGATTGCGTGTTACCTTAACAAGAAGATCTTATTATTAAACCATGCGCCACCGCTTCCTAAAAAGGCGCAACAGCAAAGATATTCATGCTTAAAGAAGAATTAAACCAAGTTCTTCGAGCCTGCTCACAATCCATACCGAGATCCCTAATAAGAAAAACCATGTTCGGTGTTAGTGTCAGAAGTTATTGTTCAGATTATTTCTAATAGGTATAATAACACATTAAGCGGGAAACTTTGAACCAAAAAACTAGATATTGATTTTGGGCAATTATTCGTCCAATTTTCTTTATTTCAATTTATCAAAAACTCATTATAACACTAAGAAATTTACGGGATTATTGGAATGAGTTTACAGGAATCATGCTCAAAAAGCCATCTTTTTTGAAAAGGTTGCAACTAGTTGTTTCCTTCTTAGTTCTAACTCGATTCAAGAATTTTATGAAGAGTTATAGGGTATTCTCTGATCCTTACTCCGGTAGCATTATAAACGGCATTTGCAATAGCGGCAGCAACACCTACCAGGCCAAGTTCACCAAAACATCCGGACCTGCTAAGAGTCTATCTGCATAAAATTTTCCTGTTTTAAGCGGACCAGCATTAGAAGCGGTGATCACCCCAATGACACCCGGAAGTGATTTTGCTGCTGTTTGATGAATAGCCTCAATTCGCTCCTTTGCAATACCTGCTCCAACAATATATCCATATGCCGGTTTTATATTAGCTATTTGATGTTCATAGGCGTAGGTTGCACGGCCTGTTGTTTTCAATGGCCCGTCTATCCTATCAATCGGTTTACCCACCACTTTGAGCTGATTGATTGCATTTTCTCCCTGCTGGTTTATCAAATTTCATATTACCTTTTAGCTTGCTGAATAACTGATTCTATAGTGCGCTCGACCAGCATAATTTTATATCGGTTCTCTCCAGTTGGTCTTGCTCCAGCCAATAAATGTTCTGTAAACTGTTTAGAAGCTTTGGGCAAATCAATCTGTTCAAATTCTGGCTGCCTAACTTCCTTTAATCCTTTTGATGCTTGTTTCCTGTAAAAATCAGCTATCTTATTTTTAAGGATTGCCGAAAGCCAGGTTTTTTCACTGCTGTTTGCTTTAAAACGATCCAATTGTTGTAGTGCAGCTAAAAAAGTATCCTGCACTAAATCTCTTGCTACTTCTTCATCTCTTAATCTCGACATGCCAAAGCGATAAAGGAAGTCAGCATATTTTTCAACCCAGGTTATCGGGTCGGGATGAAGTTGATTGGTTACCATTAAACCTTGCTTTTCTTCATTCATCTTTTTACGTACATTGTATAAATATAGTGCTAACCGTTTAGTCGGTAGCAAATTAAATTCCTTACAAATTATTTTTTTTGTAAGGAATAATTTAAACCAACGACTAAGCCTTTAAATGATTACCATGGTTAGAAAGATAGTATTTGTGTTGTTTGCATTATCTGCGATAAGCTTAGCTTTCACTTTAAAACGAAAGAAACCTGCAGCGCCAGGTTTTGCAGTGACGAACTATTTACTTCGGAAGGCTGCTCAAGTTGTCCACCTGCTGATGCGCTAATAGCGAGAATAGAAAAAGAAAATAAGGATAAACCTGTTTACATTCTTGCTTACCATGTAGATTATTGGGATAAATTAGGCTGGAAAGATAGCTTTAGCAGTGCCAGAAACTAGAAAAGGCAGCATGAGTATTCCAACTGGCTGCGCCTTAATAACGTTTATACACCCCAAATCGTTGTAAACGGAAGCGAGGAATTTATTGGCTATGAGGAAAAAAGCCTTCGAAATGCGATTCAGAATGCTTTATCACAAACAAGCCAGAATCATTTGGAAGTTAGGATTGAAAAACAGAGTCGCACGGATATTTCTTTGAGTTATCAAACCGGCAACCAGATACGTAACAATAACCTGATTATAGCAATGGTAAGTCCAAACGCAACAAACAAAATCGAACGGGGGGAAAACAAAGGCAGAACACTTCACCATGTACAAATTGTAAAAGACTTTAAAACCGTTAACCTTAATGGTAAAGAAAATGGTTTGGTCAATTTAACTTTAGATAGTACAAAAGCGAATTGGAGCTAATTGCCTTACTGCAAAATAGTAGAAGCGGACAAATAACTGGAGTTACAAAACTGCTCATCAAACCGCACAGCTAATGGATTTCAGACAAATGATTGCATTAATGTTATATAAAGTCTAATGAAAGAAATAAAAGAAAAACACGCCTTTTTGATGCGATGGACACACTGGGTAAATTTCCCTGCACTTGCAATTATGATTTGGAGTGGAATGTTTATTTATTGGGCAAATGATGCTTACGGAATCTCCATTTTTGGCATTACATACATTAAATTTTTTCCGGAGTGGTTTTATAATTACTTCCATATACCACAACGTCTTGCCGAAGGAATGGCTTACCATTTCTTATTTATGTGGTTCTTTTTTATAAATGGATTGGTTTACATCGTCTACACTATTGTTTCTGGTGCCTGGCGGGAACTTATCCCTCAAAAAAACACATTTAAGGAAGCGTGGTTGGTTTTACTTCACGATTTACATATCAAAAAAACCATTCCCCCACAGAAAAAATATAATGCTGCTCAACGAATTGCCTACACAGCGATTATATTAATGGGTTTTGGCTCTATTATCACTGGTCTTGCCATTTACAAACCAGTCCAATTTTATTGGCTTTGCTGGCTTTGTGGCGGTTATCATTTTGCACGGATCATTCATTTTGCACTCACTATTGGCTACGTATTTTTCTTTGTGATACATATTCTTCAGGTTGCACTTGCGGGGTGGAATAATTTCAGGTCAGTTGTATCAGGCTTCGAGGTCATAGAAAATAAAGAGAAAGTTAAAGAAGAAAAATTATCAGAACATGGAACAGCCGACTAAGAAGAAAGTAAAAGCACCGCTTAGTATCGAACAGAAAATAAAACGCCGCAATCTTATCTCTTTCGGTGTATTTTTCACTTTTGGTGGTGGTGCGGTTGCAGGTTGGAGATGGTTGCTCCATTCACCTGAAGAGACGGCTGGAATTACCGGCGGCTCAAAACAACCTTTAAGAAGGGCATTAAATAAAACCGAACTATTTTTTCGAAACTTCTTTAGCAACAACCACCTGGTTAAAACCTACGACAAAGAACGTGCAGCAAAAACCGTTCGCATAAATAGCTTGATTGGTATTGAAGATGATAAGGACTTTGACGAGAAAAACTGGAAACTTGAAGTCAGAACCGGGGCAACCGACTCGTTACACATCGGCATTGAAGAGATAAAATCGCTGCCAAAAACGGAAATAGTTTTCGATTTTAAATGCGTAGAAGGCTGGGACCAAATTCAACACTGGGGAGGTGTTAAACTCAGTGATTTCTTGTCGCATTTTAAACTTGATAAGCTATCAGAAAAAAATTATATGGGGCTTGAAACCCCAAATGGCGAATACTATGTTGGTCTGGAAAGAGAGAGTGTTTTGCATCCGCAAACCATTTTGGCCTACGAAATGAACGGTGAGCAAATAACGAATGATCATGGTGCGCCCTTGAGATTGATCATCCCAGTAAAATACGGAATCAAAAACCTAAAACGTATCGGGCTGATGTCTTTCAGCGACCAGCGACCAAAAGACTACTGGGCAGAACAAGGCTATGACTATTATTCTGGCCTGTAAAAAAAGGCGACTCAAAAAATCCTCCGTGCTCATCAGCTTTGATTCTTAAATTCCGGTTTAATCAGTGCATTCATGCTTTTCCTGAGCTTTAGTACCTTGGGTCTGGAAACAGCCTGAATATAGCTACTATTAGGATTTAGCTTGTAATAGTCCTGATGGTAGTTTTCTGCTGGATAGAATACTTTGAAGGGTACCACCTGGGTAACGATTTTATCGCCATAATGATGAGCAGAATTTATCCTGGCCATTACCTGTTCCAATGTTTTTCTTTCTTCAGGATTCCTGTAGAATGCAACCGAACGGTAATCCGCACCTTCATCAGGACCCTGACGATTTAGCGTGGTTGGATCATGAGCATAAAAAAAGGCCTCTGAAAGCTGGGCATAGCTAATTACAGTAGGATCATAATAAACCTCTACAGACTCCGCATGTCCTGTGGTATCCGAACATACCTCTTCATAGGTAGGGTTTTTTACCGTCCCCCCAGAATATCCCGAAACAACTCTATCCACTCCTTTCAGTTCACTCATACCCTCGGCCAGTGCCCAGAAACATCCACCGGCGAAAGTTGCAACCTGTTCATTTGGCTTTGGTCTGGGTAAGTCTGCAAAGCGCTGCTGATTCTTTCTCGTCTGTGCATCCGTGCATGAGGAAAGAAAAACCAGTCCAACCAGCAATAATTTATACATTTTCATCATTGTCAAATTATTTTGATGGAATAAACTTCAGTGCATAAGAGTTCATGCAGTACCGCTGACCAGTCGGTGCAGGCCCATCATCAAATACATGTCCTAGATGGAGGCCTGTGCTTGCCTCCACAACTTCATCCCTGACCATGCCATCTGATGTATCACGGACAATTTTAATAGCAGTGGTATCAATTGGCTTAAAAAAACTAGGCCAACCCGTACCTGATTCAAACTTAGTGTCGGAGCTGAAGAGTGGTTTTCCTGTAGCTGCACTCACATAAATACCTTTTTTGTGGTTGTTCCAAAACGGGTTTTTGTATGGCGTTTCCGTTGAACTGTTCACCATGATATCATATGCTTGTGCAGAGAGTACCTGCTTCCAGTAAGCTGCAGTTTTTGCCTGTGGATATTTTTTGATATCTCTTGAGCGTGTATGGTTATCTGATGGGTTGTTCTGACCACAGGCATTCAATGCCAGTCCCAGAAACAGTATACTTAATACTTTTAAATTTCTCATATCTCCATTGGTCGTTAGAAAACTTAAATCCTTACAAAAGCCCAGAAGATATTTGTACCTAAAAGGCTGATATGATTTAATTTACGAATAAAGCACCTTGCTGGTTCTTCATAGGATTGTAAGTATAAGCCATACTAAAGAAACCCCGTCGGCTGAAAATAAATACCAGATAAAAGGGATTGAATAGGTTTTTACAATAACGGCTGAGCTGGCTTAACTGTTATGTGAAATAAAGCATCAGATTTCCGAAAATTCTGAAAAGCGATGAGTTGTCGCTTCGAAAAAAGTGACAATAGAGTAAGATCAGTGTCGACCACAAGGATGTTTTACAAAAGATAAGAGAATTTACTAAGAAGGCCATTTGAAACTCAAATGAATCTGTAAGTCAATACCTATTTCCAAAGAGATTGTAAAACCGCAAGATAAATACCTTAAGCGGCTTATGTTTGATTGTGTTTACAGCTAAATCGACCGCTTGAGCAACAGTTTTGTTCCGAAAAGATGGCTTTTAAAAAAAAGGGCTTCGAATAAACCGCAAGCCCTCTTAAACATAAATTGATTTAAGACTACATTTTGCTCATCGTATCTTTCATCATAGTGTCTGTCATCATGGTATCCTTCATCATCGTATCGGTCATCATCTTATCGGTCGAAGCATCAACCATGGTAGTGTCTGTACCAGCATCAGCTTTTTTTTCTGAACAGGCGGCAAATGTCAAAGATAGGGACAGGGCTAAAAAGCCTAATTTGAATGCATTTTTCATTTTGTTTTGTTTTGAAGTTTTACACTGATTAATTATGGGTTAATACGGCGTATAATTAAAAGGTAACCTATTTACAACCATTAGGGTTACTAATCCTCTCTAGGGATGTTTGATTTTAGATTTCGCTAGTAGTATCCTCTCGTCTCGAAATTTAGAAGCAATGTTTTTCTTAGAATTAACCAGCTTATGCTTTTCAAGAAAGGCTACGCAAAGATATCCTGGTTTCTATGAAGCGGTTAATTCCTACCAAATGATTTGGTCAATCTTTGCGAAGCTTACGGTCTACCATACAAATCCGGGAAGAACAGAGAAGAATAAGTGAAGCATTTAGAATAACTTATTATTTTCAACTAACCAGGCAATGAAAAGAAGCCCCTTAGAATTAATATGGCCTGTCTGATAGATGTTTTGACACTGCCAAGGGGCATATTTAGTTCTTCAGCAATCTCCAGGTGGGTATAGCCCTGATAGTAGGAGAGTTCGAGTATCGTTCGATGCTTCTCATTAAGTCCAAGCACCAGTTTTTTTAGGTCGATGGTATCCGTATTTACACTATGGCTAAAACTTTCCAGTTCAGAATGATGAACATCAATTTCGATGGTAGACTTGCTCTGCTTGCTGGATTTCAATCTAAGGTAATCAAAGGCCGTGTTTCTGGTAATATTTAGCATCCAGGTGAATAACCGGGCTTTTTTTTCATCATATAAAGGTAAATACCTTTTGATCTTTAAAAACACTTCCTGTAATAAATCCTCTGCGGTTTCCTGTTGGTTTAGAATTTTCATCAATACACCCATGAGGTTCGGCGCATACATTTCATAAAGTTGACTGAACGATCCTTCCCTGTTATCGAGTATGTTGCCCACTAATAGTTGCTCAGATGTTTTGCATTTTAATTGTAAACTTTTGGCATTCGAAGAATGAGTAAGTATAAATGCATGCATAGGCTTGTTTTGATTTGGTAACACTGCCTGTGGCTATTTGTTTTAGTTATTCCTCTGCGCTATACATCCTGTCCGGAAGCAAAATAAAAAAGCCGCTTCGGATATGGAGCGGCTTTTATTAAATCCTATTTATAAACTTATTTTGGCATTAATACAGTATCTACTACATGTATTACACCGTTTTTCTGATTTACATCAGCAATGGTCACTGTGCTCATTCCACCTTTTTCATCTTTCAGAACCAGTTTTTTGCCTTCCATCCATGCCCAAAGCTTGCCTCCTTGAACAGTTACCAGTTCCGCTTTACCATTTCCTTTTTTGATCGCGGCCGCAATGGCTTTGCTATCCATTTTACCTGCAACAACGTGATAAGTTAAAATTTTGGTTAATGTCGCTTTATTAGCTGGCTTAACCAAATTATCTACAGTACCTTTTGGTAACTTATCGAAAGCTGCATTGGTTGGTGCAAAGACTGTAAACGGACCTTTACCTTTTAAAGTTTCTACAAGGCCTGCAGCTTTTACAGCTGCTACCAGTGTAGTGTGGTCTTTTGAGTTTACAGCATTATCAATAATATCTTTTGTTGGATACATTTTAGCACCACCAACCATTTTGGTGCCATCCATTTTAGAACCAGACATTTTATCTTGGGCCTGTACTGTTGTGTTTACTGAAAATGCGATAGCTACTAAGGCAAAAGCAGTTAAAAAAGTTTTTTTCATGTTATTTAATTTCGTTGTACTGTCATGTACGTAAATAAAGCGAACTGTGGTTTTTTTGCTGATGCAATAACTTTTGTTAGAGAATAATATTTATTGTATTTGACTGTTTATCAGTTCATTGGTACTTTATTGAATAACATCGAGTTTAAGGATACGCCTAATTCGCCCGAATCGTTTTTCTAGTTTAGCCGATTTTTTTTCTGTTAATGGACTTGTAATAATTTTACCACCTCTCAAAGTAGCACCAATTACAATTCCTGCAGATATTAGCACAAAGTTTTTAATGATATATTGACCCAGTAAAGTGGGTACAAGCAGGGAATGGTTGAAGGTTTCGTTCGGAAAGAATAATAGCGGTAAGAATGTACCCGCCATCTGTAAATAAAGTAAAATCAGGGTTAGCCTAAGCCAGGCTTTGGATATCAGCCCTAATCCAATGATACATTCCCATATCGCTAAAACCGGCATCGATATTTCCGGTTTTACTAATCCAAAAGTTAGTTTTAATAGGGTACGACCGGCAATCTCCTCCGCAGAACTCACGCCTGGAAAGAACTTAAGTATTCCAAACCATATAAATATAATACCCAAACAAACGCGAAGAATATTCATGCCATTTCTTGCTTTCCAAGCTACAATTCTATTTTCTGTTAATGACTTGAATCCAAACATATCTATCTATTTATTCAAAATTTACATACGTGTATTACATACCGATAGTTTAGTCCCATAAGTTGTTTTATTTTTGAATAGTCCAGATTATAAGAGTAAATCTTGAGTTTGCATAAACTAACCGGTCATAACTAATTGCAGATGAAAACCCCATAAAAACTGAAAATGGATTTGAGTGGTCTGTGGCTAGCATATACTCCAAGAAGTTACTGAACTGTGAATAAACGGTAAATATCCACTCAAGTAAAGATATGGTTTGGTAAAACTTTTCTCTTACCGAGGCAACAATCTCCAGAAATACCAAAAGAATGCTTAGCAGGGATCAACACCAACAGCAAGACAACGAAGAGTTTTGAAGCTATTGGTTGGTAAGGTTTGGATTTCCCTATTTTATTTCAAGCAAGATTTATTAAATTTTACTTGCTGCACCAAAAGAAAACTCAAAAAAATTAAAAATACTACAGCTATTTATTATCCTGGCTAACTAATTATTACCAGAATTGGCTTCTTCTCGGTCATGACTCAGCCTTTCGAGAATTGCTTTCATTTGTGTAATTTATTTTTGCTGCGAGACGATAATATCCTGAGCAAGTCTTTTCAGCTCCGGATCGAATACCTTCAGGCAGTACCCAAACTATCACTTCTTGAAAGCTTTTCAGATCCGACAGCGGCTGTTCGGGCAATTAAAGAGAATCAACGGGTAGACTTTTTATTTCTGGACATTAACATGGAAATTTCCGGGCCTGATATCGCCAGAATTTTGAGGGATGATGTACGATTTATTGTATTTGTGACTGGGCATCCCGAACATGCACCCGATGCTTTCTCGGTGCACGCTGACCGATATCTGGTCAAACCGGTCAGCTTTCAAAAATTTGTATAAACAGTTAATGAATTAGAATGTCAAATGACCAGAACAAACTGCTAACTTGTTTGTCTTCATACAACCTTAGGCTTAAAAAGAGACCGATTATTTTCTGTTATTCTCCTCTGCTTAAGTTGGATTCAGAGAATCCGGAAACGTCTTGACCTTATATACATACAAAACATCAAACGATGCATAACATTAGACCAATAGATAGTCAGCAGCCACCTCAAACTGGCAAGCCAGTGGTTTACCGAAAGACCTTCCTTATTACCATCCTGATTTTCCTTGCGCTTATTTCCGGCCTATGGATCTGGAAAGCTGTTGAAAACAGGAGTATGCAATCTGAAAATGATAGGGCCAATAGACTTCTGAGAAGAAAAATTTCCATGCAAGTGGATGCGAATTTAAAAGCACAGCTTATATTGTTGGCTAAACCACTTGCCTGGGCCATTGGGGATAAAATGATCTCAGGGAACCGGCAGGACATTAGTGTTTATATGAATCAGATGGTGAAAGAGAAAAACTTCGAAGAAATCTCTATTGTGGATCAACGCAATATGATTTTGCTCTCTACGGATAAAAAGGAAGCAGGCAAACCTTATTCAACTTTTTACGATAGCACTTTCTTACGAAGTGACAGTACCAGGATTTATTCACAGCGTGGCAGGTCACTGGTTCTTACCACGCCGATTTTAGGCCTGAATAAACGTCTTGGAACATTGTCAATCAGCTATCACATGCCAGCCAACCCTCTCAATTAATTCATTGATCATGTGCATTCTGAGACTGATAAGTGAAAGGGCAATTTTAATTGATAATTCCTGAAACCGAGACAAATGGATAAATCACTACACAAACCCTCATTTAAGCTAAATGAGCTTCAGGCAACAGCCATATGCGGCAACGGCATCAGCTCTTTCTGCCTGTACGTTGCAGCACTGACCAGGGGGGACAACGTTGCGGTGCTGAACAGGGTCATGATTTACGTAGAGGAAAATGAGGCCACAAAAAAAATAAAGATAGTGCATATTGCAAACAGTGATAGCGATAATGAGAACCTGAAATCGGACATCCTGGTCCTGGATCGGGCCTATCCCGAAATTGATATTGATTTTGTGGAAATAGAGGGAGAATTCGGTCCCGAACTGATTGAACAATTATCTCAAAAGTGGGAAATTCCCAAAAACTTTATGTTTATCGGATCGCCGGGAGATAAATTTCCATACCATGTCTCCGAACTTGGTGGAGTTAGACTGATCATGTAAATTGAAAGATATGAATATTGAACATGCTTACAAGTTGATTCTGGATAAACTCAGCATCTGGGCCAAAGAGTTTATCAGGATCCTACCGAATATTGCCCTGGCAGCGCTTATCCTTGTTTTAGGCTTTTACCTTGCCAAATACATTCGCAATTTACTGCGCAGGATACTGAAAAGATTTATTCTAAATGAGGCACTTGACAATTTATTCAGTTCTGTAATCTACATCTTTTTGCTAGGCATCGTAGTCTTTATTGCCTTGAGCGTACTTCAGTTAGATAAAGCAGTGACCTCTATTCTTGCCGGAGCAGGAATTATTGGTCTGGCACTGGCATTTGCCTTTCAGGATATTGCCTCCAACTTTATTTCCGGCATATTTCTTTCGGTGAGGAAACCCTTGTATGTCGGAGATATTGTCAAAATAAAGGATTACATGGGAAAAGTGGAAGAGATTAATCTTCGTGATACCGTCATCAAGACCTATCAGGGGCAAATGGTGATCATCCCCAACAAAGATGTTTTTCAAAACCCTATTGAAAACTATACATTATTGGGTAAAAGGCGCTTAGATATGAATGTTGGAATCTCTTATGGTGAAGACCTGGAAAGCGTTAAATCACTGACCATCCAGGCAGTAAAAGATATAGATGGCCTTGTCGAGGAAGAGGAAGTGACAATGTTTTATACCGGTTTTGGGGACAGTTCGATTAACTATGTGATCCGGCTTTGGATAAATGTGCATGATAATGTCAATATTCTTGAAGTGCAGAGTCAATGTATCCTCAGGATAAAAAAGGTATATGACGAACATAATATTATGATCCCATTCCCTATCCGAACACTTGACTTCGGAATCAAGGGAGGTGTGTCATTAAGCGAGATGCAAGAAAAACATAGAAATGAATCGAAGTCATGATGTTGATTCGACAGGTGTCTTTAGTCGCCATTTTTTATCTATCAGTTAATTAAACGAAAATGAGCCAATATCTTTTACTGATGCTAATTGCCGGACTTGCAAGCATCGGTATGGCGTTTATTCCCAGCCTTGCCCGCAAAGTGAGGATGTCCTACTCTATCGTTTATGTTGCAATAGGAGCACTGTTATACCTGATATGGCCTAAAATCCTTCCCTCACCCTTGCCGCAAAAAGACAATGCGCTGGTGGTTCACCTCACCGAGCTTATTGTCATCATTTCGCTGATGGGTACTGGAATTAAGATCGATCGAAGTTTTTCTTTCAGGAAATGGTCCACTCCGCTCCGGCTGATCTTAATTGCTATGGTCTTATCGATCGTGATATCGGCATTGCTTGGCATTTTTGTTTTAGGTATGAGTGTTGCTGCTGCATTGCTATTGGCTGCAGTATTGGCGCCAACAGATCCGGTTCTAGCCGCTGATGTACAGGTTGGGCCGCCAAACGAGCGTGGTAAGTCCGAACCCCGGTTCGCACTCACTTCAGAGGCGGGACTCAACGATGGACTGGCATTCCCATTTACCTGGCTAGCTATTGTTGTTGCATCTGAAGGCATTACCACGTCTTCAATATGGCACTGGGCTTGGTTTTACGTTGTTTACAAGATTGCGGCAGGACTGATTATTGGCTGGCTTTGTGGCAAACTGGTAGGCTATCTGGTGTTCTCCATATCGGAAAAATACCGATTATTAAAACCTTCTGATGGGTTTCTGGCCATTTCGCTGACGCTTGTTACCTATGCAACAGCTGAATCACTTCATGCATATGGATTTATTGCGGTCTTCATTGCCGGGCTTACCTTGCGGCATTATGAAAAAACCCATGATTATCATCGGCAGCTTCATTCTTTTACCGATCAGATGGAGAGGATGTTACTTGCTGTGCTCCTGATTTTTTTTGGAGGGGCACTGGTAGGTGGTATACTCGCTCCATTGACCTTTAAAATGGCGATGGTCTCGCTTGCATTTGTGGTGCTTGTACGCCCTGTCACCACCTATTTGTCCCTGTTGGGAAATTCAACCCCGTTAAAAGAAAAGCTCGCCATTAGTTTTTTCGGCATCCGCGGAATGGGATCTATATATTATCTGGCGTTTGCATTTGGTGAAGTCAAATTCGATCAGCAGGAAGAGCTCTGGGCAATCGCAGCCTTCACCATTCTGATTTCTATTGTGCTCCATGGCATGAGTGCAACCCCTGTAATGGGAAAACTCAACAGCAACCGGGATAAATAGAATCATATCCTATTTAAATCACCATTTTATGTGCTCTTTTTTTCTAAACGAAGAAAATGAATAATGGTTATGCAGCAGCTTAAAAAATTTTTTAAGCGCTTCATTAATCTGTAAGTCTATTAACGCACTTCTACATTTTTAACCGCCTGCATATCGGCAACATAATCGTTTGTTAACGAGGTGTCCTGTGTTTCGAGTTTAAGTACAGGAATTTCTACTATATCTTTTGGTTTATTATCGGTATAGCCATTCCTGCATGCTCCGAAAGCCAATGCAAGCAAAGGAATTACCATCCATCTTCTTTTCATTGTTGATTGTTATTTCTAAAAAACGAAGCATAGCAAAGCAGCTTCAGTTAAAATTATTTAAAGCGCATTATGACCTATTGAATAGGCGAAAAACAGATAATACTTTTTAGAAATAAGTTAAGCGGTAAAGAAACCCATGCTGGGCAAAAGAAATTTGTGGCTGCTGATAGCCAATGATTGAATAAGGAACCGTATAATTCCGGGTGATCTTTTTTGCGAAAGCTTGTAAATTAAGACCGGAGTCATTCAGGTGTTTATATTTTTTACGGTATTTGCTCGCCTTGGATTTACAAAGCTAAAATGATGTTTTAACTGCTGGCTATCCAGTCCTACAAATTCCGTAACCTGTTCCCCAATATCTTCCAGATGAGACCCAACCTCCTGCCCAATACTCGGAAATGAAGAATTTAAAAGCGCAAAAAGTACCAGCACCAGCGTGAAAACGTTGCAACGCAGAGCCTGTATTGTACGGATTATAGACGTGTGGTTTCTTGACATTTTAAAAAAGGGATCCCGGCAAAGATAAAAAAAGCGAAAAAAACAATACAGGAGTCATTTAACAGAATTGAAACTTAAGGATTGTTTATTGGTGAGAAGGGATCTACGAGGTATGCCAGTCATCAATAATGCAAGTTGTTAAATCATTCTAATTGCTTGCCTATGATGCCAAGAATATTATTCATTATTACCGTACCCCAAATCTGATGTTGGTTCCAATATTCCCTCTCGCACTGGTAAGATCTTCATTTTTAAGAATAGCAGCAAATCCTGAGGTGCTGAAATAATGATAGGAAATAGTAGGGCGCATAGGCATGAACTGTTATACCTTCCTTAACTGCGGTCATGAAAGCATTTTCTATATTATTGTTCTGATTTATCAACTGCGATTATTTTATTAAACCCGATGATATGAGACGCCAGACCATTTGCATCATACATCGGTTTCCCATATGCCTTTAACCAATGGATGGAACCATCCCGCCATCTTACCTGATATTGGGCCTGATAAATTCCATGTATGGAAACAGCTTCGTCAACAGCACGCTTTATTTTTTCCCGGAATTCGGGCAATATTGCTTCAAAAAGGTCCTTATAGCTGAACGGCTCAAATTCACCGTAACCATAGTTTTTTTTCATCTGCACATTGGCCTCCATCTGCCCAGACGCAAATTCAACAATTGTATATCCCAGGCCTGTATCTTCAATAGCATTGAGCAGCACTTCGTTGGCCTGTTCGCTTATTTTTTTTGAGAAAATCTGGCTGGTGACATCATCGAGAAGAAAAATAATGTTATCAGGCTCATCACCCATCCTGCCAACAGGCTGCAGGGAGAGGTTTGCATAGATATACTTTGGCCCATCCTGAAAGTTTATCAGCACACTTGCTTCCTCGACGTGATAAGATTCGCGTGATAAATAAACTTTTTTTAGCAAAACCCCGAAATCTTCATTATTTACGCTCATGATGATTCCATCGAGTTCTCTTCCCAATAGTTCCACTTTCCCAAAATAATCCTGTATCCTATAGTTTGATTGCCAGATCCTTTTTTCTGCCCCTGAACAGATGCCCATGGCTACAGGTGCCTGCTGAAAGATCATCTCAAAACTATCCAAGACATTTTCTAATACACTATTTGCATTGGTCACTGCCTCCTGATAATCCATCAGATTAGACATCTTTTCAATTACTTTTTCATTTTCTGATATCAGCTGGACATTTTGCAAACGTGTCTGTGCATTTTCGGATACAGCAATCCATAGGTTCATGCGATCGGTCAAATCTTTTACAAATTTGACAAATAGCGACTCCCGTTTCAAATATGAACCAGATGATTTGTTACTCATCAACCACAGGGAGCCGATATTGTAGCCATCTTCTGTAACAATGGCTACACCAGCACAGTAATCTATGCTTTCCCCAAAGATTGCTGAAAACGCTGCAGTATGTTGATCATCCTCAATAACAGTTACTTCATCCGCCGTCAATAGTTCGCCAAGCAAACCCTTGGTTCTAGGCACTAATCTTTTACAAACCGTACCGAATGTGGCTTTAATATATATCTTTTCATGATCTATCAAAGTAATTGCGCAAACTGGCATTTCAAATGTTTCACAAGCGAGTTCTGCAAAATATTCAAGGTTATGTTCAGAAGGGCTGCAGGCAATTCTATATCGGTTTACCGTGGCCAATCTTGCGACCTCATCATAACCCAGACTTTGTTCATGTATTTTCATTCAATTATCAGATCACTAAACGAATATTATTTAATTTCAATCGGTGAGTGCGAAATTTATTCATTACTGAAAATAAATCTAGTGTATTTTTCCATGAATATGATTGCTTTTTAAAAACTTTTATTTACACTTTTATTCCATGGATCATTAACGACATATAAATAAAATCCCAAACAAAGATGAACCTATTGACCGAATTCCGCCAAACCTAACAACCCTCTATGAAATTTGTCAAAAAGGTAATATTAAACAGAAGCATACTCTAATGCAGGGGGGCAAAGATAACCTGTTCTGGGATGACAATATGTTTTAAACCGCTTTCATCGACCCAAAGTTCAATGATAACAAACTGAAAGTCAAACTAAAAGGGTTGCTTTTTAATGAGCAACCCTTTAAGGTTTTGGGCTTGAGCCCGGTAAAGTACCCAGCGCCGGAGTCGAACCGGCACGGTTTCCCACAGGTGTTTGAGACCAGCGCGTCTACCAATTCCGCCAGCTGGGCATGTGTTGGACGGGGTTGCAAATGTAGAAAACGAAAGTTAAAATGCAAAAAATAATTTAAAATAATTTGTAATGCACTTATTATAGGGCAGTTGCGTCCTTGGGTCTTTCATCTTTTAGCTTCCTATCTACAATAAATGGTGCAAAAGGCAACAATGAAGCCACAAAAATTAGCAGTGCTTTACCAAATTTCCATTTTTGTTCCTGCCAGGCAAGAACCAGTGTAGCAGCATATAGTACAAACAATAAACCATGAGCCCAGCCTGTATATTTAACATACAGCGGCAAATCGGCAAAATACTTTAATGGCATCGCAACGAAAAGCAAAAGCAAATAGGAAATTCCCTCTGCTACTGCCACCTTTCGGAAAATGGATAGTGAACTCATAAAATCTGATTTTGAGTCGAAAGTAATCCAAAGGAAAGCACAAACAAAAAGTAAAAAATGATTTTACACTTTGATGTTGCAATAAAACACGAACTTTTCAGGACTGCTAATAAGATGAAAATCACATTCTTCTTGCATACGAATATGGCTGTAGGTGAAATCAATCAGCATAAAGAAAAACATTCCAATAATTATTTTCATCTTTAGGGCTGAACTATTTTAAATGAAAGCGCTCATCACTACCATATTATGTGCTTTGTCTTTGTGTTTACAAGCGCAAACCAAAATTCCGGTAATTAAAGCCGGAAGCAAGTCTGCCAAAATTTATGAAGCGGGTAATTCAGTTTCATCATGGGGAATAGTTCCTAAAACCTCTCCCGATATCTATACCACTAACAAGATAACTAAACGAAAGAAAGTTACTTTCAAAACCGATATAGATTCCATTACCTTGTGGGTTAAGCCTGGCGAGCAAAAAGATTTAATCGTATTGCTGAACGGTAAAGACTCTTGCTTGACAAGGATTAAATCTCCAGAAATCAAAAATTTCAGCAATCTGAAGCCAGAATTGCATGACTCTATCCCATTCCGCCTTAATCAATACAATACCAATCTGATTGCTGTTTCCTTCAACCACCAGGATTCGCTTCAAATGAATTTCGATACTGGAGCAACGGAGATGTCATTAACTACCGATGCACTTACAAAAAAAGTAAAATCCAATCCTGAATTATATTCTCGCCTATTGGACATAAAATTGGGAAACCGCACTTATCAAAGTAAAGTTTATGATATTCAGGTGGTGGGTCATGAGGCTGATGGATTATTGGGCTGGGACATTTTCGACGGGATGATAGTGGAACTCAATTATGATAAAAAGCTGATGGCTATTCATTCCAGAATGCCGGATAATATCATCAATAATCCCAAAACCTCTAGATTTAAGATCAAATACATCAATAACAAACCTTTTATAGAAGGATTCATCTTCCACGATAAGCAAGCTTATAAAAATTGGTTTCTCTTTGATACGGGTTATCAGCGAACAGCAATGTTAGATAACGACTTGCTCAAAACGGATAAATTTCCTACGGAAAAGATGGAAGTAATTAAAAAGGTAATCATGCGTGGAACCCAAAACAATGAAATTCCTGTGATTACGGCGAAACTTCAGAAGCTTAAACTTGGAAAAGTTGTTCTTGAAAACATACCTGCGCAACTTTTAGGATCAGCTAAACCCATGCCTGGGATAAATATCCATATCCTGGGTTCTGATATCTTGAAACGTTTCAACACTTATATTGATTTGCAAAAAGATGTGATTTATTTAATGCCTAATCAATTGTACGGCATGAACTATGCTGATCAGAACAAAAGCTAATTCTTCTACCCTAGCCCCCACAAATCATCTGGTTCTTCCTTCCGGTTCTTTTTTGAAACATCTATCGCTGCCAAACGGCAACCTTGATTATCTGTTCCGCTGAAAACGTTTTCTACCTGCTTGCCGCTTTTTCACAAGCATCCTTACCAGCTAAGATTACCAATAAACATCGCATCCCTATTGCATCCCGAAGGCAGGATAAAGGCATGATACAGGCATTTTAAGGCATAGATAACAATATTAGATTGGTAACTGAAAACTCATAAGCCAGAAGAAACCGCTCGAAAATCTCTTTTTAACAAACAATTCTACCTATTAAAAAGACAAAGCCTCATTACGTCGATCATATTCTAAAACTAAAGAACCATACCAACACTTTTTCGTCGACAAATTACAGGCGTTGGTCTGATGCTTTCTTCGGCTGGTATAAAAGCCAATTTTCAGCTGAAACGTTTCCCGGGTGACCACGTCTTATTATCAGAAAACATTAAGAAACTTAAAATATAAAGTCATGAAAAATTTAACAAAAACATTATTCGCAGTAGCATTAACAGCAGTAGTATTTACCTCTTCAGCAATGAGCAGCGCTGCTTCAGAACCAGTAATTAAAGAAACTAAAGCTGCCGTAACTCTAGGCTTTAACAGAATTTGGGTTAGCGGCAACGTTAAACTGGTTTTAACAAAAGGAAAAACTCAGCACATTTCAGGTGCCGAAAATTTCGATGCCAGCAAAACTTCAGTAAATAGTGATGGAAAAACCTTATTCATCAATTCGATGGAGCATAACCTGGTAACCATCAATATCAGCATGCAGGATTTGGAAAGAATTGAAGCCTACGGACAATCTATCGTGGTAACTAGCAACAATTTCGACGTTAAAAACCTGCAGTTATTTTTGCACCAAAGTGCAACAGCGAAAATTAAAACAACCGCAGCCAGCTTGTACACCGTAGTTAATGAAGATGCGGTATTAAAACTAAACGGAAAAGCAGAGGAAAGCACCTTAATTGCGAGCAACATGAAAAATATAAGCACTAAAGATTTTGCTACTCTAAAATCAGCTACCTACCATTCAAAAGCAATGATGGAAGCAGAACAAAATGCGCTTGCATTAGCCAAGTAATCAGATAATCCTAGTAACACCTAAAAAAAATGCCCCACGAAGTAAATACTTCATGGGGCATTTTTATTAAACTATAATTTGAGTAAATCAGGTGAAAATCGGACATAACTGCATCATGATCATGATAACAATCGGATCTTATTGATTAGATTCCAATCCTCTACCTGTTTTATGTTGTAGTTCATCGATCCTTTTTGATGCTTCTGATTTAGATAAAGTTTCATCAAAGGATTCACCAGCTTCATCAGAAAGGGTTTTTAAATACGACTGCTGTGCACCCGTCATCGGCTCATCACCTGTCGTCCAGTCATCAGGATTTTTTACAGTATTGGAGCCTGTTAAGGTATTGTGCTGATCATTGGCAGAATTTTCATTCTGAGGAACTTGTTTTTCTTCGTTGGTATTCATGACATGATTGTTTTAATGTTCAATTTCAACACAAAAACAATAGGCAATGTTTTGTTTACTCCGATAACGAATCCGAATACTGATATACAGCTACCAAATAAAATCAGGCGCCTGAAGTTTCCGCTTAATACCCGGTTCCCCGGCCGCCCCTTGGACTAAATTTGCTTTGAAATG
Organism: Pedobacter sp. Leaf41; assembly: GCF_001422545.1. GTDB lineage: Bacteria > Bacteroidota > Bacteroidia > Sphingobacteriales > Sphingobacteriaceae > Pedobacter. The sequence goes on along the minus strand of NZ_LMLE01000006.1, from coordinate 199,877 downwards.
CCGGACATGTTCTTTGCGAACAAGCTGAGAATAAAGTTAGAAGTATTAGGGCAGTGAAAATGTAAGCGAGCTTCATGGAATTTTTTCTTTCAAATTTCGGCTTCTGCTTTTATTACTAAAATAGTCTTTTATGGCTATAGCCAAAACTTTAAATAGCTAAAGTGGTAACATTCTCAATGCAATATTTTCTTATTTAAGCTTATAACATTACCTTAACGCAGCTTTATAAATCCTTCAATGAAAAATTTACTCGTCGCCTTTTTACTTATCGCATCCTTCAGATTATCTGCCCAGGAAAACCTAAATTTTGGCAAACAGAAGGAACTTGTCTCACCAGAAATTCATACTGATAAAAGTGTAACTTTCCGATTGTACGCACCACAGGCAAATAAAGTAGAGTTGCAAGGCGATATGCTCAATCAGACGGGAAATGCGCAAATGCAAAAACAAGCCGACGGCATCTGGACTTACACCACTGCTCCATTGAAATCGGAATTATATAGCTATTCATTCGTTTTAGATGGTGTAAAAACAAGAGATCCGAGCAATGTTTACCAGATCAGAGATGTAGCTTCGGTTGTAAATGTGTTTTTAGTGGGCGATGGAAAGGCAGATCATTATGCAGTGACTGATGTTCCCCATGGCACCCTGGCTAAACGCTGGTATAACTCGCCAAGAAACAATATGAACAGAAGATTAACGGTTTACACTCCGCCTGGCTACGAAAGCGGAAAGCAAAAATATCCGGTGTTGTACTTGCTTCACGGCATGGGTGGCGATGAGGAGGCCTGGGCAGCACTCGGACGTACGGCTCAGATTTTGGATAACCTGATTGCCAAAGGAATTGCTAAACCAATGATTGTGGTAATGCCGAATGGCAATGTTGCACAACAGGCAGCGCCGGGTGAAGATGTAAAAGGATTTTATAAACCCACCATGCAACTTCCTCATACGATGGATGGAAAAATGGAAGAAACCTTTGGCGATATTATTAAATTTATAGAAAGCAGTTATCGGGTAAATGCTAATAAATCGCAAAGAGCCATTGCTGGTCTTTCTATGGGCGGCTTCCATTCCTTACATATTTCCAGGTTTTATCCCAAAACTTTCAATTATGTCGGGCTATTCTCTCCCGCCATAATGCCCTTCGGAAAAACCAATTCTCCGGTATACGAAAATATAGATCAAACCTTAAAAAACCAGTTTAGCAACGGCTTAAAACTGTATTGGATAGGAATTGGTAAAACAGATTTCCTTTACAAAACGGTTGCCGATTACCGCAATAAACTGGACAGTAATCAAATGAAATACACTTATGTAGAAAGTGAAGGTGGGCATACCTGGGCAAACTGGAGAGATTACCTCGTTCTTTTTGTGCCGCAGCTGTTTAAATAGTAACAGTGTTTGCATGAATGGAGTTAAAAATCAAGCAATTAATTTTTCGGTAAACGCTCCCTGATTCTGGAAATATATTTTTGACGATAAAAAATATCTTTAATAGCGGGTAGTAAGCTTTCCGCATCAGCAGGACTTTCATCAAACTGTTTAACCAGTTTATCCAGCTCTTTTTCAAGCTGCTGCTCAATAACATCTACCTCGCCCCGCACCTGCGATAATTTGTCGGCATCAGGCTCAAATTCCAGATCCATCAGCGCTTCATTCACCTCCATCATTTCCATCAAAAAACTTTGCGGTAATTGATATCCTTCATCGGTTTCTACAATTCCTTTAAGTTCCAGCACATATTTCAATCTTCTTTTAGCATTGCTCAAAGTTTGATAAGCTTTATTGTTCAGAGTGGATAAAGTCAAAACTTCATCTTGTTTTTCAGCGCTTTCATTTGCGTAAAAATCTGGATGGTATTGCTTGCTCAAAGCATAGAATTTAGCTTTTACCTGCTGCTGATCGGGATTAAACTGCACAGGCAATTCATAGAAATCGAAGTAATTAGGTTGTTGCGTTTGCTCACTCATAATAGGATATCATTAAAAAGCCGCAGATGCAGTTCGAAAATCAAACTTCATCTGCGGCAATATTATTAATTTGATTTTACTTCCCGAAAGATTTTAAAATATCATTACCAAAAGCAAACACCATCAAGCAAATGAGGATTACAAAGCCTACAATTTGAGCCTTCTCTAAAACCTTTTCGCTTACTGGTTTGCGTTGTACCATTTCAATAAGTAAAAACACTACGTGGCCTCCATCTAAGCCTGGGATAGGCAACAAATTCATAAAGGCCAACGCCATTGAAATTAATCCTGTAAGTGTCCAGAATTTTACCCAATCAAAGGTTGAACCATAAACTTTAGCAATACCAATCGGACTGCTGATGTTACGGGCGCTTAATTTACCGGTGATCATTTTCCCAATCCCTTTCGCATTATCTAAAAAGGTACTGTAAGCCATCGTTGCACCAATAGGTAGCGATTCGGCAAAGCCAAAACTTACATGCGCAGTTTCTGGCATTTTAAATCTTGGCCCAATTCCGATTGTTCCGTCTTTGCCAACATTCACATCAAAATTGATTTCCTTTCCGCCTCTAAGCGCAGCGATACTTATCTTTTTACCCTTATTTGCAAAAACCTCATCTTTAAATTGATCAAAGAAGGTAACTGGTTTTCCGTTAACAGCTAAAATGCTATCTCCTTTTTTAATTCCGGCAGCATAAGCTGGATAAACCGGTTTTGTATAGGGCCTTTTAAATAATTTATCAAAAAACGATTGTTTGTCGGCTTTTTCATCTGGTTCCAAAACGGTTTCCACTCTTGCCATTCGGTATCGTGGGGCAATAAAGTTCTCTTTATCATTTTTAGAAAGTTTATTTAAAATAGTATCTGGAACAGAAATATAAAGCGTTTGATTGCCACGCAAAATAGTCAGCTGTGCTCCATCAAATAATACTTTACTAGAGATGGCATCTTCAAATTTAATCAGCTTGCTTCCATTAATGGCCAAAATTCTATCTCCGTTTTTAAGCCCGATTCCTTTTCCTATCGAACCAACAGAGATTCCATCTGTTAACTTTCCATTTACAGTATAGGTTTGTCCATATTTAAAGGTAAGCATCCAGAAAATGATTACACCTACCACTATATTGACAATGATACCGCCAAGCATCACAATTAAACGCTGCCATGCTGGTTTCGAGCGAAATTCCCAGGGTTGAGCAGGCTGAGCCATTTGCTCGGTGTCCATACTTTCATCAATCATCCCCGCAATTTTCACGTAGCCACCTAACGGCAACCATCCCACACCATATTCAACATCTCCTTTTTTGAAGCTGAAAAGTTTAAAACCCCATGCATCAAAAAATAAATAAAACTTTTCTACTTTAATGCCAAATGCTCTTGCTGCAAGAAAATGCCCTAATTCGTGTAGTATTACCAATAAAGACAATCCGAGCAACAGCTGCCCCGCCATAATCAATCCATTCATATTTGCTTATAAAATTTTTATGTTAGATGTTAAACTTTACTTTTTGTTACTAATTCGCTGGCGAAGATACGGCTATGTTTGTCAGTTTCTAAATAATCGCTCAATTGTGGCTTCTCAATGAAACTAATCTCTTGCATACATTGCTCAATTACTTCGCTCATTTGCAGGAAACCAATTTCATCCTTTAAAAAAGCTTCAACTACAACCTCATTGGCTGCGTTTAAAATACAAGGCATGTTTCCACCCTTCCTCAAAGACTGAAATGCCAGTTCTAAGTTTCTAAAGGTTTCCATATCTGCCTGCTGGAAGCTAAAATTTGGATAATCCAGAAAGTTAAAACGTTTAAAATCGTTTTTTAGCCTTTCGGGATAATTTAAAGCATACTGAATAGGCAATTTCATATCCGGAACCCCCATCTGTGCCTTCATTGATCCATCAGTAAATTGAACAATGGAATGAATAATCGACTGCGGATGCACAATCACGTCTATTTGATCTACTTCAAGATTAAACAACCACTTTGCTTCAATTACCTCCAATCCTTTATTCATCAGCGAGGCCGAGTCGATGGTTATTTTCGCACCCATTACCCAATTGGGATGTTTTAAGGCTTGCTCTTTTTTTACTAAGGATAAAAACTGTGGATCTTTACCCAGAAACGGGCCTCCGGATGCAGTAAGGTAGATTTTTTCGATTTCATTCTGCTCCTCGCCTACCAAACACTGAAATATGGCTGAATGTTCTGAATCAACCGGAAGGATTTTAACCTGGTATTCCTCTGCTAAATTTGTGATATACTCTCCAGCAACAACAAGGGTTTCCTTATTGGCAAGGGCAATATTTTTACCTGCTTTAATGGCGGCAATGGTTGGCTTTAAGCCCACTGAACCCATCAATGCCGTCAGCACAATATCGCTTTTTGGATAGGCAGCTACTTCTGAAAGTGCTTCCTCGCCTGCTAAAACCTCGATGTTAAAAGACGATAATGAATCCTTTACATACAAATATTGGCTTTCATCACAAATCACAACGGTTTCGGGCTGAAATTCCCTTGCCTGCTGGATAAGCAACTCAGCATTTTTAAGCGCAGACAACACAGAAATCTTAAATATTTCAGGATGATCCCGAACAACATCGAGTGCCTGTGTGCCTATACTTCCTGTAGAACCTAATATGGTTATGTTTTTAGGAAATTGTTGTATTGTAATATTGTTCAATTGTTTTTCTTCCTCTCGTTTAAAGAATGGCCATATTTAAAAAGCGCTTTTCTTTTTCTCGTTTTAATGCCTAGCTAAGCGTTGTTAAACTTTTAGCTTTGCGTTTGTAAACTTTATTAACTGATGAATTTCTTTTGGCAAGGTTTCAAATGTTGCAAAAATCTTGGCATACATATCTTCATTAATTAATTTTCTAACCTTAGCTTTTTCATTCCAGGCTAAGCATTCCTTAACCGATCCAAAGCATAATAATAAAATTTGGTCTTATCTTTTTTGTGATATCGACCAAACCCCTCTGCAATATTTGCAGATATTGAATCAACGGCATCAACAAATTGCTGCCCTATCGTATATTTTCCAAAGTTGTCCCAATTGGAGGTTACTTCCCATACGAAATTACTTAAATGAAAAGCCTTGGTATACGCAGTGATTTGATTCAATTGTAAATAGTTCTTTTCCATCGTCTAACCTTAAAGTTACCGCTCATTTAAGGAACAATTTAACAATTTTCAACTACTTAATGCTAAGCAATAAAGCAATTAAACAATGTATACCTCCAACTCATCAGCCAACTTTCTATCATTACTCAATCTGGGTACTTTATTCTGTCCGCCCAATTTACCCTGGCTTTTCATATAATTTACAAAAGCATCTTTTTGCAAAGTACGTATTATTAACGGCTGAAGAATATTTCCCTCAATGAGGTCAAAGTAGTAAATATTTTTCTTTTGCAAAGCCTGATCAACTTTTTTGCTAAATGAGATCATATCTTTTGGAAGCGAAGAAAACTCCACAAACCACTCATGGTAAGGCAATTCACTAGCTTCAGGATTTACCTGGGGCGCCACTGTAAATTCCGTAATCTCCACTTTTTCTTCGTTTGCCACAGTTAACAAGGCATGCTCTACCTCTTCACCAATTACATGTTCGCCAAAAGCAGAAATAAAATGTTTAATGCGCCCCGTAACTACAATTTTATACGGATTTTTGGAAACAAATTTAATAGTATCGCCAATGCTGTAACCCCATAAACCGGCGTTTGTATTAAGTACGAGCGCATAATTGGTTTCTAACTCAATTTCCCCAAGCGATAAACGAGTAGGTTTTTCGTTGTAATATTCATCCGATGGAATAAACTCGTAAAAAATCCCAGCATCAGCCAATAACAACAAACCTTTATCTTTTTGCGAGTCCTGATAAGCAATGAAACCTTCTGATGCGGGATAAGTTTCAATCGAATCGATTCTCTTGCCGATGCTTTGTTCTATTTTCGCCCGATAAGGTTCAAAGTTCACTCCGCCATAAATAAACAAGCTAAAATGCTTGAAGATATCGGCAATTTTCTTTCCTCCGCTCTTTTCTGATAGTTTATCGAAATACATCTGCACCCAAGGTGGAATACCAGAAATCAAAGTCATGTCTTCGCTGATGGTTTCATCTACAATGGCATCCACTTTTTGTTCCCAATCTTCGATAATGTTGGTTTCATAAGAAGGCAATCGATTTTTTTGCAAATAGCCAGGAACATGGTGCGCCACAATGCCTGACAAGCGACCAACGTTGATTCCGTTCTTTAGCGTCAGCACAGGACTCCCCTGTAAAAAAATCATTTTCCCGTTTACAAAATCTGTTTTACCAGTTTCATGAATATAAGTGAGTATGGCATTCCGGGCAGCTTTGATATGCTCCGGCATGGATTCTTTGGAAAGCGGGATATATTTTACGCCAGAAGTTGTTCCTGATGTTTTGGCAAAGTAAAGCGGCTTTCCTTTCCAAAGCACATCACTCTCGCCTGCAACCACCCGATCTACATAGCCTTTTAACGCTTCGTAATCGCGAATGGGAACATTTTCTTTAAAATCCTGGTAATTTTTGGTCTCCGCAAAGCGATGGTCTTTCCCAAAAGCGGTCTTTTCGGCCATTTTAACAAGATTTTGAAGAATTTTATTTTGTGCCTCAACGGCATTCTTCTTCCACTTATTGATTTGCCACACTGTAAATGCTGCAAAAGGTTTACTTAACGCCGCTTTTAACCCCATAACTCCAAACCCTTAAACGGGCTTCTCCTTTCTAATGTTAATATTCAGTTCGTTAATAATAAAAAGCATAAAATTTACTCTGTTTTAACGCCCTCATTTTGGAGAGCTGAGACCTAAACGATATTGTGTAAAATATCTGGATGTTCAACGCCCTTATACTCTCCTGCGATTTTACGGTAGGCTACTGTTAATGCCACACTCGATAGAGGAACAATAATAAATGAGCTTAAAATATTTACGGCGAAGGCTACAAATGGCCAGTGTAACATGTTAAAAACCAAATAAATTAAATAACCCCCACCTAAAACCAGTAACAATAAAAGAATTTTAGTGAAGTTTCCTTTAGTAATGGCAAGACTTAATTTAATAGATTCGAAAGGCGCTACATTTTTATCGATGATGAAAAAAGGAAAAAAAGAAATCCTAAGCCAGGTGATAAATATGGCCACTATACCTACCGAGATGGCAACGTTTTTAATCACATCTAAACTTAAACCAGTGTAGATAAACGGAAACGCAATTAAGATAACCACCAGATAAACACCTAAAATACACCCAACAAAATAGAGTGTAGCGATCAGGAAGCGAATAATTTGCTGCCGTGTTGGAAGTGTATCTACAATTTTGACATCATTTTCCTCATCATCCATTAAATGAAAAATGTATTTGAATAGCGATAAATTGATGGTAAAGTAAAGAAAGACAAATATAATGGCCATTACAGCACTCAACGCTTTGCTCACATCTTTGATAAAAAATGCCATTAAACTGGATGCGCTTGCGGTGATAAACATCAGGAAGCAGAGCGTAGCGATAGAAAAATAGTGTTTTCTGGTAATGCCCCATGCTTTTTGAATAACATCGTTAACGGCAAAAGTGCTTTCTTTTAGATAATTGATCATTGTTGTTTGAATACCACTCGTTTAAATAAATCCTGTATAAATCCGAAACCATAGGCGGTTAGTTGGATGAACGAAGATATAATGCTCAAAAATGCAACTTTTAACGATTTATTTACAGCCCAGGAATGAAAAAATATTAACATAAAATACACCAAAAGCAGAAAGTTACAAACATAGCCTAATGGAGGATAGAGGAAGTTACATAAAATGGTGAAGCCAAGGCCAATGGTAAATACTGCTGGAAAAAAGTGGACCAACTTGAGCTCTTTTGGGAAGTGTTTATAAATATTGATCCTTGCCCGCCCGAAAAAGTGCAATTGCTTATAAAACTGGCTAAAACTAGTTCTGCGTTTGTGGAATACTTTCGCCTCTGGAATTAACCCGATTTTAAAGCCAGCTGCATGGATCCTGATGCTATACTCGATATCTTCCCCTAAACGGGTTAAGATGAAACCACCAACTTTTTCCCAGGCCTGGCGAGAAACGCCCATATTAAAACTTCGGGGATGAAACTGGCCAACATGTTTTTTGTTACCTCTGATGCCACCGGTTGTGAAAGGCGATGTCATGGCGTAGCTAATGGCTTTCTGTACTGGTGTGAAGCTTTCGTGTGCAGCATCCGGACCACCATAGGCATCTAAGTGATGCTCGTAAAGATAGTTCCTTACAATTTCCAAATAATCTGGCGGAACCAGAATATCAGAATCGAATATGATGAAATAATCTCCTGAAGCCCGCTCGAAAGCATAATTCCGGGCGAAACCTTGTCCTGCGTTTTCTTTGAAATAATATTTTATATCGAGTTTTTCCGCATAAGAATCTACAATTTTCTTAGCATCATTTTTAGAACCATCTTCAATCACCAAAACTTCAAACTGTAAATAAGTTTGTTTAGTTAAGGTGTACAAAAGCTCGTCGATTTCTTGCGGACGATTATAAAGCGGAATGATTATAGAGAAAAACATATAAAAAGGTTGAAGGTTGAAGGTATAAAGGTTGAAGGTTATGGCGGCTAACGCCCTCCGCCTTCTTGCCTTCTACTTTAATTCCTTTTCTATTAAATATTGATTTCTTTCTGGTGCGTTCCGAGACAAGAGTTCGGCAATAAAGCCTGCTAAAAACATCTGCGAACCCACTACTATTGCCACCAACGACAGATAAAATAATGGCTGCTGAGTTACGTCGCGATAGGCTAAGCCTTTCCAAATGAGAATCTGCTTTTCTACTAGTACATAAAGTGACATGATAATCCCCAAAAAGAAACTCAATACCCCTAATGAACCGAAAAAGTGCATAGGCCTTTTACCAAATTTACCAACAAAGAAAATGGAAAGTAAATCTAAGAAACCATTAATAAATCTACTAAAGCCAAATTTAGTTGTTCCGTATTTACGGGCACGATGCTCTACAACTTGTTCTGAAATCTTATTAAAACCGGCCCATTTCGCTATTACCGGGATATAACGGTGCATTTCTCCATACACTTCAATGGTTTTAACCACATCGCTCCTATATGCTTTTAAACCGCAGTTGAAATCGTTTAATTCAATCCCACTCATTTTGCGTGTGGCTGCGTTAAATAATTTAGTCGGCACAGTTTTAGTTATGGGATCGTAACGCTTTTTCTTCCAACCCGAGATCAAATCAAGTTTTTCTTCTTTAATTCGACGGTATAATTCTGGAATTTCATCAGGACTATCTTGTAAATCGGCATCCATTGTAATAACCACATCGCCTTGAGTAGCCTCAAAGCCAACATTTAATGCAGCAGATTTACCGTAATTTCTTCTGAATTTGATACCCTTAATCGCTGGATTTTGAATTCTAAGTGCTTCGATAACTTCCCATGATCGATCAGTACTTCCATCATCAACTAAAACAATTTCATAACTGAAATTATTTTCAACCATCACTTTATCAATCCAGGCCGTTAATTCGGGCAGCGATTCATCTTCGTTAAATAAGGGTATTACAACTGATATATCCATTGTTAAGCATAAACCTCGCAGGTTTTTAAAACCTGCGAGGTTTGTTTAAAGTAAAACGTGCAAATTTCATCAAATTAAATGATAAAACCTGCACGTTCGAAATTTTGTAGATAGAAATTAGATTTCTGAGTTGAAATCTTCGAATCTTAATGGTTTTTCTCGTTTAAATATTGCTGCAAAAATTAATGCAAAAACAAATATTATTGAAATCGCGATTGTAATATTCTTAAAAACAGACTGTGGTGTAAGCTCATTTTGCTTGGCGAATTGCTCATCCATCTTTTTACCCTCTTCATCTAACTTTTCTTGTTCAGTGCCCTGATTTTTCATAAATATCAAAGTTGTATCCTTTATATGCTCCTGCATCTTTTCGGTAGCACTAGGATCGATTACTTTGGTATAAAGTAAATTCAAAGAGAAGGAAGCAAGCCATCCTACTAAAAAAACAATGAAAATTGATTTTAAAGCTTGCTTGAAAGTCCAATATCCGCCTATATTTTTACGGAGATTTTTTAACACAAAGACAGACAAAACAATTGGACCTACAACTAAAAATACTAATGGATAGATAATAACCATTGTCCAAAAAGAATTTGCGGTTTGCATTAAGAATAGTAATGCAATTCCTAAAACAAACATTGCTAAACCTAATATTAAACCACTTTTAAATATTTCTTCGTAAACTTTAGGCTGTGCATCGTTTGAAATTATCTGCTTTTCCATCTCAATATTTAATTTAGTTATTAATGGTTGTAATCAATATATAAGTAGCCGAATCGAACGATTTGTTACTGCTAAATTGAATTATTTCTTTGGTTGTGGTTGCACTACCTTCTACATCAAGGAAAAAAACCATAAAAGGGACAAATAATTCTTGCATTTCTTCGCTAATGCTAAGCGTTGGAGCGGTATTACAAATCTCTTCTACGCTGCTCTCGGCTAATTGCTGATTGCTGATCATTTCTTCGTAAATTTCAAACTCATCTTGAAATTCATCATCTTCAACCAGTAAAAACTCTTTTAAGAAATCACCCAATTCTGGCTCAATATCTTCATCTTTACATTCTTTGATGTATAAAAGAAGGTTTAAAAGTTCCGTTCCTCTATCGATAGTTTCTTCCTCTATATTAGCCCATTCATCGCTTTCTAAGTAATCATCTTCTAGTTTTTGAACATCGCTGCTAAAGAAATTAACCATCAACAAGTCGAAAAATACCTCACGCAATTCTTCAAATTTTGCATGCGAATCGAACACTTCGTCAAAAGCAACAACTTTGTCCATGAACTTCACATCAAGCTCGAAAGCCGCAATGAGTGCTGTTTCGAAACCTTCTACGTTGATAGCCGCAACTTCAGCATATTTATTTAACGATGCGACAAGCGCCTTTTTTACTCTGTTATCCATATTTTAAAATTTTAATGAGCAAAGATGAAAGGACAATGATTAAAGGTAATAAGCCTAATAAAATCTTCTCCTTTCTTAATCTTCACCGTTGCCCCTTATATTGTTCTTTGTTCCTTATTCTTTAATCCTTAAACAATTGTTGATTATTATAAACTAATGTTACTTTTCCAGTTAGTTCTGTCCCTAAAAGTGGACTATTAGCAGATTTTGAATAGTTATTTGCCGCATCATATAGCCATTTTTCATTCGGATTATAAACCGTAAAATTAGCTACAGCACCTTCTTCAATTACAGGAATATTTAAATTTAGCAATTTACGTGGGTTAATCGCCAATTTCTCTGCAATTAAGCTGGCGTCCAATCCTGCCTTTAACAGTAATGGAAGAACGGTTTGCAACGCAATGATACCGTAATGTGCAATTTCAAATTCTACATTTTTAAATTCAATTTCTTCAGGGCGATGTTGCGAAGTGATGGCATCAATTGTACCATCTTTCAAACCTGCGATAAGTGCTTTTACATCAGCTTTGCTACGTAATGGCGGTTTCACCTTGTAATTGCTATCGAAATCTGTCAGCAAATCTTCCGTAAAACCCAAATGATGTGCTGTAACATCGCATGAAATTTGAACGCCATCTTTTTTCGCCTTGCGTATTAAAGCAACTGAACCAGCCGTAGAAATATTGCTGATGTGAATTTTTGTTTCATTGTACTGTGCTAAAAAAATATCGCGGGCAATATGCATTTCTTCGGCCAAGGCTGGCAAGCCTTTCATGCCTAAAAGAACCGAATTTTTGCTCTCGTTAATTTGCGATTTGCCTGCAATGGACTTATTTTCCGGGTAAACCATCAGCAAAGCATCAAAACCCTTGGCATATTGTAAAGCACGACTCATAAAACCATCGTCTTGTAGCGCTTTGTCGCCATCGGAAAAAGCGACCGCACCTGCCTGCTGCATATCAAACAGTTCTGCCAATTCCTTTGCCTCCCGATTTTGACTGATTGCTCCTACCGGATACACATCAACCAGATTATTTTTCGCCTTGTTAATGATATATTCTACCTGCGATTTTGATTGAATAACCGGATCAGTTTGCGGCAAAAGTGCCAAACCAGTAAAACCACCAGCCTTTGCCGTAGCAGTTAAAGTTTGAATATCTTCTTTAGTTTCGAAACCAGGATCGCCGGCAGCGCAATTTAAATCGAAAAAACCGGGAGTTAAGAAAGAACCTTCAGCATCAAAAATTTCTTCTTCTTTTTCTGGTGATAGTTTTCCTATGCTTTGAATTTTACCATCTATTACCCGAATATCGCATTGCTGCTTATTAAAACTACTTTGCGGATCGGCAATGGTTACATTTTTAACTAGGAGATTCATATTGTTTTTTTAGGGTTGTTAAAAAATCGAATGAGCAGAATTTCAGCAGCAATAAAAATCAGCGACAAAATTAGACAAAGTTTCCATAAAGTTTGCCCGATTTTATTAGCACCTGCAATTAATTTTACCGCATCTTTATCAGCATCAAATACTTTCAAATTACTTTCAGCCGCAAGATTATCCAATGTTGTTTTACTCAAATAATGCATATCAGATTCCGTTCTACCGCTATTAATTGCATAAACGGAAATCAAGGAGTCTGCTAAATTGAGGTTATAAAAGCCCGCACTTTTTATTTGATCAGCGATATAAATAAGCGTTTTGCCATTAACCTGACGGATTTCGGGAATTGCCTCGAAGTTTTTAGCGCTTAGCTTTAAGGTTTGATTTTTACCCAAATTAATCTTCTTACTGGCCAATGCATTATCGTTTCCAAGATTATAATACATTGCTGTTTCATTACCAGCGTTTAAAGCCAAACGGTACATTAAAGGAACAAAAACCGGGTGCCGAGCTAAATTCCCATCACCGGAGTTAAGGCCCGTTGCTGATAAATAAACAGCGCCATTACCAGCGCCGTATTTAGCGAAGAAAAGTTTCCCACCCGGAAAGGAAAGAATATTCTCTTTGTTAGCCGAATTACTTTCAATAAAAGAAAAATATCGTTGAGCTACTGGCAAATCGAGATTTTTAGGAATATCTTCGAAAACAGTTTTAAAAATCGGGTTCTGTAAATCAATCTGATCTACTTTAGTTTCTGTAGTATTTAAACTCTGAATAATAGGTAACGACAAGCCACTTAAAAAAGCATTGTAGGTTTGTATATTAGCATCTAAATCCGGAAAAATTACAATGGCTCCGCCTGCATTTAAATAAGTCTTTAACTGTTGTACCAATCCAGTAGATGGATTTTTCAATCCGTTAAGTACAATTAAACCGTAATTAGCAAAACCACTGTAATTTATATTGTTTTCTCCATTCTCAGTGAGTTTGTAGTAATTGTCTGCAGCAAAAAGCGCTTTGATATAATTTCCTGCGTTTGCTCCGTTAATACTCAAAACAGATAAACTTTCATCAACCTTAAAACTGAAAGATAGCGTATCATCAAACGTAACCGGGAAATCTTTAATGGCTATTTGGCCCTTTTTCCAGCCTGCTTTCAAGCCAGAAAAACTCAGAGTATCGGTTTTAGTTTTTCCTGCAGAAATAGTCATTGCACTTAAACCTTTCTGCTGGTTATTAATGGTTAGTTTCAAAGGGATATTCGTCGCCTCCTCATCAGAATAATTTTTCAACTGAACAACAAGTTTCTCACTTGCACCGGGCTGGTGGTTAGGAGAAAGTGTCCATACGCTATCCACAGCAACATTTGGTAAACCAGTAGCATTCAACTTTATGAAAGCATATTGGATGTCTTTCTTTGTTGATAATGTTGGTCCTTTAGCAATATTTTTCTGAAAATCTGAGATAATGAAACTGTATTTGTTGACTGAGCCAGTTAAAACATTGCCTTGCCGGTTTAATATTTGCTGCAGATTTCTATTTGCCGCGGAAATTTGAACATCATCAAGTGCTTTCAAAAACTCATCGGCATTTAATAATCTTTGATGTTTTCCCTCGAAATCGTTTGTTAAAAGCTGAAAACGATCATTTACCCCGAAGCCTTCGATTAACTCTTTTGCTCTCCGTTTCGCCTCATCCAACAAATTACCATCCTTGTTGATGGCCTCCATACTATAAGAATTATCAATATAAATGCTAATTGAGTTGTTCTGGTTGGTAGTTTTTTGACCTTTGAGCGGGATATAAGGTTGCGCAAATGCCAGTACCAGGAAGATTAATGCTAAAATCCTCGAAAATAAAATCAGGAAATTTTTAAGTTTTTCTCGTGATGAATTTTGTTGCTCAACTTCTTTTAAAAGCTGAACATTAGAGAAATAGACTTTTTTAAACTTTCGGAAATTGAATAAATGAATGATAACCGGAATTGCAACCGATAATAGTGCGAAAAGGAAGCCCGGATAAAGGAAATTCATTAAAAACCAAAGATAGAAAAATTATGGAAAGAGGCGAACTTCAATTGTAATAAACTGGCTCTAATACGCAAAGCCCGGAAATTCGATGTTTACGATTTTCCACTGATCATTATGCAGTACAAAGTACAGCTTAAACGGACCGCTTACAATTTTTGATTGTTTCTGAATCACATCTCTATAACCGGCCACACCTTCTACAAAACCCATTCCTTTCCCATCGGCTAACAACTCCAAATTAACATCAATAATATCGTATCTGCCACCGACATATTCATCAGATTTACCAAAAATTCCTTTCAGCCGGCTAACAATAATCCCTTTGCCAATCACCTTGTTTCCAGGTAAAATAAAGAAATCGTTAAGCTCTTCAGTAATCGATTTAGACTGTTTGAACCATGAGTTTATAAATCTAATGGCACTGTTAACAATGTCGGCTTGATGATTAAAGGTGGTATTGTCTTGCATGGTAATCTTTCGAAAAGTAATCGACCGGCATAAAACCGGTCGATTAAAAAACTTGGCGAAGTTAACTATTCTTTATTGTTTCTTTATTTAATAGCGGCAAGAGTTGCTTCTACGCTACCTTTTCCTCTTCTTCCTTCTCTGGAAACATGACCGATAAAATCACCGATATAATTAATACACCTCCAATAACAATCAGCGAATAAACTGAATCGATGTGGAAGAATGGAGCAATAATCATCTTGATCCCAATAAAAGACAGGATAATTGCCAAACCGTATTTTAATTTACTGAACAAATGAATGAAGTTATCCAATAAGAAAAACAAAGCACGTAAGCCCAAAATGGCAAAAATATTTGAAGTATAAAGGATGAAAGGATCTTTAGAAATCGCAAAAATAGCAGGGATGGAATCGACTGCAAAAAGCAAGTCGGTAAATTCGATTACTGCGACAACAACCAATAATGGCGTAGCTAATTTCACCCCATTTTCCATGGTAAAAAACTTGTCTCCGTCGTATTTATCGCTTACTCTGAAAAATTTCCTCACTAACCTTGCTCCTCTGGTGTTATTATAGTCTTCATCATCGTTGTCATCATCAGCCGACCACGACTTTATTCCGGCGTACACCAGGAATAAGCCGAACAGTGTCATAATGATATTGATGTCATATTTAAAGCCAGCCACTCCAAACAGACTCAAAATTTTATTTAAGTAGGTTAACTCAATGAAAAAGGCGCCAGAAAAAATAAAAATCGCCCTTAAAACCAAGGCACCGATAATTCCCCAAAATAGCACTTTGTGCTTGTTTTCATTGGCAACATCAAAAAATTTGAACACCAGAATAAAAACGAACAGGTTATCTACAGAAAGTGCTTTCTCTATCCAGTAAGCTGATTGAAACTGAGTGAATTTATCAAAACCCAACTCATAATAAACAGCGCCACTAAAAATCATTGAAAGAGAAATCCAAACGATTGACCAGGTTATGGCTTCTTTATTGGATATGGTGTGGCTTTTTTTGTTGAAGAGACCTAAGTCAATGATCAGCATTATAACAACCACTACTGCAAAGCCTGCAATTAAAAGTGGGTGATCAAACATGTTATTATTCATTACAGTTATTTTGGTTTATTTATTTGCAAGCGTTATTAAAATTACCCTTCCACCATCCTCTTTAGATAGTAAAAGCTTCTTTCCGTCTGTTAGTTCGACCATTGAACCGATAGGAATTTCCTTTTCTTCAGTTTTATCTACCAAAGATGTGAGTTTTTGATTAACTAATACCCATTTTCCCTCGTGAAAAGTAAAATAACCCACTGGTATTTTTTGTTCGTCTGTTAGCTTCTCATTTCTAACCACATTTCGGTTTACATGCCACTGAAATAAATATTGATTATTGTATACCATCAATCTGTGGTTTTCAGGTTTCCAAACTGAGGGCTGAAATTGATAATATAAATCCAATATGGGCAAAGTTCCTTTATGGCTGGTGCCGCAAAACGGACATTTTGGGATAGAGGTATTGTCGAAAACATACCATTTCTGATCGCAATAAATGTTGCTGCATTGCTGCATTAAATCTGTAGTTTTAAGCAAAGCAATTTCCCACTCTTCAGCCGTTGGGCGCTGCATAGGATTGTGTAAACCATCAATAAACGCCTTATCAAAGAGTGCTTTTAAGTATGGCCCGGTAATGGTATAGGGTATTTTATTCACATCGGCCCAATAAGTATCCCATTTGGAAACTTGATTCATTTTTGGACGATTTGATGAATCTGTTGGGTGTTCCACAAATAATGCCTTCTCGCCCATACTCAACAAATCATCTTTTTCTGTATCCAGATCATGAACCTTTCCGCCTTTTAAGGGATGCCGATGCAGCAAATACATATAAATTAAACAAGCTAAAGCATGTAAGTCGGTTAACCGGTTTGGTAATTTCCTGGCGGCATCGTTTTTTTCCAGATGTTTAGTAGCCAAAACTTCTGGAGCGATAAAATCTGCCGTCCCGATTACTTCGGCTTGGAATATGCCAGGAACAACCAAACCATCCAAATCGATCATACAAGCAGAGCCAGTTGAAGGATCTATTAATACGTTGTTGTATGATAAATCGGAGTGAGAAAGTCCCATTTGGTGCATTTTTTTTACCCCACGGGATAAATTAACGCCAATTTGAAAATAATTAAGCCATCGGCCCAATTCATTTTGATCTAAACTTAAGGGGAATTGTCTATTTCTAAACTTGGCTGCCGCAAACCACTTTCCATTTTTCTCCTCTCCTTTGATTAAATCGCTTGAGGTATAACCTTTGGAAAAGAAAAATTTGGAATCATAAATCGGAACGATAATTCCAATGCGATCATGGGTTTCGATAATATCAGTTGGCCAACGATAAATTTCTTCTAAATAATACTTTCCAGCCTCTCTGGTTTCTATCTGATTGAGGTATTTAGTAACTATTTTGGTCAGCCTTTCTTTTTGATTGAAATCTTGTTTCTCTTTAAAAATCGCAACAACGTACTTTCTATCCGGGCTAAAATAAACATTCTTTGCAGTTCCATTTTTCGGATCGCCATTATCCACATATTGATAAGATTTGCCTGTGAGGGAAGATTTAACGGTAATTGTAGACATAGTTTCTCTCTAAAAAATAACAGCTAAAGTTCGATCATCGTGATTACCGGAACTCCAAAAATCCATCCATGCAGATAATTGATCAGCAATTTTTTCATTATCAGACTCGAAAGTAACTCCCGCACCATCTTCATTGTTGCCCTTCAAATCTTCTACAAATGTTTTCCAATTTTCGAGCTTTTCCAGATTGGCTTCCACAACAAATTTTGCATCATAAATTCCATCGGTCATGAGCATAAGATAAGAGAAATCTTCGATTAATGTAAAGCCAAAACGAGTAGAAAATTTTTCACTTGTAAAAATTTCCGGCATAGTGATAAATCTTGTTCCTCCGCCAAATTCGCCAACATCGAGCCAATTCATTAACTTGATGTCGGTTAAATCTTTGTTCAATAAACCTATCGGACAATCGCCTACGCCAAATGTTAATATGGCATAACCGAAATCGTATTTTTTAAAAAGTGCAAAAATCAAGGTACTGTGAAAATCTTTTAACGGACTTTCTGTTTTTGTAGCGAACTCGTCTATTTTATAATGGGCGAATTGAGCTGCCTTTGATAGGTTATTATAAACGAAATGGCTAATCTTTTTTTGTGCATCCTCTCCGATTTTATGATGATAATCGAAAAGAATCTGATCAAAATCCTGAAAATTCTTTTCACTTAAATTATCTGAAAAATATTCGATGATGGCGTCACAGGCAATTTTCGATCCTTGGCGAGCTAATTTTGCACTTCCCGCACCATCAGCAACACAAACTATACTCCAGCCGTTTTCGTCAAAGTGTTTGAAGGCATAATCATCATCTCTAAACGATCCCACATTGGCATGGCTCCTTCCACGTTTTGAGGCCACAACAATATGTTTATCGCCTATCGGCCGAAAATTATTGATATTATCTTCCTTCCAATAATTAGCAACTTTCCAATTTTCATCTTCCCCTTCATCACTGGCAATATTTTTCCATAGAGATTTTGGATTCGCATTCACCACTAAAGAAAGCATTTTTTCATATGCCTCGGTATCCAATTCCTCCCCTAAAACATTAAACTTCATTTTAATTTTGAAATCGCCGCTTAGGCTCGGGTCGCCTTCAATTACATTTAAAGTTGGATTGAAAGTTAAACCATATTGTTCCAATCCCTCAAATTCAACATTTGTGATATCACTGAAACCTAACTTTTCAAACTGTAGGTTTGCATAATAGGGTTTCCCAACGGTTGCATTTGGAATGACAATTTGCTTGGCTAAAATATCTTCGATTTTGTTTTTCAAAATCCATTTATCTACCATAATCTTTTGCTTTTCTCTGATCTGTTTTACCGCTTCAACATTAAATGCTTCATTAACATATTTTTCAAAAAGATGTTGCCTTGCGGCTGAGACCTCAATGTTCTTGCTTTTGAGCAGATTTTGTATGTATTGTTTAGTTTCGAGCATGATTAACCCTGTGCTCTTCCTACATCGAAGCCACCTTCTCCATATCCATAACTACCAAAATTACCACACCAAGGGCAAGTACTCATGGGTTCGTTGCCGATACAATGTATTTTTTGGCATACACAAACTGCCAATCCAAACTGATTCCCGCAACACGGACATGCGGGTGCTCCAATTAACTCTTCGCTATTAACTTTTTGCTGTACTGCACTTTCATCGCAGTATTCATAATAAGAATTATCAACCTGGAACCCGCCCACCAACCGGTAAGCTTGTGTTTGTAAATTCAAGCCTTCAAAGCCCGATTCATTCATTACCTTTCGGTATTTCATCAAATATGGACGTTTTGTGTTTTGACATTTGGCCGATAAAACGACATAATTATTATCAATATACTGCGTATTTGCTGGTGCTTTTGAAATATCAATTTTTGAAAGTGTATCGCCATCCATCTTAGCCAGTTCAAAGCCCGATTCATTATTTTCTACACTGATACTACTTGTTTTAATGGAATCTGTTACCCATTTGAAAAACCTGTTGTAATCTTCGCCGGTGGCATTTTTAAAATGCAGTACATTTTCTGTTAGTTCGGATAGCACTCGGGTATCCGTACTATCGCCAAAAGAAATGGCCACCATGTTTGCCGTACGTTGCCAGTTTTGCTTCCACTCAGATATTGCTGTTTTAGTATCATCAGTGGGTACGCCATCGGTAAACAAAAATACGATAGGTTTCCAATCCCCCTTTTGTTCCATGGTAGTTTTTACAATGTCTTTCCGCATCTGGTACATTAAATGCCCCAAGCCCTTACTTAATGAAGTGCCACCACCAATTGGAAATTTTGGAGGGTAAAAACTTACCACTTCCTGCAATGGCACTAATGTTTTAGCCTGGCCTGCGAAAACAATAATCGAGATCCATACGGTTTCAATTGCATAAGGATCAGTTTTTATAGCTTTTATGATAGTGGCCATACCGTCTTCAACCTGCTGGATTTGGTCTCCAACCATCGATTCGGAAATATCTATTAAAAAATAAATGGGTAATCTTCTCATATTAAAAATAGTTGTTTATCAGCAAGAGTATAATCAGCAATATAATCTGAGTCATATCAACCGCCAAGCCCTGCCCTACTTGAAATGGTTTTATTAAGGTTTTTAAAAAATTAAGAACAGGCTGAAAAATACCTTGGAAAAAATTAAATGCACTTTTATATCTAGTATTTAGCTTATCCATATGTGGTACCAATTTCGAATATAAAAACAGCCCGACTATTAAAACATTTAGAAAAATCCTGAAGGCCAAAATCATACGAAAATGGCTTTCCGGATTTCTCCAGCAATGATTTTGTAGCTATCCTTTACACGTTCGTTATAACTGGAACAACCATAAATGAGTATATTTTTGCTATCTCCTAAATGGTTGATAGAAAAGTACGTAACCACATCACTATGAACTTCCTTCATTTCTCCGGTTTTGGTTTTGCGATCAAAAACATCTACAAATCCGACGCTTAAGTACAAACAGTTGCCCGCCAAACGGGTAGCCAACAAACTAAATTTCATATGATGGCTATTTCTCAAAGTACGTTCAACATGATGCATATTTAATTTATCAACGCTAAAAGTTTCATAGCAATTTACTATTCTATCTAAAGTCCCATCTTGAAAAGGATCAAGCGGTTTGTTGTGGCTGTGTTGTGCAGGTACATCATGGTCTTCTCCACCAGAGGTTATTTTAACGATAAAACCAATGATGGTAATTGCTAAACTGATAATGCCGAGTACGTCCATTTAGATTACCATTGTAATTTCACTTGGTGGCGGTGGTAGTGCAACACTTTCTCCTGTTCCCTGGCTTTTGTTACCTTGTTCGATGGTTTCAGAAACCCATTTAAAAAACTGCTTCAGTGTAGAACTGTCGGCAGTATCCAAATGAACAACATCGGGTGTGAGTTCTTTTAGAAGTGCATCATTTGCAGAATGTCCGGCAGCACAGCCAACAATTGCACCGAAGTTTAATGATTTTATTTTCGGCACCATTTCGCGATACAACTGCAAATCGCTAGGTTTTCCATCAGTGAAGAGAAATAAAAGCGGCTTCCAATCTCCCTTTTGCGTTGAATTCCCTTTGATCAGATCATTTTGAACTTTATCATATAACATATCCAAAGCCTGGCCTGTATGGGTTGGGCCACTTTGCGGACAAGTAATTTCAGGAAGCTGAAAAGAAGCTAATTCGGTTAAAGAAACAATTTCTTTTACCTCACGATCGAAAGTGATCATCGAAATCCAAAGCGAATCCAGTGCCTGTGCATCGGTCCTCAAAGTATTAATCATCCCACTTAGGGCGTTGTTCAAAGCCTGTATCGGCTCTCCATACATGGATCCCGAAGTATCAATTAGAAAGTAAACGGGTAGTCTTCTCATAATTTTCTGTTAAACAACGATATTCAACTCAGATGGTGGTGGAGGAAGTTCTTTCAACAAACTAATTTCCTTCCCTGCATCTTCAACTTTTGTAGAGGTTACACCAATTGAAGCCGTTACCCATTGAAAGAACTTGCCAATACTCGTAGAATCTGCTGTATCTAAACTTACAACATTATCTGTGATTTGTTTAAGCACAGCGGTATCTGCCCCTGATCCTGCTGCGCAGGCAACAGTGAAAGCGACTTTTTGCCTCTTAAATTCAGCTAAACCTGGCAACCAATCATCGGTTGGTACGCCGTCAGTCATGATAAAAACCAATGGCTTCCAATCTCCTTTTTGTTCGGTTGTAGTTTTGGCTACTTCACTTTCAATTCTGTTGGAAACCAATCGTAAAGCTTCGCCTAAAGCCGTAACTCCAGTAGCTTTTAAGTCGACCATTTGGAAAGATGCCAAATCGGTGAGCGGAATGATTTGTTGTGCAAAACTATCAAAGGTGATCACACTTAAAAAAGCGGTTTCGATGGCTTGAGGATTTTGTCTTAAGGAACTAATCATCACCTGAACTCCATTTTTAACGGCTTCTATAGGCTCTCCACTCATAGAACCTGATGTGTCTAGCAGCAGGTAAACGGGTAATCTTCTCATATAAAATTATTGAGGAATATTGTAAGTGTTGGCGGTTTCGTTGTTATTATTTGGCACATTGTAAGTGCTACCATTATTATTTTGTCCAGTAATATTGTAACCAGTTCCTGTACCATAAGTAGGATCGTTTTGGTTTATATGCGACATAATTTCGACAGTATAATCTTTGCCTCCACTTAAAATAGTATAAATATTTTGTATAGTATAAACAGGCCCCCATGGAATTCCCCACCATCCTAAAAAAAAGTTGGTAAACAAATGCCCTAAACCAGGTACCACTCTACTTTTACCGGGATGGATAAAATGGAAATCAGATGGGTTATTGAATGTCATCACCACTACTGAGATGCAATATTTATACATTACAAACTTTCCTCCCTGCGTTACCAAACTCCTAATTTGATCGCCAGATAAACCTTCTATATTTTTAATGTTCATTACAAATAAGATTTAATGATTAAATGAATGGTTTGCCCTAAAAACGTATCAGGCGTTGGATCGCCTATGGCATCGAATTTCCATTCATCATTACGTTTGTACAATTTGCCTAAAATCAGCGCTTTTTTACCTGCATAACTTTGTTCGGCAGAAACGTTGTAAGATGCAAAAACTTCTTTCACCTGTGTAGGTGTACCTTCGTACATTCTAATTTTTGAATATGGAATTTGAGAGAAATCCTCTTTCCCAACATTATTCAAAAAGAAAAATATTTTAGAAACTTTTGGGTCAATTTTAGCTAAATCGACTGTGATAATCTCATTATCCAATCCATCATCGCCACCAGAATCTCCTTGCAAGTCATCGCCAGTATGCCTCAAAGCACCATCTAATGAAACCAATTTCCCTTTTGGCAAACCAAATTGCTGTAAGAAATCAATATTGTACAGCGGCGAGTAGATATGATCACACAAATTGTTGTTCTCATCGATTAGAATGCAACTTAAATCTAAATCTACGCTTTGTTTATTGGTAGATAAACCGAGAAATCCTTTTTTTTCTATTGCGCCCCAGTTAACGCCTACACAAAAACTGGTGAGTTTTGCACCGGTTTCTTTACGTAGATCAATTTTCTGCCCTTTTGATAAATTGATAGCCATCCTTTAGTTTAGTTTTAGTTATACTTATTCAAGAAAAATTCAAGCCCATCTTTCATCCCGGCACCTACTGCCTCAAATTTCCATTCGCTATTTCGTTTATAAATCCTTCCAAATTCTACCGCTGTTTCAATTGAAAAATCTTCTTCCAACTCATATTTAAGTATCTCGGTTTTGGTACCATCGAATATTCGGATATAAGAATTTCTGATTTGTCCAAAATTTTGTCGCCTGTTTTCAGCATCGTGAATGGTTACCACAATACAGATTTCGGCAGCAGTTGCTGCAATTTTTGAGAGGTCGACTTTTATTTGTTCATCATCACCATCGCCATCACCAGTTAAATTATCACCAGTGTGTTCTACCGCCCCATCTGGCGTTTTCAAATTATTGTAGAATACGAAATGCGCATCGGATAGTAATCTTTTGTTTTCGCCTAATACGAAAACCGAGGTATCTAAATCGAAGCTAGTACCAGTTGATGAACTATTAGTATCCCAGCCTAATCCGACTGTAAATTGTGGCGCACTAATTGATTCTCGTTGCCCCTTTTGCAGGTTAATTGCCATATTTGGTTGTATTTTAGCTTGAAGTTATCTTTGCTGAATTAGTGTATAAAATCTATTTAGTTCGCGTATTTTTTCAAAACTTCCAAAAAGCTGTCTGTTGGATGAGGCTCTCCAATGGCTCGGAATTTCCAGCCATCATCTTTACGATAGGCCTCAGCAAAAACCATTGTACACATACCATTTAACGAAGCATCGCCAGAAAGGCTGTATCTCGTAATTTCTTTCCCTTTTGCATCAACAGCTCTGATAAAGGCATTTTCAACCATGCTAAAATGTTGGTTGTTCTGCCTCCCTTGATAAATCGAAACCACAAAAACAATCTTTTGATAAATGGGATTCAAGGCATCTAGTTTAACGATAATCTGTTCATCATCGCCATCGCCCGCCCCGGTTCTATTATCACCAGTTAGCCAAATATTACCCGATGGATGTCTCATGGAGTTAAAGAAAATAATATCTCCTTCGAAAAGACCAACCTGACGGCCGTTTTGATTAATGGTTCTGCCCAAATTCATAATTTTATCGTTTCCATCGAGGAGAAAAGCAATGGCATCTAAATCGAACTCTTCCTCCTTAGGACCAAAAAGTTTCCCTAAAAAGCCTGTGTTTTTTTGTCGGACATCCCACCCCAAACCCATCGTCACTTTTGATAAATCGAAAGATTCCCCTTTATCATTTTTTCGGAGATCAATAGTTTGACCTTTTACTAAGTTAATAGCCATACAGAGCGTTGTTAATTTACTTTATAATTTGACCTTTGAAATATTTCGATAAAAAGAACGATAAATCTTCACGATACCCGATTCCTGAAGCTTCGAATTTCCATTTACCTTCACGTTTATAAAGTCTGCCAAACTCTACACCAGTTTCAATAGAAAAATCTTCGCCCAACTCATATTTTGCCACTTCTTCACCTGTGCTATCATCAACTATTCGGATATATGAATTTCTAACTTGTCCATAATTTTGTCTACGGGTAATGGCATCATGGATGGTTACTACAAAAAGAATCTCCTGGATATTGGCATCAACCTTCGACAAATCAACCTGAATACTTTCATCATCGCCCGTAGCACTATTTCCTCCTGTCGGATCATCGCCTGTATGGTGTAATGCATGATCAGGTGAGTCTGTATTGCCATAGAAAATAAAGTACTCTTCCACAGGAATTAGTCGGTTTCCATCAATCATAAAAGCCGAAGCGTCCAAATCGAAATCATAGCCAGTACCTTCATTTGGATCCCAGCCTAAACCAACAGTAATTTTAGATAATCCGATATCAATTTTTTGTCCTTTTTGTAAATTAATAGCCATTGTTAAATTTAGTTTTTCTTGTTTTATGTTGTAAAAAATGAGATGTACGCGACACTCCGCTACATAAAAATGCAGCCCGACGCTGAAAAATTGAATCGGATTAAAACCGACGCAAACAATCTTAATAAAATAAATAGGGATAGAACTGGCTACAGCGACAAGGGTTGAGCGCTAATTTTTATATCCTGTAACGGGGTTTATCTGTTTAAATGTTTCTTAACAAATATATTATTTTGGATTTTAATTGCAAATTTCCTACTCAAAAATGTTGTAAATTTTGAGCTACAATCTATACTTTTTCATGGCGACCCAAAGCTTTTCGTCCATTTGATAAACATCAGGGCGATATTCTATTTTATTGTTTTGAGCCCAGGCTGTGAAATAAGTAATAATTAATGGTACTGGTTTTTTTGGACCAAACCAAGCTGGTTTAAGTTTAAATGCTTTCGTGGTGTCGGCTTTCGCGGCCATGCGCTTTTTGTACCATTTGTTATGCGTACTGTCAACCGGCGGCAAATCTACCTCTGCCCTAAGTTTATCATAAGTATAACCATCGCCAACCAATTTTTCGGCAAACTCAAGTGGTTTTTCTACGCGAACGCAACCATGGCTAATTGCTCTATTGGCTAAGTTAAAACCGTTCTTGTTATTCGTATCGTGAAGATAGATGCTGGAGCTATTATCAAATATAAACTTAAATTTCCCTAAAGCATTACCACTACCTGAACCTTGTTTGAACTTGAAAGGAAGTTTATCGCGTGAGTACCTGCTCCAGTTTATGGTATCTGGCTCGCCAATAAGTTTATCTTTATAATAAACGTTAATGTTGCTGTTTGATAGATAATAGGGGTCCTTTCTGGCCATCCAATAAATTTCGCTCTGCGCAATACTCACGGGAATATTCCAAACCGGGTTGGCCTGTATAGAATTAATTTTACTAAACAACAACGGGGTTTCATGGTTTTTGGGCTTATCATCCAAATTTCCAGATTTGGCAAAAGCCTTCAGCTTCTCGTCGTATCCATTTTCGCGTTTACCACCCACACAAACTTTCATCGATATTACCGTATCTTGTTTATCGAACCAGGTAAGTTTAAAATCCGGGATGTTTACTTGTACATAATTGTCCCCAGTCTCGGGCATTTTCCAACGAAAACGCTCCATATTTAAAAGCAAAATACGTTTTTCATCCAATTCATCGGCCTTTAAGTATGCTTCTTGTAAAGCTTTATATTGGCTTGATTTCGGCTGAACTATACGTAAGGTATCAATTAAACTTTCAGAAGCAAGGAGCTTTGTCATCCCCAAACTGTCTGGCCGTTTTACTTTAATATAATACCTGGAGAAAATATTGCGAGGATTTACAACACCGTATTTTAAATAATTATTGTAATTAAGGTAGGCATTAGCGGATAATAATTCCAGTTTTGCAATTACCGGATAGGTTTCCTCAACATTTTTAAATTTGTTTTCCGCTAACTCAGCTAGTAAACCTTTTATTTCTTCAGTTTTAAATATTTTCGGATTAAAGCCATGTACCTTACTATTTTCTAAATACGTAACTAGTGAATCTAATTCCCCATCGGTGTAGAATTTTGTAACCAATTTTGGCTCATTAGTCGTGGAAGTATAATAAGCTTTAATAGTTTTAGGATTTACAAATGATTCTGATAAACTATTCATAGTGGAAACAAACACGCTATCGAAAGCAACAGTATCAAAATCTTTATAAATCTTATTTTTGAAATGTTCCGATAGCACTTTGCCAATCTCTGGTGGCTGTTTAAACCATCCACAGGCAGAAATACAAATAATTATAGGAATAAAAAAAAAGCGAAAGTTTTTCAAAGCGTCGGGTTTTTATTGTAATAAGTGAGCAACAGCAATTATAAAAATGCAAATGAGGCAAATTAAGTGCCATTATTTTTTGATTTACCGATGCAAACGTTATATTTGCCAATGCATATCAGCTAAAGTATTGATACTGGCAGAAATAAATATATGAATTTAACTTTGAACCATCACTTGCATTTACACCATCGCCGATAGGCGATATGATATGTTTGTTTTGTACTTCAAAACTTTTTTTCCGTAAAATTATTTCTTGTTCATTCTATATTCAATACTTTGAAAACACTAAAAATTGCTATCCAAAAATCGGGTAGGTTAAACGAAAAATCCGTAGAAATATTAAAAAATTGTGGTCTTTCTTTCGAAAACTACAAGAGTTCATTAATATCAACTGTTCAAAATTTTCCATTAGAAATTCTTTTTCTTCGCGATGATGATATTCCAGAATACGTTCAGGATGGCATTGCTGATTTAGGTATCGTTGGCGAGAATGTGATCACTGAAACTCAGGCTAAAGTTGAGTATTTACAAAAGCTTGGCTTTGGAAAATGTACCCTAAAAATTGCAGTCCAAACCGGTAGCCAAATTCAGAATTTGGAGGATTTAAATGGCAAAGCCATCGCTACTTCTTACCCGGTAATTCTTGAAAAATTCTTAACAGAAAAAGGAATAAATTCTGATATCAGAACCATCTCTGGTTCGGTAGAAATTGGCCCCGGTTTAGGATTGAGTGATGCCATTTTTGACATCGTTTCTACTGGCGGAACTCTTAAAAGTAATGGACTAAAACCATTCGCAGATGTGATGCAATCCGAGGCTGTTTTAATTGGAAATAAATCCATTTTAGATAACCGGGAAGTTGTAGAATTGCTACAAAGAATTCGTTCGGTTTTAAGCGCAAAATCTAACAAATATGTGGTGCTTAATGTATCAAAGGATAACCTGCAAAAAGTTGTCGATTTATTACCAGGTGTTAAAAGCCCAACGATAGTTCCCTTGTTCGAACCCAACTGGGTTGCGGTTCATTCTGTGATTGCTGAAGAAGATTTCTGGGAGAAAATCAATAGTCTAAAAGCTGCTGGAGCTGAGGGAATTTTAGTGATGCCAATTGAAAAAATTATCACTTAAAATAGCCCAAAAAACACCTACTTATACATTAACTATTAGTTAATTTAAAATCATAACACCTTGAAAGTCTACAATTATAAAGATTTATCTACATCAAAGATCAAGGAATTGTGTTCGAGACAAATTGAAGACGATAAATTGGTTGAAGAACGCGTTGCAGATATTATTAAAACTGTTAAAAGTGATGGAGATAAAGCACTCTTTAATTTCGCCAAAGCATTTGATAAAGTAGAATTAGAAAAGCTTTATTTAGATGCAGAAGAATTGAAAGTCATTGCATCAACCATTCCTGCGGATGCGAAACAAGCAATTGAAACAGCTTATCAAAACATCAAAACTTTTCACCAATCGCAACTTAAAACTGAAGAT
Source organism: Pedobacter sp. Leaf41 (assembly GCF_001422545.1). GTDB lineage: Bacteria > Bacteroidota > Bacteroidia > Sphingobacteriales > Sphingobacteriaceae > Pedobacter. The sequence goes on along the minus strand of NZ_LMLE01000006.1, from coordinate 171,529 downwards.
AGAATTGAAACGATGCCTGGAGTAGTTTGCTGGCGAGAATCCAGGGCGATTGAAAAGGTAGGCCTCTATATTCCAGGCGGCACTGCAGTTTTACCGAGCACTTTCTTGATGTTGGCTACACCCGCAATAATTGCTGGCAGCAGAGAAATCGTAGTGTGCTCACCCCCACAAAGCGACGGCAAAACGAATTGTTACCTTGCCTATTGTGCTTTACTTCTAGGTATCGAGAAAATCTATCTGATTGGCGGTGCCCAAGCTGTTGCCGCAATGGCTTTCGGAACAGAAACTGTGCCCCAAGTTTATAAGATATTTGGTCCAGGAAACCGCTACGTCACAACAGCAAAAACAATGGTTCAAAATAAGGCTGCAATAGACATGCCCGCAGGCCCATCAGAGGTTTTAGTGATTGCTGATGATACTGCCAATCCGTCATTTATTGCTGCTGACTTGCTAGCTCAAGCAGAACACGGAGTTGATAGTCAGGCTATTTTAGTTTCTACCTCAAGTGAGATCATAGCTGATACTCTTCAAGAACTTCAAAAACAATTATTTGATTTGCCTAGAAAGGAAATTGCAGCGAAAGCTATTGAGAATTCTTACGCTGTTTTAGTCAATGATTTAGAGATTGCTATGGAATTTTCCAATGAATATGCGCCAGAACACTTGATTTTGGCTACAAGCGATTTCGAGAACCTTATTCCACTGATAATCAACGCCGGTTCGGTATTTTTAGGAAACTTTACTCCAGAGAGTGCTGGTGATTATGCATCAGGAACAAATCATACTTTACCTACAAGTGGCTTTGCTAAAGCTTATTCGGGTGTGTCAACTGATGCTTTTCTTAAAAAGATAACTTTTCAGTATTTGTCGGTCAATGGGTTAGAGAACATTGGAGATACTGTTGAAACACTTGCAGCTGCCGAAGGCTTGCAGGCACATAAGAATGCAATTACGATTAGATTAAAAGCGATATGAGAAGTTAGATATGAGATTTGAAGAAATAGAGTGGATTTATCTTCAGATCTCACGTCACAAATCTCCTTAAAAAATGGACATTAACGAATTAGTAAGAGAAAATATAAAAAACCTTAAACCATATTCTACTGCCAGAGATGAGTTTAAAGGACAAGCATCTGTATTTTTGGATGCCAATGAGAACAGCTATGGTTCTCCCCTACCCGCAAATTATAATCGCTACCCAGATCCACTACAATTGGAATTGAAAGATGCCATTAGTAAGATAAAAGGGGTGCCTATTGAAAATACCTTTTTAGGCAATGGAAGTGATGAAGCAATAGATTTGCTTTTCCGAGCGTTTTGTAACCCAGGAAAAGACAATGTAATCGTTCTTCCACCAACATATGGCATGTATGAAGTTTCTGCAAATATAAATGATGTAGAAATTCGCAAAGTCAGCTTGCTGCCGAATTTCCAATTAGACATGGAAAAAATTGCAGAAACGATTGATAAAAACACGAAATTAATCTTCATTTGTTCGCCAAATAATCCAACAGGAAATTCGATAAACCGCGAAGATATTGAAACAATTTTAGCCAACTTTAAAGGCATCGTTGTGGTTGATGAAGCATACATAAATTATGCTCGCCAAAAGACCTTTATTCAGGAGCTAACCGAGTATGCAAACCTGGTAGTTTTACAAACTTTTTCGAAGGCCTGGGGGCTTGCAGCTTTGCGTTTGGGAATGGCGTTTTCATCGCGAAAAGTGATTGATGTTTTGAACAAAATTAAGCCCCCTTACAACATCAATCAGGCCACACAGGATTTAGCTTTTGAGGCGTTAAAAAACATTGCGCAAGTTAACGATTGGATCAAAGAATCTGTCGCCGAAAGAGACCGTCTTTCCACTGTTTTGAATACATTAGATATTGCTAAAAAAGTCTATCCATCTGATGCCAATTTTATATTAGTAGAAGTGACGGACGCAACTCAGATTTATGATAATTTGGTTGATGAAGGAATCATCGTTCGCGACCGTTCGAAAGTGACTTTGTGCGAAGGTTGTTTACGAATTACCGTTGGAACGAGAGAAGAAAATGATAAACTATTATCCATTTTGAAAACGAAATAAAAAGATGAAGAAAGTATTATTTATAGATCGCGACGGAACCTTAAATATTGAACCGGAAGATGAGCAGGTAGATAATTTTGCGAAGCTGAAATTTTATCCACGATCGTTGTACTACCTATCCAAAATTGCAGCAGAGATGGATTACGAATTGGTGATGGTAACGAATCAGGATGGATTGGGAACACCATCCAATCCAGAAGAAAATTTTTGGCCAATCCATAATTTCATGCTGGATACTTTTGCAGGAGAAGGTGTAAATTTTAGCGAAATTATTATTGATAGAACTTTTGCAAAGGATAATGCCCCTACCCGCAAACCCGGAACAGCTTTACTTACCAAATATTTAAATGGAGATTACGATTTGCAGCACTCATACGTCATTGGTGATAGGTTGAATGATGTGGTACTGGCCAAAAATTTAGGAGCGAAAGCTATTTTTCTACGCCAGAATGATGCACTCGGGTCTACAGAAGCTTTAGATAAACATGAAACCCTGCTTGAGATCATTATCCTCGAAACGCAAAAATGGGAAGATGTCTATAATCTTTTAAAAGCAGGCAGCAGAAAAATTAACCACGTTCGCAAAACCAACGAAACCGATATTACCATTAATTTGGATTTGGATGGCACCGGGAAAGCTAAAATTGAAACGGGTTTAAACTTTTTCGATCACATGCTCGATCAGATAGCCAGACATGGCAGTGTTGATTTGGAGGTTATTGCCAAGGGCGATTTACACATTGATGAACACCACACCATTGAAGATACAGGAATAGCACTTGGTGAAGCTTTTGCCCAAGGATTAGGCAATAAATTGGGCATCGAGCGCTATGGCTTCTGCTTGCCGATGGATGATTGCTTGGCTCAAGTTGCCATTGATTTTGGTGGCCGCAACTGGATTGTTTGGGATGCTGAATTCAAACGTGAAAAAGTTGGAGATATGCCAACCGAGATGTTTTATCACTTCTTCAAATCTTTTAGTGATGCTGCGAAATGTAATTTAAACATAAAAGCCGAGGGCGAAAACGAACATCACAAAATTGAAGCTATATTTAAAGCTTTTGCAAAAGCAATTAAAATGGCGGTTAAACGTGATGCAGAGAAAATGGTTTTGCCGAGTACGAAGGGAGTATTGTAAGGTAGAGGGCTGAAAGTTGGAAGGTCGAAGATTAATGCGCAAACTTCAAATTATAAACCTGATAGTAGCGAACACAGATCCCGATTTTTCATCGGGAGGAGTAAAGCGAATAGCAGGACCACAGCACCAATGAAAAACTGACATTCGTTTTCAAATTTTATAAAAAAGTGTCTTGTCTTGATACTCGATACTAAATACTTGATACTAATTATGATTGGAATAGTGAACTACGGAGCGGGGAATATTTTTTCTTTAACCGCTGCTTTAGAAAGGCAAAACATCACTTACGGAATGGTAAATACGGAGACTGATTTAGATAAATACAGTCATATTATCATCCCTGGGGTTGGCCATGCGGGTGCAGCGATGAAAAAACTGGAACAAACCGGTTTAGTTGGTGCAATCAAGGCCTTAAAAAAACCTGTACTTGGCATCTGTGTAGGCATGCAACTCATTACCGAACATTCGGAAGAAGGAGATGCAGAACTATTGGGTATAGTACCCGTGAAGACTAAAAAGTTTGAAAAGACATTGCAAATCAAGATTCCACATATGGGCTGGAACGATGTCGAGCATAAAAACAATTCATTGTTTGAGGGTGTTGAAGATAATGCACAATTTTACTTTGTTCATTCGTACTTTATTGAATATAACCCTACTTTTGACATCGCCTCTGCCAACTATGGACTAAAATTTTCGGCAGCAGTACAAAAAGATAACTTTTACGGCGTTCAGTTCCACCCGGAGAAATCGGGAAAAGCTGGCGAACACATATTAAAAAATTTTTCAAACTTAAGTTGAGGAATGGCTCATATTTAGATAACTTTTCACTTTCAATTTTTAACTAAAAAAAAATGTATATAATTCCTGCAATTGATATTTTGGACGGAAAAGTAGTTCGCCTGCGAGAAGGCGATTACAATCAGAAAACCGAGTATGATGTTTCTATTGCCGATATGATAGAAAAATATCGTTCAAATGGAACTGATTTTATCCATATCATTGATTTGAATGGTGCAAAAGGCGATTTTAGCAACCAGAAATCACTTTTCGAAATCATTAAAAAAACCGAAATGAAAGTGCAGTACGGCGGTGGAATCCGTACGATTGAGCAGGTAACTAATTTACTTGATGCAGGAATTCACCGCGTGATTGTAGGTACGCAAGCGATTACCAATCCTGATTTCTTGCAGGAATTGAGCGAAGCTTTTGCGAAAAAAGACAACTATGCAAACCGGATTGTGATTGCTATTGATGTTTTGGATGAAGTAATTAAATATTCTGGTTGGATGGAAAGTTCGCCGATTAAATTAATGGATTACGTTGATAAATGTTTGGCTTTAGGCTTCTTCCGTTTTTTATGTACAGACATTAGCAAAGACGGAAAATTAGGCGGCGCGGCTGTTGATTTGTACAAAAAATTGTTAGAACATTCTCCAATGATTAAGTTAATTGCATCAGGAGGTGTAAGTTCGATGGAAGATATTCATGAATTAGCTAAATATCCTATTAGAAGTGTAGTGGTTGGAAAGGCGATTTACGAGGATAGAATTACCATTGAGCAGATTAAAGATTGGAATTTGAAGATGTTGAGCTCGATATAAACCCCTAAATCCCCTAAAGGGGACTTTACCTACAAAGGTTTAAAAACATAAAGTTTATAAAACGTATACAGAAGCTAATGAAATTGAAAGGCAAAGAAGTCTTGAAGCGCTTGGCATAACTGTAATAAGGTTTACAAATAATCAATTACATAATAATTTAAATGCTGTTTTGGATAAAATAAAGGAAACCATACAGACTAAGCAATTTGCACCTCTCCCTTCAGGGGGATTAAGGGGGTTAAGTAAAAGAATAATTCCCTGCCTAGATGTAAAAGACGGTCGCACGGTAAAAGGCGTAAATTTTGTTGATTTGCGTGATGCCGGTGACCCGGTAGAACTTGCGGCACAATATGCGCAGCAAGGTGCTGATGAACTGGTTTTTTTAGATATCACTGCCACACACGAACGTCGCAAAACGATGATAGAGATGGTGAAATCTGTAGCTAGGCAATTGAACATTCCGTTTACTATTGGTGGCGGTATAACCGAAATTGCAGATGCTGAAGCCTTATTAAATGCTGGTGCAGATAAAATCAGTATTAATTCTGCGGCAGTAAAAAACCCAAAGTTAATAGAAGATTTAGCTAAAACTTTTGGTGTACAATTTGTGGTTTTAGCAGTTGACACCAAACATATTGATGGCAAAAACATTGTTCATTTAAATGGAGGAAGATTGATAACTGAACTAGAAACTGAAGCGTGGATTAAAAAAGCGGAAGATTTAGGTGCCGGAGAAATTCTTTTAACCTCAATGGATCATGATGGCACAAAAGCTGGTTTTGACTGCAACTTGTTAAGCAAAATAAACAAGATGATTAACATTCCAATCATCGCATCTGGGGGAGCAGGAAAAACTGAACATTTTACAGAAGTCTTCCAAAAAGCCGGTGTCGATGCCGCATTAGCTGCTTCGGTATTTCATTACGGTGAAATATTAATTCCAGATTTGAAACAAGAATTAAAGAGGAACGGAATTCCTGTTAGGATATAAATAAACTCGTCATGTCTTGCTGCGGCAGGCAGGCGAGGCACGAATCAATCTTAAACCTAAGTAGGAAAAAAACCATCGCTTTAGGATTGCTTCGTACCTCGCAATGACCAAACTTTAAAGAAACAAATGAATATAGATTTTAATAAAAGCGACGGTTTAGTTCCAGTAGTGATACAAGATGAGCAAACATTAGAAGTGCTAATGTTGGGTTACATGAATTCCGAAGCATTTGAGAAAACACAAGCTGAAGGTAAAGTAACTTTCTTTTCTCGTTCTAAAAACCGCTTGTGGACCAAGGGCGAAGAAAGTGGTAATTTTCTGTTTGTAAAATCTATTCACATCGATTGCGACAATGATACAATATTAATTAAAGCGAATCCTATTGGTCCAACTTGCCATACAGGCAGTAGAAGCTGCTTCAAAACAGATTACAACCAGAACTTCATTTTCGAGTTGGAGAATATTATCAATGATAGATATGAAAATCCTGTTGAAGGCTCATACATCAATAAAATGCGCAGCAAAGGCTTGAATAAAATAGCGCAGAAGGTTGGCGAAGAAGGTGTAGAAACTGTCATCGCCGCATTGGCAGAAACTGAAGCGGATTTAATTGGCGAAGCAGCTGACTTACTTTTCCACCTCACTTTTTTATTGAAAGAAAAAGGTTTATCGATTAAAGATATTGCTAAGAAACTAGAAAGCAGACATCAATAAGGTAACGAGTTACGGGTTACAAGTTTTTGGGGCAAATTGCCTAATCTAAATCCTAACCTGTAACTCGCAACATGCACCCCATAACTCGAATATGCTTAAACATTTCCATACCTTTCCTGGTCATCAAAATCCTGTTTATGCTTTAGCAAATGCTGAGGAGAATGGTATTTTCTATAGTGCAGGAAATGACAAAGGAGTTGTAGAATGGTCATTAGATACAATGGCTTTCGTAAAGGTAAAAACGCCTGTACAAAGTTCGGTTTACAGTTTGCTTAGCTATAATAATTTGTTATTCATTGGCGAAAGAAGTGGGGCATTTAACGTTTATGATTTAACTAAACAGGAAATCATAATAAGAATTAATGCGCACCCAAAACCAATTTTCGATATCCAGGTAGCAAAAAACAAAAATGAATTGCTAACTACAGGTGAAGATGGTTCGGTTGCAGTTTGGTCGCTAAATGATTATTCGGAAATTTATCGGTTTCAGGTCGCTTATGATACAGTTAGGTGCATTGCAATTTCTCCCGATGAAACTGAAATTGCCTTTGGCTGTAAAGACCACTTAGTAAGGATTTATAATTTGGCGGATTACAGTTTAAAACAAGCTTTGGAAGGTCATTCGTTACCCGTTACTTCTTTAGCTTATCATCCAACTGGGAAACATTTAATTTCTGGAAGCAGAGATGCGCAATTGAAAATATGGAATTGCTCCCAAAGGGGTGCCTATGGCACTAATTACGAATTGGCACAAACTATTCCAGCGCACATGTTTACGATTTATAACATTGTCTTTCATCCAACCCTTCCCTATTTTGCAACGGGCAGTCAGGATAAAAGCATTAAACTTTGGGATGCAGAAAACTTTAAGCTTTACAAAATTTTAAGTCTAGAAAAAGGAGAATTCGGACATACACATTCTATTAATAAGATTATTTGGAGCAGAGATGGCAAATACTTAATTTCTACTGGTGATGACAGAAAAGTATTGGTTTGGGAGATGGAAATCTAACCCTAATTTGAAAATTGTCAATTAAAATTGGAAAAGGTGCTACCATAAATCAGTTTACATTATGGTGCGACCCTATCATTTATTCCACAAACCTTTTAATAATTCGCAACTTATGGCTGTAAACGCCTAATTCTCTATTAAAAATCCCTTGATCATCAATTGGATCAATTTTAACTTTTGCTGATGAGTGGATAATTTCATTCGGACTCAGCATAATACCAACGTGTGTAATTTTACCCTCAGCATTATCAAAGAAAGCTACATCACCAGGTTTAACTTCCGCTAAAAACCCAACCAATTCGCCTTGTTCTGCTTGCTGTGAGGCATCTCGGTTTAACTTAATATTTAACAGTTTAAAAACAGTTTGTACATATCCCGAACAATCGAAACCGAAAAGGTTACGGCCACCCCATAAATAAGGAATATTTTGAAAAAATTTAGCTGTGGATTCGATTTCAGTTTTAAAATCTGTCTTCGATGTATCATGAGGCTCAAAGTTAACCTTGAATTTTTCTTGGCCAGCAAAACAAAAGCCATCAGCTAAATACGGTATATTACTTGCCGGACTTAAATGATAAACACTACCATCGGCAGCAGTTAAAACATTACTGAAACTTAAAGGAGCCAATAAACCACAACTATTCATTTCTACAAATTGTGTATCCGAAATTGCAGCCAGTTGTCTAAAATCCATCCAGCCTTCGTAGCCATCGTAGCCATTTTTTACCAGCCACCATCTATCGTCTTTTCCAATAACCTCTACGTAATCACCGAACAATAACTGCGAAACTATCTCTGCCCTATCTGATGGTTCAGCCCTTAAAGGAGCTACTGCAATTCTACAAATACCGTATTGATTTTCCATTTAATTTTGCTCGTTGAATTGGAAGTAAAACTAACAATTTACAATCAATGCCTAACATTTTGAATTGAAATTTGTTAATTTTATGATGTTCACATTTAAATCTGCTCGTTATGAATTTTAAAAAGATATTAATTGCTGTAGATAATAGCACTTGTTCAGAAAAAGCTGCTAAAGCCGGATATGATATGGCTGAAAAGTTTGATGCTGAGGTTGCATTGGTAAACATTATTGAGCCGATCCCTGCCAATGTAAATCCCGATTTAACGTTAGCGCCTGTTTTTTTAGAAACTTACGATAACAGCGAAGAAAACAGCCATGTCTTACTGAAAGAGATGGAAACCAAATTCGGTAATGGGATAAAAACAACTTATTTGAGTGTGGTAGATACGGCCGCCCACGGAATTATTCAACAATCTGATGAGTGGGGATCTGATTTAATTGTGATAGGAACCTACGGCAGAACTGGCTTGTATCATTTTTTAATGGGAAGTGTTGCTGAGCATGTGGCAAGAAAATCTGCTTGTCCGGTATTGATTATTCCTAATAAATGCGACATTTAGGAAGACACCTTATTATGAAAAAATTCATTTACGCACCATTATTTTTCCTGTTGCTTACGTTTAATAGTTCGTATGCACAACTAAATGAGGTTAAAAGTTCGATATCGTCAAAAGAACTTTCTAAAATTGATAGTCTTTTCAAACAATATCTTGATAGCGGATGGATTAAAGGCATTACTGCAAATATTGCCGTTGATGGCAAAACAGTGTATAATAAGGCCTATGGAAACCAACTGAATCGTCCGTTTAAAACAGATGATATTTTGAGAATTGCCTCGCAAACCAAGGCCATAACCTGTGTAGCGGTGATGATGCTTTTTGACGAGGGAAAATTTACACTGGATGATCCCATTTCTAAATTTATTCCGGCATTTAAAAATCCGAAAGTGCTTGATAAGTACAATAAAAAAGATGGTAGCTATACCACGGTGCCAGCTAGACGCGAAATAACCATTAGGGATTTACTTACACACACTTCAGGTTTAGGATATGCGCAAATAGGATCGCCAGAGATGAACGCCATATACGCTAAAGCTGGTATTGAAGCTGGGTTTGTAACGAATAAAAAACTTTTAGAAACCGAAATTAATAAATTAGGAAAGCTGCCGCTCGCTTTGCAGCCTGGCGAAAAGTGGCAATACAGTCTGGCTATGGATGTTCTAGGGAGATTGGTAGAAGTAACGTCAGGTTTAAGTCTGGATCAATTTTTTAGAGAAAGAATCTTCCGCCCTTTAGAAATGAAAGATACCTACTTTGCGTTGCCCAAAGAGAAACAAGATCGATTAGCAACGGTTTACACCGAAGACGAAACTACAAAAACTGTAAAACCTTGGGTAGATGGTGCGTTTCCAGGGGCAACCGTTAACTATCCAATCAATAACAACGGCTACTTTGCTGGCGGTGCCGGTTTGGTTTCTACTTCAAAAGATTATGGTTTGTTTCTCCAAATGCTGTTAAATAATGGTGAATTAAATGGAAAAAGATTATTGTCTAAACGAAGTGTAGATTTGATGACCACAAACCAAATTGGCTCTATTCCCTTCGGCGATAACTATTTTGGCTTGGGGTTCGAAGTCATCTCTGAAAAAGGAAGTAAAAAACTTGGCCAAAGCACCGGTTCATATGGTTGGGGTGGCTTTTTTGGTTCTAATTTTTGGGTAGACCCAAAAAAGAAAATGGTTGCTCAAATTTATGTTCAACAATGGCCACTTTCTCACAGCAAGTTGAGCGAGCAATTTAAATCGCTCGTTTATCAAGCCTTTCAATAATTATAGGCACAAAAAAATCCCGAATTTCATCGGGATTTATATTCATCTTAAGCTTTAAATTTTGTGAAAATTTAAAATCGTATAGTCACAATCTTAATTCTCCTGGTGTAACCAGGCTTTTTTCGCAAGTAACTCTTCTTCCGTTTCACGAATATCCTCATCGTCTACGCAACAATCTACCGGACAAACCGCAGCACATTGTGGCTCATCATGAAAGCCTTTACACTCCGTACATTTATCAGATACAATGTAATAAACTTCATCAGAAACAGCTTCTTGCGAAGAATCAGCTTCGATTTGTTGATTACCAAAATCGATGATACCATTTAGATTTGTACCATCAGAAAAACGCCATGCAGTACCGGCATCGTAAATTGCGTTATTAGGACATTCTGGTTCGCATGCCCCACAATTTATACACTCATCTGTTATTTTAATTGCCATGTTTTCGTCTAATTCTTTTGCTTAGTTTACCTTTGCGATGCAAATATAGCACTTAATCACTTAATAATAATTCTAAATATGTCAGGTTTAACTAAAGAAAAAGTAATAATTGCCTTCAAAAAATTAGGAATAAAGCTTACAAACCCTACTGACATACTAGGAAATGCAATTTATGCTGCAGAAAACAGCAATGCCTGGTTTACCGCAGAAAATATAAAAAAGTCTTTATCCTCATTTGCAGAGATGTTAAACGAAGCTGATGTTGAGCAGTGGTTCAAAACGATCAGCTTCAGTTCATCACCGAAAAAGATTGGTTTAATCCTGGCAGGCAACATTCCTATGGTTGGTTTTCATGATGTTTTGAGTGTAATTGCTTCTGGAAATATTGCCATGATTAAGCTTTCTTCATCAGATGATAAATTAATTAAAGCAGTAATTGCTGAGTTGCTAAACATTGAACCTGCATTGGCAAGTAAAATTGAATATGTAGAACGATTAAAAGATTTCGATGCAGTTATCGCCACTGGAAGTAATAATTCATCTCGTTATTTTGATTATTATTTTGGCAAGGTGCCAAACATCATCAGAAAAAACAGAAATAGCGTTGCTGTGATTAATGGAACTGAGACAAAGGAAGATATCGAAAATTTGGGCAATGATATTTTCGACTACTTTGGTTTAGGCTGTAGAAATGTTTCAAAAATATATCTTCCTAAAGGCTACGATATTGCCAACTTTTATGAAGGCATTGAAAGCTTTCAACCCATTATTAATCATTTTAAATATAATAATAACTACGATTATAATAAATCAATCTATCTCGTAAATGCAGCGAAACATTATGATAATGGCTTTTTGTTGTTAAAAGAAGATGAAAGTTTGAGTTCTCCTTTGGCTGTTATTTTTTATGAAGAATATGATAATATTCAACAATTAGAAGAAAAATTAAGTTTGCAGACAGATAACATTCAATGTGTTGTTACAAAGGAAAGTTTGACAATTAATACATTCCCATTTGGAGAAAGTCAGCACCCTAAGCTCTGGGATTATGCTGATAATGTAAATACCGTCGAATTTCTAAATAGTTTGGTCTAACGCTTTTTTTTAGGCCTGTTTTTCAGTAAATTATTCACATATTCGTTAACGCTCATTGCCAGCGATGCTAAAACCAAATAAAATAATCTTAATTCTGCTTCTGTTTCTGAGTGGGATTAAATTATTTGGGCAAGAGTGTACCGGGGCACTGGGCGATCCGGTAATCAATTTCGATTTTGGGCGTGGCTCAGCGCTTTTTGGGCCATCGTTAGGAGGCATTACCAACTATAAATTCGTTGCTGGTACTCCCTCCGATGGAGATTATACCATTTCTAAAAACACCTTCGGTATGCTCAATCAAACGAGTGGTTGGCACCAAATTACCAATCATACACCTAACGATCCGGATGGTTATATGATGATTGTTAATGCCTCTACGAACCCTGGTATTTTTTATCAGACTAATTTACCCTCATTATGCTCAGGTACAACATACGAATTTGCCGCCTGGGCAATCAATATTTTAAACTATTCAGGAAAAAAGCCAAATCTTACTTTTCAAATTGAGACCAAAATGGGTCAGATTTTGAAGACCTATATTACTGGCGATATCTTAGATGGCCCTACACCTCAATGGATTAAATATTCTACTACATTCACAGTAGGAACAGAAACTGATCTTGTACTTAAAATCATCAACTCTGGTCCGGGTGGTGTTGGAAACGACTTGGCTTTTGATGACATTACTTTTAGAGCATGTGGTCCTGTAATTACTCAGAAGATAGACAATAGCGAAAATGTAAATGCTAATTTATGCGAAGGGCAAAGTGCTAATTATCAGTTCGAGGGCAATGTTTCTAATGATGTTTATGTTAATCCACGGTATCAGTGGCAATTGAATACCGGAAGCGGATGGAACGATATCGCAGGGCAAACAGCCACTACATACACAGCCATTTTCAATAATGCAACCGCAGGCATTTATCAATATCGTTTAGTTGCTGCAGAAGCCGACAATATAAATTCGATAATTTGCAGGGTTGCATCTCCGCCTGTTACTATTAATGTTACCGCCTACCCGATAGCAAAAGCAGACAATTCAGGCCCCGTTTGTATGGGCGAAACTATCCAGTTAAATGCATCTGGCGGAACATCCTACAGCTGGAAAGGACCAAATTTTTCTTCAACTGATAAAAACCCAACCATCTCAAAAGCCACCAAAGCGGTGGCCGGAGATTACGTTGTAACCGTAACCACCAATGGTTGTACAAGCACAGCCACAACATCCGTTTCTGTGCTTGATCAACTATCAGTTTCTACCAACATTTCAGAAGCTACCCTTTGCGAGGGAAATTCCATCGCACTTTTAGCTTCGGGTGGAACAGCCTATAAGTGGACTCCAATAGCTGGACTCACTGATCCAACCATTCCAAACCCCATTGCCTCTCCCAACGAAAACACCGTTTACCGTGTCGAGGTTTCAAACGGCAGATGTGTAGATTATGCCGACATCAACATCTCTGTAATAAAAAAGGCTGTTGCCGATGCCGGAAAAGATGTAAAAATCCTTACCGGACGATCAACTAAACTTAACGGAAAGATTAAAGGTGATTATGACTATTTTTACTGGACACCAAGTGATTACTTAGACGATCCACTAAGTTTAAGTCCAACAGCAACACCTCCAACTGATATTATTTATACCTTAACCGCTGTACCTAAGTTTGGTTGCTCAACCGGGAGTGACGATGTATTGATAAAAGTTTATCCAAAAATCGTAATCTCCAATACCTTTTCGCCAAATGGCGATGGAATAAATGATATTTGGGAGATTCCAGCAGCTTACGCCTTTCCGAATCCTCTTGTCAAAATTATTAACAGAAACGGACAATTGGTTTACCAGAGCACCGGCCCGTTTAAACCCTGGGATGGAAAATTAAATGGAAAAGATCTTCCCTCTGCTGTATATTATTACACCATCTACTTTAATAGTGACTTCCGAACCTTTAGCGGCTGGATCAATCTGATTAGATAAAAAGCCATTCTTGCTTTCGCTTATCGTTTTGAAATGCTATTTTTGAGCACAATGTATATCGTTAAAGTTAAAGGCATCGCCAAAATTCCAGATTACGTACAATTACGAGATGATAAGTTTACCTTATTGGCTTACTTTAGGGTAGATCGTCCAGATAAATCTTTGGAAAAACTGGGTTTGGGCGATAAACAAGAGTACATTATGAAAATGGTTAAAGATTTGCCTTTTGGGCAAATTGCTAAATTAGAAATATAAAATGGCAGGACACGCAGTAATTCATTTAAGCAATGTTGATGTTTTTCAACAGAAACACTTAGTACTCTCAAACGTAAATTTACACATCGAAAAAGATGAATTTATTTTCTTAATCGGTCAAACAGGTTCGGGTAAAAGTAGCTTACTGAAAATTTTATATGGCGATTTACACATTGGCAACGGCGAGGGAAATATTGCCGGTTTCGATTTAAAAAATTTAAAAGAAAGTCAGGTGCCGTTTTTACGCAGAAAATTAGGTGTAGTTTTTCAAGATTTTCAGTTGTTAACGGATAGAACCATAGAAAAGAATCTGGAGTTTGTTTTAAAAGCCACAGGTTGGAATGATCAAAAACTAATTGACGAGCGCATTAAAGATGTTTTAGATAAAGTGGGTTTACGTTCGAAGATAAAGAAAATGCCACACGAAATTTCTGGAGGCGAGCAGCAACGGATTGTAATTGCAAGAGCTTTACTTAACGACCCGGAAATTATTTTGGCCGATGAGCCAACTGGAAATTTAGACCCAGAAACTTCAGAAGAAATTGTAACACTTTTAAAGCAAATTAGCCAGGGCGGAACTGCGGTTTTAATGGCTACCCACGATTACCATATTATCCGCACTTTTCCATCCCGTATTATTAAATGCGAAAATGGAGTGGTGCTCGAAGGCGCACAAATAGCCTAATGATTTTAGAGTTTAGATTTACGATTTTTGATCCGGCACCTGCCGTAAGAATTTTAGGTTTGGTTATTGCAAAATCAAATCTATAAAAACCGTCGTTTGGAATCACAAACTTAAGTCCATCCATTTTGATTTCTGCCAAATGGTAAATCAAAAATCTACAATCGTATTTCTTCTGTCAATCTGTTCAGATAAAGCCACATAAATCTGACAGCTTGGCTGATTTACGTTTATGGCAAAATAGTTGAGATTAACACAAAAAAATTCAGCCTAGTATTATGTTTAATAAGAAGAAAAATAACGATAAAGAAGAAAATATAATGAATCCTGAAAATTCATCAGAAAATGCTGCTGAGAATGCAGAAAATACTGATGCCACTATAAAAGAAACTGAACAAGCGCCAGAATTATCTGTAGAAGAAAAATTGCAAGCTGAGGTGCAACAACTTAACGATAAATACTTGCGTTTATATGCCGAGTTTGATAACTACAAACGCCGTACTCAAAAAGAACGCGTTGAGTTACTACAAACTGCTGGTAAAGATGTAATTGTATCATTATTACCTGTTTTGGATGATTTTGATCGGGCGTTAAAAGCGATGGAAACTGCTGCAGATGTTGCACCAGTTAAAGAAGGAATTCTATTGGTGAGCACTAAATTGAAAAATACATTATCTCAAAAAGGTTTAAAAGATGTGGAAAGCATCAATCAGCCATTTGATACAGATTTTCACGAGGCAATTACCAATATTCCTGCACCTACCGAAGATTTAAAGGGAAAAGTGATCGATGAAGTTGAAAAAGGTTATACATTAAATGATAATGTAATTCGCTTCGCTAAAGTTGTAGTTGGAGCGTAAATTAATTATTGAATGTTAGAATGTGAAGGATTGAATGATTATACATTCTATCACTCGATCATTCAAAATTCAATCATTTTAAAAAGAAGATGAGTAAAAGAGATTATTACGACGTATTAGGCGTTAGCAAAAGTTCGGCTGCGGACGAGATAAAGAAAGCCTATCGCAAGATGGCTATTAAATATCACCCAGATAAAAACCCTGGCGATAAAGCTGCTGAAGATAAGTTTAAAGAAGCAGCCGAAGCTTACGAAGTGCTAAGTAGCCCAGAAAAAAAGCAACGCTATGATCAATTTGGGCATGCGGGTGTTGGCGGTGCCAGTGGCGGCGGTTATGGTGGCGGCGGAATGAACATGGATGACATCTTTAGTAATTTTGGAGATGTTTTTGGTGGTCATAATCCTTTCGAAAGCTTTTTTGGCGGTGGTGGCGGTGGCCAGCAACGCGGCGGCCGCAGGGTAGCTAAAGGTTCTAACCTGCGTATTAAAGTTAAGTTAACCCTTGAAGAGATTGCCCATGGTGCAGAGAAGAAAATCAAGGTTAACAAATTAATCGTTTGTAAAACTTGCGATGGCTCTGGAGCAAAAGACAAATCATCAGTAAGTACTTGCGGTACTTGTGGAGGTAGCGGACAAGTGCGTAGGGTAACCAATACCATTTTGGGCCAAATGCAAACCGCCTCTACCTGCCCTACTTGTAATGGTAGCGGTCAACAAATTACGGCAAAATGTAATGTTTGCCACGGCGATGGCGTTGTACGTGGCGAAGAAACCATCACCATTAACATTCCTGCTGGTGTGAGCGAAGGCATGCAGTTAAGCATGAGTGGAAAAGGTAATGCAGCACCAAATGGCGGTATCCCTGGAGACTTGATTATTTTAATTGAAGAAATTCCTCACGAAACATTAAAACGCGAAGGAAATAACATAGTTTACGATTTACATTTAAGTTTTGTTGATGCTGCTTTGGGCATGAGCCTTGAAGTGCCAACAATTGATGGAAAAGCGAAAATCAAAATCGAACCTGGAACGCAGAGCGGAAAATTATTACGCTTAAAAGGAAAAGGTTTACCAGAAGTAAACTCCTATCATAGAGGCGACGAAATTATTCACATCAACATTTGGACACCTAAAGCTTTAAGTAGCGATGAACGCAGTGCACTTGAGAAATTACGTGAATCTCCAAATTTCAAGCCGCAACCCGGCAAAAACGATAAAAGCTTCTTCGAAAGAATGAAAGAATATTTTGAGTAATTAATTATCGATAGAACATAAAAAAAAACCGATGGCTCTCGCTATCGGTTTTTTCATTTTCAGGTACCCCAACTAGTCAACAAAACTGTTGTAACTAGTGCGCATATATTCGTGCTTTCTAATTAAATTTTCTGTATCATTTTCTGTTATTTTACCAGATGTTGCAGCATCCCTCATCACCTTTTTGGTTTCTATTAAAAACTCTTTAAAGCTTTCGTTAAAACGCTTGAAAGAATCATCCTTACCTGGAAACTTAGCCGCATTTGGGGCATCCATTTCGGTATGTTTTTTGTTTTGTGCTTCCAATGCGGTGTACGCAGTCTTTATTTTAGCTTCATCAACTTTATAATTTTTCGATTCCAAAATTAGTTTATTAAAATCAGCTACCGCTTTACGGTCGTCTTTCATCGCAAAAATATATTCTTTAAGTGGATGCGTTTTCAAAATAATTCGTTCTGCATCATCACCAATTACTTCTAATTTCGTTAATAACTGATCATCATATTTGTAATAAGTTTTACTCATTGCATAAATAGAATCAACAAGCGCTTTGCCTTTTACACCTTTATCATCTTTGAAATCTTCTGCTTTAATATAGTCGTCAAGCGACTTATACGTATTCTTCATTTTTTCAAATGATTCATTGAGTGCTAATACATTATCCTTAAAAAACTTCTGATCTTCACCGCTTAAAACTTTTGGTGGTGTTTCAGGTTTCATGGTTGATTTGCTAAAATGCGGAACGGAAAAAGGTGTTATAATACCTATAAACGCATATTGATTATTAGGTTGTTCCAGTCCTCTGGCAATGCGTTGCACATTGCTCTCCATGCTTTTCAAGTAGGTATTGTTTTTATCTGTGTAAGCGACTAAAACGTTGTTATATTCTACTATTTGATTGGCCTCATCATTACTGGCCTCGGCATATTCGGTTTTAGCATTCTCAACTTTTTTATCCCCGCCTTTACATGCAGAGAATGAAATCGCTGTTGCGACAATTAGTAGTTTGATAGGTAGTTTCATCTTTCGCTTTTGTTTATATCTGATTTATTAATTAAATGACAGTTGTTTTTAAATAAATGCTTAACAATGATAGCTTCGGGATGTTTGTTGAAACAAATGCTTTGTTTGAGGGATGACTAATCAAAACTAAATTTTATTCGCCTTTAAACGAAATTTATTTTCACTTTAAAATTATTTTTACTAATTATTTTAGTAATTTTAATTATGGAAAATTTGTTTTTGGTATGTTTAATCCCTCCGAAAGACGTTGTGGACGATATCCATGATTTAAGAAATTTTATTTCTGAAAAATTTACAGTTTTCGAATCTCTTAAACGCCCTGTACACCTAACTTTATATGATCCGGTGAGGATAACCTCACTTTCGCAAGAGGAAAATTTTTTCAGCGCACTAAATAATGCCTCCTATTCCGAGTCGTTTGATCAGATATTACTGAATTTCAATTCCTTTCCAGAACATACATTTTACATTGATGCAGAACAGAATCAAGGCATTATCAATTTGAAAAAACAAATAGATGAAGAACTTAAGCCGATGAAATTAGTTGAAAAAAATAGGCTGAAATTTAAGCCACACGTAACATTAGCATTTAGAGACTTAAAGCCAGAAGTTTACCGGGAACTTATTACTGAGTTTAAGGATCGTAAGTTTAAAAGGAAATTTTTAGTTTCAGCGTTTTCAGTTTATAAACATGATGGCAAAACATGGCAGGCCTTTAAAGAAATTCCATTTAAATCTCCATCAGAAAAGCCAAAACCACTAACACTTTTTGGTTGATTAAAAAGGCATACCGATACCAAAATTATACTGAACAAATCGATAAGTATCTGGAGTATGCGTTAAATTATATTGTTCCTTAAACGCTTTTGAACCCGAAAACATTTTGCCGATTACCCATTGATCGCCACTCCCAAATTGTGGATCTTTTAATTTCAAACCTACATCAAACCTGAAAACAAAATACTGAACATCGTAACGCAGACCAAAACCAGTACCGATAGCCACTTGTTTAGCTAGTCTACTCAATTTGAAAACGGTCAATTCATCTAATTCGGTAACTTGCTGACTAATCGATTCCCCTAAACGAACATTCCAGATATTACCAGCATCTAAAAATGCTGCTCCTCTTAAGGTTGCCCCAAAAAACTTTTTCGCCAGTGTAAAGCGATACTCAAAATTGGTTTCAAGGCGCATTGTTCCCAATTGATCTAATCCAAACAACGCCTTTCTTAATGTCTCTGAGCCAATAACTTCTCTGTTGTAATTACCAGGGCCTACAGTTCTAGCCTGCCAAGCCCTTAAACCACTAGATCCACCAGCAAAAAACTGTTTCTCGAACGGAATACCTGTTAAAATAGAATTCCCGTAAGAATAGGCAATTCCAGTATTTAGGCGAGCAATAAATTGCCTTTCGCCTCCGAGGTGTTTATACCATCTTAAATCTACCTCTGGCCTAACGTATTGGTTAAAAGGCAAACCGAGGATACGTGCAGGGTTATCATTGGCTGGGTCGCTATCCGATCCACCAAGCTTGGAAATGCCTTGCAAAAGGTTGCCAGCGATATCAATATTTGCCCTTAAATAAAAGAATGTTCGCAATTGGTTTAACTTATCGGCATTTAAGGTATAACTGTACTTCATCCCTAAAGTTAAATCCTGACGCCTTAACAAGGTTGCATAATAAAGATTATTTGCAACTTCATTTACATCCAAACTATCGCTTAAATTACCAAAACGATATTCGAAATTTAAAGGCGTAAAGGAATGCAGTTTTGATTTCGTTTCAAACCAATCATAAGTGATCGAGTTGATAAAAATATTCCTTACAGAAACATCTTTCTGCAAGGCATAAATATAACTGGAAGAAAATGTAGTATGCGGCATACCATTCCCCCCCAATACCGGATTGTAAAACGGAATAATTAGGCGTGGAACGGTAATACTTGCACTAACAGAGAAATCGCGTTGATAAATATCTCTAAATGGAGATGCACCATTTCCTATCCGAGATTGTAATCCACCTTTTACCTGAAACTCAAATCGCTCTGCGCCCCTAAATAAATTATTATTAGTATAAGTATTACTGATATTAATGCCCACCGTACCACCATTAAAAGGCACTTCACCCTCTATCCTATTGCTCATCACCTTTTGGGGCGTAACCATGATAATTGGATTTATTTTATTGCCCGTGCTATCGCGATTGAAATAATCGATTTTAACATTTTTGAAAATATTCAATTCGTACAAACGATCGTAAGTTAAATTTTCATTTCTAATGTCGTAAAGTTCGCCCTGTTTTAAGAAATCATAGCGAAGAATAGGGGTTTTCCTATATCTTTTCGATAAATCGGTAAATGAAACACCGCCAGTAGTATCTCTGTTTACGTAATTACGCAACGAATCTGGAAAACCATCCGGACTAGGTGCAATAATCATATAGGTTGTGCCGATTTTGTACTGTTTGTGCGGCCCCGTGGCTGGGTTGGTAATATTTAAACGCAAATTTACTCTTTGTGGCTGTTCGGTTTCAATCACATCAAAATTTACATAAGGACGTAAGAAATAGAAGTAACCATTCTCTTTCATCACCCGGTAAATCTGTTCACGTTCATACGTTAACGAATCTACATCATAGCGCATACCAGGATGTAAACGCGTAAAACTCGATTTATTTCTATCATAAACATCCTTAACTGATTTACTAAAGATGGAGTCGCTCATTTTTGCTACATACGATGCCTTACCCTGGTTTGCCTTGAAATCAATTTCTGCTTTCTTGTTTTCTACTTTAATTTCAGCGGCAACCTTTGCATCGAAATAACCTTTACCCGTCAAAAATTTCTGAATCTGATTTCTTGATATTTCTACCAGTGCACTATCCAAAATTGCTGGAGGCGTACCAAAGGGTTTGATGTTATTGGTTTTATAACGGCCATCTTTAGTATTAAACAAATTGTATAGCGGTACGTTGATGCTAAAAGCCGATGGCGGACGAATATCTTTTTGAACATAATTATAAGCCTGCTCCTCAAATTGCGCATCTACACTATCAATTGTAACCTTTTTCACAATTGATTGATAATCGGGAATATACTTTGTGGAAGAACAGCTCTGAATTAAAACAATAATAAATAGTAATATTGCAGTGCTTTTCAGTTTTATATTTATCAAGTATTGGTATGCTTTCAAAGTCTCAAATTAGTTTTATAAAGTCATTGCATCAAAAAAAATATCGTAAAGAGCACCGTTTATTTTTGGTTGAAGGCATAAAATCAATTCAAGAATTTATCCATTCGAGCTACCAAATCCACAGCATATTTTACAACAGCGAACAATCCAATTTGTTACCCAAATTGCCTGCAAATATAAACTTATTTGAAGTAAACAACGTTGAATTAGGTAAGATTAGTACTTTGCAAACGCCACAAGGTTTTTTGGCGATTTTACATATGCCGAAAGACCGAAAAATAAATCCAAAATCGTTGCAAAATCAATTTACATTGGTGTTGGATGGCGTTCAAGACCCAGGTAATATGGGTACCATTATTAGAACTGCAGATTGGTTCGGCTTTGATAAGATTATTTGTTCTGAAGATACCGTAGAGGCTTTCAATCCTAAAACTGTACAAGCCACGATGGGCTCTTTGGCCCGGGTTGAAATTTATTACGAAAACCTTCCATTATTTTTAGAATACAATAATTTGCCAGTTTTTGGTGCTTTGCTGGATGGCGAATCTATTTACAAAACCAATTGGGGCAGCGAAGGCTTGATTGTGTTAGGCAATGAAGGGAAAGGAATTTCTAGTGAGGTGATCAGTAAAATAAATAAGCCAGTAACCATACCGCGAATTGGAGCAGCCGAATCTTTAAATGTAGCAGTAAGTGCAGCAATTTTTTGCGCTGAATTAGTGCGGGTTAAAAATTAAGACTTATAATAATTAAGATATTATTTGCGCACTAATTAATAATTGCTATTTTTGCAACCTTGAATTTCAAGGTCGAGTGGCCGAGTGGCTAGGCAGAGGTCTGCAAAACCTTCTACAGCGGTTCGAATCCGCTCTCGACCTCCATTTGTACAAATAAAATAATTAAAAGGTTATTACCATGGCAGTTACCAGATTAAAAAGAAAAGACAGAAGGAATAAAAATACAGCTCACCAAGAGGTAGCATTTTTAAAAAGAGCAACTAACATTGAGTTAGGAAGTCGCTCTGCTCAACCTAAAAACGATCAATTAGCTAAAAACAACGCTGTTTTAGCTGGTTTAGCAAAATAGTTTTTAGCGAGTTTTCTCGAAAACATTTAAAGCATCTTTCTGATCAAAGGATGCTTTTTTTATGCAGTATAATTTTTGTTAAAAATCAAGTGGGCTTTGAACCCTCTGCTTTGCAACATCGGTAATGTGGGTATAAATTTGCGTCGTATTTAAACTATTATGTCCGAGAAGTTATTGAATGTACCTAATATCCGTTCCATTTTTAACAAATGGGTAGCGAAACTATGGCGCAAAATGTGTGGTGAAACTTTCTTGGTAATTTTGGCTGCAGCTTCTTTCAAAACTATTTGCACACTTCGAGGCGAATATTGTAAACCAGATTGCCCTTCGAATAAATACAGCTTAGGGCGACATAATTTGAAATAATCCCTCAACAACGGCAGCACAGTTGGTGGCAGCATCACCTGCCGATCTTTCTTACCCTTTGCCTGATAGAGATTAATTACCCCATTTTTTGAATCAATATTATTGATTTCTAAATTAATTAATTCGCTCAATCTTAAGCCACAACCATATAATAAACTTAAAATCGCCTTATGTTTCAGGTTCTCAAGTAAGCCAAGTGCACAGCTGCAGTTTTAGATACTTTAGATAATGACATATTGGCAAATAACACTTGAGTCAGAATGGGTCGCTTACAGTCGGGAGCATATGATAATTTCGATAAAAAATATCCATTCCGTATAAAACTGTATCAACTAATTAATGGATAGTATTAAAACAGTGTTGAAAAAACCAATGTTGGTTGGAATAATACAAAAGAATGTTTTCACTATTTGAGGCCACTGAAAAACTAAAAATCTCTGACGACTCTGGATTTTTAGCAATTGTAAAACTACTAAAGCAGAATCCGCCAGAATTGAAAGCCGACGTGATGTGCAATTGCCGGTAAATACTTCCATTATCAAATTCCTGATTCTCTACTTTAAAATGAGATTCCGCAATCGTTCTTCATGCTCGTCTCCCCAGTTACCCAAAGCAGAAATTACAGGAATTAAGGTTTCCCCAAAATCTGTTAAACTGTATTCGACTTTTGGAGGAACAACAGGATAAATAACTTTTGAAATTAATTCGTGTTCTTCCAATTCTTTTAACTGAATATTTAGAACCCTGCGTGAAGCCTCTGGTATTTTCCTTTGCAATTCACTGGGACGTTTATGTCCTTGTTCAATAAACCAAAGCAAACGAATTTTCCACTTGCCATAAAGCACCTCACCAATTAAATCAAGGCCACAATTTAGGTTCAATGGAATTTTTCTGTCTTTCATAAAGCAAACTTAGTTCAATGTTCCAAATTGTACAATAGGGGAAAAATTTAACCCTATGCAATTCGATATTCCGTACTTGTTCAAACCTTTTGTATACGCCAATTTTGCCCATAAATAATTATACAATGGAACAATTTAATTTTAGCAATGAATTATCGGGCAAAATTGCCTTGGTAACAGGAGGCACAAAAGGAGCTGGAGAAGCGATAGCGGAAAGGCTTTTACAAGCTGGCGCAACCGTTATTATTACAGCACGAAATGCACCTGAAAAAGAAAACAACAATTTGCATTTCATTTCTTCCGATTTGAGCAAGGCAGAAGATTCACAAAAAGTAGTCAACGAAGTACTTTCTACTTATGGCAGGCTCGACATTTTAGTCAACAACCTTGGTTCTTCGGTAACGCCTGCTGGTGGTTTTGCTGCATTAAAAGATGAAGATTGGGAATCGACGCTGCAAGCTAACTTGCTTGCTCCTGTACGATTAGACAGAGGATTTTTACCACAAATGATTGAACAAAAAAGTGGAGTCATTATTCATATCGCCTCTACACAAGGCAAACTACCATTATACGATTCTACTTTGCCTTATGCAGCTTCAAAAGCAGCATTGATAAATTACAGTAAAAGCTTATCAAACGAAGTGACGCCAAAAGGAGTTCGAGTACTCACTGTATCACCAGGATGGATCAATACTACAGCATCAAAAGCATGGCTGGGTGAAATTGCGAGAAATGCAAATAGCAGCATAGAAGAAGCTCAACAAGGTGTTATGGATGCCTTAGGTGGGATACCGTTTGGCAGACCTGCAGAATCAGAAGAAGTAGCGGAATTTGTTGGCTTTTTGGTTTCACCAAGAGCTAATTATTTAACAGGAACCAATTTTGTAATCGACGGGGGAACAGTACCCACAATTTAATAATCTAAAAGAACAAATATATGAGCTTACCAAAAGTAATTATCGATTTAGTAACAGCGCAAAACAATTTTGATAGCATAGCTTATGCCAATTGTTTTAATGAAACAGCCGTAGTTTTTGACGAGGGCAAAACGCACGATGGAAGAAAAGAAATAGAAAATTGGATTGAAAAAGCCAATAAAGATTATCAAGCGACAATGAAACCCATTGAATATCTAAATGCCGATCAAATATTAAAAACTGAAGTCTCAGGTAACTTCCCCGGAAGTCCTATTGTTTTGGACTATCACCTGGAAATAAAAGACGGTTTAATCCAATATTTAAAAATTACTGGTTAATTAAAAATTTAAGTGCCAGCCAAATTGAACAATTCAATCATTAATCGATATCTATTCTTTTCTCAAATCTGCTAAATTGATTCACTCATTCTAGCGGTAGTTTTGGAAAAGATTTTTAAAACCAATAACAATTGGTTATCATC
Organism: Pedobacter sp. Leaf41; assembly: GCF_001422545.1. Classification (GTDB taxonomy): domain Bacteria; phylum Bacteroidota; class Bacteroidia; order Sphingobacteriales; family Sphingobacteriaceae; genus Pedobacter. Next base: position 146,757 of record NZ_LMLE01000006.1, on the reverse strand, counting down.
GAATTCACTACATGGCCAAGCGAATTATAATTCACCTGCCATTTAAATTAATTAAGCATTATTTTGAGCAACCAATTAGATAGTGCTATGATGTACAAATTGATTACCCTGGCTTCAACTGCTTTAAGTTTGCTATCAAACGTTTCTCCTGCAGAGAATAATTATAACGCAAACCTATCGGATGGCGCTGTTCGAAACACTATAGGCAGATCACAAATCGCAAGAAACCAACTTAATATCTTTAGGGTGGTTGCCATGGGAGACAAAAACCCAAAAGCTTTCATTTCCGTTTCTGATATTTATAACGACACTTTAGCCATACCGTCAACTTACGTTAACAATCAAAAAAACATTTCATTCGATAAACTGAAGTACTTCGAGCTGCAAACAGCTTACCGTAAAAAACTGCTCAAAGGAATGCTTCTAAAAGAAACGGATACCGTATTTATGTACGATTATAAACTGAATCAACTGACTAAAACCCCAGTTATTCGATTAAAAGCTGTTGCGCACTTAACGCCCTACGCGGATAAAGGTGAGCAAATTACGATATGGGATTACATGATTGGTTTTGAAATTGGAGACAAGCTTTTAAGAAAATCGGGTTCAAATTACTATGAAAATCTACTAGTCTATATCGGTAGCAATAATCCGTTCTTGCCGGGGAAAATGCAATTGGTAAAATGGAAAGAAATCAATAAAAAACAATTCCCTATTTCAAATCACAATACGTTAACTAAGGGCGATAAAGAAGCCTATTACAGTTTTTCAGGTGGTTCAGTTATCTATTATATTAAAGATATTTTAACCGACGGAACTATAACCGAGAGGGATTTTATTGCAATCAGCACGAAAGATAAAGTGGTTTTGAAAAATGAGAAATTTACAAATAGTGAAGGATCATCAATAGCTCCTCTAAATTTTGTGGCTGGAAATAAAGAAGAAAATCAATGGGCAGGTTACCTGTTTAAAAACAAACCAGGTGTTATTTTTGGTTTCGAGTACCATTCTTTTGGTTGCCCAAGCATTATTGTATTAAACAAAGCCTCTGGTAATATCGCCATTAACTGCGACAACCGACATTAAGTATTACAGTTTTTTACGTACTCACCCAAAATGTGGAAAAAAGCGCTCCCACTCCCATTTTCAAATATTCAACAGAATGGAACGAATATAAAATAAAGGTCTACGGATAATAACAACGTCTTATTCTTCTAGCATCAAGATGTATTTTTAGTTAGTTAATTTACATACACCAATTAAACTAAAAGACATGAGCACCACACTAATTATCGTTCTTGTTGCCATGGTGGCTATATACGGAGGCATTTTCTATTTTATGCAGATAAAAAAGAAGAAGCAATCAGAGATGTTTCTCAACACAAATTTTAGCGCAGAAATGAATAAAGCCGCCATTTATAAAAACAACTTTTTAAATGGAGAACTTTCCTTTATTAGTGAACAGATGGAAGGCAAAATGATTGATGCCTTTAATTATGCCAGCCTAAATTACACGACGAAAGATTCCATCAAAGATAGCGTGAAAGATAGCTTAAAGGGAATGGCAACGTTAGGAACAGTTAGATTTCATTCCGTTCAAACCCCGAAATATCTGGTTTTAAGCGGAGATGATTTACACCTCTTTGATACAGATACTGATGGAGAAATCTCCAGCCATTTTGTTTTTAAACCTGCTCGTTTGCTGGTCTCGTCAATTACCGAGCTTCCGCTTGAAGGGACAATAAAAGCATATGCCAGGCAAAAAGGAGATCAAGTTAAAGCTTTTAGAATTTCCTTGGCTACAGACGAAAGTCCGATAGAGCTTATCCTATTTTCTGCATTGTTGTTCAGCTATCCTAACACGGGTTTAAGTGCTTTTTCATTGAACGTACAAAAAAACCTTGAAGAAATTATTATTGGCAATGATTTCCTTAAAAAGTTGGGCGATCGTTATCCAAATCTAAGGGTATCGGGTCTAGTGGCTTAACATATTTAAAATCTTTGATTTCTAAAGTCCACCTCGATTAGATGTTAAATTAGCCTTCGTTGGCTATTCGTTCTTAAATCAATCAACGCAAAAAGACATGAAAATAATAAAGCTTATCACATTAATGAACTTAGTAATCGTCTTTGCTTCTTGCAACGGACAACAAGCAAAATCAAATCACCAGAATAACCAGCTCTCAACAGATACCGTGAATCAGTTCGTGATAGGAGGTTACATGATCATGCCCAAACTAAAAGAGGTTCGGGCTTATAAAATGATTGGTGGTGCAAATTGGGATGGCTACACTTTTGAGAAAGATCCAAAAATTGATTATGATAAGACAACTTTACTTGCCATTGGGAACAGCATTTTTTTTAAAGAATACTTCCCTTTCAAATTTGATTTAGACAAGCTAAAAATCATTCTACGTGATGAGTTTTACTTCCTCTCTAGAGACGACAAAAATATCTATTATACATCTGAACGAATTAAGGCTGTTAAAGTTGACATTTCAAATTTCACTGCTGTTAATGATTTTGTTTATAAATCCAAAACAGATGGAAACCTGTATTTCCTTGATATCAAATCCTATGCGCTCGCTCCGGTTGCCATACCAGTTGATGAGCCATCTTTGAAACATATTGCAGCAAATTATTTTTATGATAAAAACGGATTATATTTCTTTGGCGACCATTCTAAAATTAATTCAAAAGGCTATTATGACGACCATGTAGATAAATCGGAGAAGCTGATGGATGGAAGCAATATAGTGCCAGTGATTTCTAAAAAATACTTTTCTTACAACAACCAAGTTTTCGCGATTGACGATAACTCCATCAAGAAGCTAAATATAGATCAGCGTAAAATAATCGAAATTAAAATTAACGATACAGAATCATTTATTACGGATGGAAAATCGATATACAGTGATTTAAATTACGGCTATGATGATAGTGGACGTAACGAAAAAGGCTATTATGGTATTTGGTATCCCAGCCTTTACTCCAACATTAATCTTCAAAAGATTTTCTCTCCTTTCCTATATTTCCAAAAAGAAGGTAAGGCCGTAGTCTTCAATAAGTACGATCCAAATACCTCAACAGGATTACTTGTTAAAATTGACAATAAAAATTATTTATTGACAGATAAAAAGAAAATGGAAATAGAGCATGTACTATTTTACAATCCAGAAACTAAAAAAAATGAGGTTTTTGAAGAAAAGTATATCAAAACGTATGCTTTAGACGGGTTTATGCAATATAAGGACAAGCTATACTTTAACGGAATGCCTGTTGAAACTTCAAAGCTGAAAATGGAGAAGTTAAGGCAAATTCCAAACAGTAATTACCTTACTGATGGCGAATCAATTATATATTTAGGTAATATTGGGGGCTATCGCAGTGTAACGAAGGGCCGTGTGGAATATGCTGTTTTTGATGATTTAATTTTAAAAAACGTTTTTACAGATAAAATGAAAGCTGTGAATCCTGATTTGATCACGGATGGTATTTCTTTAATCAGCAGGGCGCAAATAGTGAAGATAAAAGATCTGCATCTAAACGTCAAGATTCTGGAATAATCATCTGCAAAGTTTGATTACTTCTTTCATTACTGCCGCTAAACACCGGAAGGTTTAAGAAAAATCTTGTCCTAAAGCGCAACTATCTAAAGTTTCAGATCTCAAATTTTAATTTTATAAGTTCTGATCTCAGTAACGAATAATAGGTGAACCCCGACAGATTCTAAACTAGATCTTGCGAATCCTAATTAAATTAATTCTGATAAGTGCCAACGCTTATCTTATGCAATGTAAATTGAATTAAAAAAATCCCTTAAACATGAGTGCAATAAAAACGTTATTACTGCTTTGTTTTACTTTCTTATTGATAAGTTGTAGTTCGCAGGAAAAGGAAAGCTACTGGAAAGTGAATGACATTTACAGAGAAAATAAGGAACCATTTAGGGGGCTTAACGGCGACCTGATGCAAGAGGTAGTAGATTATAATTTCCACTTTATAAAGCGAAATGATAGCCTGTTTTTTGAACTTCCCGAAAAATTCACAATCGACATAAAAAAACTCAAAAATTTCCGTCAGCTCCAAATTCCTAATAAAGACTATTATGAAATTTATGCAAACGAGTTTGATGGCGATGCTTTCAAAATCAAATTTAAAGATAATGCCACCCTGTCGGATTCGAAAAATACGATTTTAGAATTTACGAAGCTCAGTAAGGAAAAATACGTTAAAAGTATTAATGACGCAGTCCTTCGTCAAAAAGAAATGCAAAAAAAGGTTGAAAATTTGAAGCTTGAGCTAGTCAAAAACCCCCAAATTGTTCTCAACCCGATAACTAAACTACCGCAAAAAACAGATACCTTAATAAATAATCAGGGAAGGGAAATTCTCATTAAAACTCCGAAAGAAATTGAGATTAAAGAATCAGGAGACTTAAAAAATCAGGTTTTTGGGAACATCAAAATTGGAACTCTAAAAGATCGCTCTATTATTTATGATCTCCACCATAAAGAGAATGATTTTGGGTTGAAGCAACTTACCATCTGGATGTCGACAGATACAACAGCTTTTAATATGGATAGCTTTTTGGCGAGACAGCCCAATATCTTAACTTATAAACGTGACAAAAATAGTGTTGTCGGTTATGAAATTGTATTTGATGAAAGTAGCAATCAGGCAGTTGTACAATCTTTGTTCTGTTTAAAATATTATCAGATAGAAAACACACATATTTTCATTTATGGCGATGCATATCGATCGCAAATGAAAAATGTGGACAATAAAACGGAGATGAACAAGATTTTGAATTTTAATTATTTGCTCTCTGAAAATATCTCCATTGCTCAATAACATTTTAAACCCACTATTAAAGCCTAAAGTTTAATTTTTAAATCCAAAATCTATAAATGATGAATTCGCAAACTATAGAAATTATCGAGGCCAATATTCCCGTCGTATGGGGAGATCATTAAGAGATCATAATAACCAAACCAACTAAACTTTATCGCCATGAGCAATCCATTATTAGAACCTATTCACGGGGTAAGCATCCAAGATTATGCGGCAATTTCAGCAAAAATGGCTTCTGGAATTGATGTCAAAGACATTTGCAAACTAATAGGTATCGAACCTGCAGTTTTTGAATAAGCCTCGGCAATTTGGATTACGAGGATGCAGGAAGACCACACATTTGAAGTAACCACGGAATTTGGAAAATATTTCGGAGAGGCCGATCAGCATCCAAAACTCGGAGCTCTACAGGCATCACTTATAGAGGAAGGTGCAATAAACCTGGAAAAAATGAAGACAGACCGCTATTTTTATGAAGAATTAAATGGTGCCAGGCAAGCCGCTTATGAATATGGTATTTATGGGGCGCAATGGATCGAAGAAAAATTTGGAATTAACCTGGGCGACTTCCAGGCCGTAGCCTTGCAATGGATGCCGATCACAAATGATGAGCCTTTTGAAACTTTAGACTTGTTCAATAAATATCGAGAAGAAAAGCAAAAGGAATATGCGGCAATTTTTGCCTCAGAACAAGGGGGTAATCTTGCGGATGATATGGAATTTTAAACCAAGCCGCATAATTACTTAGCAATTTTATGCATGCTTGAAATTCGAACACGGATTCGAATAGCTTTTTATGATTCAACTTTTGAAAACTAAAAGCAATATATTTTTTCCGTTTTTTCCTATTTTTATCCTTCGGAAAAACTGGAAAAATGCAAGAAAATCCATCTCATAACGAAAAAATTGCCAGGTTAACTTTTGCGGGGGTATATCCACACTATGTAACCAAAGTGGAAAGCAAAGGCAGAACGGAACAAGAACTAAAACAAGTGATAGAATGGTTAACTGGATTTAATGAGCACAAACAACAGGAGCTTGTCGACCGAAAAGTGACCTTTGAAACTTTTTTCGAGCAGGCTAAACTGAATATTAATGCAGAAAAAATTACAGGTGTAATTTGCGGCTATCGCATTGAGGAGATTGAAAACCCGTTAACTAGGCAAGTAAGATATTTAGACAAGCTGGTTGATGAACTGGCAAAAGGCAAAAAGATGGAGAAAATATTAAGAGTATAATCCCCATGGATCTTTTAATAACCCTACTTAACCAAACTTTTGCAAATTGATTTGATTAGTCCGGGACCTTCGTAAATAAAACCCGTATAAAGCTGAACCAAACAGGCACCAGCGTCCAATTTATCCTGGGCATCTTTTGGGGAATGGATTCCGCCAACCCCAATAATCGGGAAAGCTTTATTCGATTTTTCTGAAAGATAGCGAATCACTTCCGTAGAACGCTCTTTAACCGGTTTACCACTTAGGCCGCCCATTTCTGCGGCTAAAGTTTTTTCGGTGGCCAAATTTTCACGGCTAATAGTTGTATTGGTAGCGATAATGCCGGCTATTTTTGTTTCTGCTACAATTTCAATAATATCATCGAGTTGTGCATCTGTTAAATCAGGTGCAATTTTTAGTAAAATTGGTCGAGAGATATCGTTTTTTCTATTTCGTTGCTGCAGTGTATTCAAAATATTTTTCAGCGGTTCTTTTTCTTGCAGTTCTCGCAACCCTGGAGTATTTGGGGAACTTACATTAACTACAAAATAATCTACCACATCAAATAGTCGGTCAAAACATTTAATGTAATCACTTACGGCATCTTCATTCGGCGTTGCTTTGTTTTTACCGATGTTTCCACCCACAACTATATCCGGATGTTTGTCTTTAAGCAATCGCAAACGCTCTGCCATTACATCAACGCCCTTATTATTGAAACCCATTCTATTGATTAAGGCTTCATCATTTGGCAAACGAAACATGCGTGGTTTATCGTTACCTGGCTGTGGCATTGGCGTTACTGTACCTACTTCGATAAAACCAAAACCTAGGTTGCTTAGCGCCTCCACATACTCACCATTTTTATCAAAACCCGCAGCTAAACCTACGGGATTTCTAAATTTTATACCGAAAACCTCCTTCTCCAAACCTCTTATATGAACATCGAAACTGCTGCGAATGATGGTTTTACCCAAAGGAAACTTATCATTAAACCACTTTAATCGCTTAACAACGAAATAATGAACATTTTCGGGGTCAAACTTGAAGAAAATTGGTTTAATAAGGCGATACATGCCACGAAGATAAATAAAATATGGAAAATGGAAGGTAATGGAAGATGGAAAATGTTAGATGCTTAATATAAAAGGATTGCAACTTAAGTAGCGATTGGTACCTGTTCGCAAATCGTCAGTTGAAATTACATTATTGTATTTTACATCAAAGTTCCCGTCTCCCATTAATAATTTATTTCCCTAGTACGCTGCAGTAAATTGCTCTTGATGATGTGCATCATTCTCCAATTCATCTGCCAAAACGATACTTAAATCTTCAACAGATAAAATTGAGCGACCTTCTTCATTGAAAACCGGTGAAGTTTTACCTAAACGATATGTTCCAGTTTTACCGATTGTAATACCTGGATGCATTTCAATAGCGGGACTGAAAAACACCCAATCCAATTCTTTTTCTTGTTTTAAAGTATTGAAATAATCTCTTACAGCAGATGCTCCAGGATAAATTTCCTTTGGAAAATCAGGACCATCAACCAACTGTTTTCCGTCAATTTGCAAAGTTCCGGCACCCCCAATAAAAATGTATCGTTTTACTCCCGATGCTTTTACTGCTTTCAGGATTGCCTCTGCCCCAGCCAAAGTATCATCGTAAAGATTTGGATTAGTCCAACCCGCGTTAAATGCGCTTATTACCGCACCTGCTCCCTTTAAAGCCTCTGCAAGTTGATCGGTATCCAAAACATCTACCGCAACTTTACTTACTTTTTCGTCAGCGTTTTCAATTTTGGTGGTGTCACGGGCAATGGCAACCACTTCGTTCCCACGGCTAACTAATTCATTTAAAAGGGCTTTACCTACAAATCCTGAGGCGCCTATCAGTGCTACTTTCATGTTATTTAATTTTAATTGGTGAATATTTGATTTTTGAATGAGTGATTATTGTAATGAGTGAATTTTGAATGAGTGAATGAATGAATAAGATTAGAAGATCATAACTGAAACTTATTTTATTACAGTTTTGGATAAAAAATTTTTATTTAAATTTTAATGCGAAATCAGCCAGTGTCTGCGTTGATAAATTTTCGATTAACGCGTTTTCTGCATCGCTGTAAAGTGTATTTAAATGTTGATTAATTTGTTTCCCTATCGGGCATTTAGGATTTGGCTCGTTTTTACTTTGCCCTAGAATATTGTTGTTTTTCACCGCTTGATAAACTTCACCGAGATTAATTTCAGATGCGCTTTTTGCCAAAAATGAACCTCCGCCTTTCCCCTCTTTGCTATCAACGAAACCATGCTTACGTAAATTAATGATCTCCTTTCGTACCAGTACAGGATTAATGTTAATACTTCCAGCCAGGTAGTCCGAGCTCACTACTGCACCTTTCGCATCATCGAGCAAGGTTAAAATGTGTAAGGAAATCGGAAACCGGCTATTGTTCATTCTGTAATTATTTTTATTACAGTACAAATGTAGGGAGATTTATTTAACATCAAAATATATCAGGATTTATTTTTTTAAATAAAAATCCTAGACCCAAGAAAATAGAATGAGGCAGATCGCTCGATGGATTAGCCCATCAAATTATTTATTTGCGCATACTGCAATAACATAATGGTTTTGCCATCTTTAATCTCACCGGTTGCAATCATCTGCAGGGCATTTGAAAAAGGCAGTTCTAAAACCTCAATGTTCTCTTGTTCCTCATGATGGCCACCGCCGTCGCTTACTTTCATCTCTTTTGAATATTCTGCTACGAAAAAATAAAGAATTTCGGTAACAGAACCAGGCGACATATAAGCTTCAAAAACCTTTTTAACCTCGCTAATTTTATAACCTGTTTCTTCTTCAGTTTCGCGTTTAATGGCCGTTTCAGGGTTATCTTTATCCAGCAAACCAGCGCAGGTTTCAATTAACATTCCGCTCTCATTGCCATTGATGTAGGTAGGCAACCGAAATTGACGTGTTAAAATAACCGTTTGATTTGCTTTGTTGTACAGCAAAATTGTAGCGCCATTTCCCCGATCATAAGCTTCGCGTTCCTGCGTTTCAATTACACCACCTTTGGTTTTATACTCAAATTTGATTTTGTTTAAAGTGTACCAATTATCTGACAGGATTTCCTTGCTAATAATTTTAACGTTTTCGTTGCTCATGGCTGTTTGGTTTTGTAACCAAATGTATTATTATTTTATTGGGGATGACTACTGAAATAGATTCTTGCGTGTTCATCATCATTTAATCTTGACGACCGATTTTCTAGATTTCGCCTAAAAAACAGAAATTATAGTTTCTTTACTTTCCTAAATCTGAAAAATTGGCTATATCAAGCTAATTTCCTATTTAATTTTCGACATAAAACAAGCCTTTAAAATTCGTACTTTTGCAGCCGAAATGATTTCAATAAATAATTTAACATTCCTAATTGGCTCAAGAGCCTTATACGACGAGGCGAACTGGCACATTAAACCCGGTGATAGAGCGGGTTTAATTGGTGCCAACGGTACAGGAAAATCAACACTTTTAAAAATAATTGTTGGCGAGTATGCGCCTAGTTCAGGCACGGTTTCTATGTCAAAAGACTTAAAAATCGGCTACTTAAACCAGGATTTGCTTTCTTACGATTCGCACCATAGCATTTTGCATGTGGCCATGGAAGCTTTTGAGCGCCAAAACCAGCTGCACGACGAAATTGAAGAGCTACTGAAAAAAATTGAAACTGATTATAGTGAAGAAGTTTTATATAAGCTAAGCGATAAGCAACAGGAATTTGAAGCCTTGGATGGCTACAACATTGAATATAGAGCAAATGAAATTTTGGCAGGTTTGGGTTTTAGTACAGCAGACCAACACCGTCCACTAAATACCTTTTCTGGGGGTTGGCGTATGCGTGTAATGCTGGCCAAAATTTTATTACAAGACCCCGATATTTTACTTTTGGATGAGCCGACCAACCACATGGATTTACCTTCCATTAAATGGTTGGAAACCTACCTGGCAAGTTTTGAAGGTGCAATTGTAATCGTTTCACACGATAGGTATTTCCTTGATAAAATTGTAAACCGTACGGTTGAATCTCGCAAAGGAAAGTTAAACGTTTATGCTGGAAATTACAGTTTCTATGTTGAAGAAAAAGCACTACGTGGAGAAATTCAAAAGGGTGAGTTTAAAAATCAACAGGCAAAAATTAAGCAGGAAGAGCGTTTGATCGAACGTTTTAAGGCAAAAGCATCGAAAGCTAAAATGGCGCAATCGCGGATGAAAGCTTTAGATAAAATGGAACGCATTGATGATGTTGATGATGATAACCCAACGGTTAATTTCAGTTTTAAATTTACCAAGCCATCAGGCCGACATGTAGTTCGGATTGAACACGCCACCAAACATTATCCTAACGTTCACATTCTTCAAGATGCTGAAGCAGTAATTGAGAAGGGTGATAAAATTGCCTTGATTGGTGCGAATGGAAAAGGAAAATCGACCTTATTGAGGATGATTGCCGGTACCGAGAAATTTGAAGGTTTCTGCGAAACCGGTCATAATGTAACCACAACCTTTTTTGCCCAGCACCAGTTGGAGTCGTTGCATCTTGACAATGCCATTTTGGAAGAACTACAAGCTTTTGCCCCGAAACATACAGATACAGAGTTACGTAGTATTCTAGGCTGCTTCCTGTTTACAGGAGATGATGTTTTCAAAAAGATTAAGGTGCTATCTGGAGGTGAAAAATCTCGTGTGGCTTTAGCAAAATCATTAACAACAGATTCGAACTTTTTAATTCTCGATGAGCCTACCAATCACTTAGATATTCAATCTGTTAATATCTTGATTCAGGCTTTACAACAGTTTGAAGGCACATTTATAGCCGTTTCTCACGATAGGTATTTCCTTGATAATGTTGCAAATAAAATCTGGTTTATCGAAAATGAACAGATTAAACAATACCCTGGCACTTATGCCGAATATGAAGAGTGGAACAGCAAACGTGAAATTCCGGCATCGAAACCTATTCCGGTAAAGATGCCTGAAAAGAAGAAAGAAGAGCCAAAAGCTGTTGCGCCAAATACCGCCAGTCAATTAAAAAAATTGAATGATGGATTGAAAAAAGTAGAAGAATCCATTGCAGAACTGGAAGCAGCAGTAAAAAATATTGAAGCAGAATTGGCTGATGAAAATGTTTACAGCAAAGCTGATAAATTGGCCGAAGCCAACAAACGTTATTTAGCTGCGAAACAGGATTTAGATAGCAACCAAACGAAATGGGAAGATTTAGCTGCCGAAATTATGGAGCTGGAAAGCTAGTTTTTGCCGCAGATTCGCAGATTAAAAAATTAGGCCACAGAAAAAATTCTGTGGCTTTTTTATTGTTGTTCTTTGCCACGGAGACACGGCAAACGAGAGCAAAATCTTCTAATGAAACTTATCCTAAATAGACGGTTTAGACATACGATTCAATAACATACATAATGCTTTTTAGAGCAATTAAAAAAATATCTGTGGTTATCCTTTTCATCTGTGGTTAATACTATTTACTTTTAACCATGCAAAAACTAATTGTAATACTTTTATTTTTCATCCCCACCCTAAGCTTTTCACAAACCGATAAAAACTTCGTTTACGAGAATAAAATATACCTCCCGAATATTAAAACGGTTCTTTGTTACAACAGCACCCGTGAGCAAAGTTTGCCGGTTATTCAGTTAAATTCATCAGAAACCATTACCTTTTCATTCGATGATCTGTTGGCTGGAACTAAAAATTATTGGTATTCTATAGAGCATTGTACTTCAGACTGGCAACCATCAAGAATATCAACAATAGATTATCTAGGCGGCTTTAATGATGATAGAATCATCTATTACCGTTACTCATCAAACACCACCAGGAAGTATACCCACTATGAATTAAATTTCCCTAATACACAGATACAGCCGAAAATTGGCGGAAATTATTTATTAAAAGTTTACCTCGATGGCGATAAAAATTCGCCAGTAATATCGCAGCGTTTTTATATTGTAGATAATCAGGTGGCCGTGGCAGCAGAGGTTACCAAATCTATGCAGGTGGCAGATCGGAATACAAAGCAAAAGATCAATTTTACCATCAATCACAGCATGCCTATTCCTAATCCTTATCAGGATTTGAAGGCGATTGTGATGCAGAATTTCAACTCCAATACCGCACAACTAAATACCCGTCCCTCATTTATCCGTCCTAATCAACTTGTATTTAACGATTTGACCACCAACGATTTTTGGGGTGATAATGAATTCAGAAAATTTGACACCAGAAGTTTACGTTACAAAGCAGATAATGTGAAAGATATTTATCGCGATAGTGAATCGGTAAACGTAATGCTTTTTCAGGATGCGCCTAGAAATACCGGTGCTTTTGCCAATCAATATGATGAGAACGGCAATTTCTACATCAAAAATACTGATGGAAGAGACGACAAAACTGAAGCCGAATATATGGGGGTACTTTTCACATTGAATGCTGCTGCCCCATCAGCCAATGGCGATGCCTATGTAATTGGTCATTTTAACAACTATACTTTAAGTAAAGAGAACAAAATGATTTATGATGCCGGGCGGAAACAGTTTTACGTTAATATAATGCTGAAGCAAGGGCTATACGATTACGAGTATGCCTGGTACAATAACGAAACCAAGACTCTGGAAAGTCAGCCTTTTGAAGGCTCCTTTTTCGAAACAGAAAACACCTATCAAGTTTTTGTGTATTATCGTCGCCCAGGTGCGAGATGGGAAACCTTAGTTGGCTTTGCCAATATCAGTAATAAAGCAATCGATAGACGCTAGTGCGAAGAACTGCGATTAATTGTCAACTATACCTTTATTGTTACATTAAATTTCGTCAGTTTAATATTGGTTAATTACTTTAGTAATCAGATTATTGAGTAACCGTAAATCCTTTTCAGCAGGCATTTCTAACCAAAATTATGTTTAAACCAATTTTCGCATTTGCATTAATTTCAATTAGTTGCCTGCAAGTCTATGCTCAGGAAACTCCAAAATCGTATACCCAGAATATTAACGGCACCAGGTTGAGCTTTGACATGGAGTCAATTCCTGCAGGTACATTTTATATGGGAAGCAAAACTGGAAAACCTGATGAACAACCCGTTCACCAGGTAAAGTTAGATGCTTTCTGGATGGGCAAATGCGAAGTAACCTGGAATGTTTTCGAACCTTTTTTGTATCGTGATTTCGAAAAGCAAGCCAGTACCGCGGCTATTCCTGCAGAGGTTGATGCGGTTACCCGGCCCACAAAGCCTTATTTGGATATGACTTTTGGTATGGGAAAAGAAAACCAGCCAGCAGTGGGCATGACCCAATATAACGCCATCCAGTTTTGTAAATGGTTGTATGTACGAACTGGTATTTTTTATCGCTTGCCTACCGAAGCAGAATGGGAATATGCCTGCAAAGCAGGATCTAGCACAGCATATTTTTTTGGCAATGAGGCCGCAACATTAAGTGATTATGCATGGTTTGCCAATAATAGCGATAATAAAACACATCCGGTAGGACAAAAGAAGCCAAATGCTTGGGGTCTGTTCGATATGCATGGCAATGTGAGCGAATGGACCTATGATCAGTATGTTGCTGATTTCTACAAACTCGGCGAAAGTAAAATAGCTGAAAACCCTGTCGCTAAGCCAGAAAAGCTATACCCACATGCTGTTCGTGGCGGCTCTTACGATGAAGCAGCTGAAAATCTTCGATCAACAGCGAGGTTGGCTTCCGATCCATCCTGGAAACAGCTTGATCCGCAAATTCCGAAAAGCAATTGGTGGTTTCCTGAAGCCCCTTTTGTTGGCATGCGCCTGGTCCGCCCGGTTAAAGCCCCAAGTAAAGCAGAAATAGAAGCCTATTATAATAAACAACCTATAAAAGATTTATAAACCGAACTAATAGAACCACAAACCCAAAATCAGGAATGAAAAACGAACCAAACACAAACGATAGAAGAGATTTTTTAAAATCATCTGCCTTGCTTGCAGGTGGCGCTATGTTAAGCAGCATTCCTCTTGCCGGAGCCTATGCTTCGGGAAGCGATACCATTAAAATTGCCTTAATAGGCTGTGGAGATAGAGGTACGGGTGCAGCATTTCAAGCCCTAGGCACTAAATTCAACATCAAACTCGTAGCCATGGCAGATGCTTTTCAAGATCGTTTGGATAGCAGTTACCAATCTTTAAACACCAAATTTGCCAACAAAATGGACGTGCCTAAAGAACGTCAATTTGTGGGTTTTGATGCTTATTTGAAAGCAATTCCTTTGGCAGATGTAGTATTGCTTGTTACGCCTCCTGGTTTCAGACCAATCCATTTTGAAGAAGCCATTAAGCAAGGAAAACATGTTTTTATGGAGAAACCTGTTGCAGTTGATTCACCGGGAATTCGAAAAGTTTTAGCCGCAGCAGAAATTGCCAAAAGCAAAAAGCTCAACGTTGTTGTCGGGTTGCAGCGCCGTTATCAAGCCAACTATCGCGAAGCGATGAAACGTGTTCAAGAGGGTGCCATTGGCGATATCGTTTCTGGACAGGTGTATTGGAACAGTGGCGGTGTTTGGGTTCGTCCGCGTACGGCAAATCAAACTGAAATGGAGTACCAAATGCGAAACTGGTATTATTTTAACTGGCTATGTGGCGATCATATTGTGGAGCAGCACGTCCATAACATCGATATCGCAAATTGGATAAAAGGTACGCATCCCGTCTCAGTTCAGGGTACAGGAAGCAGGGCCTGGAGAACAGGAAAAGATTATGGAGAAATTTATGATAACCACGCTGTAGAATTAACCTATGCAGATGGATCGGTGGTTTATAGCCAATGCAAACATTTCGAAGGCGTTCCTAACCGGGTTGATGAAACTTTCCAGGGTACTAAAGGAAAAATTTATTTATCAGCCGGAAACCAGGCAAAGTTGTGGGATTGGAAAGGGAATGTAATTTATAATCACAATACAAAAGGAAATGCAAATCCATACCAAACCGAACATGATGAGCTTTTCGATGCCATCTCAAAAGGTGAGTATAAATTTGATAATGCTGAATATGGCGCCCATAGCACTTTAACCGGGATAATTGGCCGATATGCAACTTATTCTGGACAAACCATTAAATGGGATGAAGCCTTAGCTGCCGACAATAGTTTAATGCCCGAGCGTTTTGCCTGGGACGCAAACCCTAAGTTGATGCCTGATGCGAATGGATTATATCCAATTGCTATGCCCGGAAAAACCAAGGTGTTATAATTGAAATAATGTACCGATATCTGTTTCTCTGCCTTCCGTTGATCTTTTCGATTTTCAGTTCTAAAGAATTGAGCCAATATAAGATTACAGGGTTAGCTCAGGGAACAGACTATCACATTATGTATTATGCTGCTGATAGCGTTGCTACAAAAAGTGGAATTGATAGCTTGTTGAATGAAATTGATTCATCAATGTCTCTTTACAAAAAGGGCTCGCTCATCAACCAATTTAATTCATCAACGAAGGGAGCGAAACCCGACACATATTTAAATGCTGTTTTAAAAAGAAGTTTTGAAATTAATCGTGACACCAAAGGCATTTTTGATATCACGGTTGCGCCATTAGTCCAAGTCTGGGGATTTGGTCCAGCAGAAAACAACCGGGAACCAAGTGCAGAAGAAATAAAAACCATTTTGAAGTGCACAGGAATGGAGAAACTGAAACTAGAAAACAACATGCTGTTAAAATCATCGCCTTGTGTAAATATCGATCTTAATGGCATTGCACAAGGTTATAGTGTAGATCTGATCGCAAATTACCTGACCACAAAAGGGATTAAAAGCTTTGTAGCCGAACTGGGTGGTGAAATTAGAATTGCCGGCCCTAAACCAAACGGAACCGCAATGAAAATCGGCATTGAGGGGCCAGATAAAGATGGCACACCAGTAATCAGACATATTGCGGTTTTAAACAGCGGAGCGATTACAACATCGGGCAATTATAGAAAATTCCATCAAAGCGGGAGAAAGGTAATCTCACATTTAATTGATCCGAAAACGGGCTATCCTTTGGATAATGAAATGATCAGTGTAACCGTATATGCAAAAGATGCCATTACAGCTGATGGGTATGATAATGCTTTGATGGGCATGCATCTAGATGATGCCTTAACATTTGTAGCTAATCGCAAATACCTGGAAGCTTATTTTGTTTACCGAAAAAAGGATGGATCTGTAGCCGATACCTTATCAAATGGATTTAAGAAATTAATTAAAAACTAAGTCTTTACATTTTAAAAACCAACAAATGAAAAGAAGTGAATTTATAAGAAATAGCCTGTTAACCGCAGGCGCCATTACAGCCGGAGCTGGATTTACAGAAACCTTTGCTGCTGAAAAATCGACCGCGATACTGAGTGACAAAACTTTTAATATGGATTATGCGCCACACCAGGGGATGTTCGCTAATCACGCGGGTAAAAATTTTCTCGATCAGATCCAATTCATGTACGATAAGGGTTTTCGCTCTATTGAAGACAATGGTTACTTAAACCGACCTGTGGAAGAGCAAGAAAAGATTGGCGCCTTATTGGCTCGACTTGGGATGCGAATGGGAGTTTTCGTTGTAGATGGCGGCGATAACTGGAAAACTTCTTTAACCACGGGTAAAAAAGAATTTAAGGATAAATTTGTAGAAACCTGCAAAAAATCAGTTGATGCAGCCAAAAGATGTAATGCGAAATGGCTTACAGTTGTTCCAGGTTTTTATGAGCGCAACTTGCCCTATGGAAATCAGTTTGCAAATGTAATTGATGCGATGCGAGCCGGGGCCGAAATTTTCGAACCACATGGCTTAATCATGGTATTGGAAACACTAAGTGATACGCCAGAACTGTTTCTGCAGAAAACTAACGAAACTTATGCTGTATGTAAAGCCGTTCAAAGCCCGGCTTGCAAAATTTTGTACGATATTTACCACATGCAGCGCACAGAAGGCGATTTAATTAAAACGATCGACCGTTGTTGGGATGAAATTGCCTACATCCAAATTGGTGACAATCCGGGTAGAAAGGAACCTACCACCGGAGAAATTAACTATAAAAATTTGTTTAAGCACCTTCATAAAAAAGGCTATAAAGGTGTGATGGGCATGGAACACGGAAACTCGCAACCTGGAAAAGAAGGCGAGTTAGCTGTAATTGCTGCTTATAGAAAAGAAGATAATTTTTTGTAAAAGTTAGATGGTAGTTTAAAGGTCAGGATTACTCATCTCGACCTTTAAACTACCATCGATTTATTCGGTTTTTAAAACCCAAACCGATACGCTACCGGCGTTACAGTGAAATTCTGCCCAGCCATTTTCATCAATTACCACTTCCTGTTCTCGATATCCAAGTGCATCAACAAATGTTTTTCCAGCAAAATTCTGCCCGAGTTCCATCGCTTTAAATCCTTCTTCACCCGTGCTTAATAAGACCGCTACCCCACTGTTTTCGTGTTCTTCGTCTCCAGCTCTTGTCCAACCCACACAGTTATTGTGGTCAAAATAATCGCGTTGCTCCCCGTAAGCTAAATGAGCTCTAATTTTTATCATGATGTCCAGGCCTGGTAAAATAGCGAGGTCGATATGTGTATCATCTCCTTCAGGATTTTTATCATCATAAATCCCCCCGTATAAATCCGGGAAAAACAAACACGGAATTCCTTGCTCTCTTAGTAATATGATGGAATATGCCAATGGTCTAAACCAGAATTCTACGTAGCTTTCCAAGGCCTGCAAAGGCTGAGAATCATGATTATCGACAAACGTTACAGCAAGTTCAGGCGAGATGGAAATCAGTGTATTATCAAGAATAGTGCGCATATCAAAACCGTTTCCATCCTTGCTGGCGAGGAAGAAATTATGATGCAGCAGGGAATCAAAAATCTGGGTTTTGCCTTCCATTAACCGCAGGTATTCTTCTTGCGATTCGGTATTTTCTACATTCCAATCTTCGGCAACAATAAAAAACCTCTTATTAAACTTGGCCTCCAGATGGTCAATCCATTCCTTAATAAAATCAGGATTAATGTGTTTAACCGCATCCAACCTAAATCCATCGATGTTGGTAGTTTCCACAAGCCACTCTCCCCAATATTTCAACTCCTCTACAACGGCACGATTGCGGTAATCAATATCATCGAACATGAGGTAATCGTAATTACCCAGTTCAGTAGATGGAACATCCTCAAAACCTTCGCCCAAATGATTTTGGATGGAGTAAATTGCAGTTTCTTTCAGATCTTCTGCCCAATCTACTCCACTAAAACATTGATGGTCCCAAATAAATTGTGAGTATTTCCCTGCCCTATTTGGAAAAGTGAATTTGGTCCACGCTTCAATCTCGAAAACATCGCTGGTGAATTCATTTCTATTATCGGGATTAACAGTTCTCACAGGCACTTTTTCCAATTCATCGCCGCCGGCTTTGTGATTAAAAACAATATCTGCAATGGCTGAAATTCCTTGATCTTGAAGGCCCTTAATGGCTTTCAAATATTCGTCTTTAGAACCATAACGTGTGTTTACACTTCCCTTTTGATCGAACTCTCCAAGATCGAAAAGATCATAAACATCATATCCAACTGAATATCCACCTGTACTCGCTTTATAGGCTGGCGGTAACCAAACCCCAGTTACCCCGATTTCTTTCAAATGCGTAGCTTCTTGCGCTACTTTACTCCATAAATTTTGTTCTTCATTGTAATACCAATGAAAATATTGGATTAAGGTTT
The DNA here is from genome assembly GCF_001422545.1 of Pedobacter sp. Leaf41. Taxonomy (GTDB): domain Bacteria; phylum Bacteroidota; class Bacteroidia; order Sphingobacteriales; family Sphingobacteriaceae; genus Pedobacter. The sequence continues at coordinate 127,895 of NZ_LMLE01000006.1, read as the reverse complement.
GATTCTGCATTAATTTAATTTTAAGATATGATAACATGAGTTTCTGGCAATTGTTTTTCCAGAAATGTAAGCTAAAAGTAAATCGGTAAGTATTTAAGGAGATGGTTTAAAGATAGCCCAATTTATATTAAAATATATCTAGCGCAGTAAACAGGTTTCCCATTTGAACTGCCGATTGTACCTAAACCTGATTTAACGGAAATCCTTTTAAAATTTGACGCATATTCTTTGAATGAAGCACCAAAAAATTTTAAAAGATTGAAGTGATAGCAGGACGAACGTTAAGCTGAGGTAGAAGCCTTGCTTTTCAAATGATTAATGGAATGCTGATTTAAGGCACATTTTATTTACTTTTGCGCTTGAATATGAGCTTAAAAAAGAAATTTGCCAGAGAGAGTTTTACCATTATGAATGAACTGGTATTACCCAACGATACCAACACACTCAACAATTTAATGGGTGGCCGTTTATTGCATTGGATGGATATTGCTGCAGCTATTTCTGCTCAAAAACACTGCAATCGTATTGTAGTGACTGCTTCTGTAGATAACGTTTCTTTTAAACACCCCATCAAATTAGGCGATGTAATTACCATCGAGGCGAAAGTTACCAGAGCTTTTAATACATCGGTAGAAGTGAGGCTGGATGTTTGGGCAGAAAATATTCCCAGTGGTGCACGCCAAAAAAGTAATGAAGCCTATTATACTTTTGTAGCGGTAGATCAAAGCGCCAGAACCATTCCGGTACCCGAACTAATTGCAGAAACTCCAGAAGAAATTGAGCTTTTTGAAGGTGCGTTAAGAAGGAGACAGTTGCGCCTGGTTTTAGGCGGCAAAATGAATCCGGACGATGCCAGCGAATTGAAAGCGCTATTTTTTAAAGCATAATTTTTACAAAAAACTTCTTGGTGCTTAACATGTTTGTTTTATTTTAGTAGCTTAACATTCGCTAAAAATATGACTACATATACCATACTGATAATTTTAAGCGGATTAGTTATCTTCTCTTATCTGTTTGATTTAGTGGCAAGTAAAACTAAAATACCATCGGTTTTACTACTGCTTTTGCTGGGTATTGGCCTTCGTTTTTTAGTAGAGAACTTAAAAGTTCACACCTTCAATTTTCTATCCATTTTACCAACTTTAGGTACCGTTGGTTTAATTTTAATTGTTTTTGAAGGTTCATTAGAGCTTAAATATGATCGAAATAAAAACAAGATTATCAAGAGTGCATTTTTCTCAGCGCTAACAGTGTTACTCGGCACAGCCACCATTATCACCGTAATTATTTACCAAATTTCGCATAAAGATTTATACACCTGCATTGCTAACGCTATACCTTTCAGTGTAATCAGTTCTGCCATCGCCATTCCCTCCGCAGCAGCGTTGGGTGGTAAGGATAAAGAATTTGTGGTGTACGAATCTTCGTTTTCTGATATTTTAGGGATCATCATTTTTAATTTTGCAATTACCAATCATTCGCTCACCACATCGGCCTTTATTGGACTAGGTTTAAGTACATTTTTGATTATCCTCTTATCGGCAATTGCTTGTATTGTTTTACTTTATATCATGGGCAGATTGGTGCACCACATTAAATTTTTCTTGATTATTTCCATTTTGATACTCGTGTATGCCATCGGCCAATCTTATCATTTATCGTCGCTGGTATTAATTCTGAGTACAGGATTATTTTTGAATAATGCCGATACCATTCAAAACGTTTGGTTCAGAGGGGTATTTTTATACAAAAATCTCTCTGCTGATTTATCTCAACTGTACCAGTTATCAGCAGAAAGTGCATTTATTTTAAGGACCTTTTTCTTCGTTATTTTTGGCTTTACCATGAATATAAACGAACTTAATAATTTGCCCATTATTGCCAACGGACTTATTATTTTAGCCTCAATTTATGTGATCAGACTTATTTTCCTGAAGATTTTTAAGAAAGATTCGATTGCCCCAATTTTATACATTGCCCCAAGGGGATTGATTAGCATATTGCTTTATTTCAATTTACCAGCTTCGCTGAAAATTGCTGAGGTAGGAACATCATTCTTGTTTCTGGTGGTATTGGGATCTAGTTTGGTAATGACTTTAGGAATAGCATTCAGCAGTAAAAAAGTAGAGGAAAACACTACGGCTTAAAGCCCGCCGACAATGTTTTAATTTTGTTAAGCTCGGCCAGGGTATTTGGATTCTGCTGATAGTAAACCGAATAGTAATTAAGTGCTTCCAGTTGACTATAATCAAACCCTCTACTGAATTTATAGTTAGCAATGCTTGGATTTATATTATGCAAAGACCCGGCAATAATATTTGCAACGCCTTCCATCGCTGTTCCAAATATTGCCCCGCCAACAGCTCCAGCAAGTTCTTCATCTGGTGTAGGCTCTTCTCTTCCCCATTTGTCTACCGCTTTTCCTTGCTGGTTGGTGTATTTGTATTCATTGGGATCTTTCTTTCCAACGTATTTAAAAACATAACTCTGCAATTCATAGCTTGCTTTCGTTACCCTTAATTTTATTGACTTTATTTCGGATGTTTTTATTTCATGGTATTTTTCATCAGAATAAAGCAGAACCGTTTGAGAATCTATTTTAAAGAACAAGCCTTTAATTTTGCTATCATTCGTTTTTACAATGGCGATGTAGGGCTTAATTCCATCCGAAATTTGCGCTTTGCAAAACAACATACTGATTGATAAAATAGCTACAAATAGTATTCTTGTTTTCATAATACGGTATTTAAGACTGAAATAATTATCCTGGGTTTGCTAAAAATTTAACTGCCCATTTCTAAAATCTTATCAAATTCTTCCGCTTTTAGCGGCATTACAGAAAGGCGCCCCTGGCGAACCAATGAGATATCAACCAAGCTAGGTTCAGCTTTAATTTGCTCAAGAGATACCGGAGTTCTTAAGGTTTCAACCGGTGATAAATCTACCACTACCCAATTGGCATCATCAGTTGTCGGATCCTGATAGAATTCTTTTACCACTTTGGCAATTCCAACCACATTCTTACCTTCGTTGCTATGATAGAAAAGAACCAAATCGCCTTCTTTCATGGCTTTTAAATTATTTCTAGCCTGATAATTGCGCACACCATCCCAAAAAGTTCTTCCATCTTCGTTAAACTTTTGCCAGCTATATTTGAAGGGTTCTGATTTTACTAACCAATGATTCATATAAAGATTTAAGATTCAAATCTACAATTAAGAGTTGATTTTATAAACCAGAATTGTCATAAAATAACAATGGCGATTCCGTATTAGAAACGCCATTACGATAAATTCTATCTGAAAATCTTGAACTACGTTAACCTTCAAATGTTGGATTTTCTATTAAGCCAATTACATTACCAAAAGGATCGAAGATGCTGCCCACCCAAATTTGTCCACCAACGTTATTTGGAGCTTGATGAATTTCGACTTCCAATTCGCTAAAACGTTCAAAAGTTTTTGTAATATCATTAACGCCCCAGTAAGTGATAGAATGGTTGCCATTACTGTAAGCTGAATCATCAGGATCTAAACCTAACTCAAAACCTCCAATGTTATAGCCAACATAGTAAGGTTCATCAAAATAGGGTTCAATATCGAAAACCTTTTTGTACCATTCTTTGGCAGCAGTTAAGTCGCCAACATAATAAACTATAGTTCTTAATCCTTGTAACATAGGGTTTAGGGTTTAGGGTTTAGGGTTTAGGGTTTAGGGTTTAGGGTTTAGGGTTTAGGGTTTAGGGTTTAGGGTTTAGGGTTTAGGGCAACCTTTCGGTTTATAAATTGTTTAATGGAAACTGAAAATTAATTTAATGTACTATCTTGAAAACCAATTCTTTAAGAAGATCGCCATCGCTAACATTGCCCGAACTTTCTAAGCCTTTACTTTTCAAATCGTATTCTCTGAGCAAGCTAATTACCTGAAAGACTTTTCCGGTATGATAATTTCTGGCCGCAACTTCATAATCTTTTATAAAAAAAGGAGGAACACCCAAAGCGGAAGCCGCATCTGCCTTATTTGGTATATAATGATATTTCAAAAGCTTTGTAAAGTAACCAGCCAAATTAGCTAACACCATTACAGTGGGATTTGCTTTTGGGTTACTGGCAAAATAATTAATAATTTTATTGCATTTCAAAACATCGCGAATAGCCAAGGCTTTCTGTAATTCGAACACATTGTACTCCTTACTAATGCCAATATTTTTCTGCACTAAATCCGTATTGATGGTTACATCTTTAGGTACATTCAGCATCAGCTTTTCAATCTCATTCGCAATTTTGGAAAGATCGGTTCCTAAATATTCGGCCATTAAAGCCGAGGCTTGCTGATCTATTTTATAACCTTTTTTTTTGATGAAATCTTCAATCCAGGGAACGAGTTTATAATCTCTAACAGTGTCTGATTGAAAAATCAACCCACTCTTATTGATCGCTTTATAGATTTTTTTACGCTTATCGAAATTCGCATACTTATAAGCAAGTACTAAAATGGTACTAGGCAAGGGTTTTTCGAAATAATTGAGTACAAATTCTGCCTCTTTACTGCCAGCATCTTCTTTTCCCCATTTTAAATCCTGTGCTTCTTTTACAATTACCACCTGATAATCAGACATCATTGGATAGCGCTTTGCGGCGCCTAAAACCGTCGCCATATCCGTATCCTTTCCATATAAAACTGTTTGATTAAACCCTTTTTCGGCATCATTCAACAGCTTATCTTCAATATAATCGGTTACCTGATCGATATAATAAGATTCTTCCCCATGTAAAAGATAAACAGGTTTGAATTTTCGGGCTTTAATATCCTTTATAATTTCGGCAGCAGTCATTGCCGTAAAATTACAATTTAGCTTTTATGATTTTGATAAATGTTTATAAACAATATTAACTTTGACCATTATTAATTACAGGGCATTAGTAGCCCTAAACTAACAACTTCCGATTCACGACTGCATGTTCAACCCTACCCCACTTAATCTTCCGCCGTATCCGTTTAAAATTACTAGGAAAGATGATGTAGTTTTTATTTTCGATGAATTAAGGAAGAAACACTTGGTGTTAACACCCGAAGAATGGGTGCGGCAACATTTCATACAGGACTTGATCGCCAGCAAAAAATTCCCAAAAAGCCTGATTCAAATTGAAGGTGGACTGGTTCTGAATCAACTACAAAAGCGAAGCGATATTCTGGTTTATAACACTGCAGGTGAAAAGTTAATGCTTATTGAGTGTAAAGCTCCGAAGGTTAAAATTACGCCTTCTGTGTTTGATCAGGCATCACGATACAATTCCATTCACCAGGCCAAATGGATTGTTTTAACAAACGGTTTGCAGCATGTTTACGCCAAAATGGATCTGGAAAAGGGAAGCTTTGCTTTTGCACAAGAGATGCCGGAATACTCAGAGTTGTGATGTTAAATATTAGAAATGTCAGTCTGAGTCTGTCGAAGACCTTATTCATGTAATATCCCTCGACAAGCTACAATTTACGCTTTTATTTTCCGTCCTTTGCGATCCCGATTCTTCATCGGGAAAAGCTTCAGGGGAGTGCCTTTGGAACAATCTCATTTGATAGCACACTACCTAGAATGAGATTGCTTCGTACCTCGCAATGACGACCGTCCTAAACGTTATTCATATTGCTTTTAGGAAATAGATTAAACCTCAGAATAACAATTATCCTTACAAACTATACTCCTTTTTCCAAACCTGTTTATTACCAGAATAGATGGCTTCGTTACACATAGCCACGCAAATAGAAGCCTGCGTACCCGTATTGATGTTAGATACCGGTTGTGCGCCACTTGTAATTGATTGATGAAACTGATCCAGGGCATAGTTGGTTCCATCCATCGTGGGCTTATCCAAAATAGGGATTCCACCATCTTTGTTGATCACAATTTTGGTAGCACCGGTCACGCCATCAACAATTCCCAATTCCTTTCTGGTTACTTCCTCAGGGTAAAAAACCCCGGTATTGGTGAGTAGCGAAACGGAACCTTTGGTTCCTTTAATTTTAAAAAGATAACCATCATGTGCATTGCCGCAGGTGGCGCCAAAATTTCCAATCATTCCTTTCTCCTGATAGCGCAAAGTGGCCTGGATGTTGTCGTAAGTTTCCCGTCCATCTTTAAAAATATCTATCCCTCCCGAACCCATAATTTCATCTGGCTGCGTTTCGAACGCCCAATTAATGAAATCGATTTGGTGAGATAGGAGTTCTGCGGCTAAACCGCCGGAGTATTCTTTGTACATCCTCCAATTTATTTTTCGCTCCAAATCAGCACTCGGAACACTTCTGCGCCAGGTTCCATTTCTGTCCCACCGGCAATCAATCTGCGAAACCTTGCCCAGGTAACCACTTTGAATCATATCCTTAACCTTAAAATAAAGCGGCGAATAACGGTATTGATAACCTACCTGAAAAATCTGTTTAGGATATTTTTGAACCAGCTTTTTTAACTCCAGTGCTTGGGCAATATTATAAGTCATTGTTTTTTCTACATACACATGTTTACCAGCCAGAACTGCGTCTTTTGCAATTTTAAAGTGTTCGCTTAAGTGTGTGGCAATAAAAACAGCATCTATATTTTTATTATCAAAAACCTGCTTGTAATCCTTGATAGGCCGTGCATCGGCAGGAACGTACTTTTCTGCCTCTTTTAGTCTAAAATCTAAAACATCGCAATAAGCTACTGCCTTAAATTTCGCCGGCATTGATTTAATAACCGATAAAACTCCTTTGCCACGATCTCCGCAACCAATCATTGCAATATTGATTACTCGATCTGCACTAAACGCGTACAAAGCATCGCCAACTAATAATCCCGAGGCTAAAGCTGCCGAACTTTTAACAAATGACCTGCGATGCATCTATAATTTCTTTATTTTGATGGTTCTGAAATCGACCTTATTTCCATGATCCTGAAGCAGAATATGCCCTTTTGGCGCTTCTCCAAAGTTTTTCCAATCTTTGTATTTACTTATCGCAACTAGCTTTTTAAACTCTTCCGATCCGCGTACATATTCTAAAACTTTAACCCCATTTAAATAATGTTCAACTTTGTTATTTGGATAAACTACTAAGCGGCCATTGTTCCAGCTGCCGATTGGACGAAGATAACGGGCTTCTTTTTTAGACGTCATTAAATCGTATAACGAGGCTAAAGTACGGTTTCCATCTCTGCCTAATTTCGCATCGGGATGTAGCACATCATCTAAAACCTGATATTCCAAACCGATAGCCGAACCTGTATTTTTTTCGCTTAACGTAACGAAATATTTTACCCCACTATTTGCTCCAGGGGTAAGCTTAAATTCGAACGACATATCGAATGCGGCAAACTCCTCTTTGGTAACGATATCACCGCCATTCGTAGATTCGGCTCCGCCAGATGGCTCCACGCCAATTACTCCATTTTCAATTTTCCAACCCTTTGCCGGGAACGTTGTTTTGTAAGCCCCAACCCACCCGGCGTTGCTTTTACCATCAAAAAGGAGTTTATATCCTTCTGATTTCTCGTAACCAGACAAGGTATTGGGAGTTAAATTCACGGTGTATATTCCTTTCGGAAAAGATTTCGACTTCAATCCTTCTGTTTGGAGATTGATATTTTTGAAATAAACCTTTTTTCCATCGTTTTCAAGGTTATTTCCAATCCCATGCACTTGCAAACCAATGAAACCTGATTGATCTAGGGTATCAATTACATAGGCAACAGGAGTTCCGTTTACCCAGGTTTTTAATTCGTTGCCAATGTTTTCTATTCTATAGTGATTAAACTCATTCTTTTTATAAAGCGGCTTAGCTGACGGATTTAATTCCAAGGGATAGAGCCATAATCGCCTGGCTTCATCATAAATCCCACCCGTCCACGATCTCGGTGTAGGGTCTATTTCCATTTGTCTTCCGTACACTAATCCTCTCCCGTTATTTCCCTCAGACTTAATATGACTTCGCGTTTGCACTCCAGAATTTGTATTTTCACCTTCGAGCTTAATATCGATTTCGAGCACAAAATCGCCGTATTCCTTTTCGGTGATCAAAAATGAATTTGGCGTTCCCTTAGTCATGGTACCCACTATCGCTCCATCTTCAACTTTGTAAGGCGCTGTTCCGGCTACGGCTTTCCAACCGTTTAGTGTTTTACCATCGAAAAGTGGTTTAGCTTTTTGTGCAGCGGCAGATAAACTGATGATTGAAAGCGCAAGAATGCCGTATGTTTTAATGTTTAACATGGTTGATTAATAATTTTTATGAGATGATAGTTGTTGATACATCACGAAAGTCCAGAGCACTATTTCTACGTTCTACTAAACCCCAGCCTAACAAATTTTTGGGAATCTCCATACCAAGCCACATCGCTGACTTAAATACAAAAATTTTCAGCTGGCAATTTTGTTTCTTTTGTTGGTAAAAGAAAAAAGGCCCGTCTGGCCAAGACAATAAAAATAATCGTTTCATTCCTCACAATGATGATGTATTGAAATTAATATTTAAAAATTTTTCCGTTTGCAATCACTTCTTGTTTGTTTTCGTCAAAAGTTGCTTTCGCTCCTGTACGAACCGCAGCATTAGTCATGATGTTGGCAATGGAGTGCGAATAGCCAGCCTCTACCGGAGCATTTGGCATTTTACGACTTCTAACACACTCCATCCAGTTTCTCATATGACCGGAAGTAAGCGAATCGCCGCCCATATTTGCACCTGTAGCTGCCTTTATTTCGGTTTTACTCAAATCGAAATTTGGTAGCAGGTTGGCTTTCATGCCCATCGCGGCAGCTTCCTTTTCTTTTAATCCACCTTTTGGAGATACTTTATTGGTAATCAAATTTAATTCACCCCCATTAGAGTAATAAACTTCGCCAACATCGCCAACGCTGTTTTGCATTCTGGAAGTGAAAGTAACCTGAAATCCATCTTCTGTATTGGGCTGACCATAATCGAAAACTGCAACCATCGAATCCCAGTTCCTACGGCCATCTTTCCAGGTGTAAATTCCACCGTTAGCTACTACACTTCTCGGATGTTTCAAATTGGTAAACCAATGAACCGTGTCGATTTGGTGAGACATCCACTGCCCCGGCATTCCTGATGAATAAGGCCAGAATAAACGATACTCTAAATACTTTCGTGGATCGAAGGCTTCATTTGGCCGGTTTAATAAAAATCTTTTCCAATCGATATCGGCCTCTTTTAGCTTTGCCACCAACTCAGGTCTACGCCATCGCCCGGGTTGATTTACGTTCCAAACCAAGTCTACAGCGGTAATCGGCCCGAATTTTCCCTCCTGAATAAATTTTGCGGCGTTTGCATAATTTTCACCACTTCTTCTTTGAGAACCAATCTGGACAATTCTATCGGTTGCTTTAACAGCTTTAAGTGCCGCTTTTGCATCATCCATCGTTTCGGCGAAAGGTTTTTCCACATAAGCATCGCAATTGGCTTTAACCGCTTCAATGGTATGCAGCGCATGCTGAAAATCGGCTGTACTGATAATCACAGCGTCCAAATCTTTAATGGCATACAGCTCGTCGTTATTTTTACAAGCTTTAATATCATGACCAAATTTTTCTTTGAGATGGGCAATACCTAAATCCCGGCGGTAGTTCCATAAATCTGAAAGACCAACGATATCGAAATTCAATTCTTTGTTGTGATTTAGAAAACAAGGGAGCAAAGTATCTTTAAATCGATCTGAAAACCCAACCACACCAACTCTAACCCTATCGTTAGCACCGATTATTCGTCCGTAGCTTTTGGCACTCATACCCATTGTGCCGGCGTAGGTTGCCGCAGCAAAAATGGCAGATTGTTTAATAAATTTTCTTCTGGAATTTTCCATGGAATAATTGAGTAATTAGTTATTATAAACGTTTTCGATTTGTTTGCTTAAGTATTTGAAGCAGAATTTGATTTGCTCTTCCGAATAGTTGCTTCCTGCCTCCACAAAAATTGGCCCTTTATAGTTAGCCGCCTTTAGTGCCGCAAGGTATGGCGTAAAATCATCACCCTTAATTCCGGGCAATGTCCGCTCTGCGTCCTCCGCAATTTCGCAGTGAATAAGTAAATCTTTTGCATCAATAATATTTTGAGGAGGCTCGTGCTCGCGTCGCATGTGAAAAATATCTGCATTTAGCCTGAAGTTGGGATGGTTAACTGACCTGACAATTTCAGCTGCTGACTTCACTGTATTGATAAAATTGGTTTCTTTAGTTTGAAGATTTTCCAGCGCTATTTTAACCTTATATTTGGCGGCAATTGTTGCTATCTTTTTACAAAGTGATACAAATGCACCTGTCGCTTTTTTAACATCGTAACCATCAGGTAATCTGCGTGCACCCCCACTCCCTAAAACAATCCTACTAACGCCGGCTTTTTGGGCACGATTAAATAGACTATCTACATAGCTAAGTACAACTGGCTCATTAACATCCGGACCGGCGATTTTCATATTGCCGGGAAACATCACATTGCACATATATAATTTCGATCGCAGTTTCCCGATCGACCGAAGATTACTATTAAATTGTTCTCCCGATAGCGAAGGTGAAATCATTCTGCCAACTGATTCTCCAATAAACTTAAATCCAGCGGCATGAATTAAACTATCTTTTTCTATCGGCGCAACGATACCCAGTGGAAAAAATGATTTATTTCTCGATTGAAAACCAAACACAAAAGGGGAAAGAAGAAGTATGAGAATGATCGTTCTTAGTTTCATGTTCAATTTTACTTAGAAGATATTTTATACACCTTCTCTATTTAGGTAAAATGTAGTTTATATTCCATTTGGTTAGTGGTTTTTAAACCATATATATCCACAAAATAAGATTTTTAGTGGAAAAACATTCGAACGGTTTAGTAACATTTTAGAAACGAGGGAAGAAAGTTGGTGTGCTGCCCCGAATCTTTGCGATCAAAATTTAATTAGAAACCTCACCCTATGAAAGGAAGAGGTTATTGTAGATGCAGTGCATCCCTCTACTTGAAGAGAGGGAAATGAAAGTTGGCAGTTTGAACCTATGTTGAAAAGGCACAATCCGCAATGCCCTCTCTTTAAGGAGAGGGAGAGCAGAAAAATTGCCGGATTACAACCATTAATAAGGTGAGGTTATTAAGGCTTGAAGCTCTCTTAAAAATATATTTTGTTAAAAACTCCACCCTATTAAAGGAAGAAGTTATTGTAGATGTAGCGCATCCCTCTCCTTGAAGAGAAGGAAACGAAAGTTTGCATTTTGAACCTATGTTGAAAAGCACAATCCGCAAAGCCCTCTCTTCAAGGAGAGGGAGAGCAAAACGATTGCCGAAGCACAACGATTTATAGGGTGAGATTATTGAGCTTTGAAGTTTTCTTAAAAATTCATTTTATTAAAAAAACTTACCCTATGAAAGGAAGAAGTTATTGTTAGATGTAGTGCATCCCTCTCCTTGAAGAGAGGGAAATGAAAGTTGGCAGTTTGAACCTATGTTGAAAAGGCACAATCCGCAAAGCCCTCTCTTTAAGGAGAGGGAGAGCAGAACAATTGCCGAACCACAACCATTAATAGGGTGAGGTTATTATCAAACGCTAGCCAAGCATTAACAGGCTTTCCTCAATAATCTTTATTTTGGCTTCGGCATCTGCTTTTTTATTGCGCTCGTTTGCGATAATTTCTGGTTTGGCATTTTGAACGAAACGTTCGTTGCTCAGTTTGGCATCAACCGATTTTAGGAAACCCTGTAAATAAACCAAATCAGCATTTAAACGGGTGCGTTCTGCATCAATATCAATATTTTCTGTTAAGGGAATAAAAAATTCATCTTTACCAGCCATAAAAGCAGTTGCACCTGCAATCTTATCATCCACCATTTCAGCCTCAGAAACATTTGCTAATTTGAATATCACATTCAACCATTTCTTATAGTCAATCTCAGAATTCACTTTTAAACTTAAGGGCAAGGCTTCTTTCGGAGAAATCTGTTTTTGATTACGAACATTCCTAATTTCGGCAATTACAGTTTTAATCACCTCCGCGTCTTTTAATAAACTTTCGTCTATTGAGCCACCTTTCGGATATTCGGCAACGATACAGCAATCCATTTCTCCCCGTTCAGCAAATAAATCATCATGCCATAATTCTTCCGTTAGGAAAGGCATATTGGGGTGCAATAACTTAATAATATTCTCGAAAAACGAGATGGTTGCTTGATAACTTTCAGCATCAATTGGCTGTTGATAAGCAGGTTTAACCATTTCTAAATACCAGGCACAGAAATCATCCCAAACCAGCTTGTAAGTGATCATTAATGCTTCTGATAAACGGTATTGTTTAAAATTCGCCTCAATTTCTACAAGCGCTTCCTTGAAACGATTTTCGAACCATGACATGGCCTGGGTATTTGGATTTTCCAAGCTTTCATCAACTTCCCAACCTTTAACCAAACGGAAAGCATTCCATATTTTGGATGCGAAATTTCGTCCCTGTTCGCAGTAACTTTCATCGAACATTAAATCGTTGCCTGCGGGCGATGACATTAACATACCCACACGCACTGCATCAGCACCATACTTTTCTATCAATCCAATCGGGTCTGGAGAGTTGCCTAAAGATTTAGACATCTTACGACCCAGCTTATCACGCACAATTCCGGTTAAATAAACATTTGTAAATGGTTTCTTGCCCATAAACTCATGTCCGGCCATAATCATACGTGCCACCCAGAAGAATAAAATTTCAGGTGCCGTAACCAAATCATTGGTTGGATAATAGTAATTTATATCCTTATTATCAGGATTTTTAAATCCATCAAAAACCGAAATTGGCCATAACCAGGAAGAGAACCAGGTATCCATTACATCCTCATCTTGCCTTAAAAAGGGCTCTAGCTGATGCTTAAAACCAGCTTTTTCAGCTTCTGAATAATTTTCGTCTAAATGTTTTTTCTTCCAAAATTCTTCTAAAGCTTCATCTTTCGTTTTAGCAACTACCCAGTTTCCTTTATCATCATACCAAGCCGGAATGCGTTGCCCCCACCAAAGCTGACGAGAAATATTCCAATCGCGAACATTCTCCATCCAGTGGCGATAAGTATTTTCGAATTTATTGGGAATCAGGTTAACCTCACCGTTTAAAACGTCATCCAAAGCCGGCTGAGCCATTTCTTTCATCTTTACAAACCACTGCATAGAAAGTTTTGGTTCAATTGCAGCATCTGTACGTTCCGAGAAACCAACCTGCGATTTATAGTCTTCAACTTTATCCAGATGACCAGCCTCTTCCAGCATTTTGGCAATTTTTTTACGGGCAACAAACCTGTCCTCACCCACTAAAATGACCGCCAATTCATTTAAGGTTCCATCATCATTCAAGATATCGGTTACGGGCAAATTGTGTTTCACACCTAGCTCATAATCGTTCAAATCATGTGCCGGAGTAACTTTTAAACAACCTGTACCAAACTCAATATCAACATATTCATCCTCTATAACCGGAATTTCATGGTTCACCAATGGCACAAAAACCTTTTTACCTTTTAGGTGGGTAAACCGTTCGTCGTTCGGGTTAATACAAATTGCGGCATCAGCCATTATCGTTTCCGGACGGGTAGTTGCAACAACAAGATAGTCAGAAGTCTTAAGTCCGGAGTCAGCAGTCTTTTCACCAACAATAGTATAGCGAATGTAATATAGTTTTTGATTTACTTCCTTACGGATTACCTCTTCATCAGATACGGCAGTTTTACCTGCCGGATCCCAATTTACCATCCGGATACCGCGATAAATCCAACCCTTTTTGTACAAGTGAATAAAGGAATCGATTACGGCTTCAGAAAGATCTTCTTCCATCGTGAAACGCGTACGGTCCCAATCGCAACTTGCACCTAATTTCTTTAATTGTTCTAAAATAATCCCGCCGTATTTCTCTTTCCACTCCCAGGCGTATTTCATAAATTCCTCGCGGGATAGGTCTTTTTTATTGATGCCTTGTTCCTTTAACATCGCCACTACCTTTGCTTCGGTTGCGATAGATGCATGGTCAGTTCCCGGAACCCAGCAAGCATTTTTGCCTTGCATACGGGCTTTACGAATCAAAACATCCTGAATGGTATTATTTAACATGTGCCCCATATGCAGCACTCCGGTAACATTTGGCGGTGGAATTACAATAGTGTAAGGTTCACGCTCATCAGGCTCGGAATGAAAAAACTTTTTCGATAGCCAATAGCTATACCATTTATCTTCTGTTTCTGCAGGATTGTACTTCGTGGAAATGCTCATGAAAAATTATTCAGTATCAATTTGAGTGGCAAAAATACGTTTTTAGGGTCAAAACTTAAAGTAGAATTCATTTGAAAAGCCAGGCCTGCATTTCATTGCAAAGTCAGTCCTGCTTTTCGTTGCAATCTTTTCGCGAAAGTCATTCTAAGCTTGTTTAAGCCTGCATCAAAAAGTATTTACACTACAATCAGGTTTAGAAAATTCTGTTTGCTACACCTTTAATTGTTCGGCCAATACAGATAGCATATTTTGGCTGAAGCCAACCAACAAAATTTAAAAGGTCAGGCAGCTAGAGCAACCTGCAATGAAATGTGAATAAATTATCGGGTTTTCCTTTCATTGCCGTTGGTTTAAACCAACGGAAAAAATTAGAAACCTCCTTATAACTTTCGAAGTTCATTGCCGTTGGTTTCAATCAACGGTAATCAAAACCCTAATCCAAATCTGCAAAAACATCATCCAGAAGAAGCTCGAAACCAGGCAAAACAGAGGAAGTAATTTTTTCACTCAGGGTAAATATTTTTGAAGGCTGAAATTTACCAATATTGTTAAGAGTATAAATAAGAATGCTTTGATCACTTTGGCTAACCACCCAATATTCTTTCACACCAAACTCTTCATAAACCTGATATTTATTTAGCAATTCCTTTTTATTATTCCCTGGCGAGAGAATTTCAACAACAATATCAGGAGCGCCAATACAACCGCGATAATCCAATTTACTTTTATCGCATATTACACAAATATCAGGCTGGAGCACTGTAAAGACATCCTTATCAGCTTTACTTTCCTTTGGGAAGCGAACATCAAAAGGAGCAGCATAAAATTTGCAAGGCTGGCCTTCCAAAAAATTCCCAATTTTCATGAAAATGTTTCTAAATATTTCCTGATGCACCCGTGAAGCAGCAGGACTCATCTTAAAGATTGTTCCTTTAATCAGCTCTACTCTCTCTTCAAAAAGCCAGTTTAAGTAATTTGCATAGCTATAAGTCAACGATGCATCAATATCATTGAATTGACGAACGGGTTCATCATGTATTTCAGGATATGGAATCGGCTCAGACATAACCAAATATACTCAATTCTGTAGTAAATTAAAACTGCATCTTTTGAATCCTGACGGCGTTCAAGATAGCCAATAATGCTACTCCAACATCTGCGAACACTGCTTCCCACATGGTTGCCACGCCACCTGCCCCTAAAATTAAAACCAATGCCTTTACTGCAAAGGCCAAAACTATATTTTGAATGACTACTTTCCTAGTTGCTTTACCAATTTTGATTGCAGTTGCAATTTTCGACGGCTGATCAGTCTGAATTACCACATCTGCTGTTTCTATAGCCGCATCGCTACCCATAGCGCCCATTGCCATACCAATATCACTGATCGCTAAAACAGGCGTATCATTTATTCCATCGCCGACAAAAGCTACAACTTTAGTTTTATCTTTTTTAATTTCTTCGAGTTTAGCAACCTTATCTTCCGGCAGTAAATCGCCGAAATAAGAATCAATACCTAAAACAACAGCCACCTTTTTTACAATCGATGTTTTGTCTCCACTTAACATGACAACCTGTTTTACGCCATTTTCATGCAGTTGTTCAATAGCCAATACTGCATCCTCTTTAATTTCATCGGCAATTAAAACGTAGCCGGCATATTTTCCATCTACAGCCAGTACCACAATACTTTCAACTATATCCTTTATTTTAATGTCGAAATCAATTTTAAATTTCTCCAGAAGTTTAACGTTTCCGGCCAGAACTTCTTTGCCGTCAACAACCCCTTTTAAACCCATTCCAGCAATTTCTTCGATATTTTCGGCAGCATGGAGTTCTTTTTCCGCGGCATATTCTACAATGGCTTTTGCAATAGGGTGTGTAGATTTTCCTTCAACAGCAGCTAATAATGTTATAAATTCCTCTCTATCAATTAAACTCTCCACCTGCTGAACGTTGAACACACCTTTGGTAAGCGTTCCGGTTTTGTCCATTACAACCGTGTTTAGTTTGGCGATCAGATCTAAAAAGTTGGAGCCTTTAAACAAAATTCCGTGAGCAGAGGCAGCGCCAATTCCACCGAAATAGCCAAGGGGAATAGAAATAACCAAGGCACAAGGACAAGAAATAACCAGAAACACGAGTGAGCGGTATAGCCAGGTTTGAAAATGATAATCTTTACCCAAAATTAAAATCGGGACAGTAACCAAAGCCAACGCCAAAAAGAACACGATTGGCGTATATATTTTAGCAAATTTACGGATAAACAATTCTGTTTTTGCTTTACGGGTTGTGGCATTTTGTACCATCTCTAAAATCCGCGAAAGCGCACTATCTGCAAAAGCTTTGGTTACTTTAATTTCAATAACCCTATCCAAATTGAGCATTCCCGCTAATACCTTTTCGCCTTTATTAATGGTTTTTGGCTTACTTTCACCTGTTAAAGCAGCGGTATTGAAACTGCTTTTATCTGATAACATTTCGCCATCTAAAGCGATTTTTTCACCGGCTTTAACCTGAATAATTTCCCCAATGGCTACTGTTTCCGGATTTACGGTTTCGTATTTTCCGTTTCGCAACACGCTGGCTACATCAGCCCGAACATCGAGCAAGGCAGAAATATTTCTCTTCGCCCGATTCACTGCGGCCATTTGAAAAAGCTCGCCGATAGTGTAAAATAACATGACCGTAACGCCCTCAGGGTATTCTCCAATAGCGAAAGCGCCAATGGTTGCAATAGACATTAAAGAAAATTCGGTAAAAAAATCTTTGGCTTTAAAAGTTTCCCAAACCTCTTTTAAAACCGGAATGCCTACAGGTAAATAAGCTACAATATACCAATACGGACGAATAATTTTAAATGCATCGATCTTTAAAAAATTATCAAATACAATACCAATAAGTAACATGATTAACGTTACTGTTGCGGGCAAATATGCTTTAAAAGATGACGGATCGCCACCGTGATCATGATCTTGCTCATCACCCTCTGCGTGCTTATGCTGGTGCTGATCTTGGTGTGCTTTGCTACTGCAACAGTTATCGTCTTTATCGTGTGGATGACTCATTTATTTCTTTCTCGTTGTGAAAAGCAACGTCAGTTCCTCTTCGGTTTTTGTGTTCCCGCTACCGTTTCAAATCCTCACCCGATGAAAATCGGGTTCCGGGTTTTCCACTTTATCGGGTTTAGGTGGCTAAAATAGGAGTACTATCAGAAGTCTACTAAACCCGATTGTAGCGAAAACAAAAAGCTTTCTCTGCTTTTGTTGCAGCAAAAACTGGGACTACAAATCCGATGGTATACCGACCGCTCATTTCCAAATCCCCTGATTAAAATCAAATTTATAGAAAACAAAACTTATTATTCTAAATCATTCTCGATAGTTAAAAATTTTCAGCCCACCACAATAATTTATGTTAAAAAATGTTAATACTGTAATAAGATTCAAAAATCATGAAATCCTTAAAATTCCATTTTTCGCCAGCTGAATTTATTAGACGTTTGGGCTTAGCCAAAATTTACTATTGGTTTAACAAGTAATATTCTTGGTATATTGTTTCAGTATTAATTAGTATTTCATAAATTTCGCTGTTAAAACTAACTTTAAAAGCGAATGAAATACCAAAATTTGAAAAGTTATTTTGCAGGGCTAGCTATAGTTGCTGCTGCCTTTTCTGCAAATGCACAAACCACCAGAAAATTTATCGACCCGGCAAATATGGATTTATCCGTAAAACCAGGCGATGATTTCTACACTTACGCAAGTGGTACCTGGATAAAAAACAATCCTGTCCCAGCAAAAGAAACCCGCTGGGGATCATTCAACGAGCTTCGCGATTTCAATATTAATGCCGTAAAATCCTTAGTAGAAGAAGCTGCCGCAGATAAATCTGCGCCTGCAGGTTCGGTGAAACGTAGAGTGGGCGATTTTTTCGCTGCCGCGATGGATACGGTTGCCATAGAAAAATTAGGCTACACCCCTATTAAGGCCGATTTAGAAAAAATTAAACAAATTAAGGATATTCAAGGCGTGCTTGACCAGGTGGCTTACATGCGTGTAAGTGGAATTGGAAGCCCAATGTTTGGCCTTGGCGTTGGTCAGGATCGTAAAAACGTTAACAAATACATGGTTAACATTGGCCAGGGCGGAACCACCCTGCCTGATCGTGATTATTACCTGAAGGATGATTCAAGAAGCGTAAAAATTCGTGAAGCCTATAACACTTACATTACTACCCTGTTTACTTTAACTGGAAGCACACCTGAAGAGGCCAAGAAAAAAGCAGAAACAGTATTCAAAATTGAAAAGCAGTTTGCCGAGGCACAAATGAGCCGCTTAGAGATGCGTGATCCTTATGCAACTTACAACAAACTTACTGTTGCTGAATTGAACAAAAAAACGCCTGACATTAACTGGGCAAATTACTTAACCAAGTTTAAAATTAAAGGTCAGGATACTTTATTAGTTTCTTCTCCTAAATTTATGACCAGCCTTGATGGGATGTTAAAATCTATCCCGGTTGCAGATTGGAAAACTTACTTAGAATGGAATGTTTTAAAAAGTTCTGCCGGAAGTTTAAGTTCTCCATTTGTCAAAGCAAGTTTTGCTTTTACCCAGGCACAAACCGGCCAGAAAGTTCAAACACCACGTTGGCAACGCATGTCATCTTTAACAGATGGCACTATTGGCGAATTATTAGGTCAGTTATATGTGGCTAAATACTTTAAACCAGAAGCGAAAGCCCGTATGGATGCCATGATTGTAAACCTTCGCAAAGCGTTCGAAATCAGAATTAAAGGTTTAGAGTGGATGAGCGATGAAACAAAGAAAAAAGCGCTGGAGAAACTTGCCGCATTCGAACCTAAAGTGGGCTATACCACTAAGTGGGAAACTTATACAGGTTTAAACATTAACAGAGGAACCTATTTCCAAAATCTTCGCAATGCAAGCGTTTGGGGGTACAATGAAAATGTTAACCGATTAGGTAAACCGGTAGACAGAACTCGTTTCGGTATGACGCCACCTACGGTAAATGCATCTTACAGCCCAACAATGAATTCAATTACCTTTCCTGCCGGGATTTTACAATTTCCATTCTTCGATCCAAATGCGGATGATGCTCTAAACTATGGTGGAATTGGCGCAGTTATCGGACATGAAATGAGCCATGGTTTTGATGATAGCGGCAGCCAGTATGATGCAAAAGGTAACTTAAAAAACTGGTGGACTGCTGAAGACCGTAAAAAGTTTGAAGAAAAAACAAAAGCTTTGGGTGAGCAGTTTGATGCCTACACTGTTTTAGATACTGTTCATGTAATTGGTAAACTAACAATGGGCGAAAACATTGGAGATTTAGGTGGACTTAACGCCGCTTATACTGCCTTTAAAATGACTAAACAAGGTCAGAGCAATGAGAAAATTGATGGTTTTACACCAGATCAACGTTTCTTCCTGGCTTGGGCGCAGGTATGGAGAGGAAATATTCTTCCAGAAAGTGCCGCTCAGTTAATTAAAACAGATCCACACTCACCTGGTCCGTACCGTACAATTGGCGCTCCGGTAAATATGGATGCCTGGTACCAGGCGTTCGACGTAAAACCTGGCGATAAATTGTACAAAAAACCAGAAGACAGAATTAGAATGTGGTAACACTGAAGTAGAAGATTGAAGGCGAAAGCCCTCAACATCAATCTTTAAATCCCTATAGTTTTTCATCTCGAAGAGGAATATCAAACCTATCATGCAAACGTCCCGGCTATCCGGGACGTTTTGTTTTACCAGGGTTTTCTGCAACATGTAGCAGCTAGAACAATATTCATCAATAAATTAAGAAAGCTGAGCAACAAAAAATATGGTTAGTTTAGTAAATCTTAAATATCATCTTATCTTTGAATAACATAATTATCATACATGAGAAGCATTATTAAAGCACTTTTTATTTTAGGTTTAGCCTTGTCCTCTAATATCAGTTTTGCACAGGATAACTTGATAAGTCTGGATGCCCTGATCAATAAAACCGATCCTGCGTGGCCATTAGTTAAAAAGTGGATTGATGCAGCAAAAAACAAAGTTGAGGTTCTGCCTGTAGATTCTGCTAAAGCGAAACAGACTTTATATAACGCTCAGGTTTCTACCTACGCCACCCTCGGATCTGTAATTTACAATACCGGAGGTATCATGGTTGATAATGGTTGGATCAGAATTTTAGGATCGGGAAGTGAGCGTTTAAACAGAGATATTGCCAGCTGGAATAAAGAAAAAACCATTAAAGAATATGGTGATAAAATCCCTTACCTATTAATTGCCGACGATGCAATCGGCGGGTTTTTCGCTATAAATTATGGCGGTTTGGGGCCCGATATTAAAAATGTTTATTACCTCGAACCGAATACGTTAACCTGGCAACCGCTTGGAGCCGGATATGGAGAATTTTTAATTTTTTGCTTCGATAGTGATTTAAATAAATTTTACAAAGGCTTACGTTGGAGCACCTGGAACCAATTTATTGGAAACCTGGAGGGAACCAAAACCTACAGTTTCCGACCATATTTGTGGGAGAAAAATACCGATATAGAAAAATGCAGTAGAAAGCTGGTTGGCATTGAGGAAATGTATCGTTTTAACATCTTAAAATCGAAAGAACTTAACGCAGATGCGGGAATCAAAAAAGACGATTCAAAACAGTAATTCTGAAAGCAATCTATAATTCCTGATATTTAGCCTGTGTTTTCTTCGAAAGTTTGGCTAATACCAAAGCTCTTGACTGCGCTACAAGACTTTTTAGTTCCTTGTCGTTAAGCACATCCAAACTGGCAACCTGAATCCATTGGCGTTTTGCTAGGTGATAGGCTTGCGCAATTCCATCTCTCGCTGTCAAGGCATCGAAATCGTCAGGGTTGCATTTAATGGAGAAACTTGATCCGGAATCAATCGCGACGATCACATAAATCTTCTCCTCAATCATGAAACACAAATGATCCCATTTCATGCCTTCGGTAGTACCTGGTAAACTTAAGCAGTATTCTCTAAATGATTCGATATCCATTATTCTTTTGTTTTGAAGGTGGACAAATGCAAATTTCACTATGTTTGTACCTGATTACGAAAGTAACAATTCTTCTCTTAATCATGAGAATCTTATAATCCTTTATCCTGGTCATGAATATTCTTACCCAAACTGCCGACGGTTCTAATACACTTTACAATGAAACGATAGGCGAACATTATCATAGTAAACACGGCGCCTTGCAAGAAAGTAAACATGTTTTCATCAATGCTGGCTTAGTGCATGCTTCTGCTGAAAAAACTGAAATATCGATTTTGGAAGTAGGCTTTGGAACGGGACTCAATTTTCTCTTGAGCGTGGATTATTGTATGCAAAACCAAATCAAACTTGATTATGTGAGCATTGAAGCATTTCCACTTGCCCTAGATGTGTTAAATGCAACAGGTTATGCTGCATTCGTATCGCCAGATATCTGGGAAAAATTTATCACCAACTATGATCAAAGTTTAAAATCGAAGCAGCATTTATCTTCGCACTGCGAGTTAGAAATTGCGCACACCGAACTTGCAACTTTTACTACAGATCAGAAATTTGATGTAATTTATTACGATGCTTTCTCTGTTCAACACCAGCCTGAAATGTGGAGCGATGAAATTATTGCCCATGTTTGCAGTTTTTTAAAACCGGGCGGAACCTTTGTAACCTATGCCATTACCGGGAAACTAAAAAGAGCAGTCAAAGCTTGCGGTTTCTCAATCGAAAAACTGCCTGGAGCACCAGGAAAAAGGGAAATGCTTAGGGCTACCAAAGGAATGGAAAATGAATAATAAGGTAAATATTTAGCGCCAGTTCTCACCTATCCTTTCTGACACAAATCCGACCTGCTGAAGAAAACCACTTTTGCATATAATTGTTGATGCTATACTAATCATCATTATTATGGAAAAAAGAACTTTAGGAAAAACCGACTTAACTATAGCGCCCATTGTATTTGGAGGAAACGTTTTCGGCTGGACAATAGACGAGCAGAAATCATTTGAAATATTAGATCACTTTGTTGGAAGTGGATTCAATTTTATCGATACCGCGGATGTTTATTCGACATGGGTTCCTGGTAATAAAGGCGGTGAATCAGAAACGATAATTGGCAACTGGCTAAAAAAGACGAACAAGCGCCAGGAAATTGTAATTGCTACCAAAGTAGGCTCTGACATGGGTCAGGGTAAATCCCTTAAAAAAGACTATATCATTAATGCTGTAGAACATTCGCTTTCGCGTTTGCAAACGGACTACATCGATTTATATTTTTCACATTTCGACGATGAAACTACGCCTGTTGATGAAACATTGGGAGCCTATGAATCACTAATTAAGGCAGGAAAAGTACGGTGGCTTGGTGCCTCGAATTTTTCGGCTGATCGTTTAAAAGAATCTTTGCTCTTCTCTGCAAACAACAATATTCCACGCTACGAGGTTTATCAGCCCGGCTACAACCTTTTTGATCGGGAAGAATTTGAGCAATCACATGAAAAAATCTGTCTCGACCATGGGCTGGGTGTTATTACTTACTATTCCCTGGCAAGTGGATTTTTAACAGGAAAATACCGCAGCGAAGATGACTTGAAAAAAAGTCAGCGAGGTGGTGGTGTTAAAAAATTCCTAAACGAAAGAGGTTTTAAAATTTTGGATGCGCTAGATCAAGTTGCAGAAACGCATGGCGTTGAGCAAGCATCGGTAGCGTTAGCATGGCTACTGCAAAGGCCTTCAGTTACAGCCCCCATAGCAAGTGTTACTGATTTAAGTCAGCTAAAATCATTTACGGAAGCAGCAAATCTAACACTAACTGCTGAAGATATTTCTCTTTTAGATCAAGCGAGCAGCTATTAAAAATATTCTCTTATATTTAAATGCCCGATTAGTGAAACAATTAATCGGGCATTTTGTATTAAACAGGATTTTTATATAACCATGAAAGAAAAACTCACTTTTCTACCCAAGCTCGCCCTTGTATTATTCTGTTTAATAAGTTTAACCTACATCGCTATTTTAGGGCATTCGTTGTTGGCGCCACTTTTATTTTCTTTACTGATGGCAATTCTACTTTTGCCAGTGAGTAACTTTGTGGAGCGAAAATTTGGATTCAAGCGAAGCCTTTCTACCATTTGTTCCGTTATCCTAATGATTGCCGTAATCGGTGGAATAGTTTATTTTTTTGGCAATCAACTGAGTTCATTATGGGCAGACTGGCCACTGCTGAAAGAAAAAGCGAATGTTTCTTATCACGAGTTACAGAAATGGATTTCAACTACCTTCCACGTAAATACTGAAAAGCAGCTTGCTTACTTAAATGATAGCACTGAAAAAGCGCTCGCTACCAGCGCCACCATTGTAGCCACTACCCTGGCTACATTATCATCAACCTTGCTGTTTATGGGTTTTACGCTACTTTTCACCTTCTTTATACTCAACTACCGCCGAGTACTTTTCACATTTTTAACTTCAGTTTTTGCAGCACAACATAAAGAAAAGGTTACCGAAATTGTGAACCAAATACAGTTCATCATCAAAAAATATATCATTGGTCTATTTTTACAGATGCTAATCGTAACTGTTTTGATGATCACCGTACTAAGTTTACTGGGGGTAAAATACGCTGTTTTACTTGGCCTTGTGGCCGGAATCTTCAATGTTGTACCCTACCTCGGAATTTTCTTTGCCTTGCTGGTAAGTTGCTTAATTACTTTTGCCACTGCTGGTGCTGGTAAGGTACTGCTTGTTTTAATCGCTTACATTGGTGTTCATGCTATTGATGGCAATATATTGATGCCTCTTGTAGTAGGTTCCAAGGTAAAAATCAACGCATTATTTGCCTTCATTGGTATTATAGTTGGCGAGATGATCTGGGGAATATCAGGCATGTTTTTATGTATTCCGTACTTAGCTATTTTAAAAATTATTTTCGACCGTGTAGATACCTTGAAACCGTGGGGCATTTTAATGGGTGAAGAACATAAACCAGAAAAGAAGAAGCGGGTGTACCGCATCACTAAGAAGATTAAATTAGAAGAAAAGGATTAACAAATGCCTGAAAATAGGTCACCTCACATATTAAGTACATCAGCCAATTTATTAGGGATTTGCTTCGTTGTATTAACTTCGCTAAAGAAGTTAAACCTGGCAGATGATTCTATAATTGATGAATTTGCGGTAGTAGCAGTGATGCTTTTTATGACGAGTTGTATATTATCATTCGTATCAATGCGAAGGGAAAGACAGGAAAGTCAGAACTTGGAGAAAGTGGCCGATTTTGTTTTTCTAACTGGTTTGGTAGTGCTATCTGTAGCTACTATTTTAATTGCCTTCAACTTAATCAAGTAATTTTGCCAGGTGTAATTTATTATTAACTCCGGAAAGTGAAACCTCTATTTATTCTTCTTGTTGTTTATATAGCATTGATGGCTTTCGGTGGCCATACTTCGTTCGATAAAGGCGACATTTTCGCAGGAAATATTGCGATGTCGGTGATGTTGCTCTTTACTGCAATTGGGCACTTCAAATTTAAAACTTCCATGGCTGCGATGATTCCGCTATTTATCCCCAAAAAAGTAGAAATTGTAATCTTTACAGGAATACTAGAAATTGCTTTTGCCGTTGGGCTTTGTATTGAAAGTAGCCGCTATTATTCCGGAATCGGCCTGATCGTTTTCTTATTGGCAATATTACCAGCTAATATTTATGCTGCAAAACATCAAATTAACTATGAAAATTTATATCAACCGGGGCCAGGTGTAAAATATTTATGGTTTAGAATTCCTTTTCAGCTTTTCTTAATCGCCTGGGTTTGGTACTTTAGCGTTCGCTAATAAAAATACCATGCCGAAGAATCCTATTCCTGTTACCGCAAGTAATCCCGCTGACGCTTTTAACCGCCTGCTAACTGTTTTAGATACCTTGCGTACGCAATGTCCTTGGGATAAAAAACAAACTATGGAAACCTTGCGCCACCTTACCATTGAAGAGACTTACGAGTTAAGTGATGCCATACTGGAAGGCGATTTAGAGGAAATAAAAAAAGAACTAGGCGATGTAATGATGCATTTAGTATTCTATTCAAGAATCGCTTCAGAAACCAAAGCTTTCGATATTGTTGATGTTTTAAATGGCGTTTGCAATAAGCTAGTTAACCGTCATCCTCATATTTATGGTGATGTAGAAGTGGAAAATGAGGAAGATGTAAAAAGAAATTGGGAACAAATCAAACTAAAAGAAGGCAATAAATCGGTTCTAGCTGGCGTTCCAGCATCATTGCCCGCCTTGGTAAAAGCAGCCAGAATTCAGGAAAAAGCCCGCGGAGTTGGTTTCGATTGGGAAGATAAAAGTCAGGTTTGGGAGAAAGTTGAAGAAGAACTTCAGGAATTTAAAGCCGAATTTAATGTTGCAGATCAAACCGCAATAGATATAGACAAGGCAGAATCAGAATTTGGTGATGTGCTTTTTTCATTGATCAATTATGCCCGATTTATCAACATCAACCCCGAAAATGCTTTGGAAAAAACAAATAAAAAGTTTATCAAACGTTTCCAATACTTAGAAACCAAGGCAAAGGAAAATGGTAAAGCCCTGGCAGATATGACGCTGAGTGAAATGGATATTTATTGGAACGAAGCAAAGAAATTGTAGCATGAAGTTAGGAGAAAACGAAGCCGCGAAAAATCTAATTGGTATCATTACTTTTAATGTTACTGCAACGCAAACTGTTGATGGAGGTGTTATTCCGTGGGTTAACACAGCCAAGGCAAATGAGGAAATCTTGAATCTGATAGATGCTGATGAAATCGTAATATCTGAACATGAAATTACTGTAGTTATCGATTACCCGCTAACAAGCCCAACATCTTTTCAGTTGTTTTCTGCTATCGGTTTCTCCCGGAAGTTATTACTGATAGAAATTAGAGAGCAGTTTTTAAGCCTAGCCAAAGCAGAAACATTAGATGTTTTAGCGATTGATTTGGTAGCCTTGGATGTTTACAGAACCAATTCTGATAAAATCGAAATCACTCTGGATATTGATGTTTAATAAAAAACACCATCAACATAATACCATTTCCCTTCTTCCAATTTGAAGTTCGATTTTTCATGGAGCACTTCAGTTTGAAATCTGCTATTCAAATAATAGGCCTTGAATTCAACTTTATCATACGTTTCTGAAATAATTTCTAGCTTTAGCCATTTAGTGTTTTTAGCACTTTTTAGATAAGCATCTTTCGAATTTCCTTTACGTTTACTGATGTGCGTAGTTTCAAAAAGGTAATCTGCATCTGCTACAACAAAGGCCGAATATCGAGAACGCATAAGCATCTCGGCTGTTGGCGCATTGGTAACTTTTAAATGGTATGGCTGGCAGCAATTTTCATATTCTAGTTCCGTTCCACAGGGACAAATCATCATTTGGCTTTTGATTAACGAACAAATTTAGGATTAAATATTTCCTCTGCTAAAATTTCCGTAAAATTGCACTCGAAAATAATGAGGTATTTCTTTCACATTGCATATCAAGGACAGTACTTTAGTGGTTGGCAGAAACAACCTGGCGTTAAAAGTGTACAAGAGGTTATTGAGCAAACCCTTTCTAAAATATTAAAGTTGCCAATTGCTATTAATGGCTGTGGAAGAACGGACGCTCATGTTCATGCAAGTCAATTTTTTTTTCATGCAGATATAGAAAAAACGATTGATTTTGATTTGCTGTATATCCTAAATAAAGCACTTCCCTATAACATTGCTGTGTTCGACATTATCAAAATGGAAGGCAAG
This sequence comes from Pedobacter sp. Leaf41, assembly GCF_001422545.1. GTDB lineage: Bacteria > Bacteroidota > Bacteroidia > Sphingobacteriales > Sphingobacteriaceae > Pedobacter. Next base: position 100,807 of record NZ_LMLE01000006.1, on the reverse strand, counting down.
CCACACGCCCGTTTTGATGCCGTTCAACGCAAGTACGATTATTTTGTACACACCTACAAAGATCCTTTTCTGAGTACACAGAGTTCATTTTATCAGGTCAATGATCTTAATTTTGATAAAATGAAAGCTGTGGTAAAGCTTCTGCCAAAATATAAAGATTACAGGGCTTTTTGTACTCATCCAGACAAGTATGAACATACCATCTGCAATGTAATGGAAGCCGATTTATCCGTAAATCCGAAAGGAGATCGTTTCCGGTTTCACATTGCGAGCAACCGTTTTCTCGGCAAAATGATTCGCATTACGATGGGTAAAATTTTAATGGTAGGTAAAAATGAGCTGAGTGTCGATGAGTTTGAAAATGACCTGATCACCCTGCAAGCATCAAAATTATCATTGCCAGCGCACCCAACCGGATTGTATTTATCAAAAGTAACCTACCCCTACTTAAACCTAGAACCTAGAACTGATTTTATTAGCCCCTTACTCGGAACTGAATGGATTTCGGTATAATTGTAGCATTTTTAATGTCAGTTTCGTTTTACCAATAAAACAAGAACAACAATGATGAAAACGCTTAGCTACATCCTCCTTTCAGTTTTATTAACCAGTTTCGGTTGCAAGAAAAAGAACCTAGAAACCAACTCAAGCATCGAATTTGCATTGAACAAATCGCAGATGGTTAATTCTGCAAACGTCACAGTAACCAACATCAACGATAACCGATGTCCTCCAAATGCAGACTGTATTACCGCTGGTAAGGCTGAGGCGCAGCTCTCGGTAAAAGTTAATGGCGAAACCAAAGATTTAACGCTGTGCATTGGCGGAGATTGTAACAAAGTCGGCCTATCAGATCAGCAAACTTTCAGTGTTGCAAGCGTAAATTACACCGTTAAACTTGTTGAAGTAAATCCATACAATACTTTTGAAAAAGCGGTTGTGCCAAAAACGGTAAAGCTGCAAGTAACAAAAATGTAATTCCGATTTAAGTCTATAAAAAAACCCTCTTCAAAATTAATCTTGAAGAGGGTTTTTTCTTGCCTTTGAACTTTAGTGTTTCAGCTTATTTAAGCGTCAATTTTGGCATATTTTGCATTACGCTCAATAAACTCTCTACGTGGGGCAACTTCATCGCCCATTAACATAGAGAAAGTATGGTCGCATTCTGCTGCACTTTCAATTGTGGCTTGTAATAAAGTACGGGTAGCAGGATTTAATGTAGTATCCCAAAGCTGCTCGGCATTCATCTCACCCAAACCTTTATAACGTTGAATGTGTACACTATCTTCTTTACCTGCACCTTTTAAACGTTGTACAGCAGCATCGCGTTGTACGTCATTCCAGCAGTATTCAAATTCTTTACCTTTTTTAACCTGATAAAGCGGTGGTGATGCAATGTAAACATATCCAGCTTCAATTAAAGCCCTCATGTAACGATAAAAGAAAGTCAGGATCAACGTTGTAATGTGCGAACCGTCGATATCAGCATCCGTCATGATTACGATTTTGTGATAACGAAGTTTCGTCATGTTCAAAGCCTTATCATCTTCTGGCGTACCAATGCTTACACCTATAGCCGTAAACATATTTTTGATCTCGTCGTTTTCGTAAATTTTGTGCTCCATCGCCTTTTCCACATTCAAAATTTTACCTTTTAAAGGTAAAATAGCTTGAATGTTTCTATCGCGACCTTGTTTAGCGGTACCACCCGCCGAGTCACCCTCTACAAGGTAAATTTCACATTTTTCAGGATCACTGTCAGAGCAATCGGCTAGTTTACCTGGCAAGCCAGAACCACCCATGACACTCTTCCGTTGAACCATTTCACGAGCTTTACGAGCCGCAGCACGAGCAGTAGCCGCCAAAATCACTTTATTGATGATCATTTTAGCTTCTTTGGGATTTTCTTCCAAATAAGCACCTAACGCCTCACCAACCGCGATATCTACAGCACCCATCACCTCACTGTTACCCAACTTAGTTTTGGTCTGCCCTTCAAATTGAGGCTCTTGAACCTTAACAGAAACTACAGCAGTTAAACCTTCTCTAAAGTCATCACCAGTGATTTCCATCTTCAGGTTTTTCAACAATCCTGATTTATCAGCATAACTTTTTAAAGTACGTGTTAAACCTCTACGGAAACCAGCAATGTGTGTTCCACCCTCATGTGTATTAATGTTGTTTACGTACGAGTGAACATTTTCCGAGTAACTGTCATTGTATTGGAAAGCCAACTCTACCGGAACTCCGTTTTTTATACCGTCAATATAAATTGGTTCAGGTAAAAACGATGCACGAGTACCGTCCAAAAACGTAACGAACTCTTTTAAACCACCTTCTGATTGAAAAACTTCTGATAAAAATGAACCATCTTCCAACGTTTCACGCTCATCAGTAAGTGTTAGTTTAATTCCTTTGTTAAGGAAAGCCAATTCGCGTAAACGACTGGCAAGAGTATCATATTTATATTCAGTAGTTTGCGTAAAAATAGTAGCATCCGGACTAAAAGTTACGATCGTACCACGCTTATCGGTAGTTCCAACTTCTTTCACATCATATTGCGGAACACCAATTTTATATTCCTGCATCCAAATTTTACCCTCGCGATGCACTTCTGCCTTCAAATCGGTAGATAATGCATTTACGCAACTTACCCCAACACCGTGTAAACCCCCAGAAACTTTGTAAGTATCCTTATCGAATTTACCACCTGCGTGTAAAACCGTCATTACAATTTCAAGCGCCGATTTATTTTCTTTCGTATTAATACCAGTCGGAATACCACGACCATTATCCTCTACTCTAATCGAATTTCCTTCTAAAATTCTAACGTCAATAGTATCTGCATGACCGGCCAAAGCCTCGTCAATCGAGTTATCTACCACTTCGTAAACCAAGTGGTGCAAACCTTTTACACCAGTATCACCTATATACATCGAAGGGCGCTTACGCACCGCTTCCAAACCTTCTAAAACCTGTATATTATCTGCCGAATAATTTGACTTTAAATCTTGTTCTTCGCTCATATATTAATTAAAAACTATAAGTATCAAAAATACGGAAATTTTGGCAATTAAACTAATATGTGGATAAGTTTTAAGAGGTTAAAAACTTATCTATAAAACGGCTTATCGGGCATTTAAATGAGGATTTGGAAAGCAAAATCAGCTCTTCCAATAGATGTCAGTCCCGCTGTTTATTACAAGGCTCAATGAAGAATTGAGCGCTTTCCATTTTCATCGGGTTTAGGTGGCTAAAATCTGCAACTATCAAGAACAAAAATTCGAATTAAACCTCGTCAAACACATGAAACGTTCCTACAGAACGAAATACCAAATCTTTATTCTTTTTATACCGAGGAGACGTTCTGATGGGACGACGGAACTGTTTAAATAACAGCGTTGGTGACATGATCACATTTCAATTTGCTAGAGTTGCTTACAATATTTAAATGATGGTATAAGCCTTAATTGAGGTACTAAAAAAGCAAGCAACGTATTTTCGTTCCGTAGGAACGTTTCCTCGGCAGAAAATGTTTCATTGACAAGAGAAACAGACAACGCATTTTTTCGTTCCTTAGGAACGTTTCCTGCGAAAAAACAACAATTGAATTCATATTCTTTGAAACGTTTCTTAGATTTTGAACCCTGCAACCATAAATTTAAGCACTACCAGCGCCACTTAAACCCGACAAAAGCGAACACGTCTCCCGATTTTTTTTATCGGGAGAGGTAAAGCGGCTGGCGGGACAAGCTTTAAAACAGAACACCACATTTGCTTTTCAAATAATAATTGACAACTAAACTTCGTTAAATCAACCTATAAACGATTATAATTGAAAAGTTTATGGGCAGAAACTATTTATTGCATACTTAATTATCATTTTTATCTTTGCTGAAATTTATTAAACAATAATGGAAAGAAGAACCTTTAAAACCTTTGGTTTATTTGCGACTGCTGCTTTAATTACAGCATTTTCTGCATGTCAAAACAAAGACGCTAAAACAACTGAAACTAAGAAAACAGATAGCACCACAGCAGCAGTAGCGCCGAGCGAAAAAATTGTTTACGTCAACTCTGATTCTTTATTAACTAAATATGAATACTTCAAAGATTTGAAAGTAAAATTTGAAGGTAAAACTAAAAATGCTCAGGCCGATATGCAAGCTAAAGGTCAGGCTTTTCAAAGAGAGTTGGCTCAATACCAACAATCTGCTCAAACTTTATCTGCTGATCAACGTAAATCGACTGAAGAACGTTTAGGTCGTAAACAACAAGAATTACAATCTTACCAACAAAATGCTGGTGCAGCGTTACAAAACGAGCAAGCTGCCGAAAACGAAAAACTTTATGATAAAGTTGCTGACTATTTAAAAGGTTATGCGAAAGAAAAAGGCTATAAAATGGTTTTAACCTACTCTAAAGGGAACAGCGCTATTTTATTTGCTGATGAAACTTTAGATGTAACATCAGAAGTGATTAAAGGCTTAAACGCTCAATACAGCAAGAAATAAATTTGAAGTAGAAATATAAAAATGCCCCGATTCATCGGGGCATTTTTTTTGCTTAAATATTTATCATGAAAAACGATCACGAAGAATTTATGCGCATGGCTATTGCGCTATCGATACAAAATGTTACAGAAAGTATTGGTACCCCATTTGGAGCGGTAATTGTGAAAGATGGAAAATTTGTTGCCGGCTCGGCCAATAAAGTTACTTCTACCAATGATCCAACAGCACATGCTGAAGTTTCGGTCATTCGTTTAGCCTGCCAGAAATTAAACACTTTCGATTTAAGTGGTTGTGTAATTTATACGAGTTGCGAACCTTGCCCAATGTGTTTAGGAGCCATCTATTGGTCTCGGATTAAAACAATTTATTTTGCCAACACCAAAGTTGACGCAGAAAATAACGGCTTCAGCGATAAGTTTATTTACGAAGAACTGGAAAAGCCAATGAATAAACGGTCGTTACCTGTGGTACAAATGATGCGAGATGAAGCGATGCAAGCATTTAAACTCTGGGGCAATTCAGCAATGAAAATAGATTTTTAAAAACCAGGTTCAGCTTTTTGCTGAAACTGTTTTCGTCGCCGATAATAAATTTAATCTGAATTCCTTCTTTTATGTAAGCACTTAATACGTCAAATCTTGCAGTGTTTTAGCATCCACAAATACATGCAAATCTTCTTGTCTTAAGAACCCTGTAATGATTTCATGGATAAATAGACTTAAAGTTGAACTTAAAACATCAATAAAGAATTAAAAATTTAAGGAACAATTTTTGCAACAGACTCAAATATGAATTATGAACAAAAAATAACGAGTGAAGTTGATTTCTGGAAATTTAAAATTTTACAAAAGCCATCACTTTTTAATAAAGTGACTAATTCTGTTCAAAAAAAAATTAACAGTTATATCCCTGATAAAGTTCACAATGCGATAACCACAGCAATAAAACAAATGGTTAAAGCCGTACTTTTTGGTTCTACATTTACCACTTCGAAACCATTAACCGATTTGACATTGATGCATCGAGAAGCATTAATTAAACAGAAAATCGAAAGTTATAAGAAAACAGGAGCAGCAGAAGGTGGAATTACAGGAGCAGGAGGATTCTTGATGAGCTTAGCTGATTTTCCTCTATTGCTGGGCATTAAGATGAAAATGCTTTTCGATATTGCTGCCGTTTATGGTTACGATGTCAAAGATTATCGCGAGCGTTTATTTATCCTTCACATTTTTCAACTGGCATTTTCTAGTAAAGAAGAGAGCCAAAATATTTTTGTTAAAATGCAGGATTGGGATAATAAAGCACATCAACTTCCAACAAATATCGATGAATTTGACTGGCTTACCTTTCAGCAGCAATACCGAGATTATATTGACTTGGCTAAGCTGGCTCAAATGCTACCATTTGTTGGTGCTGCAGTGGGTGCGGTTGCAAATTACAAATTGATCGATAAGTTAGGAAAAACTGCTATGATGAGCTATAGAATGCGTTTTTTCAGCTTGCAGTATGCAATAATAAGTACTGACGAAACTGAAAATCAGAATTTGAAAATTAGTTAATCTTCATCATCAAACAAACCACTAATTAAGTCATCAGTCTCTCTCCGGTCTTTTTTAGTTGGTCGGCCAGTTCCCCGATCTCGCTTTAAGTTAGGCGAGTGAAATGCTGATTTAAAAGCATTGGTTTCCTCTAGCGGTGTTAGATCTTTGTATTTAGTTAAGGCAGTTGGTGAATCTGTTCTGTTATAAGAAAAATCAACAACTTCAATCACTTTCTTTTCTATTCCTTTTGATACCTGATAAACATCGCCAATCTTCACGATAGCTGAAGGCTTTATATTTTGCCCTTTTAATTTCACACGGCCAGCTTTACAAGCTTCAGTAGCCAGGCTTCGAGTTTTAAACAACCTAATCGCCCACAAGTATTTATCTATCCTAAGTTTTTCCGTTTCCGCCATGATGCTTTGTTAGTTGGTGTTGTTTACAAGGTGCATATCCTAAAAATCCAAGTCTGCAACTTATAAAAACCAAAGTTAAGCAACCTAAACTAAAAACGAAACCACCAAACTGATCAAAAAAAACCAAACACCTAAAAATCTAAAAAACCAAAAAAATTGAGTTATTTTGCGTAAAATTTAAAAACATCATGTATTCAGATTTAAAGAAATTAATTGAAGCCGCTTGGGAAGACAGAACTCTTTTAAAGTACAGCAACTATTGCGAAGCTATTGAAACCGTAATTTTAGGATTAGATAAGGGTGAAATTCGTGTTGCTGAACCAGTTTTGAACTCTTGGGGCATTAATGAATGGGTAAAGAAAGCGGTAATTTTATATTTCCCAATTCGCGAGATGAAGGAAATAAAAAGCGGGCCATTTGTTTACCACGATAAAATGGACTTAAAAACCGATTACAAAGCAACTGGAGTTCGTGTGGTGCCAATGGCAAGTGCTCGTTACGGTTCGTTTTTGGCTAAGGGTGTTATCATGATGCCATCTTATGTAAATATCGGTGCGTATGTTGATGAAGGTACCATGGTTGATACCTGGGCTACTGTTGGTTCATGTGCACAAATCGGAAAACGGGTTCACTTAAGCGGTGGAGTTGGTATTGGTGGTGTTTTAGAACCTGTACAGGCTGCTCCGGTAATTATTGAGGATGATGCGTTTTTAGGATCGAGAGCCATTGTAGTGGAAGGTGTAAAAGTAGAAAGAGAAGCAGTTCTTGGTGCAAACGTGGTTTTAACTGCATCGACTAAGATCATTGATGTAACTGGCCCAACTCCTATCGAATATAAAGGTATCGTTCCAGCTCGTTCAGTTGTAATTCCAGGAAGCTATACTAAAAAATTCCCATCAGGAGATTATCAAGTTCCATGTGCTTTAATTATTGGTAAACGTAAAGAAAGCACAGATAAAAAGACTTCACTTAACGATGCGTTGAGAGAAAACAATGTAGCAGTATAGTAATTAGTTAAGAGTTGAAAGTGGAAGGTAATATGGTGCAAGAAAATCGCGAAAGTTTGATTTCTCTGCAAGAGAACTTTCAACTTTCAACTTTAAACATTAAACTCCGAATTGGTTTCGACGGTAAACGGGCTGCGAATAATTTAACAGGCTTAGGCAATTATAGCCGATCGTTAATTGAAGCCTTATCCAAACAATTTCCTGAAAACCAATACCTTGTTTATTCGCCAAAAGTAAAATCTTCAAGGCAGATAGATGCTTTTTTCGAAGTGGAAAACATTCAGCTTAAACTACCAATAAACGGAACCTTTTTGTGGCGCTCACTAAATATTCTGAAAGATTTACTGAGAGATAAAGTTCAGATTTTCCATGGCCTAAGTCATGAAATTCCTTTCGCTATTCAGCATACAAAAATCAAATCCATTGTTACAATTCACGATTTAATCTTCCTTCGTTTCCCACAGTACTATAAATTTATCGATCGGAAATTGTACGAATGGAAGAGCAGATCTGCCTGTAAAAGAGCTGATCAAATCATCGCAATAAGCGAAAAAACGAAGGCAGACATCATTGAATTTTACGGCATAAATCCTGAAAAAATTGAAGTCATTTATCAAAGTTGCGATGATAGTTTTAAAACGCCCTTTCCTCAAACTACACTTGATAAAATCCGAACCACTTATAAATTACCTCACAAATACTTATTAAATGTTGGCACCATTGAAAATCGGAAAAACCTCAAACTGATTGTCCAAGCACTTAAAGATGTGAACGAAGAATATAAGCTGGTAGTGATAGGAAAGAAAACAACCTATTTTAAAGAAGTAGAAAAGGAAATTAAGCTTTTAAGATTGAGCGACAGAATTATTTTCCTTAAGAACATTCCTTTTGCAGATTTGCCAGGCATCTACCAAATGGCTAGTGTATTCGTTTACCCCTCTTTTTATGAAGGATTTGGGATCCCCATTATAGAAGCCCTGTATTCTGGAATACCCACAATTGCGGCGATTGGTTCTTGTTTAGAAGAAGCTGGCGGGCCAGACAGTATTTATGTCAACCCCAATGATCCCGAAGGTTTATCAGCAGCAATAACTCAGGTGTTATCGTCTTCAACGCTACAAAACGAGATGAAACAAAAAGGGCTGGAATTTGTTCAAAAATTCAACAGCCCTCTAGTAACGCAGCAATTAATGCATTGCTATCAAAAAGTTTTAAGCTAATTATTTAGCTGCAAGTGCATTTGGCGGATACTGCGCCAAAATTTCTCTTACGCCTGTATACAATCTTTCTTCTCGTTTATTTAAATTATCAAGGTTAAAGCCAGAGCCTCTTCCATGCCAAAATAATATTTTTTTGTCAGGATCTAAAAAGTCGATAATGATGGTTCCTTCTATGTATTGGTTAACATAAGTTGGACCACCGCCCCAACCCCAGCCTCCCCAGCCACCACGCCAGCCCCAGCCGCCGCCCCAACCCCAACCACCAAAGCCAGAGTTGTACACGTCAGTTTTTTCTCTTCCTACCACAACAAGGTTTACCAGCATACTAGGTTTATCAGCCTTAACAAATCCTTTTGCGTTCATTTCAGCTTCTACAGCAGCCATCAATCTGCGTTTATCAAGATTATTAAGCCTTACCCGCTCAATTCCTTTGTCGTAGAAATTGTAAGTTTTATAGGTGCTGAAATCTACGTTTTTATCGTAGTCGGATGCTGTCCGAAGACTCGAACATCCTGTTAATGCAAATACGACTGTAAATATCATTAGTAGTGTTTTAAATGTTTTCATTTGTGCGTTGTTTTTATTTGAATAACCTGAAATAAATATAGTGATTTTGTATATACAAAAATACCGAGATCAATAATTTTACAATTTTATTGTCAATTAAAAAACGAATAAATATTGATTTAGTTTTAGCTTATAGCGCTTAGCTTTAGGATATTATGAAAATTTAACATTTGATAGAAAAAGCTAACTTTGCAGTATGTTAAAAGATGTAATTAATAGCGCTTTAGAAGTGATTAAAAATGGGGGAGTAATCCTCTATCCTACTGATACCATTTGGGGTTTAGGTTGCGATGCCACTAATGCCGATGCGGTAGAAAAACTGCTTAAAATCAAGAATCGGCCAGCAGAAAAAAGCCTGATTGTGCTTTTGGATGTGGACAGCAAGCTTCAAAGCTATGTTAAAGAAATTCCTGAGGTGGCCTATGATTTAATTGAATACGCAGAAAACCCCTTGACAATCATTTTTTCTGATGCAAAAAATTTAGCTTCAAATGTGATCAATACAGATAGAAGCGTAGGCATTCGTATAGTTAAACATGATTTTTGTACGCCACTCATTCAGCGGTTTAAAAAGCCTATAGTATCAACATCAGCAAATATAAGTGGCAAACCATCACCACAGTTTTTCGATGATATCGACCCTGAAATTATCGAAGCTGTCGATTATGTGGTAGACTTTCAGCAAGAAGACCGCAGCATCAAAAAAGCATCTACTATCATGAAACTTAGGCCAAGCGGTCAATTTGAATTCATCCGCAAGTAAATTTTAGTACTTTTGTAACCTATTTAAATCGCCTTTGCCCCTAAATTTTTAGGGATGTATGTGTATATGCTAATCCCAAATGATCAAGATAGCATGACGATTTCAAAACTATGCAGCAACATCTTCAAAATCCAATTTTTAAAACACTATCTGCTATTGCCGATAAAAATAACACTGAAGCCTATGTTATTGGGGGTTTTGTGAGGGATTTATTTTTAAACCGACCTTCAAAAGATATTGATGTGGTTGTGGTGGGCAGTGGCATTGAATATGCCGAAGCCGTTGGCAAAAAGTTAAATAGCAAAGTGGCTATTTTTAAAAACTTCGGAACTGCAAATATAAAATATCAGGATTTAGAAGTCGAATTTGTTGGGGCGAGAAAAGAATCTTACCGATCAGATTCCAGAAAACCCATTGTAGAAGATGGTAGTTTAGAGGATGACCAACTCCGCAGAGATTTTACAATCAACGCCTTGGCTATTAATTTAAACGCCAATCACTTTGGCGAACTGTTAGATCCTTTCAATGGACTTAAAGATTTAGAAAACAAACTCATCCGTACGCCATTGGATCCCGAGGTAACTTTTTCCGATGATCCCTTACGTATGATGAGGGCAATCCGCTTTGCCGCACAATTGAATTTCGATATAGATCTGGCTGCCTTAAACGCAATTAAGACGCAGAAAAAAAGAATTAGTATTGTTTCCAAGGAGCGAATTACCGATGAAATGAACAAAATCATTTTATCGCCAGTTCCTTCTATTGGTTTCAAACACCTGTTTAATACAGGCTTGCTGGAAATTATTTTTCCTCAAATGGCTCAGCTTTATGGTGTTGAAATTATTAAAGGAAAAGGACATAAAGATAACTTTTACCATACGCTTGAGGTATTAGATAACATTTGCGCAGAAACTGATGATTTGTGGCTGCGCTGGGCTGCAATTCTGCATGACATTGCCAAGCCCGCTACCAAACGTTTTGAAGAAGGCCACGGCTGGACGTTTCATGGCCATGAAGATAGAGGAGCGAAAATGGTTCCGAAAATCTTTGCTCAGCTTAAGCTTCCATTGAACGAAAAAATGAAATTCGTGCAGAAGCTGGTTCAATTGCATTTACGCCCAATTGTTTTAGCACAAGAAACTGTTACCGATTCTGCAGTGAGAAGACTTTTATTCGATGCTGGTGAAGAAATTGAAAGTTTAATGATGCTGTGCAACGCTGATGTTACCACCAAAAACGAATATAAAAAAACTAAATACCGACGAAATTTTGAACTGGTTAAGATAAAGCTGAAAGATGTTGAGGAACGTGATCAACTTCGTAACTGGCAACCACCAATAACCGGACTTAATATTATGGAAACTTTTGGTTTACCAGCAGGTAAAGAAGTGGGGCTAATCAAAAATGCGATACGCGAAGCTATCCTCGAGGGAGAAATTAAAAATGATTACGATGAAGCATATCACTTTATGCTAAATCAGGCAAAACAAATGGGTTTAAATCCTGTTAATAAGTAATTTAATGCCCATACATCAATTAAACGCAACCTTTTTATATTTTTTGTTGTTTGTGGTAATATAAATTAACTTTATTTTTACGGTTCCAAAATACAATAATGGCTATTTATAAATTTAGAATTACTTTCGAAGATTTTGATGATGTTGTGAGAGAGATCGACATTAAATCAAACCAAACTTTTGAAGACCTGCACAAGGCTATTCATAAATCTACTGGTTACAATGCCGAAAAACCATCATCATTTTATGTAAGTACTGATAATTGGCTAAAAGGTGATGAAATTGCCTACTTACCCAATGAGCGGAAAAAAGACCGGGTGGTTTTAATGGAAAATTCTAAGTTAAGTGGTTTTATTGAAGATCCTCATCAAAAATTTTATTACATCTATAATTTCGATCGACCTTACGATTTTCATGTGGAATTAGTGAAAATCGTTTTAAATCCTGATCCGAATATCGAATATCCGTTTCTAGCAAAGAGTACTGGTGAGGCTCCTAAAATCATGGAGCAAAATGGTCCGCAATCGGTTGACCCTCGAGGTGCTGTTGCAGCAGCAAGTGAATTTGATTTTTTAAATGAAATGAACTTTGTTCCAGAAGATACAGACGAATTGGAAGCAATGGGTGAAATGGGAATCAATGAGAAAGAATCAGATGATGATGAAGAAAGTGAAGATGATGAGTTTGGTGACGAATTCTCTGACGGAGATAACTTCGATGATGATCAAAAAGAGGATTATTAATCTATCCCATAATTAAAGTAAACTTAAAGCTGTCAAATATTTAAATTTGACAGCTTTTGTTTTTAAATCCAGTTTATGCCGAATAAAAAGACGCTAATATCTATCGTTGGTCCAACCGCTATTGGAAAAACAGCTTTGGCTATTCAAGTTGCTCAACACTTTAATACCGAAATTATCTCGGCAGATTCTCGTCAGTTTTTTCGGGAGATGGAGATTGGTACCGCAAAACCTTCTCGTGATGAACTTGCTGCCGCAAAACATCATTTCATCAATTCACATTCGATTACTCAACTGTTCAGCACCGGCGATTTTGAAATAGAAGGCCTGCAAAAGTTAACGGAAATTTTCGATCAGCATCATACAGCGATCATGGTCGGTGGATCTGGCTTGTATGTGAATGCGCTAATTAATGGTTTGGATGAAATGCCAGAAATTGATTTATCTATAAGAGAAAAATTAAATAAACGATTTGAAATAGAAGGTTTGAGTAGCATTCAAGAGCAACTTTCTATCCTTGATCCCGAATATTTTGCGAAGGTGGATCAAAACAATCCGCAGAGAATGATCAGAGGTCTGGAAGTATTTTTATCCACTGGAAAAAAACTTTCGTCGATGCTTTCTGCTACAAAGAAAGTACGTCCGTTTAATATGATTAAATTTGGCTTGAATACCGACAGAGCCTTTTTATACGATCGAATTAATCAGCGTGTTGATCAAATGATTGCTAATGGCCTGGTAGAGGAAGTGAAATCTTTAAGGAGCTTCAGAAAATATAACGCTCTTAACACCGTTGGTTACAGTGAAATTTTCGACTATCTGGATGGCAAAATCGCGTTAGAAGATGCCATTAATGCCATTAAACAAAATACGCGAAGATTTGCAAAAAGACAGTTGACTTGGTTTCGTAGAGACGAAGAGATAAAATGGTTCGAGCCTAATGATACGGAAAATGTGATTAGCTATATTGAAGATAGATTATAACTAAAAAAGGATTCACAAATTGTGAATCCTTTTTTGTTGAAGTTGATTATTTATCTGGGAACTTCACACCTCTATATTTAGTAATATCAATGGAAGGAATTGTAGAATTGTATTTGCTATTAATGGCATCAATAAACACATTTGCAATTACCGCGTTTCCTCTTGGTGTAAGGTGAATGCCATCCAATGAAAATGCGCCACCAGTGATAAAAGCCGAATTAATATTAATTCCCTGAATAGCGATACCAGCTTTAACCATATTTAAATAAGTGTAAGTATCTGCTACTGCTAAACCTTTACTATTAGCAAGCGATTTAATTGTACTGTTGTAGCTGTTTACATAATCTTTAACGCGTATAATCTCATCTTTATCCAGCACCCAATTATTGGCAATTGGATTTCTTGGATCCAGTCCATATGGAATTGTTCCTGTGCCAAACAAACCAGCAGTTTGGAAAGGTAAACGAATCAAATCTTCGCCGGTAGCGGCTCTAACACCAGTTCCAGTTTGGATAAATACTGCAACAGCAGCCGGATTTATTGCTTTAGCAGCCGCTAATAACGCACCCACTGTTACGGTATTAAAATAAGGCACAGCCGTAACATCAGGAATAGTTCCTACCACCCCTTTTTGACCGCCAGCAGTTAATGCATTTATCAAATTAGAATACAACATTGAAAATGTAGCCTTATCCGTCAACACATTTGTTGCGTCAGTGGTTACGCCTCCATTTGTTGCCCAGCCCAAGGCGTCGTTATTTCCTAACCATAAAGAAAAAAAGCTGTGATTTCTGCCTTGTATAAACTGAAAATAAGTTGTTGTTCCTACTTGTGTATCACTGAGTAAACGCTCCATATACATATTTGCAGCACTGTAAGGGGCCGCAAAAGCCAAATCAACACGCATTCCCGGAATGCCCAGGTTCTGAACTTCTCCGGTATACTTTGCCAAATGGGTTGCATCTCGATAAGCAAGATTCGTGGTAACGTTGGCCAGAGTTGGACTTCCATTTACCAAAGCCGATAAGGTTAAATATCCAGAACCATTTGCTTGAGCATCAGCGAAAAATGGCGAGGTGAAAGCTCCGCCACCCACTGTAGCCATTTGTGCAGCCAATAAATTCGGATAGGCTACTTTTTGCCCCTCTAGGTAAAGGCCACCGTCTGCAAAACCAGCAGTGAGTGAATTCCCAACAGCAATATATTTACTGAAATTTGCTTGCCCGGCGGTGGTGCCTGCAGGTGTTTCAATTTCTGGCTTACATGAAGCTGCGAATAAAACAACGGCAGCAAAAAGACTATTTAATATATATTTTTTCATTTAAATTTCTCCTACCACTTATAAGTTAATGAAAGACCAGGTGCATAAACTAACGTTTTGAAAGTGCCATCTAAACCAGTTTCTATATTTTTTTGCTTACGCGATTGAACATCTTCAAAGAAAAACGAAGCATTTACTTCAAAACGGCTTGTCGGTGCATAGCCTACACCAGCACTTAGAATATAACGATTTGCGTCTGGAGCTTCTGGCGTAACATATCCATCCTGGACAGGAGAAAATGCATAACCCACCCCAGCTCGTAATGATACTTTTTCAGATGCCTTGTGATCTACACCTAATTTAAACGAAGATCCATCGCGATAATTGCGGGCAGATTTCGTATCAGCCAAGGCAGGAGTGTTCACAGCATAATCAAAAGCCAATTCCTCGTAAACTCTCCACTGTACCCAACTCGCATCAAACGCAAGAGTAGTACTTTTTGAAAGTGGAATACCAATACCTAGAGTCGTTGTAGATGGCAATGGCAACTCTGCATTAAAAGTATTTCCGGCTGGGAAAGATGACCTTAATGACTCGGGAACATCAAAAGTTGCCGATCCACCATCCAATTTGGTAATTACTTTTGATTTATGAACCACCGCAAAGGTAATATTGCTTAATGTGTTAATGTATAAACCTGCATTCCATCCATAACCACTTCCAGTTCCTTCTAAAGTGGCATGACCGGAGCGTCCGTCAGGATAGTTCACAGGCAATGCCCTTTGTAAATTAACATCTCCGTGATTATAAACGAAGCCTGCTCCAATACCAATCCGATCGGTAATTTTAACACTTAAGGTAGGTTGAAAATAGATTGCCTTCAGGTTTAATGATGTCAATGCATATCTGCCAGACCAATCGTTACCCCAATCTACCAAACCTCCAAATGGAGTATAAACACCAAAACCTAACTTCCATTTATTTGATTTCGGACCCCAAACGGCATAAGCTTCAAAAGGCGGTGCAATTTTATTTTTAACGTTTTCAGTGATGTTTGATCCGTTTTGCTTAAAAGCAGATTTAAAAAGTAACGGATTAACACCCGCAGAAATAGAATTTTTTTCTAAAAAAGTAACTGCACCAGGATTGAAAAAAACTGAAGCTTCGTCCAAAGCCAGTGCCGAGCCGGCGCCAGCCATTCCTATTTGTTTTTGTCCTTGTAAATTGACTTGGAAACCTTGTCCCAGCACCCATAGCGGAGCAGAAAATAATAAGGCTAATAAAAGTTTTCTCATAGTTTAATATATGGTTATAGCAGAATGCCTACTATGCTAACATAGCAAGCAAAAATTTGTTTTTAAGATGACCCTGAAAACTTTGCAGGCTATGCTTGAGCGGTTGGCCCTCCAAAACCCATTGGAAACGGTGGTTCCTCTTGCGTTTTGATTCTACCGTTTACCGCTTCAAACTTCTGGATATTGTCATCCAAAGCAACAAGTAATCGTTTGGCGTGTTCTGGCGTTAAAATAATTCTTGATTTAACTTTTGCCTTCGGAATTCCCGGCATTACACGAATAAAATCTAACACGAATTCGGTATTGGAATGGGTAATAATGGCAAGATTTGAAAAAATACCTTCAGCGATTTCTTCAGATAGCTCTATGTTTAATTGATTTTCGTTTTGTTGTTCTTCCATGATGTGGTAAATTTTGCACTGTTCTTAATAGAGCATTTAAAGGTAATATTTTATCATTAAGACTAAAAAAATATTTAAAACAAAAAGGGCTGCTTCAAATAAATGAAACAGCCCTTTTAAAAATATGAAGTATATTATGCTTCTACTTCTTCTTGTTTCGAAGCCAATAACTTATCGTATTCTTCTTGAGAACCAACAATGATTCTTTCGTAACCACGTACACCAGTACCTGAAGGGATTAAGTGACCAACGATCACGTTTTCTTTCAAGCCTAACATGTTATCGCGTTTACCTGCAATCGCTGCCTCATTTAATACTTTCGTAGTTTCCTGGAACGAAGCCGCAGAAATGAACGATTTAGTACCTAATGATGCACGAGTAATACCTTGTAAGATAGAACTAGCTGTTGCTGGTCTTGCATCTCTAACCGTGATCTGTTTCAAATCTTTACGTTTCAATTGAGAATTTTCGTCTCTTAATCTACGCAATGATACAATTTGACCTGGTTTTAAATCTGTCGAGTCGCCTGCATCTTCCACAACTTTTTTGTCGTACATTGCATCGTTCTCTTCTGCAAAATCCCAACGATCTACAGCGTTATTTTCTAAGAAAATAGTATCACCTGGATCTTCGATGTGAACTTTCTGCATCATCTGGTGAACAATTACCTCGAAGTGCTTATCGTTAATTTTTACACCTTGCAAACGGTAAACCTCTTGAATACCATTTACTAAGTATTCTTGAACCGCTGCCGGGCCTTTAATTGATAAGATATCTGCAGGAGAAATTGAACCATCTGATAAAGGCATACCGGCTTTCACAAAGTCATTATCCTGTACAAGGATGTGTTTCGACAATGGAACAAGGTATTTTTTAACTTCACCATCTTTAGATTCGATTGTAATCTCACGGTTACCACGTTTAACACCACCTAAAGTTACTACACCATCAATCTCAGTTACTACAGCTGGGTTTGAAGGATTACGAGCCTCAAATAACTCCGTTACACGAGGCAAACCACCTGTAATATCTCGGGTTTTACCAGTTGCACGAGGAATTTTAGCGATAATCTGACCAGTTTGAATCGCTTCGCCTTCATCAACTGAAACGTGAGCACCTACTGGAATGTTATAACCTTTGATAAATTCACCTTTCTTATCAACGATTTGAACAGAAGGGTTTTTAGTTTTATCACGTGTATCAATAATTACTTTTTCACGGTGACCAGTTTGCTCATCTGATTCTTCACGGAAGGTAACACCCTCAATGATCGCATCAAACTGTGCTTTACCGGCAAATTCTGAAAGAATAACCGCGTTGTACGGATCCCACGAACAAATTTTATCTCCTTTAGATAACTTATCTCCTTCTTTTACGAACAAGAAAGCACCATAAGGAATGTTGTTGGTAACGATCACTCTGCCTGTACCTGGCTCAACAATTTTAAACTCACCTGAACGACCCAATACAACTTGTACTGTACCATCTTCAGTTTGTGTATCAACTGTACGGATATTTTCGAATTCGATAACACCATCAAACTTAGCAACAATGTTTGATTCTGCAGCAATGTTTGATGCAGTACCACCCACGTGGAAAGTACGAAGTGTTAACTGTGTACCCGGCTCACCGATTGACTGTGCTGCAATTACACCAACTGCTTCACCTCTTTGAACACGTTTACCAGATGCTAAGTTACGACCATAACATAATGCACAAACACCACGTTTAGCTTCGCAAGTTAATACTGAACGAATTTCAATACCTTCTAAAGGAGATTCTTCGATCAATTTAGCAACTTCTTCATTAATATCTTCGCCCGCACCTACTAATAATGTATTATCCAAAGGATTGTATACATCATGTAATGAAGTACGACCTAAAATTCTATCAAATAATGGTTCAACGATATCTTCCTGATCTTTTAAGGCAGTAGTGTACATACCTCTTAAAGTACCACAGTCGTTATCGTTAACAATCATATCCTGAGCAACGTCATGTAAACGACGAGTTAAGTAACCCGCATCCGCCGTTTTTAAAGCCGTATCCGCCAAACCTTTACGAGCACCGTGAGTAGAGATGAAGTACTCTAATACCGATAAACCTTCTTTAAAGTTTGATAAGATCGGGTTTTCAATGATATCACCACCTGAACCTGATTTTTGAGGTTTCGCCATCAAACCACGCATTCCGCAAAGCTGACGAATCTGCTCTTTCGAACCACGTGCACCTGAATCAAGCATCATGTAAACTGAGTTAAAACCTTGGTTATCCGACGATAACTGAGTCATAACGAAAGTAGTTAACCTGTTGTTGATACGAGTCCAGATATCGATAATCTGGTTGTAACGTTCGTTGTTGGTAATGAAACCCATGTTATAGTTGTTTCTTACCTCTTCAACTTCAGCTGCAGCCTGCTCTAATAAAGTATGTTTTTCTACCGGGATGTTTACGTCCTGTAAGTTGAACGATAAACCGCCTTGGAAAGCCATTTTGAAACCTAATTCTTTGATATCATCTAAGAATTGAGAAGCACGGGCCATACCAGTCATTTTTACTACTTCACCGATAATATCTCTTAACGATTTTTTAGTCAACAACTCATTGATATAACCTACCTCTTCAGGTACCAATTGGTTAAATAATACTCTACCAACAGTAGTCTCTGTTAATTTATTAACGATAGAACCATCGTTTTGCTTAACATTTACCCTCACCTTGATGAAAGCATGGAGATCTAATTCTTTCTCATTGTAAGCAATAATTACTTCCTCTGGAGAATAGAAATTAGAATCCTGTCCTTTTACTACTCTTGTATCATCAGTTCTACGGCCTTTAGTAATATAATAAAGACCCAAAACCATATCCTGAGAAGGTACTGTAATTGGTGTACCGTTTGCAGGGTTTAAGATATTGTGTGCAGCCAACATTAATACTTGGGCTTCCAAAATTGCTGCGTTACCTAGTGGTAAGTGGACAGCCATCTGGTCACCATCAAAATCGGCGTTGAATGCAGTACAAACTAACGGGTGTAATTGGATCGCTTTTCCTTCAATTAATTTTGGCTGGAAAGCCTGAATACCTAATCTGTGTAAGGTAGGTGCACGGTTTAATAATACCGGGTGACCTTTCAATACATTTTCTAAGATATCCCAAACTAATGGATCTTTTCTATCAACGATTTTCTTAGCAGATTTAACTGTTTTTACCACACCACGCTCAATCATCTTACGAATAATGAATGGTTTGTAAAGCTCAGCAGCCATATCTTTAGGAATACCGCACTCGTGTAATTTGAGGCTAGGCCCAACAACAATTACCGAACGAGCTGAATAATCCACACGTTTACCTAATAAGTTCTGACGGAAACGACCTTGTTTACCTTTCAAGATATCTGAAAGTGATTTCAAAGCACGGTTACCTTCAGTTTTAACCGCGTTAACTTTACGTGAGTTATCGAATAACGAATCTACAGCTTCCTGTAACATACGTTTCTCGTTACGTAAAATTACCTCTGGTGCTTTAATCTCGATCAAACGTTTTAAACGGTTGTTACGGATAATTACACGACGGTATAAATCATTTAAATCTGAAGTCGCAAAACGACCACCTTCTAATGGTACTAATGGACGTAATTCTGGTGGAATAACCGGAACGATTTTAACAATCATCCACTCAGGGCGATTCTCAATACGTGTATTAGCACCACGGAAAGCTTCAACAACCTGAAGACGTTTTAAAGCCTCATTTTTACGTTGTTGAGAGGTTTCGTTAGCAGCCTGGTGACGTAAATCATAAGATAAAGTATCTAAATCAATACGTTTTAATAAATCTTCTAATGCTTCAGCACCCATTTTGGCGATGAATTTATTAGGATCTTTATCGTCTAAGTATTGGTTTTCTTTAGGTAATTTATCTAAGATATCTAAATATTCTTCTTCCGTTAAGAAGTCCATATAGTTGATACCTTCTTCGGCCATTAAGCCTGATTGAATAACTACGTAACGCTCGTAATAGATAATTAAATCTAATTTTTTAGTAGGTAAACCTAATAAATAACCGATTTTGTTTGGTAACGAACGGAAATACCAGATGTGCGCAACAGGAACCACCAAAGCGATGTGTCCCATACGCTCACGACGTACTTTCTTCTCTGTTACCTCAACACCACAACGATCACAAACAATACCTTTATAACGGATACGTTTGTATTTACCGCAATGACATTCGTAATCTTTTACCGGACCAAAAATACGCTCACAGAACAAACCATCACGCTCAGGTTTGTAAGTACGGTAGTTAATGGTTTCCGGTTTCAACACCTCACCGCTTGAACGTTCCAAAATAATTTCTGGAGACGATAAGCTAATCGTGATTGATGTGAAATTGCTTTTTAATTTATTATCCTTTTTGTAAGACATATCTCTTTCTTTAATGATCGAAGGATTGAGTGATTGAATGATTGAATGACAGCTACCCATCATTCACTCATTCACTCATTCTTTCATTCAATTAGTCTAACGTAATATCTAAACCTAAACCACGTAACTCGTGTACCAATACGTTGAACGATTCTGGAACACCCGGGGTTGGTAGGTTTTCACCTTTAACAATGGCTTCGTAAGTTTTCGCTCTTCCGATTACATCATCCGATTTAACGGTTAAGATCTCTTGAAGAATATTAGCTGCACCGAATGCCTCTAATGCCCAAACCTCCATCTCACCAAAACGCTGACCACCAAACTGGGCTTTACCACCCAATGGCTGTTGTGTAATTAATGAGTATGGTCCGATTGAACGGGCGTGCATCTTATCATCAACCATGTGACCTAATTTCAACATGTAGATAATACCTACAGTTGTAGTCTGATCGAAACGCTCACCTGTTAAACCATTGTATAAGTAAGTTTTACCTGAAGCAGGAACGCCCGCTTTAGCAATCCACTCTTCTACCTCTTGGTGTGTAGCGCCATCAAAAATTGGAGTTGCGAATTTCACACCCAATTCCTGACCTGCCCAAGCCAAAATAGTTTCATAGATCTGACCAAGGTTCATACGTGAAGGTACACCTAGTGGGTTCAACACAATATCAACCGGAGTACCATCAGCTAAGAAAGGCATATCTTCATCACGTACAATACGTGCTACAATACCTTTGTTACCGTGGCGACCCGCCATTTTATCACCTACTTTTAACTTACGTTTTTTAGCCACATAAACTTTTGCCATTTGTACAATTCCCGATGGAAGCTCATCACCTACACTAATCGCAAATTTATCGCGTTTGTAAGCTCCAAGTTCTTCGTTAACACGGATACCGTAGTTGTGAAGCAACATTTTAATCATCTCATTTTTGTCGTCATCAGTTGTCCATTTGTTAGGGCTGATGTGCGCAAACTCAAGATCTGCTAAAATTTTCTGAGTAAATTTAGCGCCTTTAGGTACTAATAATTCTTTGTAAATATTAAATACACCTTGAGATGTTTTTCCATTTACAATTGTGAATAATTTGTCTACTAATTCTGCTTTTAACTTCTCAGTGATGTTATTGTAGCTCTTATCTAATTTCTCAATTGCCGATTTTTCTTCAGCTTTTGTAGTTTTCTTAGCACGGCTGAATAACTTAGTATCAATTACCACACCTTGAATTGAAGGAGGAGTTTTTAAAGACGCATCTTTAACATCACCTGCTTTATCTCCAAAAATTGCACGTAGTAATTTCTCTTCTGGTGAAGGATCAGATTCTCCTTTTGGAGTGATCTTACCAATTAAAATATCACCCTCTTTTACATCAGCACCAACACGGATAATACCGTTTTCATCTAAGTCTTTTGTAGCCTCTTCAGAAACGTTCGGGATATCTGGTGTTAATTCCTCTTCGCCACGTTTAGTATCACGTACTTCTAATTCAAACTCTTCAATATGCAATGAAGTGAAAACGTCATCACGAACAATACGCTCGTTAATTACAATCGCATCCTCAAAGTTGAAACCTTGCCAAGGCATGAAAGCTACTTTCAAGTTTCTACCTAATGCCAATTCACCATTTTCTGTTGCATAACCTTCACAAAGCACTTGTCCTTTAGTAACTTTCTGACCTTTCTTAACGATTGGTTTTAAGTTGATACAAGTATTCTGGTTGGTTTTTTTGAACTTAATTAAACGGTAAGTTTTGCTATCACCTTCAAATGAAACTAAACGATCATCTTCGTTACGCTCATATTTAATTGTGATTTCGTTAGCATCTACATACTCAACAACACCATCACCTTCAGCGTTGATCAATGTTCTTGAGTCACGGGCAACGCGACCTTCCAAACCTGTACCAACAATTGGTGCTTCAGGACGTAACAATGGTACGGCCTGACGTTGCATGTTCGATCCCATCAAAGCCCTGTTCGCATCATCATGTTCTAAGAACGGAATTAACGAAGCAGCAATTGAAGTAATCTGATTAGGAGCAACGTCCATTAAGTCTAATTTCTCAGGCTCAATAATCGGGAAGTCACCCTCATAACGTGCTTTAACGCGTGGTGTTATAAAGTTACCTTTATCATCATATTCTGCATTAGCCTGAGCAATGGTTTTACCATCTTCATCTTCTGCAGATAAATAAATAACGTCTGAATCAACCACTACCTTACCATCTTCAACACGTTTGTATGGTGTTTCGATGAAACCTAAATTATTGATTTTCGCATGCACACAAAGTGATGAGATTAAACCAATGTTTGGTCCCTCAGGAGTTTCGATAGTACATAAACGACCGTAGTGAGTGTAGTGAACGTCACGTACCTCGAAACCAGCTCTTTCACGTGATAAACCACCTGGACCTAAAGCTGATAAACGGCGTTTGTGCGTAATCTCTGCTAATGGATTCGTTTGATCCATAAACTGAGATAACTGATTTGTACCAAAGAAAGAGTTGATCACTGATGATAACGTACGAGCGTTAATCAAATCAGTTGGTGTAAACACCTCGTTATCGCGAATGTTCATACGCTCACGGATTGTTCTAGCCATACGGGCTAAACCAACACCAAATTGTGCGTACAATTGCTCACCTACCGTACGTACACGACGGTTTGATAAGTGATCAATATCATCCACTTCTTCTTTTGAGTTGATCAATTTGATCAAATATTTAACAATTGCAATAATATCTGCTTTTGTTAAAACTTTAACCTCATCAGGGGTATTCATTTTCAATTTACGGTTAATGCGGTAACGACCAACATCACCTAAATCGTAACGTTTATCCGAGAAGAATAAACGATCAATGATACCACGAGCAGTTTCCTCATCAGGTGGTTCTGCGTTACGCAAAGCACGATAGATGTTTTCAACAGCTTCTTTCTCTGAGTTAGAGGTATCTTTTTGTAATGTATTATAAATAATGGTATAATCTGCCTGACTAGCGCCATCTTCTTTTGATAAGATGATGCTTTTTACGCCAGCTTCGATAACCATATCAATGTGTTCGTCTTCTAAAACGGTTTCTCTTTCAAGAATCACTTCATTACGGTCGATAGAAACTACCTCACCTGTATCTTCATCTACAAAATCTTCAACCCATTTCTTTAAAACTCTTGCAGCCAGTTTACGACCGATATATTTCTTTAAACCTGATTTACTAACTTTTACTTCGTCAGCAAGATCAAAAAGTTCTAAGATGTCTTTATCAGAATCGTAACCGATAGCACGTAATAAAGTGGTAACCGGGAATTTTTTCTTACGATCGATGTAAGCATACATCACGTTATTCACGTCAGTAGCAAACTCGATCCATGAACCTTTGAAAGGAATAACACGGGCAGAATACAATTTGGTTCCGTTAGTGTGACGGCTTTGGCCGAAGAACACACCTGGAGAACGGTGTAATTGCGAAACGATAACACGTTCTGCACCGTTGATAACAAATGTACCTTTTGGTGTCATATACGGGATAGTACCTAAATACACATCCTGAATAATGGTTTCAAAATCTTCATGTTCAACATCGTTACAAGAAAGCTTAAGCTTTGCTTTTAATGGAACATTGTAGGTTAATCCACGCTCAATACACTCGTGTATATCGTAACGTGGCGGATCAACAAAATAATCAAGAAACTCTAATACGAAGATATTTCTTGAATCTGTTATTGGAAAGTTTTCAGCAAACACTTTAAACAAACCTTCGCTAGAGCGATCGTCTGATGTGGTATCTATCTGGAAAAATTCTCTGAATGATTGCAATTGCACATCCAGAAAATCCGGATAGTCTATAATGTGCTTACTAGTTGCAAAATTTACTCTTTGTTCGACTGTCTTTGCCAATGGACTAAAAGATTTTAGTTTAAGAATAAACTATTTGTTTGGTTCGGATTTTAAACAGGCTCATTAACCAAACAAAATGAGATGTTTATAAACAGGTAAAGACACCAACATTTTCAGTCGGTGTCTAATACATTTTTAGCCTAGCTAAATTAAGTGATTACTTAATTTCAACTACTGCTCCAGCTTCTTCTAATTGTTTTTTAAGAGCTTCTGCTTCGTCTTTAGTAACACCAGCTTTTAATTCTTTTGGTGCTCCATCAACTAAGTCTTTAGCTTCTTTCAAACCAAGACCTGTTAAGTCTTTTACAAGTTTAACAACTGCTAATTTAGCGCCACCAGCTTCTTTAAGAATTACATCAAAAGATGTTTTTTCTGCAGCAGCAGCAGGTGCATCACCACCAGCAGCAGGACCAGCAACTACAGCAGCAGCTGCAGGCTCGATACCATACTCGTCTTTTAAGATTTGAGCTAATTCGTTAACTTCTTTAACGGTTAAGTTTACTAATTGCTCAGCAAACGATTTTAAATCTGCCATTTTATTAAGATTTTAAATTTTTACGTAAAATAATTTTGTTTTATTTGCGAACTTAAGGTGTTCGTTAACCTTCTCTTTCTTGAAGAGTTTTAACAATTCCTGCAATTTTGTTACCGCCTGATTGAAGCGCAGATAGAACATTTTTAGCTGGTGATTGTAATAATCCAATGATATCGCCAATAAGCTCTTCTCTTGATTTTAAGCTTACTAAGTTATTCAATTGATCATCACCAACATATACTGATGAATCTATGTATGCTGCTTTAAGCACAGGTTTATCAGAAGTTTTTCTCAAAGTTTTAATCAACTTAGCCGGAGCGTTTGCTGTTTTTGAGAATAATAATGATGATGAACCTTTAAGCGCTTCGTATATCTCAGAAGCATCGCCATCTAAACCTTCAATCGCTTTGCGAATTAAAGAGTTTTTAGCAACCTTCATAATGATATCACCTTCGAAACATTTGCGGCGGATGTTATTAATCTGCTCAACAGAAAGGCTAGAAGTATCAGCAATATAAAAATTGCCATACTCTTGCATTTGTCCTTGTAGTTCTAAAACTACGTCGTTTTTTTCTTCTCTGTTCATGATTAAATCCCCGCTACTGATTTAGTTTCAATTGCAATCCCAGGACTCATTGTAGAAGACACGTGAATGCTTTTAAAATAAGTTCCTTTTGCAGCAGATGGTTTTAATTTTGAAATTACTTGAATGATTTCAAGTGCATTCTCATAAATTTTGTCTGCTGGGAATGATACTTTTCCTATCGAGGCGTGTATGATACCCGTTTTGTCTACTTTAAAATCGATCTTACCTGCTTTAACCTCAGTTACAGCTTTACCAACTTCGTTAGTTACTGTACCTGATTTTGGGTTAGGCATTAAGTTCCTTGGACCTAAAACACGGCCCAATTTACCTACCTTAGCCATACAAGCTGGTGTAGTGATAATAATGTCTACATCGGTCCAACCACCTTCAATTTTAGCAACATACTCGTCTAAACCAACGAAGTCTGCGCCAGCTGCTT
The DNA here is from genome assembly GCF_001422545.1 of Pedobacter sp. Leaf41. Taxonomy (GTDB): domain Bacteria; phylum Bacteroidota; class Bacteroidia; order Sphingobacteriales; family Sphingobacteriaceae; genus Pedobacter. The sequence goes on along the minus strand of NZ_LMLE01000006.1, from coordinate 74,705 downwards.
TCGCTTCTTCTTCCTTATCAGGAGTTACTAAAGCTAAAACACGTACAGTTTTACCTGTACCGTGTGGTAAAGTAGCAATACCACGTACCATTTGATTGGCTTTACGCGGATCTACTCCTAAAGATACATCAATATCAACTGAAGCATCGAATTTAGTAGTAGTGATTTCTTTTACCAAAGCAGCAGCATCCTTCAAAGTATAAGCTTTACCAGCTTCTATTTTAGCATGTGCCTTTTTTTGATTTTTAGTTAATTTCGCCACTGTTGTAAACTGTTTTTTAATTAATTGTTCCAGGGTGCGTCACCAGAAACGGTGATTCCCATACTGCGTGCTGTTCCAGCAACCATACTCATTGCAGATTCGATTGTAAATGCATTTAAATCAGGCATTTTATCTTCAGCAATAACTTTAATCTGGTCCCAGGTCACCGACCCAACTTTTTTACGGTTAGGCTCAGCAGAACCACTCTGTAATTTAGTAGCATCTTTTAACTGGATAGCTACCGGAGGGGTTTTGATGATGAAATCGAATGACTTATCAGCATAAACAGTAATTACAACTGGCAATACTTTACCTGCTTTATCTTGGGTACGAGCGTTGTACTGTTTGCAAAACTCCATAATGTTCACCCCTTTAGCACCTAATGCAGGTCCTACTGGTGGCGATGGATTTGCCGCTCCGCCTTTGATCTGTAATTTGATCATTGCACTGACTTCTTTTGCCATTTTGTGTTTTTTGTTTATTTAAAACTCAATGTTAAATATTGGAAGCATGTAACATTTATTTTCCTTATAGTTCCTATAAAACTTAAAGGACTGCAAAGATATGGATAATCTTGCAGTCCTACAATAGATTAGGAAAAATATATTTTATATTATATCTTTAAGTTTTTAATACCTAGTTTCCACTTTGAAATATGTATCAAACAGATCCCATAAATCTATAATAGCTTTTCTCCCTTTTCTACCAGGACATTTTTCATTATAATAATCTGGTGCATAAAAAAATAATTCTTTAATACTATCTTTAGTAATAAGATGTAGATAAATCTCACCACCATCTGATATTGCGTACCTAGAATGTTTTTCACCACAGCCTTCTCCATCAATCTTATCATCGTTAATATCCCACATTTTTAACTTGGAAGATTTAGACCAAAATTGATTTAAACTATCTAAACTTAAATAATGGGGGTTAAAAAATACGTTAATGTCAACAGGTATAAAATATATCAAATTTCCATTTTTCTTTAAAAACATATCTCTAAATGCTTTTGGAATATTTTTAACCTTATGATCCAGTTTTGTATTACTTTTATAGGTATAGGTTGTTATGGTGTCCCCTACCTTACTCAAAATTCTATAGCTTGGAATATTAAAAGTACCTACAAATTGTAATATATAAGTACTGTCTGCATTTTTTTGAAAAAATTCATGCAGGGGGGTTATGCCTACGTTATTCTGTGCTTTAGCATCCAAAGAAAAAAAACTAATTATAAATAAACAGATTATAACTCTCATAATTATTGTTTTTTGGGGCATAAAGGTGTACTATTATCGGCAAAACCATAATGATGAGCATTTTCCAAACCTTTCATTGTAGAAAAGTCCATTGTTAGATTTGTTGCTCCAATTTTAAAAGTATCATTCTCATAATTCTCTTTCCATAATGATGTACCTTGAACACCGCTCCAAGCCATTGCAGTAGCTTCTTTTAAATCTAAGTTAGGATAAATAGATTTCATAATATTTACAAACGGTGTAATATAATTTTTAGAAATATCCTCATGATTTTGTCCATGATTAATAGTGCTCCCTTTTTTATACTGTAGGTAAGCATGCAATGTTTCATGTATTATGGTTGCAACAGCATATTCTTGTGTTGAGTTCTTTAACACATCTTCATTTAGTAAGATTGAACACTTGAAAATACCCCCATCATAATTATATCCTGTAGTTCTGCCATCAACTACTTTCCCTTTATTATCATATAGTTCGGGTACGTTACTAATACCTACTTTTACCTTAGTGTTCGCATCCAAACTGGATATAATTTTACTAATTGTATCTGTAAAGTTTTTGCCACTTACTCCCTTTGCTTTCGCAAGTGCAGTCTTTAAACACTCATTGGTTAAACTATCAATAATCTCCCTATTTACGTTATTTTCTCCTGTTCCAGTGCTACTGCCACCACCATAAGAATTATTTCCCGTACAAGTAGTATATAAATAACTCTCAGAAATAACCTGTCCAGTATTCCCATTAAAAGTTGTCCAGTACCAATCTGTACATACTGGCTCAACAGGTACTTCTGGTGGTGCTTGCATAGTCATTAAAAGTTTATCTCTTAGCCCAATTGTTCCATTCTGAAAAAACTTAACTTTCAGTTTCGAACTGACCTTACCGTTAATAAATTGTTGTCCATATTTAAACGTGTGTGCAGCATCTAAAACTAAAACATTGCCGGTAAAATTACTATTCAAATCTTTTCCACCTTGAAATATAACTGTCAAATCTCTTATCGTTTCAGGTAAATCAGCATTTACAACTTCTATTAACTTAGCTGAATAACTTCCTAGTGAATCAGCAATAATCAATTGTGAAACAACCCTATTATTTCCTGTTTCCAATTTGAAATTTGAAGGCATAATTAAATAATTTATCTCCTTATCTTTAAAATATCTCGACTTTATCCCAATTAGGTATATAAAAAATATTTTTCTCTGACGAAAACCAACTCTTTGCATGTGAAATGAGTTCAGTGTTTGAAATCATACTTTCGCTTTTCTTACACGAATTAAAGATAAATAACGAACCTACCACCGAGCAGCAGAAGAACACAAAGCGTTTTGAAAATAATCTTTTCATTTTGTTAATTTAGATTCTTAGAATAAATGACTTTTTGAGAGATGAGATAAACGAATATACTAATAAAACTTATTTTACAAAATACCATGAACGCAAAAAGCTTTCCCTCTTGAGGAAAGCTTTTATTATATCTTAAAAAACGTAGATCTAAAACCTACAATCGTAAATCAGCTTATTCTTTTTCTACTTGCATGTAGTTAAGTTCCAATGGTGTTTTACGACCGAAAATCTTAACCATTACTTTTAATTTTTTCTTCTCTTCGTTCACTTCTTCAATCACACCAGAGAAACCATTGAAAGGTCCATCCATAACTTTAATACCTTCACCAACATAGTAAGGCACATTCATGGTTTCGCCTTGCTCGCTCATTTCATCAACCACACCTAAAATACGGTTAACTTCTGCCTGGCGCATTGGAATTGGATTACCAGCTTTATCACCTAAGAAACCAATAACACTATTAATTCCTTTAATGATGTGCTCTAATTCTCCATCTAATGTTGCTTCGATTAAAACATAACCAGGATAAAAGTTACGTTCTTTGGCAATTTTCTTACCATCTTTCATTTGGTAATATTTTTCCATCGGTATTAAAACCTGAGGAACCAAATGAGAGAAACCTAAACGGCTGATCTCAGCATCAATGTATTGTTTTACCTTCTTTTCTTTACCGCTAACCGCCCTTACAACGTACCACTTTAGATCGCTCATTAGTAAATATTAATTAGAAAGTGATTTATAAAAAGTATCTAACACAAATGTAGAGCCTTTATCCATTGCAAAAATAACCAATGCAATAATTAAAGAAGCCACTAAAACAAGAATCGCAGAGCTTTGCAACTCTCCCCAAGTAGGCCATGTAACCTTATTGGTCATTTCATCGTATGATTCTTTTATAAACTCAACTACTTTAGCCATATTTATTATAATGATTAAATGATTGAATTAGTGAGTGAGAGAATGCTTAACATTCAATCATTAAAACATTCACTAATACAATCATTATTTTTTGGCACGGGAACAAGGATTCGAACCCTGATCAAAGGTTTTGGAGACCTCTATTCTACCGTTGAACTATTCCCGTGGATAAAATTAGCTAATTAGCATAGAAGCCAATTAGCTAATTTTTATATAATAGCTTAAAATTAAGCTAAGATTTCAGTTACCTGACCAGCACCTACTGTTCTACCACCTTCACGGATAGCGAAACGTAGACCTTTTTCCATTGCGATAGGAGAAATCAATTTCACAGAAATTGTAACGTTATCACCTGGCATTACCATTTCAGTACCTTCAGCTAGTGAAATTTCACCAGTTACATCTGTAGTACGGAAATAGAATTGAGGACGGTATTTGTTAAAGAATGGCGTGTGACGACCACCTTCAGCTTTTGATAATACATAGATCTCAGCTTTGAAATCAGAGTGAGGAGTTACTGAACCTGGTTTACAGATTACCATACCACGACGGATATCAGTTTTCTCAATACCACGTAACAATAAACCTACGTTATCACCAGCTTCACCGTAATCTAAAATTTTACGGAACATCTCAACACCAGTTACTGTAGATTTTAAGTTCTCAGCACCCATACCTAAGATCTCAACTGGATCTCCAGAGTTGATTACACCACGCTCAATACGACCTGTAGCAACAGTACCACGACCAGTAATTGAGAATACATCTTCAACAGGCATTAAGAAAGGAAGTTCAGTTAAACGTGGAGGAATTGGAATGTAGCTATCAACAGCATCCATTAATTCCATAATTTTACCAACCCATTTAGCATCACCGTTTAATCCACCTAATGCAGAACCTTGGATTACCGGAATATCATCACCTGGGAAATCGTAGAAAGATAACAATTCACGAACTTCCATTTCAACTAGTTCTAATAATTCTGGATCATCAACCATATCCACTTTGTTCATGAATACAACCAATGAAGGTACACCAACCTGACGAGCTAACAAGATGTGCTCGCGAGTTTGTGGCATTGGACCATCAGTAGCAGCAACAACGATAATTGCACCGTCCATTTGAGCAGCACCAGTTACCATGTTCTTCACATAATCCGCGTGACCTGGACAGTCAACGTGTGCATAGTGACGGTTAGCTGTTGAATACTCAACGTGAGCTGTATTGATTGTAATACCTCTTTCTTTTTCCTCTGGAGCAGAGTCAATTGAATCGAATGAACGTGCCTCAGTTAAACCAGCATCAGCCAAAACTTTTGTAATAGCTGCTGTTAAAGTTGTTTTACCGTGATCGACGTGACCGATTGTACCGATGTTTAAGTGCGGTTTACTGCGGTCAAATTTTTCTTTTGCCATTTTATTTATAACTAATTAGTAGGTTAACTTTTTATTATTTTTATTTTTTGTTATTTCAACACAAAAAACCTTGTCTACTCTGTAATATATAACAGATTTAACAAAGCTTTATTACACCTGAGCCAACTATGGGAATTGAACCCATGACCTCTTCCTTACCAAGGAAGTGCTCTACCGCTGAGCTAAGTCGGCTTTTCCAATTATCAATCTTCAGTTTTGTCAGTTATCATAAAACTGCAACCTTTAATTGCCAACTGCTCAACTTTATTGGAGCGGAAGACGAGGTTCGAACTCGCGACCTATAGCTTGGAAGGCTATCGCTCTACCAACTGAGCTACTTCCGCTTTTAACAAATGATAGAATGATTGATTTGGGAATGATTGAATTACTATACTCACTCATTTTCTTATTCACTCATCCACTCATTAATCGTGGGGAGAGAAGGATTCGAACCTTCGAAATCTTGCGATAACAGAGTTACAGTCTGTCCCATTTGGCCGCTCTGGAATCTCCCCTACTTTATTTTAAAATACCAACACTTTAAAATAAAAGAGCCTCCTATCGGAATCGAACCAATGACCTACTGATTACAAGTCAGTTGCTCTACCAGCTGAGCTAAGGAGGCTTTTAATTTTGTGCAATGATACGAAAAATCTTCATTTTTCATACTATTAGCGTGTTTTTTAAAAACTTTAATCTTTTAAAAGAACTTACCTTTTCTTTGTTGCTTAACACCGTTTCCGAAAGGGAATGCAAATATACACACTTATATTTCACTTCAAAATAAATTTGAAAAAAAATAGCGAACATTTTCTGTTCGCTACCCTATAAATTATACTTTATTTAAATATACACTTAATAATCAGTCGCTTCGCTTTCAGTTAAAATTGCTTTATGCTCACTTAATTTTGCACGTGTTTTTTCTTTGTGCTTCGTGATTTGTTTCCTCAACGACTCAATCGCTAAATCAGTCGCCTCTTCAAATGATTTACATTGTTCTTTAGCGAAGAGTGTTCCACCCGGCACAATGAGTTTAATCTCACTGATCTTATTGGCTTCATCCTCTACGTTCTCTAATTTTAAATACACTTCGCCGCTAATGATTTGGTCAAAAAACTGATCTAGCTTATTTGCCTTTTTCTGGATAAAGTCTAACAACTTACTATCTGCACTGAAGTGGATTGATTGAACTCCGATTTTCATTTTTCCTCCTTTTTTTACGCCTTTGGATGGGCTTGTTTATAAATTGTTTTTAATCTTTCAATTGAATTGTGGGTGTAAACCTGGGTTGCAGCCAAACTGGCGTGGCCCAAAAGTTCTTTAATGGCATTTAAATCTGCTCCTGCATTTAACAGGCTTGTCGCATAACTATGCCGCAACACGTGTGGACTTTTCTTTTCATTGGTTGATATGTGGTTTAGGTATGAGGTTACAATACGGTATATTAGCTTTGGATATGCCACTGCACCTGTATTCGTAACGATTAAGTTAAACAAATTGTTATTAAAATTCTGCAATTTTTTTTGATCAATGTAGCTATTGATCTGATTAATAAGTTGTTTATTTACTGGAATAATTCGCTCCTTATTTCTTTTACCCAACACCTTAATCGTTCCTGAATAAGTATCTACATCAGCTTCTTTTAATTGAATAAGCTCAGCCAGTCGGATTCCTGTACCAAAAAGTAATTCGATAACCAAATGATCTCTAACAGATTCAAAACTATTATCAAAATAATTTTCCGAATCAAGCAAAACGTTCATTTTCTGCGAATCAACAAATACCGGAAGACGTTTTGGAATTTTAGGAGCCTTGATTAAAAGTGTAGGATTTTGACTTACCTGCTCTTCCCGCATTAAAAACTTATATAAACTTCTTAAAGCAGAAATTTTTCTGTTGATCGTGTTCTCTGAAGTTTTTCGCTCCATCAAATCAACCATATAGCTTCTAATGTGCGTATGCTTAACTTCTGTAAAGTTTATTTCGAAAGTGGTATGAATGTATTGCTCAAACTGATCCAAATCAGTTTGATAGGAAGTGATGGTATGCGAAGAATAGCGCTTCTCGTGAGTTAAATAGGTAATAAAACTTTTTAGCAACATTTAATATCTCCTGCCAGGTATAGATATGAAGTTACAAATTGTTTTGATATAAAGAAATCATTAACTAATTGTTTATTGTAAAGATTTCGATGATAGCCTAAAACAAAAAAGTCCCGACCTAAAAGATCGGGACTTTAATATTCTATATCGTGAACAACTTATGAAGTTGTATCTTGATTCATATTCTGAATGTAAACAGCATGTTTAATTTCAGTACGACGAGCAACGGATTTTTTCTCGTATGCTTGGCGACTACGTAGTTCTCTCAATACACCAGTTTTTTCAAACTTTTTCTTGAAACGTTTTAGGGCTTTATCTAATGATTCGCCGTCTTTAATGTTAATAATGATCATAACGCTGAAATACCTCCTCTCGTGGTTTTTAAATTATTCCCCTATTAGCGGGGCTGCAAATGTAAGTAAATAATTGAATATGAGAAAGATTTTTAAAAACAAATTTTATTCAAACATTAATTGTTTTATAATGATCTTTAATTACTTTTAGTGATACATTTAATATATGACAACCGGTAAGAAAACAATCTCGATCATTGCAGTTTTAGTAATTATTATTTTAGGCATAGTATTTTACTATCGTTATTTCTTCGTTTTTGGCGAAGGTGTAAAAGCTGGCGAACTTAACTTTGTTGTTAAAAAGGGTTATATCTTCAAAACCTACGAAGGAAAAATAATTCAGACCGGCTTGAGATCACGAACTACCGGAAGTGTGCAAAGTAATGAATTCGAGTTTTCAATTGCAAACAAAGAACTTGCTGAAAAGATGATGGCCAATAGCGGTAAATTTTACGAGCTGCATTATAAACAATACAATCATGCTTTACCCTGGAGAGGATTTAGCGAATATGTAGTAGACAGTATTATAACCGCTAAGTAGTCTTTAGTCTTTAGTCTTTAGTCTTTAGTCTTTAGTCTTTAAATCAACTGACCTTTGCTCAACTTGTTTTACAAATAACAGATTTAACTTTTCTTTTTCGGAACTTTTGCGCCTTCTTTTTTCGCCTCCGATAAACCAATGGCTACCGCTTGCTTCTTGGAAGTTACTTTCTTGCCAGATCCTGTTTTAAGCTTTCCCTCTTTCATCTCATGCATCGTTTCCTCAACCTTTTCTCCAGCTTTTTTAGAATATTTTGCCATAGCTTTTGTGATTAGTCATTAGTCATTAGTCAAAACCGCAGTTAACAAAGCTTGGTTTTAAAAATTTAGCAAAAAAAAATCCGGAGGTGGTTAAACACTCCGGATTACTCATAATGTATATTTGGTTTAATAAGTTTGAGATCGAGGTTGAGCTTAAGCAATGCTAAATCTTAACCTAAGCCTTAGCTTCAACTAATTCAATATTTCTCTGGCGATAACGATCTTTTGTATTTCTGATGTGCCCTCTCCTATTGTACACAATTTACTATCGCGATAAAATTTCTCTACCGGGAAATCTTTGGTATAACCATATCCCCCAAAAATCTGAACTGCTTCTGTAGCCACTTTAACGGAAACCTCCGAAGCGAAATATTTAGCCATAGCCGATTCTTTCGTCATCGGCAAATGCCTGTTTTTTAAATCAGCTGCCTGTCTGATTAACAATTCTGAAGCTTCAATTTCAGTCGCCATATCAGCTAGTTTAAAACTTATGGCCTGGAAGCTGGAAATAGGTTGTCCGAATTGCTGGCGTTGTTTCGAGTAAGCAACTGCAGCATCAAAAGCACCCTTTGCAATTCCTAAGGCTAATGCGGCAATAGAAATCCTTCCCCCATCCAATACTTTCATCGCTTGTTTAAACCCTTCGCCTACATTACCCAACACATTGGCTTTAGGCACACGGCAGTTATCAAAAATCATTTCTGTAGTTTCTGAGGCCCGCATACCTAATTTATTTTCTTTTTTGCCTGCCGAAAAACCTGGCGTTCCGCGTTCCACCACAATTGCAGAAATCCCTTTCGAACTTCCCTGCTCCCCTGTTCTTACCATTACAACTGCAATGTCTCCACTTTTACCATGGGTGATCCAGTTTTTTGCGCCATTAATGATGTAATCATCGCCGTCTTCAACGGCAGTGGTCATCATCCTTAATGCATCAGATCCGGTATTGGCCTCTGTTAAACCCCAGGCACCAATCCATTCGGCAGTAGCTAGTTTTGGTAACCACTTTTGTTTTTGCTCCTCATTGCCGAAAGCCAAAATATGCCCCGTACAAAGTGAATTGTGTGCAGCAAGTGATAATCCAATAGAACCACAAACTCTCGCCACCTCTACAATTACATCAACATATTCTTGATAACCCAAACCCGAACCACCATATTCTTCAGGAACTAACACACCCATTAAACCCAAATCGCCTAATTGCTTAAACAACGCTACAGGAAAATGTTGCGCTTCATCCCATTCCATAATATTTGGACGTATGTTTTTCTCAGCAAAATCGCGGACCATAGCCTTTACATTTTGTTGAGTTTCTGTTTCTGAAAAATTAAAGCTAACGCTCATTAAATTTATATTTTAAGTTAGTTCTGGCAATTATAAACAATTATTTCATAGTTAATTGCCATTATAAATTTGCATGTATACAGAATGAAATGGTATTCGGTTCAATAACATTAATGATTAATTTTAAAGGTATAAATACGGCACAGCAGCTATTTTATATTTTTTAGTTCATTACGTATGAATTTTAGTTATTTGCAAAAGTTTAAATTAAATAAACCCGATTAAGCAGAAATACTTTTTTTTGAAGAAACCTTGAAGGTACTGTAATGCTGAGGCACGAAGCAGCTGCAACCGAAGCATAACAAAAGTTAAAAAAAGATTGGAGTGAAAGCGGGAGTATCGAAACCGATTAGCACCTCAATTGCTTTTCTAAAAAGATATATAAGGTGTAATTTTATCGATTAATTCTTGATTGAGGATCAGGACTTTCTTTAAATCAGCCGGACCACTATAATTCCCATGCTGTTTTCTGTATTGGATAATGGCATTGATCTGTTTGTAGGAAAGATATGGATTCCCTTTCAAGTCGTTAAATTGTGCGGTATTAATATTGAGGATTTTTAGCGCTACCGGACTTACTGAAATCTGATTTTTAATCTCCGCGTAACGAACCGAATCTAAACCATAAACTTCCATTAGCTGCTCTTTTTTATGGAAACCACCTAAACGTTCCCGATACTTTAAAATTCGATTAGCAAATGTACCACCAACACCTTTTATTTCATCAAGCTGGGCAGAATCTGCAGTATTGATATCGATAATTGTAGGAGGTTTTTTAACATATTCCTTTTTTTCAAAACCAAAATCTTTCTTTGGATAATGGCTGGCCTGATTCTCAATGTTAACAAATGGAAATAGTTTTCTATACATCTTTGGCGAAATGGTGTACATCTTTTGAAGATCTTCAGCCTTATAGAATTTACCGCCTTTATTAGTATAATTCACAATAGCTTGCGCCTGTTTTACAGATAAACCTAAAGATTGCCATCCTTCAACACCTAAACTATTCGGATCAAAATTAAATAGTTTTGCCTTCCTGGATCCTCCCGAACTTTCAATTCGATCTCTGTTATAATGAAAATCTTGTTGGTCGGTTATTTCTAATTTATGGATTTTGGCTAGTAAATCAGGACTGTCCTTTTCTACCGTTTGCACCTTCTCGTATATAATAGGTATCGCCTTTAATATGATGATAATAAATATCAACAACAGTAATCCATTGAATTCGCCCTTACTGAAACCAAAATGTTTATTGAGCCAAATTCTCATGTGTGATATGACGTGTGTATTATAAATATAAATCTTATTTTTGGGATTGCAAAGCTCACGGGTTTTAGCTATCAACAATCTAAGAATATTATATGAAGATCATTACTACCTCTGAGTTTGCGAAGGCAACCAAGATAGATAAACTCGGTGTGCCAGGTTTGGCCGGCTTGATGATGGAGCTCATGAAACTGAATGACATTAACGATGTTTTTGCTCAAAATCAACACTTTAAAGGCTTAGAATTTGTAGATAAGATTTTGGAAACCATTGGAGTTTCTATTGAATTCGACGAAGATGATTTAAAGAGCATCCCTAAAACGGGGCCATTTATTGCCATTGCAAACCATCCTTATGGCGGGGTTGAAGGTTTGGCCCTAGTGAAACTTTTATGCACTGTCCGTCCGGATGCGAAGGTAATGGTCAATTTCATTTTGAAAAAAATACCTAATCTAGATGAATTTTTTGTAGCGGTAAATCCCTTTGAAAATGTACAACACTCATCGAGCATAAGCGGTTTAAAAACTACTTTCGATTTACTTAGAAATGGAATACCAATAGGAATATTCCCTGCGGGTGAAGTTTCTACCTTCAAATTAGATGCGCAACAAGTTACCGATAGAATGTGGCATCCGGTAGTTGGGAAGCTAATAGCGAAGGCAAAAGTTCCGGTTGTTCCCATTTATTTCCACGGTAATAATGGCGTTTTATTTAATATTTTAAGCTTTATTCATCCTACCCTTCGTACTGCTAAACTTCCATCTGAGTTTTTGAATAAACAGGGTTTAACCATCAAAGTTCGTGTTGGAAAAGCGATTGCTCCATCAGAGGTTTCGCACATGAATAGCAGCAACAAGCTAATGGATTTCCTTCGTGCCCGTACCTATGCGCTTGGCGTTGGTTTAGATCAGGAAAGAAGATTATTTAATCCGCTTAAATTATTTAAGATTAAGAAAAAGCCAGCAGAGATTATTGAAGAAACTTCTCGTGAGTTGATTAAGACCGAAGTGAGCAAGCTGGAAGATTTTAAAGTATGGACAGAAAAAAACTACGAGGTTTATATTGTTCCTACATTAAAAATTCCAAACATTTTACGGGAGATTGGTAGACTTAGGGAAATTACTTTTCGCGAAGTTGGTGAGGGAACCAATAAAAAAATCGATTTAGATAATTACGATATTTATTACAACCACCTATTTATTTGGGATAAGGATCTCGAAAATATTGTAGGTGCCTACAGAATTGGAAAAGGAGATGAAATTTTAGAAAGCATGGGTCGCAGAGGTTTTTATCTTTCCGAACTTTTTAAAATGAAAGATCAGTTTTACCCTATGCTAAAACAAGGCATTGAACTGGGCAGATCGTGGATTAGAAAAGAATATCAGGGTAAACCGCTTCCATTATTCTTATTGTGGAAAGGTATTTTAAAGTATCTTATTGATAACCCTCAATACAGATATATGTTCGGACCGGTGAGTATTAGCAATAGTTTTTCTAAATTTAGTAAGGCGCTGATTGTTGATTATATCACTAAAAACCATTTTGATTATGAAATGGCGAAATACGTTAGGCCACGTAATAAATTCAAAGCAGATTTGCTTCCAATCTCAACCGACACTTTGGTTGACAGCAGTGAATCTTTTAAAGATTTAGATAGCATTATTGGCGACATTGAAAATTCGCATATTAAAATCCCTGTTTTATTAAGGCAGTATATGAATTTGAATGCGAAGATCATTTCTTTCAATATAGATCCGAAATTTTCAGATTGTCTGGATGGTTTCTTAGTAGTAGACACACATAATATTCCGCCAGAGATGTTGGAAAAACTAGGCAAAAACTTATAGCTTTAAAATAAAAATACCCAGACATCCATCTGGGTATTTTTGTTATCAACTAACCTAAACTTTATAAATACTAACCAAATATTTATGCCACAAATATGAGGATGTATTGTTAAGAAGAAATTAACTCTCTGTTATAAAATTTGCAGAAAATTTAAGCACCTAGATGATAAATTTCTGCTCTGCCTTAATGTAAGCTAGTCTAATGCCTTCCGCATAATAATGTCAGTTTGCGCTTCATCGCCCATTTTAAATACATGCTTACTAAATGGAACAAAACCATTTTTTTCATAAAACCTGATTGCCTTAGGGTTTTATTCCCATACGCCTAGCCACATCGATTTTTTATGGGATTGATATGCAATTTCGATTGCCTTGTTATAAAGCAATTGCCCAACGCTTTTACCATGGTATTCGGCTTTCACATAAATGCGCTCAATTTCTAATGAGTCGCTTTCCTGAAGCTACCATTGACGTTATTTGTTAAGTAGCTATAAATAAGCGGATTAAGCTCGACTTATTTTTGCAGTTTTTAAGGCCAAAGTACTGTTTCTCCGTTCTACTTTAAACCGGCCTAACAAATTTTTGGGGCTGTACTGTTCAAGCCCAAGCAGAAACTTTAATACAGAAATTTTCAGCCGGCAATTTTGTTTCTTTTGTTGTCAAAAGAAAAAAGCCCGTCTGGCCAAGACAAATAAACACCCCGTCCGCAAAGTGCGGCCACCCCTCTAAAAGAGGGGAATACAAATTGCAGAATAAAAAGCCCTGTGATAACGTCAATCATATTGATTTTTATGAAATAAATTAACCTCAGTTTGAGCATCATTCATATTTACCTTTAAGTAGCCAATTACTGGCCCTTCATCAAGGGCAATAAAAAATAAAGAATCGGTAACTCTGCCTACCTTTCTCGTCACTAAAACTTGTAAACAAATAATCTTGCATAGTTTGCTCGGAATTGCTACTCGAAAAAGTTTCGTAAAAAGTTTTTTTGGCGATGTCTTGCACAATTGCAAAATCGGCTACCCCGGCTGATGAAATCTTAACATTGCTCATGAGATTAAATTTAGATGGTTTATTTTAATTTATACAAAAAAAGGTTACAACAATCGCTGTTGTAACCTTTATCTAAATTAACGCTCTCAATCTTTATGATTGTGATGCAAGGCTCTCACCCCTTGCATTGGCAAAAGTATAATTTAAGTTTGAATTAACAACAAAAATTTTCAAAAATTTCTATCTAATCTATAATAGCGTAAAATCCGTGTTAAATATACGTGAACAACATCCAAAATTCTTAACATAAAGAAATTGTTGCTTTTAGGTTAATAAGATGTAAATTTAATGTAACCAAATATGAATGAATTGAAAACAGGCTTTAACATAAATAAATTTCGACAGATGTTGCTCACATACATGCTGCTCTGTGGAATTTCCGTAATGGCTCAAAATCGATCATTTGAATTTTATGATGGTACTTTTAACTTCAATTTAGATTCATCGTTAATTATTTCTACCGTTAATAAGCCAACGACTGCCGAGGCCCTAAATTTTTATAGTAAAATCGAGTCAGCAGATACCCGAACAATCATTTCAGCACTTAAGGCTTATCAGGAAAAAGATCATCTTAACGATTGGATCTACTATCAACTGATCAGAAAAACGGCCGAAGAGATTAGTCCGAAGGCAGAGAATTACTTTCGTTATACGCTTTACAAATGGTATTTACTAAGTAAATGCGGCTACGATGCCAGAATTGCAATCGGCAATAATCAGATTGTGTTTTATGTCAATAACGATGAAGATATCAGCGATATCCCTTTCTTTATGATTGGTGATAAAAAATATATGTGCTTAAATTATCACGATTATGGAAAACTATTTAAGCAGAGTGTTTACGTTCCTGTTAAACTTAAGATACCAGAAGCCACCAAACCCTTTTCTTATAAGGTAACACGAATGCCCGAGTTTAAACCTGAAACTTATGAAGAAAAGGATCTTCAATTTAGCTATAAACAAAAGGTTTACCACTTTAAATTAAAAGTGAATGACGAAGTACAAAAAATATTCAAAAACTATCCGGTAGTAGATTACGAAAGCTATTTTAATATTCCATTGAGTAGAGAAACCTACAGCTCTTTGATTCCAATTCTGAAAGAAAACACCAAACACCTGGATCAAAAAAACGGGGTAGATTATTTAATGCGATTTACCCGATATGCTTTTTTATATGAAGATGACGGCCAGAATTTCGGTAAAGAGAAAAGATTATCTCCAGAACAAACTTTACTAAATAAATATAGCGACTGCGATGACCGGGCAGCATTGTTTTTCTTTTTGGTGAAGGAAATATATAATTTACCGATGATTGCCTTGCTCTACCCTACACACTTAACAATGGCCGTTCAGTTTGATAAACCCGTAGGGAGTTTCATTACCTATCAAGGCAAAAAATATTCCTTCTGTGAACCCACTCCACAAACGCAAAATTTAAAAATTGGCCAGATTTCAAACAATCTAAAAAATGCCAGTTACGAAATCGTTTACGCATACGAGCCAATTAAAAAATAGTCGTATTTCGATAATTGATGTTAATTTAATATTAACAAAACGTAATCTTATTGCTAAAAACCGAAACTATACTGCTTTTAAGGTACTTTAGTTCACTAAATAATTTTAGTTAAAAACAAAACCTATGTCGGTAGTCATTTATAATATTTTAAAAGAATTTTTTGTTGAGGTTCATGGCCACCCGGTTAAGGCCAGAATTATGTCGCCGATTAATGACGAGAAAAGCTTTAAGTTTCAAATCAGCCACTATTTTAAAAGCAAAAGTGATGCCGATGCGAATGAGCCGGCTGCAACATTTACCTCTTACGCCAACGCGGAAAGGCATTTGTTAGCTTACCTGGAAGCCTTTCAAAACACCTTGGATTTAGGTGGCGAGATAGCTGAAGGAAGTAATTTCTAAATATTTTCTTTATCGTCTTTTTCTGGCTGGATTTCTTCATCAATCATTTCCTGCTCGAATTTCTTTTTGTCTTTTTGGTTTCTCTTAATGATAAATACAATTAACAGAACCACTATTATGGCCACTACGATTACAACTGGCAAATTTACACCCATGGTTATTTCTTTAGTGATGAACAGATCATTATAAATATAACACAAAATATTTTTGATGTTAACTCCCAATCCTACGCTTAACATAATCATAATATTAATTTAACTTCACGAAATTTTATCTTTGGAGAAATCCATATGAGTTAAATGAAGAAGAATAAATCCAGGTCGAAAAAGCAATCGGCAAGCAAAAAATTACGTAAAGAATTAGAATCTAAATTAACACTAGCATTTAACGAATTTGTAAACCAGGTAGGTAAACCAAAAAAGACAGATAAAGTGATAGAGAAGTTTGCAAAACAACTTTCGAAGAAAGTAACCTTATTGCAGAAAGACGATTCTATTACACCTTTTATAAAGGAAGATGATAATTTACTCGTAACAGCAGTTGACGAGGCCATTGAAAAGAAAGTGAGTAGAAAGAAAGATAAAACGGATGCAAATAAAAACGCATAAAAAAAGGGTCAGAATTAATTTCTGACCCTTTTTTTATATAGTTTAACTTCTCAAAATTATTTCACTGCGCCCGGAGTAGTATAAGCTAGTACTTGAGGATCAGCATCAGCCCATCCAGAAGCCCAATTTACCGAACCAAAAGCACCTTTATAATCTACCTTATCAAAGAAAGCATTAGAAACTTTAGCATTAGTAAATGATGCCCCAGTTGCTGCCGCTGAGTTAGCCGACAAAGTGAAGTTTGCAACCGCTGCCAATCCACTTGCTGCGAAATCTGTTCCATAAGCATACGGAGTATTAAACAGTGTGCTTGCGAAAAGCGCTGACCCAAAAGTATTATCAGCACGTAACTTGGATTCAATAGCTGCTGCTACTGCTGTATTACTTACACTTACTTCGGTATTTTTTATACCGTAAATTAAGTTATTAGCAATAACCATACTTCCTGTGGTGAAATTTGCTGAAGTAGAACCAGCAGTTATAACTTTAGTGTCATCAATGTAAATTCCAATTGGGAAACCAGAAATTACTGAGTTTAATAAACTTATTGAAGAATTACGACGGATTTGAGCACCGTGGTAGAAGTTAGCATTATAAGAATCACCAGCTTTTTTAATCGGGCCTAAAATAGTTACGTTAGAAAATACTGCAGAAGTTTTTGGTGATTGATCTGTACCTGTTGCATTGTTATCAGATTCGAAACCATTAGATTGAGATTGATCGGCAACAGTTGAAACACGTTGTGCCAACGCAAACTGAACATTACCAGAGTAACCAAAATCTGTATCAAAATCATCATCCCAGGTACCAATAGCCAGTAAGTGTTTTGCATTTACCGTACCACCGAACCATTCAAATGCATCATCTCCTGATCGATAAACTTGAACATAATCTAAAGTTGTACCGTTACCAACACCTCCCATTGTTAACCCGTTGATCTCATTATCAACTGAATAAGCAATACCGCCAAATTCAATACGTACATATTTCATTACACCAGAGTTATCAGCTGCATCAGCACCACCATAATAAATATATGCTTTTTCGTCTTTTCCAGTAGGTTGAACCAAACCACCTTCAATTTTAACATCTGTACCTTGGTTTACTGGCGCTTTCCCTAAAAGGATAATTCCACCCCAATCTCCTTGGCTACGAGCACCTGCTCCTAAAGCCGAAGTAAATACAATTGGTTTATCAACTGTACCAGTTGCATTGATTTTTGAACCACGAGTGATAATCAAAGTTCCTTTAGAAGCTTTATCTCCTTTAATAATTGTTCCAGGCTCAATAGTTAAAGTAGCGTTGTTACTTACAAACACAAAGCCTCTTAATAAATAGATCTTACTTGCCGACCAAGTTGTATTTGCTGAAATTTCTCCAGATACTTCTACAACATTTGAAGTCGAACCAGTCGGAACATCAGTTGCAGGTCCTTCAACAATAATATTCTTCTTGCAAGAAGTTGAGAATAAAACCACCGCTAAAGCAAGTAGTAGAAATTGGTTTTTCATTTTTTTTATTTTAAATGTTTTTTTTTACAAAGAGATACTTTTAATTTTTCTTCAGGATTAAAATCCTGTTAACATATTGTAAAGACTAAAAAGAGTAGTTGAATGATAATGAAATATTTGTACCGCTTTTGTAAGAGCTAAAAGTTTCGTCTCCACCGTTACCCACACTTCCATTGTATTTTTTATCTCCGTTATAATCGAAGTATACTGTGTTTCTTTGGTTTAAGATATCACCAACATTCAGCTTCACCTCACCTTTAGATTTAATTACCTTGTAGCTTGCTTGAAAATCGATTACATCTCTCGGGTTTTCCCAAGTACTTGGGAAACGGATACCACCTGCCTGTACAATTCTTCTTCCAATTTTATTGTAAAGAATATTGAAATTTAACTTGTTATCTAAAGCACTGTGCTGTAAACCTGCATTAATTAAATATGGAGACTGACCAACCATTGGACGAGTTTTATCAATATAATCTTGATCTGTTGGATTAGTTACCTTAGATTTAATTATTGATAAATTGAAATAAGCAGTGGTATTTTTAAAGAAGCCTTCATCATTAATGAAGTTTAAATTCTTTCTGCCCTCAAACTCTAAACCATAAACATAAGCTTTTGGCGTATTGAAAAAGGCAACATCAACAGTTGATAATACATCATAACGATAAGTTTCAATCGCATTTGTAAAACGCTTATAGAAAGCAGATACCGAGAAAAGCTGTCCTGCTTCTGGATAAATTTCATAGCGTAAATCAAAATTATCAATAATCGATCTTTTCAAATTTGGATTACCGATAATATTACTCAATTGTTCGTAGTCATAATAAGAATTTAACGAAAGTTCTCTAAATTCCGGTCTTGCCAATGTACGGTAGTAAGCGGCACGCAAATTGGCTTTTTTAGTTAGGCTGTAAGTTAAGTTCGCAGATGGGAGTACGTCAAGCTGTGTATCATCAACGTAAGTGCTCAACGTATTCATTAACTTCACATTATAGTTTTCAACCCTTGCTCCATAAACTGCTCTAAAGTTTTCACCAAATTTTTGATCAAGCATTAAATAGCCATAATTAGTAAATGAATTAGCATTGTAATCATCTAATGGACCACCAACCTCTGCCAACTTGTAAACACCAGACTCTATTAATGATTGAGAATAGATTTCAGTGATTGGCAAAGATCTGATCTGAGTTTGTAAGTCGATATCGTTAGTTTGTAATTGTGCCCCCACAAAACGAGCATTGAAAGTTCTTTCACGATATTGTGATCCTAACCCCACTTTCATAGTAGTAGAAGCATCAAACAATTTGAAAGGTGTAATGTAATTAGCCTCTCCAGAATATAAATTCTCGTTCAAATCAGAAAACAACCTCGTATTTTCCTTACCCAAAGATGTGATATTTGCTTCATAGGGAACTGAGGGATCATTTTGAGCAGCTAAAGCTTTTTGGTAATTAAGCTTTAACTGATTAGGCTGATTATTAGTAATATTGCTATATGATGCCGTCCATTTCAGTTTACTATTCCCTTCGCCTATTTGATGATCACCTTCTAAAGTTGCCTTGTAAAGAGATTTTTGCATAATATCATATGCATAGAATTGATTAAGCGTATTGGCATCTCTAATACCTGTACGAACAGTATAATTATCGTCGTAATTTTTATTGTAGATGTTTTTGAAACTAATTTTATTCTTTCCAAAACTATAAGCAAAGTTAGCTAAGCCCCCAACATTGGTCGAAAACCTATATTGATTATCGTTATAGTTATAGATATAAAAATTACGTTCGTTGTTCTCGTAAATCGTTTGCGCATTCCTGTAAGTTGCAGAAATCATTGCACCGAACTTATTCCCATTCTCAAAGTTTTTCACTCTACCTAAATTAAATTGATAATTTTGAGTAGGTAGCGCAGTTGTAGTTTTGATAGAATTATCTGTAGGAAAAGATTTTAAAGCGGCAATATTTTTAGCGTTAGATAATGTTCCGGCAGCGATTGCTTCACGAGTAGGGAAATTCTCGGCCAACTGCTTCCCGCCATCTTCATAACCTAAGTAGGCAAGTGCATTTTTCTTTGTACCTAAAAAATCTTTAAATGTAGATTGAGAATTGTAACCATATCCAACACCAAACGACAGGAAGTTTTGATCTGGAATATCTTTAGTTACAATCTGTACTGCACCTCCTGCAAAATCTGCTGGCAAATCTGGTGTAGCCGTTTTACTTATCGTAATTTTATCTACCAGGTTCGATGGTACAATATCAAAAGAGAAAGCTTTTCTATTAGCTTCAGTACTTGGTAAAGTAGAATTATCAAGTGTGGCCGTATTATAACGATCACTTAAACCCCGTACAATAACAAACTTATTATCTTGAATAGTTGCGCCACTAACACGTTTTAAAACATCAGAGGTATTTCTATCTGGTGACTTTTTGATTTGCTCGCTTGAAATCCCATCAGAGATTAATGCACTATTTTTTTGCTGAGCATACAATGTATTAATTGACTCTTGCTTAAAAGACGCTTTAATAACAACCTCTTGAAGATTCTGTCCACCAGCCTCAGCCAATGTTACACTTAAGTTAGTAACAGCAGGCCCTTTTACATCAACATCAGACACTTCTTTAGTTTGATATCCAACGTAAGAAAACTCCAAGGTGTATTTTCCAGAAGCCATTGCTTGCAATGTGTAATGACCATCAACATCAGTCGATACGCCTTTAGCAGTACCCTTAATTTTAACCGTTACCCCAATCAAGGTTTCACCGGTTTTTTTATCGGTAACTGTTCCAGAAATTTTACCAGTTTGTGCGTAAGCCGCAATGCTTAGAAATGAAATCAGCATGACTAATGCCGACTTTTTAAAAATTGTGATTAAGTCCAATTTGCCTGTATTTAATTTTAGGCAAAGCTATTACCACAATGTTAGCTGTATGTTAGATGTTAATTAAGATTTGTTTAGCTAAAGGTTAATTTAATGTTAGCTACTTTTAGATTAGTACCTAATACCCGTTTTCTTGCAGATGAAGTGCAATAACCAAATCGGACCGATTAACAGAAACTTAACATCATCTAAAAAAGATGGTTTTTTACCCTCAATTTTATGTCCGATAAATTGACCTACCCAGGCAGCGACAAATATGGCGGCATAAATCGCATAAGCTGTCCCGCTCCCCAAACCAACAGACTGCTCTATTTTCACAATGATATAACTCATCAAGCCTACCACCCAAATCATTAAAAAAAACAATATAGGCGAGAGCGTGAAATAGTAATATAAACTAAATGCCAACAGAAAAGAAGCCCAATTAAAGAAGCCATTGTAATTGCCTAAAAAACCAATATGTGGAAATGGAATTTGCCAAACCAAGCCCAGTAAACTAAAAACGATCAATGGCACACAAATCCAATGCACCAGTTTATTGGTTGCGTTTTGGTGGCTTTCCGCATACTTATCAAAAAGTACATCAACAGGGCGTTTAGGTTCAATTTGGATAGTTGGTTTGCTCATGGTGTAAAAATATGAAAAATGTTGGAGAAAGCGTACCGTGAGCATGTCGTCCATTAGAAATCGATTTTCATCGACCGAAGCCATCTCATAGATCTGTGTTAATCTTCTTAATCTGCGGGAAACCCAAATCTATAATTGCATTGGGCTCAAAACTCCCCGCAGATCACGGTGATTTTCGCAGATAGGAATTTTATCCATCTCATCCGTCGTCATTKCGAGCGAARCCGAGAAAYCTTTRAAATTAACACGTCCCGAATACAGGCTYAAAAGATTTCTCCATTCCACTGCGTTTCAGTCGAAAAGACGATCTAAAAGATTTTYGYTATAARACAATTCATCAAATAAGATCTGTGTTAATCTTCTTAATCTGCGGGAAACCCAAATCTATAATTGCATTGGGCTYAAAACTCCCCGCAGATCACGGTGATTTTCGCAGATGAAATTTTTTCATCCATCTCATCCGCCGTCATTTCGAGCGAAACCGAGAAAGATCTGTGTTAATCTTCTTAATCTGCGGGAAACCCAAATCTATAATTGCATTGGGCTCAAAACTCCCCGCAGATCACGGTGATTTTCGCAGATAGGATTTATCCATATCATCCGCCGTCATTTCGAGCGAAGCCGAGAAATCTTTGAAATTAACACGTCCCGAATACAGGCTTAAAAGATTTCTCCATTCCACTACGTTTTCAGCCGAAAAGACTGGAACAATGCGAAGCCATCTTTTAATAAAGATCTGCGTTAATCTTTTTAATCTGCGGGATACCTAAATAGATAATTGCATTGGGCTCACCCCCCCCCCGCAGATCACGGTGATTTTCGCAGATGAAAAGAAGTTCAAATCGCCTATCACATGTCAACCTTAAAAACCAAAAAAGCGATGGAAAAAATTCCATCGCTTAATTTATTAATGAGATTGCTTCGGCTTTAAAAACCTCGCAATGACAGATAGGCGACTACTTCGCAAATGCTACCGAACGTGTTTCACGGATAACAGTAACTTTAATCTGCCCAGGATAAGTCATTTCCGTCTGAATACGGGTTGAAATATCTGCAGCCAATAATTCTGCCTGTGCATCCGTAATTCTTTCGCTTTCTACAATCACACGAAGTTCTCTACCTGCCTGGATGGCGAAAGTTTTCTCTACTCCAGGATAAGACAATGCCAGTTCTTCAAGATCTTTCAAACGTTTGATGTAACTTTCAACTACCTCTCTACGTGCACCCGGACGAGCGCCTGAAATCGCATCGCAAGCCTGAACGATTGGAGAAATCATTGAAGTCATTTCTATCTCGTCGTGGTGGGCACCAATTGCATTACAAATTTCTGGATGCTCTTTATATTTTTCGGCCAGTTGCATTCCTAAAATTGCGTGAGGCAATTCCGGGTTATCATCAGGCACTTTACCAATATCGTGTAATAAACCAGCACGTTTAGCCATCTTTGCGTTTAAGCCCAACTCGGCGGCCATTGTAGCACAGAAATTAGCCACCTCACGCGAGTGATGTAAAAGGTTTTGACCATAAGATGAACGGTAACGCATACGACCAACCATTCTGATTAATTCAGGGTGCAAACCGTGAATCCCTAAATCGATTACCGTACGTTCGCCAATCTCCACAATTTCATCTTCGATTTGCTTTTTGGTTTTCGCTACAATTTCTTCAATACGGGCAGGGTGAATACGACCATCTGTTACCAAACGGTGTAAAGCCAAACGGGCAATCTCTCTTCTTACCGGATCGAAACCAGATAAAATGATCGCTTCAGGAGTATCATCAACAATAATTTCAATACCAGTCGCAGCCTCTAAAGCACGGATATTTCTACCCTCTCTACCAATTACTCGACCTTTAATCTCATCACTTTCGATATGGAAAATAGAAACCGAATTTTCAATCGCAGCTTCTGTAGCCGTACGTTGAATGGTCTGGATCACCACTTTTTTTGCTTCTTTGCTTGCGGTTAACTTGGCTTCATCAACAATATCTTTTACCTGCATCATCGCTTGCGTGCGGGCTTCTTGCTTTAAATTCTCTACTAATTGCGCTTTAGCTTCTTCAGCAGAAAGGCCAGCAATAGTTTCTAATTGTTTCAGGTGTTGATTTTTTAACACTTCAACTTCTTCTTGTTTTTTAACTGCAAGCTCAGTTTGCTTTTCTAAATTGGCTTTTTGCTTATCTAGTTCCTGCTCTTTTTTGTTGAAGTTTTCCATGCGCTGGTTTACCGATTGCTCTTTCTGCTTCATGGTATTCTCACGCTGATTGATAGAATTATTTTTGGCATTCACTTCTTGTTCATGCTCTGCTTTTAACTGCAAAAATTTCTCTTTTGCTTCTAAAAGTTTATTCTTTTTTAAGATCTCTGCATTGTTCTCTGCATCTTTTAAAATCTTTTTCACCTTGTTTTGGGCTGCAATTTCCTGCCCTTTTAACAGGTTGCGCAGTAGGAACCTGCCTACCGCTATACCGATACCTAAGCCTGCTATTAAGGCAAATATGTATCCTAGAATTTCCGTTATCTCCATTTTGTTTTTTAAGTAAAAAAAAACCGCAACTAATTTTTTTAAAGTCTCATCATTTTAAACCTCAACTAAGCATAATTGGGATTTAAGCCATTTTCAGGTGCATAAAGCAGATGAAATACGCCCTCTTAACCCCATAGATATTGAAGTGTTAAGTTTTATAAATTTGAAACTCAAAAAACTAGCCGCGGCTATGTTTTTATGCTAATTAGAGCGACGCCATCCTGAATTTATTCCAGGAACTTAATTGTTAAGACTTTGAAACAAGTTCAAAGTGACAAATCGCCAAAGAACGAACCTTATTTTGTAAAAAAACCGTTGAGTAAAATATCCAACTCTTCAACTTTATCAGCAACGGCAGTATCCTGGTTTTGCACTTTATTTTCCGTTCTTAATACAGCGGTTGCATAATGCAAAACTGCCATAGAAAGAAGATCCTGCTTATCTCTAACCGCATAATTATCTTGATAATCTTTTATGCGCTCATTGATCATTTTAGCTGCCCGTCTCACAATTTCTTCCTCTTCTGTATTCACCTTAAGTGGGTAAATACGGTCAGAAATGGTTATTTTAATCGAGATTTCTCCCATTTGTTAGCTTAGTTTCTGATTTCTTCGCATCATTTATTTTTTAAGTAATGCGATACTTTTATCAATCTCCCGCACAAAATCGTTAATTTTTTGTTTAATGTCAAGCGACTTTTCACTTGTACCCTCAATACTTTTGGCCAATTTAGTAACCCTTAATTTTTCTTCAAGTTCTACATTTTTGGCTTTCGAAGTATCAAGCGCCACTTTTAACGATTGATTTTCAAGCTTTAATAAATCATTTTCTTCTTGTAATGCATTACATAACTCAATTAATCGAGCTGTTTTTTGTAATACCTTATCTAATTGATCTGCAACAGAAGTCATGAATTTATTTCTAAAAATACGAATTTATATTTTATTTCCTAATTTCTGCACCCGCTTGCTGGGTTAAATTCGCGATTAATTTTTGCATCGTATTTTCAATCTGCTTATCAGTCAGTGTTTGCTCTTCATCCTGCAAAATGAAATTCAACGCATAAGATTTTTTACCTTCCGGCAATTTATCCCCCACGTAAACATCAAAAACACCTACTTCTTTAATCAACTTTTTATCCGTTTTAAAGGCAATCCCTTTTAAGGTATCAAAAGTTACGGCATGGTCAATCAGCAACGATAAATCTCTTCGCACCTGCGGATACTTCGAAACCTCTTTATTGATGATCTTGTTCTTCCTTACAATGTCCAGTATCCCTGCCCAATCAAAATCAGCGTAAAAAACCTCCGCATTCACATCTGCAAGTTTACGATCAGCCTTGCTTGCTGCCCCAAAACTAACCAGTGTTTTATCTCCACGGAAATATTTAATTCCATATGCGAAGTTTTCATCATTTAAAACATCCGTTTGATAACTGGAAATCCCTAAACGGTTGATAATCGCATCAACAGCCGACTTCAAATTATAAAAACCTACCGATTTGGAGTTCTGGTTCCATTGCTCACTTTGTTTTGCCCCAGATATTAGTAACAACAACCTCGGGCGCTCTACATATTGTCCGTTAATTAAATGATAGGTTTTACCAAACTCATAGAATTTAACGTCAGCATTTTTCCGGTTTTGATTATGAGCCACACTTTCCAGCGCTGGCATTAACATGCTTTGGCGCATTACATTCAAATCGCTGCTTAGCGGGTTTAAAATAAAAACCGCTTCATCAAGATTTTTAGAGTAAGTCGACTTTGTTAGCGAATTACACATAATTTCAGCGTAACCGTTGGCACTTAATAAATCTGCAACAGTATTATGTGTGTTTTCTTTCTCTGGCTTTAAGCTGTAGGATAACGAAGCATTTACTTTTGAAGGAATAGCAATATTATTATAGCCATAAATGCGTAAAACCTCTTCGGTAATATCACATTCGCGGGTTACATCTACTTTGAAAGATGGCACTCTCAAAGCCAGAGTATCATCAGACGTACTGGTTGCGGTAATTCCTAAAGCGGTAATGATATGCTTAATCTCTGCAGACGGAATATTTGCACCAATGAGCTTATTGATGTTG
The DNA here is from genome assembly GCF_001422545.1 of Pedobacter sp. Leaf41. Classification (GTDB taxonomy): domain Bacteria; phylum Bacteroidota; class Bacteroidia; order Sphingobacteriales; family Sphingobacteriaceae; genus Pedobacter. The sequence continues at coordinate 48,581 of NZ_LMLE01000006.1, read as the reverse complement.
TTATAACTCACTTCAAACTCGAAAGGACGAATGTGATTAGGATAAATATCAGAAACTGATGATGAAATTTCGCCTCCAGCCAATTCTTTAATCAACAAGGCCGCATATTTCAAAGCTGTAACCGTAATTTCCGGATCAGTACCACGCTCGTAACGGAAAGATGCGTCAGTTTTTAAGCCATGTCTTTTTGCCGTTTTACGTACCGAAACCGAATTGAAATAAGCACTTTCTAAGAAGATGTTTTTTGTTTGGGTATCAACGCCTGAAGTTTTGCCCCCGAAAACACCGGCAATGCACATCGGTGCATCGGCATTGCAAATCATCAAATCATCAACACTTAATTTGCGCTCTACATCATCTAGGGTTACAAAAGGCGTTCCTTCAGCAACTTTTTTAACAATTACTCTTCCGCCGGCAATTTTATCGGCATCGAAAGCATGTAGAGGCTGGCCTAAGCCATGTAACACGTAGTTGGTAATATCTACCACATTATTAATCGGGCGAAGACCAATTACTTTCAATTTATCTTTTAACCAATCTGGAGATTCAATAACCGTAACACCAGAAATGGTTAGGCTACTGTAACGCGGACAAGCAGTAGCATCTTCCACTTCAACAGGAATAACCAGATTTTCATTATCAACTTTAAACGCTGACAGATCTGGCATTTCATATTCGCTTCTGAAATAAGCAGCTAAATCTCTCGCAACGCCTAAATGTGAGGCTGCATCTGCCCGATTTGGCGTTAACCCGATCTCGAAAACGAAATCATCATCCATTTTGAAGTGGTCTTTAGCACGAATACCGATTTCGGTATCTTCAGCCAAAATCATAATTCCATCGTGAGATTTGCCTAAACCTATTTCATCTTCTGCACAAATCATTCCCTGAGAAACCTCACCCCTGATTTTTGATTCCTTAATTTTAAATGGCTCACCTTCCAAAGGATAAACGGTTGTTCCAACAGTAGCAACCACAACTTTTTGCCCGGCACCAACATTTGGCGCACCACAAACAATTTGAAGATTTTCTTTGCCACCCACATTTACCGTAGTGATGCGTAAACGATCGGCATTAGGATGTTGCACACAGGTTAAAACCTCGCCAATAACCAAACCCTCAAGTCCGCCAACAACAGGCTGAACCTGATCTACACTTTCTACCTCTAAACCTACATTAGTTAAGATTAAGGAAAGTTCTGCCGGCGTTTTATCTATTTTAACAAATTGTTTTAACCAGTTATATGATATTTTCATTTATTGAGCTTTGAGATTCCAGACAAGAGGTTTTAGACATACTATAGCTAAAACAGTTGTTCAAGAATTATAAAACGCAAAGATAATATTTAAAGATGAAACGTTTTAGAAATTGAAAAACATTGAATGATTAATAATTTTATTTATTAAGACTATATTTGTTTATGAGCATTACTGTTTATAACAAAGCAACTCTTTTTCATCAACTTCAGAAAAACGCAGAGAAAATAAAGTCGTTCGGAGTAGAAAAGTTGGGTGTATTTGGCTCTTTTACTACAGATCGAATTACTGAGGATAGCGATATCGATTTTCTTGTGGAATTTGACCCCTCCAAAAAAAGCTTTGATAATTTTATTGAGCTATCTTTCTACCTGGAGGATTTATTAAATCGCAAAGTCGAATTGGTAACACCACAATCATTGAGTAAACATATTGGCCCTTATATTTTACAACAGACTCAATATGTCAGCATCTAATCGTGAGTTGATCAAACACATTTTAGATGAAATTGATTTCATTCTTAAGCAAACTAGCTACAAAAGTAAAGAAAGTGCAATTACGGATCCAGTCCTTTCAAGAGCTTTGATCAGGAGTCTAGAAATTATAGGAGAAGCTAGTTCTAAATTAGACGACGATTTCCGTGCATTATACCCTCGAATTGAATGGAGAAAAATTATTAATACAAGAAATAAGCTTATTCACGATTATTTTGGAGTAGATTATGATATCGTTTGGGATATTATCATCAATAAGCTACCAAACCTCAAACGTTCGTTAACAAATTCCGTTGGTTGAGGTTAGCCTACCTCCCGATGCTTAAATTGGATAAAATGATGGCACAAGCCCCGGCGCCGATCACGATCATAATTACCGATATAATGATCAATATTAATCCTGGTTTTACAGGTTGGTTTCTGGAGGATCTGATGATTACCTGAATTAAACCTACGATGAACAATACCGCCACCGCAAGCCAGTAAAAAATAATTAGCCCCATAGCTTATCCGTTAGCGAGTAACACCGCACAGGCGCCACCACCAATTACAACCAGTATAATCGATGCGATTAACATTTGTACACCCAGCTTGGTAGGTTCGTTGTTAGATGATTTTACAATGATGGTGATGATCCCGCCGATAAACAGTCCGACAATGGCGAGGCCATAAAGAAATAAGAGGATGATGATCATATCAATTCATATTTAGTTTTTCCCTAATAGTGTCGATCTTATGATCACGATAAAAAATGTTCATCGTTTCAAAAGGCACCATTTTATATTTATCACTTACAATGTGAACACACGATTTCTTCACAGCTCTTACATCAAAATCAAGCGGATCCATAAAATTCATGATGATGATGCGGAACAGATTATCGTAACTTAAATTATCCGATTTCACCCTCGGTAAACAACACATCAATTCTCCAAAAGTATCCTCCGCACAATCTACAGAAACACCGGTACTAAATAAATTTAACATGTGCTCCTTTAACTTTTCGTCATGCTCAAAAACGATGGTATTTTTGGAGTTGTTCAATAAATCCTCAGGGTTGATTAAATGTGTCATCGGGATCACTTCATCGCCGATTTTGAGTGCATAGGCCATGCAAAGCGCATCTGGGTTACAAGGAACCGGAATTAAATCTTGCGGGGTAAAAGTAGGATACTGTTCATATATTTTCCTACGAACCTCCGTTAAGGTAATTCTTCCCTTTTGGTCATTGTAATCGTCATTCCGCCCCGCAACTTGTGTAGGCTGAAAAGTTACCCCACGAACACAACGCTGTTTAAGTGCATACTCCAGAATAGCTCCGATTTCGTGATCGTTCAGGCCGTTTTGTAAGGTTACCACCAACGTTGTAGATACATTAAACTGATTTAAATGATCTATTGCTTTTTTCCTCACTTCAGTTAAATCTTCCCCCCTTAATTTGGTTAACACCTCCGCACTAAAACTATCAAACTGTAAATAGATTTCGAAATCGGGCATGTAAGAAGCCAGTTTCTCTACGAAGGAAATATCTTTAGCTATCCTGATCCCATTGGTATTTACCATTAAATGTTTAATGGGTTTGGTTTTGGCCAGATCCAATATTTTAAAAAACTCCGGATGCACGGTAGGTTCGCCGCCAGAAAGCTGAACTACATCTGGCTCTCCTTCATTTGCAACCACCACATCCATCATTCTTTCAATTTCTTCCAGTGTACGGTGACGGCCATAATGTGGCGATGACATGGCGTAACAAGTCGGGCAGGCCAGGTTACAACGATCGGTTACTTCGAGAACCGTTAAACAGGAATGCTGCTCGTGATCGGTACATAAGCCGCAATCGTACGGACAACCATAATGCACCTTCGTATTAAACTTCAGTGGCATTTCTGATTGTTTGTTGTAATTTCTGATTTGCTTGTAGTACTCTACATCATCAGCAATCATTACTTTACTATCGCCATGTGTTTTGCAATTTTTAAGCATGAAAACTTTCGCGTCCTGAAAAACAATTTTTGCATCGCAAAGCATCAGGCATTCCGGACAAAGACTCTTGGTATAATCGTAATAAATATAATCCCTGGTGTTAGCCATGTTGAACGTTTTTAGTAAAAGCTGATTTTGATATTCTGACGATGAATTTATAATAATAAGCAAAAATCAGCAAAGCAGACCAATGAATGCTGCTTAAATTTAGAAATAATGATTGATACGGCTTGATAAATTCGATGAGAAATCTAAATAAAAAATAGAGCACCATGAATAGTTTAAAACGATCTCCATTGATCAGATTCTTGCTTTTTAATGCGTTAAAGAAGAATAAAAGCACTATCAAATAGAACATTTCATAGAGCATAATGGGGTGTCGCTTTATGCCATCCCCCAAATCCATTCCGGTAAATAAATGGGTAGCGACACCAAAAGTGGGCTCATCTATTCCCATTGAAAAACAACCGATTCTACCGATAAATAATGCGATAATAATCGGCACAACATAAATGTCTCCCGAAGCAATATGAACGCCGATGATTTTTTTAATAAGTTCTACCCCGAACAAACCTCCAAGCAAGCCACCAATAATAGTTTTACTTTGGTAAAGAATGGAAAAATTGAGCTGTCCCAATATCGCCGGAGTTTCTAAAACCGCTACCACCCTCGAGCCGATCAAAGCACCCAACATCGCCCCAAGCATGATCCATAATCTGTTCTCATCAGAAATGGGATCAACAATTCCCTTCTTTAAATAATAATATACACGAACACCTACAATGAAGGCCAGGGTTTCAAACAAGTAATGATAATGGTATTGATCACCAAAAAGTTCGAACTGAAATGGAAAGGGCGAGTTGGATTTCAATAGCTTTCAGTTAGAACCACAATCTAGCAAACACTGGTAAATGATCAGATGGATATCTTTTATCTTTACTGTCAGACAGTACAGCGAATTTTTGAACTTTGAAACCTTTGTTGACAAAGATATAGTCGATTCTATTTTTTAAATCGCTGTTAAAATCAAAAGCGTTGAACGTTCCATTCGGACCATACGCAGGCTCTATACTTACTTCTTTTGCATCAGTTAAAAAAGATTTTATAGTGGCAATAGCTTCGGTTTCTGGAGTTACATTTAAATCGCCTGTAAAAACAACCGGCAAAGTAGGTGCAATTTCCTGTATTTTCCGTTTTAAAAGCTTGGCAGATTCAATTCTCGCCTTCACACCAATGTGATCGTAATGGGTATTAAATACCAAAAATTCTTTTTTGTTGATTCTATCGTAAAGCCTCACCCAGCTACATACCCGGTTTAATGCGGCATCCCAACCTTTCGATGGCACATCTGGCGTTTCTGAAAGCCAGAAAGTTCCTCCATCTTTTTTGGTAAAGCGATCTTTATCATAATATACCGCAGAAAATTCGCCCTTGCGTTTTCCATCCTCACGCCCCACACCCACTACGTCGAAATTGGAGTTTTCAAGTAAGGCATCAAATTGTTCAGGCAAAGCCTCTTGTACGCAAAGGATATCAGCATCATGGAATTTTACCAGCGCTTTCACATTTTCCTTACGGTTAGGCCAGGCATTTACGCCGTCTGATGCTACATTTAAACGAATGTTATAAGTAATAATGTTAATTGGCGCTCCTTTCTTTTGGGCAAAGGTTACAACAGAAATAAGTATTAAACAGAATAAGGTTTTAAAGAATTTCATAAGATGGGTTATTTTTTCAATTTGCCAATATTACTAATTTAGTGTTAATTCAGTTTTAAGTAGTCAAATTGTTATAAATATACTGGCTGAGATTAATCGATGCATTCATCTTCTTAAACACAAAACATCACCAGGGCATCCTCTCAAGTAGGGTGCAACAAAGCAGAGAAGCCTTGAACCTCGCTGTAACTTTCTACTACTTTAAAAGATCTCTCCGCTACGGTCGAGATGACGCCGCCCTAAAATAGTTCGCTCGCTGTAGCCGCTCTGCTATCATGCACAGGAGCGGATGGGAGAAAAAACTCTATCCGCCTAGCGGCACCTTTCTCCTGAAAGAGAAAGGCTCGTAAAAGAATGTTGCTAAATCGCTATAGCCGCCCTGCAATCCGGCATAGCCAATTTTGGAAGCAGAAAGCAGTGAAAAACGAGCACAAGCATTCAAAAACCAGTAGTCAAGGAAATTTGCAGCCGAAAAGGAAAAGAGCCAGGGCTGGCCTCAAATTACCGCTAATAGTTTTCCGCTTAGCTTTATGCAAACAAAAGGGGCAAGCCTTGGGCTTTTGTTTCTTTTGGGCCAAGCCAAAAGAAAAAGGCCGCCGCCGATGAGGCGAAAGAGATCCTTCGACTACGCTCAGGATGACATTATGATTTGATTAAGAATCGCTTAAAAGATCTCTCCGCTACGGTCGAGAGACGATGCCTTAAAATAAGGCGCTCGCTATAGCCGCCCTGCTATCCGGCATAGGAGATGATGGAAGGGGAAAACGTTCTCCGCTACGGTCGAGAGACGATGCCTTAAAATAAGGCGCTCGCTATAGCCGCCCTGCTATCCGGCATAGGAGATGATGGAAGGGGAAAACGTTAAAGCTTTGCAGCAACTTTCAAAAACAACAAACCAAGGCATCGCGTATTCTGCGATTCTTCATCGCAGCTTGTGATGCCACAATAAAAGCTTTGACGAATTTACCCAACATCAGATCCAAGCCTTGATGTTATTATTTATATTGTTTTTAAAGGTATTAATGAGCTCGCTGAAGGGCTCGGTTTTGTTTCTTTTGTATCAAGACAAAAGAAAAAGGCTGCCGCCGATGAGGCGAAAAGAACAACTGAAAAGATCCTTCGACGACGCTCAGGATGACATACTAGTTAGATTAATCTAGCTTTAAAGATCTCTCTACTACGGTCGAGATGACGCCGCCCTAAAATAGGCGCTCGCTATAGCTGCCCTGCAATCCGGCATAGCCAATTTTGGAAGCAGAAAGCAGTGGAAAACGAGCACAAGCATTCAAAAACCAGTAGTCAAGGAAATTTGCAGCCGAAAAGGAAAAGAGCCRGGGCAAGCCTTGGGCTTTTGTTTCTTTTGGGCCAAGCCAAAAGAAAAAGGCCGCCGCCGATGAGGCGAAAGAGATCCTTCAACTGCGCTCAGGATGACTGATTGGTTGAGTGTGTTTAGGATTTTAAATCTATGGCGCATGGGAGGTTAGGCTTTATTTGTCCTGGCCGGACGGGCTCTTTGCTTTTTGATGTCAAAAAGCAACAAAAAACACCGGCTTAAAATTCTTGTTTTGAAGTTTTTGCTTAGGCATGTACCGTGCATCCCCAAGAATTTGTTAGGCCGGATTTAAGGTTAACGGAGATTTTCTGCGTTGGCCTTGTTAGGTGGAAAATAGCGCTGTAATAACAAGTGTTCGCATCTGATAGTTTAAGCTTAAAGTGCTGGATGGAAACTTCGCGTAAACGAGCAGATTGCCGCAGTCGTGAAATACTCCTTCGCAATGGCGTAAGGTGTTGTGGAAAGGGGTTTGTAATGGTTTTTCTGCTCCTTCCTCTCCGGCATAGGAGATGATGGAATGATAGACCGTTGAAACTTGTGCACTAACTTTCAAAAACAACCAACCAAGGCATCGCGTATTCTGCGATTCTTCATCGCAGCTTGTGATGCCACAATAAAAGCTTTGACGAATTTACCCAACATCAGATCCAAGCCTTGATGTTATTACGAAGCCCTTCACTTTGCTTTAAGATCCCCGCATACGCGAGGATGACGACGCTCTAAAATAAGCGCTCGCTATAGCCGCCCTGCTTTCCGGCATAGGAGATGATGGAAGAGAAAAACCTCTATCCGCCTATCGGCACCTTTCTCCTTAAAGAGAAAGGCTCGTAAAAGAATTTTGCTACATCGCTATAGCTGCCCTGCTATCCGGCATAGGAGATGATGGAAGGTTAGACCGTTGAAACTTGTGCACTAACTTTCAATTATCAGGCACAAGGCAACGCGTTCTGTTCCGACCCTTCGTCGGAATACTTGCGTTGCCGCAATGAAAGTTTCGACGAGGATAGCCGACATCAGATCCAAGCCTTGATGTTTTGTTTCTTTTGTATCAAGACAAAAGAAAAAGGCCTTTGCTTTAAGATCCCCGCATACGCGAGGATGACGACGCTCTAAAATAAGCGCTCGCTATAGCCGCCCTGCTTTCCGGCATAGGAGATGATGGAAGAGCCTGTCCCGATTTATCTTCGGGAATAGACCGTTGAAACTTGTGCACTAACTTTCAATTATCAGGTACAAGGCAACGCGTTCTGTTCCGACCCTTCGTCGGAATACTTGCGTTGCCGCAATCAAAGTTTCGACGAGGATAGCCGACATCAGATGCACATGTCCCGATTCATCGGGAAGCCTTGACGTTATTAATAGTTTATATGTTTTTTAAAGGTATTAATGAGCTCGCTGAAGGGCTCGGTTTTGTTTCTTTTGGGCCAAGCCAAAAGAAAAAGGCCGCCGCCGATGAGGCGAAAGAGATCCTTCGACTGCGCTCAGGATGACATACCGGTTAGATTAATCTAGCTTTAAAGATCTCTCTACTACGGTCGAGATGACGCCGCCCTAAAATAAACGCTCGCTATAGCCGCCCTGCTATCTGGCATAGCCAATTTTGGAAGCAGAAAGCAGTGGAAAACGAGCACAAGCATTCAAAACCAGTAGTCAAGGAAATTTGCAGCCGAGGGCAAGCCTTGGGCTTTTGTTTCTTTTGGGCCAAGCCAAAAGAAAAAGGCCGCCGCCGATGAGGCGAAAGAGATCCTTCAACTGCGCTCAGGATGACACACACTTTAGGCTGAAACTTTCAAAAGATCCCTGCATACGCGAGGATGACGGATTTGGGGTCGAGTAGTTCGGCATAGCAGCTGATGGAAAAACCCTAAATCAAATCCTCATCTTTATAACTATAATAATAATCGTTCGCGAAAATCAAGTGATCAACCACATACAGTCCCAGCATAGCTCCAGATGCGACAACATCTCTGGTAAGTTTATTATCGCTTTCACTAGGTTTTAAATTTCCCGACGGATGATTATGCGCCAGAACGATATAGGCAGCATTATTTTCAATCGCTACTTTAAAAATAATCTTTGGGTCGGCCACCGTTCCAGCTTGCCCCCCTTTGCTAATTAAATGTTTGCCAATAATGTGATTGGATCTGTTTAGCAATAAAATCCAAAATTCTTCATGGTTAAGATCAGCAAAGGTGTGGTGAAGGTATTTATGAACATCGCTGGATGCGGTAATCTGGGTAAGCTGCTCTTGCTGTGTTTCCTTTCTTCGCAAACCAAGTTCCAAAGCGGCCACTATCGAAATTGCTTTCGCCTCCCCTATGCCTTTAAACTTCGAAAGATCCTGGATAGATGCCTTTCCAAGTTTGGTCAGATTGTTATCGTAGAAGGCTAAAATTCGTTTGCTTAAATCTACAGCTGTTTCATTTCTGTTGCCCGATCCAATTAAAATTGCGATCAGTTCGGCATCGGTTAAATGCCTGCGGCCATGCTGTAAAAGTTTCTCTCTTGGCCGATCTTCTTCAGCCCATAATTTGATTCCTAACTTTTGATCGTATTCGTCCATAATTTTTTACGCAAAAAAAAGGCATCCCAACTTTTGGTTGGGATGCCTTTTACTAATATCGTAAAAAAACTTAGCTTATGCTAAACCGTTAACGAATTTCGTTAATTTCGATTTGTTGTTAGCTGCTTTGTTTTTGTGGATGATGTTCTTTTTAGCTAAACGATCTAACATAGAGATCACTTTAGGCAATAAATCTGAAGCAGATTTTTTATCTTCTGCAGCACGTAATCTCTTGATGAAAGTACGGGTAGTTTTTGCCTGATATCTGTTACGTAAACGTTTTGTAGCGTTTGCTCTAATTCTTTTTAATGAAGATTTATGATTTGCCATTTCTATTTAGCCTTTTATTTTTTCTTAATCGTTTCCTATAATTCGGGTTGCAAATATAGAGTTTATGTTTTTAAATTACAAAACAATTTAACTTTTTTATCCACATAAATTGCAACACATTTTCCAACAGCAAAAATACATTAAATTTATTCATTAATAACACTTTAACCCGGCTTAATAAAAATTAACTTCTATTGAGAAAACCTGCTTAAAAATACTATTTTTGGTGAAAACGATTTTTGAGTGAAAAAACGAATAGCCATTTTCGCATCCGGCTCAGGCTCTAACGCCCAAAAGCTAATGGAGCATTTTAAACGCAGTAACGACATCGAAATTTCTTTGGTATTAACGAACAACGCTGATGCTTACGTACTCCAGAGAGCAGATAACTTTGAAATTCCGTCCCACATTTTCGATAAGCACGAGTTCTACAAAACGGAACAAGTGATCGATTTACTGAAGAACTTAGACATCGATTTCATTGTTCTGGCAGGTTTCCTTTGGTTAATTCCTCAAAATTTAATAGCCGCTTACCCTGGAAGAGTCATCAACATCCATCCTGCAATTTTACCGAAGTTCGGAGGAAAAGGAATGTACGGCGACCATGTACACAACGCAGTGATGGCTGCCGGCGAAACTGAAGGCGGCATCACGATTCATTATGTAGATGAAAACTATGATGAAGGAGAATATATCTATCAGGCCAGATATAAAATAGACAAAGGAGACAACCTGGAAATGATCAAATTTAAGGGGCAACAGTTGGAGCATCTACATTATCCAAAGGTTGTTGAAAGTCTGGTAAAAAAAATAAAGAAATAGCCAAGGCCTATCCGGCATAGGAGCTGATGGAAGAGCCTGTCCAGATTTACCTTCGGGAGAAAAAACCTCTATCCGCCTATCGGCACCTTTCTCCTTAATGAGAAAGGCTCGTAAAAGGATTTCACCTAATTGCTATAGCCACCCTGCTCATCCGACATAGGAGATGATGGGCAGGAGAAAAACTATATGTTCTATATGCCTATATGGCTTAAAACCTAAATAGTTTTGATCTTTACAAGAGGAAAAACTGAGAAAGATTTGTCTCTTTTGGCAATTTCGTCTGTACTTGGTTAAATAGTGCAGAAAATGAAGCTTACAGTAGGCTTAGGCAATCGTCAATCACCTTCATCAGGCCTTCCCTTCAAATCGCCTACACGCTCAAACCATTAACTTATCGGCTGGTGTCCTCACCCGCCGAAGCTAATCCGCTTAACCAATTTCCTTAAAATGAGAAAAGCAATAACATAACACTATTTAATCCACCTTATCATATCGCCCCAAAGCTTTCCTTCCCTTATCGGCTGTTGCCCCCACCTGCCGAAACTAACCGCTGAACCAGCCTCCTGAAATGATTTCCTTATCGGCTGGTGTCCTCACCTGCCGAAACTACTCCGCTTAACCAATTCCCTCAAATGAGAAAAGCAATAAGCGAGCTTCATAGACAGGCCTTCAGGGACGGTAAGCTAAAATAAAAACATTTTTTTGCCTCTATGCTGGCAGGCATCTTCCTTTGAGAAGGCCAAAGGAAGCAAAGCCTTTCTGTTCCGGGTCAGGTGGCTTTTCGCCTCAGGCCTGCCCTTAAGAAATACAAAAACACGGGCTGGCCCGATGAAAAATCGGGCAAATAAAATCAATGCCCTTCCCCACACACATCCATTTTTGTATTTTCTTTTACCTGCCACTTACCGGAACGGCGATATCACAAAGCCTGAAGTAAGGAAAACCCGTAGTTTCTACAAGGATAATACTTCAAACCCAATTAGCTACTACAGCGATCACTTCAAACTCCAATCCTCCTATCGGCAAGATTTATCGCACCCTGCTATCCGGCATAGCAAATTATAGAAGGAGAAAAAACCTATATCCGCCTATCGGCACCTTTCTCCTTAAAGAGAAAGGCTCGTAAAAGGATGTCACCTAATTGCTATAGCCACCCTGCTCATCCGACATAGGAGATGATGGGCAGGAGAAAAACTATATGTTCTATATGCCTATATGGCTTAAAACCTAAATAGTTTTGATCTTTACAAGAGGAAAAACTGAGAAAGATTTGTCTCTTTTGGCAATTTCGTCTGTAGTTGGTTAAATAGTGCATAAAATGAAGCTTACAGTAGGCTTAGGCAATCGTCAATCACCTTCATCAGGCCTTCCCTTCAAATCGCCTACACGCTCAAACCATTCTTTAAAATCTTTTGATCTCCGCTGTGCAACCATCAGTGCTCTTTCTTTAAATTCTAAGCACAACTTAAGCTGCAAAATGTTCGAACTATGATTTTCATAATGACTGATAGCAGCACGATGAACAATCTCCGATCTGCTTATCAAAAAGTAATGCTCATTAGGCAATTCATTTATCGTCAGCTCCAGGGTTTTATCCCACTGCACCTTTTCACCTCCAAACTTTAGCACAAAATTAGATTTGCCATCACTAAATATAACCGCAGGTGCCTCCGGGCCGGTAATAGGAATCGGGGCTGGCTTATTATTGGCTAAGTTTCTGCGTAAAGGGCTATTTTTTAGTTTCAATAGATTTAAAATCAGATAATAAGCATGAACAAGTGCAACTAGAAAAATAACGACCGTAAAATCATATTTAAAATAATTAGCAACCAGGATAGACGTATCTCTAACCATAAAATAAAAAGTTGCAAGCATCACAGCCAGACAGATGGATAAGAATACGAGTATCCCTTGAATTAATAGCCGCTTCTTTATCGCCATTCTCCAGGGATAGCGCAAGTCAAAATAATAGCTTACTTGGGTAATGAATTCACTCATCAAAATCGCAATTATAATACTTCCTATACAAGAAAGGTAAAATCCATAATTATGCAACATATCCAACAGATCGTCCTCACCAAAAAAAACGAGAAAAATACCTGTAAAGCTGGCGCAAACGATCCTGATTTTAAAACGAGGATAAATACCCGCATTTCTGCGGAAGAACTTCGCTATGAACATGAGAATTTAACTTAGATAAGTAAATAAAACAGAATGATCTAATTTAAATATTTAACGCTAAATAAAACACAACAAAAGGCAGTTTATCGCTCATCCTCATTTTTTATATCACCCATCAATAAATCCGCCTAAACCTGCTTCAAAAGCACTTTTCAACGATAGGTTTGCTGGAAATATGCACGAAGCATATATCACCTTAACAAGTTAATCATGGAAAAATTACCTTTATCGCAGCCAGGCTTTGATAGTCTTCAAAACAGATTGTACCAACTATCCAATCATGAACTGCAAATGCAATCAAATGAAATTACAGCAAACTTTCCACGTTGGATGAGTGAACATTTTGAGCTCAGTACACAGCAAATTGATCACCTGAAATCACTCCCGGCAGCTGCGCTAGAACAATTGTCGTCGCAAACTGCTATCGCTATTCAGGGGAGGCTAAAGGTCTCATTAATCAAACCAGATGTAAAGCCGATTAATTCTTACGACAGTAAATACATCAAAACAGCCAGCCAGGTTCGGGTCCTGGCCTCCGATGATGATGAATTTGAAGCCGAAGGCGAATTAGTCATTCAGATCGGTTACTAATCTGTAAATCATCCCTATTTATAAGAATTAGATTGAAGGTGCCATCATATTTCCAATTCCTAAGTCCCAAATCATTTGGGCAAGGCTCGCTTGCCCAATTTTAGCAAGTAAACCTTAAACAAATGACTGCAATACAAAATTTCATCAACCATATCCACCAATCATACCCTATCTCCACCGATCTGGAAGAATTCTTAATCACATCACTTCGGGAAAATAAATACAGTAAAAACCATACATTGCTAAATGTAGGCCATCTCCCAAAAGAAATCTATTTTCTGATTAACGGATCAGCGAGGGTCAGCTACTTCAACGCTAAAACACAAAGCGAAAACATTCTCTGGTTTTGGCTCCCGCAACAGATTATTCTCCCTTTGGAAGGCATTGCTACAAATTACAAGTCCGAAACTTCGATTATACTTAATCAAACCACAACGGTAATCAGCCTTTCCCTAGTACATGTGAAATATTTACGTCAGCTCTTCCCAGAATTTATTAACGTTGGGCAATCAATTCTGGAAGAATTAATCAAAAAGTTAGCGAGTCACCTACAATTGGTTAAACACGCCAACGCCAGGCAACGCTATCAGTTCATTCTCGAAAATCAACCCACCATTCTGGATATGGTCAACCTCAAAGATGTCGCCTCTTTCCTGGGCATGTCACTTAATACCTTAAATCATATTCGGGCAATCAAATAATAAAAGCTAATGGCAGAAAAACAGGTAAGCACCCACTTTGGCATCAAATATAAAAAAATACCGTCAACATACTGCCTGTTAAATGTTTACAACTCACCAATACCAAACTAACTTGCCTATATCAAACAGAAACTAAAATGAGCAAACAACATGCATTGTTATTAATTTGTACACCCATCCAGTTGATGTTTTCCTATGCAGCAATATCAAAATGGATGGCTTTCGAAAAGTTTGTTGGCGAAATGCATGTACAACCCATTCCACATAGTTGGGCTATGCTTCTGCCATATCTTCTCCCACCCTTCGAAATCCTCATCGCCCCCAGCTTGTTTCCTCCATTGCTAAAGTGGGGTTTATGGCTGTCAGCATTTACCATGTTAAGCTTTACAACCTATATCGCTTTAGGTTTATTAGATTTTCTTGGCACAATACCTTGCAGTTGTGGCGGCATCCTGGGCACTTTATCATTAAAAACCCACCTCCTATTTAATCTATTCTTTCTGGCACTTTCTGTTTGGGGCATATTCATCTTTCAAAGAAAGGAGGTCAGGAACTTAAGTAACTAAAACCGGCGTGAACAGGGTTCAGCAATGGAAACACAAAACAACCTAATTACCGGAGGCGAATTAAATAGCCTTCTAAATCCTAAACTAAATTTTAAATTACATGAAAAATTACATTTTCGGCCTGGCGGCCATCGCAATCGCATTTGCAGCAAGTGCGTTTACAACAACAGAAAACGCTTCAAACCGCAGCACCTATTTCTACAAGTATAAGCTAACCACTTATACGCAGGCGCAAATTGAAAACCCTGCAAACTACGAACGCGCTGTAGATAACTGTGGCCTTGGGGCACACGTTTGCGGCGTATCCTTAGATACAGACAATGGTCCTTCATCACAGCCTGATGCAGATGAGTTTGACAATGTAAAAGCAGAACTTTGGTCATCTGAGCAAGCTGATGTAGCAACTCTTGCTGAAATCAAAATGCGTAATTAAAATAAAAGCGGCGGTAAGAAAACCGCCGCTTTTAACCTATGGATTCTGCTGCATCCCACTAAGCAAAATCACCGTTCTGTCAATCGGCAACACATATCTGGCATCGCCTGGTATCAAGGTATAAACTTTACTGTTTATTGTTCTGTTTAGAGTAACTGCGCTAACTGCATCCTGATTAAGCCTTCTCAAATCACTCCATCTTAAATTTCTAAAAAGTAATTCTTTTCTTCGTTCAACTAATACAGTTTTCAATGCATTTTCACCATCTATAAACGTAATTGGTGTAAAAGTGCCCGTTTTATACCGTTTAGCTAACAAAGTATTTAAATCTATTGCAGCCTCCACCAAACGGCCTAACCTAACGTAGCACTCCGCCCTGTTTAACAATACCTCATCAACAGCTAAACCACTAAACATCACCGCAGTACTTAATCCAGTATAATTGCCCTTGAAGGCATAACTTCCATCAGTATTTCTTTTAAAAAATAGGATCTTCCTCAAATCATTTGTTCCATAAGCATCATATAATCCTGGGTCCATTTTAGCTCGGGTCTGCGCCAATATTGCCGGTACCGCCGTGCGGCAATCGTACAAAACCTCCGCATTAAACTGGGCGAATGGAGCTGCTGCCGTGGTACTTAACGTATTATAATTAATCAGTACACTATTTTGTTGCAAACAGGAATCTGCATACATGGCAGCCTGGCTATAGCTTCCAGTCAGCAAATACAATCTGGATAACAATGCATACCCTGCAGTTTGATTTGCAAGGTACTTCCCTACACTCTTTTCAGGAAGATACTTTACTGCCTCATTCACGTCTTTAAATATTTGCTGATAATTTTCCTTTATACTACTTCGTACACTAGGCTCCTCAACATCACTACTCAATCGTAAAGGGATACCAGCTCCCTCATTTGACCCTCGCAGCTGAAACGCTGGAGCAAACAATTGAGCCAAAGCCAAATGATAATAAGCCCGCAGAAACAAAGCCTGTCCCTTTAAAATTCGCGCCTCCGCTTGCTGCCCAGCGCTAAGTTCAAGCGTTGATAAAGTCTCTAATACCAGATTAGCATTAAATATCACCTTATACGAAAAATTCCACTCCACAGCGGTATCTTCAAACTTTTGCCAGAGATAAAAGTTTCGCTGCTTTTCTGTCGATGAAGCCCAACCCGCATCCGTCAAATAATAATTGTCTGCACCAATCTCTCCAAGCGAAGGATACTGGGCATTCATAGCAAAATAGTTATTGATTATACCTTGCAAATCACTCAGCTGATCTGGTGTAGAGATCCGCTTGTTGGGTTTCTCTTCCAGGTATTTCGCACATCCTGAAATAAATAAAGCAATACCCAACAATAGCATAACATATATATATCTTCTTTTCATATTTCTTCTTTGATTAAAAATTAGCCTTTATGCCAGCCGCAAAACTTGCCCGGTTCCGAACCTGATATACCGCATCCGGGTCAATCCCAAGCTTATTCGCCCGCCATAAAATAAAATTCAGTTGATTGGTATACAGATAAAAAGTAGCCTGCTTTAAAAACTTTAAATGGGCCGGTTTCCATTGATAGCTCAGGTATAAATCTTCCAAACGGATATGATCTCCCTTTTCAACGGTTACTTCAGATTGCGTATAGAATAAATCACGCATCCCATCCGCTGGATAAATCATAGATGGAACAGTGGTAAATATTTCATCACCACTTTTCTGCCACCGGTTTTCAAACTCGCTCAACCCGCTGCTGCTTTGGTATAAACTACTATAATTAATAGAAGGTCTTCTAAAATAATAGCCAAGCTTATATCTGATGTTTAACGTTAAACTGAGGTTTTTCCAGTTGAAGGTATTCCTAAGGTTGCCAAATACTGGCGGCACCGCCGGGCCATGTACAACCTGTTCTTCAATTGGGTTTAAAGCAATCGCATCATAGTCATTACTCACCTCCCCTTTCAAATATCCAAGAGGATTTCCATTTTGAGGATCGAGGCCTGCCCACTTAAAACTAACCACCGCATACGGGTTATAACCAGGAACAGGAAAAACAATAGCACCATCACTGGTTAGTCCGGTGGTATTAATAGAGTTCCGGTTACTCAACACTTTATAGTTAACATAGCTAAACAATAAACTACTTTGCCAGTTAAATGTCCCTTCAATATTTCGGCTATTCAAAACCACATCCACACCCCTCGCTTTGATAGCCGCAGAGTTCAGTATAACACTGGTAAACCCCGAGGTGGCATCGGTATAAACGGTATTTAAAAGATCAAAAGCATATTTGGAAAACAAATCAATACTTCCTGTAAATCGTTGCTTCCTAAAACCAAAATCAACCCCTAAGTTAAACTGCTCAGTTTGTTCCCACCTCAGGTTTGGGTTTGGCGGGGCATTC
This sequence comes from Pedobacter sp. Leaf41, assembly GCF_001422545.1. GTDB lineage: Bacteria > Bacteroidota > Bacteroidia > Sphingobacteriales > Sphingobacteriaceae > Pedobacter. Next base: position 31,208 of record NZ_LMLE01000006.1, on the reverse strand, counting down.
ACCGTAACATATGGTATATTGATGGGAGAAGCTGAAGCAGCACCATAGGTAATACGGGTTAATGCAGATGCATTATTGTTCACATTACCACTAAAGCCATAAGAAACCCTTAAACTTAAATGAGGTATCCAATCATTTTGATAGAACCCCTCATCATCAATCTTCCAAACACCACCTACTGACCATAACGGCACCCACTTCTGGTTCGTACGTACGCCAAACAGGTTTGATGCATCGCGTCGGATACTTCCGGTAACGCTATATTTTTGCTTATAAGTATAAGCCGCATTGGCATATACAGATACAAATCGGTTCAATATTTCCGAAGGTAAACCCGCAGCCGGTATATAGGCGTTATCATTCAGGTTGGCATAGGTTGGGTAGGCAATGGCATAATTAACATTAATACTATTTAGGGTTTGCGGATCATAACCGTACAAAATTTGGTTATCTGTCCGTAACCGGGATTGCCTGCGTTCGGCACCCACAATCGCCTCTAGCGCATGTTCGCCCCAATTCTGGTTAATATTAAATTGCGCCCGGGCAGAGTAACCATTCCGGTCAGTATCTGTCCTTCGGTAAATCCCCCCTTTAGGCAAATTATAGGTAATACTGTTAGTTCCCAAAACAGTAAACATGTTAATTAAATCACGACTATAATAACTCTCAAGAGCATTAAACTGTGGTGCCTGTTGGTTGCTCCTTTGGTATTGGTATTTAAAATCAGCACTCAGCCATTTGTTAAGCTGGTAACTGGTACCCAAATTGAGTAGCAAGTCAAATAACTGAGTTTGGCGGTTACTAATCTTCAATTCATCCAATGGCCGATATTTCCAGTCTAATAAACCCAGGTTAGCCACACCATCTGTAAGCCCTTTGTTATAAAACCAGTCTACAGCTAAGGCATTACCCAATCCATCTGCCAGTTGGCTATACGTTGATACCCCCCCCGTACTTGTCTGAAAACCTCCATAACCGCCAACACTATTATTTCTATCCAGGCTACTCGTCAGCATTACGCCAGCAGATAGCTTCCAGTTTGATGTTAAAGCGATCGTGTTGTCCGATCTGAAAGTATACCGCTCATTAGCGTCACCAATCAAATTGCTCAAACTCCGATCTGCACCACCCGATAACCTGTAAACTAGCCCGCCAGTATTTCCCGCCAGGCTAAGCGCATATTGTTGCGCTACTGCCGGCCGGTATAGGTATTGAAGCATATCTTTTCGCACATCCTGTCCATTCAATAAACCTAGTTTGGCTTCAGCATCCGTAGCCGATAACACCCCCGTCTTTTGCTCGTTTAAAATACTGGCTACTTCGGGTATCAGCGGATAATAAGGATCAGAAAATTGATGATCATAATATCCCTTCGCAAATAACATCCTTTCCAAATCAACTGTAGCAGATGGGCTTAATTGATTCGCCTGGTAGAGGTCGGGCTTCCCCTGCACAGAGATGCTCGAAACCAAATCTATCTGCACCTTCCCCCCTGCCTTTGTTTTTTTACTGGTCAAAACAATAACACCATTACCAGCCCTGGCACCCCAAATGGCACTTGCAGCAGCATCCTTCAAAACCGTAACACTCTCAATATCATTTGGATTAATATTGCCAATATCCCCCTCATAAGGGAAATTATCCAGCACAATAAGAGGCATACGGCTGTTGGCATCAAGTGTTCCCAAACCCCTGATCTGATAAGTGGTGCTGCTGCCTTTACGTCGGTCTACCTGTAAGCTACTCGTAATGTTTTCAAGCCGCCCTAAAATGTCAGGATTTACACTCTGGTTAAGCTGCGCCTGTTCCACCTTATAAAACGACCCAGAGGATCTACGTTTGTCTATTACCTGATAACCCGTACTTACCTGTACTTCATCCAGTTGTTTAACGGCTCTTTTAAGGATAATTTGAATCACACCTTTTTGTGGAACAGTAATTAAAGTATCGTAATTCACATAACCTGTATGACTGAAATTAACCTGGTGCTTACCCGCAACAACATTAATCTTAAAAACCCCACCTATCAAACTGAAGCTTTTTTTAGGCACATTTGCAATACTAACGTTCACATTAGCAACGGGTAGCCCTTGTTCATTGGTAATCTTGCCTGTAAGCTCTTGCGCACGTAAACTTAGAACAATACCCAAACTAAAAATCGTAATGATCCACTTCATATCAATTACCCTCCCTCTCCTTTTTTATCCTACGTCTAATTTCCAGTAAGCTATTTCTTTCCTTTACTATAGCTACAATTGCAGCCTCAGTAAACAGGTAGCTTTGGGTGATGCCCTCCAGATATCGATCTCCGGATATCACCGCATAGGTAGGTAAAGACACAGTTGGAAAAAGCTGCCCAAGTATTGTATCCTCTACCACAATAGGCATATCTTTTAAATGGCTTGCATTTAACTCGTATACTCTTGCAATTTTTTCTGGCGTATCTCCCACACTTTTTTTATTAACTAGAAAAACCTGCAACCCGCTTTCAAGGCTATCCTGCAATTTGCTCAGCTTAGGAAACCCCTCAACACAATACCCACACCAGGTAGCCCAAAAATCGATAACAATTACTTTTCCTTTATACTTACGCAAGGTTTCGGTGCTATATTTACCGTTTTTATATATCTTCATCGGCATATCCCACATTTCATTAGGTACCTGTTCCCCAACTTTCACTGGCTTTAGTACTTCAGGTTTAACTTGTGCAATAACCCAGAAATTCAGGCAAAGCATAGCCATTACGATGGCTATCGTTATTTTTTGAATCATAAATTTTGTATTAGTTTGTTTAGTTAATCGTTAATAATTGATGCAGCTCAACAGTTACCCCGAGCCGTACCGAAAGCTTAAGTTTCAATCTACTCCTTTACGCGTAACAATTTTTTGAGCCATTTTCAACCGTATAGGTATTTAGCCCATATAGCTTTGTCATCCTGAGCTTGTCGAAGGGCTTGCCAAATAAATTTTACCGTTCCACTCCACCTGTCATCCTGAGCCTGTCGAAGGACCTACCCACCTTTCCGCTTTCACCTTCCCTCGATCGGTCATCCTGAGCCTGTCGAAGGACAACTTTCCCTTTCCACTCCACCTGTCATCCTGAGCCTGTCGAAGGACAAAATCCTAATAAAAAGAGTCGTCATTGCGAAGGTGGTTTTTCTCCACCTGTGGCAATCCCTCCTTTTTACGCGTAACCACCCAACTTCACACTCCACTTGTCATCCTGAGCCTGTCGAAGGACAAAACCCTGCCCGCTCCCAAACGATTATCATTAACCTTAACATTATGAAAAAAAGGGAACGAAACAGGGCTTGCCACCTTAAACTAAACAGGGTTCTTCGGCTTCAACGCATACAAATAATCAAAAGGGCACTTTCTGGGATGGCAAACATGTTGGGAATAATTTGGGGTTAAGCTGAACGCAAAAACAAGCACCGCCCTGGGATGAGGCAACGAAAAAAATTGTACTTGTTTTAATTTTTGGTTCATACTCGTATTGATTAAAATACGAGTCTTGTTTTAGAATGCCAATACCTGTGGGGCCGCAAACCATAACCACTTTAAAGTTTCTGACGCCTTATGTTGAAATGGAATTACAGCAGCACCCACAGTTATTTCAATGCACAAATATAGTGCATCCAAACAAGCTGTAGGTATTAATCTGCTGTCCTGCTTCAACGGCGTCAGATTTTGTGGTTGCAAGACTCTTATTAATACCTAATTATAATAAACGAATATAATAAAAGTTTCGATAATCTAAAGTATTCTTTGGAAAGTAAAATGAAAAACCTCAAAATTATCAGGATCGAAGTGACATAGTTATGTTTAATCAAAATATTTGATTTTGGCTAAGAAAGCGGACCTCACAAGACTTGGTAAATACCTAATACAAAAATCGGCAAATCGTGCCGAAATTTTTAGGAAGACAAGCATCAAAGAATCACGTTTGAGTCTACTTAGCAATGATGCAACTACTAAGCTGACAGTTGACGAGTTATATTTAATTGCACTGGCAATAGACGTTGACCCAGGAGACATGATAAAAGTGATTTGTAAAGATATCGTACTTAACGCCCCAGAGCAACAGCTGAAACTATCCGAAAGAAATAAAAAATAAAAAAGGCAGACTCAATAGCCTGCCAATTCCGAGTGATTTTCCTTTAAACTAATGTAATCATTTAATCTCGGTTTGTTTTAGTGATCGAATTATGATTTGCGGCTTACCCTCATAATTACTGATACGGCCCTTTACACAAATGCGTTTGCTGAGATATAATTTTGCCGGCTCCATATTAAATAAGTGCAAATCCTTTTTGTAAAAGACTAATGTTAATTTTTGATCTGGATAGTTGCCCTTCATGTTAACAAATGTTAAATGGGGTAAGACTTTTATGCTGTAAACGGAGTCACATACTGTAACCTTCTGGCCAATATATTCCGAGGCACTATCAATTGAAATTTGTTTTTGAGCTTTCTCTACAGTAAAAATTAGGGATGAAAAAATTAAAAGGCTTAGTTTTTTCATAATTAAAGATAATAAATATGCGGAACAAAAACAGCAGATAAAATACATGCTACGGCAGCGATAATCTTGTGTTTTGTATGAAATAAATAAAACAGAAGGTAGTTTATCATCATGAAAATTCAACGACAATATATTCTCCATAACGTATGAGGAGCTAGTTAAATAGGATTATTCCTTCAATTTAATAGACCACTCGTTTTTGAAGTGCAGTTTCTAAGTTGTAGTGCTCTTGTTAATTATAGTATTATGAATAATTAATATTGCTTATACTTAAATAGAGTAATTAAATAAAAAAATTATATTTAAGTATTTCAAAATAATAAAACATATTTGCTGTCTAAATTAATTATCTCGCATGGAACGACTTATTACTCATCATGTAATACAAACTTACTTAACACGTCTTAATGAATTACTAGTTATAGCAAATTCAGCTGGTGAATCGACTCTCGCAACGGTTTGCGAAGGACTAATGCTTGAAATGTTCAACATAATTTATGACACTAAATTTGAAAATACAAACTTAAAAATCTCGAATTTTCCCGCAATAGACCTTCATGATCAAGACAAGAGAATCGCTATCCAGATTACGTCGAATGATACCCTCTCAAAAATCTACACGTGTTACGATAAATTCCTTAAATATAACCTACAAGCTAGCTATGATAGGCTAATAATTGTTGTATTATCTACAACTGACCTCAATAAAAAAACGCTAAAAAATAATTGCGAAAAAATACAGACAAAATACAAAGCACAATTCAACTTAGACTTCGATAATGATATAATAAACTTAACTAGCCTATATAAGCTAATAACAATCGGTTCTGAAATTGAAAAAATTAATGATATTAGAGCCCTTTTAGAGAAGAGTTTCGAAAAAATAAAGCAAATCGGAGAGCTAGACAGCTACCATAAGCACCTCAAATCAATGTTTTTTGATGTAGTAATGGATGACGAAACTGGTTTAACTTTAAACAGTATCTATATAGAGCCGAGCTTCGATATCCTTATAGAAAGTGCAAACAAACTATCTTCTGATTTAAAATATCTAAACGCTACTTGCTTACAGCTTAACAAAGATTTTTCAATTCACAAGGTATTAATGTCAAGGTTAAAAGGCGAAAATACTTATAACCAATTATTTGAATATCCAAATAGTAATGTGACATTTATCTTAGGATACCCAGGTCAAGGTAAAACATCTCTTTGTTCAAAACTGCTTTTTGATTTGTTAACTATACCGCAACAAAAACCTGTATTTTATTTAAAACTGCGTAATATATCAGACACCAAAGCATTTATTCACAATCCATTCAATTTAATTTTTAATGAATTGGATAACGAAATTGATACAGAACTAAAAAAAACCCAATTAAAGAGTTCAATAACAATATTAGATGGATTGGATGAGCTGTTTATGAAAGATAATCTAACAGCCGATGATATAGAAACATTTTGTAAGGGAATAATCCATGAAACTGAAAAATATAAAGGCTGGCAGGTAATAATTACAACCCGGCATGGTTACGTAAACTTTCAAAGATTATATAAAGAAGCTTATGTTGCTCTTAGCTTAAAACCAATAGATATACATAGGCAAAAAGACTGGTTATCAAAATATTTGGTATTTCACCCTGAAAGTTGGCTAACATCGGAATATTTAGAAATATCTAATAATGACAAAAATCATTCGCAAACCTATCTTAAAGAACTTATAAATCAGCCATTACTTCTTTATATCGTAGCTTCATTAAAAAGCAGGCCAGATGATAAAGTAAGCAGAGCGCAAATTTACAATTTACTTTTCGACCAAATTATTGAAAGAAAATATAGCAAAGATGGCCAAATTGAAAATCTGAAGGGGTTGACGTTACAAGATTTGAGAAGAATGGTTCAAGAGATAGCTTATATGATATTTAAATCCGGTAAAGGATTTGTAAACACCAAAGACATTTTAAATAATGAAACAATAAGAGAATGTTTAAACCAAATTGGTAACGATAGCCTTTCGAATACACTAAAGGGCGTAATGATTTCATTTTACTTTAAGGAAACACGCGATAAGGATAAGAGTGAGGATAACGAAGGAATTGAATTTTTTCATAAGTCATTACAAGAATACTTAACAGCAGAATTTATTGTTGAAATAACATTTGACTATTTCTTGAGAAAGGATAAGTTAGATAAATATATCAATAAAAAAGCTTCAGACACTCTTATTTTTTTAAACCAATATTTTGGTTCATTGCCAATTCCATTTGAAATTTGGAATTTTATGGAAGAACTAATTTCCAAAAAAGCTTCAAAAATAAAATTAGAACTAAGTGACAGATTGGCCTTAAATATTAATTATTTGTTTGAAAAAGATTTTATTGCAGGATTTAATAGTATAGATAGTGATCCTATTGCTTTAAGCACAAACACGTTTTCTTCCTATTGGAGCATACTTCAATCTGTTAATCAAGGAAGAAATTATTTTATTGAGAAATCAATTGGTTTAAAATTTTTAATATACCATACAATAATTGATCAATCTACACGGCCTTGGGCATGTGGTAATCAATTCATATACCAGCATTTCATTGATCAACCATTAAGAGCTATAAGTGTATATGAGTCTATTTTACTTCAAACTAAGTTCGAAGATTGTTGGATAAATATCCTACAGATATATGGATGTGCTTTAAACAATGTTTCTTTCGTAAAATGTGACATTAGCCATCTAACGTTAGATGAAACTATATTAAATGACGTGCGATTTATTGGATGTGAAATCTATAACTTAGAGATAGATGCCGGCGGGGTTAAGAAACTTTCGTTCGAAGCTTGTGATTTAGAAAGTAATTTACGAATCTATGGAAAATTAAAAAACAAAATAGTGTTCAGAAATTGTTCGATAGACAAATCATGTCTTGAAAATTTATTAAAATACAAACCAAATATTCAACTCCAAAATTGTTACACAAGAACATATCACACTATAGCAAATTCCGCGATGACCCATACAGATGAGGCAATAGTATGGGATAGGAAACAAACGCAGATCCACCAAATTGGTCAAGATTTGTGATCTTAGCCTGCCGTTTTGATTGATACTTTGACTGAAGCCCAAGCGGCTTTTCGCTGTACACGGAAAATCCCTATTACTACCTTATGTCGAACATCTGTAGGGGCACTATAACTCGGGATAAGTTTTGAGCTTTGCTACAGTAAAGTTAGGGATGAAAAAAAATTAAGAGGATTAGTCTTTCATAGCTGAAGGCAGGGAACGTAATTACGTTATCAGCTAGCGAACATTTATTTGTAATACCTACTCTTAAAGGGCGCTCAAAAAATTAATAGATTTTATAAATTTCAATTATTTAACGTTGAAATTGAATTTTACTTTTCACCAGCATCTGTGATATTTAAAGCCTGTTGCCAATTTACCCCGAGCTCCATACTTAGCATATTCCTCACTAAACCCTCAGCTGGCGCACGCGTGTCGCGTGTGCATATTTAACTTCTTACTCTAAGAAATATGAACTTAAACAGCACTCGAAAACTTTATCTTACAAGAATGCAAACTACAAACAGGTGAGTATTATTTAAAGTTCAAATCCAAAAAACTGATACGCGAGTATCAGCTCGTGTTTAATATAATTCACTTATCAAACGCATGCCTTAGCTAGGCCCCTTATTTAGAGAACATTTGATATAGTATCCTGTTCCTTAACATCTTCCAATTGCGAAATCGTATCAGCTAACATTTCCTCGTTTTTTGAAATTATTGTCGTATCAATCGTCAAATGCTGAAGCTTTTGCTTTTTTTTTCTTTTTATGCTTGCTCACCGTCCGCTAGATAAAGATAAGAATACAATAGCAATCGTATATCTCCCCTCAAATCCATCGCTCAGTCAGGATAAACAAAGCCTGGCCAAAAACATTAACGATTTAATGATTAGAATTATATTAATGCCTCTTGTTTTTGTATTAATTTTTTATGTCATTACTGCATTTTCTATTCGCGAAGAGATAAAAGCCAAAACCTTAACCGATCGGCCAAAAAAATACTGGGTTTTGATTAAATCTTAATTCGGATGCTATTGATATTCCAGCTAAGTTGTTAATATTAATTTAACACCAAGCATGTTTTTTCTTCATACCTTCGTCATTCACTTAAATGATCTGATTAACGCACCCCCTTAGACATTTAAAAAGTAATGAAATTTAAAAACATCCTTATCTATTCAGGATTAATTGGCATCCTGTCACTATCCGCCTGTTCGAAAAAAACAGCAATTGAAGGCGAAACGCCTGTAACACCTCCCAAAGCCCCAACGGCTTACGCCATTACCGAAACTTTTGAATCTGGCACCAAAGGTGGTTATGCATTAGATAGCGTACAGCTTTTAACCGGGAAATGGACCATGAGTGATGCCCTTATTGGCAACCTCGCAGCAGATGCCAAAAATGGTTCAAAGTCCGTGCGTTTAAGAGCAGGCTACTTGTCGATGAACTTTGATGTCGCTGGTACAAAAATGATATATATTTCCCATGCCAAATACGGCACAGATGCAAATTCCACCTGGCAACTCCTAGCCTCTACCGATGGTGGAAAGACCTTCACTCAATTGGGTTCAGACATTACCGAAACCAGCACAACCCTCGTTATTGATTCATTCAAAGTGAGTACCACCGGTAAAATCCGTTTCCAGATTAAGAAGGTAGGTACCACCCGAATTAACATTGATGATATAATCTTTAAAGGTACTGGCGATCCGGGAATTACTGTAGGCGCACCAGATACCGATCCTGCCGACAATGGCAATACAGGAACCGCTGCGCCAGGGAGAGGAACACCGGAAGCAGGTGCTGATGCGCCACCAGCAGGCGGTGATAATTCAAACTTATTGTTTGGAAATCCTTCAGGTGCTCAGGCAACAATGGTTTCAGCTGAAAATTACCTCATCGATCAAAAATATTATGTAGAAAGTTATAGCATGTCTCGCGGCACACCAAATTGGGTGAGCTGGCACTTAGACCCAAATAACTTTACCGGTACAGCAGCAAGGCAGAATGATTTCGCATCATTTACTGGGTTGCCAACAAATTGGTACCAGGTACAAAGCAATAGCTATTCAAATTCCGGCTTCGATAGAGGCCACAATTGCCCAAGTGGCGATCGTACAAGTTCAAGTACAGCCAATTCGGCAACATTTTTAATGACTAACATGATCCCTCAGGCCCCAAATAATAATCAAAAAACCTGGGAATCTTTTGAAACCTATCTTCGTGCCCAGGCATTAAACGGCTATGAAGTATATGTAATCATGGGCAGCTATGGTACAGGTGGCATTGGCTCAGCCAGCGCATCAGTAATCAATACCATAAACAATGGAAAAGTAACAGTTCCGGCAAATGTTTGGAAAGTAGCAGTATTGCTAAAAACCGGAGATAACGACGTTAGCCGTGTTACCTCATCTACAAGAGTAATTGCTATCAATACACCTAACATCAATACCACCACTGCAAGCTGGAAAGATTACATCGTATCAGTTCGTGATATTGAAAGTGCAACAGGTTACAATCTGCTTTCTAACTTACCACAGAATATTCAGGATGTGGTAGAGAAAGTGAAAGATCCGGGTAACTAGCATTATCAAACTCGCAGGGGCTATATCTCTTTAATTAGCCTAGCCGATAAGAGTAGCGTAAAACCGCATCAGATTGATTTGATGCGGTTTTTTTTTAATTTTATTCAACTACATTCAGTTGTTGTATGTAACAAAAGTCTTTAATTATAACCCTAACCCATTTAAATAGCATCATCCGTATTTAGGGGCAACAGTAAATCGGGATCATTATTAGGTTTTTTCTCGGTAGATACAGCATTAACCCGCTTGCTTATCTTAGTCCGTTTCATCAATTCCCCAGGGAAAGTATCTAACACCATCATTTTGGTCTCAATGGGCAAACTTTTACTTAACCATATTTCTTCCTCTGCTTTAGTTAAGATCACTGGCATCCTTTTCTTGCTATGAACTTCGGCAACAAGTGTATTGGCCACCGTGGTCATAATACCATACGTGCGAAACTTTTCTTTTGTTTCTGGGTCTACCCATTGCGACCACAAGCCTGCAAAACAAAACAATTTCCTATCTTTTAAGGTAAAGCGGTAAGGCTGCTTATCGCCTTTACCATGTTCCTTCCACTCGTAAAAGCTATCAGCCATAACCAGGCAGGTTTTATGATGTACCAATAAAGGCCGCCAGGTTTTAGATTCCATTGCGGTTTCGCTTCTAATATTCCAACTATCGAAGCTCAGTTTTAAATTTGCTGCGTTATGTGGCACAATCCCAAAGCGCATTTGTTGGATCACATCTGGCTCATCTGCAGTAATGATCAAACCCATTTGAGTAATAGCCAAATTATAATTCGGGCTCCATTCACCTTGTATTTCATAAGGATGTGCTTTCAAAATTTCTTTTTCTTCAGCAGTAAGGGTATAACGTGCACACATAATAGTTTTATTATTTATAACCTAACAAACTTCGCAGTCAAGCTGTTTTACGGCCCCGCTTGGGTTTATTAACATCCTTTATCTGATTTAAAGTTGCAGCTTCTTTCAATAAATATTGTTTTATTAAATCTAACAGTTCTTTCATCTTACTTTAATAATATCATTCCAATTTGTGGTATAACATGGTTTTAGAAATTGCCGCTTCATTTTCCACTTTTGTTGTCCCCCTTCTCCGGCAAGCCGCAGCGTTCCTGCGCCATAATGGAGATTTAGCTGATCTAATACTTGTGAAACCCGATCATGCTTTAACCCTTTGTATTCACTAAATATATTTAATTGCACCTCTGCTTCCGGGATTAATCCTGTGGCAGTTACCTCAACCTTCTGGAACATATACCCCCTCAGATAAATCTTTTGCAACCCCAATAGGGCAACTTTAACTAAATCTAATGTGTTATTTACGGGATGCTCCAATGGCATAGTAATAGATGGAAAAGCTTCTAATGCCGCTGACCCAAATTTATTGGTAAGCAACCTTACAGAAATTACACTGGCACAAAGCCCTTCTCTTCTCAATTTTACCCCCAACCTGGCCGCGTAGCTCGAAGTAGCTTCTTTTAATTCGGCGTAGTCAGTGGTTAGTTTCCCAAATGCCCTGCTGGTACACATACCTTTTTTTGGATCAAGCATGGTTTTTAAAGGGATACAACTTTCTCCCCACAGCTCACGCCACATCCTTAGCCCTACAATCGTCATATGTGCTTGTACCCAGGCCATGGGTAGCGCCCTGAACTGTGCAGCTGTTTCAATTCCCTCTTTAATTAGTTTGTGGCTAAACTGCCGCCCTACCCCCCATAAATCTTCTACAGGGTAATCAACAAGCGCTTTACTGATCTGCTCTTCGGTTTCTAATACCATTACCCCATTGTGTTTTTTAGAGGTTTTGTTCGCAACCTTTGCCAGTACCTTCGTTGGGGCAATGCCAACACTAATGGGTATACCTGTATGTTGGATAACGGTATCACGCATTTCTTTCCCATAATTTTGAAGGCAATCATAACCTTTTAATCCTAAGAAACATTCATCTATGCTATACACTTCTACATCAGGCGTAAACCGGGCAAGGTTTGTCATCACTCTGGCACTAATATCGCCGTATAAGGTATAATGGCTGCTAAACACTGCAATATTATGCTTAGCAATCTCATCTTTGATTTTAAAAAAGGGTGCCCCCATCTTAATACCACAGGTTTTTGCCTCATCGCTACGGGCAATTACGCAACCATCATTATTGCTCAGCACCACCACTGGTACCCCATTGTATTGTGGTTCAAATAAGCGATGGCAGCTGGCATAAAAATTATTACAATCGGCCAGTGCGAACATGGGTTGTTAAGGTATGTGGTAAACAAGTCCAGGTAACTGCCCCAAATACTGTAACTTTTCGCCTGGTTACATTTAAGCAAGCATCCATCGTATCATTCAAGCAAAGAAAAATGCTTTCGCCTTGAATCAGTAATCTTCTGGTGAGCCACTCATCCTCTACACAACATACAATCAGCATCCCGGAATTCACAGGTACAGTCTTATCAACCACTATGATGCTACCTTTCATAATACCGTAATACCGCATTTGGTCGTCATCCGCTTCAAAATAAAAAGTATTAGTCGGATCTTTCACGATGCGTTGAGCAATATGCAACCTGCGTTGTTTGTAATCTTCAGCCGGCGAAATAAAACCCGATACGCGTCCTGGATTTTCAAGAGGCTCCAATTCGTGCCTCGGCAACTCTAATTCTCTTATCATAAAATTGTGATTTGAACACAAAATTACTAAAAATATTAGTAATTTATAAGTGAATTGTTAACACTCCGATAAGTGGTAGAACATTCTCAATTACGGTGGAACAGTTGTGATGTTGACATTAAAGGCCTTGCCGAATTCATTCAACCAAACACACAAATAAAAATTACGGGTGCACATTTCTGCGCACCCGTTCCAATTAATGAATGTAATTTAGTTAACTACCGCTTATCTCTCGTTTTAAATAGCCATTGTAAAATCCTGCTAACAAGAAAGCTGGCAGCAGCACCTAAGGCAGCTAACAGCATGGTTTGCAAAACGCTACTTTGAACCTGTCCGATCAAACTGAACGAAACACCACCTAAAACGCCCATTTTAGTCTCGGCACTATTCATCAGTTCCCGATTTTTCAACAGCTTTTACAATGCCAGCCAATAAGGCGATGTATTGCGCAATTCGTGAAACTTTACCTGGCAATTTTAAGGGTGCTGCCAGTAGGATACCTGCCGTACTGCCAGCAATGCCCACTACCCGTTTTGCAATTCGCAACCAACCTTTCCCCGAAGATTGAGTTACATTCACATTTAATTTATTTTTCACTTCAATAAATAAAAAGCTAGTGATATTTAATCCTGCCCCGCCACCCCATTTCTTACCGCCCCCATCCAAATTGAGATATCAGCGATAGCACTAAAAACATTTGTAGTCAATACACTTAACTCATCGCTATATCCTCCCTGCATTCCGGCATAGGAGATGATCGAAGAAGAAACCGCTAAAAGCTTCCAGGATAATTCTCCTTTTAAAGACAAAGCGGCAACGCGTTCTGCCCGATTTTTCATCGGGAACTTGTGTTGCCGTAAAAAAGCTTTTAGCAGGTTTATTCAAGATCAGATCCATGCCTTGATGTTATTAATCGTTTATTATTGTTTTTTAAAGGTATTAATGAGCTCGCTGAAGGGCTCGGTTTGTTTCTTTTCTATCAAGAGAAAAGAAAGAGGCCGCCGCCGGTGAGGCAAAGAAAAAACCGCTAAAAGCTTCCAAGGTAATCTTCCACTATCCTCATCGCTATATTCTCCCTGCATTCCGGCCTAGGAGATGATCGAAGAAGAAACCGCTAAACGCTTCCGAGATAATTCTCCTGTTAAAGACAAAGCGGCAACGCGTTCTGCCCGATTTTTCATCGGGTACTTGTGTTGCCGTAAAAAAGCTTTTAGCAGGTTTATTCAAGATCAGATCCATGCCTTGATTTTTGTTTCTTTTTATCAAGAAAAAGAAAAAAGCCATTCGGCAGCAAGCCGAGGCAAGCCCCAAGCATAGGCAAACCAATAAGAGTAAAAGTTATGCAGGGAGCCTCCCTGCACAACCAATCTTACTTTACCGAAGTAATCACCAGAAAAACTTTTTCACCGGCATCCAAAACAGGATAAACCAAAGCCTGAAGTCTTTCCAATGCGATACGGCTATAGTTACCCTCACCTTCACCAGTACATTTGCTCACAGGTGCGATGCAGCCCTGCAGCTCTCGCAAAGCAAAGTTTGCTGGATGAATGAGGATAGCCTCGCGGTTGGGTACAATGCTCAGTGCCAACTGCAAACCATGCTTCATATGCTGCCGTTTGATCAGCAAATAGCGGCCTTCTGGTATACAGCTGATATTCCGCTTATTGTTTCGCCATGGTAATTCAATGCTTTCGCAAATTAACCGCCCTTGATAACTGATTTTTCCATTAGTGCCACCCTTAAAATAGGTACGGCTTAACAGCAACTCCATTACACCCCTTGTATTTGCACTAATGATAAACCATTGTAAGCACCGTTACTTAAAGGATAGTCAAAACCGTTAACCCTTTGGTAAAAACTAATTCCTAACAGTAGAAACAGCGGGTTGGTACTCGCAGCGGGTATTTGGGCACTCAATGCTACCGCAGCCACATCAATTGCTTTCACATCAATCATGTCACTTTCACTGGTGTTGAGTTGAAATACCTCCTCTTCAAAGTTTAGTGCCGCACCGGCAGCACTGATTCTAAAGTGAGTAGCACCTTGGGGCGCATTGATCAGATCCCTGGCACTAAAACCCGGAAAATCAATACTTAAAACACCTGTTACCCGGTCAATAGCAGTTTCATAAACCACGTTGATAGTGGTACTGATTGGTGCCTTGATGTTAAATTCGAAACCAGTAAGCAATTCCGTTTCCGCATCCAGCACCATGCGTAAACCACGTTCGTTTACAGAGTCAGCCTGGATAACCTTCAACATCTCTTTCATCAGTCGGTTCGTAACCGCCTTATCAGCAAGCTGGTTGGTTAAAACCTTAAAGGCCAGCCTTAAAAATTTCCCTGCCTTGGTTGCCCGGCCAAATTCAGCCATGTTCTCCCTTGTACGCAGATACCTCGGATCATTAGCAATCCGGCTGGCATCAACACCACCTTTTTCTCTTGCTAAATAACCGTTCCTTGTTTTGTAAAACGTCAAATCCCCGATTCGTCCGTTTAATTTAATGATTCCTTCCTGACGTGCCATAATATATGTCTTACATCTGGATACAAAATTGCAGCATCTTCAAGAATGCCAGGTCGCGAAAGAAAGCTTTCGCAGCTTTTGGTGATATTTAATATTAAATCAAAGCCTTTTATAGTGCTGCACAACAAATAGTATCATTTAGCAGTTTTTACTACTTGGAAAACCTATTTTAATTGCCTAATTTGGATTTATATTTAATCTCGTTCTTTTATTACTGCTTTAGGAAGGATAGTTTTTAATTTTTTAAGGCTATGGCACCTCCGGTACTGTTGCGGTCCAATTCAAACCCACATGAAAAGAGTATGTATTTATCCGAAAGATGTTAGTATTTTAACAGGTAAAAGCTTAGCCCAGGCACAGAAAGTGCTCAGAAACTTGCGCTTTATATTAAACAAACGTAAAGACCAATTGATTACGTTCGAAGAATATGCAGAATATTCAGGTATAAACCTCGCACTGATCCAAAAAATCTGCCTGGCCAGACCGCTGATGGCCTTAGTCGACTGTTAAAAAAAACAATAACCCGCCCGTCACATCCCCGGGTTTTGTTTTTACGCTAAGTGTAGGTAAAGTAGTGTTTTATGCTACTCCCTATTGATATAAATGCTCTTCAAGTTTCGTTGAATGAATTAATATATTTTCTAAGATAGACGAATTAAGTGCTAAATAGAAAAATTTCAATAACATAAATTAAAAGTTGATTTCAAAATAGAAGTACTTATTTAGATATAGATAAGCACTTAACTAAATAGTAGAGCCACAAGAAATTGGATGTTTTAAATATTATTACTCAATTTTTAATTCATACCTCACTTTTAGTTGTTTTAGGCATCCCGAACATTTACCGCAAGCTAAATTTGAAATATGACAGGAGTGAGCAATAGTTAGCATATCAATAGGAACATTATATTTTGAAACTAGTTCATGACTGTAGTAATTTAATGTAGGGCAATGAACCTTTAACCTCCCCTCTTGATAAGAAACTGTATCATTTATTAATTTGTAAAATTCTTCAGTTCCATCTTTGTGAAATTTATCTGATTTTACCGAAGCCAAATATATATCACTAACGCCATCCTTAATTCCGATCATCGCTGCAAATGTGATTAATAGTTGATTTCTATACGGCCACCATTCCTCAGATGGTGCAAAACTTAAATTATCAGAATCAGCTAAAGTTCCAGTCCCTAAACTTCTGCAATTAATTTGTATAACCTTATGCTCTATATTTAATAATTCGCAAATATATTTTGACACATATATTTCCCTTTCAGCAACAGTTTGACCATAATCAATTGTATAAGCGATGTCTGGCATTAAACCATAAGTCAAACATATTGAATCAACTCCGCCTGATAATAGGGTTGCTTTTTTTACAAATTCCATATTGTTTGATAAATTGCTGTTGTTAAATTGGTATAAATCTTCGCCTCACCTGCATTTAGCATTGTTAGTTGAGGTTTATAACAAGTTCTATGATAACAAATCATTTTTTTCCCATGAGCAATTGAATAACCAATTTCTATTAAGGTTCCAGAGTCCAGATTATCTAGAACGCAAAACACAATACTTGACTTATCAATCCCTTCGATATCTTTTTTCGCAATAGTTGCATCATCTCCTAAACCAATGTCGTGAAAGGGAGAGAAAACTTTGACACCAAATCCAAGAAAAGCGTTTCTTATTTTATCAATTAAAATTAACTCGGCTATTGAAAAAAAAGGAGCAGCCAAGTATATACATACATCGGTCAGTTTATTATTAGCGAATTTTTTATAGCTAAATGTTGGGTCAGAAGAAGTGTTTATATAAATCTTTTTATCACAATAAAGGGCGGTTGACATAGATGCATAAAGGGCACACTCCTCGAGCTTAAGACCCATTTCCATCCAATAGTATCCAAAGCTTGATGTGAAGATATCCCCTGAACCAATTTTATTTACATTATCTGTTATAAATGAAGGAATTTGCACCTCATTATCCTCATGATATAATGTTGCACCATATGGCCCATTCTTAATAAGAATCGCTTTCACTTTTTCTTCATTAAAAAAGTACTTTTTAATTTCATTTATGTCCTCAGATGACGAAATTGATCTTGCTTCATTTAAATTCACGATATATATTAATTCATCAGCAGTACCAACATCTTTAAATTTTATTGGCTTTATAGAAGTTTGAGGATCGTACACAACTTTATTACCCTTTACACTAAAATCCGTTTCCAACATTCCGTAACAAATAATATTCGTACCAGTTAAGTATATCTTATTTGACTTTTTAATATTCAGAATACTTGGAAATATAGTGGGATCATCTAGCGCAAAACTGTATTTAAAGGTTATAAATTCATCATAATCAATACAATTGAAATTAAAATTTTCATAAACCTTTTTATTTTCAGCTAAAAATTTCGAAACTTCCAAACTACCTGTAGTGCTGAATTCAACCGCACATTTATTCTCCAATAGAAACTTTACACATCGAAATCCAGATCCGAAAACTTCCATAGCAACATCGTCATAATCAATTTCTCTATATGTTCCGCCAACAACCGATATCATAACTATCTCCTCCTGATTAATACTCTACAGGCTGGCGACTTGATATCTAATATTTCCGCTTCATATTCGGCTCCGCCCTTTATACATTCTATAATATCAGAAGTATTAAGATGCAATATAGCACCAAGGATTTCGCCGTCACCATCTTCTAAAACCAATGCATTACTACTCCCTATTTCGATGTTAAGAACATTTGCTATCCTATGTTTGTCTAGTACAGTAATGTTGATTGATGACACACTTGAAGTGATAAAACTGGTTTGACAATCGAAAAATACTCTTTGTGGTGGCATGTAACCGCCACCTCCTGATCCACTCATAATTGGTATAGATTAAAGTTATACAGTTATTAGTTGGTAAATATTTAATAGCAAAAAGCCCTTATCAATTTAAATGAAACTATATTAACAGAATTAGTGGCCTTCGAGAAAAGACAGGCCTCTAATAATATTGATAGAAACGAGCTAGAATTATTTAGATATTGTAATATAGATGAATAATTTGAACTTTACAAGTTTCTAAAATCACAACTTAAAAGATAAAATTTCATTAACACTTGCAGGCACTTCTCTCCACATATTCCTTATTGCCCTTACTGTTATAATAAAAGCACCCACCTTTAGAACCTTGATATAATTTTTGCCCGGATTTATAGGTACCACATGGCGTATAGGTTTCGTTATCAGTATCTGCCGTAATTTCATTTTGTTTGCTACAGGCCAGCATGCCAATACTTAAAAACAGGATATAATAAATTTTTTTCATGGTACCAAGATACCACGCCATTGGACGTAAAAATTACGGGTTCCCGTATGGAGAGAAAAATTTGTTGAAAATAATCTATTAGGCCAACACTCTCTCAAAAATCCCAATAACCTTTAAATCAATAGTTTCCTCATCTCGTAAAACGAGAGGTTGAAAATACTCATCAGTCGATAGAGGGTGTAAGGTAATTTCCTCATGCACCCAACTATCATCAGTTTGGGTTTTCTTGCTTCTATATTCTTTAATGGTATACTGGCCACCTAATTCTTTATCATAGATATTGGTTGATTCGACTAAACAAATCAATCCATTACGTGAGCCACCGTTATATTTTTTAAATAACGCAATCGATCCGTTAGGAATAACTTTATTCATAGATTCGCCAACTATCTTGCAGGCAAATAGATCGGGATTTGTCCTTAAGTTGTCAGGCAGTTCTAAAAAGCTAATATTTTCAACTTGCTGATAGGCAGAGAATGATCCCGCAGCAATATTTAAATCATAAAAAGGAATGCATTGCCCGTTGATTTTGTTTGAATGCAGGTTTAGCGGCTTAACTTGAGCAACAGTCTCTTTTAACCGCCAAAACTTTTTAAAATGTTTACGCAGTGCGGGGTCGCAAACGTAAATGAACGTTCCATTAATTCCTCTTAATAAAATGGTTTTATAAATATTAACGATATAGCTTTTTAGTATCTCGGGATCTTTAATAGAGTTCTTACCATTTTTATCCTGATAGAGTTGGTCATGAATAATGAGTTGCTCTGATATAGGATCGTAGCCAATCTCAGGCCCAATAATTACGCCAGTATAATTTAAATCGTAGCCTTGAATAGTATGTATACAACCAACTTCATTTATGGCATTTGGTGTATTTACCCAATCGACGGTTACGGCATTCCATTGCAACTTTGTATCTTCGATCACAATATCAAATTTGCTTTTATCTTTATTTGAGATCCATTTCCAGGCAAAACCTGCAATTAATCTGGATAAGCCGAATTGCTGATCTTTTAATTTGATATCATTCACCATATCATCTAAACATTCATAGAGATATGATTCATAGTTTAAGCCAGGGGCATAAGGTTTTAACGCCTTATTCTGCTCAGTGAACAAACCTTGAATAAATTTTACGTAATCAGCCCCGCCCTTTACCCTAAACTGAGTTTTCAATATTTCGTAGCGGGTATCTGCTTTTTGTTTTAAATTCTTAAATGCACCGGCCGAAACATCAGAAGGTTTTATGCTTTGTTGTTCATCATAAAATAAGATGCTTTTATTGGCTTGTTTTAAAACCCAGTCCAATTCAGAACTCGTCATTTTATCGAAACCTAATGCCTTGCAGTTTTGATCGAAGGCACCGAAATAAGCACCTAAATTTACCCTTTGCCTTAAACGATGTGATTCATCAATAATTAATAAATCATATTTCTTTTTCACCACATCGGCCGGTCCGATAACCATGTTCGACCTTAAACCTTTAATCCCTTTAAAAACTTTTTCTATTGTTTTTCTAAACGACGACATAGGCACCACTAAAGCCATTTCCAGATGACCGTATTGCTGCTTAACTTTTTTGAATAATTCAAAAAGTTCAAGATCATTTTCGTCAAAATCGGTTAGATTAAAATCTTCGGTATCAGTTTTTAGAAGCTTAAATAAAAATATAGCTAAAATACTCTTTCCTGTTCCTGCGCCACCTTCAATTAAACTTACTTTTGCACGATCATCCAGCAAACATTTGAGTATCATTTTTAAGCCGGCAACCTGTTCATCCGACAAACTTTTATAGGGCGAATATTTAAATAGGTCGCTGTTATCAATATATTCTAAAGAGTGTCTGGTAATACCCAGCGTTCTGAGTTCAGACCAAATGTCTTTAAATATATCCCAGTATAGTTCCTTTTTTTGGTAAAAATGATGGTTAGCAATTCCCAAGTTACCATTTTGTAACTGATAGCGTCCATCTGCAGCTATGTATTTTATTAAATTAGATTCAATATCAAGCGTTGCAGATTTGTTAAAAAGATCGCTTGAAATTAGATGTGCTGATTGAAGATTTTTTTTGTGATCACTTTTTAAATGAGCTTTCATCCGACTAACAAGATCGGTAGTTTCCCCAACGTAAGCTTCAAACTTATTGTTTTCACTTAAAAAGTAAACTAATGGCCAGGATAAAAAATTCTGATGTTTTAAACTTAGATCAGTTAAACTTTGTTCGGAAAATTCAGAGGTGCTAATTAGATAACGCTTACTCATTTATAATTCATTATACTTTTTAGCCGTCCCTTTAGCTTTATCCACAGGATATTTCGCATCGTTAAGTTTAATTTTATCGAGGATAATCTGTTTTACATCCAGATTGTATTTTTCGGCCAACAACAGCGCATAAGAAAAAACATCAGCCAATTCTTCCTTTATCTTATCAACATTTGCATCCTCCGCATTTTTCCACAAAAACAACTCAAGCAACTCCGCTGCTTCAATATTCAAGGCAAGTGCTAAATCTTTAGGGTTGTGAAACTGTGCCCAGTCTCGTTCATCTCTAAATTTTAATAATGCTTTCGTGATCTCTTCTGTCATAAGGATAATTGATGCTAATTTAGGGATATCATCTCAAACTTAGTGCTGCAACTAAAAAGATTTAAAGCTGGTGAAGTCGTTTTGCTTCTCTCCAGTTCTTCCTTAGTATAGGCGCTGCATAACATGTGGCTCCATCAGCAAGCTCTCCGGTAAAGTGGCAAAATTTTTCGCTGTAGTCTGGATTGCTCCATTTAGCCCAACTGCTGTAAGCTTTGTCGCAATAAGGCTTTCGTATATCAAAGGGAATCTCTACCCCTGTTCTAATGCAAAACCCTACATTACCTTGTTTTTGTATCGGCAAGCTAAAGTTCGTGTTCTTTTCAAAGGACTTAAAACCTACAAAACGCTCATCAACAATGTTATGATATTGGTCAATGATATCTTTTTCGATTGTAGCTTTGTCGAAGGCTTGACTTAAGCCAAACATCTTTGACTCAAAATGGGGTATGCGTTGATACAATAACTCACTATTCAAAATTACATCCTGAAAATAATT
This sequence comes from Pedobacter sp. Leaf41, assembly GCF_001422545.1. Lineage (GTDB taxonomy): Bacteria > Bacteroidota > Bacteroidia > Sphingobacteriales > Sphingobacteriaceae > Pedobacter. The sequence continues at coordinate 9,434 of NZ_LMLE01000006.1, read as the reverse complement.
ATATGCATCCGAATCTAGATCGCCAGTGCCAACAAAACTAGATAAACTACTAATGATCCGATTGGTAGTTTCCGTAAGTACACCTACCTCTATATTATTATTTTGCGAAAAATCATAAAGATTCATCGACGTAATCAGCCCTGCCGATTCATTACCATAGTATTTGGCATGTAAATTCTTTTCATATCTGATTTGGATATTTGGAAAAGCTTTCAGAAATTCAAGATCATCTTTAGCAAGGCGATTGCCATTTTCTGATTTACCATAAACAATTACAATTTTGAGTTCAGGGAAATTCTTTTTCGGTTTTAGTTCATCTTTTACTCTGCTATGGAGCCTAATGTATGGTGATACAAGAACCAACGACGACTCTGCTTTTTTTATAATTTTTTCTAGTGTAGCATTTAGTTCACTACCCTGTACAAATTTAGTCATGAGTGATATTTAATTTAAACAAGATAAATATTTTATTCCAACAGCAACAAACATTAAATTTAAGTAATCCCTTTCAATAATTTTATCTTCTCAATCTGCTCGTCAACACGATACGCTTCCAACAATGGCATATTCTTTACAGATATATTTACGCCCCACTCATCTTTACTCTTTTTACCATTTTGCTGATATTTTCTATCGCATAATAAACTATTAGGATTTAACCATGCAGAACCTGGGATAAGAAAGATTTGTGGGTATTGATCATCTGTAAGCAAAACCAATGCTAAATAAAGATTATCTCTGCTCATTTCATTTTCTTTCCAGCTTTCTTTCGTAACGAAAACGTAGTTGGTTTTAGAAGTTCGGATAGTTTTAACCTGTGCGTCAACATGTTTTGCATTATCTAGGCGAATCACGAAATCTATGGCTTTATCATCAACATCGCTGTAGTATGTATCTAAGTTGTACGATGTAAACAGCATCTTGACCCAATATTCTCCTAACCTCCCAATTTGAAGATGGTTAAGTTCATTGAATTTTAATTTCATTGTGTGATTTGAATATTTACTTGATATGTAATTGAACAGGAATTATTATAATTTGATCGAGAGACCATCCTTTAAAACTTTAACTACCGCCTTAGCAAGTTTTAATTCGTTCACTTCATAATTATCGCCAAACTTTACTAAAGTTGTTTGATGTAATCTTAAGAATTCACCATTGGACATTTTTTCCCATTGGTGTTCCTTTAGTCTTTTTACTGCTTTATGATTACCATTTAGGTCTGTAAATAAAGAATACTGGAAATGAGTACCATCTTGGTTCCAAAACTTGAGACAGATCAAACTTTCTTCTCTATTTTTTGCGATAAAATATTCATTATTCCGATATCCAATATTGATGTATAAAAATTTGTTATCTAAATAAAGCTGGTAACCGAACTGTATCTGGAAATGATGTTGCAAAATAAAAGCATAAAGTTCACGAGCTTTATAAATGGTGTTTTTATCAGCTTCTAAGAGATAAATTAGTTTTCCATTTTCAAGATATTGAAAATTGCCTTTCTTACAATAGGTTATAACCTCTGGATATTTAATGAATAGAAACCTGTAATCAGCTTTCAAATCTTGATCGGTTAAAAAATGGTCAATAACTTGCTGTAATCCCTTTGGCTTGTTATTTACAATATGCTCTTCAAACAATTGAAATGCACGATGTTTCCGAATATAATCGAAATCAAGGAAATTATATTTGTTACCATTAACATTTTTAGGATAATCATCAAAACATAATAATGTGCGGGTTAGTAATCCTTGATTTATTAATTGATATTCTTTAAACCATTTTTGGGCGTTGTTAATTGATTTAGATAAAGTAAACTCAGAATTTAAGTTTGCGGTAAATAAATCAATCATAGATTCCTCATGTGCGTCAATCTCCTTTTCTTCCCAACGAGTTTCCTTAATCATTAAAAACTGTTTTATACTATCTAAGTTTGATGAAACCCCATAATAATCACGTTTAGCCATTGGCGTATTATTGCTAAGTTTTGAGTTTTTATCATGACTTATAAGACATAAATTTCCAAACGAGTGCAAATGCGATTCATCTATTGCTTTGATATCCTCAGTAAGTCTATTTTGTGGATAATAATGCTCAACTGAACTTCTAAATGTATATTCAAATGCTTTAACTCTTGGGTCTTTATCTACATCCTTATATTTTACCCAGAGAAGATAATCTAAAAAGTTAAATACTAAATTATTTTCAATTCTATGATAACTCAGTTTTGTTAATTCCAATTGTGATTTAGTTCTGTAAATCGGAAACACACTTTCGTAAATCATGTGATAATATTCTTGAGGTTCTTTCGCCAGATACCGATCGAAAACGAATAATTTAGCGATATGCTCAAGATAGCCGATATAAGCTTTACTATCAACTTCAAATTGATGAAATAAATAATTTAATGCTGCATTAAGCCAGTGCTTATAAGACATAGCAGGCAGCGAAACGTGAAACATGGATAATAACATAATTACTTGCCTGTTATCCCCATCAAATACCCCTACCTGATCTTCACCAAATGTATTGGCATACGTTATCCCATTCTTTATAGTGCTTGAATTATACCATTTTAAATTTTTTAAGCTCCACCGATCAGTGTTAGCAGTAAATTCTCTTTTAATCACATATTTATCATACAAGAATTTACATTTTAAAAGGTTGAAGATATAATCTTTTACAAACTGTATTTTAGCTTGAATAGTATTTGGTAATTGTGCCTCAAAAAGTTCAATCAACCGCTTATCATCTAAAGCTACATCACTACTAGCAGTTTGAATTCTTAATACATGTAGTAAAAAATTCTGAAAATTTGTTACAGAATTAAACCTGTCTGGAATTTGACTGTCGCCAACTTCTTTAGCCGCTATTGTTTTTGCTTTAATTATTTGTTCAATAGACAAGTATAAAGCGCTGTCATTTTTCACATTATCTGCTAGCTTGTCGACAAATTCATCGAAACTATTAATTGCTAAAATATTCCAATTATCCTGGCCAAAGATCAAATGGCGTTGTTCTGTTGCAAAACTGCTTTGCAAGTACAGCTCCATATTTGAACAGGCTTCCCAAATAAGATTGAAGCATGCAACATTATTAGCATTATTCTCTGCCGAAAAAACTTCCATTAAGCTAGCCTTTAAAACTTCATGCTTTTCCAACTGCTCTCCCCGGCTATTCATAATTTCGAAATAGTGGTTTAAATCTGTTCCTTTTGGCAAGACAACTCTTATAATTTGAACATTACTAAATATATAGCTAACAAGGTCAACAATAGAAACTTTTTCCTGATTAACTTTTTTCACCAGTTCTTTTTTACAAATTTCATATGCCGCCTTAATATTTACATCATAGTTTTCACCATCAAATGAACCATTGAAAGCTGCCCCTAATGAATGTTCAGATTTTGTTCTACTCTCGTAAGTTAAATTCAGCTTATTAAACCAATCTAAATTGATTTCCTCATGCTCATTTTTAATTACACAGGCTAATATGGCTAAAGTGGTTAACCGTTGTTGCCCATCTATAACACTGAAAACATTATCTTTTTCAAGTTGCCCTGCAACGACTAAAGTGCCGATATAGTAGTTTTTATTTAAATTATTTACTGCATAGTCAATTACATCCTGTATCAATTGCTCAATTTCTTTTGCTTCCCAAGCGTAGTTTCTCTGATATATCGGAATACTGTAATTGTCGGAGGCATTCAATAACTCGGTTATTGTTAGCGTCTTTACACCATTAGGTTCTTTTGACATAGTATTTCATAGTAATAAACATTCCCTTAATTTTTTTGGTCTTTTTTGACTCGTAATCATCTTCTATAACCGGAATACTCATATTCAGAATATCTTCTTTATAAATCGCTTCTCTAATTTTCCTAAATAAATTAATTTCCTTCAGAACATAATTATCTACTGATGCCAATTGTAAACTTTGATATGTTAACCGAATAGAATATGCCCATATAAAGATTTTTTCGATGGCTTTAGAAAGGTCTTTGTAACCAAACTTGTCTATGTAGTTAAGTAAAGCACAATTGAAAAGCATTCTAACATATCTATCTCCCATTCTGTGCATGCCCTCGTAATTGTTTATTACAATTATGATATCCTTTGCTACACCTGTTACGACCTCCAATTTACTTTCCAAAGCGTCATATAAATTTTTATAATGAGTGATCATCTCAAAAAAATACCTGCCATTTATAATAGTCTGATCTAACTGAAAAGGAAAATCGGCATTTCCTTTTAGTCTTGCATCTCTTGTAAACTCATCAGCAATCGAATAGATTTTAGTATGAGGATAATCTTCGATAGTTTGAAGATTAATTCCTTTAAACATTATGGTATCTTTCTTGGAAAAGTATCTAGCCGAATTACCTTTGGCCCAACCTTTAACACGATATAAAAAATCGGCAAAAATACTTCCTAGTTCTCTAGTGTCCATTAACTCCCACGTTTCTACCAACTGGGTGTCATCCTGATTCGTATAATTTTTTGCCGTGTTAAGTTCTCTTAAATGGAAAGCCTTCAATAAATCATGCGGTTCCAAATCTTTTCCCCTTGCATTTTGCGAATCGAAGAATTGAAAAGCTTCAGAAATATCATCTATTACAAAATAAGTTATCTGGCATTTATTTAAGAAAAATTCAATAAAATCTTCCTCAGCATTAACTATCCGAAATTCTATCTCTTTATAATTAAGCTGTATGTTCTTTTTAGAAATTTCGCTCTGAAATACAGGTTTAATTACCTTTTCGTTTAAAACAAAAAGCCTTTCTCTTAATTCTTCATTATTTAGAGATTCATGCTTATTTAGCATGATTGCCTTTAAAAGCAATAAAAACGAGATGGTTCGTTGCTGGCCATCTACTATTTGATATCCTTCATTATTTTTAAAAATAACGATAGTGCCAATACGATATGGTGTAACTCCTTTAAACCGATTAATATCGTCTATGAGTTGAATAACATTTTTTGTAGTCCATTTATATGGTCTTTGGAAATGCGGAAATTGTAATTCACTATTGCTAAGATATTGCAGGATAGTTACTACCGACTGTTCAATTATTGCCATTAATTATGATTAGAAGAGAAGATTATTTTTGAAATAAATTATTCTTCGGATGATTTCAAATCGTGCCATTGCTGTTGCCACTTGTAAAGAATGAAATTGTTTAAAGATGCCATATTAAATGTTTGTTGAGGATTTTCACGATTAAACGGAAACATAGCAAATCTTGCAAATTTAGAAGGTGTTAATATTTGTGTTGCATGTAAACCATTAGCAACTGCATAGACTTTGATTGGTTGCCAAAGAGAATTCCAGAAGCTCCCTGATCCTCGCGTTAAATAGATATTTTTTATAGTGGAATGATTTTGTAGCAAATTCACAATATCCGTAACAATATGATTATTAAACTTAGTTGCAATATTTGCATCACTATAGCTTCCCATTAATTTATCATGTTTTGGACTATAGGCATCATCTATGGTAGTAATTAAATCTGTAATAGCTATTTTGTTTCGTCTACAGAAATCTTTCCATTTAGTTGGATGATTATTTATTAAACTATCTTCACCATAAACCCTTGGTAATACATCCCAAAAATTGTTGTTAGGTTTACCATATGAGTCATGTGTTCTGCCATAAAACCATTCTGCTTGATTATTTTCTGGCCATTCTGGATTAAAAGTCCCTATAATTAAGGTGTTTGGTTTAAAATCTAATCTATCAAGATTTAGAAATTCATAGAATTTATGATTGCATGACATGTGCATTTGTAAGATAAATTTAGTTTTTAAATTCTAAAGTATAATTATGATAGAAAACGAAAAAAAATAAATGCTCTATCAAAGAGCATTTATTTTAATGTTACTACTAACTTGTGTGACAAGAAGTAGCGCAATGTACACATCCATTAATTTTTTTAGTCGGATGTTTACGTTTTGCTTCAGTAACCGCAGGTGCACATGCACTAAAAACACCCAAATAATCATAATTTTGCGCAGGATAATACCTGCAATCATCCTTGTGCACCTCGTAATCACCATTGGATTGTTGGTTCAAATTTAATCTGTAGCTAGCCATAACATTTGGTTTAAAAATTTAACATAACCAAACTTCAGGATATATCTCTTAAGTTCTTTACGGTTTCCCGTAAGCCATCAATCAAATTAAATTATAGTGCCTAACGCTCTCCATTATCTATACCTTAATTCTATCACCCCCCCATCTCCCAGCTCAAACCCTGTTCCTCCTCATCTAATAATTCCACCCGTTCAATTAATGGCGCTACAAATGCTACCTCCACCCCATCCTGAATATGAAAACAATGGCTGATCTGGCAGCCATAATAACGGCGGTCGTCTTTCCTGGATTCCTCATGCAGGTAATGAAGCCCAATGGCTACGAGTAATATCCGGTTGCCTTCCTGTTCAACGGGTATCTGAAGTTTAGCACCAGGGAAATGGCTTTGTTCAAGAGAAAAACGAAGATCGTTCACTTTAACGATTTCATATTTTTCACTGCACACTTCAAAACTGAAGATGCTCAGTTGTAACACAAAGTCATCCGATTTGGGAACGAACTTAACCAGGTTTTTGGTTTGGATTTTAGGTAAAAGCAGTTGGATCGAACCTTCGGTCAGCATGACCTTAGGTTTTTGAATTAAAAGCTGTTCGAGCCGGGTAGCTGCATTAAATTGAAATTCCTGGAGCAGTTTGATATTGCCGTCCACCAGGTTCTTTTGCCCGGCCTGTGTAGGAGGAGCCGTTTTAAAAATTTCGATCAGTTTTTTGTTGAGGCGGTTATGCAAGTCGCCATAACCATAATCTTTAACCAGCGCTGCGAAGGCTTTTCTAATATAGGCGGCATTTCTGCTGGCATTGCCAAAGTCGGTAGCGCTTTTTCGGCTATTTTCAGAGAGATGATGAACAGTGGGGGCATACCGCACCACGTCCTTTTTCCCTCTTCTATAAAAAACAAGATCTCCAAGTTGCCCCGAAAATCGAACAATCCCATTTAATGTGGCCATAATTAGTTATATTAGCGTAATCAAGGGATTGATCAATCCAAGATAGCAAATTTCTGCTTTTTAATCATTAAAATTTCGTTTCAAGTCCACCTTTCGCCCACCATTAGTCCACCTTATATCCACCTTTCGCCTATACCTGCTTGCACCCTGCTCCCAGTATGCTTCAGGTCTGCTTCGGTAATGCGTTAGTCCAGGTGAAAGAATTCCCATCCTAGCATGGTGCTTGCATGGTGCTGGATAGATGCTTTTAGGTAAAGATAGGGTCTATCGTACCTAAGGATTCACCGACGAGGATACGAACCTGATCAGTTTCTTTCCGGAAGGGAGGACAATGCTCTCTGGGAGGAGGGTAAAGCAGCACACCTATTCGAGGCGGAAAATGATTCATTTAACCACCCCCGGCCCTTCCTTGAATCAAGGTTTTGATGAATACTTAACTCTTTAAGATCCCCAGTCGAGCTGAGGATGACGGATTGGTTGGATGGAAACTTCGCGTAAACGAGCAGATTGCCGCAGTCGTGAAATACTCCTTCGCAATGGTGTAAGGTGTTGTGGAAAGGGGTTTGTAATGGTTTTTCTGCTCCTTGCTCTCCGGCATAGGAGATGATGGAAGGATAGCCCGTTGAAACTAATGCACTAACGTTGAATTATTAGGGACAAGGCAACACGTTCTGTTCCGACCCTTCGTCGGAATACATGCGTTGCCGCAATGGAAGTTTCGATGAGGATAGCTGACATTAGATCCAGGCCTTGAGGTATTAATAATTTGTTATTGTTTTTTAAAGATATTAATGAGCTCGCCGAAGGGCTCGGTTTTGTTTCTTTCTGTCAAGAGAAAAGTAGGAGGCCGCCGCCGATGAGGCGAAAGAGATCCTTCGACTACGCTCAGGATGACATAAAGTAAGATTAAAGTATTTTCAAAGATCTCTCCTACTGTTGAGATGACGATGCCCTAAAATAAACGCTCGCTATAGCCACCCTGCTATCCGGCATAGCCAATTTTGGAAGCAGAAAGCAGTGGAAAACGAGCACAAGCATTCAAAAACCAGTAGTCAAGGAAATTTGCAGCCGAAAAGGAAAAGAGCCCGCTAATAGTTTTCCGCTAGCTTTATGCAAACAAAAGGGGCAAGCCTTGGGCTTTTGTTTCTTTTGGGCCAAGCCAAAAGAAAAAGGCCGCCGCCGATGAGGCGAAAGAAATCCTTCGACTACGCTCAGGATGACACACACTTTAGGCTGAAACTTTCTAAAAGATCCCTGCACACGCGAGGATGACGACGCCTGAAAATAAGGCGCTCGCTATAGCCACCCTGCTATCCGGCATAGGAGATGATGGAAGGGGAAAACGTTAAAGCTTTAAATAAAGCCTATCTCCAAAGATCTCTCCGCTACGGTCGAGAGACGATGCCTTAAAATAAGGCGCTCGCTATAGCCGCCCTGCTATCCGGCATAGGAGATGATGGAAGGGTAAAACGTTAAAGCTTTAGCAGTAACTTTCAAAAACAACAAACCAAGGCATCGCGTATTCTGCGATTCTTCATCGCAGCTTGTGATGCCGCAATAAAAGCTTTGACGACTTTACCCGACATCAGACAAACCAAGGCATCGCGTATTCTGCGATTCTTCATCGCAGCTTGTGATGCCGCAATAAAAGCTTTGACGACTTTACCCGACATCAGATCCAAGCCTTGACTTTTGGTTACCTTTTTGTCAAGAAAAAGGTAAGAGGCCGCCGCCGATGAGGCGAAAGAGATCCTTCGACTACGCTCAGGATGACATACAGACGAAAATAAAGCCTATCTCCANTTTTGTCAAGAAAAAGGTAAGAGGCCGCCGCCGATGAGGCGAAAGAGATCCTTCGACTACGCTCAGGATGACATACAGACGAAAATAAAGCCTATCTCCATAGATCTCTCCGCTACGGTCGAGAGACGATGCCGTAAAATAAGGCGCTCGCAATAGCCACCCTGCTATCCGGCATAGGAGATGATGGAAGGGGAAAACGTTAAAGCTTTTGCAGTAACTTTCAAAAACAACAAACCAAGGCATCGCGTATTCTGCGATTCTTCATCGCAGCTTGTGATGCCGCAATAAAAGCTTTGACGACTTTACCCGACATCAGATCCAAGCCTTGATGTTATTAATAGTTTATATTGTTTTTAAAGGTATTAATGAGCTCGCTGAAGGGCTCGGTTTTGTTTCTTTTGAATCAAGACAACCTGCGAAGCAAGCTTGAAGACCTATAAAAATACAACTACCTCTGAAAAAAGAAAAAGGCCGCCGCCGATGAGGCGAAAGAGATCCTCCGACTACGCTCAGGATGACATACAGACTAAGATAATACCTATATTCAAAGATCTCTCCGCTACGGTCGAGAGACGATGCCTTAAAATAAGGC
>NZ_LMLE01000005.1 GCF_001422545.1 Pedobacter sp. Leaf41 | reverse complement strand
GAGTTACCGTTACACTGATGGATACCGTGGTTGTTCCGCCTTTGCCATCGCTTACTGTTACTGTAAAACTGTCCGTTCCGTTGAAGTTGGCGTTTGGCGTATAGGTGTAGGTTCCGTCTGGTCTTACCACTACTGTTCCGCTTGTCGGAGCGGTTGTCGTGGTAAACGTCAATGCATCACCATCGGCATCAGTTGCAGTGATTTTTCCGTTAAGGGGAACATCTTCAGCTGTGGTGATTGCCGGAGCGGTAGCCACCGGAGCAACATTGGTTTGGGCAACGTTTACATTGACCGTTACTGTCGCTGTTCCGCCTTTGCCATCGCTTACTGTTACGGTGAAACTGTCCGTTCCACTGTAACTGTTGTTAGGTGTGTTGCCGGAGGTGTTCCTGTTGTGAAGGTTAAAGGATCGCCGTCAACATCAGTTGCGGTAACCTGACCACTTATCGGCGTATTTTTATTGGTGCCAACGGTTATCAGAATAGCCGCTACCGGAACATCATTGACCGGAGTGATTGTTACATTGATGGTTACCGTTGTCGTTCCGCCTTTACCATCGCTTACCGTTACAACAAAAATGTCGGTTCCGTTGAAGTTCGCATTTGGTGTATAAGTGTAGGTTCCGTCAGATCTTACCATTACCGTTCCATTTGTTGGAGCTGTCGTCGTAGTAAACGTCAAGGCATCACCGTCCGCATCGCTTGCCGTGATCGTTCCGTTCACCGGAACATCTTCAGCTGTGGTGATTGCCGGAGAAGTCGCCACCGGAGCGACATTGGTTTGGGCAACTTTTACATTAACCGTTGCCGTGGTTGTTCCGCCTTTGCCATCGCTAACTGTTACTGTGAAACTGTCAGTTCCGCTGTAATTGTTGTTAGGTGTGTAAGTAAATGTTCCATTAGGATTTACCACAACAGTACCATTTGCCGGAGGTGTTCCTGCTGTGAAGGTCAACGGATCGCCGTCAACATCAGTAGCAGTAACCTGACCACTTAACGGCGTATTTTTATTGGTACTAACGTTTACAGGAGTAGCCGCTACCGGAACATCATTAACCAAACTGTCGGTTCCGTTGAAGTTCGCGTTTGGCGTATAGGTGTAGGTTCCATCAGGTCTTACCACTACCGTTCCATTTGTTGGAGCTGTCGTCGTGGTAAACGTCAAGGCATCACCATCCACATCGCTTGCCGTGATCGTTCCGTTAACCGAAACATCTTCAGTTGTGGTGATTGCTGGCGACGTAGCTGTTGGCGCATCGTTCAYAGGGGTTACCGTTACGTTGATGGTTACCGTTGTTGTTCCACCTTTACCATCGCTTACYGTTACMACAAAACTGTCKGTTCCGTTGAAGTTSGCGTTTGGSGTATAGGTGTAGGTTCCATCYGGTCTTACCACTACCGTTCCATTGGCTAGAGGTGTAGTCGTGGTGAAGGCACTCGCCGTGATCGTTCCGTTCACCGGAACATCTTCAGCTGTGGTTACCGCAGGCGAGGTAGCCACCGGAGCATCGTTGACCGAAGTTACCGTTACGTTGATGGTCACTGTTGTTGTTCCGCCCTTGCCATCGCTCACTGTTACAACAAAACTGTCCGTTCCGTTGTAGTTTGCGTTTGGCGTGTAAGTGTAGGTGCCGTCTGGCCTTACCACCACCGTTCCGTTAGTTGGAGGTGTAGTCGTGGTGAACGTTAATGCATCACCATCCACATCGCTTGCAGTGATCGTTCCGTTCACAGGTACATCTTCTGCTGTGGTGATTGCAGGCGAKGTAGCCACCGGAGCATCGTTGACCGAAGTTACCGTTACGACGATGGTTACCGTTGTTGTTCCACCTTTACCATCGCTTACTGTTACAACAAAACTGTC
>NZ_LMLE01000004.1 GCF_001422545.1 Pedobacter sp. Leaf41 | reverse complement strand
ACATACAATTGAATGTTGTTTAGAAATACATCCGCTCTCATCATTCTTCACTTAAGTGATTACAATTTAAACCTTTAAAAGATTCGTCTCAAACATAGGAGATATATAGATCATATAGACTGGAAAGTATTGGTCGCTTAGCTAGTAAGCCAGCGTAACGGTTTTGGTGTGGTGGTTTTGGGTTTGATGGATGGGTAGATTGTTGTTACATGCAAACGCTGCGCCAGGTAAAGCCGATCAAAGTAGAAAATCCATATTTGATGCCTGCAACAGCGACGTCCCTAATTTCCGAAGAAATCAATTTAAACGGGGAACAAGATTAAATTCTAGTAATTGGGAACAGTTTTCAAAAATGAATATGTATAGCATATATATTACAGGAGTAGAACTAATGTGTATGTTAAAAATTGTTAACTATATATATGTAGTGGGTTGTATTGCATAGCTTAGCGGCGAATTGTTTTTATTGATGTTATCGTATTATTAATTATCTTTGCAGAATGTTTAAAGTTAAACACTTAATTATTTTAGTATTTGTTGCCGCATTGGGTATTGCGGGTTGTAAAAGTCGTTTTGAAAAATTGAGAGCGAGTAACGACGTTGCGAAAAAATATCAGGAGGCACTTCGTTTATATAATAAGAGAGATTACAGTAAAGCATTAGTGCTTTTCGAAGATCTTTCGCAGAAATATCGTGGACGTGCAGAAGCTGAAGATCTAAACTATTATTATGCTTATACCTTATATAGATTAAGCGATTATACCACGGCCAGATATCAGTTCAAAAGCTTTGCAGATACTTATCCGGCGAGTAAAAATGCTGAAGAGGCTCGCTATATGGGCGCTTATTGCTATTACCTGGAATCACCTGCTTTTTCATTAGATCAAGAAAACACTTATAAGGCTATTGATGCATTGCAATTATTTATCAATTTATACCCAACGAGTGATCGTGCCGCTGCTGCAGGTAAATACATTGCGACATTGCGAGGGAAATTGGAAGATAAGGCTTTTGAGAATGCCAAAATGTACCTGACTACTGGTCCAAGTAATGTTGATAATTACAGAGCTGCTGTTATCGCTTTAAAAAATGCACAACGAGATTATCCAGATATTAAGTATGCAGAAGAGATGGATTATCTCATGATAAAAGCTCAGTATCTGTATGCAAAAAATAGCTATATTATCCGCCAGGAAGATCGTTATAATGAAGCTATAGAACTTTATACAGAATTTACAGAAAACCATCCTGAAAGCAAGTTTACTAAAGAAGCTAAGCAACTTAAACAAGATGTTGAAGATGGCATTGCTACTACCAAACAAGAGCTGGCTTTATATGCGGCTGACCAAGAAAAATATAAGCAAATGTTGATTAGAACTGGTAGATTAAAAGATACCGTTTCTTTAAAACCAACTACTGCCGATAACACAAATATTAAAAATTAATCAATACATGAATACTAACAAACCTGCTGTACCGAACACTACAGTGACTAGAAACGTTCACGATTTAGATAAAACTACAGATAACTTATATGAATCTTTAGTTGTAATTGCCAAAAGAGCAAATCAGATTTCTAACAACGTGAAAGAAGAGCTTCACGGTAAATTGGCAGAATTTGCATCGAGCAACGATAACTTAGAAGAGATTTTTGAAAACCGTGAGCAAATTGAAATCAGCAAGCACTATGAGCGTATGCCAAAGCCTGTTTTGGTTGCAATTGATGAATTTTTAAACGAGAAAATTTATCACAGAAATCCTGCTAAAGAACAAAAATAATTAGCGAAGAGCAAGGGGCATAGCGCTTTCTTAAGCATGTTTAGTGCTCTAAGTCTAAGCTTTATGCCAAACAGTTCATGCTAAAAAATAAAAATATTATCCTTGGCGTTTGCGGTAGCATTGCAGCTTATAAGTCGGCCATTCTGGTTAGATTACTGGTTAAAGCTGGTGCAAACGTTAAGGTTATCCTCACCTCCGATGGCGCAAATTTCATTACGCCACTTACCCTTGCTACGCTTTCTAAAAACCCTGTTTATACCCGATACTTCGAAGAGGAAACCGGTGTTTGGAGCAACCATGTTGAATTAGGTTTATGGGCCGATTTAATTATCATTGCACCTATTAGTGCGAATACGCTGGCAAAGCTTGCTTCGGGTATTTGTGATAATTTGCTAACTGCTGTGTATCTTTCTGCAAAATGTGATGTTTACGTTGCACCTGCAATGGATTTAGATATGTGGAAACATGAAAGTACACAAACCAACATTTCAAAAATTTCTAGCTTTGGCAATACAGTTATTTCTCCTGCTAGTGGTGAATTAGCCAGTGGACTTTACGGTGAGGGAAGAATGGCGGAACCAGAGGAGATTATCTCTTTTCTGGATGAATCAATCAAAGCTTCGCAGCCATTATATGGTAAAAAAGTAATGGTTACCGCCGGCCCAACCTACGAAGCTATTGACCCTGTTAGATTTATTGGGAACCATTCGTCGGGTAAAATGGGTTTTGCTTTGGCTGATGAGTTGGCAAACCTTGGCGCCGAAGTAACACTAGTCGCCGGACCAACCGCTCAAAAATCGTTAACAGATTTAAAAAGAGTAGATGTAGTAAGTGCAGAAGAAATGCTGAACGCCTGTATGTCAATTTCTCCAGCTATTGATATCATAGTGATGTGTGCAGCTGTTGCAGATTATCGTCCAAAAGTTGTTGCTAGCCAAAAAATTAAAAAGGAAGAATCTGAATTGACTTTAGAACTGGAAAAGACGGTTGATATTTTGGCAACTTTAGGAAAGAATAAAAAAGACAATCAGATATTAGTTGGATTTGCATTGGAAACCAATGATGAAGAAAACTATGCTAAAGGTAAGTTGGAAAAGAAAAATCTGGATTTAGTGGTTCTGAATTCCTTAAATGATAAAGGTGCAGGATTTAAATCGGATACGAATAAAATTACTATTTTTAACAAAGCATTAGAGCGATCTGTTTACGAAATGAAGTCGAAAACAGCTGTAGCTAAAGACATTTGTGCTGCTATTTTAAAGATTTCAACATGATAAAAAAAATTGTTTGGATATTGCTATTGATGGGTTTGGGGAAAGTGCAAGCACAAGAACTAAATGCGAGAGTAACAGTTTTGGCTCCTCAGGTTTCAAATATGAGTAAGCCGACACTGGAAGCATTGCAAAGAACAATTCGTGATTTTTTAAACAATAATAAATTTAGTAGCGAAAGTTATAAACCACAAGAACGAATTGATTGTAGCTTCGTAATTACAATTAACTCTTGGGACGGTGGTTCTGGATACATAGCCGAGGCACAAATTCAAAGCAGCAGACCGGTTTTCAACAGTTCTTATAACAGCACTTTATTGAACATGAGCGATAAGAATTTTGATTTCAGTTACAATGATGGCTCTACGATTGATTTTTCCGATCAGAATTATATTTCTAACATTAGTGCACTTCTATCCTATTATGCCTATACCATTATCGGATTAGATAAAGACAGCTTTGCAAAAATGGGCGGTAATAATTACTTTAAAAAAGCACAGAATATTATCAATCTTGCTCAAGCATCAGGTAATACCGGATGGAAGGCGGCAGATGGTTTGCGTAATCGTTTCTGGTTTAATGAAAACGTATTGAATCCAGTTTTCATCGAATTGAGAGCCTTTATTTATGCTTATCACTTAAATGGTTTAGATCAACTTACAGATAACGATAAAGGCTTAACACAGATTGTCTCTGCACTACCAGCTTTACAGCAAATGGATAAACAGAAGTTGGGATCCATCTTTCCAAACGTTTATTTCGCTTCTAAAGCTGAAGAAGTAACCAATGTATTATCAAAGCTGAATACTCAAGAACGTATGAAGGCTTATAACATGCTTGCTGAAATAGATCCAGCAAATATTGGTAAATACGAAGGCTTGAAGAAAAATTAATATTTTTTATCTTCTCAAATCTTTAGTTGAATAATACTTGCACAAGCTTTGGTGGATATCAGTATTGTGTTCTTGATCGAATTTTAACTAAAGATGCAACACTTTAAACTTTCCTGCGTCTTATCTCCAAGAGAGGCTTCTGGTTTTCCGGTTATTCCCCTATTTTAGAAAAATGTTAAAATATTTTGAATATACGAATATCTTCGTACATTTGATTACGAAATAATTCGTAGAACGGTAATATGACGCATAGCAACATCAAACCCACAGAAGGCGAAATGGAAATTTTACAAGTACTTTGGCAAAAAGGCTTGGCTACAGTAAGAGAGGTACATGAGGCTTTGAATAAAAAAGATTCTGGTTATACCACCACTTTGAAATTAATGCAAATTATGCATGAGAAAGGCCTGGTAGAAAGGGATACCAACCAAAAGACGCACATCTACAAAGCTATTGTGAGCAAAGATAAAACTGAGAAACAAATGGTGAGCAAGATGATTGATAATGTATTTAATGGTTCGGCAGCTCGGTTAGTTATGCAGGCTTTAGGTAACCACAGTGCTAGCGCCGATGAGATTGATGAAATTAAAAAATATTTAGATGGCCTTAAGTAAGTCAAGGTTCAAACGAAAAGGTGTAGGGTTTAGATCCCTAAAATTTATCAGCGGAAAAAATCAATAAGAAATAAAACCACCATTATGGAAACTTTATTACAACAATTTATCAAAGCATTTGGCTGGAGCATTTTAAACTCGCTCTGGCAAAGCGCTCTTATTTACGGAGTTCTGTTTATCATCCTACTAAGTGTGCCAAAAATGGCTGCAAGATATAAACACAATTTGGCTTTCGGTTCTATCGTATTAATGTTCATCGGTTTTGTATACAATTTCTTTAGCAAAATCACATTTAACACCCCAAAAGATACAATTACAGGTAATCTTGAATCAGTACAGCTTCACCAATATTTCAATAACCTCCCTCCCAGCTTTAGTAGCAAGGCAGAGCAGTACTTCCCTATGGTTGCGGCTTTTTACATTATCGGAATCTTTTTACAACTTTTTGTAATTAGCAAAGGTTATCACCAGCTAGCTAAATTTAAGAAAGATAGCTTAAGTGCTATCCCTGTAAGTTGGAGAATAATATTTGACGAAGTTACCCTGAAACTTCAAATTAATAAAGCTGTCAAATTCCATTTGTCGTCAATTGTGAATGTTCCGTTAGTAATTGGCTATTTAAAGCCGGTAGTTCTATTTCCGGTGGCACTGGTAAATCAGTTGGATAATGATCAAGTTGAGGCTATTCTGATCCATGAATTATCCCATATCAGAAGAAATGATTACTTACTTAACCTAATTAAAACTGGAATCGAAACGTTGTTGTTCTACAATCCCTTTGTGTGGATGGCGGGGAGATTTATCCATATCGAACGCGAACATGCCTGCGATGACCTGGTAGTGAGGCTGACTGGGAAGCCTCTAAATTATGCTCATGCATTACTTAAGTTGGAACTTTTAAAAGATAAAAGCAGTCCGGCTTATGCTTTAGCAGCAACCGGAAAGACACAAAATTTATATCAACGTATAAAACGAATCACGAATATGAAAACGAATTATTTAAATGTTAAACAGCAGATGGCTGCGCTAACTTTAGGAATTGCATGCTTATTTTCTATCGCATGGATTAATCCTGCAACAACGAAAAAGGTAAATAAAACCATGGTTAGACAACAAATGGTCGCTATTTCTCATGATCAAGAAATTTTAAAAACTATTGTTTGCCTTGATACGACTAAGAAGCGCAAGATTAAGATAGTAACGATAGATGCCAATGGTAAAAAAACGGAATATAACTCCGTAAAGGAAATGCCAGACAGTTTAAAAAGAGATTTTTATAAAGATGAAGTTTTCTCAGGAAATAGATTTTTTAGAATGAATATTGATTCCGGATTTAGATTTAAAGATTCATTGTTTCAAGCTAAAATTTATAAAAAATTCAATTCACCAGAGGCACAAGCGAAATGGAAAAAAATTGGTGAAGATGTAGCAAAACAGTACAACTCGCCTGAGGCTCAGGCAAAATGGAAGAAATTCGGCGAAGATATCGCGAAAGAATATAACTCTCCAGAGGCACAAGCTAAATGGAGAAAGCTAAGTGACGGTATGATTGCTAAAATGAACAATCCTGAGTTTAGGGCACAACTTGATCATGCTCGGATTAAAGGCTTAAAAGGGATTGATCGTACTAAATTAGCTGAGTTAGCAAGAATTAATCCAGACTCATTATTTATCAATATGAATGATAATATTGCATTTGGAATGGATGGAACATCGATTTATATGAATCAAAACTCAAGTAATAATACTAATAAGGTTAAACAAACAAAAGAATATAAAAGGTTGAAGCAAAAATTCGACAATGAAGTGAAAGAGCTTAAAGAGAAAATGGAAAAAGCGGAGCGTAAAGAAAGAAAAGAGAACTAAACCAAACATGCAAATATTAAACAGCGAAGATTATTCTTCGCTGTTTTTGTTTTTAGGCATTTGTTAAAATAACTTTTTTTAATTTCGTACTCTGTATGCTACAAAAACTTTCTATTCGTAATTACGCATTAATCGATAGCTTGGATATCGAATTTGATAAAGGTTTAAATATTATCACTGGTGAAACAGGTGCTGGTAAATCGATTATTTTAGGTGCGCTGTCATTGATACTGGGTCAGCGGGCAGAGAGCAAATACTTTTTTAACCAAGATAAAAAATGCGTTATTGAAGGTGTTTTTGCATTGGCTGACGAACACTTAAGAGAAATTTTTGAAGAAAACGACTTAGACTTTTCTAATGAGACCATTTTAAGGAGAGAGATTTCGATTGATGGAAAAACAAGATCCTTTATAAACGATACGCCGGTTAATCTATCCATTTTGAAGCAAATTGGCGAAAAGTTAATCGATATTCATTCACAACATGCTACGCAAGAAATTAATGATGCCGATTTTCAATTGCTCATTGTAGATTCGTTGGCTAATCATAAAGCTTTATTATTAGAATATCGCAACGGTTTTAAAAAATTAAAGCAAGATAGCAGCCGTTTAAAAAAAATAATTAGTGATGCTGACGAGGCTCGAAGCAAACAAGATTACGAACAGTTTTTGTTTAACGAGTTAGAACAAGCTAACTTAAAAGAAGGCGAGCAAGAAGATTTAGAACTAGAGCTAGAGAAACTTACCCATGCAGAAACAATAAAAAGAGCTTTACTCAATTCCAGCGCCTTGCTAAATGAAAGTGAACCGTCGGCAATGCAAATATTAAAGGAAGCTCAGCTACAACTACAAGGAATAGAAAAGTTCGATCCAGCTATCAATATACTTTTTGAGCGTTTAAAATCATCGATAATCGAAATTAAAGATATTGCAGATGAAGTTTCTAGCTTGGAAGAAAATACTGTGCACAGCGCTGATCAATTAGAAATTATTAATCAAAGGCTGGATCTATTCTATTCTCTACAGCAAAAACATCGCGTAAGTAACAATAATGAGCTATTGGCTATTCAAAGCCAATTGGAAAATAATTTAAATCAGTTGTTGAGTTCTGATGAAAACATTGAAAAACTTCAACGAGAAATCGAGCACCTTAAGCTTGAGTTAACAAAAAAAGCCAATCAATTAAGTTTAGACAGAAAAAAAGCAATCAAAAATGTTGAAGATCAAACCGGCGATACTTTAAAAAAAGTGGGTATGCCAAGTGCGAAATTGGTTTTGAAGCAACAACAACAAGCAGAATTAGGCAAAGATGGGCTCGACGAAATCGCCTTACTATTTTCTGCCAATACTGGTCAAGCCCCTGCTCCGGTAAATAAGGTAGCATCTGGAGGAGAATTATCAAGGTTGATGCTCGCCATTAAAGCTTTGCTTGCTCAACACACTTCATTACCGACCATAATTTTTGATGAAATTGATACGGGAATTTCCGGAGAAACCGCATTAAAGGTGGGCGAAGTAATATCAGCACTTGGAGGAAATATGCAGGTAATTTCCATTACTCACCTACCGCAAATTGCGGCCAAAGGTAAATCTCACTATTTTGTGCATAAAAATGAAGCTGGAGGAAAAACCACCACTGGCATTCGTAAACTAAAACAGGAAGAAAGAGTAGCAGTTATAGCTGAAATGTTAAGTGGTAAAGACCCAGGCGCATCGGCAATTGAGAATGCAAAGGAACTTTTGGGATAGATTCAGCTCATCCGAGATTGTCAGGTGAAGATTAGTTCGGAAAAAGAGCACATAAAATTTCAGTGGCTGCATCGCAAAATTCGCATTAATCCAAATTAACTATTAACTTAGTTGATATTTTTGGCATAATGAGATCTTTCGTATTCCTATTCATTCTATTATTTATAGTTCAATTTTCTTCTGCTCAGCAAAGTTTTACCCTGTCTGGCTCCATAAAAGACAAGCGTGGAGAAGCTTTACCTGGTACCGGAATTTTTGTGAGCGGCTACAAGATAGCCACGGTTGCTGATAATAATGGGGCTTATCTGTTACTACTTAAACCAGGAAACTACGATATTTTATTTCAGTTAATTGGTTATAAAGCCGTAAGTAAAAATGTAATCATATCGGATAAGCCTATTAAATTGGATGTTTTTTT
Source organism: Pedobacter sp. Leaf41 (assembly GCF_001422545.1). Taxonomy (GTDB): domain Bacteria; phylum Bacteroidota; class Bacteroidia; order Sphingobacteriales; family Sphingobacteriaceae; genus Pedobacter. The sequence goes on along the minus strand of NZ_LMLE01000004.1, from coordinate 49,423 downwards.
AGAAGAAAGCATTACCCAATTATCAGAGGTAACGATTAAACCAGATCCAAACCGAGCTTACTATATAGGCATGTTTCGTGATTTTTTTATAGGAACAACAGAAAACGCTGCTGATTGTAAAATAATGAATCCGAATGTGTTGCTTATTGATTACGATAAGGAGTTAAATAGGCTTAGCGTAAAAACAAATGAATTTTTGATTATAGAGAACCAGGCTTTAGGCTATAACATTAAGTATTTAATTAAACAATTTGAATGGGATAGTAAAACAAGGGTGATCTACTATGAGGGCTTTCCATATTATGAAGATTTGAAAGGTTCGGAAAGAAAACAAAAAATCTGGGCAAAGAAACGTTTGACTGCTTATTTGGGTTCACCGCAGCATTTCTTTAAATCTCTTTATCAAAATAAACCAACAGAGGAAGGTTTCATCGTCAATAAAATAATCACAAAAGTTAACCCCGACCGACCTTCGGATAGTTTAATCAATGCCAATTTGAAACGTTTAACCAAAACGCAAATGAGCCTAACAGGCAAAATTGTTATCGGCGGTAGTAAGGATGATTCTTTAAATTATTGGATGAAGAAAAAAAACTTGAATAAAGGAATTTCGATTTTAAATCGAGCTCCGATTTTACAAGACACACTCGTCAAAACCTTTAACGCGAACATTAAGGCCATCAATTTCATCGATAAGCTTTATGTCATTTATACAAAAGATACCGAGAGCCCACTTTTTACAAATCGACTTGGGCAATCTATTTCCAGGCCCTTAGACATGCCAAACTATCAGATTTCGACAATTGATTTACAGGTGGCTCCTGTTTATTTTTATGAGAATGGAGGAGTTTACAATCCTCGATCGATGTTATATTCTGGTTATTGGGCTTGGGAAAAAATTGCTGATAGTGTTCCGATGGATTATATCCCAACCACTAGGCGCTAAACTAATATTAAAATTGTTAAAATAATTTTCTGAATTCGTAATATAACGGCTTTTGGTTACATTCGCTCTCATGATTAAAAGCCTGTTGGCATCGTTATTTTTCATTTTTATTGGTATCTGTGCCATTGCTCAAAATACATTTACCATTAGCGGAATTGTTAGAGATAATAAAGATGGATTGCCTGGCGCAAGTATTTATTTAAGTGGTTATAAGATTGCAACTGTAGCAGATAATGACGGGAAATTTAAACTCACAAACTTGAAGCCCGGCAGTTATGATCTGCTTGTTCAGATTGTGGGTTATCTCCCCTACTCTAAAAGCGTTATTATTTCGGATAAATCAGTGGTTGTTGATCTGGTTTTAAAAGAAAATGTAGCACAATTAGACGAAGTAGTTGTTCGGGCAGATCCAAATCGTCAAAAATACATCAACCAGTTTAAAGAGTTTTTTATTGGCAAATCGCCAAATGCGCTTCAGTGCAAAATACTAAATCCCCAGGTACTTAATGTAGATTTTGATATCACTAAAAGCACTTTGACAGTAACTACAACGGAATTTTTGGTGGTTGAAAACAAGGCGCTAGGCTATCGACTGAAGTATATGCTTGATCATTTTGAGTATAACTCCAGAACACACATCATTTATTATTCTGGCCATCCATTTTTCGAAGAGCTAAAAACTTCTACAGCAAAAAAGAACAAATACATTGCTGCTCGTGAAATTGCCTATTATGGCTCCTCTCAACATTTTTTCAGATCACTGTATGCTGGAAAAAGTAAGGAAGAAGGTTTCATCATCAACAAAATGATCAAAATTCCCAACCCAAATCGGTATCCAGAATACGTAATTAATAGTACACTTGAGAAGATAAAATCCCTTCCAGGAAAAACAGGCATAAGAAAAACTGCTGGCAAAATTGATACTGCCTTGCTTAACTTCTGGACAAAGCAACAGGCTATGCCCCGAACCATTGATAAGTTTTCGAGAGGCGATGTTTTGCCCGATACTTTGGTACATGATTTTAATGAAAACATGAAATACCTAAGTTATACCGATGCCCTAATTATTCAGTATACCAAAGAAAAAGAATCTCTTGCTTATTCTAACACTGGTTTTTGGATTTTCAGACCATTAGATGTTCCAGAAAATGAAATATCGGTTGCCAATTTAACAGGCCCCGGTGTACGATTTTATGAGAATGGTGGTATTCATGATTCCAGAGCACTTTTATATGAGGGATTTTGGGCTTACGAAAAGGTCGCAGATATGGTCCCGATGGACTATATACCACTTCAAAAGAAAGAAACCAATTCAAAATAATTTTAATCAATACTACTATTACTAATTTTTTTAGTAATTTCATCCTCAGATCATGGAGGATGAAAAGAAATATTTTAAAGGACGAGGTGCACAAGTTAATCCTCATAACAAATTCTTAAAAGATGTTTACGTAAAGGAACACGATGAAGGCATTGATGATTGGGAAGAATCAGATCGAAAAACATCCTTTATTCTTGAAAATTCAAAGTCTATTGTCAACAAAGTAGATAGTCCGGATGTTGGAATGGCTTATTCCTTAAATCCATATCAGGGATGTGAACATGGTTGCACCTATTGTTATGCCCGAAATTCTCATCAATATTGGGGATACAGCGCTGGGCTGGAGTTCGAACGGAAAATTATTGTAAAAAAAGATGCTCCCTTACTTTTCAAAAAGTTTCTGGAGAAAAAAGGATGGGATGCTGCTACCATCTCCTTATCAGGAAATACCGATTGCTATCAGCCCGCGGAAAGGAAGTTTAAACTGACCAGGCAATTGCTAGAAATTGCTTTAGAATATAAACAACCTATCGGGATGATTACCAAAAATTCGCTGATTCTTCGTGACAGTGACATTTTGCAAGAAATGGCAAAACTCAATTTATGCATGGTCTATGTATCCATCAACAGCTTGAACGAAGATTTGCGGCAAGTGATGGAGCCTAGAACAACGACTGCAAAACAACGACTAAAAATTGTAGAAGAGTTGAGCAAAGCTGGAATACCAATGGGCGTAATGGTTGCCCCGCTTGTACCGGGTTTAAGCGACCACGAAATCCCAACGATATTAAAAGCAGTTGCAAATGCTGGAGCCATAAAATCAGGATATACCATAGTACGTCTAAACGGGGCTATTGGCCAAATTTTCGAAGATTGGTTAAGGAAAAATTTCCCTGATCGGTTTGACAAAGTTTGGCACATGATTCAAAGTTGTCATGGCGGAGCGGTAAACGACAGTCGTTTTGGTGACAGAATGCGTGGAGAGGGAAATATAGCAAAGATGATCAGCGATAATTTTAGATTGCATGCTAGACTGAACGGCTTGAATAAAAAGGAAATTATCTTAAACCATGCACTTTTTAAGGTACCTAACGATCAAATGTCACTCTTTTAATTTGTCTGTTTAAATGATAAAACATAGTTTTAACCATGAATATTGCATTAGTGACTTACCTTGATCAAGGGAAATATGATTCAGATACCGTTGAAAGCGAAGATGATAGACTCTTAGATTTTCTGCAGGCAAAAGGATTAAACATTCAAAAAGTAATATGGAATGATCCAAATACCAACTGGGAAAATTATCAACTAGCCATTTTAAAATCGCCGTGGGATTATTTTGATTTAATAGAGCAGTTTCACCAGTGGCTCAGCTTGCTCGAAGAAAAGAAGATAAAACTGCTCAATCCAATTGATGTAGTAAGGTGGAATACCGATAAACATTACCTAAATGAAATTCAGGAAGCTGGCTTAAAGATTACACCAAGCATTTTTCTTGAAAGAGATGAAAAAATTGACTTCAATGTATTTTTCGAAGAATTCCAAACCAAAAAACTAATTGTAAAACCCTGTGTAAGCGGCGGCGCCAAAAATACCTTTAAGGTTACTCCAACAAATGCAAAAGAAATTGAGGAGAAATTAACAGAATTGATCAGAGCAGAAGACTTTATTATTCAGCCCTTTCTGCCAGAAATTTTAGAAAGCGGAGAATGGTCTTTTGTTTTTTTTAACGGCGTCTACAGTCACGCTTTAATTAAACAAGCCAAAACCGGAGATTTTAGGGTTCAACCTGCACATGGCGGTTCAGTCCATCCTCAAAATCCGGATCAAAAATTAATTGAAACCGCAGCCAGATACGTTCGCCAATTTGCAAAAAATTGTCTTTATGCTAGAGTGGATGGTGTTTTTGTAGATGATGATTTTTTATTGATGGAACTGGAATTAATTGAGCCGTTTCTTTTTTTAAATACCGATCAACAAAATTATGAGCGTTACTATAAAGCATTGACTGAACTAACAGAAGATTTATAATGGAATAATTATTCTCGAATCAATATTTAAGAAGTAGATACGTTTTGGCTGGTTACATTTTTGCTGCAAAAACCTGCGTCCAGAAAGTTCCGGATCTGGCAGCTCCCATCTCTTTGAAATTTGCATTCATCATATTCTTGCAATGCCCTTCACTTTTCAGCCAATCATTAAAAACCTGCAGCTCGCTAGTTTGTCCCGACGCGATATTTTCTCCAACGACTTTCCAAATATAACCTGTGGCCGTTACCCGATTGCCAACGCTAGTTCCATCTGCAGATTCATGCTGCATTCTATTAATGGACAACATGTATTTGCTTTGCGTAATCGCAGCCAGCGTCAAATTAGCATTCCATGTTACACCATTAACGGGTGGCATTTTTGTAGTGCCACAGTTGCAACCCGCCAAACGCGTATCATTTACTAATTTTAACATTAAATCGTTGTTTAAGTTAGTCTGGGCAGCACTCTCCGCTTTCGCTTGAGGTGTCAGATTTTCATCATTAGCAGTATTGATATTTTTCTTACAGGATGTAGCCAGGCAAATCATTGCTAAACACATCATCGGGACAAATGATTTCATTAGATAGGATTGATTTCTGAGCGAAATATACAGCGAAATCAAACAACAAAAGATTTAAATTCTCATTATTTTATTGCCATACAACCTATTTAAAGCATTATTGATGCATTTTGTAATCCTACAAATACAGTCCACAAAAAACTTTGTAAAATAAAAAACTCCCAATTTTCATTGGGAGTTTCATTTATTTACTGGAAGAATCTTCTTCTTTTTTAGGCGCTTCTTTTTTCGCTTCGCCTTTTTTGTGATTGATTGAAATCAGTTCTGTTTCCTTATCGTAATCGATCTCTAAAACATCGCCCTCAGTTAATTCACCTTTAAGAATTTCTTCTGCAATTGGATCTTCTAAATACTTCTGAATGGCACGTTTTAACGGACGGGCACCAAAGTTACTGTCGAAGCCTTTATCTGCAATATAGTCCTTCGCGTTTTCAGTTAGTGCAATTTCGTAACCTAAAGTATGTACACGACCGAATAAAGCTTTTAATTCAATATCGATGATTCTGAAAATTTCATCTTTACCTAAGCTATTGAATACCACTACATCATCAACACGATTTAAAAACTCAGGAGCAAAAGCACGTTTCAATGCACTTTCAATTACACCGCGGCTGTGAGAATCGGCCTGATTGGTTTTTGCAGAAGTAGAAAAACCAACACCCTGACCAAAATCTTTTAGCTGACGGGCACCAATGTTTGAGGTCATAATGATGATTGTATTTCTAAAATCAACTTTTCTACCTAAACTATCAGTTAATTGTCCTTCATCTAAAACCTGTAATAAAATATTGAATACATCTGGGTGCGCTTTTTCAATCTCATCCAATAAAATTACTGCATAAGGTTTTCTTCTAACTTTTTCAGTTAACTGGCCACCTTCTTCATAACCTACGTATCCTGGAGGCGCTCCCACTAAACGTGATACGGCAAATTTCTCCATGTATTCACTCATATCAATTTGAATTAGTGAATCATCACTATCAAACATGAAACGAGCCAACTCTTTTGCTAATTCTGTTTTACCAACACCTGTAGGGCCCAAGAAAATAAATGAACCGATTGGTTTTTTAGGATCTTTCAATCCAGCTCTTGTACGTTGGATGGCTTTTGTCAATTTCTTAATTGCATCATCCTGACCAATAATTTTTTCAGCCACTTTATCGTACATGTTCAATAGCTTTTGGCTATCAGTTTGCCCAACACGTTGCACCGGAATACCAGTCATCATTGCAACCACTTCCGCTACGTTATCTTCAGATACTTCGTAACGTTTAGTTTTAGTTTCCGCTTCCCACTCCGCTTTGGCTTTATCTAATTCTTCAATTAAATTTTTCTCTGTATCGCGAAGTTTAGCTGCTTCTTCATATTTCTGACTGCGAACAACTTTGTTTTTCTCTAACTTGATATCTTCGATTTTTGCCTCGATATCAATAATGTTTTGGGGAACGTGAATGTTTGTTAAATGAACTCTCGAACCTGCTTCATCTAAAGCATCAATCGCTTTATCTGGCAAGAAACGATCAGAAATATAACGAGAAGTCAAAGTTACACAAGCCTGAATCGCTTCATCAGTGTAAGTTACACCATGGTGTTCTTCGTACTTATCTTTAATTCTTGTTAAAATTTCAACAGTTTCATCTGGCGTAGCCGGTTCAACCATTACTTTTTGGAAACGACGATCTAAAGCACCGTCTTTTTCGATATACTGACGGTACTCATCTAAAGTAGTTGCACCAATACATTGAATTTCTCCCCTTGCCAAAGCCGGTTTAAACATGTTCGAAGCATCAAGAGAACCCGATGCGCCCCCTGCTCCAACAATGGTGTGAATTTCATCAATAAATAAAATTACATCAGTAGATTTTTCAAGCTCGTTCATTACGGCTTTCATACGCTCCTCAAACTGACCACGGTATTTTGTACCAGCCACCAATGATGCTAAATCCAATGTAACTACACGCTTGCCAAACAGCACACGCGAAACTTTGCGTTGAACAATGCGTAAGGCTAAACCTTCTGCAATTGCAGATTTACCTACTCCAGGCTCTCCAATCAAAATTGGATTGTTCTTTTTTCTACGAGATAAAATCTGCGATACACGCTCGATTTCTTTCTCACGGCCAACAATCGGATCTAAACGACCTTCTTCCGCAGCCTTTGTTAAATCACGACCGAAGTTATCTAAAACCGGAGTTTTTGATTTAATATCCGAAACCTTTTTAGGTGTACTAAAGCTCTCTTCCTCACGATAATCATCATCGCCACCTGTTGATGCGCTGTTTGAAATATCGTCTCTGAAACCATTTTTATTCACTTCAACCTCCTGTTTAAAAACATCATAAGTAACACCATATTGTAATAGAATTTGCGAGGCGATGTTATCATCATCCCTTAAAACCGACAACAATAAATGTTCAGTGCCAATTAAATCGCTTTTAAATATTTTAGCTTCTAAGTAAGTAATTTTTAAAACTTTTTCTGCCTGTTTAGTTAACGGAATGTTACCCAAGTTTACTGTTACACTCGAAGTACCGCGAACAGCATCTTCAATTGAGCGGCGCAATTTACCGGTATCAACTCCTAACGATCGTAAAATTTTTATGGCCATGCCATCGCCTTCGCGAATCAGGCCTAATAATAAATGCTCGGTTCCAATGTAATCATGCCCTAAACGGAGCGCTTCCTCCCTACTAAAAGAGATTACATCTTTAACCTGTGGTGAAAATTTTGCTTCCATAATACCTTTCTTAACAGCTACGTCCCTAAACTATAAAATATATTATAAAAAGAGTACCTGCTGTTTTCTTTATTTTATCAACAATTGCGCCATCAAGGTGGAGAAACAGGCTTTTGAAAGCCTAATCATCCAGAAATTAACGTAAGAATTTCGTTTAGATAATATTAAATTACTTTATATATATCTACGTAATAAGTGTTTTATAAGTTTTGAGGCAGATTTTTACTACTCACCTTAATGCCGCTTTAAATATTGTCGGTTTTTTGTAAGGAAATTTACACCAACTTATACTGACAAATTGTAACCTTTTACATCAGCAATTTACAAGTTTTGACAGTAAATAAAAAGATATTGACATCATTTATCAATTAAACTACAAAACTTAATGGTGGGCAAATAAAAATTCTGCTTAATTACTGATGAATTAACCTTTTACAAATGATTTTGTTTTCTGGAAAAGGCAGGCCGTTAGTCGCTATTTTGGCCAGCGCCGCTAACACTACAAGTCCGTTGGTATAGAAAAAACACAATCCGGGCTTTCCGCTAATATCGGGTTTAATTAACAAGTATACTACATCTATCAACGTAGACTATTCAAGGGGCAGAACGAATTTTACGCGGTTTGAAAAGCCACCCCATCAGTAGTCAAAAATAATTTATTCCAAAAAAATCTAACCCCAAATAACTAACGTATATGTAACTGATTTTGACAATTAATATGGCACCTCTCTACCAACGGTTTTTTATTATACCATTTTTGCTGCTTGCTTTTGCCGGCAGAATAGTGGTATATGCAACTCCGGTTACGCAGATAGCCAAAGAAGTCATCAAGAAAAATTCGACTGATGAAAGTGATAAGTCAGCTTCAGAAAAACAAAACCAACTGGAAGAAAAAGTGAAACTAACAGATCTTGATTTGAACAAGATTTTAAATTTTGCATTTTCCGATTTCAACACTGCCAATAAGCTTTCATTCTCAGGCAATTTCATTTTAGCTTATTGCCATCTTCAGATCCCTGAACAACCCCCAAAATAGTAGCCTACCTAACTCCTATTTTTTCAATTAAAATAATTACTAAAACTACAATCATGATGAAATCTAGACATTTCTTCATAATGGCACTTTTTGCCCTTATGACCCCAATTTTATTCTCTGCCTGCAAAAAAGACAGAAAAAACCCAATGGAAACGCTTGTTCCAGGCCCGGATTTAAATTTTTATGCGTTAACATCCGACAGCAAATTGTTGATGATCAATGCTAAAAACCCTTCGTCTGCAACGTCGACAGTGAATATTTCTGGCTTACAACAAGGTGAAACGCTTTTAGGGATAGATTTTCGCCCCGCTACAGGACAGCTTTATGGCCTAGGCAGCACTAGCCGTTTATATGTTATCGATCAGAAAACGGGCGCAGCAAGATCCATTTCTGCCACTCCATTTACTACATTATTATCTGGTACAGCTGTAGGTTTCGATTTCAATCCAACGGTAGATCGTATTCGCGTGGTAACCAATAATGGTCAAAACTTACGCTTAAACCCGGAAACGGGTACAGTAATGATTGTAGATGGCGCCATCAACGGTGTTGCAAACGCAAAAGTTACTTCGGTAGCTTATACACAAAATAAAGCCGGTGCTACAGCAACCGTTCTTTTTGATATTGATGCGGCTACGGATAAACTTTATAAACAAGATCCACCGAATGATGGGAAATTGGTTGAAGTTGGAACCTTGGGTTTCGATGTTGAGGAGGCTGGCGGTTTCGATATCAATCCTGATGGAACTGTGGCTATCGCAGCATTATCGGTTGCAGGAACTTCATCTCTTTTCACTATTGATATCAATACTGGTAAAGCATCAAAAATTGGAAACCTTCCTTCAAATATTACAGGTTTAGCTATTCCAACTGAGCCTGTTGCTTACGCAGTTTCTAACAATAATGAGTTATTAATTTTCAATCCAATGGCTGCAACACCAACAATTGCGGTTAAAACGATTGCTGGAATTCAAACTGGAGAACAAATTTTAGGGTTAGATTTCCGTCCACTAAACGGCCAACTGTATGCTTTAGGCAGCAGCAGCAGAATCTACACCATCAATACATCTTCTGGCGCAGCTACGGCTGTAGGTACTACTCCATTTAGCACTTTGTTGAGTGGCACACAATTCGGCTTCGATTTCAATCCAACTGTCGATCGCATCAGAATTGTAAGTAATGCTGGCCAGAATTTAAGGTTCAATCCATTGGATGGAAGTGTAATTACAGATGGAACATTAAATCCTGCAACTACCGGAATTACTGGTGCTGCTTACACCAATAACTTTTTTGGCGCAACTACAACCGTTCTATTTGATATCGATTCAAATAGCGATAAGTTGGTAAAACAAGATAATCCAAACGGTGGATTGTTGGTTGACGTGGGTGCTTTAGGTGTTAATGTTGAGGCAAGCAACGGCTTTGATATTGGCGGTACTAGTGGCTTGGCTTATGGTTTATTCACGGTGGGTACAACTCAGAGAGTTTACAGCGTAAACTTAACTACTGGAGCAGCTACTGCTGGTGCAACTATAACAAATGCTTCCAGAGGTTTTGCTTTAGGATTAGGTTTTTAATCATTATATTTTAATGATGAATGGCTGCAGTATAATTACTGCGGCCATTTTTTTTGGTATACTAATTCTGTCTATCGCTTAGATTTTTGTTTCAAAATAAGCATCTTTGCAGAAATAAAATTCCATTATGTCTGACGAAAAAATAATCTTTTCAATGGCTGGAGTGAGTAAAATCTATCCACCACAAAAACAGGTTTTAAAAAATATTTACTTATCATTTTTTTACGGTGCTAAAATTGGCGTTGTCGGTTTAAACGGTTCTGGTAAATCATCTTTACTTAAAATTATTGCTGGCCTGGATAAATCTATACAAGGCGAAGTGGTGTTTTCGCCAGGGTACTCTGTAGGTTACCTCGCACAGGAGCCGATTCTTGATCCTGAGAAAACAGTACGGGAAGTGGTTGAAGAAGGTGTTGCAGAAGTTACTGCTATTTTAAAAGAATACGAAGAAGTAAATGAAGCTTTCGGCTTGGAAGAAAATTATTCTGACGCCGATAAGATGGATAAATTAATGGCTCGCCAAGGCGAACTACAAGATAAAATCGATGCTTTAGGCGCATGGGAAATTGATTCGAGATTAGAAAGAGCAATGGATGCTTTGCGCTGCCCTGATCCGGAAACTAAAATTGGCGTGCTTTCAGGTGGTGAACGCCGCCGCGTGGCCATGTGCCGCTTGTTGCTTCAAAAACCCGACGTGTTATTATTGGATGAGCCAACCAACCACTTGGATGCAGAAAGTATCGATTGGTTAGAGCAATTCCTGCAAAACTATGAAGGAACCGTTATCGCAGTAACCCACGATAGGTATTTCTTAGATAATGTAGCCGGATGGATTTTGGAATTGGATCGAGGTGAAGGTATTCCCTGGAAAGGCAATTATTCATCATGGCTAGATCAGAAAGCTAAACGTTTGGCACAAGAAGATAAAACAGAAAGTAAACGTCAAAAAGCTTTGGAGCGTGAGTTGGAATGGGTACGTATGGCACCAAAAGCACGTCATGCAAAATCTAAGGCTCGTTTAGCAAATTATGATAAGCTCGCATCAGAGGATGGAAAAGAAAGGGAAGATAAACTGGAGCTTTTCATCCCTGCGGGCCCTCGCTTGGGGAATGTGGTAATCGAAGCAACGAATGTAACTAAAGCTTATGGCGATAAAGTTTTGTTTGATAACTTAAACTTCTCGTTGCCACCGGCTGGTATTGTTGGAATTATCGGGCCAAATGGTGCAGGTAAAACAACTTTATTCCGCTTAATTACCGGACAGGAAGAACCAGATAATGGAACTTTCCGTGTAGGTGAAACTGTTGAACTGGGTTATGTAGATCAAATGCACAATGATTTGGATGCAGATAAAACCGTTTACGAAAACATTACCGATGGTTTGGATAACATTCAATTAGGAACCAAAGCCGTTAACGGTCGAGCTTATGTTTCAAAATTCAATTTCAACGGGGGCGATCAACAGAAAAAAGTAGGCATTTTATCGGGTGGAGAACGTAATCGAGTTCACCTGGCCATTACTTTAAAGAAAGGTGCAAACGTACTTTTGCTCGATGAGCCGACGAACGATATTGATGTGAACACTTTACGGGCATTAGAAGAAGCTCTAGAAAACTTCGGCGGTTGTGCCGTGGTTATTAGTCACGATAGGTGGTTTTTAGATCGGATTTGTACACACATTCTTGCTTTTGAAGGCAATTCGGAAGTCTATTTCTTTGAAGGAAATTATTCTGATTACGAGGAAAACCGAAAGAAACGCCTGGGAGATGTAGCACCGAAACGAATTAGATATAAAAAACTAAACTAGTAGCAAAAAGTCCCGAGTAAAATCGGGACTTTTTGTTTTTATCAATTTAATGTGAACTTGTAATAAACGGAACATTTGGTTGCTGACTTTCTTTAGCTTTTCTCTTTCCTCTAAAAAAGAAATAAAGATTAAGAAACAGCATAACTCCTAAGTAAATAGAAAATCCACCGATTTTGGAGCTTAAAGCTTCAACTAAGTCCTGATAGCTATTTGAGTAGATGGTTATTTTCATGATTAAAAGCGCAAAACCAACATTTAATAAATAAAATCCTGTTTCGAAAAGTTTATTTGTTGCATTTGCAATCTCTTCTCTTCCTTTAAAAATATCGAGCATGTAAATCTTGCTATTTTTAAATAATGTTTTTGAAACATAAAAAGTTAAGAAAAGTGCTACTGGTAAATAGACAGCATAACCGATTAAAATTTTGGTAGTTTCCATGACTAAATTTTTAGATTGTTATTTAATTAATTTATGAATGGTATTGGTAAGCAAAAAAATATTTGAATAATGTAGGACTGAAAGTATGCAGATGATTATGGCCACTTTACTAGCCAAAACTTCTGCGAGTTGCAGTGGGTTGTTAATGGTTTCCCAACCTATCAGCGTCATAGCGCAATAGCCGATATTAACCAAATAGTAAGAAACCAAAAGCGATTTGTTAATTTGTTGGCACAATTCCAAATGATTAGGAATCAGCGCAGCGACAAAAATATTACCGTTTCGATAGCAAATTTTTCCCACTATAACGATGATAAAAACAATTACTGAAATGAAGATGCCGTAACCTAATAAATTGTAATTCATTTTACCAGTTTTTAATGATCATCAACCCCCATCCTATCCAGTCAAAATTCAGTAGCAGTAAATCTAAATACTTTCATTTTGATGAGGTAAATGTAAACACTATTTTCTGTATTTTCAAATATTATTGAAAGTTTAAATAAAAAAATAAACCCATGACTGTTAGCCATGGGTTTATTTTATTTTCTTCTTCTTAATATTTTATCTATGGCTTGTTCTGTTACGGTTTCCATTACCTTGTAACCAGCAAAATTTGGATGTACTCCATCTTCAGTATATTCGGCTTTTTGTCCATTTCTTTCGTCTACCAATGGCGTCCAATAATCCAATACAGTAAAACGGTTGGCTTTTGCATAGGCAACAATTTCATCATTGAGAGAAATAATCTGATCTGCTACGCCTTTTAAATTTTTATTCCACGGATACTCGTAAATAGGCAAATATTTGCAGAGAATAACTTTAATGTGATTTTTCTTGGCCAATTCTGCCATTGATTTGATGTTGTTTAGTACCGTTTCATTACTTACGTGCCCCTTGTTTCCAGCCAAATCATTGCTACCTGCTAAAATGATAACTACCTTCGGTTTCAGGTTGATAACATCCTGCCTAAACCTAATTAATAATTGGGGAGAGATTTGTCCGCTTATTCCTCTATCTATATAGGGGTTGCGCTTAAAATATTCGGGATCTTTCTGTTTCCAGAATTCGAATATTGAACTACCTAAAAACACTACTCTTTTCTCGCCCTTTGCTGCCGGGGCCAACAATTCGTTTTCTCGCTTATATTTGGAAAGCGCCGCCCAATCGTCGGAAAAGTCTTCTTTTTTATTTGGATCGGATTGTTGGGCAAATAAGGTTAAAGAGCTTAAGCCAAATAGGAATATTAATATCTTAATTTTTATTAACATGGGATGTTGTTAATCAATTTACTTTTGCTCTTCTCTCGGGCCTCTTTTATAGATTACCAAACCATTTAAAAAATTACGCAAAATCTGATCTCCACAGGGCTTGAAATTTTCATGGTCTTCATTCCTAAAAATATCGCCCAATTCGGCTTTTGTAACTTTAAATCCCACCAAATCACAAATGGTAATTATGTCTTCTGTTTTTAATGACAGTGCTACCCTTAATTTTTTTAATATATCGTTATTGCTCATATTTTTTTTTAATTATTGAATTTTGAATAACAGAATTAGGGATGGATTTTAATTACTGAATTTTGAATGAGTGAATAATACACTTAACTTTACAACATTCAACCTTCAACATTCAACCTTCAACCTTCAACATTCAACCTTCAACCTTCAACATTCAACCTTCAACATTCAACCTTCAACATTCAACCTTCAACATTCAACATTCAACCTTCAACATTCAACCTTCAACATTCAACCTTCAACMTTCAACCTTCAACATTCAACCTTCAACATTCAACATTCAACATTCAACATTCAACATTCAACCTTCAACCTTCAACCTTCAACTAACTCGCTATCTCCAGTTTTAATTTCTTTCCTTTAATTTTCTCGCCAGCCAATGTGCGCATCAATTGATCAGCTTTTGCTCGCTTTACAGCTACATAGCTGGTGTTATCTTTCACTTCTATCAGTCCCAACTCCTCTTTGGCAAGTCCACCTTTTTGCAAGAATAAACCTACTATATCTATTTTATTAACTTTATCTTTTTTTCCGTGAGCCAAATACAAGGTTACCCAATCACTGGCTTCTGGAATAGCATAATTTTCTTTAAGCTCTTCTTCTTCTATGTTCTCAGGAAGGTACTTATAATTTTCTTCAGGGGTAATTACGGCATAGGCAGTTCCCGTCGCATGCATCCTGGCTGTACGTCCATTTCGATGAATATAGGCATCTTCAGTATAGGGCAGCTGATAGTGAACGATGTGTTCAATTTCAGGGATATCGAGCCCACGGGCGGCCAAATCTGTTGTAATTAAAATTTTATGACTGCCATTTCTGAATTTCAAAAGCGCTTTCTCCCGATCAATCTGCTCCATTCCGCCATGAAAAACATCGTGTCCCAAACCATGCTCAAACAAAATATCACTAATTCGATCTACCGTTTCACGGTGATTACAGAACACTAGCGTATTTTTATCCCCTATCTTACTCAATAACCTAAATACGGTTTCCAACTTATCTGCCGCTGGTGCTGTTACCTTTTTTAATATTAAATCTGGCTTGGCTTGCAAGTTTTTTGAAAAATCGATATCTACAGGGTTTTTCAATTTTACAAAAGCAGGAATTTCCTCCATTTTTGTAGCCGAAGTAAGAATGCGCTGCCTCAAAGATAATAGCTTACCGATGATGTAAGACATATCCGATTCGAAACCAAACTCCAAAGATTTATCAAACTCATCCAGAACTAAATTTTCAACGAAAGATTCATCAAAATTCTGGTGTTCCAGATGATAAGCAATCCGACCTGGGGTACCGATTAATACAGCCGGTGGATGAGTCAGATTATTCTTTTCTACCCGTACGGCATGGCCACCATAGCAACAATTAACCTTAAATGGAGTTCCCATTTGTTTAAAAACCTGTTCGATTTGCAAAGCAAGTTCTCTTGAAGGAACCAAAATCATCGCTTGAACACCTTTAACTTCAGGTTTTAATTTTTGCAGCAAGGGCAATAGAAAAGCCAATGTCTTGCCAGATCCGGTTGGCGCAATTAGCAATACATCGTTACCGGATCTTACCGCCTTTAAAGCAGCCTCCTGCATCTCATTAAGCTTGGTAATATTTAATCTTTTTAAGGCGTCCTCTATCATTTCGCCAAAGATAAGCATTTCGATTGGCCCTGATAAAATTCAATTAGAACTTAAATAGCCTAGATTTAAGTTTTCTAATAGCAGAAAAGCTGAAACGTTTTTCCAATAACATTAACATGCTACCACGTTTGGCCATTGATGAATTAACTTTTTCCGTTACAAGATCAACAGATGATTTTAGTCTATCAGTTAAATCATCCGCAAATTTATTGGCTCTGCTGTTTTGCAAAAGCTGAAGTTCATGAATTAATTCTGCGCTCATAATCATTGATTTTTAATATAAAATGTAACAAGTAAAACGTCCGTTAAGTTGTAATTAATATAAATCAATTGATATTAATCACACTTAAAACACTTAACTTGTTGAAAACTAAGTTTTTGTTAACAAATAAATAACCTAGCTTAACATCAATTTAATTTCTAGCTCCTATTTTTATATAAACCCAAGTACCATTTGTGCCAAAGGGATTCCTTTGGAATTAACCTTAAAAAACAATTTAGTGTATGACCTGGAAAAAATTTAGTGGAGAAATCATCCAATCTTCTATCCTTGAAGAAGTAGAGCAAGCCATTATCCGAGAAACAGAAAATGGCTACAAACTGAAAGTCTGTATCGGAACCGATTCGCAAGTTAAGGGACTGACAACCGATTTTGCAACCGTTATCGTACTGCTAAGAGAGCATCATGGCGGATTCATGTACATCCATCAAGAAAAAAGCACTCAACAAGTGGGTATCAAAGAAAGAATGTTGATGGAGGTTCAAAAATCAATCGAAACCGCTTATTCTATTTGCGATTTGCTGGATATTTATGATGTTGCTCTGGAAGTTCATGCAGATATTAACACCAATCCTTCTTTCAAATCGAACAAGGCACTGAACGATGCCATGGGATATATTTTGAGTATGGGTTTTATTTTCAAAGCCAAACCTGAAGCATTTGCCAGCTCTACCTGCGCAGATAAAATGGTACACTAGTTTTGCAAAGAAAATTTATAAGAGTATCTTTAACATAAATCATTTTGTATGAAGAAGATCTTACTTTTATTATTTCTGGCTTTTTCGATTAACACATTTGCGCAGACAAGCGATGAAGGCTCGTACACAAAAGTTGGCGATACAGCTCCAACTTTTACATTCGAAATCGAAAAAGGTAAAATTGTAGATTTAGCCGATTTTAAGGGTAAATTAATTTTAATTAACCTTTTTGCCACCTGGTGTCCACCCTGCAATACCGAGTTGCCACTGGTGCAAAAACAAATTTGGGATAAGCATAAAAACGACAAAAACTTTCAATTTTTTGTATTTGGAAGAGAGGAAGGATGGGATAAATTGATACCTTATAAAGCGAAACGAGGTTTTACATTTCCTATTCTTCCTGATGTAAACAGAAGTATTTTCAGCAAATTCGCAAAACAATCTATCCCTCGAAACATTTTGATTGATCAAAATGGGAAGATCATTTATCAATCTATTGGCTATGAAGAGAAAGAATTTCAGCGCCTGGTAAAATTGATCGATGATAAATTAAATGCTGCATCCAACACAAAATAACGCTGAATGTGTTTATGTATAAAAATCTGATTTGAAATTACATAGGACAGAATTCACTCAAAAACTTCCCATTAGCATAGAAAAAGCCTGGGATTTCTTCTCTTCGCCATTAAATCTGGCAGAAATTACGCCAGCTGATATGACTTTCGATGTTACTTCGCCTAATATGGAGAACACAAAGATGTATCCAGGTTTGATTATCACTTACAAGGTATCACCGCTTTTGGGAATAAAGCTCGATTGGGTGACGGAAATTACCCACGTAAAAGATCTGGAATATTTTATAGATGAGCAGCGTTTTGGGCCGTTTGCCTTTTGGCATCACCAGCACCATTTTAAACCAATAGACAGCGGTGTTTTAATGCATGATATTTTGCATTACAGCGTAGGTTGGGGGCCAATCGGTAATGTAGCAAATGCAGTTGTGGTGAAGAACAAAATCAAGGGTATATTTGATTTTCGTTACCAAAAGGTAGAAGCACTTTTTGGAAAACCATAACCTACCACTTCTTGGTAGAAATGGTCTTTTCTTTTGCAGGTAATGGTGCTTTTTTATCTGTAGCCAAATATTTTTTAAACGCATCACTTAATTTTGCAACTTTTGTATAGGCTGCCGCTTGCACGTCTTTCCAAGAACCTGAATTTAATTTATCGGCTTGTTTTTCGAGTGGCGTAGTAATATTTGTTTTGGCTACGAAATTACCATAGCGATCTCTTTGATAAGGAATGTAGGTAAAATCAGTTAACCAATAGCGATACTTCCCTTCCTTAACCTGGAAAGAAAGATTATAGTTCAGTTCACCGCTAGGATGACCAACAACTAAAACAGTTTTATCGATTATCAATTTTCCTGTAGCTAAAATAGAAGTATCTGTGCGCTCTGTTATTTTTAATGAATTTTTGTTAGCAGAAAAAAAATCTGTTGCCCGATCTATCAATACTGACTTATCGAGGTTTTGTGAATCAACAACTTTATAATAAATAAACTTACCATTTTCATCTTTAGAAAATTGCTTTTCCTGAGCCGAGAGCTCAATTGTTAAAAGTAAGAGAAAAATTGCGAGTGTATATTTCATATTAATGGTGTTAATCGGTACCTAAGGTAAAAAAAAGCCGCCAGTTTAGATGGACTGGCGGCTTAGTAAATATTGATTGCCTTTAGAAAGCGTAAACTGCTGCTAATGAAAACTGCCCGGCATTTGGAGCAGCCATTCCATTTTCCTTTGCAAATGGTTTAGTTCCGCTATGATCTAATCTAACTTCGGGAATGAAAGTTAAGCCTCCAGATTTTATGTTGGCTGTTAGCGTAACCGAAGTATACTTTTCACCCTCAATACCACCTACATTTTTGTATTTAAAATACTCACCTCTTAAACCCAATGCAACTGCATCTGTAAATGAATATTGAGGATATAGTGCTGCACCAGCATAACCGCCAGCATCATCATTGATATCATAGTTGGCTGCGTTTAAACCTAACTTGAACTTATCTGTAATTTGATAAGCAGTAGTTAAATCAGCAATTGTACCATAACCACCACCACCAGCACCAGATAATACATTTAAATATGCAGTCCAGCCCTCAACAGGCGAAACCATTAACTGACCACCAATACTTGATACGCCACGGGTTGCCGTATAAACATTCCAATCGTTAAATAAACCAGCCATTAAACTTACTTTATCAGAGAATTTATAGGTTGCTTTAATTCCCGCATTTTGGAAAGGGCCATTGGTGAATAAGTACGAAGTAGAGTAATTAAAATTTCCTACCGGAGATATTACTTCATAACCAATAAATGTTCCCATGTAACCGGCCGTCATCGAAAACTGATCTGTAAAATCGTAGTTTACGTATAAGTTTTGGATATGGAAAGATGATCCATCATCAGAAGCATCTAAAATTGATTGCGTTTGGCCTCTTGGTCCGAATGATAGTTCACCTACGAATGATGCTTTTCCGGTTTTTTTCTTCAAAACCAAATCAATCATCCCTAATGATACTGAATTATGATCTGATGCAAATGAAGTTCCGATATTGGGTTGTTTAGCAAAATCGTACTTAAAATAGGTATCAACCGAGCCCGAAATTTCGAGTGGAGATGTTGGCGTTTCTTGAGCGAGGGCGCAGCTAGCGCTGGCCATTGCGAAAATAGCAGTTAAAAATTTCTTCATGTTTGAGCTTTATTTGGGTTTAGATATTATTAAAAGGTTAGGCTATTGGTTCTGTTAAAGGGCTATTTTTTTCAATGTAGATAGCTCTCTCTTCCACTAACAATGTACCTTGAGAATACTTTTCATTATGCTGCGACTCATCAAGTCCCATTTCTTCTTCCTCTTCTGATACACGAATTGGTTGAATTAGGTTGATGAATTTAAAGATGATGAAAGACACCACAAAACTGAAGATGATTACGATTACGGCACCTTTAACTTGAGTAAAGAAAAACTCAGTACCGCCATACAATAAACCGTCAGCACCAATGCTGTTTACCGTTTTAGTTGCGAAAACACCTGTCAAAATCATCCCAACAATACCACCAACACCGTGGCAAGGAAATACATCCAAAGTATCATCTAAGCTTGTTTTTTGTTTCCATGAAACAACCAGGTTAGAGATTACTGATGCAATAACACCAATAAAGATACTTGAAGGAATACTTACAAAACCAGCACCTGGAGTAATGGCCACTAAACCAACTACCGCACCAATACAGAAACCCAGAACGGATGGTTTTTTGCCTCTCGCTACATCAAAGAACATCCACGATAAACCTGCCGCACCAGCCGCAGTATTGGTGGTCAAGAAAGCTGAGACTGCTAAAGAGTTTGCTCCTAAAGCCGAACCTGCGTTAAAGCCGAACCAACCGAACCAAAGTAAACCTGTACCTATTAATACGTAGGGAATATTTGCAGGTGGAACTTCTTTATGCTCTAAGTGAGATTTTCTACGTTTTAATACCAACGCCCCCGCTAAAGCAGCCATACCAGCCGAAATGTGAACAACTGTACCACCAGCAAAATCAAGAACGCCCATTTTCAATAGAAATCCTTCTGGCGACCATGTCCAGTGTGCCAATGGCGAGTAAACGAAAATGGCAAACAATACAATAAACAAAATGTATGAAGTAAATTTGATACGTTCAGCTACAGCACCAACAACCAAACCTGGGGTGATGATGGCGAACATAAGCTGGAACACAGCGAAAAGCGATAAAGGAATAGTACCCCAAGCTGGTCCAGAGTTTACACCTTGAAAGAACAAATAAGTTGAAGGATTTCCAATAAATCCACCTATTGATTCTCCAAACGCTAGACTGAAACCTACAACTGTCCAAAGAACAGTAATAACCCCCGCAGCAACTACACTTTTAATCATAGTTGATAGTACATTTTTACGGTGAACCATACCACCATAGAAAAATGCAAGACCAGGAGTCATTAAAAACACCAAAGCTGCCGAAATTAAAACGAAGGCAATATCAGGTGCACTGTATTTTCCATCGTCAAAATTTGGAAGTAAAGGAATAAATAGTGCCGCAATTGCCACAATCATTAAGACTGCGAAGGGCGCATACTGTTTGAGGGAAAATTTACTCATGTTTTTTAGTTTAATTTGTTTGTTTTAATAAATCTCTTAATAATTCAATAATTATTTCGATAAAAATACGACATATTGTAATTTTTACACCATTAAATTAGATAATTATAACAAAAACAGCAAATTTTTGTAAAACAAGGCAAAATATAACGCTAAAAATGAAACGATAACAAAAAACGACACTTTTTATAGGCGCATTTTAACAAAAATAAAATCTCCTATTTTGAAAGAATAATAAGTTTTTATCAATTTTTTGAAGAATATTATCACATTAAAGCTGCAAAAACAAAAAATCCTGTGATAATTCGCAGGATTTAATAAAAAAATTAACAAAAAGTAAATAATTAACCTAAATAAAGAGAACCTTGAACAACCTCTCTTTTTTCTAGCGCTTTATCTATATAGGTTTGAATTGCCGATTTATTTAACCCCCAATTTGGCGCAATTAGCAAATCCCAATCAGAAATCCCAAATAAACGCTGAATTACAATATCTGGTCGTAGCATCGGAATAAGTTCGCAGAGCAAATCTGTATATTCTTCCAGGGTAAAAAGCTTAAAGGGTTCTTTTTTATATTTCGCACCCATTATAGAGCCCTCTACGATATGAAGATGATGAAATTTAACAAACTTTATTTGAGGGAAACGGTTGATTTCATGAATATAGCCATGCATCATTTCTTTAGTCTCCCAGGGGAAACCAAAGATGGTGTGTACACAAAGATCGAGTTTACTATTTTCCAGAAGCTTAACCGCGGCTACAAATTCTCCATGGCTGCAGCCTCTATTAATCTTTTCTAAAGTTTCATCGTAAATAGATTCCATTCCCATTTCCAAATCAACGTCGAAACGATCGGCGTAGCTTTCCAGCAAAGCCACCTTTTCGGCGTCGATACAATCAGGACGAGTACCTACCGAAAAACCAACAATATCTTCTGTATTTACCGAAAGCGCTTCATCATACATCATCTTTAAATAATGCGTTGGCGCATAAGTATTGGTATTTGGCTGGAAGTAAACTATAAACTTATCAGCTTTATAACTGGTTCTAGCTCGTTTAATCCCCTCCTCCAATTGCTCTCTAATGGTAGGCATCTTGCGAGACGGCTCGGGCGTAAAAGAATCTACGTTACAATAAGTGCAACCACCAAAACCTTTACTACCATCTCTGTTAGGGCAGGTAAAACCACCATCTACAATTACTTTAAATACACGCTGGCCGTTATATTTTTCACGTAGATGTGTGCCGTAATTTTTATATCCCTTTATACCTAAATCAACCTGTGTTCCCATTACCGCAAAAATACACAAATAGATTTAAGTATAAGTTTTTAGCTTTTAAGTTTACATATCGATCATAAATATTAAAAATCAAAACAGTATTCCATTTGAAGGTGGATTTCCCTCTGGCTACCGTGGCAGGCAATCTTTAAGATGATTTTGTGGGTTGTGGGGTTTACTGATTGAGTTTCATACAATTGTTGAAATTAACTAAACCCGACTGTTGCGGAAATCCTTTTTATAAACCTAATAGGTTTCGGCGTAGCCGTTTGAAAACCTATTAGGCTTAAATAAAAAGATTGGAGTGAAGGCGGGACTTCCGAAACCGATGGACACAGAAACCTGCTTTTCGAATAAAAAAATAGCGTAGAGACATTATTACACAAAAAAGGAGCAAATAAATCTGCTCCCTTACCATGTTAACTTTCTAATATCAACTTTAAACTCAACCTTCTTTTGTTCTATTGATAAAGAAATATACCGGAACACCAAGTAAAACAATGATAAGCCCAGGCCAGGTATATTGTTGTTTATAAATCAAAAGCAAGATGCAAAATGCAGCACCAATTAATAAGTAAATAATTGGCGTTACTGGATATAACCACGTTTTATATGGCCTTTCTAAATTGGGTTGCTTCAATCTTAAATATATAACCCCGAAAACGGTGATCATATAAAATAGCACGATAACAAAAGAAATCATATCTAACAAGTTGCCGTATTGGCCACTCAAACATAAAACCGAGGCCCAGATCCCTTGCATCCAAAGTGATTTTTCAGGCACTCCGTTTTTATTGTTTTCAAGAGCAGCTTTAAAAAACATTCCATCTTGTGCCATGGTTTGAAAAACCCTTGCTCCTGCCAGCACGATACCATTTACACAGCCGAATGTAGAAACCATTACCAGAACAGCCATTACAATTGTTCCGATCCCACTTCCGAAAATTTGTTCGGATGCAGCAACTGCAACCCGATCATTAGCAGCAAATGCAATGCTATCTCTACCTAAGGTATTTAGATAAATGAAGTTAACCAATAGATAAAGAATCATTACTGCCGAAGTGCCCAAAACCATCGATCGGACTACGTTTTTCTTTGGATTTTCAATTTCTCCCGAAACGAAGGTTACATTTTCCCATGCTACACTCGAAAAAACCGAGCCCACCATTGCAGCGGCAATACCACCCATAATTGTCATTCCGGAAATAGATTCCCAGCCCGATTTAGTCAAATTGCCAGCCGAATCTGTTTTAAGATTATTAAAAGCATCCCAACCGAAGCTCATGTTTTCAGACCAGAAGTTGCTCTTCACCAACAGAAAACCTAAGATAATTAAGCCGATTAAAGCCACAATTTTAGATCCTGTAAAGATATTTTGCAATATTTTGCCACTTTCTACCCCTTTCGTGTTGATATAAGTGAGCAATAAGATTACACCAATGGCTAAAATCTGGATCCAGGTAATTTTATATCCACCGCTTTGAAAAATTGGAGCGGCGTCATTTAAAGCGGGTACTAAATAGGCGGTAAATTTTCCGAAGGCTACCGCAACAGCTGCAATGGTACCCGTTTGAATTACAGTAAAAAGTCCCCATCCATAAAGGAAGCCCATCATTTTACCAAAAATTTCTTTGAGGTAAGTGTATTGACCTCCTGCTTTTGGAAACATTGCAGATAACTCCCCATAACTAATGGCAGCAGCTACCGTCATTACCCCTGTAATTACCCAAACCACAATTAACCAGTAGCCAGAGCCGAGGTTTCTCATGATATCGGCACTCACAATGAAGATTCCGCTACCAATCATTGATCCCATTACCAACATCGCAGCATCAAAAAGACCTAGTTTTCTTTTCGTAGATCCCTTTTCCTGAAGATTTTCCATTTTAAATTTTTAGTTTGGTTTTTAGTTGTAGTTAGCGGCTAATTTATTTATAAAAATACATAAAGCAACTTCTTGCTTTGTATTATTTTAATGAAGATGAAATGCCTGAATGACATTTAGCCTTAAAAATGTGTTGAAAATTCCGCGCTTCAGTCATTCCTTCATTCTCTATTATTTTATTTAACCACAAGGAAATAAAATTATTATATTGCTAAACTAATAACCAAAATACCAAAATCAATGTTCTTTACTGATGAGGGTAATTTTATGAACTTGATATCAACAAACCAATAACCAAATATTAACTATGAATTTTTTACAAGACAACTTAATTTACACTATTCCGGCGTTGGGCCTAGTTGGAATAATTGTGATGATGATTAAAAGCGCCTGGGTAAACAAGCAAGATGCAGGCGATAAAAACATGCAGGAACTTGCTGGCTATATTGCCGATGGTGCAATGGCTTTTTTAAAAGCGGAATGGAAAGTTTTGAGCATTTTTGCTGTATTTACAGCGGCTTTGCTTGCCTATTCAGGAACCATTACCGAAATCAATGGTGTTCCCATGCATTCTAGCTGGATTATCTCGATTTCATTTTTAATCGGCGCATTCTTTTCTGCAAGCGCTGGCTATATCGGGATGAAATCCGCCACAAAAGCTAACGTGAGAACTACACAAGCTGCAAGGACTAGCTTAAAACAAGCGCTAAAAGTTTCGTTTACCGGCGGCACGGTGATGGGTTTAGGTGTAGCTGGCTTAGCAGTGCTGGGATTGGGTGGTTTATTTATTGTCTTTTTAAAATATTTTAATGTAGTATCGGTTAACAGCGTAGAGATGAAAACCGCTATCGAAGTATTGACCGGATTTTCGTTAGGAGCTGAATCAATTGCTTTATTCGCCCGTGTAGGTGGCGGCATTTACACAAAAGCTGCCGATGTAGGTGCCGATTTAGTGGGTAAAGTGGAAGCGGGCATTCCTGAAGATGATGTACGTAACCCGGCAACAATTGCCGATAATGTGGGTGATAATGTGGGTGACGTTGCCGGAATGGGCGCCGATTTATTTGGTTCATACGTGGCAACCATTTTAGCAACGATGGTTTTGGGCCAGGAAATAGATGTGAAAGATAATTTTGGCGGGATGTCTCCTATCCTTTTGCCGATGGTTATTTGTGGGTTAGGCATTATATTCTCTATTATCGGAACATGGTTTGTTACCATTAAAGATGAAAAATCAAATGTTCAAAATGCGCTGAACCTGGGAAACTGGTCGTCGATTATCATAACCGCAGTTGCTTCATTTTTCATTGTAGAATGGATGTTGCCTGAAACTTTGAATTTACGTGGATATCAGTTTTCTAGCATCAATGTTTTCTATGCGATCATGGTAGGTCTTGTAGTGGGTACCATAATGAGTATCGTTACCGAGTACTACACCGCTATGGGCAAAGGTCCTGTAAACTCAATTATTCAACAATCGTCTACAGGTCATGCTACGAATATCATTGCTGGTTTATCTGTAGGAATGAAATCGACGGTTATCCCTATTTTGGTATTAGCGGGTGGCATCATGTCATCTTACTACTTTGCCGGGCTATACGGAGTAGCTATTGCTGCTGCCGGAATGATGGCAACTACTGCCATGCAATTGGCCATTGATGCTTTTGGTCCGATTGCGGATAATGCAGGTGGTATTGCAGAAATGAGCCAGCTCCCTCCCGAAGTTAGAGAAAGAACAGATAATTTAGACGCAGTTGGAAATACTACTGCAGCTACTGGAAAAGGTTTTGCTATTGCCTCTGCTGCTTTAACATCCTTGGCTTTATTTGCTGCATTTGTTGGAATTGCTGGTATTAGCGCTATAGATATTTATAAAGCACCGGTTTTGGCAGGCTTATTTGTGGGCGGGATGATCCCTTTTATTTTCTCAGCATTATGTATTCAGGCGGTTGGAAAGGCTGCTATGGATATGGTTCAAGAAGTTCGCAGACAGTTTCGTGAAATCCCAGGCATTATGGAGTATAAAGCAAAGCCTGAATATGAAAAGTGCGTAGCGATCTCAACAAAAGCTTCAATCAGAGAAATGATGCTTCCGGGTGCCATTGCACTAATTACACCTATTATTATTGGATTTGCTTTCGGCCCGGAAGTTTTAGGCGGCTTGTTAGCTGGGGTTACAGTAACGGGCGTATTAATGGGGATTTTTCAGAGTAACGCTGGCGGTGCCTGGGACAATGCCAAAAAATCTTTTGAGCAAGGTGTAATGATTAACGGCGAAATGTTTTATAAAAAGTCAGAACCACATAAAGCTTCGGTAACCGGCGATACCGTTGGCGATCCTTTCAAAGATACTTCTGGCCCATCAATGAACATTTTAATCAAATTGATGTCGATTGTTTCATTGGTTATTGCTCCATACATCGCAGTTAAGGCAATCCCTGGCAATCATCAGCAAGAAGTTAAGAAAGAAATCAAGATTCAGCAGAAAATCGATGCATCTGGCAATACAATTACAGATACTTTAATCAATAGTACCGATACTTTAACACACTAACTGTAAAATCATAGAGAGATTAAGACTTAAAAGGGGTTTTTAGCAAAATCCCTTTTTGTTTTTCGCAATTTTTATTTAGGTTTACCGCTTATTATCATAAAATCAACAAACATAAAAGACTAAACAAATTATGAATCTAAAAAAGCCTATTGATGTGCTTATAGCAGAATCTGCTGAAAGTGGAGAGGGCACACTCAAACGTACACTAAGCAGTACGAGCCTTGTTGCATTGGGTATTGGAGCTATTATTGGGGCAGGTTTATTTTCTTTAACTGGTATCGCTGCTGCAGACCACGCTGGTCCGGCTGTAACCTTATCATTTGTATTGGCTGCTGTAGGCTGCGCTTTCGCTGGATTATGTTATGCAGAATTTGCATCTATGATTCCGGTTGCGGGTAGTGCTTATACTTACTCTTACGCCACCATGGGCGAATTTATGGCCTGGGTAATCGGATGGGATTTAGTATTGGAATATGCACTCGGAGCGGCCACAGTTGGTGTATCCTGGTCTGGGTATTTTAATAAACTCCTCCACGAGTTCGGAATGGAAATGCCGCTCTATTTAACAAAATCTTTTGCTGAAGTTGATGGAGGAGGAATTAACCTTCCTGCTGTTGTTATCGTTTCATTATTATCACTCATGTTAATCCGTGGTACCAAAGAATCAGCTAGTCTTAACAATATTTTGGTAATTGTAAAAGTTACTGTTGTAATTGTATTTATTGCGCTTGGATGGAAATTTATCAATCCTGCTAACCACACGCCATATATTCCAGAAAATACAGGTGTTAAAGGTGAATTTGGTATCTCTGGTATCGCAGCTGGTGCCGCTTTAGTATTCTTCGCCTTTATTGGTTTCGATGCGGTTTCTACTGCAGCTCAGGAAGCTAAAAACCCTCAAAAAGGAATGCCGATCGGTATTTTAGGTTCATTAGTAGTTTGTACCATACTTTATGTATTGTTTGCTCACGTAATGACAGGATTAGTTCCTTATTCTATCTTTAAAGGTGATGCATCTCCTGCAGCTACTGCATTTAAAGTAACGGGATATGGCTGGTTGCAAATGGGATTAATCATTGCCATTTTAGCAGGTTATACTTCGGTAATTTTGGTAATGTTGATGGGACAATCTAGAGTATTTTATACCATGTCTAAAGATGGTTTATTGCCTAAATTCTTCAGTAGTATTCACTCTAAATTCAGAACGCCATTTAAAACCAACATTTTCTTTATGTTCTTTGTGAGCATATTCGCTGGTTTTGTTCCGGTAACCGATTTAGGCCACATGGTTTCGATTGGAACTTTATTCGCTTTCTCATTGGTTTGCATCGGCGTAATGTTGTTACGTAAAACTGATCCAGATAGAGCAAGACCATTTAGAACTCCGTTGGTGCCATTTGTGCCAATTATGGGCGTAATTGTTTGTGTTTATTTAATGTCGTCGTTACCAATAGAAGCATGGATTCGTTTAGCAATCTGGATGGCTTTAGGTGTAGCGATTTACTTCTTCTACGGAAAAGGAAATTCAGTACTTGGAAATAAAGGAAAAGTGGTTACTCCAGTTGATCCTCCAAAACCAGAATTATAGAAATAAATATTTAAAGCCTCGATAAATCGGGGCTTTTTTGTGCCATTTATTTTGGTAAAGATTTTATTGATATACCTTTGCAGAAAATCAGCTACATGAACCAACCATTTTTATCGGCATTTGGTAAATACATTATTGGTATTTTATTTTTGTTCGTTATTTCTTCAAATGCTTTTGCACAACGCACTATAAATGATATCATGGATTCCACAACGGTGAATCACCTGTTAATCATCTCCAAGAAATATGGTTCATTATCATTTAGCGGTTACATGCAACCTCAGTTCCAGGTGGCTCAAACAAACGGTACACAAGCAGAATATCAGGGTGGCAATTTTGGCGAGTTCACCAATAATCGTTTTCGTTTAAGACGTGGCAGGTTAAGGGCCGATTATATGATATTGAATGATGACCAAAGTCCATCTACTTATTTTGTTTTGCAATTTGATGGAACTGAGCAGGGCGTTAATATCAGGGATTTTTGGGGCCGTTATTATGAAAACAAGTGGAAGCTGCTCCACATCACTTTGGGGCTTTCAGGCCGTCCTTTTGGAAATGAATTACAACTCTCTTCTTCAGTAAGGGAAGCACCGGAACGTGGGCGGATGTCGCAGATTTTAATGAAGACCGAACGTGATTTAGGCGTCACTTTTACCTTTAATCCAAGATGGAAAGATGCCACGCTCAAAAATTTCGTATTCGATTTAGGTGTTTACAATGGCCAGGGTTTAGCTGGGCCCGGAGAATTTGATAACAGTAAAGACGTAATCGCAAGACTAAGCCATAAACCTTATAAAATAAAAAGCGTGGGTTTATCCATTGCTGGCGGAATAAGTACCTTACAAGGCGGACTAAACCATCGCTTGCCTGTGAGTTATAAGATGGATAATCAAAATGGCATTTTGAGCATGGTTAAAGATTCGTCTGCTTCAACTATCAATAAGGTTGCTCCGAGGAAGTATTATGGAGCGGACATCCAGCTTGCAACATCAACCAAAAGCTGGAAATCGGAATTAAGAGCAGAGGTGATTTCCGGGCTTCAATCTGCAACGGCCACAACTTCGACCACGCCCGGCTCCTACCCTGTAGATAATAAATCAGTCCCATTGCCTTATTATACCAGAAACTTTAATGGCGCATATTTCACTTTTGTGCAAACCTTAAATAGCACCGATAACCAACTTATTTTTAAATATGACTGGTACGATCCGAATTCGAAAGTTAAAGGCATGGATATCTCAGCAACCAGAGGCTTAACTGCTGCCGACGTTCGCTTCGATACCTTTGGCTTCGGCTTTTTACATCACTTTAATCCACACTTTAAAGCGGTTTTATACTACGATATCATTAAAAATGAATCGACCCAAATACCAGATTATACAGACGATAGAAAAGACAATGTGTTTACTTTAAGAACCCAGTTCTATTTCTAAAGAATTTCTTGATAAGGATTTAATACAAATTGACTTACCTTTATTAAAATTGCACCCTATGAAATTCGATTTTTTAAAGTTCGACTTCAACCAGATTTTAACCACCACAATGGTTATTTTTGCCATTATCGATATTTTAGGTTCAATTCCGGTAGTAATAGAACTACGCAAAAAAGCAGGTCATATCGAATCAGAAAAGGCTTCTATCGTAGCCACAGCCCTGATGATTTTATTTCTTTTTTTGGGAGAATCGCTTCTTAAGGTAATTGGTCTTGATGTAGAATCATTTGCTATTGCAGGCTCATTTGTAATTTTCTTTATTGCAATGGAAATGGTTTTAGGTTTGACCATTTTCAAAGAAGAAGCTCCTGAAACGGTTTCAATCGTACCACTGGCTTTCCCGTTAATTGCAGGTGCAGGAACGATGACAACATTACTTTCCCTGAAGACTGAATATCAAACGCAAAACATTTTAGTGGGCATTATTTTGAATATGCTTTTTGTTTATTTCGTTTTGAAAAATACGGAGAGATTAGAAAAATTATTTGGAAAAACAGGATTAAATATTCTTCGCAAAGCGTTTGGAGTAATTTTATTAGCCATTGCAATTAAGTTGTTTAGGAATAATACGGGGCTTTAAGGATTTCTTTAAAGATTCGTCATCCTCCATTTATTTCAAGGTTCAATACCGCAAAAAAGATGATGTAGCTTCGTTTTTTATTACAAGCTAATTCGTCATTGTATAAATGACAATCCTAAAATCAAATTGTAACAATAATCTCGTATATTCATCTAAACATAAAGCTAACCAAAATGAACAGCTTTGAGGAATATACATTAATAATTGGGGCGATTGCTGTTTTAATCGAAGCGGTGAAGTACGTCAAAAAGAATTTCAAATCATGGTTTGAGCATGTATAGACTATGCACCAAAACAAGTTCAAAAAATTATTTTAAAATAATCCAGTAGTCTTAATTAATCCTGGCGCTTAATCAATCTGGCCACAAACATCGTATCAGCATTGTTCTGATAACCTTTAATAAGCTCCATCTTTTCTAAAGTCAAGGGCAAAGTTTCCAGGAGGTGATTAACAACATCTTCATTTTCGGCAGCAAAAGCTGAGCAGGTAATATAAACCAAAGGCTTTCCAGGCTTAAGATATTTAATCACATTAGTGGCAATTGCCTTTTGTATTGTTGCGAACTGATTGATCTTCCGTTCCTCAAAAAAAGTAAGCATTTCTGGCGTTCTCCCCCAGGTACCCGAACCTGTGCATGGAGCATCTAAAATAATCCCATCAAACTGATAATGATGAAGTATCTGATCATTATTTCTCAAAAGATCGAGTTCTTTTTTATGGTATTTTCTTACGCCTGCCAAACGGAATCTTTCGTCTAAATTTAAAAGAACAGATTCTCGTAAATCACTTACTAACAATTCTATAATTGGCTCCAGACTGTGTAAAAGCAAGGTTTTCCCACCAGATGCCGCACAACAGTCCCACCATTTATCCCATTTGTTAGGGAGAAAATATTCTCCAGTATATTGTGAAGATAAATCCTGAACCTGATAAGAGCCTTCCTTTAAAACGGTTTCAAGCTTTGTGCCATTGGCTAA
The DNA here is from genome assembly GCF_001422545.1 of Pedobacter sp. Leaf41. Taxonomy (GTDB): domain Bacteria; phylum Bacteroidota; class Bacteroidia; order Sphingobacteriales; family Sphingobacteriaceae; genus Pedobacter. Next base: position 18,285 of record NZ_LMLE01000004.1, on the reverse strand, counting down.
AGCCAATGCGGTTTTTGATACCTGTCTTACATCAATACGTTCACCCCTTAATTGATCAATAATCTGTCCTGCCTGACCTTCCGCAACCCTGATGAATAAATCAGGTTGTGTAAAAAATGAACTTAAAAAATCTTCTTTATTTAAACTTTTAGATAACTTTTCGTGGTAAGGATAAACATCTGTTAATACAAATGCTGGAAATTTCTCTTTGACTTTTTCTAACTTTTCCAGCAATGGTAATTGTATCTGATCTGTAAATTCTGGAAAGTTTTTCTCTACAATAGGACTTAGCGTGTTATGGCAAAGAAAATCTGCAATGCTTAACCTTTGCTCTTGATTCAATTGCGAAAGCGCTTTGCCCAATCTAAAAAAACTGTAAACATGTCGTGTTGCCCATCGCCTATCGGAAGAACCCATTTGTTTATTTTGCTTAAAATAACCAGGTAAAAATCGATGCAGTGGCAAACTGCCATCGTAATGGGTTAAAATTTGTTCGAACGCACGTAACTGATGATCAGCTCTCATAAAAAACGGGAAGAAATGATATTATTCGATAATATTTAGGGCAAAGTTTTTATACTTTAAAAGCATTAAACTGGTATTAATATAGCCTAATTTTTCATCATGAATAAAAGAAAAATTGTTGTGCAAACCTTTGTACTTTTCTTTGGTAATGTTTTCCAAATAATTTTCACCGTACTGATCTAGCAGTTTACCGAAATAAACCCCGATATCGAAACCTTTAAAAGCATATTCGCCAGGCTCAAAGCCATATTGGCGCCGATATTTTTTTATAAATGAGGTTACAGCAGTACTTTTATAATCAATTTTATAAGATGAACTCACTATCGTATTTAATGCCTGTACCTTTTCTGTTGGATAATTTTGTTTAACCCAGTTTGGATGACCAAATAAACTAATATTATAACCTCCTGCAGGAAGATTTTTTAATTTATAAAGTTTTTCTATGGTAGGTAAAACGAAGGCTCTATCCGCTGAAGTAACAATAACTGCATATTGTTTGCCTTTTATCATTTTGGTTTCGAAGGTATATGCCGATGCATACTCCTGCACAATAAATTTAGGATTACTTTGCAAGTATACCCTCAAAGGAGCAGCAAACTGCTCATCCTCACTTTTTCTAGGGTTGATTAGCACAACAATCGTATTAGCAGGGTTGAAATTTCTGGTGATATAGCCTGCTATTTTCTTGCCATGTAAATCGATGTTGTTCACAATCGAAATGAGATTTGGATTATTGAATTCTGATGGACTTGAAGCCGCTAAAGGCGAAACTACCGGGATATTATTTTCTTTGGAATAAGATGCAATAAATTTTTGTCCGTCAGGAAAAACAGGCCCAACAATTAAGTTGCTTTGCTTAAAACGCTCATTTTTATAAAGCATCGAAATATGGGCATTATCATCCTGTGTATCGAAAACATTCAATTTAAAGTTTAGTCCTGATGCAGCTGCTGAATCAATCCCAAGCTTAAATCCCTGATAAAAATCAATCGGCATTGCATACTTTTCTACATCCGCCTTGGTAGCGGTTTTTAAATTGATTTCATCAAGTCTAAATGGTGCTAATAATGAGATGCTAGCTTGAGTAAACTTTTTTACAGGCTTTTTCTTTTCTTCAGGTTTTTCCTTTTCAACAGGTCTACTGGTTGGTGGTTTGGGTGTTCTTATTTTTGGTGAACAAGCACCTAAAACCAAAGTGAATAGCAGTAATATCCAGTAACCGTTTTTTAAATTCATACCTATCTTTTTAACAAAATATGCCAGCAAAAGTTTATTCAGTTTGCTAGCATACTCCAATACTTGTTTTAAATGATTCTTAAGATTTTAAAAATCAAGATTCTCAAATCTTTATTCCCACTCAATAGTTGCAGGTGGTTTCGAGCTGATATCATATACTACCCTATTAATTCCTTTAACCTTATTGATAATTTCATTGGAAATCTTCGCCAATAATGGATAAGGCAAATGGCACCAGTCGGCTGTCATGCCATCCACTGATTCAACAGCTCTAAGTGCAATTACGTTTTCGTAAGTACGCTCATCGCCCATTACCCCGACCGATTGAACTGGCAAAAAGATAGAACCTGCCTGCCAAACTTTATCGTATAAGCCAGCAGCTTTAAGCTCATTGATATAAATCGCATCGGCATCCTGTAAAATGGCAACTTTCTCTGCTGTAACTTCTCCCAAAATACGGATTCCTAAACCTGGCCCGGGGAAAGGATGGCGACCTAAAATCACATCATCAATACCCAATGCTTTACCAACTCTTCTTACCTCATCTTTAAACAATGTTTTTAATGGCTCCACAACTTTTAACTTCATAAAATCGGGCAAACCACCCACATTATGATGTGATTTTATCGTAGCAGATGGACCGTTAACAGAGATCGACTCAATCACATCAGGATATATAGTACCCTGACCCAACCAGTTTACACCAGTTACCTCATGTGCAGCATCATCAAAAACTTCGATAAAAACACGACCAATCGCTTTACGCTTCAATTCAGGATCGGTAACACCCGCAAGCTGACTTAAAAACCGATCTTTAGCATCAATGCCTTTGATGTTTAAACCCATGTGTTTGTATTGTTCCAACACCTGGGCATATTCATCTTTACGAAGCAAACCATTATCAACAAAGATGCAATGTAAATTTGCACCGATTGCTTTATGCAATAAAACCGCAGCAACACTACTGTCTACTCCGCCTGATAAGCCTAAAACAACTTTATCGTTACCCAAAGTAGCTTGCAATTCTGCAATAGTAGTTTCGATAAATGCTGTTGAAGTCCAATCCTGACTACAGCCACAAATATCTACCAGAAAGTTCTCCAATAGAACTTTTCCATCAATACTGTGGGTTACTTCAGGGTGAAATTGTATCGCATAAGTATTTGAATCTTTAATGTGATAAGCAGCAACCTTAACGCTTTCTGTACTGGCAATTAATTCTGCATTTTCTGGCAAATCTGTAATGGTATCGCCATGGCTCATCCAAACCTGAGAATCAATGTTTATACCCTTGAAAAGTTTATTTTCCTGGTTAACAAAGCTTAGGTTAGCACGACCATATTCGCGTGTTGAAGAGGCACGAACCTGACCACCAGTTTGTTGCGCAATGTATTGGGCACCATAACATACAGCCAGTAATGGATATTTAGTATGATAGTTTGATAGATCAATTTGTGGAGCATCATCCTGACGAACTGAATATGGGCTACCTGAAAAGATAACACCTTTTACATCCTCGGTAATTTCAGGAAGATTGTTGAATGGATATATTTCACAGTAAATATTTAGTTCGCGAACTCTACGAGCGATGAGTTGTGTAAATTGCGAACCAAAATCGACGATAATGATTTTTTCTTGCATCCGCAAAGATAGATAAAGAAAGGGAATTGTTAAATTGTTTTATCGTTATTTATAATCAAATCTATTGCTAGTTAATGGTTTTCAGTTACCAGTTGTCAACAGCAAGCTAGATACTTCCATCATTCATTAACTTTAACAATTACCAATTTAAAGTTTCGCTTTCCATTAACTTCACCTCTACCCCAAACTTCCTCAAGAAATCAACACCTTCATCACTCGGCAAACCTTTGTATGCGGCGTAAGATTTTGAATAGTAAACCAATTTAATTCCTGATGATAAAATTAGTCGGGCACAAGCGATACATGGTGATAACGTGGTATAAAGTGTGCATCCTTCAATCCTGGAGCCATTTTTAGAAGCGTATAAAATGGCATTTTCTTCTGCATGAAGCGCCAAAGAACAGCTTCCCTTGCTGTCTCTTGCACAACCATGTTCTGGCCATTCTTCGTCACAATTATGTGTTCCTGCGGGCGGCCCATTATACCCAATAGAGATGATTCTGGTATCTTTTGTTAAAACCGCACCAACATGGGCACGTACGCAATGCGAACGTTCCGCTAAATCAGTAGCGAGATTCATAAATATGGTATCGAAACTTGGTTTATTAGTCATGCTTAAAATAAAAAGCCACGAAGCAGTTTAACTTCGTGGCTGCAAAAATACTTTATTAAAATTAATGTCCGCCAGAAATTTTCTGATCAAAATTAATTCCTTGTGATCTTAAAATTCCACTTACTCTCCAGGCGTAGAAAGCTAGGTAGGCGAAACACAGAATACCAACAATGTAACTATATTGAATACCAGTATACTCCGATACTGCACCTTGTAACCAGCTGATAATTCCACCGCCCATAATCATCATAATTAGGAAACTACTTCCCTGACTGGTGTGCTTTCCTAAACCACTCACTGCTAAAGTGAAAATACATGGCCACAATGTACTACAAAATAAACCTACGCTTGTGATGGCATAAACACTAACCATTCCAGTGGTAAACATTCCGATAAGTAAAGCAAGTATGCCAATTGCAGAAAATATTAATAGCATTCTTGCCGGATTTCCTTTACTCGCCATATCAGCAATAATCAATACTAAAATGATTAATCCGTAAACGTAGAATGGAGCCAAATCGTGATCGGCAATGGCATTAACCGCTAAGAAAATTCCAAAAGCTAAATATGGCGCAACAAATCTTAATATTTTTTGAGTCTGGATGTTATCGGTGAAAGCTTCTACAGCTCCTGTCCATCTACCAATCATCATACTTGCCCAGTATAGCGAAATATAAGGTGCAATATCATGCAGTGCGAAACCTAAATCTTTCTCCATATAAGCAGGCAAATTACTCGCCGTAGATACTTCAACACCTACATAAACAAAAATTGCAATCATCCCCAAAACCAATTGTGGAAACTTCAAGGCAGATCCTTTTGCCCCTTTTTCTTCTATTTTGGCTTCAACTAACGCTGGTCTATCTGGTAAAGAAGATAGCTTTAAGAATATTGCGACAGCGATAAAGGCAACCCCAAGAATTAGATAAGGGATTTTAACACTTTCTATACTAATATCTGAACTTGCATTTGCTGCCGAACCAAAAATGGCAAAACTTACAATAAGCGGTCCAATGGTAGTTCCGAAGTTATTGATACCACCTGCAAGGGTAAGTCTCTGTGAACCCGTTTTAATTGGACCCAACGCGATTGCTAAAGGGTTAGCAACGGTTTGTTGTAGTGAAAAACCTAGTGCAACAATAAATAAACCAGATAACATTAGCGGGAAAGATGCCAAATTTGCGGCCGGATAAAATAATAGTGTACCTAATGCCGAAATCACGAGACCTAACGCAAGCGAGTTTTTATAGCCTAGTTTATTTACAATGTCTTGCCCGATTAGCACCGAAATTCCGTTATAGATAAGCGCACCCACGGTGTAGGCAATATAAAATGCCAGTGAAACCAACTGACTTTCAGCTTGTGATAAATCAAAAGCTTTCTTGAAAACCGGAATTAAAATATCATTACTTGCGGCAACGAAGCCCCAAAAAAAGAATACGGTTACCAAGGGAATAAATTGGGCCCACTTGGTTTGTGTTTGTTCTGAACTCATGTTTAAAATATAGTTTTAGTGGGGCTAAACTTAGATAAAAAAAAATTAAAAAATAGTAACTTTTATGCAACTTATGCAACAAAAATAAATGTACCATCTTTAGGTATAAAATTGCATATTCGCATATTATAAACAATACAATACATGTTTGAAGCCATATTATTAGGTATTGGGGCAGGGATTATTTCGTCGTTTTTAACAGGTCCGGTATTTTTTGCAATGATTAAAACCAGTATAGAAAGAGGCTTTATGGCAGGGTTTTCTTTAGCTATTGGGGTTATAATTAGTGATGTTATATTAATCGCATTAGTCCTTTTTGGAAGTCAGTTTTTTGATTATAAAGCTAGTTTCGACAAATATGTCGGTACTATCGGTGGGATTTTCTTACTCGCGGTAGGAATATATTATTTGGTTTCGAAAATGAAGGTTAATTACGATTCCGCAACCCTCCAGAAGATCAGTAAGAGAGGTTATGTTTTAAAAGGATTTTTGATGTGTATCCTCACTCCTTCTACCTTAATGTTCTGGATTATTGTAAGCGGAATTATTTCTGTTAAGCTAAATAACATGCTGAACGAAAAATTGGTTTGCTTTTTTATCGCGATGGTTACTCAACTGAGCATAGATGGAGCAAAGAGTTTCTATTCAAGTAAACTCAGATACAAAATAAAGGAAGACGCCCTAAAAACACTTAATAAAATTGCAGGGGTAATTATTATTCTATTTGCATTCTGGCTTATTTACAAAACGTATGTTCAGTTTTATGCATAAAAGCACCTACTAAAGTACGTCATGGAGATTATAAATATCAACATAGTCTAATAGCCTTCCACCTGCGCAGTTTTCCATTTTTTGCAAACGATAATAAGAACGGCTGCCTTTTTTAAAAAATACCTGAGCACCAGTTTTTTCACAAGGCACACCCCTATTATTATCTTTAATATATGTGATTATCGTTCCTTCGAAGGAAATTCTGTTGGCATCTAATCTTTTCAAACGCCCATCAATTTTAAGATATTCATTATTGGTATTGGTTTGCTCCCCCTTTATTGAAAACCATTTACTATCTTTTTTAATGATTTCGGCCGAACCCTTTTCACTTTCAAAACTAATCCATTGTAAACTTATCGGAACACGTTTGCTCACATTTATTTCTACTTTAGGGATATGGCTCTTGATATCTTCTTTTACATTTTTTAAGGTATCATTCAATTCAGAAAGCTTGGTTGAAATACTATCGCTTGTATTGTCGATAGCGTTGGTAACCTGTTGTTGATTACTTTCAGAACAGCTTAAGCCCAAACAAATGGTAGATATAAGGCAAAATTTTATCAGGTTTTTCATAGTGGAATTAACATTTACACCCTTCTAAATGTTTTCCCTGGCCGAGAAGATATAGCAATCTACAAGCAAAAAGAATGATAAAAACGTTTACTAAATGAGGCTAAAAATCTCCAGTAAGGTGGCAAGAATGTCACTTTCTATATAATATCAAACACAAATGAATTCAAATTTTTTGGGCAAAAAAAATAGCCCGCATAAATTTGGGCTATTCTTATTCAAAATATCTTAGGATTAATATGCCCTTTGGTTATTCCCTTCTTTCCAGTTAATGAAAGCTTTGTTCACTACTTTATTGCCGCCTGGAGTTGGATAATTACCAGAGAAATACCAGTCACCTTTGTTTTTCGGACAAGCTTCATGCAAGTTCTCCAAACTTTGATAAATTACTTCTACCTCAGCAACAGTGCCTTTAGGAGTAATAATTTGTGCAATTTTAGCTGAAATTTCTTCCGGAGTGAAGGGTTTGTAAATCTCTTTTACATGATTCACGATTTCTTCTTTCGGAAGTAATAATGAAGCTTTACATTTTGCATAAACATCTTCAATCACCTGCCACATACCACGCTCAGTTAATAACTGAATTGCAGCGTCAAAAGCAACAAACTGGCCCATTCTGCTCATATCAATACCGTAACAATCCGGGTAACGAATTTGAGGTGCAGATGAAACAATGATAATTTTCTTAGGATGTAAACGATCTACGATTTTTATAATACTCTGCTTTAAAGTAGTACCCCGAACAATTGAATCATCCAAGGCTACTAAAGTATCCTGATGGTTATTGATAATACCATAAGTGGTATCATAAACGTGAGCCACCATTTCACTTCTATCCGCATCCTGCGTAATAAAAGTTCGCAGTTTCACATCTTTTACAGCCAGCTTCTCCACCCGCGGTGCAAGAGATAATAATTCCTCCAGCTGCTCATCAGATAATTCCTCCTTTTTATGCAAAAGAATATCTTTTTGATGCCTGCGCACATATTGTTGCACACCATCAACCATACCAAAGAAAGCCACTTCAGCAGTGTTCGGTATAAAAGAGAAAACGGTATTTTTTAAATCGTAGTTAACGGCCTGAAGAATTTTATCGCTTAATAAACGACCTAATTGCTTGCGTTCGCGGTAAATTTCTACATCGCTTCCTTTTGAGAAATAGATGCGTTCGAACGAACAAGATAATCTTTCGGTAGGCTCACGGAACTGCTCCATGCTAACTTCACCGTTTTTCTTGATAATCAAAGCATGACCAGGATCAATCTCCTTAACATCTTTAAACTGGATATTGAAAGCAGTTTGTAGTGCTGGCCGTTCAGAAGCCGCAACTACAATTTCGTCATCGTAATAATAGTAGGCCGGACGAATACCAGCCGGATCACGCATGATGAATGAATCGCCGTTACCCACCATACCGCAGATGGAATAGCCACCATCCCAGGTTTTAGCCGAGCGGCGAAGAATATTCGCGATATCTAAATGATCAGAAATTTTATGCGTGATGGCTACGTTATCGTGTCCTTCTTTTTTATATTGATCGAAAAGTTCTTGATTTTCATCATCCAAAAAGTGACCAATTTTTTCTAAAACAGTAACGGTATCGGCTTTTTCTTTTGGATGCTGACCTAACTCGTAGAGTTGCTCCAATAACTCATCAACATTCGTCATGTTGAAGTTACCTGCAATAACCAGGTTACGGGTCATCCAATTGTTTTGCCTTAAAAAAGGATGGCAGTTTTCGATACTGTTTTTACCATGTGTACCATAACGCAAATGGCCCAATAACACCTCGCCGATAAAGCTAACATTGTTTTTGAGCCACTCTGTATCCTGCATTAATTCAGGTGTGTTTTCTTGTATATCTACGAATTTGTTTTGAACATACTCGAAAATATCTGCTACCGCATTCGAAGCCATGCTCCGGTATCGGCTAATGTACCTACTGCCAGGTTTCATATCTAGTTTAATGGTGGCAATCCCCGCGCCATCCTGGCCCCGGTTATGCTGTTTTTCCATTAAAAGATATAACTTGTTAAGGCCGTAAAGTGCTGTACCGTACTTTTGCTGGTAGTAGGAAAGTGGTTTTAACAGGCGAATAAAAGCGATTCCGCATTCGTGTTTTATCTGATCACTCATTGTGTGGGTTTGAAGCCGCAAAGTTATCCTTTTAAATAATCACAACCTAAACAAAAGTATTTTCTTTTGTCACAATGAGGTTAATTTGGAATACAGTACATCTTGATGAATTGCCAACTTAAAATTGAAAATTATCTGGAATTATTCTAAATAGTTTTGTTAATCCCTGTTAAATTTCCATATTTGCGCCATTATTAAGATTTAGTCTAAATTGAAGAAACTTTACATTTCATTATTAGTTTTGGTTTGTCTTGCCGGGATGGCGCAAGCGCAAAACGTTGTTACCGGAAAAGTGGTAGACCCTGAAAACAAGCCGCTAGAGCTTGTAAACATTAAAGTTGTTGAAACCAATCAGTATACAATAACTGATAAATTGGGTATTTTTAGAATCGATGGGTCAGCAATCAACAATGTTTTAACGCTGGAGTTTTCTTACATTGGTTATCAAAAATTAAGAGTACCTGTAACTGTTAAAGCTGGAGAAACGAACCTTAACAGCATCAGTTTAAAGGTATTGGATTTAAGTTTAGAAAACATCGAAATCAATGCCAAGCGGAATTATACTGGCCAAACCAACTCATCCTTAGTAATCAATCGGGATATAATTGAGCAGACTCCAGCGTTGAGTGTTAATGATCTATTGAATCAAATCCCAAATAGAAAAATAACCGCTCCATCATTACAAAGTGTTCAAAACGTAAACTTAAGAGCGGCTTATGCACCAACCACAACCGGAAAAGGCGCATTCGAATTGAACAATGCTTTTGGCATAGCCATCATCATGGATGGAAATACGCTAACCAACAATGCAAACATGCAAAGTTATAATCCAGGAAGAAGTTTAGGCGTTGGAAATTCTTTTGTTGAAGGTTCATACACGAGTTTGAATGGTTCAACAAGACCATCATTGAACGGTAGTAGTTTAACAACCTATTCTGGGGATTATACTTTTGGTGGTACAGATTTACGCCAGATACCAGCGGATAATATTGAAAGTATTGAGATAATAGCTGGTATTGCGCCTGCAAAATATGGCGATTTGACTGATGGTGCAATTATTATTGAAAGACAAGCGGGCAAATCGCCTGCTTATGTTCGCATGCAATTGAGAGATAATGCAACATCTTATAATATATCTAAAGGCTTTGAATTAAGTCCAAAATTAGGCGCAGTGAATGTTGGAGTAAATTATGTTAACTCTTTCCAAGATAACCGCGATAAATTAAAAGCATATCGAAGAGTAAATACAAATGCGATGTGGAGCAACACGTTTGGTAATACCAGGCAGTTGAAAAATACTTTTAGCGTTGATTATGGCAGAAACCTGGATGGAATAAAACAAGATCCAGACGATGTTACCAGTACAAAGACCAGATTTGATAGTTGGAATTTTAGCGTAGCCAACAGAAGTAATTATCGTTTTGAAAATGGCTTCCTAAAAAATATCGGCCTTAATTTAAGGTATTCTGAAGGTCATCAGGTAAGTTATGAAGAACAAATAATGAACCAGCCTTATGTGCTTTACACCAATGCCGTAACCACCGGAATACATGAGGGAACCTATGATACTGGGGTATATACCGCAAGATCATTAATTGATGGAAGGCCTATTACAGCCTCAGCGAATTTGGATTTTACAGGCGGTTTCTCTACCGGAGATATTGTTCATAACTTATCTTTCGGAGGTGGTTTCAATTACAGTACTAATAGAGGTTTAGGGCAAACTATCGACCCAAATGCACCAAGAAGTGGTGTGGCAGTTTCAACTTCCACTTTAAGCACGCAAAGCTCTGAGCGTTATTACGACTTTAAATTGGCGATAGCGCAAAAAGATTTGGGTGTATATATAGAAGATGTTTTCACTACGGATGTTTTCGGCAAACCACTAAATGTACGTGCAGGTTTAAGATCTGATATTCAAAACGGTTATGGTTCTTTCTCTCCAAGAACAAACATTAACTATGAGGTAAGTAAAAATTTAAGATTTGGCTTGGCATATGGCTTATCTTACAAATCGCCGGCCTTAGCTCAACGTTACCCTGGGCCTACTTTTTTCGAAATCCCCCTTCTAAATGCTTATAACGGAAAGGTTAACGAAAGCACATATTTGGTTTATGTTGAAAGATACGAACCAACAAATACTGACTTAAAACCTTCAAAAAGTGAAAGTATTGAGTTATCTGCCCAATTAAAGCTAGATAAGTTTAACCTTTCTCTAACTGCATTCAATAAAAAATCGAGAAATGGTATTACCACCGTTCAAAATTTGCAGAGCATATTACTACCAACTTATACTGCCACATTAAATCCAAGTGCAAAACCAACTGTTGTGCAAACAGGTAATAAATACAATGCTATAAATTATTACACTTTCAAAAATGATCTTTCATCAGACAATCAGGGGTTTGAGGTAATTTTAAGTAGTCCCGAAATAAAAGCAATAAAAACATCATTTAATATGAGTGGTGGTTTATTTAGAACAGCCTATCATTCTGAATCTCCAACATTAAGCAATAAAATCCCTACAACAATAAATACCGATCCTGATTATGCTTTCATAGGTCAGTATGAACCGACTAATAGAAAGGCCTATTTCAGTAATGGAAGAATTTCAAGCAGTACACACATTCCTAAACTCAGTTTGATTATTCAATTTACCGCAGAATTTGATATTCTTAACAAAACCGTGAATACAGAAAGTTCACGAATTCCTCTTGGCTATTATACCAGAACGAACCAATATATACCTATCACCAATTTTGATAGAACCAACCCTTCTTATGGACATTTGTATATTACACCTGAAGAACAATCCGAAACAAATTTGCCAAAGATCATTTCAAACTACCATTTAAGTATCGCAAAAGAGATTAAAAAACGTTTCAAGTTCGCTTTTAATGTATATAATCTTTTTAACTATCAACCATACTACGTTACACCGGCAGGGAGTTATGTGTTCCCTAATAATGTTCCAACTTTTGGAGCCGAGTTATCCATTAAACTTTAATTAGTATAAGATGAAAAAACTATTAATATTTCTTTTTTCTACAATCATATTCTTTGGTTGCAAAAAAAATCAAGAACCTGAAATAACTCCAATTAATGTTAACATTTCAGCTAAATACGCCTCGGCTGAATTAGGAAAAGTTCTTTCTTTAAGCCAAGTTAGGATTGAATTGAAAAACATCAATACCAATAAATCTAATATTGTTGAAACTGATGTTAATGGAAATGTATCATTGGCTAATATTGCGCTAGGAATTTATGATATCAATGCCAGTATTGAGATAAAAGCGGCAGATTACACTAAATTAACTGGTGAGATTGTTAGTGAAAATGTAGTTTTTAATGCTTCGCAAAAAAGTAAAGCACTTACCTTATCTAATGCGGGTAATATTGAATTAAGTTTGGTATCGGGCATAATTGGTAATTGGCTAATCAAACAAATTCATTATGCTGGCTCTAATACAACCACTGGTGCCAGTTTTAGAGATCAGTTTATCGAAATTTATAACAACACCGATTCGGTTTTATATGCTGATAGTTTATTTATTGGTGAAATAATTGGCAGACAAAGCTTTACCAATACTGGTTATAATACATTACCTAATGGTCAATACGACTGGAGCAAATCTTTAGGTATGCCATCAAATATAGATGCAAATAATAGTTATGTATATCCTAGAGCTTTATTAATGATTCCGGGTAATGGCAAGCAATACCGTGTACAACCTGGCAAAAGTTTTATTATTGCTCAAACTGCACTTAATCATAAATCACCTTTTACCGGAAATGATGGCAAAAGTATTACTGTAAGAGATCCTTCACTTACTGTAGATTTAAGCGGGGCAGAATTTGAAGCATACTATGCATCGTTCCTAGCAAAACCACTTGCATCTGATATTGATAATCCTCAAGTACCTAATGTAGAAGTTTTATCCTATTTTGGTACAGATTTAATTTTAGATGCGCTTGGCAGAACCGGGGTAATTTTGTTTAAAGGAAATGGCATTACCCAGGTTAAAAGCCTACCACAGTACAATTTCCCAACAGTTGCACCACCATCATCAAGTGCCGATAAGTATTTTCAAATACCAAATGCGCTAATTATTGATGCAGTAGAACTACAACCTAATACTGCCGCTGCAAGAATACCTAAAAAACTCGGTGCATCTCTTGATGCAGGCTTTACTTATGCACCTAATGGCTCATATAGTTCACAATCTGTAATTAGAAAAACGCTAAGAACCGACAATAACCGAATCATTTTAAAAGATACCAATAACTCAACAGAGGATTTCGATTATTTCACATTAGCAAACCCAAGAGGATTTAAACAATAATTAAATTTTAATCAATGATTTAGTCATTGATTATTTAAGATACACAATGAGAAAAATATTTCTATCGATAATAGTGCTTCAAATAATATTCAGTACAGCATTTAGTCAGAAAATTGATACCGCATTATCAAATTTAAGTTTACAGAATAAAATTTTCAGTGCTGATTCCGCTTCTTACGCAGGATATGAGTTTGCAAAAAAAAGTCCTTTCAATATTGGCGAATTAATGCCAGCAAAATTTAGCAAAATTAGCATTGGTACCAATTATGAAAAAGGACATTTGATTACGGCACAGAATGCAACTAAAATAAGTCAAATATACTTGGCAACAGAAGGTAGTACCAGACTTAAGTCCGTTAACTTGTGGGGTTCTTTCGAGTATGATAAAAGTGTTGAGGATAGTACGATGTACAATCATCAAACCAGAAATAATATGTCTGCACCATACTATTATGGTTCTCCAATTAATCTCAACTATGAGAGAACTTTATATAATTTAAAGGCTTTCGCAGAAAAAAACCTTATTGGTAAGAATCTTCCTTTAGGTATTGGTGCTGATTATAGAATTGGGAATCACTTTTCAACAAACGATCCCAGAGGAAGTGTTGATGACTTTCAATTAAATATGATTGCAACGATTGGCTACACATTATTTGAAAAAATCAAGATTGGTGCAGCATACAGATATGGATATGGACAGGAGAGAGTTAATGTGGCCTACAAAAATCAAAGTTTGTCTCAAAATACATTGAAACCAGAATATAATAATTACTTGGTTAATGGCTATGGAGAAGCTTACGTTTATAATACCAATCGAACTTATCAAAATGATCAGAAAAGAAATGGCTTTGACGCTTATCTGAATTATACAAAATCCAATATCGGCGATTTTTTCTTTTCTTATAGTTATATTGAAGAAAAACAGAAGTTCACTAGAAGAAGCGGCGAAGGTTTTGCAGACTACAATGACTACAATTTAGAAAATAACAACTTCTCTTTATTTTGGTTAAAGAAAATAGACAATAAAACGTTGTCTACTTTGATCAATTACAATAACATCGATGGAAAGGATTTGAACTATATCTATATGGCAAATAATTACATCTATAATCGTAACAGTTTATCATTCAAAACCAATTTAAGTATTACATCAAAAGGCAATTTGTATAACCTTTATGTTTCTGCCAATCAAAATGAGGAGCAAAAGCAAGATGGATTGACAGGTAATAATGTAAAGTATAATAGATTGGATTGGACTGCAGGCTTTGGTTACTCAAAGACGACCGATCAATCAAATGTTTGGGGTTTAAGTTTATCAGGATTGTATAGTGTTCCGTTAAGTGATTACTTTAATGTACCAAACTTCAACGTAGGCCAGTTTACCCAAAAAGTTATTTATTTTGACTACATCTACAATACTTCAACCAGGCTTGGCGGAAGTTTATCAGCAGATTATAGTTTTAATTTTTTTAATCAGATACAGGCGGGTTTAAAGGCTACTGCTACATATTTAAATAAGCAAAAAGTAGTAGACAACAGTTTCACTTTTACCCCCGGCAAAGACCGCTTTTCTTCCAATATCAGCTTAAATCTGTATTTTTAGCCTTATGAATAAAGTTTTCCTCACGCTTGCCCTAATCTTTACCGGATTAATCCTATTATCATTTCAATCAACAAATTTCAACGATGATGATGAACTGAGTATAGATAGCTTGCGCAAAGTTTATTCAAAACCTACTGACCAATGGCCAAAACCTACAGTTGATAAGGGAGCTGTTTTCCAGGAATTGGGAGAACTTCCGCCCTCTCCTGTCGATTTAAAAAATGATTCCGTTAAAAAGGTAGTTGAACTGGGTAAAATCTTATTTTTCGATCCTCGTTTATCAGGATCAAACCAGATTTCCTGCTCGAGCTGCCATGCGCCAGATTTACATTGGTCTGATGGTCGTCAGGTTTCTGTTGGTCATGATCATTTAACAAACATTCGCAATGCACCCTCTTTAGAAAACGTTTGGTTCTACAAACGTTTGTTTTGGGACGGACGAGCGGCTAGTTTGGAAGAACAGGCAGAAAGCCCGGTAGCAGCACACAATGAGATGCACCAGGATATGAAAGCTTTACCTAAAAAGTTGAGCAAAATAAAAGGATATCAACCATTCTTCTTTAATGCTTTTGGATCAAAGACCATCACCAACAAAAAAATATTCGAAAGTCTCGCCACTTTTCAACGCAGCCTTGTAAGCAGGAGAACCCCATTTGATCGTTTCCTGGCCAGAGATAAGAAGGCATTGACCGATCAACAGTTAGTGGGTTTACATTTATTCCGCACTAAAGCCCGTTGTATTAATTGTCATAATGGCCCGTTATTTACCGATAATGAGTTCCACAACGATGGATTAACTTATTTCAAACGTAAATATGAAGACTTAGGCTTGTACAATGTAACCAAGAAACCAGAAGATATAGGTAAATTTAAAACGCCTGGATTAAGAAATGTAATGAAAACGGCGCCTTGGTTCCATAATGGTTTATTCCCAGATATGGATGGTGTGATGAACATGTACAATGTGGGCATGCCCGTTCAAAGGGTTAGGGCAGAACAAGTAAATGACCCACTATTGCCTAAAAACGATAAGTTGTTGAAAGGCTTAATGTTGAGTAAAGCAGAAAAGGATGCGGTGGTTTCTTTTCTAGAGGCGCTATCCTCGCCTACAATTTTAGTTAGGGTAGAGAAATTGCCGCAGTAATCGGTTTCGAGTTACCAGTTATCGGTTATGACTTACAAATTACGAGTCTAGTCGTACAAAAAGTGCATCAATTCGTAGTGAGCGCATTAAGATTCCCACCTGCGTGGGAATGACGGATGTTTTCATGAATTGGCCAAACTCCAGACACAGCCACCAACAATGAATGGTCGTCATCCTCAGCTTGACTGGGGATCTTAAACCGAAAAACAAGCAAACGCAATTCTAACAGCAACGCATTAAGATTCCCACCTGCGTGGGAATGACGGGATGATCTAGTGAACTGGCTAAACTCCCGACACAGCCACCTACAATGAACGGTCGTCATCCTCAGCTTGACTGGGGATGTTGAACCAAGAAACAAGCAAACGCAATTTTAACAGCAACGCATTAAGATTCCCACCTGCGTGGGAATGACGGGATGATCTAGTGAACTGGCTAAACTCCAGACACAGCCACCAACAATGAACGGTCGTCATCCTCAGCTTGACTGGGGATCTTAAACAAAGAAACAAGCAAACGCAATTTTAACAGCAACGCATTAAGATTCCCACCTGCGTGGGAATGACGGGATGATCTAGTGAACTGGCTAAACTCCAGAANCGATCGTCATCCTCAGCTTGACTGGGGATCTTAAACAAAGAAACAAGCAAACGCAATTTTAACAGCAACGCATTAAGATTCCCACCTGCGTGGGAATGACGGGATGATCTAGTGAACTGGCTAAACTCCAGAAACAGTTACCAACAATGAACGGTCGTCATCCTCAGCTTGACTGGGGATCTTAACCCGAAAAACAAGCAAAGTACTTTCAACAGCGATGAATAAAGATTCCTAAGTTCATGGAATGACGGATGTTTTCATGAATTGGCCAAACTACAGATACAAACACCTACAATGAACGGTCGTCATCCTCAGCYTGACTGGGSATCTTAACCCGAAAAACAAGCAAACGCAATTTTAACAGCAACGCATTAAGATTCCCACCTACGTGGGAATGACGGATGTTTTCATGAATTGGCCAAACTCCAGACACAGCCACCAACAATGAACGGTCGTCATCCTCAGCTTGACTGGGGATCTTAAACCAAGAAACAAGCAAATGCAATTTTAACAGCAACGCATTAAGATTCCCACCTGCGTGGGAATGATGGGAAGGTTTAGCGAATTGGCCAACCTCCAGACACAAACACCTACAATGAACGGTCGTCATCCTCAGCTTGACTGGGGATCTTAAACCAAGAAACAAGCAAACGCAATTTTAACAGTAACGCATTAAAATTCCCACCTGCGTGGGAATGACGGGATGATCTAGTGAACTGGCTAAACTCCAGACACAGCCACCAACAATGAACGGTCGTCATCCTCAGCCTGACTGGGGATCTTAAACCGAAAAACAAGCAAACGCAATTTTAACAGTAACGCATTAAGATTCCCACCTGCGTGGGAATGACGGGATGATCTAGTGAACTGGCTAAACTACAGACACAGCCACCAACAATGAACGGTCCGAAAAACAAGCAAACGCAATTTTAACAGTAACGCATTAAGATTCCCACCTGCGTGGGAATGACGGGATGATCTAGTGAACTGGCTAAACTACAGACACAGCCACCAACAATGAACGGTCGTCATCCTCAGCTTGACTGGRGATCTTAAACCGAAAAACAAGCAAACGCAATTTTAACAGCAACTCATTAGGATTCCCACCTGCGTGGGAATGACGGGATGATCTAGTGAACTGGCTAAACTCCAGACACAGTTACCAACAGTGAACGGTCGTCATCCTCAGCTTGACTGGGGATCTTAAACCAAGAAACAAGCAAACGCAATTTTAACAGCAATGCATTAAGATTCCCACCTGCGTGGGAATGACGGGATGATCTAGTGAACTGGCTAAATTCCAGACACAGCCACCAACAATGAACGGTCGTCATCCTCAGCTTGACTGGAGATCTTAAACCGAAAAACAAGCAAACGTAATTCTAACAGCAACGCATTAAGATTCCCACCTGCGTGGGAATGACGGGATGATCTAGTGAACTGGCTAAACTCCAGACACAGCCACCAACAATGAACGGCCGTCATCCTCAGCCTGACTGGGCATCTTAACCCGAAAAACAAGCAAACGCAATTTTAACAGCAACGCATTAAGAYTCCCACCTRCGTGGGAATGACGGGATGATCTAGTGAACTGGCTAAACTACAGAC
>NZ_LMLE01000003.1 GCF_001422545.1 Pedobacter sp. Leaf41 | reverse complement strand
CCCTTGCCATCGCTTACTGTTACAACAAAACTGTCSGTTCCGTYGAAGTTCGCGTTTGGCGTATAAGTGTAGGTTCCATCTGCTCTTACCACTACCGTTCCATTTGTTGGAGCTGTTGTTGTGGTGAACGTTAACGGATCGCCATCCACATCGCTTGCCGTGATCGCTCCGTTAACCGGAACATCTTCAACTGTGGTGATTGCAGGAGCAGTGGCTATTGGTGCATCGTTTACCGSAGTTACTGTTACATTGATGGTTACTGTTGTGGTTCCTCCTTTACCATCGCTTACTGTTACAATCCGTCGAAGTTCGCGTTTGGTGTATAAGTGTAGGTGCCGTCATTGTTTACTGTTACCGTTCCGTTTGTTGGAGGTGTAGTCGTGGTGAACGTCAATGGATCGCCATCTACATCGCTTGCCGTGATCGTTCCGTTCACCGGAACATCTTCAGCGGTGGTAATTGCTGGTGCAGTTGCCACCGGTGCATCGTTTATCGGAGTTACCGTTACGTTGATGGTTACCGTGGTTGTTCCACAATTATCACTCGCTGTGATGTTGAAGCTATCAGAACCATTAAAATTTGAGCCTGGAATGTAAGTATAAGCACCATTATTGGATACAGTAACCGTTCCATGTGCCGGATCTGAAGCCTTTGTATAAGTCAAGCTATCTCCGTCAGGATCGGCAGCAACCACATTCCCAGAAAGCGTAACATCTTCATTAGTAGAAACAGCATAAACAGATGGTGATACTGGTGGTGTATTCACTGTTACAGTTACAGCAAATGCAGTATTAGGTAAATTTTCACAAACATCATCACCTTGTACCGTTACATAATATGTGGTGGTTGCTGTTAAAATAGGCGTACTGAAGTCATCGCCCGTAAACAAAGGTGCTCCACTTAAATCAGCTGTTGCATACCATCTAAAAACTGGACTAGCTAAAGATGTACTTGCCTCTAATATAGTATAGTTACCAGCACATATCGCTTTAGGAGCAACAGTGATATTTGCTGCCGTATTTCGAGGATTTATTGTAAGTGTTACTGGAGTTCGCAATAAACTAAAACATCCAGTCACATTATCCTGCGAAGCCGCATAATAAGTAATTGTACCAACTGTATTAAGAGTTGGATTATTCACTATGTTTCCGCCAGAGGCGGCATTATACCAAACAATAGAAGTTCCTGACGGAGCAACTGCCGTAGCTGTTAAAGTTTGTACAACCGCATTAGAACATTGAATTTGATTACCTCCACTTGAAGGAACAGATGGCAGCTCATTAATAGTTAAAGTTACCGGAGTACGAGATGCGCTTTCACAACCCGTAACATTATTTTTTGATGCGCCATAATAAGTTTTACTGCCTACAGTATTTAAAGTGGGCGTAACAACATTCCCTCCAATTGACGCATCATACCAAACCACAGAAGAGCCACCTGGAGCATTTGCAGTAGCAGTAATGCTTTGTGTTGGCGATGTTCCACATTGGACAGCATTTGCAGTGGTATTTGTTGGCGCTGCTGGCAATGGATTAACGGTTACCGTTCCGGTACGTGTAGCTTGCGTTGTGCAAGGAGCTATTGTGCCGGTAGTGGTAACCGTATATGTACCAGTTGCAGTTGGCGTACCAGATATAGTTAATGTTTTGGCAACAAGATCTTGTGTAGCGATTAATCCATTTGGAAGATTAGTTGCTATAGCTCCAGTTGCACTACCACCCCATGTGTAAACGATATTCACAATTGAAGTAGCGCTACACAAACTTTGGTTGGCATTACTTGCTAATGTTAATGTTGGCGCATCTTTAACTGAAACTGTTATGATATTGCTGGTCACTGTACCACAATCGCCCGAAGTAATTAATACACTGTAATAAGTAGTTACATTAATTGGAGTTGGTGTATAATTAGCAGTTGTTGCTAAATTGTTCCCTAAAACCGTAGTGAAATTGTCTAGCGAGCTTTGCCAAACATAAGTATATGTTGTGGCTCCGCCAGATGGCAAAGTTGCAAAGGTTAAAGCCGCAGGTTGAACAGCTCCTAAACCTGTACGACAGAAATCTTGATTGCTACCAATTATTCCTGCTGATAATGGCGAACGTAAAGTTAATACAACAGGTGTCCTGGTTAAACTTTCACAACCAGTTGCATCTACTTTGGTTGCTGCATAATAAGTTACTGTTCCGCTCGTAGCCAATATTGGATTGATAACGATGTTTCCAACAGTTGCGGCATCATACCAAATAACCGATTGGCCAGCTTGAACGGTTGCCGTTGCTGTTAAGGTTTGTAATGGTGTATTTGCACATTCAGTTTTGTCTTGAGCAATTGGTGCCGAAGGAGTTTCATTAATAGTTAAAACTACAGCCGTTCTGGTTAAACTTTCGCAATTAGTGACATCATTTTTTGATGCCGCATAATAGGTAACTGTTCCAATGGCATTGTGTGTTGGTGTAGTAATATTTCCGCCAGTTGGCGCATCATACCAAATAATTGAATATCCATTTGCAACTGTTGCCGTAGCTGTTAATGTTTGTATTGGCGAAGTTGCACAAACTGTTTGAGGGCCTCCACTTATTGGCGCAACCGATGTTGGGTTGATGGTTAAAACTACAGCTGTCCTAGTACTACTTAAACAACTAGTTGTTGCATTTTGTAAAGCGGCATAGTAGGTTTTTGTACCAACAGTATTTAAAGTTGGGTTAGGAATAACATTTCCGCCAGATGCGGCATCGTACCAAACGATATCAAATCCTGCTACTGCTGGTGCTGTTGCAGTTAAAGTTGGCATTACCGAAGCCTCACATGTTTCTTTATCGCCATCTGTAATAGGTGCAGGTGGCAATGCATTTATGTTGATTTCGATTTTAGTCCTTGCGCTTTCACAGCCAGCAGCAGTCCGCTGACTTACATAAAATTTTTGCAAACCTGCAGTGGCGGTAGATGGTGTTGGTGCAGTAGTATTTCCTACCCCACCTATTGCATCATTATACCATAATAAAGTATTTCCAGAATCAGCAGTGGCTGATAAAATACTTGCGGTTTCGCCAACACAATAATTTATTGGAGAAGTAGATATTGGGGCATTTGGTGTTGGTGGTTGTGGATTAATGGTTGCAATCAATATGGTGCTTTCACAGCCCGTTGCAGATTTAACTCTTGTATTATATGAACCCGGAGTTAAACCTGCAAATACATTATTATTCACATAACTTGCTCCTCCATCTATTGAATAACTTAAGCCAACATTCTGTCCTAAAGTGATTGTACCAGTTGAAATAGTGCAATTTGGTTGTAAAACTGACACAACATTAGGTGCTGGTACAGCGGGTAAAATTGTCACCGCTAGCGCAGGCCCTACGCAGCCCAACTTTCGGGCTGAAACGCTATAATTTGCCGCATTTAAATTTGGAAAATAAGGAGAAGGAAAAAAATCAACACCATTTATAGAATATTCCAGAGAAGGATCGACAGGAGATAAAATAGTAATACTACCTGTATTTCCAGCGTCATTACAAACAGGATGCGTCACCTGAACTTGAGGCACGTTAATTTCCAAAACCTTTACAGTTGCTGCAGAAGGAGCTCCTGTACAATTTGCATCATGTAAATTTGTTATTGTATAGATCCCATCTGGCGCATTTGGTATAGTATAAATATTCGAATTGTGGTTAGTAATTGTTGTTTTAACCGAATTTATAGTATAACTAAAAGACCATGGAGATGTACCCGTTAAACTAATTACAACATTTGGCCTTGTATCCGTATAACAAAATGTGCCTCCTCCACTAATTGTAGCCGTTGGCACAGGATTTTCAATTACCTGAGCTGAGCCAGAAAATGTTCCATTACAACCACTTGCATCAGTAACTGCAGTTACACTATAATTTCCAACTGCTGCATTAGTTAAAATATAAGGATTTGTTGATGTATTTGTTATGGTATGCAGAGTTGTACCATCTGTATAGGTAAATGTAAATGGTGCAGTACCTGTAAAAGCAAAACTTACATTCGATTTTGGCGAACCCAAGCAAGTTGCACCACCACCACTTACCGTAGCTGTAGGCAGAGGGTTAACAATTACCTGAGCACTCCCTGATATTGTACCTACACATGATGCATTACTAATAGAGGTTACGGTATAAGTTCCTGCAGGAGCATTTGTAATCATGTAAGGATTAGTTGTAATTCCTGTAACTGCTATATTTGAAGTTCCATTATTATAAATGATATTCCATGGAGCATTGCCCGTTAAAGCGATGCTTACATTTGGCAAAGTTGCCCCATCGCAAACCGTTCCGCCGCCACTTACGGTAGCAGTTGGATTTACATTTATAGTTACATTAACTGGAGTACGATTTTTACTCTCGCAACCGTTTACCGTCTGGCTAGCGTAATAAGTAGTTCCATTTACTAAAGCAATTGCTGCTGCTAACGGACTTCCACCTATTGCATTTGCATACCATTGAATATTGCTTCCAGAAGCTAATAAGTTTGCAACTGTAGCATTTTCACTTGCGCAAAAATTTTGAGGAGTTGCCGCGGTTGCAGCTGGTACAACGGAAATTTGAACTGTAACAGCGAAACGCGTCAAACTTTCACAACCGCTTAGGGTTTGAGTAGCATAATACGTTTCTCCATTTATTAATGGGCGGGTTGCAGACAAAACAACTGTACTTGTTGGCGTTTCATACCATTTTACCAGACCTGTAGCAGTAGCCACGAGCTCGCTGATAGTAGGTGAAGATATTTCACAAAAGGATTGATTTGCAGCACCAGTTGGTGGTGGAGTAATAGTAAGCATAGCCCTTATAGCAGTTCTAGACTTACTCTCACAACCATTTAATGTTTGAGAGGCATAATAAATTGCATTATTTACTAAAGGAGTTGTACCAGTTAATAGCGTTCCTCCGGTTGCAGCGTCATACCATTTTACAGCAGTACCTGTTAGCTGCAAACTATTAATGGTCGCTGCAGAAATTTCACAAAAAGTTTGCGTGGCGGAATTAGTGGTTGGCGCAGGAGTTACTGTAATATTAACCGTTACTTCAAATCTGTTTACACTTTCAGTTCCAGCAATAGTTTGCGAAGCATAATATTTAGCACCGTTTGTTAATGCTGTTGTCCCAGGCAAAGCTGTTCCGGCAGATGCGGCGGCATACCATTTTATATTGTTTCCGGTAGCCAATAAGTTAGAAACCCTGGCATCAGCAATTTCACAAAAAGTTTGTGCTGCGTTACCAGTTGGTGTTAAGGGTGCAGGTTGGGCACTTGATGAATTGTTGGCTGGTACCAAATCATTGGTTGCACTGCTTGCAGTAGCTGTATTTACATAATTACCAGAAGAATTTAAAGTTGAATTAATTGTTAAGGTTGCAGAGGCACCACTTGTTAGGTTTCCGACTGTCCAAACTCCTGCGGCATAACTACCCGTTGTTGCACTGAAAGAGTTGAATGCATATCCACTAGGTAACGCATCATTCACAATAACATTGGTAGCTGTACTTGGCCCGTTGTTAGTTACAACGATAGTAAACACGCCCTTATTATTATTCAACTCCGCATTATTCATCGCTTTAACAACCGATAAATCTGCGTTAGCTATTGGAGTTACTAAAGCTTGCGAAGCATTATTTGCAGGAACCGGATCAGACTGTGTAGCCACAACATGTGTGGTATTTAAATAATCTCCTGAGGGATTAACCTTAGCAACCAAAGTTAATACTTGTGTATTTCCTTTCAACAAGTTGCCAATGTACCAAACACCATTTGCAATGTTATATGTTCCTACAGTTGCCGATGATGAAACATAAGTATAGCCTGAGGGCAATATATCGGTTACCGTAACTTGTGTAGCATCGCTCGTACTGTTTGCTGCATTAGTAGCTGTTAAGGTAAAAGTTACATTTGCACCTACATTCGGGGCTGCATTATTTACCGTTTTAATAATGCTTACATCCGCATTTGTATTGGCCAACGGTGCATAAGCTTCATTATTAGATAAATCTAAATCTTTCTCCGTCCCTGTTAAGGATACATAGTTCGAATAATTTCCAGAAGCATTAATAACCGCATTTATAGTAAGCGTAGCTGATGCTCCATTTGCTAAATTCCCGATGGTCCATTTGCCCGTTGCTTGATTATAAACACCCACACTTGGCGTACTATTACTGAAAGTGTATCCATTTGGAACGATATCTGTAGCCACTACATTTGTTGCAGCAGATGGACCTGTATTGGTTACTGTAATTGTAAAAGTTTCGGTATCACCTGGGTTAACACTTGCCGCATTGTTAATGATATCTTTTGCAGCTGTTTTGGTAACTTTTAAATCGGTAATTGGCACTGGTGTTGGCATTGCCGATGCTGTATTATTTGCAGCCGTTGGATCTGCTGTTGTAGTACTGGCAGTTGCTGTATTTGTATAAGCGCCTGTTGCATTCACTTTTGCCGTAATGGTTAGCGTTGCATTTGCCGCGTTGTTTACAGTACCTAAAATCCACTTACCATCGGCATTATTATAAGTTCCGGCAGTTGCCGATGAAGAAACAAAAGTATAACCGCTAGGCAAGACGTCTGTCACAATCACACCAGCAGCCGCACTTGGGCCATTATTGGTTAATCCTATGGTAAATACAACATTCTGATAAACATCTGGATTTAAAGGTAAAACTGATTTTTTAATGGCTAAATCTGCCTGTGCAACAGGATTAGGCGTTGATATTGAGGTATTGTTTCCAGCAACGGGATCTGGCTGCGCACCACTAATGGTAGCGGTGTTTGCATAATTCCCTGTAGCATTTACCTTCGCAGTAATAGTGAGCGTTATAGGAGCATTTCCACTTGTTAAAGAACCAATGTTCCAAACTCCAGAAGCCGCATTATAGGTAGTTGTGGCAGCTGGCACAGCCGAAACAAATGTATAACCATTAGGCAGTAGGTCATTTACAGCAACACCCGTAGCGTTACTCGGACCAATATTTCTTGCTGTTAAAGTAAAAACCACATTGCTTCCAACAGTTGGTGTTTGCACATCAACAGCTTTGGTTACCTCTAAATTAGAGGATAATACAGGTGCTGGGGTTATAGAAGAAGTATTGTTATTTTCTAGCGGATCTATCGTACTAGCAGTTACCGTAGCAATATTTCCATACGGACCAGCAGGGTTTACCCTTACTGTTATACTAACACTGGCTGTTGCGCCGTTTGCCATAGCACCTACAGCCCAGTTACCTGTTGTAGCATCATAATTGCCAGAAGTAGCATTTGCTGATACAAACGTATATCCTACTGGTAAAACATCTCTAACCACAACATTATTTGCGGTATTAGGCCCATTATTTTTAGCAGTTAAGGTAAATACTAAAGTGCTTCCTATCGCAGGAGCGAGCATATTTGCTGTTTTAATCACCTGAACATCTGCCGATCCAACATTTACCGTTACAATGGCATCATCACATTGCGGGGTACCTGCTCCATTACATACCTGATATTTAAAATTATCTACTCCTGTAAAACCTGGATTAGGGGTATATGTGACCAACCTGACTCCATTTATTGTATTGATACTAACTATTCCATTGGCTGGCTGCTGAGTAATAGCCATAGAATTAGGATTTAAAGCACTTATAGGTTCATCATTAGCTAAAACGTTAATATTTACCGGCGTATTTTGGTTTGTTGATGCTATATCATCGTTTACCGAAACGATTTGAATAAAGGAAGTGCTAAAAGCTAAAAATGCGGGATCACTAGAACCATTTAATTTATACCTTAGAACCAAAGCATTACTATAATTCGCCTGCGTAATTCCAAAATCAGCTGCATCGGCAGCCCATAACCTTATAGGTCTCGATTGCGGTGGCGTTAAGCCCGCCGACCCACTCGGATTATAAAAGTCAATAGACCAGTTACCAAGGACAGGAACTGATGAAGAACTCAATGTAATTGATACAATGTTACCTACTCGATTCCCACTACCATCTTCAAAATATAACTGGTCAGCTTTATCTCCATTACCTGCATCTGCTATTTGACTTATCAGAATATCAGGAATACCATCTCCAATTTGAGTAGCATTTGTTATTGCTCCAAAGCTAAAGGTTAAAGCCTCTGAATTAGAAGGAATATTAGTAACACCAGTTCCAATATTTAAACCATTAATACCATCGGCCAGTACAGCTGAGATTTGTAGATTAGGAGGAGGATTAAAGGGAGCTGGCAGACCAACGACACCTGGTAAATTATCTCTCAAGCTCCCATAAGCTGCAAACACGCTATTACCGTTTGAAAGCGGAACGTCTTTTACCGGAAAAGCCTGAAACCTTGTGTTTTGATAAGTTATACCATTTGCACCTAAAATTCCATTATTAACCCCTGTAGAATATGTTACATTTTTATATCTAAAAGCTAATAAATTATGATCGTTATCTGGCAGTATTGAATTTACCGCCCCAAAGCCCGAAGACCAAAAACCTCCGTAATCAGTATAAATATGGGTTGCACCAGTCTGCGAAAAACAATTTGAAATATTAAGTAAGAAAGTAAAAAAAAGGATTTGAGCAAAAAAGCGTAAAGTATTATTCATTTTCCTGAGTGGAATTAAATTTATTGATCGGGATTTTGATGTAGGTTGGTTCTCAAATTGTAGCGCTTCGCCCAGATCAAAAGTTAGGATCAAGCGGCAGTCTCCTTAAGAAAATAATAGAGATAACTATTTACTTTAGGTTTAATAATAAATTTGTAGCATTGTATTGAAGCCTAATGAGGAAGAATAAGACTTGAGCGTGTAGAAGAGGTATACTAGATAAAACAAAAAACATCGGTATTATCGACAAATCAAAACAATCGGGAAATTTGTTCTTTATGCTACAGGCAGGACAAAAATAATGATGCGTAACGACGCTTAACGAAGGTAAATTTTTAATCATATGGGACGATAAGATTTACAATAAAAAGAATGATGTAATAATTTAGTTGTCTGTTTAGTCGGTACACATATGTGAATTGAAGTCCGATGGATTTCTAAAAATTAACTTATACGTTCTCAATCACAGGTATATAAGCCGCGAAGATATTAGAATTCTACGTCAAAACAATGTAATTAATCGCAATCATGTAGTATTAATATTACATAATTGCGATTAATTGATCTATATCAAATAATATCTTATCTATCTAGAATATTTCGTTGATTTTTTAGTAGATGTATTTCAAACTTTGTTGATTTATATCAATTTTTAGCCCACAACTAAGGGTTGTATGTCTGTATTAACCAATATATAGCGCCATAGCGTGAGTTAAAGATGTTTTTTTTAAACTCTTGATAACAGTCAAATATGGTTAGAAAACTGAAACCTAACTTAGTAAAGTGAAAAAATTACTCATCAATTATTTATGAAGAAAATCGGAATTTATGGATTTGGGCGGATTGGCCGTCAATTTATGCGGATTGCCCTGGAGCGATCGCTTTTTTCCCCCGTGGCATTTGCCGATATTAAAAACATTAAGACGCTTGAGGCCTTATTTAGTGTTGATACAAATTATGGATACTGGAAAAGACCATACAGAAGATTCAGCTTCTATTTTTGATGGACATCACATCATTTATCTCGACTCTTCTACCGGAGTTCCCGATTGGCAAGCGCTTGGTGTTGCACTTGTGGTGGATTGTTCGGGCAATGCGACCCGTCGGGAAGGTGCGCAGACACACCTTGATACAGGTGCGAAATATGTCCTTGTAAGTGCACCGAGTAAATCGTTGGCAGATTGTGAGGGAATAAATCTGGAAAGCTTCAATCCCGGGAAAGACCATATCATTAGCATGGGCAGCTGTACTACCAATGCGCTTGCTGCTCCCATTAAAGTAATCAGGGAGGCGTTCGGGATTGAGTATGGTTTATTTTCTACTGTTCATTCCTATACTAATTCCCAATCATTGACCGACCAGCCAATGTCAGATCTGAGAGATTGCTGGGCGGCTGCAGAAAATATGATCCCATCCTCTTCCGGAGCGGCAAAGGCACTCCAGTTCATTTGGCCAGATCTCAATGTCAGTGGAAAGGCTTACAGAATCCCTACCAGAACAGGTAGCATAGCAGAATTGAACCTGATCACAACTAAGCAATGTAGCGTACAAGAGGTAAATGAAGCCTTTCGCACTGCAAGCCTTCAGGGTGAACTTGTTGGGGTAATGGATGTGCTGGACGAGCAATGGATTTCCGCTCGCATCTTTGCTGATATGCATTCAGCTTTGATAGATTTGCCTCTAACTGCCAAGCAGGGCGAATTACTTTCTGTCGCTTCCTGGTATGATAATGAATGGGGTTTAGTAATAGGCTCACCGAAGTTGCGGCCTATATCGCCTCGAACATTTAGGAGAATTGCTTCCTTAAAAAGTTATCCTCCGCAGTCAATAACAATGCAGTAATCGTCTGTCAATAACAAAAACGTCAAGATATCATCAACTGGTTTGTAAGAGTTGCCTGCTTCGGAACCTGGTGGGCGACTCCAGGCAAACGCCTTTGTAAATAATCGATGAGGCACAGTGTATGGCGATACATTATTTGAGGGGGGGGTGACGCCTTCAGAAGAAAAGTTGTTAGCACATGGTAACGAACCGTTGAGGTCAGCAGAGAAAACTGAGATGGGTAAAAAGGTCTAAATCCACTTTATTTCAACAGGTATTTTTCATCGGGTTAGCTACAAAAAATCGAAGATATTTTACAGGTTTACTATAAAAAAAGAATAATGGATTGCTAACATCAGCACACCAAATTAATCGGTTCTTTGGACGAATTATAAATTAGCCATCAGATATTAAAGAAAATCAAGCAATGATTATGTTTGTCACATGTTGTCAAAAATTTGCCGTAAAGCGCCTTTTCGAGAATTCAACTCACATCATCTTGGAGATTAGAATCACATATGTGCGACGTGAGGACGCCAGTGCGGATTGTCAGTGGCTATATTTTGAAAATAAATCAGAAGCATTGATCAAGTTATGGCTAAAGTCGAGCGACTCTTCACCTGTTGTGGAAGAGCAATTTTTTGAGCAGGGATATTTAAAGTTTAATTGTCAACAGGCTACATTCATTGAAAAATTCAATTCAGCACAATATACTTTGGAACGAAAGCCATCGGAACAGTTGACTGAGCAGCTAGGTATATTGATCCATAATTATTTAAGTTAGCATAGTTCAAATACAGGAAACCGCCATCAAATATCCTTATCGGTATTCAAAATATAAGAAATCACCATATTTACTTCTTTGAAGCAAGTAATTCAATGTGCTAATTCACTTGTTGAATTTAAACATACCATCAATTTTCTCGTAGTAAGCACTTTCCGGATTTTAAAATTTTATTTTCTGAGCTCCGCCAACTAATTGAACTTCCTTACCATTCCATTTAAATACACCTGAAAGATTTGCTGGCAAGTCTACGTCGCCCTCTATTCCTTCGCCACTTCTTTTTAGGGAAAGGTTAATGATTCCAGCGGGGTGAGGCATATGAGCAATGACTTGCTTTAATTCACCTAAAGCCGGCTGAATCAATATTCGTTTAAATCCGGCATCAGCCGGCATAATCCCGCAAATGGTGGAGAGAAAATCATAGGTCGGGCTGGCACTCCAGGCATGGCAATCTGACCGTGTAGGATCCGGATTTTCCGCAAATGTGGTTAATCCGTTTTGCAACATCTCCCTCCATGGTTTCAGCTGAGCATAATATAAGTTTGCCATTCCAGCTTTCTTTAAAGCCTGGTTTAAGTAAAACCTATAGTAAAAGGTAGCCTGACTTAGCGTTGTATCCATCAAAACCTTGTTTAGTAAACCCTTTTCTTCTTCCGCGGGAACGGCGCCAGCCAACACAGCCATGATGCTGGCATGCTGACTAAAGCTATCTTTTAGCGGAGTATTGGCTACTACGCCTTTTTTTGAATCGAAACACAATTTGTATGATGCTGCTCCCAGACGTTCGGCAATTTCTATGTAATGCCTGGCCTGCTCATTTTTACCGTAGTGCTGAAATACCTTAGCTGCCTGCCTTAGGGTATAAACATATTGAAAAGTTATAATGGAGGAGTTTCCATCGTTTGCGCCATCAGGTACGCCAAAGTTGAATGCAGTGTTCCAATCGGTAAAATTCCACCATTTCATTGGCCCAAGCATTTGTTTTTTCTGATCGATCTGATTTTCATACCATTTTAAAACCTCTTCCATGGGCAACAGAAACTGTTCTAAAAAAGCTTCGTCATCACGATGCAGCCAGTAATCATGAATCATCGAAACCCAGTAAAGCGAGAATGGTGGAATCACCTGTAGCCTGTTACTTGGATACCTGCCCTGAGTAAGTCCTTCAGGAACTCTGGAATGGTAAAAATCCAGCAACGCCTTACGCATCAACCGGTCATCACCAGTTACATACAACGATATAAGTGCTTGAATGCGGGTATCTCCTTCGTATTGCAACTGTTCATAGTACGGGCAGTCGTAGTAGGTTTCTCCAGCACACAGTTCAGCGGTTCGCCACCCTACATTCCAAATATCCTGCAAAGATTCATCATTACTGGTAAAGCTCGCCACTGCTTTAAAAGGATAGCCGCTTTGCATACCATAGAAATCATTAATCACTAGCGGCTGTGCTTTGGTTATGATATCGAGTTGAACAAAGCGATAGGTTCGTAGCCATAGCGGCCTGAATAATCTTTTGTTTTCACCATCGGGATGGAAAATATCAAAGTTGCCAACAATTTCTTTACCTACAATATCATTTCGATTGCCCTTAATGCCGTTTTTAAAAAGCGCCTCTGCATAGGTAACCTTCACAGAAGAACCTTTTCCCTTGCTTAATATCAGTTCAGGGTAAGCAACAGTGTTGAAATTCTGATCGATCAAAATACTGACTTTGCTATTTGCAGGTATAGTTAATAAGGCTTTACCTTGCAGGAAATTATTTGAATTTTTTAGCCCTGATAATCGGGCAATCTTTCCAAAACGCTGTTGTTTCTCGGTGATTAACGGAATATTTCGCGGAGCCAAAGTCCATTGGTTATCTGTACCGTATCCTACCGTAACCGGGTTTGCAACTTGTAGGGGTTTTAACCAGTTTGCCGCATTGTATCCGGGCATTTCCCACCCCCAGGGGTATTTCCCGCCAATCACCTCATCACCCGGGCCAATCACCATGTAAGTTTTTAGCCGTTCTCCGTTATCAACAGAGCAAGGCCTATAAGCATTATTTTGAATTACTTTCCAACTCGAATTAGTATTGATTATGGATTCCTTCTTTGTATCACCCTGAAGCACAAATGCAGTCTGATTTGAGATTTGAGCTACAGGCGCAAGCGTACCCATGTTCCAAACCTGTGCAGCAATAACATTATGACCTGCTTTTAAATATGGAGCAATATCAATGCTTTCGAAATACCAATTGTACAAGTCGCCACGTGCAGGACCGCTACATATATCCCTTCCATTTACAAATAGGCGGTATCTGTTGTCGGCTGAAACATGAACAATAAATTTTTCGACAGGTTTATTCAAGGTAAAATCTTTGCGAAAATGATAAACGCCATAATCGCGTTGAGAGACGTTTGGACAGGTAATCCAATAGGCTGTCCACTGGTTCTTTAATAGCTCAGGATTGATCTGAACCTCTTGCGCTTTGGATAAAATGCCAAAGCAAACAAACGAAAGTAAGAAAAGCAGTTTTTTGAAAGAGACCATGTTAAATATTGTTTATTGGTAATCGCACAGGTATAACTGGGACTTAATCTTGGGCAATTTTTCGATTTTTGCGCCAACTTTACTGCTGTTTTTCACTTTTGATCTCAGTTGGAGATCAAAGGATTTCCAGTGCTCAAAATACTCGTTTAATTTTTTACCATCGACTTTTATGTTCCCTGATTCAGCAATTACGCCCTTCATTTCGCTGAATCCGGTTGTGAAATTATTAACGACAATGTTTCCCAGGCTTAGCCCCAACTTTTTATGGTTATAGATTCCGATCCATGGAATAAATGGTTTTCCAGAAAATGGGTTACTCGCTACGGTATTGTTGGCGATTTTAACATTTTTGGCACCATAGAAGGAGATGCCATGCCACATATTGGTTAAAACAACATTGTTTTCTACAGTCCAGTTTTCAAAAAAACCATCAAAGCAACCAATGCCCTGCATTCCAGTTTCCTGCGGAAAAGGCTGATCAGGATCAAGCTGACTGATGAAAATATTGTTCCTTAAAATTACATTTGACACTTTTCCCATTCCAACCTTTCCCTGTTCATCGGTGCTCCAGCTTTGAAAGCCATCATCATGATTGTTGTCAATTCCGTAAGAACCTGCAACCAGATTGAACTCAAATACTGAATCATCTGATAAACCTCTAATGCCATCATGAAGAAACCCGTAAATGATATTCCCACTGATCTGGGTTCTTATTGCCGTTTTTGCAACCACAATGCCAAAACTCACCTGCTTCAGGGTATTATTGATAAGCGAACAATCTGTACCCTCTACCCTTATTCCCAAACCTGCCCTGGTCAACATTTTTGATACCGACCAGTTATTCACGCAGCTATCTGTTGAGCTGATATCAAAATTTTCAATCAAAATAAAACTGGAATTCGCTTTAATGGCTACAAAATCCCGTTTTTCAAGCCGTCCGGTTTCATCAGGGCAAACCTTTAAGCCGTAGATTTTCCAATATTTCCCATTTGTAACCTGCAGACTATTAACCCGGGGAAATTGTCTTTCTCCTGGCAGAATCGTAATGGCTTGATTACCCTTTAAGTTGCCAGAAATAACCGGATTGCCATGATTGCCAGACAGCAAGATGATGCTATCTCCTGGCAGGAACTTCTTGTTGGCTAGGAATACCGAATCCAGCGTACTCCAGGGGGAGTCAAATGTCCCTGCGTTTGCCATGCTGCCATTTTTTGGGCTGCAATAGTATTTAGCAGCGAAACATTGGTTTAAGCAAAACACAGCAATAAACAGCCAGATGATCTTTTTCATAAACGAAACTATTTCAGTTGATTATAACTCATTAATTTGAGCCCCAGCTTATTGATTACCTCGTGTGCCCATTCCAATCTCTTACGGTCTTCTGCCCGTTCTTTATTTAAGGATGAAACCACATCTTCATCGTACATACCAAGATGGAATACCATTTCGAGTGTTTCATTCGATTTCATCACATTCAGCCGCTCCTCAATACTGTTCAGACTCTCTGAGGAGGCAATGAACATGTCGTCTGGCGCTTTAAGTTTAACCGTTGTTTCTTTGTATTTTCTAAAGGCCACCTTTTTTTCTATGCAAAAACCAGCAATATCATCATAATGATTTCTAAAAAGATGATCTTTATGAATATCGATATAATCTGGTTCGAGACCGAGTATATTTATAAATCTATTCCATTGATTGAGGCACAACTCCCTGATATCTATCTGATTGATGCCAATCTCCAGATGTAAACCTAGACTGATATTTTTCTCTTTCGCAAGTAATTTTAACATAAGCACCTGTTGCTGTTGCCTAAATAGATGTCCATCAACCATAATGGATACTGATGTGAGCAGATCAGACTGTAAAGCCCGTAGAATTTCTCTGTTGTATATTTTGCTTAACCCAAAATCGTCTGAAGTGAGAATGATGTTGCCCATGTATCGGTATAAGGATTTTTTATTGGATTAATTTTTCTTTGAAATGATTTGGTTTGAGTTCAACCAGCTGATAAGCCTTAAAAACCAGTCGTCGTTATTTGTTTTATTATTTAAGCCAAATCCATGGCCGCCTGCCTGATAAAGGTGCATTTCCGCAGGCACCTTTCTATTAATCAAAGCCTGATAAAATAAAATACTATGCTCAGCTTTGACCACCGGATCATCAGAGGCATGAAGGAGGAATGTTATTGGGGTGTTAGCAGTAACCTGCTTGTCGACAGAAAAAAAAGCCATTTTATCTTTTTTAAATTCAGGACCCAGCAGGTTTTTAGCTGAACTTGACTCTACACCAACTTCAAACGAAATTCGCGGATAGAGCAGCACCATAAAGTCAGGTCTAAGGTTAACCTTTAGCGGATTGGGCACATAAGACTGATCGAAATGAGTAGCCAGGGACGCAGCTAAATGTCCTCCGGCAGATGCGCCTACCACCCCTACCCTATTCTTATCCAAGTTCCATTTGGCAGACTGGCTTCTCACCAAAATCATTGCCTGTTGCGCATCCTGCAATGGCGCCATACTTTTATCGCTCATAATGGCATCATTAGGCAAGCGATATTTCACCACAAACGCCGTTATCCCAAATTCATTAAACCTTTTGGCTAATTCCTCTCCTTCATGTTCAATAGCCAATACCTGGTAACCCCCACCCGGCAAGATGATTACGGCAGCACCGTTCGCAGTTCCTTTGTCTGGCACAAAAACAGTCAGGCTTGGTTTGCTAACAAACGAAATATAGCGTTTTCCGTCATCGCCTCTGTGCTCCTTTTCCACATAACTGGCATCCGTTTTTGACCCGGGGATAGTAGCGTTATATAATAGAATCGTTTCCTGTGACCAAGCCATAAATACCATGACCAAACACAGCAATGATGTTATAGCAATTCTTTTTTTCATAAATTTTGATTTACGGTTGTTCCATCTGCAGGAAGATCAAACCTTAATTTTTTTCCACTTATCTGGATTTCCAGTTTTCCGCCAATTTTAAGTGGGTCACTTGCATATATCTTATCCGAATCGATTAAAATTAGACAGGCTCTGTCTACACTGATGATGCTTTTTGGAAGCTTTAAAGTATTTTTCTGATGGAATGAAGCCATCGTAATGCCATCACTGAAACTGATGGCCTGACAAGTACTGGTATTTTGCAGTATCTTCCAGTCTGGTCTGGCTAGTTTTTTTTGAACCTGATCTAAGGGCGTTATGCCATCAACCATATAGGCTGCAGATGTATTGTTTTGATGATGGAGCACTAATTTAAAAACTTTTTCTTCTCCTATATCCTTTGATCCTGATTTCGATAGGTCTGACCAGCTTCCTTTTACCCGCCCAACGCTCAGATCCATTAACCCTTGAGTTAATGGAATGTAAGTTAGACCATGGTGGTGTATCCATTTTACCGGCTCCATTACAGCGTTAGTGATAAGAATATTATCGACAGAATTTAAGAACATTAATCCCTGTATTCGGCTTTGCTCTAATGTGGTAAAGATGCTATCAGCAGATCCTCTTAAAGCGATGTCTGCAATTAAACAGAACACCCTACCCTTATGCATCGACCAAAATTTGCTTGCAGAAAGCTTCGAATCTGATCCTATCGTCTCAACGTCCATCACCACAACACCACTGCCATCCGCCTGCACCCCTCCCGCAAAATGTGATCGGGAAATACTTGTAGCAGATTCAAAATTTGTTACACCCGGCAATTTATTCCAGTCCCAAAACGGCATCAAATCAGTATATTCCTTTCCGTTTTTAATAAAATAAGTATTTCCTAAATTCAGGAAAGTACCCTTTTGGTTCTCACCGTTGATTCGTTCGGTTACTTCCGTTTTATTGGAAATGGTTTTGAGGAAAAAACTAAATTCAGGTTGCTGATAGGCAGCAAAATACGAAAAAGGGAAATATTTAAAGCCTTTTAAATGTTGCATACCGCCTTTTTGAAATTTAAGCATTGCATCCAAATCCAAGCTTCTGTATCCCCTATCGAGTTGAGATAAATAAGGGATCAACCTGGAAATATCCTGCTTTAAAAAACCTTTACGGCTTACTGCCCGATCAATACTGCCTGGGGTAAGGTAAATGCCACGCTCCATCCATTGCCACCCTTCTAGTAAAAAATCCTTCAGCACGACTATTTTTTCCACTGGGAATGCCCAGGGAGTTCCATTCAGTTCATAGGCCAACCTAATATTCTCTTTTAGAAAAGCAGCGCCATAGTGGTGGGTTTGCAACCTGCTACCATGTTGGTGATAACTAAAGTCAGGCCTTATGCCCTCGCCATTGCTGACCTTGATTTCCTTGGCCAGTAATTTGCTCGCCTGGATTATCAATGAGTCATTCTGGGTAAACAAACCATAATGCAGACTAAGATCGGCGCTCCAGGTTAAATTGGCACCGGTAAAATTCGGCTTTAGTTTAAACTGTCGCAAAACATTTAATGCTTTGGTACGCTGCTGGCCTTTCAGGAAATCCCCGTCCAATGTGATAATATCCCGCCAAAACTGCGGCACACCAATTTCGTTATACCACCAGTTTGGATTTCTGTAAACTGCGGTCATCCAATGATCCAGGGCCTTGGAAATGACCTTTCTTGCTGAATCATTCTGATAGAACGGACTTCCTCTTTTTTGATAGGCTACAGATATTTTTACCAACCGATCGAGGTGTTCAGTGGTTTTCCATGAGGATGAATTTTGATCTCTATAATCCACATCCCCCCATTTTCCACTCTCATCTACAGTGGCTAACCAGTTTTTTACGCTCTGAGTCGAAGTTGTATCTAAGTCAATTAAAAAAGCTTTGTACCTATTGATTACCTGATGATATGGCAGCTGACTCTGAGCTACTTGAAAGCCCAAAGTCAATACTACCAATAACCAACCAAGTTTAAATTTTTTCATTATTTAAGTTTTAAAAGCTCGGCACCAGCCATCAAAAACGCCCCGGAACCGTACTCCTGATTGTCCTCACTTTTTACTGCTTCAGGTTTCGATCCAATTTTCTGTACCCAGGTAAGTTTTCCCTCAGGCGTTACCTGAGCGTTCAGTCCCCTCCATCCCTTCAAAATGATGGGTAAGTATTCCTTTTTACTCAAATATCCATGATTGATTCCCCAGGTGAGGGCGAAAACATAAAATGCTGATCCACTGGTTTCCTTATTGGTATATTCTGCAGGATCAGCAAGGTTTGGTCGCCAAAGGCCATCTTCCTGTTGAATACCTGCTATTTTTTTTGCCATCTTCAAATACAAATCCTCGAATCTTTTATAGTTGGGATCCTCTTTTGGCAAATGCTCCAATACCTGAACCAAGCCTCCTAATACCCATCCATTGCCTCTGGACCAGAATATTTTCTTTCCATTAGGTGATCGGCGCTGAAAAAAGCTTTTATCCCTGTAGAACAGGTTTTCATCCTGATCAAAAAGGAAGTCGGTGGTATCCCACCACATTTTGCTCATAAACTCGTTGTATTTCTGGTTTCCGGTGGCTTCGGCCAATCGTACTAAAACTGGTGGAGACATAAAAAGGGCATCGCACCACCACCATTCTTCTCTGCCTGGCTTGGGGTTGCTGATTAGGGAATCATAAACACTTTTGGTATCCAAAATTGCTTTTGGATTTTTAGTGACGGCATAAATCCCCAGGTAGGTTTGCCCACGGGTATGATCATCGGCATGGCGATACCGTTCTGCTAATTTATAATTCAAACTTTCCGACCAGCGAACAGCCTCGTTGAAATAATTTTTATCTTTTGTGGTTTCGTAGGCACGAATAATTCCTGCATAAAATACGCCTCTTGCCCAATCGTCGTGATTTTTTGCATTGCCTACAACCGGATTGGCAATTTGCCAATTGAATACCTTTTGCATGGTCGTCTCAATAGATTTATGATCAAGCTCCGAGGTATTTTTCTTAAGGGAAGCACAAGCTGAAATTAATATCACTGCAATCAATAATACTGGAATGCCGATTTTCTTTAACATGTTTTTCAATTAGGGTTCAATGGTTAACTTAATCTGTTTGATGATCTGGCTACTCTCATCGCGACTTGCATTAGCGGCGATAAAAGTAACAGTATAAGTTCCAGGAACCGTGTACGCATAAGTGTAATTACTTAAATAAGTGGTTGCGGTTTTTAAACCAAGGCCGATGTCTGTGGAAACAGCGGCTAAATTAAAAGGCCTGCTGATTACCCAATCCTCGTTGTCTTCATTGATAGCATCTGTTCCCGTACCGTTAATGGTTATCTGACCTGTGGTCGGTACGCCCCAAACTACTGTTGGGTTTTTAATGTCTACACCAACCCATCCTACCTGACCAATAGCTGCAATAACGGAAGTTCTTCCCTCTGGCAAAACATTGTTTACGTTGAAAGTACGTAAGAACCAAGATGGCTGTTTAAGTGTAGGATGAAAATAACCCTGGTATTTAAAGGCCAGATACAATGGTTGATTGGCAGATTTAAAATCAGAGAGATCGATTGTTCCGGAGGCCGTATTATCCGTTCCCGTAGATAATGTAGCTCTTGAGGTAATATCTGTCCATGATGCAGCTGCAACGCCTGCAGCATCATATTTACCTGTAAAGTTGGTTGATGCCATAAGCCTTAATGTATTGGTTTCACCTGCATTTTGTAAGAGCGTAGTGAAATTAAGCTGAGGCAATCCCTCTGCTGTGGTTCTACTCCTGAAATCATAATTTTCGCCGGCAATGCCTCGGTAAACCGAAATCAAATCAGGATTTCCGGTAAATCTGAAATTCACTTCCTCACCCACTTTGTAAGTTGTTTTGTCTGTAACCACATCGAATTCAGGCGTCTCAACCGTTAACTTCTTGCAGCTAACAAGGGCAATCAAAGCGATAAGACCAATATATATGTTTTGTTTCATTTTTTCGTCGTTTAAAGGTTCACCTCGGCTTATAACCAACCTGGGTTTTGGGTTAGCAATCTGTTCAATGAGATTTCTGACAATGGAATTGGCAAGAGATTGTGCTTTTCAGAAATATTATCTCCCGGGCGTGATGCGTATTTGAATGCGGCAATATAACGCAAAGTTGCAACTGAAGCCGAATTTTTCATACGCTCTACAAATATACCCCATCTGATCAGGTCGCCCCTCCGAAGGCCTTCATAGCACAACTCACGCGACCTTTCATCAATAATAGTTGATTTGAATGCAGCTTGATTTGCTGTTTCGGCAGGAATCAAATCCGCATCTGTAGCAGTTGATAGTGTTACGGTCGCTGTGGCACCCGTGCCGGTAGTTCCAGCTATGGTAACTGTTGGTACTGAAGCGTAAAAAGATCCTGGTGTAACCACGGTTATGGCACTTACTCTACCGTTGGCTATTGCTGCAGTAGCTGTTGCCTGTGTGGTAAAACCACCTCCGTTAATCGTAACATTTGGAACTGTGGTATAGCCCGAACCACCGTTCACTACATTCACAGTGAACACATTGGTTCCATTTAAAACTTTACCTGCGCCACGTTGCCTTACCAGATTCACATAGTTTATACTCTCTGCATCCGGTCCCGAGATTTCATTTTGTGCCTCCGCGTACATCAGCAATACATCCGAATAACGCAACAGTGGGAAATTGGCACCGTTGTAATTTCTGTTTTTCGGTGTCAATAACTCATATTCCCTGCGCCATTTTCCAACACTTTTTGCTTCTGCAACGGTTTGAAAAACTTTGTTTTTGGTTGCTCCACTATAATAATAAGATCCGATGTTCCAGTCCCGGCGTAAATCCTGTGGTTTATAGATATCATACAATACACGGGTTCCGTTCCACTGGCCATAACTATTTCCAATTTCATCGTTTGTTCCAGCCAATCCGCCCAAAACGCCCAGCCTGCCTGTTTCATTCACGCCCGATTGCAATAAGTTACCTGTAAATTCAACTTCCCAAATGCCTTCCTTAATATCATATTTATCTTGCATATGGTTGATAAAAATCTGTTCATAGGAAGGATTTAGGCTATGAAGTCCAGAGTTGATTACCATTTTAGCCCACTTCGCGGCATCGGCATATTTGGTTTTATCATTTAACGGGTTTCCTGCCATTTTTAAACAAACGCGGGCCAGTATACCTTGAACTGCGCTTTTACTTACTCTACCTGCAAAATTGTAGGCGGTAATGGGTTTTACCAGCCCTTCAGCGGTAGTCATGTCAGATAATATTTGGGCATAGACTTCTTTCAGGGGCGTACGTGCTATTTCAGGATTGTTAACGGATTTTGTGGGTTCCAGGATCAATGGTACATCACCAAAATTGGAAGTCAGCAGATAATAATAATATGCCCTTAAAAAAAGTGCTTCCCCTCTTACCACGCTTCTGTTTGCTTCCGGCATAGAAGGTTTATCTATATTTGCCAATAGAATGTTCGCCCGCTCAATACCGGCATAAAGTGCTTTCCAGATTCCCGCAACAGAACTATTGTTGGAATCGTAGTTGTAAACCTGCACACCCAAGGTTGTGGTGGATTGCCTGTAAAAACTCTCATCGGTAGCCACTTCAAATTGCGACCATAAAATCTCTCCGTATAGGGCCGCGCTGCCCATAATATCATAAACCCCAACCAAAGCGGTATTGAGTTCTGTTTCGTTGTTGAAGTAATTTTCAGGGGATACGAAATCCTTTGGAAGCACCTCTAAATATTTTTTGCAAGAACTTATACTGAAGAGCAATACAAGTAAAAGCAGTGACAGTTTTGTTTTCATCGTTCTGACTTTATATTTTAAACTAAAAAGTTGCATTGATACCAAAAGTTAAAGTTCTGGCTCTGGGATATGCTGAATAATCAAATCCAGGCGTTAGGGTAGAATTTTTGACAGATACTTCTGGATCAGGGCCGCTGTAGCCGGTAATGGTAAAGATGTTCTGTGCCGATAAATAGGCTCTTAGTGATCTGATTTTAATGTTCTTTAAAACCGCTGATCCTAAACTATATCCCAGCGAAACTGTTTTCAACCTCAAATAAGAACCATCTTCAATCACTCTTGAAGAATAATAAGCAGGTCCTTGTCCGCCTACCCGATTGAGTGTATTGCTTGGATTGTCTGGCGTCCAACGGTCGGCATAGCTTGCATACTGATTCAATCCCACTGCTCCTGTTGCATTCCCTTCAAAAACCAATCTGTTTGCATTTACGATATCGTTTCCAGAAGACCATTGTAAAAACACGTTTAAATCGAAGTTTTTATAGTTGAAATTATTTGAGAAACCACCAACATGAATGGGATAAGCCCTACCGATCTGTGTTTGATCCAATGTATTCACCACACCATCACCGTTCAGATCCTTGTATTTGATATCTCCTGGCTGAACCGCTGTCCGGGCGCTTCCATTATTAACCACATCTGCCCTTAAAGAATATCTTCCATCCGGTAACTGATCAAAATCACTGAACTGATAAATCCCGTCGAAAACAAAACCATACATGGCCGCAATAGGATTGTTCAGTTTAGCCACATACAATGGAACGCCGGTATATCTTCTTTCCCAAACGATCGGCGTTTGCAGAGACTCCTGATTATCGGCCAGTCCGAGCAATTTGTTCTCATTGAAACTAATGTTGAAATTGGATGACCAGGTGAAATCTTTCGTTTTAATGTTTACCGTGTTCAATGTAAACTCCAAACCTTGGTTGCGCACTTTGCCAATATTTTTAAAAGCATTGGCATACCCTGTTGTGGTTGGTAAGCTTGCATTCAGTAACAAATCAAAAGTTGTTTTCCTGTAAGCATCAAAAGTAAACTGAATCCTATCTTGAAATAAAGATAGATCATAACCAATATTTGTGGTTGCAGTAGTTTCCCATTTTAAACCTGGATTGCCAATGGCCATGGGAATAATTCCTTTTACGATACTGTTGTTGAATGCATAAGCTGCCATCGGCTCGATGATGAAGGTGGAGTAGGTTGAAAAATCACCTATTCGGTTGTTTCCTGTCTCACCATAACTGATCCTTAATTTTGCATCGTTAATAAATTTAATATTTTTCATAAATGGCTCATCGCTCATTCTCCAGGCAAACGCTCCCGAAGTAAATACGCTCCATTTATTGTCATCCCTAAATTTTGATGATCCGTCTGCCCTGACCGTGGCGGTGAACAGATATCTGGATTTGTAATTATAGTTTACACGTGCCAAACCTGAAGCCAGTGTTGATCCTGTAGCGGTTGAAGTAATTGTTCTTGGTGTTCCTTCATCCAATCCATTAATTCCTAAACTCTCATTTGGAACTGCTACAGCGGTATAGCCATAACCCGTAGCATTGATTCCCTGTAAGGTAGCGCCCAAAAGTACGTTCAGGCTATGGTTTTTATTAAAACTATTGTTGTATGTCAACGTGTTTTCATTTACCCAGTTATTCACCTGACGATAAGCAATGCCTCCGTTCACGCCTGATGCGCCTAATGGACCAAACGGACTTCCGGAACGTGTGAGCGTATTGTTGAAACTTTCGCTTCTATTCTGGTTGTTATTCAAACCTCCAGTCACCCTCAGTTTCAACTTTGAGGTAATTGCGTAGTCAACGTAGGCGTTGGCAATAATACTGTTGTTTACGTTTTTGCGGTATTCGTTATTTACCGATGATATTGGATTGAAACGGTAATTTACAGTTTCGTCTATCTCTGGATCGAACAGTTCATTTAAAAGATCGGCATTGCTTCCACTAACTGGTCTGTAGCCCCAGACACTGTACATTAAATTGGTACTGGCATTGATTTGTGAGGTAGAAGATGATGGTGTGGTTCCAGTAATGTTGATACTGCTGTAGTTGGCATTGATTCCAATCTTGACTTTTGAATTTAGTTCCTGATCCAGCGTAACGCGACCCTGGTAACGGGAAAATCCTGAATTGATGATGACCCCTCCCTGACCCAGCGCTGAAGCTGAAACACTATAACGGGTTTTGGCAGTTCCACCGCTGATTGATATATTATTGCTATGCATTAATGCATCCCTATAGAGCTCATTTTGAAAATCGACACCCTGAACATTCCGATAAGATTCTAAATTTCGGCCGTTACTGAAATATACCGCGGCCGTGGTAATTGGATCAAGGTCGTTCTGCAGGCGGACAAATTCATATGGGCCCATCATTTCCTCCCTTTCAGACACCCGCTGTACAGCTACGTAACCATTATATTTTACAACAGGTTCGCCGATCGCACCTCGTTTAGTGGTAATCACGATTACGCCATTTGCTCCCCTTGATCCGTAAATAGCAGTGGACGAAGCATCTTTTAATACTGTGATGGTTTCAATCTCTTCAGGATTGATAACGTTGTTGTTGGGATTATCAATTGGAAATCCGTCAATTACATACAATGGCGTATTATCTTGTGTAACAGAGTTGTTCCCCCTAATGACGATGTTATTGGATATACCCGGCTGTCCTTCATTGGACGATACTTCTACCCCAGCCACACGACCCGCTAAAGCATCATCAAAAGATTTTACCGGTGCCTTTTGCATATCCGTGATATTTACCTGAGCCACTGAGCCTGTCAAATCTTGTTTTTTTACTGCCCCGTAACCAACAA
Source organism: Pedobacter sp. Leaf41 (assembly GCF_001422545.1). GTDB lineage: Bacteria > Bacteroidota > Bacteroidia > Sphingobacteriales > Sphingobacteriaceae > Pedobacter. Next base: position 24,659 of record NZ_LMLE01000003.1, on the reverse strand, counting down.
CTACAACATCATCGAGCCCCTGAGATAAACTGATTAACCGGACATTGATCTCGGTACGGGATCCGATCTGGATGGTTTGCGGTATATAGCCTACATACGACACTGATAGTGGACCAGCATTTGAATTTGGAATATTAAGGGAGAAATTACCATTTTGGTCACTAACCGTCCTGGCGTTGTCGCCAGCTTTGACGTTAACACCAGGTAACGATTCTCCGGTTTTTTCGTCTGTTATTTTTCCCTTAATTTGTCTTGTTTGAGCATCAGCATAATGAATGATCAATAGCGGAAATATTAACAATAATAGAAATTTTCTCATACGCGTTCAGGATTATGATTTGGTTATAATTTAAGGACCAACATAGATGGCCATTTTTCAATGCTATGATAAGAAGGAGTAAAGTGTCGAAACAACCAGAATCCAGACTTACAGTAACGGTTTATATCGGTTAAATTTTATAATATAAAATATGATTTTACATTATTACATAAAATTATAGATATTTTTTAAATAAGCAAATTTTTTTCTATTTTTTTGAAACCCAAAAGTGAATTAATCTAATCCAATCGGCAAAAAAAAACCCATCGGTTTAGGATGGGTGATCAAGCTGAAATGATGTAGCCTAAATTAGATTTAGCTTTTCATTTATTGATTTACCAGTTTTAATAATGGATTGCAAAATCCGTTCGTGCCCCAACATATCATATCTGTAAGTTGGCATATACATACCCAAGCAGGCTATAATTTTCTCATCCTTAAACAATGGCACCGCCAATCCGACAATTTGGTTTACGCTGATTTGAATAGCATATCCAATCTCCCTTATTTTTGAGAGCTCTACAAAAAAAGAAGAAAGTGATTTTGCTTCACTCCATTCATCCGCCTTTGGCAGTCCAAATTTTTGTACAAATGCTTCCAGTTCAGAATCGCCCAGATAGGCTAGCATAATCCTCCCTGCCGCAGTATCATATGCTCTTTTTTCTGAGGCTGTCCGAGCCTGAACATCATGATCACTTTTCACCCTGAGAAGTACCAACCGGAGGTCATTCTGCAATACCGATAACTCCGAATTCTCATTTATCTCTGATGTCAAAAGCTCCATATCGGATCTGGAAACATCTATGAGTCCCTTACGGTATCCCTCATTTCCAGTAAGATTATATGCAGCAGATCCGAGAATATATCCCTTTTTGAATTCGGCCTTTTCAATGTACTTCCTGTTCATCATCGTTTTGATAATGTTCGAACAGGTTCCGGGATTAAGATTCAAGGCTTGTGAAATTTCTCCAAGAACCTTGGGTTTATCCGGCTCTCGGGCAATAAATTCCAATATATCAAAAGCCCTGTTAATTACTTGTATCATCGAAAGTTTTAAAGTGTAAAATCAAATATATAAAGTTTACATTATAAAATGTTTTTTTATCATGGAGAGTTGAAAACTTCAAGGTTACTGAACTCATTTTCTAACTCCGCGATTGAAATATGAACATCAGAATCAATCGACCAGAAAGAATTATTTCAGCTTATTTAGATGTAGTGTTACTTTTAAGGTATATTATCCGTAGCATTAACAAATATGATATCCGCAGAACTCATACCAACAAATTTTATCTGCTCCACAAAACTAGCCTACCCTTTAACTGATCAACTAATGAATTGGGTAGAGCAACTCCTTAATTCCTACCCAGCCATGCACTTCATAAACATTACTATCGCCAGCATACAAAAATAATCTCCACCCATCGCATAAATGGTATACCATAGTGACTGATGACCCAGCCACCAATTGATGTTTCGAGCGAAACTTCGAAACTTCCAAATGGCGTCTGCAGGCTAAGTAAATAAAAATATATCTCTCAGTTCTAAACTTATCAAAACAATCAATTAATCCTCTTCAATTCTGTATTGATCAGCAGAAAAGGAAATTGGTAGATGAAAATTACCTTGATTAAGGATTGTAGAACCTGCCAGATATCAATCTTCTTTCAGGGAAAACTGTGGCATCCTTTTAGTCCAAAAATATAGGGATAGCCAGTCCAAAACTGAGGACAGCAACAAAAAAACTTAATCAACTAAACCTGTCGATAAAAATGAAGATTTGCTAAACCGCCTCTCTGCTCCCCGCTACCGCATTAGCCTTCCAAAGAATAAAGCCCAACCTTCCGCAGCATTCAGCCACAAAATACTCAATATCAGCGGGCACATCATTCACGATACGGAAGCGAATTTTATACTTAGGATTATAACTGATATATACTACCAAATCATCTGAAGAAAATCCCCTACCCGAGAGTGGTTTAAAATGAACCTCCTGCAGATCCCTTGCCACCCTAACCAAACGTTCATTCATTACCTTCGCCAGGTTCTTCTCCGGCTTGAAATCAGTCTCCAATATGGCCAGTACAGTTACAGTCATGGCGCAAAAATAAATTCCTTTTTTAAATCTGCAAACCTGCAAAAGTAACCAGCTGAAAATGAACCAAAATAGTTTTTGCATAAAAAAATCAGCTCTTAAAAACATCAGTATCCATTTATTGACAGTAGGGTATTGCTTTTTAATGCTTGATTCCAATCTTTCTCCTATTGGTTAGCGGCAATAGGATGAATAATAATGAGCGACTCTTAAATCCTGACCAATAAAACTTGTAAAACACGCTAGTACCACTTCTTGGAAGTTTTTCTCTAGTTCTTCCATCAACGTACCCTGGGGTTCTCTTGCACAGAAAATCTTCGAATATGCATAAGTTTTCTTATAAGTTTCTAATCAAAGCGAATTGATGTTCAAGCTTTAGTGCTGGATTCAATTTAATATAATCGTTGATGGGAGTTTTTTTCATTTAAGCGATTCACTTGTGACAGACTTAAAATGCAGATTAATCTTACTGAGTTTGATCAGCCTTGCTGATAAATCATCAACCCTATCATCAAAAGTACCCACCGACTAAAGATTGGCGCAGGATGCATAGAGAGGATAGTTAAAGCTATTCCATTATTAATTAGAATTTGGTGCCACGTTCTATTTCTAAGTTGAGCTTCTAACTTAAAAAGGATTACATTACCATAAAATCAATGTTTTGTAGTTTTAGTTAGTCGGTATGAGAACCATAATTTTATTATTATCGTATGTTGCCATATGGATTTAAATAATAAAGCAGTTCCGAGTTTTATGGGAATGGATTCTGAGGAAATCAAAACAATAGAATATATCGCAGAAGGATTGACTTGCGCTGAGATTGGATTGAAATTAAAAGTTAAGACCAGTAGAATTGACAATATCCGAAAAAACCTAATATCAAAGACCCGAAGCAAAAACACAGCTTCGTTGATTTCGTTTGCCTACAAATACGGATTGTTGAAGCTATAACCTTGGGAAAACAGAAATAATCTCACTTAAAAACTCATTCCAGAAGGTAAAAATTATCGAAGCATCAATCCCATCCAAAATTTCCGCAATAAGGACAATCAATGGATGTTACCTTTAAAATATAGAATCCCGCTGCCGAAAGCAGATTTATAGGTCAGCCCTCTCCAGGAATTTGTCTATATTTTCTTGATGATCCCTTCACTAACAGCAAATGGCAATATCGATTTGCAGAAATCAGCGGCTTTGACAGCAAATCGCGGCCTACATCAAGATTTAATAATTCGCTAACACCATTGGGTATTTTAGAAATTAATTTTGCAAATCAAAACTTCTAAAATTCATGAAACAAAACTTAGTAATCATTGGCCTGCTGTTATCAGGTGCCGCCTTTTCACAACAGAAGCTTGACGTACAGGCACATCGCGGAGGTATGGCGCTGCTACCAGAGAACACGATTCCTGCCATGCTCAATGCGGTAAAACTAGGCTGCAAAACCTTGGAGCTTGATGTAGTCACCTCCCAGGACGGAAAGGTGGTGGTATCACATGATCCTTATATGTCTGCAGCTTTTATGAGCAAACCCGATGGTACTGAGGTGATCAAAAGCGAAGAAAAAAATCTGAGTATTTACCAGATGCCCTATGATACCGTAAAATCCTACAGCTCGGGACTGAGGCCCCATCCGATGTTTCCCAATCAGCAAAAACTAAAAACACACAAGCCCCTGCTTAGCGACTTGATCGACAGCGTTGAAAACTATGTCAAAAAAAACAAGCTTAAGCCTGTGTTTTATAACATCGAAACCAAATCATCCCCTATGGGAGACGGAAAATATCATCCTTTTCCAGACGTTTTCGTGGAAAAGCTGATGGCTGTGGTCAATCAAAAGAATATCCAAAACCGTTTGACCATTCAGTCTTTCGATGTGAGGACATTAAAGATCCTTCATCAGACATCGCCCAAAGTCAAGCTATCACTATTGGTCCAGGGAAAAATGAATCTAACCGAAGAACAGCTTAGAAAGTATGGACTTACTGAAAAAGAAGTTGCTGACTATTTTAAACAGATGAACGCTAAAAAAGGTGGGATGGAAGAAGAGCTCGCTAATCTGGGCTTCGTTCCCGATATTTACAGCCCTTATTTCAGTGGCGTGGATGAGCAAATGGTTCAAAAAGCCCATCAGAAAAAAATGCTGATATTGCCATGGACCGTGGATAAGGAAGAAGATATGATTTCATTGGCCAAAATGGGTGTCGACGGGATAATTACCAATAGCCCTGATATAATGATCCGCCTGTTTGGAGATTATCAAAAAAAGTAAAATAAAGTAGGATAATGAGAAGCATTTAAACTAAAAAGCTAAATGCTTCTGCTTTTTCAACTTGTTTAGTTTAAACTAATACTGTTAGCTTGCCATCAAAAAAAATGTATAAGGTCATTCACCACTCTACTTGATCATGAGTTGCTGACTCATGAAAAGAAATTTCATCTCTGCCGCAACTTTTTTCTGCTTTACTTTAGAATAAATCTGCGTTGTACGGATACTAGAATGCCCTAACATATGAGATACACTTTCAATGGAAATTCCTTTTTCTAATGTAACAGTTGTAGCAAATGTATGTCTGGCTACATGAAAAGTCAGCTTTTTATTTAAACCAGCCTTTTCTGCAACGATTTTTAAAGCTCTGTTCGTGTATTGATTTGACGGACATGGAAAAAATGTTTCTCTATGAATTGCATCTGGCGAAAATCTATATTTTTGAATTAATGCCAAAGCAATAGGCAAGACCATCACATGAAAACTTCGCTCATTTGTAGTAAGAGTTTTTTTCCTCTTCATAACCAGCCAAACACCACCTTCGTTATCTGTTGTGATATGGCATGGAGAAAGCGCATTGATCTCACCGTATGCAAGCCCGGTATAGCAGCTAAAGACAAACATATCTCTTACAGCAGCCTATACCTCATCTGGTAGATCAACGCTTTGAATTAGTGCTAATTCATGATCATCCAAAACCTCCCTGTCTTTTGTTACGATTTTTCGATTAAAGTGAATAAATGGACCTCGCAAAATCCATCCAAATTTCATTGCAAGTCCCATTAATTTTTGAAACCGTTCCATATGTTTCATTACTGTGTTGTTAGTACAAACCCTTTGTCCTTTATCCGGAGTCTTTGTTCGCAGGTATACCCCAAAATCTGTAAGAAACTTAAAGTCGATTTTTGCTAACTGGATGTCCGATAACTTTTTTTCCTTTAGAAATTCAGTAAGAAACCGCTCAGTTGAGTAGTAGTTTTTTAAAGTTCCTGCAGCCAATAATTTTCCTGGTTGATCAAAATGATATTTAATTAAGGCTTTCAAAGTCTTACCCTGATCCTCGCCTTCAACCTTGGCTTTAATTTTCTCAGCAGTAATTAGCTCCTTTTGAAATCTCAATTCATCATAAGCTGCTCCAATTTCATTTATCAATTGTCGCATCCTGTCTCGAATTGAATTGTTTTCCATAGAAGTCCCCTTTAACCGCTGGGCTTTTTGGTCCCATTGTGATGGATCTACGGACTTTTTAGTAGCGAAATAAACCATCTTTCCACCGACAGTAATTCTAACATACAACGGAGCGGTCCCAAAGGCCTTCCTGTCACTTCTAACGTAGAAATCAACACTAAAACTGTGCTTTGATTTCATCGAATTTCCTCCTATTTTTTTTACCAAATCCAATACCAAAAGCAGATAAAAAACGGATACGTGGACCTGGTACTTTTGTTCAAAAAAAATATGTCTAAAAAAATTTCGATTTTGTTGAGAGGACAATAATACTGAGAAAAGTCTGGTATTGGATTTGGTAAAAAAAACATTGATATTTTTTTACCCAAACTGATACCAATAAAAAAACAAAACCCCCTAAATTCACCATTTAGAGGGTTTTTGATACAAACTGTATCTGTAGTTGTCGGGATGGCAGGATTCGAACCTACGACCTCCTGCTCCCAAAGCAGGCGCGATACCGGGCTACGCTACATCCCGAACTTAGGTATCACCTTTTTTTAAACCCTTTTTTGAAAGTAGGTTTGAACTTTTTGTCGGGATGGCAGGATTCGAACCTACGACCTCCTGCTCCCAAAGCAGGCGCGATACCGGGCTACGCTACATCCCGAACTTGGTATCTTCTTTTGTTATACCCTTTTTCGAAGGGTTGGCAAAGAAACGATTTTTAAATGATAAATCAATTTTTTTGCCAAATTATTTTTTCTTTTTGCGGAGAGGGCGGGATTCGAACCCGCGGTACCGTTACCAGTACGACAGTTTAGCAAACTGTTCCTTTCGGCCACTCAGGCACCTCTCCAACTTCCTCTAATTTCTGTCCTACCGACGTTGTTTTGAGGTCTGCAAATATAGTAAAACAACCTATTCTACAAAAAAAAATTACAAAACTTGTTGATAATCTATTCGCACATGATAGATGCTCATTAGCATCGTCTTGAAAATCAATTTGATAGTTTCAATATCTTTTAATGTTAAATCGCAATTATCTAACTGATTTTGCTCCAATTTATAGTTAATTATCCTTTCAACAATGTCATTTATGTTCTGAGCATCGGGATTTTTTAGACTTCGAGACGCTGCTTCTACCGAATCTGCTAACATTAGAACGCCTTGTTCTTTGCTAAAAGGGATTGGTCCAGGGTATCTAAAAATATTCTCATCAACGAATTTTTCTGGTGTATTTTTTAAGAAAGACTGATAAAAATAATCCACCCGGGTATTTCCATGATGTGTTCTAATAAAATCTATAATAGCTTCGGGAATTTGATTTTTCCTTAAAATTTCAATTCCTTTATGAACGTGTTGAATAATAATCTGCGCACTTTGCTCGTAAGGCAGCTTATCGTGTGGACTTATAGCTGTATTTTGGTTTTCTATAAAATATTGTGGATTATCAACTTTACCAATATCGTGATAAAGTGCTCCTGCCCTTACCAAAACAGAGTTTCCTCCAATTTTGAAGATTGCCGCTTCAGCAAGATTTGCAACTTGTAATGAGTGTTGGAACGTTCCGGGTGCTTTGAAAGCAAGCTCGCGAAGTAATTTGTTATTTGTGTTCGTAAGTTCTATTAGGGCAACATCAGAAGTAATACCAAAAATACGCTCGAAAAGGTAAATTAAGGGGTAAGCCAAAAGGGAAAGTAAAACACTAAAAACAAACGGAATAAAATTGATCCATTCAATTTCCCTAAAACTACCTTCTCTTAATAATGCAATACCAACAAATGCAACAAAGTATGAGAAAAGTATAAACATGGCAGAAACTAAAAACCGCTCTCGTTTTACGAAGTTTTTAATACTGAAAATGGCAACCATACCAGCGGTTACCTGATAAAAAACAAATTCAAAGCTGTTGGCTACAAAGAAACCAGCAATCAGAATCACCAGCATATGCAGGTAAAGTGCCAAACGTGTATCAAAAAGAATCCTTATTATGATGGGGACGACACAAAATGGAATATAATATAAACTTGGAATCTCCATTTTGATAGCCCAGGTAAGTGCCAAGAGCATTCCCGTAGTTACAATTAGTATTAAGGATAACTGGCGATTATCAGCAAAAATATCTTTCCTGAAAAGAAAAAGAAAGGACATCAAAATGGCTAGAATGAAACTTACCAAAACCACCTGGCCAAAATACACGAGCACGCTACTACCTATGGTTTTTGTTTGCGCATCGTAAGTAGTTTTGTAAGATTCGAGTTTCTGATAAATTTCTTCATCAATCACATCATTTTTAGATACGATTAATTCGCCCTTTTGCACCATCCCCTTAGTAGTAGATATATTGCTAATCGTATTATCTTGAATAACCTGAGTTAACCTTTCATCAAAAACAATATTGGGTGCTATATGATCCATTGCAAGGTTTGCTACCAGATCGACCATTACTTGATTTGTGGCTTTAAAATTTGCCTTGAAAAACAACAGTGCGCTTTCTGCAGTAAAAACATCTTGTGTGTTTCGGGTTTTAGACACATTATTTTCCATCAAAGAAAAATCATAATTTTTTGCGCCAGCTTGATGTTTCACATTTAAGCCGATAACTCCTTTTTGATAGATGCTTTTTAAAAGGTTATAGGCTTCGGTTTTAAATTGAATACGATCTTTTTCATCAAGTTGCGTTGATTTCCATTTAATATCAAAGTCGTTCGAAAACTCTTCCAAAGCGTTATCCGAAATCGCTTTATCAAATTGGTAAACAGGTAGAATATTTTTTAAGGCATTTTTTTTATCATTACTAACCTGCGGGTTGGTTTTTAATATAGCGAAGCTAAATGGCGAAATCAGGTCTTTGTTTTTCCATACTGTATTCTTTTCGAATTCATATCTAAAACGTGGCTGTTTAGGAAGAAAAAGCGTAATAATGAAAACTGTAAAAATCATCATCACATACTTCAAGTTAGATGAATATTTACGGTAAAGGATTTTGTGTGAATTTTTCTTGATTTTGGCCAAAACGATAGGATTATTGTGCTTTCAAAATTAACATTTTTATCTAATATACATTTTACTGAATTTGTTTGCAATTACCATCTTTTATAATTTACTTTATGATATCAAATTAATATCAATTATGTATCAAGAAAAAATTATCAGTCCTCCATCAGGTTATTTAACCTTTGTATTATTTTTAGCGCTTATTGGTGCTGCTATTTTTTGTTTCGTTACTGAAAGCTTTCTATGGGGAGGTTTACTACTGGCGCTGGATATTTTCTTAATCTTTCCAGGTTTCTTAATTATCAACCCGAATCAATCTATGGTATTAACCTTATTTGGTAAATATATTGGCACAGTTAAGGCCGATGGATTTTTTTGGGTTAACCCATTAACCGCTAAAAGAAGGTTATCATTAAAAGCCAATAACTTAAACGGTCAGCAGCTTAAGGTAAACGATAAGCTGGGAAACCCCATAGAAATAGCTGCTGTTGTGGTATGGAAGGTAAATGAAACTGCAAAAGCTGTTTTTTCGGTAGAAAACTACATGCAGTACGTTAATATTCAAAGCGAAGCTGCTGTAAGGCACCTGGCCAATATTTTTCCTTATGATCATTCGGAGGGCGAAGAAGATAGCATCACTTTAAAAGACGGTGCTGATAAAGTTAGTGAGTTGCTCGAAAACGAACTAAATGATAGGCTATCGAGAGCTGGCATTGAAGTTTTGGAGGCCAGGATATCACATTTGGCTTATGCACCAGAAATTGCCAGTGCAATGTTGCAACGTCAGCAAGCAACTGCCGTAATTGCTGCCCGGAAGCTAATTGTTGAAGGTGCCGTGGGCATGGTAGAAATGGCTTTGGCAAAATTATCACAGAAAGGAATTGTTGATTTAGATGAAGAGCGAAAAGCTGCAATGGTGAGTAATTTATTAGTTGTTTTATGTGGAGATCGCCATGTACAGCCCGTAGTAAACACTGGCACGCTATACAATTAGTGCCATGGAATTTGAAGAAAAACAACAATTAAACCTGTGGTGGCTTTATATTTTAATTGGCGTGGATGCCATAATGGTAGGTTCTATTGTGCTGTTCGATAAGGGCGGAATGAACTTCCAGGATTTAAAAAATGCATACTTCGCTCCCATCTGGGCTATTTTACTTCCTTTTTTAGTGGTTTATATTATTCAAAAAAACGTTTTGACCTTGAGAATAAATCAAGAGGGAATTTTTTATAAATACTTTCCCTTCAAAACCAAATTAACACCTATTGAGTGGATTAGTGTAGAAAATGTTTACATCACAAAGTACGATGCCTTCGGCGATTATGGCGGTTATGGAGTGAAAAACAGACTCTGGTTTAAACGAAACGATAAAGCTTACCTTTTAAATGATAAATCGAAGGGGCTACAGATAGAATTTAAAAATGGGAAGAAGCTGTTATTCAGTTCTAATAAAATTGAAGAAATGGAATTATTCCTCATTAATTTGAAAACAAGATATCAAATACGAGCAATAAGTTAAGGATGGCAGAGAAAGATAAAAAAGCTTTTGTTTTGAGAATTAGTCCTGCCCTGTTAAAGGAAGTAGAAACCTGGGCAGCTGATGAGTTTAGAAGTACAAACGGACAGATTGAATATTTGCTCAATCAGGCGCTTAAATTGCGAAAAAAGGGAAAAACAAAGGAAGACTAGCAGTAAACAAATTTGCACCTCAAACCATCATCATTTGAGTTGGTGTCAACCGTTATTAATTTTAATGCGACTAAGCTGACATTTCCTTCATGCTAAAATGGCCGCGTATCCGTTATTGCAATATTAAAAAATGTATAACTTAGCGGACTAACCAAAAGTTCATAAAAATATTTATTCATGAGAGAAGTTGTAATTGTATCAGCTACTAGAACACCCATTGGAAGCTTTGGCGGTTCATTAAATCAATTTTCTGCTACACAATTAGGTGGATTTGCAATCAAAGCTGCCGTTGAGAAAGCTGGTTTAAAACCGGAAGATATAGAGGAAGTTTACATGGGCAACGTGTTATCTGCAAATTTAGGACAGGCCCCAGCGACGCAGGCTGCAAAATTAGCGGGTTTACCAGATGTACCTGCCACTACCATTAATAAAGTTTGCGCATCGGGAACGAAGGCGATTATGTTGGCCGCACAAAGCATTGCCAACGGTGATCATGAGATTATGGTTGCCGGCGGTATGGAAAGCATGAGCAATGTTCCATATTATTTGGATAAAGCAAGGAATGGTTATCGCTTAGGCCACGGGCAGCTTACTGATGGTTTGGTTAAAGATGGATTGTGGGACGTTTACAACGATTATCACATGGGTTCTGCTGCTGAACTTTGCGCTTCAGAATGCAACATCAGTCGTGAAGCACAGGATAATTTCGCAATAGAATCTTACAAACGAGCTCAGAGCGCACAAACCGAAGGGAAATTTGCAGTTGAAATTACGTCAATTGAAGTGAAAGACAGAAAGGGTGAAACAACTGTTATTAATACTGATGATGAACCAACCGCCGTAAAATTCGAAAAAATTCCCGGTTTAAAACCGGTATTTAAGAAAGATGGAACGGTTACTGCAGCTAATGCATCAACCTTAAATGATGGTGCAGCAGCATTGGTGTTAATGAGTGCAGTTAAAGCGAAAGAAATGGGGATTAAACCATTGGCGAAAATTTTAGCTTATGCAGATGCACAACAAGCGCCAGAATGGTTTACTACTTCGCCATCAAAAGCGATTCCTCTGGCCTTACAAAAAGCCAATATTGACATTAAAGATGTCGATTATTTCGAAATCAATGAAGCGTTTTCTGTGGTATCAATCGCTAATAATCAACTGTTAGGACTGTCAAACGATAAAGTAAATGTTAATGGTGGCGCAGTATCTTTGGGGCATCCACTTGGTGCTTCTGGTGCTCGTATTGTGGTTACGTTACTTTCTGTATTGGAACAGAATAACGGTAAAATTGGCGTCTCCGGAATATGCAATGGCGGTGGTGGAGCAAGCGCCATCGTTATCGAAAGAATTTAAAATTTGCCGGGCTTTATGCCCGGCATTCTTAATGTAAATGAAAATCAAAAAAATATATCTTTTATTAATTTTTCTGTTTGCTGGATTTCATTCTGATGCCCAGCAAAATAAAAAGGCACTTGAAAATTTCCAGGATACACTAGTTAACATATCGAAGGCTACCACCGCAGAAACTTTTGATGTAAAGAAGCTAGAATTGAATGGAAAATTTGTTAAAACGTTAGTTGATGCATTGAAGACACCCTATTCATTTAGTTTTTCTTTCGATTCATTAAAAAATGTTTCCATCATTAAATCTCCAGATCAGGCTTTTAGAGTAATCAGTTGGTATCTTTTATTGGAAAATGGCACCTACCGATACTATGGAGCCATCCAAATGAATAGCAACAAGGGTTCGCTGAAACTTTTCCCCTTGATCGATCAAACCGAAAACTTAAATGATCCAAATATTATAACTGACAACCAAAAATGGTTTGGGGCCCGTTATTACGAGATTATACCTGTTACCAGTGGTAGCCGCCTGCCCTATTACATCTTGTTGGGATGGAAAGGCAACAATCAAACGACCACAAAGAAGGTAATCGAAATTCTTTCCTTTAGTAAGGATAAGTTAACATTTGGCGCACCAGTTTTCGATGGAAAAAACATAAAAGATAAAAATAGATTCATTTTTGAATACACAAAATCAAATGCGATGCTTTTGAAAACAGATCGGAAAGCAGGTATGATTCTATTTGATCATTTAGCGCCTTTCGATTCTCAGATGACCGGTAAATATGAATTTTATGGATCAGACGGAACGTTCGATGGCTTTAAAATAATTGGTGGAAAACTAAAACTGATGGAAGGTTTAGAATTAAATAATGATCCAAATGCGATGGATGAGCTATACGCCGATCCAAAGAAAAATGTTAAACCAGAACGAAAGTTTTAAAATTTAACGCTGCTTAACAACATCATTACTATTCCTATACGGTAAAAATTTGTGAGTTTGCCAATCGCTACCTATATTGCGCCTTGCAAACAGGCTTAAACAACACACAAATTCTGAATTCATAAACTAAAACCAACAAATGTTTTATGCAAACATCCATTGAAACCAAAGACGATTTCTTTAGCAGCAAAGTATTGGGTCATCCGGCAGGGTTATTCGTGCTTTTCTTCACGGAAATGTGGGAAAGATTTTCGTACTACGGTATGCGTGCTTTACTTGTTCTATTTCTTACTTCTTCTATATTTGGCGATAACCCAGGATGGGGCTGGCCAAGAGAACATGCGCTTGCAATTTATGGCTCTTATACTTCTTTGGCTTATTTAACTCCTATTTTGGGCGGCTTTATTGCCGATAGATTTATCGGTTATCGTTGGGCAGTTATCTTGGGGGCGCTTTTAATGACCCTGGGCCACCTATCGATGGCGTTCGAGTTCAATCCAATTTTCATGTACCTTGGATTATGCCTTTTGGTGGTTGGAAACGGTTTTTTTAAACCAAACATGACATCGATTTTATCACACATGTACAAAAAACACCCAGAGAAAAAAGATGGTGCATATACGATTTTTTACATGGGTGTTAACTCTGGAGCATTTTTAGGTATGTTATTATGCGGCTACATTGGCGAGAATCCAAATTGGGGTTGGAGCTATGGTTTCGGTTTGGCCGGTATTTTCATGTTTGTAGGTATGCTTCAATTTTATTTTACTAAAAATATATTTGGCTCAATTGGGCTTAAACCTGAAAAAAACAATGTAGTTATTGATGAAGATGAAGACCCTGCAGAGGCAAAAAAGAATCCTTTCTCCATATTCGATATCGTACTTATTGGGTTAATATCAATCATTGGGCTAATTTGGATTATAAATGATCCGGTATCAAAAATTACTGGTTCAACGGTATTTAATTTCAAAATAGGCAGTTTAACGGGAGATAACTTCGCTATTATCATCGCACTGGCCTTGTTTATTTTTATCTTGATTAAAAGGATTGCACAATACTCACCTAAGCTGAGAGATAAAATGATTGTTGTAATCGTACTTGCTTTTATCACTATCTTCTTTTGGGCTTCGTTTGAGCAAGCAGGAGGTTCGATGACAATTTTCGCAAAAGACTACACTGCAAGGTTATTAGAAGGAAATGCTAAAATTATCTTCAATGTTGCCAACACATTGATTACGGTAGTCCCTTTGGTCATCATTACCTATGTTCTTTTTAGTTTATTCAGAAAAACATTTGCAAACTTTGCTTTGGGGAATATTATTCTTGCAGCCGGTTTTGCTATCATTTGGGGATTGGTAATTTACATGCTGAAAAACCAGTATAGCGATGTTAAAGCTGAAGTTCCTGCAACCTGGTTTGGGGTATTAAACTCCTTATTTATTATTTCCTGTGCACCTATTGTTTCAAAACTTTGGGAGAGCAAATTAAACCCTACGGCCACTGTAAAAAACGGTATCGGAATGATTTTATTGGGTATCGGCTTCGCCGCTTTGGCTTATGGTTCGAGTTCAATTCCACCGGGTGCGAAAATTGCTTCGGTAAGTATGATCTGGTTAATTCTAGCTTACTTTTTCCATACCATGGGTGAGCTCTTTATTTCTCCTGTTGGATTATCTTATGTTTCCAAATTAGTTCCGGGAAGAATGATCGGGATCATGTTCGGAATATGGTATTTAGCCATAGCGATTGGAAACAAAATTGCAGGGACCATGGGTGGAATGATTGATAAAATTACTGCGCAGTATTCTATGTCGACTTTCTTTTTGATTTTCACGCTGATCCCAGTAGGATTAGGTATTTTCATTATGCTGTTAACGCCTATCATCAAAAAATTAATGCACGGGGTTAAATAGCATGCAAATCGCTACAGAAAAAACGCCTTCTATTGAAACATTAGAAGCGATTCAGAATTTTGATGGTAAATATCCGAAGCAACTTTGGTATTTATCACTAGTAGAGATGTGGGAACGCTTCTGTTTTTATGGCATGCGAGGTGTCCTTGCGTTTTTCATGGTTGATCAATTGGGATTAACTGATCAAAAATCGAATCTCCAATACGGTGCAATTCAGGCTTTCGTTTATGCTTTTACCTTTATTGGTGGCATCTTTGCCGATAAAATTTTAGGTTTTAGGAAGTCGCTCTTTTGGGGCGGATCGTTAATGATTATCGGAAATCTAATTTTAGCTTTTTCTCCTCAGGATTTATTTTATGTCGGCATTACACTTTCAATCATTGGAACTGGTTTTTTCAAGCCAAATATTTCATCGATGGTTGGCGAGCTTTACCATGAAAAAGACAACCGAAGAGATGCAGGTTATGGTCTTTTTTATGCTGGTATAAACGTTGGAGGCCTTTTAGGGGGCGCTATGTGCATTTACTTGGGTAAATATGTTTCCTGGCATTTGTGTTTTCTTTCGGCAGCTGTTGTAATGGCTTTCGGATTGGGAACCTTTATTTTTACCAAAAAGTTCTTAGGCCCTATTGGAAATTCTCCATTATTGAATTTAGAAAAATCTAAAAGAACTGCTTACGAAATAGCCGTTTACGTAGGATCTTTGCTATGTATTCCTTTGATCTTCATCATGGTTAAAAACACTGCCTATACTGATTATTTTATGTACACTATCGGCATTGTAGCTTTGATCTATTTCATCTACGAAACCGCAATGGTTAAAGACATTAAGGCACAATATAAACTCATTGCTGCGTTTGTTTTCATATTTTGCTACTTCATTTTTATGGCAATATCCGAGCAAAGCGGAGGTTCCCTATCTCTTTTTGCTAAAGACAATTTAGATCATAGTTTGCTTTTTTTTAACATTGACCCCAATGTGGTGAACAACAGTGTAAACTCATTCTTCGTAATTGTTTTCAGTCCTTTGGTGGGTTTATTATGGATTGGGATGTACAAACGCAAAATTGAACCCAATACGGTTGTTAAATTTGGAATAGGTTTTCTTTTGTTGGCGCTGAGCTTTTATGTTTTTTACGCAACGAGATTTTTTTCAAATGATCAAGGAATAAGTTCCCTAAATATTTTCACCCTGGCCTATCTCCTACTTACTTTGGGCGAGTTATGCTTGGGTCCAATTGGCATGTCGATTATTACGAAACTTTCGCCAAAGAAGATGTTTGGTATGATGATGGGACTTTGGTTTCTCTCAAGTGCATTTGGCCAGCTTGCTGCTGGCAAATTGGGTGCAGAAATGTCGAGCATTGATAATGCTTCGTTAATGACAAAACTGGTAGCTTACACAGATGGATATAAGGCATTAGCACTTTATTCGCTTATTGCGGGTGTAGCCTTAATCGCTTTTTCACAACTGGTTAAAAAGCTAATGGGAGAAGTAAGATAAATACATCAATACAACACAGACAAAAGCCTGGAAGAAAATTTCGGGCTTTTGGTTTTTAATAACTAATTTCGCCCCCATACAACAATTACTCAATCGTAATTTTAAAATTATACCAACACGTGTCTGATAGTTTAGTAATCATCCCTACCTATAATGAAAAGGAAAACATTGAAAAGATCATTAGAAAGGTTTTTTCGTTAACGCAACCTTTTCATGTGCTTATTGTTGATGATGGATCTCCGGATGGCACTGCAAACATTGTGAAATCGCTGCAAGTTGAATATAGCGGGAAACTATTCATAGAGGAACGGGCTGGCAAACAAGGCTTGGGTACAGCATATATTTATGGTTTTAATTGGGCTTTGCAACGTAAATATGAGTACATTTTTGAAATGGATGCTGATTTTTCTCATAACCCTGATGATTTATTCAGGCTTCGCGAAGCTTGTGTAAATGGTGCTGATCTTGCTATTGGATCTCGGTATGTTAGAGGGGTTAATGTTGTAAATTGGCCAATGGGAAGAGTTCTCATGTCGTATTTTGCATCAATGTACGTTCGTTTTATTACCCGAATTAACATTCAGGATGCAACAGCAGGCTTTAAATGTTATCGTAGAATTGTGTTACAAACTATCCCATTGGAAAAAATACGCTTTGTAGGTTATGCTTTCCAAATTGAGATGAAATTTACAGCCATTAAATTTGGATTTAAGGTAGTTGAAGTTCCAATTATTTTTACGGATAGAACAGAGGGAACATCAAAAATGAGTACCCGTATTTTCCGAGAAGCTTTTTTAGGAGTGATCCAAATGAAGGTGAACAGCTGGTTTAGAAATTACAATCGGGAGAAAAGTTAACTGTTCAAAGTTAAAAGCTGAAGGTATCGACCGACTTATGGTTCGAGACTATGTACTTAGGACTCAAGACTTCTTCTTTGGCTTGCCCTGATCATTGCTCCAAATTCTTGCCCTTTCTCCATCGCCATAACCGTCATCGTGAGGCGCTTCGTTCTCGTCTGTGCGGTTTTAGCTTCGTTGATGTATTTAATAAAATAGTTTTGATGTGATTTTGAAAGTTTTAGAAATCGCTCTAATAAATCATCGCCATCGGCCAGGCACAGCTCTAAATCTTCGGGAATTTCTATTTTAAAGTGTTTATCTTCTTCCAGCCACAATTCTACTTCTGCTCCAGCTTCTTTTTTTAATTTTTTACGAAGTTCGGCTCGAAGTGCAATAATGAAATCGCCTTCACCCATTGGAACTGTGGCAACGCCTGCGATTTCCACATCATCTATTTTTCCTCTTACCCTAAAAGAAACTTTACAATCGGCTTTAATTTGATTGGCTACTATCGCTGGAATAAAAACATAGCTCCAACCCGTTTTATCGGCCATTTGTTCAAACTTTTCTATTTCGGCTTTGATGTGGATCATGGGTTAAAAGTAATAAATATATTATTCGGCTCAAAAACCATTCAAATCATGAGCCGATTAGTGAAATTAATCGGCTCATCCTAATCAACCGCTACCGGATTCATCCTAATATCCAACTTGGCAAACTTTAAAACTTCCACACTCTGAAAACCAAAGTCTTCGACAATTTTACCCAATATCAGATAACAGCCCTTTCCTTTGAAAGGATACATTGGAGTTGAGTTAGGAAAATGGGTGGTATCAAAAAAATCGCCATTACTATCTAAAAAGGTTCCAAACCACATTTTAGTGTTTTTTACGGTTCGAACTGTTTTTTCGCAAACGTAATTCCCTACCATTCTGACTGTTTTTCCTACGTTCTTATTCATATCGGCAGCCATTATTTCTCCGCGGTAACTTGTTTTCAAAAAATCGAACATTTGGTAGTTTAGCGGAAAGCCCAATAGTTCCCATTCTACGTAGGCGTCTTCAATTGGCGAGTTGGCCAGTTCCGGTAGCGTATATTCTTTGCGTTCGAGGCTAAATAATTCGGCCGCATTTACAATTTTGTTCTTGTGTCCTAAATAGTTGTAAATATCCCAGAGTAACGTTTTCTTATCTTTTCCGGTAAACCTGAGGGCGCCCAAGCGAATCAATAATATTGCTTGCTCTAATGTAATTTGAGTTCGTTTTACGAAATTCTCTAAATCTTTGAAAGGTCCATTTAACCTGCGTTCCTGAGGAATACTTTCAATGAACTTATGCTCCAAACCCTGAACTCCCGTGAAGCCTAAAAAAGCATCATTTCCTTTTATATTCACCACTTCATCGCTTTGGTTTACACAAGGCAAATGTACATTTGCCCCAGTTTTTTGAAGCTCGTGAACATATACCCACCTGTTGTAAAAACCGCCATAATTATTCAAAACCGCCACCATAAACTCTTTTGGATAATAAGTTTTCAGATATAAACTTTGGTAACTTTCTACAGCAAAAGAGGCAGAATGTGCCTTAGAAAAACTGTAGCCGGCAAAGGAGGATATCTGTCGCCAAACTTCGGTAATTAATTCTTCACTGTGTCCCTGTTTGCGGGCAGAAACAAAAAACTTATTTACCAATTCATCAAAAGCGAGTTTCGATCGGTATTTACCGCTCATCGCTTTACGAAGCACATCTGCATCAGCTAAATCAAGGCCGGCAAAATAATGGCAAACTTTAATCACATCTTCCTGGTAAACCATAACCCCGTACGTTTCTTTAAGCTGTTCCTTCATCTCTTCGCAGAGATAAACCACTTTATCGGGCGCATGATAACGCTCAATGAAAGATTTCATCATGCCAGAACTCGCCACGCCTGGACGAATGATCGAACTCGCCGCTATTAGGGTTAAATAATCTTCGCACTTCAATTTCTTCAGTAATTGCCGCATGGCTGGCGACTCGATATAAAAACAACCAATGGGTTGGCCTTCACGCAAAATAGCATTGAGATTTGGATCATTTTTAAAAGTTTTAAAATCATGGATATCAATATCACGACCGCGATTCTTCTTGATCAGTTGGACCGCCTCACGGATGTGACCGATGCCACGTTGGCTCAATACATCAAACTTTTCATAACCTATTGCCTCCGCCTCGTACATATCCCATTGTACCGTTACGAAACCTTTTGGAGGTAAATCTAAAGCCGTGTAATAGGTAATAGGTTCTTCGGAGATGAGAATGCCGCCAGCATGAATGGAACGTTGATTTGGCATATTTTGCATGTGATGGTGAACGGCAGCTAATTTTTGATAGGTGCCATTTTGCTGATTTTCACGTTCCTTCGTTGGGTCGATGAAACCATCAATTTCTTCTTTGGGCAAACCCAGCACTTTACCGATTTCCCGAATAATGGCCCGGTCTTTAAAAGTACTCATCGTACCTAAAAAAGCAACATGCCACTTCGGATATTTATTAAATATATATTTCTGAATGGTTTCCCGCTCATCCCAGGCAAAGTCTATATCAAAATCCGGGGGGCTGGTACGTTTCTCATGTAAAAACCTTTCGAAGTATAAATCAAGATCAATGGGATCTACGTCGGTAATCCGCAAACAATAAGCAACGATGCTGTTTGCACCCGACCCTCTACCTACGTGGTAAAAATTACATTTTCCCATGGCGTATCGAACAATATCGAACGTAATTAGAAAGTAGGCGCAGTAGTGTTTCAGTTCAATGATGCGCAGCTCTTTTTCCATTCGTTCCCTGGCAACTGGATTATTTTTGCCGTAACGATTTTCTAAACCTTTGTATGCAATTCGCCTGAGCAAAACCTTGTCCGAATCTTCACCTTCCTTACAATAGGAAAAACGGTTTTTAGATACAGGCTGAGGTCCGGGCTCAAAGTAACTACTTAAATCGCATGCATTTAATAATTTATGTGTATTCTCAACAATGAACGGAAATGCTTCAAACTTGAGTTTTAACTCTTCTTCGGGAATCAAAACTTCCTTACATCCGCATTTTGCATTTTCTGGCACCAGCGTTAATAAGGTGTTCAATTCAATCGCTCGTAGATATTCATGTAGGCGATGTTCTACCCGGCTCCCAACAGTAACCGGATGCCAGACTACCAACTTTTTCTTTTGCCCGAGCAAAGGGTGTTTGTAAAGGTGGTTTAACTGATCGCTTTTTATGCCAATAAACTCATTCGATTTTAATGTCCGATCAAAAATTTTAGTAAAAGGATAGATAAAGAAAACATCGTTAAGATTCGGTGCAGCATCCGGAAGTGGAATATTTTCGATATTATGGAAGCTCAAAAACTCGTTGAGTGCCCGCATCCCTTCTCTATTTCTTGCAATACCGATATATAATAGCTGCTGGTCTTTTCTAAATTCTATACCAGTAATGGGTTTGAGTGGATAGGGAATATTTCCTTTTTGAACATCATCTGCTTCTTTAGCAATTCCTTGTTGATAACATTCCCTAATGAATTCGACACCTCCGGTAGAATTGTTGATATCTGTTAAAACAAGCTGACCAATATTTAAAGCACGGGCTTTGGCAACGATTGTTTGGATATCCATCGTTCCGTATTTTAAGCTATAGGATGAATGTACGTTAAGAAACATTTCAGTTTACAGTAATCAGTTGCCAGTTGTGAGTTACAAGTTGCCGGTTACCAGTTACAAGCTGTTGGTTGACAGTTGCCAGTTGCTAGTTGTTAGGATAGTTGCTGGTTGACAGTTTCCGGGTTTCTGGTTAAGGGTAGATTATTAAACATTTAACCAGTTGTAATGAAAAAACTATCCGTCTAACTTAGTAGCTGTTCCTAAATCAGCGTTAATAAAAGTTCTAATTCTCGATCGCTTTCTTTCTTCTCCGTTTTCATTTTCAGCTCCAGGCAACTTTTTCTTTCGGGGATTATATTTGATGACTTTACCATTTTCATCCCGTTCCGGGCCTTTAACAATACAGGCTTTTACAACCGATTCGATACCGTAATTATTCCTCACTTTATCCATTGCCTGGTATAAATCATATTCTTCTTCTGAGGTATGATATAAACCAATCTGTTCAAAACCGCTTACCAGATGAGACAACCTCACGCCGATTAAGCGTAACAACATTCTTTTGCTATACAGCTTCTTGAATAACTCATGTGCTTTGGAAATCAAGAAAGAATCGAGTGCGGTATAAGGAATTCGGGCCTGTTGCGTTACGGTTTCAAAATTAGAATAACGAATGGTAACGGTAATACAGGCGGTTAACTTCTGCTGACTCCGAAGCTCGTAAGTGAGGTTAGTGACCATGCCGCTTAAAATCGCCTTCATTTTTGCGATGTCCATACTGTCGCTTTCAAAAGTAGTTTGTGTACCGATCGATTTCCGTTCGCGGTAAGGAACTACTGGTGAAAAGTCGATACCATTGGCTTTCTGCCAAATCGCCGAGCCCTGCTGACCTAAGATTTTAAACATTAAATCTTGAGGAACTTCTGCTAAAGTTTGGATTTTCCGAACCCCCATTTCGCTCAGTTTTTTATAAGTTGCATCACCAATACCTGGAATTTTGTGTACCGGCAAAGGGTTTAAAAACGATCGAACCTGTGGAAAGGGAATTTCCAACTCGCCATTTGGCTTACATTCATTAGTGCCTATTTTAGAGACGGTTTTATTTACCGACAAGCCGAAAGAAATTGGCAATCCCATCTCTTTGATAATCGTTTGCCGAAGTTCGGAAGCAAATTTCATACAGCCGAAAAACTTGTCCATACCCGTCATATCGATATAATGTTCATCAATACTTGCCTTCTCAAATAAAGGAACACGATCGGCTATAATTTCAGTAATTTCATGCGAAGCCCTGGAATAGTCATCCATATTTCCCCTCACAAAAATAGCTTGTGGACAAAGCTGTTTTGCCATTCGACCCGGCATTGCTGCATGCACGCCAAATTTGCGGGCTTCGTAGCTGCAGGAAGTCACTACGCCCCGATCTGCACTGCCACCAACAATTACTGGTTTGCCAATTAGTTTAGGATTCTTCCGCAGTTCAACTGATACGAAAAATGCATCTTGATCCATATGGATGATATGTTTGTTCTTGTCCGTCATGATTCCAACATTATCAAATTCTGCAAATTACCTCAAACTCAAGAACAAAAATACTAATTTATTTAGCTTTAACGCTGAGTATATGAAAAATTTTATCAACAAAATACTAACATTTTTAGTTTTAAAGAGTTTCCATGTCTCAATTCAAAAAAATTAACCCAAAAAAAAGATGCCCTGACATCGCTACCAGGGCATCTTTTAGAGTAAAGATTAATTAATACTTTTTTTAAAAATTTACTGAACTGCTAAAAAGCATTTATTCACAACTGCATTTTGAGCAAACACGTTTTCATAATATTCTACATTCTCTTTAAATTATTGCTTTACAATTTTAAACTCGGTTCTTCTGTTCAACTGGTGCTCGGCGTCGTTGCATTCAATATCGTTAGCACATTTATTCAATAACTGCGTTTCGCCGTAACCTTTAGCTGTAATTCGGTTTCTATCAATGCCCTTAGAAATCATATATTGAACCGCGGATTCAGCACGTCTTTGAGATAATGCCAGGTTGTAGCTGTCTTTACCGCGACTATCGGTATGAGAGCCAAGCTCAATCCATATCGTAGGGTTATCGGCCATAATCCTGACCAGCTTATCCAGCTCGCTTGCGGCATCGGCACGAATGTTCCATTTATCAAAATCGTAGTAGATGTTTTCCAATCGTATTGCCTTGTTTATTTCGACCGCTTCGAGATGCAGATCTTGTCTGATCACCTCCGAAGTTGTCAAACCGATTGTGGCCAGATTTTCGGTATCCAACCGGTAATTGGTTTTTTCTGCGCTTACATTGTATTCGCTTTCTGCTGAAAGATTGAATTTATAATTCCCATCGGCATCTGCTTCAGTTTTGATGGATCCACCACCTACCCTGGCAAGCGTAACCAGCGCATTGGGTAAAGGTTGACTGGTCTTCTTATCGAATACGGTACCCTCCAGTTTGAAAGCGATAATCATTTTCTGATCGATGCTGTAAATATCGTCGCTGCCCAAACCATTGTTTCTGTTTGAAGACAGATAAGCGATGCCGCCCTTTTCATTCAGGCTAAAGCCAAAATCATCTTGCGATGAATTAAAGGGATAACCCATATTCTCGATCCTGCCAATACCTGAACCATCTCTCAGCGCCTTGAAAACATCAAGCCCGCCCATGCCAACATAGCCATCACTCGAGAAAAACAGATTGTTGCTGACATCCAAGACCGGACTTCGTTCGTTTCCGGCGGTATTGATTTCTTCCAGATCGACCGGCTTTCCCCACTTTCCTGCATCGGTTTTTAAAGAAACGTAAATATCTGTTCCGCCCTTTCCGCCCGGCATGTTCGATGCAAAATACAGGGTTGTTCCATCCGCAGAGATAAACGGATCGCCAACAGAATACCGGTTTACATCGTTGTACGGAAAAGTGACCGGTTCGCCCCAGCTTCCATCATCGCCTTTTGTACTGCTGTATATTTCTACATTAACCGTGCTTGGCCTGTTTTTTATTTTTTCCAGATCATCCGTAACGGGCGTCATGGTGAAATATACTGTGTTCCCATCGGCGGTAAAGGTTGCCGATCCAACATGGTATCGGGTACCTGTTTTAATGGGAAACAATTTCAAACTATCAGTTGGACTACATTTGATGTAGAGTTTTAAATATCCATTCCCGGTCCATCCATAAATATTTTTATCGGGAGTTTTAGCTCCATCGAATTTCAAAAACGGTGTATTTTCTTTTGATTCCAGACCAGTTTCGGTTCTATCTGAGGTGAAAACTACCCCGCCCTGGTAAGTGGTAGCGCCCCAGTCGGACTGGCTGCTGTTCAATGATTTTTGATTGATCAGTTCCACCTGCTTCGGATGTCTCATCCATTGCAGGGCCGAATCACAAGAGGAAAGCCAAACCTCTTTTTGGCGCTCGGTAACATCTTTTTTCTGGTCGATATAGTTTTGATACTGAATCTTGGCTTCGCTATACTTGGAGTTATTTTGCAAAGCCTTTGCATAACCTAAAATGTTTTCAGGTTTTTTGCCATCCAATTTTGAGGCAATAGCGAACCAGCTTTCCGCCTGCTTGTAATCGTTCATGTAAGCATAAGCATTGGCCAGACGCTCGGCCGCATGTAATGTTTCTTTCTTCTTATAAGCCTGTTCGTATAAATCTACTGCTTTGGCATAATTGAAAAGTTCGAACTGCTTGTCTGCATCTTTTAATACGTACTGTGCCCTTGCTGAAAAACCTACCGCCAAAAGGCAGTAAACAGTAAAAGAAAGGGCTGGTAAAATTTTATTCATTATATGTTGCTCGCTGTTAATTTATTAGAAAACCCTTGGTGTCGCCATTCTGATATTTGGCCTGATGAAGGAATAGGAAATCGAAATTTCGTGTGTACCCCCGCTGTACCCTTGTAATGGACC
>NZ_LMLE01000002.1 GCF_001422545.1 Pedobacter sp. Leaf41 | reverse complement strand
ACCGATTAGGTAATCTTTTAAATATATTATTCTAAACCAAACTAATTGTAATATCAATTAATCCCTAAATAAAATACTGATACAAATCTAAAGGACGGCCTGTCTAGCACCGTCATCTCGAACGAAACCCATTTTTCCTGGGTTAAGGAGAGATCTTTAATAGCTTTATGACAGAGTTTTAATCTATTATTAATAAAAGATTTATGGAAAGAGGTGGCTGTATATACATGATGACAAATAAAAATAAAACAGTATTATATATTGGCGTAACCTCTGATTTGCGCAATCGCATTTTTGAACATAAAACTCATCATTACCCTAATTCATTTACTGCTAAGTATAACCTAGAATTCTGCATTTATTTCGAAATATTCCCCTCGATTGAGGAAGCCATAAATAGAGAAAAGGAATTGAAAAAATGGAGAAGGGAAAAGAAAAATCGTCTGATTGATAAACTTAATCCAGAGTGGAAAGATTTATGGAGCGAAATTTCAGAATGGTAAGTTGCTAACTTAAGTTATCCACTTACTGAATGAGATCTCTCCAACATGAAGAATGTCGTTCGAGAAGACGACCTGTCTAGCACCGTCATCTCGAACGAAACCCATTTTTCCTGGGTTAAGGAGAGATCTTTTTGGAGGAGTTATCGAAATGAAATCTCTCCGACAGGAAGAATGTCATTTGTGAGGACGAACTGTCGAGTAACCGTATTATCGAACGAAACCCATTTTTCTTGGGTTGAGGAGAGATCTTTTAAACAGAATTACTGAATAAGATCTCTCCGACAAGAAAGATGTCGTTCGAGAAGACGACTTGCCCTGCTGCCGTCCAAAAAACAACGCCCTCAAAAACCATCATGTTGTAATCCCAGGGTTAAAATAAAATATCACTGACAAGCGATAACGATATAATAACTAATATTGCAGTGATGAATACCGGCCTATACAATCCTTTCCAAAGTTTCGATTTCTTATACAAAAAATGTTTCCTGAGCGGCAACACTTTTAACTCTCCAGTAACCCAGGTTCCGCTGATTCCAAAATGGTTGTTGGAGCAAGCAGGATTAACAGGCGAGGAGCAGATTCAGTTCCTGGATGAAAGCATACGTTCTTACAATACCCTGGTAATTCCTGTTAATAGCGAAGTAAATGAGCAATTTTTAAATCCACTGGAAGAAAAAGTAGAACAAGCATTTGCTACAGGTTATCATGCTGTTTCGGCTTTGCCAGAGCTTGAGCTATTTAATTGGATTGGGAAGTTTTTATATGGCTTCGTTTACATTGAAATGCATTCTGCTTTGCGCAAGGAAATGACGGCAGATGGCTTGAATATGTCTCAATCGCTGATGATGAAGTTCGCCAACCTCAACTTTATGATGCAGAATATGTATACCAGCATCGAGTTCGAAAATTTCACTCCCTGGTCGATCACGGTAGTAAAGCTGGAGGATGAGCAAACTCCATTCAGTTTCAGAGATGAAATTAATACGCTTACCTTTTCGCTGAAGATGAAAGATTTTGGTATTATTGCTTGCCTTCAGGATAATGGCACCAATAAACGTTATCACCAGGAAATTATAAATGAGGTGAAAAATAAAGCACTCACGGCACAACAATTTGAAGAACTTACCGCTCGTTTTTACTACTCCGCTTATTTGTTTAACCGCTTGCCAGAATACACATTTATGCCTGTTGAGGGCACAACCTACATTGAAGCGATGCCGCTTCGTGGAAATATGACCAAGCCTTTGTTTGATGTTTGGCAGCACAAAATTTATGCTCAGGTACTGGAAAATTTCTGGAAACCCTGGGGATATGTAAAGTTTGAGATCATTAAAGACCCTGACCATCCAATGAGCTTTTTCGAAAAACCCTGTTTACCTGCTGCAGGATAATTACATTCCTAACTTTGCACCTATTATTGCAAAAAAGTTTTGGAGTATACCCGGCACGAAAATAATAGTGAAAATCAATCCGGTTAGTGCACCAAAAAAGTGGGCATCGTGATTAATGTTGTCTCTCGAGTTTTTTGAGGCATAAGCACAATAGGCTAAATAAATTCCCCCAAAAATTACTGCTGGAATAGAAAAAGGCAAAAACAGAATTCCAATTCCTGCCATAGGGTTAAAAAGGATGAAACTAAATAATACACCGCTAATTGCGCCAGAAGCACCCAAACTATTGTAGTGAAAATCATTTTTATGTCTAAATACAGTTGGCAGATCACTCAATATCAAGGCTAAAAAATACATTAAACCAAATTGCCAGCTGCCCATCATTTGCTCCAAGGTAAATGCAAAAGCATAGAACGTAAACATGTTAAAAAACAAGTGCATCCAATCGGCATGAATTAAACCGCTGGTTATTAGCGTATAAACATTTTTTCCTTTCGATACACTGTAAGGATGTAACATAAACTTACCGTATATGCTTTGATCGTAAAAGGCATACAAGCTGGTAACAATTGTAAAGACAAATATGATTGATGCTACAGGAGCAATGCTGAGGTATTCCATTTATTTATTTTAAGTTGAGCTTTACGTCTATTTCCAAACGTGCCACCGGGTATCTGTTATGTGTTTTCTCGTAATAATCAGAATTTTTATACACAAAATCAAGTTGCGCTGCCGCATTCTTGGCAAAGTCTGCATCTGATGCCTTTTTAGCCTCTAATTTATTTTTCAACTCTGGGTTGCTTTTGAGCAAATCAGCAGCAGTATCTTCAAAAACATAAGCAGAAAAATGTTCCTTCATATCTAAAATGGAATCGAAAAAATTCCAGTTGAAATAAGAGTCGGTGGCTTGTGGCTCCAGGGTTTCTACAATAAACCGGTTCGTTTTCTGGTTGGCATACACCACAAAATCGCCAGCGTAGTATTGCAAAGTATTTTTAACAGGATTAACCACTACAGCAGAATGTAAATAGTGCCCCTCATACGGACGACTAGCCGTTTTAAAATCTGTAATGTAATAGCTTTCTACGGAAATTTTGGTGTCTGTTTTGAGCTCTTCAACCTTCACTTTATTAAGTTTAAGTAATGCAATCACCCTATCCCATGCTTTCGGAATGATATAAGCTACTGGTTTTTGCACCGTAATAGCCGGTTCATAATTATTCCACTCTTTAATAGTTTTGGTATATGGCTTATCCCGATCATAATATAGCCGATCAAAACCACTTACTTCACTTGGCTTTTTACCGGCCTCAAAACCTTTAAAGGGCAAATTATTAGAAACAGATTTATTTAATTTCCAGGCCAGGGGAAATTCGGTTTGTTTCGCTACAAGCTCATCCGCCTTACGTTTATTTTCTGTAATAACCTGGGCATCACGCTGAACGATATCAACATAGGTTTGAAGAAGTTTATAGGTTGCATCAACCCGCAAGTCATACGCTTTAAGCATATGCGTTTCTGGCATAAAACCAATGGTATTGTGCAAGGTGGTATAACCTGTAGAATAGCGGGGCGATTCGATAAAACCAGCAATTCCCGTTTCCGGCACTTCGCCAAAGGAGTTTACATATGGAATCATCGGGTAACCTTTCTTTTCCATCGTCGAATATAAATCGGGCACCAAAGTTTTAGTTAAGTATCCTGATAAAAGAGCATTCAACTTGTCTTTTTGTGTTGGAATGAGTGTCATCACGTACTGGTAATCGGCACCGTTACTGGTATGGGTATCTACAAAAATTTCGGGTTGCCAGGTGTTAAAAATTAACTGAAAGGTTGCCGAATTTTTAGAATCGGTTTTGATGAAATCGCGGTTCAGATCTAAATTTTTGCTGTTTCCGCGAAAGCCATAAGCCAATGGGCCGTTTTGGTTTGCTCTTGAGGTTGAACTCCGGTTAAAACTTCCATCAATATTATAAATAGGGATAATGCAAATCACCACATCTTTTGGAAGTCTGTCTTCTTTCAATAGATCTCTTGCCAGCATCATGGAAGCATCAATACCTTCAGGTTCTCCCGGATGAATCCCATTATTGATAAGCAAAACAGCCTTATTGGCTTTCTTTATTTCAACAGGATCAAAAACTTTATCTTGCGATAAAACCAGCAAATGGAGTGGCTTGCCAAAATCGGTACTTCCGTAGGTCAAAAGCTTCGCCTGAGGATAGTTCTTCGCAATGTTTTCGTAGTAAGCAATTGCTGCATCGTAAGTGGTGGTTTCTTTTTTACCACCGTTTTCGAAAGGTATTTTTTGTGCCATTGTTTCAAAAGATAAGATTAAAAAACAGATGACAAACAAATTTCTCATGCAAACTGATTTAAGAGAATGAATAGTGTTTAGAAGAACTTACGATACGCCTTTATATTTCCGAAGAAATACTTTACCCCTACACTGTAAACGTTAAATGTATCAGGATCGTAGTTTTTGAATTTTGTTGAGGGATCGTTATAGCCATCTAAACCTTCTCCAAAGGTGAAATTGCTTTGTGCGTTGAAGTTGATCACATAGCGAACATAACCGTAACCATCGTTGAGGTAGTAATTAAATCCTAAGTTGATTGGAACGATTAAATTAACGCCCTTATCTTCACCAGGAAAAGGACCATAACCAGGATCAAAAGCAGCCCAGCTAGGCTTGTAACGTACAATATCAGAAATGTTGTTATTTATTGCACCTATACCAATCCCAGCATATATTCCTTTGATGGCTTCTAAAAAAGGCTTACGCTCGTAAGGGATAAATTCACCCAAATGCAGTTTTAAATTTGCAGTAATACTGGTGTATTTGTTAACAAATTGTCGATTATGTGGATCAGTAACAATATCACCACCTTGCACCATGCCGTATTGTGCCTCCAAGCCACCGGTAATAAAAGGTGTAAAATGATAATTGATTTCACCTTTTGCGGTATATCCCCAATTCCCTTCCACTACGTCGGTTTTAGAGTAATTGGCACCGCCGCCTAAACCCCACGACCATTTAAAGTAGTTTGATTGCGAAAACGACATCAAAAAAGATAAAGAGAATAAAACAGTTAGCGCACTTGTCTTCGGGAGGCGATAAGTCATATTGTTTTTTTACAAAAATAATATGTTTATTCAATATCTATAACTTTTACCTTTGAATTATGAGCAATTACATCAACTTTAACAATTCATTAGCGCATAGATTTATTAAGTATGCCAAAATAGATACACAATCTGACCCAAATTCTGCCACTTGCCCATCAACAAAGAAGCAAAAGAATTTAGGAAAAGTACTTGTTCAGGAACTTTTGGAAATAGGCATTTCTGATGCTGAAATGGATGAGAATGGCTACGTTTATGGAACCATTCCTGCTACGAGCGATAAAAATCTTCCTGTAATTTTTTTCTGTTCGCACATGGATACTTCGCCAGATTGCAGCGGAGAAAATGTTAAACCGATTATTCATGACAATTATCAAGGACAAGATTTGATATTGCCCGACGACAATAATATCGTAATTAAACTTGCAGAACATCGCGATTTAAAACAGCAATTTGGAAACTCTATCATTACTGCAAGCGGCACTACTTTATTAGGTGCCGATAACAAGGCCGGATTGGCGGAAATTATGGAAGCGGCTGCTTTTTTAATGAACAACCCGGATGTTAAACACGGTACGATCAAAATTCTTTTTACCCCCGATGAAGAAATCGGAAGAGGCGTGGATAAGGCAAATCTCGAAAAATTAGGTGCTGATTTTGGTTATACTATAGATGGCGAAACTTTAGGATCAATTGAGGATGAAACATTTTCTGCGGAAGGCGCAACATTAACCGTTAATGGCGTGAGTACACACCCTGGTTTTGCCAAAGGTAAAATGGAAAGTGCCATCAAAATTATTGCTGATATCATTGCTTCTTTACCAAAAGATACGCTCACCCCAGAAGCAACTCATCAAAAAGAAGGATTCATTCACCCAGTGAGTATCGGCGGCCAGGTTGAGCAAGCAGAGGCACATTTTATCATCAGAGATTTTACGGATGAGAAGCTAGCAGAACATGGTAAATTTTTGGACGAAACGATAAAAAATGTTCTGAAAAACTATCCAAATTCCACTTACAATCTGGAGATAAAACCACAGTACAGAAACATGAAACAAGTGTTGGATAAACATCCGAAGATTGTGGAATATGGAATAGAAGCCATTGAAAGGGCAGGTGTAGTGGCCAAGCAACAAAGCATTCGTGGCGGCACCGATGGCTCACGTTTATCTTATATGGGCTTACCTTGTCCGAATATTTTTGCAGGAGAACATGCTTTTCATAGCAAGCAAGAATGGGTAAGCGTTCAGGATATGGAGAAAGCCGTACAAACCATTATCAACATTGCCGTAATCTGGGAAGAGAAAGGGTGAAGGTAGTCATGAGTCATTAGTCTTTAAGCTGTCGGCCTTGGCCTGAAGACTTTAGACTCCAAACTCAACTTTGGCCAATATCCAACCGGTTAATCTTCCCGCCTTTGCCGATTTGAAATTTAAAGAAAGTTTTAAAGTCGCCCCATTGGTCGGAGTGGAA
This sequence comes from Pedobacter sp. Leaf41, assembly GCF_001422545.1. Classification (GTDB taxonomy): domain Bacteria; phylum Bacteroidota; class Bacteroidia; order Sphingobacteriales; family Sphingobacteriaceae; genus Pedobacter. The sequence goes on along the minus strand of NZ_LMLE01000002.1, from coordinate 46,502 downwards.
ATTGCCATAAACATCTAAGCCATTATTTTCCACTTGATCAATACTGGTAAAGCGTTCATGCCCTAAAGCTTTTTTAAAGAAATTATTAAACTGAAGCTGGTTGCCGTCGTCATAAAATTTAACATCGTCAGCAAACAATGAGAACCAGGTTTTCTCATCACCTTTTTGCAAGGCATTTATTGCAGCTTTAACTTTTGAATTCGATAGTTTAGAGAGATCAACAGGCATATTTTATTGTTTTTACGAGTGCCCTCCTAAATTAAACTGCAAACAACTATTGCAACTTAAATAATCAGTGGCTTAATGGCAGACATGGAGATTTCAGATCAAATTTAACAAAATAGTTTCCAAAGCACCGCATATTTATTACTTTTAAAATGAAATGATAACCCTCGAAAACAACTACCTAAAAATAAGTATTGCAGCAAAAGGTGCAGAACTTCAAGGCCTTTATAGCAAGGAAACTAAAATAGAATATTTGTGGAGCGCCGACCCAAAATATTGGGCAAAACATAGTCCGGTGTTATTCCCAATTGTAGGTTCGCTTAAGGATGAACATTTCAAATATAATGGCGTTGACTACAAGTTGCCACGCCATGGTTTTGCCCGCGATCATGTTTTCGCGGCTGAAAAGATAAGCGATACTGAAGTTGTTTTTACCTTATCGCAAAGCGATGAAACACTTAAGGTTTATCCTTTTTATTTTGAGCTTAAGCTGATTTATAAATTGATAGACAGAAAGCTGAATTTAACTTACGAAGTAACTAATACCGGTACCAATGAAATGTTATTTTCTATTGGTGCGCATCCTGCATTTGCGGTACCCAATACGCCAAATACCACCTACGAGGATTACTATTTGGCTTTTAATACAGATGAGAAGTTGACCTATTGGAAACTGGAAGATGGTTTGGTTGCCAACGAAACTGAGTCTATTGAACTTAACGGGCATAAATTAAATCTAAAACACGAGCTGTTTTACAATGATGCATTGGTTTTTAAAACGATGCAAAGCAGCTGTATTAGTTTGCTGAATAATAAGAATGATTACGGCCTGCATTTCCATTTCGAAGACTTCCCATTTTTTGGGATATGGGCGGCGCCAGATGCTCCATTTGTATGTTTGGAACCTTGGTGTGGCGTAGCCGATGGCGTAAATCATAATCAGGAACTGCAACAAAAGGAAGGCATTATCTCTCTGGCTCCCCATAAAAACTGGACACGTTTTTGGGAGGTGGAGTGCTTTTAGTTAGTGAATTAGATCTTTTTTCTTTGGTTGGTGGAGACAACAACCAGTAGAGAAGTTAATGTGGTAGATCTTTCGCTTTAAGATCCACGCATACGCGAGGATGACGACTAAACGTTGACAACGGGAAATTAGTCTGGTTGGTGGGCGGACAGGCTAACCATTAGAAAAGTCCCCAACACGAACGGTCGTCCTTCCCAATTTAATTGGCAATCTTAATGCAAAATAACGATATAAATCTGGTTGGAAGAGACACCAACCAATAGAAAAAACATGATCGTCATCCTCACATCTGCCAGGATGACGATCATGAAAACCATTTAAATCTTTACATCCATTACCTTACCATTCTTCCTGCTGCTCTCTGCCATAAAACCCATAATATGGCTTTCTATAGATTCGTCAATTGTGGAGGTTAATAATGCAGGGTTTTGCTGTGATACGGCTTGGCAAAAATCCTTTACCAAAAGCCAGTCGCCACCGCCATGCCCGCTATTTTTATAACCATCTACATCATCAGCTTTTGGAATAAATTTCGTTTCTTTTCTGGTCTTAAAATCATGTACCACCAACTCCGTCATATCGCCAACTATATCACCCATCGAACCCATAATTCGGGTTCTTCTATCATGGTATGAAGTAAAAGCTTCCATTGAAAAGTTTGCGGTTACGCTATCACTAAATTGAATACTGGTTACATAATGGTCTGGCTGATCGTTATCCATGCGATAAACACAACGGCCATAATTTGTTGTTTTAAGTTTATCCATTATCGCCGCTTTTCTGTCGGTTGTACCTTCAGGGATATCCAGAACCGATGTCCTCGAATTGCGATCTACATATTCTTTAATTGCCGAATACGGACATTCCCGCTCCACCGCACACCCATCAGTGCATCGGGCAGTACTTCCTTCAGGAGCATTTTCTTTTTTAAACCATTTTAAATCGCCCATGGCCACAATACGCTCGGCTTTCTTATTGATTACCCATTTCATAATATCTAAATCGTGACAAGATTTAGCCAAAATTATAGGCGTGGTGGCTTTGGAGTTATGCCAGTTTCCACGCACATAAGAATGTGCCATGTGGGTATGTTCAATAGGTTCGAAATGCTGAATACTGATTACCTCACCAATAGCACCTTTTGCAATCAGTTCTTTCATCTTTACAAAATATGGCGCATAGCGTAATACGTGGCAAACCGCAACAATTCTTCCCGTTTTCTTCGCCAAAGCCAAAATATCACGGCATTCTTTTTCGGTAGGCGCAATGGGTTTTTCCAATAGGATATCGTATCCCATCTTTAGTGCTTGCATACAAGGTTCGTAATGCAAATTATCAGGCATGGAAATAATAATGGCATCAGCCATTTTAGGTTTTTTAAATACATCCTCCCAGGTATTAAACCGATTTTCATCAGCAATTTTATGCTTTTTGGCGTATCGTTCGTTTCTGTATGGAATGGGCTCGGCCACACCGATTATTTTTATCTGATCGGGAAAACTTGCCGCAAAATTACCGTAAACAGTGCCCCGGTTTCCCGCACCACAGGTAATTGCCGTAATGGGCTTTGCCAAGGGTTTATGCAAAGGATTGTCAGCTATACGATAGCTGTAAGTATTATCCGCCAAGCGGGCAAGTACATCCGTGCTCACTACGGTTGCGCCTAAACTTATACTTAAAGTTTTGAGTAAATTTCTGCGGTTCATAGGTTTATGGTTTGGTTTAGGTTGAGTTATTTATTCAGTTTTAGTATGGCTAAAACAGGCAAGTGATCAGAAGCATACGTTTCATTGATCACCTGATGAGAAATCACTTCGAAATTATTTCCTTTTTTAAATGCAATGTGATCGATAGTATTTTTAGGATTGATTACAGGTATTGTAAAACCACAGTCAGTACAGGTTCTAACAAATTGCCTGTCGAAAACTTTGACCACCTCCGAGTTTGTGTTGGCATTTAAATCTCCTGCAATAATTAGCGGAAGGGTTTCTGTTTCGGTTAATTTATTGATTTCGTTTACCTGCATCATTCTATTCTCTTCCGATTTCTGTGCATCGAGATGTGTTGACGCAAAACGGATTTTTCTTCCGTCGGGTAGTGTAACCGTACCCATTCCCAATACCCGTGGTTCTGCTTTTGCTTCGCCGTTGTTAGGCAACTTATAGGTTTGTGGATCGCTCAAGGGATATTTCGAAAGTATTGCTACCCCGTAATCTCCGCCATCATGGTCTATCGCTTTAAAAAAATAGAAGTTCATCTTCAGCCTGGTGGCTAAAAAAACCGCTTCATTCATGTTTCCCGACCGTTTCGTGTTTACATCAACTTCTTGCAAAGCAACTAAATCTAGTTTTTGAGTCTCAATTACTTTTGCAATGGCAGCTAAATCAATCAAGCCTTCTTTTGCTTTGGATGGAGGGTTGGCGTGATGGATATTATACGTTAAAACGCGAATGGTACTTTGATCGTTCCCCCTTATACTGGTTTTAGGAGAGCAAGAAAAAAGCAAAATGGTAAGAAGTAAATAATAGCAAACGAAGTTAAATCTAGTCATTGTTTTGTTGGCTTAAGGGCTTTCCGAATTTAAATAATAAAACCAATCGAAAGAAATTGTAATACATTTTTTATAAAAAGAAACAAAACGCAATTTATCAAATAGCGCTCATGAGTTTTACGATCTCAAAATTGCGGAAACAACATGTACTTTATCCTGTTTAATTATTAATTCTTCAACAAAAAATATAGAAATTATGGATAATCAAGTAGAGAAAAACAAAGCGATTTGCAAGGTATTTTTTGATGAGCTGCTCAACAATGCCAATTTGGATGCCATTACTAAGTTCGTGGATAGTGGGGTTAAAGTGCATAAAACATTTCCCTGGCAACGCGAAGGCGAAAAAGCCTTTTACGATACCGTTGAGGTGTTTAAACTGGGTTTTCCTGATTTAAAAATAAAATTCGATGACATTTTAGGCGATGGCGACAAAGTAATGTGCAAATTCACTGTAACGGGAACGCATAAAGAATCGTTTCTTAACATCCCAGCTACAGGGAAAAAGATCGAGTACGAGGAAGTAAATATTGTTCGTTTAAGAGATGAAAAAATTATTGAACATTGGGCAGTCGCCGATATTTATAATTTAATGCAGAAGTTAACAGGAAGTGAAGTACACAATCTAGTTTAATAAGACCCAAATTTGTCTCAACTCCCCCCTTTGTAAAATTTAGGTACTGCTTAACTTAGCAGAAATAGCAAAAATTTTATGAGAACCATGCATCCTTATTTAAACTTCGACGGCCAGACTGAAGAAGCTTTCAATTTTTACAAATCGGTATTGGGCGGCGAATTTATCTTTTTTAAAAAAATGAGTGATGCGCCTAACGCGGATGAATTACCCGAAAATGAGCGAAATAGGGTAATGCATGTTGCACTTCCCATTAATGAGCATACTATTTTAATGGCATCAGATTGTATGCCTTCAGCAGGACATGTTATTAGAGAAGGTAATAATATGTATGTTCATCTTGCTGCAGAAAGCAGAGCAGATGCGGATCAGCTTTTCAATGGTTTATCAGCAGGAGGAACTATCGAAATGCCCATGGAAGATATGTTTTGGGGCGATTATTTTGGAAGCTTCAAAGATAAATTTGGGATCCAATGGATGATTAATTTTGGGAGTTATTAACTTAAAACGACAATAAAAGGACCTTCAAACAAACAGAAGGTCCTTTTATTGTTACACAAACCATCAAAATCCCGTCTGCTTTAATTTGACATCGTCTGGTCAAATACGTATTCTTGTTTCTTGCATATTTTAATAATGTGAGCACAGGGCATACCATGAACAACGTAACTCCAGGTTTATTAAAAACCAAAGAACATTTTATTATTCTAGATGGATTACGCGGTGTGGCTGCTTTGGCCATTGTTGCTTTCCATTTTTTGGAAGTGGTTTTCGAGTTTAGCAAAAATTTTCTCGGTCATGGGTTTTTAGCTGTCGATTTTTTCTTTTGCCTTTCTGGATTCGTAATCGCCTATGCTTATGATGATCGCCTTGAAAAAATGGGCATTATGGAGTTTTTTAAATCCCGGATCATCCGGTTACATCCTCTGGTTATTTTTGGTTCTGTATTAGGACTGCTAACTTTCATTTTCGATCCCTTTAGTGGTACCGCCGCCCAATATAGCATAGGCAAAATCACTTTATTGTTTTTAACTTCCGCCTTATTAATTCCTTTTCCAACAATGGAAGAGCGCTATTTTAACAACTTCGGTTTAAATGCGCCAGCCTGGTCTTTATTTTGGGAATATGTGGCGAACATTGTTTATGCATTTGTGCTTTACAAATTGGCCAGAAAGTATTTAATGGCACTTGCTTGCGTTGCCGCTATTATTCTGGTAGTAGTTGCTTATCGTACGGGCTCATTATTGGGCGGTTGGGCCGGCGAAAATTTTTGGGAAGGTGGGGCAAGGATATTATACTCTTTTACAGCTGGCTTATTAATTTATCGCTCCAAATGGATCATTAAAAACAAGCTCGGTTTTGTTGGCTTATCCATCTTGCTGTTATTCGCATTTTTTATACCTTATTCAAATTATAACTGGCTAACTGAATCACTAGTGGTTCTATTTTATTTCCCCCTTTTGGTTGCCTTAGGTGCAGGAACCGCTGCCACCCAGGGGTTAACCAAATTTTGCACCTTTTTTGGCAAGATATCATATCCTTTGTACATGACACATTACATGGCCATTTGGGTATTTGCCAATTATTACAATGCGTACAAACCAAAAGGAACAGAATTGGCTTTAGTAATTTCAAGCGGGGTAATCGCCTTAGTTGCCCTAGCCTATTTAACCATGATTTTATTTGATATTCCTGTTAGAAAATACCTTTCAAAAAAGCGAATGAAGGCACTATAAATTCATCTTATGGAAATTTAAAAATTTTTTAAAAATTTTAAAACAAACCAATTACACTTGTGTTTATAGTATAGTTTGTTTGGTTTAGTTTTATCGGTGGATACTTATAAGACATTCAATATAGCCTCATAGAGATATGAGGCTTTCTCATTTCCAGACTTTTTAAACCAAGCTATTTATCTAATACTATTTCCCTTTCAATATTAATCTGCTCCAAAAAATAACTATCGTGAGATACGACTAAAAGTGTACCCTTAAATTCGTTAATGGCTTCAGTTAATATTTCAACATTTTGAATATCGAGGTTGTTAGTGGGCTCATCAAAAATGATCATATCTGGTGCCTTATTCTTGATGGTTAGCAAGCATAGCATCAACCTCATTTTTTCGCCTCCACTTAATGCACTGCAAGACTTATCCCAGTCTTCTTTATTAAACAAAAACCGATTTAATCTAATTTTGATTTCATGTTCTTGTAACTCGCCGGTATTATATTGTTGTGCCTGCAAATAAACTGTGAGTTGATTATTGATTAAAGAATAATCCTGATCGACGTAAATTGCATCGTAGGTGGCGTTTTTAACTGTTCCTGTTTGAGGGAGCAACTCTCCTAAAATAATCTTGATCAAAGTAGATTTTCCAGATCCATTTATGCCTTTTAATGCAATTCTTTCACCACTTTTTATTTCAAAATTAAGTGCCGAAAGCCAGAGCTTGTTATTACCATAGGCAAAGTTAATTTCCCTTGCCTCAATGAGTATTTTTCCATAATGAAGATTGGATTGATCAAAGCCAATTTTCATCTGTCCAGTTAAAGGAATAGTGCTTCTTAACTCCGTTAATTCTTTACTGATGTTGCTAATTTTTTCACCATGCATTTGCTTAACACGAGCTGTACTGCCCTCAGCCTTGTTTTTCAAGGTATTCATTGATATGGTAGGTAAACCCGCTTTTTCTTGCTTCCTCTTTCCCCGGGCATCTAATTTTTGCTCCCTTTCAATAGTTTCACGGGCCACCACTTTCGCTTTCCGAAGCGTTTTTTCTTTGGCTTTAAGGGCATTAGCTAAGGCTTCTTCTTCGATCTGTTTTTGCTCCAAATAGAAATCGTAGTTTCCTCCGTAGGTATTGATTTCGCCTTGGTTCAGTTCGTACGTGAGGTTAAGAAGATTGAGCAAAATACGGTCGTGACTTACAATAAGCAACGTTTTATTAGTTTCCTGGATAAACTTGTATAATAAATGCCTGCTCTCCACATCAAGGTGATTACTCGGCTCATCCATCAAAATAATTTCTGGTTGATGAATAAAGATTCCAGCCAGGAAAACCTTGGTCTTTTGCCCACCACTTAGTAAATCCAGCTTTTGATTAAAGTCCGATATTTCAAGTCGCCAATAGGCAAAAGCTTCATGGCAACGCTCTTCAATAGTCCAATCATCCTGTAGAATTGCGAAGTTTTCTTCAGTTGCCTTTCCATTTAAAATTTCATGTAAAGCCGAAATTCGATCATTAATCTTTAGCGCTTCTGCAATGCTTAAATCATTAAACTGGCCAAAAATTTGGGGAACCAGATAGGGTTGATCATCTGCCTGTAGCAAACCTTTAGTAACTTGCAAAGTTCCAGCCAAAAGATTGAGCAAAGTAGATTTACCCGAACCATTTTGACCTACCAAGGCTACTTTGTTCTGGGCGTGAAGCGTAAAATTTAAATTAGAAAATAATATATCCCGATTGGGATGTTGGTAAGCAACACCTTGTAAAGTAAGCATGATATCTTTGTTAAAACGTAAATAATTTCTGATCCAATGCAATTGGATACCGTTTGTCTTATCGAAAGAATTTGCTCCTACATTTTATACTGTGATGATTTATGGCAAATTTAGTGATTTATCCAAAGTAATCAAATTCAAAGTCTTTGTCTCACTAAATTTTCCCTGAATACGGTTTACCGACCAGCTATGTTAAGCAACAAATTGCTGCCAATAATTGGAGTTTAGAGTATCCTTTTTTTACCCAAAGGGATTCCAGTGAGCCAGTTTAAATGTAAATTATTTTTACTTTATTTGCTAATTAATTTAGTATTTTGCGGTTCATAAAATCAAGATCGCATTATGGAAAATAAGGTTAGCATCAACAATAACAGTGTCGAGTTTTCGGGCATTACAAGAGATTACATGGAGGCCATTTCAGAGCTGATATGGAATGGTTTTGATGCCGGAGCAACCAAAATTGATCTTGTTTTTGATACCAATGAAATTGATTTCATTCCATCGATAGAAATTATTGATAACGGAAGCGGCATTAACCTCAATAATCTTAACCAAACCTTTGGGGCATTTCTCGACTCGTTAAAACGCAGTACCGACCATCGTTCATCTTACGTTCGGGGCAAAAAAGGCAAGGGACGTTTCTCCTTTATTGCTTTTGCGCAAACCGCCATTTGGAATACTACATTTTTTGATGAAAATACACAGGCATTCACCACTTACGACATCACCATTAATGCCAGCAACAAAGATTTTTATGCCGATGAACACCAACAAAAAGGGGTAAAGAATGCATCGGGTACACGATTAAAACTGGTAAATCTTTTCGGTGTAACTGCCTATAATTTCACCAACGATGCCTTTATCAACCACCTGAAATCAGAATTTGGCTGGTTTTTATTGTTAAATAGCAAACACGATTTTCAGCTGTGCATTAATGGTGAAAGAATTATATATGAAGAGCTCCTGGCCGACCACGAAATTTTTGAAAGGGAAATTGTAGATGCTTCCACATCGAGATTTATGTTTACCATTACCTTTGTTCGCTGGAACGAAAAAATTGGCGATAAGTTTTACTACTATTTTTTAAACAGCGAAAAAAAAGAGGTTTTTAAACAGCTCACATCCTTCAACAATAACGCGATTAATTTTTATCACAGCGTTTATATCGAATCAGATTATTTTAATCTTTTTAATTTCAATGATACGGAAGAAACAGTAAATCTGTTTGGTTCCAATCCACAGAGTCCTATTTTTAAACAGTTAATTAAGGAGCTGCAAAAAATTGTCGTCAATAAACAAAAGGTATTTGTAAAAAATAATGCTGCTGATGAATTAATTCAAAAGTTATTATTATCGGGTTCAATGCCCAAATTTGGAAATAATGATAATGATTTGAACCAAAAGGAGCTTTTCATCGAATTGGTAAAAGCGATTTACTGCATTCAGCCACGCATGTTTAAAGGACTGAATGATGCACAAGAAAAGCTGACCTTGAATCTTATCTTTTCACAAATGAGGGATGCAGATTCGCTGTTGGCCCTGTTGGAAAACGTACTAAAACCAAATGAAGAAGAAAGTCAACACCTTCATCGACTGATATCTGCAAAACCTTTAATTGCCAATTGAAATTTAAAAGAAAGAAAATTAGAAATGAATTGGCCGTTAGGCGGTGTTCCGCATGAAAGACACCGTCATCGCATTAGATCATCAGCCAATTTTATACTCATCACTATTTCGATCGTCCGCAATTTTATAAATGAGATAGGAATAAAAAACTAATTTATATCTCTTATTTTTTGTTGGCAACATATTTAGTTAGAATATATTGTGTTAATGGCAAAAGACGTTTTGTGCTATTGGTTGGATGATCGCCTCCTGCAGTATAAAAGTCTACACTATCAACCTTAACTTTTGCATAATGAACTTTACCTATAGATGCAGCTGTCAAAGTATCCCATTTGTCTATCTTTTTTAGATTTGAAATCTTAAAAGTATCCAAAGCAATCACTTGTGCTGAAGCTTTTTGATCGCATGCTATTTCTACATAATGATCGCCTGCCCAATACATACATTGATAGTTTTTAGGATAGAAAACAAATGCGCCCATTGCAACAGCGGCCGCAGCTCCAAAAGCGAATATAGATTTATAATATTTTTTTGGAATACCTTTCTGAACCCCTCTCACTTCCAGAGCATCTTCTTTAGCCGGCTCTTTTTGACAATCATCCTCCCCTTCTTTGATATCTATTGTTTCAACTTCTGGAAATTGTTTTTGCTTTACAACTATTTCGTTACTAGTTGCATCGGCAGTACCATCCGAAGAAATATCATATCCCCGCAATGCTTGATAGGGTCTGGGTTTATAATCAATTAACCAAGCCAAAAGTTCAATATTCTTCCTGTCTGGCTTAACGGGAATTCCTTTGAAAAAATTACTCAGCGATCTGAATCTACCTGTTGGGTACTCATCGATTATTTTTAGATAACCTTTGTTGTTTGTATCCGGCCCGAAAAACACTCGCAAAGAAGGGATATCTTTTTCATCAACCTTTCGCTCTCTGTAAATATTTAAACATTCATTTCTGAGTAGTGCTGGACTTATTCCTACCAACTGAAGCATTTGTTTGCTTTCAATTTTAGTTTTATAAGCTTCTAAAACTTTGTCTTGGTATTTTTCAAACATAGGGAGAGCATTAACACCTACAAATTTATCGGAATTTTCGACATCGTCAAAGGTATTGTAAGAATTCGATCGGTAAAATCGGTATTATCGGAATCGTCTGCTAACAAAGCCATTATACCGACTCATATTTGTATCAGCAAACAGCACAAGTGCAATCTAATTAACTGCACTTCATAAACAAGTTTTGCAAAAAGAGTAAACATCGCGGTTGCCTATAACTGACCTGGGAAGCAGTTAAAAAGCAGCCGCGGGAGGAACTCAAACACTTCCCAAAAATTTTCAGAAGGCCTTCTGATTTACACCGTAGCAAACCCCTCGAACGGTTCGAGGGGAACTACAAGTATTTCATTTTCTAAAATTTTTGAATCATGTTTTTACCCTTATTTTTAGCAATTTTATTAGGATTGGTTAGTCCATCAACAACAAATACGCCGCCCTCTGGTGCTGGCACAACTGTAAACATCAGCAGTACTGAAGATGAAGATATCTGTTATGAAGATCATGGAGAGGACGGAGATGATACCGGAGGAGAAAAAGGTCATATCCACCCAAAACCATAAATAAAAAAAGAGCGATTATAAATCGCTCTTTTTTTATATTTGAAGAAACTTGTCCCTCTTGAAAAATTATCTATTATTAATTCTACTCTCACTTATTCTTTTGTCCTGTAAAGAAAAAGTCATTCATCCTATTCCAAATGCAAACTCATATTACTCAAAAGCAATCAAGCTTTACGAGTTAAGCAACGATTCAGCTTTTTACTTTTTCAACAAGGTAACTACGGAGACTAATGTAGATAGTTTGACGATAGCAAAGGCTTACAACTATATGGCTACCATACAAACTGATGGCGGCGATTACTATGGCGCACAAGAGAGTGCAGTACAATCGTTTTCATTTTTGAATAAAAACAATCGGGAACATTACAGTTGTTTTGCCGCAAACTATAATATCTTAGGTTCAACATATGATGATTTGAAACTGCATGAATTGGCGATAGGCTACTATGATCAGGCCATACATTATAGCAGTGACCCTGAATCAATACTCACAATCAAGAATAATAAAGCGCTGGCTTTCCAAAAAATTAAAGATTATGCCAAGGCTTTAACGATCTATAATCAAATCATCAGTCAGAATATAAACCAAGTCGAGTACGCCCGAGTATCCTCAAATACAGCACGAACAAAATGGTTGCAAAATCCAAAATATAATCCCTTGCCACAACTGCTAGCGGCATTAAATATTCGCAGAAAATTAGGAAATGAATGGGGCCTTAATGCCAGCTATGCTCATCTGGCAGATTATTACACGAATATAAAACCAGATTCGGCATTATTTTATGCTGAGGGTATGTACCAAATTGCAAGAAAATTAGAGAGCCCTACAGATCAGCTGGAGGCTTTAGAAAAAATCATCCAGCTTTCTCCAGCAAAAAAAATCAAGAAATATTTCGACGTGTATCAACACCTAAACGACAGCTTGCAAACAGCTCGTAGTGCGGCTAAAAATCAGTTTGCAGTGGTTAGATACAATTCCGAAAAAAACAAGGCCGATAATTTAATCTTACAGAAAGACAATACCGAAAAACGTTATCAAATTATCAAGCGAGAATTATTGCTGGCTTCCGGTTTCGTAGTTTTTATTGCAGTATCTATTAGTGCTTTCTTTTGGTATAAAAAAAGACAACAAAAAATGGAACTCGAAAAGGAAAGTGCCATTCAGGAAAACAGATTGAAAACATCAAAGAAAGTTCATGATGTTGTAGCAAACGGATTGTACCGCGTAATGAGTGAAATGGAAAATCAACCTGAAATTGATCGTGAAGCAATCATCGATAAAATTGAAGTGCTTTATGAAAAATCGAGAGATATTTCTTACGATCAACCTGAGCATGATGTACAATCTTTCGAAGTAAAAATATCAGAAATACTTACCTCATTCGCGACGCCTCGAACCAAAGTGATTATTGTGGGTAACTCCAATAAGTTGTGGGAAAAAGTGCAGCCAAATGTTCAATACGAACTCGAACAGGTTTTACAGGAGTTAATGGTTAATATGAAAAAGCACAGTAATGCCACAACCGTTGTATTGAAATTCGAACAGGAAGAAAACCAGGTTAATATTCTTTATACCGACAACGGAATTGGCATGCCTGAAAATAAAACTTTTAATAATGGATGGAAAAATACGGTTTCCCGTATAGATGGAATTGGAGGGAAACTTACCTTTGAAACCAAGCTGGAAAAAGGGCTCAAAGTCCATATTTCTTTTCCAGTTTCTTAATTCAAAATAAAATGTTCAAAAGAGTATTAATTGCCGAAGACCACGAAAGCACGAGTATTTCAGTTAGAAAAACATTGGAAGATTTAGGAATTTCCAAAACAGAATACACCTACTATTGTGATGATGCATTTATGCAGATTCAAAAAAACTTAAGCGATGATCAACCTTTTGATCTGCTCATTACCGACCTTTCTTTTGAAGAAGATCATCGTACACAGAAACTTTCTGGTGGCTTGGCGTTAATTGAAGCCGTAAAAAAAATTCAACCACTCATCAAAATATTGGTATTTTCTGCGGAAACCAATCCGGCAATAATTGATAGTTTGTTTAAAAATTTGCGGATTGATGGCTATGTACGCAAGGCCCGCCACGATGCTAAAGATTTGAAAAAGGCCCTTGAAAATATTGCTCAACACAAAACCTATCTATCTGAAGATTTACGTCGTTCGATGAAACAGAAAAATGCTTTTGAGTTTACTGAATATGATGTGACCATTATTTCCTTACTTTCCCAAGGCACTCCACAAAAAGATATTCCAAGCTATTTATCACAGCATAAAATAAAACCTGTAAGCTTAAGTAGTCTCGAAAAGCGATTGGGTAATATTAAAGATTCGCTAGAATTTTCGAAGAATGAGCAGTTGGTGGCCTACTGTAAAGATTTGGGAATCATCTAAACGACTTCCTGCCATACCCCTTCGCAACGAAATTTCGAATAAGGCCCTTTTCTCCAATCAGGGTCATTTCAGCTACAAGATTTTTACAGAAAAAACAATCCACATTACGGTTTCCCGTAAATCAAAACTTTTTTAATTCTGTAGTTTTGGCACTACATTGTTATTGATAAATGCAATAGCATCGTATTTACTTAAATCTATCGTCCTCCCGTTAACACATCCCAGATTTATGATTAAAAGACAGATAGATGAAAAATTTTCTAACCCCAGTAATCTTCACTTTCATAATTGGAAGTGCCAGTGCGCAAAAAAGTAAAATGCAAACCTTTCAATTAATGGAGCCTAATTTTAACAACAAAGTTATTGTTGGAACCATTTCTGAAATTTATAACACCCAAAGATTTGGCAAAAAATTATGGTGGGTAAAAATCGGCAGCGACACCCTAATTCACGTTTGGGAAAAGCATTTTGATGCGACAACAATGAAAGTTGGTGTAAAAAGACCATTCACTTCTGTTAAGCGTTTAGACAGTAACTGGTGGATGAAAGAAAAATCAGAAGTTAAATTCCGGGAAGCTGTTGACCAAAATGTGTTATCAGTTCAATAGCTAAATACAGCTAATTTCTTGTTTACATTTTTTTTCTATTTACGGTTTCCCGTAATAATTGATCCTTTTGTGGAGTTAATTTTGATTCAAACAAACGAACTCAAAATTAAAATCGCGAAATGGATCTTAAACTAAAGCTAGAGCAACTTCACCAAAGAGTAGTTGGACTCAAAGATCAGATTAATACTGAAGAGGCTACAAAAAATGCTTTTGTAATGCCCTTCATACAAATTTTGGGTTACGATATTTTTAATCCTACTGAAGTTATTCCAGAGCATATTTGTGATATTGGAACCAAAAAAGGTGAAAAGGTTGATTATGTAATTCGAAAAAATAATGAGCCTATTCTCATATTTGAATGCAAACACTGGAAAGAAAGTGCCGATGCACATAACTCCCAACTACACCGTTATTACCATGTCTCTAAAGCCAGATTTGGTGTATTAACAAATGGCACTGTTTACAATTTTTATGCTGATTTAGAAAAACCAAATATCATGGATGAGAAACCTTTCTTAACCATCGACATTGAAGACCTGAAGGACAATGCCATAAAAATTTTAGAAAGCTTTACCAAAAATGAATACAATTTAGAAACAATTTTAGATTCGGCTGAAGGCTTAAAATACATCAAAGCGATTAGAAAGGAGTTTGAAAAAGAAATTGAAAACCCATCAGATGAACTCATCAAACTTCTGGTCAGTCGCTTTTTTGATAAACCATTAATTGCTAGCCGCATGTTGGCTTTTAAAGAGTATGCTAAAAAAGCACTTACGCTCTCTATAAATGAATCTATTAGCGATAGATTAAAATCTGCATTAAACATTAATGAAAAACCAGATCTACTGGTAGATCAGAAAGTTGACCCGATAGATGATGGCGGTGACTCCAAAATTATCACTACCGAAGAAGAACTGGAAGCTTTCCAAATCGTGAAAGCCATCTTAAGAGAAAAAATCTCATCTACGCGTATTGCTCCAAGAGATACACAATCGTACTTCGGAGTTTTACTTGATGACAATAACAGAAAACCGATTTGCCGCTTTCATTTCAATACAGCTAACAAATACCTGGAAACTTTTGCGAATGGCAAAGACGCTGGCGATAAAAAGCAAATCTTCAATCTGGATGAGATTTACAATTACCGTATCCAGCTACACCAAACCATAGATAATTATTAGTTAACGTTCAATTCTCTCACGGAAATGTAGAGGTTGCTTCCAATTGCTCTTAAGAGCGAAAGGAAGCGTCCTTGCATTTTATTTAAAGTCCTAATTATTATGAGTAAACACATACCTAGATGAAAAACAAATTTTTAAATCTTTACATCATTTTCATAATGCACATCCTTGGTTGCAATGGAGCAATAAATATTCAAGATGAAGCTTTAATCATAGCAAAAGATAATCAAATCACTAAAGAAGAATTTTTTAATCTTCAGAAACAAGTGACTAAAGAATCTAAATATGCTAAATATAAAAATTCTTCGGAGTTATATAATTACCTAATAAAACTTTTTAAAGCAAAAAACATGGGGGTTAAAGTTTATAACCCCGAAGTAAAAAAGGAAGAGCCTTTTGCTGTAAATTTTTATTTTGAGAATTCCCTCAGCATGGACGGTTATATCACGAATGCCGATTTGAAAAGTTCATTATTTGATATATTAACAAACACTAAAAAAATAACTAATACAATTAATCGAAATTACATTAATGAAAAGGTTATCAATATATCATTAGATAATCAGGCATTTAGCACTGGTCTTACGCCGTCTAGTTTTAATAAATTAGGGGGAAACAGAGGCAATTCTGACATCGCTGAAGTCGTAAAAAATGTTCTTTCAAAAACAAATCAAAAAAACATGTCGGTACTTATTTCTGATTTCGTTTTCTCCCCTCCTGTAAAAACAAATGCTAAAGACTATTTAAATATTCAACAAACTGCAATTAAGGGCGCTATTCAAGATAAATTAAAAAATCAAAACCTTGCGCTAGCAATATTTCAAATGAGTGCGTTGTTCGATGGGAAATATTACTCCTATAAATTCCCTGCCGGGAAACAGTTCTCAGGTATGCGTCCATATTACGTATGGTTTATAGGGACAGAAGATCAAATTAAAAAAGTGTTAGACAACCAAATTGTAGATCCAACGAGCAACAAATTTTTAAATGTTGCCACCTTTTACAATTCAAAAAAAGCCAAAATACCCGATTATAAAATCACAACTAAAGAGATAGGCGATTTTAAACCTAAAGATAAACACAGCCTTTATAATGCAACTTCTGAACAAAAAGAATTTAGTTTCAATGTTGCAGTAAATTTTAGTAATAGTATAAAAGGATTAGAATACTTTAATAATAATTCAATTTATGCATCTGACAATTATTCCATTAGTGTTCGAGGTTTAAGTCAAAAAGAAAAAAAACAGATTGGCCTTAGTACATATACTCACATTTTGACACTGAAAACTACACGTTTACAAACAGAAAAGCTAGTTGTTAAAGTTGCAAATAGACATCCTGCTTGGGTCTTGTCTTCTTCCTCAACAGATGACCAGAATATCACAACAGATAAAATAGAGCAGACCAAAACATTTGGATTAAATAATTTAATAACAGGGGTATGGCAAGGATTTAATTATTACTCAAATCCGGATGATAATATAATAACCCAATTAACAATTAACATCGAAAAATAATGATAACAGATTTTATTGCAACCATTTATGAATGGTTTGGCTACAACACAGACTTAGGCACACATCTAAGAGGCTGGGATATTACATGTTCAGGTTTTATTGGACAAGATTTGTACTTGCAAATTTTTATAACAATGGTAGCTATAAATCTGGGGTTATTTGTAGTAATGTATTTAATCATAGATAAATTTACCCCAAGATTTGGCACAAAACTTTCTTGGTGGATAATGGCAGTAATTGGTTTAGTAATAAATTTTGGTATTGCTTATTCACTGCCAGCAACAATCCAGCCCTGCGAAACATTAACTTTTGGAAGTTTCGATTTAGTGCTATATGGCTTTGCAAATGCTTTTTGGAGTTTAATTGTATTCGCATTATTAACTTCTTTTCCCTTCCCAAGAAACCTGAGTACCAATTGTAGATTAACTACATTTTGGAAACCCTAATTAATTAAAAATGGCAAAATTATTCATATTTGGTATCGGAGGAACTGGTTCTCGGATAATTAAATCACTTACCTTTTTACTAGGGTGTGGGATAAAATCAATAAACGATTTTGAAATTGTTCCCATCATAATAGATCCACATAAAGATAATGAGGATTTAAAAAGAACAATTTCAATATTAGATTACTATCAAAAGATCATAGAAAAAGTTGGGTCAACATCAGGGTTTTTTAGCACAAAAATATCAACGCTACAATCGTTAGATGCGGACAATAAACTTAGCGGAACATATTCTTTTAATTTAAAAGAGGTATCTAATACTAAATTTAAAGACTACTTTTCTTTCAATACCTTAAACGATGAAAATAAAGCTTTTGCAGAATTACTTTTTTCAGGTAAATCTATCAATGCTAATGGTAAACCTATTGATTTATTAGACATACCTATGGATATTGGATTTGTTGGAAATCCAAATGTGGGTAGTGTTGTACTTAATCAGTTTAAAGATTCAGAAGAATTCAAAGATTTTGCGAATAATTTTAATGAAGGAGATCGGGTATTCATCATTAGCTCAATTTTCGGCGGAACAGGTGCGGCAGGTTTCCCGACCGTATTAAAAAACATTCGAAATGCGGTTAATATTCCCGGCTTAGCAAATCCAGGCTACTTGCACAACTCTTCTATAGGCGCACTTACTGTTATGCCTTATTTCAATATAGAGGGCGACGAGAATAGCCCAATTAAAAAATCAGACTTTATTGAAAAAACAAAGGCGGCACTAGGTTATTATCAGCAAAATGTAAACCCACAATTAAATACTATGTATTACATAGGCGATAGCTTTAATGGCAGAGCTTATGAAAATGATCCGGGAAATGGTGGGCAAAAAAACAAAGCTCATTTTGTAGAGCTTGCGGGTGCATTGTCAATTATTGATTTTATGAATTTACCAGATGATCATCTTCAAACTTATAATGGAACACCAGTTGGAAGCGTTTTCAAAGAGTTTAGTATAAAAGAGGATCAACCAAACCTATATTTTAATCATTTAAATGACATCGCCAACTCAACTTTGAGTAAGTCTTTAACGCAGTTTGTGTTATTAAAAAAATATTTAGATGAGCAATTAGCCAATTCAATAGAAAATCAAGTATGGAGTACGGATGAACCAAAAATTGATAATGCTTTTAAAAGCGGGCAATTTTTCTCTTCAATTTTAAAAGGATTTCTTAATCATTTTGGCGAATGGTTAAGTGAACTCCAAACAAATACACGAGGTTTTTCACCATTCAATTTGAACTCTGATTTAACTACCCTTGTTAATGGCCATGAGCTAAAAAAAGGATGGTTTGGCAAAGGGAAAATAACATACAATGATTACGATATGGAATTAGCCAAACTAGTTAAAAAGAATTCATTTTCTTCTCAAGAACAGAAGATCATAAGTCTATTTTACCAAACTACAGCTAATGTCATTTCAGCAAAATATAATTTTTAATAATTATGAGTAAATTAATAGGCTTTACAAATAACGGAGGCAACGATTGGTTCAATTCGTCACCTTATGGCAATAAGGAAATTCAAGGGATACCCGATCCAGAAGGTGGTCATGCTTTAAATGCACCTACATCCATCCCTAGCCCTTTTGCAAGAATGGATTTAGTTAGAAAATCTTTTGAAAATATTATTGAAAGTCCAAACCTATTATTTCTGCAAGAGAGAAATAGAGTTATAGCTAGTAAAGAAGATGAAAAACTTGTTTCTCAATGTTTAGACCTTTGCGAAATATTATTCAATTATAATATTTATAAGAATAAGATTGAAATTATTGAATGGGATAAAACGGTACAAATTGACAATTTAAAACGAAGTATAGATAAAGGTCATCGTAGACTGGGAGAAGCATTAGAGTTATTTCTGCTACAGGATGCAAAGTCCTTTAATTTTAATGAAGTTAGAAGCTTTTATCTTATTAAATATAATCACCAGGTTATTGGAGGTACATCTCCATTGACGCTGTTTTTTTCAGTAGGTAAAGACATATCAAATCTTGAATTAAAAAGCAGTAAAGGAAAATCTTTTTTTAGCGATATCGTTCCGCTATATGAGCGTGATGAAAACTTTCAAAAATATTTATACCTACTATTTAAAAGTAATGCTGAGTTGGGAAGCAAAATGAAGGCTTTTCAAGAATATTTGGTTAAAAGTCTTAAGTTTTTAGGAAGTATAAATCAAGCACTTTTTTCAGAATTAAACACTTCAAATCCAAGTGATTTAAACAATAACTATGTTAGTTTAAATTCGAATAAAGCAGGACAAGTTGTAGAGGTTTTAGGTGTTCATTTAAAAACTGTTGATCCAAATGTATTGATTAAATCAATCCAAAAAAGTGATTTCATTATTTATTCAACCAAAATAGATGACAAGCTTAAGCCATTGGTATTGCAAAATAGCTTCAATTCTAAACTTAATTATATAAATGCCAATTGGGATACGAGAACAACCGTTCCATATAAGGCCGAAAAAGAAAATTTAGAATTAAGAAAACTACCAGATCAAGATGTAATTTATCCATATTTAACAGTTAGCGATTTCTTTGAACCTAATATTATTAGGCTTGTTTATCCTATAAACGATACCAAATACTTCGATGGCAATTTAAAATTAAACAACCCGGAAGACACAAAAAGTTATTTATTACCATTAAAACCTTTGTTTTTTAAATACTTTGATACCGAAGATTTAATAAATGGAGGATTGGGAAAGCCAACCATATTAATTGATGAAACATCAGTTGGGCATGCAATAAGAGTACAATTAAAAATTCCAATTAATTTAGGTAAAGACTATATAACTTTTGAAAGGGTGTATCACAATGATGGTATAGCTGATGAAGTTGTAAATAAAGGCGCTATAAAAGAACATCAGTTTGCACTTACGCTATTTCCTCATATCAAATATTTATCAGGTATAGATCCTTATTATAAAATACAGTTGATTGATAGGGATGTTGCTATAAAAACTGCAGATGCAGAATATTTTTTGAATTTCTACAATAATAATTCATCAAGCCCAGTAGATATTGAAGCATCAAAAAACAGAAGTAAAAAACTAAAGGGCGATTTCTCCAAAATAACTTCAACATATTATGGCCTTAATAAAAATTTCGATTACATACAGGTTGATAATGGCTTTGCAAAAGGAGTAATTATACCCAAGTGGGATAACCCTAAAACAGGTTTAGATCAATTTAATTTTGCTATCGATTTTGGAACCACAAATACACACGTTGAATATACGGTAGGAAACTCAAGCCCAAAAACATTTGAGATTACTGCAGATGAGATACAGGCCGTTCCGCTTATAAATGACAAAATTGATCATAACTTTTCCGGAACGGGCGCAATTGATTTAAGAACAAATAAAATAAGAGAGTTTATTCCAGAAATCATAACTAAAGATACGATGTATAATTTTCCCCATCGCACAGTTATTTCTCAGAGTCTAAATAATCCACCGCCAATGGGTGGAAATACTTTGATCGATTTTAATATTCCTTTTGTCTTTGAAAAAAATTCCGATAACAACAGTAGATTTTTCACCAATTTAAAGTGGGATAGCAGAGAAACAAATAATGAACACCGCGTTAAAGCATTCTTAGAACAAATTGTATTGATGATTAGAAATAAAGTCATCATCAATGGAGGTAATTTAGAAGAAACCAAAATACTTTGGACCTACCCTACAAGTATGACACCAAGCCGTAAAAATAATTTACGCATGATTTGGGACGAGTTATATCATAAATATTTCAATAAGAATAATAATACCGTAGATATTTCTGAATCTATTGCACCATATCATTATTTTAAAGGAAGTGCAAAATTAGAAGGTCTCGGTTCTGGTATTAGTGTATTGATGGATATTGGTGGTGGAACATCTGATGTTGTCGTTTACAAGAAAAATATGCCCCTTCTTCTTTCTTCTTATAAATTCGCCGGAAACACTTTATTTGGCGATGGGTATAAAGACTTCGGAGATATTGCCAATAATGGATTGGTAAATAAATACAAAGCTCAATTTAATGATATCCTTGAGAATACAAATCCAACACTCTGCGGAATTGCTAATAGCTTTTATGAAAATCAAAAATCTGCAGATTATAATACCTTTCTATTTTCACTTATTAAAAACAAAGAGGTTTTAGATAAAGAGCTATTGGATTATAATAAAAAGATTGCAAATGATAATGATTTAAAGATAATATTCCTCTACTTCTATTGTGCCAAGGTTTACCACATTGCACAGTTAATGAAAATTAATGAGTTAGCGTTACCAACAAACATAATTTTTAGTGGAAATGGTTCAAAAATACTAAACATTATTACGCCTAATCAAAAGCTTCTTGGAGATATAACCAAAAATATCTTTTTAAGAGGTTATAATCTAGATTCCTATCTACCTGATGGTTTGAAGATCAATTTAGAAAAAGAATTTCCGAAAGAGCTAACTGCAAAAGGTGCCTTAATGTATAATAAACTTGGGCATGAAGACGTAAATCTTGATGAAATTAAACAGGTTTATACTTGCCTCGAAGACGAAAACAAATGCAGTTTGTTAAATGCAGAACTGGATGAAGCCGTGCTTGATAAGGTGGCCGAAAAAGTTAAAACTTTTAATAATCTATTTATTGATTTAAATAATGATATAAACTTTTTTGATCATTTTGAAATTTCGCATGTGTCATTTGCCAAGTTTCAACAAATAGTAAATAAACATTTGAAAGCTTATACTGAGCGGGGGATTGAGTACAACAATAAAATGGAAACTGGAAATGCCCAACCGCAAGTGAAGATAGCTGAAACATTATTTTTCTACCCAATAGTAGAAACAATACAACAACTTATTCAAAATCTTTCAATTATTTCTGCTAACGAAGATTAATCATGGGTAAATATTTAATCATTATTGTGCTTTTTTTAAGTCCATTTGTTGGATACTCAGCTATAAAACTAATAGAGACCAAAGATAAAAGTGACAGTACCAAAAAGCAAGATGATACATCAAAAGTAAATAATCAGATTGGCGACCAAAAAGCAATTGATTCAACAGACCAAGGTGATCCTGCAACTAATATAAAAGATGTTCAGAATCCCGACAAATCCATGGACTCTAAAGCGGACGTAACATATGAGAATTATCTTTCGCTTAAGCACTTATTGTTCTATTCTATGACTTGTCTTTTGGGCGTAGTCACAACTTGGTTTATCAATAGAAAATCTTACAAAGATAAATCTAACCAATATAAAAATAAAATTAGAAGCCTTGAAAACGAGGTTAATTCTCTAACATTTAGACAAAATAAAGGAAGCAATTTATTAAATCGTAATGAAATTAACACAAAACAGATTAATCTAAGTGAAGCAGGCAGTGAAGAAATAAGCCTTCCTATTGAATTATCTGTTGACAACCAGATTCTAACTATAAATAACGCAGAATCAAGACTTTTATACTTCCCAAATCCAAATTTAGATGGAAATTTTAGAAGCAGTGAAGGCAAGGAAGTTTTTACAGAAGGTGCCTCTGTTTACAAATTTACTTTAATGGACGAAACCAACGCAAATGTCGAATTTTGTGATAATCTATCATCAGTAACAATTGCATTAAATAATAGAAATGAAATGATTCTTAGCTTGGCAACCGAAACCAACCCTTATAACCCTAATGCTTCCAAAATAATAATAGTTGATAACAAAAAAGCAAAAGCACAATTAGAGGGCAACATTTGGCTAATTAAAGAAAAAGCTAAAGTTAAATACGTATAACATGAAAATAGAATATATAGAGTACGTTTTAATCGCAATCGTTATAATCGTTCAATTATGGTTTTTCATAAGAACGAGAAATAAGATTACTGAATTTAAAAATTCTATACCTAACATCTCCCAAGTAGAAATTACAGAAACTGAACTAACCGATGAACAAATTGAAGCTTATGTTTCCAATAAATTAATGGGAGAAATTGAGAGTTCTAAGCATTCTGATATTCTAATAAATGAAGTGGAGAATGTAGATTATGATGAACAATTGGAATTGTATTCTCCACAGAACTACAATGAAGGAGTTATAAAAACTAATCGTATTAAAATTGTTTCCTCATTAAAAAACGAGAGTAAAACATTTAAAAATATATTGTCCTCCTTAAACAAATACTTAGTTAGAAATAGGCACTCATCAGCTGATTTTAATTTGGTAAAAGATATAGTTGAGCGTAATACGGACACTATTGAGGAAGAAATTAATCTTACCCTATCAACCCCACTTTATTTAGGCTTAATGGGTACAATGATTGGTATTGTAATTGGTCTATATAGTATGTCTGATATTTTCAATAGTGACATTAGTGATGAAAGTTTAAGCAAGGGTATAGGTATCCTGTTAGGTGGAGTGAAAATTGCTATGGTAGCTAGTTTTGTAGGCTTGTTACTAACAATCATCAATTCATCTTTTAGTTTCAAGGGAACAAAATATAATATTGAGATTAAGAAAAATGATTTTTACACTTTTATCCAAGTAGTGTTATTACCCTCACTTAATCAAGGAATAGGTTCTACATTCGAATCTTTGCAAAGAAACCTTTCTAAATTTAACGAGAAATTTGACTCAAATCTCGATAGGCTTTCAACAGTTTTCGATAAAAATTACGAATCGATTAAATTACAGAAAATGTTAGTTGAGCAAATGGATAAGACCAAAGTTGCTGAAATGACAAAATATAATGTTCAAGTACTTAAGGAGCTTAACGTTGCAATTGAGCAATTTGACAAGTTTAATGTAATGTTCAATAATATTAATATTTATATCGCTAACTCATACCGTCTGGCAGAGACAAGTACGGAGTTATTAGATAAGACAAATAATTTTGAAAAAATTGCAAATACTATCCAAGAAAACTTAAACAGTCATCATCAATTGATGGAGTTTCTAACTAGTCACTTTAGTGATCTTAAACTGCACAAAACTAAAGTAGATGAAGCTGTTGTTGGCATAAGTTTTAGTATTAAAGATACTTTTGACCAACTGCAAAAGTCAATGATATTGAATAGCCAGAATTTAGGTGAAGAGGCGGTGAAGCGAAATTTAGATAGCCAAAATATTTTTAATGCTTTTACAAATGAGCTTAAAGAATCGTTCTTAAACCAAACTGAGATTTTCAAATCAATTTTAGATGAGAAGAAATCAAATTTAGATCAATTGCAACATTTACAAGCAATTCTTTCTGAATTAAAATCGAACAAAAATATCAATCCAAATGATAAGCTAACCTTTTTAATTACTGATTTAAACAAAGCAGTAAGTAGTTCAAATGAAATCATGGAGAGAATTGAAAGTAATATTCAAAAGCCATTTTATGCAAAGTTATTTCCCAAAAAGCAACTAAATGAAAGGCAATAAGCACGACTTTTTTTGGCCAAGTTTTGCCGATTTGATGACAAGCTTATTTTTTATTATGCTAGTGTTATATATCATAACTTTTGCTCAGCTAAAAAGAAAGAATAAAGTTCTTGAAAACCAAATTAAGATTATTAAAACAGTTGAAGCAAATCTGCAACCATTAAAGAATGATAAAAAACTATTTACATATGAAGAAGAGTATAGTCGATTTAAATTAGCTTTTGATGTTAAATTTCAAGATGATAAATTTTCAATAAGTTCAACTAATGATTTGGTTGACCCTATTGCGACCAGAGCTAAGATCAAAAATGCTGGTAACAAACTTAAGATAGTTATTGAACACTTAAAAACTGCGAAAGAACGAAACAAAGAGTTAGATAACGTATCATATATCGTGGTTATAGCGGGTTATGCTTCAAAAGATAATAACCCAAAAAGATTGATGCATAATTATGAATTGAGCTACCTACGAGCCTTACATCTCTGGCAATATTGGAAAGATATGGGTATTGATTTCGAATCCTCAAATTACAAAGGTTTAGTTGATTTACAAATATCTGGTAATGGCTGGGGTGGTGTAGGTAGGTTGGAGAATGAAAAAGATAATCAACGGTTTTTAATTCAAATTTTTCCTAAAATCGGAGATATCAAATAATGAAAAAGCTAATATTTAATTCTATGGCTATCTGTATCGTTGTTCTGTTCAGCTGTTCCAGATCGGGCAAAAAAGGCACTGTACTAGCAAAAAGCGAGACAAAACTATCCATAGTTAATGAGGATTTGTCTGAGAAAATTAAAAGTCCAAAATCGCTACAGGATTTGTATGAGAAGAACAAGGTTTCTGTTTTCTTGATTTATACATCTGATGGCGAAAAATATCATCAAGGATCAGGTTTTTTTGTCTCAGAAGGAGGGGTATGTGTAAGCAATTATCATGTTTTCGCTGGAACTTTAAAAGGTCAAGAAATAATAAAAACATTAGATGGAGAAGAATATAAAATTTCTGAAGTAATTTCTTCAAGTAAGGAGCTAGATTATATCATCTTCAAAATAGAAAATGATATAAATCAAAAGTTTCGCTTTTTACCAATTTCGAACGTATTACCAAATATTGGAGATAATGTTTTTGCAATTGGCAATCCAAAAGGTCTTGAAAGTACACTTTCTACAGGTATAGTTTCTTCATTAAGAGATGAAAATACTCTTATTCAAACTACAGCAGAGATTACAAATGGTAGTAGTGGTGGTCCATTGTTTAATATGAAAGGTGAAGTTATAGGGATAACCAGCTCGGGTATGGGAGAAGCGAACTTAAATTTTGCTATAAATATCCTTGCAATTAATCTAAACTTATGAGATTAAAATATTATACATTGTTATTCCTATTCTTGATTTCATGCAGTGATAGCGGAAACCCGAAAATAAAAAGCTCCAACCAAAAAGGAAAAGTAGTTGCGGTAAAAGACGGTGATACTATTGAAATACTTACTTCAACAAATGAAACCATAATTATTAGGCTTGCAGAAATTGATTGCCCTGAAAAAAAACAGCCATTTGGTCAAAAGGCCAAACAGTTTACATCTGATTTTTGTTTCGGAAAATTTGTTGAAATAATAGGAAATAAGAAAGATAGGTACGGTAGAACTTTAGCATTTGTTTTTGATGAGTATAGAAATAATTTAAATGAAATTCTTGTTAATAATGGACTTGCGTGGCAATATGTTGCACATTCCAAATCGGAAATATTGAAGAAGCTAGAAAAAGAGGCTAGAAATGCAAAGCTGGGTTTATGGATTGACGAAAATCTCACACCACCCTGGCAGTGGCGAAAAATAAGAATTAACCGTTAAACAAATTCAAATATCTAAATGACCACTTCAATCAAGCTCATCCTCGCTTTTCTTCTTATCCTTTGCCTTGCCAATATGCCTTACGGCTACTTTCAACTCGTTAGATTTGTTGCATTAGTTGGGTTTGGCTTTTTAGCATATCATTCACAGGAAAAAGAAAATCGACGAGCTTTTATTGTTTATGTGATTTTAGCGTTGTTGTTTCAGCCATTTTTTAAAATAGCGCTAGGTAGAGTGTTGTGGAATGTTGTAGACCTAATTGTCGCTATTAGTCTATTAGTATCCATATTTGTTAAACCAGGACATCAACACAAAAAAACCGTCCTGCAAATGCATCGAAAAGAATAAATCCATCCCCCCAAATGAAATCCCTATCCCTCATCCTTTTACTTCTTACCAACATTGCTTGCAGCGAAACCAAATCGGTGTACCTTTGCGACAGCGAGGGCGGTAAAAAATACCACTTCGAAAAAACTTGTCGTGGTTTAAGCAATTGCCAGCATAAAATCATCGAAACTACTTTAGACAAAGCAAAAAGCCAGGGCAAAACACGGTGTGGATGGGAAAAATAACATTACTGATTTTATTGCTTTGGGTTCGGCCGTTTGTTTCCGCTGAACAAATAAATCCTGATCTCAAAAAAACTACTTTTAGCGCCAAAGTCATCCGAATTATGGATGGCGACACCATGGAAGTTTTATATCAGAACACACCCATAAAAATTCGCCTGGCGCATATCGATTGTCCTGAGAAACGCGGCTCGCAGCCCTTTGGAAATAATGCCAAAACGGCCTTATCAAATTTATGCTTCGGGCAGCAGGTTAAGGTATATGGCGAAAAATACGACCGCTATAAAAGGTTAATCGCTGTGGTTGCAAATCAAAATAAACAGGTTGTCAATCAGGAAATGATTAAACAGGGCATGGCCTGGCATTTCAAAAAGTACTCATCAGATCCGCTCTATGCTCAACTGGAAATCAGCGCAAGGAAACGCAAAATAGGTTTATGGAGTGATGCACATCCTGTTGCGCCTTGGGAATGGCGGAAGCCAAAAAACAGGCCATCGGTTAAGAACATGTAGCGGAAAAATGGCTCGCAGGAGCATTAATTAATGCGATCAATCCACCGTCAGAAAAACTTTCGTAACCTTTCGTTGTTCCTTTTACAAACAAAGCATATCACGATGATTACACCAAAACCACTGCTCTCAGAAAACGTTAAAGATTTTATGGATTATGCCCTTGAAGTTATAAAATCGATGGATGGCGCACCCGAACATACCGCAGCAGATCGGCTTGTCGTAAATGAAAATATTGCAAAGCTTAAAGAATATTTAGAGGCTGTTTCCACATCCTACAACGAAACCGTACCAAATAATGTGAACAGTCCAACCGGTGACATACAGGGAAATTTTAGCGGCACCGGACATAGCTAAACGCTACTTTGTTGTTTTCCAATAAAAAAGCATCTCCCATTTAGAGGAGATGCCCTTTAGTAAATAGCCGTTTTTTTAGCTTAAGGTTTCAATTCAACTTCTGCTAAAACAGGAAAGTGATCAGAAGGAAACTTGCCGAAATAAGTATCGGTTAAAATTCCCCATCTGCTGGCGGTAAATTGTTTGCTCATAAAAATATGGTCGATAACACCATTACCCCGAGGCGTTCTAAACCCATTAGCTGAAGCATTATTTGCGTAAGGATATTTTACTGCACCGTAAACATCGCTAATGGTACCTGATTTGGCCAAAGTTTGATACCACTCGCTTTCTCTGCCGCCATTGAAATCTCCGGTTAGTAAAACTGGCGAATTACCCGCAATTTCCTTAATTTTTTGGAGCATTAATTTGCTGCTTTCTCTGCGGGCAACCATAGCCTGATGGTCGTAATGCACATTAAAAGCATAAAACTGCTGTTTGTTTTTTAGGTCTTCCAGCAATACCCACGAGCAGATTCTGTTGCAACAAGTTGCATCCCAACCTTTACCTGGTTTATCGGGCGTTTCCGATAACCAAAAGTCGCCGCTCTTTACCAGTTTGAATCTGTCTTTCTTGAAATAAATGGCTGAATGTTCCCCTCCATCTTTTCCATCATCGCGACCCTTACCATATCGATCGTATTCTGGCAAGGCCGAAGAAATATCTGCCAACTGATTTTTAAGTGCTTCTTGCACACCCAATACATCAAACTGATGAAAACGGATGAGATTTGCCACCACTGGTGACCTGTCTTTCCATAAATTCCCACTATCTGCCGGATTATCATATCTGATGTTGAATGTTCCGACCGTAATTTTTTGCGCCTGAACAGCAACTGATGTCAATAACATCAGTGCTGTTAATATATTTCTTATTTTCATCTGTATCTAGTTGATGTTATTGCCATCCCGGATTTTGCTTCAAATTCGGGTTACGCTGAAGATCGTTTAATGGAATTGGATAATAATAGTTTCGCTCATTCCATTTTCTTGGAATTTCATTCATCCAGGTCAACTCCCCTGAAGTACCATTTTTCAACTTTTGCGAGTTTGTCGCATTGCCGATGGTGTTCGAAACATCAACATAAGTTACACCTGCTGCACCTGGATTTGGCCTCGCACCTTGATAAAATGCAACATCCAAAATACCATCTTCATTCAAATCCATCGGTGTATTTAACGAAGGAACGTAAAACCCGTTCCACTCTTGTTCCATTAGCGAACCACGTTTCCATCTCAAAATATCAGGAAAACGCAAGCCTTCCAAACTTAATTCGATGCCACGCTCTCTTCTTACTTCCAAAATTGTCGCATCGGTAATGCCAGGAAAATAATTCGCTATTAAATAAGGATCGGCCAATGTTGGTTTGGTAGATAATCCAGCTGTTATTCCTGCTCTGGCACGAAGCGCACCTACTGTTAATGCCCAATCTGAATCAGTTAATGTACCTAATTCGGCTTTTGCTTCAGCATAATTTAACAAAACTTCAGCATAACGAAATAAAGCAATGGCGTTTGTATTGAGTGCTCCTGCATCAAAGTAGGTATCATCTAAAGTCCATTTTATAGGTTGATAGCCGGTAAAGGTGTAAGAAAAAACCGGTGGCGCAGGCACTGGCTGACCGCTGGTAATTCTTTTGTAATCGCCTAACCTAATGGTTTGTTTTAATCTTAAATCGCGGTTTTTTACTTCATCTTTAAAAACCATAGTTCGATAAGCCGGATCATTGGTAAATGGTGTACCATCTAATTTAAGGTAAGTGTTAATGAACGTACGGGTGAAACTTGCTTTTGCGCCGTAGGTACCACTCGTCCACCACCAGTTGGCTTCGTTTAATACACCTAAATTAATATCGGCAACTGAGGCCTGTAATACTTCATTCGTTACCGGGGTATTGCTGGTAAATACCTGGCGATAAGAGACTCCCGGGCCACCGTTATTGTTGATGGAATACCCACCGTTTTTGATTATTTCATTTGCTGCTGAAGCCGCCTCTTCCAACCATTTATTTGCAGTTGAAACCAGATTTAGTTCTGTGTGGTACTTTCTAAAAGTTCCTTCAAATAAACACAATCTCGATTTATAAGCATGAGCTACCCATTTGGTAACCGTGGTACGACTTGGATCATTAGTAGCTTGAATGTTTGCGCAGGCAAAATTAATATCAGCCAATACAGAATCCATCACTAGTTCCCTTTTATCGCGACCAGCATTTAATGCCGGATCATCAATATTTAAGGGTTTACCAATCCATGGCACATCGCCGAAACGTTTCACTTTTTCCATATAAAAGTAAGCCCTGAAATAACGGGCAATACCTAAATAATTATTGCGCACCGAAGCTGGCACCGCCGGATTATTACAATTGGCAATAAAATAATTGATGTTTC
This sequence comes from Pedobacter sp. Leaf41, assembly GCF_001422545.1. Taxonomy (GTDB): domain Bacteria; phylum Bacteroidota; class Bacteroidia; order Sphingobacteriales; family Sphingobacteriaceae; genus Pedobacter. The sequence continues at coordinate 16,003 of NZ_LMLE01000002.1, read as the reverse complement.
GCAAATCGCCCCAGCTCCATCCAGAGCTATTATTCGCTCCAAAACCACCTTCTCTAATAAAATCCTGAACCGATCTAACTGCTAAATAATCAGACATTGCATCCTGACTGGTAGAGTTTTTCGGTAAAAAATCCATATTATAAAATGAATTTGTATATAATTTCAGTCCGTTTTCAGTGCCAAAAACGGCATCTTTCGTGGCTGTTGATTCAGGTTTCTGATCTAACTTTTTACAAGCTGCCAAACCCAGGCAAGCCAGTAAAGCCCATATATATTGTTTTTTCATCGTTGATTTTTCTATTTTATTGATTCTAAAATCCAATGTTTAAACCGAATGAAATACTTTTCATCAGTGGATAATTGTAACCATCGCCATTGGTGGGGTTATTGTTGATATCCTGATCTGCTGGTACAGCATTTTCTACATCAATTGTATTTTTCACAACTTTGTACATCGGCGAATAGGTAAATAAGTTCTCACCAGAGAAAAACACCTTTGCCGTACGGGCACCAATACGGTTAACCCATTTGGTTGGCAAGTTATAACCTACCTGAATATTTTTCATTCTTAAATAAGCAACATTTTGCAGGTAACGCGTTTGCGCCACACCTAAGGTACGGTTGGTATTGCTTGATGCCGCTCTAGACATTGTTCTTGGAAAATAGGCGTTTGTGTTTTCCGGAGTCCACATATTGCCTAAATGAAAAGTTGGAATATTATTGTACGGCCTGTTGTATTGCCCCCAAAACATTTCTGTTTCCGTACTAGGGTACCATTGTTGTTTACCAACTCCCTGAAAGAAAACAGAGAAAAAGATATTGTTCCAATCTGCACCTAAATTAATTCCATACATATACCTTGGAGCAGAATTACCGATGATTCTTCTATCTCCGGATTTGCCTACTTTATTCTCGCCAACATTAATTAAACCGTCGCCGTTTAAATCTCTCAATTTAATATCTCCAGGAAACCATCGCCCTGTTGGAGAAGCACGCATCTGCGGATCTTGCTTGGCATGCGAAGCGATATCTGCCTCATTAATAAAGAAACCTTCCGTTTCATATCCCCAAATCTCTCCTAAAGTTTGCCCTTCATAATAATCATTCAACAATTTATCTGGATTGTTATACTTATCAATTTTGGTTTTATTATCTGCCAGGGTAAGCCTTACATTATATTTGAAAGGTTTATTTTCATTACCAAACCTGTCATTCCAGCTTACTGATACTTCCCAGCCACGTGTAGTTAAGTTAGCATAGTTTCCTTTAGGCACATCGGCACCAAAAACGGCCGGCGGAGTAAGGCCTGTGGTGAACATGTCGGTTGTTTTACGGATGTAAGCATCTCCATTAAAGGTTAAGCGGCCCGAAAGCATGGTTAAATCTAAACCGAAGTTGCTGGTTGTAGAGGTTTCCCAGGTTAAACCTTCAGGTAAAACAGCTGGATTACGGGTAGTTTGTGGTCTCGAGCCATTCAAAATCTGGCCGGATTGCGAAATGTTAAATTGCTCCTGAAAAGCGTAAGATGCAATGTTACCGTTACCTAAAGATCCATAAGAAGCTCTTAATTTTAAATCAGAGATGAATTTATCCGATACTTTCCAAAACGGCTCTTTGTTGATTCTCCAACCCGCAGAAACGGAGGGAAAAAATCCGTAGCGTTGGTCGGCAGGAAACTTTGATGAACCATCATAACGGGCATTTACTTCCACTAAATAACGATCTTTTAAGGAGTAGTTTAACCTAGAGAAACCACCTAAAATAGCCCATTGCTCGTAACCACCACCCGTAGTAATAGATTGACCTAAAGCCAAATTGAGATCGGTAGCGTCTTCAAAAATAATTCCGTTACGTTGAACTGCAACCCTGTTATAGGTAGATTGTTCGTAGTTGTAACCCACCATGGCTTTCAAATAATGGTCGCTGCCGAAACGATTTTCATACTCTGCATAAATATTTGTAGCCAGATAGTTGGTTTCACGCAAATCGAACAACAAATCGTTGGTTGTGGTACCTACAAATGAAGTAACGCCACGTGTGCTGCTGTATGGCACTTGCACCCTTTTTTGTTCTTTGTCGTTATTTGTATTTCTAAAAGTAAAATCGGCGTTAACCCTAAATTTATTGTCAAAGAAATTACTTCTTAAACCCGTTATATTTCTGAAAACCTCACGCTTGGTATCGATCCCATTTTTACCGTAGAAAAAATCACCTACAGTATAAGCAGAAGCGAAGGTTAAAGTTCCATCCGGGTTGAACAGGGGCATGGTTGGCTTACCTTCATCGGCAATATTTCTCCAGATCCCACCACCTTCACCAACGTTGATGGGGTTATGGTAATTCATAATGGAGTAATCGGCATTGTTTTCGATGCTTAACCAGGGAAAAACCTGTACCGATCCTCGGGCACGGATATTTTTCATATCGTAATCATCGCTGTTGTAGCGGAACAAACCATCCTGGCTTAAGAAACGACCAGACACTAAAAACGAAGCTTTATCGCTACCGCCACTCACGGAAAGATTATTTTCGAAAGCAGCTGTATTTTTCTTATAAAGTTCAGCGTAGTAATCCGTGCTTCCGTAATAAGTATATTCGCCCGTAGTTGGGTTTACTTCAACCTGATTATAAGGCTGTCCGGATTCTACACGTCTTTTAAACTCATCGAGATAGGCCTGTGAAAATTTCTGTGTTTTATTTGCATTTTGCGGAAAAGCACCATCACCATTCACAAAGGCTTCTGCAAACATCTTTGCCCAGGTGTAACCATCGGTTACAAAATCGGGCACCTGTAGCGGACTTTTAATGGCATAATTGGTCGAGTAACTTACATTTGTACGGCCTTTTTCGGCTTTCTTCGTGGTGATGAGTACTACCCCAAAAACCCCTCTGGCGCCATAAATAGCTGCCGATGCCGCATCTTTTAATATCGATACACTTTCAATGTCATTCGGGTTTAACAAACTTGGGTCACCCTCGAAACCATCAATAAGGATTAACGCGCTACCACCCTGGCCAATGGAAGTTGTACCCCGGATATTATAACTAGGAGACTGCGTTGGCTTACCGTCCATCATCTTTAAATTAAGATTGGGCAGTAAACCCTGAAGGCCTTGCGTAAGATTGGAGATGGGTCTGTTTTCTAAACTTTTTGAGGTAATCTGATCAACAGCACCAGTAGCATTTTCTCTTTTCTGCGTTCCGTAACCCACTACAAGAACCTCGTTTAAAGATCCTGTTTCGCCTTTAAGCGTCACATTTAGCGGCGTTGTTTCACCAGCTTTTACAGCAATTTTAGTTAAGGTTGCAGTAGTATAAGAAATAAAGCTTATGGCAACACTGTAATTTCCTGCCGGAACACTCACGCTATAACTTCCGTCGTTATTGGCTTGAACTACTTTATTTAATTCTTTAATTACGATACTGGCACCGGGTAGCGGCTCGCCTTTTTCATCAACAATTTTCCCGCTGATGGTACCTGGATTTTGTTTCGTATTGGATAAGGAAACGCCGGATATTTTTTCAATGGCCCGGGATGGCGCTGTAATGGCACTCGTTAGCAGACATGCCAACGTAGCATATACCGCAATCTTCTGCGTCAACAGTAAAGGTTTTCTCATTGTTTGGTTTTTTGGCAATAAATGAATTCGTTAGCCACAAGGGGCTTTTATTATGCCGCAAAACTACCTGCCCGATGTGAAGGCTATGTTAAATTACCTTAACCTCTTTAATTTTATAAATTGGAGAATTGAGCCACCAACAAAGTCCATTACTGATAAACAAGAGCCAAATTTAGTTTTTGTTCTCTACGCAAATCCCGATCTTTCGGATCATCAATAGCGTGTTGAAATATTATTTTCAAAAAATATTAAAAAAGTGTAACACTTTTAAATAAGTTGCGACTACCCTATAGAACATACCTAATTAACACATTAAAAAGCTCCGAACTTGCCGTCTGCAGATCACATAACGGATAAAGAATTAATTGGCCTTTGCCTTAACGGGCATGAGGGCGGCTATACTGGATTGTATAACCGATATGCCCGAAAAGTTTATAATTCGATTAGCAGAATTGTGAGTCACACAGGAGAAGCCGAAGATATTTTGCAAGATACTTTTTGTGTAGTGTTTAGTGAAGTAGCAAAGTTAGATGGCGTATTAAACATTGAGGCCTGGGTAAGAAGAGCAGCAATAAACCGCTCCATTTCACACATCAGAAAAAGGAAAATTTTGTTTTCTGATATGGAAGAAATGGATTTAGAAAATGTAGCTGATGTAGAAGAAGATTTTGAGGTGTTGGATTGTAAGGTAGAAGATTTGAAGAAGAGTATTGAATCGCTTCCTGCTGGTTACAAAACCATCGTCAACCTGCATGTTTTTGAAAAACTGAACCATGAGGAAATTGCAGTGATGTTAGATTTAACAGCAACGAATGTAAGAACGCAATACCACAGGGCAAAGAAGAAGATTTTACTATCATTAAAAGATAAAGTTTATTATGAATGATCAATTGAAAGATTTTGTGGAGCGGAACAGGGAGGAATTCGATCATCTCGAAGCACCTGTTTTTGATATGCAACGCTTTAAACAGCAAGTTGCACCACAGGCAGCACCGAAAGCCAAAACAGTATCACTTTACAATAACAAAAAGTGGTGGCTTGCAGCATCCGTATTAATTGCCATTGCAGCAACCTGGTTTATTTTTGATCAGCAGCAGGCGAAAAATCCGGTTTACACGGCGGTAAAACCAAAAGTGATTCAGCCTCAACCAACAACCAGAAAGGCAGAATCAATACCTGCACCAACCGAAATGGTACCAGTGGAAGTGCAAAAAACAGTGGCCTATCAGCCTCAAACAAAACATTTAAAAACGAAAACAACCACGGTGCACACCACAAACAGCGATTATCAGGCATTAACAGATAGCAGCTCGGCAAGTGTAAGGCTGCTCGCTATTTTGGAAATAGAAAAAGCAGAAACCATCAACAACCATGTATTGAACATGCTTTCTAAAACGCTTAATCACGATGGAAATACCAATGTTCGCCTGGCAGCCCTAAGTGTGCTTCAAAAGTACAGTGCCGACCGCTACACCGCTTCACTTTTGGTTAACGCTTTAAATAACCAGGATGATCCGATTGTTCAGCTTGGGCTGATTAGCTTTTTAGGCAAAATGAAAGGACTCAAAATCGATAATCAACTTAAATCGATTGCGAATAATCCGGAAACTTTTGCCGCGGTAAGAGATGAAGCTTACAACGTATTACTAAACCAAGACAAATTATAACATTTAAAAAAATAAAATCATGAAAAAACAATTTATCGTTCTTTTTTCTCTGCTTACGATGGCGATAACCGCTTCTGCACAGAAAGAATACAAAATAAGCAAAACAAATGGTCAGCTGAATTTACATGTTGCCGGTGCAATAGTAGAAGGGTATAGCGGAAACGAAATCATCTTTTCTTTACCAGCGGGCGAAACGGAGAAAGTAGATGAACGGGCAAAGGGGCTTCGCGTAATCAGTGGCTCTGGTTTTGTAGATAACAGCGGTTTAGGTCTCGATATTTCGGAGAAGGGGACTGAAGTGAATGTGAATGTTGTAAACAAGAAAATTGATGGCGTTTTAACGATTAAAGTACCCCAAAACATCAAGGTAACTTTTGCCAATCAGAGCAGCATTTACCAGGAAGATATCATTCTGAAAAACTTAAAAAATGAGCTCGAAATATCAACGAGTTATAATAAAATCAAGCTGGAAAATAATACTGGCCCAATGAATATTAAATCATTGTACGGAAGTATTGATGCCAGCTTTGTTGAGCCCATTAAAGGACCGGTTTCTATTGTTTCTGTTTATGGCCATGTAGATGTATCGCTCCCTGTAAGTGTAAAGGCAAACGTAGATCTATCTACCAGCTATGGAAAATTATATGCTGCCGACGGGCTTAAAATTGCCCTAGAGAAAAATGTTGCAGAAGAAAAGCCAAAAGATGAGGATTTGATTACCACGATTAAATCAGCAACGAATGAAGCCCTTCTTATTTCTGGCCTAAAAAGCGGTAGCGGAACAATTATTTCAAACAATAAAAACATCAGGGTTGCAAACGGAATAGCCGTTTATGGAGGTAGAAGTTCTGAAGATATTAAAGGAAAAATAAATGGTGGCGGTGCCAATTTTATCCTTAAATCCAACTACGATAACGTATATCTCCGTGTTAAATAATTCAATCTCAAATTTCCAATAGGCTTAGTGCCTGTTGGAACTTAAACCTTCACCTTATGAAAACATTTTTTTGCTGGCTTTTAATGGCCACGGTATCTTGCATTGCTTTTGCTCAGGAAACAATCAGTAAATCTTATCCAATAACAGCCGGACAGACGGTAAATTTTGACTTCGACTTTCCGAAAACGATTAGAGTAAGTAATTGGGACAAAAAGGAAATTGCTGTTGTGGCAACGGTTAAAGTTGATGGTGTTGCCGCAGCTGATGTTTTTAGTCTGATTGAAAGCGAATCAAAAGATCAGATCTCGATTAAAAATAAACTCGAAATGGCCAAAATTCCACAACGTTTTTATGCTGTTACAAATGGTGTGAAAAGTATTTTCAATACCAAAGAAGAAATGAACGCTTTTTTGAGGGAAAAGGGCAGTACGGTGACAGCGAATTATCAAAGTCGAAATATCGAGATTAGTATTGAGATCAAGCTTCCGGCTAATACGAAAACTAACTTAAGCTCTACATATGGGATTGTAGAACTGGTTGATTTTGAGGGCCCAATAAAAATTGATGCAACTTATGGTGGTATCGATGCCAAGCTCCAGGAAAAAGCTATAGGCTCATTAAAAATGACTAATCGTTTTGGCAAAATTTATACTGACTTTAATTTCAAGCCGGAAGAAATTAAAGAGCAGCGTTTTTTTACCTCCATTAATGCGAATCCAGGCAAAGGTGCCACCTACGATTTCAGCTCTTCTTATGGCCATATCTATTTAAGGAAGCCTTAATAATTGCTTCCAAAAACAACCGGGTTGCATCAAAAAGAAAAATAATTTTCTTTTTGATGCAACCTTTAATAAAATTCAACGTCTTCTAGCTAATTAACACTTAAAATCTAAATCATTTCGATTCCCTTTTTATTTTACGAAATCCTCATCTTTCATGAATTACTTTAAACGCTTTCACCTCTTATTTACCATTTTACTTACCACAATTGTACTTCACACCTCCGCTCAGGAAAAAGGTGGCATTGTACAGGGAAAAGTAATCGATTCTGTTTCAAAAAAAGCGCTTGAATTTATTACGCTGGCTATTAAAAAAGATGGCCAAGCGATTAAAACAGCTGTTACAGCAGAAAACGGCACATTTAAATTTGATAAAATAGTTGCCGGCAAATACAGTTTAACAGCCATTGCCGTTGGCTACAATGCGAAGATTTTATCGTTCGAAATTAATGCCGATAAACCTGATTTCAACGCCGGTCAGATTACTTTGGCCTCGCAGGTAAATAACCTGAACGAAGTTTCGGTGAGTGTAACCCGCCCGGTAATTAAGCAGGAAATTGATAGAATCAGTTATGACATTCAGGCTGACCCCGAAAGCAAAGTTTTGACTGCCCTGGATATGATGCGCAAGGTGCCATTGCTTTCTTTGGATGCTGATGATAACATCAAATTAAAAGGGAGTGGAAATTATAAAATCCTGATCAACGGAAAACCATCGAGCATGGTAGCGAGAAGTCCTAAAGATGTTTTGCGAGCCATGCCTGCTTCTTCCATTCAGAAAATTGAAGTCATCACCACGCCTCCGGCTAAATACGACAGCGAGGGTTTGTCGGGGATCATCAACATTATCACCAATAAAAAAATTGATAACGGTTACAACGGCAGTTTAAATTTAAGACATCAGTTTCCGGCTGGCGGCCCCGGCATTGGCGGGTTTTTCACCGTAAAACAACGGAAATTTGGCGTAACCGCTTACGGTGGAACTGGATTTTACAGCACGCCAACCACTCAAAACATCAATTCACGAACGACTTCAGGCGCCAACCCCTCTGAACTTTTAAACATCGGAAACCGAAAATTCAATAACAATTACCGCTACGGGGGCGCAGAGTTGAGTTTTGAAATAGATACCTTAAACTTAATTACTGCAGAAATTAATCCCTATGGCGGTTACAACAAATCGGCCAATAATCAATCTTTTAGTCTAACCTCTCCAGCGCAGGTTACCGCCTATGATTTAATTAGCAACAACCGTTTCGATTGGGGCGGCATGGATTTAAGTTTAAATTATCAGCTCGGTTTTAAAAGTAACAAAGAACGTCTGCTTACCTTTTCTTATAAATACAGTAACGGAACTAATCCGCAAAGAAATGAGTTGAATTTCATCAACCGCCAGAATTTTAACGATCCCAATTATATTCAGGAAAACGAAAGCCGCTCGAAGGAGCAGACCATACAGCTCGATTATGTTCATCCCATAAAAAAACTAAATATTGAAGCTGGTTTGAAAGGAATTCTCAGAGATAACAACAGTAGTTTCGAATTCAAAAGGCAGGTTAGTGGTGGCGATTATCAGATTGATCCGGCCCGGACAAACATTTTTAACAACAACCAGGATGTAATTGGCGCCTACAACTCTTACGCTTATAACTTAACCAACTGGGGTTTCAAAGCTGGTGTAAGGATAGAAGAAACATTTGTAAAAGCCGATTTCATCAGCAATGCCTCAAATGTAAATACCGATTATTTTAACATTATCCCTTCGTTTTCAGTTAACCGCAAATTTAAAAATCAAAGCAGTTTAAACTTTGGTTTCACGCAAAGAATTGAACGCCCGGGAATAGATAATTTAAATCCATTCGTCGATCGTTCGGTGCCAAACTTCGAATACAGCGGAAACCCGGATCTGGAAGCCGTTTTGAGCAATAATTTTGATCTTACCTACAGTCGCTTCAAGAAAGGTTCTATCAACGCCGGGGTGGGCTATAATTTTGCCAACAACACCATTCAGAACATTTCAATTTACAACGATGCAGATAAAATTACCCGCAGCACCTTTGCAAACGTAGGGCGTAATAAAAACCTGACGGCCAATATCAACATCAATTATCCGCTTACCAAAAAGTGGAATCTTACGGTGAGTGGTAACGCTGGTTACGCCTGGCTGGAAGGAACAATTAATGGCTTAGCGACCAAAAATGAAGGGTTATCGGGCAGTATCTACCTCAATACAGGCTACAAATTTGAAAAAGAGTGGCGGGCAAATGCAAGTTTTAACTACAGCTCTGCCGATGTTTTATTGCAAGGCAGATCCGGGCAATATTATTACATGTCGTTCAGCGGAAGCAAAGAATTGGTGAAAGATAAGCTTACGATTTCGGCGGGTGTTAACAATCCGTTTATGAAATACCGCTACTATGAAACCCTTACAGAAGGGCCAAACTTCTCGCAGCGATACCGCGGACAAAACTATAACCGCTCTTTCAATGTAAGTTTAAATTGGAAATTTGGTAAACTCAAAGATGCCATTAAAAAGAATCAGCGGAGCATCAGTAACGATGATGTGAAATCAGGGGGAAGCAAATCAGGGAGCTAATTTTTAATACCTGAGCCTGTTACCATAGCAAACAGGCTTTGGCTAAGCATTAACATTCGCCATTGCGTTCGTCGATCTTTTTAAGGATGTAAGAAAGGATCTTGGCGAAAATAACATAGGCAACAAAAACGAAGAAGCCCAATTGTAAGGCCGAATTGTTGGAAGTAACCGTTTTTAAGGTTTCATTCTCTATATTCAAACCAGAAAGCTGACTTTTCAAAATGCCATTCAAGCCGATATAAGTCATCGCAATCCCAACCACCATTACGTCAGCCATATCCCATTTCCCCAAATCGAAGGCTAAAAACCGCAAAGCCTTTTTACTTCCGAAGAGGTGAGCACAGGCTACATGTAACGCTCTGGCTATAATCCTCAATAAAGGCAAAATCACTACAAAAAGTAATAACAGTACACCCACCAATACCGAATCAAGTTTTGGCTGCTCGATCAAAGTACCTATAATCCCGAGAATACTTTTGCTCTGGAAAAATAACACCTGATTGGTGAAGGCAATTTTATCGCCCAGCAGCGCAAACTCAAGGGTTTTGATTCGGGCATCCACTTCAATAATTGGCGAGAAAATTCCTACGGTAAGCAATACCAGGGCAAACAATAACGACATGACGAATAATGGGGCATGCAACTGAACCTGTTTGCGTAAAAATAACCACATTAAAAATGCAATGGAAATACAGCCAAGCATAATCGAGCCAAAGGTCATGGTCATCTTTTTAATGTAAGCCAATTTGGTCTCAATAATTTTATCAAATGCAGTAGCATTCGCGGCGTGGTATTTCTTGTAAATATTACGTTCTACAGTAGTAATGGTGGTATCGCTATGGTCGTAGGTTTGCGCCTCCAGCTCATCTACCTTACTGGTTGCAATGCCTTTAATTTTCTTTAAACTCCCCGGACTTGTAATTTTCACTACAATGGTTTTGGCAAACGAAGGTACCTGGGCATGCAGTTCATCCTGATCAACAAATGTATTAAAAGCCAGCTTTTTAAGCTTGCCGCCAAGTCCCTTCTGTGGTTTGGTAATCTCAGCAACAGCCTGGTTAATTAGCCCATGGAGTTCTTTTTCAACCTGTTTCCGCATTTCCAGTTTTTGCTCACCCGTGAGTTTGAAACCCTTCACTCTACGGTCGGCAACGGCAGAAATTTTATCTCCCCAGCGGTCTACAGAAAAAATACCAAAGGTGATGTTGTTCGATAAACTGTAATCTTCTTTAATGCTTTTTTGCTCAACAGCAAGCTGATAAAAACGAAAACCCGCATAGGCTGCGCCAAGCAAAAGGATGCTTAATACGGCAATGAGTACAAAGGGAGCTGCCTTGCTCTTTTTGCGTGGAGTATCGGGAGTGGAAGAATTTGTCGCCATCATAATTAAAACCGGTTAATGCGCATCGTGTGGAGTAATAAATTTAAGTATGGTGGATAAAATCAATCCATAAAGCACAAAACTGATGAAAATGATATAACCCGGTTGCAAGGCCGTGTTGTTGGTAGTGAGGATGGTGAGCGAATCATTTTTAATATTCAGTGCCTGGAGCTGCCCTTCTAACAATCCGTTCAAACCGATGTAAGCCATCAAAATCGCAATTACAATAACATCAGCCATGCTCCATTTTCCCGATTGAAAGGCGAAATATTTCACAACTCCATTCTCCGCCAATTTTTTATTGCCGAGCAAATGAATGCCAGTGGAAGTAAGTTTAACTACCGGAAATAAAATGCTAAAAGCGAGAATCAGCACCCCTACCAGGATAGAATCAATCCCTTCCTGACCAAGCAAAACCTTCACCACATCCATAATACTCTTACTTTGGAAAAACAGCACCTGATCTTCAAATACAATATGTTCGCCAAGCAACACAAAATCAATAGAGCGAATGCGGGCATCTACTTCAATCATAGAGGCGGTTAGGCCAACGGCAAGCAACATGAATGCAAAAAGGAGCGACATCACAAAAAGGGTAACGTGTAAATCGCGGCGCTTTCTTAAACCCCACCAAAAAGCCAAAACCACGGCTACACAAGCCAGCATTCCATAAGAATATTGATAGGTTTGCGTACGTATTTTAGATAAAGAAGCCCTTAATTTGCTGTTCAGCTCATCGGTGTTGTTTACTTTGTAACCTGCAAACAATCTTTTTAGTTCAGCTTGTTTGGCTACAAAAACACTGTCTTTCATTTCTTCGGTGGCCAACTCATTAAATTCGCCGATGGCCATTTTACTCAACTCTTTCTTATTCTTTGGATCATCAACCTCGGCAATAATTTTTCTGGCGAAAGTGGGTACCTGTGCCCTAATGCTGTCAGAATTGACAAAGTTCTTGATCGCAAATTTTTGAATTTTACCGCTAATGGTTTTTTTAGGTTTATTAACCAGCGCCTCCGCCTTATCAATCAAAGCAAGTATTACCTTTTCTACTTCCTGTTGCAAAACCCGTTTCTGCTTTTTGGTCATCTTCAGGTTTCGTACCTGATGATGCACAATTCTGGATACATTATCTTTCCATTTTTGCACAGAAAATAATCCGTAGGTGATGTTGTTGATATTGGAATAATCTTCCTTAATACGTTCCTGCTGATCAGAAAGCTGATGTAACCTAAAACCAAAATAACCCTCTACCCCAAGCAATACTGCCAGAGAAAGGATAAGCATCAGTTTAGGAAAGAAAGACTTTTTCTTCTCCATAGGGTTATGTTGTGTTTGCAAGATGATTGGTTTTGTATTGCCCCTACTCAAATTAACGTAATCTTTTTTTAATTGAATGATCAGCTAAACGGGTTTACGATTTGGTTAGGTATCGGCAAATAAAACAGCATTGTGCTTAAAAGGTTTTGATCCTGAAAAATAATGAATAAGGACACTCCAAAGCCTGGCGCAATTTTTTTGCGCCTAAATTTCTAATCAATATCTTTGCCGCCACATTAAAAAAGGATACGCTAAGGAATGAATACCGAAAAAGAAGATATGGTATCTAACTGGATACAAGAAAACGGAAACCCGGCAATTGAAAAATTAACCAGCATCAACCAAAACACGGCCAGGAAGGTAGGCGAGGTTTTAAAAGAAAAAGGAATAGATGCTGATACTTTTGCCCAACTGGTAGATACGCAGGTGGCAGAAATAAGCAAATGGCTGGCTGGCCATCATAATTTCAGCGAAAAAATGCTAAGTGAAATTACCGCAAAGATCGAAGTCAACTAAATTTCCGCTAGTTAAATTCTTGCCTAAAAGCAAGTGGAGAAAGATTGGTCTTCTTTTTGAATAAGGTGCTAAACGATTGCGCATGCTCAAAACCTAAATCGTAAGCAATTTCACTCACCGATAAATTTGTGGTAGAAAGTTTCTCTTTGGCTTTCTCAATTAACTTTTCATGGATGTGTTGTTGTGTATTTTGCCCGGTATGCACCCGCAACAAATCGCTTAGATAATTGGGCGAAAGATTCATTTGCCCTGCCATATATTGTACCGTTAATAAACCGTTGTTCTGGTTTTTCACAAAATAATCTTCCAGTAACCTTTCGAATTTGGATAGCAATTCATGGCTATTATTTTTCCTGGTAATAAATTGCCGCTCGTAAAAGCGGTTTGAATAATTTAAAAGCAGCTCTATTTGTGAGAGAATAATTTCCTGGGTGTGCTTATCAATATGCACACATTCATTATTTATTTTGTTCAATATCGCGATTAGGTTATCCTCTTCTTCTGCTGATAAATGAAGTGCCTCATTTACCGCGTAGGAGAAAAAGCCATATTGGTGAATAGTGTTTGCCAGGCTATCGCGAAGTAAAAAATCAGGATGGAAGATGAGCAAATAACCCGAACCGCATTCCATTTGATTCAAATCAAGATACTGAACCTGGTTTGGAGCAGTAAAACTGAGCACGCCTTTATCGTAATCATAATGCTGTTGCCCATACCTGATTTTACCTGTAGCACCTCTTTTCAAAGCCACACAATAAAAACGATTGATAAAACCTTTCCAGATTTCATCCTTCAAAAAAATCGCCTGATCCAGATTAATGACGCTAACTAAAGGGTGTAATGGTTCCGGAAGCGATAATAACCGGTGAAATTGTGAAATCGAATTTATGGCATTCATGTTGGTAATTTACAAATAAAAGGGTAAAGAATTACGGCTGCATCATGATGCAGCCGTGAAATTAATCGAGCAAGCCCATACTAAATTCGTCATAGGCTTTGCCAGTATCCGTACCAAGAGGCACTATACTTTCTAATGTAGCTACATCGGAAGGTGTTAATTCCATACTCGCCGCAGCCATATTTTGTTCCAAATACTTTCTTCTTTTAGTACCAGGAATAGGAACAATTCCTTTATTAATAATCCAGGCAATGGCCAATTGAGAAGCACTTACATTTTTATCTTTAGCCAGGGCTTCAATGGCTTCTACCAATTCGATATTTTTATGGAAGTGAGCTTCCTGAAAGCGTGGAATTGCCCTTCTGAAATCGTTTTCCGGTAAATCGCTCATTTTTTTAATATCGCCCGATAAAAAGCCACGACCAAGTGGTGAATACGCCACGAAACTGATTCCCAATTCTGTTAACGTTTGAAGTATGCCCCGCTCTTCTACTGTTCGCTCAAATAAAGAATATTCACTTTGAACAGCTGTAACCGGATGTACAGCATGTGCTCTTTTCACCGTTTCGGAAGATACCTCTGATAAACCGATATAACCTATCTTGCCTTCTTTAACCAGTTCACTCATGGCACCAACGGTTTCTTCAATTGGCGTGTTTTTATCCAACCGATGCATATAGTATAGATCAATATAATCGGTTTTTAAGTTTTTAAGTGATCGTTCTACCGCCATTTTCACATATTCCTTTTTCCCGTTGATAGCCCAGGTTACTTTATTCTCTTCATTAATTTCCCAGCCAAATTTAGTGGCTATGATGTACTTATTCCGATCTGCTCCCATTGCTTTTGCAATAAGCTGTTCGTTCTTTAAGGGACCGTATAAATCTGCAGTATCTAGAAAATTGCCACCCATTTCAAGCGATTTGTGAATGGTAGCAATCGCTTCATTTTCATCTGCGGCTCCATACATATTGGCATCTTCAAAACCCGTCATCCCCATACAGCCCAAACCAATTTGAGGTACAATTAAACCTTGATTGCCTAACTTAATTTTTTTAATTTCCATTTTTGATGTTTTTGAATAACCAAAATTAGGCTTACGTTCTGGTATCAATGTTTGCAAAACCCCGAAAAATGTATGCAAAACAAAGGAGATTTTCGATTCATCACCGACAACAAAAAAAACAGAAAAAAAAATAATATTATCAAAATCTATTTAAAGATATAAAATTATAGTTTTCATCTATTAAACATTCACCACTAATCTGCGCCAAAAAAATAAAGGCAAAAAAAAACAGCTACCCATTTCCAGACAGCTGCTTACCTATAAATAATTACCGCTTATTTTGCTAAAACCATTGCATTTTGTGCGGCGTTCATAATCGCTTCTGAAGTGTATGAAGCTGATTGTTTGCTGGCAAATTTCTCAATGTTAACGTTTTTGTTATTACTGGCAACCATCGTGCTTTGATCTGCCGTACCATTTAATTTTAGTACTGCGTCTTCTTTAACAACGGTGTATAAACTTCCGGCAGTTGCTTTGATTTTTACCGTGGCGCTCTGATTTAAAAATAACTGGAGGTTTTTAACATCAAGGTTATTGGTGCTTAGCACTACCGATTGTCCGTAGGCTTCGATTCTTTCTAAATCTTTAACGGTAATGTTTAACGTAACCTGACTATTTTCTAAAGAGTTGATGAAAAGTGTTCTGCCATCACTCATTACCGATGTTTTAGTTGCATCATAACCATCGCTGCCTAAAATGCTCGTGGTGCTTCCCTGTGTTAAGTTAATTTTCACATTTCCACTTACCCAAATTCTTTTGAATGTAGGAACTGCGTTTACTTTTGTTTCTTTTTTGATAGGCGCTATAGCGAAGCTGCTCATTGCTGATGAAGTGAATACTACTGCTGTTAATGCTACTGCGAATAATGTTTTTGTTAAATTTTTCATGACTTTATATTTTAAGTTTCTTAATGTTTTCTGATAATAAGACGCCATCACCCCCAAAACGTTGCAGGGAAAAATGGTGTATTATACCAGCTTAAGTAACTATCAGACCAACGCCTGTAATTTGTCGACGAAAAGGAGTTGGTATAGCGATTAAAACTTTCAATGATGAACAGATCATTCGCAACTTGTTATCACGACCGCAGCGGATAGATCTTTTAAGCTGAATCTCGTCCGCTGTCATCCTGAGCGTAGTCGAAGGATCTCTTTTCAATCATTCCTTTCGCCTCATCGGCGGCGGCCTTTTACCTTTTTCTTGATAAAAAGGTAACCAAAAAT
>NZ_LMLE01000001.1 GCF_001422545.1 Pedobacter sp. Leaf41 | reverse complement strand
TACTCGGCCTTTGATAAATTATCGGTTGAAATTGTAACGCAGCCTAAAAACGGCAGAGTGGTGGTAAACGCCGATGGAACGGTAACCTACACACCAAATGCGGGCTTCACCGGCGAAGATGTGTTCACCTATCGCGTTAAAGATGCCTTCGGCTACTACACCAACGTGGCATCGGTAACACTTACGGCCAATTTCATAGGCATCAAAGTGCCAAACCTGTTTACGCCGAATGGCGATGGCATAAACGATGTGTTCGAGATCAGGGGATTGAACCAGTACCAATCCAACGAATTACAGATCGTTAACCGTTGGGGCAATGAAGTTTTCAGGGCCAAAGGTTACCAGAACAACTGGACAGGTGAGGGGCTGAACGAGGGCACTTATTATTACCTGCTCCGTGTTAAAAAAGCTGGAAGCAATGAAGTTGAAGTGTTCAAGGGTTACATTACTTTGATCAGGGCATTTAAAAACTAACACATGAAGCTTAGGGAAATCAGGAGTTCAGMCCTGATTTCCCCTTAAGATATTAAGATGATGAAGAAATTATTATTGTTATTCGGGTGCTCCATCCTGTTTTTTGCAGTACCGGTTGTTGCCCAGCAAGATGCTCAGTACAGTCAGTACATGTTCAACGGCATCTACATCAATCCGGCCTATGCGGGTTACAAAGAGGTTTTGAATGTGCACAGTTTTTACCGCAGTCARTGGACGGGGATTACCGGCGCACCCAAAAGCATGTCGCTCGCGGTAGATGCGATTGCAAACAGTGGCAACGTGGGGCTGGCGCTTCAGGTATCGAGCGATAAACTGGGTGCACAGACCAATCTGGCCGTTTATGGCAATTACGCCTACCGGATCCGGTTAAACGATGATGGAAGTTCGCGRTTGGCTTTGGGTTTAGGTGTTGGAATGGCCCAACTGGGCATTGATGGTTCGATGCTGAATCCCAACGATCCAGAACCTTTTCAGCCGGTCGGCGTACAGAGCACCATTGTTCCGGATGCCAGGGCAGGGGTTTATTTTGCAAATGACAGATATTATGCCGGCTTCTCGGTTGATAATCTGATTGCCACMTACATCAACATTGATCGTTACGCATTCATCCCTCAGCCAAAACCSCATTACTACCTTACTGCAGGGGCTCTGTTTCCCATAAATGAAGATTTCCAGGTCAAGCCCTCGTTCCTGTTGAAGGATGACAGGGGCGGACCGACGAGTCTGGACGTCAATGCTTTTTTGATGATCAARGARTTTTTGTGGGTTGGTGGATCTTACCGGACAGGGGTAAAGCTTTACGATAAAAGCTACCTTCAGAGAGACCTTACACCCAGAAACTCGGCAGTGGCCGCGATTCAGGTTTTTCCGACCGAAAAGCTGAGAATTGGTTATGGGTACGATTTCTCGATTGGTCCATTACAAGGGTACAGCGGGGGTACACACGAAATTTCGATTTCCTATTCCTTCATCAGGCCAAATATCAGAATGGCGACACCAAGGGTTTTCTAATAAACCAAGGGTTTTCTAATAAACGCAGACTTTCCATAAATGCTTCCTGATCAATCCGCCAGGCAGACACATCATTTTAAACCATTTACACAGAAGTAAGCTGGATGGTCCATTACAAGGGTACAGCGGGGGTACACACGAAATTTCGATTTCCTATTCCTTCATCAGGCCAAATATCAGAATGGCGACACCAAGGGTTTTCTAACAAATTAACGGCGAGCATTTAGGGTTACTTAAAAGCTTTCTCCTTTGCATCAAGGTTTACAAGGGATAGGGATGAAGCCAAAAATCTTAATGCAGAAAATCATCCTCAAAGAACTGAACCATGCCCACACTTCACTAGAAAGGGTCAAGCACATAGCATCAATCGTAATCCTTTAGAAACCAGATCTGTTACCTCGCCAAATATAGGTTTGATCAAACTCCTGAACATACAGGCTTGGTAGAATTGTGTAGAGAAATGAATAGGGGAATTTTGTACCATAATTATTGTGCGCCCTGATTCTATTTCGTGGTGCTGGACATGATCAGCCACCGTATCATTTCAGTATTTTCGAGAAGCACCAGGGCTTGTTAACCGCCTATGTCAGCGGATGAGTATTTGTTAACAAGGGTTGTAGTATTCAATAATGAAGCCCATTGAAGCAAAGATATATAAAGATCCGACACACTACAACGCGGATTTTGAAAACATTAAGCTGCTTTGGTTTAATTTTAAAAGAAGCAAAAGTGCTAAAAACGGGTATAAAACTTGGAGAAGGTGTTGCAGGGGTAGTAAGAAGCAGTATTCGTTGATTTATTGGAGGGCGAAATAATTCATTTCTCTCAAAAATTCTCTTTGGAGGCAATGTTTACAATGTCGGGGACATAGCAGAAAAAAATGATTTTAGCATTACTGACCTTTTCAGAAGAGAAAGTCAGATTTCTTTATAATCAATAACCTTTCAACAAGCAAAGGTTGGCTATTAGGTTTATGTGCTACAACTAAAGATTGTTGATGAAAATATCATAATTGTGTGCTTTATATTCTATCGGCCGGGGCAAACGCGAGGGGTCGTAAAAAAATATAGGTTGGAGAATTTGTTGCTACAGTAACATTATCTTCATATCCGCTTGCTTGATTTGCGCTTTAATTAATCAATCTGTAAATGAAGAAAGAACTAATTATTCTCAGTCTCGCCTTGTCAATGGGCATTTTGTCATGCAAAAAAAATCCCGGAGATCAGGGGTCGGCTACGGTTGTTTATCCGGATATGGCCGAGGCAGCTGATCCTGCGACATTATTTACCACTGCCACCGGCGTTAAGGTTTATAATGGCGGCTTTGGTTCAGCTGTAGCAGTTGATCCCAACGATGCTTCGGTCTTTTACATGCTCACCGACAGGGGATCGAATGTGGCAGGTCAGCTGGCCAACTCGATCATTATTGGAAAACCGGACTTTACGCCCCAGATCGGAAAGTTCCGCCTGAAAGATGGGAAATTGGTTCTGGAGCAGACTATTGAGCTTAAAAATTCGTTGGGTGCAAAACTGAATGGCATACCAAATCCAATTGGAATGGGCGCTTCAGGCGAGACCGCTTATGATCTTCAGGGTCAGGTGATCACGCCGAGTGCGGATGGCATCGATTCGGAAGGGTTGGTAAGAGCTTCAGACGGCACCTTCTGGGTAAGCGATGAATATGGGCCACACCTTGCGCATTTTGATGCAAGTGGTAAAACCATAGAGCGCATTAATCCTTTTGGTACCGGAACAGGAGGAAGAAAGATTCCCGCGGTATTCGCTAACCGAAGGCCCAACCGTGGGATGGAGGGGTTAGCGATTACCCCAGACGGCAAAACACTGGTGGGTATGATGCAGTCGCCTATGTACAATCCTACCAGGGGCGCAGTTTCAAGTTCCGTTGTGCTCAGAATTCTAACCTTTGATATTGCTACAGGCGCAACCAAGCAATATGCTTATTTGATGGACAATTCTAGTCTGACCGGAGTAAGCGATATCGTTGCGGTTAATGCTACGACATTTCTGACTATCGAAAGAGATGGATTGTTTGGTGGGGATGCAACGAGTCCTGCAGCCTTTAAAAAAGTCTTCAAAATAGATATCAGTATGGCTACGGATATTTCCGATCCTGCCAATGGTGCTACAGGAAAACTCTACGGAGGAAAAACGGTTGAGGAACTCAACAACCTCGCAGGATTAAGCTCCGCGGGCATTGTTCCGGTAAGCAAAACATTGGTACTTGACCTTTTGAAAGATCTTCCTTCTGTTTATCCACATGACAAGGCGGAGGGATTAGCCTTATTGCCTGGAAATTTGCTGGTTATATCCAATGATGATGACTTTGGGGTGGTTGACAATGGAGCGAGCGGCTTTGCTCAAAAAATACTTCCTATTACCAAATCAGTTGACCGGAACCGTTTGTCTTTTGTAAAAGTAAAGCTCTAAGCATTTGCCAAATCCTAAATATGCTTTCAATATTTATTAAGGATTCCAATATTGTTTTATTTCTTTAGGGTTAGGCGTTGAAAGTGTGTTATCACTTCTAATACCTAACCATTTTTTTTGTGACTGGAGAGCTCAACTCATCTCATTGAGCTTATAATATGGAGAGTTCGAAGGTCGTCTATATATAAAATACTGTTGTTAAGCTTCGGTAGGCTTTAATGCTATAGCGAGGCGTCCTGTTGTGAAGTTTTATAGTATGTTTAACTTCTCCTGTTGGTGGAAACATTTAATCAAAAATTGATGTCCGCTTAATGTTCTGTTCGTAGAATTAGTGTGTAGAAAATTATTCATAAAATTTACCTTAGTTAGTTTCAAAGAGCCATAGCGGATGCTGTGGCTCTTTCCTTTCAGGTGCTTTTTTTACGCGTTATGATTATGGTTGAAACCCGCAGCCTTAGCTATTGTCATCTTAGAAAATCAAATTCCACTCTTTTCTATATCCTTTCCATTTAATTTTATGGCTAATTCAAAGCACTCCTGCTAAAGGAATTTACAATTACGGGTGATTAAAAGAGTCTGTTTCAATTCTCGGGTCTAGCCGAAAAGTCGAGCAGATGTAATTGCCCTATCAGAAGCGGCTATTTTCACCAAAATGCCCACCTATCGCCGTACGAACTTGGGTTGGGATTATTTTTCTTTTTATATAAAATTTAACTTTTTTGTATTTCTACTACTCCATTCGCGCTTTACAACTGTCAGTACATTAATTAACCTAAAAGTTGCCAACAATGTATTAAGTAAGATCTAAGAGACAGCTGGCTTTTTGAAAAAGCTTTGGCTGAGGACATAAATGCCTCGTAAAATGGTGGTCTGATGAATTTTTAGATAAAACTGAAAACTGCATCTGTAATTGTCGTGATAAAAAGAATAGTTGGATTTATCTGATAATGTCTTTTCGGATAAAATGCGACTGACGAGTTGTTTTCGAAAGAATTGAAGACACCGCAACGAATAAAATATTCACTTTAAATTTATAAAAATAAAATTATGAAAATGTTCAATATTAAAATACTGCCTTATTTGATGGGGACCACGGTGCTTTGCATGACACTTAATGCCAGCGGTCAGAAAAAGCGGAGAGCGCAATCGAAGTTTCAGGCAACTTTGATGATAAGGCAAATTTTGAACTTAGCCTCCAGTACAGAAAGATTGGAGGAGGTAGGATGGACTTTGACAGCGCAAAAGTAGTAAAAGGCGTGTTCAGCTTCAAAAAAGTGACAAAGGAACCTATAATTCTTACGATTGAAGTTAAGGGAAAAGAACCTGGAAGGGGCGGACCTAGAAACTATGAAAGTTTTTACTTGAACCCCGGTGAAGTAAAAATGACTGGTTCAAGTCAATTTAAAAAAACACATGTTTCGGGATCCGGGACCATCGGAAATAAAGATTACAGGGCGTATTTGGATTCGGTGAACTATTATATATCACAGATTAATGCAATTAATAAAGCGGTTCCGGCTAATCTTCCAAAAGAAGCCAAAGAAGCACGATATAGTAAAAATATGGATTCCATATTTGCTGTCCGTGATAATCGGGTATTCCTGAAACAAATTAAGGAAAATCCTAATAGTTTACTCTAGGTATTAGCCCTGAACGAGTATGCCTCTGAGCCGGTATGGAGGCCCCGAAAGAAAATTCAGCCCGAACTTATCGAGCAACTTCTCTCGACATTACCTGAAAAATATCAGTCTTATCCTTCATTGGTTTCACTCAAACAAGAACTCCAGGTTTCCAAAGCGACAGGTGCGGGCAAACCCATTAATTTAGCAGTGAAGTAAGATGAAGTGTATTAAATGTTTTTCGTTACTCTTAATTTTTCTGCTCTCCATTTCGATTAGCAGTTATGCGCAGGAGAATGTGCCACCGGGAGATCTGGAATTTACAGACATTACCCCGCCTGTTGATTCAGTTGTAAAGAAAGAGGATAGTATAATTAAAAAACCCTTAAAGACAGCCTCGATTGAGGTTAAGGCGCCAACGGTGGAGAAACTGGAAAAGACCACATTTTTGGGGATTTTTATTTCTGGTTTTGTGGGCGGATTGGCAGCGCTATTGATGCCCTGCATCTTTCCGATGCTTCCTCTGACGGTAAGCTTTTTTACCAAAGGCGCATAGAAAGGGAAAGCTTTTTCCATAGCGGCTTTATATGGATTTTTTATCATCTTAATTTATGTTGTACTGGGGCTGCTGGTGACAGTCGTTTTTGGGGCAGATGCACTGAACAGTCTTTCGACCAATGGGATTTTTAACTTTTTATTCTTTTTACTGCTGGTCATTTTCGCGGCTTCCTTCTTTGGAGCATTTGAGCTAACCCTTCCATCCAAATGGGTAAATAAGATGGATGCAAATTCTGATAAGGGTGGTGTTGCAGGCCTTTTTTTTATGGCTGGAACGCTGGCGCTGGTTTCTTTCTCTTGCACGGGCCCGATCATTGGAACACTCCTGGTTCAGGCAGCGACAACCGGTGCCTTATTGGGGCCTGCAATAGGTATGTTTGGCTTCTCACTTGCGCTTGCGATTCCCTTTGTTTTATTCGCACTTTTTCCCTCTGCCATGAGCGCACTGCCAAAATCCGGCGGCTGGCTGAACAGTGTAAAGGTGGTTTTGGGATTTCTTGAGCTTGCCTTTGCTCTTAAGTAATGTAGATCTGGCCTATCACTGGGAGTGGTTTGACCGGGAGATCTTCTTGGTACTGTGGATTGTGATCTTTGCGATGATGGGTTTTTATTTGTTGGGTAAGCTAAAATTTTCCCATGATAGTCCGGTTGCCTATGTCTCTGTTCCAAGGCTCTTTATGTCGGTGATCATTCTTTCCTTTACCATATATTTAGTGCCGGGATTATGGGGTGCACCGTTGAAATCTGTTTCTGCTTTTCTTCCTCCGATGGAGACGCAGGATTTTGACCTTTATACCCAATCTCTGATTGGCGGTTCTCATAGCCCAGAACAACGTCCATTGGATGAAAAGCCGCATAAGTATGCGGATATCTTCCATTCTCCGCTGAAGCTGAATGCTTTTTTTGACTATCAGGAAGGAATAGAATATGCCAAAAAGGTGAATAAGCCAGTGTTGATCGACTTTACCGGCCATGCTTGTGTGAATTGCCGGAAGATGGAGGCTAATGTATGGCCTGACCGTGATGTGTACAAGATGATCAGTCAGGATTATGTACTGATACAGCTTTATGTGGATGACAAAACTGATTTGGCCCCTGAAGATGTTGTGATTAGTTCGACAGGAAAAAAACTGAATACCATAGGCAAAAAATGGAGTGAACTGCAGGCTTCAAAGTTTAATTCTAATTCCCAACCCTTTTATGTACTTCTGGACCCGAGAAAAGAACAGCTTATGGTTGCCCCGCAGGGTGCTGATTATACTATTGAAAATTATAAAAAATTCCTGGAAGCCGGCTTAAAAGCTTTCCAGAAAGGTTAACTGGAGTATTGTAGAAGTTTACGACAGCGTTTTAGTTTATTTGTTAATGATTGAATAAGGGGCAGCTGGATAGCTCGCCCTTATTTATTATCTGTAAAAGACATTTAGCAGCTTCAAGAAGGTTTTTTATGCTTGAATTCCTGAAATATTTGCGGCATAATTTTTTGTTTTAGCTAGATAATAGTGATATCTATCTAATCCATGAATTAGGAAAGTATCTTTTGAATGATTTCTCTTGGATTCACCTCCCCAGAATTTGAGTCGATCAGTTATCAGATGTTATGTCACCCAATTATTCTAGTTTACCGAAGATTTTGATCGGATAATGGAAATTTAACCCTTTCAACTAAAGAAAAGAGTGTTGTTGAAGATTTTTTTAGTTGAAAGGGTAGAGCAAATTTTGTGAAAATATGTGATGCTCGTTTAGGGAAATCTGGCGACTTAAGATTTAGTCTTGGCCATCTCGATCATCATTGTCAGTTCATCTACCCCAGCTTCGTTACTGCCGTCAAAACCTGTGAGCTTAAACCTGACATTCCCTGTGCCGTCAATCACGAATTTTGCCGGAATACCATTTACTTTATAACTGCTCAACACTTTATTGGTTTTGTTCTGCGGGTCTTTATTATCCATCAAAACTGTAAAGTTATATTTCATGCTTTTGATGTAATCAGCTGCATCTTGTGTAGGGGTTGCTGAGCGTTCCCAGGTATGGATGAAAAGGAATTTGACGTTTTCATTATCCTTAATTTTATTTACGGCCATCTGCATCGCCGGAAAGTATGCCTTGCACGGTGCGCACCAGGTAGCCCAGAAATCCAGGATCACGATCTTTATTTTTAAAATCAGATAAGGAGACTTGTTGGCCTTCAAGGTCAGTCAGGGTAAAATCTGCTGCCTGCTCAGATACCATTTCACTTGTAAGTTTAGATAAGCTTTGAATTGCAGGAACTAGGCGAAATTAATAACTGGGGCTTTAATCATTTTGTAACACCTTCCGCTCGTTAAAATACATGTTTCAATCTTTGCCTGAAAATATCTTCCCAAAGGCATGTAAATTAAGCTAAGCAATTAACCCTGATATCTAGAGTAATAGCATGTTTTTTAGCCAACTTTTAAAAATCATGATTATGAAAACTTAACAAAAGTATTGTCAACCCCTCATTGTATTTGATATATATTGATATTTACAATTGGTAGCAATGTTCTTGGCGAACTCTGCAATGGTAAGAAAGGCTTATAGATCACTTCAGAACTGGTGTTTAAGATTGATCTTGAGGCGAACTTCAGTTATTTTGATTCAGAAAAGAGCTTGATGGTTAAGGAAGTAATTGTGAAAATAAATATGCTAAATACCAGTAATCAATAGATTGTTTCCTTAGATTTCGTGAAAAATATTAATGAAGCTTGTAGGTGTTCACCGAAAAATAAGGTTTAGTTAACCTAATCCTTAAAGCTATAAAATATGAAAAGGATAATATCAATCTTATTACTATCATGGTTTAGTTTAACAGTTCCCCAGAAAGAAAACATGTATTTTTTTCGAGTGATAGATATCGATGATCTATAACCGTGCTCATTTAATCGGGCTATCTCCCAAGTTGCCAGATTTGGAAATATATTTCTATAATTGTATAATTCATCCCCTAACCAAATGATCAAAACGCTGATATTCCTGATTGCTTTTTTCGTCGCCGGTTATTCCATGGCGCAGGAATTGCTGGGCACACCCAAAATCGTCAATTATACAAATGAAGTGTATAAGGGAGGAATTCAGAACTGGGATGTGAAACAGGATCGGGGCGGCATTCTTTACTTTGGAAACAATGAAGGATTGCTGACCTTTGATGGCAGATACTGGAATCTGCATCGTTTGCCTAATTTTACCGCTGTACGATCTCTTGGGATTGATTCCAGAAACAGGATTTATGTAGGCGGCCAGGATGAATTTGGTTATTTTTTTCCTGATGCGCAAGGAATTCTCCGCTATCATTCGCTTTTATATTTACTGCCAGAAGACTTGAGGAAACTAGCCGATATCTGGGATATTTCAATCGTAAAAGATGAAGTCTTCTTTCGCTCAAACAATGCTGTGCTGCACTACAAAAATGATGTGGTCAAATATTACAAAACCGCTACTACCTGGCTTCACCTGGGAGAGGCAAACGGAAAGATTTTTGCTCAGGTGAGAGAAAAAGGGTTGCTACAGTTTGACCAAGGTATATGGACTCCCTATTGTGCAGACACTGTACTGAAACAGGCCAGCGTTACCTCTATCATGCCATTTGGAAGGCATTCTATTCTCATATCTACATTGAAAAGAGGATTGTTTATCATTTCGAAAGGAAAGCTAACCTCTTTTAAAACTAAGTTTGATCCTGTACTGTTCAATGACAGGATTTTTTTCGCTAGCCAAATCAGTTCAGGTCAATACGCAATAGGTACCACTTCGGGAGGAATTTACATCATGAACAGGGTGGGCCAGGTGGTTCAAAAATACAATTATCGGGAAGGTTTACAGAATAACAATGTCCGAGGTATTTTGTTAGATAAGCATAAAAATGTGTGGCTCGCTCTTGATGATGGAATTTCATATATAGCCATTAACAGTGCGATCAAGAATATTTTTCCGGATAGAACTAAGCAGATCACCAGTTATGCTTTTAGGAAGCACAATCAATCTATTTACATCGGTACATCCAACGGACTTTACTGTTCCGCAATCACCGGCAATTCTGCTGATATAAGCTATTCTGTTTCTAACTTTCAGGAAGTGAAAAACACCAAAGGCCAGGTTTGGGGACTCAATGAATTCAACAACCAATTGCTTATGGCCCATGAAGAAGGGACATTTCTGATCAATAATAATGTAGCGGTGCCCATGTATAGTTTGCCAGGCACGTGGATGTTCGAGTCTCTTGAAAACATCATTCCCATTACAGATGTGATTGCCGGAACTTATACCGGACTTCAGAAACTTGCCTACAGCAATGGAAGATTTAGCAATATGGGTAAGGTCGAAGGCATCAAAGAGACCCTAAGGTTCATCGTTGCAGATAACAATAATCCTGACTTAATTTGGGCCTCGCATCCATACCATGGCGTTTATAAAATTTTGCTGAAGCCTGATCACAAGAGCATTTTAACTGTTAAAATGTTTACTGATGTAGATGGGCTACCTTTCAAACTCTACAACTACGTTTATCGGATCAAGAACAGAGTAGTGGTCGCAACTGCTAAAGGAGTTTATGAGTTCGATTCAAACAAAAATCGGTTTGTCCGTGTCAGCTTGTTTGGAAAGTTGTTGGATGATACACCGATTCAGTATCTGAAAGAAGATAATGACGGAAATGTTTGGTTTGTAAGCAATAAAAAGGTTGGGGTTATTGATTTTAGCAAGCCTTCTGGTAAAAATAATTTCAGCATTTTTTACATGCCTGAACTTGATGGGAAAGTGGTGGGAGGATTTGAATCAATCTATGCCCTGGACGATAAGAATATTTTTATTGGGGCAAATAAGGGAGCTTATCATATTAATTACAGCAAATATATCCGGAATATAACCAGACCAAATATTGTGCTCGGAGCTGTAAAGCTACAAGGCAAAAGCGATAGCCTGGTTTTTGGGGGATACTTTGTAAAGAATAATGCGATTGCCGAGCGGCAGGACGTCTCTCATATTCCAAGCTTTAACAATGAGCTAAACTCAATTCATTTTGAGTTTTCATCTACACTTTTTGAACAGGATAAGAATTTAACTTTCAGCTATCAGTTGGTTGGTTTCGATGATCATTGGTCAGTCTGGAGCGATAAGAGCGAAAAAGACTATACCAACCTCCCGGCCGGGTGCTATACTTTCAATGTCAAGGCAAGGTCTCATATTAATAACGAATCGAAAGTTTTGAGTTATGTTTTTGAGGTTAAGCATGCCTGGTACGATACCTGGTGGATGAAAATAATATACATCTTCTTAACTGCGCTTGCGATTAAAGTGTTGATCAAATGGCAGAAAGCAAAACATCAGAAGGCCCAGCATCGCATGAGTTATCTGCATCAGCTTGAGCTTGATCGAAATGAGAAAGAAATTATCAGACTGCAGAATGAGAAATTGGAAGCCGAAGTGAATTACAAGAATAAGGAGCTTTCTACCATGACTATGCACTTGCTGCAACGTGGAAAAGTTTTGGCCAAAATCAAGGAAGTTATCTCTGCAGTAGTTAAAAACCATGATATTAAAGATAGTAGCACCAGCTTTCGTCATCTCATCCGGTTGATCAAAGATGTAGAGCGAAAGGATCAGGAACTGGATCATTTGAGTGTGCATTTCAGCCATGTGAATACCGACTTTTTCAATAAGCTCAAATCCAGGTATCCTGAACTCAGTCAAAATGACTTAAAATTCTGTGCTTATTTATCGATGAACCTTTCTACAAAAGAAATGGCCCAGCTGATGAATGTTACCATTAAAGCGGTGGAAGTGGGCCGGTACAGACTTAGAAAAAAGCTACAGCTTAAGCCTGAAACTAATCTCTACGAGTTTTTGAATGAAATTTCCAAAACAAAAATGATTTAATTCATCTCCTGGAAATCAATTTTAATTTGTATTAACCAAGTTAGAATTACGCTTGATTTGATGCTATCCCTTTCATTTTGCGCTGCTGTTCGATTGGTTCGTCAGATTAATTTCTATACTGAAGGATAAGCTTATCATGAAATTGATTATTAATTAGAAATGGCTTTATTAACAGGTTGTTAATGCTATTATTTCAAACGATTGAAACGTTAATAAAAGTAGCTTTTTGTAGTATTTTAATTATGCTATTGTATTCTTTATCTGTCTGGTTGGTAAATTTAAGAAAGCAACTATCCATCATTTAGAAAACAGACAGTCCTATCATTTCCCTCAGTACAGCCTCAAGGAGATTGTCTGAGCAGCTTAACAAATCAGTTCATTTCTAACCAAATTCTTATGAGTTCAAAAATCAATTTATTATTGGCGGGCATTGTCATGCCATTATTTTTAAGCATCTTCTCTGGCTGTTCCAAGGAGGAACAAAGTCAAAATCAGTTCTCTACCGCTACTGAGGAGAAAGTTAGTTTGGAGAAAACCATGGCAACAGCTGCCGCCCAGGCCTATCCCAGTAATATTAATACGCAGTTTAGTCGAGCCGATGGTCCGTATAGTTCCATTGCTGCAAGTGCAGATTTTGGTGGAGCAGCACTTTCTGGCTGGAATCAGGATCGTGCCTACATTTCAAGTGGCTGGGCCAGGGCTACGCTGGCCCCTAATGCAGTCTCCAATGGCTTGATTGCCGGTGCAGATATATCCGATGGATCAGCATATGAGGCTGATTTTAAAGTTCGTTTTCATTCTCAGTTCGACTGGAGCCGTGGAGGTAAAGTGGGCTTTGGGTTTCTGATCGGCGAGGGCAACACTGGTTGTGATATTGCTACCGATGGCAATGGAGGAAGTCTGCGACTGATGTGGTATAATAACGGCAGCCGGGTTTACTTTCAGCCGTATGTGTACCATAGGGATATGGCCGGCCCTTGTGGAGATACCTTTGGAAAAAGTTATCCTTCGAGCGGAAGCCTGGTAAAAGGTCAGAGCTATAATGTTCATCTCTACGTGAAGGCTAACACCGGATCCAGTACAAACGGTTGGGTGCAGGTGAAAATCAACGGAACCGCCGTCTTGGATCAGGCCATTCGGTGGACGACCAATGATGCGCAAAGACTGATCAAGCGCCTTTCCTTCCATAATTTCCGTGGTGGAAAGGATGTTGCCGTATGGGGAAGCAGTCAAACCAGTTACATCTATTTCGATGACCTGGTAGTAAATAAAATTCAGTAAACTGGCACCTTACAGCATGAAGCTTTACCTCATCGTAAGCGTAACTGCAACAGTTCCGGGCATGGATATTCCTGCCCGGTCTTTATTCTCTTTTACCGATTTAGCCATCCCTTGTTTTTTAATCTTCATACTATACCGAACAACCTTTAGGCAGTTGCTTTCGGATGTAAGGGATATGAATGAATCAAAATAAACCTACTATTGGTTGCAATTCCATCCACTGAACTTCTTAAGGCAGGACTTTATTTGTACTACATAAAACTCAGGGTGTTTATTTTTAATCATCTGTTTATCAGTATTTTTCATTGCGTATGTAGGGTCAATGTAGGGGCAGTTTATATCTTTTTGTCAATAAAGTAAGTCTTTGTATGGTTGCTGTAGTAGTGCTGAATTGTGCGATTTTCATTTACCGCTTTAGATTTGATTTCATAATCCGGCAACCAAATCCGGATCTATATAACTAACCAAATATTAATTTAAAATTGATTTTCTATGAGAAGAAGATTTACATTCGTATTCTTCATTTACTGTCTCTTGGCATTTCCCTTTGTACTTTATGCTCAGGATATTGCCGTTACAGGAAAGATCACCGACCAAAAGGACGGTAGCCCATTACCGGGCGTAACAATTAAGCTTAATGGATCTTCCAGGGCAGCATCTACCGATCCTAATGGTGTGTTCACTATTCAGGCGCCTGTTGGTGGAACGCTTACCATCAGCCTAATCGGGATGAACACGCAAACGGTTACCATACCTTCGGGAGGGAAGGTTAATGTATCATTAACACCCAATTCTCAAGACTTGACTGACGTTGTCGTGATCGGTTACGGCGTGCAAAAGAAAAGTGTGGTAACTGGTGCGATCTCAAGTGTTCGTGCTGCGGATTTGGAGAATCAACCGACAACCACCAGGATTGAGCAAGCGCTTCAGGGTCGTACTTCTGGTTTGACTATTGCTGCACAATCTGGCCAGCCTGGCTCTGCATCAACTGTTCGGCTTCGTGGATTTACTTCCTTTGGAGGTAAAAATGATCCATTATGGGTAATTGACGGGGTTGTGGTGGATAATGGGGGTATTGGTTACCTTAACCAAGCTGATATCGAGTCGATTGAGGTGCTTAAAGATGCGGCTTCAGCAGCTATTTATGGCGCCAGAGCTGCTTCAGGCGTGATCATCGTGACTACCAAAAAAGGAAAACAGGGTAAAATTGAAATGAGCTACAATGGCTATTACGGACAGGCCAAGGCAGCAAAGAAACTCGACCTCCTAAACGCCACGGAATATGCAACGTTGAGAAATGAAGCATATACCAATGATTATGTTTCAGGAACATTTACTTTGCCTTTCGCCAATCCAGCGGCATATGGCGAAGGTACCGATTGGCAATCCACGGTATTCAATGACAATGCAGGCAGACAAAACCACGAATTCTCCATCAGTGGGGGCGGTGAGAAATCCACCTTTTACCTTTCAGCAGGTTATTTCAAGATTGATGGGATTGTAGCAAAGGACGTCTCAAAATTCAACAGGGCAAATATCAGGATCAATTCTACACATAGACCCTATAAATGGTTGACTATCGGAGAAAATCTTGGTTACAGTCATGCCATTACTAATTCTGTGGGGAATACCAACAGTGAGTTCGGTGGACCGCTAAGTTCTGCGATCAATTTAGACCCCATCACTCCGGCCATCATCACTGATCCTGCCGTTGCCGGAGCTGCTCCATACAGTACCCAGCCGGTATTTCGCGATCAGTTTGGAAATCCTTATGGTATTTCCACAAGAGTGGCGCAGGAGATTACCAATCCACTTGGAGACATTCGAAGAAGAATCGGTAATTACTCGTGGGACCATAACATTGTGGGAAATGCTTTCCTGGAAGCGGAACCGATCAAGGGACTTCGTTTTCGTTCCACTTTGGGTTCGAAACTGGCTTTTTATGGCAGTGATGGATTCAATCCGATTTATTACTTAAACTCTTCTACAACCAATACCAGAACGCAGTTTTCACGTAACATCAATTACGTAATTACCTATAACCTGGAAAACACGTTGTCTTACACCCGTTCATTTGGCAATCACAATCTAAGCTTACTAGTTGGTCAGGGTTCCTATAGCGACGGGTTCAGCAGAAGTGTAAGCACCACGTTTTTCGACGTTCCCGCTCAGGATTTTTATTCTGCCTCAATGAGATTCAAACCGGTTGCTACAAACAGAACTTCAGACGGCAGTGAGGGCACTGATCATAAAGTATTCTCGCTTTTCTCCCGATTGACCTATGATTATAAGGAAAAATATCTGTTTTCGGCATTGATCAGAAGAGATGGTTCGTCACGCTTCGGTGCCAATAACAAATACGGTTATTTCCCTTCAGGACAGATTGGTTGGGTGCCAACCAAGGAAGACTTTTTTCCTCAAAACAAGGTGGTTAACTTTTTAAAACTTCGTGCCAGCTACGGAGTGACAGGTAATGATGGAATTGGAGATTTCGCTTATGTGCCATTAGTGGGAAGTGGCAGAAACTACACTTTCGGTAATGAGAACATCGTGAATATCGGTTACAGTCCTGCGGCTTCCGCGAATCCAGATTTAAAGTGGGAGGAAACCCGCCAGACCAATATAGGTATCGACGCCACATTGTTCGAAAATGTTAATCTGGTTTTGGATTGGTATAAAAAGAAAACAGTAGGTATCCTTCAGAATCCGCCTGTACCAGGATACATTGGAAGCGGAAGTCCGGCAGCCAACATTGCAGATATGTCCAATTCAGGATTTGAGTTCGAGCTCGGTTATCGCAAGAAGTTCGGAGAGATCAACTTCGGCATCAGTGGCAACGGATCATTCCTGAAAAACCGAATTGATAAATTGAGTCCCGGTATTAACTTTATTGATGATTCCCAGGCCACTTTCCAGACACTGGGCAATATTACCCGTACACAGATCGGTCATTCTTATAATGAGTTTTTTGGCTATGTGAATCAGGGAATTTTCCAGAGCCAGGCAGAGATCAACGCTTATCGTGGTCCAAATGGAACAGTTTTACAGCCCCTGGCAAAACCGGGTGACGTAAAGTTTGCAAATTTAAATAACGATGAAGCGATTGATGTGAATGATAGAGACTTTATCGGGAATGGTCTTCCAAAATTCACCTATGGAATCACGCTAAACCTGGGATTCAGAAACTGGGACCTGATCGCTTTCGGTAGCGGCGTGGCTGGCAACATGATTTTTCAGGGACTTAGACGCCTGGATATACCAAATGCGAATTATCAGACTTCAAGGCTGGATCGTTGGACACCAACCAATCCGTCAGCTACACAACCAAGGTTAACAGATGCGGATCCGAATAAAAACCTGACCAAATTTTCTTCCCTGTATCTCGAAAAAGGAGATTATTTCAGGCTGAGGACTTTTCAGATCGGATATACTTTGCCTAAATCCATAGTCAGTAAAGTAGGTCTGCAAAAATTCAGAGTCTATGTGTTATCTGAAAACCTGTTTACCGCCACAAAATACACGGGCTACGATCCGGAACTAGGCTCAAATAACAGTGGAAATGCTTTTAGTATCGACAGAGGTTTATATCCTCAAGCCCGCTCTTTTGTATTTGGTATCAACGCTAATTTTTAAGGAAATGAAAATGAAAAATAAATTGACTTATGCCATCATCATTGCCGCAGGTTTAGCGACAGTAGCTGGCTGTAAAAAATATCTCGAAATCAATCCACAGGAACGTATTCTGCTGGATAACTATTATAAAACCCCGCAAGAGGCAAAAGCCGCACTTATTGCCATTTATGACCGTTTTGGTTTTCAGGCTGGTGGTTTATATGATAAAATTGCGATTATGGATGCTGCTTCTGATGATCAGATTGCCGGTGGTGGAGGTCCTTCAGACATCAATGATCTGCAAGTAGTAAATAATTTTACCCTTAGTGCCACCGTAGGCCCTCAGGGATATCTATGGAACAAAGGCTACGCCGGCATATTCCGGGCAAATGTCTTCCTATCAAAAGTGGGAGATATCAGCATGGATGCAACCACTAAGGCCAATTATATCTCCGAAGCCAAGACTTTAAGGGCAATCTTTTATTTTGATCTGGTTCGTTTTTTCAAGAACATTCCTTTACTCACCGCCGCAGTTGATCCAAAGGAAATTTATAACATAACACAGGCTGCCCCAGCTGATGTTTATGCACTTATTGAAAAAGATCTCACAGAGGCAATTCCGGGTCTTCCTAATACCGTGGTGGCTAGAACAGATGGAGGCCGCATTACAAAAGGTGCAGCACAAGCTATTTTGGGGAAAGTTTATTTATGGCAGGGAAAAAATGCGGAGGCGGCCGAGCAGCTTGCCCTTGTGAACGGAACTTCACCTGGACAGGCCAATTCGGTTTATGGATATAGGTTGTTAAGCAATTATGGTGACCTGTTTAAGGTGGCCAATAAATTCAATGCCGAATCCATCCTGGAAATTGTTCACTCTAATTCTTCTAATGGAGGTTGGAATGATGCTGGTGCTTCTGAAGGAAATCTGCTCAACATCATCACCGGACCACGTGGTTATAAACCAGGTCCTGGCGCTCCGGATTATTATTCGGGATACAGTTTTCTGCTTTTCACCAAAGAATTTTTTGATTTTATTCATTTTGATCCGCGAAATAAAGCCACTGTTGCCAATTTAGACAGCTTGCAGCGAAATGGAATCGCTACCTACGAAGCGGGCTATCAAAACACGGGTTATTTTCTCGAAAAAACAATCGGAAGAGTAGCCGATAAAGCGCCTACCGGACAAACTGAGCTTAATTTCCCACAGAATGCTTATGAAATACGTCTTGCAGATACCTATCTTCTCGAAGCCGAGGCATTGCTAGCCAGTAACGCAGCGGTAGGAACGGGGAGCAGGGCGTACCAACTGCTTAATGCGGTTCGTGCCCGGGTAGGATTAAACCCTGTTGCCGTAACGCTTGATAACATCATCAGAGAAAGAAGGGCTGAGCTGGCAGGCGAAGGCCATCGTTTTCTCGATCTGGTTCGTTGGGGTAAGGCGGCAAGTTTGTTGGCTTATAAAGGCTTCAAGTCTGGAAGAAATGAGATCTTTCCAATCCCGCAGGCAGAATTAGCCAATACCAAACTGGAGCAGAATAAAGAGTACGGGGGTACAAAATAACTTGGTTAGTACTATTGTTTAATTGTTAGCAGGAGAGGGGGGCGATCCTCTTTCCTGTTTTTTAATCTATGATCCGATATGAGGAGACGAATACCCTTAATTTTTTTAATATTTTTTTTGCTTCTGAACGGCTTTGTGAACGGCCAGGTTGTGCAACAATGGCTGACCATGGCTGATCGATCAGTGCTGTTTACACGTCAGGCTGATCTTTTGCCTTCTACTGCTTCAAAAAATAATGAACCAACGATCACCATTGATGATCGGCAGAAATTCCAGTCTGTAGATGGTTTTGGTTTCGCTTTAACTGGCGGAAGTGCGCAGCACATCATCAAGATGTCGCCACCTGCGAGGGCAGCACTATTGCAGGAACTTTTTGCCACCGAGGGAAATTCCATCGGTATAAGTTACCTCCGCCTGAGTATGGGCGCTTCTGATCTGAACGAGAAAGTATTTTCCTATAATGATTTGCCCGAGGGTCAGACCGATCTTTCGCTTGAGCGTTTTGATCTTTCTGAAGATAAAAAGGACATTATTCCGGTGATGAGGGAGATTTTGGCCATCAATCCAAAAATAAAAATTATGGCATCGCCATGGTCGCCGCCGCTCTGGATGAAAACCAGTTACGATGCACGTGGAGGAATGCTGAAGCCGGAATATTATGATGTGTACGCCCGCTATTTTGTTCGCTATATTCAGGAAATGAAAAAGGAGGGTATCGCTATTGACGCCATCACGGTACAGAATGAGCCACTGCATCCAGGAAATAATCCCAGTTTGTTAATGGCGGCTCCAGATCAGGCGATTTTCATTAAAAACAATTTGGGACCAGCATTTAAGGCCGCCAATTTAAAAACGAGAATCATCATCTATGATCATAATGCAGATCGTCCGGATTATCCCATCAGCATTTTGGATGATCCGGGGGCGAGTCAATACATCGATGGCTCGGCATTTCACCTTTACGGTGGTAAGATTGAGGCATTGAGCGATGTTCACCGTGCCCACCCGGATAAAAACATCTATTTTTCAGAGCAGATGGTGGTTGAACCGCCTGATAGCAAAATAATCAATATTATAAATCCTGTCAGGAGGCTGATTATCGGTGCTATGAGAAACTGGAGTAAAAATGTAATTGAATGGAACCTTGCGGCCGATCCGGATAATAAACCTTTTACCGACCGCGGCGGCTGCTCCATGTGTCAGGGTGCAATTACCATCAATGGCGATCGCTTTACGAAAAACCTGGCCTACTATTCTATTGCCCATGCCTCAAAATTTGTTCGGCCGGGGGCGGTAAGAATCGCCTCTAACGAACTGGTGGATTTACCAAACGTTGCCTTTAAAACTGCGGATGGTAAAATGGTTCTCATCGTTGCCAATACGGGCAATGAACTGATTAAATTTAACATCACTCATCACCAAAAACAACTTAGTGCCAGTTTGCAGAAGGGCGCAGTGGCAACTTATATTTGGTAACTCATTAATTAAAAATATGTCTCGTTTATATTCAGCTCTCTTCGTTATTTTAATATCTGGCTTAAGTTTAAATGGCTTCAGTCAGGGTTTTTTGAGGGCAGACGGAAAAAAGATTGTCAATGGTAAGGGCGAAAACGTACTGTTGCGTGGTATGGGACTTGGTGGCTGGATGTTGCAGGAAGGTTATATGCTCAAAATTGAAAAGGAAGGCCAGCAATACAGAATACGCGAACGCATTGAAGCCCTGATGAGTCCGGCGCAAACGCAGGAATTTTATGATGCCTGGCTGGCCAATCACGTTCGAAAAATTGATGTAGATTCAATGAAACGCTGGGGCTTCAATTCTGTTCGCTTGCCTATGCATTATAACCTTTATACGTTGCCAGTGGACAAAGAACCTGTGACCGGCGAGAATACCTGGCTGCAAAAAGGGTTTGAGTTGACGGATAGTCTGCTTTCGTGGTGCAAGGCTAATAATATGTATCTCATTTTAGATTTACATGCCGCTCCTGGTGGTCAGGGTAATGATGTGAATATCGCAGACCGCGATCCTGCTAAACCTAACTTGTGGGATAGTAAGGCTAACCAATTGAAAACGATTGCTTTGTGGAAAAAAATTGCCCTAAGATATAAGGATGAACCTTTTGTTGGTGCATACGATATTCTGAACGAGCCAAACTATGGATTTCAAAATCCTTCGGCAGACCCTAACGGCACGCAGGAGAAGCTTAATGCGCCTTTGAGAAAATTAATGATGGAGATCACCACTGCTATTCGTGAAGTGGATCAGCAACATATGATTATTGTGGAAGGCAACGGCTGGGGCAATAATTACAATGGAATTTTTCCACTATGGGATAAAAATATGGCGATCAGTTTCCATAAATATTGGAATTACAATGATCAGGCTTCCATTGCACATATGATTAAAGCCAGAGATGATCAAAATGCGCCAATATGGCTAGGGGAAACCGGAGAAAATTCAAATGTTTGGTTTAGGGATGCCATCTCACTTCTGGAAAGCAATAATATTGGCTGGTCGTGGTGGCCTTTGAAAAAAATTGGCGTGAATAATCCTTTGGAGATCCGATCTAATCCTAATTATGATGCCCTGGTAAAATACCTTAATAAAGGCGGGAATAAGCCCAAAGAGAGTAACGTGTATAGCGGCCTGATGGAACTCGCAATTTATAGCCGACTGGAACAAACCATTATCCATAGGGATGTTATTGATGCCATGATTCGTCAACCTTCCAGTAATGAAACTAAGCCTTTCAAAAATCACCTGATCAAAAATGGTTCGATGATATATGCCGTTGATTATGATTTGGGCAGGAACAATATTGCTTATTTTGATCTTGATACGGCCGATTATCATGTTTCGACTAAAAAGCGCTCTGCAGGAAACAGGGGTAGAATTTACCGGAATGATGGTGTAGATATTGCCAAAGATTCTACGGAATATGAACGTTATTATGTAAACAACGTTGAAAAAGGGGAATGGTTGCAGTATACGGTCAATGTTCCGAAAAGTGATAATTTTACACTTAAAATGAATACTGCTGCCGCACATGGGAATGGAAGGATGACCATTATCGTGGATGGGAAGATGATTTTCAAAGCTGTTGCTGTTCCGGAAACAGGCAGTGAGAAGAAATTTGTTCCGTTTGAGATTAAGGATGTACCGCTTAAAAAGGGAGAACACAAAATCAGGATCGTAGCAGATGAAGGTGGCTATAATTTTAGCTATATTCAGTTCATCAAATAACCAATTATAATATCCCTTTGAAAGCTTCTATTCGCATCTACTTAATTTTATCTGCCCTATTTTTTATCGTAATAGGGCTTTCCAGGTGCATGAATACAGATGATGTTTTGCCAAAAGATCAAAGGGGGGAAGATTATGCGGGGGCTAAGGCTTGCATGAAATGCCATCAGGATCTTTCCACGAGCTATGCGCACAGTGCTCATGGCTCCACCTCAAGGCCTGTAGTAAATGCCGAGTTACTCGCGGTATTCGATCGGGATTCCAACACTTTTCATTACGACGGACAGCGAAAGGTAATCGTTGAACAAAGAAAAAATGGCATTTTTCAAACCGCTTATCTGGATGGAAAGCAGGTTCGTTCAGAGCAGTTCGATATCATTTTCGGCTCTGGGGAGAAGGCTTATACCTATGGTTATTGGAAGGGGAAAAAGCTGTATGAGCTGCCCCTGTCATATTTTAGTGCAATCCAAAATTGGGCCATCAGTCCCGGCTTTCCAGGCAACAACTATTACTACGAACGCGGCATTACCAGCCGTTGTTTTGAATGTCACGGATCGTACGTTGAAAAAAAACTGACTCAAAATTCCGCATTTTCCCAGGAGGAAGAAATGGAGACAGGATCAATTATCTATGGTATTGATTGTGAACGCTGCCATGGTCCGGCAAAAGCACATGTGGTTTTCCATACCGAAAATCCAGATGAAAAATCAGCGAAGTTTATTGCCGTTTTTAAATCATTAAGCAGAAAACAGAAAATGGATGCCTGCGGCGTATGTCATTCAGGAAATACTTTAATGAGCCAACAATCAGTTTTTTCATTTAAACCCGGAGACGATCTCGATGATTTCTATGTTCAGGATTTTAGAGGTTTTGGTGGTGCTGAATTGGATGTGCATGGAAACCAGAGTACCATGCTTCAGAGCAGTGCCTGTTATGTTAAATCATCGGCGATGACCTGCCAATCCTGCCATCAAACGCATGAAAATATCAAGGGAAATCTCAGCGCTTATTCGCAGAAATGCATGGGCTGTCATCAGTCAATAGCTCACAGCAAAAATACGCTATCGAAGGGGATGTTAACTGCTAACTGTATTGATTGCCATATGCCAAAAGTTGCTTCAAAACTGATCTCTTTTAAACAGGCCGGACGCGATCAGGTTAGTCCCTATCCGCTACGTTCCCACCGGATTGCGATTTATTAATTTCTTTTCAACTCAAGGCTTTATACATTTTAAAACCACTTATATTAATTTTAAAGTGCCAATTTCGGTACAGCTGATTATCGATTAATATAAATGCGCATAGCCCTCTTAGGTTTCTTTTTACGGCTGATCGGGCATTTAATCAAAAATAGGGCTTAGCTTATCGCTTATCACCATAATTTTCGTATCTGGCAGCCTTGATGGCTTTGAGACATACAGATTGGTATCAATGCGATCTCTTCCAGTTAGGCTGCGATTTGTCATTATGGCTAATTATTGGACTGTTTTGAATAAGCTGGTGTTGATGCAATGGTTGGATAAACCAGAGTAGATTGACCCCATCTTCTCAGAAATAAAATTCTTGTAAAGTTTTGTTTGCCTGCGTGTTATTAAATTGGTGGGAAGGGGTCAAACTAATTGATTTGTCCAGTGTGTGCTTTTTCTTCCTTGCCTAGGAATTTGCATTTTACACTATCGGCGGTTATTTCGGCTCCATCCACGCTCAGCTGGCTATGTGCAGCATAAACTTTCGCTTTCATATTTTCTAGATAGGCATTCAGGATTTTAAAATATTCCTTTGTGCCGATGACTTTTCCGGCTTTTGCATTCCAACGCTCTGGCTCGCAATTTCTGCTTGTTGACATTTCCGCACGAATCCCGTCCACCGTAATTCTTAAAAAGATAAAGTAAACAGCCCCATTTGTGTAGTTCTTTGGTCTTTTCAAAAAGAAAAGCACGCTAAAATTAGTTTTTATAACGATAATATTAAGGTTAAACAAAAATAGCTTTGCAGTTTCATTGATACAAGATGTTCATCTATTA
This sequence comes from Pedobacter sp. Leaf41, assembly GCF_001422545.1. Lineage (GTDB taxonomy): Bacteria > Bacteroidota > Bacteroidia > Sphingobacteriales > Sphingobacteriaceae > Pedobacter. The sequence goes on along the minus strand of NZ_LMLE01000001.1, from coordinate 1,527,109 downwards.
AACTAGTTGAATATCAATGTTTTAATACGAATTAGGGGAGTTTGATATTATAAAGAACGGCGCTCCGAATGACGCATATTTTATATGCGATTTCGTGCATAATTTGGCATAACCCATAAAAGAAAAAAGCTTGCAATCATTTGATTTGCAAGCTTTTACGTAGTTTTGATACTATCTTCTGTGATCCCGCTGGGATTCGAACCCAGGACCACTACATTAAAAGTGTAATGCTCTACCAGCTGAGCTACGGAATCATTTCCTTTTGTTTAAGGAGGTGCAAATATAGAGATAAAAATTAATCGAACAAATAAATTTAAAAAATTATTAAAAAAATATTTCAAAGTTAAAAAAATGTAAAGCCAACTCGTTGATTTTGAATTTTGTAAGCTTGCATAGCGTTTGAAAAATTTTTTAGAATTATTTTATAGTCTTTGGAATAAAGTTCAAAAACGATTGAAATTGTGCCTTATGTTTGTTTTTATCCAACTTGAAATAAAAAGCACCACGCCTCGAATTCGATTTATCTTTTTCATTTTGTTTAATTAGCAGTCCGCTGGCAGTAATTTTACGAATAAAGTTGCGGTTATCAATCGGTGAGTCGTAAACCTGCTCGTAAAGTGCTTGTAATTGTGGGATGGTGAATTTCTTTGGCAGCAGCTCAAACAAAATCGGGTGTAATGCCGCCTGGTAACGAATCTTCGCCATAGCAGCCTTAACCATATCGTTATGGTCGAAAATCAGTTCGGGTACTTCTTTTAACTTAAACCATTCTGCGTGGTATTGATCGTTGATCTGTTTGCTATATTTGTTAATGTCAATCAAAGCGAAATAAACAACCGAAATGGTGCGTTCGATAGGGTCACGGTCTGGGCGACCATAGGAATGGAGCTGCTCCAGGTAAACATCATGTAAGCCTGTTAATTCTAAAAGAATCCTTTTTGCAGCGCCATCTAAATCTTCAGTGTCGCCAATAAAACCGCCCATTAAACTCCACTGATCTTTGACCGGTTCAATCGCCCTTTTAATTACTAACAGTTTAAGCTGATCGCCATCGTAACCAAAAATAATGCAATCTACAGCAACAAGGACGGGTTTTTGATTTGAATATTTTCCCATTAAAAAAGAGAGTTAAGTTTTTTGTCGTTATAATCACTAATAAAGCCTAAGATGTTCGGGTATCCATCAAATTCCTCGATGCTGTGGGTGGTGGTGAGCACGATGCATTTCATTCCAGCATTTAATGCTGATTCGACGCCTTTCGGCGCATCTTCAAAAACCAAACAATCTTGCGGCGAGATATCTAATGCTGCAGCTGCCTTTAAAAATGTTTCAGGATCTGGCTTGCTAATTTCGACATCATCTGCACTCACTATCGCGTTTAGGTAATTGCGAATGTTTAATCCATCAACAACGAAATCGATATTAAACGGAATTGCTGCAGAACCAATGGCCATCGCGATATTTTTTTGCCTTGCGAAATCTAAAAACTTGTCTAGTCCGGAAATTAAAGCCAGATGCGGAAAATAGCCTTCCTGATATTTTTTCTCCTTATCCATAGAAAGCTTTTCTATTTCTGATGGAGAAAATTTATTGCTACCAAATACCCGCTCTAAAACTTCGTGGTTTTTGCCATACATCTCGTGCTTAATGGTTTCGTAATCTAAATTTGCACCTAAATCTTCATTCATAATGGAATGCCAAGCCATGGTATGGTATTGCATATCGTTGATCATGGTGCCATTCAAATCGAACAGAAATGCTGTAGGTTTGAAGTCGAAATTTTGCATAAGCCGCTAAATTATGTGAAATTTTTAGATGTGAGCTAATCCAATCAATATTACCTTAAATTTAATTGATAATCGTTGGAATAACGTTAATTTATTTTTCATACTTTAGCCTTAACCAAAATAAATCTTATGAAACGAATTTTTTTAAAAGGCTTTCCAATTGCAGCAATTTGCTTAGCGGCCACGTTATATTCCTGCAATCCAAAAAGTGAAAAAAAGGATGAAACAAGTGTTCAGGCCGATTCATCAAAATATAACACCACACTTGATGGCAAAGAAGTGAAGCTTTTCACCTTGAAAAATAAGCAAGGTGCAGTAGTTACAATTTCCAATTATGGTGGTCGAATTGTTTCGCTTATGGTACCCGATAAAGATAACAAGCTCACCGATGTGGTTTTAGGATATGATAGTATCGGAGCCTATCGCAAAAAAGGAGAGCCTTTTTTCGGTGCTTTAATCGGTAGATATGGTAACAGAATTGCTAAGGGAAAATTTAGCCTAGAGGGTAAGGAGTATCAACTTCAGTTAAATGATGGGATAAACACTTTACATGGCGGAACAGATGGTTTCTTTTCAAAAGTTTGGGAAGCCAAGCAGTTAAACGGACAAAAATTAGAACTTACTTACATTTCTAAAGATGGCGAGGCGGGTTATCCCGGAAAGCTTGATGTGAAAGTGGTTTACAGCCTATCGGAAGATAATTCATTAACAATTGATTACACTGCTACCACAGATAAAACAACGGTGGTTAACTTAACCAATCATGCCTACTTCAATTTAAATGGTGAAGGAAATAAAACGATTTTAAACCACGAATTAATGATTGCTGCTGATGCGTATACACCTGTTGATTCAACGTTGATTCCTACAGGTAAGTTACAACCAGTTAAAGGCACTGCTTTTGATTTTAATACCGCCAAAGCCATAGGCAAATCAATTGATGAAAATGACCAGCAGTTGAAATACGGTAAAGGCTACGACCATAATTTTGCACTTAAAGCAAATGATGGTAAAACTGCTGTTGCAAAGGTTAAAAGTCTGTCGACAGGAATTATATTAGAAGTTTTTACCACTGAGCCTGGCTTACAGTTCTACAGTGGAAACTTTTTGACGGGTGCAGATAAAGACGGAAAAGGTGGTAAATCGTATCCTCACCGTTCGGCCTTTTGCCTGGAAACACAACATTTCCCAGATGCACCGAATCACCCGAACTTTGCTTCAACGGTATTAAAACCTGGAGAAACTTACAAAACCAGCTCTACTTATAAGTTTTCTAAATAAGCCCCCAGCCCCCTGAAGGGAGAGTTGAAAAGCAAGCTGGCTGTTCCTAAATAGACTTCCACTTGCTTGGAATAGATATAAATACAAAAAGCAAGACCTACCAAGTCTTGCTTTTTTGTTTTGGATCATGTTATCTGTGCTATGCAAAGTCCCCTTCAGGGAATTTTAAGGGTGTAGTAACCGATCAGGAAACTGAGTAATTTTCTCAATGGTTAACTGCTGCATAATCTGATACAAATGCGTTTTGAACATATTGATGGTATGATCACCACCTTCATTGCCAAGCGCACCTACGCCATACATAAAAGGGCGGCCCATAAAATTAAATTCCGAACCTACGGCATGTGCCCTTGCTAAATCTACACCTGAACGAATACCTCCGTCCATCATAATTTTAAGCTTTGATTTGTATGCCGGATTAGCGGCGAGTTTGATTAACGAATTGATAGAGGATTCGCCTGCATCAATTTGTCTGCCGCCATGGTTAGATACAATTACACCATCTACACCAATTTGAATCGCTGCCTGCATATCTTCATCGGTAGCAATTCCTTTAAGTACCAAAGGTCCTTTCCAAATCTCGCGGATAGCCGAAACTTTTTCGATATCAACTTTTCCGGTGAAGGTTTTGTTCATAAATTGCCCCAATTGCGACATATCCATGCCTTTTTCCATGTAAGGTTTTAATGTTGCGAAAGAAGGAATGCCATGTTGCAGCGTTTTTATTCCCCATAGTGGACGGGCAAAAGCTTGCAGAATATTATTGACAGACATTTTTGGTGGGATAGAAAGTCCACTCTTGATCTCTTTGTATCGTAAACCAAAAGCCGGTACATCAACTAAAACGACCAGAACCGGGCACTCTACTGCTTTTAATCTTTTAAGGATATCATCTCTTAAGCTATTTTCTGTCGGATGATATAATTGGAACCAGGCTTTTCCATCCGATACTTCAGCAATACGTTCGATGCTGCTCGTAGATACCGTACTGAGCGTATATGGGATATCTGCTTTTGCTGCGGCCCTCGCTAAAATTTCTGGTGCGTTTGGCCACATTAAACCTTGCAAACCAATCGGCGAAATTCCAAACGGTGAACTATAACGGCGACCGAAAAGTTCGACAGACATGTCAATATCACCACCCACTTTTAAGTAGTTTGGTTTTAAATAAATGTCGTCAAAATCGTTTTCGTTTCTAATGAGGTTGAGTCCTTCATTGCAACCCCCTTCGAGATAGTCGAAAGCAAACTTTGGAATTCTTGACTTCGCCTTAACTCTTAAATCGGCAATGGAGGGATATTGTGGATTATAAGGGAATGTGATCTTTTTACTCATATTAATTTGTTCATTATCTATTATTTGGTTCTAGAGGCGAAAACTAATATTTTAAATTAAATTTTCCATCCTGTTCTATCGGCCTGGTTTAATTATCAGAGTTTGTAAAAAGCACTTGCATTCTCTCCAAAAATAAGTTTTCTTTCGGCATCAGTAAATTGCATTGCATACTTAGTTACCAAGTTAAACCAATCCTGGTATGGCCGACTGATGAGCATTACTGGCCAATCACTGCCATACATCACTCTTTCGCAGCCAAAATTCTCAAAAATCACATCGAAACAATTAAATATTTCGACTTCCTTCCAGTTTTTCCAATCGGCTTCGGCTAACAGTCCAGAAACTTTGCATGATACATTTTTGTTTTGCGCAAGCGTTTTGATATGACCAGACCATGTTTTGAGGTCTTGAGATTTTACATCGGGTTTAGCACAATGATCTAAAACCAGCGGTTGATCTGGAAGTTGGTCAACCAGTTCCAAAATACTTTTCAGTTGGTTATGGTAGCAAAGTAAATCATAGGTGAATGCAAACTCGTTAAGCTGCTTTACGCCATCAACAAATTTCGGATCCACAATAAACTCGTGGCTTTCGGCCTGCAAAACATGCCTGAAACCCTTAATCTTTTTAAAGTTTTTCCAATGACTTAATCGATCTGGTAAATTTTTGTCTTTCAAATCAACCCATCCCACTATTCCTTTGATCATTTCATTTTGCTCCGCAAGCGTAAGCAAAAAATCATTTTCAGCTTCCGACTGGTTTGCCTGAACTGCAACACAACCTGAAATTTGAAGCTCATTGTAAGTTCGCATCAAATTTTTTGGAGAAAAGTCTTTCCGGATGGCATTCATTTCCTCTGAAATCCAACTGTCTCTAACAGGCTCGAAATTCCAGAAATGTACGTGAGAGTCGATCATAATAATTGTTATAGTTTAAAAATCTGGTCCATCAATCTCCATTTTTCGCCGGGTAAAGCACCGGGCAAGGCTTGCTGATATTTCCACATCAACTCTTCCCATTCCTGCACTTTCGCATTCTTTAAATCGGCTGCTGTTTTCTTTTCAAAAGTAAAGCTGTCGTTTACATCCATCACCATGAAAAGGCGGGTTCCGGAAAGGTAAATTTCCATGTCATCTATCCCAGAAGATTTAATGCTTTGTAAAATTTCAGGCCAAACCGATTGATGATACTGCTTGTAAGCAGCAATTAGGTCGTCATTGTCGATCAAATCGAGCGTAAAGCAGTATCTTTTCATGTTAGTTTCCGTTGTAAGCTTTAACAGTTTGTTTGCTGCTGCCTAAGCCGTCAATTCCCAATTCTACCACATCACCGGCTTTTAAATACCATGGTTCAGGTTTTTGGCCCAAACCAACACCTGCAGGTGTTCCGGTAGTAATCACGTCGCCAGGTAAAAGTGTCATAAACTGGCTGATGTAGGAAATCATGAAAGGAACATTGAAAATCAGATTCGATGTGTTTCCATCTTGTAATGTTTTACCATTCACGGTTAGCCAAAGGCGAAGATTGTGGACGTCAGCAATTTCGTCTTGGGTGGCAATAAATGGGCCGATAGGGGCGAATGTGTCGCAGCTTTTACCCTTAACCCATTGTCCGTTTCTTTCCAGTTGGAATTCGCGTTCGCTGTAATCATTATGCAAAACATAACCTGCAACATGATCTAAAGCGTTTTCTTCTGAAACATAACTGGCTTTTTTGCCAATCACGATAGCCAGTTCCACTTCCCAGTCAGTTTTTTTGCTGTTTTTTGGAATCACTAAATCGTCATTCGGACCAACGATTGCTGATGTTGCCTTAAAAAACAAAATAGGCTCCGTGGGGATCGCCGCATTGGTTTCTGCAGCATGATCTTTATAGTTTAAGCCTACGCAAATAAGTTTTGATGGGCGAGCAAGCGCTGCTCCCAAACGTACATTTTGATCAACCTCTGGTAAATCAGCCGACTCAAGATCTCTCTTTAATTTTTCCAAACCGTCGCCACCAAAAAAGGTCTCGTTATAATCATCAACCAATGATGAAGCGTCGTAATATTTTTCATTGATAATCACACCTGGTTTTTCAAATCCTGGTTCGCCAAATCGTATTAATTTCATTTTAGAAAGTATTTATATTGTATTTTATCTAATTATTTAATGTAGTAAAGCCGCCATCAATAGGATAATCGCAGCCGGTTATAAAAGAAGCTTCATCGCTACATAAATATAAAGCAAGGGCACCAACTTCCTCCGGCTTCGCCATCCTCCCAATTGGTTGAGTTTTCGAAAGTTTCTCAAACATTTCATCAATATTATCTGGATAGTTCTTTTGTAGAAACCCATCAACAAAAGGCGTATGCACTCTGGCTGGAGAAATAGAGTTGCATCTGATATTTTCGCCGATATAATCTTTTGCAACGCTCATGGTCATCGCTTTAACTGCACCCTTTGCAGTGCTGTAAACAAAACGATCTGGTAGTCCGATTAATGCAGCAATGGAAGCCATATTGATAATTACACCACCGCCAGCTTCCCGCAATTGTGGGATAGCAGCGTACAAGCAATTATATACGCCTTTTACATTCACACGCATTACCTTGTCGAAATCAGATTCTTCAGTGGTATCGGCCTTACCAATATGGGCAATGCCAGCGTTGTTTACCAAAATGTTAATCGCTCCGATTCTACTGAAAATTTCTTTTACTGCCTGATGGTCAGCAACGTCGCAAGCGTAACTAAAAGCCTTTCCGCCAGCCGCTTCAATTTCTGATAACGCTCCGGCAGCTTGTTCTACACCCAGCTCGATGATGTGCACTTCTGCACCTTGTTTTGCCAATATGGTCGCTATGGCTTTTCCAATTCCACTTCCACCACCTGTAACTACAGCTCGTTTATTTTGTAATGAAAACATATTTTTTTTCAGATTAATAATTGATAATTTGGTTAAAATCCTGATCGAAATCGGAGTAAGAAGCAAATATATACAACGCTTCTCTTTGTTTTTGTTTTTACACTTACAAATAAAGCAGATATTCTCGATTAAAAATTTGATCTTCTTACCAAAATACTTGCTGATGTTGTCATATTGCCTTTAAAGTTATTGAAAGATGGTTTACCTTGCAGAAATATTACAAAATCCAAAGGCTATAATACTTATATTTGAATAATTTATTTATATTTAAATAAGCTTTTTAACCAAATGTTATTTCCTTAGCCTTGTTTTCAAGGTTTGTTATTAGAGCCAACCGAATGAGAAATTTTCTGATTTTTATTTTCCTTTTTATTTCGAGCAGTGCGATAGCGAATTCAGTAACGCCAGCAGCAAAATCAAAAACCATCTATATATCCTCGCAAAGTGGTACACGTGAAAAGTTTGGGTTGAAACGCCTGACGGATGCGTTGATTGCAAGTGGTTATAACGTTAAGTTTAGTGTGGTTGATTATCGACAGAAGTTTGTAAAGGGTAAAAATTCTATTGTTATCGGCACTGCAGACGACAAAATTTTTAAACCGCAATTCCCGGTTTCAATTGTCAACAAGGCTTCTACAGCTGGTAAAGAAGGTTTTTCCGTTTCTTATGATCAAGATGGAACCCTTTATATTATAGGTGCAGACCATTCAGGAACCCTTTATGGTTGTTTGGATTTGACCGATAAAATTGCTGAAAACAAAGTTCTCCCAGCAAAGCTTTCCTATACCGATCATCCGGAAATGGTATTAAGGGGAACTTGCATTGGCCTCCAAAAACCCGATTATCTCCCTGGTCATGATGTTTATGAATATCCTTATACGGAGGAGTCTTTTCCATGGTTGTATGATAAAAAGCTATGGATAAAATATTTGGATATGATGGTTGAAAACCGTTATAATTCTCTTTATTTATGGAACGGACATCCATTTTCATCCTTGTTAAGGCTTAAAGAATATCCTTATGCGGTTGAAGTGGATGATGCGACTTTAAAAAAGAACGAAGAAATTTTCCGTTTTCTAACCAGTGAGGCTGATAAACGTGGAATTTGGGTTATTCAGATGTTTTATAACATCATTATCCCGAAACCTTTTGCAGACAAACATGGCTTGAAGACCCAAGACAGGAACCGTCCGATTATTCCTTTAATTGCTGATTATACACAGAAATCTATTTCTGCTTTTGTAGCAAAATATCCAAATGTGGGTTTAATGGTTGCGCTAGGCGAGGCCATGGAAGGTGTCGGTCAGGATGATATTGACTGGTTTACCAAAACCATTATACCCGGAGTGAAAGACGGTTTAAAGGCAGCCGGAATTAAAGAGGAGCCGCCAATTGTTTTACGGGCGCACGATACTGATGCACCGGCGGTGATGAAAGCAGCTTTACCTTTTTATAAAAACTTATATACCGAAAATAAATTCAATGGCGAGGCTTTAACAACTTACGAACCTCGTGGTGCATGGGCAGAGCTCAACCGGAAATTGGCAGCCATTGGCACGATAAACATTTCAAACGTTCACATCCTGGCAAATCTGGAGCCTTTTAGATATGGATCTGCAGATTTTATTCAGAAATCGGTTATAGCGATGAATAAAATATACAACGCTAAAGGTTTGCATTTGTATCCTCAACACAGCTATTGGGATTGGCCTTATGCCGCCGATGATGTGAAAGGAAGGATTTTAGAGGTAGATCGCGACTGGATTTGGTACAAGGAATGGGCAAGATACGCCTGGAAATCAGAACGTGATCGCCCACAGGAAATTAATTATTGGGGCAAGCAGCTTGCTGATAAATATGGTTCGAGCTTGGCGGATGGAAAATCAATCTTGAATGCCTATGAAGAGTCTGGAGAGATATCGCCAAAATTATTGCGTAGGTACGGCATTACCGATGGCAACCGCCAAACCTTAACTTTAGGTATGCTGATGACGCAGTTAATTAACCCTTTCCGTTACGGTTTATTTACATTGATGTACGAATCGGAAGCGCCAGAAGGCGAGATGATTATTGAGTACGCTGAAAAGGAATGGAAAAAACAAGGTCACATTGGCGAAACGCCTGTTCAGGTTGCTAAAGAAGTGGTGGAACATGGTAAAAAGGCATTGGCATCTATCGAAAAGGTAAAAGCAACCAAAGATATTGAAGAGTTTAATCGCCTTAAAAACGACATGTATTGCTATGACGAAATGGCTAATTTCTATGCAGAAAAGGTAAAATCAGCACTATGGATTTTGAGGTATAAATACTCTAACAACGTTGCCGATTTAGAGCAGGCATTGCCTTTTTTGCAAAAAAGTGTGGATCATTATGCTAAACTGGTTAAGCTTACTGAAAGCAGTTATTTATATGCCAATAGCATGCAAACCAAACAAAGAAAAATTCCAATGCGAGGAGTTGATAAAACTTTTATCCATTGGAAAGAAATGTTGCCTGTTTTTACAAAAGAATTAAACCATTTTAAAAAAAGCATCGATTCTTTAAAATTAGTAAACGGAGCAGCTGTTGCTAAAGTTATGCCTTACAAAACTGCTGAAGTGAATGTACTTAACGAATCTTCAAAATACATCATCAACAAAAATGTGGAGGTATTTACAGATACCACCGTTCAAATCAAAGAAGTTGCCGAACAATTGATCGGTTTGAGAGGAATAAAAATTTCAAAGGAAAAACAAGTTAAAACGGCTACTGAAATCAAATTTTCGACTAAAGCTCCAGTAAAGTTATTGGTGGGATTTTTCAATCAGAAAAACCCAAAATACCTGGCGCCACCTCAGTTGGAAACCGATGCAAGTGCAAATAACTATGGCCAGTCGGAAATTAAAATTTCGAATGCTTTGGTGATAAACGGCTTTCCGCCGGCAAACGTACATGCTTATTCATTCCCGGCAGGAACGCATACGTTAAATTTGGGTAAAGGCGAATGTTTAATATTAGGTTTTATTGATGATAAACAAGAACTGCGTATCTTCAATGCAGGCTTAGATGGTAGAGGAAAAGATATAGACTGGTTATTTGAATAATGAGAAATACACGAAATTTTATAGCGACCATTTCCTTGTCGGTTATGGCGTTTACGGGCTTTACACAGCAAAAATCTATTTTAGGCACTGAGAAATTAAATAGATATGTATCGTATTTTAATTCAATTGATGACGAAGCGGTAAAAAATTATATTCCAAATGCCGACGCTTTTAAATGGCTGGCAGATCAGGCGCCTTTATTCGAATGCCCTGATTCTGTTCTGGAACAAAATTATTATTACCGTTGGTGGACCTTTAGAAAGCATTTGGTTAAAACACCGGAAGGATTCATTTTTACCGAATTTATTGAACCTGTAAAACACGCTGGAAAATACAACTCTATCAGCTGTGCTTTAGGGCATCATATTTATGAAGGCCGTTGGTTAAAAGACAATAGCTATTTAAAAGATTATATTAAATTTTGGCTTTATAAGGCCGATGTTGGTCAAACAAAACAACGTTTTCATCAATTTAGCAGTTGGGTTGATGATGCCGTTTATCAGAACTATCTGGTAAAACCTGATCAGGGTTTTTTAAAAGAAATTCTTCCGGCACTTGATGAAGATTATTCCAAATGGGAAACTCAGCGACAACTTAAAAATGGCTTGTTCTGGCAACATGATGTGAAAGATGGAATGGAAGAATCAGTGAGTGGCTCAAGGAAGGATCAAAATCAACGCCCTACCATTAACAGTTACATGTATGGAAATGCTGTGGCTTTGGCGAAGATTGCTGAAATGTTTAGCGATCAAGCTTTGGTTTCAAAATATCAATCAAAGGCTAAAGCGATTAAAAAATTAGTGCAGGATAGTCTGTGGAATTCATCTGAATCATTCTTTGAAACCAGGAAAGCAAAAGGTGGTTCGGCTGATGTACGCGAAGCCATTGGTTTTACACCTTGGGATTTCAACCTGCCTGATGATAAGGCAGAATACGCAAAGGCATGGAATCAATTATTGGATACCGCCGGCTTTAAAGCTCCCTGGGGATTAACTACTGCCGAGCGTCGGGAGCCAACTTTTAGAACCCGTGGTACGGGTCATAGCTGCGAATGGGATGGTGCACTTTGGCCTTTTGCAAGCTCGCAAACCTTAAAAGGGCTTTCGAATTTGCTCACAAACTACAAAAATCACGGTAAAATGAGTGCACAGGTTTTTTACCAGGAACTGCATCAATATGCGGCTTCTCATGTGAAAAATGGCAAACCGTACATTGGCGAATATCAGGATGAAAAAACGGGAGAATGGCTAAAAGGCGATAATCCTAGAAGTAGTTTTTATAATCACTCCACTTTTAACGATTTGATTATTAATGACCTGATTGGATTAAAACCTCGTCAGGATAATATGTTAGAAATCTACCCATTAATCCCTAAAAATAAATGGGATTGGTTTGCTTTGGATAATCTAACATACCATAATAAAATAGTGACTTTAATCTGGGACAAAACCGGGAAAAAGTACAATAAAGGAAAAGGTTTTACGGTGTTTGTTGATGGAAAAGAAATTTATAGATCTAAAACATTGAAGCCTGTAAAAGTTGAGATGAACTAAAGAAAGCTGAAGACAGTAGTTAGTTTGACAGTTCGTCCTTTTCGCGACGGCGGAAATCTTCAAGCAGCATTTCCTGCTTTACGCTTAGTTAACTGTAAATGATCACATCATAAATTAAAAATATAAATAGTAATAAACAAAATGAAACACATCCTAAAGTCGCTAATCTTTTTACTATTAACAGGTTTTTATTTTTCCGTTAACGCACAATCGTTCTACAATGTTACCAAATATGGTGCGAAGAATGATAGTAGTAAATTGGCTACCGCTGCCATCAAAAAGGCAATTGATGCGGCATCAAAAGCAGGTGGTGGAACAGTTTATTTCCCAGCGGGAAAATATCTTACTGGTGCAATACATTTGAAAAGTAATATCACCATTTTTATTGATGCTGGTGCTGAATTGCACTTCAGCGATAACTTTGATGATTATTTGCCAATGGTGGAAAGTAGATACGAAGGGGTTGATGTTAAAAGTTTTTCGCCATTATTTTATGCTTATAAAGCGGAGAATATCTCCATCATAGGGCGTGGACTAATTGATGGCCATGGCAAGAAGTGGTGGGATTTTGTGGAAGGATATAAAGAAGGGCAAGCTCGTTCTAAATGGCAATATGAATTCGATAAATTAAACAAAGACATTCTTTTGCCAGATGATCCAAAGCAAATGAAACGAGGTTTTCTTCGCCCGCCTTTTATTCAAACCATGTTTTGTAAAAACGTACTAATCGAAGGCATTACCATACAGAATTCTCCATTCTGGACAGTTAACCCTGAGTTTTGCGAAAATGTAAAGATTCATGCAGTAACGATTAACAATCCGCACTCCCCAAATACGGATGGAATTAACCCGGAATCGTGTAAAAATGTTCACATTTCAGATTGCCATATTAGCGTTGGCGATGACTGTATCACGATTAAATCGGGTAAGGACGAGCCTGGAAGAAGAATGGCAATTCCAGCCGAAAATTATGTAATTACCAATTGTACGATGCTATCCGGTCATGGCGGCGTGGTGATTGGCAGCGAAATGTCTGGCGATGTGCGAAAAATTACGATATCTAATTGTGTTTTTGATGGAACGGATAGAGGAATCAGAATTAAAACTGCAAGAGGAAGGGGTGGTGTAGTGGAAGAAATTCGGGTGAGCAACATCATCATGAAAGATATTAAGCAGCAAGCCATTGTTTTAGACATGCAGTACGCTAAAACGAATGTAGAACCGGTGTCTGATCGAACCCCAAGATTCAGAAATATCCACTTCAGCAATATCACAGGCCAGGTAAACCAGGCAGCTTACCTCAATGGTTTAGAAGAAATGCCGATTGAAAATATCACGTTTAACGATATTAATATGGATGCAAAAACCGGCTTCGATATCAGTTTTTCAAATAAAATTGAATTTCATAATGTACAGGTGAACACAGAAATCGGTGCTTCTTTAAAGGTATCTAGAGTAAATAATCTGGTAATTAATAATCTTAAAACGTACACTCCGCATAACGATGCCGCAGTGGTAGACTTAAAAAATGTAAGTAATTTATTTCTTTACAATTCTTTTCCAGTGGCAGGAACAGGCACTTATTTAAGGTTAAGCGGTGCTGGAACGAAAAATATCTCTTTAGGAAATAACAATTTTAGAAACGCCAGGGTAGGTGTAAGAAAAGAAAAAGACGCCTTCGAAGCGATAGACTATGTTTCTGGTGATAAAGGACAATAGAACCCGATGAAAGTTAAATCGATTATTGTAATAGCTACGCTCTTATTTACCATCAAGGTTTCTGTTGCTCAACAAGCCAAGCAGGAACTCTGGTATAAACAACCTGCAGAAAAATGGACCGATGCCTTACCAATTGGAAACGGAAGAATTGGGGCAATGTTCTATGGCGGTGTAACTCACGACCATATTCAGTTTAACGAAGAAACTTTATGGACCGGAAAGCCTCGCGACTACAATCGGAAAGGCGCCTATAAATATCTTCCGGAGATTAGAGAACTACTTTTCGAGGGGAAGCAAAAAGAGGCTGAAGCACTTGCTCAGAAAGAATTTATGGGCCTGCAAAGCGAAGCAGGTAATCGTAAAGCATGGGTGGCGGAAATGAAGGAAGGTAAGGGAATGACTGGAAACCCTGCTTCAGCGAATTATGACGACAAACTCTGGAAAACAATTGCGGTACCCGCTTACGAAGGTTGGGAAACTGTGGGTTTAGCTAATGTTGATGGTTCAGTTTGGTTTAGGACAACCTTTGATGTAGCACAAAGCTGGGTAGGTAAAGATTTAGTACTTGATCTTAACAAAATTTTCGATCAGGACTTTACCTACGTAAATGGCCAATTGGTTGGCAATACCGATGGCCCCGATGCCAGAAGATATACTGTTCCTGCAAAACTGATTAAACCTGGTAAGAACGTAATTGCGATCCAGGTGCTTAACTATTACGATCGTGGTGGGATAGGTGGATATAAGGATACGAGTAAAAAGATCGGTATTTATCCCGTAGGTGCAACAATTGAACAGGGCGTTTCGTTAGTGAAAACCTGGAAATATAAAATTCAGGATCAAAATCCTCCAGCCGTTCCACAGTATCAAGCCAGTTATCAGCCTTTTGGTGATTTGAATTTACAGTTTGCTCATCAAGGTTCAATTAGTAAGTATAAGCGATCTCTTGATTTAGCCACTGCAACCGTTCGCACTGCTTATCAGGCAAATGGAGTTAATTTTATTAGAGAGTATTTCGCGAGTGAGCCTAACCAGGCGATCGTGATAAATCTTACTGCTGACCGTAAAAAATCAATCAGTTTTACTGCTGCTTTATCTAGTTTACATCAAAAGTCTGTGGTAAAAGTGTTACCGAATAACACACTTTCACTTACCGTAAATGTGAAAGATGGCGTATTGAGGGGTGAAAGCAGGTTGACTATCCAGGTTAAAAATGGATCGATAAAAACAATCGGTGAAAAAATTAAGGTTACAAATGCTGATGAAGCGACATTATATTTAACAGCGGGAACTAATTTTATAGATGCTCAAAACGTGTCTGGCGATCCAGCGGTGGCAAATATGCAAGCGCTAACCTCGTTGAAAGGTAAGTCGTACGAAGAAGTGAAGAAAAATCATGTTAAGGAATACCAGAGTTACTATAATAAATTCAAAGTTAATTTTGGTACCTCAGAAAATGAGATACTGCCGACTGATGAACGTTTAGTAAAATTTGCCAGCGCCAATGATCCTGCTTTCGCTGCACTTTACATGCAATATGGTCGCTATTTGTTGATATCCAGTTCAAGGCCTGGTACACAACCGGCAAATCTTCAAGGGATTTGGAATGATTTACTTACTCCACCATGGGGAAGTAAATACACCACAAACATTAACATGGAGATGAACTACTGGCCAACGGAAATTCTAAATCTTTCGCCATTAAATGAGCCTTTGGTTAAGAAGATAGAGGGTTTGGCGAAGGCTGGAGCCGAAACCGCTCGTGAATATTATGATGCCCCAGGCTGGGTTTTGCACCACAATACTGATATTTGGAATGCTACGGCACCTATCAATGCCTCCAATCATGGAATTTGGGTAAGCGGTGCCGCCTGGTTAAGTCAGCATTTATGGGAACATTATGCATTTAGCCAGGATAAACAATTCTTAAAGGAAGAAGCCTATCCCTTGATGAAAGGAGCGGCGTTGTTTTTCGATGCTTTTTTGGTTAAAGATCTGAAAACAGGTTGGTTAATCAGTACGCCTTCCAACTCTCCGGAAAACGGTGGCTTAGTGGCCGGTCCAACGATGGATCATCAGATCATCCGTACCTTATTTAAAAATTGCATTGCTGCTGCCGATATTTTAGGTGTTGATCCTGATTTTAGAAATTCATTGACAGCAAAGCTGAAGTCAATTGCGCCAAACCAAATCGGAAAATACGGCCAGTTGCAAGAATGGTTAGAAGATAAAGACGATACCACTGATAAACATCGTCACGTTTCCCATTTATGGGGTGTATTTCCCGGAAATGACATCACCTGGAGTCAGGATGAAAAGTTGATGAACGCCGCAAAACAATCTTTGCTTTACCGCGGCGATGAGGCCACGGGTTGGAGCTTGGCATGGAAGATTAACTTTTGGGCAAGATTTAAAGATGGCGACCATGGCATGGAAATGGTAAAAATGTTGCTTAAACCAGCGAAAAGTGGAGCCGGATCTTATGTAAACTTATTTGATGCCCACCCGCCGTTTCAGATTGATGGAAATTTTGGTGGTGCGGCCGGCATCGCAGAAATGATTGTACAAAGCCACCAGGGATTTATCGATATTCTACCTGCCTTACCAACAGAAATCCCTCAGGGAGATGTTAGTAGTTTACGGGCCAGAGGTGGTTTCGAGATCGAATTATCTTGGAAAGACGGCAAATTAACATCGCTTAATATCCTTTCTAAAGTTGGCGGTAAATGCAAAGTCAGCTATCAAAATAAAGCAATAGAATTCGATACAAAAGCTGGAGAAAGCTATAAATTGAATAAAGATTTTAAATTCTAACAATCGTCATTGCGAGGTACGAAGCAATCTGATTCATTAGTAAGATTGCTTCGTGACTCGCAATGAAGGTCAGGGCTAAGAAATATGAAGAATAAAAAGACATCATTTATCATTTTTTTTCTGTTTTTACTATCGAATACCCATGCTCAAAATCTTCGAAAAGATATTTCCCTCAATGCAAATTGGGAAACTGTAGCCAATGAAAAAGATATTAAGGCGCATGATGGTTTCCAATCGATCGGCTTTAAAGTTTTCAACTGGAAAACTGTAAACGTTCCCCACAACTGGGACCAGTACGAAGGATATCAAAGAAAACTTCACGGCAATAAACATGGTTACGCCTGGTATAGAAAAACCTTTAAAAGCAATGAACTTAAAACCGGCAAAAGGTTTTTCTTATACTTTGAAGGTGTTGGCTCTTATGCCACCATTTGGCTAAATGGAAACAAAGTTGGTTATCATGCTGGTGGAAGAACTACTTTTACTTTAGATGTGACGGATGTTATTAAATTAAATAATCAGGAAAACTTATTGGCTATTAGGGCAGATCACCCGGCAAACATCCAGGATTTACCCTGGGTTGATGGCGGTTGCTCTGCAGAAAGGGGGTTTTCTGAAGGTTCGCAACCTATGGGTGTTTTCAGACCTGTACATCTCATCGTAACCAATGAGTTGCGAATTGAGCCTTTTGGTGTTCACATCTGGAATGATAATAGGATTTCAGAAAAATCTGCCGTGTTAAATTTTGCTACTACTGTCAAAAATTATGGTTCAAAACCTAAATCAGTAACAATATACAACCAGTTGTTAGATGCTGAAGGCACTATCGAAAAAGCACTGCCAAAAAAAATAGTTATCCCCGCAGGGAAAGAAGTTGTAATTAATCAAAAAACGGATGAGATTATCAATCCCAAATTATGGTCGCTCGAAAATCCATATTTATATACTTTAAAAACTTCCATTATCGAAAATGGTAAGGTAATAGATGAAATAAAAACGCCTTACGGAATCAGATGGATTAGCTGGCCAATTGGTGAACAGGCAAATCAAAAAGTATTTCTTTTAAATGGGAATCCAGTTTTTATCAATGGAATTGCAGAATATGAGCACTTAATTGGCAACAGTCATGCTTTTAGCAATGAGCAGATTCGTTCGCGGGTAATGCAAATTAAATCTGCGGGTTTCAACGCATTCCGCGATGCGCATCAACCGCATAATTTACTTTACCAAACCTATTGGGATGAGCTGGGTATTTTAAGCTGGACCCAAATGGCTGCTCATATTTGGTATGATACGCCTGAGTTTAGAAAAAACTTTAAATCATTACTGGTCGACTGGGTTAAGGAACGCAGAAATAGTCCGTCGGTTGTATTGTGGGGCTTAGAAAATGAGAGTACTTTACCCGAAGATTTTGCAAGAGAATGCACCGAATTGATCAGAAAATTAGATCCAACGGCATCATCGCAACGGAAAGTAACCACTTGTAATGGGGGTAAAGGAACCGATTGGGATGTACCGCAAAACTGGACAGGAACTTACGGAGGCAATCCTGCAACTTATGGAGAAGACTTAAAAAGACAGGTTTTGGTTGGCGAATATGGTGCCTGGAGAACGATCGATCTCCATGAGGTTGACGCAAACGGGAAAGGTTTTACTGAAAACAAAATGACCGATTTAATGGAAACGAAAGTTCGTTTGGCAGAAACGGTAAGAGAGCAAACTGCAGGTCATTTCTTCTGGTTATACAGTTCACATGATAATCCGGGTCGGGTACAGGGGGGAGAAGGCCTGCGAGATTTAGATCGCATTGGTCCGGTAAATTATAAAGGAATGTTTACCCCATGGGAAGAGCCGACTGACGTTTTTTACATGTTCAGAGCCAATTATGCGCCAAAAGCTACTGAGCCCATGGTTTACATTGTTTCTCATACCTGGCCAAATCGCTGGTCAAAACCAGGGATAAAAGACAGCATTGTGGTTTATTCCAACTGCGATGAGGTAGAGCTTTTTAATGATGTGGATGGATCATCTTTAGGCAAGCAGAAACGTGGCGCCATTGGAACACATTTTCAATGGAATAAGCCAAATGTTAAATATAATGTGCTTTATGCGGTTGCATATGTTAATGGAAAAGCCGTGGCGAGAGATCAAATTATATTAAATAGTCTTCCAAAATCTCCAAACTTTGATCGCTTGGTAATTAATACCGATTTTTTAAAACCTCAAGATAAGTACAACTATTTATATCGGTTAAATTGCGGTGGCTCATCTTATCAAGATCATTTCGGGAACCAATGGTTGGCAGATCAACAGTTATCTTCCAATACTGAAAATTACGGTTCAACCTCCTGGACTTCCGGTTTTCCTGGAGTACCTTCATTTTTTGCTAGTCAGCGAAGAACCTTTTCGCCAATCGCGGGCAGTTCAGATTGGAAGCTCTTCCAATCCTTCCGTTATGGTAGAGATCAGCTGAAGTTTAGTTTTCCTGTTCCAAAAGATGGCGAATATTTAGTAGAGTTATATTTTATTGAACCTTGGCTGGGAATCGGCGGCGGCATGAATGCTGAAAAAATGAGGTTGTTTGATGTAGCAATTAACGACAAAACCGTGCTAAAGGATGTTGATATTTGGAAAGAAGCAGGTTCTAATACTGTTTTAAAGAAAACAGTAAAAGTTTTCAGCAAAGCGGGACAATTGACGATATCGTTTCCGCAGATCAAAGTTGGGCAGGCGCTTATTTCAGCCATTGCCATTGCCAGCTTAGATAAAATTCAAATCACTGAAAATCAGTCTAATTCGGTTGTGAGCATTCCATCTGGAAAGAATTTTAAACTCAGTAGTTGGATGGATATTGGCGATAAACAATTTATAGATTCGTCTGTGCAATTTACTTCCTTGCCACCTAATTTATATAGCGCAGAGTGGATTAAAATCAGTAAAGATAACAAAGATTTTGTTTTTAAGGTGAATGCAGTAGCTGATGTTTTCGTGGCTTTAAATGAAAGCGATGAAAAGCCAGCCGATTACGAGGATACCAAAACGCAGATTAAGAACAGCGATGGAGAAAGATTTATAGTCTTCCGTAAAAGGTTTTCAGCAAACGACCAGGTTTCAGTGAATGGCAAAATCAGGACGATAGCCATTGTTAAGCCAAGTGAACTTGAGCCAGCTTACGATTTGAAAACGGTGACTAGCTACAAAGCAACCGATGCAAAACTAGCAGGTCAAAGCATCGTTAAACAAAATTTAATGGATAAGCAACGCGTTATTTTTAAAGAAAGTAGCGGTGGAATTTTAGAATGGTCGATAGGCGTTGGAGTGGCCGATACCTATTCTTTAACCATCAAATACCATAATCCATTTTCAAAAATTTTAAAAGCTAAAATCGAATTTCTTTCTGCGGATGGCACGTTAATGAAAACAGAACAGGCCGAATTTGCCCCAACAAAATCAGGTAAATGGAATTATCTGAATACCAATACGGGCAGCATGATCAATGCAGGAAGTTATAAAGTGCGTTTAATTGCAACAGATGCGAAAGAGCTGGCGATTGATGCTTTGGACGTGCAATAGGATAGCATCAGTTGCGAGTTACCGGTTATTAGTTACCTGTTTAGGCTTTCTTCATTTACGGGTTGAAGGTTGTAGGTTAAAGGTTATGAATTCGTAAAATAGTGCTTAGCCTTCAAACGATTACTAGCGGATATAAACTCATATTGGACAAGTTTGTATTTTTCGGCTTGCAGACCTGTAACTGATAACTTGCACCGTAACACTATTCTTAAAGATAAGATGGTACAAGATGTAGCCAAAATCTTATATAAATGCTGATGTTTAGAAATGCATATTTGTTTTAACCAAATTAATAAACGAGCCAATAAGTAATGAAAGGTCTTCCTATTTTCGATCTTGCGATAATCTTCATATACCTTGTTGGGATGATATTAGTTGGGGTATATTTTTCAAGAAAAAATAAAAACTCCGAACAATTTATAAAAGCTTCGGGCCTTATTCCCGGATGGGCAATAGGTTTATCAATTTATGCCACGTTTCTAAGCAGCAATACTTTTTTGGGTGTTCCAGGGAAAGCCTTTGGAAGCAACTGGAATGCATTTGTTTTTAGTATTTCCATGCCGCTGGCCGCTTGGGTAGCCTCAAAATATTTTGTTCCTTTTTATCGCAATACAGGAGAAATCTCTGCCTATACACATTTAGAAAAACGTTTTGGCGCCTGGGCAAGGGTTTACTCCGTGCTTTGTTTTTTACTCACGCAACTCGCCAGAATGGGATCCATTTTTTTCGGGATAGCGTTAAGTTTACAAGCGCTAACCGGCTATTCCATGCAAATGATCATGATTGTGATGGGCATCTGCATTATATTTTACACGGTGTTAGGTGGAATCGAGGCAGTAATCTGGACAGAAGTGGTGCAGGCTGTAGTGAAAACATTCGGCGCTCTACTCATCCTGTACCTCATTATGACCAATATGCCTGGCGGCGTTTCTAAAATCGTGGAAATTGGTAAATCGGCAGATAAATTTAGTCTGGGAAGTTTTAAAATGGATTTTGTCGGCTCTTCGTTTTGGGTAGTATTGCTGTATGGGTTTTTTATCAATTTGAATAATTTCGGGATGGACCAGAATTATATCCAACGTTACCATACCGCATCGTCAAGTAAAGCTGCATCTAAATCCATATGGCTTTGTGTATGGTTATATATTCCAGCATCGCTATTGTTTTTTATTATAGGATCTTGCTTGTTTGCCTACTATGAAGTTAATCCCGACTTGGTGCAGTCCATCAAACATCAGGTAGCACTTGAAAGATTGCCCGTTGGTACAAGTGCCTCAGAGGTTTTGAAACTTCAAAATGCATTGCTTCCATCAGATTACGGCGATAAGATTATGCCGCATTTCATGGTCACCAAAATTCCGATGGGGTTGGTTGGATTAATCGTTTCAGCAATTTTATCGGCAGCAATGAGTACCATCAGTTCCGGTATGAATGCATCTGCAACGGTTTTCTCTGAAGATATTTACAAGCGATACATCAAACCCGATGTAACGGAAAAACAGAATCTGTCGCTGCTACACATTGGAACGATGGGTTTTGGCTTATTGGGGATGATTGCCGGAATTGCAATGATTGGCGTCAAAAGCATTTTGGATGTTTGGTGGGAACTATCTGGGATATTTGCTGCTGGTATGCTGGGTTTATTTTTACTTGGAATTATTAGTAAACAAACAAAAAACCACGAAGCAATAATCGCAACCATCATCGGAATTGTTGTCATTATCTGGATGACATTTTCCACCCTATTACCACCGGAGTATGAAAATTTCAGGAACCCTTTGCATAAAAACATGATTATCGTAATCGGCACGCTGACCATATTTTTAGTTGGAATTCTCGTTACCAAAATCAAGAAGAAAAAAATAGAACCTGCAAATTAACATCACTGGATTTGCACAAATTATCATATTAAATCCCACATCAATATAAAATGGAAAATGCACAAAAAGGGTTTATCCCAGTAATGCTTACACCTTTTTTAAGTAACGGCGAAGTAGATTATCCTGCCCTAACACAATTAACCGAAATCTATTTGCAAGCGGGTTCTTCTGGCTTATTTGCTAATTGCCTTTCGAGTGAAATGTTTGAATTAACTGAAAAGGAACGTATCCAAGCCATTAAACATGTAATAAAAGTAGTAAATGGTTCGGTACCGGTGGTGGCTACCGGAACCTTTGGCGGTACAATTACTAAGCAAGCAGATTTTGTTAAAGAAGTGAGTGATTTAGGCGTTGAAGCTGTAATTGCCATCACAGGTTTGTTGGCAGACGAGCAGGAGAGCGACGCTGTTTTTAATGATCGGGTTTATGACTTGCTGAATCAAACTGGCAAAATTCCCATCGGCTTTTATGAATGTCCTGTGCCTTACAAAAGAGTTTTGAAACCTGAACAGTTGGCGGATTTTGTATCGACAGGAAGAGTAATCTACCACAAAGATACCTGTCTGGATTTAACACAGATTAAAGAAAAACTTAGGCTAACACAAGGCAACGCTTTTGGTTTATACGATGCGTATATTGTGCATGCGGTAGAATCTTTAAAGGCGGGGACGTCTGGTTTATCCTGCATTCAGGGCAATTATTTTCCGGAGTTAATCGTATGGCTTTGCGACCACTATAATGATGAGAGTCTGGTAGAAGAAGTAAATGCTGTTCAACAATTTTTAATCGATAACATGGATGTAATGCACAATGTTTATCCAATAGTTTCGAAATATTTTCTTCAAAAACGAGGGTTAAATATCTCAACATTTACGAGGAGAAATGTAGGGTCATTTACACCGACCATTGTTAAGGAGGTAGAGAAATTATATGACGATTACACTGCTTTAAGAACGGATTTAAATATTCAGGTATTTATTTAGTTTGGCCGCAGATTCTAAGATGATAATCAATAATTTTAAATCTCTGCACTTCAGTATTACAAATTGAACGATTTTTTGTGATTTCGTATCAGGCGAGTTGCAAAATCATAATTAATTATTCTTAATCAATATTCGGATCTGTGGCCCAGATATTATGATGCTAATTCAAATACTTTCGTTTATAATCTAAGGGCGTCATCCCGGTAACTTTCTTAAAATGCCGGTAAAAGTTTGAAACGTTGTTAAAACCGCAATCAAAACAGATCATTTCAGTAGGGAGCTTATTTTCTATTAGAAACCTGCAGGCGTGGCTTACCCTTATCTCAATCAGGAAATCATAGAAAGTCTTTTTGGTCATCAACTTAAAATAACGGCAAAAGGAGGTAACGCTTAAATTGCTCAAATTAGCTACCTCTTCAAGTGTAATGTCCTTTTTATAGTTGCTTAAAGTGTAATTACAGATTTTATTAATGCGCAAAGTCTCTGATTCGTTCGATTGATAAAAAGTATTTTTGCTCGTCACGATGGTCGAATACTCGTCAGTTTCGGCCAATGTTTTCAGTATAGATAACAGAATAATAATGCGGTCTAAATTTGTCGCATCAATAGCAGAACGCATTAGCTTAACCAACTTTTCTTTTGCAGTTCCATTAATAACCATTCCACTTTTTGCTTTTTCAAATAGCTTTGGCAATAAATAGGCTTCGGGTAAATTGAGCATATATTTTCCCAGGCAATCGGGCAAAAAATGAATTACCATCGCTTCGGTGTTAAGCTCCCGGTTATTTTGGAAGTACTCATCCTTACAGCGCCAGGTGTGAGGTAAGTTTTCGCCCAGGAGAATCAACTCATCCGGCTCAAAATTACTGATGTTATCGCCAATAAACCGAACACCTTCTCCTTTCATTACATAATGCAATTCCAGTTCTGGATGATAGTGCCAAATATTTCCAAAATCAGGTTTAATATCATGACGGATACTAAATGAACTTTGAAGCGTAACAGGAACTTTATGAAAGTGAGGTTTCATATTTATTGAACTAATATTTGGTTAAGATTAAATATCGTTATTATTTAATCGTGCTGCTAATTGACTTAAAGTTAGTAAGTTTTATGGTAACATCCTATATTAATTTGATAAAAACGATTATTAAATAACGTTTTCTATTGTTGAGTTTTGTATATAGCCCAATAAGGTTTAACCAAAATATAAGCTGACAAATTATTTTTCTATAAATTTTTTGTTCATTAATAAATTATGAGAGAAGGTTATCAAGGAGAAATTTTGCTTGTTTCTAGCGGAGATTTACGACTTTCAGCAAATCAAAATTGCTGGCCGGCGCAAGTTGCAATGGAGAATGATTTAACTGTTGCCATTGAAAAATTAGGTGGGAAAGTCAAAAGAGCTCATCAATATAATTCAGAGAAAAAACACGGTTTTATCGACTCGCAAAGAATGGGTATGGATATTTTTAGAAATATTGATCCAAACCAACCTTTAATAGTAGCAGAAAGTGTTTGGCAATATTCTCATCACGTTCTTGCAGGTTTAATTACGCATAAAGGTCCGATATTAACGGTAGCCAACTGGAGTGGGCAATGGCCTGGTTTAGTAGGAATGCTCAATTTAAATGGGTGCTTAACCAAAGCGGGCGTTTCTTACAGCACTTTGTGGAGCGAAAATTTTACCGATGAATTTTTTATCGATGCTTTACAAGAATGGATTTCAACCGGTAAAATCACTTACGATCAAAGTCATGTTAAAAGCTTAGCGCTAAACAAAATACCGGCAGAAGACGAAAAAACAGGAAGAACATTTGCCCATTCGTTAAAAGAGAGCAAGGTTATAATGGGTGTTTTCGATGAAGGCTGCATGGGAATGTACAATGCCATCATCCCTGATGAGCTGCTCCATAAAACAGGTTTCTTTAAGGAACGATTGAGTCAATCGGCACTTTACGCAGCGATGTTGGAAATTACAGAGAATGAGGCTGAAGAGGTTCTTCAATGGTTGCTCAAAAAAGGAATGACATTTAATTGGGGAACAGATGAAGTGACCCAACTTACCCGCAAACAAACACTGGAGCAGTGCAAAATGTATATTGCAGCCTTGCGCATTGCTGATGATTTTAGTTGCGACACCATTGGAATCCAATATCAACAGGGTTTAAAAGATTTAACCGTTGCCAGCGATTTGGTGGAGGGATTACTCAATAACCAGGAGCGCCCTCCGGTTTATTCAAAGTCAGGGGAGGAACTTTATCCTCAAAACGCATTGCCACATTTTAACGAAGTTGATGAATGTGCTGGTTTAGATGCTTTGGTAACTTATCAACTTTGGAACGAACTAGGGATGTCTGGTGAAACCACTTTACATGATATCCGTTGGGGAGAATATTACAAAGGTGGCGACGTTGATGGTTTTGTCTGGTTATTTTTAATTTCGGGTGCTGCTCCACCGGCACACTTTATTGATGGTTATGCTGGCGCCAGTAGCGATCGGCAACCGGCAATGTACTTTCGCTTGGGCGGTGGGTCTTTAAAAGGAATAAGTAAACCTGGCTTTATCGTTTGGAGTAGGGTATATGTGAAGGATAATGAATTACATTGCGATTTAGGCGTGGGAGAAGTGGTCGCCCTGCCGAAAGAAGAAACCGAAAGAAGGTGGAATGGAACCACACCAGAGTGGCCAATTATGCATGCTATATTAAAAGGTGTAAGTCGCGATCAGTTAATGGCCAGGCATCAGGCGAACCACATTCAGGTGGTTTACACAAATGATGAAGCCAATGCGCATGAAGCTTGTAGAATAAAAGCTGCAGCTTTGGACGAATTGGGTTTAAAAGTGCACTTTTGTGGTGATGTCAACTTATCAAAAAATAGAATTTAATTTAAATATACTCAAACATGAAATTATCAATATTAGCTTTGCTATTAACTTTTTCTACTGTAGCAACAACTTTTGCTCAAAAAATGACTCCTGAGGAAAAAACGAAGTACGTAAAATCAATTACCGAACGTGCTGATAAAATTGTGGCAAATCTGGGAATTGCAGATGCGAAAAAAGCGGAAAAGGTTAGGAATATTATCAGAGATCAATACAGCAATCTAAATGATATTTATGCTGTTAGAGATTTAAAAGCAAAGGAAATTAAAAGCAAACTGGAAGGTAATAAGGTGGAAAGAGATTCTGCTTTGGTTAAGCAAAATAGAGGGGTGATGGAATCGTTGGCCAAACTTCATAATAAATATATCAGCAAGCTTTCTGCTCATTTAAGCCAGGATCAAATTGATTTGGTAAAAAATGGAATGACTTACAACGTTTTGCCAATTACTTATAAAGCTTACCAGGAAGAGATTTTGACGCTAACTGAGGATCAGAAAAAACAAATTTTGGTTTGGCTCACTGAGGCCCGTGAATATGCAATGGATGCAGAATCATCGGATAAAAAGCATGCTTGGTTTGGGAAATATAAAGGAAGAATTAATAATTATCTTTCTGCTGCTGGTTACGATTTGAAAAAGGAAGGTATTGAGTGGGAGAAAAGACGTAAAGCCAAAGCCCAAGGAAATTAATTTATTTGGCCGCTTTTTTAACGGTTAAAAAGCAGCCAAAATTTTTTAACATTTTTTATTTAAGAATATTTCATTTATATATGAATATTATTTCTATATTGTAACCTAATTAAAAATTGTAATAACGGTAACTATTGCTTGTTTTGTTTTATTGATAATATAATACAATAACAAGCTTAAAATTTTATCAAGACTTTATAATTAAGCTTTTTTTAATAGTTTGATTATACTTTCTAACCAAAACAAACATTAACAGAATCAAAGAGATATGAGCCATCTTAGTTAAAATTTGATCAGGTTACTTTGTAAAAAAGCAGCAACCTAATTCCTTTATCTAACTAACAAGCAATAAGGAACTTCAAAATTTAAGCAAGCCACCCATTTTTCAACCAGAAAACTAACATTAATTAAGCTGTAAAGTCAAAATAAAATTTGCTTCACATAAACATATTTAACAAAATAAATTTGATACAAGCCAGCTTGTTCAACCCTCAATTGAATGTAATTAGTATTAAAAACTAACCAAATAATAAATATGAACTTAAAATTTTTACGCAAATTATCTTGGGTATTAGCACTCATGACAATTATCAGTACTTCGTTGTTTGCACAGCAGCGACAAATTACTGGTAAGGTTGTTGATAAAAAGGACGGGCAACCCGTACCCGGAGTGACTGTAGGCATACGTGGGAAAACAAATAATGTTAGCACGAACGATAGGGGCGAATTTGCATTAATCGCCGACCCAGCAACTGATGCTTTGGTTTTTTCTTTCATAGGCTATGTAAGACAAGTAGTTCCATTAGCCGGAAAAACTAGCGTCACCGTTAACTTTGTTGAAGATAATACTGCATTAGATGATGTGGTTGTTGTAGGTTACGGTGTTAAGAAAAAATCTGAAGTTTTAGGTTCTGTAGCTACTATTACAGGAGCAGAAATTCAGGATATTCCTGCTCCTAATCTTGCCGGAGCCTTAAGAAACAGAATTGCTGGCGTTGGTGTAGGGCAGGTATCAGGTAGGCCTGGTGCTCCAATCACATTAAACATTAGGAATTCGACTGTATCTGAGCAAGCACGATTAAATGGTGCGACAGATGAACCACTTTATGTAGTTGATGGGATAACTGTAACAAGAGATGCCTTTGATAACATTGACCCATCGATGGTGGAAAATTTAACCTTCCTAAAAGATGCTTCAGCATCCATTTATGGTGCATCAGGTGCTAAAGGTGTTGTGTTAGTAACTACTAAAAGGGGTAAAGTTGGCAAGCCGAGCATCAGTTACAACGGATATCTAGGTATTTCTGATGCAGCTCAAACTCCTGAAATGTTATCTGCATATGATCACGCTCTATTGCTGAATGATACATACCGAACTCAAAGAGCCCCTTTATCAAGTTTTTTTTTACCTGAGGATTTAGCATACATCAAAACATTAAATTATAAAAGTTGGTATGATGAGGTTTGGCAGTCTGCTACAACCCAACGACATAATGTTAGTCTTTCTGGTGGTGGAGATAAAATTACATTTTTTGCTGGCGGAAACTATCAAAGTGAAAGTGGAAATTACGCCGGGATGAAGTTTGATAAGTATGGTTTTAGAAGTGGATTAGTAGCTACTTTGGCTGCTGGTTTAAAAGCTGACGTAAACTTCAATGTTGATTACAATACAAAGGAACTTCATCATAATGCTAATGACCAAGATAATACTTTTTTTGAACGCATTGTGAGTATTCCGCAATGGGTACCAATAAGTATCAATGGTAATTATGTAAACTTTAATGCTAACAACAGTACGGTAAATCCAAAAGCTGTTGCTGAATCAGGTTATTACAATAAAAGCAGTAATAAAGGTTATCGTATTAATGCTGCAATAACTTATGAACCAACGTTTTTAAAAGGATTAACAGCAAAATTCCAGATTTCGCAAGCTAGTGGTGCTACAAGATCAACCATATATGCTCCCCCATATCGTTTATATAATTATGTAAGAAGTGGTAATAATCAACAACTGTTTACAGATCAATTAGTTAATACGTCGTCAACCTCTTCATTTTTTGAGCCAACAAGCGCAGCTAGTGCAAATATAACACCGGGTGTTTCAGATAATAATAGTTATCAGGGTTTTTTAACTTTACAATATAACAAATCTTTTGCCAAGCATTCTGTTAACTTATTGGTAGGTGGAGAGCAAAGTGAAAGTAATTCTCAAGAATCGGTTGTTCGTTATACTAATCAGCTAATTCCAGATATCGATCAGTATTGGGCATTCGACGCAACAAGTTTAGCTCGTCAAAACTTCGGAAGAACCGCAGTTTCAAAGCGATCGTTCTTTGGACGTTTCAATTATGATTTCGATAAGAAATACTTATTAGAGGTAATTACCCGTATTGACGCCTCATCAAATTTTGCGACAGGTAACCGTTGGGGCGTTTCGCCAAATGTTGGACTTGGATGGGTAGCTAGTCAAGAAGATTTCTTCAAAAATGCTGACTTTTTAAAATTTATCAATTTCGCTAAACTAAAAGTTAACGTGGGCATAACGGGAGATGATAGGGTTGGTAGTCGTTTATGGCAAGATCGTTTCCAAATCGACGTAACAAATGGATATTTATATGGTACCTCTAATCAAAATAGCTTAAATCGTTCTCGGTTAGCTAACCCCGATATTACCTGGGAAAAGAAAAGAACAGTAAACATTGGTTTAGAAACTTCCATGTTTAATAATAAGCTTGACTTTAGTGTTGAGGTGTTCCAAAATCGTAATTACGATGCGTTCGATCTCGGTGGGAATAACCTCTTTCCGCTTTACTTCGGTACAGCTGCACCAGTTGTGAATTATAGAGAGACCTACAACTGGGGATCGGAATTTAGTATTGGTTACCGAGCGAAGTTAGCAACAGATTGGAATCTCAGTGCCAGCATGAATTTTGGTTGGGGGAATTCTATTGTTACCCAAACGTTATATGCTCCTGGTCAGTTAATCAACAATGTGGCACCAGATTGGCAAACACAATTTGGAACTGATCCACGTGTGTATTCATCAAGCAATATTGGTTTAAAATCACTGGGTATGTTTAGAACACAGGGTGAAGTTGATGCATGGATGGCTAAATATCCTAATTACAGATTGTATGACGTAATTCCGCAGGCCGGATGGTTATATTACGAAGATACAAATGGCGACGGTGTAATTTCAGATAGTGATATGAAACCGTTATATAATAATACAAATGCATTCTTATCTACTGGTATTTCATTGAATTTGACTTATAAGAATTTCTCTCTAAATACCAATATCAATGCAAGGTTTGGTGGCAAAGTTTTTTATGACAGTAGAGCAAGGATTGCGCCATCAGCAACTAGAAATGTATTGACTATATGGCAAGATCGCTGGACTCCGGAAAACCCAATGGACGGAAAATTCCCTCGTTTTGATGATCCAGGTTTAACAAAAAATTCAGACTTCTGGGCAGTAGACGGAACTATGATCCGAATTAATACCATGACCTTGAGTTACAAAGCACCTACTGCATTTGCAAATAAATTAGGGATAGGAGGAGCACGTATTTTGTTAACAGGTAACAACCTTTGGACGATTATAAATCCTTTGCCATATAAGGATCCGTACACTTCAAGTGCTTACGATTATCCAATCTTGAGAACTCTTTCATTGGGGTTAAGTGTTAACTTATAATTTTTTAGTCATGATTAAGCAAATTAAAAACAACATAAGAAAGGCTGCACTAATTTTAACAATGGCAGCATGTTTACCGGCATGTGTAAACAAAGATGAATTTTTTCTTTTACCTGATACAGAAGGAATTGATGCAGCGATTTGGGATAACGAAGGCTCTGTTCAGTTGCATCTAAATAGGGTTTATGATGTAGTAATGCCATATTTCCCACTACAAGTAGTTCCTGATCGTTATGGTGTGCATCTTGCGAGTGACGAAAGCTACTTTCCGGACAATGATGCTAACGCAAGGGCAGCACTAGGTTTACAAGGTGTATTAGGAGTTAACGATGTTCGGTTCACAGGTAATCAGTACCGTGGTAATCCTGGTGATAACAAATACTGGGATATTGCAAGATGTAACGATGCAATCACAAATATCCCAAAAGGAACTATGGCTCCTGATAGACAGCGTATTTTATTAGGTCAATATTATGCCTTAAGGGCAATGACCTATTTTGAATTGGTTAAAGTTTATGGGGGTGTACCACTGATATTAGAGCAACAGTTAGAAAATTCTGTTTACATGGGCGGTAGAAAAAGTGCTAAAGAGTGTTTTGCTGCGATAGTTTCGGATTTAAACAACTCAATGCAAATGCTCGAAGGTTTCAATTCGACAGATGGTAGAATAACGAAACTGATTGCGGCATGTTTAAAAGCTAAAGTTCTATTTTACTGGGCTAGCCCACAATTTAATCCGACAAATGATGCCAAACATCCATATCAGGCGACCAGATGGACTGATGCTTTGACTGCAAATAAGGAAGCGTACGATTTAGCGCTTGCAGCAGGGAAAAGATTGATGCCAAACTACCTTGATATTTTCCGAATAGAAGGAACAGCTAATACGGAAGCCATTTTGATAAGAACTTATTCAAGCACAGTGGTGAACAGAGGTAATAATGCGGAAGTAAGGAATAGACCAAGTTCAGAAGGAGGATCATACAATTCATTGTATACACCAACTACAAAAATGATTGACGCCTATCCAATGCGGGATGGTAAACCAAGAGGTTTATCTACAGCTTATACTTATGACCCAGTTTTATTCTGGCAGAATAGAGACCCAAGATTTGAGGCTACTTTTGCTTATAATGGAAGCGTTTATCCATTAAGTGGAAATACGACCAGAAAGCAATGGACTTATAATACAGCTGTTAACGAATCAAATGGAAACGGCGTATATGTAAAACGCTTCACAACTCCCGGTCTTACTTCAGGCGCAGTAGCTTATAATAATGGATTGGGTGGAAGTGGGATGGACTGGATTGACTTAAGACTTGCTGAAGTAATGTTAAATTACGCCGACTGCTTAAATGAAACAGGAAATATCGCAGGTGCAAAAGATTTGGTTAGACAAATTCGTGTTAGAGCAGGTGTTTTGGCTGGCGATGCCGATTATGGTTTAGGGTTAGCTGGAAGCACTGCTGAATTGCGGACTTTAATTTTAAATGAGAGACAAATCGAATTTGCTTTCGAAAATAAACGCAATGCTGATTTGAGAAGATCACGCACGATGCATTTATTAACAGGCAACATGTCAAAATTGGAAATACAATTAAGTGCAACAACAGATAAAGGAATCTTAGAAGCGGCCACAAACGGCGTAATGTTCAGAGAAACCATAAATGTGAATGATAGAACTACATATAATAGATATTTTAGAACCGTAACAGTTACAAATACAACTTATCTGCCTTATAATATTCCTGAATTTCACTATTTCTATACTTTTCATAGTGATTTTGTGAATTTCGGTGCTAATATTGCCACTACGATTGGTTGGCCGGGTGGAACATTTGATCCATTAGATTAATAAGGAAATATTATCTTTTATTGTCAGTTTAAAAATTCAAAAATGAAAACTAAAAATATTCACAAGTTATTCTCTATTGCATTAAGCATATTGTTGTTTGCTTCATGTAAAAAGGAATCAGAAAATATATTTACCATGTTTACGGATGTAACCGTAACCTATAATAATAGCGATCCTCGTTGCGTAACCGACTACAAATTGGTGAACGATAAAGATGAGGTTTGGATTGATTTCACTATCAATTCAGCATCCGAGGATATGTATTCCTATACCATAGAGAAATCTTCTGGAACACAAACCCCAGAGCGTACGATTATTGCAATTAACGATCCAGCAAAACGTAGAAGCTTTTCAGATATATTAAAGCTTACAATGACTCGTGATGGAAAAACAACATACAGGATTTATGCTCTTAATCAAAAAGGCATTTTTATAGGCGATGGTAAGAAAAGTGTGACCATCGAAGTGAATCCAAGTTATATGGTTTATGCCAATAGAGATATTTATTTGCCAGATAGTGTTGGTAAATCGTTGCCAAGCTTCTTTTCGCTTTCAGATGCATCAAGTTATAGTTACACAAATGGTGCATCAAACTCAGCTAAAATAGACTTTGGTGTTTACAGAAAATTGGCTTCTAATTCGACACCAACGGCGATATCTTATACTTACAATTTGTATTCTCCTAGCGTAGCGGTAAATCCATTGACGGTTTATGATATTAGTACATGGACACCCAAGAGAACCACAAAATTTAGTGCTCCTATAACAAGCCAAGCGGCAGCATTTCTCACAGGCGCAGTGTCAGGTTCAACCATAGAAACATTAGCAAAAGCAAGGACTATCAACCTTGATGCTACGGTTGGAACTACCCTAGTAAATGGTCTTAACGGTGGTAGTGCAGTATTTTTTTTAACACCAGAAGGTAAGTATGGAATGATTTATATTAATGCTGTAACTTCTGATTATGAAAAAAGACCATTCATCAACGTTAGTATAAAAGTGCAACGATAACGCTTTTCTTGGCGGCTAAACACCGCCACAATTTTATATATATTTGGTTTGAAAAAAGGAAGCAGCGAGTGCTTCCTTTTTCATTTAAGAATGTTACATTTATATATGAAAATTATTTATACCTTGTATCGTGGCTAAGTTATAACAGTCAGGTTTAAATGCATATTCTTCAGCTATTGCTAATATGATATACTTTTAAGTCAAAATGTTGCACAAAACAGCCACATATTACGGTTAACTTTAAATTTTAATATACTTTCTAACCAAAATTTTTTATTTGAACTGACAAAGAAATGAGCCACGTTTATTAATATTTTTCAGTTAAAGATATTAGCTTCAATTCTTTGCTTTTCTTAGGAGCAAAACAATATGAAAAAAAACTTTTTTAACCTACTATTTTCATCAGCATTAATTCTCTCCGCTGGTTCGGCTTTTGCGCAATACCCCAACATTCCTGCTGATGTTAAAAAAGCATCAGATTCGATGATGAAAGCTGCTTATCACCAATCAGACATTGCTTGGGAGAAAGCGAAACCCATTATCGAGCAGGAAGCTAAGCAAGGTAAGCCCTATATTCCCTGGGCTGGTCGTCCAACTGACTTACCTCAATCGGATATCATTGCCTTCCCAGGTGCTGAAGGTGGGGGCGCTTATAGTTTTGGTGGTCGCGGTGGAAGGGTTATTGTAGTTAAAAATTTGAACGACAGTGGTCCAGGATCGTTGCGTGATGCCTGTGAACAGGGTGGAGCCCGTATCGTTGTTTTCAACGTTGCTGGTATCATTCGATTAA
This sequence comes from Pedobacter sp. Leaf41, assembly GCF_001422545.1. Taxonomy (GTDB): domain Bacteria; phylum Bacteroidota; class Bacteroidia; order Sphingobacteriales; family Sphingobacteriaceae; genus Pedobacter. The sequence goes on along the minus strand of NZ_LMLE01000001.1, from coordinate 1,493,268 downwards.
AAACGCCGTTAATTATTCGTGCACCTTATATTACTATTGCAGGTCAAACTGCTCCTGGTTATGGCGTTTGCGTGGCTGGAGAATCGGTGTGGTTAAATACACACGATGTGATTGTTCGGTTCATGCGTTTCAGAAGGGGCGAGACTTTTGTAGGTCGCCGCGATGATGCGATTGGCGGAAATCCGGTAGGTAACATTATGATTGATCATGTTTCGGCAAGTTGGGGTTTAGATGAGAATATGTCGATGTACCGCCACATGTACAATGATAGCACGGGTAAAATTGAGGATAAATTAGCAACGGTGAACATCACCATTCAAAACTCAATCTTCTCTGAAGCTTTAGATACCTGGAACCATGCTTTCGGTAGTACCTTAGGCGGTGAAAACTGTACTTTTATGCGTAATCTTTGGGCCGATAATGGTGCTAGAAATCCTTCAATTGGTTGGAATGGAATCTTCAATTTCGCAAACAACGTGGTTTTCAACTGGAATAACCGCTCTACAGATGGTGGAGATTACACTGCCTTGTTCAATATTGTAAACAATTATTACAAACCCGGACCGGTGACCAATTTAAAAGAACCGATCAGCTACCGGATTTTAAAACCAGAAAGTGGTCGTAGTAAATTGCCTTATGTGGTTTTCGGCCGTGCTTACGTAGAAGGAAATATTATCGAAGGAAATGAAAAAGTAACTAAAAATAACTGGGATGGTGGTGTGCAGCTTGAAGATAAAAAAGGCGAGCTAATGACATTTGAGCAGGCTTCTCCATACTTTGCAGCAATGAGGGTGAGAAAGCCCTTCCCAATGGCAAAAATTACCATTTTACCAACTTTACAAGCCAAAGATTATGTGCTTACCCATGTTGGTGCTAATTTACCAAAAAGAGATCCGGTGGATACACGGGTAATCAAGCAGGTTGCAACTGGTAAAATTGATTTTATTGAAGGGGTAAAGTTACCAGAGAAAGATTTTGAACACCGTCGTTTACCAAAAGATTCTTACAAAATGGGTATTATAACCGATGTGAGTCAAGTGGGTGGTTATCCAGAATATAAAGGCACGCCTTACAAAGATGCTGATAACGATGGTATGCCAGATGCATACGAATTGAAAAACGGATTGAACCCTAAAGATGCATCTGACGCTGCAAAAATTTCGAAAAGTGGCTATTCAAACATCGAAGTTTATTTGAACAGCGTTGTAAATGTTTCAACCGTAAAACCTAACTAATATGCGTAAGTGGAATTCTATTTTTAGCATTGCTGTGTTATGTGGTATCGGGAACGTTGCTTTTGCGCAATATCCGGTAATACCCGAAGCAATGGAAAAAAGAGCCGATTCACTTTTAAAAAGTATTGAAGAGCAATCGGAATTACAGTTTCTAAAAGTAAAACCTATAGTTGATGCTGAGGCAAAACAAGGCAAACCTTACATTCCATGGGCTGCAAAACCAAGTGATTTACCTCAGGCAAAAATGGTTGCTTTTCCAGGTGCTGAAGGTGGTGGAGCCTACTCATTTGGCGGTCGAGGTGGTAAGGTTTATGTAGTGACCAGTCTGGAAGACTCAGGTAAAGGAACTTTACGTGAAGCTTGCGAGCAAGGTGGTGCCCGCATCATTGTGTTTAACGTTGCCGGTATCATCAAATTAAAAACACCGCTGATTATTCGGGCACCATACATTACCATTGCTGGTCAAAGTGCACCTGGCGATGGGGTTTGTATAGCTGGCGAATCGGTTTGGATTAATACACACGATGTCGTGATTCGTTACATGCGTTTCCGCCGTGGAGCTACCGATGTTACCCGTAGAGATGACGCAATCGGCGGCAATCCTGTTGGAAACATCATGATTGACCACGTTTCAGCAAGTTGGGGATTAGATGAAAACATGTCTATTTACCGCCATGTTTATGATCCGAAAGACGGTTCAAAACCAGAGAAACTTCCAACGGTGAATGTAACCATTCAAAATTCGATCTTTTCTGAAGCTTTAGATACTTATAATCATGCCTTCGGAAGTACGATTGGCGGTTTGAATTCTACCTTCATGCGTAACCTTTGGGCTTCGAATATTGCAAGAAACCCTTCTGTTGGGATGTACGGCGATTTCGGTTTCGCGAACAATGTTATTTTTAACTGGTGGAATAGAAGTGCCGATGGTGGCGACAATGCTTCATTTTATAGTTTTGTAAACAATTATTATAAACCAGGTCCTATAACGCCTGCAGGTCAGCCAATTTCTTATCGCATTTTAAAGCCAGAATCGGGAAGAGATATCAGGTTCAAAAATGAGTTTGGCAAGGCTTACGTAACAGGAAATATTGTAGAAGGCAATGAAAAAGTAACTCAAAACAATTGGGATGGTGGCGTTCAGCCAGAAAGCAAACGTGATATGCAGAAGTTGTTAGATTCTATCCGTGTTAATAAACCACTTCCAATGGCAAAAATTTCGATCATAGATACCAAAAAAGCGTATGATTATGTGCTGGCAAATGCGGGTGCATCTTTACCGGTACGCGATGCGGTAGACAAGCGTATCGTTAAACAGGTTGCAACAGGTAAAATTGAGCATGTAGAAGATGGAAAACTTCCCGCTGCTCAGAATTATGTTAAACGCCGCTTGCCAGCTGATTCATACAAAAAAGGAATTATTTCTGATATTGCACAAGTTGGTGGTTATCCTGAATACAAAGGTAAAGCTTACCTCGATTCGGATAAAGATGGGATTCCAGATGCCTGGGAAACTAAAAATGGCTTGAACCCTAAGGATGCCAGTGACGCAGCAAAAATCTCGAAATCAGGCTATGCCAATATCGAGGTGTATTTAAATAGTTTGGTTGATATCAATAAAGTGAGACCATAGGGAAATCGTCATTGCGAGGCACGAAGCAATCTTAAAGCTATGGGTTCAATAGCGAAAGTAGTAGGATTGCTTCGTTTCTCGCAATGATGGAAACGTTAAAAAAAATGCATCCTTGGCGTCTTCGTGCCTTAGTGGTCAAAAATTAAATTATGCCAAAAACTAACCATATATATAATTCTAAAGTATTGTCCATACTGGCTTTACTTTTTTTGGTTACAAATTTTTCTTTTGCTCAAAAGATAAAACCAGTAGAACCACCAAAACCGCTTTTCAAGAGTAAGGATGGCAAATTGGCCTACACCCCTGATGCCGAGGGAAACCGCATACCTGATTTTTCTTATGCGGGTTACATGGCTGGTGAAAAAGCGATTCCAGATGCCACAATTAAAGTAGTGGTTCCGGTTTCGAAGGGCGATGCCACAATAAGAATTCAATCTGCCATTAATTATGTTTCAAAGTTACCTATCGGAAAAGATGGTTTGCGTGGTGCTATTTTACTCGAAAAAGGAACTTATGAAGTGGCAGGAACGCTAAAAATCTCTGCATCAGGTGTAGTTCTTCGTGGTAGTGGATTTGGTGTTGGTGGCACGAAAATTTTTGCAACTGGCTTAGATCGGATTGGGGTAATCAGAATATTAGGCAAAGATGATCGGTCAGAACAAAACCCCGTTGCTATCACCGATAACTATGTTCCTGTAAATGCAAATCAGCTCACCTTAGCTAGTATCAATGGTTTCAAAGTCGGCGATCAGATCCTGATTAACCGTCCATCTACAAAAGAATGGATCGACACCTTAAAAACGGCTGAGTTTGGAGGTGGCGAGAGCGCTTTGGGCTGGAAACCGGGAACAAGAGATATCCGCTGGGATAGAAAAATTATGGCAATAAATGGTTCTACCATCACTTTAGATGCGCCACTTACCACGGCATTAGATGCGAAATTTGGTGGTGCAACCGTTTCCAAATATGACTGGAATGGAAGAATCAACAATGGAGGAATTGAAAATTTAAAAATAGAATCCGATTATCACAAAGAAAATATTAAAGATGAATACCATCGCTGGACGGCGATTTGCCTGGAGAATGTGCAAGATGCCTGGATTCGACAGGTTGTTTTTGAACACTTCGCCGGCTCAGCGGTAACTGTTTTAGAAACCTCAAAACGCATTACTGTTGAAGATTGTAAATCATTTGCGCCGATTTCAGAGATCGGTGGAGAGAGAAGAAATACATTTTTAACTACAGGACAGCAAACGCTTTTTCAAAGGCTGTATGCGGAGTTTGGTTATCATGATTTTGCGGTTGGCTTTTGTGCACCGGGACCAAATGTTTTCGTACAATGCCAATCTTATTTGCCTTTTAGTTTCAGTGGTACAATTGATAGCTGGGCGTCTGGCGTTTTGTTTGATATTGTAAACGTAGATGGGCAAGCATTAAGTTATTTAAATCGTGGTCAGGATGGGCAGGGTGCCGGATGGAGCGCCGCTAATAGTGTTTTTTGGCAATGCAGTGCAGCAAGGGTTGATAATCCTCAACCACCAACCGCTCAAAACTGGGCATTTGGAACATGGGCACAGTTTTCTGGAAATGGTTATTGGGACATGTCGAACGAACAAATCCAGCCAAGGAGTTTGTATTATGCACAACTCAAAGATAGAATAGGGAATGAAGTTGAGGGAAGGACATTTTTACTTCCGGTAGAAACAGAGGCTTCGAGCAGCCCACCTGTTGACGTTGCGCAAAAATTAACCAAGTTAGCCTATAAACCTGCACTAACTATTTCAGAATATATTGATTCGGCAACAGAAAGAAATAAAATCTCTACAGACATAAATCAGGCAAAAAGCATCGATAGAATTGGCGTGGAGAAAGTGATTCAACCTGTCCTTGCAGCGGCGATGACCATTAAAAATGGTTGGCTGGTTCGTGGTAGCGAAGTGGTAGTGGGCAATCGCCAGGATGTACCCTGGTGGAATGGAAGTGCCCGCCCGTATGGGTTGAAGAAAACTAAATTCCATGCTACCCGTTTCGTTCCTGGTCGTGAAGGAAATGGTCTTACCGATGATTTGAATGAGATCACAGACTCTATGCAAAATGGTTCTGTAAAAGTTTTGGATCATAATTACGGGCTATGGTACGATAGAAGGAGAGATGATCATGAACGCATTCGCAGAATGGACGGTGAAGTTTGGGCGCCATTTTATGAGTTGCCTTTCGCCCGTAGCGGACAGGAAAAGGCTTGGGACGGTTTGAGTAAGTACGACATCACAAAATATAATCTTTGGTATTGGGATAGGCTAAAAACTTTTGCAACTCTTGCCGATCAAAAAAGTCTGGTCTTGATTCATCAACACTATTTTCAGCATAATATTATAGAAGCAGGTGCCCATTATGCCGATTTTCCATGGCGTACAGCCAACAACATTAACAATACCGGTTTTCCAGAACCTGTACCTTATGCCGGAGATAAACGGATTTTTATGGCTGAACAGTTTTATGATATCAGCAATGAAAATCGCAAAGCGATCCACAAAGCGTACATCAGAAAATGTCTGGAAAACTTTGATGGAAATTCTGGCGTGATTCAACTTATTGGTGCTGAATTTACCGGTCCGCTACATTTTGTACAATTCTGGATTGACACCATTAAAGAATGGGAAAAGGAAACCGGCAAGCATCCGATTATTGGTTTAAGTGTAACTAAAGATGTTCAAGATGCAATCCTGGCTGATAAATCGAGGGCAGATGTGGTCGATTTGATCGATATCAGATATTGGCATTACCAGGCAGACGGAACTGCTTATGCACCAAAAGGCGGCCTTAATTTGGCACCAAGGCAACATGCCCGCTTGTTAAAACCAAAGAAAACTTCGTTTGAAGAAGTTTACCATGCAGTTTCAGAATATAAAGAGAAGTTTCCAGCGAAAGCTGTCATCTATTCAGGTGATAATTACGATTCTTTCGGTTGGGCCACTTTCATGGCGGGCGGTTCGCTTTCCAATATTCAAGGGTTTGATAAAAATTTCTTAAGCAATGCTTCTTCCATGAAAGCATTCCTTCCTGCCGGGAAATCGGCCGCGCAATATGGCTTGGAAAATAAAGGTAAAGCCTACATTTTGTACAATGCATCAGGCGAATCAATAAATCTCGATCTCAGTAAAGTAGCTGGAAAATTCAGTATGAAAGTTTTAAATACTCGAAATGGAAAGATCCTAAAAGAAGAAAAAATAAACGCAGGAGCAATTGTAAAACTCAGTAAGGTCGGAACGGGCGATGAGGTAATTATCATCAACAAAATTTAATACATGAATTTAAAATTTAAACTATTTCTGGTTTTCTTAGTATCAATCCTGGCATTTGGATGCAAGGATAAACCACATTTTGGTGATAAAAGTCTACTGATTTCTGAAAATGGAAGATATTTTTCTACCGGAGATGGAAAACCCTTCTTTTGGTTGGGCGATACGGGGTGGTTATTGTTTAGCCGCTTAAATCGGGAAGAAACCAATACATACCTGGAAGATAGAAAACAAAAAGGTTTCAATGTCATTCAGGTGATGGTTTTGCATGATGTGGCCGCTAAAAATATCTATGGCGATTCTGCTTTGGTGAATAAACATGTTTCTAAACCAGTTTTAACCGAACAAAACGATTACAAGGATTCTACTGCTTACGATTATTGGGATCATATTGATTATGTGGTTGACAAAGCTGCCGAAAAAGGACTTTACATGGCGCTCGTTCCGGTTTGGGGAACAAATGTAAAAGAGAAAAAAGTAAATGAGGCTCAGGCGAAAGAATATGCTGAATTCCTCGCAAAAAGATACCGTGATAAGTGGAATATTATCTGGTTAAATGGTGGCGACATTAAAGGAACTGACGGCTTAAAAGTCTGGAATGCGATTGGCGAAACATTGAGAGCAAATGATCCAAATCATTTGATCACTTTTCACCCGAGGGGAAGAACTGCTTCTTCGGCATGGTTTCACGATGCAAAATGGAATGATTTTGACATGATTCAATCTGGTCATCGCCGTTATGAGCAAGATACCTCAGCAAAAGAAAAATTACATTATGGCGAAGACAACTGGAGATACATTGAAAGCGATTATAAACTGAAGCCAGCAAAACCTACCATTGATGGTGAACCGTCATACGAAGATATTCCGCAAGGATTGCATGACGTTACACAGCCACGCTGGAACGACGCTGATGTAAGAAGATATGGCTATTGGTCGGTTTTTGCCGGAGCCTTCGGCTACACTTATGGCCATAATTCGGTGATGCAGATGTACAAAAAAACTGATTTGAAACCTGCGTACGGTCCGAAAGATCAGTGGATTACCGCAATAAACGCTCCGGGAGCGCAGCAAATGAAATTTCTGAAAGACTTAATGTTATCACGGTCTTATTTTGATCGGGTACCTGATCAAACGATGGTTGCAGGAACCAATGGTGAAAAATATGATAAAGTTTTAGCCACACGGGGAGAGGAGTACGCGATGTTTTACATCTACACGGGTAAAACTTTTAGTGTACAGCTTGGCAAAATAGATGGAGATGAGGTGAAGGCTTCATGGTACGATCCTCGGACGGGAAAATTTACCACAATTGGTGAGTTTGAGAATAAGGGAGTAAAAGAATTCAATCCGCCAGGAGAACCTGCAAATGGTAACGATTGGGTTTTGGTTTTGGATAAGGTTTAGGAGTTAGGTTTGACGCTATTGCGAGGTTCAAGGCAAAGCCTTAAATGGTTTGTTAGAACGGTCGTCATTCCCAATTTAGTTGGGAATCTTAAAGCGATTGCAACCATTACTTGGCTATTGCATTAAGATTACCGCCTACGCGGAAAAGACGCAGTTAAAATAAAAAATAATAAATGTTTAAAGCAAAGTTCATATCAACATTACGTTTAGCCATCATCGGACTGTCTTTGTGCGTGATAACATCTTGTTCAAAACAAGGGTATCTATTTACGTCGTTCCATGAACCTGCAACTGATGGGTTACGCTTTTTATATAGTTACGATGCTTACCATTGGACAGATTTAAATAAAACTTTTTTGAAACCTTCGGTAGGTACACAGAAAGTTTTACGCGATCCATCCATTGCACAAGGACCAGATGGAACTTTTCATTTAGTGTGGACATGCAGCTGGAAAGGCGACAAAGGTTTTGGTTATGCCAGCTCAAAAGATTTGATTAATTGGAGCGAACAAAAATTCCTCCCGGTAATGGAAAGTGAGCCTAAAACAGTAAATGTTTGGGCACCGGAAATTTTTTATGATGAAGTAAAAGCCGAATTTGTAATCATCTGGGCATCAACCATTCCATTCCGTTTTGCTAAAGGTATAGAGGAAGAAGAAAATAACCACAGGATGTATAGCATTACCACCAAAGACTTTAACAATTTCTCAAAACCTAACTTGTTTTTAGATCCTGGTTTTAGTGTAATTGATGCTGTAATTGTGAAACGGGCTGTAAAGGATTATGTTTTGGTCTTGAAGGATAATACCCGCCCGAATAGAAATTTAAAAGTAGCTTTTGGGCAGGATGCTTTAGGTCCGTATAGAGATGTTTCAGAAACTTTCAGTCCGAAGTTAACCGAGGGGCCAACAGTAGTTAAAGTGAAAAATGATTGGTTGATTTATTTTGATGCTTATGGCCAAAAAATTTATTCGGCTTACAAAACATCAGATTTTAAAAACTTTAAAGACGTGACTTCGGAGGTTTCGGTGCCAGAAGGACATAAACACGGAACCATTATTAAAGTAAAAAGCAAAGTGATTGAAGGATTGAAAAAATAAAAGGACTTTCGGTTGGTATCTCACCAGCCAAAATAAAATTCGACTTTGCGAGGTACGAAGCAATCCTAAAGCGTTGGCATGAAATGAGAACCCCCCGTTGTAAGATTGCTTCGTTTCGATGAAAAGTCGAAAACTCGCAATGACGGTAAAATAAAAGAAGAATGAAATTGAATAGACTATATATGATATTATCACTTGCACTTGCATCATCAACATTGCAAGCGCAGGATACAGTACGTTACACCGGGAAGACTTTAGTGAATGCAGATTATCACCATGGGCAACTGTCGCCGGTAATGGGAGTACATAATATTCAAACTTTTAGGGCAAATAGAGAACATCCAGAATTGGCCGAAAATTTTGGCTGGACGTACAACCATGCCCCAATGTTGGCCTATTGGAACAATAAATTCTATGTAGAATACCTAAGCGATAAGGTTGGCGAAAGTATTCCGCCAGGGCAAACTTTTTTGCAAACCTCACCAGATGGTTATATCTGGACTAAACCGGACGTAATTTTTCCTATTTACAGAATTGCGGATGGTACCATAAAAGAAGGCAGAACCGATGTGGCTAAAGATTTAGACGCCGTTATGCATCAGCGCATGGGTTTTTATGTTTCTACCAAAAATGTGTTTCTGGTTCTGGGTTTTTATGCAATTAGTTTTGATGCTAAAGATGACCCTAACGATGGCCATGGAATTGGTAGAGCAGTTCGGGAAATTCAGGCCGATGGGAAATATGGTCCCATTTATTTTATTCACTACAATCCTGGTTACACAGAGAAAAACACTAAATATCCATACTTTACAAAGAGTAAAAATAAAGCTTTCGTTGAAGCTTGCAAAGAGTTGCTTTCCAATAAGTTAATGACGCAGCAATGGAACGAAGAAGCAGATAGGAAAGACCCGCTAATCACTTTACAAAAACAGTATAAGGCGTTTAGTTATTATCATTTACCTGACGGAAGAGTGGTTGGTTTATGGAAAAATGCTTTGACCGCAATTAGTACTGACAACGGAAAAAGCTGGCCTGCGAGTGCCTTTCGAGCGCCAGGTTTTGTAAACAGCAATGCCAAAATTTGGGGTCAAAAAACTGCTGATGGAAATTACGCAACTGTTTATAATCCGTCGGAATACCGGTGGCCCTTAGCCATATCAACCAGCAAAAATGGTTTAGATTATACCAATTTGCTTTTGATAAATGGCGAAATCACCCCGATGCGGTATGGTGGAAACTACAAATCTTATGGTCCACAGTATGTTCGTGGCATTATCGAAGGAAATGGTAAACCTGCCGATGGCAAACTATGGGTAACTTACAGTATGAATAAAGAAGATATTTGGGTTTCTTCGGTGCCTTTGCCTGTAAAAGATAAGGCTATGGAACACGTAAATGATGATTTTGCTAAACCTGCGAGCACAAAGTTGCTCGAAAACTGGAATGTTTATAGTCCGCTTTGGGCACCGGTTAAAGTAGAAGATCACGCTTTGATATTGAAAGATAAAGATCCCTTTGATTATGCAAAGGCCGAACGTCTATTTCCTGCATCTAAAAAAATAATCACTTCATTTTCAGTTACACCAAAGCAAAATGACTTCGGTTTATTAGAGATTGAATTACAGGATGCAAAAGGAACGGCAAGCGTTCGTTTGACATTTGACACCGCCGGAAATCTAAGTGGAAAAGCGGGCGCTCGCTACAAAAACTTCATGAAATATGAAGCTGGAAAAAGCTACGATATCAAGTTGAAACTGGATGCACATACCAGGTTCTATTCGCTTATTGTTAATGGAAAGGAATTGTCGCTAAGTTTAGCCTTTCAGCCGGTGGCTGATGTTTCGCGTATTGTTTTCCGTACTGGAGAAGTTCGTCGCTTTCCAAACGTGGATACACCTGCCGACCAGACTTACGATTTGAAAAATGCTGGCGAATCTGAGAAGAAAGAAGCCGTTTATTCAATTAAATATTTAAAAACGGAGGGGTTTTAGGATGGGAAAAAAGTTTAGCGTCTGGAGTTTAGGGTTTGGAGTTTCACCGACTTGCCTTTCTAAACATTTCGTAATGGTGTTTGGCAAATCCGTCATTTCGAGCGAAGCCGAGAAATCTTTGTCGTCGCTTAGAAGGATTTCTCGATTTTTTTGTGCTTCGCTTGACAGCATCGTTGTTCCTAGCTCGATTGAGAATAGTAATGCAAAATACTTTAAGATTCCCGCCTACGCGGGAATGATGACATTACTAATTTTCCTTTCCCTATTCGCCACCTCAGCCAACGCCAAAATCCTTTTGCCGCAAATTTTATCGAGTAATATGGTTTTGCAGCGAGATAAGCCTATCAACATCTGGGGATTTGCTTCACCAGATGAAAAAGTAGAAGTTGCCTTTGCAGGACAAACAAAGCAAGCCATAACTGATAAAAATGGCAATTGGTCTGTGTTATTATCGCCACTAAAAACATCAGCACAACCACAAAAGATGACGTTTTTAGGCACTAACAAAATTGAATTGACGAATATTTTAGTCGGTGAGGTTTGGCTATGTTCTGGGCAATCGAATATGGAATATCAAATGCGTAAACTGGCAAAAATTCCTAAGCCGAAAAATGAGAAACTAGGTTTCCCATCTGATGAAGTAGAAAAAGCAAATAATCAACAAATCAGGATTTTCCTGGTCAACCGCAAGCAGTTAGCAAAACCCGACTCTGTTCATAAAAGTTGGGCCGTTGCAGAAGATTCTGCTTTAAGGGCATTTTCAGCGGTCGGTTATTTTTTCGCGAAAGAAATCCAAGAGAAATTGGGTATTCCGGTTGGAATGATTTCTTCTGCTGTTTCTGGCAGTGCCATTGAACCCTGGATTTCACCAGAGGCTTTTGCACAGGAAGCCTATTTCAAAAACCAAAAAGTGGGCAACGACCCCGGCAAGTTTTATACACCAATGATTGAGCCACTAACCAAGTTTAAAGTCCGCGGATTTTTGTGGTACCAGGGAGAAACCAACTGCTTTTTAAATGAAACCATTAGTTATTCCTACAAGCTTAAAACATTGGTTAACTTATGGAGAAAGGCCTGGGGCGAACAACTTCCGTTTTACTATGTTCAAATTGCACCTTACGATTATAGTAAGCAAAAAAGTGATAAAGTTGTGCTCACGCAAGATACGGAACCTAATTTTTGGGAGGCTCAACAGCAAATTTTACGTTTGCCAAATACAGGGATGATTGCAACATCTGATTTAAATGACAACGGAGCAGATTTACATCCAACCTACAAATGGGAGGTGGGAAGGCGCTTGGCACTTTTAGCTTTAGGCAAAACATACAACCAGAAAATTGATTTTTCTGGTCCGCTTTATAAAACCGTTGCTTTTAAAAACAATATGGCTATTATGAATTTCGATTATTTAAAACCGATTGCAGGCAGCACTATTACGGGTTTTACCATTGCAGGTAGTGATGGAAGATTTGTTGTAGCAAAAGCGAACATTAAAGAAGGAAAAGTGATCGTTTCTTCAAAAGAAATTCCTAATCCAAAAGCAGTGCGTTACAATTGGACAGAAAATCCATCAGGCAATTTTTATAGCAATGGTTTACCTGCACTGCCTTTCAGAACTGATAACCCTTTAACCAGTCAATTTAAAGCCAATTAATGATACCTAGATTTATACTTTTCTTTTGTTCGATTATGTTGTTTGGTGTTGCAAGTGCGCAACAAACAGAAAAATTATATTTATCAGGAACGGGGAACGACAATACCGTGAACTGGGATTTTTTCTGCACTTCCGGTGCAAATTCAGGCAAGTGGACAACCATTCCGGTGCCATCCAATTGGGAATTGCAGGGTTTTGGTAAATATAACTACGGCTTTAACAAAGAGGAAAATAAAGGAAAGGAAGAAGGCCTTTATAAGTATAAATTTAAAGTTCCCGGCAAGTGGAAAAACCAGCAAATCAATATTGTTTTTGAGGGTTCGATGACGGATACTGAAGTCAAAATAAATGGAAAATTAGCAGGAAATGTGCATCAGGGTTCTTTTTATGTATTTAGATATAATATTTCCAATCTGGTGAAACTTAATGCTGAGAATTTACTGGAAGTAAAAGTTTCAAAACATTCGGCAAATAAATCAATAAATGAAGCAGAGCGTAAAGCCGATTTCTGGATTTTCGGCGGAATTTTCAGGCCTGTTTATCTCGAAGCTTTGCCACAAACACATTTTGAAAGAATACAAATCGATGCCAAAGCAGACGGAAATTTAAATGCTCAAGTAGCATTTACTGGTGATGCCGATAAAATTGAAGTGGAGCTTTTTGCTAAAGATGGGAAACGATTTGGTGACAGGTTTACAATGGCGGTTAAAAAAGGAACTCACCAATTGACGTTAAATCATCAGTTTTCTCAGCCAGAACTTTGGTCTTCTGAGTTTCCAAACCTTTATACAGCCACCTTTTCGCTCGTTAAAAAAGGGAAAGGCATCCATCAGCTTTCTAAAAAAATTGGTTTTAGAACAGTCGAAGTAAAAGAGCGTGACGGCGTTTATGTAAACGGAGCTAAAATAAAATTCAAAGGAGTAAACAGGCATTCATTTTATCCGACATCAGGCAGAACAACAAGTAAAAAAATAAGCATAGCTGATGTTGAGCTGATGAAAGAAATGAACATGAACGCAGTGCGCATGTCGCATTATCCTCCAGATGGCCACTTTTTAGAGGTTTGCGATTCGCTCGGTTTATTTGTGATGGATGAACTAGCTGGCTGGCATGGCACTTACGACACGCCAACAGGCACAAAATTGATGAAAGAGATGATGCTGAACGACGAAAATCATCCATCAATTATATTCTGGGCAAATGGAAACGAGGGTGGACATAACCGCGAACTCGATCATCTTTTTGCTGAAGAAGACATTCAGAAGCGGCCATTAATCCATCCATGGGAAGTATTTAACGGATTTGAAACCACACATTATCGTGAGTTTAACTACGGAATAGGAAATTACGATCATGGTCATAATATTTTAATGCCGACAGAATTTTTGCATGGTATGTGGGATGGCGGTCACGGTGCGGGCATAGAAGATTACTGGAATGCGATGTGGAACAATCCGCTTTCAGCAGGTGGCTTTCTTTGGGATTTTGCCGACCAGGCCGTTGTACGTACAGATAAAAATGGGGAATTAGATACCGATGGAAATCACGGTCCCGATGGTATTGTGGGGCCTTACCATGAAAAGGAGGGTAGCTTTTTTACCATTAAGGAAGTTTGGAGCCCTGTTTTTGTAGAGAAAAGAGAGATGACCGCTGGTTTCGATGGCTCTTTTTTATTGGAGAACCGTTATGCTTTTACGAACCTCAACCAATGTACTTACGAATGGAAATTGAAGAAGCTAAAGTCTGGTAATGATGCGGAATTTAAGGCTGGTAAAGCAGATGCGCCCAACGTTAAACCTTTTGAAAAAGGAAAATTGCAAATTAATCTTCCTGCAGACTGGAGGAGTTTTGATGCGCTTTACCTCACCATAAAGGATTTTTATGGTAAAGAGTTATTTACCTGGAGTTTTCCAATTACCTTACCAAAAGCTGACGCGGATAAAATGGTCGTAATCACTGGACCATCGAAAGTAAATTTAAAGGAAGATGCAAATTCGTATCAGGTGTCGGCAAATGGCATCGACTTTACTTTCAATAAAACTACAGGGTTATTGCAAAAAGCGAAAAATGCAAATGGAACAGTTCCGTTTGCTAATGGGCCAGTATTGCAGGAAGCTGAAAACAACTTCAAAAATTTTACCACTAAAATGGATGGTCAAAACCTGGTAATTTCATCTAAATTCGATAAAAAAGAAAGCTGGAATACTTTACAATGGACAATTTACCCCTCTGGCTGGTTAAAAATGGAAGTTAAATATTTTCCTTCAGCCTATTTTACCACATTTGTTGGTCTAAACTTTTCTTATCCTGAAACGGAGATGAAAAGTGTAGAATATAAAGGCAATGGGCCTTATCGGGTTTGGAAAAACAGGATGAAAGGACAGCAGTTTGGCATCTGGAAAAAGGATTACAACGATTCGGCAACTGGTGAACCTGGCTGGAAATATCCTGAATTTAAAGGTTACTATTCGAACATGTACTGGTGTGAATTTGTTGGAAAACAACAATCTTTTAAAGTGGTAACGGATAGAGAAGACGTATTTTTAAGGTTGTTTACACCAAAGAAATCGAAAGATACCGAGTGGGATAATATGAGCCCGACGTTTCCAAAGGGCGACATTTCTTTTATGAACGGAATCTCGGCAATAGGAACCAAAACGCAAAAACCAGAAACTACCGGACCAATGGGAATGAAACATGTATTTTACGATTTCGATAAAGACCAGAGTAGATCATTGGATATGACTTTGTATTTTGATTTTTCAGTGCGGTAGTCCGTCATTGCTAGGAGGCACGACGAAGCAATCTAATTCGGGAATTTAGATTGCTTCAGCTCGTTCAAATCCTGCTTTGCAATGAAGACCGCCTGAAGTGAAAAATTGAAGATAATAAAAAAATAAATGAACATTAAAATTTACATAGCGATAATCAGTATTTGCTTACTACCATTAACCAAAGTGGTGGCTCAAGTTTCTTTGCAAAATACGACCTGCGAAATGCTAGAGAACCCACTTGGAATCGATGTTCAAAAGCCGCGTTTTGCATGGCATATCATTTCGAAAGAGCGAAACGTGATGCAAACCGCTTATCAAATATTGGTTTCTTCAACTGCAGAAAAGTTGAATGCAAATGAAGGTGATCTATGGGATTCGCAAAAAGTAAATACGGGCGAATCAATTCACGTAAGGTACAATGGAGCGCCATTAAAAAGTAGATTGAAGGCGTTTTGGAAGGTAAAAGTCTGGACAAGTGCAGGTCAAAGCAATTGGTCTACAACAAATTATTTTTCTATGGGCTTACTGTACTACAAAGATTGGCCAAAAGGTTGGATCGGCTTCGATAGGGCATTTGCCTGGGATAATATCAAAACTGATTCACGCTTATCAGCAAGATATTTTAGAAAGGAATTTCAAAATACAAAGCAGGTCAAAAGTGCCACAGCATCTATCATTGGTTTAGGTTTGTACGAGCTTTTTATCAATGGAAAAAAAGTGGGCGATGATGTATTATCCCCATCGCCAACTGATTATACTAAAAATGTAAAGTACAATACCTACGATGTAACCAGTTACATCAAAAACGGAAAAAACGCTGTTGGTGCCATCTTGGGTAACGGACGTTTTTTCGCCATGCGCCAGAATGAAAAGCCTTACAAAATAAAGACGTTTGGTTTTCCGAAGATGCTGATGAATATCAATATTGTTTACACAGATGGTAGCACGGCAAATATTGATACCGATAATAGTTGGAAAGGTACTGCGGATGGACCGATTAGAACGAACAATGAATACGATGGCGAAGAATATGATGCGACCAAAGAAGCAGCCGGTTGGAATACAGTGGGTTTTGATGATAGCATGTGGCTGAAAGCGGAATTTGTACAGGAACCCAGCGGAGTAATTGAGGCTCAAATGAATGAGAATATGAGGGTGATGAATACTTTGAAGCCGGTTTCGATTTCGAAACTTTCTGGTGGAAGATACATTCTTGATATGGGTCAAAACATGGTTGGTTGGTTGCAAATAAAGATTAAGGGAATAAAAGGGAAGCAAATTAAAATGCGTTTCGCTGAATCGCTGCAAGATAATGGAGAACTTTTTACGGCCAATCTTCGCAATGCGAAATGTACAGATTTGTACACTTTGAAGGGTGGGGAAACCGAAACCTGGGAGCCCACGTTCACTTACAGGGGCTTTAGGTTTGTAGAACTTTCGGGATATAGTTACCAACCATCAGTAAATGATTTTGTCGGGAAAATGGTTTACGATAACATGAAAACAGTTGGAACTTTTGAAACTTCGAACGGCCTAACCAATCAGATTTTCAAAAATGCCTGGTGGGGAATTGCAGGAAGCTATAAGGGCATTCCGGTTGATTGTCCGCAACGTAACGAGCGTATGCCATGGTTGGGCGATAGAGGTGCAGTAGCTTATGGTGAGAATTTCTTGTTTGATAATGGCAGGTTTTATGCTAAATGGTTACAGGATATTAGAAATTCGCAAAAAGAAGATGGTGCAATTCCTGATGTTGCGCCTGCGTTCTGGCGTTATTACAGCGATAACATGACCTGGCCAGGGGCAATGCTTTTGGTAACAGAAATGCTTTACAAGCAAACAGGCGACGTTTCTTCCGTTCGCGATAATTATCCTGCAATGAAAAAATGGCTTTCTTATATGCAGGATCGCTATATGAAGGATTATATTCTAACTAAAGATAGTTATGGCGACTGGTGTATGCCACCCATTACAATTGAATTTGGAAGGGGTAAAAGCGCCGATAAAAAATATCCTTCCGAATTGATTTCGACAGCATATTATTACCACTTTACAAACTTGATGATACAATTCGGAAGAGCAATTGGTAATGAGGAAGATGTAAAAACCTACGAAGTCTTGGGAGAGAAGATTAAAAATGCATTCAATGAAAAGTATTATAATCAGCAAGGATATTATGCTACAAATGCCCTGACCGATAATATCATTCCGCTTTATTTTGGTATGGTTCCGAAAGATAAGGTAGAGACGGTTTTTAAGAATATCACCCACACTGTTGAAGTAACCAATAAAGGTCATTTAAGTAATGGCTTAGTGGGGATTCAGTGGTTAATGCGTTGTTTGAATGACTATGGCAGACCAGATCTTGCCTATACCGTTGCTACCCAAAAAACTTATCCAAGCTGGGGTTATATGGTCGAAAATGGCGCCACCACCATTTGGGAATTATGGAATGGTAATACGGCAGATCCCAAAATGAATTCGCAAAACCATGTGATGATGCTTGGCGATTTACTGATTTGGTACTACGAAAACCTTGCAGGGATTAAATCTGAAAACGCTGCTTTTAAACAGATCACGATGAAGCCTGAAATAATTGAAGGACTTAGCACTGTAAATGCCAGCTATAATTCAATTTATGGTATGATTAAAAGCAATTATAGTAAAGCAGGCAACGCCTTTGCCTGGAATTTAAGCGTTCCGCCAAATACAACGGCAATGGTTTATATTCCTGCAAAAAGCAAAACTGAGGTTTCGGAAAAGATCAAATCAATTAAAGATTTGAAATTTATAAAAATGGAAAATAACCGGGCGATTTATGAGATCGGTTCGGGTGATTATCAATTTGTAGTGAATGGGAAGTAGGAGATCGGGAATAGGAAATAGAGAGTGGAGAATAGGGAACTAATCTGCTTGTCATTCTGAACGCAGTGAAGAATCTCCAGGCGATGGAAAACGACGATAATGTACCGTTGAGCTAAAATGTGAAGATTAATTTTAAGAAGTACTAGTCGGTTGCAGATTCTTCGTTACGCTCAGAATGACAGCATTTACCGACAGATTTAAAAGTTAAACAAATAATTAATACAATGATGAGAAAGATTTTAAAACCAATAATGATGTTATTGATACTGCTAACCACAGTAACTTCCTTCAGTCAAGCTCAGGATGCGAGTGCAAATGCAGAAATTCTAACTAAAGCGAAGGATTGGGTTTCAGCATTAAACCTAACAGATGCTGCTAAAAAAACAGCCGTAGAAAATGTGATTGCTATTCATTTAACGGCTGTGAGAGATTGGCATAACAGCCATCCTTCATCAACTGTTCCGGATGGAATAAATCCGGTTACTGGAAGCAAATTGGCTGATCTTGATAAGCAAATTATTGCCGATTCTGCTATGCCCTCAACGGTTCATCAATCTTTAATGGATGGTTTAAATGAAAACTTATCTGTGGAACAAGTAGAGCTAATTCTCGATAAATACACCATTGGTAAAGTCGATTTTACCATGAAAGGCTACAAAGCCATTGTTCCGGATTTGACAGCGGATGAAGAAGCTAAAATTTTAGGTTTTATGAAACAGGCAAGAGAGCAAGCTGTCGATTATAAAAATATGAAACAGATTTCTGCCATTTTTGAGATTTACAAAACCAAGTCAGAGCAAATGTTAAACAATAATGGTCGCAGTTGGAGAGCCCTATACAGCGCCTATACCAAAAAGATAAAAGAAGAGAAAGCAGCAAAAGCTAAACAATAACTTCGATCGCTTCACCTCATCGTCATTGCGAGGCACGAAGCAATCTTACTAGGGTAACTAGCGCTTTAGGATTGCTTCGAACCTCGCAATGACGAACTTTGTTAATTGAAAAAAAATATGTTAAAAACGAAAATATACATCACACTAGGAATTGCATTAGCATTGGGATTGAGTGCCAATGCGCAAGTTGAAAAATGGCAAAAAGGTATAGTAAAGCAAGAATTTCTTTACGATCAGGCACCGTTTCCGTCTTGTCATTCAGCCACTATTGCTGAAACACCAACGGGCTTGGTGGCATCCTATTTCGGAGGAACAAAAGAGCGGAACCCAGATGTTGAAATTTACATCAGCCGTTTTGTGGAAGGAAAATGGCTGGCTCCCGTATCAGTAGCCAATGGCGTTCAGCCTGATGGCAAACGGTTACCAACCTGGAACCCGGTTCTATATCAAATTCCAGGAGGAGATTTAATTCTATTTTATAAAATCGGTCCGAAACCATCTGAATGGTGGGGTTTGATGAAAACTTCTAAAGACGGCGGCATTACTTGGTCGGATGCTACAAAGCTTCCAGATGGCTATATCGGCCCTGTAAAAAACAAGCCAGTTTTATTAAGTAATGGAAATCTGTTTGCACCTTCCAGTAGAGAAGGTGATGGCTGGAAAATTCATTTTGAGGTCACTAAAGATAGTGGAAAAACATGGAGAACGGTTGGGCCGCTACCAGACAATGGAATCAAAGCCATTCAGCCCAGTATTCTACAGCATGTAAACGGGAAGTTGCAAATTTTAGCCAGAACAGCAAACAGGGCTATTGTTGAATCATGGTCTGAAGATAATGGCGAAAGCTGGTCTGCTTTAACGAAAACCTCATTGCCGAATAATAATTCTGGCACAGATGCAGTGACGATGAAAGATGGACATCATGTGTTGGTTTACAACCACGTTTTGCCTCCCGGCGATTTAGCCAAAGGCCCGAGAACTCCGTTAAATGTTTCGGTTTCTAAAGATGGAAAAAACTGGTCTGCAGCTTTGATTTTGGAAGATTCACCGATTAGTCAATATTCATATCCTGCAGTAATTCAAACATCAGACGGGATGCTCCATTTCATTTATACCTGGAGAAGGCAGAAGATCAAACATGTGGTTGTAGATCCGTCTAAGTTGAAACTGAAAAAAATCAAGAATGGCATTTGGCCTAAACTTAACGGCTATGCAGCACCAGTGATTACAGAAACGAAAAACGAAGAACCATGAGAGTAGGGAAATTTGCATTTATTCCAAGCGTCATTTCGATCGTAGTGGAGAAATCTTTTAAATTAATTTCACAGTCTTCTTTACTATCGCTGAGAATAATGGGAATTGTTGTTTTTTTATCGTTGTTTACAAGGTTATCTGCCCAAACCCAGAATACCGACAATCTTTACAAAAAACCGTTAGTCGACGTTTTAAAAGAAATCCAGACCCGCTTCAATGTTCAGATTAAATATTCAGAACCGCAGGTGAAAGACAAATGGCTCAACTACGCTGAATGGCGTTTTCGTGCTGATGTAGATGAAACATTAACAAATGTTCTTGCTCCTTTAGATATGAAGGTAAACAAGGAAAAACCCGGCGTTTACAAGTTAAAAGAATACGAATACTACCGATGGGAGCCGAAAGATGGCTGGGCCTACCTGGATACCCTCTCAACAAAATACAGCGACAAGAGCAGTTGGGAAAAAAGAAAGGCGGAGATAAAACCCGAGCTTTACAAAGCCTTGTTACTTTCACCTTTGCCAGCAAAACTGAATTCAAAACCAATCACAACGGCGAAGCGGGTTTTTGACGGTTATTCCGTAGAAAATATTGCATTGGAAATTTTGCCGGGCGTTTGGATCAATGGTTCACTTTATAAACCGCTAAATGTTAAAGGCAAAATTCCTGTCATTCTCAGTCCTGATGGGCATTGGGAAAAACAGCGCTACAGAGCCGATTGTCAGCTCCGTTGTGCCACGATTGCACGTATGGGCGCAATGGCTTTCAGCTACGATTTATTTGCATGGGGCGAATCGATGCTGCAGTTTAAGTACGAAGACCACCGCCGGAGCTTAGCCCAAACGGTACAAACTTTGGGCGGAATCAGAATCCTAGATTATTTTTCTTCTGTTAAAGAAACAGACACTAGCAGAATAGGTATTAGTGGTGGCTCAGGGGCTGGAAGTCATTCCATCTTAATGACTGCAATGGACGATCGGATTAAACTAAGTGCGCCGGTGGTTGCCATGTCATCCTATTTTTACGGTGGTTGTCCCTGCGAAAGTGGAATGCCTATTCATCAATGCGGTGGTGGTACGGACAATGTAGAATTGGCCGCAATGGCTGCACCACGACCACAACTTTTGGTTTCGGACGGTAGCGATTGGACGGCCCACACACCCGAACATGATTTCCCTTACCTGCAAAAAATGTATGGATATTATGGAGTGAGCAATAAGGTGGAGAATGTTCATCTTCCTACAGAGAAACACGATTTTGGGATAAATAAACGCATTGCGCTCTACGATTTCCTGATAAAAAAATTTAAACTGAATGGCAGTTTGGTAAAAGATAAAGCAGGAAAATATGACGAAAGTAAAGTAACCATCGAAAAAGAAAATGCCCTTTATGTTTTTGGAGATAAAGGCGAAAAGTTACCAAAAAACGCAGTGATGGGATTTGAGAATCTGGAAAAATTATTTCCATTAAGCAATTAAATAATGCTTTACCCTTACCGTCATTCCCACGCAGGTGGGAATCTTAAGGCATGGGCAAATCTTGCCACTAAGATGCTCAGTCAAACTGAGTATGACGACCGATCATAGTTGATGCTTAAACTGAAGTACAAAGAATCATTAACAATAAATTAAATATGCAACATCAAAACAGGCGAACTTTTATTAATAACACTGCTTTGCTAGCCGGCGCTTTGATGATCCCAAATCAACTGCTGTTTGCCTTTGAAAAAAAGGATCGATACAAGGTTGCAGTAATTGATTTAATGATTTTGAAACGTCAGAAAATTAGTGCCTTGCCATTTGCAAAAGAGCTGGGTGCAGATGGACTGGAAATAGATATGGGCGGTTTGGGGAATAGAGAGACCTTTGATAACAAATTGGCCGACCCGATAGTGCGTCAACAATACGTTGATCAAGCGAAAGAATTAGATCTGGAAATTTGTTCTTTAGCAATGACGGGTTTTTATGCGCAATCCTTCGCCACACGCCCTACTTATCAAAAAATGATTCAGGATTGTTTGGACACAGCAAAGGCAATGAACGTAAGAGTGGTATTCTTGCCGCTAGGTGTTCAGGGAGATCTTGTTAAAAACCCTGAACTGCGTGAACCTATCGTTAGCAGGCTGAAGGTTGCCGGAAAAATGGCTGCAAAAGCGGGTATTGTGATCGGCATTGAAACAGCTCTTGATGCCAAAGGAGAACTCAAGTTACTCAAAGATATTGGATGTAAACACATTAAAAGTTACTTCAATTTTTCAAATCCGATTAAAAATGGGAGAGATTTACAGCAGGAATTGAGAATACTCGGTAGAAAAAATATCATACAAATTCACGCTACAAATGATGATGGAGTTTGGTTACAGAACGATTCAAAGATTGATTTAAAGCAGGTAAAGGCAACACTAGATGAGATGGGTTGGAGCGGATGGCTGGTTGTTGAAAGGAGCAGAGATGCAAGCCAACCTACAAATGTGAAATATAATTTTAGTGCCAATACAACTTACCTTAAGTCCATTTTTCAAGCGAAATAATTTATGAAACAAATTGGTTTAAGCTTTTTATTGACATTTATTTTACTTCACTTTCAAGTTGCTGCAGTAGAAATTTATGTCGCAAAAAATGGTGCTGATACTAACAATGGAAATAAGGAACAACCTCTTGCAACGCTTCATGCAGCCATTAGGAAAGCCCGGGAATTAAGGCGGTTAAAAGATCCATCCACAAAAGATGGAATTAAAATATTGGTTGGAGCAGGCATTTATCAATTACATGAGCCCATCATTCTTCGTCCTGAAGACGCTGGAACTAAAGATAGCCCAACAGAGATTTTCGCAACCGAAAAAGTTGTTTTAAGTGGCGGAGTTAAAATCGCGGGTTGGAAAAAAGTTAATGGAACTGTTGCGGGATTACCAAAAAAGGCTTTTGGGAAAATTTGGGTTGCTGATCTTCCTAATGATGGTATCAGCGCTTTGATATTTCGCCAGCTTTGGGTAAATGGAACTAAGGCGATTCGGGCGAAAAACTATAATGGAGAGGCTATGGGTAGAATTTTATCATGGGATAAAAAAAATCAAACCTGTAGAATACCACTTCAGCCAAACACAGATTTAAGCAAAATTGCCGGGATGGAAATGTTAATCCATCAATGGTGGGCAATCGCCAATCTTCGGGTAAAATCAGTTAAAGTAATTGGCAATGCTGCAGAACTTTCTTTTATGCAGCCTGAAAGTAGAATTCAATCCGAACATCCCTGGCCAGCACCCTGGATTTCTGAAAAAACAGGAAACTCTGCATTCTATTTATCCAATGCTATCCAGTTTTTAGATGAGCCAGGCGAATGGTTTGAAGACCTGAAAAACCATAAAATTTACTATTGGCCAAAGGCATCAGAAAATATGCGCAATGCTGATGTAGTTGCGCCTGCTTTAGAGAACCTCGTTAAAATTGAAGGAACAATAGATCATCCTGTTTCATTTGTAAGCTTCAAAGGGATTTCTTTTGAACACGCTACCTGGCGAAGACCATCAAGGCAAGGCCACGTTCCGCATCAGGCTGGGATGTATATGCTCGATGCGTATAAACTTGCAACACCTGGAACTCCAGATAAGCCAGGTTTGGAAAATCAGGCCTGGGTTGGCAGGCCAGCAGCCGCTGTTGAAGTAAATTTTGCCAATCAGATCAGCTTTGAAAACTGCCGTTTCCAACATCTTGCCTCTACAGGTTTAGACTTCAACAAAGGAACGTCAGATAATTTGATTCGGGGCAATTTGTTTAAAGATATTGGCGGTTCAGCGATATTAGTAGGCACATTTTCTGATGAAGCATCAGAAGTTCATGTGCCTTACAACCCAAAAGATAAACGGGAGATTTCAACGAATGACAGGATAGAAGATAATTTGATTACGGATGTTACCAATGAGGATTGGGGTGCTGTTGGCATCGGTGCAGGTTATGTGAAAGGAATCAAAATTATCCATAACGAGATTAGCGACGTGTCTTATTCTGGGATTAGCATGGGCTGGGGCTGGACTAAAACGCCAAATGCGATGAAGAATAACACTATCAGTGCAAACAAAATCCATCACTATGGCAAACACATGTATGATGTTGCAGGAATTTATACGCTCTCTGCTCAACCAGAATCTTTCATTACCGAAAATGTAGTCGATAGTATTTACAAGGCGCCTTATGCTCACCTTCCTGATCACTGGTTTTATTTGTACACGGATGAAGGGTCTTCTGAATTCACCATCAAAAATAACTGGACGCCTACTGAAAAATATCTTCAGAATGCGAACGGGCCGGGAAATGTATGGGAAAATAACGGACCGAAGGTTGCTGAAAACATCAAACAAAATGCAGGTTTAGAGTTGCCCTTTAGGTATCTGCTCAAAAATAAAAGTAGTTACTCAAATCGCGGTATCAATCAGGCGGAAGATAAAACGGTTGTTTTTGAATTGATATTTAAAGATGGTCAGTTACCAGGAAACCAAGCTCTGGAAGAGTTTGCAAAAGAGAATAACTTGTTAACTCGCGCCATCTACAAATGGAATAACAGATTGGTTATTTATACCTCAAGCCTAAAAGTAGAAAGTTTGCTGCAAACTTTGAAACGTTTAAATGCGATAGAAGTTAAGCTTTATGACAATATTTTTTACGATTTTAACAGGGAGAAAAACTGTGGGGAGAAACCTGTTGCCGAATGGGACAATGTGATTTTATCAGCCAATTTGGTTGAGGAAGAAAAGATGCAAAAAGAGTATTTGGATTACCATAAAACGCAGTTTGCAAAGTGGCCTGAGATATCCAAAGGATTTTGCAATGCCGAGTTTCAGCGCCTGGCAATTTTTAAAAAGGATAGGCAACTGATGTTAATTATCAGTATTCCTAAAGGCAAAAAACTAGACGATTTAAATCCAAAAACGACTTTAAATAATCCGAAGGTGGATGAATGGAATGCCATTATGAAAAAATACCAGGAAGGTATAGCAGGAACAAAACCCGGGGAGGTTTGGGTGTTTTTTAAACCGATTGAATAGATAAATAACCGTCATTGCATGGCACGAAGCAATCCTAAAACTATTGCTGTTTTTTGCATTAAGATTGCTTCGTGCCTCGCAATGACGACTTAAAAAATAAGAAAATATCAACATGTTAAGACTAGGGATTTTAGGTTTAGGAGAGGGCAGAAGCACGATTTCTGCATCATTGGCGAGCAAGAAATTTAAGCTCATTCAGATTTGCGACGCAAATAAAAAGCTTTGCGAGGAACGCTCATTGGAATTCGATTTTCAAAATTGGACAACCAATTACGAGGATATGCTAACGAGCGATAAAATTGATATGATTGCGATTTACACACCAGATCATTTGCATTTCGAGCACATTAAATTGGCCTTGGAACATGGTAAACACGTAGTTTGTACAAAGCCTTTTATTGATGATCTGTCTCAGGCCAATGAGCTTTTAGAATTGGCTAAAAAATCAAGAAGGAAGATTTTCGTCGGACAAAGTTCTCGTTTTTTCGAACCTGCAATGCGCCAGAAAAAAGATTTTGATAAAGGTTTACTTGGCGAGCTGATCACCATCGAAAGTCATTATCATGCTGATCACCGTTGGTTTTTAGAAAAAGGGTGGTCCTTAAAACAATCGTTTAAATGGTTATACGGCGGCTTAAGTCACCCAGTTGATTTTGTTCGCTGGTATATGCCCGATATTGAAGAAGTAATGGGTTATGGCATGTTAAGCAGCAACGGCTTAAAAGCAGGATTGAAAAATGTAGATACAATGCATTTTATATTCAAAGCAAAAGATGGCAGAATTGCAAGGGTAAGCGGTGCATATACAGGCCCAACGCAACCGGCAAGTCGCGATAGCGGAATGAGTTGCATTCTCCGCGGAACAGAAGGAGCAAGTCAGGCCGATTACCACGAATTACGCTATTCTGTTACGACCAAAACCGGTGAAGAAAAGATTATTACCTGGGGTGATGCTACATTGAAACACTATTTCCGTTTCGAGGGACAAAGTCATCATGCAGGTGAATACCAGAACTATCTCGATTATTTTGCAGACAGTATCAATAACAAATTCACGGCCTATCCGGATTTAAAAGAAGGAATTGGAACCGTTGCCCTATTGCAGGCGATGGATAAATCAATGGAGATTGGTTTGCCTGTAAAAATTGATGAAATTTTAAAAGCAAACAATATTACAAGAGAATCGATTGGCTTATAGTTTCTGCCACAGCGAACGGAATAATATTAACCACAGATAGAAAGGATAAACACGGATAAAAATTTTAATCTGTGTTTATCTGTGTGCATCTGTGGTAAAAACAATAACCAATAAACAACTAACCAAATCAATTAATGGGAAATATTGTAGAACGTTTAACCAACTTAGATTACTTTATTGTCGCCGCTTACCTCGTCATTTTAATTATTATAGGGTATAGGGCAAGCTTTTCAAAGAAGAAAAACGAAGATGAAAACCTGTTCCTGGCCAACAAATCACTTAACTGGTCGAGCATAGGTTTTAACATGTGGGGAACAAATGTTGGTCCATCCATGTTGGTTGCGTTTGCAAGTATTGGTTACTCTACAGGCATTGTGGCTGTTAATTTCGAGTGGTATGCCTTTATCTTTCTATTCTTGCTTGCCATTGTATTTGCCCCGAAATATCTGGCAGCTAAAGTAAGTACCATGCCCGAATTTATGGGCAACCGTTACGGCGATTCAACACAGAATATACTTGCATGGTATGCCCTGATTAAGATTTTGATTTCATGGCTATCACTGGGTTTGTTTGCTGGTGGTGTTTTGGTGAGGCAGATTTTGGGCGTTCCGATGTGGCAATCGGTTACCGTTTTAGTAACTTTTGCTGGTCTGTTCGCATTTTTCGGCGGACTTAAAGCTATCGCTAAAGTGAACGTTTTTCAAATGATTTTGCTGATTTGCGTTTCCTTCGCACTTACCTATTTAGGTTTGGAAAAGGTTGGAGGGATAAGCGCACTATACCAGAAAACACCAAAAAATTTCTGGAACCTCGTTCAGCCCGGGAGCGATCCGCAATATCCATGGTATGCCATTCTGCTGGGTTATCCTGTGTCTGCTGTAGCTTTCTTTTGCACAGATCAATCGATGGTTCAGTCGGTACTTGGAGCCAAAAATTTGGAACAGGGACAGTTAGGTGTGAGCTTTATCGGCTGGCTTAAGATACTTTCTTTGCCACTTTTTATTGTCACTGGCATTCTGTGTTACGTCTTATATCCCAATCTGGGCAACGCCGATATGGCATACATGACCATGGTTACCAATCTGTTTCCTCCAGGAATGAATGGCCTGGTAATCGTGGTGTTAATTGCAGTTTTGGTCGGTACAATTGGATCTTGCCTTAATTCTTTAAGTACTGTTTTTACCATGGATGTGTATGTAAAAAAAATTAACCCCAATGCAACAACGAAAGAAATTATTAAAACTGGCAGGTTAACAGTAGTTGCAGGTTGCGTTTTTGCCATCCTGGTTGCATTAGCAATAGATAATATTCAAGGGCTGAAATTGTTCGATGTTTTTCAGGCTGTGTTAGGTTTTATTGCTCCACCATTGTCTGTTGTGTTTTTATCAACTGTGTTTTGGAAAAGAACCACCAGAAAAGCTGTTAATTTCACACTGTCAATCGGGTCAATCATCAGTTTAGGCATAGGCGTTTGTTACCTGTGGGTTTTGCCATCTTCTGAATATACATTCTGGCCACATTATCTGGTTTTGTCCTTCCTCATTTTTGCATTACTGATGATTTTGTCGATTATTATTTCTCTTGCAGATCGTTCACCATCTGTTTACATCGTAAATGAATCACATCAGGCAAACATTGAAAAGCCAAGTCGAAGGGTATGGATTTCCTTTGGTGCATTAGCAGTTGTGATGGTTATACTTTATATATTCTTTAACGGACATTAAAAGGTGTTAGAGGTCCGAGGGCCGATGATATCAAGCAAAAAATACACTGTATGAAAAACTTTAAAAAAATAATTATTCTGGCATTTTTAAGCTGTTTTGTGATGCCAGCTTTAGCTCAAAAAGCCTCGTGGATCTGGTATCCAGGTGACTTTGATATTTACATGAGCAATGTAATGCAAAACCGCAGAACCGAACGCGGATCGTTTTTCCCAGTCTTTTGGAAAATGGATAGCCATTACGTTCTGGTAGATTTTCATAAGGAATTTAACCTTTCTCAACCTGAAGAAGTCAAGCTTTTTGTAGAGGGAACTTATAATGTGAAGATTGACGGACAGGCCATTTCCGGTTTCCCTAAAACGATCCAAATCCCGGCCGGTAAGCATAAATTAAGCCTTAAAGTTTACAATCAGGCACACGTTCCGGCGATTTTTGTTCAAGGGAAAACAATTGTTTCAGATGAAACCTGGTTGTCAACTTTTGAAGATAAGGAATGGATTGATCAAAGCGGAAAAGTTTCCGACAAATCAGGAACCACATTCGTTTCGGCAGGTTCATGGAATTTGACTGATCCCAATCAGTTGCCATCGCAATTTAAATTACCGGTGAAACCAATGGCTGCAGTTTCGAGAAAGAAAAACGACGGCGGAGAATTGCTTGATTTTGGCAGGGAAACATTTGGTTTCATAAAAGTACACGGTTTGAAAGGCAAGGGGCGTTTGAGTTTATACTATGGCGAATCGCCTGAAGAGGCTTCCTCAGTAGAAAAATGCGAAACGTTAGATGATGTTGATATTGATATTGCGCAAAAGAAAGATTCTGTAATGCCACTTTCGAAAGCATTCAGATATGTAAATCGCCAAACTACTGGAAATGTGACCCTTGATTCCATCTCCATGCTTTACGAGTATGCGCCTGTAACCGAAAGGGGAAGTTTTAAGTCATCTGATGCCGAACTGAATAAAATTTACGATGTAGCTAAATACACCTTTCACTTAAATACCCGTGAATTTTTTATCGATGGAATTAAACGCGACCGTTGGGTTTGGAGTGGTGATGCCTACCAGAGTTATCTAATGAATTATTATTCGTTTTTTGATGCACCAACAGTAAAAAGAACCTTGTTGGCACAACGTGGAAAAGATCCGGTTACGGCCCACATCAATACCATAATGGATTACTCTTTCTATTGGTTTTTAGGTATTTACGATTACTACAAGTTCACAGGCGATCAAAAATTTGTACAAGATATTTATCCTAGGATGCAATCTTTAATGACGTATATCGATGGAAGAAAAAACAAAGATGGTCTACTTGAATGGATGCCGGGCGATTGGATTTTTATCGATTGGGCAGACAAACTGAGTAAAGATGGTGAAGTAAGTTTTGAGCAGTTATTATATGCCCGAAGCTTAGAAACGATGGCTTTGTGCGCCAAACTTGCTAATGATAGTGAAGGCGTTGCAAAATACGACAAACAAGCAAAGGAGTTGAAAGCCAAGATATTCGATTTGTATTGGAACCAAAATAAAAACGCATTGGTTCATAGTAGGATCAATGGTAAGCAAACGGACAATGTAACGCGTTATGCCAATATGTTCGGCATCTTTTTCGATTATTTTACGCCAGAACAAAAACTTGGTGTGAAAAAAAATGTACTCCTTAACCATAAGGTCGCAAAAATTACTACCCCTTACATGCGCTTCTACGAACTGGAAGCTCTTTGTGCCATGGGTGAACAAAGCTACGTTTTAAAAGAAATGAAAAGTTATTGGGGTGGAATGTTAAAGCTCGGTGCAACCTCTTTCTGGGAAGAATATAATCCAGATAAAAAAGGAGCAGAACATTTAGAAATGTATGGCAGACCATTTGGAAAAAGCCTTTGCCATGCCTGGGGCGCAAGTCCGATCTATTTATTGGGCAAATATTATTTGGGCGTTGAACCCACTACACCAGGTTACGAAACCTACACGATCACCCCAAATTTAGGTGGTTTGGAATGGATGGAGGGAAAGGTACCCACTGCTAATGGCGATATCTCTTTGTATTGCAATAAAAAAGAAATTAAAATTTCATCTGCCGTAGGAACAGGAAAATTAAGAATAGGTAGTAAAACCAAACCTGTGGCAAAAGGTGCAGTAATTAAGGAACTTTCGAAAGGCGTTTATGAAATGACGATTGAGAAAGGGAAAGATTATAGTGTGAAATATTCTGGATAACGTATGTTTTTTGTTTTTCGTCATTGCTTGCCTTCGCCAGGCAAGCAATGACAAAGCAATCTTGATGCGGTTGTTATCCAATCCATGTAGGATTGCTTCGTGCCAATGACAACTTTTAAAAGAGTTTACACTCTAATTCTTTCTTTCTCATGTATTTCTACGCTTTGGGAAGACTAAGCTCACGATTCTTTCATAGATGGATCTAACAGACAAACTAGTGACGGCACCAGGTTCAAATCACATCTTTTCGTTTCCCTCTCTTCAAGGAGAGGGATGCAGTGCATTGAAAATAACTACAACCTTTCACAGGGTGAGGCTTTTAAAAGAGTTTATACCCCAATTCTTTGCTCAATCTTTTTAACACACTTATTTGCTTCCGCAAGGATGGTATCATTTCCGATCGACTTATCGTTATTTAAAGCATTTAACATCGAAATAGTTAAACAAGCAATAATGCCATTGTTGCTATCTACACCAATCGGAATAGAAATATCTGTTACCCCCGAAACGGAATCACTGTTTTTGAAATAAGAACCAGTTTTTTTAATATCGTCGAGCGAAAGCATAAAATCTTCTTGCTGCGCCTTGCTATATTTCTTAAAAATTGAATTATTTCTTAAAGTTGTTCTCTTTTCAATATCGGGCATATAGGCTAATAAGACCTTGCCAGAAGCGGTTAATGGCAAAGGGAACAAATTTCCTTCTTCAATAGACAGGGCAATGGGCCCCGGACTTTTAGCATGGATAATTACCATCACCTGGTTCATATACAAGATACTTAAGTGGCAAGATTGGCGAATGGTGTTTGCCAGTTCTTCTAATGGAAATTGAGCAGCTTTCCTTAACTCGTCCATCGGCGAATGCCTGTGCGAAAGGTAAAATAGCTTTAACGAAAGTCTGTACTTTCCAGAAACTTCATCACGTAAAATATAACCACGGCTCTCCAAACTCATTAACATCCTATAAATTTCATTCGGAGTTTTTTCAATGCCAACCGCAATTTCAGTTTGTGAAAGGGGGATGGATTGTGCAGATAGATATTCCAATATATCAAGTCCTTTATCCAAAGCTGGCGCTTGATATTTTGATTCTTTTTCGTTCATAAGGGGTTAAATTTGGTCGTAGCGTTTTTTTTACAATTTCAAACATACAAAATGCTTTCCAAATAACCATTTACAAAGGTTGACCCTGGTCGTAAAGTATTAATTGTTTTCATATTTAAAAAAATTATTTATATTTGAATTAGTGGCGTAAATAGGTTTAACGTTTAACTATAAACCTAAATGCTAACATAAAGAATTAATTTCTTATGTTGTTTTTGAAGCTGATAACCAATTATAAACCTAGGTAAAACATCCAAAAGATGTCAATTTTTTAATGAGCAAACTCATAACTTTTTTGTTGCTTTTCACATTTAATGCTTCGCTTTTTGCGCAGCAGGTTGAAGTCATGCAATTAAGTTTTGCCTCTCGCCATAATCCAATCGGGGTAGATTTTACTTCGCCTAGCCTAAGTTGGAAATTACAATCTCATCAACTAAATGTGATGCAGACAGCATACCAGGTTCTGGTTTCGAGCAGCATAACCAAGTTGAATCAAAACATTGGCGATGTTTGGGACACACAAAAAGTAAATTCTTCACAATCTATCCAGATAAAATATCAGGGCAATAAACTTTTATCAACCAAAACCTATTACTGGAAAGTAAAGGTGTGGGATAATGTTGGAAATGTATCGCCCTGGAGCGCTACTGCCTATTGGCAAATGGGTTTACTTAACGTTAATGACTGGAAGGGCGCCAAGTGGATTGCTTACGAAAAACTGGCAGATTCGAATATTAATGCTTTACCTGTTGATGGTAAAAAAGATAAGTACACTGGCAGTAATATATTGCCAATGTTCCGTCAAGATTTCGTTGTTACTAAAACTATAAAAAAGGCAACCGCTTTTATTTCGGGCTTAGGTCATTTCGAAATGAGTTTAAACGGCGAAAAAGTTGGCGATGATTTTCTTGCGCCGGGATGGACAAAATATGACAAAGAAGCATTGTATGTTACCTACGATGTAACCAAACAGATCAAGAAAGGGAATAACGCTGTGGGTATAATGCTTGGAAATGGTTTTTATTATATCCCTCCGGTTAAAGAACGGTATCGAAAACTAAAGGTAGCTTATGGTTATCCAAAAATGATTTGCCGGGTTTTGGTTGAATATACAGACGGTACTTCTGCCAACATTATTAGTAACCAGAGTTGGAAAACCGCTCCTTCACCTATTACATTTTCAAGTATTTATGGCGGTGAGGATTATAACGCAAACCTAGAGCAAAAAAACTGGAATGTAGCAGGATTTAATGACCAACAATGGAAATCGGCTTTGTTGGTTGATGGGCCGAAATTAAATGCACAAAAGGAAGCGCCTGTAAAAGTTTTTGAATATACCTCCTCTATTAAAACCAGCCGTGTCCCTAACGGTGATTACGTTTACGATATGAGGCAAAATTCATCATCGATAATAGAATTGAAAGTTGTCGGTAAAAAAGGCGATACTATTCGTATTACACCTGCGGAGTTAATTAAAGAAGATGGCTCGGTGACGCAAAAAAATATCGGTGGCCCATCGTACTTTACCTACATCTTAAAAGGTGAAGGAATAGAAACCTGGCGGCCGAAGTTTTTTTACACGGGTTTCAGGTATCTTCAGGTAAGAGGTGGTATTCCCGCAAACACTGAAAATAAATCTGGCTCACCTGTCATAGAAAGCTTAAAAGCATTACACATCAGAAATGCCGCAGAACAGGTGGGAGAATTCAATACATCAAACGACCTTTTCAACAAAACCTTTAAGTTGATTGATTGGTCGATCAAAAGCAACATGGTGAGTGTTTTTACCGATTGTCCGCATCGCGAAAAGCTTGGATGGTTAGAGCAACTGCACTTAATGGGTAATTCTGTAGGTTACAATTATGCTGCGGCGCCATTATTTAAAAAAGCACTCGAGGATATGAGGAATTCGCAGTTGCCTAACGGCCTTATTCCTGAAATTGCGCCAGAATATGTGAAATTTGAATGGGGAGGTGATATGTTCCGTGATTCGCCGGAGTGGGGAAGCAGTGGCATTCTACTTCCCTGGTATTTATATCAGTGGTATGGCGATAAGCAAGCAATGATTGATTATTACCCGATGATGCAAGGCTACATTAACTACCTTGCAACCAAAGCTGATAACCATATTTTGTCGCAAGGGTTAGGAGATTGGTACGATTTAGGACCAGAACCTCCCGGTGTTTCTCAACTCACGCCAATGGGTGTTACGGGTACTGCAATCTATTATTACGACTTAAAGATTTTAGAAAAAATGGCTACGGCTTTGGGTAGAAAAGCAGATGCTTTAAGTTATTCGAAATTAGCAGTTGAAGTAAGAAAAGCTTTTAATGATCAGTTTTTTGATCGTAAAACCAAGCAATATGCAACGGGTTCGCAAGCGGCCAATGCCATGGCGGTTTACATGGGTTTGGTAGCGGATCAGGATAAAAGCGCTGTTATCGAAAATTTAGTAAAGGATATTAGAGATCGGAACAATAGTTTGACGGCTGGCGATATTGGCTACCGCTATGTTCTTCGTGTTTTGGAAGATGCAGGAAGATCGGATATAATTTTCGACATGAACAGTCGCTCTGACGTACCTGGTTATGGAATGCAAATTTCCAAAGGCGCAACCGCTTTAACCGAGTCATGGGCCGCACTTCCAACCGTTTCAAATAATCATTTTATGCTTGGGCATTTAATGGAATGGCTTTACAGCGGCATCGGCGGTATTCGTCAGGCTGAACATTCAATTGCTTTTAAGCACATTGTCATTGAGCCGGAAGTAGTAGGAGACTTAACTTCTGCAAATGTAAGTTATGATTCTCCTTACGGGAAAATAGCAACGCAATGGAACAAAAGTGACAAAAACTTTGTGCTAGAATTAGATATTCCGGTTAATACGAAAGCTGATGTATACTTTCCAGGTAAAACAAAGCAAACCATTACAGATGAGTTAAATCCAAAAATGAATGCCTTAAGCTTCGAAAACGGCAAGGCAAAAATTACAATTGGTTCGGGGCATTACAAATTTATATGTACAAATGAATAGGTTTAAAATCATACTTTTTTTGGTTTTGAGCACATTCAGTGTACAAGCTCAGGTTGCAAATTCTGTTTCTCAGGCGGAGATGGAAAAAATTTATCAGGAAGTTAAAACGCCTTTTAAGTATGGCTTGGTAATGGTTCCTGAAGATAAAGATCATAAAATGGACTGCCCGACTATTTTTAAAAAGGGAAAATACTGGTATATGACTTATCTTATTTTCAGCGGGCGTGGTTACGAAACCTGGTTATCAAAAAGCAAAGATCTTTTGCACTGGGAAAATCAGGGCAAATTGCTTTCGTTTGGCGACAATGGTTTGTGGGATGATAATCAAAAAGCGGGTTACAACGCTTTGCTAGATATTAAATGGGGTGGAGACTATGGTGTAAATCAATTCGATGGTAAATATTGGATGTCGTACTTTGGTGGCAAAGAGAAGGGCTACGAAGTAGAACCGCTCTCAATAGGCATGGCTTATGCAAAAAATCATCCATCAATTATGCAAGAGTGGAGCAGGTTAGATAAACCTGTTTTAACTTCGGCGGATGAAGATGTTCGTTGGTGGGAAAACAGAAACAAGCTCTTTAAAAGTACGGTTATCGAAGATCCAAAAAGGTTGACTGGACATCGGTTCATAATGTATTATAATGCAGTGGGTGATTCTTTGGCGAATAATAAGAAGACACGTTGGTACGAGCGAATTGGAATGGCAGTTTCAGATGATATGGTTCACTGGCAGCGTTTCAATAAAAATCCTGTTGTGCATCATCCTGTTGGAATTACGGGCGATGCGATAATCCAAAAAATAGACGCCAACTACGTGATGTTCTATTTTGGCGCTTTTTGGCAAGATAGAAAAGGATCATTCAATCGTTTTGCGGTATCTAAGGATCTAGTTAATTGGACAGATTGGACCGGCGATAATTTAATCGAATCATCGGAGAAATATGATGAGTTGTATGCTCATAAATCTTTTATATTAAAGCATAAAGGAATAGTTTATCATTTTTATTGTGCGGTAAACAAGCAAGATCAACGGGGAATCGCGGTGGCAACCTCAAAAGATTTAGGCAAAAGTAAAGTGAACTTTGTAAGTGGAAATTAGAATGAAGATGTTGAACAATTTTAGGGTTTTGGTTTTTTTGATGGCAGGCTTGTCGGCAAGTCGTCATTGCGAGGCACGAAGCAATCCTAGTGCGAAAGAAATGCCAACCCATACTAATAAGATTGCTTCGTGCCTCGCAATGACGACCGATCTATTAAAACCGATTTCGGAACCCCGCACTAAAACAAATTTCAATAAAAACTGGAAATTCTTTTTAGGTGACGAACCAGGGGCGAAATCTCCAGCATACAACGATTTAAAATGGAGAAAACTCAATTTGCCACACGATTGGAGCATAGAGGGGAAATTCGACGAAAAAAATCCCGCAAAACCCGAAGGCGGTGGTCTTCCAACTGGAATTGGTTGGTATAGAAAAGAATTTACAGCACCAGCTGACTTTCAAAACCGAGTAATCAGCATCGAATTCGATGGGGTGTACAAAAATAGTGAAGTATGGATTAATGGAAAATATTTGGGAAAACGACCATACGGCTATTCTTCTTTCTCTTATGAGATTAGTAAGTTTTTGAAATCGGGTAAAAACATCATAGCAGTTAAAGTTGATAATTCAGCACAACCCGATTCCCGCTGGTATTCTGGTTCTGGAATTTACAGAAACGTCTGGTTAACCTCTACAGCTAAATTTGCAGTATCAAAATGGGGAACTTTTGTAACTGCAGATCAATCTGGTAAAGTGGAATTGCAGATTCAGATTCAGAATAAAACCTTAAAAACACAAACTGTTTCAGTAACGAATATCATTTATAATGCCGAAGGAAAAGTAATTTCTGCTACTGTACAGCAAGCGCTAAAAGTCGATACATCAGGTTCATTGATCAACAGGGTTTTCG
Source organism: Pedobacter sp. Leaf41 (assembly GCF_001422545.1). Classification (GTDB taxonomy): domain Bacteria; phylum Bacteroidota; class Bacteroidia; order Sphingobacteriales; family Sphingobacteriaceae; genus Pedobacter. Next base: position 1,456,900 of record NZ_LMLE01000001.1, on the reverse strand, counting down.
AGGTTAAGAATCCCATTTTGTGGTCTGTGAACAATCCTTATCAATACAAACTGGTTACACAAATTGCCCAAAATGGAAAAATAATTGATAAATATGAAACCAGGTTTGGTATCCGATCTTTCAATTTTGATGCTGAAAAAGGCTTTTTTTTAAACGGTAAACCGATGAAAATCTTAGGAGTTTGCCTCCATCATGATTTGGGCGCTTTAGGTGCTGCCGTTAATATTAGGGCAATGGAGCGTCAACTCGAAATTATGAAAGAAATGGGCGTTAACGCCATCCGCACTGCTCATAATCCACCAGCACCAGAGTTTTTAGATTTATGCGATAAAATGGGTTTCCTGGTGATGGACGAGGCTTTTGACATGTGGGCGAAAAAGAAAACCAAAAATGATTACCATTTGAATTTTTCAGAGTGGCACAGACGTGATCTCGAGGATATGATCAAACGCGACCGTAATCACCCATCTATTATACTTTGGAGCATTGGAAATGAGATTCGCGAGCAATTTGACAGCACAGGCATTGCGATTACCAAAGAATTGGTCGGTATCGTTAAAAATTTAGACACTTCCCGTCCGGTAATTTCAGCATTAACAGAAACCGACGCGAAAAAGAACTTTATTTACCAGGCCAATGCGCTTGATGTTTACGGACTTAATTACAATCATAAAAAATATGCGGATTTTCCAAAAAACTATCCGGGAGTAAAATTTTTGGCTACAGAAACTACATCTGCTTTAGAAACAAGGGGTTTTTACGATACGGCAGATACCATTCGCCGTTGGCCTAAAGATGGAAAAACTAAATTTACCGAAGGCAATAAAGAATGGTCTGCATCCTCATACGATAATGTTTCGGCCTACTGGGGTTCTACACACGAAGAAACGTGGAAGGAAGCTAAAAAATACGACCACGTTTCCGGTTTATTCGTTTGGACAGGTTTCGATTATTTAGGAGAACCGTTGCCTTATCCATGGCCGGCCCGAAGTTCCTATTTCGGAATTGTGGATTTAGCAGGTTTCCCGAAAGATTCTTATTACATGTATCAAAGCGAATGGACGAATAAACCTGTTTTACATATTTTGCCACACTGGAACCTGCCTACCGGACAGGCGGGTTTGGAATCAGGCAAATCTGTTGAAGTTTGGGCTTATTACAACAATGCCGATGAAGTGGAGTTGTACCTAAACGGAAAATCATTGGGAAAAAAATCAAAACAAAATGATGATCTGCACGTGCTCTGGAATGTAAATTTCGAGCCGGGAACACTGAAGGCGGTATCCCGAAAAAATGGTAAAGAAGTTTTAGTTAAGGAAGTAAAAACAGCAGGTGCAGCGGCGAAAATAGAATTAATCGCCGATAGGAAAAACATCAAAGCTGATGGTTCCGACTTATCATTTGTAACGGTTCGTGTTTTGGATGCTGCTGGCAATTTAGTGCCAAATGCAGATCATTTAGTGAATTTTAAAGTAGAAGGCGATGGATTTATCGCTGGCGTTGATAATGGTTTCCAGGCAAGTTTGGAGCCATTCAAAGCAAGTTATCGCAAAGCATTTCATGGTTTATGCCTGGCCATTCTTCAATCAACGGAGAAAGCCGGGACGATAAAGCTGACGGCAACAGCTAAAGGGTTAACATCAACATCTATCACAATCAATACAGGGAAATGATCAACTAAATATTAGAGATTAATTAGACAAATAAATTTGAAATTAAGGTATTGTCATTCTGAGAAAAGAAGAATCTGCAAACGAATAGGGACAGACTCTGCCAAAGCATAGCTTACCTCAAGGTTGTATGAAATAGCTTAGAGATTTTTCATCAAGTTCAGAATGACGACAGCATAAATAAACAATAAAGGGTTGGCAGTTTGCTAATTGATTGCCGTTGACTTTAGTCGACGGTTTAAAAAAGAAGAAAAGTGGAGAAAACAATTAATTTAAAAGGAATAACCTGGAATCATAGTCGCGGGCTTTTGCCTATGGTGGCTACGGCACAGCGTTTTTCCGAATTATATCCAAATGTTAACATCACCTGGGAGAAAAGGAGTTTGCAGCAATTTGCAGATTTTTCTATTCAGGAACTGGCGGAAAGATTCGATTTACTCGTAATCGATCATCCCTGGGCTGGTTTTGCAGCGAAAACAAAGTCGATAGTGCCCTTAGATTTTTATCTTTCTGATGATTATCTCGCTGATCAGGAGCGGAATTCGGTGGGTCAGTCTTACGAAAGTTATTTCTATGATGAACATTTATGGGCGCTTCCGATAGATGCGGCAACGCCGGTGGCGGCTTCAAGGCCAGATTTGTTTGCTGATAAAGGTTTGGAATTGCCGAAATCATTCGACGATTTACTATCGCTTGGCGATAAAGGATTGGTTGCCTTTGCCGGAATTCCAATTGATGTGCTGATGAACTTTTATACCCTCTGTTGCTCTCTGGGCGAAGATCCCTGTCAAGGTGATGATGAAGTGGTGTCGCAGCAAACGGGTGTTAAAGCCTTGCAAATGTATCGCGAACTGGCTTCGAAAATCGATCCGGCAAACTTCAATAGAAATCCAATTCAAGTTTATGAATCGATGACTTTAACAGATGAAATTGCTTATTGCCCGTTTGCGTATGGCTATTCTAATTATTCAAGAAACGGATATGCCCGCAAAACCCTACATTTTCACGATATGATTTCCCTCGATGGAAAAATAAACTTAAGAAGCACATTAGGCGGAACCGGTTTGGCGATATCTTCCAAATGTGAGGAGCTAGATGTAGCAGCCAAGTATGTCGAATTTGTGGGTTCTCCAGCCTGTCAATCTACTTTATTTTTCGAAAACGGTGGTCAGCCAGGACATTTAGCAGCTTGGAAAAACGAAGAAGTTAACCGCCAAAGTCACAATTATTTTTTTAATACCTTACCTGCTTTACAACGGGCATTTCTTCGTCCGCGTTATCATGGCTCAATGTTTTTTCAAGATCACGCAGGCGATGTAGTTCGCGATTATTTAATGGATGGTGGAGATGAGATTTCAGTTTTATCGAAGATGAACGAATTATATCAAAAATCTAAAACTTTGGTATTATCATGAACAGGCCGCTAGAAGGACTTTTAGTTTTGGAGTTTTGCCAGTTTCTGGCAGGACCATCTGCCGGCTTAAAACTAGCAGATTTAGGCGCTCGGGTAATTAAAATCGAACGCCCGAAAACCGGTGATGCTTGTCGTCAGTTATCAATAAAAAATCTTTTCGTTGATGATGATAGCTTGCTTTTTCATACCATTAACCGCAATAAGGAAAGCTATGCAGCTGACCTAAAAAACCCGGATGATTTAGAAAAGTTGAAGAAATTAATCAGCAAGGCTGATGTGATGACGCATAATTTCCGCCCCGGAGTAATGGAAAAAATAGGATTGGGTTACGACAATGTTCAGGCTATCAATCCTAAAATTATTTATGGAGTGGTAACCGGTTATGGAAACGAAGGCCCATGGAAAAATAAACCAGGTCAAGATTTATTGGTTCAGGCAGTTTCGGGATTAACATTCTTATCGGGCGTTGATACCGATGGACCTGTTCCTTTCGGGCTTTCTGTTTCTGATATTATGTGTGGAAATCACCTGGCTCAGGGCATTTTAGCCGGCTTAATCAAGAGAGCAAAAACCAATAAAAGTGTTTTGGTCGAGGTGAGTTTACTGGAGTCTATTTTAGATGTGCAGTTTGAGGTGATCACCACCTATTTAAATGATGGCGGGAATCTGCCAGACAGAAGTGGGGCAAAGGGTAGCGCTCATGCCTATTTAAGTGCACCTTACGGGATGTATGAAACAAAAGATGGGTATATTGCCATGGCGATGGGAAATCTTCCGAATATTTGCGCCATTATTAAATGTGATATTTCCGATTTGTATGTCGAAGCAGGTTCAGCCTTCGAGAATCGGGATAAACTGATTGTTCGTTTAGCCGAAACTTTCAAAAAGGAGGAAACCAAAAACTGGGTTAATCTTTTAGAAGGCCACGGAATCTGGTGTGCAGAGGTATTGAATTACCAAACGGCTACTGCATTAAATACTTATAAAAGTCTGCAAATTGAACAACAGTTGGATTTGCGTGAAGACCTGAAAATCAAAACGACAGTAAGCCCTATTAGGTTAGATAATGAAAAATTATTTGCCCCGAAAGCCGCACCAAAATTGGGCTTTGATACATTGGATATTAATAGAGAATTTGAATTGAGTTAGAAACCCATACATGAACGGCCGTCACCCTGAATTTATTTCAGGGTCTTAATTCATGGACAGCTTAGCATGAAAGATGCTGAAAGAAATTCAGCATGACGATAGTTCATTAAAAACAAAATTATGAGACCGCTTGAAGATTATTTAGTTATCGATTTCAGCCAGTTTCTTTCCGGTCCATCGGCAAGTTTGCGCTTGGCTGATATGGGTGCTCGGGTAATTAAAATTGAACGTTTAGGGGTTGGCGATATTTGCCGCACCCTCTATACTTCTAACCTGATTATGAATGGAGAATCGTCTGTTTTTCATGCCATCAATAGAAATAAAGAGAGCTTTGAAGTAGATTTAAAGAATGAAGAAGACAAGGATATGGTGCGTGAGCTGCTAAAAAAAGCCGATGTGATGATCCATAATTTTCGCCCTGGTGTGATGGAGCGTTTAGGCTTTGATTATCCGTCAGTTAGCGCTTTAAATCCAGCCATTATTTATGGCGAAGTTTCAGGCTATGGAACAGATACAGAATGGAAAAATAAACCAGGCCAGGATTTACTTTTACAATCCGTTACCGGACTTACATCCTTAACAGGAAATGCAGATAGCGGGCCTGTGGCGATGGGTTTATCTATTGTTGATATGCTGGCCGGTGCGCATTTGGCCCAAGGACTTTTGGCTTGCTTATATCGGAAAGCAATAAGAAATGAGGGCGGATTTGTGCAGGTAAGCATGATGGAATCGGCTTACGATTTCCAGTTTGAGACGATTACCACCTTCATGAATGATGGAGGCACCTTACCAGAACGTTCAAAAAAAAATAATGCCAATGCTTATCTAGGTGCACCTTATGGCATCTATCAAACCGAAAATGGCTATCTGGCTTTAGCAATGGGTTCAATTCCTCAGTTAGGCCAATTATTGGGCTGCGAAAAGCTGGAAGATTATATAGAATTGAAGGAAGCTTTTGATAAAAGAAACGAAATTAAAGCGATTTTGGCAGAACATCTGCTTACCGCAACTACTGAAAAATGGCTTTCCGTTTTAGAACCAGCAGATATTTGGTGTGCTGATGTATTAAACTGGAATGCACTAATGGCACATGACGGTTTTAAAGTGTTAAATATGATTCAGGAAGTGGAGATGGAAGATGGCTACAAATATGAAACCACCCGATGCCCAATTCGAATTGACGGCGAACTGTTAACTTCAAGCAAAGGTTCACCGAAATTAGGTCAAGACAATGAAAGGATTATAAAAGAATTCATTACGCAGAAAACGATTGCCAATGCATAACCAGATAGAAACTTTTAAAATAGCTGTTCGGAAATTTGCTCCTTTTGAATCCGCAATCCGGAAATTCTGGGATCAATATTGCGAATTTTCCGGCTGTACCGTAAAGTTGGACATGGTGGTGATGGATTTGCACGAACTCTATGATAAAACCATTTCAAAAAAAGGTTTAGCGAATGGAGATTTTGATATTGCCCACATCAGCACAGATTGGGTTTTGGAAGGTTATTCTCATCAGGATTTTGAAGTGCTCAATCCTTACATCAACAAAAATAAACCTGAAGATTTTCCGAGAGGATGGAGCAAGTCTTTATTAACGTTGCAGCGTTTTGGTTGGGAAGTGGTAGGCTTGCCCTTCCACGATGGACCAGAATGTTTCATCTACAGGAAAGACTTGTTTGAAAGCGAACTAGAGCAAGAAAGATTTTTGGCAAAATACGGTAAGACCTTAGAAGTGCCAAAAAACTGGGAAGACTTTCATCAAATTGCCCAATATTTTAATCGTCCGGAAGACAATTTATACGGAAGTATTTTTGCCTGCTACCCTGACGGGCATAATACGGTATTTGATTTTTGCCTGCAATTGTGGACAAGGGGCGGCAGCCTAACAGATAAAAACGGATTTATCCAGCTTAACACAGAGGAATCAATCAGCGGGTTAGATTTTTACCGAAAAATAGTGAATGACAAAACTGCGGTCCATCCAAAATCAGCTGAATTTGAATCGGTAGCTGCTGGAATTGCATTTTCGCAAGGAGAAGCGGCCATGATGATTAACTGGTTTGGTTTTGCTGCGATGTGTGAAGTAGATGCAAACTCGAAGGTGAAAGGAAAAGTTGATGTTGGTTTGTTACCAGCAGTTGAGGGTAAAAATTCTGCTTCGTTAAATGTTTACTGGCTTTACACCATCGCCAAAGGCAGTAAAAATAAGGATCTTGCTTATGATTTTCTTCGCTTTGCTTTAGCTCAGGAACAAGATAAACAACTTACAATGGAAGGGGGAATTGGCTGTAGAATTTCAACCTGGAATGATCCTGAAATCAACGCCACTATTCCTTATTACCACAAACTGGAAATGTTGCACGAGGTAGCAAATATGCTACCGCAAAAACAAAACTGGGCAGCAATTGCAGCTATTATCGACCAAATGGTTTTGCAGGCGGTAAATACTGAAACGCCAAGTGAAGCGCTTGTTTTAGATGCCCAAGGCCAGATAAATAAAATTGATAAATGAGTATTGATATAAAGTATAAACCAGAATTACCGCTTACCAAGCAGCCAATTATCATTATTGGTGCTGGTGGAATCGTGGCCGATGCACATCTTCCAGCTTATAAAATTGCTGGTTTTGAAGTATACGGCATCGTAAATCGAACCAAAGAACGGGCCCAGAAATTAGCAGATGCTTTTGGCATTCCAAATGTATTTAATACCGTTGCTGAAGCCGTAGCAAATGCACCAAAAAATGCAGTTTATGATCTCACAACAATGCCTGCACAATATATCGATGCTTTAAATCAATTGCCAGATGGAAGTGCTGTTTTAATCCAGAAGCCTATGGGTGACGATTTTGCCCAGGCCAATGAAATTTTAAAGCTTTGCCGTTCCAAAAATCTGAAAGCAGCTATTAACTTTCAGCTTCGCTTTGCGCCATTTGTAAGTGCAGCTAGATACCTCATTGAAAAAGGGCTTATTGGTGAACTTTACGATATGGAAGTTCGGGTGACGATTAAAACGCCTTGGGAAATCTTTCCACATGTGATCATTCATCCAAGGCTTGAAATTCAATACCATAGCATCCATTATGTAGATCTGATTAGATCATTTTTGGGTAATCCCAACACTGTTTTAGCAAAAACTTTGAAACATCCCGCGAAAAATTTATCATCTTCACGCTCTACAATTTTGTTAGATTACGGAGATATACTCCATGCGGTGATTAATACCAACCACGATCATGATTTTGGACCAAACCACCAGGAGAGTTACATTAAATGGGAGGGGACAAAAGGTGCGATTGTGGCAAAAATTGGCTTATTAATGGATTATCCTCATGGTGTGCCAGATGTTTTCGAATACTGTACTTTAGAAGAAGGTGAATCGCCTGAATGGCAAACTGTAAAATTGGAAGGCTCTTGGTTTCCGGAAGCTTTTATTGGAACGATGGCAAATTTGATGAAGTATAACGAGGGTTCGAGCGATGTGTTGTATACCAGTGTTGAGGATGTGATCCAAACGATGGCTGTTGTGGAAAGTGCTTATCAATCGAGCGATACGGGAGGGGTTAAGCCTCTCCCTGTGAAAGGCAGCAGGAAAGGATAATATGAGTGCGTCCCTCTCCAGAAGAGAGGGAAACTATAGTTAGATTAAAAACTTAGTAAAAAAAATAGCATGCCCACTAGGTGTGCAATGGGTTATGAGTAAAAACTTTGTAATCCTCTCTTCTGGAGAGGAATTGCAGATAAGAACAATTACCCCAAAAACATTTAATAAGGAGAGGCTTTTTATGTATTTCAAATCAACATTTTTTGAAGATTACCAACTACAAGATAAACGTATAACGCTTGGTCGTACGATCACAGAAACCGATTTCGTAGTCCACGCTGGCCATACCGGTGATTTTTTTCCACACCATATGGATGCAGAATGGTGCGCTACGCAACCTTTTAAACAAAGAATTGCCCATGGAACGATGATTTTTAGCATCGGAATTGGCTTAACTGCTTCAGAAATTAATCCTGAGGCGATGAGCAAAGGCTACGATAAACTGCGTTTTGTAAAACCTGTTTTCATTGGTGATACCATTCATTCAGAAATCACAATCTCTGAAAAGGGAGATAGCAAAAGACCCGAATACGGAACTGTAACCGAACACGTAGAAATAATCAATCAGCATGGAGAAGTAGTTTTAGTCTGCGACCATTTGCTTGTAGTAAAGAAATCATTAGTTCAGTAGCCAATAGTTCATTGGTGAGGATGCAGATATTGATAATTTTGATAAAATGCCAACAACACGAAATGGACAAATGTATAGGATAGCTTTGCACTCATGAACCAATGATTAATAAACCAGTGAACTAACAAATAAAGCAAATATAATGAACCACAACACACAGCCAGAAATTGTAACCGAGGGTGATCCTTCATCAGGAAAAAAATACCTGTTGCCTTTTATCTTAGTAGTCAGCCTCTTTTTTCTTTGGGGAATGGCGCACAACCTCGATTCTATACTAATTCCACACCTAAAAAAGGCGTGTAACCTGAGCAACAGTCAATCTACATTGATTGATACATCTGTTTTCTTCGCTTACTTTTTAATGGCAATACCCGCAGGGATGATCCTGAAAAAATGGGGCTATAAAGCGACAATGATTTCTGGTTTGTTGGCTTTTGCTTTTGGTGCATTTCTATTCGTTCCTGCCGCAAATAACCTATCATATATTACTTTTTTAGTTGCGCTTTTCATCATCGGATGTGGTTTAACAATGCTCGAAACCTCAGCAAATCCATACGCTGCAGTTTTAGGTAATCCCTCAAAAGCAACAAGCCGATTAAATTTAGCTGCTTCATTTAACGGTTTAGCCGCAATGGTAGCCCCACTTATTGGCGGCTTGTTCATCCTTTCGGGGAAATCGCATACCAAAGAAGAACTCGCAGCAATGACAGAAGCGGGCCGAAACAACTATTTTTTAGAAGAGGCTGCATCGGTCAAAACCCCATACATTACGCTTGGAATTATTTTGCTTGTTATTGCAGTGATATTTTATTTTATCCATTTACCCGAAATCAAAACTAAAAGTATTGATGGCGAAGCAAAAGGAAGTTTCTTTGGAGCATTACGCCACAAACATTTGAGGTGGGCCGTGATTGCACAGTTCTTTTATGTAGGTGCCCAGGTTTGCGTAACCAGCTTTTTTATAAGAATGGCGCAGCAAGGTGGCGGATTTGATGAAAAAACTGCTGCATCATATTTAGCCATTTATGGATTGTTATTTACCGTTGGCCGCTTCGCAGGAACAGCTCTTTTACAATTTATAGCATCAAACAAACTGCTGGCAATTTATGCTGTCATTTCTGTCTTGTTAAGCATCGTGGCCATTACCGGAAGTGGTGTGGTAATCGTTTATGCATTGGGCGGTTTGGGTTTCTTCATGTCGATCATGTTTCCTACCATTTTCGCATTAGGAATTGATGGCATAGGAGAGGATACAAAACCTGGGTCTTCATGGCTCATTATGTCAATTGTTGGCGGTGCGATATTGCCATTCGGAATGGGTTCCCTAATCGATCATTACGGCGATAATATCCAAATTGGTTACAGTATCCCTTTAGTTTGTTATTTAATTATTCTCTATTTCGGATTAAGAGGTTATAAAATCGCCCATAAATAACAATGTTCAGTTATCACTGGGAGGAATAAAAAGACAAATCGAATTGCGAGGCTGGGAATGTGCAAGCTAAAGCAATCTGCTTTACAAGAGAGGTTGCTTCAATCGATGAAAAATCGATTTCGCAATAACGAAAAAGAAATCAAAAAGAAACCAATGTTTAGTAAAATCTCCTTGTTCTTTCTTCTTTTAGCTTTTAGCTTTAAGCTTAATGCACAACAAAACGAAAATGCAAAACCCTGGGTATTTTGGTATTGGGTAAAAGGTGCGGTTTCTAAACCTGGTATCACAGCCGATTTAGAGGCGATGAAAACCAATGGAATTGGGGGTGCTTACTTGATGAGTATTCAAGGTCCGGATAAAACGCCTGTGTATTCGCCGCCCGCGATTCAACTTACACCCGAATGGTGGAAACTGGTAGAGTTCGCCATGAGTGAGGCCAAACGTTTAAATTTAAAACTTGGGATGCATGTGAGTGATGGTTTCGCCTTGGCCGGCGGACCCTGGACTACGCCTGAACTTTCCATGCAAAAGGTGGTTTGGTCTAAGACTGTGGTAAATAGTGCAACTCCAAAAATTATCCTGCCTAAACCAGAATCGAACGAAAATTATTATAATGATATTGCAGTTTATGCTTATCCATCGCCTGTGGGCGAAAACATTTCTACCAGAACGGTTATACCTAAAATTACGGCTAGTAATGGTGCTGATGCCACAGGTTTAATTCAGCCCGGAAATAAGAAAAACTTTGGTTCCAACGAACCGTGTTACATTCAATATGAATTTGCAAAACCATTTACTTGCAGAACAGTAACTATTAAAATTAGTGGAAACAATTATCAGGCACAGCGACTGGCAATTGAAGTGAGCGATGATGGAAAAAGCTTTCGATCAATTGGCAGGCTGGAAGCACCACGTCATGGTTGGCAAGATACCGACGAAGATGTTACGCACTCAATTAAACCAACAACAGCCAAATTTTTCAGGTTTATCTACGATAAAAAGAATTCTGAACCGGGAGCCGAAGATTTGGATGCTGCTAAATGGAAACCTTCCTTAAAATTGTTAAATCTTGAGTTAAGTTCATCTGCCCAAATTAATCAGTTTGAAGGGAAAAATGGTTCGGTTTGGAGAATCAGCAAGCGAAGTACGGATGAACAAATCGCCAAAGAACTGTGTGTTCCATTAAATAAAATCATCAACCTAACGGATAAATTAAATCCAGATGGAACTTTAAACTGGAAAGCACCGAAAGGGAACCTGCCTGCCGGACAGACGAGCTGGACGATTTTAAGAGTTGGGCATACGACTACCGGCCATACCAATGCCACAGCGGGTGGTGGAAAAGGGTTGGAATGCGATAAGTTTAATCCCCAAGCCGTTAAACTGCAATTTGATAATTGGTATGGTGAAGCGCTGAAACATGGCGGACCAGATATTGCCAAAAAAGTGTTAAGCGTTTTTCATGTAGATAGTTGGGAATGTGGCAGCCAGAATTGGTCGCCATTATTTAAGGCAGAATTTCAAAAACGCAGAGGTTATGATTTAGCGCCATACTTGCCTATTATGACCGGCTTGCCTGTAGAAAGTGCTGAAATCTCTGAAAATTTTCTGTACGACATTCGTAAAACCATCTCCGAATTGGTAGTAGATCAGTTTTACAAAACCTTGGCAAAATTAGCTAAAGAAAAAGGGGTAACTTTTACGGCTGAAAGCATTGCGCCAACGATGATGAGCGATGGCTTGTTGCATTACAAAACTGTTGATGTACCGATGGGAGAATTTTGGTTGAACAGCCCGACCCACGATAAGCCAAATGATATGTTGGATGCAATTTCTGGTGCTCATATCTATGGGAAAAATATTATTCAGGCCGAAGCTTTTACCACCGTTCGCATGGATTGGAATGAAAATCCTTCGAATATGAAAACCTTGCAGGATAGAAACTATGCACTTGGCATTAACAAATTAGTTTATCATGTTTTTACGCACAATCCATGGATGGATAGAAAACCAGGGATGACACTAGATGGTGTAGGGTTATATTTCCAAAGAGACCAAACCTGGTGGAAAGCGGGCAAAGCATGGGTAGACTATGCAGAGCGAACACAAAACCTGTTGCAACAGGGTAAGCCTGTGGTTGATATCGCAGTTTTTACGGGAGAAGAATTACCCCGCCGTTCAGTTCTGCCAGATCGGCTAGTAGCAACTTTACCAGGCATTTTCGGTGCTGATGTAGTGGAATCAGAAAAGAAACGTTTGGCCAATGTTGGAGAACCTTTGCGTCAGATTCCGTCTGGTGTAACACATTCTGCTAATATCGCTGATCCTGAAAACTGGGTAAATCCGTTACGTGGTTACGCTTACGATAGTTTTAATCCGGATGTTTTGAAAACGGCGAAGGTGGAAAATGGCGAGGTAGTTTTTGAAAGCGGCGCAACATATAAAGTTTTGGTTTTTCCCGGGGCGATGAAAATGAATCCGAACTATCAGTATATGAGTTACGGAATTGTTGGGAAACTACTGGAATTGATCAAAAGTGGAGCTAAAGTGATTTTAGCAGATAGGCCGATGTATCAAAATGGAAACAAGCAGGTTAAAGTAGCGCAATTTGATAAAATTGTTAATGAAATATGGGGAGGGAATTTTGATTCATTTAAAAGTGGTGGGAAAGCTATCTATATAAAGAAACTCGGTTTTGGGCAAATTTATAGAGCACCTTTTGAGGGAAATGATTTTAATAGTTTGGGTTTGGAAAAGGATTTAGATATCATCGAAATCCCTACAGGATCAATGTTGTTAAGTTCAAAAATTTTGCCAACAAAAAAAATAGCATTTGGTCATAGAAAAACGGCCGACTCTGATATCTACTTTATATCAAACCAAGAAGCTAAAGAAAGAGAATTTAATTTTTCTTTTAGAATAAATGGAAGGGTTCCAAAAATCTACAACTCAGTAACGAATGATACAATAGCTTTGAAAAGTTGGTCTATTAGAGATGGAAGGACATACTTGAATTTGCAATTGCCATCAAATGGTTCTGTGTTCGTGATTTTTAATGAAATGACAAGTTTAACTCAACTGCAAGCTGGGCCAAATTTCAATACGTTTAAAGTCATTCAAAATATTTCAACGGATTGGCAATTACAATTCGATCCAGCTTTTGGTGGTCCGTCAAAGGCAGTTGTATTTAAAGATTTAACTGACTGGACTAAACATGCTGATAGCTCAATAAAATACTACTCTGGTACTGCTATTTATTCGAAGAGTTTTACATTCAATGGAGATCTAAAAAATACCTGGATTGATTTGGGTTGGTTTTCCAGCATGGCTGAAGTGAAAATCAATGGGATTAATTGCGGAACATTGTGGACAGCGCCGCATCGCTTAAACATCAGCAAAGCAATAAAAATGGGCGAAAATAAAATCACTATTGAAGTTACAAATACCTGGGCAAACCGTTTAATAGGGGATAGTAAATTGCCTGAAGATAAAAGAATTACAAAAACAACTGCACCTTTCCGTTTGGAAGGTAAACCTTTAAATCCTTCCGGATTATTAGGGCCGGTTATTATTAAAGCGGAAGAGAAATAAAACTAATCGTCATTGCGAGGCACGAAGCAATCTGTTATAAGGATTGCTCTTCGCTTGCAATGATAGCAAGAAGATAAAATAGCAAGCAATATGATAAACAGATCTGCAATCATCATCCTATTAACGCTACCATTTTTACAGGTTTACGCCCAGGATAAGGCACTTGTTAACACTTCAAATAGTAAATATGCGAAATTACGAAGTGTTAACATGGCTGATGTAACCTGGACAAAGGGTTTTTGGGCCGATCGGTTTAAGGTTGCGACTGAAACCATGGTGCCCAATATGTGGGCAATTTACAACGATCCAAAAATAAGCCATGCATTTAAAAACTTTGAAATTGCCGCAGGCTTAGATACAGGTGCACATTCTGGGCCGTCTTTTCACGATGGCGATTATTACAAAACTTTGGAGGCTGTGGCAAGTCTATACGCCTCAACCAAAAATCCAAGGCTGAATGAAATGATGGATAAAGCCATTGTGGTGATTGGGAAATCGCAGCGAGAAGATGGTTATATCTACACCAAAGCGATGATTGAGCAGCGGAAAACCGGCTCAAAAAATCAGTTTCAAGATAGGCTGAGCTTCGAATCTTATAACATCGGACACTTGATGACGGCAGGTTGCATCCATTACAGGGCAACAGGTAAAACCACTTTATTGAATATCGCTAAAAAAGCAACGGACTATTTGTACAATTTCTACAAATCAGCATCGCCAACACTGGCCAGGAATGCCATTTGTCCATCTCATTATATGGGCGTGGTTGAGATGTACCGCACCACGAAAGACCCACGTTATCTGGAATTGGCCAATCATTTAATTGCCATTAAAGGTAAAATTGATGATGGAACGGATGATAACCAAGATAGGATTCCGTTCTTGCAGCAAACCAAGGCGATGGGACATGCGGTGAGGGCGAACTATTTATACGCTGGCGTAGCCGATTTATATGCCGAAACCGGAAAAGATTCGCTTTTAAAAACCTTGAATTTAATGTGGGATGATGTGAACGAGCATAAAATGTATATCACAGGTGGCTGTGGTTCACTTTATGATGGCACTTCGCCTGATGGAACCTCCTACAATCCCGCTGATGTTCAAAAAATTCATCAGGCTTTCGGTCGCGATTACCAGTTACCAAATTTTACAGCCCACAACGAAACCTGTGCGAATATTGGCAATGTACTTTGGAACTGGAGAATGCTTCAGATTACGGGTGATGCTAAATATGCGGATGTGATGGAACTGGCTTTGCACAACAGTGTGCTATCGGGAATAAGTTTAAATGGAAAGAACTTTTTATATACTAATCCGTTGGCGCAATCTGATGATCTACCATTCAAACAACGCTGGTCGAAAGATAGGGTTCCATACATTGGGTTGTCGAATTGCTGCCCGCCGAATGTAGTGAGAACCATTGCCGAAGTAAGTGATTATGCTTATAGTGTTTCTGATAAAGGCTTGTGGTTCAATTTATACGGCGGTAATAACTTAACAACGAAATTAGCTGATGGAAGTAAGGTTTCGCTGGCTCAAACTACCAATTATCCATGGGATGGAAATATTAAGATCGCTATAAAAGAATCTGGAAATAAACCGTATTCCGTTTTCCTTAGAATCCCGGCATGGACTCAAAATGCTCAGATCACCGTTAATGGAAAGGCAGAAAATATCGAAGCCATTTCCGGAACATATGCGGAAATAAATCGGGTTTGGAAAAAAGGAGATGTAATAGAATTGAATCTCCCGATCGAAGCTACTTTGATTGAAGCCAACCCTTTAGTTGAAGAAAACAGAAACCAAATTGCGGTAAAACGCGGACCAATTGTTTATTGCCTGGAGTCAACAGATTTACCAGGCAAAAATATATTTAACGCGTTCATTCCTACCTCAACAAAATTTACCGCTCAACCAATTAAAATTGATGGTGCTGAAATGATGAGTTTGGTTGGTAATGCTAAAATTGTGGAACCGAAAAACTGGAAAAACGTATTGTATCGTCCGGTTAATAATAATAGCAAGGATGCTGAAATTAAACTGGTACCTTATTTTGCCTGGGGAAATCGTGGGCATTCAGAAATGTCGGTTTGGTTACCGGTTAGTAAATAAAACTAAATGCTCATTGCGAGGTACGAAGCAATCTATTTTGCCGTTGAGATTGCTTCGTGCCTCGCAATGACGAAATAATGTAATAAAAATGAAACTAAAACTCACCATACTCTTAAACCTCGCTTGCTGCATCATCGCATCGGCAACAGTCAAAACTGCCTCCATCTTTACCGACCACATGGTTTTGCAGCAACAAAGTAATGTGGCCATTTGGGGTTGGGCCAAGGCCTCGACCAAAGTAAAAATCATCACCTCCTGGAACAAGAAAAGCTATTCAGTAACCGCTGATCAAAACGGGAAGTGGAAAGTAAATGTGGCTACACCATCCGCTGGCGGACCATATGAACTCGAATTAAATGATGGCGAAAAGCTGGTTTTAACAGATATTTTAATTGGTGAGGTTTGGTTTTGTGGTGGTCAATCGAACATGGAAATGCCAATGAAAGGCTTCAAAAGCCAGCCAATAATAGGTTCAAACGAAGCCATCCTTAAATCGGCGAATAAAAATATTAGGCTTTATACCGTTCCACGTTCTTCTATTATGGAACGCCAGGAAAACAGTAAGCCATCTCAATGGAAAATAGCGGCACCAGAAACGGTTTCTAACTTCAGTGCGACTGCCTATTATTTTGCTTCCTTATTAAGTGAGTTATTGCAGGTACCTATCGGTGTCATCAATGACAGCTATGGAGGTTCTTCCATTGAAGCCTGGATGTCGCCCGAAGATTTAAAGGCATTTCCAGAAGTCAAAATTCCCGCCAAAGGCGATACGATAAAGGAAGTAAGCCGAACACCAACAACGCTCTATAACGGAATGCTTTATCCTGTGATTGGTTACGGAATCAAGGGTGCAATTTGGTATCAGGGCGAATCTAACTACGAACGAGCAGATCGATATGAAGATTTATTTCCAGCAATGGTTTCTTCGTGGAGAAAGAATTGGGATAACGGAGAATTTCCATTTTATTATGCACAAATTGCTCCCTATAATTATGCGCAGCTTCCGCCTTACTACATTGGAGGGAAATTTAACTCCGCATTTTTAAGAGATGCCCAGCGAAAATCTCTAAACAAAATTCCTAATTCAGGAATGGCGGTTTTGATGGATATCGGTGAGGAAAAATCCATTCATCCTGCGAACAAGAAACAAGGTGGCGAACGTTTGGCTTATCTTGCCTTAGCGCAAACTTATGGTATAAAAGGGTTTGGCGCACTAAGTCCCAATTATGAGTCTTTAACCATTGATAAAAATAAAGCGGTGATTAAATTTCAAAATGTAGCAAATGGCTTGACCGCCTTCGGTAAAGAATTAAGTCTTTTTGAAGTAGCGGGAGCAGATCGAAAATTTTATCCTGCAAAAGCAGCAATTACCGGAAGCAGCATTACGGTATCAGCTGAACAAGTTAAAACGCCAGTTGCGGTTCGTTATGCTTTCAAAGATTTCGTGGTAGGCGATTTATTCGGTAATGATGGCCTGCCGGTTTCTTCTTTCCGTACCGATGATTGGGATAATTAAGACACGTTATTGCGAGGTACAGTTTATCCTGACGTTGCGGGAAAGCAATCTCATCAAAAAGATTTCTCCGCTTCCGTCGAGATGACGATTTATAATTAATTAACAAAGAATGATTTTAACCAAAACGACACTAGGTAAAACAAGTATTCTGGCTAAGACCTTAAATGTTCTTAAACTCTTTATATGGTCAAAATCCTTTAATCCTTTTTTTGTCCTTTTTGGGTTTCTGTGGTTGATCACTCTTAATGCTTTATCGCAAGAAAAAGTACTCAATAACTTAATCTGGACTTCCCAAAGTATTAATTCGTCAGAATCGATGCCGGTTGGCGGAGGAGATATTGGCCTAAATTTATGGGTAGAAAAAGGTGAAGTGTACCTGTATTTATCTCGTAGCGGAACCTTTGATGAAAATAATACGTTACTCAAACTAGGCCGGGTAAAACTTAAATTCAGTCCTAACCCATTCGATGGAAATACTTTCAAACAAGAATTAATTCTAAAAGATGGATATGCTCAGATTGCCGGCGTTAATGGGAATTTGAACACCCAAATTAAAGTTTGGGTAGACGTTTTCAATCCAATTATTCATTTAGATATTAAATCAAATCAGAATATTACCACCGAAGCAAGTTATGAAAGCTGGCGTTTTGAAGATCGCATAACTAAAGGCAAGGAAAATAACCAGAATTCGTATAAATGGGCACCTCAAGGAATTGTAAAGACTTTTAAAGACGAGGTTGTATTTATAAATAATGCCATTCAATTTTATCACCAGAACAAACCAGAAACCGTTTTCGACGTCGCCGTAAAGCAACAAGGACTTGTTGACAGGAAAGAAGAATTATATAATCCTTTAAGTAATTTAATTTTTGGCGGAACAATGAGGGGAGATAACTTATTGGCGGCTGGGAATTATGAAGGGAAATATTTGAATACGCCCTTTAAAGGTTGGACTTTGAAAAGTAAGAAACCGTCCAGATTGACTAATATTTCCATTATTTTAAATACTGCAAAAACCAAATCAGCTCAGGAATGGGAAAGGAAATTTAATGCTGTAACGAAAAGTTCCACTCAAAAATCCAGTGTAAAATGGTGGAATGATTACTGGAAAAGGAGTTTTATCAACATCAGCTCAAAAGATGAAGCAGCGAATCAGTCATCAAAAAACTATCAGTTGTTTCGGTATATGTTGGGCTGCAACGCATTTGGAAATTATCCTACTAAGTTTAATGGTGGCTTGTTTACTTATGATCCGCAACTTACAGATACTGCTTTGAAATACACGCCCGATTTTAGAAACTGGGGAGGAGGAACGCACACCGCACAAAACCAGCGGTTGGTTTACTGGCCAATGTTAAAAAGCGGCGACTTCGAAATGATGAAGCCACAGTTCGATTTCTATTCCAATCTACTAAAGAACGCGGAAATTAGAACGCAAGCTTCCTGGGGACATAATGGAGCCAGTTTTACAGAGCAACTGGAAAACTTTGGATTACCAAATCCGGCAGAATATGGCTGGAAACGACCTGCTGATTTTAACAAAGGCATGGAATACAATGCCTGGTTGGAATATGAGTGGGATACTGTTTTGGAATTTTGTATGATGATTCTGGAAACTGAAAGATATGATGGCGCAAATGTTGAAAAATATCTTCCTTTAATTGAAAGCTCCCTCACATTTTTCAAAGAGCATTATACGTACCTGGCGAAGCAAAGAGGAGCAAAGGCTTTGGATGCCAATGGTCACTTGGTTTTATATCCAGGTTCTGGTGCGGAGACTTATAAAATGGCCTACAATTCCACCTCGACAATCGCTGCTTTAAAAACAGTTCTTGAAAGGCTGATTGCGTATCCCGGTTTATCCGAAAAACAAAAAACAGAATGGAAGGAAATGCTGAAAACCATCCCGCCAATAAGCTTCAGGGAGTTTAATGGTCATACCACGATTTCTCCTGCCAAACTTTGGGAGCGAATTAACAATACCGAAAGTCCGCAATTATACACGGTTTATCCCTGGGGAATTTATGGAATAGGAAAGCCGGGCTTAGATACGGCAATCAATACGTTCAAATATGATACAGACGTTTTAAAATTCCGAAGTCATGTAGGTTGGAAACAGGATAATATTTTTGCAGCAAGATTGGGATTGACAGATGAGGCGGCAAAGCTGACGACTGCGAAACTGAAAGATTCCGGTAGGCGCTTTCCTGCTTTCTGGGGACCAGGTTTTGATTGGGTTCCAGACCACAATTGGGGCGGATCGGGGATGATCGGTTTGCAGGAAATGCTGCTGCAGGCAGATGGAAAAAGGATTTATTTGTTTCCTGCATGGCCTAAAGAGTGGGATGTTCATTTCAAACTTCATGCGCCATTTAAAACATCGGTTGAAGGGACTTTGAAAGACGGAAAATTAGTAGATTTAAAAGTTTTGCCAGAATCAAGAAGGGCAGATGTAATTAATAAAATGTTAGAGTGAGCGGAGGATTGAATGAGGGATGTCTTAGCGATTTGCCAATGAACATTTATTCGTTCGAAAATTAATCATTCACTAAATAGAAAAATATGGATTTACAGTTAAAAGAAAAAGTGATCGTAATTACTGGTGCTGCAAAAGGCATCGGACGTAGCATTGCAGAAGTTTTTGCCAAAGAAAATGCCATCGCAGTAGTTGTTGGTAGAAAGGCAGATGATAACCAAAAAGTTGTTGATGCTATTGCTGCACAGGGTGGAAAGGCCGCACAATTTGTTGCCGAATTATCCAATCCTGATGATTGTAAGAAGGTAGTTGCAGAAATTGTGGCTCAATTTGGAAGAATTGATGGTTTGGTAAACAATGCAGGTGTAAATGATGGAGTGGGTTTAGAAAGCGGTAATTACGAAGATTTTATGGCTTCATTACACAAGAACGTTGTTCACTATTATTTAATGGCACATCATGCCTTGCCAGAATTGATTAAAAGCAAAGGTGCAATTGTTAATATCACTTCAAAAACAGCCGAAACCGGTCAGGGAAATACTTCAGCTTATGCTGCAGCAAACGGTGGCCGAAACGCTTTAACCCGCGAGTGGGCAGTGGAGCTTTTGAAATATGGAATCCGAGTAAACGCGGTGGTGGTGGCCGAATGTTGGACCCCAGCTTACGAAACCTGGATTGAAACCTTACCTGATGCACAAGCTAAATTGGACGAAATTACTTCTAAAATTCCTTTGGAAAATAGAATGACTACTGCGGAAGAAATTGCCAACATGACTGCTTTCCTGATGTCGTCAAAATCAAGCCATACTACTGGACAAATTATTCATGTAGATGGCGGTTATGTACACTTAGACAGAGCTTTAGCTAACGCTTAAAAAATTAATTATTGAATGGTAAATTGAGTCAATGATAGAATGATCTTAAAATCGCTACCAATATTCAATAATTCATTCATTCAAAATTCAATCATTAAATTAAAAATGAAAACCCTTACTTGTACAACACCTGGTACCTTCGAATATTCTGAAACAGTAAAACCGGAGTTAAAGAAAGACCACTCCATTATTAAAATAAAGCGAATTGGTATTTGTGGCACTGATTTACACGCTTTTGAAGGTACCCAACCTTTTTTTAATTATCCACGGGTTTTAGGACATGAACTTTCGGGTGAGTTAGTGGAAGCAGATGGCGCTAAAGGTTTCGAAATTGGTGAGGCAGTAACGTTTATTCCTTATTTTAACTGCGGAGAATGTATTGCCTGCCGCATGAACAAGCCAAATTGCTGTGTTAAAATGCAGGTCTGTGGCGTACATGTAGATGGTGGCATGCGGGAATATTTGCAGGTACCTTCGAAAACGCTTTTGCACGGAGAAGGTTTGAGTTATGATGAACTTGCTTTAGTTGAGCCATTGGCAATTGGTGCCCATGGTGTTCGGAGGGCAGATGTTCAGCCTGGTGAATTTGTACTGGTAATTGGTGCTGGTCCCATTGGTTTAGGAACGATGGAATTTGCCCGGATTGCTGGAGCAAATGTGATTGCTTTGGACATTAATGAAGATCGGTTGGCATTTTGTAAAGATAAATTAAAAGTTGCCCATGTGGTTAATGCACTTGCGCCTGATGTAACTCAACAACTTAGCGATATTACAAACGGCGATATGCCAACTGTCGTGATTGATGCTACGGGAAATCAAAAGGCTATCAACAACGCGATTGATTATATGGCTCACGGGGCACGATTCGTATTGATAGGCCTGCAAAAAGGAGATTTGATTTTTAACCATCCGGAGTTTCATAAACGCGAATCGACATTAATGAGCAGTAGAAATGCAACCATCGAAGATTTCGAACATGTAATTAAGTCAATGAAAGCGGGATTGGTGAATCCTACAAATTACATTACGCATCAGGTCAAATTTGAGGAGGTGAAGGACGAGTTTGAAAGTTGGTTAGATCCTAAAACAGGAGTCATCAAAGCAATGGTAAGTATCGATTAGGTTTTCTTTTATTCTAATAGTTGGTGTATCCACCAACCAGATTTTGAGCCACTAACATGCAATACGGAGTTTTAAAGCTTCCACAGAGTTACCGTATTAAGATCCTGAATTGAATTCAGGATGACGACCGCTCGTGTCTGTTGTTTGTTTTTTGCCACAGATGGACAGTCCTACTGGTTGGTGTATCCACCAAGTAGAAATAGGAAACCCCGAAACTGTTTCCACCAACCAAAGACAAACAAAAAAGCCGATAGTTAAAACTATCGGCTTTAAGATTGGAGTGATTAATAATCTATTTGTAGAAAACCTCGTTCCAGTGCAATTCATTTCTGAACTGGTTAATTTTCGTATCTGCACCAATGTTTACATATTCCAATCCTGCAATGTTTGCAAAATCCAATAAGTGTTCGGTAGTTAAATTCTGACTGTAAGCCGTGTGATGCGCACCACCGGCATAAATCCAGGCAGCACAGCCTGTTTTCATATCCGGAAGTGGTTTCCAAAGTACGCGGGCCACTGGTAAATTAGGTAAATCATTTTCTACTTCAACAGCGGTTACTTCGTTAACCAACAGGCGGAAACGATTTCCCATGTCAATTAAAGATGCATTTAAAGCGTCGCCTCCGGCAACATTAAAAACCAAACGAGCCGGATCAGCTTTGCCGCCAATTCCTAATGGATGAACTTCTAAACTTGCCTTGCCAGATGCCAAACTTGCATCAACTTCCAGCATGTGAGAGCCTAAAACCATTGAGTTTGACGGATCAAAATGATAAGTATAATCTTCCATAAAAGCATTTCCACCAGCTAAGCCAGCACCCATTACCTTACATGCACGTACCAAAGCTGCTGTTTTCCAATCACCTTCACCAGCAAATCCATAACCATCGGCCATTAAACGTTGCGCTGCAATCCCAGGAAGCTGGATCATGCCATGCAAGTCTTCAAAAGTATCAGAGAAACCTTTGAAGCCACCATCTTCTAAAAATTTACGTAAACCCAATTCAATTTTAGCCGCATCGTAAACAGACTGATGTCTGGCACCGCCAGCTTTTAAGTCGGCAGCCATTTCGTAAGTTTCTTCGTATACCTTCAATAAATTTTGAATAGCGTCTTCAGGTATTGCATTAATTACTGCTACTAAATCTCCTATGCCATAAGTGTTTACAGAGAATCCAAACTTCATTTCAGCTTCCACTTTATCGCCATCGGTTACGGCAACAAAACGCATGTTATCTCCGAAGCGGGCGAATTTTGCACCCTGCCAGTCGTTCCAACCAGCAGCGGCACGACACCAGGTATCAATTTGTTTGGCTACTTCTTCATCTTGCCAATGGCCAACTACAACTTTACGATCTTTGCGCATTCTGGTTACCATGAAACCAAACTCACGATCACCGTGTGCACTCTGGTTCAGGTTCATAAAATCCATGTCGATGGTACTCCATGGAATGTCGCGGTTAAATTGCGTATGCAGATGCAAAAGTGGTTTCTGCAAAACATTTAAACCTCTAATCCACATTTTAGCAGGAGAAAAGGTGTGCATCCAGGTAATTACACCGATACAGTTTTTATCGATATTGGCTTGCTGCAATGTTTCGAAAATCTCTTCAGTGCTTTTTACAATAGGCTTGTAAACAACCGAAACAGAGATTTTTCCATTCTGGTTTAGTGAATCAGCAACTTCTTGTGCATGCGCTGCAACTTGTTTTAAGGTTTCTTCACCATACAAATGTTGTGTACCTGTGATAAACCAAACCTGTAATTTTTTTAAATCAATCATTACTATATGTTATTTTAATTTTATTCAATTCTCGTTCTGTATGCTCACAGAACAAAAGATTTATCATTTCTATGTGCAGATGAATAGCTTTATCGTTTTTGAAAAGCAGATTTCTGTTTCAATCGGTTCCGCTAGTCCTGCTTTCCGTTTTATCCCGATGAACTATCGGGATGCTCACTCCAATCAGGTTTATTTTACTTAGGTAAACCTTTCAATCCTAAACCCGACAGTAGCGGCAGCCCCAGCTTTTTCTGCTGGGCTAAAGCAAATGGCGGGACTATCGTAACCGAATCACCACTGCATTTGCTTTCTAAGTCATTTTCAGCTTGGGTTTTTCACAAAAACATGAACCCCAACATTCCCCACTTTTCAATTCAGACTCAATTATTGTCCGTAATAGGCGCCAGCACCGTGTTTGCGTTCATAATGCTTTTGAATCAACGAATCTTTTAACTTCGGCGCCTGAGGATTGATTTGCTGGGTTAATAAAGCCATGTGTGCAACGGCTTCTAAAACAGCGCTGTTGTAAACTGCTTTCTCGGCAGTTTTTCCCCAGGTAAAAGGAGCGTGGTTACCCACTAAAATCATCTCTACTTCTTGATAACTCAAACCCAAACTTTCGAAATGATTCATAATCTGAAAGCCTGTTTCATATTCATAGTTGCCCTTAATCATTGCATCGTCCATTGGTGGTGCACAAGGAATATCAACCGTTAAATGGTCGGCATGGGTAGTTCCATAAATTGGAATAGCCTGTTGCGCTTGTGCCCAGGCTGTTCCATAATTAGAATGTGTGTGAACAATTCCACCTACATTTTCCCAATGTTTATACAAAACCGCATGGGTTTTGGTGTCAGATGATGGACGTAAACTTCCTTCAACGGTATTCCCATCAAAATCTACAATCACCATTTTTTCTGCTGATAAATCCTCGTAAGGCACACCGCTCGGCTTAATGGCAAATACACCCTTAGCACGATCAGCGGCACTCACATTTCCGAAAGTGAACAACACCAAACCCAGTTTAGGCAACTGCATGTTGGCTAAATAAGCCTGTTCCTTTATATCTTGATAGTTGCTCATGATAAGTACGGTTTTACATCTTTTTTATTGTAACGCTCCAGGTACCGGCCTAAGCCAAGATACTGCTGGTAATGCATGCGGTACATTTTCTGTTTCTTTACATTTGGCTTGTACTCTTTTTCAAAACCTGTTCCCATAGCAGCCATAGCATCTTCAATGGTTGGGTAGATGCCAGCGGCAACAGCTGCAAACATCGCTGCACCCAAAGCGCAGGTATGTTCGAAACGATGGATTCTGATTGGCATTTCCAAAACATCGGCCATCATTTGCATAATGTACGATGATTTTTTAGCCACTCCGCCAATGCCGATAATCCCTTTAACCGGAACGCCCTGTTCTTTAAAACGATCTACAATTGCCTTAGCTCCGAAACATGTTGCAGCAGCTAAAGCACGGAAGAAACGAGGCGCATCGGTACCCAAACCTAAACCAGTAATGGCACCTTTAAGTTCCTGATTGGCATCTGGAGTTCTTCTGCCGTTCAACCAATCTATTGCTAACTCAGCATAGTCGTCATCTTCAAGTGCATCAGCTTGTTTACTCAAATTAGCAATTATTTTGCTTTCTAATTCTTCTTTCAACGCAATTGCTGTCGCTTCATCAATAAGTTCAGATGCTGTTAAAAGATGATTTAACGGCCAGCTGATTAAGTTTTTAAACCATGCGTAAACATCGCCAAAAGCCGATTGACCGGCTTCCAAACCCGCCATGCCTGGAATTACAGAGCCATTTACCTGGCCACAAATACCATTAATCAGTTTACCATGTAAATCTTGATTTGGGGCAACCAAAATATCGCAAGTGCTGGTTCCCATTACTTTGCTTAAATAATAAGGTTCAATCTGTCCACCAACAGCGCCCATGTGGGCATCGAATGCGCCAACGCCTATGACTACATCAGTATTTAAGCCTAATTTATTGGCCCATTCCTCGCTTAATGTTCCAGCTGAAACATCAGAAGTATAGGTATCAACAAAAAGCTTTTCTCTAAAGCCAGCCAAAAGTGGGTCTAAACTGCTGAAGAAGCTTTCCGGCGGTAAGCCGTCGAACTCTTCTGCCCATAAAGCTTTATGTCCGGCAGCGCAACGACTGCGTTTCATCGTTGCCACGTCAGTTCCTCCTGTCAGTAAAAAAGGAATCCAGTCGCAATGTTCCACCCACGATTCTGCATTTTTTTCGATAGACGAATCAATTCTTAAAATGCGAAGTAGTTTAGACCAAAACCATTCTGAAGAATAGATGCCGCCAACGTATTTCAAATAGTTTACAGGAAATTTTGTAGCATGTTCATTAATTTCAGCAGCCTCTTTAACTGCTGTATGGTCTTTCCAAAGTACAAACATAGCATTTGGATTTTCCTCGAAACCTGGCTTTAATGCAAGGGGAGTGCCTGATGCATCGACAGCAACCGGACTGGATCCGGTGGTATCAATGGAAATGCCTTTAACCAAATGGGCAATATCCGCTCCACCGGCTTTCGCCAAACAATCTTTAATGGTGTGGTTTAAACCCTCAACATAATCTAAAGGATGTTGCCTGAATTGATTGATGGATGGCTTACAATATAAACCCTTTTGCCACCGTGGGTATAGAAAAACGGATGCAGAAATTTCTTTTCCGTTAGCAGTATCTACTAAAACGGACCGAACAGAATCCGTCCCGTAATCAACGCCAATTACATAGTTTGCTGTGCTCATAACAATAAATAATCGTCAAATTAACGTTTATTTATCTAAACTAAAAAATTTTAAACATTTTTTTAATCCACAATTACGAAGCAGGCTTGTTTGCAGGCGTTTAAGCACTTTTGGGTTTAAATATGCAGAATAGGTTAATTTAATTATAATATTGTTTTTACATACGAAAGCCCTGCATCGCTGCAAGGCTTTTTAGTATTATTTTTTAAAATTATACCTTTTTTGGAGGAAGATCGAATGCTATAGCTTCATGTTCAAAATGCCCGTTATGTGCGCCATCGCAAAAAGGTTTGTTTTTTGATAATCCGCAACGGCAAATAGAAACAATTTCTCTGCCTTGCAAACCATAAGCATTACCGTTTCTATCTACAATTTCAAAATCACCTTCAATTTTCACTGATCCGTTATTATTGATCGTTAGTTTTGTTTTTGACATAAATGTTTTGTTAGTATGCTGCAAAATTAACTTAAACAGAATTGATTTACCATATTAGTTTACAGTTTAGAATTGTTCCGCGTAGGCATTGATGTTTTACAAATACCAATTGAAGGATGGCGAATAATTAAAATCTGCTAGCGGATATTCATCGCAAAAAAAAAATGTGTTCTTTAATTGTATAATTAAACCAATTCTCTTTTAAATACCTCTAATTCGATACATGAAAAATGTTTTTGGTAAGCGATTTATTTTTATAGTGCTGGCTGGCTTAGTCCTCCTGGCTTTCTTCTTCGTCTCTTTATTTGACAAAGGCGAGAGTGGGAATAGTGGCATGTCACTTAAGTTGCAAAAGTTTATACCTTTTGTTGCTTTTTTAATTTTAGAAGCTTTTTTGATTGCTCAAGCCCTATATTTTTTTGCCAAAAAGAGAATTAGTAACGGAATGCAAAATATTTATGCAGCAGCTTTACTTGGAGTACTGCTTTTTCTGATTTTTTATATTGAACACCAATTTATAGCATCCTAAGAACATGAAATTTTTAATCTCCTGTACCTGTTGTTTTTTATTTTTCACTATTGGCTTCGCCCAGGAAGTGAAAACAACCTTTTATACCGGGAAAGTTAATAACCGATCGGTTAGATTGTATTTGAAAGAGGAGGGAAATGATTGTGGAGCAACCCCGCTATATTCTGGCATTTATCAATACGGCAATGGCAAAAACTGGATCGAATTACTGATTCAAAGTGATGAAAAAGGCCGCTTCGGGATGACAGAGTATCGATTTACAGGAATGTTAATCTTGAAAAAAACTCCTGGTGGTTTGGAAGGGATTTGGGTTAGTCCTGATGGCAAAACACAATTAAAAGTTGTACTGGAGAAACAAGCATTATCGCCGAAGTTGAAGGAAGAACTGGAAGAGGGTTTAGAACGAACGCACTATGAAAATTATGATTGTTAAAAAGTATCTGATGGATCTTTCTGAATACATCAGTTTTCAATATCACTAATTAATAAAATATGTTCAAACGCGTCATCAAAATTTTCATTCTATTGATTTTTGGCATACAGAGTGTTCAAGCACAGGTTAATATCTTGGAAAATAACAGAGCACTCCTCAACAAACTGGCACAATTTGCTTATGTTGGTAAATTGGACAGCAATTTTATCAAATACAAAGCCGAAAGTAGTTCTGGTTATGGTATTGCATCTCGAAAAACAGGAACAGTAATTTTTCCTTCAAAAAATAGTAATAGCTATTCAATGGCCTCCTACGGTAAATACCTTGCCATAGGAAAACGTAGTAATTTGGGAAACGAGTTATTTGGTTTAATAGATGAGAAGGGAAAAGTTATTCTCGATTTTAAATATGATTTGATAGGCAACTATTTAGTTCCGATGCCCGATAGTTTAGTGATTGTGCAAATGGGAAATAAATTTGGGGTTTTTAATACGAAGACTGCACTTTTATCGCAGATAATTTACGATAACACAAGCAATGTTTTGAACGACTATGATGCCAGTCGTAATGGCACTTCGATTGAAGCGGCAAAAAGTATTTATAACCAATTAGGCTTAGATGGTTTTTATAATCTACCAGTTAGCGTAGACTATATCGAGCCCAATGCAAAAATTATTGTAAACGATAACGTGGCTTATCTGGTGAACAAAAAGGGCGATAAAATATCAAAAAACTATGATTACGATTTGGAGTCTTTTTATAAGACCCATCCCTATGAATATTATTTGGGAGCTGTGAAAGATACTGGAAGTAAAAATTCAGAGGCTAGAAAATTATTTCTTATTAATGGTCTTGGCCAGGAAGTTGCCGAAATTTCATCTTATCAAAATAGTGGCGATCGCTACCTTATCGATTTGATCCCCAAGAGTAGCTATTATTTCATCAATACCAAAAAAATAATCACCATTCCTGATGGTTATGAGAAATTTGTCGAGCTGTATTTGTCGGAGGGTTTTATTGGGTTTGTAAACTTAAAAACCAAACAGAAATTATTTGTTGATCAATATGGAAATCAAATCACTATTGGCGAACCGCTAGAGCCAAAAGCAGCCATTTTGACTCAGCGATTAACTGATTCAGAAATCAACGAATTTGAGAAGTTGGTTACAAAGCAGCTGTATTTAGGGCGTGTTACAAAATATCAGTACACCAACACCGGCAAACTGTTTAAAGAAACCGGTTTCAATTGTGAAGGTTCCGACCAGCCCATACTAGGATGGGAAGATACTTATTATTATGATCACAATAATAAGGTGAAAAGAATCACGAGATATCATGGTGTTGATAAACCATTTAATTTGGATATGAATGAAGCAGCCCCTTCGGTAAAAAAAATATACAATGCCAAAAAACAATTGGTAAGTACCACCAGTACAGTTGGAGAAACAAAATATGAGGAACGATTTACCTACGATAGTTCTGGCAATGTAAAAGAAACAGCCAAGTGGTATGGTGGAAAGTTGATTTCGAAAAGTATGTTTAAATACAATGCCAAAAGGCAGGTTTTAGCTGAGGAGGTTTTTCGCGATGGTAAACATGATTACACCTACACCACTAGTTACGATAAGCAAGACCGAAAAATAAAATACGATATGATTGACAGCCGAGGAATAAGCACAAGCATTTGGTTCTACAGATACAATAGTAAAGGTAAATTACAGTATAAAATTGATTTGTATAGAATGCCCGAAGAGAAAAAAATGGAAGTAATGGAGGCTGCGCCACCATTGCCGCCAGCACCTAAAAAGAGTAAGAATTAGAAACAAAAATGATTAGTTGCTGATCTGACAAGAAAAGAACGCAGTTGAAAGTTTGACGCTAATACGGTATTAACCAAAGTTAAAAGATGGGTTGGAGATGCCTTGGACGAATTTGCCATGAAAACACGATTGAACTAAACTTATATTTATGAAAAAATTTATCTTCGCAAATTTTATGCTTCTTGCCCTGCTTGGTTGCAATGGCGAATCACAAAAAAAAACCAAAGCCGATGAAATGAAGGAAATTATTGCGGCAAACAAAGCTGATGTCGATTTGCGGCTTGGCAGCAGTCCGAAAAAATTTTCGGCAAAAACGGTTGATGGAAGCACATTTAATTCTGCAGAGCATGATGGTAAGTACTGGATTGTGTTTGTTTATCAAAATAGCTACCTCAAAAAATCAGAAAGTTATGATCTGGTAGCTGAACTAAATACACTGCACCAAAAATATGGCAATCAGTTTCCTATGGTTGGAATTGTGAATGGGTTTTCTGATGATGCTGCAACTATGACGAAAAGTATTGTAGAAGCTAAATTCAGTTTTAAACAAATTGACAATACACAGGGGCCAGGAAAAGAGGAGGCAATTAAAGAGAACGTTTATTGTACACCGGCAAAAATTTTGATTGATCCGAAAGGTAAAGTAGTCTACAACGGCTGTGGCGGAAACACAGACACCTTTGATGTTTTGCTCGATAGTTTGTTTAAATCAAAGAAACTTTAATTTCCATTTTTATGGGACAGGATGAACTCCAATTAAATAAAACGAAAAATAGTAATCTTAGTATTGTATTAATTTTAGCAAATTTTTCCTTGTTAATGGGTTTTACTTTCAGTGAAGGCGAAGAAGGAAAAGAGCTGGGCTTAGGCGTTTTGGGGATTGGTATCTTGTTTTTGTTAGGTGGCTACGCATTTAGCTATCATGGAAAAGGTTACAGAATTGGTAAATGGCTATTTGGCATTGCGCTAATCATCGCTATTGTATTTTTTGGATTATTGTGGTATTCATGGCAACTAAGCAAGGGCTTTAACCATTAATCGCATGAAGATAAATAGCATTAATAAATTATATATTGGCTTTGGTATTTTACTGCTTGCAGGTATCATTTATCGAGTTTTAACCTATAAAAGCTGGGAACGATATGATTATTCGGCAACCGTTACTGCTCCGAATACATTTCCGATAGCAATTTCCGAGTTGTACTTGATCACGCCAAATGATGATTTCGAGCACATAGATTCTGAATACTTGTCTAGTTTTTCAGCAAATTGGCTAATTGATTACACGGCCAGCACACATGCGAAGACACAAAGATTGCCAAGTAGTATTAAAATAAGTTATTTTTCATTCAGGGATAAGCTCTTTTATAGTGATAGCCTGCAACTGCCAAAACGTAGCATAGAAAAAATATTCGATTCAGCTCGTCATAATAACCAGTTTTTAGTATTATCTGATTATGCTGGTCGGCGGAAAGGGTTGTCGTTTATGGTTGGAGTTGCAAATAAAGGCAATGTAATGATATGGTTAAGGGGAGTAAATTTGGAGCAGGAAATTTTGCGTGTAAATTTAAAACCAAAAATTCCAAAGGCTGCTGATTTTTACTTCGATGGAAAAATATCGAAACAAGCGTATTTCGAAGAAGCTTTCAGCAAATTATCAGATAGTGTGAAAACGCTGCTTAAAAATGGTTATGACAAAGATGCGAACTATATCGATTCGCCTTCTCGCTACCTAGAAAATAATAAGGAGCTTTGGCAGTATCAGCGTAAAAATGGTTTTATAGACTAGCCTTAAAAGCAATGAGAAATTTAATTATTCTTATATTTTTGTTTAGCATAGCTGCTTGTAAACCAGTGAATAATAAACACTCAGGTAAAGAAGTGAAGACGTTTCAAAAGCAACAGAAAAAGCAAATCAAAATCGAAAATCCCGTCGTGGGAAATAGGAGTGATAGTAAGGTCTTTTATCAATGCGATCCAAATTGTATTTGGGAATATTATCATCCGTTTGCAGACACTAGTTATGTTTTTGCAGTTCAAAATTGTGGGGAAGAATACCTGGAAAAAGGAAAAACAGCCCGAATTTATTTTGGTATAGATAGGGGGCAAACAGATAGAATAATCTATTGTGAAAATGTATTTATCAAAACCCAAAAAGATTTTATAGAATACAAGGATTTCAATGGAGATGATGTAAATGATATTGTTATCTTTTCAGAAACGGGTGCGAGAGGTTCAAACTCATATTACTTTTTATATCTGGTAGATAGCAAAAATTATAAGGTTAATCGCGTACTAGATTTTGAGAATATTGTTAATCCAGAATTTAACAAGAAATATAATGTAATTCTAGGTTATGGTTATTCTGGAACAAACAACTATAGTGTTTATAAAATTTCCAAAGCCAACAAAGTTTACCAAATTGGTGCAAGTTTTGAGGATGATTTCGACGGAGATGAGGAGGTTTTGGATCGTAAGATTAAAGAAATTTTAGATAAAAATCGAAAATGAAGAAAATATTGATGCTTTTTGCAGCGTCGCTATTATTTGCATGTAATGGTGGCGACAAAAAGAAAGATGCGGATACCCAAAATGTGGTGCAGGAAAAAGTTGCCGATACCACTCAAATAAAGGTAGCTATTACTTCAAAATACATCCCGGTAAAAACCTGGGTTGATGATTTTAAAAATTTTAGGTCTGCTGTTTTAATAAAGGATAAGTCCAAGCTTAAAACCTATTTTAAATTTCCTGTAGTCGCTACAGAGAATTCTAGTTTGTGGTATTTAATTCAATTGAGCGATGCGGAGTGGAAAAAGCGAAAGTTAAAATATGGAAGCAAAGCCGATTCCTTTTATGAAGAGGATTTAGACCGTTACCTTAACCTGATTTTTGATCCCGACTTTGTGAAGACCATAACAAAAATAAAAACCGTCAAGCTTTTGAACGAGCAGCATTCGGAATCACCAGTATTTACCAAAGGAGATTATACCTATCAAATGTTAGCTGATTTTTACGTAGAAGAACAAAACGCCCTGTATTTAAATATGAGTTTTGGCAACACCGGTGTTGATGAAAACGGAGAGAATGTAAGTGAGGGAGAACATAACAACATTTATATGTTTGAAGTTATCGACAATAAACGAATCATTTTCAAAGGCTTTACTGTGGCAGGTTAATCATTCGAAAGCTACAAACCAAACAATTTAGGTTGTATACAATATATAAAGCATAAGCGAATAATAAACAATTCCTTGCAAATAATAATTGAGCGATTTCGATAAAATGAAAATTTATAGTTTGGTGTTTATAAAATGATATAAGCATGAGAACGCTAAATTTTTTCTTCCTATTTATTGTCCTATCCCTTGTGTACTGCTGTTCAAATTCGCCTAAAAGTGATGGAGTTGATTACTTCTCCAAATCTGGTATCGAAATCCCGAAATATAGTAATGACGAAGTAAATAATCATCTAAACGATTTCAAAAATCTTTGGAATGTACTTTCAACGGCATTAAAAAATGATGATAAATCATATTCACCCGAATTAAGCATCCAGTTTTCTGACTGGACGATAAAGGCACTTAAATTAGAAGATAAGCTTAAACGTGATGAGCGCAAAACCTATTACGGATTTATAGAGGACCTTACAAAAAAGTGGGATGAAAAAAGAAACAATCTAGATTAATGAAAATGGCTCCAAAAATAATTTTGAGGATTATTCCTTTGTTTCTGTTGCTTTGTTTGGCTAAACCAATTTACGCCCAACTACCAGAAGAAATTAAGTGGAAACACCTGCAAAAGGATTACAATGCCGATAGCAGCGAATTAGTGCTCAGCTTAAATAACAAGCTTTTACAAGGCAAGTACAAAATTCCATTTGATGAAGGTGGTTTTGCGCTTTACAATATCAAAAAGGGTATAATTACTGGCGAGGCCTTTTGGTATTCGCAAGGCGGAAGAATGGAATGCAAACTTTACTACAAAAACGGCGTTCGTAATGGGCTAAAAGAAAATTACGATAATGAAGGTAAAGTTTGGTTACGCCAGGACTATAAGGATGGCAAAAAAAACGGTGCCAGCGAAATGTACAGCAATGGTAAATTATCCAATAAATGTGTATACAAAGCTGATAAAAAACATGGTTTATCTCAAACCTTCTCTGGCGACCAAGTGATAACCGAAGCTTATTATGAAAACGATTTGAAGAATGGAACATCTAAAAATTATGGTTTAGATGGGAAATTAACTACAGAAATCAATTATAAAGATGATAAGCGAAATGGTGTGTATCGTGTTTATAATGATGGGCAAGTGACGACCGAAACCAATTATAAAGATAATTTGCAAAACGGTTTATCAACTATGTACACGCTTGGTAAAAAAAGCATGGATACCGAATTTTTGAATGGTAAACGTCATGGCGTTTCACACATGTACAAACCAGATGGATCAGTCCTTTTTACACATTACTACTTTAATGGAGAAAAAGTAACTGAAGCAATTTACAAGCAAGCGCAAAGATAAGGTTTGTAGAAAACGTTCCAAAAATCTTGAAGAAATTATCATCGCAAACGACTTCCTTAGAAATTGCGCAGTCGTTAGCCAAACTTAAAAGCGTTTAGGTTGCTAGATTTATGACGTTTACACCACAAGTATTAGTATAAACTTGAATTGGCTAAATACAACTAAAATTAGTATCAAACGGCTCAGACTTACAAATTTAAATACTACAATAACAATAAATTTTAAACTTAACAAAAAACAGAATGAAGAAAATGCTATTTATCGCTCTTGCATCAGCTATGCTTATTTCATGTAGCCAAAACAAAGAAAAAGGAAAAGTTGTAACGTTTGAAGAATACCATGCCTTAAATCAAAAAGAAGAAAATAATGGGAAACGATTTGCCATTGTCGGTTATCCTTTTGTTGACGGCGATATCACAGTAAAAAGTACATTGTCTAACGATAGCCAATTGCCGCATATCGCTTTTTATGATGAGCCAGGTGGAAAAGGAAAAATGATTGCATCGCTACCTATGGGTAATGGAAAAGGGAAAAATGAATTTGACGCACCCGGTACATTTACAATGGATCAGGTTGTATTTTACGATAACGAAGGAAAACCCTTAAAATACACAGATAAAATGGAAGTATCTTTTACTATGGATTTACAAGTTGATAGAAGCAAAACAACTATGAACGACAAATCTGTTTATTATGGCGGTCCAAGCGAAACAAGAATAGATAAAGCGAATTAAAAGGTTAATTGAAACTGAACATTTTAATACCAAAGGTTAATTTTTCATCAAACCGTACATATCGCATGAAAAAGTAGTAATTCCATTCACACTAAGAAGGATTACAGCCACTGAACCCGAAAAAGCCCCAAACATGGGTGAGTACGCCTGGAAATGGGACAACTTAGAATAGACCTGATTAAATAATATTACTATTAACATAGTGCCTGCGATAGGTTAAAGAAAAACGAAGTCACCTTTAAAATATCGCAGGTTATGATCATTTTTCTTATGGGATTTTTTGATAAAATATTGGGACAAAACGATAAAGCTGAACAGCCAAAAGAAACATTGCAAACACCAAGTATACCAATCTGTAAAACCGAACAAGAACTTATAGAACAGTTTGGCGGTATTGCGTTCGATAAGCAAATTGATTTAGGCGATGTAATCGGCAGCAATAATTGGAATGTTGACATGACAAAGGGAGAAATTAGCTTTGGCGCAGATTTGGCGTTTCCTATCCAGGTTTTAGGAACATTCTCACATTCATCTCAAACCTGGCTTTGGGCTTGGGCAAATACAAAATCCGGATTGCCTGAAAGCATTATGCAACAAGCAAACCAACTAAAAAAATATGGTGACGAAAACGATATAGATCTGCTAAGTATTAACCAATTTGATGCAACAAATGCTGATTTACACTTAATTGGATCGGTAGCTTCGGGCATGTTTAACACCAGTGGTTATTATATCGCCGACTATGGCGAAGGCGCAATGGTGGTTACCATACAAAGTGAAAAAGTAGATAAAATTCGCCGGCACAATCACCACAGAATTGCAACCGTTTTTCCCCAATTGATTTCGCAATTTGAGATGAACCACAAATTGGCGCTAACCAATTATCTAGCCTCAAAAGGCTATCAAATTTCTGAGTATGGAGCCAAGTTAGTTGCTGCAAAAAACGGACAAACGATTACAGCCGAGTTCGATGATTTATCGAGATTAACAAAGTTGAAAGGATAAAAATTCAGCACAAAATGATAGAAATTTTTAAACAAAAAAGCGAACAATTATTTAGTCAAGTAACAAACGATTAAAGGTGGGGTATCAATAACCAAACCTTATTTAATGTTTTTGCTTTAAGTTATTATGGCTATAGCTTCGGGATCGGAAATTTATTATGCTTTCTAGATCCAACCGGAATAAACGCATTTGTAAAACATTAATTAATTGAACTAGGTGCTGGAGAAAAATATGTAAGTGGCTTAATTGATTTTGCCTACGATACATTTTTGCAGCCAACAGAAGGGATTAATGCCCAATTGGTAGGAATTGGACACAGTCATTTTTCGGCAGAAGATACAACTGAACTAACCAGTGCGATATTTAATCATGCAAAAAGTATTCAACAAGCTTAGGCTTATAATTTAAAACAACAATCAAAATGAAAAATTCCTATACGGTTTTAATGCTTTTCCTAATCATAACGCCTTTTGCGGCGTGTGGTCCAACTATTTCTGGCAAAGATGAGAAAGCTTTTAAAAGCTCAAAAGCTAAGATGGAAGAAAAACTAGATAAAGAAGAAAGAGAAAACCTGGAGAAAGCTTTGCGAATAATCGTTGTAAAAGCGATGAAAGAGAAATGGAATTCTCCGGAGAAATATGAAGGAAAATCATTCGACAAAATTTCTATGGAGATAATTGATGGCAAAAGCTATAGCGCAATCATCAGCTATGCTGAGGATTTTTTAAAAGCCGATAGGGATGAAAAGATTGCCAACAAAACAGCCGAAATAGATAGTTTGGAGAAAGATAAGCTGAAGGCGGTTAAAATAACTCAGCAGATAGATGCTTTTAAATTAACTAAAATCTCCATTAGTGAAGATGTGTTTTTTTCGGATGATCCCAAACAGCCTTTTTTGGATTTAACTTTTACAAACACTTTTAAAGAAAATTTAATCGGAGAGTATATGTTATACATTAATATTTATTCCAAAAAAACAGGAGAATTAATAGCTTCAGAAGGTCAGGGAGGTACCTGGAATGATGATTATGTTTTAAAACCGAATGAAAATTTCGATTATCACCAACCCTTGCTACATAATGCGGTTCAGCATTCTAACTTATGGAAAACTGCAAAATATCCTATCACCGATTTTTCTCCATATGATTTGGTAATCAAAGCTTACGCCACTAAAATAACCACTAAAAAAGGTGGAACCATTGAAAGACCAAAAGCGGATGTCACTTATTTTGATGCTGAAATTAAAAAGCTAAACGAAGAAATTAAAGCACTTAAAGTAACCAAAGCAACTTTAGATGAATTAGAATTGACTGATAAAATGTGAAAATATGCAAAAGTTTAAAGCACATTTATGTTTGATATGGTTGGGTTGCATTTTGCTTAGTTTTCAATCTTGCGTTTCGCGGCTTAGGCGACCAGAAATTACTGGCGTAATTGTAGATTACGATAAAAACCCCATTGCCAATTGCACGGTTGGCGAAGCTTTAACAGATAAAAAAGGAAGGTTTAAGCTTGCTGAAGAACGTTACAATGCATTTTTGCTAACTGAAATATTTGCTATGGAAGCTCCTCCCTTAATGGTTTTTGAGCCGGTAGAAAAAGAAGGCTTTGAAAAAGATGCGGTTTCAATGTATAGTACAAGAGGCGGTGGGCAATCAAAAGGTGCGAAATATAAAATTGATACTATTTTTCTAAGAAGAACAAACGAAACATTTGATATATCAGCTTTGCTAAAAAATAGCGATTGGAAGTTAGCCTTTAACAAACAGGCTGATACTATTTATTTGCTTAAAAATGGTTTCAGAGAATGGTGTAAAACAGATAGGTGCAGTCCGTTTTACAGCGAGTATCAAAGGCTTGTAGACAACGCCTATACTGGTGCTAAAAATCTCCCAGAGGGAATGATTAGGAGAATGATAGAGGTGAGGTTTGATGCCCAAAAATCACCATTTGAAATAAATATGATTTGCGAATATAATAGCACTTTCGATGGGCCAAACCGACCACCGGATACCACAAATACAAAAGGGAGCTATCAGGTTTTGAACAATACGAAAATGCTATTCGATGCAGGCAAACTCAAAGCGCTTACGGGGAAATACAATATCTCTGATGTAGATTTATATCAAATGAAATTAACGAAGTTGAAATGAAAAAAATCGGCGTATTTTTATTCATTTTATTTGGCTTAGCAAAAAATGTTACGGCGCAAATTAAAACAGAAAGCTTATATAAAAAAGCTGATGAACCTGCTGGTTTAATTTATAGCATCGATAACCCCTCTATCTTATATAACAATATCAAAATTGAACTTTTTAAACCTATTAAACAGGTTATCTTCATGTGCCCAACATTGGAATTAAACTCGACCGATGGTAAAAATTTTCGTTCTAAAAATGGTTTGGTGAGCCTTTCCACTGTTAAATATAAAGGTGTTGATTATATCATTGAAATACAGGTTGATGACAGCAAATTGAATGACAAGGAAGTAAAAAATTATGGTATTATATTGGTTGATGGGTTTCCGGTAATGATTAACCATGATCCAATAGAAACCACGGATGCATTTAATAAGAAAACAATTGATATGGCCCATCAAATTAGTGGTTATGCTAGATATGGATCTTACAGGTTTAGGTTGCAAAAGGTAGATAATGAATTGCTACAGATTGCCAATTTAAATTATCCGAAAGCTTATGTCGAAAAATTACAACAGAAAAGTATTAATTTTTCTTTTAGATGGGAAAATGATTTTGCAAGATATAGTTATAAAATTGCTTTTTATATTGATGGTATCGATCCAGATAAAAAAGGCCTAGAAGCGCCAAGAGGGAATTAAAATGACGGTAATCATCATCTTGTTTTTTATTATTTGTCCCATTGCTGGCTATCTATTCTACAAGCGGGTAAGGCGAAAGGCAACACCTGCAGTCGTTATTGGGGAGTTTATTTTTATTGGTCTTTTTATCCTGTCTGCCGGTTTATTCGGTTTAGGATGGCTATTTAATGGAGATGATTATTACGATGCAATAGACCCTGTAGATGGTGGCTATACCCCTTTTGCCTCCAGACATTTACCGACGCTTTTAGTGTTTTTTGTACTCGCAGTTTTTGGCTTAATTAAACTTTGGTATAAAGGTAGGGCATTACCTCCTTTGTTATTTTCGCTATTTGTGGTTTTTGTTATTATTGGAATTCCAATTAGTATTGCTGTGATTATCCAAACCAGTACTAATACGGAGCAAAGTGGCGAAGCTTTTTTATTTGCTTTATTGCCGTTCTCTTATATTGTTACTGCCGTCGTGGTATTAACTAAAATAGTTATTCCCGAAGCAGATACAGCCAATACAAAAAGTTATCGAAATAAATTTTTAAATTACTTAAATCAAAAATTAGCTAGAACAGGAAGGCAACCCTTATTGATTTTTGCAGTGCTCATTCCTGTTTTCGCAATCATAGTGGCTGTTTTAATGCTTTTCGGTCAAGATGCTAACTCCATAACCAAAGTTTTTACAGAAACCACAACTTGGACATTTTCACAAAAAACACATCCACCTTTTTTAGGGCATAATGGTCATTATTTATGTACTGTTGCCGTTTGCGGAACGCCTGCAATTGTAAAACCTTTACGCTTAGGTAAAAGACATGGCCACGAAATTATTGTGAACAGACAGTTGTTAATTGCCAATGCTTTTGAGGAGCTGATACAAGAACATTCACCTCGTTTACACAAAGTGATGAGAGGTTTTTACGATAAATATGGTTACCCGCTATCGCGAAAAATTACGACAGCCAAGGCTTCAAACGCAGTTTATATCTTAATGAAACCTTTAGAATATTTCTTTTTGATGGTGCTGTACTTGTGTAGTGCAAAACCCGAAGAAAAAATTAACAAACAATATGCGATATAAGAATAAAGCTGAAAGACTAAAGATTAAAGCAGATAGACTAAAATAGAAAATAACCAAACAATATGAAATTTAAAATAACTGCCCTTTTCCTGTTGTTTGTCTCGTTTAGCTGCATCGGGCAAGAAGTAAAACCTAAAAAAATGGAAGAGAAAGTGAGCACAGTTCCCGTAGAACCTTTAGGTTTAATTAAACAGCGGAAACCAGTTGGCGATTTTATGCCCGATTTTAATGTAGAAACAGATTTTTTAATTGCAAAAATTGGTAACGAGCAGTACACTATTAAATCTTCGGACTTAGTGCCATTAGTTTTAGATGTGAGTTGGATGAGCAGTATTCCACGTTGGAACGCCTACATCAGTTATTACAAGGAAGGCAGAAATGTTTACACCAATGCGCAATATGTATTAAATATCGACCCGAAAAACCTTGATCCGAAAATTTTTAAAAAGCTTAAATATCATAAAGAAATTATTGAGGATGAAGCGAAGTATGTAGCCAAGCGAAAAGAACTTGAAAAATCTAATGAAGGGAGATGGTATGAAAGAAAACGTTACTTTATTGAACACGAGACGAATAAATACTTCCTATATTTTATTGTGCATATGCCTTTAACTCTTGCCGAATTAACGGCCTTGCGCTCGAAGTTAGCAGATTATAATCCCGCTGAATATTATCGTGCTGATGGTAAAGAGAAATTCGAGAACAGTATTAAAAGCAGAACTATCGAATATGATCGTTGCGAATATTATTTTGCCAGCGCTGATGATAAAAAGTGGGTTTATAGAGGTTATAATGCTAACAATGAAGACCAATTTCTGGTGCCTGTAAAAATTTATTGCGGGTTAACTGTAGATGATTGTCGAGCAAAATTTGATGCCAAAGCGATGCAACTATTTTACGGCGCACCCATTGGGATTTATAAAGGAGCAGAGGAAAAAAATGAAGCCTATATTTTAGAATGGTTCGATTATTAAGATAACACGATCGTCATTGCCAGCTTGACTGGCAATCTTAATGCGATTGTATCGGACTAAATCCTTTTATCGCTTTAAGATTCCCGTTTTCACGCGAATGACGATCAAATTTAACAAACGATGAAAAAAATAATTATCATACTATTATCAGCACTGTCTTTTTTTGAATTAAAAGCCCAAGATGCAAAAGTAACTTCAATTATAAATTTCACAGGATTGATCGATAAATATCCGATAGAAATGAAATTGGAAATGAACCAAAAGAGTGATAGCGTAGCTGGCGAATATTACTACAAACAGAATGGCATTACCGAGAAAATAATTCTCGAGGGCAAATTAATAGATGGCGAACTCAACCTGCAAGAAAGCACTTACAACATCACAAAGCGGAAATATGAAAACACCGGAAAATTCAGGCTTAATTATATAGACCAGATTTATTTGAGCGGCAGTTGGCAAAAACCTGGTAAAAACGCAGCATATCTAACCGTAAAATTGACAGCTAGAGAAAATTTAAAGGCATTTAATCCTTCCAATTACGTTTTTCAGTACTCAAGAAACCGAGCAAAGCTAGATAACCTTCCAGCCGATGCGCAATATTATTTCAATCTGGTTTTGCTCAAGGTCTTCGTAAACAAAAGCCAGCGCTGGATTTTTACAGATTTTCATGATGTTTTTATGAAAGAATCCGAAGTTTTGCTCGAGGATCTGAATTTTGATGGTTATCTCGATATTAAAATCCCCATCTATTACCCAGGCGTAGCGAAAGGGGATTACTCCTTCCTGTATTTTATCTATAAACCCGAAAAACGTGGATTTATCCAAAGCAAAAGGTTGAATGATTTAGGTGTGATATTTTTTGATGCCGTTAAAAAAGAAGCCCAAACCATAGATGCAGATGGAAGCGGAAACGAAGGAACACAATATTACCGATGGCAAAATGGAAAGCTGTTTTTAGTGAAAGAGGAGCGGGTTTACGAAAATGACAACTACACGCATTTAACCTATTACAAGATCGAAAACGGCAAATCTGTATTGGTTAAAACCGAAAAGAAAAAGTAAGGGGTTTAAGGCATTTGTTTACGAATAATAAAGCAAGAGCAACAAATTTATAAAATGCTAAAGCGAATAATTATTATTTATAGAGAGAATGGGAAAGGAAGTTATCTTCAATGAAAAAAACTCTCGAATATGGAAAATAATAAGGAAATTCAAACTGCCGAGCAATTAAAATCTGCTGCGATCGGATTCATTGGCGCAGGAATATTTAGTCAGGGAACATTGTATTTTCAACCTCAATCTAACTACAACATTCCCCGCATTTTATACCCTGTATTTATTTATTTAGGAAATACTGGACTGGCGGTAACAATGGTTTTGCTCGGGCTTGCACTATTGTTTTTCGGCCTTAAGAAATGGATGGGCCATGGAGGAAAAATTGGCTTATACGCCTTGGTGTCGTTGGCCTCGCTTGCGCTGTTTTTTTCTATTCTAATTTTTACGGGAAAGAAAAAAACGAGCACAGAGGAGTTAGTGAAAACTTCGGAAGAAAACCGACAAAAGGGAATTGAAAAAATCAATGCCATGGAAAAACCAGATTTCGGTAATCCAGAAGTTGATCAGCACTTTGCATCATTCGAAATACTTTTACAAGAATATTCAACTGCCTTTAAAAATAAAAGCAAAGCCGAAATTGCAGCAAAGGAAAAAGCTTATATGGATTGGAGCAGTAAATCAGCAGGTTTAATCCAAAAGCTGAATACGCCAGAGCAAAAACAACAATTTGCACTGTATTTAGCCAAATTATCCATGAAATGGCAGGAAGTGAAGTAGATGCAACCATTTAAACCCGTCATTCGGAACGAGTTTTCAATAGAGCCAGTTCCGTTTTATCGGAAAGGAATCTCCAAGCTATCAGCACAAAATGTTGTTAAAGCAGTAAAAATACGAAACAGATATCTCCTCGCTGCGCTGCGTTCGATATGACGAGAGCGCCAGTCAAAAAAAAATAACCTACCCAAAAAATGCAGATCACTTTAAATTATGCTTAGGCTGTTTTTAATTGAACAAAAACACATTAAAACAATGAAGTTTCATGGAAAAGAAATTTAGATAAATCACAAATATATATGGGTATCTATAGGAAAAATATCTTAGTAATCTTACTGGCAATTGCAGGCTTTATCTTAAGCATTGCCTATGGATATTTTTTCCGCAATTTTATCCGCCAACCTGACTTCAAGTTGAAAGACAGCCAATATAAATTGCTGCCAGAAGGGGTAAAGACGGAAAGATACAGTGTGACTCGTCTTTTCAAAAAATCCTATAGAAATAATCTTTCGAAGCCTTATTATTTCGCTTCAAGAAAGAATATCATTTTTATTGAGCATCATGAAGATAAGAGGAAACAATCATTTTATAGATTAGATAGCTTAGGAAATGTAGCCGATAGCATTACATTCAACAACGATTATAGTACTATAATCCGTGGCGATTATATAGTGCAAAACACAGCATATTCAAGCTGGATATTAGATGGCGATACGACCACTAAAAAATATATTGAGCTTAACGCAAGTGTTGACTGGCCAGAAGATAAAGTTGAAGAGGAATTTTCCAGACTAAATCAAAAGGCTACAGACGTTTTCTATTTCAAATTCGATCGCTTATGGAAGTACGATGATTCAAATAGAAATCGTGAAATAGATAAGGCCATATTTTTAATTAACGGAAAATGGCTTGCACTTTATGGTAAGAAATTGTATGTAAATCTTGATGACCTCCCTGGCGCCCAATTGCCAAATCTGGTTCCTGATAGTAAAGCCTTTGATAAACCTAACTCAATCGTCTATGTTGCTGATTATCAAAGAATAAACCTGGTAAAAGAAGACAGCTGGTACGGAGTCGCTTACATCAATTTATTTTATAAAACAGATACAATTAAAATAAAGGCAAAGTTATTCCAGAATGAAAAGCCAAAAAACGATCAAGGGAAGTATCCTACATACAATTTTAGCTACTATAGACCTAAAAATCTGTCATACGCACTCCTCTATGAAGACGATGTTTATTATATCATTAAACCCAGAAATAGTAATGAAAATTAAGCTGTCATTTATTAAAGCCTTGTTAATTGCAATAATAACTACCATTGGCTTTCTGATTTATGTATTCATAAATCCTGAGTTAAATAGTGGTTATGGAGGCCTATTTTTTTTAAGCATTAGCCCAGCTGTGTTAGTTGGTGTAGTTGTTTATTGTTATATCATTAAATTTTTCGATCATGCAGGGTTATTGGCGCCACATTTCATCTTTAGGTTCTCGATACCATTTTTAGTGACCTCACTAGGGATTTGGATTGCTGTTAACAGTGGAGACGATCCGCTGATCGAGGCTTTTCAACAATATAGTTTCCATGATTATATTAGTTACTGTTTCAATTTCGCTTTGTCGGCTCTTTTGCCATTAGCAATAGTTTTTGCGGCCATTACTGGAATGCTGGAGATGGGTAATAATGAAGTAGTACAAGAATAAATAAACAATAAAATGATGAAAAAATATTTAATACTGTGCATAGTTTTTAGTCTTTTGGCTTCAAGTTGCCATAGTGAGCAAAAACCTATTGAAGCGAATGACAAACGCGATATTAATGTATCTAAGTTCGATACAGCTACCAAAACTATTCATGTTTTTGTAGCCCTTTGCGATAACAAATATCAAGGCATTGTTCCTGTACCAAAAGCCATTGGCAATGGACAAGATCCAAATAATAATTTGTATTGGGGATGTGCAAATGGAATCAGGAGCTATTTCAAAAAAAGTAAAGAGTGGAAGTTGCTAAAAACGCAAAAGCTGGATAAAATACGAATGGAACGTTTGGTTTTTAAACACGTTAGCAAACATTATTACCTTGTTGCAGATGCGTATGACGGGCAATACATTAAAAAAACAACTACAGATTTTCTTTATAGTGCCGCAGGGCAGTTGAAAGATACTATCAAAATTAATAAAACAACCATTGGAATAAACGGTAATGCAAAAATGGTGGCTTACATTGGCCATGATGGTTTAATGGATTTTCAGCTGAATGAAAATTTTAGCAACGCTGATGGCAAAAAACGAGATGCCATTATTTTGGCCTGCATCAGTAAAAAATATTTTGCACCCCATTTAAGCCAGGCAAAAGCAAATCCACTACTATGGACAACCGGATTAATGGCGCCCGAAGCTTATACTTTGCATGATGCTTTGAGCAGTTATATTGCTGGTGGAACTGCCGATAAAATCTGCACCAAAGGCGCTATGGCTTATACAAAATTTCAGAAGTGCAGCTTAAAAGC
Source organism: Pedobacter sp. Leaf41 (assembly GCF_001422545.1). Taxonomy (GTDB): domain Bacteria; phylum Bacteroidota; class Bacteroidia; order Sphingobacteriales; family Sphingobacteriaceae; genus Pedobacter. The sequence continues at coordinate 1,412,034 of NZ_LMLE01000001.1, read as the reverse complement.
ATCTAAAAATTTATTGGTTACCGGATATTAATTAAGAGTTAAAAGCTCAATTAACCCTATGAAAGGATTCACTTTAATTTTGTTTTTATGCTATGCGATATCCACTTCAGGGCAGCAGAAAAAGGTTGTTTCAGTGGGGTTTATAGCCACTTACGATCAGCTTCCAAAATCATTTCAGTATTTTAGACGCAAAATAGAATGAAGAATTTAATTATAGCAATAGTATTGAGCTGTTCTTTTATTGCATGCACTGAAAGTAAAAAAACAGAGAGCAAGACAGTTATAGGTGGAGATACCGCAAATGTTTTAACTTCTAAAAAAGCTGAAGGAAAGATGCTTCATCAGCATAGATTGATTGAAGAGTTGACGAAGCTACAATCTGCGCTAGAAAATAAAAATCCAGAAGAATTAGGGAACTTTTTTTCATTACCCGTAAGAGATACTGCTTTAATTATTTCTGAGGTAAACCCAGATTTTGATCAACAAAGGGCAGCCAATAATAATCAGTTAACCAAAGAAATGTTAATCCAGCAGTTCTCCAGATTATACGATTATTGGGATTTAACTGAGTTCTCAAATCTTTTTAAGCATTTGAATTTGAAAGAATTGGAGGATAAAAATTACATCAGTAATACCTATCATATCAAAAATGATGGCTGCTATTACATCTATTCCATTAAGGTAATAAATAAAGAAGTCATCATTTCTTATGGAACAAATTCTGATGATGTTTATAGACAACAGCATCCGGATGAGGAAGAGGTTTGTGAAGAATACCAGTGGACATGGATTTTTCTATGGGATGGTCACCATCTTCAAGTTAAGAAACAGCTAATTGCCGGATAATTGACTTGCAGGCAGAGAATGATGTGTCAATACCTTTGCTGTATTGGCTGTGGCTATTGATTGGAGATTTTGAGATCAATCCACATATTGTTTGAATTTTGTAAGTAATACTTTGAATATTGCAATAGGCGACTAACAATTTGCCATTACTTTTGTTGAAGTATAATTACCTAAAATTTAGAAAATGATAGCAACAAGAGGATATGCGGCACAAAACCCTGGTACAGATTTAGCCCCCTGGAATTTCGAACGCCGAGAAGTTGGACCACACGATGTTCAATTTGAAATTTTATTCTGTGGCGTTTGCCATTCAGATTTACACCAAATTAAAAATGATTGGTTTCCTGGAATTTTTCCGATGGTTCCTGGTCATGAAATAGTAGGTAGAGTAATAAAAGTTGGAGACCACGTAAAGAAATTTAAAGTAGGTGATTTAGCTGGAACAGGGTGTATGGTTGATTCTTGTCAGGTTTGCGAGAATTGTAAGCAAGATCTGGAACAATATTGTTTGGAAGGAAATACCCAAACTTACAATGGCTTGGAAAGAGACGGAAAAACTCCCACTTATGGCGGTTACTCTGATTCAATCGTCGTAAGGGAAGAATTTGTATTGCATGTATCTGATAAATTGGACCTTGCCGCTGTTGCCCCACTTTTATGTGCTGGGATCACTACGTATTCTCCACTACGCCATTGGAAAGTTGGCAAAGGCCATAAATTGGCTGTACTTGGTTTGGGTGGACTAGGCCATATGGCGGTTAAGTTCGGCGTTGCTTTCGGAGCTGACGTTACGGTATTAAGTACTTCACCTAAGAAAGAGGAGGATGCAAAAAAACTTGGTGCTCATCATTTTGTGGTAACTACAGATGCGGAACAGGTTAAAGCCGCTATTGGAACTTTCGATTTCATTTTAGACACCGTTTCAGCAGAACACGATTTCAATATGTATTTATCGCTACTTAGAACTAACGGTGTTCATATTTGCGTAGGTGTTCCACCAAAACCGGCAGAAATTGCTGCGTTTAGTTTATTAGGTGGTAGAAAGAGTTTGGCGGGTTCTGGCATTGGCGGCATTGCCGAAACTCAGGAGATGTTAGATTTCTGTGCGGAAAATAACATTGTTTCTGATATTGAAATGATTGATATGAAAGATATTCAGACTGCTTATGAACGAATGGAAAAAGGCGACGTTCGTTATAGATTTGTAATTGATATGGCAACGCTATAAAAAATAGGAAATAAGCACATAGCCCAGTAGATGTCAATTTGCTGGGCTTTTTGTTTTATAAATCGACATTCATCCTCGTTTAGCTTTAGTTTACCATCAGATATTTCTCTCACAAAAAGCTTCGCTTCAGTTGATAAAGCGATCTGCCTCTTGGTTCAATTTATATTTTTTAAAATTTATGATGATAAGATTGTCCATCTTTATGTAGCAACTCGTCCATGTGAATTAGTGTTCGTTACAATTATTTTTGGCTCATACCATTTATAAACATGTTTCTGAGCATTAAAAAAATATACTATCCGAAGGCTTTGGCGTTTTTGCTGTCGGCCCTTTCTCTAAACTTTGCTTCAGCACAGCAAAAAAAATATAATATTGATATTTCCAATGCCGCAAAAGAGATTGTTAATGGTCAACTTAATCTGGGAGGTGTTGATCCACAAGGAAATAAAATCGAGGTAAACAACTACTTTATTTCCTATAATAATCAGGCTATAATTCCAATTACTGGGGAGTTTCATTTTAGTAGATACGCTGAAACTTATTGGGGCGAATCTATTAAGAAAATGAAGGCAGGTGGCATCTCCATGATTGCTACCTATGTTTTCTGGAACATGCATGAAGAAAAAGAAGGTAGCTTCAAGTGGACTGGTAACAGAAATCTAAGAAAGTTTCTTCAACTATGCAAAGCGAACGATATTCAGGTGATCATCAGGATCGGACCATTCTGCCATGGAGAAATTAGAAATGGTGGTTTGCCAGACTGGTTACTGTCAAAGCCATTTTCAATTAGATCCAATGATGCTGGATATTTGGGCTACGTAGATAGGCTGTATAATGAAATTGGCAAACAAATGAAAGGCCTGTTTTTTAAAGATGGCGGCCCCGTTGTAGCCACGCAGTTAGAAAACGAATACCAGCACTCTGCTGCGCCATGGGGAATATCTTATCCTGGAGAGCCTTACGATTTCACAGCTTCGGCAAGAGATCGTGCTGTTACCCATCAGGGTGTAGCGGTTTCCGATGTTAAAAATCCATATGCCGCACTTGGTCAGGATCATATGAAAATGCTTAAAAGTCTTGCCATTAAAAACGGGATAATAACCCCATTGTATACCGCCACCGGTTGGGGAAATGCTGCCATCGTTGAAAATGAAAGCCTGCCCGTTACCGCTGCTTATGCTTATCCAACATGGACAGAGAAGGCCGATATTTCACCATTTTTCTTGTACAAGGATATGACCAAAGTTCCCGATTACGCTCCAATAAGTTATAATCCGCAAGCTTATCCAGCATTTGCAGCAGAGCTTGGTTCAGGAATTATGAGTACCTATAGTAGAAGGCCCACAGTTGCTGCCGAAAGTATGGATGCCTTAATTAATAGGTGTTTAGGAAGTGCGGCCAATGGCCTGGGTTATTACATGTATCATGGTGGTTCTACACCAAAAGGTGAATTTTATTTTAGTGATGAAACTTATGGTTACCCGAAGATTTCATACGATTTTCAGGCTCCTATTGGTGAGTATGGGCAGATTAGGCCAGCGTTCCACCGCTTAAAACTGATCCATTTCTTCTTGAAAGAATTTGGCTATCTTCTGGCTCCGATGGCGGTCACATTACCGCCAGATAATAATAAAATTAAATCAGAAAACTTAGAAACGTTACGCTATTCGGTAAGGTCTGATGGAAAAAGTGGTTTTCTTTTTATCAATAACTTTCAGGATGATGCAAAACCGACCGATAAATCTGGATTAATGGTAAACCTCAATACCAAAACCAGGAAAATTTCTGTTCCAGTCAATCTGAAAAGTGGAGAGAATGCTATATATCCCTTTAACCTCAATATTAATGGGGCAAACCTGAAGTATGCAACTGCCCAGCTGCTCACCAAGTCTAATGGTGCAAATCCTTATTACGTTTTTTTCGCTGATGGACAACAACCTGCAGAGTTGGTGTTTACAAAGTCAGCAGGGCTTAAGATAGTTAACCTCAGCAATTGTAAAGTTTCGCAAGTCGGCAACACAATCAAAATTCTACCAGATCTAAAGTCTTTCGCAGAGGTCAGCATAGAGCTGGCGGGGAAAAAAACGAAGATCTTGATCGTTTCCAAAGCAAAAGCATTGCAATCCTATGTGATATCAGCTGACGATCAAAAAGCCATTTGCTTTTCTGAGGCCATTATTTTAAAAGATAAAGATCAATTGCAACTCCTCTCTTTAGGAAAAGCGAATTTTAATTTATCAGTCTATCCCAAGGGAAGTTTAGTTTTTGAAAATACTTCTGAGATGAAGGTACAGAAGGATAATTTTCCTACCGATCACTATACGGTTTCAGTTCCTGAGGTTAGTCCTGTATTGGATAAAAATTCAACAGCAAAAGATAAGGTTCAGGTTAAGCTGCCGGTTTTAGAAAAGGGATTGAATGATATTTTTCTAAATATTGATTACTTGGGTGATGTTGGCTTAGCTTATCTTGATAATACGCTGGTTGCAGATGATTTTTATAAAGGGCTTCCATGGAATATTGGTTTGAAGCAGTTTATCGGGCAGTCGAAATCAAATGAACTCCAGTTTTATTTCAGACCTATTTACAAAACAGCCCCATACTTGGTAGATCTGTTACCACAGGCTCTACCTAAGTTTGAAAGAGACTCCAAATTAGTCGATATTAAAAAATTAATCTTTGTTCCAGAATACACTTTTACCATCAAAATAAAATAGAATGACACAGACAAATACTGGATTTCACAATGGTTATATCATAGGAATTTCTTTTATATCAGCGCTTGGCGGATATTTATTTGGTTTTGATTTCGCGGTGATTTCAGGGGCATTACCTTTTTTAAGAACTGAATTTCTGCTTAATGCCTGGTGGGAGGGTTTTCTTACGGGCTCATTGGCCCTAGGTTGTATTGTCGGCTGCCTTGCTGCTGGAAAAATTGCAGATGGATATGGGCGAAAACCAGGTCTTGCAATTGCTGCAATCGTGTTTGCTGTTTCATCTGTTGGCATGGCTTTTTCCACAACCTTAAGCGTATTTGTAGCCATGAGGTTTGCGGCTGGTATAGGTGTAGGTATGGCGTCGATGTTGAGCCCGATGTATATCGCCGAGGTATCTCCTGCAAAAGTAAGAGGAAGAAATGTGGCTATCAATCAACTCACGATTGTTATTGGAATATTGATTACCAATTTGGTAAACTACAAACTCGCAGATATTGGACCTGATGCCTGGCGATGGATGTTTGGCTTGGGCGTTGTGCCATCAGTTTTATTTTTGTTAGGCGTGATTTGGCTGCCAGAAAGCCCTAGATGGTTAATTGTTTCCGGGCAAGCTGAAAAAGCAAAAGCCATCCTGAACAAAATTGGGACCCCCCAATACGTAGAATCAACAATGCATGATATTCAGCGTTCCAATGCTGAAAATCCAGGGAAACAAAGTTATGCGGCGGTTTTTGCAAAAGCGGTACGCCCTGCAGTTTTGGTGGGGATTACCCTTGCAGTATTTCAGCAATTATGTGGGATCAATGTCGTTTTCAATTATACTTCAACCATCTTTGAATCTGTTGGGGCCAGCTTAGATAGGCAGCTTTTCGAAACCGTTGCAATCGGAATTGTAAATCTTGTATTTACGTTCCTTGCCATGTGGCAGGTAGACAAACTCGGGCGGAAACCTTTAATGCTTTTCGGTTCAATTGGTTTATCGATTACCTATATTATACTGGCATATTTGCTACAAAGTGGTGCCGCTGCGGGTTTAGTTTCTGTTTTCGTCCTCATTGCGATTAGTATGTATGCCAGCTCTTTGGCGCCGGTTACCTGGGTATTGATTTCTGAAATATTCCCCAATCATATTAGAGGGCTCGCTTCTTCTGTAGCAATTGTATCGCTTTGGGGAGCTTATTTTATTCTAGTTTTCACCTTTCCAATTTTAGCCGAAAAACTCGGTACTTATGGGCCCTTTTACCTGTATGCGGTAATATGCTTTCTTGGGTTTTTGTTCGTGTTGAAAAAGGTAAGGGAAACTAAAGGAAAAACGTTAGAGGAATTGGAAAGCACTTTTGTAGGACATTAAAATTAACATCAATAATGAGTATTTCAGAGGTAAAAGTTTGGCAGGAAGAAGTGATCATTCCTACTTACGGTATCGGTAAACCTGATAAAAATCCTATGTTTTTCGAGAAACGTGTCTATCAGGGGAGTAGCGGCGTGGTGTATCCAAACGCGGTAATTGAAAAGATTGAAGATGAAAAAACAGACAAGGCCTACAAAGGCTTGTTTTTGGAAAATCGTTATATCAAGATTATGATCTTGCCCGAATTGGGTGGTCGTATCCAAATGGCTTACGATAAAATAAAAAAACGTCATTTTGTATATTATAACCAGGTGATTAAACCAGCGCTGGTTGGATTGACCGGACCGTGGATTTCGGGCGGAATTGAATTCAATTGGCCTCAGCACCATAGACCAAGCACCTTCGAAGCGATTGATTTTGATACCAGCGAAAACAGTGATGGAAGCAAAACTGTGTGGGTAAATGAGGTGGAAAGGATGTTTGGAACGAAGGGATTGGTCGGTTTTACCTTGCATCCAGATAGGGCATACATAGAGATTAAGGCCAAATTGTTTAATAGGACACCATTACCGCAAACTTTTTTGTGGTGGGCAAATCCAGCAGTAAAGGTTAACGATGATTATCAATCCATTTTCCCACCGGATGTGAATGCCGTTTTCGACCACGGCAAACGTGATGTTTCTTCCTTCCCAATTGCAACAGGAACATATTACAAAGTAGATTATTCTCCTGGAACAGATATTTCCAGATATAAAAACATTCCCGTTCCAACCTCATATATGGCCATCAACTCCGATTACGACTTTATGGGGGGCTATGAGCACGACTCAAAAGGGGGGCTATTGCATGTAGCCAATCACCATGTTTCGCCAGGAAAAAAACAATGGACATGGGGTTATAGTGATTTCGGGCAAGCCTGGGATAGGAACCTTACTGATGAAGACGGCCCCTATATTGAACTGATGACGGGAGTATTCACTGATAATCAGCCCGATTTTACCTGGCTGATGCCTTACGAGGAGAAAACATTTACCCAATATTTTCTGCCTTATCGCGAACTTGGAAAAGTAAAAAATGCAACAAAAGATATTTTACTTACTGTAACTGCCGAAGAAAGTAAACTCCACTTTAAAATAATGGTAACCTCTATTCAGCCTACAAGTAAAATCCTCGTTTCCATTGGAGGCAAATTGGGTTACAACAATCAGGTAAATCTTCAACCCGAAGAAATTTTCGAGGATTTGATTGCGATTGAGGCTGATTTTGATGAGAAACAGCTGTTGTTTCAGGTTTTGAACGAAGAGGGAAAAGAACTAATTCGTTATCAGCCTGCTGAAAACAAAAAAAATGAGATGCCAGAAGCGGCTATGCCAGCCTTAATGCCAAAAGAAGTGAAGAGCAATGAACAGCTTTTTTTGATTGGTCAACATTTGGAGCAGTACAGGCACGCTACTTTCAGCCCGGTTCCATACTATGAAGAAGCTTTAAACAGGGATACATCTGATTTGCGCAACAACAACGCACTCGGACTTTGGTATTTACGCAGAGGTCAGTTTGAAAAAGCCGAACCCTATTTTCAAAAAGCTGTTGCAACATCAATAGGTAGAAACCCCAATCCTTACGATAGCGAACCCTATTACAATTTAGGCTTTTGTCTAAAATATCAGGATCAAATTAGCGAGGCATATAGTGCTTTCTATAAAGCTACGTGGAGTAAAGCATGGCAGGATACCGCCTTTTTCTCTATTTCCCAAATTGATGTTTTCCGCGGAGATTATCAGCTGGCTGATGAACATATAGATCTGGCTTTGAACCGAAACATGGGAAATAGCAAAGCCTGGGCACTGAAAGCAACGGTGTTGAGATATCTCAAGGATTATGAAAAAGCGTTGCTTGTTTGCTCAACCGCTATAGAAAAAGATCGTTTTAATTTAGGGGCGAGGTTTGAACGGTATTTGATTAATGAGGCAATCGGCAATATCGAGGAAGCCAAATTGAATCTTAATCAAGTGTTGATTTTATCTCGGGGTACAGAACATAATTTGTTGGAATATGCCATCGACTATGCGGCTGCAGGATTATTTAGAGAAGCCGGCAGGTTTTTGAAACTGGCCGAAAGAAATGGAAATACTTCTCCAATGGTATATTATTACCTCGCTTGGTTCTCTGCTCAATATGGAACGATCGAGATTGCAAAACATTATCTTGAACTCGCTTCTAAAGCGAATTCCTATCTCTGTTTTCCAAATAAACTTACGGATATCAAGGTGTTGCAATATGCCATTGCCAATCAAACATTAGATGCTAAGGCACCGTATTATCTCGGTAATTTATGGTACGATAAGCGTCAATACCATGAGGCCATCAAAAGCTGGGAACTGTCCGTTTCGATTGACAATCAGTTTCCCACTGCTCATAGAAATCTCGGTATCGCTTATTTTAACAAACTTAATCAGCCGAATTTAGCATTGGCTTCTTTTCAAAAAGCCTTTAATTTAGATAAAACCGATGCACGGGTATTAATGGAACTCGATCAGTTGTACAAAAGATTAAACTATGAAGTTACTGAGCGCCTTAAATTTCTGGAGGAACATTTAGAAATAGTCTTGCAACGTGATGATCTGTATTTGGAACGATTGTCTATCTATAATTTTATCGGTCAACATGAAAGGGCCTACGAGTTAATCATGTCCAGGCAGTTTCATCCTTGGGAAGGTGGTGAAGGCAAAGTTTCTGGTCAATACTTGTACGCCTTGACTGAAATGGCCAAAGCTTATGGTATGGAAGGTAAATATGATCATGCACTTTCTTTGCTTCAGGAGGCGCAGACATATCCAGACAATTTGGGTGAAGGAAAGTTATATGGCGCAGCAGAAAATGATGTATTTTATTGGTTAGGTGTGTGTTACGAAAGGTTAAGTGAATCGCATACCGGTGAAGAATATCGTAACAGTGCAATCGCTTGTTATCAAAAGGCAACTGAAGGAAATTCGGCTTTAGGGGCGGCAATGTTTTACAATGATCAACAGCCCGATAAAATATTTTATCAGGGTTTGGCCTGGAGAAAACTCGGAGAGGATGATAAAGCTAATATTATCTTTAATGATTTGCTTTCTTATGGACAAACCCATCAGGAAGACCAGGTGGTATTAGACTATTTTGCTGTTTCATTGCCTAACCTGTTAATTTTTGATGATGACCTGAATTTGCGGAATAAAATTCATTGTTTGTATATGTCAGGACTTGGACTCGCGGGTTTAGGGAAAATAGATGAAGCGGTCAAAACTTTCAATTCTATTATTGATTTGGATGCAATGCATTTCGGAGCGAAAAGTCATTCGCTGCTTTTGGCTACTGAAGGTTTGCGAAAGTTGGCAAGTACATAATTAATTAGAGATATGATTTACTTCGATTTTTCATTTTTGTCGCCTCAACTATCTATTATTTTATTGCCTTTTTAATCGCTCTTGTTTGTTGCTAAGACCGTTTATGTTGGTTTTTATATATAACAGGAGCGATGCCCATCATTTTTTTAAATAATCGTGAAAAATAATATTGATCAGAGAAACCCACCTCTACACAGATTTCCTTGATATTCAAATCACTAAAATATAAAAACTGGCAAGCCTTCTGTATTTTCAACTCGTTAAAATATTGGTTAGGAGAACGTCCGGTTTTTGCTTTGAAAAGTCTGGAATAGTGGGTTACAGACAAGAGTTGTGCGGTTGCCAGATCCTGAAGCGAATAGTTGATGGCAATATTTTGTTTCATAAATGCAATCGATCTGGCAACTTTATCCAATTCGATATGGGATGGATTAATCTCTTTGGAATAGATTAAATGTGCCAAGAAATTCTGTAGGCTCAAGTTTACAATTTCTAAATCTCTATTCTCAAAGCTGTTCCCGAGTATTTTCAACATCATCTCAAATTCTCGAAATCTTTTTTCATCATACGCAGAGAACACAGGGGTTTGGATATTTTCCAAGTATCGACGATAAAAAATATCAGCATTAGCGCCTTTAAAATGTATCCAATAAAGTGTCCACGGGTTGCTTTGTGAACTTTCGTATTTATGCCCAACTTGTTTCGGCAGAATGATGAAATGGTTGGGATTAAGCTTAAAGTTTTGATCTTCGATGGTTACAGACCCGCTCCCTGTGATACAAAAGAGCAATATGTATTCGCTGCACCCGAGTTTACGCTCCCTGCTATGGTAAACCGCATGTGGATAATAGCCTATGGCTGTGAGATACAACTGATTAATTAAATCATTCTTAACAACCGAATTTTTAACATTCGGTGGAAGAACAATCATTTGTTGGCCTACAAAACCCTCCTTTATCTTTTTGTCTGATTTTAATTTATAGGTCATAAGTGGATAGCCGCTACCAATGATCGTATCTTTGCATCAATTTTTTTTAAATATGCATAAATCAATGGTTAGTTAATGTTGTCAGGTTAATTCTTCAAGCATAGCAAATATAACAATTTCCATGTTTTACTTATTTTAATTGACTTTCTGTTAAATCTTTCGTTTCTTCACAAACCGATAAAATCCTAACCATAAACCACGCCGGTAAAAGGCGCAAAGACAATGTTCAAACCCAAAGTAATCTTAATCCTATCGCTTCTTTTATCCGTTTATTTTCAGGGTTTAGCGCAAAGAAATCAAATCGTACTTAACGATGGTTGGAAGTTTTCTAAAGGCACTTTTGCCGATGCAGCTGCACCAGGTTTTGACGACAGTAAATGGCAAAGCGTTCGGGTTCCTCATGATTGGGCTATTTCTGGTCCTTTCGATAAGGAAATAGACAAACAAGTTACTGCCATCACGCAGAACGGTGAAACTAAGCCTACTGAAAAAACAGGTAGAACGGGTGCATTACCCTATATTGGCGAAGGGTGGTACAGAAAAAAACTTATTCTTCCAGCCGTTACTTCAACGCAAAAAGTGTTGCTACAAATCGATGGTGCAATGAGCGAACCCCGGGTTTACCTTAACGGAAAGCAAGTGGGGCAGTGGAATTATGGTTACAATTATTTTTATATAGACATTACCCATGGACTAAAATCAAAAGATAATGTGCTGGCCATTCACCTTAATAACAAGCCAAAATCTTCCCGGTGGTATCCTGGTGCAGGGTTGTATCGCAATGTTCACCTCATCGTCAAAGAAGAGAAAAGCATCGATCAATGGGGCATTACCATCACTACACCGGTGGTAGAAAAGGGATTCGCCAAGGTGAACGTAAAAACCAAACTAACTGGCTCAAACTTGCGCCTGGTTAATCAGGTTTTGGATAGTTCGGGTAAACAGGTTGCTGTAGATACTACAAAATCTTTTTTCGGACAGGAGGCAGATCAGAATATTCGCGTTTCTGAACCAAGATTATGGAGCCCCGAAAACCCATATTTATACACGCTTGTTTCTACAGTATACGATGGTGACCAGGTAAAAGATATCGTTAAAACGCGTTTCGGCATCAGAACCATTAGCTTTAAGGCCAATCAGGGTTTCAGTTTGAATGGACAAGTACGAAAATTTAAAGGTGTTTGTTTACATCATGATTTAGGTCCGCTCGGAGCCGCGATTAATGTGGCCGCCTTACGCAGACAACTAACCATCTTGAAAGATATGGGTTGCGATGCAATCAGGAGTTCGCATAATATGCCATCACCCGAACAATTGGAGCTTTGCGATGAAATGGGATTTATGTTCCTGGCAGAAAGTTTCGATGAATGGGCAAAAGCAAAGGTAGAAAATGGTTATCATTTGTATTTCGATACCGATGCTGAGAAAGATATCGTAAATCTTGTACAGGCAAACAAAAACCACCCGAGTATTGTGATGTGGAGTTCAGGAAATGAAGTACCCGATCAGTTTGGAGCTGAAGGGGTTAAACGGGCAAAATGGTTACAGGAAATTTTTCATCGTGAAGATCCTACTCGTCCGGTTACCGTAGGCATGGATCAGGTTAAGGCCACTATGCAATCTGGCTTCGGGGCACTTCTTGATATTCCAGGATTAAATTATCGGGTGCATCTTTACGAGGAGGCCAACAAGGCTTTCCCACAAGGTTTTATTTTAGGCTCTGAAACCGCCTCTACAGTAAGTTCGCGAGGGGTTTATAAATTTCCCGTGGTCAAAGCCAAAGATAAACAGTATGATGATTTTCAATCTTCATCTTATGATATGGAATACTGCAGCTGGTCTAATCTTCCTGATGATGATTTTGTAATGCAGGATGATAAACCATGGGTGATCGGGGAGTTTGTATGGACTGGCTTCGACTACCTGGGCGAGCCAACACCTTACGATAATAGCTGGCCTTCAAGAAGTTCATATTTCGGAATTTCTGATTTAGCAGGTCTGCCAAAAGACCGATTCTATTTATACAGAAGCCGATGGAACAAAACTAAACCAACATTGCATTTACTTCCACATTGGAATTGGGAAAATAGAACTGGAGACACTACACCTGTTTTTGTTTACACCAGCTATGATAGCGCTGAGCTTTTTTTGAATGGAAAAAGCCTCGGCATTCGTAAAAAAGACAAAAAATCACCCCAGAATAGATACAGATTGATGTGGATGGATGTAAAATATCAACCGGGAACGCTAAAAGTTGTAGCTTTCGATGCACAAGGTAAACCTGCTGCGGAAGAAAAGATAGTAACTGCAGGTAAGCCTTATAAAATTGTACTTACTCCAGATCGCAGCGTAATTGATGCAGATGGAAAAGATTTGTCTTTTGTTACCGTTTCGGTCATTGATAAAGACGGAAATCTATGTCCTACAGCTAGTCAACAACTCAAGTTTTATGTGAGCGGTAATGGAAAATTTAAAGCTGTGTGTAATGGAGATGCAACATCTTTAGAGAGTTTTGAGAAACCTACCATGAAATTATTTAGCGGAAAACTGGTTGTTCTGGTAGAGTCGACCGTTAATCCGGGAAAAATAAAATTAAACGTAAATGGTGGTGGTTTAAAGGCGGCGCAAACAGAAATTATTTCCAAAGTAAAATAGCTTTAGTTTGTTTTTTTTCTTGAATGATTTGGACGGGTGGCTACAGGATGGCAAATAAAAATTGTTTCTGCATATTTGGTTGCGATTGAGTTTTCAATTGCTTAACCAAATATTTTCCTACTGCCGATTGCGGTCTGAACATTCAATTTATGAATACAATAATTTTATTTGTGGATGATTTATGGAATGTATATGCCACCAATATCAGGGCGGATAAGATCGATTTAAACATCGCCGGAAATAAAACATCTACCCACGGAAAATAACCATCGAAAAAAAAGCAAATGAATTTTAAAAAACTAATATTAATTAGCGGCGTTGTGTTTTTCTGCCACCAATTAAGAGCGCAAAGTATAGATTATAAGTTTGACTTTGGTCCAGGCAAGGCAGCTAAAAACCACATCAAAATTTTACCAACAACCAGCTTTTCAAATAATAAAAAATATGGTTTCGATTTTGATAGTAAGGTAGAAGGAATCGACCGGGGAGGCAAAAACCTGCTCAATGCCGACCTGGTGCGAAGCAATAAGCCGTTTTATTTTTCGGTAGCGGTACCAGAGGGAAATTATAGTGTAACCTTAACATTGGGAGATGCAAAAGAATCGTCGTTAACTACGGTTAAAGCAGAATCCCGCCGTTTGATGTTAGAAGACGTGAAAACGAAACCAGGCCAACATGTGGTCAAATCATTCATTGTCAATGTAAAAAATAAAAACATTAAAGATGGCCGGGTTGTCGGGCTGAAAACCCGTGAGCTCACCAAACTAGATTGGGACGATAAATTAACTTTAGAGTTTGATCACCAAACAGCATTAGCAGGCTTAGAAATTGCAAAAGTTGAAGATCAGATTACTGTTTTTTTGGCTGGCAATTCTACAGTTGTCAATCAGGAAAATGAACCTTGGGCATCCTGGGGGCAAATGATTCCCCGGTTTTTTAAACCTGGTGTTGCCATTGCCAACCATGCAGAGTCTGGCCTCACATTGGGCTCTTTTCAAGGCAGCAGAAGGTTGGATAAAATTCTGAGTATTGCAAAGCCAGGCGATTACCTGTTTATAGAATTTGGCCACAACGATCAAAAGGAAAAAGGCGTCAATGATGGAGCTTATAAATCCTATACGGAGCGGATGAAGACCTTCGTTTCTGAATTTAAGAAAATTGGTGGAATCCCTGTAATTGTTACTTCCACTAGCAGAAGATCTTTTGGAGCAGATGGAAAAACACAGAATACACTTGGCGATTATCCAGATGCCGCAAGGAAGGTGGCTAAAGAGGAAAAAGTTGCGTTAATTGATCTTAATGTGATGACAGCCAAATTGTACGATGCATTGGGCGAAGAAAAATCTAAAAAAGCTTTTGTTCATTATCCAGCAAATAGCTATCCCGACCAAGATAAACCATTGGCAGACAATACACATTTCAACCCGTACGGGGCTTATGAAATTGCAAAATGCGTGGTTTTAGGAATTAAAGCTCAGCAGCTTGGTATTGCAAAATATATTGTGAACGATTTTCCTAATTTTGATCCATCAAAACCAGATGACCCATCAGTTTGGAAATGGCCTGAAAGCCCTAATAGCAGCTTAATCAAACCTGATGGCAATTAATCCATGATTATGAAATTTATTCTTTCCCTTATTTGTTTCTCTACTGTAACAGTATGCTGCTTAGCGCAACAGAAAATTACTGCATTTCAGTTGAGAGATGTGCGTTTACTAGAAGGTCCTTTTGTGGCCGCCCAGCAAACCGATCTAAATTATATGCTCTCGCTAAACGCGGATAAACTTTTAGCACCATACCTTATAGAGGCTGGCTTAACACCAAAAACAACTTCGTACGGTAACTGGGAAAATACGGGTTTAGATGGGCACATCGGTGGCCACTACGTTTCTGCACTCTCACTAATGTATGCCTCAACCGGCGATTTTAAAGTAAAGCAGCGGCTCGATTATATGATCGATGAGTTGGAGAAATGTCAAATCAAAAATGGTAATGGCTATCTTTCCGGGGTGCCTGACGGAAAGAAAATTTGGGAGCAGATTAAAGCAGGCAATATAATATCATCAAGTTTCTCGCTAAATGATAGATGGGTCCCATTGTATAACATTCATAAAATTTACGCCGGCCTTTACGATGCTTATGCTATTGCTGGAAACGTTAAGGCGAAAGGAATGCTCATTAAGCTTACTGATTGGTGCATTGATCTGGTGTCGGGTTTAACCGATAAGCAAATTCAAACTTTGTTAAAGAGTGAACATGGCGGCTTAAATGAGGTTTTTGCCAATGTATATTCAATTACTAAAGATAAAAAATATCTTAAACTGGCCAGGCAGTTTTCAGATCTCTCTATTTTAAATCCGCTTGAAGACAATAAAGATTCTTTAAATGGTTTGCATGCCAATACTCAAATTCCGAAGGTAATTGGGTTTGAACAAATTGCCTTGGTTGCAGCCGATACCACAATGGCAAACGCTGCAGATTTTTTTTGGAAAACAGTTGTAAACCATCGAACCACCTCCATTGGTGGAAACAGTGTGAGGGAACATTTTCATCCTTCAAACGATTTTTCTTCGATGCTTGAGTCGAGGGAAGGACCGGAAACATGTAATTCTTACAATATGCTGAAGCTCACCAAGCAGCTGTTTCTTGCCAATCCATCAAACACTTATTTAGATTATTACGAACGAACGCTTTATAACCATATTCTCAGTTCGCAACGCAGCAAAGGCGGGTTTGTGTATTTTACCCCCATGCGTCCCGGGCATTACCGAACCTATTCAAATCCTCAGGAAAGTTTTTGGTGTTGTGTGGGATCAGGATTGGAAAACCATGGTAAATACGGCGAGTTGATTTATGCTCATGATGAAAAAAATTTGTTTGTAAACCTCTTCATTCCATCACAAGTTGATTGGAAAGAACGCGGATTAAAGGCTGTTCAAAGAACATCTTTTCCAAACACCGATTTTACCACGCTTGAAATTTCATTGACGAAAAAACAGCAATTCGCTGTGAACTTCCGTTATCCTTCATGGGTTGAAAAAAATAAAATGCAGGTTTTTGTTAACGGAAAATCTGTTGAAGTGAAAGATTTGAAAAATGGTTATGTGA
Organism: Pedobacter sp. Leaf41; assembly: GCF_001422545.1. Lineage (GTDB taxonomy): Bacteria > Bacteroidota > Bacteroidia > Sphingobacteriales > Sphingobacteriaceae > Pedobacter. The sequence continues at coordinate 1,395,755 of NZ_LMLE01000001.1, read as the reverse complement.
GTGTTAACAGACTATGGTCAACAGGCGATCGGATCAAGGTAGTTTTACCAATGCATACCTCAACTGAATTTATGCCTGATGGATCTGACTGGGTTTCCTTTGTACATGGTCCGGTGGTATTGGCGGCAGCGTTAGATACGCTGGACCAGCCGAATATCACTGCCGACGGTAGCAGAATGGGACATATTGCATCGGGTAAGCTTTTACCGATAAACGAAGCGCCTTTGGTAACTGGAACTAAGAGCACCCTTGCTAATCAGGTAAAACCTTTACCGAACGATGCATTGGAATTTAGTGCTGCAACATTGATTTATCAACCGAAATACAAAGATTTAAAGCTTGTTCCTTTTTACAATTTAGAGGAGAAACGATACGTCATTTATTTTCCTTATGCTACGATAGAAGGCTTACCCGAACGGGCGAAGGCTATTGCGCTTGCCGAAAAGGAGAAACAGGCGTTAGAATTGGCAACCATTGATCTTGTAAATACTGGTGAACAGCAACCCGAGTCTGATCACGATTTTAAAGGTGAGAAAACGGAAAATGGAACTTTCAACGATCAACATTTTAGAAATGGATCTGGTTGGTTCAGTTATGTGTTGCAAAACAAAGATTTACAAGCTCGCAAAGTGAGATTATTATTATATGGAGCAGAAAAAAACCGAACTTTCGATGTGATTATTAATAGCAAACTTGTAACGCAAATCTCAATGGATGGAGGTAATGGGAATACCTTTTTCTCAAAAGATATTTTAATTCCAGAATCTCTGATGAATAAGGAAATCACCCTAAGATTCGAAGCTAGTAAAGGCGCCAGAATTGCCAATATTTACGAAGTAAGATTGATGCGATAACATTTGAAGGTTAGGAAATCTTAGCAACCAATAATTAGTTAAAGAAGTTTATTTATCTGCTTCCCGCCATTCGCTACAATCTTTTTATCGGCTTTCTGTCATGCTGAGCTACGGAGCATCTGTTTCATCGGCTGCAGATGCTTCGTGCCTCAGCATGACAGCGTATTCAAGGTTGCTGCAAATAAAAAGTATTTTCGCTGCTGTCGGGTTTAGGTACTTAATGAGCTACAAGAAACAAAGACTTTCAAACGGCAGCATTTGGCTAAAGCCTTGGTTGCTTTATTTATTTTCCGTCAGTTGAAACTGACGGCAATAAAATTTATCGCCAATCGATTTTGCCAGCTTTAGTCCTTTTACTTTAGCTTTTAAGCTTTTATCTTTGAGCTTTTTTTCTCTTCCGCTGATGCGGAAGAAAAAGATGCAGTTTTAGCAAAAATAGTTCAGGTCCTGTAAGCGAAAGCTAGATAATAATCTTCACCACTAATCAAGGTGTTTATTTTGCTTTTTTACTCCCTCGCTGGTCATCACTATTCTTTTTATCGTTCCGTCGCTATTATAGTTCAAATAATCGATGCAAACAGATCTTCTGAAACTGCCGCCGTCGGTATTAATGGCGCCATTGTGGTAAATGAAATATGATTTTCCTTTGAAATCGATTATAGCCTGATGATTGGTATTCGAATTCCCAGCTATTTCATTTAAAATGCCTTTATATTCCCATGGTCCATTTACATTTTTGCTCATGGCATAAACAATCTTCTCAGGGAAACCTGAAGCATAAGAAAGATAATACCAGTTTTTGCGTTTATGTATCCAAGGTGCCTCGGTAAATTCGGGAATGTTAATTTTTTGTATCGGGCCATCCAATTCGATCATGTTCTTTTTAAGCTTGGCATAATAGCATCTTTGGTTTCCCCAAAATAAATACGCCTGTCCATCATCATCAATTATTACAGATGGATCAATGTCGTCCCAGCTGATTTTGACATCAGTAGTCATATCATTTGTAATCAGTGCTTTACCAATCGCATCTTTAAAAGGCCCCCGAGGACTGTCAGACACCGCTACTCCGATAGATTTTCCATGTATAGTTCCGTGAGAAATAGCCACATACCAATAAAACTTTCCATCGCGTTCAATTACTTGTGAAGCCCAGGCATCGTTTTTTGCCCACACAAAGTTTTTAACATTTAGCGGTGAAGGATGTTCCTTCCAATTGATCATATCTGCTGAAGAATACACTAACCAATCATGCATTTCATAGTTCTCCTTTCCCTTCGGCGCTACATCATGTCCGGTGTATAAGTAAACCGAATCGCCGTAAACATAGGCCGCAGGGTCTGCCGTATATTTATCCGTTATAATTGGATTGCCTTTCGCTACGATAATTTTCTCTTGCGCATTACTGCCAAATTGCATCGTTAGAAGCACTACTATTGATAGGCCTAATCGTCTTAATATCATGTTATTGCTTTAATAATTTTTTGAGTTCTTTTTCTTTTATTGTGAGGATGGTTCCGTGCCTCAAACCTTTCGGGAGTAAAATTTTGTCCGAAACATCAGTCCAGTCTTTTAAATCTGAAGATAAGATGGCGCCATATCGATGATCGCGATACTTATCAAAGTAAACAAGCCATTCATTGCCTACTTTGATTGCCGTTGGCCCTTCAGCCCAGTATTTTCCAGTTATGGATTGACTAGAGTTTGAGTAAGGACCATTCAAATGATCGGCAGTGGCAATCTTGATGTTTTTTTGAACGGGTTCGCGTGTTTCATCTTTTAAAAACATAATAAACTTTCCCTTGTCCTTTACGATGGTTGCATCGATTACGTTAAAACCTGGCTCATAAAGCAGTTTTGTTTCCGAATAGGTTTTGAAATCTTTAGTGCTTACAAAATAAATTCTGTGATTGTAACCATCTTCTAAGCTCGAAGCGGTTTCATTAAATTTTCCTGTTATAGTACTTGCCCAATAAATAATATAGGTTTTGGTAAGGCTATCATAGGTAATTTCAGGAGCCCAGGTATTTCTTGCGCCTTCCTGTTTAGCCATCACCGGCAAAAATTGTTGTTCGCTCCAATGAATTAAATCTTTCGAACTTGCATATCCAATTCCTTTATCTTTCCAGCTTACTGTCCATACCATGTGAAATAAACCGTCTGCGCCACGAATAATGCAGGGGTCTCTCATCAATTGATCTTTACTTACTGTTGGTTTCAAAAAAGAAGAATCATTTTTTAGGGCAGTCCATTGGTAAGCATCTCTACTGTAAGCCAAGTGTAGGCCATCTTTACCGTTATTTTTAAAATAGGCAAACAGATATACGGCTTTATTTGATTGTGCAAATAGATTGGAGGCGCAACATATCATTGCTGCCAAAAGGATATATATCTTCTTCATAGTTATACTGGTTATTTCAGCTCAAGCACCACCACAGACTGAGCTGGAATATCTACTTTGAGTACTTTGCCTGATTTTTTTGCACCATTAAATTTTGCGTTGTGTATTTTATTTGGATCAGAAAACGTGTTGATATCCGTTAATTTTGCCGAAGTAAGAATCTGGCCAGTTACCGTTTTCCATTTTAAATCACCTAAATCTGTATTGATAGAGATTTTATTTTTTGGGTCGAGATTTACCAGCGAAACGTGAATGGCTCCGGTTGAATCCTGCGAAGCAGAAACATTCAATGCTGGAATTTTTTGATCACCCATTGTATAATTCGGACTGGTGAAACTTATCGGAAGGTACTTGGCATCCATGTGTACTTTGAATAAGTCGAAAACATGATAGGTAGGAGTGAGCAGCATTTTATCTTTTTCTGTTAAAATCATGGCTTGCAAAACATTTACGGTTTGTGCCAAATTTGCCATTCGCACCCTATCAGAGTGGTTGTTAAAAATATTTAAGGTTGTGCCGGCAATTAGCGCATCGCGTAAGCTATTCTGCTGGTAAAGAAAGCCCGGATTGGTTCCCGGTTCTACGTCAGTCCAAATTCCCCATTCGTCAACAATTAAAGCAACTTTTTTCTTGGGGTCGTACTTGTCCATAATTGCCGAATGTTTGGCTACAATTTCTTCCATACGAATACAATTTTTCATCGTATTGAAGTATTGTGCTTCATCGAATTTTGTTGCCGAGCCTTTTACGCCCCAGTTCCCTGTCGGGAGGGTATAATAATGAAGTGTTAAACCCCACATTCTATTTGGCCCAATGTTTTTCATGCAGGTTTCCGTCCAACGGTAATCTTCTGCGTTGGCACCACTGGCAATTCTTTTCAACGGAGCACCAGGATAATCACGGGCATAAGTAGCATATCGGCGGTATAAATCGCTGTAGTAATCAGCGGTCATGTTACCGCCACAACCCCAGCTTTCGTTTCCTACGCCCCAAAATGAAACTTTCCAGGGTTTATCCATTCCGTTTTGCTTCCTGATTGCCGTCATTGGGCTCACGCCGTCGAAATTGAGATATTCTACCCATTTGGCCATTTCCTCAACAGTTCCACTTCCCACATTTCCTGCAATGTAAGGCTCACAGTTTAGCATTTGGCAGAGCTCCAGAAATTCATGTGTGCCAAAACTATTGTCTTCGGTTACGCCGCCCCAGTTGGTATTAACCATTTTCGGGCGCTCATTTCGTGGTCCAATACCATCTCTCCAGTGGTATTCATCGGCAAAACAACCACCTGGCCAACGTAGATTAGGTACATTTATTTTTTTCAAAGCCGCTACCACATCCAACCTTATTCTGCCTTTATTTGAGATAGGAGAGTTTTCATCTACCCAAAACCCATCGTAGATACATCTTCCTAAATGTTCTGAGAAATGACCATAAATGTGTTTACTAACAATTTGATCGCCCGCAGGCTTAACGGATAATAACGTTTCGCTTTGCGCATTTGCAAAATAGCTAATGCAGAGCATTGCGAAAAAGAACATTAATTTCTTCATGGTTTGGCGTATGAGATGAATGGAATTTTAATAACGTTGAATGAATATGGCTTTAGAGAGGTACTCAGCTTTTTGTCTTTTATACTGATAGCAGCTGCCTTCGGACTCACGGCAAGCGGGTTTTCGAAAGAATTTAACTGACTTAACTGCTCACTTGCCAATTCCTCAATTGTTCCCTTGGTTTTCAATTTAGTTTTTCCTTCCAGATCAAAAATTATGCTTTGGCTTTCTTTGGTGTTATTTGCAATTTTAATGATCAGTTCTTTTTTTGTTTTGTCGATTACGGATGAAGCAAAAAGACCATCTTGTCCGATGATGTTTTGATCATCAAGTGTGATGGAAACCACATCGGTGCCTTTGTTGGTAGAAAATAGTTTCTGAACGTAATAATCTGGCGTACCGTAAGAATTTAGATTATCAACCCAGATCATATCTGGCGCCCATTGCCAGCCATCAATATGGGCGAAAAGCGGTGCGTACGATGCCATTTGCACTACATCGGCATTGCGCTCTAATCCAGTCATTAATGAAGCCGATGCCAGTGCGCTTTCCCAGTTGTTCCTATTGCTGCCAATTACGTTTTTATCGGCATGAACAGCATATTCCCCCACAAAAATTTTGGTGTCGTTTCTTGGATAACTATCGTAGCGGCCAGCGTTTTTCAAAAACCAATCTGCAGGGCGATAATAATGTTCATCTATAAAATCGGCTTTATTTTCACGCAGGGAGGTATTTAATAGATTGAAACGATCACCTTCCGGATCGGTTCCGGAGCTGTTAATCAATTTAAAATCGGGATATTTTGCCTTGATAGCCTTCGTGAAAATAGCCAAGCGCTCTAGATATTGCGGTCCCCAGTTTTCGTTGCCTACCCCCATCATTTTTAGGTTAAATGGTTTTGGATGACCAAGCTCAGCTCGCTTTTTTCCCCAGGTGGTACTTAAATCTCCATTTGCAAACTCAATTAAATCGAGCGCATCCTGAACATAAGGTTGTAATTCATCTAAAGCCACTACTTCGCCGGTATTAAACTGGCAGGCCATTCCACAATTAAGAATCGGCAAAGCATCTGATCCAATGTCTTCTGCCAGCTGGAAATACTCAAAAAATCCCAGTCCAAAAGTTTGATAATAATCTGGGGCAGGGCGATGGGCAAATTCGGTATTCCAGCGGTTAATAAGTAGTTTCCGCTCTTCAATAGGGCCAATTGTATTTTTCCACTGATAGCGGTTCGCTAAATCAGTACCTTCCACAATACATCCACCGGGAAAACGGATAAATCCTGGCTTCATATCCGCCAGCAACTGGACCATATCTGCCCTAAGCCCTTGTTTGCGATTCTTCCAGGTATCGCCAGGAAATAGCGAAATCATATCTAAATCGATACTTCCTTTCCCTTGAAAGATAATCCCAAATTTTGCCTTTGGGTTGGTTTCGGTTGCTACAAAACTTACCGATTGCTTTTTCCACTCGCTACCGGTGCTTTCAGGAATGAAATTGCCCTGACCAATAATTTTTCTATTTTCATCCTTCAAAATTAACACCATTTTCACTCCAGGTTGCAACTGACGGTACATCGTTGAAAAATCATATCGCATCCCTTTTTTAACTCCTATGCCCTTGAAGCCTTCATTAATCAATTCGAAATCATCAGTTAATTTTTTAATCTGGAGGTAGCGGGGATTCGTTTCGTTGGCTTCTTTGCGGTTCACAACCAAAACTTCACCTTCTCTCGGTTTATTCCTGTAAATCGACCAGCCCATTAAAGGTTTAGCAAATTCGAAAGATCTGTTTTTAATGAGTTCCGCGTAAATTCCGCCATCTGCACCAAAATTAATATCCTCGAAAAATACACCCCACATATTGGGTTGAACCTTTGCAATGGGTTGATCTAACTTAACTTTGACGATTTTTGGCTGCTGTGCATTTAACGGAATCACAAAGAAAGCCGTTAAGCATGTAATTAAAACACTTTTTACAGGTGCAATGAGTTTCATTATATAATATTTGGTCAGTACTAATTGTAAATGTAATTTTTTTTTAAATAATAAACGTTAATTGTACGATTATTTTTCGCGAATGTTATTCTACAATATTACCATGCCAGGTTTTGCATGCTTTGTCCTTGTTCCTATCATTAAAAAGATGTTTCCATTAAATTTGTTAAGATTTATATCTCAATTATAATTTCATATCGCTTTATAGGGTTCAGATCGTTACTGTAGCATGTTAACATCTAATTACAGGATACCACAGGATGCCAGTTTCTGATTTAGTCTTTAAATTGTCGACTTAAAGAGTGTTTAGTTTAATTTGGAGACGCTTTTCTAACCAATATCTTTTTTATGAGGTTCCCTTGTATCAATTTTTTGTTAATGATGGTCTGTTTCTGTACGGTTTCTTACGGGCAGTGGCAATCGTTAAGCGGCACATTAATGTTTAGAAATTCAGCAAGCAATGGCGATGAAGCTTTGTCAATTAGAAAGGGAGAACTACCAAAATATATTGTTACTTCTAATACAATTAAACCTTTAGCCTATGTTAGCCTCCAAGCTTGAAGCCCCATGCGAACAAAGCAGGGCAAATTGTACTATAATACACTGAATTTGATTATAGGTAAAATATAATTTCGAGATTGATTCTAATTAAGCGTTTATGAAAATCAAACATATTATTGTTTTTGTTGTGGTGAGTTGCTACTCCTGGTTGGGTATGGCACAGCAAAAATCAGCTAAGCCACTTCCCGATGCGAAAACAATGAAGTTATTCTTTGAAAAGGTTTACCTGCAAACGGACAGGAACTATTTTAGCACTGGCGAGGATGTTTGGTTTAGCGCCTATCTGGTGAACGGAAAAAGCACAAGTCTTACATCGAGTAGTGCGAACTTATATGTAGAACTCGTTTCTCCCCAATCGGCGATATTAGATAAAAAAACGATTTTACTAAGCAAAGGGTTAGGGAGTGGCGATTTCAAATTACCAGATTCTATCGCTACGGGCTGGTATAATATACGTGCTTACACCAATTGGATGCGCAATTTTGGCGATGAATTCGTATTCCAGAAAAGTATCTATATCACCAACAACCTGAAAGAAAATGCCACTTATGCTACGCGAAATGCAAACAAAAAACCTGTTGGCATTGCCGAAAGTGGCGACAAAAAAACAATTACATTTTTTCCTGAAGGAGGGGCACTCGTTGAGGGGGTAAACAGTTTGGTGGCTTTCAAAACGAATGATGATTTAGGCAATGGTCTCAAAGCTTCAGGTAGTATTGTGTCTGGCAAAGGCGATACAGTAGCAAGTTTTCAAAGCACAGCCGTGGGAATGGGACTATTTACTTTCACGCCCAAAATAAATGAAACCTATCTAGCGGTAGTGGTTTTTGGCAACGAGAAATTTTCGACGCCCCTTCCAGAAATACTTAAAAAAGGTTTGTCGTTACATGTAACTGCCGATTCGCTTTACTTAAAAGCATCAATTACCGCCAATGAGATGATGTTTAGTGAAATTGCTGGAAAGACTTTATCAGTTGTGATTAAACACGCGGGAGACAAGATTTACACAGGAGCAGTTAAAATGGCAAAGCAAAGTATTTCAGTTTCTATTCCGACCAAGGGTTTTCCAGCCGGTATTGCTGTAATTACTTTAGTTGATGATTTAGGAAAACCGCATTGTGAGCGTTTGATTTTTATCGCTGACGAAAAGAAAGTTTCCTATACACTTAAACCCAACAAACAGGCTTATCAAGCCCGGGAAAAAGTAGTGCTTAATGTAAAAGCTACTGACGTTTTTGGTATGCCGGTCAAAACCAATTTCTCACTGGCCGCTGTTGATGGTTTGATTCCGGATGATGGCAATGATATACGGACTTACTTGTTGCTTCAATCAGAAATTAAGGGCGAGATTAAAAATCCGGACCAATATTTTGATGCTAAAAATCCTTCACGGTTAAAGCAATTGGATTTGCTTTTGCTGACACAAGGTTGGAGAGCGTATTTATGGCGAAAATTTGCCGATACAAGTATGTCTGTAAGTTATTTGCCTGAACCTGCACTATCAATAAAAGGCTTTGTAAGAGAAAAAGTGGGTAATAAACCACTCCCAAATATGAATATCACATTATTTGGATCTGGCTTTACTGGCGAAAAGTTATTTACCACCACAACGGATCAGAATGGAAATTATTTTATTGATGGACTAAAGTGGTATGGCGATCAGCCTATAAAAATTTCTTCGCAAGATGCTAAAGGCAAGAAGGGCGGCTGGCTTGAAATTGATTCGGCAACCAAACCTATATCCATCACTTTTAAAAGAGGATTACAAGATTTTACTAAAAATATCGACGCAGAAATCAGTAGACGTATGGATTATAATAAAACATATAAGTTCGGCGATTCAATTACTTTAAACGATATTCAAATTAAGGCAGATCAAAATAAGAAGAAAGTTGTCCTCTTTAATGAAACCGTAATGACATTTGGCTATCCTGAGCAGGTTTTCAATATCACTCCTGCCGATTACGCTTTTAACGGGCTCGAGCATTTCTTGCTCACTAAAGTAAGTGGAGCTTACCCTCGCGAAGATGTAGATTCAGTAGGATCAGAGGGGATTGCATTTATTTCAAATGGCAAAAAAATCACGCCAATCATAAGAGTCAATAATCGGGAAGAGTTGGTCGGCGAAAGGCGGGACTATTATAGTTTGAGGATGGATAAAATTAATCAGGTTAAAGTGCAGCACCTTATTAATAATTCGGGTACCGATGTTTATGTGATCAGTCTTAACTTAAAACAGGATGCGCTCGGTGCAACAAATCTTCATTTACTAAACCTCGACTTAACTGGATATTATAATGCAAGAACATTTTACTCTCCCAATTATAGCAATCCTGCAAATAAAAATAAAGATCTGAGGACAACCATTTTTTGGGCTCCAAAAGTAGAAACCAATGCCAAAGGAGAAGCAAGCGTAGTTTTTTACAATGGCGATAATAAAGGAACAATTGTAATTAAGACAGACGGGATCACAGAAAAAGGATCGGCAGTTACTGCAAAAAGTACATATGTTGTTCAATAAAACAAAAACCAAAAGAAGACAATTTGATGAAAGATAAACCAGTCGTTTTGAAATTCGGCTTCCTGCTGCTGATGATCATTTCATCATTGTATGTTTCTGCCCAGCGCCAAATGGAAAACCTGGGGAGAGGAGTGGTTGCCGTTCGCCAGGGTGCTGATTCGGTATTTATCAGCTGGAGGATTTTAGGGACTGAACCTGATGACATCACTTTTAATCTTTATCGGAAAACAGCCAATACAACAGCTAAAAAGTTGAATCAAACCCCGCTATCCAAAGGAACAAATTTTGTTGATGTTGCGATAAATCCTGATTTGGATAATAGCTATTTTGTGAAAGCGATAATAAAAAATCAGGAGCAAGAAGCGAGCAAACCCTTCTTATTAAAGGCTAAAAGCGCTGTAAATCAATATTTAACTATTCCATTAAAAACTCCAGTTGGATATACGCCTAATGATGCATCGGTAGGTGATCTCGATGGCGATGGGGAATATGATATTGTTTTGCACCAAACGGGTAGAAGTCGTGATAATTCATCAAATGGACTAACGGATCCACCAATTTTTCAGGCTTACAAAATTGATGGTACTTTTTTGTGGGAGATTAATTTGGGCAAGAACATCAGAGAAGGTGCTCATTATACACAGTTTATGGTTTACGATTTAGATGGAGACGGAATTGCCGAATTCGCCTGTAAAACTGCTGATGGTACTATTGATGGCATAGGGAAAGTAATAGGCGATTCAACAAAAGATTATCGCAATCGCAATGGACGGATTTTAGAAGGCCCAGAATTTTTTACCATTTTTAGCGGCAAAACAGGCGAAGCTTTGGCGACTACAGATTATATTCCTGCGAGAGGCGACATTAGCGCTTGGGGTGGAAAAGGTGGTAATGGCAAAAACGATAATTCAGGAAATCGGGTTGATCGTTTTACAGCATGTATCGCCTACCTTGATGGCATCCACCCGAGTGTGGTGATGGCCAGAGGTTATTATGGTAGAACCGTTTTAGCAGCTTGGGATTGGCGAGGGGGCAAGCTTTCCTCCAGATGGGTTTTTGACTCAAAAGATGGAAGAAGCCCGTTTTCAGGAATGGGAAACCATAATTTAAGCGTAGCTGATGTAGATGGGGATGGAAAGGATGAAATTATTTTCGGGTCGATGTGTGTGGACGATAACGGAAAAGGTTTATACACAACTGGTTTACGCCATGGCGATGCCTTGCATGTTTCCGATCTTGATCCCGAAAGACCGGGACTAGAAGTTTTTGGTGTCCACGAAATTGAAGAAGGAACAAAAGGGCCTGGAGTGGCAGTTTACGACGCAAGAACTGGCGAAATTCTATGGCATGGATCCGAAGATGAAGACGTGGGAAGAGGTGTGGCAGATAACATAGACAATACCAGGGTTGGTGCGCAAATGTGGTGGTCGGGTTCCAACGGTTTATTCGATATTAAGGGTAATAGAATTGGAGCACAGCCACGATCTACCAACTTTTTGATTTACTGGGATGAAGATCCTTCCAGAGAACTTTTAGATGGCAATCATATCGATAAATATAACGGTGGAAGACTTTTGACCGCTGATGGTGCTATTGCGAATAACTGGACAAAGTCCACCCCAACATTAAGTGCAGACCTTTTTGGCGATTGGCGTGAAGAGCTTGTTCTCCGGTCGTATGACAATCAAAGTCTCCGAATTTACACCACGACTATTCCAACGGAGCATAGAAATTATACCTTGATGCATGATCCACAATATCGCCTGAGCATTGCGTGGCAAAATGTTGGCTACAACCAGCCTCCGCATACTGGTTTTTATTTTGGCTATGGAATGAAAAAGGCACCAAAACCAAATATTATACTTGTTAAGCCTGCAGCTCAAAACATAAAATAGGCAGAATTAATTATCAACAAGCTCAGTTTAATATCTACAAATTTGAAAAGAATATAAACATATGAAATCAATATCAATAAAGCTATTTGCATTTGCAGCGATATTTACCGTTGCTTCAGCATTTATTAAGCCTGAAAAACCAGCACTTCATACCATTGGCGACTCTACCGTACGTAATTCAAATAAAGAAACCTGGGGTTGGGGCACACCAATTGCCGCACTTTTTGATACCACCAGAATTCATGTAGAAAATAATGCCATGGCGGGCAGAAGTACAAGAACTTTTCTTTCAGAAGGAAGATGGGATAGAGTTTTGGAAACGTTAAAGCCTGGTGATTTTGTAACGATGCAGTTTGGGCATAACGATGGTAGCGAACCCGACACCACAAAAGCTGGCAGAAGGGGTGTTTTGAAAGGAACTGGAGAAGAAACAAAAGTGCTAACCTGGCCTGATGGAAAGATGGAAACTGTACATACTTATGGTTGGTATATTCGCAAGTTCGTTCGCGAAACGAAGGCCAAAGGCGCCACGCCAATTGTGGTTTCTATGATTCCCAGAAATCAATTTAAAGATGGCAAAGTGCTCCGGGCTGATCAAAGCTTTGGAAAATGGGCCGCAGAAGTAGCCGAGCAAGAGCACGCTTATTTCGTTGATCTCAACAAAATTACTGGTGATAAATATGACGAGCTGGGACCTGAAAAAGTTAAAGCCTTTTTTCCTGGAGACCATACACATACCAATTTGGAAGGTGCTAAACTAAATGCACAATCGGTGGTAGAAGGAATTAAGAAACTGAAGGGCTGTAAACTGAAAAATTATTTATTGTAAGATGAATTTGGCTGTATCATAGGTTACGATTTTCATCCTGAGCTTGTCGAAGGACGATAAAATTGATCGAGATCTTTTGCAAAACATGACCTAACAAAAAATAGAAGTCTTAAAATTCTTTACCATTATCCTTTTAAAATAAATTCTTATGAAATCAAAACAAACATACTTAGCGCTTATCTTAACAGGTGCCTTTCTCGTCTTTTCTTCTTGCATGATCTTAAAGCAAAAACAGAAACCAACCTTATTTTTAATAGGAGATTCTACTGTAAAAAACGGAAAGGGGAAAGGCGATGGTGCTTTATGGGGATGGGGAAGTTTTATTGAAAATTTTTTCAATACAGAAAAAATTAATGTTGAAAATGATGCCCTGGGCGGAACAAGCAGCAGGACATTTCAAACCAATGGTTTATGGGATGCCGTTTTAAACAAGGTAAAAAAAGGGGATTTTGTGATGATGCAGTTTGGACACAACGACAGCAGTCCGCTTGATGATACTGCACGTGCCCGTGGTACTATAAAAGGTATCGGCATGGAAAGCAAAAATACTTTCAACCCCATCAAAAAGAAACAGGAAACTGTTTATACCTATGGCTGGTATATGCGGAAGTTTATAAAAGACATCAAGGCTAAAGGCGCAACGCCAATTATTTGCTCGTCGATTCCCAGAAATCCGGTAAAAGATGGTAAAGTAATTTTAGTGAATGATAGTTATGCTGGATGGGCGCAAGAAGTTGCAAAGGCTGAAAACGTAGATTTTATTCCCTTAAACCAATTGATTAAAGATAAGTATTCGTTTTCATCAGCAGATCAAATTAAAAGCTATTTCACTGAAAAGGACCATACACATACCAATGAAGATGGCGCCAAAGTAAATGCTGCAATAGTTGTGGAGGGCTTGAAAGCATTGAAAAAAAATAAGCTGAAAGCTTACTTAAAATAGAGTTAATATATAAAATAGGGTTCTTACCTCTAACTGATCGTCTTCTCGAACGCGGTTTTGCAAAGCGGAGAGATCTCCTTCTACAAAAACTCATTAATAAGATCTCGAACAATTCCATTTTTGCTTTGGACACAGTTCAAAATCACTACGAATAAATAAGGTTTAACAGGACACTACAGGTTGCCCATATTTATATTTAATGCTATTATAGTGCCCTTAACCAAATATATAGAATGCTTTAGCATTCATTTCAGATAAAATTATGCAGATAAAAGTATTGTCGTTTGCAAAATGTGTAGCACTGGCTATATGTTTCCTAACCGTTTTTTCTACGAGCAGCTTCGGTCAAACCATTTCTGTTTCAGGGAAATGGAGGTTTAAAATTGATGCTGGTGACGAAGGCATCAAGGCGAAATGGTACAATACCAAATTGCCCGAAACTATAAACTTGCCTGGTTCTATGGCAGAAAATTTAAAGGGCGACGATATCACGCTTAAAACAAAATGGACGGGAAGTATTTACGATAGTTCTTATTTCTATCATCCACGTTTGGAAAAATATCGTAAACCTGGGAACCTTAAAATTCCTTTCTGGTTAACCCCTGCAAAACATTATACAGGTGCCGCATGGTATCAGAAAGATGTAGAAATTTCGGCAAACTGGAAAGGGCAGCGGGTGGTTTTATCTCTCGAATATCCCCACTCAGAAACACGTGTTTGGATTGATGACGTGGAAATTGGCACGCAATACACCTTTGTGGTGGCACAAAATTTTGAGTTGCCAGCAAATTTAAAAGCAGGAAAACACACCATCACATTGTTAATAGACAATCGGATTAAAGCCATTAATGTCGGTCAGGATTCTCACAGTTTAACAGACCATACGCAGGGAAACTGGAATGGTGTAGTGGGCAAAATGTTTTTACAGGCTGGCTCTCCTGTATACTTTGAAGATGTTCAGATTTATCCAGACTTAAAGAAAAAATCTGCAAAAGTAAAAATTGAACTTAAAGCAGGTTCTAATATTTCTTCCAGCGGGAAGGTTACTTTATCTGCAAAAAGTTTTAACACCAAAAATATTATCAGTGTAAAGCCGGTAACGGTTCCATATCAACTTAAAAATGGAGTAGGTACTTTAGAAATCGATTTGCCAATGGGCGGTAACATTGCCACCTGGGATGAATTTGATCCCGCTTTATATCGCTTAACAGCTACTCTAACTGCTAAAGATGGTAAAAAGGACACGAAAAATGTTCAGTTTGGCATGCGTGAGTTTAAGGCTGTTGGCAGAAGTTTTGAAATTAATGGTCGCCCGGTATTTTTACGTGGAACAGCTAACAATTGCGAATTTCCATTAACCGGTTATCCATCTATGGATGTTGCTGCCTGGGAGCGAATTTTCAAAATATCAAAAGCGCATGGATTAAACCACATGCGTTTCCACTCCTGGTGCCCACCCGAAGCCGCTTTTATTGCCGCCGATTTAACTGGATTTTATTTGCAACCTGAAGGGCCAAGTTGGGCCAACCATGGTACATCAATAGGCGAAGGGAAGCCAATTGATCAATTCATCTATGATGAAACAAATCGGATGACTAAAAATTACGGCAACTACGCCTCGTTTTGTATGATGGCTTACGGCAACGAGCCTCGGGGCAGACAGGTAGAATATCTAACAAAATTTAATAATTATTGGAAAGCGAAAGATTCGAGAAGATTGTACACCGGAGCATCAGTAGGTGGCAGTTGGCCGGTAATCCCAAATAATGAATATATGGTTCGTGCTGGTGCCCGGGGCTTAGATTGGAATAAAAAACCAGAAAGCATTTCTACTTACGCCAAGCAAATTGAACAATTCACCGTTCCATTTGTGGCCCACGAAATGGGACAATATTGTGCATTTCCAAATTTTGCGGAAATGAAAAAATATATCGGTGTTTACAAGCCGAAAAACTTCGAGATGTTTCAGGAAGATTTAGCCGATCATGATATGGCTGACCAGGCCAAAGATTTTTTAATGGCTTCGGGAAAATTACAAGCCCTTTGTTATAAAAATGAAATTGAGAAAGCTTTAAGAACCCCAAATTACAATGGTTATCAATTACTGTCATTAAATGATTACCCTGGCCAGGGAACAGCTTTGGTTGGTGTTTTGGATGCCTTTTGGGATGAGAAAGGATACATCACTGCTAAAGAATTTAGACGGTTTTCGAACAGCACAGTTCCATTGCTTAACGTTCCTAAATTTGTTTATACCAACAACGAAACGCTAACTGCTGCTGTTCAGGTTGCGCACTTTGGCAAAGCGCCATTAAAAGATGCCAAGGTTTTATGGACTATAAAAGATGCTTCGGGATTAACATTGGCTCAAGGCGCTTTTAGTCCGCAAACATTGCCCGTTGCAAATGGAATTGTAATTGGCGATATCAAATTTGATTTGAATACTATTCAAAAAGCCACCAAGTTAAATGTAGAAGTAAACATTGATGGTACCGATTTTGCCAACGATTGGAGCTTTTGGGTTTATCCGGCAGAACTTCCAAAATTTAAAACCAGTTTTTATTATACAGATAGGTTGGACGATCAGGCAAAAAAGATATTGGATGAAGGCGGAAATGTATTCTTAAACGCAGCAGGCAAAGTAATAAAGGGTAAGGAAGTGGTTCAAACATTTTTGCCCGTTTTCTGGAATACATCCTGGTTTAAAATGCGTCCGCCGCATACATTAGGCATTCTTTGCGATCCAGCAAATCCAGCCTTTGAAAACTTCCCGACTGAAAGCCACAGCAATATGCAATGGTGGGAAATTGTAAATAAAGCGCAGGTAATGAATTTGGAAGATTTTCCTAAAGGATTTAAGCCGATCGTTCAACCGATTGATACCTGGTTTCTAAATCGTAAACTGGCTTTAGTTTTAGAGGCAAAAGTGGGTAAAGGCAAATTGATTATTTCAAGTGCCAATCTAAATCCCGATTTGAAAGATTCGCCTGCGGCACAGCAACTTTTTTTTAGCTTGCAGCGATACATGATGTCTGAAAACTTTAAGCCGAAGTATGAAGTGGCCTACAATACTGTAAAGGATATTTTCGAAAGCCCATCTAAAATTCAGTTCGATACGTTTACAAAAGATAGTCCTGACGAGTTAAAGCCTAAACCAAATTCAAATTAGAAAACCTATTGTCATAGCGCCTAAGGCGGCAATCTGAAAGCACCAACGTTGAAGAGATTGTTTCCGATTTAAACCTAATGGCAACCATAAATTAATAATAATGAAGAAATTCACATTCCTTTTCTCCCTCATCATTGGCTTATCAGCGCAGCTAGTTTTTGCGCAGAAAATTCCAAATAAAAAAGCGGTTTTAAGTGCCATGAAATTAACCAATACCTATTTCATGAACAAATGGCCCGATGCTGGTAAATCTATCATCACCAACAAAGAGCGGCCAAGTAACCTTTGGACCAGGGCGGTTTATTATGAAGGATTAATGGCTTTGTATGAAGTTAATCGTGAACAGAAATATTATGACTACGCCGTTCAATGGGGCGAAAAACATCATTGGGGATTAAGAGATGGTGTGAAAACGCGAGATGCAGACAATCATGCTTGTGGTCAAACTTATATTGAACTTTATAACATCGACAAAAAGCCAGAGCGTATAAAAGATATAAAGGCATCGATTGATATGGTGGTTAAATCTGGTAAGGTAGACGATTGGACCTGGATAGATGCTTTGCAAATGGGAATGCCTGTTTTTGCAAAGTTAGGGAATCTGTACAACGATAACAGCTATTACGATTACATGTATAAAATGTATTTACACAGCAAAAATGTGCAGGGTGGCGGTTTATACAACGAAAAGGATGGCCTTTGGTGGCGAGATAAAGATTTCGTACCGCCGTATAAAGAGCCAAATGGCGAAGATTGTTATTGGTCGCGGGGAAATGGATGGGTAGTTGCGGCACTGGTGAGGGTATTGGATATTATGCCAAAAAACGCAGCTGGTTATGACGAATATTTGAAAACCTACCATGAAATGATCAAAGCTTTGGTTCCATTGCAACGCACAGACGGATTTTGGAATGTAAGTTTACAAGATCCGAATCATTTTGGGGGTAAGGAAACTTCAGGAACCTCCTTATTTATCTATGGGATGGCTTGGGGTGTTAACAAAGGTATTTTAGATAAGAAAACTTATTTGCCAATTATCAATAAAGCATGGAATGGCATGGCAAAATACGCGGTTCAAAAAGATGGCTTCCTGGGGTATACGCAGGGTACAGGTAAAGAGCCGAAAGATGGACAACCTGTGACCTATACCAGCAAGCCTGATTTTGAGGATTATGGATTGGGCTGCTTCTTACTGGCCGGTGCCGAGATTTATAAATTGAAAAAATAGCAATACTCCATCACAAATACTATGTTGAAAAAATATCTGGCTTTTACTTTTCTTTTAATCTCATTTACAGCTTCCGCTCAAACCATTGGAAACTATAAATCGGGCTTTAAAAAAGATGGTAACGCAATTTCATTCCTAACTACAAATGGTGAGGTGAAGCTTGATTTTTGTACCCCGGAAATGTTCCGAATCAGATCAAGCTGGAACGGAAAATACGAGGCAAATGAAAATTTAATGGTGATTAAATATAGCTGGCCGAATGTTACTGCTAAAGTTGAGGAAAAGAAAGATCAGTTTATAATCTCCACGGCCAAACTCTTAATTAAAATTTATAAAACTCCATTTAAAATGGATGTTTTTGATTTGGAAGGAAAACTTTTAAGTGCTGAAAATAATGGGTCGATTACTAAGTCTGCTTCAAAAGTTGGCGTAACTAAGAAGCTTCAGTCTGATGAGCATTTTTTCGGCTTTGGAGAAAGGATGGATTTTATGGATCGCCGTTTTAAAAAAGTTACTTTAAATGTTGGTCGTGGTAAAGGTTTGCCCCATGCCATTGGCGCCTATAATATTTTAGAGGCAAATTATTGTCCTGTTCCGTTTTTTATGAGTACAAAAGGTTATGGCATTTTCTTTCATAATTCTTTTGCCACAGAGTGGGATATGGGCGCATCAAACAAAGATCAATACAGCTTCAAAGCGGCCGATGGAGAACTGGATTACTATTTTATTTACGGACCCACTTTTCCTGAAATATTAAATTCTTACACTTCCATCACTGGAAAATCGCCCATGTTACCGCAATTTGCACTTGGTTTGCATGCCGGTACCTATAGCGGAGGAACCTGGGGATATGAAGATAAAACTTCAGACCAATACGTAGTTGAATTGGCTGGAAAATATAGAGCATTAGGGATTCCAGTTGATTTGCTTTGGCTTGATTCTACCTGGAGATTGTTTGGCGAAAAGGGTGGGAAAGGGGCTACCTCTTTCGAATGGCGAGATACTTTCAAAAATCCAAAGGGAATGTTTGACAGTATTTATGCCATGAACTACAAAATGGTAGGATTACACCTTCGTCCGCGGTTTGATAATGCGAAAAAATTAAATCTATTAGATCAAGCACAAGCGAAAGGCTTTACCTATCCTGAAAATGGAAAACCAGGAGAATTCGTTAATTTTTTCGATGACAAAGCGACCCAATGGTGGTGGGATAACGGGGTGATGCGGGTTGCAAAATTAGGTGCTAAATTTCTTAAAACCGATGAAGGAAGTGCTTTTGGTGCACTGGCAAATGAGAGTGAGAAAGTTGGACCAACAGGTAAAGAAGCAGAACGACTGCATAATTTATTTCCCCTAGCCTATGCCAAAGCACCTTTTCTTGAATTTGAAAAGCTTAATGGTTTTCGTGGATTGAATCAAACTCGTGAGGGTTACTCAGGCATCCAACGTTATCCTTATATTTTTGCCGGCGACTGGCCTAGTGAATGGCAGTATTTTGCACCCGTAGTAAAGTCAGGCTTAAATGTTGGCCTTTCAGGTGTGGGTTCATGGGCACATTGTATGGGCGGTTTCGAACATCAGGCCGATCCAGAGTTATACATTCGTTGGGTTCAGTTTGGGATGTTTAGTCCCATAGCACTTGTATTTGGGATGGATCATCCAGGCTATAAAGAGCCCTGGAATTATGGAGAGCAGGCGTTACAGAATTTTAAAAAATATGATCTGCTACGCTACCGTCTGTTTCCATATTTATACGGCAGTATGCATCAGCAATATGCAACAGGTTTGCCAATGATGCGGGCTTTGGTTTTAAACCATCAAGATGATGAGAATGTTTACGAAATTGGCGATCAATATATGTTTGGCGACAACTTTATGGTTGCCCCGGTAACTACCAAAGGTGCTGTTACGCGGTCTATTTATTTACCAGAAGGCACCTGGTTTAATTATTATACTGGAGAAAAGTTTGCCGGCAAAAGTTACCATCATGTAGTGGCTCCATTAGATACAATCCCACTTTTTGTAAAGGCTGGAAGCATTATTCCCATGCAACCAGAAATGATTTATGCTGGAGAAAAGCCTGTTGACGTAATCACATTGGATGTTTTTCCTTACGCAGATTCAAAATATGATCTTTACGAAGATGATAACCTAAGTTCAACGTATAAAACAGGAAACTTCTCGATGACTAAAATCACCTCGTCGTTAAAAGATAGCCAATTGACATTAAACATTGCAAAACCTTCTGGGGCATTTAAGCCAAGTAATCATCGCTATTTAGCGAAGATTCATTGGAATGGTAGAACAACTCCACAATCAGTTTCCGAAAATGGGAATATGTTGGAAAAGCTCAAATCCGTGGATTCGTTGGATAAAGCTGCTGGTTGGTACTATGATGCTAAAGTGAATGTGATTTGGATAAAATCTACTGGCAATAATGACAGGGATCTTAGTTTGAAAGTAAATTAATGTGGGGATGAAAGGTAAGGATGCTTCGTATCTACCATTGATGTTTTTATTTTCGTCATTGCGAAATAGATTTTTCATCGATTTGAAGCTCCAGAGGAATGCCTTTGGCACAATCTCATTCGTAAAAGAGAAGATTGCAACAGTCAAGAAATACTCCCTCGCAACGACGACCGCCCTTAAAATGCCGCTCAGATCGATTTTATCAAGTAGATTAACTTCTGGATGATAGCGCTGGGTTTGTTATCCTAAAACATAGAAATAAAAAAAAAATGAAAATTGCATTTAAAATGAAACTTAAGCGTGGATTTAAGGATGAATATAAAACCCGTCACGATGAAATTTGGCCAGAGTTGGCTGTATTGCTCAAAGAAAACGGGATCAGTGATTATTCGATTTTTTTAGATGAAGAAACCGATACCTTATTTGCCGTACAACAACAAAATGGAAATTCATCGCAAGATTTGGGCAGTACAGCAATAGTTAAGAAATGGTGGGCATACATGGCCGATATTATGGAAACGAATGCAGACCAATCTCCAGTATCAATTCCATTAGAACAGGTATTTCATTTAGATTAAAAATTATGCAAACTAAACGATTCGTCTCGCTGCTTTTTATAAGCTTTTTATCTTACCATATAACTAGTGCCCAGTCTGTCTCTAAAAAGGAAGTAACCTGGCCGAAGATAGAGCGCCAAATGAAACCATGGACCCGATGGTGGTGGATGGGAAATGCCGTAGATGAAAAGAATCTAAACATCGTTTTGCAAAAATATGCCGCTGCAGGTTTGGGCGGGGTAGAGATTACGCCGATTTATGGTGCCATGGGTTATGAAAAGCAATATTTGTCGTTTCTTTCGCCCCAATGGATCAATGCATTAAAGTACACAGTCAATAAGGCCAATTCGCTCGGAATGGGCGTAGATATGAATACCGGAACAGGCTGGCCCTTTGGTGGTCCGCAGGTAAAGCCAGAAAATGCCGCAACAAAATTAATTGTGCAAGAATACAAATTAGCTGCCGGCGAAAAGCTGAATGAGGTAATAAAAGTAAAGGAAAGTAAACAGGATTTTGCCAAATTGCAGGCGCTTACCGCTTACGGGCCAAATGGTGAAACAGCTGATTTATTTGCAGCTGTAAATCAAGATGGGAGTTTGAGCTGGTCGCCGAAATCTGGAGTTTGGCAAATTTATGCAGCTTTTGCCGGTAAAACCCGCCAGATGGTAAAACGTGCCGCTCCTGGCGGTGAGGGGTTTACACTAGATCACCTTGATAAACCTTCGGTAGATGTTTACTTAAAACGCTTTACCGATTCATTTCGGAATAAGCCACAAGGAGTACGGTCGTTTTTTAACGATAGTTATGAAGTGTATGGCGCCACCTGGACCCCAACTTTTTTCGCTCAATTTAAAAAGAACCGCGGGTATGATTTAGCCACGCATTTAAAAGATTTGGTAAGCAAAGACTCAACGAATGAAAATATTGCTCGTTTAAAGTCCGACTACCGTGAAACCATGGATGAATTGCTGCTGGAAAATTTCACAAAAAATTGGACGAACTGGGCACATGCGTTAAAATCATTAACAAAAAACCAATCTCATGGTTCACCAGGCAATTTGCTTGATCTTTATGGCGCTGTTGATATACCTGAAACCGAAACTTTTGGCTCGAGTGCCTTTGCTATTCCTGGTTTGAGGAGAGATTCTGCTGATATTAGAAATGTCGATCCTGATCCGATGATGAGTAAATTTGCATCTTCAGCAGCGCACACCGGCGGGAAAAAGCTGGTATCTTCTGAAACTTTTACCTGGCTTACCGAGCATTTTAAAACATCATATTCACAATGTAAGCCTGAAGCCGAACAATTGTTCTTATCTGGCGTGAATCATATTTTTTATCACGGGACCACAAATTCTCCTGAAAACGTGCCTTGGCCGGGTTGGTTGTTTTATGCCTCTGTAGAAATGAACCCGAACAACAGTTTGTGGCCGCATGCCCAAGGTTTAAATAACTACTTAGCTCGTTGTCAATCCATCTTACAATCGGGTAAATCTGATAATGAATTGCTGATCTACTGGCCTGTTTACGATGTGTGGAATAAAGCGAAGGGATTGGATATGGCACTAAAAGTTCACGATGTTGATGAATGGCTCCATCCGAGTGCTTTCTATAAACTAGCTAAAAATCTTTCAAAATCCGGGTATTCGTTCGATTTCGCTTCAGATAGGTTATTGGCGAAAACTAAGGCAGAGAACGGAGTGCTTCGTACTGGAGAAAATGCTTCTCCTTTTAAGGTCTTGATTATCCCTTCTTGTAATTTGATGAGCCCCGAAACTTTGGATAATATCCTACAATTGGCGAACAATGGTGCAACGGTTATTTTTCAGGAATTGCCTAAAGATGTTCCGGGTTTAGCTAACCTTGAAAATAGAAGAGCTGAATTGAAGGCAGCTTTGTCTAAAATAGTATTTAAACCTTTAAAAAATGGCTCATTTACTTATACAATAGGTGCGGGTAAGGTGCTTTTGTCTGCTGATATTTCCCAAGCGCTTTCGCATCTTGCGATCAATAGAGAAGCTTTAACCGATTCGGGTTTGCAGTTTATCAGAAGGAAAGTGAATAGCGATACTTATTACTATTTGGTAAACCATACGGCTAAAGATATCGATACCCAGATTCCTATAAACGCTGATGGAAAAGCTACTATTATGGACCCACAAAGTGGGCTTATCGGCTCCGCTGCGATGCAGGGTAAAAATGTTCATGTGCAGATTAAATCAGGAGAGGCGCTCTTTCTTAATATGTCCAAAAATCAATCAGATAATATTGCCTGGCAGTATCTGAATAAAAGCGGGCAGCCAATTGCCATTACCCAACCATGGTTATTACACTTTACTGCAGGAGGACCAGCGCTTCCCTCAGATCAGAAACTAAATCAATTGGTTTCCTGGACAAAACTGAACGACCCTAAGCTAGATGCGTTCTCTGGAACTGGAGTTTACACGACTAAATTTAATTTGAAATCGAAAAAGGCTAAAGAGTATGTATTAAACCTTAATCAGGTTGATGAAAGTGCCCGGGTTTGGATAAATGGACAAGAGGTCGGAATTTTATGGAGTATTCCATTTCAGGCACGAATAGGTAAATACCTGAAGCAGGGAAGTAATACGATCAAAATTGAAGTGGTAAATTTAATGGCTAACCGAATCCGTGATATGGATATCAAGAAAATAGAATGGCGAAAATACCACGAAATTAATTTTGTAAACATAAATTATAAAGATTTTGATGCCTCTAAATGGTCAGTAATGCCATCTGGATTGATTGGCCCGGTAGTAATCACCCCTTATTTTTGATTTAATTTGGTATTATTTTAATAATAGTTAGATGAATTAGAGCTAGTATTTAAACCCCAGTATTCAACTAAATCGATTTAAATGAACTTTCGTCATCAGATACTTCATTTATGATAATATTTCATAATAAATGACAGGATGGTACAGGATGGGAATAATTGATAGCCTATTTATCTTTAGTCAAGTTTACTAACCAAATAATCTTTAACCAAATATTTAAAACAACGTTCGTTTAGCGAATCTATGCAATAAACTTCTACGCTCTTTCCGTTTTCATCATTACATTTTTCCGATCCTTCATAGCGTACTGTTTTGCAATTAGTTTTATGGCCGTTGGCATTCAATAAAATTATTATGAGTAAAATTTTACCAAAATTTTTAATCGTCATTTTGACATTTATTGTTATTCTGAGCAGTTGCCGGAAGAAAGAGTTTGATGAATTTTATGGTCGCCCCGAAAATTTAGGCGATCCTATCTATCAGCAGCTCCAGGCAAAGGGCAAGTTTACCAAATTTTTGGAATGTATAGACAAGGCTGGCTACAAGGAAACCTTAAGCACGGCCGGTTCTTGGACAGTTTTTGCACCAACTGATGAGGCGTTTAAAACTTACCTACAAGAAAATTCGCTTACAGAAATTACTGCAGATTTAGCTTCGAAGATTGTCCGTTATTCAATGATTTATGATGGGGAAAAAACGGAAAAACTGAGTGATTTTTTCTCTGTAAAAGGTTTCATCAAAAATACCGCATTTAGAAGGAGATCTGTTTATTACGATTTTGTCTATGACGAGAAAGACAATAACGGCAATCCTATCAAGGCTATCGCTACCAATAGAAACGGAAATTACTTCGCAGGCGATTTTAACAATAAAAGTATAACCTACTTCTTAGCGCCATTTATGGCTTTCTCTGGTTTATCTGCCGCAGATTATAACTTTTTCTATCCTAATATTGCTTACAATGGCAGTAACGTTGGTCCCGCTCATATTTTAGGCGATCAACAAAACATCATTGCAGAAAACGGAGTCATTCACGTAATCGACCGCGTTTTAACGCCACCATTAAGCATTGATCAGTATGTTGGATCTAAACCAGAATACAGTACTTTCAAAAGTTTGTTAGATAAATTTGTAACATACGGCTTAAATGCAGATATATCGCATCGCTACGAAGTATTAACCGGGAAAGCAGCCAATGTATATGTGAAGAGTTATAGCACACTATTAGGTTTCTCGCCAAATAACGAAAACTTTTTGAAGGTAGATGCTAATGATGCTCAGCAAGGTTCTTACAGTGTAATTGCACCTACAAATGCTGCTGTTGATGCTTATGCAAAAAACGTATTATTAAAATACTGGAGAAAAAAAGGCGTAAATACTTTGAATGAACTTTATGTTGTTGCGCCAGATTTAATTCGCGATTATGTTAATTCTCATCTTTACAACACTACTTTGTGGCCAGCTAAATTTGCCATCACCCAAAATGTTTTGGGTGATATAACCAAGCAAAGCACTACCGATATTATCGATAAACAAGTATTGAGCAATGGATTTTTCTATGGTTCTAATAAAAGCCAGGATGCTAACGTATTCTCTACAATTTATGGCAATGTAAATCTCGATCCTGATTACAATATCATGAAACAGGCATTGTTGTATTTCAATTTAACAATTCCGCTTAAAACACCTTCGATTAGATATGTAATTATTCCGATCCCCGATGTTACTTTAAAGAAAATGGGCTTCTCTTACGAACCATTTTTTGTAAGCCAGCCGATTCGTGGAGATTTGCAAGCATTAAGACGCATCTTGCAAACACATATTATTCCATTAGGCAACAGGGCAATTCCTGATTTTAGATCTGGGTCTGGTATTTTGGAAACTTCTAATGGCGAATACATTAAATATAACCGCAATACCTTATTATCGGCAGGTACGCAAGACAGCATTGCGGTTGCAAAACAAACTATTCCTGTTGATTCTATTAACACAACCCCTGTAAACGGTGCTGTAGTTTATGGCAAAGAGGCCTTAACCTATACCGCACTTAATGTTGGTAAACACATCGAAAGATACGGTACAGTAGCTACCGACCCATACTATAACTTTTTTCAATTTTTATTTAATAATGCTACCCTATATAACAAAACAACTGGTGCAATATCAGGAGTAACCGATGGGGTGAGTTATACTGTGTTTATTCCAACAAATGCCGCAATCGTTAATGCTGTAAAGGCTGGCTGGCTACCGGGCAATGTGACTACTGGCGTTCCGAATTTCACCGCTACCGATGGTGCTTCTGTTACCTTGATCAATAAGTTTATCCAATACCACATCATCAATAAAAGTACTGTAGTGAGTGATGGGCAAAAAACAGGTGAATTTGAAACGCTTCTCAAAAGTGATTCTGGCGATGCATCAAAAATAAATGTGGTTATGAATACCACTACTACACTTTCATTGCGTGACGTAACCGGTGCCACAGTGAATGTGCTATTGGGTGCTACTGATAGAAGTAATGTACTATCAAATAGAACAGTTATCCACCAGATCAACTCTTATCTAAAATATCAATTCTAACCAACATGACTAAGAAATATACATATAGTATTTTTATTTTACTATGCTGTTTGCTGTTGTCTTCTATCGCATCTGCACAGCAAATCAATTATGTGAAGGGGAAAGTAATCGACAAGAAAGATCGCCAGCCCATTATTGGTGCCTCTGTAACCATTGTAGATAAAGACCGCAGGGTAATGAAAGGCGTTTCCACTGATATTGATGGAAACTACTCACTTCCGGTTAATGATAAAACTTATAGGATCATGGTTTCCTACATTGGCTATAAATCTACGGCACCGCTTGCCATTGATAAAGCAGTGATCAATTTTCAATTAGAATCTGCAGACAACCAGATGGAGGAGGTTCAAATTGTATCGCGGGCTAAAACGGATAACGGGAGTGGTATGAGTATCGATAAGCGAGATCAAACCTCGGCAGTAGGTACCATCAATGCAAAAGAATTGGAAGATATGCAAGCTGCATCAATTGATCAGGCTTTGCAAGGAAGGTTAGCGGGTTTAGATATCGCGGCCAGTAGCGGCGATCCAGGTGCACCCATGCAGATCAGAATTCGGGGTACATCGTCAATCAATGGTGCGGTAGATCCTTTAATTGTGGTAGATGGTATGCCTTACGATATCACGATTCCATCTGATTTTAACTTCGCTACATCAGACGAAAATAATTATGGTCAGCTTTTAAACATTGCACCATCTGATATCAAAGACATCAGCGTTTTAAAAGATGCTGCTGCAACTGCGGTTTGGGGTTCGAGAGCTGCAAATGGTGTATTGGTGATTAATACCAAAAGAGGTGTTTTGGGTCCACCTAGCATTTCGTACAACTTTAAAGGCTCTTATTCAAAGCAGCCAAGTGCGATACCAATGTTGACTGGTAATCAATATTCCTCGTTAATTTTAGAAGAGTTTTACAATGCGGGGAGGCAGTTTGCTACTTCAGATTTTGCAAAACAGTTTCAGTACGATCGCAACGATCCTTACAATTACTACAATTACAGCAATAACACCAATTGGTTAGAAAGCATTACCAGAATTGGCTACCTACAAGATCATAACTTATCGATCTCAGGTGGTGGTGAGAAAGCAAAATACCGTGCATCAGTCAATTATTTTAATCAAAATGGTACAACTGTTGGAACGAGTTTGGGTCGTTTAAGTGCAAGGGTAAATTTAGATTATACCGTATCAACCAAAATTCGTTTCAGTGCAGATATCGCTTACACTCACATTGATAACAAAAACCTTTATCCAAGTGGATCGAGAGACGCAAATGTGAGAGATGTGGCTTATACCAAGATGCCTAATCAGGCCGTGTATGAGTATGACGAATATGGAAACATTACCTCAAACTACTTTAGTCCGGCTACAACCGCACAGGGAGGATTTGTATACGATTTTGCAAATTCCCGTGTTTTAGGAACCTATAATCCGTTGGCTATGGCGCTCGCAGCAAGTAATCAGCAATTGGGAGAGCGGATCATTCCTAAATTTAGTTTACAATATCAAATCATCCCTGATAAATTGAGGTTAAACGCAAATTTCCAGGCGGATATTAATAATACGAAAGTTAAAAAGTTTTTACCTCAAGTAGCCACAGGTCGTCCGTTCTCTGAAGCTGTAGTGAATTATGCCGGAGATTCTGATGGTGATTCGTTTACTATGGCTACCAATATCACTTTGGCATATACGCCAACATTGGGCAAAAACCACGATTTAATCACTTTTGCCAGATTTGATAGTAACGACAGCAGAAGAACAGGACAAGGAATGTTTGCAACCAATACAGCTTCTTCCTTTTTAGCCGATCCTTCCATTGATGGCAGAACGAATCAAACTGGCTCCGCTTATTCTTCATTTTCGCAAAGCCGTTCTGTTGGTTTATTAGTGAGTGCGCAGTATAAATTCATGGATCGTTATATTGTAAATGGTGGAGTTAGGGGCGATGGAAACTCTAAATTTGGTCCTAATAATCGGTACGGTTTATTTCCATCGGCATCTGTTCTTTGGAGAATCTCTGGAGAGCCATTTATGAAAAACACCACCAAATACATTGATAATTTAGCTTTAAGAGCAAGTTATGGTGTGGTTGGTAACGCTCCAAGAAACGATTACTCTTATTTCAACACTTACCAGAATTATGGTTTCAGTTACTTAGGATCTTCGGGCGTATATCCATCTAATATCGAATTATCAGATTTAAGATGGGAAAAAGTAACGCAGTCTAACGTTGGTTTAACGGTGGTTTTATTAAAAAATTCATTAAATATGGATATTGATGTTTACCGCAAACGTACAACCGATTTATTTTATAATGGCATCGCTATTCCTACCTACAACGGTTATTCTGGAGTAGATATGAATGTGGGTACAATGGATAACCAGGGATGGGAATTCAGCTTGTTTTACACGCCAGTTAAATCAAAAAAACTTCGTATTGATGTGAATTTTAATATTTCACACAATGAGAATATGATTCGTGAGATCTCGCCTTTGGTGCCTAGAGAAAATAACGCTCGGATAACTACCAATAACGCTTTCAAGGTTTATTTGCAGGAAAATAACCCATTTGGTTCATTCTATGGATTTAAATTTAAAGGTGTGTATGTTGATAAAAATTCAACAATTGCCCTGGATGAAAACGGCAACCAAATCGTAGGTCCGAATGGCCAGCAGATATTTATGCGTTTCGCTTATCCATCTATCGATTATGTTTTCCAGCCAGGCGATGCCATGTATGAGGATATCAATCACGATGGAAATATTGATTATAAGGATATTGTCTATTTGGGTAATGGTAACCCTAATTTAACCGGTGGTTTTGGTACAGCTATAACCTTCAATGGTAACCTGCGCTTAGGTGCCAACTTTACCTACAGAACGGGATATCAAATTATCAATGGAACAAAAATTAATACCACCAGTATGTACGGTTTTAATAATCAAAGTACAGCAGTGCTACGCAGATGGAGAGCCGAAGGTGATATCACCGATATTCCTCGTGCTACTTATGCAACGGGTTATAACTTTTTAGGATCGGACAGATATGTGGAAGATGGTTCTTATTTGCGTTTGAGAAGTATTACCCTAAAATATGATTTCAGCAAAAATTTATTGAGACGTATCGGGGTAAGGGGCTTAAGTGCCAATATCATGATGGAAAATATTTTAACCTTCACCAAATATACCGGACAAGATCCCGAGGTTCCTGTTAAGTTATCTACCTTTTCAACAGTAGTAGATAACTCTACCACACCTCCGATAAAAACAATCACCCTAGGTTTAACAGCAAACTTTTAATCAGCAAAAAATGAAAAAAATTATATATAGTGCGGCTGTTGTCATGGTGCTGATCATGTCGAGCTCATGTAAAAAATGGTTAGATACGCAACCTCGTGATGGCATCACCAGACAAGGTTTTTGGAAAACCAAAGAAGATATCCAAGCTGCAGTAGCCGGTTGCTACGCGTCTTTGCTGGCGCCGCCTCCTGGGGTAAATGAGAGATCTTTAATCGAAAACATTTTCGTTTTTGGTGAGATAAGAGCCGATATGATTGATCCGGGACCTGGAGCCTTAAATGATGAAACTGATATTTTTAATGTAAATATTACGCAAAGCAATTCATTGAGTCGCTGGAATGCATTTTACCGCACCATCAATTTCTGCAACACGGTTATAGATAACGCACCATCGGTTCGTGAAATCGATCCAACGCTTAGTGTAGAACAGCTTAATGCCTATTTAAGTGAAGTGTTAACGTTAAGAAGCCTGATGTATTTCTATCTGGTGAAAAGCTATCGCGATGTGCCTTTAAAATTAACGGCAACCACAAAAGATACCGATTTACAAGATTTGCCTAAAACATCGGCAGCAGCCATTTTAACTCAAGTTGTAAACGATCTAAAAAAAGCGGAAGCTGGGGCAGTTACTACGTTTGGCAATACGGTAACAGATAAAGGCAGGGTGACCAAATTTACTGTAAATTCAGTGTTGGCTGATGTTTACCTGTGGATGGATAATTACGAAGGCTGCATCCAGGAATGTAATAAAGTGATTAATTCGCAACGTTTCGCCTTACAGTCAGCAGCCTCTTCGTGGTACTTCAACGTGTTTTTTAACGGAAGTTCTATCGAGACGGTTTTTGAATTCAATAATAAGTCATCCGTTAGCAGTCCTTTGTTTAATGCATTAGGAAGATCTCCTAAAAGATTTTTGGCTAGTTCATATCTGGGTAGTGATGTTTTTATTCCTGATGATGTTGACCCAACCAGGTTTTATGATATTAGAGAAGAAGCCTTTTACCGTGGTTCGGATTTAGCGGTTGTTAAATGGGGAACTGATGCCGTAACATTTATCAACTGGCAGGTTTACCGTATTTCTGATTTGATGCTAATGAAAGCTGAAGCCCTTGCCGAAACCAGCAGAGGTGCAGAGGCACTTGCTTTAATTGAAGAAATTAGGTTAAAAAGAGGAGCCGTTGTAGCCACTTCGCAAACGGTAGATCCTGGCGATAAAGATGCAATATCTGATTATATTTTAGCTGAACGTGCCCGTGAATTTGCATTCGAAGGAAAGCGCTGGTACGATCTTCTTCGCATAGCGAAACGCGATAATTACAAACGACTTGATCTTTTATTAAACATAGTGGCTCAAACTGTTAATCCAGCATTACAACAATCGGCAATTACTAAGTTTAGAGACGTTAACAGTCACTATTTTCCAATTCATGAGGCAGAACTTTTTGCTGATCCTCAACTTGTTCAAAATCCATTTTACACCAAATAATAGCATGATGAAAAATAATTTAAATGGCCGCAATGCAATCATCATGATGGTTGTATTAGCTTTTACATTTGTATTTATAAATGCTTGTAAAAGAGAATCGCTTACCTTAACAACTACAGATGATGTAAATATTACAGGATATCTGGACCGCTATCCTGATCAGTTTTCCATGATGAGACAAATCATGGACCGATCTGCCACAACAGGTTTTTTAGGTGCCTACGGAAAATACACCTTGTTTACGCCAGATAACGTGGCCGTAACGGCATGGCTAAAAGCAAAAGGAAAAGCTGCGGTTGCAGATTTGACGGTTGATGAAGCCAGAGATATGATTAAGTTTCATATTCTGCCTGATACTGTAGCAACCAACCGTTTTACCGATGGCAAGTTACCTCAAATAACATTATATGGTCAATATCTTCAAACAGGTGCAGTTAACCAAGGCGGGATCAGTAGTTACGTGGTAAATAAGATTGCCAAATTAACAAAGTCGAATATTAGAGTAGGCAATGGAATTATCCATGTGTTAGATCATGTACTTGTACCAGCAACTTTAACATTAGCCAAAAGTGTCGAAGCCAATTCTCGCTACAGCTATTTTACTCAGGCATTAAAAGAGACTGGGTTTTATGATTCACTAAACATTGATGGCGCTGCAGCTAAAGACACCACCCGCCGTTTTCAAACTTTAATTTTAGAGTCAGACTCTGCTTTGAAAGCTGCAGGATATTCGAGCTACGCTAGTTTTAAAAGCAGATATTCAAAAACGGGAGATCCTAAAAATCATGCTGATAGTTTATGGTTATACATGGCTTATCACATTTCTACAGGTCCGTCTTACACACCTGATATCATCAGCTCGCCAGCAATTTATACATTGGCACCTAAAGAGGTGATCACAACAAAATTTTCTGGACAGAAAATTTTGCTGAATGAAGATGAATTTAATGGAGTAGTAGAACCTGGTGTTGAACTGAATAGAACTTTTAGCGATGTAACGGCGTCAAATGGCGTATCTCATGAAGTGAAAAAACCATTTGCAATAAAAGTGAGGGTACAATCTGCCGTTTATTTTGATGTTTCTGATCATGCAGATTTGAGAATTAACCCTAAATGGAGAGGCGCCGCTGCCGGAACCATTCCGTTGTATGCGAATGGATTAACCACGGTAAATGGATTGCTTTTCGGTAACGACCTTTCCAAAGTAAGTCAAGGAAGTAATTATGAAAGGGTAATCGTACCTAATGCAACCCGTAAATATGCCTACAACGATTTTTTCAATTTATCGATGGGAGTAAGTACAGCGAGGATTCAATACATCGATATCCGCACGCCGATGTTGGTAAAAGGAAAATATAAAATATGGATATGTTATGCTCAAAACGGAAATTCAAACTTATTTCAAGTTGGTGTGGATGTGGGTAGGCCAGGGGAACAAATTCTGCCAAATTTAGTCGATTTTAGACAATACCTCGGCTCTTCCGGTATTAGTGCAACAACGGCCACGCTACCATCGGCAGATGCTTTAATGTTAACTAACGGTTACAAACGTTACATGGCAACAACTGCCGATTTCCAGGGTACAGCAAGGGGAGAAGTTTCTATAAACGGTTCTGGATGGGATCAACTGGTTGGCCGCTTGGCAGGTACTGCTGATATTCAAACTACTGACAGGCACTGGGTGAGGTTAACTGTAGTAAGCAACGCCGGTCTTAGTAATGCAACCTACTTGGATATGATCCATTTTATTCCTGTTGATGCCGACCAGAACTACCCACGTTTTTCAACCTTTGGAACAGTGTTTAACCGCCCATAACTTATAAAGCCGGGGTAGCAATGCTCCGGCAAACGAATTCTAACCAAAAGAAAATTCTCAATGAAAACAAATATACTTCACACCATATTACTGCTTAGTACCATTTTTTGGCTAAGTGCATGTAAAGATGTATTGGAAGAGCATACAGAAATTGTGAATGTTGATAACACGATCGACGTTTTTCAGAAACTATCTGCGCAACCTAATTTAAGTAAGTTTAGTGATTTTGTACGAAGTACAGGTTACGACAAACTGTTGGCATCATCTCAAAATTATACGGTTTGGGCACCAACAAACGACGCGTTAACTTCTTTAGATGCTGCAATTTCATCCGATCCGGCAAAACTCAAAGATTTTGTAGCCAACCACATTGCTTTAACTACGGTGGTGGCTCCAAAAACCGCTTCAGATACTTTACGCATTCAGTTGATCAATAAAAAATTCGCTACACTGGTAGGCAACACATTTGAAGAAGCTGCTGTTACAGGTGGTGGTCAATTTGTTAAAAACGGTGCTTTATACACCATTGATAAAGCTGTTCCAACTAAATTTAATGTATGGGAGTACATGTTAAGCAGTGCGGATGCACCACTGCAGACTAATTACATCAGCAATATATCATCAATGGTTATTGATACCGCTAATGCAGTGATCATTGGTTATAATAATTCGGGTAACCCGATTTTTGCAGCCAATCCACCAATGGTTTCCAGAAATTTATATTGGACTACCGTGGCCGATCTTCGAACCGAAAATCAACAGTACACGTTTTTTATGCTTCAGGATGCTGCTTTCAATAGTGAAACGGCGAAGCTTACGCCATACTATTCTTTATTCGATAAACTGGGATTAGTAAGCGACTTTACCGTGAAAGGTTTATATACCGCAGATAAATTACCTGATACGTTGCTTTCAACACGCGGAGTTAAAATTCCGATCAGTAAGGCTGCAATAGTAAAGTCTTACAAAGCAAGTAACGGAATTGTACATGTAATGAGTGCACTTCCTTTTAGACTAAAGGATAAAGTACCTACATTCAAAATTGAGGGAGAACTTCCTTTTAGTTTCAGAATAAACAGGGATGGAAATACGCTATACAGAACTAAATTAGATAACAAAGGAGTTCAATATAAAGATATTGAGGTTTATGACCACAGCGTATCAGAATATTACATCAGGTACTTAAGAAGTAACGTGCCGGTGGCTAAATATAAAGTTTATGCCCGGGCAGTTGCAGGTGCCGCAGGCGATGCACAGGTTGCAGCATTTACACAGCGCTATTTTATTTTCAACCCGTTAACCTCTACGCCAACAGCTCCTGTTTATGATTTATTCGCCACTCATAATGTAACGCCACTCAATTATGATGAGGTTTACATGGGCGAATTTACGCCTAAGCAGTTTGGGCTATTAGACCTCAGGTTAACCAGTGCCGCTAGCACAGCTAAAAATGTAAGTACGCTCATATTGGATTATTTGAGATTTGAACCTATTCTTCCATAATCTGAATTATAAATTGACTATGTATAATTTTACCATCATAAAAAAAAGAGTTTCACTTACACTGTTCGGAATGATGTTTGCTACTGCGGTTTTTGCGCAGACAGATACCACAACAACAGATACAAGTAAGTACAGCACCGATACCACAACGGTTAAAGTGAAAGTTAAAAAGCTTGTCGGACAGAAAATAACCGGCATCGTGGTAGATGGCGCAACTAATAAACCTGTTACCGGTGTAAAATTAACCGTAACAGATTTTTCTGGCGCCCTAACCGATGATAAAGGTCGCTTCTCGATTACTGTTCCAGATTATAATGCAACAATCACCATTAGTAATATTGGCTACCACACTAAGTTGCTGGCTGTTCACAAAGGTAAACTCGCAACGATTAAAATTTACCCGAGTTCTTTTGCTTCCTTGTTTACCGAGGTGGTGTTGCCATCGGGTACCCAAAACCTGGCCAGAACTTCATCAGCTATTTCTTATGCCAATCCGCAAGGTGGCTGGACAGTAAATGCAGAAACGCCAGACAGCTATTTGCAAGGAAGAATGGCAGGGTTAAATTCTATTAGAAGATCAGGAACCCCTGGAATTGGAGCCGATTTATTTGTAAGAGGCTTCACTTCACTTTATGCAACCAATCAGCCTTTGTACGTGGTGGATGGAATGATTTTCGACGCCAATTCGTACGGCTCATCTTTAACGGCCGGGCACCGCAATAATCCGCTACAGTTTATTGATGTTCACGATATTGAAAGCGTGAGCTTAATTAAAGATGCAGCAGCGGCAGCAGTTTATGGAACCAAAGCTGCCAATGGGGTAATGATTATTACCACCAACCATGCTAAAGATTTGGCTACTCAGATAGATTTTGCGGCATATAGCAGTATCAACCTAGTTCCAAAAAAACTTTCGGTAATGAATGGAGGTGATTTTAGAACTTATCTTTCTGATATTTTACAAAGCCGTGGTTTGAGCAATAGTGCTATTGCAGCTTTGCCTTACATGAACGATGATCCAAACCAAGCCACTAACCCAACTTATGCCATGTATCACCAAAATACCGATTGGCAAAAAGAAGTTTTCAAACGTAGTTTCAATCAAAACTATTTTCTGAAAGTAAGCGGTGGCGATAACATCGCTAAATATGCACTTTCGGCAGGTTACTCGAAAAATAAAAGTGTTATCGATTCAACGAATAACACAAACTATCACATGCGCTTCAACAGTGA
Organism: Pedobacter sp. Leaf41; assembly: GCF_001422545.1. GTDB lineage: Bacteria > Bacteroidota > Bacteroidia > Sphingobacteriales > Sphingobacteriaceae > Pedobacter. The sequence continues at coordinate 1,360,063 of NZ_LMLE01000001.1, read as the reverse complement.
TTTAAATTTAACGAAGAAGCTTCAGGCAAGTACAAATCTATCTTTTAGCTATACGGAGCAAAGCTTAAAAGACCAGGGGATTGCTCCACGTACCAACCCAATATTTTTATCGTTGGTAAAAGCACCTTTTCTTGCCAAAAATGAAATTAGTGCTACCGGCGCAGTTTCTCCAAATCTTGCAGAGGCGGATACACTGGGTGTAAGTAATCCCAGAGCACTAATAGAAAAGGGATTGAATCAGAAGAAAGCTTACCGTTTCTTTGGTAACATCGTGTTCAACTATGAATTCAATAAAAATTTCAAGATATCTAACTTAACCGGCTTAACATACGATAAAACACAGGAAACTTTGTTTATCCCTCGTAAAGGCGTAACAAATGAGGTGTTAGAAAATACCATCGGCGATAGCAAGTTGGGTTCGCAAGTAATTCGTTATTCAAACGTTTTTAATGATTTTCGCTTCGCATTCAACAAAACATTCGCCAAAGATCACAACTTAAAAATGAGTTTGGGAACGCGTTATTCAAAAAATTCTAGCGAACAGGATTTTGCCATAGGTTACAATTCTGCAACTGATGTGTTGATTAGTATTGGCAACAGTAATGCTGCCCTACGATTTTTTGGTGGAGATATCGGCAATTGGAGTTCTCTAAATACTTACTTCACTACAGATTACAGTTATAAAGACAAGTACTTTTTAAGTCTGGCTGTAGCGGCAGATGCCTCATCGCGTTTTGGTAGAAGTGATGGAAACACATCAGCAAGTACAAGTGGATACGGATTAAATTTATTTGGTGGCAAAACGGCTCTTTTACCAGCTTTAAGTGGTGCCTGGATTGTATCATCAGAAGATTTTATGCAAGGTTATAAAGGTATAGATCTGCTGAAACTTCGGGCTAGTTATGGCATTGTAGGGAATGATGATATCGGAAACTATAATAACAGACAATACTATGTTTCGCAAAATTTATTGGGTCTCCAAGGTGTGGTTCGTGGCAATGTGGCCAACCCCAATATCCAGTGGGAACGTGTAGCCAAGTTTAATGTTGGAGTAGATGGTTCCTTTTTTAATGAACGTTTAAGCATGAGTTTAGATTATTATGTGCACACCACCAGTAAAATGCTAAACTATATTCCAGTTACTTCAATTGCCGGTGTAGATTCTTATGTTGATAATCAAGGAGGTATGCAAACCAATGGCTTTGATTTTGGTTTGAATGCCCGTGTAGTAAACAAAAAAATAAAATGGGATTTAGGCATTAATCTAGGCCTATACAGAAATAAAATTCAAAGTTTATCCAACGGAAATGATATTGTTACCAATTATGCAAACGGCACATACTTAACAAGAGTTGGCGAAACAGCTAATTTATTTTACGGTCAGCGCACCAACGGTGTTTACGCTACGGATGCCGAAGCTACAGCTTCAGGATTATCTATTGTAAATAGTGCAGGGGTAACCGTACCTTTTAAAGGTGGCGATATGAGGTTTATCGATACCAATGGTGATAAAATTATCAACGGAGCTGATCGTGTGGTGATTGGAAATCCAAATCCGGATCTTTTTGGAAGTTTCAACAACACCCTTGTATACAAAAACTGGACACTGGATGTATTGGTTTCCTTCGTATTAGGAAACGACATTTACAACTACACACGCTCGGTGCTCGAATCGGGAAATGCTTATTACAACCAATCAGAAATTATGAGAAACCGTTGGAGAGGCGAGGGGCAGGTTACCAACGTACCTAAAGCCAGCTTTGGCGATCCGATGGGCAATGCTCAGTTTTCTGATCGTTGGATTGAAGATGGTTCGTACCTGCGCTTACGTTCGGTAAATTTAACCTACAACGTGCCTTTAAAAACGAAAGCGATTAAATATGCTAGAATTTATGCCACCGGAAATAATTTACTTACCCTAACCAAATACCTGGGCTACGATCCTGAATTTAGCGCTACTGGAAGTATTTTCACTCAAGGTGTAGATACCACTTTAGAGCCACAGTTCAGATCGGTTCAATTGGGTGTTAGAATTGGTTTATAATTGATAATTGATAAAAAGATGAAGATGGATTTTAATAAAAAAGTTATTGCCCTTTTAGCAGTAGCCCTGCTTGCAACAGGTTCATGGTCTTGCAAAAAAATAATAGATGAAGAGCCAGAAGCGACGCTTGATGTATCAAATGCTTACCGAAATTCTACCGACGCCGATGCCGCAGTGATCGGTATTTACGGTCAGTTTTTGGGATTACAAAAAACATATATCCTTCAAAATGAATTGAGAGCTGATTTGGTAAACGTTACAGCAAATGCCGATCCTTATTTAAAACAGTTGGCTAACCACAGCGTTACAAAAGATAATCCTTACATAGATCCGAGGCCATATTACAAAGTAATTTTAAACTGTAATGACGCTTTGAAGAATTTCCAATTGATGCGGGATGACTTCCGCATGAGTGTGGATGATTACAACAAACACTACTCTGATATTGGCGCATTAAGGAGCTGGATTTATTTGCAGTTGGGGATTCAATATGGTAGCGTTCCCTATATTACAAATCCGGTGGAGAATGTAGATGACATTAAAAACTTGTCGGCCTATCCACGTATTTCTTTTGAGGAGCTTTTAACAAAACTTATAGATTTTACTGAAAAATTACCTTACAAGGAAGTGTACGCTTATCCAACCGGAAATCCATTGGTGATCACCATAGATGGAAACAATACACAAAAGATATTTATCTGTAAACCATTTGTACTTGGTGATTTATATTTATGGAGCAATAACTATTTAAAAGCTGCAGAGAATTATAGTAAGATATTGAACGTTGAAAACAACAATACCAATATTAACATTGCTTTTGACTCCTATAAAGTAGTTTATTATGGAAATTCTGGCTATAATGATCAGGCTGTACGCTATGCGAAATATCAAGACGAAAGTACTTTGCTGTATGATCAAGGCTGGAAAAGTATGTTTAGTGCTCAAAACACCAATAATGTATGGAATTCGGAGTTTTTCTGGGGTATTCCTTACAGTTCGAGCTTCAAGCCGGGTAATCCGATGATCGAGTTGTGTTCTCCAGTATATGGTAAATACCTGATAAAACCGTCAAAAGCCGCTATCGATAATTGGAATGCGCAAAGGCAGAACAGTGGTATTCCTTACGATGCGAGAGGTAGACTATCTTATGAAACAACTGCTACTGGGCCGGCAATTACTAAGTTAACCGATAATATTATCCCAGTTACAAACCTAAACAAAGGTGGTAAATGGGGCATTTATCGTGCTGGATTATTGCATTTACGCTATTCGGAGGCAGCTAATCGTGATGGTAAGAGTAAATTGGGCTGGGCATTGTTAAACATTGGTATCGCCAATACTTTTTACACCGGTACACGTTCCTCAGCTGGAGCACCAACACCAGTATCATTTGATGAAATTAATACCATGCAAACGCCTTATCCGGCACCTTACTATCTGGATGCTAGAAACAATAATGATTATAAAAGCCCCTGGTACCGCAATACAGGTATTCGCAACCGTGCTGGCCTAACTCCGCTTGATGCCAGTTTGCAAAGCGATATGATTGGTTTAGAAGGAAAGCTAATTGATGAAGGCGCTTTGGAATTGGCTTTCGAAGGCAATCGCTGGCCAGATTTAGTGCGGATAGCTAGACGCCAGAATAACCCTGCTTTTTTAGCGGAAAGGGTTTACCAAAAGCTTTTAAAAGATGGCGATCCAACAGCTAGCTCAGCTAGAGCAAAGCTGCTAAATCCTGAAAATTGGTATTTACCTTTTGAATGGAAATAAACACCAAGATTCAATTTAAAAACCTTATCAATAATGAAGGTTTTTAAATTGAAAATTTTTTATATAAATAATATATTTATTAGTAAAAAATAACTTAGATTTGTTTAACGTTTTAAACTTGCTTTAAATGAAGTAAAATTTTGAAAATAAGCAAGGCTCTTTAACCAAATATTCATCAAAAGCAAACCAACCGTACCCATCTGGTTTCAATTTTTAAATATGAATTTCTGGAAATAAAGAGCATAACTGCATAACGTTATATACAAGATAATTTCAGTCGTTGAGGCTGCAAACATAAAAAATTACCTGACTCATAACAGGTATATATTTGGTTAGAAAAAGGGACAGTTCCGGATGGATTGTCCTTTTCTGTTTTTAAAGGTTTTATAAAAATAACTATCGCCCTGCTAACTATCTAATTGCTTTTAAATGAAAGCTTTGTGCTTTTATTAAGAATATTTATCTTTAACATACATCCAAAATGATATGAGAAGTACTTTTCTAGCCTTTGTAATGGTTTTTTGCATCTTTTCCTGTAAAAAAGATAACAATGCAACTACCACCGAGACACTAAAAGGAAAATGGTCAACCGGCGGTTACGATATCATCCTCTATAATTCATCGGGAGAAGTGGTTAGCCACTCCGTTGTAGACGCCATTAAAACTTATTGGACCTTTGATCAAAGTCAAATTAAATTATCCAACGATATCAATGCCGATGTTAAAACATCAAATTATAAAGTGCTCAATACGGTTGGTACAAGAACGCTTATGGTTGAAAATGCTGCCATTGCCACCTTCAATAACTGGATAGTTGATGAGCTGTCGAGCAATGCAATGGTCATTTCCGCACAAATTAATGATAAATCTCAACTCACTTATGGGAAAAATCAGGTAGCTGCCAAAGGTGTAAAGGCTATATATTTAAGCAGAGAACCATAGTTAGGTGATAAGTCGTTTAGCATAAGTTTCCCATTCTTCAAATGGCAGGATACTACAGGACGCAATTCGTTGGCCATTTATTGATATTTGAAATGGGTCGATTTTATGTTGATCGCTAACCAAATATGAAATATTTAATAACCGTTATCCTTTTCATCACTGCGTTAAAGCTTAATGCGCAAGAATACGACATCATGAAGTTTGGTGTAAAAGCAGATAGCAACATCGTTCAAACCAAAGCCATACAAAAAGTAATCGATCGAGCTGCCTCAAGAGGTGGAGGAAAGATTGTGATACCTAAAGGCACTTTCTTGACTGGTGCTTTGTTTTTCAAAAAGAAAACAAAATTAGTTTTAAAAGAGGGTGGAGTACTAAAAGGGTCAGATGATATTAAGAATTATCCCTTTATCCCATCAAGGATGGAAGGGAGAAGCCTGAAGTATTTTGCGGCCGTTATTAATGCCTATCAGGTAAATGATTTCAGTATCGAAGGACCTGGGACCATTGACGGCAATGGATCAAAATTTTGGAAAACGTTTTGGTCGCATCGCGATTCGGTTCGCAAAATTGGCAAGGAAAGTACCAATTTGGAAGTGAGCAGGCCGAGATTAATTTTTATTTGGGGAAGTGACAACGTCAAAATTCAAAATATTAAACTTCGCAATGCCGGCTTTTGGACAACCCATTTCTACAAATGCAATAACATTTTAGTAGAGAATACTGATATCCGATCGCCATATCAACCCGTTCCTGCACCAAGCACCGATGGAATTGACCTTGATGTATGCAAAAACGTAATCATCAGAAATTGCTATATCTCTGTAAATGACGACGCTATTGCTATCAAAGGAGGTAAAGGACCAACCGCTCATCAGCTGCCAGAAAACGGAACGGTTGAAGATGTATTAATTGAAAACTGCACTTTTGGAAACTCACACGCGGTGCTTACCTTGGGCAGCGAATGTGTACACGCCAACAACATCATTCTTCGCAACTGCGTAATGGAAAATAATTGTCCGATTTTGAACTTGAAGATGAGAGGTGATACTTTTCAAATTTATGAAAACATTACTATTGAAAATATAACCGGTAAATGTGGTTCGATAATTAGCCTTAATCCCTGGAAGCAGTTCTTTGATTTAGCAGGTAGCACTGAACAACCTTTTGGCACCATTAGGAATATCAAAATGAGCAACATCAAAGTAGAAGCCAACAAATTTGGTGAAATGAATGGCAATCCCCTGGACAAACTTTCTGGTTTTACCTTTCAAAATTTACAGATCACTACTAAAAATCCGGTGCTTAAAAATAAATATGATGAAGTTAAATACGAAAATGTTATTGTGAATGGTGAACCATTGGTGGTGAAAAAGTAATCATTTTTTGTTTTGATAATCTATAGGTTATAAATTTTTATTTGATCCAAAACAACGTTCTCATCCAACGCTTTAATGGTAATGGAGTGGTTGCGTTGTTTATTGTCCAACCTGGTAATAATCATACGTTTGGCTTGATTGGTTAAAACATTGATTTTCCATTCCTCATTTCTGTCGCTGGTATGGTAATCCACAATTTTTGGAGCCTGATCATCAATTTTGATTTCAAACCGAATCAATTTTCCTTCCACCGGTAAATTCGGAGCAAGCGCTACTTCAACTCTTATCGAATCCTTTGCAAGGCTATTAAATTCATAAACTGCGTGATCTCCTTTTTTGATAGATACCGCTCCACTTTGGTGACCTAAGCCATGTGATACAGGTTTTGTACCTTCAAATTTTACAAATTCATTTCCGTTGAATGTTGCAAAAGGGGCTTGAAAAGTTTTAAGCGGAGTTGCTGATTTTACTTGCGGTAGTTTTTGAAAAACTGCAAGATTTCTTGGTTTGAAATCCATCATGTTTTTCCATTTTCCATTCGCCAAAGTTGTATACTTAGTCGTGAGTTTTTCAATGGCGTCATAAGCGGCTTCGCTTTGCGACCAATTCGCACGACCATGTCTGGCAAGTTGCGCATATAGCAGCTTTCTGTTTAACTCTGCTGCCCCACGTACGGGGTATTCAATTAATTCAAACCAGGCATTTTGCTTGTCGGCTGGTATAGCTTTAGAAAGCTGGACTACTTTTTCCGAAATTTTATCATAGTCGGCGATACGGTTTTTTATTTCCTGCTCACTCCAGGGTAGATCAGTAACTTCTTTAAATTTCGGGTCGGTTTCCTCAGTTCGGGTGTTTCCCATAAATTCGGGTTTTCGGATATAGGCCAAACGATAGTATTCATTCATTACGGCGAGTAAATCAGCAGCATATGGCTGGCCAAACTCTCTTGTAAGCCATGTTTTTAAATGTTGATCCAATCCTTTTTTATTATCTTCAATCGAATCGATATTCCAAGCCATATCCAAGAATAGTTCTGTTAAATACTCCCCTGGCTTAATATCACCAACGTTCAGGATCCACATGTCTTTAGCACCTTTATCATAAGCGAGCTTCATTTGCGTGTAAATTTGCGCAGGATGATTGGTAGACAGCCAAAGGTAATCATGCGGGCGACCCCAGTAAGAAATGTGGTAGTAAATCCCGTTTCCGCCTTTGCGGTTCCGCTCTGCTTCGGTAGGGAAGTGGCGGATATAGCCATAATTATCATCTGTCCACATCAAAGTCACATCATCAGGCACTTTAAGGCCCATTTTATACACATCCAGAACCTCTTTGTAAGGAATAAAAACTTGCGGAACTTTAGTCAAATCGGGATTTAAATTCTCACTGATCATGATGCGTTGATCTTTAATTATCGAGGTGATGGCATCAAATTGTTCCTTTAAGGTATTTGCCCCTTGCATTTTTCCATCGTGAACCCCTCTAATTCCTAAGGTATAAATGTTGTCAGAGTTTGTAAGTTCCTTCACTCGGGTTTCCCAAAAGCGCAACACATTTTCACGATTATTTACATAGTCATAATTGCCTTTACCATCAATTTTCCATTCTGTATTGGCACTTCTCATCATCGGTTCACAATGTGATGAACCAACAACGATTCCATATTTATCAGCCATTTCCCTATTACCAGGCGTTTGAAAAAAAGCTACAGAAACTTCGTGCATGGCTGGCCAAAAAGCATTTGCCCTTAAACGCAACAGCAGTTCAAAAATTTGGGCATGTGTTTTTGGCCCTATTTGCCCTTTAATTTTCGAAGGTTCGAAAGTGCGGGAACTCCAGGGCATCAAACCGAAATCTTCATCGTTGATAAATATACCACGATATGCCACCGATGGATGTTCTAATAATTGAAACCCATTTTTAAAGCTTAGTGAATTTTTCCTGGCGATGGCCGCATCTGCCCACCATTCCCAAGGTGAAACGCCGATGCGACGAGATAATTCGAGTATGCCATAGGCGGTGCCTCTTTTGTCGCTACCCAAGATGTACATTTTGTCTTTTTCAACCCATAAGGCATAACCTTCAGAATGAATTTTCAGCTTTTCCAAAGAGGCCTGATCAATCAGTTTTTCTGCAAGGGAATGATTCCCAAGAGTGCCGACTATAATCTGAGCGTTTGAACCTTTCAATAAATTTGCATTAAAAACAGCGCTAAAATCTTTTGAAAAAATATCAACTGCCGTTTGTACTACATCTTCTTCTCCGCCAGGGAATGAGATTTCCATATTCTTCCCGTTGCGAAAGATAAAGTCGGCGAATAGGAGCTGGGGTACTGCAAAGGAAACAATCAGCAGGAGTAGTAGTTTTAAATTCATCTTTGCTTTTATTATTTGATAATTATTTTTGATAGGGAGATATTATTTGCTGTGCTGCCGTAAACCGTTTTTTTCTTATCGGACCAATTTGGGCGCTCGCCTGTTACCTCTAACCTTAGTTTATAACTTGATTTTTTTAATATTGGCGATAAAAATATCAATTGCGAAGCAGGAGTTTTGGAATAAAAATCTACCAGTGTATTTACCAAAATTTTTCCGCTTTTATTGCTCACAGATACTCTTGCGTAACCATTATCAGGTAAGGTTAATCCATAAATTCCAATTTGAGTACCGATAAATTCGACAGAAAGCGAAGATTTAGAGTCGATTGATCGCATAACTGGAGATTCGTTGATAGTCGTATCGACCCACCGCCCGGCATATTTTAGGAGTTTGTTATTGCTTAAAAGCATTTGATAATCAAGCGCTTTCACCGTTGCTTTGCCACTAACTTGATTTATTTTCCAGGCCTGTAGAAATGTAGAGATAGAAATCGAATCAGCTGCAAAACTGATGGGTTGCCAAACATAGCTCGCAGCAGAATGCTGTTTTGGATAGGACCACCTATCGCCCATAAACATGTAAGTTGTATCAGATTTTCCAGGTATTTCCAGTACAAAGGTTGATTGTGAATTCCACGTAAGTTTTCCTTTTGGTGCTAATATTCCACCAAATTTCCATGGACCTGACAGCGAAGATGAAGTATAATAATAATTATCATTCTTTTCCCAAGAGCTTAGATGAGATCCAATAAAATAATAAATTCCACTTCTTTTAAACAGTGTGGGCGATTCAAAACCTGTAGATATATTTTGATTCAGCAGTTCACTTGCAGATTGGTAATCGTCACTTAACCGATAAATAATTCCGCCATGGGTAAGCAAGTACCCTTTTCCATCATCATCCTGAAAAGTACCCATATCCCATTTTTTGATCGCTTTTCCCTTAAATAAAAGAGGTCCGTTAAATAGGTAGGGTCCTGTGATGTTTTTTGAAGTAGCATAACCGACAAATTGATCTTTATAGCCTAAAGTATCAACATGCATCAACATCACAAAAAGTCCTGAAGAGGGATTTTTCATCACTTTTACGCGTTCTCCAACTCGATTTGGACCGAGCTTTCCGTTTAGTTGTTTTGGAAGAGCAACGCTTTCAAATTTCCAGTTGTAAAGGTCTTGTGAAGAGTAGCAGTTGAAACCTTCGAATGCATTGCTGGTATCGCTATGTGATTCGCCAAACAGATAATACCGACTTCCTTCTTTAATGATATTTCCCCCGTGAGCACTTACTACATTACCATTTTGATCATACCACGATAAACCAGAATAAATTGCATCAGTTTTTCCAGGCTGTTGAGCAAATAAATTCAACGCTTGAAAAAGCAGCATGCTCCATAGAATGCTCAAAAGTTTGCATTTACGCATCAGTTTTATTTACTTTTAATTAAAGAAACATCGTCTATCAAGCAGCTGGCACCAGCCATTCCCTCGGCCAAAAAGCCAATTTCAACTTTCCCGTTAACAATACCAATGTTCTCGAGCATAATAGTATTCCAATCATTACTTTCTTTTTCAAAGTGATGACTGAGTCTTTTGCCTCCGCTTACAGCATACATTTCCAGATTCTTAAATCGGCCATTGTTTTTTACTTTTGCGGTTAATTTATAGCGCCCGTGAACCAATTGCACAGGGATAGTTGAAGTAATAATCTGATTAATTTTTCGCTGGAAATTTACTTTATCGCTAACATTTAAACTCTTCTCGCCAATAACAATTTTTCTTTCTGCTGTGCTGTTGAAATGATTTAACGTTGGGGAGGTTAAACTATCCAGGCTAATTTGATTTCCTTTAATGACAGACGTTTTCCAACCTGTTAATTGCATCTGAACTGGCTTAAACACGCTTGGAATCCGTTTTCTATCTGCTTCAAAGCTACCATTTTTAACAAAGTCATTATCTTCAGCAACTTTCCAGGTGCCTGTTTCAATATTGAGATTCCATGAGTTCAGAGAATTGAAAAACGGCGTTTTTCCTGCAAAAGATAGTGGACACCATTGATTATAACCTAATCCATTTCCAGCGAAATTAGCCCAGCGATCACCACAAAAAACAACAGTTTCTGCTTTTGAACCTTTGACGTTAACGAAGAAACCTGTTTGTGAAATGTGAGCATAATCATCAGCGCTTCCGTTCGTAACCAGCATTTTGTTGCTAGGTAAATACGGTCCACTGATGTTATCGGCCACTAAATAGTAAGCCAGCGAGCCATCCCATCCATAAATATTTGAGGCATACATGTAATATTTCCCTCCATATTTGAACATGCAATTGCCCTCACGGCTCTCGCCCTTGAAAATTTCTACACAATCAAGCAAGTTAACTTTGCCGTTTTTTACTCCGATTTCTGAAAGATAAATTTTATTGCGACCGCGACCATAAGAATAAACCAGATATGATTTTCCAGTATCCTCATCCGTAAAAACAGTTTGATCCCCAGTATTGCTGGTTCCAATCATTGGTTCCATGTTTATTCGTTGATGCCATTCAAAGGCACCGTTCGGAGTATCAGCAGTAGTAATGAGCACCTGATTACCATGCTGAACAAACATGGCGTATTTTTTTAGAGTTGCAATATAGGCCACACCCAATCTACCAACCCAGGTTTTAGGTACTCTGCTAATTTCATCTTTGGTTAGCACGTTACCTTCGCTGATCCAGTTCACCAAATCAGTAGAACTATAGCAAGTAACGGATTCGAATGTTGCATTTGGATAGGTAACTGATGGATTGTTTAGGTAAAGTTCGGCCTCCGCATATTTGACTCCATACCAGAAATATTTTTTAGTGCCAGATTTTGGATCGGTAAACTGAAAAATACCACCGCCTTGACTATAAATTGGCTGGCCATCTATCGTTTTCCAGAAATTATCATTTTTGATTTTTGCAAACTGTGCCTGTAGATTATTTACAGCGGTAAGCAAAAGCAAAAAAGTAAGTATTAGAACAGGTAGTTTGAAATGATTTTTTATTTTGCTCATTTAATTTTCAATTGACTTTATTTTCTAGTGCTAGAATTTCGATACGCCTGGTCACTGCCGCAAACTCATTCTTTAAGATGATCGCGTCTTACTATGATAATCAGCTATACACCTCGTAATTTTTCTTCTATTTAGCTCCGTAAATTTCGGTTTCGATAATGCTTAAGCCTCCCTTTGATTTGGTTTCAGCCCGCTCGATGCCGTCATCAAGCTTTTTGCCATTCACTTCAACGCCGATTTTTTCGCTCTCCGCCGTCTCTTTTCCAGAACCAAGAAGCTGAATAGTTACCGTTTTGCCTGTTGTTGGTTTACACACAGCGGTAAAATAGCCCAAACTTGGGATGGTATTGCCTTTGAAAACTTCTTTGTCGTCCACCAAAATTCTTATTGGATACGCTTTAGTTCTAAAACCATTTACTTTCAATTCAACTTCTGTAACCCTGGTTTCTTTAGCCAAATTATATTTGATCCAGGCGGTGTTTAAATTACCATCGTTTACCCAGTCGCTGAGCTCATTATCATCATAACTTAGCTTAGCCTTTTCTGTATTAGCGCCGGCAGAAGCTGATAAAATGGTTACAGGTGTTCTGCTCATTTGATAAGTTTGTGCCACTGGTGTTTCTCCACGCTGTAAGTTTGATTTTAATCCGTCAGCCGGAAACTGGACCGATAAACCATCTTTAACATTTACGAGAAGCGTTTCTAATGTAATTGTAGCGGATTTTAATCCATCAGCTTTTGCAATGATATTGATTTTACCCGGCGTTGTGGTTGATCGAATTAATAGCCGGTTTACGCCGCCTTCAACCGGCAACTGTTTGGATAAGATGTAGTTATCTGGCCCTTGCGCTAAACCACCACGCCACTCTGCCGGACCACTTATTTCGAAATTAATTAAGTTCAATGCGATCGGGTTCCTATTTCCTTCAGCGTCTACAACCTCAACTTGAACAAGTGCCAAATCAGCACCATCTGCTTTAAATCCTGTGGGATGTTGTAGCTTGGTCAGTTTAATGGCAACAGGCGTTCCGGCGGTTTTTACTTGCTTTTCAGCTAATTTAACACCTTTATCGTCATAAGAAATTGCCTTTAAGCTTCCAGATTTATAAGCAACATCTTTAAAAGTATACACAAAGCCATCTCTTTTGGCTCCAAAACCCAATGATTTTCCATTAACAAACAGTTCAGTTTTATCGCCTGAGGCGATTACGTGAATATCCTTTTTAATTCCAGCTTTATAATTCCAGTGACCGATAATATGAATGCCTGTTTTCTTGGTATCAACCCAGCCATCCCAAATCACTTTATGCGCATAAAATCCATCTTTAGGGATTCTCATCGCATCTACTTCGCCACTGCGACGGTAATTTTCTTCTCCACGGTAATGGGTGTTAGAGTCCGAAAAGATGATATTCACGCCTCCAGAACTTACCCTTTTTCCTGTCCCTGGTCTTTCTTTGTAATATTCATTCCATCTCACTACGTTTTCTATAGCATGTGTATCCTGGTTTCTATTATAAATGCTGGCATCTGCACCCTTGTAAAGCGGACCCGCACCATCTTTATGAAAGGGAGGCGAAAACTCGTCCCAGTATTTTCTTAAACCTTCATCTCTGGAATATTCCATCGACCACAAGGGTTTCGAAGCGCTTTTATTAATGTAAAGCATTTCGCCGCCATATTCTGCGGAAGGAATGTCCAACATTTCTCTGGAGCCGATCGCCCGGCCTCCGTTAGGGTCGTACTGATCTCGAATTGCCTTCATTTCAACCATGTGGGCGGCACTAATAGATTCATTACCACATTCGTAGAACAGGATGCTTGGGTTATTTCGATTGTAAATAATGGCATCTGTCATTACTGACTTTCGTTGATCCCACCGGGTTCCCGTTACATCTTTTTCGGCATCACCGGCAGGCATTGCTTGAATTAAACCTACCCGGTCGCAGGATTCTACATCTTGTTTCCATGGCGCAATATGCATCCATCTTACTAAATTGGCATTGCTTTCTACCATCAATTGATTGCTGTAATCACTCAACCAGGCGGGTACCGACAAACCAATGGCAGGCCACTCGTTGCTGGTGCGTTGTGCGTATCCTTTAATCATCAATACCCGATCATTGAGGTAAACCATACCATCTTCAAATTCAGCCTTCCTAAATCCGGTTTTCGTATTTAATTCATCAACGGTATTGCCGTTTATTTTAATTCGGGAAGTAACCGTGTATAAATATCCATAGCCCCAACTCCAGAAATTCAATCCCTCAACCATTGCCTCTGCTTTTAGCATTGCGGTTGTTCCTGGCGCTAAGTTCTGAGCTGTCGATTGAAAAGTTTTAATCACTTTACCTGATGCATCTTTAATTTGCACCTCATACTGCACTTCGCTTATTGCTGAGGTCTCATTACGCACTTGCGATTCAGAAACAATTACTGCTTTTTTACCTGTGATATCAAAGTTTTTGGCATAAATATAATTGCCCGTTGTTTTTAGTAAAGCATTTAATGGCAAAGTTTGATAAATCTTTCCCGTGAGGTGCAGGCGAACATTTTTAGAGATTCCGCCGTAATTGGCATTAAAATTTTTATCACTCCATTGGTAACCCGAGTTTGTAGCCTTCTCTTTGTAATTCCAGGCATTATCAATTCGTACGGCAAGCACATTGTCTTTGTCTGGCTGAATTAAATCACTGATATCAAAGCCGAAAGCAGTTACCCCATTTTCATGCCGACCAATAAACACCCCATTTAAATAAAATTCTCCGGCCTGCCTGATTCCTTCAAATTCAAGGAAAACTTTATGGTCTTTTGAGCCTTCAACTTTGAAATGTTTTCTATACCAGACGATGCCAGTAGAGAGCTGTTCTATAGATTTTTTAAATGCCTCATCTTCATTCCAGGCGTGGGGAAGCGTGATTGATTTCCAGCTGTTGTCATCAAATTCAACGTTTTTGGCATCTTCCTGATCGCCTACAAGAAGTTTCCAGCCAGGGTTAAAATTATAGGTTTTCCGCTGATTTTGTGCGTGAAGGTTACCTGCCATGAGGCCGCATAAAACGATGAGGTAGAGGTATTTCATTTTATTTGGTTAGTGTGTTAATTTCACATAAAGAGGTTCATCTCTGTGGCAAGTTATTTCACCATTTTCATATTTCAGTTCAGCCATTTGTATGGAGCTTCTTCTGGTGGTGTAATTATCTATGCCTTTATTTTCAGGTGTTTTGCCGGGATGTGTGAAATAATAAACGTAAGCTTTTCCATTGTTGACCAGCACATCGCAATGGCCACCCATCACGCCATCATCTACGCCTTTGCCTGGCGACTGCAATATGTTTTTTTCCTGCCTTTTCCAGGTTAATAGATCAGTTGAGGAATAGACACCAAGGCCTTTCCAGTTGTCAACAATCATCCAATAGGTATTTTTCCAGTAGAAAACCTTTGGCCCTTCGCATCCTTTATCGCCAACAATTCTTTTCCCGCTATCAACCCAATGGTAAAGGTCTTTGCTATCAGCGTAGAAGATCGATTTGCCTGCCACTTCATTATTGTAATACATCCGCCAACCCTGGTTATTAGGCAACTTAAATACGCAGGCATCTATGCAACGATCGGAGGCTAGAGGCAATTTTGATTCGAATTTCCAGTTAATTAAGTTTTTACTGGTTAAATGAATAATATACCGTGGATGGCGCCAATCTTTAAAAACTCCCGGTACGTAGGTAAGGTACATGTGGTAGGTGCCTTTGTTTTCTATCACTTCTGGCGCCCAGTGGGTGTAATCCGTTAGGCGATATTGGATGTCGCAAGTATCACGGTATTTCCATTTTATGCCATCTTTTGATTCGGCGATGCCAATTCTGGTTCCATGTACCCAGCTCACTCCATCAAGATTTTTTGCATTGGCTCGCCTGTTAGTATAAAACATAAACCACTTTTTTTCACTCTTATTCCAAATGACGACTGGATCTGCCGCTCCATCAAATATAGGATCTCTGAAAAGAGGTTTATTAATTAATGATGTGCCTTTTTGTTGTGCAACACTGAATATGGAAACTAAAAGCAAGCAAGCGAAGATAATTTTTTTATAGATAAAGATTTTCATAAGATGTAATGCTTCAGCATGCCGCAACATGGTGTTGTCAACAATCTTAAGACTCAAATATTCGGTTAAATAGCTTACACGATTTTACGGTTTAAAAATTGGTATACCATCCTGTTCCATCCTGTTTAAAGTAGGTTCAAAAAGGATCGAGAGGCTAGACTTAAATTTCAATCGTTTGAAAAAATAGGTGTAATACGAACTCCTTCAAACAAAAAAGAGCAATTAACTTCAAGTTAATTGCTCTTGTAATAATGACAGATCAAACTTACCAGTTAGGATTTTGCATCTCTTGCTTTTGCGCTGGTGATAAGGCAGCTCCATTGATTTTGATTACATCCAAATAGGATTGAGGTAGTGGTCGCAAATAGTGTTTGTTCTCAAGCGGCTTAGCCTCTAGGTTAAATGCCGCCGTTCTTGCAACCAATGTTTTCGTACGGGCTAGATCTTCCCATCTTATTAATTCTCCCATTAGTTCTCTTGAACGTTCGTTTAATATGAAAGCATTAAATTTATCAGCATTAGATACGGCACCAACCTTATCATAAAAGTCTTTATTCGAATTAAAGATATCATTTTCACTTGTCAAGTGCATTGATGTCAACGTATTTGTCGTGGTAACTGGGATATTATTCGATTCGAAATAGGTGTTTTTATCTGAATAAGACACATTAAGGTTGGTCACTGCAGGGTTTGTTTTGTAAGATACTCCACCATCAACATACGAAGATCGATCTTCACCGTCTTTATAAGCAGCACGGTCACGAACTCTATTGATATAGGTAATAGCTTGAGCATACAAACCTTGTCTTCCGGCAGCTTCCGCTGCAATTAAGTAAGTTTCACCCAACCTCGCTAATATACCATCACGTTGACCAAATTGCGAAGCAACCAAATTTCTGGAACCATCCATGAATTTTGATAATGCTACGTATTGGCTAACGCCATAATTTCCATGAGGGTTTAAATAGCTTTGCGCCTGGCCCGAAAAATACCTTACAAACATACTCGGAGCTCTTAAGCCAATGTTTGAACTGGTGTAGCGGCTATCGCCAGCATCATTAACAATGTATAAAATCGATTCCTGGCCAACGCTAAACTTATTTTGATTTACCAGAGCTGGTGTTGGCGCATTAGCAGCAGTCCATTTAGGTAAGTTATTGGCATTGTTCGCAATATACCTTGTTTTAAAACTCTTCCAGAACCTGGAGTCATTAACGCGATCGAAAACGTCAATTGCATAATCTGTTGTCTTCAATCTTTGAAATTCACGTCCACCAGCAATATCACGAACCATACCAGGCAATGTTTGATAGATGGAAGGATAATACAAGTGTACCTGATTTCCGTAACGACCTTGTGTAGCAGTATTATTAGAAAACTGTGCCGCTAAAATTACTTCTCTATTCGTTTCATTTGGCCCATCAACTGTAGTGAAATTCCAAAGATCGCTATAATTAGTTGCCAAAGTGTGTGCTCCACTATTAATAACTAAATCAGCATATTTGACTGCATTTTGAAGGTCAGCAGTTTTTGTATCACTATTCCAGTCGTTATAAAGTTCGCTTGCACGAAACAAATAAGCTTTGGCTAAAAAGTGAGCAGCTGCCCATTTGGTAATTCTCCCAGTTTGCCCTGGCGTTGCAGGAAGTAAGTCGTAAGCTTGCGTAAAATCTTTAATTACCTGATCATAAACTTCTTTAGCTGAATTTCTGGTAAATTGCTCTTTGATTACTTCTAAAGATTCAAGTTGTAAAGGAACTCCGCCAAATTGCTTGACCAGTTTAAAGTAATCGAAAGCACGCATAAAGTAACCCTCACCTAAGCGGGCGTTTTTGTTTGCACCTTCATAATAAATGGGTACATTTTTAATCATGATATTTGCCGAATTGATATTTGCGTACATATTGTCGAAAATAGCCCTGACATCACTGTTGAAAGAATTTAATGTGCCATCATAAGAGTTCCACATTTGTTCAGTTCTATCTCCGCCTACTGTAAATTCATCTACGCCATAATTGTTGCTGGTATAAGCCCAGGTATAATTGAAGTGAAATTTTAAGGATTGGTACATTCCTACCGCTAAATCTTCCAGTCCACCTATAGTTTGGAAATCAGCAGTTGTTCTGGCATTGATAATATTTTCATCAAGAAAACTTTTTTTGCAAGAGGTTGGTAAAACCATTAAGCCTCCAATTATTGCAGCACCTGATATTAAATTTATAATCTTTTTCATCTGAATATTTTTTATGAAGTGAAGTTTACAGGAATAGATTATGTAAACTTTATAATCGCTTTATAGGTTAGAAACTTGCATTAACTCCAAATACCACGCCTCTGTTAAATGTAGAACCTCCTAAGTCAGGGTCAATCCATTTGATATTGGAATAGATCAAACCCGGATTAATTGCTTGCGCATAAATTCTTAATCTCGATAGAGTTAATTTCTTGGCAATACTTTCAGCAAAATTATAACCTAGTGATATATTTCTGATTTTAATAAATGATCCATCCTGATAGTTCATCGAACTCTTATACTGATCTCCAGCTGCACTGGCATAATTTGGTGATGGGTAATCATTTGTCGGATTCGTTGGCGTCCAATAGTCTAGAACACGTTGCGCAAAACGACCCTGTAAGGCCTCTGCACCAGTTTCGATTAAGAAATTGTAGCGAGCCACCATGAAAATCGATAAATCAAAGTTTTTGTAACCAAATGTGTTTGTTAAACCGCCTGTCCAACTTGGGTTGTAATGGCCAAGTATTTGGCGGTCATTATTGGCATCGATCCTGTAATCACCATTTAAATCTCTTACTCTAATATCTCCAGGATTAAAATTTGCACCATTGGCTCTAAATTTTGCCATTTCGGCTAAATCTTCTGCAGTGTTTTGCCATATTCCATCCTTTACAAAATCATAAGCTACACCATTTCTTTGACCAAGAAATAATCGATTTGAAACGATGTCGCCAGCATTCAGTTTCACAATTTCATCCTTGCTCACAGAGAAATTTAATGTTGATTCCCATGTAAAATCTTTGGTCTTAATATTAACTGTGTTTAATGTTAAATCCAGCCCTCTGTTTTTGGTTTCGGCTATGTTATCGAAAGAAAATGGATAGCCATTAATAATTGGAATATCTTTTAATAAAATTAGGCCAGTAGTTCTTGATTTATAAATATCCAATGAACCAGAAATTCTGCCTTCTAATAATCCGAAATCTAAACCTAAATTATACTGTAACGTTTTTTCCCAGCTTAAAAGCTTATTTGGGAAAGAAATTGGATTGGCCAGAGAAGCATCAGATGCTACGTATCCCACTTGTGCAGCACTACCAAAGGTATAGGTAAGCGGTTGTAAAAGGCCTAGTGTACTACCAATTTGTACTGATGAATTCCCAGTGCTTCCCACGCCTAACCTAACTTTTAGTGAATTGATCCATTTAATGTCATTCAGAAAGTCTTCCTGATCTATACGCCAGGCAAACGCAGCAGAAGGGAAAAAGTCCCACTTATTGCCAACTGCAAGTTGTGAGGCGCCATCCCAACGACCGGATGCTGTTAATAAATATCTGTTATTAAAAGTATAATTAATCCTTCCCATGTAAGATTCTAAATTGGTCTCTGTAAGGTTGGTGTCAAAACCATCTAAAGCGGTGATATTAGCGCCTCTTAATCCATACCAAAGTGGTGCAGCCAGATTGATTCGGCTACCACGCATGGAGGAAGATTCATCCTTATTGTATGAAGAGCTTTGTAATAAAGTTACACCAAAATTATGCTTGCCAATGGTTTTATCATAATAGATTAGATGATCTAATGTATAGGCAAACTTATTACTTTGATCTAGTTGAGCAAAGTTGTTATTTGAACCAGGTACACCAGCATCCCTATTTACAGAACGAGCATCCTGATATCTACCATTGTAGAAGTTTGAGAAGTCTGGTCCGAAATTCAGACGGTATTTTAAACCTTTCATCAGGTTAAATTCGGCAAAAGCAGAACCTAAGGTTCTTAGTGTTTTACGTAAGTTAATATTGTAATCTGCTTCTAAGACAGGGTTCTGAATATTAATATCTCCTCCTGGCAGGTTAATTCTGTTGCCATTTGCATCAAAAGGAATGGCTAAAGGAAGCATACCTCGAGCAGCAGCATAAATGTTGCCTGCACCAGATGCACTTGCTGCTTGAAAACCATAGTTCTGCAAACCATAAGTTGCATTTAGATTCAATCCCATTTTAAACCATTTGACAGGGTTAAGTTCAACACTTAATTTGCCACTATACCGTTCAAAATCCTGACCCAACTGGGTTCCTGTTTGGTTTAGATAGCCGAATGAACCATAAGCTTTTATTTTATCGGTACCACCGCTTACACTTAACACATGATCTTGTGTAACTCCTGTTCGAGTTACCAAATCTCCCCAATCAGTGGTTGGAATTAAGCTTCCGTCGTAGGTGCCATTAGCCCAGCCTTTTTGAATGTTTTCAAGCGTGTAGTTATCTCCTGCAAAAATTCTTCTATCATCAGCCAATGTTGGTATCAAAGGATAGGTAGAATTAGCAGCTGCATTAGGGTTTAAAAAGCCAACCCTACGATATGCATCTCTTCTAAACTGAACATATTGTTCTGAGTTCATCATTTCCATTCTATCCTGAAGGCTTTCAATCGTTGCTGTACCCACATAGTCCATAGTTAAACGACCTGTCTTACCTTTTTTTGTCGTGACTAAAATTACGCCGTTTGCCCCACGTGAACCATAAATAGCCGTAGCGGATGCATCCTTCAAAATGTCAATATTTTCTATGTCATTTGGATTGATCGCATCAATCCCGCCAAATTGTAATGGAATCCCATCTACTACATATAGCGGTGCATTACTGGCGTTGATTGATCTAACACCACGAATCAATATACTCCCCAATTGCCCTGGGCGTTCATTCGATGTAATATCAACGCCGGCTGCTTTACCCTGAATAGCTTGCAACGCATTGGTTACCGGCCTGGATCTAATTTCTTCGGCACCTACACTTACTACAGCTCCCGTTAAATCGCTTTTCTTAACGCTGTTATACCCCACAATCACTACCTCATCAAGATCGTTAATTGAACTTTTCAACTGAACAGTGATAGTTGTTCTTCCATTTACCGGAACATCCTGGCTTGCATACCCAATATAACTTACCTCTAAAACAGGGTTTGTAACCGTCGAGGGGATGTTTATTGAAAATGCACCGTTGGCATCTGTTGTAGTTGCCAGGGCTGTGCCTTTAATTTTTATACTAACGCCTACCAGGGTTTCGCCTTTGTCGTCAGTAATTTTTCCTTTTACAGTAACATCGAGTTTTTTACTGTTTTTTGCATGAACAATGCGCACAATTTCAGCGCCTGATGCCGCATTAACGGTGTTACTCATGAGCATAAACGACAATGCAGAAACACCTACAATCAGGATTTTTTTTCTGCTTGATACATTTAGCCGATGATTTGATTTTGATTGGAAATTCAAATTCATGGTAATGATTTTAATTAATATTTGGTTAATAAGCGATCAATGATTTGCGAAACGTCTTCCAGTAGTTTACCTTTCGGTAACCCAGCGATCATAGTGAAAAAATAATAAGATTGCGGATTTACAGGCTGTAAGTTAGTCGTTGATACGGATATATATTTGGTTAAACTTATGCGATGTTAGCGGTTTTAAACATTTATTCCGTCCTGTTCTATCCTGTAAGGAGTGTTAAATTTCTTGAAAAATCAAGGGAATAGGAGTTGCTGAAAACTTTCACGGATGGGATTTTGCTTCCTGACGTCTGGTTTGTCTACTCTTGGATGAAAATAGCTGTCTTATAAACTACAAAGGGCAAGGGTGATATCGGAAGATTAATATTTATTGTAGTAATTTAATGGTACACTCCATTTATCGTAAAAAACATATTGGATTCAGAGTATTGGCAGGATTTGTCTGGTTTAAACTTTACATACCATATCATGACCTTTGAGCAGAAGATACGAACTGTTATTAACCCAAAAAAACGCCCAGCCTTCTCAAACTGGTCGTCAATTTACCATGGAAAAATGATTATTGTTTTTGTTCCGTGCCAGCATCGGCTGGTGCGTTGGTGGTTTTATCGTGAGTAGTGTCGGCACTCAATGAATCTTGACTTGTTGTGCTATCAGTATACTGGTTCATTTCTTCAACATTCTGCTCATCCGCCTGTTTGCCATTGCATGCACTTAGTGCCAGAACTAGTGCAACAGTTAGTATAAAAATTTTCGTTTTCATAGTTGAAGGGGTTGTTGTAAGAATACAATCCATTTAAAACAATAATGTTTGATAATCTACCACCTTAGCCAAATAAATTGAAGCAATTATCGCCCGAGGTGTTTAGGCTATTCTTGTTTGGTGGAATTACTACACTTACGGATCTTCTTTCGACACCTGCTGATTAATAGAAATGATTCAAGCTGATCCATATAGGGAAATTATGGTAGATACAGACATTATTGATTCAACTAGGTATGAGGAGTTAACGGTAACCGATTTGAGAAGTCACCCGCATCACTTCAACCATTGAAAAGAATATTATAGATCGGGCTGCTCAAATGGCTGCTTGTGTATGGGTGGATGACCATGCTTTTGCAGAAATGGCAATTGAGCCAACGCTTTATGATATGTTTAAGTCGCATACGGTTAAATCCAATAAGCTGGAATAAATATTTTTATGTTCTTCATCTATTCACTTACAGTTGGTGTCCCTATCCGCACACTTTATCTACCGTATAGCTACGAAAGGTAAAACCAATTGCGTACAAGACTGGTTAGAATACAGTAATACAACTGATCACGCATTTGCACATGGAAAACTATAGAATAGGAATAATTGGTTACGGTGGATTCGGAAAGTTTCTTCACCATTGGTTTGATAAAATGGAAAATACAAAGGTTGTTGCCATCGCTGAAACCGGTCAGCGTACCCAAGATATTCCTGGCTGCAAGGTTTACTATGATTGGAAAGAGCTGCTCGGCGATCCGAACATCGATATTGTGAGTATTGTTACTCCACCGGGCTTACATGCGGAGATGGCATGCGAAGCAATGAAGGCAGGCAAACATGTATTACTCGAAAAACCAGTAGCCATAACAGAAGAGACGGCAGAGGAAATTCTTAAAGTACAAAAAGAGACAGGCAAAATCATCACTGTAAATCACATGATCCGGTATAATAGCATCATGCAGAAAGTTAAAGAACTGGGTGAAAGTGGTGCCTTTGGAGAATTGAGACATGTTGTGGTGAATAATTATGCCCAGGATGAGGCCTTGCCGATAGAACACTGGTTCTGGGATGAAGAGATGTCCGGTGGCATCCTGGTGGAACATGGTGTACATTTTTTTGATATTGTTAATTCACTGACCAAACAAAACTTTCAGAAGGTATTTGGAGCTTCACATCACCGGAACAGTAAGCAGCGAGACCGGGTAGCGGCGATGGTTTTATATGATGATGGGCTGATTGGCAGTTATTATCATGCTTTCTCAGGACCAGGAATGTTTGAACAGACCACTATACAACTTGCATATGACCTGGCGAGAATAGAAATTGAAGGCTGGATGCCCTTGAAAGGAAAAATACACGCAATGGTAAATAACAAGACCAAGGCAGAAATCAGTAAACTACCGGGTTGGATAATTCAAAACAGTGAGTCATTGGAATCATCCAAAGATATGTCGAGACCGGAGGGATGGGGTAGCGCTGACAACAGCAATGATACAGCCACCAAACTTTTTTCTGGAATTGCTTATCCCATAGATGAAGTAATTATGGGTACTTTTGAAATTAATCAATCTAAAGGCGAGGTGTATGGGAATTGTGTGCAATCTATATTGAGTGATCTGATACAAAAAATAGAGAATAAAAACCATAAACTTAAGGTAACCATAGAAGATGGTGTTTTAGCCTTGAAAATTGCGCTTTTAGCCTCTGGATAAGTTCAAGTTCTCTTTTTAGTGGTTCAGCTGATACTAGTTATAGGCGATTGTAGTTTGATTAAAACTATTCATATCAACACCGTTATAAAAGCAAGTATTTAAGATTTAATTTTATGTTGTAAACATTGATGAGGGATGCTCAGGTCGTATTAATAGTGAAATTTGGTACTTAACAATAGCGTAAATTTTAAATAAATAATCGGTCAGCTTCTGCGCCGGAATGACGACTGGACAATAACCTGATACCAATGAATGAAACAAGGCCAATTGTTACGCCGACTATGACTGCTGCTTTAAATGGTGACATGTTAGAATAACGCGTCAACGAAAAATTTGTTTGCCTTCTTCACCGAATTCCTTGCATGGATTTGATCGGGACGTTGAGAATCCTCCTTTCGCAATGATATTCCTAATACTTTGTTGCTGAGATTATAATATGGATTAGGAGAGAATGATTAATGATTTTTGTGATCCTTTTAAATTGTCCGAGAACATTATTACTCTATATTTTTCTTAAACCTAAAAGCTCTATTCTGCTGTTAAATGTAACAATCGGACGATAAAATTTGTGCGACGTCCGTTAATGGGTTAATTTTAGACCTTAATAAATTTTAAGAGGGAAGATGCAACATGAGAAGATTATATTATGCCGTAGCAGCGTTCATCACTATTTTAAGGGGAAAAAATCATTTGTATTGCGATAAGAATGTTAAATCAGTAAGAGGAACAAAAAAAGTCTTCTTAGAGTTCCGTGCCGATTTAACGGAAATGGTTGTAAGTCATGAGCAGGAGCATAAAAAGGTAGCATAATATTGTTTCAGCTTAGAGAAAAAGGTTTGCCCATTCAAGGGAAATGCATGAATAAAAGTTATTGTCTGGTATGGGCCACTCTCAATAGGGTGGTTTTTTTATGAGTTTAAACTCTCTGTCAGTCAAATTTAAGCCTTTTCGAGCGAGTGGTTCGCCTATGATTTTCAATTAAGCTTGAAATACAGTTGCAATATTGAATCTGATTTCATTAGCAATATCCATGTTGCCTTTAACATTCATTTCAGCGATCTATTGTCCTAAAGCGATAAGGCAAGTATAGCGGATATTGCAAAGAAAGTTCCATCTTGAAGAAAGGTAAACCATTAACAGTTCGACAGATGATTGGAAGTTGAAATCAGAGCATCTATTATTAATTTAAAATGTTTCTGGACAAAATTCTGGAAATGTGATATGGGTGAGCCTGTTCCGGCAACGGTTATTTTGAAACTGCTTCGTATTAAAATGCAGTACAGAAGTTTGTAATCTGCATGAAGAAAAACCAATTCTATTTAAAACGAGTCATACATAAATAGTTTTTGTATAAGCTTTTCTCAATCCTATTTGAACAAGATGAACAGCGCTAAATAACTGGTTTCTAGTTAAATTTAATTCTACTAGCCAGATAGCCTAATGAGGAAATTATTGTTTGTTTTTGTTTTTTTTGCATTAGGTGAGGGCAATGTTTTTGCTCAATCGCTAGAGGGCTGTAACAAAGCCTTAAATCCCGTTATCCATTATCAATTAAATGGTTTCGGTGCCGTCACTGGCAATACTAGTAAGCCTAAATATAACACTTCACCTGTATAAACACTAACGGCCAGTACTGCTGTTTGTCCGAGATTCTTGGTTTATAACCAAAAGCTACCAGTGGTTCAATGCTGTATTGACACAGATTGTAGTGTTTTCAATACCGTGTATCAATTTACAAATATACCCTGCGATCTTGATACAAACTTAGGTATATTCGCATTGATAGTGACGGGTGCAGGGGGTATGGCAATTAGGAGAACGAGAAAAAACATTTAACCGCACCTGTAAGTTATTCGAAGCCCAACAACATGAATATCGGCAGATTACCAAATATTTGGTCTGATTCGACCTACTATTTCCCCTAAAGGTTACAGCGTAAATATATTTTATTAATTTAACAGGAATATTGAATTGCAGTATTATATTAGCTAAACATTTAATCGTCCCAGATTATAATGAAAGGAGCGCCCCTGGGAGGGGCGTTTTTTTGTTTAAAAGAAAAGCCCTGCATTTCTACAGGGCTTTGAACCTAATAATCGTCCCGGATTGTTAAGAATGTTCAAATATATAAAACTTCAATTAAAACCATTTGTACGAAGATCAGTACGAAAATGTAATTGAAAGATCGCTCAAAAGAAAGGCTATCTTACGACAGCCTTTTCAATATTATCCACTAACCAAATGTATGTTATTGTTTATTAATGACGGTATGATAACGCTTACATCATCTGATTGTTTTGTCCAACTCCAAATTTATTTCTATTTCGGTTGGAAAATACAGAGTGCGAACCTTTGATCGCAACTATGTATAAACTCTTTTATGGAAATCGAATCTGTTGATAAAACAATCGCCAGGCGCTTTGGGTTGTTGCTTTACATTAGCACCCAGATTCATCCCAAATGCCAGAACTTCCCGATTTAGCCGTAATGGCGAAAAACCTTCATCGAGGACTTGTGGGTAAAACCGTTCAGTCTCTTGAACTTCATGTAACCAAAAAAATGTTGTTTTGGAATGGCTCCAGTACCAGTTTGATAGTACAAGCTTTCAAAACCCTGAGCTAGTAGATACCAGGAAAGATCCTGAGATGATATGGGATGTATTTAATCATACCATTAAAAGGAATTAATTCTCAATAGGTTTATTAATTGTTTAGCTTTATAAAAGTTCATTAGAAGACCTGCATGTTCCTTACCAATCATGGTTACGCAGTATTGTTTTAGAATTGACTAATGATGATCAAGAAAGAGTTTGAGTAGGATGGAGAGGTTAAGACTAGGAATCTTCTTGACCGATCAGAAAGGCTTATACAATCCTCAATCGGATCACCTCCGATATGGAAATGCAAGTTCAGCAGTGTAGATTTTTGATTGAAGCACTTACTTCAAAAAAAGCGCAACCAGGGTTTATAAGCTAAACTAGAGCAAGAATTTTTCTTTTGTTATCTTAATAATTCCAATGCGCATACCTTTGGTGTCCATTTATCAGCCGGGTTTCTGATATCTTTATTTGATTAAATCAGCGACCAAAATCTCATAACAATACTGGTAGCCTCATTTGACTGATGTGTTACTGGATTTTTGGTTTGGTCGACTTGAGCTTAGGATCAGTGATCTGTTATGATCATTCGGTTAATCCTGGGAATAGAATAATGATAGAAGTCTAGTATTTACGCCAGTTTTTAAATTGTTAAGATGCCAGTCGAAATCTCCGCACTGATATATAAAACGGTTATATTTCCGGTCGATGATGCATATCAACTTATCGGTGGTTTGGGAATGAATGCGTTGCTTGATCCCATCTGATATATGATTGAATTCCCGCTTGAAATATCCGCAGGAAGACTGATAAATAAAAAAGTGCATCTGCAATATTAAAAAAATTGCAGACAGGAAAGATGCGTATTTTACACACTTATGTACGGTTTTTTATTTCTAAAAATACGTGAATAGATTATGCTATTTTGAAAAAAATGGTTTTCACTTTGGCAGCTCAAACCAAAAGTTCGTACCAGCGAGCGGATGACTGCTCACCCCGATTTTTCCAAGATGCTTGCGGACAATATTTGCACTGATGAACAAGCCAAGCCCTAAACCTGAAGCGCTGTTCTGGTTATCTGTCGCCTGATAATAACGGTCAAAAAGAAGTGGTATCTTATCTTCGGGTATTCCGGGTCCTTTATCGACAACCGAAACCCGGATGCTTTCCTGCTGATTTTCAATGTGAACTTTTATCTTGCTGGATTTAGGGGCGTATTTGATGGCATTGCCGATCAGGTTGGTTAATACACGCCCTATGCGTTCCGCATCTGCCCTAAGCATACTATTCTTGTGTCCCAGTAGCTCAATGGATTGAGTGGGCAACGCTTCAAACTGATCTATCACCTCCTCCGCCAACAGGTAGATGTCAAAATTTTCTTTTCTTAGCGAGAGCTGCTCTTCATAATTTTTCCCGGCATTTAACAGGTCGTCAATAATTGCGGTGATTCTGTTGATTCCCTTGTTGGCCTGAAGGATCAGCGATTTAACACGCTCTGAGGAACCATCCTGACTACGGTCGAGAAGTTGTAGCGAAGCTTTAAGACTGGTAACGGGTGTTTTCAGCTCGTGACTGGCAATACTGATGAAGTCATCTTTATGCCGCTCTATCAGTTTGTCTTTGGTGATATCATTGATCACGCCAATTACCCTGACCACCTGACCGGAATGATCCCTTTCGGGCGTACCTTTAATATTCAGCCATTGCAACTGCTCATCCTTTCTCAGTACTCGCACCTGCACATCCAGACCATCTGTTTCGTTGATTTTTTGTAAAGCGCTTTTAAACCATTCAAGATCACGTTGGTATAGGTGAGGATTATAATCTTCTAAAAACCACTTTTCCCTATTGGAATCATAACCAAAGAGCTGATCATGATCAGCTGACCGGAATACTTCACCCGATTTAACATCAAGCTCCCATATGGCCGTCCCTGAATATTTTAATGCAACATTTAACCGCTTTTGGCTATTTTCAAAATGTTTCAGTCCGGTGATGTCGTCGAGCACCGTAAAACCGAATGTTTCACCCTGGTCGGTATATAAAATTGTAGTTACATCTACCCATACAATTTCCCGATCTTTGCGGTAGAGGCATGCTTTTAGCTTAAAGTTCGGTACCTGTGTAGCCCAAAGTTCTTCCAGGAGATGATGCCAGTGGTCTATATGTTCTTCGCAGGCATGATCCAAAATTCTTGTGCCCAGAATTTCTTCAGCTGTATAACCGAGGAGCTCACAAAGTGCTTTATTAACTTTTAAAATGGTGAGATCTGAATTTATGATTTTTGTGGCGACGCTGCTGAGTTCAAATATACTATTGAACTTTGCATCACACTCCCTAAACCGCTGCTCAAAGCCATGCTTTTCACTATCTTTTTTCATATTTTACGCTACTGTATTCTTAACATTTTTTATGCATAAGTGTTTGAGCTGAGACCGGGCCAAAACAAAAATACATCTTGATTGATTTAGTATACATGTCAGCATTTACCGTTATTGCAATCGGCTCATCCGCAGGGGGGCTCGAGCCACTACAAAATATACTAAGTCAGTTGGCTCATCCATTCAATGCTGCAATTGTTTTGATTCATCACATTCCAAAAGGCAATAACAGTAATCTTGCATTGATTCTTCAAAGGGTAACAGATATACCGGTTATAAAAGTTGTGGAGGATATGAAAGTGGAAAAGGGGAAAATCTATGCACTGGGTATAGGCAAAATCATGACGGTTATAAACGGTACGCTGACGTTAAGAGACAGATCAGAAGAGGAAAATATCAATAGGGGAATCGATGAGCTTTTTATCAGTCTTGCCAAAGACATAGGGCATTATGCGATAGGAGTGATCCTTTCCGGAGCAGGGTTGGATGGTTTGCAAGGTGCGATGGCAATAGAAGATAAGCAAGGGCTGATTATTGTGCAGGATCCGGATACCGCCCAGTTCGGATTAATGCCGGGATCGCTTGTTGCAAACGACCATCCTGACTATGTACTGTCCCCAAAAGATATTGCAACCAAACTGCTGGAAAAAACTGCTTTGGTGAATGAGTAGTTCATTTTGTATGACTCGGGGATGCGCTCCTTTAATCATATAGCTAAGAACTGATATTCTTTTGCTGATATTTTACAGCTTTACGTGCAAGCGAAATACTGTTCCATCGCCTAAGCTGCTTTCGACTTCGATCTTGCCACCCGATGCCTCGATAATTTCTTTGACCAGGTACAATCCGATACCGGAGCCCTCTCCAGACCTTGATATTCTTTCATATTTTTTGAAAATCAGCAAGGCTTTGGACCAGAAGGAAGTGGCCGGTGAGGCAGTTGTCCAGGAGCCTGAGGTGGCCATGGAAACAAAAAAGGGTAAGGGCAGATAGCCTTTGTATTAAGTTTTACTTTTGTTGAGGCTTAGCAGGGAGTGTTTGCCCCCTGCTTTGTTACGTCTGGATTTTTGTGTTTTCCGATCCTTCTGATATATTTGCTGCTTAAATATTAATCTATCATGGAAAAATTTGCAAAAATCAAAGAGCTTGTGTCTTCAGTTGAAGCTGATGCTGAAAAGTTTTACAACGCAGGAAACGCTGCTGCTGGAACACGTGTTCGTAAAGGTATGCAGGATTTGAAAAATCTTGCTCAGGAAATCAGAGCTGAGGTAACAGAAAAGAAAAATACAAAGTAATCAATTAAGATTACTGTTTTGGGAATTATGCCCCAGTCCGGATTCGGGCTGGGGCATGATTGGTTTTAGCGTTAAGGTAATTATTCTTTATATTAATCATGCGAAGCCTGTGGTCACAATACGTTGTACTTTCATAAATTGACTTAAAGGAATTTTTTTGTTTGAAATAATTATCGTAATATTGCGATATAAAATTATGGGGCTTACAAAGACAGAAATATTTACGCAGGAGCAGAACGAACTTTCGACACTTTTGAAGGCGATTGCACATCCTGCACGTATTGCGATATTGCAGCAGATTATTTCAGCCAATGCGTGTATCTGTGGCGACCTTGTGGAAGAACTTGGACTGGCGCAGGCTACGATCTCACAGCATTTGAAAGAGCTAAAAAACGCGGGTATTATACAGGGAACGATCGATGGAGTAAAGGTATGCTATTGCATAGAGCGGAAAACGTGGACCCTTTTGCAAAAGCTGTTCGGGGAGTTTATGGGTTCATATGTTGATCCCAAAGGGTGTTGCTAACCCTTTTTTTGAGTAAATCCATCGCAAAATTACGATACATAAATAGAGAATATATAAAACTATCAGAAATCAAAACCACTTGGCAACAGCTGAAGCAGTTAATTTCCAAGTAGAAAACGGTGAAACTGTACAAGAACATTTCCGCGTAACAGAAGTGGGGATCATTACCAAGGAGTTTATCGATTGTGGAGGCAAGGTCCGCCATGAAAAGGTAGCAAATTCCAGTTATGGGATGCAGACGACTACGACCATCGCCTGAAAGCAGGCAAACTGTTGAATATCATTTCCCTTTCAGAAAAGGTATTGGGCATGGAAGACCTGGAAACAGAAGTTGAATACCAATCTGGAAACATAGGCAAATATGACCTTGGCTTTGATGGGACGAACTTTCTTTTACTTGCAAAGCAGACTGCCTGTCTTGCAAGGAAGGCTTTCGGCGTGGAAGAAACTTCAAAAAAGGAATAGTTAATCTGGCAGCGGCGGCAAACAGTTGTACCCCTGGAGGCGGTTGCTGTTAACCGTTGCTATGAAAATAAGAAATCTACTGCCATCGGACTGGGATTCGGTGAGATCAATCTATGAGAAAGGCATTGCTACAGACAACGCCACTTTCCAGACCAGCGCACCCTCCTGGGAAGAATGGGACAGTTCACATCTTGGCACTTGCAGAATTGTTGCCCAAGAAAGTGGAAAAATAGTTGGCTGGGGAGCACTGAAACCAGTCTCTTCATGTTGCGTGTATTCAGGTGTAGCTGAAGTCAGCGTATATGTTGACCCCGAACAATCAGGTAAAGGAATCGGACTTGCGCTTTTAGAAGAGCTTGTTGGCTTGAGTGAGGTAGAAGGAATATGAACATTACAGGCAGGTATATTTTCTGAGAACATCGGTAGCCTTCGCATCCACGAAAAAGCTGGCTTTAGAACGCTTGGCGTTAGGGAGAAAATTGGAAAGCAAAATGGAGTTTGGAGGGACACGGTGCTTTTGGAAAGAAGAAGTACAACAATCATTTGACAATAAAATTTATGAAGAAGATACTAGTTCTCCGCACGGGAAACAGTTGCAGGAGCCAGATTGCGCAAGGTTATTTAAGACATTTTGCTGGAGATAAAACGGAAGTTTACAGTGCGGGAATTGAAACCCACGGGGTTAATCCAAAGGCCATTTAGATCATGAAAAGGGATGGCATTGATATTTCCGGACATAAATCAAGCAACATTGATGAGTACATGGATATCGATTTCGACTACGTGATCACCGTTTGTGATAATGCAAAAAAAACATACAAGATGTTCAGTTTATAACAACCTGTACAATAAATGAATATGTGCTATTCGGTGAGTAACTTTTAACCAATTTACCTTACTTACCGAATCACTCACCAAAGTTTTATGAAAACATGCGAATTTTGGCACCTCCCTAAAAGCAAAAACCCTGCTAATCGTGCGATTGCAGGGTTTTATACATTTTGATAGTCTTTGGTGTGATCCCGCTGGGATTCGAACCCAGGACCACTACATTAAAAGTGTAATGCTCTACCAGCTGAGCTACGGAATCTTCTTTACTAAAAACGTTGTCCGTTTCCTTTAAAGTGATGCAAATATAGGGTTACGATATATCTCATGCAAATAAAAATATTGAAAAAGTGCTACTGTATTGATTTATAAGGCAATTAATTATTCGTGCTCACAATTTTGAACTAAAACCTCAATTCGAAATAGTAATAAATTAACCGTGATGGTCATTTTTAATTCGTTTGGTTGTCAACCATTGAAATTTATTGGTTTAATTGACATAAAGAGTTATCTAACAGTTAGAACAGAGACACTCAACAGAATTAAAACTGAAAATCACGCAAACGTTTGAGTTGAAAAGTTATAGTTTAAATTGCTTAGTTTGGTCCTATCAACTAAACAAACCAACTTTAACAACTATAAAAAATGATTAATCCCTCTATACCGCAAAAGAAAACGGCACTATTACCCATGATAATTTGTTGTGCCTTGTTTTTTATTTTTGGCTTTGTAACCTGGGCTAATGGAACCTTAATCCCTTTTTTGAAATTAGCACTCAACCTAAAAACTGATTTACAGGCATTCTTTGTAACATTTGCATCCTACATCGCTTACTTCTTCTTAGCATTACCAAGTTCATGGATCTTAAAAAAGATAGGCTTTAAAAATGGATTGGTATTGGGTATGGTAATTTTGGGAGTAGGTTCTTTAATATTTATCCCGGCTGCCGATAATAGAAGCTTTAGCTTATTTTTAGCAGGAATATTTGTTCAGGGATCTGCGATGGCATTGTTGCAAACTGCTGTAAATCCATATCTAAGTATTATTGGTCCCATCGATAGTGCAGCAGCTCGTATCTCAATAGCAGGTTTATGTAACAAGGGCGCAGGTGTTATGGTACCCATCATTTTCGGTATTTTATTTCTAAACAATGCAAAGGAGGTTACCTCAAAATTAGAAACAACCATAGATGTAAATGCCAAGAATGCGATTTTAGATGAACTTCTACATCGGGTTCATACCCCTTATATTGTATTGGCTGTGGTATTTGTGCTCTTTGCAATCCTTATTAAATTTGTGCATTTGCCTGAAATTAATGCAGAAGACGATGATGAAGTTTTAGTAAATGATGAGTCGCTAACGCCGGTTGTTGCTAAAACCAGTATTTTCCAATATCCACATTTATTTTTGGGTGCTTTGGCCATATTCAGTTGCGTAGCCGTAGAAGTTATGGCCGGCGATATTATAAATACTTATGGCCGTGAATTACATATCGACGCCGATTTGCTGCGTTTCTCGACATCTTTTACTCTAATATGTATGCTTGTGGGTTACGTATTAGGGATAGC
The DNA here is from genome assembly GCF_001422545.1 of Pedobacter sp. Leaf41. Taxonomy (GTDB): domain Bacteria; phylum Bacteroidota; class Bacteroidia; order Sphingobacteriales; family Sphingobacteriaceae; genus Pedobacter. The sequence goes on along the minus strand of NZ_LMLE01000001.1, from coordinate 1,326,767 downwards.
CACTATCCCTCGTTTTGTATCACAGCAAATGGCATTAAGAATTTGTGCGCTTTCGGGTATTCTATTAACTATTGTTTCGGTTTTTACAACTGGTTATGTCTCTTATTATTCCGTTGCTTTATTAGGGTTGGCAAATTCTTTGATGTGGCCGGCTATTTTTCCATTGGGAATTAAGGGATTAGGTAAGTTTACTAAGACCGGATCGGCCATTATGATTATGGGAATTGCTGGTGGTGCAATTTGGCCTTTAATTTATGGCTTTTTAAAAGACAAGTTGCATATCGATTTTCAACATGCATTTTTGTTTGCTATGCTTCCTGCATATCTGTACATTATATACTTTGCGATTAAAGGTCACAAGGTGGGGTTTAAACATAAGTAAGACCTACCTGGCCAAGCATCTTTTGATCAGGTAAATCTTCCTAACCTTTAATGTTTTGCATTTTTCTCAAACAATGTAAATATTTGAAGTTTTGAGACCATTACACCATCGTTTTCTTCCATTTACCTTTTTTAAATAGGATGAAAGCCGCTACAGCGATTCCTGCTTCGGCCGTTGGAATAGCAATGAAAACACCTGTTGGACCCATTTCTAAATATTTAGCCAGAAAGTAAGCCAAAGGAATCTGAAACAGCCAAAAAGCGAATATGTTGATTTTGGTTGGCGTCCAGGTATCGCCTGCACCGTTAAAAGCACTACTAAATACCATAGCAGCACCATAAATAACAAAACCAATACTTAAAATTTTTAAAGCACGACTTGCAATTTCAATCACTTTTATATCGGATGTAAAGAAGGAAGCAAATAAATGGCCACAGGTTAAAAATACAACACTTACCACAGCCATGAAAATGATGATGTATTTTAACGTTTGGAAAACAGATTTTTCCGCTCTATCAATATGTCCGGCACCCAAATTTTGTCCAACCAAAGTTGCAGCAGCATTACTTAATCCCCAGGCTGGAAGCATGAAAAACATCATTAATCTTAATGCAGTTTGATAGCCTGCAGAACCTTCATCCCCACCAGTGGTTGCTACTAATTCCGCCAGAAATACCCAGCTGCAACTCGCTATTACAAATTGAAGGATAGCTGGAGCAGCAATTTTAACAATGGCTTTGATCTGCTTTAAATCAGGAAGAAATTGACTGATCCGGATTTTTAAAGTATTTTTTCCGTTGAATAAATTGTAAATCTGGTAACAAACGCCCAATCCACGCCCAATTGTTGTTGCAATTGCTGCTCCTGTTAACCCAAATGCAGGAACTAGTCCGAATCCATTGATAAAAATAGGGCAGAGGATGATATTTGCAATGTTTGCAATCCATAAACTTCGCATCGCGATTGCTGCGTTTCCAGCACCTCTAAAAATTCCGTTGATTAAAAATAATAAAACAATGATAACACTTCCGCCCATCATAATGCGTACGAAAGTGGTTCCGTGGTTTGCAGTTTCTATTGAAGCTCCCATTACTAGAAGGATATCTCGGGCATAAATTAATCCAGCAATGCTGATTAAGATATTAACTACTACTGCTATCACAATAGTTTGCATACCAGCTTTTGCAGCGGCTTCTGGGTTTTTCTCGCCAATTCTTCTGGCTACAACGGCAGTTGCAGCCATACTTAAACCAATGGCTAATGAATAAATAATGGTTAAAACCGACTCGGTTAAACCCACGGTTTGTATGGCGTGGCTACTGTTTTCTAAGTGGCCTACAAAATATAAATCGACTAAAGCGAAAACAGATTCCATGGCCATTTCCAGCATCATTGGAATGGCTAATAAAATAATCGCCCGTTTGGTACTGATTGAAGTTAAATCAACTTCGTGGCCTTTTAACGATTGTATAAGTACATCAAAAAAAGATGATAGTTTGCCCTGTGTCTTTGCTGACTCTGACATAAAAATATATTGTAATATGTAATGAATAAACCAAAAGATAGGCAGCTAGCTGCACAAATCTTAAATTGAAATGGGAGGGAATCCTCGGTTATTTAAAACCTAAAACGGATTGCAGATACTATCATGGTTCTGTTCTTTTTGATGAAGCAAATATAAATAAATTTTTGAATTGTCAATTTTTGATGACTGATATTTAGCTGGTTGATTAATTTGTTTGCCACGAAATACCAAAGAGCATGGAATTTTATTTAAACATTTTATTCGCATGCAGAATAAATGAAGCAATGCGAGATGTCTGTGGGTTGTTATTCTGAATATGGTGAAAAATCTCGAAACAATGAAATCCAAGTGCTAATTTATCCACGAAAAAAGTGAACGATATTTTGGGACAGAACAACTAGGTTGCGGATTCTTCGTGTATATCATTGAAGTTTTTACTTTCCATCTTTTGCTTGTCTTGCGGCAGGTAGGCGATCCCGATTTTTTATCGATTGAAGCTCCAGAGGAATGCCTTTGGCACAATCTCATTTGTAAATTATTTTATTCAAAGAGATTGCTTCGCGCCTCGCAATGACGACAGTTTTAACGTCATTCTCAGAATGACAGCAATATTAAAAATTGTCATCGGTTTAGGCATGTATTTTTAAAATGCAAGATCGCTCGTTAATCTAATCTAGACGCTATATGCCTTAATCATTTCTTCTGTCACTTTCGTTCCGCGGCTGGTGTTTAAATCAATTAGTACATAATCGAAGATCCCGTCAGAAGCAACTTTGCCCGTTTTTTTGTTGATGATTTCAAACTGAACAGAACAACCTTTATCATGCATGGTTAAAATGCCTGTTCGTATTAACATCAGGTCGTTCATCAAAAGCGGACGTTTGAAATTAATATCCACATGACTCACCACCCAACCTAAACCCTGCTTTGTGAAATGTTCCCAAGGCATATTATAGAATTTTTCCATTTGCTCGTAACGGGCGGCCAATACATAATCCAGATATTTGCTGTTATGCACATGGTTAAACATGTCTATATCATCAGGGCGCACACGTAACTCGCTTTCGAAAATGCTAAATTGATTCTTTTCCAATGGTAAATGTTTTGTGTAAAAGTAAGGATTTGTTTGGTTTGAACGATTGCAAGGAGAAACTAACTTGCTTATTCAATTTTAAGTTCGCTAAAAAATTAGCGAAAATACTTTTAAAATTGCAGCGACCTTTAATATGCTTTCATTCTGAGGAACGAAGAATCTGTTTCATCTCTTACAGATTCTTCGTTCCTCAGAATGACAGGGTTTAAACAAGATTGCAGCAAGGGTGGGAGTGCAGCAACCGATTAAAACTGCAATTTATTTTCCAAATGTTAAACCCGGTAAATGAGCCGTTTAACTATCTTGTAATTCCACTTGCTAATAATCAAAATTAGCTCTATCTTTGCGGCATTCAAAAGAAATCCTTTTGAAACAATTAATTAATTTTTATTGCTTTAATATTATTCAAGAAATGTATTTAAGTCCAGAAAAGAAAGCCGAAATCTTTAAACAACACGGCGAAGTAGAAACCAACACTGGTTCTGCAGAAGGTCAAGTAGCGTTATTTACATACCGTATTGCGCACTTAACAGAACACTTAAAGAAAAATCGTAAAGATTTCTCTACTCAGTTGTCACTTCAAAAATTGGTAGGTAAACGCCGAGGTATTTTGGCTTACCTATACAAAAAAGATATTGAGCGCTATCGTGCTATCATTAAAGCTTTATCGCTTCGTGATATCATCAAACAAAAATAAGCGAATTTTATCAACGAAAGCCATTCTTTAGAGAATGGCTTTTTACGTTTCCTGTTAAATATTTTAACGGGATTTATTATAGATAGGTGTTTTAATCTTATCTTCGTTTGCAAAAACAAAAACATATATAAACAACGGCGTGTAGAAAGAGGAAAACACACCATAATTCTATTTAAATGAATGTAATAAAAAAATCGTTCGATTTGGGCGATGGCAGAATTGTAGAAATCGAAACAGGGAAATTGGCTAAGCAAGCTGATGGTTCGGTGGTAGTTAAAATGGGCGATACGATGTTGTTAGCAACAGTTGTATCTACGGTTGGCGCTAAACCGGGTACTGATTTTTTACCTTTATCGGTTGATTATCAAGAGAAATATGCGGCTACTGGTCGTATTCCAGGGGGCTTTTTACGCCGCGAGGCAAGATTATCTGACTACGAGGTTTTAATTTCTCGTTTAGTTGACAGAGCTTTGCGCCCAATGTTCCCTTCAGATTATCACTCTGATACACAGGTGATGATTTCATTAATTTCTGCTGATAAAAATATAATGCCAGATTGTTTAGCTGGTTTAGCAGCATCTGCAGCTTTATCAGTTTCTGATATTCCTTTCAACGGTCCAATTTCTGAAGTACGTGTTGCTAAAATTGATGGCAAATTGGTAATCAATCCATATGCTAGCGATTTAGAGCGTGCAACTTTAGAGTTTATGGTTGCTGGTTCGGCTAACGATATCGGTATGGTTGAAGGTGAGTGTGATGAAATTCAGGAAGATGAAATGGTTGAGGCTTTAAAATTTGCACATGATGCAATTAAAGTTCAATGTGCGATTCAGGTTGAATTAACTGAAGCAACTGGTAAAACAGTAAAACGCGAATATAGCCATGAAGACCATGATGCTGATTTGAAAGCGAAGGTTTATGCAGATACTTACGATAAAGTTTACGCAGTTGCGAAATCTGGTTCGAACAAAGATGAGCGTAAAGTTGGTTTCACTGCAATTATCAACGAATTTTTCGAGGCAATGCCAGAAGATACTGCAGATTTAACTAAGGCAATGGCTAAACATTATTACCATGATGTTCAGTATGATGCCATTAGAAATCTGTTGTTAGATGAAGGTATTCGTTTAGATGGTCGTAAGACTACTGAAATTCGTCCTATCTGGAGTGAAGTTGGTTATTTACCTGCTGCTCACGGTTCGGCAGTGTTTACACGTGGTGAAACTCAATCGTTAACTTCAGTTACTTTAGGTAGCAAAGATGATGAGCAAATGATTGATGGTGCTTTCTTTAACGGTTACCAAAAATTCTTATTGCACTATAATTTCCCTGGTTTCTCAACTGGAGAGGTTAGACCGAACAGAGGTGCTGGTCGCCGCGAAATTGGTCACGGTGCTTTAGCGCAACGTTCGTTGAAAAAAGTTTTACCTCAAGGTGAAGCTAATCCATATACTATCCGTATTGTTTCTGATATTTTAGAATCTAACGGTTCATCATCAATGGCAACTGTTTGCGCTGGTACACTAGCATTAATGGATGCTGGTATCAAAATTAAATCTCCAGTTTCTGGTATCGCAATGGGTTTAATTACTGATGAGAAAACTGGTAAATATGCAATCCTTTCTGATATTTTAGGTGATGAAGATCACTTAGGTGATATGGATTTCAAAGTAACAGGTACGGAAAATGGTATTGTTGCTTGTCAAATGGATTTAAAAATCAATGGCTTATCATACGAAGTATTAACTAAAGCTTTATTACAGGCTAAAGAAGGTCGTTTACACATCTTAAACGAGATGAAGAAAACGATTGCTCAGCCTAATGAAGATATGAAGCCGCATGCTCCACGTATCGTTTCCATCACTATTGAGAAAGAATTCATTGGTGCAATTATCGGCCCTGGAGGTAAAATTATTCAAGAAATGCAACGCGAAACCGGTGCTTCAATCTCTATCGAAGAAGTTGATGGTAAAGGTATCGTTGAAATTTTTGCTGACAATAAAGCTGCAATTGATGCTGCTGTAACCCGTATCCGTAACATCGTAGCTAAACCAGAAATTGGTGAAGTTTACCAAGGTAAAGTAAAATCAATTATGCCATTTGGTGCATTTGTTGAGGTTATGCCAGGTAAAGATGGTTTATTACACATCTCTGAAATTTCATGGGAACGTTTAGAAACTATGGACGGTGTATTAAAAGAAGGTGATAAAATCGAGGTTAAATTGTTAGACATCGATAAACAAGGTAAAATGAAACTTTCTCGTAAAGTTTTATTACCTAGACCAGAAAAACCAGCTGCGCCTCAGGCGTAGATAGGGCTTGTTGTCATCCTGAGCTTGTCGAAGGAAAATATTATTCACCCTTTCAGTTTCGGCTGAAAGGGTTTTTTGTTTATTGCTAATTCTATATCTTTATCCTATGAAATACATCATTGCCCCATCCATACTTTCTGCCGACTTTGGCAATTTACAACGCGATATCGAAATGATAAATCAAAGTGAAGCCGATTGGTTTCATGTTGATGTGATGGATGGTGTCTTTGTGCCCAATATTTCTTTTGGCTTCCCTGTTATGGCAGCTGTTAAAAAACATGCAACAAAACCTTTGGATGTTCATTTAATGATTGTTGATCCTGACAAATTTATTCCTGAATTTACCAAAGCAGGTGCAGATAGAATTACCGTTCATTACGAAGCCTGCACTCATTTGCATAGAACCATTCAGCTCATAAAATCATCAGGATGTAAAGCTGGTGTCGCTTTAAATCCACATACACCAGTTACTTTATTGCAAGATGTAATTGAAGACCTGGATTTGGTTTTGATCATGTCCGTAAACCCAGGTTTCGGAGGGCAACAATTTATTCACAATACCTACAAGAAAATTCAAGATTTAAAACGTCTGATTCAAGGCGTAAATGACGAATTGATTATTGAAGTTGATGGTGGTGTCGGATTATCCAATCTGGCATCATTAGTTGCGGCTGGTGCTAACGCTTTTGTTGCTGGAAACGCCATTTTTGCGGACGAAAACCCAGCTGAAATAATTTCGAAAATGAAAAGTTTAATAACCACTGGTATCAGTATTTAAATTTTAACCACAGATAAAAAGGATGAACGCAGATAAAGATGTAAAAAAAAATAATCGGGCACAGAAACACTGAAATCACTGAAAGTTTAATTCCGTGTCAATCCGTGTTTTCGTGGCAACAAAATTCTGTGTGCATCTGTGGTAAAATTTAACCAAATCTCTACGCTAACCAATGCTCAAATTTCGGCTGCTCTTTTTCCTTTTTATTGCTGGTTGCAGTTTAGCTATTGCTCAGCCACAGGTTAGGATTTCGGGCATAGTTTACAACGAAGAAAAGTTGCCACTTTCGCAGGTTACCGTTATCGTTTTAGGGCAGGCGCAATCAACTGTAACCGATGAATTTGGTGTTTATACCATCTATTCGAAATCGCGAACCTTTAGTATCAAATATTCCTTGCTCGGATACCGGCCACAAACTTTAAAGTTTAATGAGCGTTCGGGCGCTAGAATTACTCAACAGGTAAAGCTAGTTGCCAATATTAATGAATTAGAGCAAGTAAACATCACGAATAAACAAAATCAGCTCAGTAATACCACCACGATTAACATTGCAGATATTGCCTCCATGCCTTTGGTTTCCGGAAACTTCGAAACCATGCTTAAAACCCTACCTGGTGTTTCAACAAACAATGAATTAAGTGCGCAATACAGTGTTAGAGGTGGAAATTTCGATGAAAATCTCATTTATATTAATGATGTTGAAATAAACCGACCCGTTTTAATTCGCAACGGTCAACAGGAGGGGCTTAGTTTTATAAATTCAGAACTGGTTAGTAAGGCAAAATTTTCAGCAGGTGGTTTTGAGGCAAAATATGGCGATAAACTTTCGTCTGTTTTGGATATTAGATATGATAAACCTGATAGTAACCAAACCATTTTAAGTACAAGCCTTTTGAACACTTCTTTAACAGCAAAGTGGATTTTTAAGCGTAGCTTTTTACTGGCAGGTTTGCGGTACAAAAACAATTCAAGCGTACTGATTAAACAAGATGAAAAGGGGAGTTACAATCCTAATTTTGCAGATGTACAGTTGATGTATCAGTACGATTTCTCCTCAAAATTTAACATAAACGTTTTTGGAAATCTGAATGTGGGCCAGTTTAAACTAGAACCTACAAACCGTGAAACTCAATTCGGGACGTTAAATACCACACTGCGCTTAGATGTTGATTATACCGGACAGGAAATTGATGACTACCAGACTTTAGGATCGGCAGTTACGGCAACTTATTCTCCCAAACCCAATTTGGTAATTAAGTTCATAAATAGCTACTTCAATACCATAGAAAGAGAACGATTTGATATAGATGGGAGTTATATTTTTGATGAAGTTGACAATACTTTTCCTGTAGAAAACTTCGGTCCAGTTACTAAAAACAAAGGCATTGGAAGTTATTATAATTATGGCCGTAATAGTTTGAATACCCAGATTTTTGCATCAGAAATTAAAGTGGATCAAAATTTCGACAATCACGTTTTTTCCTGGGGATTGAAGTTTGACAAATCTAAATATGATGATCGCTTGAATGAATACAACTATATTGATTCTGCTGGATATATTTTGCCTAATCGTTCGAAAAGCATTGAATTACAAAATGCCATCAATGTAGAAAACAACATCGACATTAAAAATTACAGTGCTTATATTCAAGATAGTTATTCGCTTTCAAATTATGCAGAACTTCAGCTTGGTGCCCGTGCAACCTATAGTTCATTAAGTAAACAACTGTTAATTAGTCCGAGGTTGTTGATTGCTTATCGCCCCAACTCAAATAATAAAATTTTAAGGTTTACAGCTGGGGTTTATAAGCAGCCGCCATCGTACCGAACCATTCGCGATTTTACAGGGAAGCTGAATATCAACCAAAAGGCACAAAGTTCTTATAACACATCCGTAGGTTACGATTATGCTTTCGATGCTTTTGGAACGCGGTTAAAGTTCACTTCTGAAGCATATTTCAAATATTCTGATAGATTAATCCCATACAAAATTGACAATCTGCGAATTAAATACTTGGCCAACGAAGTTTCACGAGGTTATGCATATGGTGCCGATTTTAGTATTGGTGGCGAGTTTGTAAAAGATCTGGTTTCTTATTTCCGTATGTCGGTGATGCATGCCAATGAAGATCTTATCGGAGATAGCTATATGCAAAATGAAGAAACGATTTATCCAGGATACTTAAAACGCCCAACCGACCAGAGACTAAATTTTTCTATCTTCTTTCAGGATAAATTGTTAAATAGTCCAACCTACAAAGTACACTTAAACGCCCTTTACGGCTCTCGGTTGCCAATTGGTCCATCGCAAACGCCGCGTTATTTGGATAAGTTTTATGTTCCATCTTATAAGCGGGTTGATATTGGTTTCTCCAAAGATTTTCTCGACGATGCGGCGCTTCACAAGCCGAAGTTTCTGGATAAAAACTTTAGCGCTGTCATGCTGTTTTTCGAGGTATTTAATATGTTGAACATCGATAATACTGTGTCATACCTGTGGTTGAAAGACGTGGATAATGTGCAGTACGCAATTCCAAATTATTTAACCGGCAGACAGTTTAACCTGAAGTTGATCGTGAAGTTGAAAAACAAACCATAGTTTGGAAAGCGCTAATGCGCAACAATTGCTGTGTTTTCTGAGGCCTCGATTTCAGTTTTGATAAACCGTTTTCCGATCAATAGGCATACTAAAGCGATAAATGATGCAGCGGTCATCACCAAAGGCATAGGAATAACTGAATGCTCACTAAATAAACTCACCATTACAGAAGCTAGTGCACCAAGACCCATTTGTAAAGCGCCCATAAGCGCAGATGCACTCCCCGCATTTTTGCTGAATGGAGCCAATGATAAAGCTGCTGCATTTGGATTGATAAAGCCCAAGCAACATAGGAATAAAGCTATAAAACCAATGGTTGAATATAAATTTAACCAATTGTTTAAAGCAAAAATCAAGAATATTAAACTGAATACACATTGAGCTAAAAGCGCTATCGTAACAATTTTTTTGCTAGTTAACCATCGTAAACATAAACTGTTTAGTTGGCTCGAACCAATGAAAGCTACAGAAAGCAGTGCAAAGATCCACCCATAACCAGTTTTGCTAACAGCGTAAATCTTCATAAATACCTGTGGCGATGATGATACGTAAGCAAATAGACCCGAAAATGTAATTGAGCTGATGAGTGCATAAGTGGAAAACTGCGGCTCTTTCAAAACCGTTAAGAAATTTTTTAAAATTGGTTTCGGCTTTAACGAATAATTGGGATCAGGTTTATAGCTTTCGGGAAGTTTGAAAATGGAGGCCAGCAATATTATTATAGCCATAAAGCCTAAAAATACGAAAACATATTTCCAACCTAATGCGGATATCAAATAGCCGCCAGCAGTTGGTGCAAGCATCGGTGAAACGGCGATAACTAGCATCAGCGATGCAAACACTTTCGGACTTTCTTCAACAGAAAACAAATCGCGAACCATTGCTACCGAAGCTACTGCCGTAGCGCAACTGCCAATAGCTTGTACAAAACGCAAAACAATTAATTGATTTACATCTGTAACGGCTAAGCATAAAAATGAGGACACGATATACAAAGCCAATCCAAAAAACAGCGGTGTTTTTCTTCCGTATTTATCTAACAAAGGGCCATAAAGTAGCTGGCCAGCAGATATTCCGATAAAGAAACTCGATAGCGATAATGCAACGGTAGATTCGGTGCTTTTTAAATCGTTTGCAATATCAACAAAGCCTGGCAAGTACATGTCAATTGAAAAGGGGCCAAGTGCCGCCAAGGAACCTAAAATTAATATAAGATAGAAGCGCTGTTTCTTAGCCATGAATATTCCGATTTTTTGAAGTCGCAAAGATTGGTAGATTATTTTTGCAAACCTATTTTTAAGGTCGAATGAGTGTAAAAGTCTTGGAAAAAATTACGGCTTAAAAACTAAATTTCGTTCGATTTATCTTTAGATTTATACGCTATGACTTTTAAAACTAAAGAAAGCCGCTTACTTCTCGTTCTGGGAAGTTTTTTTGTGGCGAATGCAATCTTATCAGAATTTATCGGTGTAAAATTATTTAGTGTTGAAGAAACATTAGGCTTTAAAAAGTTTGATATTAACTTATTTGGTGTGCCTAATCTTTCGTTTGTGATGTCGGCAGGTGTGCTTACCTGGCCAATCATTTTTATCATGACCGATATCATCAACGAATATTTTGGCGTAAAACAAGTGCGGTTTCTATCTATTTTAACGTCTGTATTGATAGCTTTTGCATTTTTAGTAGTTTGGGGCTCTATGCATTTAAGCGCAGCCGATTTTTGGGTTCATCAAAATATAAACGGTGAAGATTTGAATATGAATAACGCCTTCGCTGGTATTTTCGGCCAAGGGATGTGGATTATCGTGGGCTCGATCATTGCTTTTATTGTGGGACAGCTCGCCGATGTTTTAATATTCCATCGAATAAAAAAGATAACCGGAGAGAAGTCGCTATGGTTAAGAGCTACTGGATCAACTTTGGTTTCTCAACTGATTGATAGTTTCGTAGTAATTTTCATCGCATTTTATTTAAACCCTCAATATCACTATAGCTGGCAAATGGTTGCTGCCATTGGTTTAGTGAATTATACTTACAAATTTATCGTCGCTATTTTAATGACACCCATTCTCTATATCGTTCATACCATAATTGATGGTTATTTAGGGAAAGATTTAGCAAAAAAACTAACTGAAATGGCAGGAAGGGGATAGCTTCATTTAATAAATATGAAAAAGATTTTTATAATAATAGCTGCCTTAACATTTTTATATGCCTGTAAGGAAAAATCTGTTGGCGCGGAAGCTAAACCAAATGATATTAGAGGCACCTGGAAATTGATATCAGGAAAAATTATTGATAAACACGCTGGAAAAACTAGTGAGTATTCAATGAATTTCGAAATGATTAAGGTTATAAATGATACACATTTTGCCTTTTTAAAGCACTCTACGAATCCTAAAGATAGTTTAGGTTTTGATGCTGGTGGAGGAAGGTATACGCTAAATGGCAATGCTTACACAGAGCATCTTCAATATTATAAAAACAAAAATTGGGAAGGGCAAAAATTCGCTTTTAAAATTAGTGTGGCGAAAGATACACTCACTCAAACAGGAGTGGAAAAAGTTGAAAAAGAAGGTGTTGATCGGTTAATTATCGAAAGATATGTCAGAGAAATTAAATAACGCAAAAGGTCGGAATCGCTCCGACCTTTGTACTTAACAACAAAACAAATAAAAAAATTAACCTTAAAAATTTCTTATATCGACGCTAGTTCTTCCGCGAAGACATTTGCAGCAACCTGCTCCTGTTTGTAAATCTGCCTACCCGTATAGGCCACAAAAACATTTTTATCTAATAGAAGATCACGATTACTAATCAAATTTTTCAATTTCACCGTCCCGATTACGTATTTGTACTCACTAGCTGAATAACGCTCACTGATGTTATCGAATTCAAGTAAGCTGATTAAATCTTCATCAGCATAACGCAAATAAATTTCCAATAAAATATCTTCGGTGTGTTTTACGGCGTTTTCTGAGTGATATTTTTTGTACTCATAACGATAATCGTAACGTAGTGCAGCAATATCAGAAAGTACGGCAGCGCCTGTTGGGTGGCCACCTGCACCTTTGCCAAAGAAAAACTGCTTATCAGCAAAAGCCGCCTGAACCGTTACCGCATTGTATTCATTCTCTACATTGTATAAGAAGTCGTCTTTTGCAACCAATTTTGGCAATACGTAGGTTACAATATCCTTTGTGTTAACTTTTCTAGCTGTTGGAACCAGTTTAATTTTGAAGTTTTTTTCACGAGCATATTTAATGTCGTATTGAGACAGGTTTTGAATTCCAATGTTCAGTATCGCATCAGGGTTTACGAACAAGCCATAAGCATGCGCCGTTGCAATAGCTAATTTGTATTTTGGATCATATCCACCAACATCCAAAATTGGGTCAGTTTCTGCAAAACCTAAGTCTTGTGCCTCTTTTAGTGCCGAATCATAACTCTGATTTTCGTTAAAAATTTTCGATAAGATATAATTCGACGACCCGTTGAAAATTCCGCTCAAGGCATGGAAAAGTTCATTATCATAATATTCTTCCAGGTTTCTGATGATTGGAATACTTCCACAAACTGCTCCTTCGTAAAGTAACGACGTGCCATGTTGCTGTTGTAGATCTACTAACTCTTTCAAGTGCGTCGCAATCATCTTTTTATTTGCTGAAACTACGTTTTTACCATTCTTCAATGCCGTAGTCACAATTTCGTAAGCCGCGTCAGCATCATTTATCAACTCTACAATCGTATTGATTTCGGAATTATTGAGAATCTCATTTTTATCCGTTGTAAATAGATCTTTATTGAGGGTACGTTTCTTTCTTGGGTCTTTAATCGCAATTTTAATGATTTCAAGGTTAAGGTTCTGACTTTGGATGATGTCCAATAAACCTTGTCCTACAACTCCGAAACCAAATAATCCGATTTTTAAATTCTTGCTCATGGTGTTTTATCGTATCGAGTAGCGGAAAAAGTATCAAGATTAGATGCTCAAAAAGGTTTTCGCTACCATTTGTTTTTGTTATTTTCTATTTGCCACGGAAACGCGGATTTACACTGAATTAGATACCCTAATTTTCCGTGGCTAATTAATTTTTTTATATTTTAACCTCGGGTTTCGCCTCAAACCTTCCACCGTTTAACCTTATACCTGATCAGGCGGTATGCTGCAGCTTGATAATCTTTTTGTTTCTGCTTTCTTTGATGAAATTTCCGATGATGTTTGTTAATGCATTTGTTTCAATCAAGAAACCGTCATGACCATATTCAGAATGAATGGAGGCGAACTCCGCATCATTAATATGACCAGCTAAAAATTTCTGCTCTGAAATTGGAAAAAGGAAGTCATTTTCAATTCCTATTACTAGCGTATTTGCTTTAATCAGCTTCAAAGCCTCGGCAATTGATTTACGGTTGCGACCAACGTTGTGGCTATCCATTGCTTTAGTTAAATAATAATAACTATAAGCGTTAAAGCGGTTTATCAATTTTTCACCCTGATAATTTTGGTATGATGAAGCTCTGAAATTATCCGTTTTATCGTTTACACTTTCCACCTGCGTATTGCCATAAGCGTGGTAAGTTCTGTAGCTTAAAAGTGCAATACTGCGAGCAGTTTTAAGTCCTTTACTACCGCCATCTGGCTGGTTAGCGTAAAAAGTCCTATCGGTAGTAATCGCCAAACGCTGACTTTCATTAAAAGCAATTCCCCACGGAGAATGAACTGCATTTGTAGCAACCAAAATTAGATTTTCAATTCTGTTTGCCTCAATTATTCCCCATTCTACTGCCTGCTGACCACCTAATGAACCGCCTATTAATAATTTGATGTTTCCAATTCCTAAATGATTGGCCAATAGTTGGTGAGCAGATACAAAATCGCGGATAGTAAATTGTGGGAATGATAGATAATAAGGTAAGCCGTTTACAGGATTGGTACTTAAAGGATTGGTTGTTCCATAGTTCGAACCCAAAACATTCGCACAAATGATGTAATGTTCTTCCGGATTAAACAAAGCATTTTGCCCAAATAAACCATCCCACCACTCAAAAACATCGGCATTTGCGGTTAAAGCATGGCAAACCCAAATTACGTTATCTTTTTTGGCATTTAATTTTCCATAAGTTTGAAAAGCGATTTGCAGGTTTCGAATTTTCTTGCCGCTTTCTAGCTTAAACTGTTTGGGATAACTATACACCCCAACCTCTGAAGAGGTCTTTGAACTTCTATCGGTCATATTATTGACTGTAAATTTTTAAACATGTTTTGTTGCAACCCTTTCAAGGGATGGATAGTATTAGGCTTGTAAATTTTCAGCAATTGAATGAGTACTGATCGCAGCAAAAGCCTGCTCAAAATCTGCTTTAATGTCATCGATATGCTCAATACCTACTGAAACCCTTAACGCATTTGGTTTTACACCTGCAGCTAATTGTTCTGTTGCACTTAATTGTTGATGTGTGGTTGCCGAAGGCTGGATAATCAGGGTTTTAGCATCACCAACATTTGCTAAATGAGAAACCAGTTTTAGCTGATCTATAACTTGAGTTGCATTTTCCTTAGTGCCATTTAACTCGAAAGATAAAACCCCACCGAAACCATTGCTCAAATATTTTTTTGCCAAATTATTGTATTTGCTGCTTGCTAAACCTGGATAATGAACTTCTTTAACAAGCGGATGATTTTCTAACCAGGTGGCCAACTCCAAAGCATTATCTACATGGCGTTGTACGCGAAGAGATAACGTTTCTAAACCTTGCAATAAAAGGAATGAATTGAAAGGCGAAAGGGCAGGACCCAAATCTCTTAAACCCTCAACCCGAGCACGAATAATGAATTGAATATTACCAAATGGTCCGCCGATTCCGAAAACATCATTAAAAACCAATCCATGATAACCTTCTGATGGCTCGGTGAACTGCAGGAATTTTCCGTTGCCCCAGTTATAATTTCCGCCATCAACAATTACGCCTCCGATGCTGGTTCCATGTCCGCCAATCCACTTTGTTGCAGATTCTACTACGATGTTAGCGCCATGTTCCAAAGGTTTAAATAAATAACCTCCAGCACCAAAAGTATTATCCACGATAAAAGGAAGATCGTATTTCTTCGCAATTGCTGCAATCTTCTCAAAATCAGGAATGCTGAAAGCCGGATTTCCAATGGTTTCTAAGTAGATCGCTTTTGTTTTATCTGTTATCTTTTGCTCAAATTCTTCAGGCACATCCGGATTTGCAAAATCTACATGGATGCCCAAGCGTTTGAAAGCCACCTTAAATTGATTGTAAGTTCCTCCGTAAATATGTGTTGAGGAAACAATACTATCTCCAGCCTCTAAAATATTATGTAATGCAATAAACTGTGCCGCCTGACCAGATGCTGTTGCTAACGCTGCAACGCCGCCTTCCAAAGCCGCAATTCTTTTTTCAAAAACATCAGTAGTTGGGTTCATCAAACGCGTATAAATGTTGCCAAATTCTTTTAAGGCGAAAAGATTAGCACCATGTTCGGCATTTTTGAATCCGTAAGAGCTAGTTTGGTAAATTGGAACTGCTCTTGATCCTGTGGTTGGGTCTATTTCCTGGCCAGCGTGTAACTGTAGTGTTTCAAATTTATATGAAGTTGACATAATTTCTAAATGATTGATAAAATGAATGTTGAATATTGATTTTAAGCTTATGGTTATAAAATTTTATCACCATAAATCAAGATAATTTTGTAGGGCGTATCCCGATCTATCGGGACCTTCCAATTTGAAACAGAAACAAAGGAGGAAGATTTTTAAATTACTGTATGCAACAGCACATACAAGTAATCGCCCGCATATCACAACAAATCAATGAAATAGAAGAGTTCTCTACCTGAATGAGGTTTAGCTGAGGTTCGCTTTGCGATTGAAGATTTAATATTTTCATCAGTTATAATTTATATCTCCAAATAACACCATGTTACTCGGTCAGGAATTGGCACCTTCTCTTTCTGAGGGTTGCCAGTGGGTCATAGAGCCAGTCTCTCGCCACTTCTTTATAAATCAATCCGATTAAAGATTGACTTTTATTCAGTTGTTCACCAAATAATATTTCAAATATCTAATTTAATTTCGAAACAACAAAATTAAATTCGGATAATTTGTTAACTACTTGTGAATCAAATTCGTAATTTTAATTGAAATCATAAAATAAAGTTAACCTTAAAAATTTTATGTTTGTGATACCTATCTAATCATGATGAAAAAAATAAAATCTATTTCCTTTGTATTGCTATTCGCAATTTCAGGATTAACAGCTCAAGCACAATTTGGGGGATTAAAAGACAAACTATTAAAAGTTGGAACGGCTCAAGGTGCTAAAGCTCTTGGTGTTGATAAATTTTTAAAGCAACCCGCTGCCATTACTACAGCATTTGAGGATGTAAACCGGGAGGGTGAAAAAATGCCTGATTTTAATGCCAAGGCAAAATTTCAGCCACTATATTTATTACCAAAAAACCCTGATGGAGGTTTCGTTTTATGTGAGGGGTTTTATGAAATGACGAATAAAAGTTACTGTTTAAAAGCTGGAACTTTTGCGCCTTCGAAAGGAGATGGCTATATGTTTGCTCCTGTTTTAGGTCCGAAAGAAGAGATTGTGGTTGCCATTTTAAAGAGTGCAGAAAAACATCCAGAGGTGGAACAGCATGATATTCAAATTTTGCTTTGGACGATTATTGCCAGAACAAAATTTGCTGATTATGCAGGACCAGTAAAGCTAACAGCATTGAAACTTTTAACACCGAAACAATTAACCCAACTGGAAGGCGGTGCATTAGGTATTTTACCTTTCGATGTAATGGAAAAAGCTAAAGATCAGCTTCCCTCAGGGATTAAAGCTGTTTTCGAGGCTGAAAATAATATCCGTCAGTTGGTTTCTTCTGGAAACTATACTTATGCCGATATGGAAAAATACGCCATTATTGCAGGTATGGCGCCACCTAGAGCAGATGTACCAAGTGGTATTTGGACTAAACACCCCGACGGTTATTACGTTCGCTATTTTCCGTCTGGTTATTCCGTTACTAAAGTTCAGGTTTATGTACCGAAGGAGTTGTTGGCGAATGGAAACAAAATTGTTTATGATGCTGCCGGCGATATTGCTTGTCCTGCAAATACTGGTTCTCAGCGGTTGGCCCAAACAAACGAGCCATTAGAGCCAAACTATTCCACGAAATTGGTAACGGTTTGTAACCCGAAATAGATTTTGAATAAGAGCGGGACTGTAATTGTCAAGAATTTACAATCCCGCTTTTAGTTGTAGCCACGATGAGAAAGGGGTAACGCTAAATAGTTTGCCACCCGTAGGCTGGGATTTAAAAACAGAGTTTTGTCAGCAAGTCATTACTAGGATTTCTATTTGAAACACCGTTAGCAATCTTATTTCATTTGCTATAACCCACAGTTTTAAGATTGCTTCGTGCCTCGCAATGACGGTTTAAATTACCTAAGTGCTTGTGCTAAATCAGCAATAATATCATCCACGTGCTCCAAACCAACAGAAATTCTTAATAAGTTTTTTGGGGTTTTACTGTCTGGTCCCTCAACTGAATAGCGGTGTTCAATTAAACTTTCCACGCCTCCTAAGCTGGTTGCTTGCGCAAATAACTTTACTTTATTAACCACTCTGCTCGTTTCTTCCACATCACCTTTAACTAAGAAAGACATCATTCCACCAAAATCCTTCATCTGTTTTTTAGCAATCTCATATTGAGGATGCGTTTCTAATCCGGGGAAGAATACAGCCTCTACTTTTGGATGGTTAACCAGATATTGCGCAACTAATTTGCCGTTTTCGCAATGGCCCTTCATGCGGTAAGCCAGGGTTTTTATACTTCTACAGAGTAGGTAACAATCAAACGGAGAAGGAACCGCTCCACCGGTTTGTTGTATATTTTTTATTCTTTCCCAAAGCTCATCTTTTTTGGCAGTGACCAAGATTCCACCTAAAACATCGCTGTGACCACCTAAATATTTAGTGCTACTATGCATTACAATGTCAGCGCCTAATAAAATTGGGTTTTGTAAAATAGGAGAGGCGAAGGTACTGTCGCAAGCAAAGGTAATGTTATTCTGCTTTGCAATTTTCCCGATTTCTTCAATATCCGTAATCTTTAATAATGGGTTTGATGGGGTTTCAATCCAAATTAATTTTGTGTTTGGTTTTATACTCGATTTAATTAGTTCCAAGTCCGTTTGATCAACAAAATCGAATTCTAAAACTTCATTAAATATGGTGAGAAGCTGCTTTTTTATTCCCCAATACATGTCATCCGGAGCAATAATGTGGCTGCCAGGTTTTAGTGCTTGGAACAAACTCATTCCACAATTATTTCCAGAAGCAAAAGCTGCTGCATCTTCCCCATATTCTAATTTAGCTACAGTGTTTTCTAAAGCAGACCTGTTCGGGTTGCTCACGCGGCTATACATGTGCCCTCCAGGATAGCCTCCATTCTCATCACGAAAAAAAGTTGTCGATAAGTTTATTGGCGGGGTAACATCTCCGGTATTGTTTTTAACAAGATTAGATGCGTGAATAGCAAGGGTTTCGGGTTTCATAATGATTTGATTGTAGTGCAAAATAATTGCATTGCAAATTAATAATTTGCTGCTAATTTAAGGTTCGAAATTGTTTTGGCAAGATTTATGTAAACAGTTTCCCGAAATTAAATTAAACTAAAATGAAAAGATTATTTATAGCTATCGCAATAGCATGTTCTACTTTAGTAATGTTACAAAGTTGTTCATCAACTAAAAACGCTGCAACAGGTATTAGTGGCGGTAGAGGTACCGTTACAGGAACTTGGGTTTTAAACAACGTGGCCTTAGAGGGCTTGCCAGATCAAGCTGTGCAAGGTTTGTTTGGAGAAAAATCGTACAAATGTTTTCAGGGAAGTACATGGAAATTAACCAATAGCGGAAACGGATCATACACTTTACCAGCATCAAGCACTTGTGGCGAGGTAATGCAAACTATTTTTTGGTCGGCTACGCCATCAGAAGAAACTTTTCAATTTAAGAAAATCTATGAAGGTGATAAAGCTAAAAACGTTACAGAAGGATATCGCCTGGTGTTAACACAACTTTCAAAAGGCAATATGGTGATGAAATCTCCGATTGAATTTGGAGGCAAAACAGCAAATATCGTGTTGACGTTTTCGCCGGCAGTAAACTAATAAAAACCTTAGTAATATATTGAAAGCACTTCTGAAAAGAGGTGTTTTTTTTTGTTTAGTTCATTTGTTCAATAGTCTATTAGTATCATTGGTTATGGCGCCCAACCCAATGACTAATAAACCAATCGGCCAGTGAACTATTCGTTTGTTACAACAAAATGATTTTCAAATCGCCTCAATATTGTACTTTTGTGCAAAATAAAATCAGGAATGAATACAACTGAGCAAGTTGAAAAAATATTAGCTGATACTTCATTATCAACTGAACTACAAAACATAGCACATAAAGTTCTCCATAAAGAACGGATTACTTTTGATGAAGGCGTTTACCTTTACGAGCATGCAGAATTAGGTTATCTGGGGGTTTTGGCAAACTTCATCCGTGAGGAAAAACATGGTGATAAGACTTATTTCAATCGCAATTTCCATTTAGAGCCTACAAATCTTTGTGTTTATGATTGTAAGTTTTGTTCTTATTCCCGTTTGATAAAGCAAAAAGAAGAAGGCTGGGCTTTAACGATGGAACAAATGCTCGATATTGTTAAAAAATACGATGATGAGCCTGTTACCGAAGTACATATTGTAGGCGGTGTTTTGCCTCAATATGATGTGGCTTTCTATTCTGCATTATTTACTGCAATCAGAGCGCATCGTCCTGATTTGCACGTTAAAGCATTAACACCCGTTGAATACCATTACATTTTCAAGAAAGCTAAAATTGATTATGCTACCGGTATGAAGTTGATGAAAGATGCTGGTTTACAATCTATGCCTGGGGGCGGTGCTGAGATTTTTCATCCTGAAATACGCGAGCAAATTGCTAAAGATAAGTGCACTGGTGAACAATGGCTGGCGATACACGAGGAATGGCATAAGTTAGGAATGAGAAGTAACGCAACGATGCTTTATGGCCATATCGAGGAGTTTAAACACCGTGTTGATCACATGGAAAAACTCCGTGATTTGCAGGATAGAACTGGAGGTTTTCAAACTTTTATTCCTTTAAAATTCAGGAACCAACACAATCAAATGAGCAATGTAGCCGAATCTTCAGTAATCGAAGATTTGAGGAATTATGCCATCGCCCGTATTTACATGGACAACTTCGACCATATTAAGGCTTATTGGGCAATGATTAGTCGCGAAACTGCTCAACTGTCATTAAATTATGGTGTTGACGATATTGATGGAACTCTAGATGATACGACAAAAATTTACTCCATGGCTGGGGCTGAAGAGCAAACCCCTGCAATGAGTACTCGCGAATTGGTTGAATTGATTAAACAGGTTGGGCGAAAAGCGATAGAACGTGATACCTTATATAACGTAGTTACCGACTTCGAGAACGTTGTTTTTGAGGAAGAAAAGAAACCAGCTTATTATAAGTTACCAGTCGTAAACTAATGATAGAATGACTGAATGAAAAATGAGTGAATTAGTGCAAAACGCTTAATTTAATTCAATCATTCAAAATTAATCATTCAATAATTTTAAAAAATGAAGCAAATTTATATTATCCGCCACGGCGAAACAGAACTTAACAGACAGGGAATAGTACAAGGCAGAGGTATAAATTCAGACTTAAACGATACGGGAAGAGCCCAGGCGGAGGCTTTTTACCAAAAATATAAGGATGTTCCTTTCGATAAAATTTATACTTCTGAATTAAAACGTACCTGGCAAACCGTTCAAAAGTTTATTGATTCAGGATTACCTTGGGAAAAACTTTCTGGTTTGGATGAACTGGCTTGGGGAGTTTGGGAAGGTAAGCCGAATACAGAAGATTCCAGAGATGCTTTTCGAGAAATGTTGCAAGCCTGGGAAGACGGCAATTACGCAGCTCATTTTGAAGGTGGTGAAAGTGTTCAAGATGTTTACGAACGCTTGAAACAGCCAATGGAATTGCTTTCCACAAGGCCTGAAGAAGAAACCGTTTTACTTTGCATGCATGGTAGGGCAATGCGTGTTTTCCTTTGCCTTCTTCTTGAAAAACCACTAAGCGAAATGACAGAATTTCCACATCAAAATACCGTTTTATATAAAATGGGGTTTGAAGATGGAAAGTTCACTGTTCTTGAATTTAATAGTGCCATTCATTTGGATGGTTTAGTAATTGGGTAATCTGCTTAACGCCAAACGCGTAACGCAAAACATATATAACACCATTGAATAAGATTAAAATATCGGCTGTTGCCTATACCAACACCAAAGCTTTTATATACGGATTAGAGCATTCGGACATCATTAATAAGATAGAATTAAGTTTAGATATTCCTTCAGATTGCGCTGCTAAAGTAATTAGTGGTGAGGTAGATATGGGTTTGATGCCCGTGGCTGCAATTCCCTTGGTTCCAAATGCGAATATTGTTGCAGATTATTGTATCGGTAGCGATGGCGCAGTTAATTCTGTGTTTATTTTTAGTGATGTTCCTGTTAAAGAAATCAAAACTTTGAGGCTGGATTCCCATTCCAGAACTTCAAATAATCTGGCTAAGGTGCTGTTGAAGTTTTACTGGAAACAAGAAGTAGCATTTACGACAGACCCCGCTGCCAAGACTGATGCTGTTGTTTTGATAGGTGATAGAACTTTTGGAAAAAAAGATGATTATGCTTTTGCCTATGATATGGGTGAGGAATGGAAAAACTTTACAGGTTTACCCTTTATGTATGCTGCATGGGTAGCAAACAAAGAAATTTCTACAGAGTTTAAGGCTGAATTTAATATTGCTTTGCAACTTGGATTAGCAAACAGAATTGAAGTTTTGAAAAACTTGCCAGTTGTTAGTAATTTCGATTTAGAAGATTACTTGTATCATAAACTTCAATTTGAAGTTACAGAAGACAGGACTAAAGCCTTGAAATTGTTCTTAGGTTATATTGAAAAGTTGGAGAAGGAAAGAATATAAACCAAATTTCTTATATCACTAATTGGTCGTCCAGTTCGGAACATTCAAGGTTTATCTGAAGGTTTTAGAGGATAAACTGATGTAAAAGGGCAATCCCTATTTTTGGAATTGCCTTTTCAATTTTAATGTGCTTTCATTTTTCCAGCAATGGTTTCGAGCTTACTTTTTAACTTTGAAAGTGCCCCGTTAAGTGCCAAATCGTAGTTATTTCCAAGATTAGTAACCGCGATAGGTTCTTTGCCGGCAATTTTTGCCTCAATTAAACAACGTTTGTCATCCAGGCCTTCTTTACTGCCATTCTCGTCAGATAGATGTACCTCTAAGCGGGTAATTAGATCATCAAACCTTCCTAAAGCATCATTGATTGCCCCTTTAATTTTATCTTCGTATTCTTGGTGAATGGTTAAATTTTTGTCGGTATTCAGTTGAATCGTCATAATAAAAAGTTTAAGTTAAAAATTATTAAATTAACAGATAGTAAGAATAAACGTTTTTAAATCTTAAGTTTATTTATCAAGTAATTGATTTTGAGTCGATTTCATTTAGTTGTTTTATCTAAGTAAAGTTAAACTTCCAGAAAGAATTGAGCAACCTGTTCTAAGTTTTAAGGTGTAGTAATAGATACCTATTGGTAATTCAATACCTTTAGTTTTCCCATCAAAAGAAAAATTTGGATCTGAAGAAGAGAAAATTAGCATACCATTTCTATTGAATAACCTGATCATAAACTCAGGATAACTATTTAACCCTTTTATCGACCAAGTATCATTTATATTATCATTATTAGGACTAAATGAATTCGGAATACCTATAGCGCTTTCAGCCACTACAATTGAAATAACTGTTTTTTCGCTTTCACAAGCACCTTCAGAATAACTAACAAAATAATTCTGTGATTGCATCACATTAACGGAGAAACTATTTCGACTTTTTGCAATTGGAAAAGAAGAATTTCTCTGATCGTAGAGCAAATAGTCCCCATGCTTGATTTCAGGCAAAGAAAAGGAGGCATTACCGGAGGCACAAATTTGAATCGGTGCAATGTCACTAGGAGGAATTAATTTAGAGGACTCAAAATTGATACTAAAAATATCGCTTAAGACAGTACAGTTTTTACTATCATAAACTGTTAAAACATATTTATTAACTGATACATTTGCTAACTCTAACTGATTACCTACAAGTTCATTTTTTATATTTCTCCATTCGTAACGATATGGAGGTATACCACCCTGAACAATAAGACCATTTATAAAGCCCTTTTGCAAGCCACATTTATCATTTGCCAGTACTAATGCGTCTTGGTTAATTTTCAACTGTTCAATTTCGTTCACCATAAAAACGTCATATAAGGTTTCACAATTTTTGTCATTTGTGATGTAAAGTTTATAGCTTCCTTTAGAAAGGTTTGATAGTGAAGTTTGATTACTAATAAAATTATTGCTTTCATCAGCCCATCTCAATGATTTCGGACTGTGCCCATTAAATCGAATCGTTATTTTTCCATTTTTGCCATTACAAAATGCGTCTTCAATCTCTCTAATCACCAAATAATTTTCGTTGCTAGTGTTTTCTTGAATAGTATAAAATTCAGTTGTTTTAGAGCAGTGACTATTTGAAATTTGTAACCTGTATTTTCCTGATCGTACGTTTTTTAAATCTATCTCGAAACCTACTACATCTCCTTTTTCATTAAACCATTTTAACTCATCCTTTGCACTGACGTTAATACCTGTAATTGAACCATTAGATAAATTGCAGGTTGCATTGCCAATATTCAATCTGGTAACATCAATTGAAATAGAATTTGTTTCAGGAATAAAAAATGATGCTGTCAATAACCCGCATGTACTTTCATCTCTTACCTCCAGTGTGTATTCACCACTGCGAACATCAGTTAAATCTGCAGACTTAGACAAAATCAATCCATTTTTATCTTTCCAAAGAAAATCTAGCAGCCCTAATCCAGTAGCAGAGATCCCCCTTATGCTACCATCACTACTGTTACAGTTTGCAGCCTGAATTTTTTGATTTGATCGTTCTATATTTGGTCCCTCTGTGCTTTTGAGAATGATTGGTCCATAAGACTTTGAACATCCATTAAGAGTAGTAACAGTTAAAGTATAGCTACCGGGATATAAGTTATTTAAGTCTAAAAAATTAGTTTTAGCAACTTCCTTTTTATTTTCGTCATACCATACTCCGTTTGCTGAGCCTCCGGAATAATAAATTATTCCAGTAATCGAACCATTGTTTTTTCCACAAGAAGGCTGTTGCACCTTTAAATTATTGGTAATAAAGGTCGGTTCATTATTAATCAAAACGGCGGATGAAGCTTTAGTAAAGCACTTACCATTAAAACCTAATGCATAGTATGTTCCTGCAGGTAAATTTTCTACTCTCAAGCCTTCACCAACTTTTTCATCTTTCGAATTATACCATTCAACACTTAAAATATGTTCAGGCATCAACATTTCCAAGGATCCATTACTTAATCCGCAAGATGGATTTACGCTTGAATACCAGCTACCATTTGTCGTCCTAATATGAGGTTGAGTAAATTCACTGGAAGTATTAATTAAGGTTGCATTGGCAACAAATCTAGTGCTTTTAAAGTTTCCTGTCATAGCCCATTTACCAGATGCATCCGCATTGATTTTAGAGTAAAAACTAACTGGACTACAAGATGTACAACCTGTATTGTCATTATAAATGTATACCTCTGAGTTAGGGGTTGCGATTCCAGAATATTCACTATCGTTGTTTACCAAAACTTGTATTGAAATACTTTTCTGATCCCTTATTGAATATGCATATTCAGAGCAATAAATAACGTTTTTTCTGATCTCAATATTTTTAGATCCAAAGTTTTTTATGGTATTTGTATTTTGAAGAAAAATATTAACATCCTGAAAGTCATCAGATCCTATTTGAATATTTTCTGAGTAAGCCATTTCTATTCCGCCATAATATGCTTTTGAAGGATCAAATAATTCTTCATTCCTTAGAATTTTAAAATTTTTGCTTTTAAAATTTAATTCAATCCTGAATCTGGTTGATTTGTTATCGGAAAATTCTCCGCCATCTATTGATAAGTAAAGAGGTATAATACTTGAGTTCGAGAAACTATTAGCCTCAAAACCGAATTTGTTGAAGCGCACATTATTACTCTTGCCGCTAAACGCTAACCCATACGAAGTGTAGCCACCGAGTATATTACCAAAACTTTCATCTATTCCACCAAATTCAGAGTCATCCGCAGATAAATTTCCTAAACTATTCGGTCTCATGTAAATACCAACACTAACACCTTGGTTACCATCGGTATGTAAACCAAACCAGTTTGATTGGATTTTGATTTTACTGTTTACAATCTGATATTGGTCGCTAGTTGATGCGTTAATACAAATGTAATCCAGATCAAAAACATTACCCTTGCCGGGTGCGCCAACAATAATATTTTTGGCAAACTGCAAGTAGATTGCCGAAGATTGAGTTAAACCAAAACCTCCATATTGATTTATTAAACTATAGAATTCTCGAATGTAAAGACTATAAATCTCAACATTTTCTACATTTCTTAAATTTAAACAACCTGTGTAATACTCGGTGGTTTGATAAACAGATCTGTCTGCTTTTATACATATTTTGGCAGGGCTAATGCCCAGAAACGATCCTGGCTGGGTGGATGCATCAATTACTATATTGGATGTAACAAAAGGTAGCTCTTGTTTCAATATAATCGTTCTTTCATTTTCACTGTTCCCTTTAAGATTAAAGTTTATGAAATCTTTCTGAATTGTTCCATTTGCGGCGGCAAGAGTCAGTGCTTCCCGAAGTGTTCCAGCTCCTGCATCTAAATTGCTTGTCACAACGAACGTATCTGCCGTTGCCGCAAATCCAAGAAATAAAAAAAATATAAGGGAAAAAAAACTTGATTTCATTTCGAGTGCGTAAAATTTATCCTAAAGTAATTTTTTTAAGATGATTTTTAAAAATAAAGTCAAATAGACTATCAGATGTCTCTGTGTCATCATTAACAATCTCTCAACTTTTCAACAAAACCGCCGTAGAACGACGAATGATGTTATCTTTATAGCTTTTGCAAATTAATATCAGTTTTGGCTAAAGACACGAATAAAGAAACCCCGTTAATGCAACAATACAACGCTATTAAGGCGAAGTATCCAGGTGCACTTTTACTTTTTAGGGTTGGAGATTTTTACGAAACCTTTGGCGAAGATGCCATAAAAACTGCTCAGATTTTAGGAATTGTACTGACCAGAAGAGGTACAGGACCTAACGGCGGGGCGCTCGAATTAGCGGGTTTCCCTCACCATTCCTTAGATAACTATCTATCAAAGTTGGTTAGGGCTGGGCAAAGGGTAGCTATTTGCGATCAATTGGAAGACCCGAAGGCGACTAAAACAATCGTAAAACGTGGTGTTACTGAATTGGTTACTCCCGGTGTTGCTTACGGCGATAATATCGTCAATCAAAAATCAAACAATTATCTGGCGTCTGTCTATTTCGATAAAACACAAATAGGCATTTCGTTTTTGGATATCTCGACGGGAGAGTTTATGATTGCTCAAGGCAATAGCGATTATATTGATAAGCTTTTACAAGGCTTTAAACCTACAGAAGTAATTTTTCAAAAATCTAAACGCCAAATTTTTCTAGAGCAGTTTGGCGATCGGTTTTATACGTTTGGGTTGGATGATTGGCCATACACATCAGATTATGCTGAAGAAACTTTAACTAAACATTTCGATGTCGCCTCGCTGAAAGGTTTCGGTATTGAGCGATTACAAAGCGGAATTATTGCCGCAGGGGTTGTTTTACACTATCTGGGCGAAACGGAACATCGAAATTTACAGCACATCACTTCAATTAGTAGAATTGAGGAAGATAGATACATGTGGTTGGATAGGTTTACGATCCGGAATCTGGAATTGGTAAACTCTGCAAACGACAATGCCGTTACTTTATTTGATATTCTTGATCACACCTGTACGCCAATGGGTGCCAGATTGCTGCAGAAATGGATTATCATGCCTTTGAAGGAGCTAAAGCCGATTGAAGAGCGTTTGGGCATGGTAGATTTTTTCGTTAAAAACGAGGAAGTTCAACAGGAATTTCTAACTCATATTAAACAAATCGGCGATATAGAAAGGTTGATCTCAAAGGTCGGCTTGCAGCGTGTGGGCCCTCGTGAATTGGTGGCGTTGAAGCGGGCATTAATCCATATCGAGGCGGTTAAAAATCTTGCTGCCAAGTCGAAAAATCCGTTCCTAATTAAAATCGCCGACCAGTTAAATCCTTGTTTGGCAATCCGTGAACGAATTGAACGGGAACTTCAGCCAGAGCCGCCAGCATTGCTAATTAAAGGCAATGTAATTAATGATGGCATTGATGAAGACTTAGACCGCCTGCGTAAGATTGCTTTTGGCGGTAAAGATTATTTGGTGCAAATTCAGAAACGTGAAGCCGAAGCTACAGGGATTCCCTCACTTAAAATTTCCTTTAATAACGTATTTGGTTATTATTTAGAGGTTACACATACGCATAAAGATAAAGTTCCTGAAGGCTGGATTAGGAAACAAACCCTGGTTAACGCCGAGCGATACATTACACCAGAACTGAAAGAATATGAAGAACAGATTCTAGGTGCTGAAGAAAAAATACAAGCCATTGAAATTCGTTTATACAATGAATTGATGTACGAAACGGCAAGTTATATTAAACCGATTCAACTCAATTCGTTTTTAATTGCACAATTGGATTGCTTGTTATGTTTTGCACAACTGGCTGAGAAAAACCATTACACTAAGCCGACGGTAAATAAAGAAAAGGTGCTTGATATTAAGGGCGGTAGGCACCCGGTGATTGAAAAACAGTTGCCGGTCGGTCAAGAATACATCACCAATGATGTTTATTTAGATACTGATTCGCAACAAATTATTATGATTACCGGACCAAACATGGCGGGTAAATCAGCCATTTTGAGACAGACTGCTTTGATTGTTTTAATGGCGCAGATGGGAAGTTTTGTGCCTGCCAAGGCGGCTGATGTAGGATTGGTAGATAAGATTTTTACCCGTGTTGGAGCATCTGATAATATTTCCTCTGGTGAAAGTACATTTATGGTGGAGATGAATGAAACAGCCAGTATTTTAAATAACATTTCAGATAATAGTTTGATTCTGTTGGATGAAATCGGTCGCGGAACAAGTACTTACGATGGAATTTCGATTGCCTGGGCCATTGCAGAGTTTTTGCATCAACATCCAACTTCCCGTCCAAAAACCTTGTTCGCTACGCACTACCACGAGTTAAACGAATTGGCTAACACAATGCCTCGGATTAAAAATTTCAATGTTTCGGTTAAAGAGATGACGAATAAAGTAATCTTCTTAAGAAAACTTATCCCGGGTGGAAGCGAGCATAGTTTTGGTATCCATGTGGCAAAAATGGCCGGAATGCCACCTAAGCTAATCGGTAGGGCGAATGAGATTTTAAAGAAACTCGAAATCGATAGGACAGAGGGACAAAGCATTAAAGACAGCATAAAAAAAGTTCAAAATCAAGCTTACCAACTACAAATGTTCGCTATCGATGATCCTGTTTTGGTTAAGATTCGCGACACACTGAATAATTTAGACGTAAATGCATTGACACCAGTTGAGGCGTTGTTGAAGCTCGATGAAATACAACGGTTAATAAAGAATTAGGAAAACTAACCACAGATAATAAGGATAACCACAGATTTACATAAAAAACTATCTGTGTAAATCTGTGGTTAAAGAATAGTAAAGCATGATAAAAACAAGAAACTCATTTTGGCTAATCTTAATACTCTCACTTATTATAACTGCCTGTGGTTCGAGGAAATATACCGTGAAAAGCGATACAAAAGCGGCAAAGGCAGCTGATGCAATGTCGAACTTAAAAAGCAAGCAGCTCTATAAATTCATTACCGATTGGACAGGTGTGAAATATCGTTTCGGTGGACTAGATAAAAGTGGAATTGACTGTTCGGGCTTTGCTTTTTTGTTGGAGAAAGAAATTTACGGCGTAACCTTACCCCGAATTTCCCGCGATCAGGCCAAAGCTGTGAATAAAAAAAGCATCGATCGTTTACAAGAGGGCGATTTAGTGTTTTTTTCTTTCGGAGGCAACGATGTTGACCATGTTGGCGTTTACCTCAACAATGGCTTTTTTGTACATGCAAGCACGAATAGAGGTGTAATTGTTGATGATTTGAACTTGCCCGCTTATCAAAGGGTATTAGTGAAATCTGGTTCTGTTAATTAGGTAACATGTCATTCTGAATGCAATGAAGAATCCTTGAGCTATGTTATGCAGCGTTCAAATTTATCACTGACTAATTCAATTAGTAAGATATGTGAACTTGAATATGCTTTTCGCAGGACTTTGCGATACTCAGAATGACAAAAAAAGCAAATAGTTCCCCATCAATTTTGAATATAAACCATGCGTATATTTCTTATAATTTGCTTTATTTTATCCGCCTATTCTGCAAATGCGCAGGTGAAACTGCTCACTCTTGATAATTTGGATAAACGCATCGCTCAAGGGAAAGATACCACTTACGTGATTAACTTTTGGGCAACATGGTGTTCACCGTGTGTGGCTGAGTTGCCGAATTTTGAGAAGCTACGTTTAGCCAACCTCAAAAAGCCCGTGAAAGTGCTATTGGTAAGTTTAGATTTTAAATCGAAATTGCAGAAAGGCGTTGTTCCTTTTGTAGAGAATAACAATATTAAAGGCGAGGTTTTCCTTTTAGATGAGCCAGACCAGCAACAATACATCGAGAGAATTGATAAAAATTGGTCGGGAGCGATACCTGCAACGTTATTTGTGAAGAAGAGTGTAAGGCGTTTTTACGAAAAAGTATTTACTGAACAGGAACTCAAAAAAACTTTATTGAACCTAAAATAGAAATACAGCGTTATTTTTAGCAAAATTAAAAAAGGGATAATTGCTTATCCCTTTTTTGTTTGTGTCATTCTGTAAGTTAATTTATCTTCCCATTAACCAGCATAACATTTTTTGGATTTGATTAAGCTCCAACCTCATCGAAATTGGTTGATGTTGCCAATGCTTTCCAGTTTTCCATATCTTGTTGAACATCAGCTATCTTTGAATTTGCAACTTGATAAGCATCCGGACCTAAGAATAAATGCAAGGGCGAATTTTCGCTTTCTGCTGCTGCAATCATTACATCAGCTGCCTTGGCAGGATCACCAGGTTGATTATTGTTGATCTGTTCCTGATGGGCGATTTGAGATTCACGCACTTCTTTGTAAGCATCAATCGGATTTTTAGGAATAGCGAAGGATCCGGAACTTAAAAACTCCGTTCTGAAATAGCCAGGTTCAACAACTGTAGCTTTAATGCCAAGCGATTTTACTTCAGCGGCCAAAGATTCTGTGAAACCCGCTACCGCAAATTTAGTGGCGCAGTAAATTCCGAATCCTGGGAAATTTCCAGAAAAACCACCAATTGATGATATGTTGAAGATATGACCAGATTGTTGTCTCCTCATTTGAGGTAAAGCTTTTCTAATTACATTTAAAGAACCGAAGACGTTTACATCAAAGTTTTCTCGAGATTCCTGATCACTCAATTCTTCCAAAGCACCAAGCATTCCATAACCAGCATTGTTTACTACCACATCCAGGCTCCTAAACTTGCTAATGGTTTGGCTTATTGCCGATTCTACGCTAGATTCGTTCATCAGGTCAACGGAGATTGGTAGGAAACTTTCGAATTCTCCAACGGCGTTCGATAAGTCGTTTACGCTTCTCGAAGTTGCGGCAACATGATATCCACGACTTAATAATTTCTTTACTAATGTTAGTCCGAGGCCTTTTGAAGCACCCGTTACGAACCATACTTTTTTGTTTTCCATGATTTTTTGTTTTAAATATTTATAACCTTTTCGTCATTGCGGAGCATGAAGCAATCTTAATGCATTGCATATCGCTAAATGGTTTTGTAGGATTGATTCCAACTCGGCTATAACTATTTTAATAGTCAGTTGAAATGGTTATTGCTTTCCAATCTTGATATTCTTTTGTCAGTGCATCAGTTTTTGCGATTGCCCTTTGCAAGGCATCTTTCCCTAAAAGCAAATGGATAGGAGGGTTTGGCATACTTGCCAGAGAAATCATTGCTGCAGCAGCTTTTTCTGGATCTCCAGCTTGTGCGCCATCCATTTTTAAGTATCTTTCGTGTATCGCTCTTACTTCCTTGTAGGCATCAATTGGATTATTTGCCAGCATTAGAGATTCTTCTTTAAGAAAACTTGTTCGAAATGCTCCGGGTGCTACAACCGTAACTTTAACACCAAATTCTTTGAGGTCTTCCGCTAACACTTCAGATAAGGCTATTACTGCTGCTTTTGAAGCCGAATAAACTGCCCAACCAATAGCGCCGACGATACCGGCGATTGATGCAATGTTAATGATATGGCCTGAGCGTTGTGTTCTTAAATGCAGACTTGCTTTCCTAATCACATTTAAAGTTCCAAAAACATTGACATCGAAAGCATCTTTGGTTTCTCTATCCGTAAGTTCTTCGATGCTGCCACCAATACCATATCCTGCGTTGTTAATTACCACGTCGATTCTGCCAAATTGAGCAATAGTAGCATTAATTGCCTTTTCTACACTTAACTCGTCAGCAAGGTTTACAGCTAGAGGAAGAAATTTTTCTGAATTTGTATCGACTGCAGAAATTAAATCGTTTATATTTCTGGATGTTGCTGCAACAGATTGACCTGCTTTTAATAACTGGTTTACTAAACTTAGCCCTAATCCCTTAGAAGCACCAGTTACAAACCAAACTTTTTTAAGTCCCATAATTTTATCCTTTTTGTTAAGACAAAATTACTGCGGGAATTAAAATTCGCTATTACGTTAATCAAACTGATGATTACGAAATTCAAACAATACGGTATGAACTCGGTGTATGGTTGGTGAGTTTTTTAAAAAAGTTATTAAAGTGTGTCGGTTCTTCAAAACCTAAACAATAACCAATTTCGGAGATATTCCAGTCGGTATGTTTTAGTAAAGCCATAGCCTCACTCAATAACCTTTCAGTAATATAATGGGTAGTCGTTTTTCCTGTTGTTTCTTTTATTGCCCTGTTTAAGTGGTTTACATGTACGGAAAGCTGAGCTGCAAAATCTTTTGCCGAACGCATGGTAAATCTTTGTCCAGGGTTTTCGATGGGGAACTGTCTTTCTAAAAGCTCTGTAAATACCGAAGTAATTCGTGAATTTGCATCAGGATGTTTGTATAAAACCTCAGACGGCTCAGTTTTGAGTGCGAAGTGCGTTATTTCTGTAGTGTAATTTCTTAGCAGGTCATACTTGTACATATAATCGCTATTAATTTCTTCCAGCATCTTCTCAAAAAGTGAGGAGATGAGTTCATCTTGTTTTTGATCAAGAATATAGGCTGGCTTACCTCCAACGGCAAACATGGGCAAATCTCCAATATTTCCTCGAATTTTTTCATTGAAAAACGCTTCGGTAAATATGCAGAAGTAGCCTCTCACATCATTCAATTTACCACTTGCCAATTCCCATTTGTAGGGTACCAAAGGATTGAAAAACATTAGTGCCGTTCCATTTATTTCAACGCTTTTATCAGCATAATGATAGATATTGTGACCTCTGTTCAAAGCGATTTTATAAAAGTCTCTTCTGCTGTATTTAACAGGCGCTTTATCCTCGCCAACACAGTCTTCCATCCTAAATACATTGAAATGGCCGATATCTTTTTGAAGACTATCTGGCAAGAAATCAAATTTATTTTTATAAAAATCTTCTATAGATTCCGACTTACTCATGAAACAAAATTACAAAATTCAAACCAGGAAATAAATCTTTGTGAAAGTGTATTATCCAGATATTTCTTTCTTTCGCTTCAACCTCAATCTAAATCATAATTAGTAAAAATACATTATCATGATAAATAAATTCGTATTTAATATACCAATCGGTATATATTTGCGTCGTCAATTCTTAAATAACCATGACCAAGGCAGAAAAAACAAGAAACTTCATTATAGAGAAAATAGCACCCATTTTTAATATGAAAGGTTATGCTGGTACCTCTTTAAATGATATTATTACTGCAACGGGGCTAACAAAAGGTAGTATTTATGGCAACTTTGCCAATAAAGATGAAGTTGCGCTTGCTGCTTTCGATTATAATTTCAGTACGAATGTTTCAAAAATCGAGGCAGAAATAAGCAGGCAGAATACCACTGAAGGAAAATTGCTTGCTTACATAAGTATTTACCAAAGCCTTTTAATTAATGGGATTTCTCTGGGAGGTTGCCCAATTTTGAATACGGCTATCGATGCCGATGATACTCATCCAGCGCTTCGTGATAAAGTTTTAAAAGCAGTCTTGTCCTGGAAGAATAGAATTATAAGTCTGGTAGAAGAGGGGATTTTAAAGAAAGAACTTAATGCTGATAATAATCCCGAACAAATTGCGCTGACAATTATTGCAATGATAGAGGGCGGAGTGATGGTTTCTCGCCTTACCAAAAACATAGACAATTGGAAATTAATCATGAATTCTTTAAAAAAATATATTAAAAGCTTAGGCTAAAAAAATTTAAGAATAAATATAGCGATTGGTATATAACAAGAATAGCAAATATGAAAACTTCACAAAACACAGTATTAATCATCGGTGGAACAGCTGGTATCGGATTAGAAATCGTAAAACAGCTAACAGCATTAAACAATCATGTGATTGTAACTGGCAGGAACAAAGAGCGTCTTGACTCGGCATTGGCTGGATTAGAGAATGTTACCGCTATCCAGTTTGATGTAAGCAAGGCAGGAGAAGTTGATCAATTAGCTGAACAGATAGGAAAGAATTTTCCCCATCTAAATATGGTGGTCAATAATGCAGGGAGAGCAATTGTTTACAATTTAGCTGATAATAACCAAGACGCTTTCGCGAATGCCGAAGATGAAATTTTAACTAATTATTTATCAATTATCAGAATTAATCAAAAACTTCTACCGATTTTAAAAGCGCAGTCAGAATCGGCAATTGTAAATGTTTCTTCGGTTGTAGCTTATGTTCCTGGTATTACATTGCCAACTTATGCAGCCAGTAAAGCTGCTTTACATTCTTATACAACTTCGCTTAGGTTAAGTCTCGAAGATAGTTCAGTTAAAGTTTTCGAATTGATGCCTCCTTTGGTTGATACCGAATTTTCAAAAGAAATTGGTGGGCACAATGGTATTAAGCCATCAGTTGTTGCTGATGAATTTATTGCTGCTTTAGCAAAAGATGAATTCGAAATCAGGGTTGGTGATACCGCTAAAATTTATGAATTGTTCCGTCAATCTCCTTTAGATGCTTTAAATGTGATGAATGCGAACAGAAAAGCTTGGGTAGAATCGGTAAACTAATCATCCGAAAACAGCAGGAATGAAAAAGAAATTAACTTTCGCCTTTATTATGGCAATTTTTACAACAGGAATTGTAACCTTTGCGGCGATAAGCGTAAACCTGGGTTTCAGCGAGATTTTTCTTAAAGTCTGTCTCAAATCGTGGGCAATTTCTTATGTAGTTGCCATTCCCGCTATATTAATTATTGCGCCGAAAGTTCAGGCTTTCGTAGATTACCTGTATGCAGGAGAAAATAAAAACTAATAAAATGAAACGAGTAGTTGTAACTGGATTAGGCGCCATAACGCCACTTGGAAACACTGTAGAAGACTTCTGGAAAAATATTCTGGATGGTAAAAGCGGTGTCGGACCGATTACCAAATTTGATACCTCGAAATTTAAAACACATTTCGCTGCTGAGGTAAGAAATTTCATTGCGGAGGACTTTTTGGATAAAAAAGAAGCGAGAAAGTACGATACCTTTACTCAATATGCTATCGCATCAAGCGACCAAGCGATTAAAGATTCAGGTTTGGACTTTACTGCGATGACTGATGCCCAATTGGCTGAAGTGGGTGTAATTTGGGCTACTGGCAACGGTGGGATCTCTACTTTCGAAGAACAGTTGGCCGAATTTCACCAAGGTGACGGAACACCCAGATTCAGTCCGTTTTTTATTCCAAAAATGATTGTAGATATTGCTGCAGGTGCCATTAGCATTCGCCACAGACTCCGCGGCCCCAATTATTGTACGGTTTCGGCTTGTGCTTCTTCCAATACGGCTATTATAAATGCTTTCGATACCATTCGTTTGGGCAAGGCAAGTGTCATGGTCGCCGGAGGTTCTGAAGCTGCAATCACTGAAGCTTCTGTTGGCGGTTTCAACGCTGCACAAGCATTGTCTAAAAGAAACGACAGTCCTGAAACAGCTTCAAGACCATTTGATGAAACCCGTGATGGTTTTGTGATGGGCGAGGGCGCAGGTGCTTTAATTTTAGAAGAATTAGAACATGCAGTAAGCCGTGGCGCTCATATTTACGCAGAAATTGTTGGTGGCGGAATGGCGGCTGATGCTTACCACTTAACAGGAACTCCACCAGATGGAATCGGAGCAACTTTAGGGATGCAGAAAGCTTTAAGCGATGCTAATATTTCTGCAGATAAAATCGACTATATCAACGCTCATGCTACCTCGACAGGCTTAGGCGATTTGAGCGAATTAAATGCAATCAAAAATGTTTTCGACGGCTTGACTGTGGTAATTGGGGCATCAAAATCCATGACAGGACATTTGCTTGGTGCCGCCGGCGCTATAGAAAGCCTGATTAGTATTTTAGCCATAAGAGATGGCATCATTCCACCAACAATCAACACTAAAAAGCTTGATGAAAAAATCCCGGAAGGATTGAATATTGTTTTAGGTAAGCCGATTAAAAAGGAAATTAACTACGTTCTAAACAATACATTTGGCTTCGGTGGACACGTAGCCAGTACCATTTTTAAGAAATTTGAGAGATAAAGTTACTTGTCCATTAGCAGGTTAACAAGTTCTTTTAACTCTTCAAGTTCCTGCTCCAATTTCGCAATACGATTTTCCAGCACTTCATTGGGTTGGAAAATTGTAGTTTGCGCTACTTGCGGTTCTTCCTCTTGGTTATTTGTCTGTTCACCTAACAGGTGTACATATCTTGCCTCTTTCTGTCCTGGCCGTTTGGGCAACAATTTTACGAAAGCAGGTTCTCCCTCCGCAAGCTTCTGTAATTGTTCAGAAATTTCTTCTATACTATCAAATTCGAAGAGTCTTCCAGAATTACTATTGATTTCGCCTGGTGTTAGTGGTCCTCTCAAAAGCAATAGACAAAGAATAGAAAGTTCTGAAGGGATTAACGGATAGGAAATGGCTAAGTTATGTTTATATTTAATCACGCGGCTCGAACCACCTGTGGCTGTGGAAATTAAACCTTTTATTTTTAGTGAATTTAATGTTAGTGTTACGGTCTCCTCACTATAATTTACCACTGGATTTCTTGAGCTTTTTTGATTACAAGCTGCTGTTAAACTGTTTAGCGTCATCGGATAATAATCTGGCGTGGTTCGGCTTTTTTCTATTAATGAACCTAAAACGCGTTGTTCTTCCGCAGATAAATCGGGTAGCAATTTAATTTCTTCCATTTGCTAAAAATAGAAATTGAGTTGACATTATCGAAATTATTTTGTCGGTATCGGTTATTTCTTTTAGCTAATACCCAATACCGTCATCATTCCCACGTGCCTGGAATTCTTAAAACTTTTTCAGGCCTCTAGAATACTAAATCTCAAGCTCTGGAAGACTCAATTCTATATCTTTATAGAATCGTTCTAAATTTCTAAATCGAGCTAATTTTAGCTTAAGATTAGCGAACTTAGAAGACATCTCAAAACATACTTTATGCAATCATCTGATAAGGAATCAATTCAGGGCGATAGCAGGAGAGACTTTTTAAAGAAAAGTTCACTCATTACTGCAATCGCTTTAACACCATCTGTTGCTGTTAAAGCAGCCGAAAACCAGGCTGATGAACGTTTCGCTGAACTTTTCGAAAAAATACCACTCAATATAACCGTAAATAACAAGGCATATAAGGCTTCTATCGAGCCACGTGTTACTTTGTTAGATTACCTGCGTGAAGAGCTTCATTTAACAGGAACCAAAAAAGGTTGTGACCATGGCCAATGCGGTGCTTGTACCGTTCACGTAAATGGAGAACGCGTAAATTCTTGCTTAAGCTTGGCAGTGATGAACGAAGGGAAGAAGATAACGACTATAGAGGGACTTGCAAATGGAGACGAATTACATCCGATGCAGGCTGCATTTATCAAACATGATGGTTTTCAGTGTGGTTATTGTACACCTGGACAAATCATGTCGGCAGTAGCCTGCGTGAACGAAGGACATACAAATTCAAGAGCAGAGATTAGTGAATATATGAGTGGAAATATTTGTAGATGTGGTGCTTACCCTAATATAGTTGATGCAATAGTTGAAGTTTCGAAGGGAGGAATGAAAGCATGATCAACTTCCAATACTTAAGAACGACCTCAACAAAATCAGCCTTGTCGTTATTGACAAAAGATAAAAACTCCAAATTTCTTGCTGGGGGTACAAACCTGATCGATTTAATGAAAAGAGGCGTAACAGCGCCTGAGAAATTGATAGACATTAACCACGTTCCTTTAAAGCAGATTGAACTTGTGGGCGATAAAATTATCATTGGTGCATTGGCTTCGAATACCGCTGTTGCAGAAAATGCATTGGTTAAAGAAAAATTGCCTTTGCTGTCGATGGCTTTAAATGCCGGCGCATCGGCACAATTGAGAAATGTGGCTACAGTTGGTGGCAACATGATGCAACGAACACGTTGTGGCTATTTTTATGATACTGAAATGCCCTGCAATAAGCGCCAACCGGGATCTGGTTGTGGTGCTATTGGTGGCTTCAACAGAATGCACGCCATCTTCGGAACATCAGATAAATGCATTGCCGTTCATCCGAGTGATATGTGCGTCGCTTTAGTCGCTTTAGATGCAGTTGCTGTGTTGACAAGTGCCAAAGGCGAACGCAAGGTTTTATTTAAAGATTTTCATCGCCTTGCGGGAGATACTCCGCAGTTAGACAATAACTTAAAATCAGATGAGATGATCATTCGTTTGGAGATTCCACTAAATAATCTCGCTAAAAATTCTAATTATTTGAAGGTTAGAGATAGGGCATCTTACGCCTTTGCCTTAGTATCTGTAGCGGCCGCCTTAGAAATCTCTAACAATAGAATCAGCGATGTTCGCCTTGCAATGGGCGGCGTTGCACACAAACCATGGAGATTAACAGCGTCGGAAAATTTCTTAAAAGGCAAGGAACCAAGCTTTGAAAACTTTGAGCAAGCCGCCAAATTGGCAATGACGGATGCGAAAGGATTTGGAGAGAATGATTTCAAACTCCAGATGGCTCCCAACACAATTATCGAAGCATTAACTGTTGCAAAATCTAAGGCATAATCATGGAAAATCGAATAGTTAAAGATGAAAATGACCGCGTAGATGGCGTTTACAAGGTTACAGGTAAAGCTAAATACTTTGCCGAATACGAATTGCCTGGGTTAACTTACGGCGTTTTAGTTACCAGCACCGTTACGAAAGGCAAAATTACTACGCTTGATACAAAAGCTGCTGAAAAAGCGCCTGGCGTACTTGCGGTGATATCTCATTTGAATAAACCATCGGCGCCGGGATACGAACAGGAGGGCGGCTCACCTTTTAAAATTTGTTACACTGATAAGATATTTTTTAACGGACAGCCAATCGCTATTGTGGTTGCAAATACTTTTGAGCGGGCAACGTATGCCGCATCATTAGTAAAGGCAACTTATGCAAAAGAAGATTTCAATACTGATTTTGAAAAAGCAATTGCCGATTCAAAAGCTAAAAAACTTCAAGGTCAGCCTGATTATAAACGAGGCGTTGAAAATGCCTATAAAACTGCTGAGGTAAAGATTGAGGCTAAATACCATTTGCCTATCGAAACACATAACCCTATGGAATTACATGGGATTATTGCCGATTGGCGTCCAAATAATCAGGTTACAGTTTACGCAAAAACCCAGGGAGTAAAAGCAACGCAGGGAACGATAGCTAATGTATTCAAAATTCCAATTGAAAACATCCAGGTAAATTCTGAGTTTGTGGGCGGTGGTTTTGGGATGGCTCTACGTACATGGCCCTTAGAAATTGCAACGGTAATGGCTTCGAAACATCTTGGTAAACCTGTTAAACTCGTAATTACCCGAATGCAGATGTTTACCATGGTGGGCAATCGACCGGCAGCTGTTCAAACCATAGGTTTAGGCGCCAGTAAAGATGGAAAGTTAACTGGAATTACGCATCGTGCTTTTGGAGAAACCTCTGCGTACGAAAACTTTACTGAAGGGGTGGTTAACATGGCAAAGTTCATGTATCAATGCGATAATGTTAATACGCAATACACAGTTGTTCCTGTAGATTTGGGTGTGCCTATCTGGATGCGTGGACCTGGGGAAGCGACTGGTGCCTTTGCGCTGGAAAGTGCAATTGATGAAATGGCACATGCCTTAGACATGGACCCACTTGAGTTCAGAATTAAAAACGACCCGGAGCGAGATCAGCAGCGTGATAAGCCATTTTCGGATAAAAATATTAAAGAGGCTTATAAAATTGGCGCTCAGAAAATAGGATGGAATGAACGCAAAAACAAGCCTGGAAGTTTGGTTGAAGGCCAATCGAAGACAGGTTTTGGCGTAAGTATTGGAGTTTTTAATGCCAATAGGGGTCGAGCCAGTGTTAAAGGTATTTTAAAAGCGGATGGATCTTTGGTTTTGCAAAGCGCAACCAGTGATATCGGTCCGGGAACTGGAACAGGAATGACTTTGATTGCCAGTAAGATAACTGGAATTCCCGTAGGTAAAATTACTTTCGAGTTGGGAGATTCTTCATTGCCACCAGCACCAAGCCAGGGTGGTTCTGCAACGCTTTCTACTGTGGGTTCTGCAGTGAACGATGTTTGCGTTAGCTTGAAATCGACCATAGCAGAATTAGCAGCCAATTCAAATATGGATGCAACATCCAATTTTGTCGACGTTTTAAAGAAGAATAACCTTCCATCTATCGAGGTCACTAAGCAAAGTTCTGCAGGCAAAGAAAGGGAAGAATATTCCATGTATTCTTTTTCCATCCACTTTGTGAAGGTAAAAGTGCATAGCTTAACTGGTGTAGTTAAAGTTGATAAGATTGTTTCAGTGGGTGATTCAGGAACTATTGTCAGTCCTAAAACTGCTCGAAGCCAGATGGTTGGCGGTGCAGTGGGTGGCGTAGGTATGGCACTAACGGAAGAGTCTGTTATCGATCACCGTTACGGACGCTATATCAACAATAATTTTGCTGATTATCATGTGCCGGTCAATGCAGATATACCAGAAATAGAAGTACATTTTATCAATAAGCCAGATCCATACATTAATCCAATGGGTGCAAAAGGAATGGGTGAAATTGCTTTAATCGGTTTTTCTGCAGCGGTTGCAAATGCGGTTTTTAATGCCACCGGTAAAAGGATTAGAACTTTACCGATCACCCCGGATAAGATTTTATCAAGTTCCTGATAAATACAACAATTGAGAAAAAACGAAGATTGAATATCAAATAATATAAGAAAATTTATATGATAGCTGCAAAAGGATATGCTGTTCACAATAAAACAGATCAACTAGCGCCCTGGAATTTCGAAAGAAGGAATGTTGGCCCAAAAGACGTTTTGATAGAGATTTTGTTTAGTGGTATTTGCCATTCGGATATTCATCAGGTGCGCAGCGAATGGGGCCCGGCTCGTTATCCAATGGTTCCCGGACATGAGATTGTAGGTAGAATTACTGAAGTGGGATCGGAAGTAGCCAAGTTCAGCGTTGGCGATTTGGCAGGAATAGGTTGTATGGTAGATAGTTGTAAGGAATGTACAACCTGTAAAGGCGGCCAGGAGCAGTTTTGCGAAAGAGGCGAAACGGTTTGGACCTACAATAGTGTAGAACGTGATAAGAAAACGCCTACTTACGGTGGATATTCAAATAAAATTGTTTGCACAGAAGAATTTGTAGTAAGCGTTTCAGATCGTTTGCCTTTAGCAGGAGTAGCACCATTACTTTGTGCGGGAATTACTACTTATTCGCCAATTAAACGATGGGGCATAGGCAAAGGACATAAGGTGGCCGTTTTAGGCTTGGGTGGTCTTGGGCACATGGCGGTAAAATTTGCGGTTGCATTTGGTGCAGATGTTACGGTTTTAAGTACATCTCCTTCTAAAGAGCAAGATGCTAAAGGTTTAGGAGCACATCATTTTGTGATTACCAAAGATCCTGAAGAGCTTAAAAAATATGCAAAGCATTTCGATTTTATCATTGATTCTGTTTCGGCTCCGCATGATTATGAGACTTACCTAAAACTCCTTAATGTAAATGGTGTGCATATTTGCGTTGGATTACCACCAGAACCTTTAAAATTTCCTGGCTCTGCTTTAATGCATGGAAACCGATCTTTAACAGCCTCGAGTATTGGCGGTATTGCAGAAACGCAAGAAATGCTGGATTTCTGTGCAAAACATGATATTGTTTCCGAGGTAGAGGTTATTAATATCAATTACGTAAATGAAGCTTATGAACGTGTGTTAAACAGCGATGTAAAGTATCGTTTTGTTATCGATATGGATACTATTTAATTGTAGTTAGATTAGATATGACTTTTTACATTCAATAGGTAAACTTTACGAACTTAAGACCATAAAAAAAGGCGAACGTTAGTTCGCCTTTTTTTATCTAAGTATTTATAGGATTATTTAGCAGTTGCTTTTCCATTATAGGTAGCAGCCAATTTTAAAGCTTCGTATGCATTAACAATACCACCGCTGATGCATAAATCAGAGAAAGGTACTGACACCGATTCTGCATTTTCCTCTTCTCCTTTTTTATAAGAAACATTATGATTTACTTTGCTAACTGATTTCACAATGATCTCTTTCACTTGCGCAGCAGTTAATTTAGGATAATAAGAACGAATTAATCCTGCCAAACCAGCTACAACAGGAGAAGCCATACTTGTTCCATTTAAATTTTTGTATTTCGATCCTGGAACAGTAGAATAGATTTGCACACCTGGAGCAAAAACATCTACCTGAGTCTTACCAAAGTTAGAGAAACTTGCTTTTAAAGTTTCATCATCTTTAGGTCCTGATGCGCCAACAGTAATCCATGATGCGATTGTTTTTTCATCCAAGTCTTTATGATTAGGAAAATTATTTTCCGTATCGATATCCTTATTTTCATTACCTGCAGCCTGCACAATTAAAACATCCTTAGAAGCTGCGTATTTCATTGCTTCGTTCACTACGGCTTTGTCCCAGCTGTAAGCTTTACCAAAGCTCATATTAATTACTTTTGCTCCATTATCAACAGCATAATAAATGCCATTTGCCACGTCTTTATCACGCTCATCGCCATTCGGTGTAACCCTAACGCCCATAATTACCACATTATCGGCCACGCCTTTAATTCCTAAATTATTTGTTCGGTCTGCTGCAATAATTCCGGCAACATGAGAACCATGCATGGCATCCGGACCAGCAACGTCGTTATTTCCATAAAATTTTTCTTTAAGATCGTTAGGATTATCACCTACAATGCTACGGGGATCGTAATCAACATTTAAGTTATATTCTGCCTGACGGGTGTAATAATCGAAACCTTCTTTAATTTGATCTTCGTAAAAATCTTTAAAACTTACATTTGCCAATTGTTCAACTAAAATGCTTTGAATACGGCCATCCATTTCTGCTGTTGGCTTGTAGGCTTTAATTTCTTCTAAAGTTGGATTTTCTTTCCCTAATTTCTTAATGAAGGCATCTAACGCGTTTTTAAAACCAGAAATATTTGCTAAGCCAGCTTTAGCCTCACCTAACTGTTTTTCCAAATCTGCTCTTCTGGCTTTAAATGCTTCAAA
The DNA here is from genome assembly GCF_001422545.1 of Pedobacter sp. Leaf41. Lineage (GTDB taxonomy): Bacteria > Bacteroidota > Bacteroidia > Sphingobacteriales > Sphingobacteriaceae > Pedobacter. The sequence continues at coordinate 1,283,269 of NZ_LMLE01000001.1, read as the reverse complement.
ATCTGCTTTATCTTTTGCCGAAACCGTTGCATCTGTAGTATTTGCAAATCGTGTTTGATCGCGGCGTACTAAACGCGTTAATTCTAAAGTTTCGAAGTTAACAGACTCTTTTGGTCCACCGATAAAGTTCCAACCGTGAATATCGTCCGTGTAACCATTCTTGTCGTCATCTTTTCCATTGCCAACGATTTCTTTAGCATTAACCCACATAATTCTTTTTAAATCTTCATGTGTATTTTCAACGCCGCCATCGTTTACGGCTACAATAACCTTTGTCGATTTTTTTCCTTTCAAAAGTTCTTTGTATGCTTTTTCTGTGCTGATTCCAAATGTTGAATCGGTTTTAAGATCAAGATTTTGCCAATTTGCTTTTTGTGCATTGGCTATAAATGGTACTGCACTAACTACAGCAGCGCTCAGCAACGCTCTAAAAATTCTACTCTTATTCATTTACTTATTTTTGTATTAAACGCGGAAAGATAATTTTAATTTTTCGTATTTATGAAAAAATAATTAAAATGATGAATCTATATAAACAGAAGATCCCATTCAAATTAATGAACAGGATCTTAAATAATTTATGGTTCCTTATTTTAGGTTGGTTACGATTTCTTTAGCTGCTTGATCATGACCTTCTATTACAGTAAGGGTTTTACCTGCCCATTCTTTTAGTTTTGCATCTTTGTTTTCCATACCATCTTTAAACAAAGAAATTGTTTTTTGATGATCGGTCACCATCATATCCATATAATGTTTATCAAAGCTTGAGCCAGTCATTTTCTTCATTTCATCCAGATGGATCTGATCTTCTGCTGGAAGCGCATCCGGAGTTATAATTTTCTTATCTGTCGCCAACGCTTTTAGTTCTTTGTTGGCCTGAGTATGATCTGTCAGCATTTTGGCTGCGAAATCTTTCACTTTTTGATTGGAAGCGTTCTTCATTGCAATTTTTGCTGCTTCAACTTCCATAATACCACCTACAGCTGCTTTTCTCAAAAATGTTGCGCCAGCTTCATCCAAACCTGTTTCGATCACTTCACTTCCTGCAACGTGATTGCCGTTTACCATATTGGTATCGCCAGCTACGCTATCTTTTGTAGTAGATGATTTTTTATCTGCTGTTTGGCAAGCGGTAAAACTTACTGCTAATGCAATTGCGGTTACATATAAAAATTTATTGCTCATTTTATTTTCGTTTTGTACGTAAACAAAACACCAATTAGCAAAAAAGGTTTTTTTGATGTTAGTCTTTATTGTAAGGATTTGAAATGGAGATTGCCATCTGGTTTTCGGGATTTTTTATCTGCGAAAATCCGAATTGTTCATAGAGCCCATGTGCATCATGGGTAGCCAGTTGATATCGTCTTAGATTTTGTAAATCAGGGTGGAAAATCATAAATGATATTAATTTTTTAGCCAGGCCCTTACCACGATAATCCTCTTCTACGTAAACATCACATAGCCAGCCGAAAGTCGCTTTATCGGTTATCCACCGGGCAAAGCCTATTTGAATGCCACTTTTGTAGATGCCGAAACAAAGCGAATTTTGAATTGAAGTAGCAACAGTTTCTGCAGGGATATCCTTGGCCCAATATGATTCTTTACTCAAGTACCTATGAATCCGATCTATCTGCAATAGTTCTTTCTGATCAGAAAAAAGAAATCCATCTTCAATTACCTGCATTTTTTAATTCTTTATTTTGATAAGCATTAACATATTCAATTGACTAATTTCTCATGTTAATGAACTGCAATGGCTGGTCGAAATCTTCACCACGGCATAGAGAAATTACGGCTTGGAGGTCATCAATTTTTTTGGCGGTTACCCGAACCTGGTCGTCCATGATAGAGGGTTGTACTTTTAAACCACTCGCTTTAATTTTAGCAACAACCTTTTTGGCGGCTTCTTTATCCAACCCTTCTTTGATAGTAATTTCCTTCCGAATCATATTGCCGGAGGCGATGGTTTCTTTACCAAAGTCAAGGCTTTTTGGATCCAGATTTTGTTTCATCATCCTCGATATGATCGAACCTTCAATGGCTTTTAACCGCATGTCATCTTCCGTAACAATGGTTACAACGTTGGTTTTTTTATCCAAATCTACAGTACTTTTAGATCCATTGAAATCAAATCTATTGAGGATTTCTTTCTTGGCATTATTAATCGCATTATCAAGGGTTTGCGCATCAACTTTACTTACAATATCAAAAGAAGGCATGGTTTTAGCTTTTAAAGTAAAAAATTAAGTAGATTTATTAGAAAATAATCGATCTCACAAAAAAACGAAAAATAATATGAAAACCACTAAAGCTAAGTCTCAAAAAAAAGCAACAAAAAAAGAAGCTGCAAAACAGTTAGAGCAATCAATAACTACGCAGTTTTTAAATGTAATTAAAAGCTTGGGCCATGATGCATCAGAAATTAGTTCAGAAGTTGCAAAAGCAAGCAAACGCGTAGCTAAAAAATTGACTAAAAAGTTTACGGTGATTAAATCAGATGTGGGGCATAAAATTGATGATTTATTGAAGTCGTCAAAATCAAAGGCTGATAAAAAGCCGGTTACAAAGGTTGTTAATAAAGCGGAAAAATCTGCAGCTAAGGTGGTTAAAAAAGCAGTTTCTAAAGCTAAACCGATAGTTCAAAGTGTTAAAGTTGCAGCAATTGCATCTGAGGAAAAAGTAGAAAAAGCATTAGCTAAACCAGTAGAGGCCATTAAAAAAACGGCAAGTAAAGCAACTGAAACGAAAGAAAATGCCCCTGTTAAAAAAGAAATAAGCAAGGTTGCTGCAGCTGATGTACCAAAATTAACACAAAAAGCCGTTAGCAAAACATCCTCTGCGGCTAAGCAAAAGGTAGCAACAGCCAAGAAAGACGTTACCGAAGCTAAAAAAGTAGTCCAAGATAAGGCGAAACCGTTAGCGAAAGACGTTGCGAAAGCAGCTGAAGAAACAGCAAAGCCAAAAATTGTTAAAAAGGCCGCTAAAAAAATGCTTTAGTTTCGGTTTTTTGTATTAACGATTAAACAATTCGTTAACGTTAACACCTTGATTTATTAACATCAATTTAACAAATTATTTTGCAGCTTTGAGCATCCCTGTACCCACGGGGATTTTTTATTTTTTTAGATGAGCAAGAAGAAAATACCATTTTTAAACCGGGAGATAAGTTGGTTGTATTTCAACGATCGTGTGTTACAAGAAGCGGCCGATGAAACCGTTCCACTCATCGAAAGGATTAAGTTTCTATCTATATTTTCTTCCAATCTGGAAGAGTTTTATCGGGTGCGGGTCGCAACAATGTCGCGGCTAACCAATTTAAACGATAAAGCAAAAGCGCTTTTGGGATTCAATCCGAAAAAAATCCTCAATGAGATTAAGAATATCGTAGTGAAACAGGAGCGAAAGTTCGATCAGTTGTTCCAGGCTACGCTTATCAATGAGCTTGCTCAAAATAGAATCTTTATTTTGAATGATACCCAGCTCAATGTAAGTAGAGGAGAGTTTGTGAAGAACCACTTTCGTGATAAAATTTTATCAAATCTGGTTCCGATCATGTTGGATATGGATAAACCTTTTCCAGAACTAAAAGATCGGTTTTTGTATTTCTTTGTGAAGTTATCCAAAAAAGATACGAAAGTTAGAGAGAAATATGCGCTAATCGAGATTCCACCTAGTTTGCCACGTTTCCTTGTCTTGCCAGAAACCAACGACTTAAAGTTTATTATTCTTGCCGAAGATATTATCCGCTACTGCCTTGATGATATTTTCTATGTTTTTACTTACGACCATTTAGAAGCTTACTCTATTCAGCTAACAAGAGATGCTGAACTGGATATTGATAAAAATATCGATGATAAGTTTATTGAAGACTTAAAAAGTAGTTTGGAGAAACGGAAAAAAGGTAAACCCATGCGTTTATTGTACGATTCGGCAATGCCTTTGAATATGCTTACTGTTTTGGTGAATAAACTCAAACTCGATGCTGACAGTTTAATACCGGGTAATAGTTATCATAAATTTGGAGACTTTATCTCTTTTCCTAACGTTGGGAAGAAGGAATTGGAGTATGCACCAAACGTACCCTTAAAGGTGCATGATTTGCCACGAACGCAGAGTGTTTTTAGTAGAATTGCTCGTCGCGATTACCTGGTAAATCTACCATATCAATCTTATGATTACATTATACTGTTTCTGCGGGAAGCGGCAATTGATCCTAAGGTTACTGAAATTCAAATTACGCTATATCGCCTTGCTGAAAACTCTAAGGTAATTAACGCCCTAATTAATGCGGCAAAGAATGGCAAATCAGTTTCTGTAGTGTTGGAACTAAAAGCCAGGTTTGATGAACAAGCCAATATTTTCTGGACATCGAGGTTGATGGAAGAAGGCGTAAAAGTTAATTATGGCTTAACAGATTATAAAGTTCATTCCAAAATTTGCCTCGTTAAAAGAATAGAAAAGGATAAGCCTGTTTATTACGCAAATTTAGCAACAGGAAATTTCAATGAAAAAACTGCCGGGCTATATTGCGATCACAGTATTTTCACAGCTAAAAAGGAAATTACAAATGATCTTGTAAAATTATTTGATGCGCTGAACAAAAGAACAGTAACCAAAGGGTTTAAACATTTAATCGTTTCTCCATTGGAAAGCCGTTCCAAGCTGATCAATTTTATTAATAGAGAAATCAGAAATGCCAAAGCCGGAAAACTGGCATATATTATGCTAAAAGTGAATAGTTTGGCTGATGAAGGCATTATTTCAAAGCTATACGATGCCAGTAATGCTGGTGTTAAAATTCAACTCATTGTTCGGGGAATCTGTTGTTTAGTTCCTGGTGTAAAAGGCTTTAGTGAAAACATAACTGCCATCAGTATTATAGATAAGTTTCTAGAGCATGCAAGGATTTATATTTTCAGTAATAACGGCAAAAATGATATGTACTTATCTTCTGCAGATTTAATGAGCAGAAACTTTGAACATAGGGTAGAAGTAGGCTTTCCGGTTCTTGATCCCGAAGTAAAACAAGAAATTCAAGACATCATTGATCTTCAATTGCAAGACAATACAAAATCACGACAAATTAACGCATCCAATAATAATAAATATCATAAAAATAGATTGAGCAAAAAGATTAGAGCTCAGGTTGATATTTATAACTACTTAAAAACCAAGCACCAATAATGTTAAGATATGCAGCTATAGATGTTGGCTCGAACGCAGTAAGATTGCTCATTGCCGACATCAGCAAAAGCGACGGAAAATATAAATATAAAAAGAACACTTTAATTAGAGTGCCCTTACGCTTGGGCGATGATGCTTTTTTAGATCATCATATTTCTGAAAGAAAAGCGGGAGATTTGGTGAAAACGATGTCTGCCTTTAAAAGTTTGATGGATGTCTATCACGTTTCCGAATATTTGGCCTGTGCCACTTCAGCCATGCGTGAGGCTAGCAATGGACAAGATATCGTTAAAATGATTAAGGCACAAACGGATTTAAATCTCGAAATTATTGAAGGCCAGAGAGAAGCTAACATTATTTATGCTAACCACATAGAGGCCGATTTGGATGAAAATAAAACGTATTTATACATCGACGTTGGTGGTGGTAGCACCGAATTATCAGTATTTGTAAAAGGCATACCAGAAGCTTCACGTTCGTTTAATATTGGTACGATAAGAATGTTAGATAACCAGGATAAAGAAGAGACCTGGGACGAAATGAAAGAGTGGGTGAAGGAGCACACCAAGAACTACAAACAGTTGGCAGCTATTGGTACTGGAGGTAATATTAATAAATTATTTAGAATGAGTGATGAAAAGGATGGTGCCCCGATGTCAATTCAAAAACTAAATGCACTTTACAATAAATTAACAAGCTATTCTCTGAAAGAACGAATACATGAATTGGGTTTAAATCCTGATCGTGCTGACGTAATTATTCCTGCGAGTGAAATTTATTTGACTTTAATGAAATGGACAGGTATTAAGCAAATTTTTGTTCCAAAAGTGGGCATGGCCGATGGAATTATTAAACTGTTAATTGAGGAAAAACTTGATTAGGAATTGAAACTTCCAGCGAAAGCGAGTTTAAGAAAATGCATCACTTCTTCATTTAAATCTTTTGTGGCGTAAATTCTTAAATGATTCTTTAATATCACATATCTGCGCCGTAAAAAAACGGAATAAACCCAAGGTATATTCCGTTTTTCCATTTAAAAAATCAGCTGGTTGACCAGATACTATTCTTCTAATAGTTTAGTGGCAGCCTCATCAGTAAAGAAAGTTAGCTTACCATCAATAGGGGCAATTAGTTGAGATGGATATAGGTCAAAATCTTTTTGTTCATCGCCAATTACGTGTTTAATTGCCTCTGCTTTATTTTCTCCAAAAACAAGAAATGCTATATTTTCGGCTTTGTTAATTAACGGGGCTGTAAAACTAACGCGATAAGTGTTTTGCTTTTCTACAAAAACAGAAGCTACGTTTACTTCTTCATCTTTAACTAATGAAGTATTAGGGAAGATTGATGCGGTATGTGCATCATCACCCATTCCCAATAAAATTAGATCGAAAACTAAATCTTCGCCTTTGAAATGAGTATCAATTGCTTTTTTGTACTCAATTGCAGCTTTCTCTGGAGCCAATGATGTATCAACATAAAAAATATGATCGTCTTTGATGTTTAATGGATCGAGTAGTGTCTTTTTTGCCATTAACCCGTTGTAATTTTCATCATTTGACGGAACATTCCGCTCATCGCCAAAAAAGAAATATACTTTTTCCCAATCAATTCTATGTTCGCATTCTTTCGCTAGAAAATGATAAAGTGCTTTGGGTGAACTACCTCCGGTTAAAACAAAATTAAAACGATCATTCTCCTCAATAGAAACCTCAGCAATTTTAATAATGTAATCTGCTAAATCTTCAGTAAGTTCTTCAATCGTTTTATATATTAATAAATTCATATTGCTAAATATTAAACGTCATTGCGAGGCAAAAAGCAATCTCAATCACGTTAGTTGATTATTACTTTTGCCCAACTATGAGGAGTTTTTACTCTTTATTTTTTAATGGTAAATTGAACCAATGGAAGCCATCTCTTGCAATAAGTGCCTCTGCTTCTTCTGGTCCCCAGCTATCGGCTGGATAGTTTGGGAAATTTATTGATTTTTTACTTTCCCAGGTGTTTAAAATAGGCATTACCAATTCCCAGGCAGCTTCTACCTGATCGCCACGCATAAACAAAGTTTGATCACCCATCATAGCATCCAATAATAAAGTTTCGTAAGCTTCTGGTGTGTCACCCTCATATGTACCTTTATAGTCAAAAACCATATCAACAGGATTTAAAACCATATCCAAACCAGGTCTTTTCGCTTGCACCTGCATGCGAATACTCATTTCTGGCTGAATACTAATTACCAAGCGGTTTTGTTGCCAACTCTCTGTAACATCAGAAGAAAAAATTTGATGAGGAACATCTCTGAACTGAATGGTAATAAGAGATGAAGTTTGATTTAACCGTTTTCCAGTTCTTAAATAAAATGGAATTCCCTGCCATCTCCAGTTATCAATATGGAATTTTACAGCGGCGAAGGTTTCTGTATTGGAGTGTGGATCTACCCCTTTTTCCTGGCGATAGCCCGGAACCTCTTTACCTTCAACCCAACCTTTGCTGTATTGGCCACGTACGGTATGGAAACGGATATCTTCAGCAGAGAACGGACGCATGGCTCTTAAAACCTCCACCTTGCGGTTTCTAATTTCATCGGCATCAAAGTTGATTGGCGCTTCCATTCCTATTAAGCACAATAACTGTAAAAGGTGGTTTTGAATCATATCACGCAGGGCACCAGCACCTTCATAATAACCACCTCGATCGGCAACACCCAACTGTTCGGTAACCGAAATTTGAACGTGATCGATGTAAGATCTATTCCATAACGGTTCAAATAGTGCATTTGCAAACCTAAACGCCATCATGTTCTGTACCGTTTCTTTACCCAAATAATGATCGATGCGGTAGATTTGCTTCTCGGTGAAAATTGTACTTAACAATGCATTAAGTTCTTTTGCCGACTCTAAATCATGACCAAACGGCTTCTCAATTACGATACGGCTATTGTCTTCATCCTCAGTAAGTTTATATTTTTGCAAATATTCAGCAATAACAGGGAAGAAGTTTGGAGCAACGGCCAGGTAAAAAATCACCTGCGTATCTTTACCATATTCCTTTTGGTATTTTTCTACCGCTGCTTTTAAATTTTCGAAGGTTTTCGGTTGAGCAAAATCTGTAGGACAATACCGGATGGTATCACCAAACGTGTCCCATTTTTCTTTTTTGACTTTGCCCGAGCGAGAAAATTCATTTACAGCGTCTTCTAGAGCGGTTTTGTAACTTTCATCGGTGTACTCGGTTCTACCGGTACCAATGATAGCAAATTGATCAGGCATGTAACCCTCAATAAATAAGTTGTATAGCGCAGGTGCTAGTTTTCTTTTATTTAAATCACCCGTACCACCAAATATTACAAATATTGTGGGGTTTAATGCGGTTTTGGTTTTCATTATATTTTCAGATTCTTAATCAAATTTATTACGATAATTTGTTCCAATCAGCATGGAATACGCCATCTTTATCTATACGTTCGAAGGTATGAGCTCCGAAGAAATCTCTTTGTGCCTGTATTAAATTCGAAGGCATTCGAGCAGTGGTAATGGTATCGAAATAGGTTAGGGTAGAGGCAAAAGCTGGAATTCCGATACCGGCGTTGATGCAGGCTGAAATGCTTTTACGAGTACCGGCAAGTGTAGATTTAATAATTTCCTGGACACCGCTATCACCGAACAAGTGTTCTAATGAATTATTTTTCTCGTAAGCCTGGTAAATATCTTCTAAAAATTTAGCCCGGATAATACAACCACCCCTCCAAATTTTCGCAATTTCCTGCAGCTGAAGATCGTATTGGTATTCTTTAGAGGCTTGCACTAACAGGTGCATGCCCTGTGCATAAGCGCTAATCATAGAAAAATAAAAAGCATTTTCTAAATCATCAACAGTGATATCAATTTTGTTTTCTTTTTTACCAAAAGCATCCTCAAGTGAGACTCTTAATGCTTTAAATTTTGATAAATCGCGATTGGAAACTGCTTCATTGATGGTAGGCACCGGCAACTGAAGTTCCATTGAAACTTCTGAAGTCCATTTACCTGTTCCTTTTGAGCGGGCTTCATCTTTAATTTGATCTAATAGATCATTTTGTGTTTCTGTATCTTTAAACAAAAATATTTCTGCAGTAATTTCTAAAAGAAAAGACTGTAGTCTGCCTTCATTCCATTTCTTAAATACATTGTAAATTTCATTGTTAGAATAACCCATCCCGTTTTTAAGTACACCGTAAACTTCTGCTATAAGTTCCATGATAGCGTACTCAATGCCATTATGTACCATTTTTACAAAGTGACCGGAAGCACCTGGACCAATGTAAGTAACACATGGATCGCTACCTACTTTAGCAGCAACTGCGTCGAAAACATCTTTGACCACGTTGTATGCTTGTTTGTCCCCTCCAGGCATCATACTTGGTCCAAACCTCGCACCTTCTTCGCCACCAGAAATCCCCATTCCAAAGAAATGTAAACCATCTTTTTCCAATTCGTCAACGCGGCGGTTGGTATCGGTAAAGTGCGAATTTCCACTATCAATAATGATGTCGCCTTTACTCAACAAAGGTTTAAGTTCATTAATAACGCTATCCACAATTGGGCCGGCCGGAACTAACAAAATCAAGGTTCTTGGCGTTTGTAAACTACTGATAAAGGCTTTGATATCGTTAAATCCCTTAAGATTGTGCTCTTTTCCTTCATCTTCAAGTTTTGAGATCATCTTCTGATCTTTATCATAACCCGTAACGGAAAAACCTTTATCTGCCATGTTTAATAATAAGTTTCGGCCCATTGTGCCCAAACCTATCATCCCTAATTTATAATTTTTAGAATCGTTATTTGACATTTCTTGCTCTTTTGCTTGTTACCCAAAATTAGGGTTTAGAAATTAATATTATTAATTGTGTTGTTATTTGATTGTAATAAAAAAAACCAATTAGTGTATATTTTACACTTTGGGATTAACTGTAAATATATTGTATTTATCGGCCAATTTCCAAAGTTTGGCACCGCCTTTAATTCCATCTCTATTGGTCACCAGTTTCATGTTTTCATCTAGCTTAAAGTCTATCTGTTTCGAGTTGCCTCCGCCGATATAAAGGAAATCATAATTGAATACCGTTTTATAAGTTTCGATTACTTTTTTAAGACGTTTGTTCCAACGTTCGCTACCTATCTTTTCAAAAGCTTTGTTCCCAATATAATCATCGTAATCCTCTTCTTTGTTTAATGGAAAGTGTGCAAGTTCCAAATGGGGTAACAGCTCGCCATCGAACAGAAGGGCGGTTCCAAAGCCGGTTCCAACAGTGAACACAATTTCGAATCCTTTTCCCTCAACTACGCCCAAACCTTGTTGATCGGCATCATTTACCAATCTTACTGGTTTATTGAGAGCATCTGCTACACGTTGAGCTAAATCGACATCAGCCCATTTGTTCTTTGCCAGATTAGGTGCAGTTTTTACAATCCCATTTTTTACATAGCCTGGAAAACCAATTGAAACCCTATTGAAAGTATTAGGGATAGGCTTAATTAACGCTTCAATACCGGATACAATATCTTTTGGTGTTGCACCTTCGGGAGTTTTACTTTTTAAATATTCTGATAACATATTCCCATCCTCGTCTAGCAATACTGTTTTAATACTTGTACCGCCTATATCAATAGATAAAATATTGGATTGATCGTTATTTGTTTTTGTTGCCATGTTGCAATTATTTATACTGAAACTGATTGATGCAAATTAATAGAATCAAAAAACATAAAACGAATAGAAAGGTATTTAATTTAAAATAGTAAACTACTAAATCTATATATTTAGTAGAATATTATTATGTTTGTCACGTTTTAAATTGATACAGAACTTTCATAATATGGGCTTAAATTATCTTGCATTTGCAATTCCTGCGTTTTTTATTTTTGTATTTATTGAATATAAAATCGCTCAAAGGCAAAAAAGGGAGAAAATTTTTAAATATGAAAGTACCGTAGCTAACTTTAGTGTAGGTATAGCCGAGCGCCTATTAAATCTGTTTATTGCAGCTAGTTTTTACCAGGTTTATGATTGGGTATATAGTAATTATGCTTTGTTTGATATTTCTACAAAATGGTACGTTTGGGTTTTGCTACTGTTGGCGACAGATTTAGTTTGGTATTGGTATCATCGACTGGGGCATGAAATTAATTTTTTATGGGCTGCACACATAGTTCATCACCAAAGCGAAGAATTCAACCTCTCTGCAGCGGCGAGAATCACCACTTTCCAGGCAGTTTTTAGAAATGTATTCTGGTGCATATTGCCCTTCATAGGTTTTCATCCTACTATGATCATTAGCATATTGTTGGTGCATGGGGCCTACTCATTTTTTACCCATACGCAAATGGTAGGGAAACTGGGTTGGTTAGAAAAGATTTTCATTACCCCATCGCTTCATGGAGTGCACCATGCAAGTGATGAAAAGTATTTGGATAAAAATTATGGTGATGTTTTCGTTTTTTGGGATAAACTTTTCGGTACTTTTCAGCAGGAGCAGGAGGCCCCAAAATACGGACTCACGCACCCATTAAAAAGTTATAGTTTTTTGTGGCAACATTTCCATTACTACCTCGAAATAGGAGAGGCCTACAAGCAAGCAAATGGTTTTAGGGCGAAATGGGATGCACTCTTTGGTAGTCCTGCATTGATGGACCAAAATATCAGGCCAATTTTAGAAAAGAGATTTGAACAAAATAAGATTAAGAAAAACTCCAGGGTAAATTTTAGGCTTTACCTGAATATTCAATTAATTGTGGTTGTAGCCATGCTTACGGGGCTAACATTGTTTTTTAACGTTATTGATTCGTGGGGGAAAATCGCCATCTCGTCTTTTATTCTGATTACTTTAATCAATATTGGTGCGCTCCTGGAGCAACGAAGATGGATCTATTATCTTGAATGCTTTCGTTTGATTTTAATTCTGGCTTACTTGTTTTATAGCTTAAATATTTTCAGCTTCGTTATTTTGCCAATATTCGTACTTGTTATTCTAGAGAGAACAATTTCTTTAAGTAAAATTTACATTAAGTATGTTTTTGCTAGGTAAGAGCGTAGTGTTTGATGTTTCTTTCTCTTTCATTTAGTCTGACATGAGAATGTTACATACATCTTTTATTTTATTAAAAATGCTTTAATAACATGTTAGTTATATTTAAATATTTTCAATGTAACCAAATAATTACCGGTTCTTCTTTAGTGGCTTCCTATTAGTAACTTATAATGTTAATGTGTGTATATATAGCTTGAAGCTTTTTTATCGTACCTTTCTTTCATCATATGTCGAATTATCCTAGCACTTCATTTTCTTTAAAATAGAATTATCTACATTAAAAAAGATAATTATTTTCTGAAAATCGTAAATTGTTTTTAGTTTCGATTTGTTTTCCTAATTTTATTTATCGAAACCATTAATAATGGAAAAACGAACAATTCGTAATTTTATGAGCGTTTATTTTGTTTTCTTAATTTTTGCTTAACATATCCTTAATCTCGAAGGGCTTATTTTGCAGCTATTCCGAAGGCGTAACAAAACGAAGATTACTAATTAAAAAAGCTAATAACCGGATATAATATGAACAAACTTTTTACTAAAACTAGTTCCATGTTTTGGCATGGATCAAAAACTGTTGATGAAATCCCTAAGCATCCTCAGTGTGATGAACAGAAGTCTTTTCTAGCAGTAGTAAGTCATCCCTTTTCATTTTATTTCAAAATTCTACTTATTGGGCTATTTCTATCATCTACTGTGAGCCTGTTTGCGCAGCAGCCGGCACAACGATTTGTAGTTAAAGGAAAAGTGCTCGATGATGGAGATGGACAGCCTTTAGTGGGTACAACCATAAGTGATGGCGCTAGAAAGGTATTGGGCGTAACAAACGATAGCGGAGATTTTTCGGTTACGCTTCAAGGTGCGGGAACCATTTCATTCAACATGGTTGGATATACGGTGGTAAGCAGAAATATTTCTGGTAATCTGACTGGACTAACCATCAGGTTGAAATCATCAAACAGCCAGTTAAATGAAGTGGTAGTAACTGCTCTAGGCATAAAACGAGAAGAAAAATCACTAGGTTATGCGGTTTCTAAATTAGATAGTACAGCATTCACCAATGCGGTATCAAGTAACTGGACGGATGCCTTATCGGGTAAAGTTGCTGGTTTAAATTTGGTTAGAAATAGCGGTCCTGCAGGATCAAACAAAATAATTTTGCGTGGTGAAAACAATTTGACGGGCGATAACGAAGCATTAATTGTAATCGATGGTGTGGTTGCAAGTAGTTCGGCCAGGCGTACTGGTGGAACAGGCGGTGGCGTTTACGGTACATCAGGAGATATAATGCCGGCCGATTTTGGCAGTGGTTTAAACGATTTGAATCCCGATGATATTGAGAACGTTACTATCTTAAAAGGACCTGCGGCATCAGCATTATATGGTCAACGTGGTGCAAATGGGGCAATCATTATTACAACCAAATCTGCTGGCTTAAACCGAAAAAAAGTTAATATTTCATTTACATCAAATAGCGCATGGGAAGAAATAAACCGCAGTCCTGATAGGCAAACACAATACGGGGCAGGCGTTGCCGGAAATTCATACTTTTCTTATGCTGCAAGTGCTGATGGTGCAAACACAAGTGCCACAAGTTCTACATACGGGCCAGAGTTTTCTCCAGGTATGATGTTTTTTCAGTATGATCCTGCGACCAAAAGTCAAGGGTTAACCAGAACTCCTTGGGTGGCTGCGCCTGATCCTGTCGATGCATTTTTTAAAACAGGTTTTGAATCATCAAACTCATTCAGCATAGATGGTACTTTTAAAAAAGTTGGTTTACGTTTATCAGCAAGTCATGGAAATAATGAGTGGATTGTACCCAATACGGGCTTAGATAGAACTACAGTAGCCTTAAATGCAACAACCAATATCACTAAAAAATTAAATATTAATACTAAAATACAATACAGTAATCGCAATAGTGATAATTTGCCTGCAACAGGATATGGTAATCAATCGTTAATGTATTGGTTTATGTTTGCGCAACCTAATGTAAATATAGATTGGTATAAAGACTACTGGGCACCAGGTCAAGTTTTTAGACAGTTTACGAACTTAACCACAACTTTTCCTGAAGGGCCTTATGCAATTTCAGAACAATATTTAAATGGGCAGAGACGTAATGGTTGGTTAGGAAATATTCAAGCTACCTATAAATTTACTGATGAGCTTAGTCTGATGTTAAGAGCATCTGGCGATTTAAATAACGATGTTCGGGAAACCCGCCGTCCTTGGGATGCTGCCGGTAATAAATTTGCACAGGGTTCCTTCCGTGTAGCCGACATCCGTTCGTATGAAATAAGTGCTGACTTTTTATTAAGATATAATAAGAAAATCTCCAAAGATTTTCAAGTGACCGCTAGTGTAGGCGGTAGCCAAATGAGAAACCAATATAATAAATTAGAGAAAAGAGCCGATGGATTAATTATTCCAAATCTTTATGATTTAACAAATAATCAGAATCCAGTGGTATATGTTCCAGATACAGCGCAATTTAGACTGAACAGTTTTTATGCACTAGCTTCTTTAAGTTATAAGAATTATCTTTTCTTAGATATCACAGCCCGTCAAGATTGGAACAGCACTTTAGCTACTATCACCAGAACTGATAATGTTGGTTTTTTCTATCCATCAGCAAGTTTGGCTTTTATTGCTTCGGATTATTGGAAGCTACCTAAGATGGTAAGTTTTGCCAAGTTAAGAGCTTCAATTGCACAAGTAGGTAGTGGAAGCACTGTTCCTTACAGAACTGCCTATAATTATTTGTATGCAAGCGACGGAATTTATCCGGATAGTGCGATGAACAATCCTCGTGTGTTGCCAAATCCTGATTTAAAACCGCTTATCACTACAACGGTTGAAGTGGGTATGGAAGTAAAACTATTTAATAATAGATTAAATTTTGATTTTGCTGCATACAGCGGGAATACTAAAAACCAAATACTCAGTAGAATTATCGACAAATCTACAGGTTACAACTTGCAGGTTATAAATATAGGTAGAGTAGATAATAAAGGTATAGAGTTGGCTATTAATGGAACACCACTCAAATCAAGAGTTTTTAAATGGGAAGTAAATGCAAATTTTTCGGCCAATAGAAATAAAATTAGAGAGTTAGCGGATAGTTCAGTTGTATTACGCACTGGTGCCCTAGGTGGTGGCCAGGTGGTAGCCAATGTTGGCGGAAGCATGGGAGATATGTATGGAAGAGGTTATTTAAGATCTCCAGACGGTCAAATCGTATTTAACCCGCAAACGGGTGTTGCCCTTGAAAATCCAAACTTATTGTATTTGGGTAATACGTTACCACAATTTAGATTTGGTTTCGGATCAAACATCTCCTACAAGAATTTAAGTCTTGGCGCTCTGTTCGATGCACAGTTAGGTGCAGTTGGGCATTCGTTAACATTTTCTAGAATGGCATCATTGGGTAAGCATACTATCACTTTACCAGGAAGATACAACGGTGTTGTTGGTGACGGCGTTCTTTTAAATCCAGATGGTACTTATAGAAAAAATGATGTAGTGGCTACTGATATGAACGCTTATTACGAATCTATATATGGTAGCGGCCAAGCGGAGGGAAGCGTTTTTAGAACTGATTATTTGAAATTCAGGGAAGCCAATTTAACCTATAATTTTGGGCAAAGAGTGCTTAAAGGTCTTGGTTTTACCAAACTAAGCTTAGGTGTTTATGGCCGTAACTTATTTATTTGGTCGCCTTGGCCTGCATTCGATCCAGAGTTTGGAACTTTAGCAGGATCAGATATTGTTCAGGGATTTGAAACTGGGCAGTTGCCTTCAACCCGTACCTTTGGCGCCCGTTTAGTTGTTGGACTTTAACTTTATTTATCATGAAAAATTATAAACTTAAAATAACGTATACATTTTTGGCCATTATCGGTTTGGCGGTATCATCTTGTACAAAAGATTTTACGGAGGTAAATACTGATCCTATTGGCAAAAGTACAACAAGTGCAAACCAATTACTTGCGCCGGCGCTGGTAGGCGTATTAAATACTAATATGGTCAGAAACTGGAATTTCAACAACCAGTTAATGCAAGTTACCGTTGAGATTAATGATTCTGAGGGTCGGGTTTTTAGGTATGATGTACGCAGAACGCTTGCAGATTATACCTGGAACAATTGGTACCTATATCTTACTGATTTAAAAGATATTTACAATATTGCGAGCAAACCAGAATCACTTAATAAATCTTATCAAGGCATATCATTGATAGCACAAACTTGGGTATATCAATTACTCACCGATACTTATGGAGATATTCCTTTCAGCCAGGCGAATATGGGGAAAGAAGGTAATGTACAACCTGCATTTGATAGGCAAAAAGATATTTATACTGCGATGTTCGCTCAACTGGAGCAAGCAAACCAACTTTTAAAAGAAGGAACTCCTATTGTTGCTACTAGTGATCCTGTTTTTCAGGGAGATGTTTCTAAATGGAGGAGGTTCTGCAATTCTCTATACTTACGGCTTTTGTTAAGAGTATCGGCCAAAAGTGAGGTTTCAACAAGTGTTATTGCTAAGATTAAACAGATTGTGGATACTAATCCTGCAGAATACCCGATTATGCAAGACAATACGCATACCGCTAAAATACTATGGAATGGAACCAATAGCAGCACAGCAGTTTATTCATCGCCATTCATGGTAAATATACGTGCCGCCGACTTTAGAGGTATCCCTATCTGTGATTTCTTTTTAAGTAAATTAGTTAGTTGGGGTGATCCAAGAATGAATGGAAGTTTGGGAACAGGAAATGTTAATCGCTTTTGCATAGATCAAGCTCCAAATGGAGGTTTTGTAGGCGTTCCAAGTGGTTACGCACCTGGTTCTGGTGTTACTGTTTTATCACATTTTAATTCAGATGCTGATTCGAATAAACCAACATTACAAACCGATCGTTTTACAGGAATTATCATGAACACGGCGGAAGTTGATTTCATTTTAGCAGAAGCTGCTGCAAAAGGGTGGATTAGCGGGCCTACTGAAAAATATTACTATAAAGGAATGGTTGATGCCATTAACTATTGGCTGCCAAACTACATCAGTACCCCAACTGATAGTAGATTTATCGATTATATCACCGCTGCCGATTTGGAATGGGACCCAACATTGCCTCTAGATAATACAACTTTAGGCAATACGAGCCAGCTGGAAATGATCCACATTCAAAAATACTATGCCTTGTTTTTGGTAGATATGCAACAGTGGTTTGAGTTTCGAAGAACTGGCCATCCAATTCTACCTAAGGGACCAGGTTTAGTAAATAACCAAAAAATGCCAGCCAGGTTAAATTATCCGTTGGTTACCCAATCTACAAACCCAACAAGCTACAGTAATGCGATAGCCATACAGGGACCTGATGATATTAATACGCTAATGTGGTGGCAAAAGCCATAATCATAAAAAATTCATTTGAAAATTATGAAAAAGATATTAAAAAATGCGCTGTATGCATTAGTTTGCATGGCCGTTATAATAAGTTGCAAAAGAGATTCCGATTACGTAATTTCTACTCCAAGTTCATTTATCCCGAACTTCGATTTGCGGAAGATATATACTAATGCTGATGTAAGTTTAAACCTCGAAAATATGCGTGGAGCAAGTATGGTTAAGGGGCAGGTAATCTCCGATCATTCCACTAGAAATTTACCTTCAGGTTTGCTAATTATTCAAAATACCAGAATTGTTGGAGGAGCAGATTCTTTAAGAGGAATAGCTATTAATATTGGTGCCGATGCGGCTAAATATGTTCCAGGAGATTCAGTTCACGTTAAAATTGAAGGTGGTGTTTTAAAGCGTGTAGATGGCTCGTTGCAAATTACCGGTAAATCGGGTGCAGATGTAACTAAAATCGCTTCAGGGAAAACATTGTTCAATACACGTGGATTCGGAAACTTAATTACCACCTATCCTGATCGATATGACTGTACTTTACTTACGATCTACAAATGTACATTTAACCCTACTTTGTCGAGTTCTGAAACATTGTCTGGTGAAAAAACAATTAATGATGGTACAGCAGATTTGACACTAGCTACCGATCCAAGCGCAACATTTGCGAATGTAAAACCGCCTTATTCTGGCAATTATAGGGGTATTATCATTAATAAAATGGTTAATGATAAGATCGTTCCACAGCATCGTTTGGTCAATCCTAATGATATAAGTCCTTTAAGTTCAACTGTCGATGCTCCTGAATGTATCATTAGTGGTTTTATCAGCGACGTTAATGGAGGCGATGGTAATAATGAATATGTACAGCTTCGGGCAACTAAAGATATTAATTTTGCAGTTACACCTTTCTCGTTAGTTGTAAGCAATAATGCAGGTGCATCTATTCCTACTGGTGTGCCGGCACAAGGTTGGGCAACTGGGCAACAAAGAACTTACAAAATTAATCTTACATCTGGAACAGTTGTAAAAGGAGAATTCTTCTATGTTGGCGGTATTAATAAGCTCATAAATGGTGCAAATTCAACCTCTATTGCATCCTCAAAATGGATAAGAGCTTTAGATTATAATAAGGTAAGCGATAGATTCAATTCATCAAGCACTGTAACCGGAAATGCAACAACTGGGCTATTTGCAAACAGTGGGAACGCGTTTGGTATGGCATTGTTTAGAGGAATTGAAGTTACCCAAGCCACCGCACCTATTGATGTATTATGGGTTCATAGTGGTGGAAGTTTGTATCAAATTGGCGCAGCGCCAAATTATGGTGCTGGTTATAGAATTGGAAACACAGATGTTTACGATATCATCAACCCACAAACCTTGGTGCCTCAACCTTATTACAGAGCAGGAACAAATACTCAATCTTTAACTTATGCATTGCCAGCAGATGCAGGTTTCTTCTACGTGTTGGGTGGTGCTTATGATACAAAATTGAATAAGTGGGTAAAGGCACGTACACAAACCACAATTATCTTAAGCAAAACTTCTACCATAGCCGAAATAGAAGGCGCAAATGCCACTGAGGTTAGGTAGTGGATTTACATAATCTTGAATGAAAGTTAAAATGTTTACGAGAAAATTCCGTTGAATTTTCTCGTAAACATTTTAAAAAGGCAACTTCAAACTCTAAATATCTCCCATTAAATTTTCAAATCACCAATACATATTCATCCCAAATGAACAGAAGATCGTTTATCCAAAAAACTGGATTACTTACCACAACCTTATTTGTAAGCTTAAAATCATACTCAGCTTTTTCTCTTTTAGATATTGATAATAAAATTAGCGGCAGGGTAACCGCTAAAGGGAAAGGTATTGCAAATGTGGTGGTATCAGATGGTTTTAATGTAATCCAAACTGACAAAAATGGCAAGTATACGATCGAAGTAAATCCTTTAGCAAAGTTTATTTGGATTAGCACACCATCAGGTTACGAGTTTACGACCGATAGTCATTTGGCAAAGTATTATGAGCAGCTTAATGCCAAAACAGATTTAAATTTCGAGTTGAAGGCGATGAAACAAGATGATAATCGCCACAATTTTATCATTTGGGCCGATCCGCAGGTGAAGAATAAAAAAGATGTCGAGAAAATGATGACAACATCGGTTCCTGATACTAAAAAGGTAATTCAATCGATGGGAAACATTCCGGTACATGGAATAACGGTTGGCGACATTGTTTGGGATAACCATGAATTATTTGTCGATTATAATCAAGCAGTGAAAGAAATGGGTATTCCATTTTTTCAATGTTTAGGTAACCATGATATGGACTACAGAATGGGTGGCGATGAAACCTCGGATAAGACATTTCAAGAGCATTACGGACCAACTTATTATTCTTTCAATCGCGGTAAAGCACACTATGTAGTAATGGATGATGTACGTTATCTTGGAGAAGAACGTAAATATGACGGCTATATCTCTCAAGCTCAACTAGATTGGTTGGCGAAAGATTTAAAGTTCGTAGATAAAGATGCGCTGGTTATCATCAATTTGCATATTCCAGTGCATAATTCAGTGAAAAACAATACAGATTTATATGCGGCTTTAAATGGTTATACCAATGTTCACATCATGTCTGGCCATACGCATTACATGCGTAATGTTATTATTGATGGAATTTTCGAACACAATCATGGTGCAGTTTGTGGTGCCTGGTGGACTGGCCCAGTTTGTGAGGACGGAACACCAAGAGGTTATGGTGTTTACGAAGTAAATGGAAAAAATTTAAAGTGGTATTATAAATCAACAGGTTTAGATAAAAAGGAGCAAGTACATATTTATGTGGATGAATTGACCAATCAAAAAAGATTGATCGCTAATGTATGGAATTGGGATCCGAAATGGAAGGTGGAGTATTTTCTGGATGGGAAAGCAATGGGAGAGATGGAGAACCAAAAAGGTTATGATCCGCAAACGGTTACTTTATACAAAGGTGCAACGCTACCTGCAGGCAGAACTTTTCCCGAACCGCATTCTACCGAACATTTATTTCTTGCTCATTTTCCACCAGCTGTAAAAGCAGTAAAGGTGGTAGCAACAGATCGTTTCGGCGAAAAATTCGAAGCTGAATTCAAAGCTTAACCTAGAAGGCAGATAAATTATAGCATTCAAAATAATTAATATGAAGTTCAAAGTAGCAGTATCATTTTTTTGCGGCGCAACCTTATTTGCGTCAGTTGGATATTCTCAGCAAGCTAAATTTCCGGAATTCAGCGCAGAAGCTCATCGGGGAGGTCGCGGCCTTTACCCTGAAAACACCATTACGGCCATGTTGCAAACCATGAAAATTGAGGGAGTAACTACTTTGGAGATGGATACGCACATTACTAAAGACGGCAAAGTGGTGGTCACCCATGACGATTATTTAAGTCCGGCGTTTATGCTTACGCCTAAGGGAAAGGAGATTCCTGTTACAGATGCGAAAAAATATCCTGTTTTCGGAATGAATTATGATGAGCTACGAAAATTCGATCTTGGAACTAAATATTTTGATCAGTTTCCAAAGCAGCAAAAATCAAAGCAATATATTCCATTATTAAATAGTTTGATCGATTCTGTTCAAGCCGAAATCAAGAAAACTAAAAACAAGCAATTTTTCTACAACATTGAAACAAAATGTAGTGAAAAAGGCGATGGAGTGACCAATCCAAATCCCGAGGTTTTTGTTAAACTTTTAATGGATGTTATTGAGAAAAAGAAGATCATGCCTTATGTTGTTATTCAATCTTTCGACAAAAGAACGATTCAAATCATCAATAAAAAATATCCGAAGGTGAAGACTTCATTTCTGGTAGCCAATAAAAAAAGTTACGAAGAAAATATAGCTGATTTAGGTTATAAACCGTTTATTCTGAGTCCGGTTTGGCAAATGGTTAACGAAGAAATGGTTGCTAAGGCACATATTGATGGCGTGAAAATTGTGCCATGGACAGCCAATACAGCAGAAGATATTAAAAAGTTGAAAGCTCTTAAAGTTGATGGAATTATTTCTGATTATCCAGATATTTTAGTGCAGACAAAGTTGTAGCTTCAAGCCTTTAAAAATCATTCACTATGAGAAGAAACTATCTCACATTATTAGTTATCATCATTATAACCGCTCTACAAGGATTTAATGTTGCAAATGCCCAAAGCGTTAAATGGGACAGTACTTATCGGCCCGGCAAATATGTAGAACTTGTAAACAGGTTTAAAGCAGATAGCAAATCAAGGAAAGATTTTGTGTTTTTGGGCAATAGCATCACAGCTGGAACAGATTGGGCAAAATTGTTAGATCTACCTCAAGCAAAAAACAGAGGTATTTCTGGTGACATTACCTTCGGCGTACTAGAGCGGCTGCAAGATGTTATAGATGGTAAACCAGCAAAAATCTTTATCCTTATCGGAATAAATGATATTTCGAGAAATATTCCAGATAGCGTGATTTTAAAGAATTATAAAACAATGATTTCCCGGGTTAGAAACGGATCGAAAAGAACTAAAATTTATTTCAATACGCTGCTACCGGTAAATAGTTCTTTTGCTAAGTTCAAAAACCATTATGGTAAAGATGAACACATTCTCTGGTTAAACGAGGAAATTAAAAAGCTTAGTTCTAAAAATGTAACTGTTATTGATTTGTATTCAAATTTTACGGATCAAGATAAGCATTTGCGTGCCGAGCTGACTAAAGATGGACTTCATTTAATACCAGAAGGTTACAAAGTGTGGGCAGACTTTTTGAAAAGCAAAGGCTATCTCAATTAATGGGATTTCGATTTTCATGGAAACGAAAAAAGCGTCCAAATTAATTGGACGCTTTTTTTATTTATCGAATATTTTATTAATTCTTAACCTTGTGAAGGAGGATTTGAAACTACTGGCGCTTTATCTCTTTTGCCTTTACCCATTCCTTTTCTCATTCTATCGCCTTTCTCTCTTGCTTCCGATCTCATGGCTTCCATTTTGGTTTTTTGCTCTGCTGTTAAAATGCCATCTATTTTGGCTTTCTGAGCTTGCATGGCTTCCTTGCGTTCTTTCATCTTGCCTTTCATATCACCTTGATCAGCAGATCTCCAAGTTTCTACCTTTTTAGCATTTTCTAGCTCAACGGCATAAATTTTCGTTTTCTGATCAGCGGTTAAGCTTAATTCTTTCTCTAATCTAGCTGTTGCCTTTTCCGCCCGCTGTTCTGCAGTCATTTTTGGCATTTGTTTTCTGGCTTTTTTAGTAGTGTCCTGAGCAAATGCAGCAGTGAAACCCATTACTGCGATTGCTATTGTTAAAACTGCTTTTTTCATGTCTATGTTTTTTTATGTGTTTGTTTTCTAATAGATATGAAATAAGGCCAACGGTTTAATCGCGATAAGTTAAAAAGTGTTAATTTTTATTAAGCTGAGAAATGGATTTCTGCATTTGCGACATCATTTGGGTTAAGGTTTCCATCGTTGGATCGGGAGTTGGTTCAGGCAATGATGTCGAAATATAGGCCTTTGCTTTCCAGATTTCCAGAATATCATCAGCCGCAATGGTATAAGGGTCGTATACTTTGTTATCTGATATCAACTTTAAATCTTTGTTTTCTTTAAATCGGTTACCCGCTCTCTTATAAACAACGCCTTCGTTTTTACTGATCACGATGTAGGTTTCGCCGGTTTTAACTTCATTCCAATTATCCAAATACTCGCCAATTATTACACTGCCAGGTTGAACAGGCAACATACTATCGCCCATAATTTCAAAAGCACGAAAAGTACCTTGCCTTAAAGCTGGGAGCGGCAGTTGGAATTTTGGAAGATCGCTGATATATTGAGGGTCAGAAAAGCCGTTCAAATAACCTGCACTTGCTTTCACAGGAACCAATTCTATATTTTCTCTGTCGTTCTGGTCAACAGAAATACTTAACACTCTCAAGTTTGAACCAGAACTTTTTGGTTTAGGTTTCCAACTATCACTTATCTTTTCATTGATAAATTCATCAATAGTAAGATCGAAATACTCTGCTATTTTTTTTAGCAAATCGTATTTTGGTTCTGCCCGGTCTTCCTCGTATGCACCAATAAGCGAACGCTTAATCTCCATAACATCGGCGAAATTTTGCTGTGTATGGCCTTTTTTCTTCCTGAGGTACTTTAAATTATTTGAAATATTCGACATAAAAATAAATTTTAAAATAAATTTGGAATTACTAAAATAGTTAGTAATTTTATGCTCATAAAGTTAGTAATATTATTTTGAATTGCAAGAGGGTATACTAAATAGTTTAGTTTTAATGTTTAAATCTATTATAATGAAAAAGTTTGTTTACATCGTTACCGACAGAAATCGCACAAGCATGCATGTAGGCATGAGTTCTGATTTGATTAAGACATTGGATTTTTACAAGCAAATGCCTAACTTATTTTTCGATAATGGAAAGCAGTTAACGCGTTTAGTTTACTTTGAAGAATTTAAAACCGAGCCACAGGCATTAGCTCGTTTTAAGGTAATCAGTCGTTTTACCCGCATGCAAAAAGAAAGATTGGTAAGATCTTGTAATCCGGATTGGATTGATTTAACTATTGGTTTAGATTTCGAAAATATTTTGTTGCACAGAAATATGACTAACCAGGTTAAACTAGCATTTACTAGTTTATCTTAACAGTTATCAAGTTTAGACTAGTTTAATGTCTAAAATTTAGATTCTCTTTAGATGATTACTGCTTAATCTTTTTGAGAAAAATATTTTCCAAATCTTTGATATTTTTAAAATAGGTTGCTTTATCAGCAAATGCATTCGGATTGTAAGCAGCTCCAGATTTACGTTTTTCATGAAGATTGAACTGACTGGCGTGGGAGGCCACCCATAAATCGAAATCGATTTTTTTCATTGCTTGAAAAGTTTTGGCATAATCATTTTGAATGCCCGGATAATCTTTTACTTCAGAAAATTTTCTATCAATAATGATGGATGGAAGATTTGCTATTAATACCCTGTAAGTTTTTTTACCGTCATTTGTGTTGAAAATGAAACTACATGAACCTTTTGTATGCCCAGGCTGATGCAGCATAGTCAAGGTAGTATTGCCTAAAGTTATTTTCTCATTATTCTTGAGCAGACGATTGGATTTGACGGGTTTAAAAGTTATCCCATATTTACCCATTTCGTAATCTGATTTGCCACCTGATATAAGTGCAGCTGCATCTTTTTCATCAATATAAAGCTTAGCGCCTGTTTCAGCTTTGATGTCAGCCATTGCACCCAAATGGTCAAAATGGGCTTGAGTGATTAATAGGATTTTGATTGCTTTATAGTCAAATCCCAGTTTTTTGATATTCTCCTTAATTATCGGAAGCGAATTGGCCAAACCTGTGTTGATTAAAATGTTACCGTTATTGGTCACAATTAAATAGGAGGAAAGATCGTAAGTACCTACATAATATAGGTTTCCGGCAATTCTAAACGGTTCTGTTTTTTCAGACCACTCTTTAGGATTATTCTTCGGCTCATTTACTTTTTGCCCAAAGATTGATCCGCTGAAAAATAATGCAGCGATTAATACGATATACTTAACAGCAGAAATCATTTCAAACTCTTTTAATATTAAGCAAAGTGCTTTACCATCCAGGAGCGAAAGTTAAACCAAATACACCTCCTTTAACATCCTTACGTTGGAAGGGAATTGCATAGTAAGGCTCCAAAACAAAGTATCCAAATACATTCACTCTTAATGAAATTCCAACACTCATTGCAGGTACACGCTCATTTGTAGCTTGATAAGTAACCTGATTTCCTTTGCTATCCAAAACAGGGTTTCCGTTTGTGTCTTTTACCACTTCAGATGTGTAAGTCGGCTCACTCTTGAATTTAACTTTTGTATCATTGGTCCACGCTAACCCGGCATCAAAGAACAAGTTTAAATCACTAAACAATAATCCAGATGGTATCGCCGCTAATTTTTTAGGCCCGGTAAAAGGTAACCGTAATTCAAAATTGAAGACTGCAATCTTGCTTCCTGTTAATTGGTTAATGTCAAAAGACTCTGAAGATTGTGCTGAAGTGGTTTTGTAAATTGAGTTGGATTCGTAACCCCTAATTAAATAAGGATAGCCAACATACATTGGATACAATCGATCGGCATCTTTCCCAATTCTAAAAGTGTTGTAAGACCTCGCTGCAATTGTAATGGGTTTCAATCTCCAGTATTTTCTTAAGTCGGCAGTTGCGCCGGCAAAATTATAAGTACCGAAATACTTCTCACCACTTACGCGATATCTAAAACCATCTAATGGTCCGGTTAAACCGAAAATAGAATTATCGCCAACAAAGCCAGCGTTTAACTGATAAAGTGTAAATGAATTAAACGGAACGCCATAGTCTAAGGTAGCTTGTTCGTTATCGAGGCGTTTTCTATCCGAGCCTATGTAATAACCAGCGGTATTATAGTAATTGCTGTACCGGTCAATTCTATAGCTATATCTGGAGAATGCTCCCCCAACTTCAAACCGGTGTATCTTGCTAAAAGGGTAGGCACCAAAAAGCTGCACCTGATCTTCAAAAGTTCTGATGATATCCGTTCTTTCATTTAATGCATCTACTGTGGTATTATTATCAGCAGGTAGTTTTTCGTACCCGTAAGAACTAAAACCTGATACATAAGGGATATGCGAAATTGCTGCACCCCAATTTATTCGGCTTTTCTGATTGATGTAACCCACCAAACCACCAGCATCGTAAATCTCTCCGTTAACGGAAATGTTGGCAATAATTTGGTTGGTCCCTAAGATGTCACTAAACATGCCCACAATTCCGCCCGAAACTCCGGTTCCAAATCGACTAGTAGAAACTCCAACGCCACTATTGGCCAAATAATCCAACTTGAATTTTGGTCGGTAAGCAACGGTTTTCATAGAGTCGGCAACAATTTTTTCGAAGCGATCAAAGTTGTTCAAATTCGAATTGATGATGTTTACTCCATAATTTTCCATCGGTGGAAGAATGGCGGCATCAAAATTCTCTTCTTGATTGCCAATTCTTTTGGCTTTAAAGCTGCTTAATTTTGCATTGTAAAGGGTGTAGCGTTGGTAACGGTAATAGCTATATACTATATCATCGGTACCAGAAACTGAAATGGCAGGAGAAAATTCTGTGATTCCGCTTATGCCTGTAAAGTAATCGGTTAATTGATCAACCGTATTGCCATCGAAATTGTATTTGTACAAATTCCGAAATCCATCTCTGTTGGATAAAAAGTAGATATTTTGACTGTCAGAAGAAAACTGTGCATTTAAATTATTTGCGCCTGGGAACACATCGAGGTTCTTTACTTCCTTGGCTGAAATGTCGTAAATAGCAAGATTGATTGGTAATGCCGCATTAATGTTTTTATTCTGAATAGCAGCTCTATCTGATGAGAAAACTATTTTCTTTCCATCTGGAGAATAGCTGGGTGCATAATCTGAATAAACATCGTTGGTAATTTGTGTAATTTCTTTCGTATCTAAATTGTATGAAAAAATATCACTTTGCCCTTCAACCATCCCAGAAAATGCAACGTCTTTTCCATTTGGCGACCAAGTTAGGTTACCGAACTGTTGCACTTGATTCATTGCTGTCTGCGAAACTGTTGATCCGTTTGCCACATTGATAATCATCATCTGGTTTTTGCCATGGCTAAAAATACTGAATGCGAACTGTTTACTATCAGGCGACCAAGCTCCTGCAGATTCTATAAAGTTAAAATCGTCGATGTGGCCATTGGATATTTGACTGGTAAGCTTTCGAATAATTCTTCCTGTTTTGGCATCGGCCAGAAATAAATCAATGCCAAACAAATCCTTCTCAGACATGAACGCCACATATTTACCATCGGGACTGATTGCAGGAGCAACGTTCATGTTCCCTGCATTTTTATTATCGATAATTTTAGTTCCAGTTATTTTAATCTGCGAGCTGTCTGCTTTTAACATCGGTTTGTAGTGCGCATCAATCGAGTTTTTCCATAAACCAGATAACGTTTTATCATCATAACCAAAAGTATATCTTATCGCATTTTCATAACCGTATTTAGCTGTATTTTTAAATAGCGGAACTATTGTGGTATCGCCATACTGCGAACCGATGTAAGTCCAAAATGCCTGACCATAACGATAGGGGAAATATTTGTTTGAATTGGTAAGGTCCTTCAACGATGGAATATCTCTATTCAGCATCGCATCACGCATCCACATAGAAGTAAAGGCATCCTTTTTACCAATGGATAAATATTCGGCCATTCCTTCAACCATCCAAAGTGGTGTTTTACCTACGTTTTCTAAACTAATTGAATCTTTTTCCAATAAAACATGGTATTGAAAAGCATGAACTAACTCATGCCCTAAAACATGTCGTGTTTGACTGTTCAATTCCATTACAGGCATAATTACCCTGTTTTTTAATGCTTCAGTAACACCACCGGTTCCAATCCCTATTTCTCCCTGCAATGCCGTAGTTTGTTGAAAATCAGGGTGATTGTTATATAGAATAATAGG
Organism: Pedobacter sp. Leaf41; assembly: GCF_001422545.1. Taxonomy (GTDB): domain Bacteria; phylum Bacteroidota; class Bacteroidia; order Sphingobacteriales; family Sphingobacteriaceae; genus Pedobacter. The sequence continues at coordinate 1,255,031 of NZ_LMLE01000001.1, read as the reverse complement.
ATTTTTAGTTAAAAATGTATCTCTAAAAACTTCCTGATGCATTTTATACCAGGTTTCTGCATCCTGAGAAAAATGTTTCAGCATGTTTTCATTTTTCAGATAGTAATAAATCTCAAAATGTGGCGTCTGCAAAACTTTAAAATCAAGCTTTTTGTATCTAACCTTATTTTGGCCAAAGTATTGGGCTTTGGAAGAAAACGAAATCATAATCAAAAGCAATAAAGGGATGTATTGCTTGAAATAAGTAGCGCTTATTTTCATAAATGTGTGTTTTTGATTATTCAAATAATTAATAACGAAGCTTCTATCGAATGGATAAAAATAGCAATTCTTAAAATCACAATAAGGAATTTAACAGTTTTGAAGCAGTGAAATCATGAGTATAAATCACCTTCAAAATCAATTACCGCCGTTTTCATTTTTTTTCTTGTCACGCTCTTCCTGTCTCTGTTTTCTTCTTAATTCACGTTCTTCTTTTTTCGTTAACGGAACCGTTGTTGCAGGTTGGTTTTGAACAGGTTCAGGCTTCTTTTCATCTTTTTTAACCTCTTGCTCGGTCGTTGTTGTTGGTTCTGCTACCTCAGGAGTTTCTGTAGGATTAAAATCTGTAGAATCTACCTCGACACTATCATTTGAACTAGTATCGCGAACATATTGCGGACTAGGACAATTATAAGTTCTGGTAATTTCTACCGTCGCTTTCGGGAAAGGACCATAGGTATATCCTGTTGACGGATCCATGTAAACTTTATCCATAAATTTAGCGAATATTGGCAACGCTGTTCTAGAGCCTTCACCTTGTTCTCCATTTTTAAAATGGGCTGTTCTTTCATCGCATCCTACCCAAACACCTGTTACCAAATCTTTGGTTAAACCCATGTACCAGGCATCAACATAATCTGAGGAAGTACCGGTTTTTCCACCAATCTGGTTATTCTTTTTAAATAGATTTGGCCATTCCCACAAAGCTTGAGAGGTGCCTCTTGGTTCTTCCATGCCTCCACGGAACATGTAGGTCATTAACCAGGCAATCTCTTCAGATAATACTCTTTTGGTTTTTGGCTTAAATTCTTCGATGATGTTATTATCTAAATCGGTAATTTTTTCTACTAAAATAGGGTCAGTTTTTATGCCCTTATTCATGAAGGTAGCATAAGCTTTTACCATTTCATAAACCGTAACATCGTTTGAGCCCAAACTTACAGATGGAACAGATTGTAAGTGACTATCGATACCACATGCATGAGCATACTTCACTACATTATCCCATCCAACTTTTTCAGTTACTTGTGCTGTAATGGTATTTACAGATCTAGCCATTGCCCAACGCAAACTCATTTCCTGGTAAGTTACACTGTAGTCGGCATTTTTGGGCTCCCAATACTTGGTTTCGCCTTTATCTTTATATTCAATTTTAACAGGCTTATCGGTAAATTTATCACAAGGGCTCATTCCTTGCTCTAATGCTGTTAAGTATGCAAATGGTTTAAATGTAGAACCTGCCTGGCGTTTAGCCTGATTAACGTGATCGTATTTGAAAAATTTATGATCGATACCACCCACCCAAACTTTAATTTTTCCACTGGCAGGCTCCATGGTCATCATACCCGTATTTAAAATTTTTCCGTAGTAACGGATAGAATCCAAAGTTGAAAACAAAGTATCGCGATCACCTTTGTAGGTAAAAATTTGCATTCTTTTCTTCTTGTTGAAATAGGCTGCAACCGAATCTGGTTGATTTGGAAACTTTTTCTCAAGCAAGGCATAAATAGGGAGGTTTTTCATCGCCCGGTCCGGATAATCCACTTTTTTCTTTTCAGAGTCGTACCAGGGATCTTCATTGCCCCAAACGCTGTAGAACCTGCGCTGTAAGGTTCTCATTTGCTCTGCAACAGCTTCTTCGGCATATTTTTGCAGTTTCGAATCGATCGTAGTATATATTTTTAAGCCATCTTCATTTAAATCGTATCCATTATCGGTACACCACTTTTCCAGATATTTCGACACAGCAGCACGTAAATAGGAGTCGCCATCGCTTCCGTCTTCCATTTTACCTTCTTTAAGTTTGATGGGCTCTTTTGACAGTATGGCCAAGCTATCTTTGCTTAGCTTATTATTCTTGTTCATTTGGCTCAATACCACATTTCTGCGTACCAAAGCTTTTTCTGGATTCTTGGTTGGGTTGTAAAGGCTGGTTCCTTTCAGCATACCAACAAGCATCGCGGCATCTGTGGTAGCTAAATCTTTGGTTTCCTTATCAAAATAAATTCGAGCAGCGGTTTTAATTCCGTAAGTATTATTACCGAAGGATACCGTGTTCAGGTACATCGTAATGATGTCGTTTTTAGAATAATTCGATTCAATTTTTACAGCAGTTAACCACTCCTTAAGCTTTACAATAAGCGTTCTAACAAGGGGAATTTTCACTAGAAAACCTTGCGATTTATTATACCTGGTTCTGTATAAATTTTTGGCCAGTTGTTGAGTAATGGTACTGGCACCACCATCTTTACCCATTCCAACAACAGCACGCCCAACAGCTTGAGCGTCAATCCCCCAGTGTTTGTAAAAGCGAACATCTTCGGTAGCTACCAAAGCATTAATTACACTTGGCGCAATATCACTAAAACTTACCGGAGTACGGTTTTCCTTAAAATACCGCCCAATCAGTTTTCCATCACTTGTATATAATTCAGACCCTACACGCAATGTAGGCGTTTTGATATCCCGATAACTTGGAGAATAGCCAAACAACCACAAAAAATTGAGTTGAAGGGCAGAAAAGAAAATAATGATAAAGAAAATTAAGATTGTAAAATAACGTAAGTACTTGTTTTTTATCTCTTTGAACATATTGAATGTGCTGATAATTTGGTAAATGCTGTGGCGATAAATATAAAAAACTCTGTATGCAAATTAACGTTTTTAATTTACTAATTTTTTAGTACTATATTTAAAACATTGGTTCTGGATTAATCCGAAACTGTATATTGTGAGATGCTAATCACGATCGAAAATATCGTGAAATTAATATAGGTATTGAATCAATCACCAAAAAAATATGGTATAAAAATGAAAAACGAATTTAAGGAGCTAATTGTACAGGGCGATAAAAAATTTTCGATTAAAAGTGCGAAAACTGATTTTACCGGTGGATATAATAAAGAAACGGCCAAAGATGCATTGATCAACTCAAAAATTGAAGTCAATCATTTACAGGAAAAATTATATGCATCAGCCACACATTCTATACTCATTATTTTTCAGGCGATGGATGCTGCTGGTAAAGATAGCGCTATTGAGCATGTAATGAGTGGATTAAATCCGCAGGGTTGCCAGGTTTTTAGTTTCAAAGTGCCAACATCCGAAGAATATAAACATGATTTTTTGTGGCGGCATATTAAAGCTTTGCCGGAACGTGGACGAATTGGAATTCATAATCGTTCGCACTATGAAAACGTATTGGTTTGTAAGGTTCATCCGAAATATATTTTGAGTGAAAGCCTCCCAGGTTTTGATGAGGTAAAGAAAATCAATAAAAATTTTTGGAAGAAGCGTTATGAAAGCATCAAAAATTTTGAAGAGCATTTAGCTGCAAATGGAACAGTAGTACTTAAATTCTTTTTGAATGTGAGTAAGGATGAACAAAAACAACGGTTTTTGGATAGGATAGAAGACCCTACCAAAAATTGGAAGTTTTCTTCTGGTGATATTGAGGAAAGGGCTTTGTGGGACGAATATATGAAGGCTTATGAAGACGCCATTAACGAAACAAGCACGAAAGAATCGCCATGGCACATTATTCCAGCAGATAAAAAATGGTTTGCCAGATTAGCGATTAGTGAAATAGTTGCCGACAAATTGAAAAGTTTGAACATCAAATTTCCTGTTTTGGACGAAGTTGAACAAGGTAAATTGATGGAAACTAAAACGGCTTTACTTAGCGAATAATTCTACCTGCCTGAACGTGGCAATCTCTTTTTGTTTATAAAATTAACTGAAATGAGGTTGCCATTAAATTAAGAACAGTTGTACATAACAGCTAAATACATTAGCTCATTACTGATAGTTCATCTTAAATTTAGATAAATCTGGATTGTTCTTTTTACGATTGGTTTCCAATTCGTAAATCGTTCGCCCCAAATGTTTCATAAATGGAAAGCAGACCGAATCATATTCATATTTATTGTCGTTATAAATCCCATCTTCGTTACTATGTACAACGGCGGTAAGTAGATATTCAATCCCATTTTTAAAGTCTACGAAATAGGAGTTATCTATAATGTAGCCATAACTGTCGCCATATTTGTTGAAAATTCTAATGTTCGGATCTGGAGTTGCATTTTTCTCTCTACCATAATAAAGCATTTTAGCATATGTTGGCCAAAATTCCTTTTCATCATACTTAGGATAATTACTTTCTGTTGGATATTTGCTCATGTAAGTGTAAATCAATTTATAATCTGCAGCGGTAAGGTTAAATCGTTCTTGAGCCTGTAAAGCTTCGGGAAACATTAGTTTTTGCATTAAACGATGTTGATCATTTATGGCAAATGCATTCTTATTGGCTAAACTAAAAGGTTTATTTATTAGTTTATCTGCGCTATCTAAATAACCTTTACCCATTACCAGGTTAGTTAAGTTCAATTCGTATTCTTTCGAATCGTATTGTGCTTCTTGCTCATATACCAAACAGTCGTTATTATAAAAGCGAATTGGGTTGGTATGTTTAGCGGTTTCTCCCGCATCGCCTATGGCTAAACGGTTCAAAATTCTGCTATCTCTAAAACCGTTTTTTTTAAGTTTATCATTAATTTCAGCACGTCCGATAAACTCAAACAACCTATTGAAGGCATCATTATCGCTGGTAAGCAAAATCTTTTTAATATAATGTTCAAGGGTTGGAAGACCATTTTCTGCACTGCCATCTTTTTCAATTTTAGTTTGTCCCCGGAAAGCGCTATCGGTTATCATAATGCTTTTCACGGTTAAGCCTGTGTTTTTTAATCGGTTCACTTTTTCCAAAGCAAAAATAACAGCCGCAAGTTTTACGGTGCTTGCAGGATAAAAATAATGGTGTGGATCTAAATTAAAACTGTAGCTCTTAAAACTTGGTTTGTTTTTAACATCACGGGTAATCTGGGTGTATAAAATCTGAACCTGATTTTTATCTGGATGGTTAAGCACCAAGCCAAATAATTCTGGCTTTGATTCCATCAACTTTTTAAGCATTATAGTATCAGTTTTTTGAGCCATAACGACAGAATAGTTTATTAGGAGGGTGATCAAAAATAGGTTTCTCATTATTTTGGTTTTGATATTTAAAGTTAAACTTTTGATTGAAGAAATACTTTCTCCATCATCCATTTTACAACCTGTTTAATTTTGTTAGCTTTGCGCCGCTTTTGGTTTTTGTGTTGCCACAGAATTAAAAGGGAATTTGGTGTAAATCCAAAACTGTCCCGCAGCTGTAAGCTCTTTAATGATTTTTAATTCTACGCCACTTTTCTAGTCATGGAATGGGAAGGCTAAAAATCGGGAGTAAGTCAGAAGACCTGCCTTTAGCGTATAATTTCATAGCTTTCGGGGATTGAAGCTTGGATTGAAGTACTTAGCGTTTTCGTATTTTCATTTCCTTTTCTATCTGCTGGCTGTGGGCAAAACTCACAATCAAATGAACAAAACAAAAATCTTAATTGCCGCAGGCTTAGGTTTGGGGCAAATCGTAATTGGTAAATCAGTTAAGGCACAGGATACCTTGAAACTGAAAGATGTGGTAATTTCTGCCACCAAAAATGATCAAAAACAATCACAAACAGGTAAAGTGGTGAGTATCATCAGCAGAGAAGTATTGGATCGCAGTCAGGGCAAATCGCTTCCAGAATTAATCAGCGAACAGGCCGGTATTATTGTAGCTGGTTCAGGAAGTAATCCTGGTGCTAACAAATCAGTTTTTTTCCGCGGAGCGGGAAGTGCTTACGCTGTTGTATTAATTGATGGAATCGTTCAAAATGATCCCTCGGGAAACGGCGGCGCTTTTGATCTTCGCCTTTTTGCTATCGATCAAATCGATCACATTGAAATTCTGCGAGGCGGCCAGTCTACCATTTACGGCTCTGATGCCATTGCTGGGGTAATCAATATTATTACCAAAAAAGGCGGGCCAAAAGGCAACACAATATATGGCGTGGCCAGTGCAGGCAGTTACGAAACTTATAAAGGTACAATTGGCTTAAATGGCAGTGTTGATGCTTTTACCTATAATATAAACTACACCCACCATAAAACCGATGGGATATCTGAAGCAGCTAACCCAGTGGGAAATAATACAGCGTTTGATAAAGATGGCTTTAAAACAGATGGGGTAAATGCAAACTTTGGAATAAAATTGGATCAACATTTTTCTGTTAATCCTTTTATCAGATATTTTGAAGGTGATTACAAAATTGATGAAGCTGCTTTTACTGATGGAATAGCAGCCAACCATTCACTGCTGAAAAATTTTAGCGGGGGTGTAAATTCCAAATACGAGTTTGGAACGGGCAAGATCAATTTAAATTATAGTTACCAAAGCACTTCGAACAATACCTTAAGTAGTTTTGACGGTTTCCCATATGAAAGTGTCGGTGCTGGAAGAATAAGCTTGCTTGATTTATTTTATAACCAAAAGCTTGGAGATAAACTCGATTTATTAGTAGGCATTGATAACAGGGTGATGAGGCTGTCCTCTGCAGGCAACAAACCGGAGAGTAATATTTTTGCCGCTTACAGCTCACTCTTTCTGCATGATTTAAGTATCTTCAATCTCGAAGTTGGCGGTCGCTATAACAAACACGAACAATATGGTGAAAACTACACTTACACCATTACACCGAGTATTAATGTAATTAAAGAATTAAAATTATTCGGTACGGTTTCAACAGCTTTTAAAATTCCAACACTGAATATGCTGTTCGGGCAATATGGATCAAATTTAAACCTGAAACCAGAAAAGTCTCATAACTATGAAGCTGGTTTTAATCTGAGTTTAGCTGATGATAAATTCTCGTTGCGTGGAGCGGCTTTCAAACGCGATTTAACAGATGCAATCATTTACGATTTTGCAGTTGGGTACATCAATCAGGAAAGTCAAAAAGTAAGAGGTTTTGAAATTGAGCCAGGAGTTAAAATATGGAAATTTACCCTTAATGGTTATTATGCTTTTACTGATGGAAACGAATATAACAGTGTAAATAATAAAGTGGAAGATTTTCTTTTTAGAAGACCGAAACACGCTTTTGGCATTACAACAGGGATCCAGGCAACTGATAATTTATTTATTAATGCTAATTTGAGGTACTTTGGTTCACGTACGGATGGTAATTTTACGGGCTATGTTGTAGAAACATTGCCAAGCTATAAGTTGTTAAATGCTTATGCAGAATATGCGTTCGCGAAAAAACGCGTTAAAATCTTTTTTGATGCTAAAAACATTTTGAATGAAAACTATAATGAAATCATCGGTTACAATGCAATGGGTTTCAATTTTAATACAGGCCTAAGTTTTAATATCCGCTAATAAAATTTAACTTTGTGTTGTGATAAAAACTCTAAAATCACAAGCAACTTTTCTTACTAACTAAATACTTTATACCAATTACTATATACTAACTATATGTCTAATTTGAAATTTAATCCACGTAACCTTATTCTGTTACTAATCATCTTGGTAATTACTTTGTTTCGTTTACTGGTAACGTTTAACTCAGATGAGCTTCAGTTTGCAAACTTTTCTTCGATTGGAGCGGTAGCGCTGTTTGGTGGCGCATACTTTAAAGATCATGCAAAAGCTTTTGCTTTTCCATTAGTGAGCTTGTTCTTAAGCGATTTTATTTTAGCCAGTACAATTTTTAGCAAATACAGTAATGGTTTTTTATATGAAGGATGGTATTGGACCTATCTTGCTTTCGCCTTGATGGTTTTGGTAGGAAGAGTATTGTTGAAAAAGATAAATGTAGTCTCATTACTCTCATCTACATTAGCAATTGTTTTTATTCACTGGATTGTAACCGATTTCGGAGTATGGTTTCAAAACCCATCATATCCACAAACTTTAGCTGGATACTGGAGCTGCCTGGTTAAAGCAATACCGTTTGAAATCAGGTTTTTAGAAGGAACTTTAATTTACGGTGCTATTATTTTTGGTGCCTTTGAAATCATGAAATCAAAATATCCAGTCCTTAAAATGCAGAAGCAAAACATTTAATTTCTTAATAATTTTGTTAAATCCTCTTTTGATCTGTTTCAAAAGAGGATTTTTTTTTAACTTTATATTTTCCCGTCGGAGAAGCTCCAGCTAAAGAAAAATGATCCATTCCCATCAAAACACCATACATCCAATGAAAGTCGCTTCTTTTTTACCTGCTGCCACCAAAATGATTTACGATATGGGTTTGCAAGAATACTTGTACGGCGTAACTTTTGAATGTCCGATTGAGGCTGCAGATCAACCTAAAGTAGTAAGATGTGTGTTAGAGGGTAAAAATTATTCCAGTATCGAAATCGATCGTATCTTCTCCGCGTCAAAAGCACAAGGTAAAAGTTTGTATTGGGTTGATGATGAACTTTTAGAGAGCATTGCTCCCGATGTTGTTTTTACACAAGATATATGTGAGGTTTGCAACATTGATACCGTGTGTACAGAAACCGCTGTAATGAAGCTGTCTAAAAAACCGACACTCGTTCCATTGTCGCCAAATAACCTTCAGGATGTTTTTGAATGTGCCATAACTATTGCAAAGGCTTTAGGAAAGGAAGAAGTTGCTTTAAGGTACTTGGCCAATCTTCAACAGAAAACCGACTTTATTTTAGATGAACTACGGGCAAATAAAGCGCCTTTAAAACGGGTGATGCTGATGGAATGGATTGAGCCGATCTACAATTGTGGCCATTGGATTCCTTTTCAAATTGCAGCTGCTGGTGGGGTAGATATGCTTTCCAATCCTGCCGGAGATTCAATTGTAACCCAATGGGACAAAGTCGTGAAATACAATCCTGAAGTATTGGTAATTGCTCCTTGCGGTTTTGATAAAACACGAACTTTGGCCGAAATGGATCTACTTCTAGCAAAAAACAATTGGACAGACTTAGCAGCCGTACAACAAAATCAGGTTTACATTGCAGATTTTGATATGTTTACCCAACCCAGCATCGGTACATTGGTTGAAGGGATAGAAGCGTTGGCCTGTATGTTTCATCCGGAAATATTTAAAGCCGACAAGTCAATCCCAGCGAAATTTATCAATCTTTCCGAGTCAAAGACGTTTCAATCTCCGGTATTTTAAATTTAAACAAATATTCTCCTACGCAGAGAAGAAGCGCTATAAATCATCTAAAGTCGGCCAAATCATTCCAATCCAATAATTTTTAATATTAGTTTATGAAGATAGTTGTTTTAACAGGGGCAGGAATAAGTGCAGAAAGTGGATTAAAAACATTCAGGGATGCTGATGGCTTATGGGAGGGCTATAATGTTTATGATGTTGCAACTCCAGAGGCCTGGGAGCGTAATCCTGAATTGGTGCAGCAATTTTACAACGAGCGAAGAAAGCAGGTAATCGAAGCAAAACCCAACAGAGCGCATCAGCTCTTAGCTGAACTGGAGCAAGATTTTGATATAGAAATTATTACACAAAACATTGATGACTTACATGAGCGAGCCGGTTCAACTAAAGTGCATCATCTTCACGGCATCATCACAAAATCACAATCAGATCTACGGGAAAATCTTACTTATTCTATAGACGGATCTGACTTAAAAATGGGCCAGTTATGCGAATTGGGTTCGCAGCTTCGGCCGCATGTGGTATGGTTTGGCGAAGCAGTGCCTATGATTGAAGTTGCCGCTGATATTTGTCAGCAAGCAGATATCTTCGTCTTGATTGGCACTTCATTGGCAGTTTATCCCGCCGCTGGTTTAATCGATTTTGTTCCCGCCGAAGCTATCAAATATATTATCGATCCCGTAACACCTAATGTTAAAAGGTATAGAAATGTAGTCAAGATTGAAGAGAATGCTGTTCAGGGCGTTACTCAACTAAAGGAGATCCTGACTAATGAACGATAGAAAACTTTGCATTTTTAATTGGAGCGGAGGGAAAGATAGTGCCTTGGCGCTTCATTATGCACTTCAGGATCCTTCCATAGAAGTCAAGTACCTGGTTACAACAGTTACAGAACAATATAACCGCATTTCCATGCATGGTGTTAGAGAATCTTTGCTTATCGCTCAAGCCGAAAGTATTGGCATTCCACTATATCAAATTCGTTTAGGTGAAATGCCTGACATGGAAAGCTACGACCGAGTGATGCATGCTCAACTAACAAAATTCAAGGAAGAAGGTATTACGCATTCCATTTTTGGAGACATCTTTTTGGAAGATCTTCGCCGTTATCGTGAATCAAAACTAGCAGAAGTTGGTTTGAAAGCCATTTTTCCGCTATGGAAAAAAGATACCACTCAACTGATTGATGACTTTCTTAACTTGAGTTATAAAACCATCATTGTTTGCACACAAGAAAATTTAGAAGCTTTTTGTGGAGAAATAATTACCAAAGTTTTAATTTCTAATTTACCACCAGGCATTGACCCCTGTGGCGAAAATGGAGAGTTTCACACTTTTGCTTTTGAAGGACCTATTTTTAAAAAGAAAATACCTTTCGAGCTAGGCGATAAGATATTTAGAACCTATAATGCACCAAAAACAGATGATGTTGATCAAGGATGTGCAGCATCAGAATCTCCGACCATCGGCTTCTGGTACATCGATTTATTAAATTAATTTTTATTAATTAAAACTTTTTGGCATCATTTTTTCTTTAGTACAGGTAATTAACTAAAATACACATCCTATTGAAACCTGTTTTGTGAGGTTAGGTAGCAAAACAAGATTCATATAAACAAAAAGTTATGAAAAAGATATTCGTAGTAATCGCATTGAGTTCAGTAATGTTTGCTTGTAACAATAAAGCAAAAGAAGAAGCTGCTTTAAAACAGCAAGAGGCAGAAAAACAACTTGCCATAAAAGCAGTTAAAGATAGTTTACGTTTAGATAGTTTTAAGAAAGCCGAAACAGCTAAAGTAGAAGCTGAAAAAGAAGCTAAACATCAGGCAGAATTGGCAGAAGCTAGAAGAGCTGGTGCAGCATCATCTAAATCATCAAGATCTTATGCGAGTTCAGGTGGTAGCAGTTCTAGTTCTTACGGTGGTACACAACCAACAGCTAAGAAAAAAGGCTGGAGCGATGGCGCAAAAGGTGCGGTAATTGGTGGTGCAGCTGGTGCAGTTGGTGGTGCTTTAATTGATAAGAAAAAAGGTAGAGGCGCTATTATTGGTGGTTTAGTTGGAGCCGGTGGCGGTTATTTAATCGGTAGAGGTGAAGATAAAAAATCAGGTAGAGTGCAGTAATTTTAAAAATAATATTTACTTTAAAGCGGCTAATCATAGCCGCTTTTTTTATGCCTAAACATTTTAAATTTTAAAATCCCTTTCAAATGATAGAAAATACTCAGCTCAATAAACAAAAAGTTCAACATTTCGTATTGTTTTGGTTGAAGCCACAATTGACAACCGAAGAAATTAATGATTTTGCTAATTTTTTCGAGAGTTTAAAGTCTATCAAATTGATTAAAAGCTTACACTATGGATTATCGGCGAGCACACCCGCAAGATCAGTTACGGATAATTCTTTCACCTACTCATTAACAATTACTTTTGATAGTATCGACGATCATAACGTTTACCAGGAACATGCGACTCACTTAAATGCAGTTGAAAAATTTTCCAAAAACTGGTATAGGGTAGTGGTTCATGATACGATCATTAATTCATGAATTGCTAGGCATAATCTAGTCTTTTTTATGTCCCAAAAGTTCTACATCCAAAGATTACACTGAAGGTTGAATCCCCAGTAATTAACTAAAGTGTTTTTGATTATCATATCGAACATACCGATGATAATGACCGACATCCCAAAAATTTGGCGAAATAACCATTCGAAATATTATTCTGACTGTTTAATTAATTTACTGATAATCAATAAATTATTAAGATTCATATCAACTTTTAATTTACCTCTTTCGTATTATAATAGTTAAAAATTGCCCAATCTTCAGAATATAATTTTGAATATAAAATTAATCTATTAATTATCAGATAGTTATGTGTTAAAATTGATGCCTTTTATAAGCTAAAGTAAAATCAGTTCGCATAATTTTAAACCGATCTACCACCGACGCAATAAACTCTTCGTCTAAGATTTCAAATACATCATTAACGCCACCTCCACTTAAATCTAACTCTGCAAGTTTATAGCTTTGCTCAAAAGTTCCCTGTTCAAATTTTACGATGTATTTTTGATTCATGGCAAAAATGCTAATCTTACATTCCGGATGTGGAAGTTCTGCGATTACTCTCATGTTTAAACGTTATTTATTGTTGCGATTGATAAGCCGTTAAGCGTTCCGTTGGTTTCGATAATTTCAAATCGAGCAAATAACTCTTCTGAGTACCATTGCCGCTCTCTTGTCAATTTGATTACGTCAGAATGATCGTGGGATTTATAAGCATAATTTTTCATGGATTGTGCATCTGTCCAGATGGAAAACGTGGCTTGATCTAAGAGTGGATTTTCACCGACTCCGGCCGATAATATAAAGCCGTCTGCTTTTCTCATTGCCGCTGCTGCTCTTTTAATGTTACTTCTAAAATCTTTAACCTTGCTAAATTTAATGGCCGCTCGGGTAATTACGGCAATTCTATCAGTCGATCTTATTGAATTTTTACTAACGACAAAAGGTTGTTTTCCAGACCATAATCCGTGTGAAGATAAAGGGTTAAGTAATATAGTAAACTCTTCTGATCCAAATAAACGGAACCACTTTATCGGTAAAGATTTTTTGTAAAAAGCGTCGCAATCTTGCCGAGTTTCCCAATTTGTTAAGATCGCCCAATGTCTAAAATCTGGAGGTAAGTCAACCTGTGCATCTTTGCCGCTGCCCATTAATTTCCAGAATTTACATTTGGTGTTTAACCATAAAGGGATTCTTAAAATCGCCATTCCCAAAAATGCGAATGGTATTGTAATCCTATTAAATTTGGTAATGGTTAAGGCAACAATCATACTGAAGGTTTATGTGTTTCAAAACTAACAAAATTAAGATTGTGCTTCATTCAATTTTTTGTCATTATCAATTAATTGAGTAAAAATCAACAAAAACCTCGTTAACTTTGGGTCATGGCAGAAGACTTAACTATCATCAAAACCGCTACGAAAGCTGAACAATATCAATCGTTAATTCCTCAAATCGAAGCTCTTCTTGCGGGAGAAACAGATTTCGTGGCGAATATGGCGAATGTTGCGGCTGCATTAAAGGAACAGTTTAATTGGTTCTGGGTAGGGTTTTACCTAGTTAAAAACGGTGAGCTTGTTTTAGGTCCATTCCAAGGTCCTGTGGCCTGTACCAGAATCAAGAAAGGTAAAGGCGTATGTGGTTCATCATGGGAGAAAAATAAAACCCTAATAGTGCCCAACGTTGATGACTTTCCAGGACACATTGCTTGTGCTTCCGCATCAAAATCAGAAATTGTATTACCACTAATTAAAGGTGATAAAGTAATCGGTGTTCTAGATGTTGATAGTGAATTTTTAAGTCATTTTGATGAAACAGACCAAGCTTATTTAGAGCAGGTAATATCCATTTTGTTAGACAAATAGTTTATTCATATTGAAGCTACCTGAAGAATACTATCTCAATGAAGATGTCATTAAATTAGCAAAAGATTTGCTGGGTAAAGTCTTATTTACTAATGTTAATGGTGATATTTCTGGAGGCATCGTTGTAGAAACTGAAGCTTACTTCGGCATCAAAGATAAAGCGTCGCATGCTTATGGTGGCAGAAGAACGAACCGAACAGAAACGATGTATGCCAAGGGCGGCATTGCATATGTTTATTTATGTTATGGCATACATAACCTGTTTAACGTGGTAAGCGCCAACATTAACGATCCTCACGCAATCTTAATCAGGGCAATTGAGCCTTTAATAGGCAAGGAGATTATGGAAGAACGCCGCAATATGCCGTATACAAAGGCCGCCATATCCTCTGGTCCAGGCTCGGCTGCCAAGGCCCTCGGTATTGACGGTTCTTTCAATGCTAAATATTTAACCGGAGATGATGTTTGGATAGAAGATCATCATAATACTTTTAAAGACGACGAAATTGCAACAACGCCCAGGGTAGGCATTGCGTATGCTGAAGAACATGCTCTACTGCCACTACGATTCTTCGTTAAGGGCAATAAATATGTGAGCAAACCAAATAAGATCTAGCTTCAGTCAAACATTTCATCCTTCCCGCTGTTTTCTTTCAAAGATCTAAAATCATGAAAAACGAAAAAAATATAGCGATATTAAAAGAGATGGCGGAAAGTGTTCGCACTTGTATGTTCACCACTTTTTCTGCTAACGATGAGCTTGGTAGCAGACCAATGGGAACCGCAAAGATTGAAGATGATGGGAGTATTTGGTTCTTTACGAACGAATATTCATTAAAATCTAAAGAAATTTCAAAAGAAAATAATGTGCTACTGGCTTATAGCGATCCGTCCAAAAACACTTATTTAACAGTAAAAGGACAAGCAGAGTTGGTTGATGATCAGGTGCGCAAAGAAGCATACTTTTCCCCGTTTGTTAAGGCTTGGTTCCCCGATGGAGTGGAAGACCCTAGATTGATTCTTATAAAAGTTACACCAGCTGAAGCTGAATATTGGGATTCATCATCTTCAAAAATTGTAGTGCTGTTTAGTATCTTAAAAGCTGCTGTGACGGGAGATACACCGGATTTAGGCAAGCACGACACTATTAAATTCTAGTTTAAGATACATCTATAGAAAGCAGGATTGGAAACAATACCTGCTTTTTTTGTATTATTGAGGCAATGAAATTAGAAAATACATTAGCTTTTGCAAATGCTTTAGATCAGAAAGACCAGCTCAAAGAATTTAGAGCCCAATTTCTTTTTCCAAAGTATAAAAATAAATCATTTATCTACATGTGTGGCAATTCTTTAGGGCTTCAACCTAAAATTGCTAAAAAGGTATTAAACAATCAATTGGATAATTGGGCAAATTATGCGGTAGAAGGTTGGTTTGATGGTGAAGAGCCTTGGATGTTTTATCATAAGGAGCTTAAACGGCTGATGGCACCAATTGTTGGCGCATCGCCAGCAGAGGTTTGTCCGATGAATACCCTTACTGTTAATCTACACTTGTTGATGGTCAGTTTTTATCAACCAAAAGGAAAAAGATTTAAGATCATCATGGAAGGTGGAGCATTTCCCTCTGATCAGTACGCAATAGAGAGTCAGGTGAAATTTCATGGGTTCGATCCTAATGATGCAATTATCGAAGTATTTCCTCGTGAGGGAGAAGATACGCTCAGAACTGAAGATATTTTGGCCAAGATTACCGAAAATGGAGAAGAAATAGCTTTAGTGCTTTTCGGCGGAATAAACTATTACACCGGACAATGGTATAATATGGAAGCCGTTACTAAAACCGGGCATAACGTTGGTGCAATAGTAGGTTGGGATTTAGCACACGCCGCAGGTAATGTTCCTGTTAAACTTCATGATTGGGGAGTAGATTTTGCTTGTTGGTGTTCTTACAAATATCAAAACTCAGGTCCTGGGGGAATTAGCGGGATTTTTGTACATGAAAAACACTTTCAAAACGACAAGCTTAATCGGTTTGCCGGTTGGTGGGGTTATCAGGAAAGTAAGCGTTTTAGAATGGAAAAAGGCTTTATTCCTGAAAGTGGAGCAGATGGATGGCAAGTGAGTTGCACCCAGGTAATGCCTATGGCTTTATACCATGCATCGTTGCAAATATTTGAAAAGGCAGGTTTTATTGATACCCTGAGAAAGAAAAGTATAGATTTAACTAATTACTTAGAATTCGTTATCAATGAGGTGAATAAGGAATTAAATGACGAGCAGTACAAAATAATTACACCGAAGAATTCTAAAGATCGTGGTGCACAGCTTTCTATCATTGCAAAAAATAAGGGAAAGGTAGTTTTTGATGGATTAGTGGACGCCGGTATCTTGGGCGACTGGCGTGAACCAAATGTACTACGCTTAAGCCCGATTCCTTTATATAATTCCTTCGAAGATATTTATTTAACAGGCAAGGCACTCATTGAAGTATCCGAAAAGGTATTAAGAGCTATATAACTTATGATCCACTATAATCCGAAAGATTGGTTTACATTTATTTTTCACATTCATAAGGGTGATACCTTTCGAAAGTTATGGCCCTTAATGATCAGCATGGCTATTTTTTCTGCCTTTGTAGCATTTCTTGAGCTTAACATATTCAAACTTTCAAAAAGTGATTATGTAAGCAATATCGGAATGATGCACAGCTTGTTGGGCTTTGTAATTTCAATGCTTTTGGTATTTCGTACCAACACCTCTTACGATAGATGGTGGGAAGGAAGAAGACTTTTGGGTTCATTAACAAATGTTAGTCGCAACTTTGCAATGAAAATAAAAGCACTCAAGTTGCCAGATGATGAAGTTAGATTTTTTGAATATGGTATTCCCAAATACGCTTTTGCATTAAAAGAACACCTTCGTGAGAAGAAATATTTTGGTAAAAACAGTTTCCTGATTGAGGTAGAGGAAAGCAAGCATATTCCAAATCAAATAGCAAGCAGTATGATCTCCCGACTGTATGACTTAACACGACAAGGGTTGATTACACAAGAACAGCTGATTGTTTTAACCAACGATGTAAACCAATTTACCGATATATGTGGCGGTTGCGAACGTATCAAAAACACACCAATTCCATTTTCTTATAGTGTTTTTATTAAAAAATTCATCTTTGTATACGTGCTCACCATTCCGATAGGTTGGGTTTTTAGTTTAGGATATTATTTGGTGTTAATCGTTCCTTTTATACTCTATGTATTAGCGAGTTTGGAGCTTATAGCTGAAGAAATAGAAGACCCATTTGGTTATGATCCTAATGATTTACCGGTAGATCAAATCTCAAATAATATCGAAAAACATATTGAGGAGATTTTGAGTTAATGATTAAAATTGCCTGGCACCCGCTATATGCTCACCCGCTACCAGAAGGTCATCGGTTTCCAATGCTTAAATACGAATTGATCCCCGAGCAACTGTTACATGAAGGGACGATTGAAAAGGATAATTTATTTTATCCAGAGAAGGTAGCAGAAGACATCATTCTTCTATCACATGAAAAATCGTATTGGGAACAGATTCGAGATTTAACGCTATCTGCGAAAGACCAGAGAAGGGTTGGTTTTCCGTTAAATGCTCAATTGGTTGAGAGAGAATTGCGCATTACACAAGGTACAATTGATGGGACCGGGTTGGCAATGGAAAACGGAATTGCCTTTAACATAGCCGGCGGAACGCATCACGCAGGTAGTAATTGGGGAGAAGGTTTTTGCTTGTTAAATGATCAAGCGATTGCTGCTAATTATCTGTTATGTAATGAGATAGCAAACCGTATATTAATTATTGATTTAGATGTTCATCAGGGTAATGGCACCGCTGAAATTTTTCAGAATAACTCAAATGTATTTACTTTCTCTATGCATGGAGATAAAAATTTTCCCTTCCGCAAAGAAATTTCAGATTTAGATGTACCTCTTGATGATAATATTGAAGACGACGCCTATTTGTCTTTACTAGAAACGAATTTAAAGTCTGCTTTCGAGCGCTCAAAACCGGAATTTGTTTTTTATTTATCTGGAGTTGATGTACTGTCTACAGATAAATTAGGAAAGTTGTCATTAAGTAAAGCTGCTTGTAAAGAACGGGATAAAATGGTACTCATGACCTGTAAAAATAACAACCTCCCCTTACAGGTCAGTATGGGCGGCGGTTATTCTGCCGACATTAAAGATATTGTAGATGCGCATTGCAATACTTATCGTTTAGCTTTTGATTTATTTAGTTAAAGCAATATCCTTATCTTCACCGAATGTTGGAGATAATTTATCAGGATGAACATTTGATTGCCATTAATAAACCTCATGGTTTATTGGTACATCAATCTTCAATTGCCAGAGATGCAACAGAATTTGCGCTGCAAATGCTGCGAGATCAGGTTGGGAAGCACGTTAGTCCTGTGCATAGGTTAGATAGAAAAACAGGCGGTATCTTATTGTTTGCGTTTGATAAAGAATCCGAAATCGCTATGCATCAACAATTTATGAATGCAGAAACTGAAAAAAAATATCTAGCTATTCTTAGGGGTTTCACGCCAGAAGCGATGAATATTGATTATCCTTTGGCTAAGGAGAATGGAACAATGCAAGATGCTTATACCGCATTTAGAACCCTATCACATTCCGAGATTAATGTTCCTTTCGGAAAACATTTAACCTCCAGGTATTCACTGGTAGAGGCGACTCCGAAAACAGGACGAATGCACCAATTGAGAAGACATTTCAGTCACATCCTTCATCCAATAATAGGAGATAGAACCCACGGATGCAACAAGCAAAATAAACTTTTCTTAGAACATTGGAACATGACAACCATGCTGCTACATGCATCAGAATTGAGTTTCATCCATCCTAAAACTTCAACAAAAATCCATTTAAAGGCCAATCTACATGATGAATTTAAAAGAGTGATGAGTTTTATGAAAATGGAACTTTAACACAATTTTTATCCTGAAAAACTGTTTATAAATCATCTATGAATCAATACCTACGTTTAGCTTTCCCAATTTTAGCGCTTTTTGCCAGCAGTTGTTCTTCAGTTTATATGCCCAATGTACCCAATACACCCATGTTAAGCAAGCAAGGTGAATTTAGTGGTGGCGGGCACATTTCCCTAAAGGGCAATGCTAGTATTAACGGCGCTTATGCAGTTTCAAATCATATAGGAGTGCTATTTAGCGGCTCAAGAATGAATAGTGAACGAAAATCAAAAGATTTCGGGCACAAGCTGATTGAAATAGGTGGTGGCTATTTCGATACCTTCGGACCAAATAATAACCGAATTATCGAGATTTATGCAGGTGTTGGCAAGGGTTGGAGCGATATCACCTTTAGGGATTACAAGAATGATGTTTTAGTGAGCAGTGAGTTGCAGGAAGTGGATTATAGGAAGTCGTTTCTTCAGGTTAATTATAGTTCAAAAAAGAAAAATAACTTAAGGTTATTTGGGAAAGAATTTCCGATTAATTATGGAACGGCCCTTCGAATAAGTCACGTTAAGATGGACCGATTCTTCTTGAATGGGGTAGTACAGCCTAAAGAAGATAATGTTTTCTTCGAACCTATCTTTTTCACTAGAATGGGCTTGAACAAAAATATTCAATTACAATATACCACGAGTAGTAATTTTGGCTTAAAGAATAGAGATTACATGTCTGCCGGGAATTCGATTTTTACCATCGGTGTAGTGGTAAATGTTGGGGGTAAATAGTGGTTTTAGTAGGATAGAAGTGATAAAGCTATTATATCAATAACTTATGATCTCAAACATCAGGATATTAACCAGCCAATTGCTTTGTTTTATTTTGAAATCTCCAAAACAATAGGATAGATGCAGTTAGCAATCCGAAGGTTAATCCATACCATATTCCATTTACGCCCAGGCCAAAAGTAAAACCAAGCAAATAACCAATAGGTATCCCGACAACCCAATAGGCTAAAAATGTGATGAGTGTTGGCATATTAACATCGCCAATGCCTCGAAGTATACCCAAACCTACAACCTGAGTTCCATCAAAAAGCTGAAAAAAGCCAGCAATAATAAGCAGTTGACCAGCTATCGCCACAACTTTTAAATCGTTGGTATAAATAAAAGGCATCACCTGGTGTGCAGCCACAAAAATTATTGCTGTCAAGCTCATAAACAACAGAATAACGTGATAACTGGCTATTGCAGATTTACGGAGGTCGTTGAAATTCTTTTTTCCAAAATTATTTCCCGTTTTAATTGTCGCCGCCGATGCGATTCCACTCGCAATCATATAAGTCATTGCAGCCAGGCTAATGGCAATCTGATGAGCGGCCTGTTCAGTTGCGCCGATTGTGCCAATTAATATTGCCGCACCACTAAATGCGCTAATTTCGAACGAATATTGCATGGCCACGGGTGCACCAATTTTTATGATTTTAATAGCGGTAACTTTATTAATAAAAGTAATTTTGAAATTGACCAGATACTTTTTGAAATGAGGAGATCTCAAAACGTAAATACCCATCACTATTGCCATTAAAAAACGATCGATAAAGGTACTTAAACCTACACCGCTAACACCCATTGGCTTTAAGCCAAACATTCCCTTTACGAAAATGATACCCAAGGCAATGTTGAGCGCATTACCCCAGATAGAGACGAACATGGCTTGTTTGGTAAAGCCTAAACCCTCTGCAAACTGTTTAAACGTTTGGAAAATAAGTAATGGAATAATAGATATAGAGAGCCAGCCTAAGTAAGGCTTGGCATAATAAACAACTTCCGGGGTTTGTTTCAAATGATCGATGACAAGCAAAACACCAAAATGCACCAATATATAAAGTACTATACCGACAATTATATTGATGATTAAGCTATTGGACAATAATTTACCACACTCTTCATCATTTTTGCGACCATTTTCCTGGGCAATTAAGGGCGTTAGGCCATAAGATATTCCTAGGCCAATTACCATAATCAAAATGAAAATGCTGTTCACCAATGATACAGCAGCAAGCTGGGTAGTATCGGTAAAGTGCCCAACAATAACACTATCGGCCATGTGTACCAACGTATGGCCAACTTGTGAACCCACAATTGGGAGGGCCAAATGGAGATTTTCTTTATAGTAAGGTTTGTATTTGGCGTAAATTTTAGAAAACATAAGTTTGCAAAGTTCGTCTTTTTAAACTTCAAAAAGAGATCTGTAAGACGTTAATTTATATGATTTGCTCTGCGGTAACAGAGAAATTTAATCAGAGATAAGGTTGAAGGGACAAATTGAAAGTTTCCGGATAGCTTTATACCGCTACAAAATATTCTTCTTTTTCTGATGTGTAAGCTTTTATCACATTCGTAAGTATCAAGTTTACTAGAATTTTCTGTGCCTTCCGATAGGAGCACCTCAAAAGTTTGCTAAATTCTTTTAATGTAATCCTGTCATGATCGGCTAAATATTGTAACAGGACTTTTTCGTTATCAGAATAAGAAATGAGAACGCCCTGATCTTTATGGTCATTTTTTAATACTTCGACAATTATTTTACTTGCCAAAACAGTTTTATCATCTATGCGAATATAAGCCCACCATTTGTTCTGATCATCTAGGGCGTAATGTGGTTTGAGATCACTCTCTGGAATATTGACAATCAAAACTAATTTATCATCAATGTAGATCTCCTCAAAGAAAGGTTCTATTGCTGGTTTGCAAAACTGATGAGCAGCGGTTAAAATCATATATTTCTCTTCTTCTTCTGATTTTACACCCTTGATGGTGCCATCATCAGCCACACCAATCAATAATTTTCCACCCTTATTATTAGCAAAAGCAACTAAGCTTTTAGCGATTTTTTCGGTGTTGGTAATTGTTTTTTTAAAATCGAGCATAACGCCCTCACCCTGTAGAATCAAACTTTTAATACTCGGCATGTCAACAATTAGTAAGCAACTCTTGGCGTTTCGCCTTGGTGCAGGTTTCTGATATAAACTTCATTCATCACGGTAGCACAAAGCTCTCCGTTTTTGTTTGTAATTTCCATAGGATATGCTTTTACAAACTTCCCTATGGTTTTTAAAGCGTGTTCAGCCTCGGCAATCATTTCGTCGTTAACACGGATTGTAAAATACAGATTGCTACGCCCAGGTTTTAAATATTGAATGGACGCACTTTTTAACCAAACTCTAACTTTGAAGCCCCTACGCTGCATTAATTGATCAAATAAAAGTGCATAAAATGGATCGGTTGCGGCATATATTGTTCCCCCAAAGATGGAACCATTATAGTTTTTATTTAAAAAGCTTTTACTTAACTTAACGGTACAGCTTCTAAAATCATTTTCAAATTTTTGAACCCAAATGCGCTGAAAAAATAAAGGGGGATAAAAGCGCATTACCCATTTCAAGGTATTTTGAGAAATAATCATACTTCCTAATATCAGAAAGATTTGGCAGCTTTTAAAGTTTACTGTGCATGTTTTGATAATTATTAGGTAAATAAAGGCAGCACAAGTTTAGTTCGATAGGTTGGATGTGATACAGTTTGATAGCGTCGCTTACTTTAATTTTGCAAAACAACGAAGTTCTTACGCTTAAAAAAAAGAGGCTATCTCACGATATCGCAACGTTTTAGCTAGATATCACTGCTATCTGGTACGAGATTTATGCTACTAGTCATCTACTTTTTCGACCAAATAGCTTGTAATCAGCAACATAAAATCGCATCTTAATGTTTCTGAAGAAAAAAAATAAAACCAAATGATTTCAAGGTTGTTAAGATTACAGATAACATTAAAAAACTATGAAAAAAATAATTTTAAGTCTTGCTTTTGCTGGTACGATAATGATTGCCACATCAGCATGCAATTCATCTAAAAACATGGCTGGATCATCAGACAGTACTACGATGGATTCTACAACAACAGCTCCAATGGATACAACCTCGACAACCACGCCGACAGATACATCCAAAACGATGCCGCCAGATACGACAAAAAAAATGCCTCCTATGTAGGAAAATAAAAGCCGCTCCAGTAAAGCGGCTTTTATTTTTATAAACTATTTTATTTATTTGAGCTTATTTGTACTTTCAGCAGATAAACCAAATATTAAATGAAACCTGAATTAAAAGCGAACAATCGAAATGTAGTTTTTTTAGTTATTGTAGCTGCTCTTGGCTATTTTGTAGATATCTACGATCTTGTTTTATTTTCCGTTGTACGCGTTCAAAGTTTAACTGAAATTGGTGTTTCTGCAGAAAATATGCAGTCTGACGGTTTTTTGATTATTAACTCACAAATGTTCGGGCTATTGCTTGGCGGAATACTATGGGGGGTTCTGGGAGATAAATTGGGCAGAATCAAAGTTCTTTTTGGCTCAATACTTTTATATTCTTTGGCGAACATCGCCAATGGCTTTGTTACCACAGTTAATAGTTATGCAATCATTAGGTTTATTGCAGGTATAGGTTTGGCTGGAGAACTTGGCGCTGGCATTACCCTTGTAGCCGAGACGATGGATAAGGAGAAACGTGGATATGGAACGATGATTGTTGGTGCGATTGGTTTACTTGGAGCAGCGGTAGCAGCAACAGTAGCTTCAAAATATACCTGGCAAACTTCTTATTTTGTTGGTGGGGGAATGGGTTTAATTCTTCTTCTACTACGTGTTGGCACTTTTGAATCTGGAATGTTTAAACATGCAACCAATACAGATGTATCTAAAGGAAACATCTTCATGCTCTTTAATAACAAAAAGCGGTTCTTAAAGTATTTATACTGTATATTAATCGGTATTCCATTGTGGTTTGTTGTAGGCATATTGGTTACGCTGGCTCCAGAATTTGGCAAAGCTCTAGGCGCAACAGAACCATTAAAAGCTGGGACCGGGATTATGTTTACTTATTTCGGCATCGCCATCGGAGATGTAGTTACCGGATTACTCTCGCAGGCACTTAAGTCGCGAAAAAAGACCGTGTTCATTTTTCATTTATTATCAGTTATAAGCGTGGTGGTATATTTAACTAGTTTTGGTTTAACCAGTAGCGCATTTATTTGGATCTGTTTATTTTTGGGTTTTTCAGTTGGATACTGGGCTACTTTTGTAACTATAGCTTCAGAACAATTCGGAACAAATATCAGAGCAACAGTAACCACTACCGCACCTAATTTCGTGCGTGGCGCACTTATTCCAATCACTTTTCTGTTTGAATTTTTAGCGAAAAGATACAGCTTAATCACTGCTGGATATTTAGTGATGGCTATCTTAACCATTATAGCAGTTTTTGGATTAAGTCAGTTAAAAGAGAGTTTTAGCAAAGATTTGGATTACCTGGAAGAATAAATCTTTAAAGGAGCAAATCGGAGAGCTGCTAATAGTTAATGTCAACAAAATGTACTATCTAAACATAAATCCCTTTAGCTATTTCAATAGGGTTAAATTTGTGTGTATTTAATAATTCCACCATGTTTAAAGAAGAAGTAGCAGAACGTTATAAGCAAATACAGGATGAGATTTGTAGAGGTTTGGAGATTGCCGATGGCAAAGGGAAATTTGCAGAAGAGCTTTGGGAAAGAAATGGTGGGGGAGGTGGCCGCACCCGAATTATGCAAAATGGCGCTATTATCGAAAAAGGTGGTGTTAATTTTTCTGCAGTTTACGGAAAACTTCCTGAAGCAGTTAAAAAAGCCTTCCAAGTTACAGAAGATGATTTTTTTGCTACCGGTGTTTCAATCGTAATCCACCCGAATCATCCTTTAGTGCCGATTATTCACATGAATATTCGCTATTTTGAGCTTAATGAAGAAACACGTTGGTTTGGTGGAGGAATAGATTTAACCCCACATTATGTTTTCGAAAATGACGCCCGCTTTTTTCACCATAAACTAAAACAGGCCTGTGACGAGTTTAGCACAGATTTTTATCCAAAATTTAAAAATCATGCTGATGATTACTTCTTTATCAAACATCGAGAAGAAACACGCGGTATAGGTGGTATTTTTTACGATCGGTTAAAGCCAGAAAACACCAATTTATCTTGGGAGGAAATTTTGGATTTTTCGGCTAATGTGGGTGAAACTTTTTTGCCGATCTACACAGAATTGATTGACAGAAATCGGGACAAGGATTTTACAGAAGCACAGAAAAACTGGCAATATCAGCGTCGAAGCCGTTATGTTGAATTTAACCTGGTTTACGATTCAGGAACGAAATTCGGTTTAGAGACTAATGGTAGAATAGAATCGATACTGATGAGTTTGCCACCACAGGCTAACTGGGGCTATAATGTTCAACCTGATGTAGATTCTGATGAATATAAAACACAGCAATTTCTGAAAAAAGGCATTCACTGGGTTTAAAATTGAGGATAATTTATTAAGCATTTAGAGAATCCTCCAATGGAAATTTGTATTTAAATAAATGGTGCCGGATCTTTCAGCAATTAATTCTAGCTCACTACAGTATTAATGCAAATGCTCTAAAATATGTTTCCAGTATTTATTTGTTATTTGATAGATTTCCAGAGTCAATAATGCTATCAAGAACAAAATAGCTGCGCCTTAATTTTTAAAATACAATTTGTCCTATAATTAATATTATGTTAAGTTGATACTTATAACCATCCTACTCTTAGAGCAATTAATTAGGAAAACTAAAGCTCTTGGAGTTTACGATTCAATTCCTGCACCTTATCAATTGCATTCTTTTTGGTATAGATATTAACCAAAAGCTGAACTGTCTTTTTATCGTTAGGATTTATTTCATTAGCACGTTGCAAAGCAAACTGTGCTCGGTTAATTAGATTATTATATTTCGAATCTTTATCTGCCTCATTCTTACTCAATGTTTCATTTGCGCTATTTATGTAAGCCAAACTCATTTGATAAAGTGCATCAAAATAGTTTTGATCTGTATCAAGCGCTTTGTCGTAGGCTAGAATTGCCGTAGAGTTGTTGCCGCCTATTTGTTGCAAATAACCGTAAAGAAAGTATAAAAGTTTATTTCCTTTTTCAACTTTCAAATTACCTTCAATAAGCGCTGCAGCTCTGGTGTAATTTTCGGTATCTAGTAAAAGATTGATGTAATCGTTGGTTAAATTTCTTTGATAAGGATTTTTTACTAAACCATCTTCTAAAGTTTTAATAGCAGTTTCATTATCATATTTGCCTACATAAAGTTGTGCAAGTTTCTGAAACATGGCCGCATTTTGAATTCCGTTCTCTTTAGCTCTTTTGAAGTAGTTGATAGCTTCGTCATAATTCTGGATATTCAAAGCACAAATCCCGGTGTTTAACGCTAAGGTGGTGTCAGCGGGAAAAGCATTGCTTACTTCCTTCAAATCCGTATAGGCTTCGGTAAAATCGTTGTTAAAAAAAGATGCATTAGCTTTCTCTTGTTTTTTAATTAAAATATTATGATGTGATGCCTTTATTAAGCCTGAATTGTCTTCGTACTTATCCAAGCCCCTCGCCTGCTTGATTGCACTGTTGGCAGCATCGTAAAATTTATCAGCATTTGCTTTATCTAAGTCGATTAACGATGCGTAAGATGTAAGGTAAGATTTTATCGCCCAGGTTTCTGCCCAGTTTTTTGTTTTATTGTCTTTTTCTGCAGATTCTATTGATTTTAATCCCTCTGTAATTATGGCCAGTTGTTTTTTTTCGTCTTCTTTATTTGCAATTGAAGCTTGCAATTTTCCAACAGAATTCCTGGCGATTAATATTTGACTTTTCTGAGCTAAAGCATTAAGTGAAGTGAAAAATAAGAATACTAATAATAACTTTGAACCGCTTTGCATAAGATAATTGTTGTATAATTATTGATTAAAAACTGCTAATGCTGTAAAAATAAACAAAAAAAAAAGAGTCCCGATAAAATCGGGACTCTTTTTTAGAATTATGAGATCTTTATTGTTTCGGAAGCGCATCTAAACGTTTCTTGATATCCTCATAATTTTTGGTATCATTTCTAAATCCATAAATAGTTTTTAAGGTCTCCAAAGCACCAACATTTTTGGAATCAATTTCTAAAGCTTTTTTGTAATAAGGCAACGACTTATCTAACAAACCGTTCATTTTGGCAGTTACATCATTAAACTCTTTTACTTTTTTAGCATCAATTTTATTTCTATCATTTTGAAGCTTTAAGGCCTGAGAAAAATAAATGTTTCCTAATAAAACCTGATAACTCGCGTTATTTGGCTCTTTCGAGGCCAAAGAATTTAACATTTGCTCAGATTTTGCTGCATCACCCCTATCTATATAAATTTGGGTTTCAGTTTTAATGAGCTCTACATTTTCAGGATATTTGGCAGCTGCTTCTTTAATTATAGCTAAAGCAGCAGTAGTATCTTTTTGCTTACGTAGAGTGATATCAACCAATTCGTTATACAAATCTGATGATTGTGGCGAATTTAATGAAATTACTTTCTTAAATTGTTGAACTGTCGCAGGCCAGTTTTCAGTATTTCTTGCTGCAATACCAGCATTTAGATACATTGCTGTATCCTGTGGATTGATTTCTGTAGCTTGAACAAATTTAGTGTATGCAGTTTTGTAATCTTTTTTGTTATAAGCCATCACACCAGCATTTCTAACTGCATTAGCGATGTTGGTTTCTGCCAAAGCAAAATTGTCTTTCTCAGCACCTTTAGTATCGATCTTTTTACCCTCAACAATAGCATCTTGAGCTATCTTTAGATTAGCATCTGCGTTAGCAGCATCAACAGTATCGATAATCGCTGCAGATGAAGCAAATAAGGCACGGTAAGACCAAGCTTCCGGCATTATTTTAGACTTTTCGTCGGCTATCGCTTTATCTGTATGCGCTAACCCAGCTTTAATCGCTTCCATCTTTTTTGGTAATGGCGTGCTAGCACCTTGCGAGGTTAACTGGAAAATACCCCACTTCTTTTTTGCTTCGTTAACTTCGCTTTTCTGAGCAAATACAGAGCTTACTGCTCCTGCTAAAATTATACCTAGAAATACTCTTTTCATAATATTTATTCTAATCGTTATTTAGTTAATTTTCTTCTTCCGTTTCATCCTCTGAGTCCGTTTCATCGTCATCTGTTTCTTCAGCTTCGGCAGTATCTGGCTCTATTTCTTCACCATCTGTTACCACTACATCAGCTAAATCTACTGTTTCTTCCTCATCTTCCTCGTGGTCGATTTTTGTTACAGATGCTATTTCATCATCACCCTTAAGTGAAATTAAACGAACACCTTGAGTAGCTCTGCCCATCACCCTCAATGCAGAAACAGGAATTCTGATTACAATTCCAGATCTGTTGATGATCATTAAATCTTCGCTATCCGTAACGTCTTTAATCGATACTAATTGTCCTGTCTTTTCAGTAACGTTAATGGTTTTTACTCCTTTACCGCCACGGTTAGTCACACGATAATCTTCAATATCGGTCCGTTTTCCGTATCCTTTTTCTGATACTACTAACACTGTAACCTCTGGATTGTTTACAGCAATCATGCCAACAACTTCATCTTTGTCGTGAGCCAATCTAACACCGCGAACACCGGTTGCCGTTCTACCCATCGGACGAACAGTACTTTCGTTAAAGCGAATTGCTCTTCCTGAACGTAAAGCCATAACAATTTCGCTTTGTCCGTTGGTTAAACATGCTTCTAGTAAAACATCACCTTCGTTAATGTTTATCGCATTAATACCGTTAACACGCGGACGAGAATATGCTTCAAGAGAAGTTTTCTTAATGGTACCTTTTTTAGTACACATGATGATGAAGTTATTCTCTAGGTATTCCTGATCTTTAAGGTTCTTAACTTTGATATAAGCCTTAATTTTTTCGTCTTTTGGAATATTGATGATGTTTTGAATGGCTCTTCCTTTACTGGTTCTTGATCCTTCAGGAATTTCGTAAACCCTCAACCAGAAACATCTTCCGGCTTCGGTAAAGAATAACATATAGTTGTGGTTGGTAGCTACCAGCATGTGCTCAATGAAATCTTCATTTCTAGAGGTACTGCCTTTTGATCCTTTTCCACCTCTGCCCTGCGCTCTAAATTCTGTTGCTGGTGTACGTTTAACATAACCCTCATGAGAGATTGTGATCACTACTTCCTCATCATCGATGAAATCTTCCATGCTCATGTCCTCCGCAGAGTGAACAATGGTCGTTTTACGTTCATCACCAAATTTCTGTTTTACTTCTTCTAATTCATCCTTGATAATTTGCATACGCAAACCTTCATCAGCTAAGATAGATTGCAAATATTCGATGGTTTTCATCAATTCAGCATACTCTTCTTTAATCTTATCACGCTCTAGTCCTGTTAACCGACGCAATGTCATATCCAGAATAGCACGGGCTTGAATATCGCTTAAGCCAAATTTCTCCATTAAACCTACGCGGGCTTCTTCTGGAGTTTCCGATGCACGAATTAATTTGATTACTTCATCTAAATGGTCTAAAGCAATTAA
The DNA here is from genome assembly GCF_001422545.1 of Pedobacter sp. Leaf41. Classification (GTDB taxonomy): domain Bacteria; phylum Bacteroidota; class Bacteroidia; order Sphingobacteriales; family Sphingobacteriaceae; genus Pedobacter. The sequence continues at coordinate 1,225,805 of NZ_LMLE01000001.1, read as the reverse complement.
ATAACCCTCTAAGATATGAGCACGTTTTTCAGCTTCTGCTAGTTCATATTTCGTACGGCGAACAACAACATCATGGCGGTGATCTACGAAATGTACAATCAGGTCTTTTAGATTGAGCATTTGCGGACGACCTTTTACCAAGGCAATATTATTTACACTGAAAGATGTTTGTAGAGCGGTGTACTTGTATAGATTGTTCAAAACAATCGACGCATTTGCATCGCGTTTTATTTCGTAAACGATCCGGATACCATCTTTGTTAGATTCATCTTTGATGTTTGAAATACCTTCCAGTTTTTTCTCGCCTACTAATTCAGCCGTACGCTCAATCATTTGGGCCTTATTAACCTGGTAAGGAATTTCGGTAACAATGATTACTTCTCGGTCTCGAAGGTTCTCAATCTCAGCTTTAGCACGCATTACAATACGTCCACGACCAGTTTCAAAAGCCTCTTTAACACCAGTATAGCCATAAATAATACCACCTGTCGGGAAATCTGGAGCTTTTACAAACTTCATTAATTCCTCAATGGTAATGTCTCTGTTATCAATGTAATTTACAATACCTTCAATACATTCGGTTAAGTTATGTGGCGCCATGTTAGTGGCCATACCCACCGCAATACCACTAGATCCGTTAACCAAAAGGTTAGGGATTTTTGCGGGTAAAACTGTTGGTTCCTGTAAAGTATCATCAAAGTTTAACTGAAAATCTACCGTATCTTTGTTGATATCAGCAAGCATTTCTTCGGCAATTTTTGAAAAACGTGCCTCCGTATAACGCATTGCTGCAGGTGAATCTCCATCAATGTGGCCAAAGTTTCCTTGTCCATCTACCATTGGGTAACGTAAGCTCCAATCTTGAGCCATACGAACCATGGTAAAATATACAGATGCATCACCATGTGGGTGATACTTACCCAAAACCTCACCCACAATACGGGCAGATTTTTTATGTGGTTTGTTACTGGTTACACCAAGATCGAGCATACCGTAAAGCACCCTGCGGTGAACCGGTTTTAATCCATCGCGTACATCAGGCAAAGCCCTTGATACGATTACCGACATTGAATAGTCAATGTAGGCCGATTTCATCTGCTCCTCTATATTAATTTGGATGATTTTGTCGTTTTGTTGATTCTCTAAATCTTCTGCCATAAATTATTATTCTCGTTATCAAAAACGATATTTAAAAAAGCTATTGTTATAACCTTGCGAATTTAGCAAAAATATGCCGAAATAAGGCATTGTGGAAAAGTTTTGGCCTTTAGTTCGGCTCATCAAGTCATTAAATGTTTTTAATTCTTTTAAGCGTAGTTTAAATTGATTTGTCTTTGATTAAATCAATTGTATTATCAATAGATAATCTCAACAGCTCATCTATTTAATCTGCCCTGTCGGTTTTAACTTAATTATAAGCGGAGATACTGCATTCAAAATTATATTTTTGTGCTAAATCAATCTTAACATGGCCAAGGAAAGAAAATCTGCAATAAGTTTTATCATGATTACCCTACTCATTGATTTTACGGGTTTTGGAATAATTATTCCTGTTTTGCCAAAATTAATCCAGGATTTTACAGGTGGTGGCTATGGTTTAGCAGCAGAATATGGTGGATGGCTTACACTCGCATATGCTTCGGTACAGTTCATATCCTCTCCTATTATCGGGGCCTTAAGTGATCGTTTTGGTAGGAGGCCAATTTTATTAAGTTCGTTATTCGGATTAGGGATTGACTATATTTTTCTGGCGTTTGCACCATCAATCGTTTGGTTATTTGTTGGAAGAATCATCGCTGGGATTACTGGTGCGAGTTTTACCACAGCACAAGCTTACATTGCAGACATATCTTCACCCGAAAAAAGAGCTCAGAATTTTGGTTTGGTAGGTGCAGCTTTCGGAGTTGGCTTTATTCTGGGTCCTGTTTTAGGTGGTATCTTTAGCCATTTTGGAACACGGGTTCCATTCATGATTGCGGCAGGTTTGTCGCTCATTAATTGGCTTTATGGATATTTCATCTTACCAGAATCTTTGCCATTGGATAAAAGAAGACCGTTTGAATGGAAAAGAGCGAACCCAGTTGGGTCTCTGATCAGCATTGGGAAATATCCTGCCTTACTCGGTTTAATGGTCACATTATTCCTTTTGTATTTTTCGAGTCATTCAGTTCAATCGAACTGGACATTTTATACGATGGAAAAATTTAATTGGGATGCCGCCTGGGTTGGCTACTCTCTGGGCTTCGTTGGTCTTGTCATCGGTATTGTTCAGGGTGGCCTGATTAGAATTATCCTTCCGAAAATTGGTGAAAAGCGGGCGGTTTATATAGGTCTGTTACTTTACGTAGTTGGATTTACGGCTTTTGCATTTGCCTCTAAAGGTTGGATGATGTTTGCTTTTATGCTTCCTTACGGATTGGCAGGAATTGGCGGACCGGCAATGCAGGGAATTATTTCCAATCAGGTGGCAGGAAATGCTCAAGGAGAGATGCAAGGTGTTTTAACTGGATTGCAAAGTTTGGCTGCCATTATTGCCCCGTGGGTGATGACTCATATTTTTGCTTATTTTATTGAAGGAAATGCTCCGGTATATTTTCCTGGTGCGCCTTTCATTTTAAGTGCAGTGCTTACCCTGATTGGGTTTTTTATTGCACTTCGGTCTTTACAGAAATATCATTAGTTACGAGCCTGTAATACTTTGAATTCGTTTACCACCATCACAACATTATATATAAGCAGTACAACAGCTTCGATGTTAGCTACTTTTTCAAGCGCTTTGTTAAAGGCTGATGAAATGATCAGTCCGAAAACGATTAACACAATTGATATGAAAAATGATAATTTGATGGATCGATAAAGCATTGATAACCTGAAAACGGTCTTCTTTTTAAAAAGCACCGGATCTTTGATCAACTCAAAAATATTTCCAAATACGAAAAATAAGATCAAAATTACAGCGACACCCGAAAGTGTACCTTGATTGAAATTAGGAATGACCAGATAGCCCTGATAAATAAAATAGGCAACGATGAGAATACAGGCCAGTGCCTTAAGTAGTTGCCAGTTTTTTCCTTTTGTAAGCCAAGATAACCAGGGTGCTTTCGTGGCTTCTGCCCCATCTTCAATCTTCATTCTCAATTCAGGCGATAAATTTACAAAGGGATTTATGATGCTGATAATCAAAATTAAAACGGTACTAACAAACTGGAAAATACCATCTGAGATCAAGACATGCACTTTCTCTTGATCTAAAACAGCTGGGGAAAAAAAGGATATTAGTATTAATAGAATAATCACAGAGTGAAAAAATAGCGGGTAATAATTTTGAATTGGATTATTTTCTATTCCAGAATTTTCGGGGATAGTTAGTTTATTGGCATCACTATCAAGGTATCTGTTTAACCACTGAATGCCAAAAAAGAGAACGAAGATGGAGAACATTGTTGTTTTAGTTAATTTAGAGTAACAGGTTTGCTAAGTTTGCCAATTCACTGCGTTCGCCCTTTTGTAGCGTAATGTGCGCATAAAGAGGATGGTTTTTTGCGTTCTCAATGAGGTACGATAATCCATTACTTTCTGAATCCAAATAAGGCGTGTCTATTTGATAAATATCGCCTGTAAAAACAATTTTGGTATTTTCGCCAGCTCTGGAAATAATGGTTTTAACTTCATGAGGGGTTAAATTCTGGGCCTCATCGATAATGAAGAAGATTTTGGTTAGCGTTCTACCTCTAATAAACGCCAGTGGTGCTATGGCAATCTTCTCTGTTGTGATCAGTTCATCAATTTTCGCCGCCATTTTATCATCACCAACAAACTGATCTTTAATAAAGCGTAGGTTGTCCCAAATTGGGGCCATGAACGGGTCTGTTTTCGATTTTGCATCTCCAGGTAAAAAACCAATATCTTTATTACTAAGAGATACAATGGGACGGGTAATATAAATTTGTCTAAAGTCTCTGCGTTGTTCAAGTGCACTGGCAAGCGCTAAAAGTGTTTTGCCTGTGCCGGCATTTCCCTGGATGCTAACGAGCTTAATATTTTCATCTAATAAAGCGTGAATGGCAAACGCCTGTTCGATGTTTTTGGGTTTTATTCCGAAAATCGGATCTGTAGAAACTAAAGAAATGGTTTGATTACTATGGTTAAAAAAAACGTTCGCGGTTTTTCTTTTATTTTTTAAAACGAAGAAATGATTACCTTCTTTAGCTGTCAGGCCAATATTTGCTGACCCTAACATTTTATCCTTTTTTACTGACTCAATTATTGACTCATCGAAGTTAAGGAGCTCTGTTTTACCAGCATAAAGTTCATCTACATTCTTAATTTTACCTGTTTCGTAGTCCTCTGCAAATAAATCAAGAGCTTTTGCTTTTAATCTCAAGCAGATATCTTTCGAAACCAATACTACTTTTTTCTCCGGATTTTCTTCGCGTAAGCTTAAAGCTGCATTCAAGATTTTATGGTCGGTTTTACCCTTTCCAAAAATTTCTTCTGCATTTATTTTTAGCGGCTGTTCGTTTAATATTACTTTAAACTTGCCAGTGTTCTGTGCTTTCAGTGCCACCCAATCGCTGATCAGTTTTTCCTTCGATGTTTGATCGATCAATCGGATAAAACTTCGGGCTTCGAAATTTCTGGTATCGTTACCACTTTTAAAGTTATCGAGTTCTTCTAAAACCTGGATAGGAATAGCCACGTCGTGTTCGTGAAAATTATTGATAGCATCATGGTCATATAAAATGACAGACGTATCTAAAACAAAAATCTTTTTCTTGGGGTCAGCAGTTAATTTACCTTTTGTGGCCATTTGGTAAATTTAGCGTTTTAGCAAAATAATAGCCGAAAGATTGATCATTCTTTTTAACTGATTTTTAAAATTGGCCAAAATAAAAACGGGGTTCTTCTTCTTTCGATTCAGTTCCCCGTTTTACCCTTAAAATCAACCGTAGTTGTGTTTTAAAGCATCTAATTCTTGTTACTTTAATTTTTCCGTTTTCGCTAGGTTTTGCAACTTTTACGATTCGTGAAAATTTATTTCCAACTATTCTGTCCGTAAACTTCATAGTTTTCAATAAGCTCTGTTCGGGCCTGTGCAATTTTCGTAATAGCGATCTTTCGATGAGGTTATTATATATTCATACTCAGTTTAACCCTTTCTGAAATTAATTGTTTTCCCTGTAAACTTATCCGAAACAATTCCCTTTTCAGTTCCTTGTCTCTTTTGGATTGTTTTATCAGAATTCAAAGTACTTCGTATTTGATATAATCTAATTTAGCAGGAAAACACATTCTTGTCAAGAGAAATCTGAAATAAATTATCAACAAAATTATCAACGTAAAACTACTGTTTATCAACATGATGAACTCAGATAATTGGCGATTTTACCTATAAGAACAACGAAACAGAAGGTTTATGAACATTTATAACAATCAAGTTTAGAAACAATAGACAAATATTTGAGAACCAAAGGGCTAAGGAAATTCTGCTTAAAAAATAAATTTTTTGTGAAAACTTAATTTTACAGGTAACAAAAAACTTCTGTATTATGTTATTTTTGTACATGCAGATTAGGCAACCCATCAGAAATATTCAAGACTTTTTATTGAGTAACTATTTTGCTGATGGTTTACGAATTACCATTGGCGTGCTTCTCCCCTCGCTTATTCTGGCACAATTTAGCCTGTTAACTTACGGCATGACGCTTTCCCTTGGCGCTTTGTGCGTAAGCGTAGTGGATAGTCCGGGGCCGATGGTTCACAGGAGAAACGCCATGTTGGTTACCACTGTATTAATATTTCTCTTTTCCATAATTACGGGCTTAACAAACAAAAGCCACTATTTTATCGGCTTTTTACTAGCTATTTCGAGTTTCATATTCTCCATGTTTTATATCTATGGCGTTCGAGCGGCGTCGGTTGGAACTGCGGTTTTATTAATCATGGTGTTGAGTATTGATGATGTTCGCCCATGGCAGGAGGTGATTATTCACGCATTAATGGTTTTGGCAGGCAGTTTATGGTATACGGGCTTAAGTTATTTTGTGTACCGTCTTCGCCCCTTCAGGCTTGTACAGCAATCGTTAAGCGATTCTATTTTAGAAGTAGCGGAGTTTTTAAGAGAGAAGGCTAAATTCTATCACCAGAATAATAATTATGATAAAACTTATGCGGACTTACTGCAGCTCCAGGTTTCTGTTCATGAAAAACAAGACGCAGTAAGAGAATTACTTTTCAGAACAAGGGAAATTGTAAGAGACTCTAGTCCGGAGGGGCGTTTTCTTTTACTGGTTTTTGTAGATATGGTTGATTTATTTGAGCAGGTAATGTCTACCTATTACAATTATCAACAGTTGCATGATCAATTTGATAAGGCAGGAATTCTATCAGATTACGAAATGGCCATCAAACGGATTTCTTACGCACTGGATGATATTGCTTTCGCCTTAAAAAGTGGTGGCAAGCCCGTAATCTCCAAAAGGTTATTAATAGAAATTGAGCGTTTAAAAATTAAAATCAACAATCTGGAAAAAAATAATGTCAATCAGGAATATAGCACTATTGGCATCATCGCTTTGAAGAACATTGAAGTGAATATTGAGAATATTCTGGCAAGAGTGAAAACAATATTTAGTTATTTCAAAGTACGTACCAACAAAGATCTTCGAAGAGCGGAAGTTGATACAGAGAAGTTTATTAAGCGCCAAAAATTTGATTTTGATCTTTTTAAAGAAAACTTAACATACAGTTCTTCTACTTTTAGACACTCCTTACGGGTTACTGTTGTAATGACGTTAGGATTTATCGTTTCGCAGCTACTTGATTTTTCCCATAGCTACTGGATTTTATTAACCATATTGGTGATTTCAAAGCCAGGTTTTAGCTTAACTAAAGAGCGTAACTATCAACGCTTAATCGGAACTACGGTAGGCGCTTTCATAGGGATGGCTGTAGTCAGTTATATTCATGATAAAAACGCCTTATTTACCATCTTGCTCATCTGCATGATTGGCAGTTATAGTTTTCAACGTAAAAATTACGTAGTAAGCGTGCTTTTTATGACTCCTTATATTCTTATCCTTTTCGATTTTCTGGGTATGGGTTCTATTGCATTGGCTCGAGAAAGGATTTATGATACTTTCATTGGATCAGGCATTGCATTATTAGCCAGTTATTCTCTGTTTCCAACATGGGAACATGAAAAATTAAAAGAAGCCATGACTGATATCATAAAAGCTAACAAAGCCTATTATGAGCAAGTGGTGAAATTGTATTTTGAAAAAGTATATAACAGAACGGATTATAAATTGGCTAGGAAAGAAGTGTATGTAGCCACAGCTAATCTAGCTTCCTTATTTCAAAGAATGTTTTCTGAGCCAAAAAGCAAGCAGCTTTACATAAAAGAAGTTCATCAATTTACTGCATTAAGTCATTTATTGTCTTCGTATGTAGCTACGCTTTCTTTGTATAATAAAGAGCATGAATTTATATTTGAGAATTTCGATGCATTAAAACCAATGGCACAAAACACTAATTATTTGCTCGATACTTCGATCAATAATTTAGTTGAGGGAAACGATGCTATAGGAAACGTTCCGTTAATTAGGTTGGCTGATACCGGCGTAACAATTAACGAAGGTAAAGATCTGGTTCCTGAACAATTTGATTTGATACAAAAAGTGGCTTATGATATTTACAAACTAACTTTACAAGTCAAAATCTAATTCTTTTTCATAAACTCGATGATATTACAATTATTTAAAGGCAATGTATATTGAAGTCCGTTGTCGAGTTTAAAAATGATCTGCGTTTCACAGGGTAATTTCATAGCTACCAAATCATCTCCATTGAAAATAATTGGGAAAAATTTCTGTTCTGGATTATCTGTTTTGACCGTTTCTTCCCTTTCTTTAAATTTCATTTTAAACTCAATATCTTTCGATTTAATGTAGATTTTATCGACTTTTTTATAGTTAACATTGACAGAAAAATTAATCATCAATTGATTATTCTTTTCTGCATCATTGTTTTTGAACAGTTCATAAGCGTAATAGCTATTCTCGTTGCGAAAATATTGATAATCTATTGTGCGCTTGGTTTGTTGGCTATAAGCCCATCCGCTTGTCAGAATAAAAACAACTGTTAAAAAAAATTTTTTCATCATCTAAAATTTTGGACAAGGAACTTTGAAGCCTTTGAAATTGTTATGTCGATAAATGAGCGATAACTCATAGGTCCGTGGCGTTGCATTCAATACTTTGTTTCCATAAACGGTATAATTTAAGCCAGCGCTCACATCGCCCATTGTAACGCCTAGATAGGGATAAAACGAAGCCTCATTAAACTTAAACCACATTCCGAAATTTAATTTCAATCGAGTTTCGTCATTGGGTTTTAATCCCACAACAGTACCCAAAATAGTGTCTTTATTATTTCGTTGAACATTATAAACGCCAGTTACATTTAAATCGACATAATTATTAAGCAAATAAAGCATCCCTAAATTTACTGTTTGCCTGGATGGAACATATTGGGTTGTGTTATTTAGGAGTGTTTCCTGAGGCTTTGTGAGGTGATAATGCGCATACCCCAAAACGAAACTAACATGATCAAAAGTAGCTGAAAAATTACAGCCAATGTTTAAGTCGAAGTATGATGTTTTATCATTTTTTAAATCCAGGTAATTCGGTAGCGAGTTGTCGAAGCCCCCATCAGTATATTGCGATGCAAAAGTTAGTTTATTATAGTCTAAAAACCTAGAAACATAAGACACTTGTGGCGCCAAACCAAACTTAAACCGGTGATCTACATCAAGATATTGATAATACGACATACTTGCACTGATATACTGGGACTTTAAAGCTTTGTTAAACGATTCGTCAAACAACCCGCTTAAACCTAAACTGAATACGCTGTTGGTGAAATTTTCGTCTTCCACAAGCTTAACATCGCCAGAAACACTATAAGTATTGTAAGGATCGCCTAAATTTCCCCATTGCTGGCGTGTGTTTACTGCGAGGCGATACTCTCCATCAAAAAATCCTGTAAAAGCTGGATTCAAAGATAGCGGAGCAGCAAAGTATTGTGAAAACTTAGGATCCTGCGCAGAACAACATGATGTAACCAAGCACAAAAATGAAAGAATAAGCGATTTGTACATTATAATATCAATATGGTTTTACCTGTAGTTTGAAATTTTCCGCCAAAGGTGTCAATCCCTTCTGCAAACCATGAAAATGTTTCTAATGGTTGCATTTTGCTTTTAAATTGACCATCCCAACCATTTGCGGCTAAATCAGTCTGAAAAACGAGAATCCCCCATTTATTGAAGACTTTGAAACTTGTCAACTTTTGAATACTTACCAGAAATGGATACAATCGGTTATTTGTATCCTTATTTGGTGTAAACGCTGTTGGAACAACAATTTTAGGCTGAGGTAAAATGTTAAGTTCTATCGATGCCGAAACCGAACATCCCTTGTCATTTTGAAGGGAGATATAATAAATGCCAGCTTTATTAATTCTCGTAGGATCAACAATTGGCCGACTTAACGATGCATCATGAAAATAGCCAACCTTCACATAATCTTTGCTCCCCTTTAAAATATCTGCTGAAGTAAGATCAATAAAATCTTTATCAAAAATAGGCCTTGGTTTATTGAGAACAATGGTTGGCAATGGATTAACGGTTACTTTTAGCTTACTATAAACGAAGCAACCAGATGGGTTTGTAGCCTTAACAAAGTAGATCCCCGATTTAGATACCGTTTTTGGATTCACCAGTTTATCAGTCAACGCCTCGTTAGTATAAAATGAAAAACTTAATTGCTCAGAACTTCCTTCGAAAAGATTGGGGTTAGTTAAATCGATTTTTTCGGGATAACACACTTCAGATGGGTCTTTAACAACCAAAACCGGCAGATCATTAATCATAACGTCAATTTTGTTGTTTACCAAACAACCTTGTGCATTAGTAGCAGTTACGTAGTAAGTTCCGGTTTTAGCAACGTTTTCGGGATTAGCAAGAGGAATTGTTAGGGCTGCATCTTCGAAGAATTTGTACTGGAAGGAATCATCGCTACCAGCAAAAATACTTGGAGATGAAATGTTAACCTTATTTGGAAAACATACTGCAGTGGGATTACTAATTTTTAATAAAGGTTTTGGACTTATTTCAACTTCAATCGCGAGAATTTTATTGCAACCGAAATTATTAGAAAAATTAACATAATAAATGCCAGAGGCGTTTACTGCATTAGGATTTGGCAAAACTTTAGTGGCTTTTTCATCTTTAAAATAAGTTCTGGAGATACCATCTAGCTTTGAATACAGGAGATTGCTTGTAATATCAACGGTTTCGTTATAACAAACTGCCGGAGGATTTTTAACAGTGATATTAGCAATATCGAATAAAGCAACATCAATCGTCGCAAAGCTTTCACAGCCTTTGTAATTAGTAGCCTTAATATAATATTTACTGTTTTGTTTTATCTTAACTAAGCCAGTAACTTGTTGTGTTAAATCCTTATCCTGATAAACCAGATAGGTAAATCCCTCATTTTTGTTCAAAATATAATTAGCACTGGTAAAATCAATTTCATCGTTTTCGCATACTGTGTTTTTCTCTTGGACCATGACCTGATAATCGACACTATGCACTACTGCTTCTACGGAGCTCGGACATCCAAATCCATCATATGGCATTAAATCCAGAATAATTTTTGATCCTTCGGTGGGTGTGGGTTTTAACGTAATTGATTGGCCCGAACCATATTTCACAGATCTATCTGCATTATACCAATTGTAGTTTTTGAAGCCGCTAGGTCCAGATATATTTAGCTCGTCGGCACTTTTACAATAGGTATTGCCTACAATTAAATCGCCACAAAGATTATTTACATCTACATAAGCGTAGCCGAAATGACCACCTAGCGCACAATCTGCACTAATAAATTCTATCAATAATTTTTTGCCCTGATAGCCAGATAAGTTAATGGTAACTGGTGTCCAGTCTTTATAAATTACGGAGTTGTTGACCTTCGATTTTGTGAAACCTGGCAATGACGATGTTGCTACATACTCGAAGGATGCACATGGGATATAAGCGTTTTTTTCAAGGTCTTTAACTCTGGCTATAAATCTTGGCTGCTCCTCCAAAGGGTGATTTGGATCTTCCAAAACCACAGCATATTGATAGGTTAAAGTGAATTCCGGCCTGTCTGCTGGCACGTTTAATAAATAAGATATGCCATCAACCTGGGCTCCCGTACCATTGTTTCCCAACTTTACGGTAAAGTTGCCGCCACTTTTTGGGATCAGCGAAAAGCCTCCATAAAAGTCTTTCTCCGTTTTAGCAGAGATTAGCGTATGTCTACCAGAGGCCGGATTATTAACTTCATTGGTATAAATTACATTCTTGTTTTTATCAATACTTGAAAGCCCCGTAAAAAGCTTCCAGTTCGAAAAATTTCCATTTTCGAAACCGATATTTTCCGGACAGGTTTGAGCACTCAATTTTGATGGAATAGCAATTACTGCTATCAGCAACATCAACAACAATTTATTAATCAACGGGACGATAATTAAAAAGTGATATTGTAAAAATATTATTTTAGTATCTGCTTAACATTTCGGTACCCCTTACAATGCCTTTTATTACACGAAATTTGATGTCCGCTAAGTGGGAAAGATCTTTATCTCTATCAGTATTAACAAAGAAAATAAATATAAATTATTGATAAATAGAGATTTAATATTGTTTAATGATTTTTGTACCAGTTGGAGTACATTACTTACCTCTCGGAAAACCTTGATTTTTTTGCGCTTTTTTACACAAACTCATTTTTTCCCATCTATTTTAGTTAAAAAATGAGATATAATTGCGTTTAACTGCTATTATGCTAAGCTTGTAGTGATTGCAAACAATGCCGGATAGTGTTTGTTTATCTAGTTAAATAAATTATTATGGAAAAGCTATATACAGCTGAAGTTACAGCTACCGGAGGAAGAGATGGACACATTAAATCGAGCGATGGAATTTTAGATTTGGAACTTAGGAAGCCAAAAGAACTTGGCGGACAAGGCGGAGCTACTAATCCCGAAGAATTGTTTGCTGCGGCTTGGGGCCCTTGTTACTTAGGTGCATTAGGTTCGGTTGCAGAGCGTGAAGGCGTTGATGTGAGCGAAGCGAATGTGAAAGTGTTGGTTTCTTTCAATAAAGATGGAAATTCATTTGTATTATCTGCAGATTTAGATGTACATATTCCTGGAATATCTCATGAAGAAGCGCAGGCCATTGCTGATAAAGCACAAAGAGCTTGCCCTTATTCGAAAGCTGTTAAAGGTAATATAGCCGTTAGAGTAACGGCAGTTTAAGCAACTGCAATTTTGATTATAAGTCGGAGGATTAAATTCTTCCGACTTTTTTGTTTAATATTTTTAGAGTAATAACTTGCTGGCTAAACCGAGAATGAGGAGGAAGCCAAAAACATCGGTAAAGGTGGTTATAATGATGGATGATGCAATAGCTGGATCAATCCCAACACGTTTTAATATCAACGGAATCCCCGCTCCTGTTACCCCGGCTATTAAAAGATTTCCTGTCATGGCTAAAAATATAACCAAACCTAACATAGGGTTTCCATCAAAGAAAAAAGCAAAAATAAATACGATTATTCCGTTTACAGCTCCGTTTATTAAACCTACTGTAAATTCTTTCAAAACCGTTCTGTAAGCCTGCTTATCCGTTAAATCGTAAAGTGAAATACGCCTAACGGTTACCGCAAGCGCCTGTGTTGCTGCGTTCCCGCCCATCCCGGCAATGATAGTCATGTAAGCGGCAAGCGATGGAATTAATTTAATGGTGGGATCAAAATATCGTACAACAGAGGAAGCTAAAAATGCAGTGCCGAGGTTAATGATTAACCAAGGCAGACGTGATTTTACTGCCTCAACCCAATTCCCACTCAGTTCTTCATCTTCCGATACCCCGGAAATTTTCAAGATATCTTCAGTGCTCTCTGCTTCCATTACATCAATCACGTCATCGAATGTAACCCTGCCTAATAATTTTTGGTTGTCATCTATTACAGGAATACTGGTTAAATTATACTGCGAAATTAGATTTGCTACTTCTTCCTGGTCGGTATCGGGATGAACATAAACGGCATCCATTTTAACCAGTTCGGTAATTTGAGCGTTATGTTTCGCTTTAATGATGTCTTTTAATGATACAATTCCTTTGAATATTTTTTCGTCGTCCACCACATAAATGGTATAAAACTCTTCCATTTCTTCACTCTGGCGAATGATTTCTTCAATGGCATCTTTTTTAGTGAGATTAATATTAACACAGATAATTTCTGTATTCATTAAACCACCTGCAGTTTTTTCGTCGTAGGTTAAAAGGTTCCGAATTTCTGATGCATGTTCATCCTGCAAATCTTCAAGGATTTCTGCCTGCTCGTGATCCTCGAGTTGAGAAATAATATCGGTTGCATCATCATAGTCTAGTTCTTCAACAATTTCTGTACGCTTATCAGGATGAAGTTCAAATAGCAAATCCTCTGGATGGGATTCTTCATCCATTTCAGAAATAATCTCTGACGCAATTTCAGCAGGAAGGATATTAATGATATGTCTTTGCTCAGATTTGTCTAATCTTTCGAATAAAATGGCAATTTCCGAAGCATGATATTCCTCTAAAACCTCTTTTAAGATTTCATCACAAGCTAAAATAGCATTTTTTACCTTTAGTACATCGCTTTTATCTATTTCGAATGACTGCATCGCTCCTTTGACCTAACCAATATGTGTTTGAAGCTACTAAGGTATAAAAAGCAAATAGAATTTACTTACTTAAACCAGCCCTTGCGCCAAAAATAAATCACTTGTACCACAGCAATTATGCCCATTACAATCCAGGTATAGGTGTAACCATGCGGACTATAGAGTTCGGGCATATTGTATGGCATTACTTTGCCAGTTACGGGATCTTCCCGGCTAAAATTCATTCCATAAATACCTGCAATGAATGTTAAAGGAATGAATATAGAAGAAATGATGGTCAGCACTTTCATAATCTCGTTCATCCTGTTGCTGATGATTGAGAGATTCATATCGATATTGGCTGAAGCAATTTCCTTTAACGACTCAATAAAATCAATGATTTGGATGCAATGATCGTAGGCGTCTTTCATATATGTTTTGGTCAGATCAGAAATCAGCGGACTATCTGTTCTAATAATGTCGTTCAGCTTATCCCGTTCTGGCCAGGCAATTTTCCTAATGGTAATTAATGATCTTTTAATGGCTTGGGTATCGTACATGATTCTCTTATCGGGCCGATCATAAAGTCTATCTTCAATAGCGTCAAGCTCTTCTCCCCAAAAGTTCAACAGTGAAAAATAATTGTCGACAATTACATCCATTATCGCATACATCAAATAACTGCTGCCCCCGATGCGGATATTACCCTTGCCGATCTCCAATCGCTTCCTTACTGGCTCAAAGCAATCAGAATAGGTTTCCTGAAATGTAATTAAGGTTCTTTCTGATAATATGAAAGAGATTTGATCATTGCATAAAACGCCGTCCTCACCTAAATAGAGATGTCTGCTTACAGAAAAAATATAGTTATCATTGTCATATTCATCCAATTTTGGTCTCTGATAACCACTTGTAATGTCTTCCAAAACCAACCTGCTAATGTCGAACTTCGAATAAAGCGTTTCGAACATATTTGGATCTGCCAAACCTTTTATATCAAACCAATAATTATAGCTTTTATCCTGAATCAGCTTTTCTATATTATTGATGTTTTTCAGTTCCTCTTTTTTATGAGATTTATCATTATAGGTATGAAAAACAATCACGGGCTTCAAAGCCTCATCATCGATGGCATAAAGCCCTGGGCTTGTTCCTGGCGCTGGAACTTTATAATGCTTGTGGCGACTACGAGGTTTGTTTTTTCCCATTTTATAAATACAACTTGGCTTGTGGACCTTGGTTGAACAACAAATCAACTATACTTAAGTTGTTTAAAAATTGATGCCTGTCATCGAAAACCTGATAATATGGCTTAGTGTTTACAATATCCTCATTTTTTTTAGGATTCATCATCCCTCTAAAGTCTAATTCTGGCGCAATTTGATCTTCATAAGAGGTTGTTATTCTCAAATCAATCTTTAGCTTTAGTTTTTGCAAAAGCCATTCCATCAACTCCAAATTGTAGTCAAAAAGGAATTCAAACCTATTTTGGTAAAATCTCAATAATTCATCTTCATAATATTCGAAATAGGCCGAGCTGCGGTAGCAAGTTTCTAAACTCAACCAATGTAAACGTTGCCAATTAAAATCATAGCTGATGCGAACATCTTTCATTTTTTTATGTGTTTTTGATCCTTTTACCAATGGAACGGTTAAATCTAATTTTCCGTTTGGAGAATAGATACTTGCTCTATTGCGGTAAGTTTGCTTTGCTAAATGTTCATGTTTTTCTATTAAAAAATCATTACCAAATTGCTGTATCAAGCTAAAATAACCTACAGGAGGAAGATAAAATAATGGTAGTATAGCTGTATTCTGCATTTGAAAATTTATGTTTGTAGCTGAAACCAATAAAAATAATGATTAAAAGAGTGATGGCGCACATTGGCGTATTTTTTTTATACCTCGTGTCGATACTACCACTGCCTGTTTTATTTTTTTTTGCAAGATTACTATATTATCTTCTTTATTATGTAATCGGTTATAGAAAAAAAGTAGTTAGACAGAATTTAGTGAACTCTTTTCCCGAAAAATCAAGTGATGAAATTATCATTGTAGAGAAAAAATATTTTCTTTTTTTAGCAGAACTCATTTTTGAAATCGTTAAAATGACCACCATCTCGGAAAAAGAAACTTTAAAAAGGGTGAAATTTTCGGGCTTGGAGCAATTGGAGAAACATTTTAATGCTGGCGAAAGTGTTTTGGCCTGTACCGGGCATTACGGAAATTGGGAATTGGGAACGTTGGCTTTGGGATTAAATATTTCTGCTAAAACAATGGTGATTTATAAACCGCTGACCAATAAAATCTTCGAAGCGTGGTTTAACGGTTTCAGAACAAAATATGGAAATATTTTTATCGCCATGCGCCAAACTTTAAGAGGCTTGGCTGCTTATAAAAACGAACCTACATTATTTTGTTTTGCAACAGACCAGGCCCCTACCCGTCAGGAAACCAAATATTTCGTCAATTTTTTAAATCAGCCTACAGCAGCATTATTAGGATTAGAAAAAATTGCCAAATCAACCAACAGACCTATTTATTATTTTAAAGTTACAGTAGTGAAGAAAGGCTATTACCATGTTGAGGTTTTGCCTATGTGTTTAAACCCTTCATTAATGGATGAATACGAGATTACTAACTTGCACTTTAAATTCTTAGAAGATATTATAAAAGAACAGCCTCAATATTGGTTATGGAGCCATAAACGCTGGAAATTTAAACCCGAATAACAACATGAATCCTTCAGTAGCCGTTGTCATATTAAACTGGAATGGAAAGGCTTTTCTACAAAAATTTTTACCAGGAATATTACTTACCCAATACGATAATCTGCAAATTATTGTAGGCGATAATGCATCTACAGATGATTCTGTAGCATTTTTACAAACGCATTTCCCTACAGTTAAAATCATCAAAAACGATTTAAACTATGGTTTTGCCGGTGGTTATAATAAGGTTTTGGAGCGGGTTGAAGCAGAATATTTCGTGCTCTTAAATTCGGATGTTGAAGTGACATCCAACTGGGTTAGGCCCGTTATCGATTTAATGGAAAGCGATGATTCTATCGCGGCGGCGCAGCCAAAAATTAAATCACAGTTAAAGAAAAGCGATTTTGAATATGCGGGTGCCGCCGGTGGTTATCTGGATATTTATGCCTATCCATTTTGTCGAGGTCGTTTATTTAATGTTTACGAGTCGGATGAGGGCCAATACAACGATCAAAAAGAAATATTTTGGGCAAGTGGTGCAGCGTTTTTTATTAAAAGCAGATGCTGGATAGAAACAGGAGGCCTGGATGCCGACTTGTTTGCACACATGGAAGAAATAGATTTGTGCTGGCGATTGAAAAATTTAAATTACAAAATTATGTACTGCCCAACTTCAGAAGTCTTTCATGTTGGCGGCGGTACATTACAAACTGAAAACCCTTTTAAAACTTATCTAAATTTCAGGAACAACCTGATCATTATGCAGAAAAATTTGCCTGCAAGTGATGCTTTTTTTAGAATTGGCATTAGAATGTGGATAGATTTTGTGGCCTGGTGGCACTTCCTATTATCGGGAAAACCTAAATTTACATTGGCTGTAACAAGAGGACATTGGCATTTCATAAAATCGATTGCCAAAACAAACAGAAAACGGAGATCGATACAGAAGCCTTATGCTGCACATGCTGGAGTATATAACAACAGCGTAGTTTGGGCATTCTTCATCAAGAAAATTAAATATTTTAGTAAACTTTACTAATCTATAACTTCATCGAGTTATCGGATGCTGTGAAAATGCATCTTGATTAGAATAAGCTGCTTACTTCTGTATTAAACTTTCAATAGCTAAACGATAACCTTTCATTCCAAACCCGGTTAAAACGCCCTGGCAATTTTTTCCGGTTAAAGATACATGTCTATATTCTTCACGGGCATAAATGTTTGATACGTGAACCTCAACCACTGGTGTTCTAACTGCGGCAATGGCATCAGCAATCGCTACAGAAGTATGTGTATAACCACCTGCATTTAGCACTACCCCATCATAATTAAAGCCAACTTCATGTAACTTGTTAATTAGTTCGCCCTCTACATTGCTTTGAAAATACGCTATTTCTACGTTGGGATATAATAATTTAAGCTCCTTCACATAATCTTCAATGCTGATATTGCCATAAATAGAAGGTTCACGAACGCCAAGTAAATTTAAATTTGGGCCGTTAATTATTTGAATTTTCATGATCAATTAATGGTTTTATGTTGTAACGTTGCAATGTTATAAAAAATCTTAAATAAAAGCATGCTTTGGCAATCATATATTAAAGGATTTAGAGCTTACTTAAAATTAGAGAGGTCGCTTTCTGATCATTCTGTACAGGCATATTTGAATGATATCGCTAAATTGAGCCAGTATTTCGAAGCTATCGAAGAAGAAACCAAATTAACAGATATTAAGGCCTCTGATATCAGATCATTCATCAGCTGGTTAAATAACCTGGGTATGCTAGCCAGTACGCAAGCCCGGGTAATTTCAGGTATGAAAGCATTTTTCACCTATTTAATGTTGGAAGAGGTCATTCAAATCGATCCGATGGCATTGATCGAAGCACCAAAATTGAGTCGAAAGTTACCTGATATGCTGAATATTCACGAAATCAATGGCCTTATCGAAGCTATTGATGCTTCGAAACCAGAAGGAATGCGTAATAAAGCCATTATAGAGGTGCTTTACGGCTGTGGATTAAGGGTGTCTGAATTAACGGATTTGAAAATTTCGAACTTATATCCACAAATTGAATTTATAAAAGTTATTGGCAAAGGGAACAAAGAGCGTTTGGTTCCTGTTGGCGGCGTTGCTTTAAAACTGTTGGACATTTACTTAAACCAAGTTCGCAATCACATGACTATAAAAAAGGGAAATGAAAATTTTATTTTCCTTAATCGTTTCGGCGCAAAACTTTCCCGTATTTCTGTTTTTAACCTCGTTAAAAGCCTTGCTGTAGCTACCGGCCTCAAGAAAACAATTAGTCCGCACACTTTGCGCCATTCTTTTGCAACACATTTAATAGAAGGTGGCGCCGATTTACGAGCAGTACAAGAAATGCTGGGTCATTCCAGTATTACGACAACTGAAATTTACACCCATATCGATAGGGATTACTTGCGGGAAGTAATCACGCAGTTTCATCCGCGATCGTAATTGCCTGATCAAAGCTCGCTTTAATCATTCGGTTTTTGCCCTGCATATCTTTTCTCAAATCGATACTTGTAAATCCTTTAGCTGAAAGCATTTCCATAGTTTCAGATGATAAAAATTCATTAATCTCGAGGTACAAATTACCGGTCGGCTTTAAGTTGGTTTTGGCAAAATCCGAAATAGCGTTGTAAAAAATCAATGGATTATTATCATCAACAAACAAGGCCAGCTTTGG
The DNA here is from genome assembly GCF_001422545.1 of Pedobacter sp. Leaf41. GTDB lineage: Bacteria > Bacteroidota > Bacteroidia > Sphingobacteriales > Sphingobacteriaceae > Pedobacter. Next base: position 1,206,616 of record NZ_LMLE01000001.1, on the reverse strand, counting down.
CTCGTAATTCAATACATTAGAATGCATATCTATTTTTTCTAATTCTCTGATATATGGCGGATTACTCACAATTACATCATATTTTTCTTCACCTGAATATTTCAGGATATTCGCATGAATAAAGGACAGTGGTGTATTCAGCTGAACCGCATTTCGTTGCGCTACTTCAAGTGCATCAGCAGAAACATCTAATGTTGAAACTGATGCTTTCGACAGGTGCTTTTTTAGTGTAATTGGAATGCAACCCGAGCCTGTTCCAATATCTAAAATTTTAATCGAGTCAGTTGGCTTAAGCTTAAGGGCTGAAATAATCCAATCTACCAACTCTTCTGTCTCGGGCCTTGGAATGAGTACATTTTCATTCACGATAAAGACTAAACCATAGAAATGGGCTTCACCCAATATGTATTGAATGGGTTTTCCAATGATCAAATCGTTTAGGATACTTAGCAGTTTTTGGAAATGAACGAAGTCCATTACACTATCGCCCATCATGCGCAATCTCCCTGGTGAAAATTTCAAAACGTGTTCTGCAGCCAGGCTAAAGATCTCTCTGGCTTCATCACCATCATATTGTTGACTTAGTTCTTCTTTGAAATGCTCTTCTAACTCTCCTAATTTCATCGTTGTAAAATTAATATTTTTGAAACCATATCAATGATGTTTGTACCGCTAATGGCTCATTTTTTAGTATTTTTGCGCAAATGACCAACGAATTTTACATGAAACGCTGCTTAGAGCTGGCGGCTTTACCAATTGGAAATGTAAGTCCTAACCCAATGGTTGGCTGCGTAATTGTTCATAATGGGAAAATTATCGGTGAAGGTTATCATCAAGAATTTGGTAAGGCCCATGCAGAACCGAATGCTATAAAATCGGTTTTCGATCAGTATGGTGATGAAGGTACTGATTTATTAAAAGAAGCCATTGCTTACGTAAACTTAGAACCTTGTGCGCATTTTGGTAAAACCCCTCCCTGTGCCGATTTATTTGTAAAACATCAATTGAAAAAAGTGGTAGTTGGCAATCGTGATCCGTTTTCTGGTGTAGATGGCAAAGGGATTGAAAAGTTAAAAAACGCGGGTATAGAAGTAATAAGTGGTGTTTTAGAGGAAGAGTGCAAATATTTTAACCGAAGATTTTTCACAAGAATTCAGCAGCAGCGCCCGTATATCATTCTTAAATGGGCAGAAACCGCAAACGGGTATTTTGCAACCAATTTTGGTCACCAAAAATGGATAAGTGGCGCTTTAGCCAAAAGAATGGCCCATGAATGGCGTACACAGGAAGATGCCATTTTAATTGGTAAGAAAACGGCCATCATCGATAATCCTCAACTCACGGCACGAGAGTGGCCAGGCAAAAATCCCATTCGCCTTGTAATTGATAAGAATCTCGACGTTCCACAAAACAACCACATTTTTAATGATGAAGCTAAGACAATCATCTTTAATGAAATTAAAACAGATGTGGTTGGAAATGTTCACTACATTCAAATGGAAGATATGCACTTCTATCTGGCTCAAAAAATAGCCTTTCAACTTTATTTGATGGATACGCAATCGGTAATTGTTGAAGGTGGTGCAAATATTTTAAAGCAATTTCTGGACGCTAATATCTGGGATGAAGCCAGAATTTTTAATTCTAAAGGCAGTTGGAACGACGGTATTCCCTCACCAGTCATCAACGGTCGTTTACAAGAACAAATCCGGGTTGGTTCTGATCAACTATCCATCTATATTAATCAGCACAACTAAATGATATACATACTATTAAGCATTTGCTGCAGCGTTACAGTTGCCGTATTGCTAAAATTGGCAAAACGCTATCAAATCAATATCATTCAGGCAGTTACAATAAATTATTTTGCTGCTTTAATCTTATGTTATATTTTCTTTAAGCCAGATATTATCATTGTAAATGCTAGCGCACCATGGTCAATTTACTTATCGCTAGCAGTATTATTGCCTTCAGTGTTTTTACTTTTGGCTGCCTCAATAAGAAATCTTGGTATTGTAAAAACCGATATCGCCCAGCGATTATCTCTTTTTATCCCGATTTTGGCTGCTTATTTTATATTCAGTGAAGATTTTAATCAATTAAAAATAATTGGTTTATTAGTCGGGTTTCCCGCTATATTTTTAACTTTCCTTCGAAAAACTGTTCAAAAGGAAAATCAGGGAAATTGGATTTATCCATTAATGGTTTTTATAGGTTTTGGAGTTATAGATGTACTCTTTAAACAAATTGCCTTATATAATTTACTTCCATACACAACCTCGCTCTTCGTTGTTTTTTGCCTAGCGTTTATCGTTTCGCTGATCATTGTAATCGTATTAATGATCATTAGAAAAATCAAGATTCAGCTTGTAAACTTGGCTTGCGGCTTGGTTTTAGGGTTATTTAATTTTGGTAACATTTTGTTCTATATGAAAGCCCATAAAGCCTTGTCCAACAATCCATCAACGGTTTTTGCAGCAATGAATATGGGGGTAATCGTTGTGGGAAGTTTATTTGGAATCATCATATTTAAGGAGAAATTAACAAAAATAAACTACCTCGGAATCGTCTTAGCGCTTGCTGCCGTCATCTTTATTACCCTTTCCCAAAATGCTGTTCGATGATTCCTATAAAACGATAGAAAGTCCTTCAGAAGGAATTTTTCGTGATAAAGGCAGTAAATTCATCGCTTACGCCTATCCTATCCGCAATGAAGATGAGGTAAAGCCTATTATTGCAAATCTTCGCAACGAACATGCTAAGGCTAGACATTGGTGTTTTGCCTATCGTTTAACTCCTGATCGTTCTGTTTTTCGTATTAACGATGATGGCGAACCCTCAGGTACTGCTGGCAGACCAATTTTGAATTGCTTACTTTCTGCCGATCTTACAAACATAGCGATCGTGGTGGTCCGTTATTTTGGTGGCACATTATTAGGTGTTCCTGGTTTAATAAATGCCTATAAAAATGCTAGTTTGGATGCTATTGCCTCTGCGAAAATTGTTACTAAAACAATAAATGATCTGTACGAAGTACATTTTGATTATCTTCAGATGAATGATGTGATGAAACTGGTTAAAGAGGAAAGCCTGCTTATTCTACAGCAACACTTCGATGCCAATTGCATTTTGAAACTTGAGGTGAGAAAGGCACAGTTGAATCAGGTTTTAAGTAAGTTTGATAAAATAAGCAACGTAAAACTGAAATATCTCCAAACCACTTAAGTGCCCAAACAAAATTTAATTTCAAACTAAGCAATTATGAAAATATCCGAAAGCGACTTAATCATCAATCCAGACGGAAGCATTTATCATTTAAATTTATTGCCAGAAGACGTTGCCGAAACAGTCATCACGGTTGGCGATCCAGATCGGGTGGCTGAAGTAAGTAAGTATTTTGATGAAATAGAATTAAGAAAGGGCAAAAGAGAATTCATTACGCATACCGGTTATGTAGGTAAAAAGCGGGTGTCGGTGCTTTCTACCGGTATTGGTACGGATAACATAGATATTGTTTTTAACGAATTGGACGCTTTGGTCAATATAGATTTTGAAACCAGATTGGTTAAAAAAGATCTTAAGTCGCTGAGTATTATTCGTGTGGGTACTTCTGGTGCCGTTCAGGCCGATATCCCGATAGGTACCATTTTGGCTTCGAATTATGGTTTGGGAATGGACGCCCTAATGAACTATTATGTTCAGCAAGTTGCTGATGATGATAGAACTTTAATGGCTGACGTTAGTAGGCATTTCGGGCACTTAAAAAACATTAACCCCTATTTAACTGCTGCTAATGACACTTTACTAAATACTATTGGAAAGGATCTGCCTAGGGGAATTACGATTACTGCCCCTGGATTTTATGCGCCACAGGGACGGGTAGTGAGGGCGGAAAATGCTGTACCGAACTTTATAAATTTAATAAACAGTTTCAAGAGCAATCAATATCGCATTACAAATTTGGAAATGGAAACAGCGGGTATTTATGCATTGGCTAAAATATTAGGCCATAAAGCCTTGTCGATCAATGCAATTTTGGCAAGCCGCGTAAACTTTGAATTTAGCAAAGAACCGAATAAAATTGTAGAGCAGGCTGTTAAACTGGTGCTGGAAAGAATTTAGTGACGCTAGCTTATTCTGTTTTCTAACGTTATCTATTTTCCTTGAAATTGCAACTCACTCGTTTTTATTTCCAGCCTTTAAGCTTTGGAATTTTCTCCCGCACCAATTCATTCCCCTCACTATCTAGATAGGTACAAGTCATTGCTCCCAAATCAATCACCCACTTTTCTACACCAGCATCTGCAGCTTGCTTACAGAAGGTCCAATAATCGGTTTCTCCGCTTTGGTGTATCTTTAATGCATGCCTCAATTTATCTTCAGATGATTCATCGTTAATGATAAGTGCCGGATACCCCTGTGGACTTGCCTGCTGTGCATTGTCTTCATCATCAAAATAAATGGAAAGTCCGTTAGACACATAAACATCATTTCTGACTACCCCCATTTCTTTAATTTCCTTTATAAACTGAGGGAAATCAGCACCGGTTTTAATTTTCGCTTCTGCAGTTTTAATATCTTGAAGGCTAAACATATTTATTTGGCTAGTGATAATTTATAAATTGTAGTTTGTGTGTATAAATCCTCCGGCTGTAAAATAGTACTTGGAAATTCAGGAATATTGATTCCATTTGGGTGATGCTGGGTTTCAATGCAAAAAGCGCTGTAAGCTTGGTAATCTTTTCCGCCTTTACCATTTTTTACATCAAGGTATTTTGCGGTGTATAAATGTGCAACAGGCTCGGTAGTGTAAACGCTTAATGTTAAACCACTCTCTGACTCGCTCGTTTTACTTGCTAGAGATAAATCACCATAAATTTTATCAAGAACAAAGCTCTGATCATAACCTTCTTCAGGGTCCCAATCTTTTCCAATTTCCTTTAGGTGTGTAAAATCGAGCGGTGTTCCAGCTACCGGAATTAATTTTCCAGTTACTGAATAATTATCATCTTGCTCTAAATAATTCGACCCAAAAATTTGAAGTTGATGATTATCAACATTTCCCCCATCTGGAGATAAGTTAAAATAGCCATGGTGGGTTAAATTAATGGGAGTAGCTTTATCTGTTTCAGCTTCGTAGCTTAAAATAAGTTCATTATTCTCGGTCAATTCAAAAGTTAGCGAGATCACTAAATTGCCTGGAAAATTTTCCTCCCCATCTTCACTTTCATATTCTAACGTAACCAAGTTTTGATTTTCATCAACTTCAACAATATCCCAAACTTTTCTATCAAAACCTACCTTGCCACCATGCAACGTTGCTGCACCAGCATTTTGAACCAATTGGAAGCGCTCATCGCCAATGCTGAAACGACCATCTTTGATGCGATTTGCATAACGACCAATTACCGCTCCGAAGTAAGGATAGTTCTTCAAATATTCAGGATCAAGATATTGCTCAAAAGAATCAAAGCCTAATACAATATCCTGCATCTCACCTTTATCATTTTGAACTATAAATTTGTTAATGATAGCACCGTAATTAAAAATCTTAACGTAAGTGCCTTTGCTATTGGTTAGTTCGAGTGCGAAAATTTCTTCGCCATCAATAAATTTTCCTGTTGATGTTTGCTGAACGCTCATAAATTGTAACTTAGGATTTTTGTTTCGTAACAAACATAGCATTATTAATGCTTTTATAAATATTTTTAACCAAATGAAAATCGAACTTGAGCAAAATTTTTTAGCAAATTATAATCGTAATTCTGATGCAGTTTACTTCACTCCTGGAAGGATCAACCTGATTGGCGAGCATATAGATTATAATGGTGGACTAGTAATGCCTTGCGCCATCACATTAGGAACTTGGGTTGCTATTGCCTCAAATAACGATGGCAAATTCAGGTTTAAAAGTTTAAATTTTGAAACTCGGGTTGAGGTAGAGAGCAATAAGATCCATAATAAAAACGGCAGTTTATGGGCCAACTACCCTATTGGAATAATCAATGAGTTTTTAAAGGATGGTAAAGAAATCAATGGATTTGATTTTCTGTTTTTCGGTAACATTCCAATCGGATCCGGCCTATCTTCTTCAGCATCAATTGAAATTGCTACGGCATTTGCATTGAACGATTACTTGAATTTGGGCTATGATAAACTGGAGCTAGTCAAAATTGCCAAAAAGGTTGAAAATGATTTTATCGGTTTGAACTCTGGAATTATGGATCAGTTTGCAGTAGCAGTTGGTGAAAAAGATAAAGCCATTGTACTTGATTGCGAAACGCTGAAATACAAAATGGTTGATGTTGCCTTAGGTAAATATTCTTTAGCCATTATCAATACAAATAAGCCCCGAGAATTGGCTGATTCTAAATATAATGAACGTGTTGCAGAATGCCAGGAAGCTTTAAGATTGTTGAATGAGGAAATTACACTTCACAATTTGTGTGAACTAAACGCAGAGAAGTTTGCGTTGCATAGTCATTTGATTCATGATGAAACAATTCTGAACAGAGCTACACATGTAGTAAAGGAAAACGACCGCGTTCATCTTGCGGCTAAAGCACTTAATAACGGCAATTTAGAAGAATTCGGCCGTTTGATGTATGCATCGCATAAATCATTGAAGGAGCTTTACGAGGTTAGCGGAGATGAATTGGATGCAGTTGTTGATTTTTGTTTGACTTACGATCATGTAATTGGTGCCCGAATGACTGGCGCTGGCTTTGGAGGTTGCGCCATCGCTTTGCTTGAAAGAGGTTACGAAGAAGATTTTGCCAAACATTTAACAGCGTATTATGTGGGTAAAATCGGCTATCCTGCAGCGATTTACATCAGTGAGATTGGAGATGGGCCCACAAGGCTTTGAAATATTTAACAAAGTCAATAACGATAATCTTTTAGATAAACTGCAAATTTGCGGTTAATACAATGAAAAAATTAAAATTAGACGAACTCAATCGTCCAGATATAATCGCGTTTAAAGCGCAAGAGAAACTTCCAGTCGTGGTGGTTTTAGATAATGTTCGTAGCATGCATAATGTCGGTTCTGTTTTTCGTACAGCAGATGGTTTTGCACTGGAAAAGGTTGTTTTGTGCGGAATTACGGCGCAGCCTCCACATCGTGAAATCGAAAAAACTGCTTTAGGCGCAACACAATCTGTAGAATGGATTTATTATCCTGACACTTTATCTGCCATCAATGCATTACGTATCGAAGATTATGAAATTGTTGCCATCGAGCAGGCAGAAAATAGTACCATGCTAAATACGTTTCAGCCAGATTCCAATAAAAAATACGCTCTAATTTTCGGTAATGAAGTTGATGGCGTGAGTGATGAAGTGATGGCTAGCATTGATGAATGTATCGAAATTCCTCAGTTTGGAACCAAACACTCTTTTAATATTGTAATTTCTGCCGGCATTGTATTTTGGGACTTCTTTGCGAAGTTAAGACTATAAAATTTGCTGGAGCCATGGGCTGGCGAAGTCAATTTTTAATCAAAATCTAATCTTTGTATACAATTATAGACAGTTTTTAACCTGCTAAGGGCTATTAGGTAACATTTTTGTGAATTATTTTATCGATCATAATGAGCTGATCTAATGATCGTTGGATTTATTTTCCATTTTTTGGCAAGGTTTTTTCTTATAGGCAACCAAACAGTATTATAAAAAAACTGTTAAGAGACTATTATTTATAAATTAACAAAAATGAATTCGAGAATTACAAAATCAACAATGTTGGTTGCCTTATTAGGATTATCATCACAATTATTTGCACAAGAAACGCCAACTACAACCAGTAGATTCGGTAAACAATCATTAAGAACCTGGAGCGTTGGTGCTCATGGTGGTATCTTAAGCCAAAACACTTTCTTAGGTGGCGGAAGCGTAGATGCAAGAGAATTTAAAAGTATTGGTTATGGTGCATTTGTTAAGAAACAAATTTTGCCAGCTTTAGGCTTGCAAGCAGATTTCTTACGTGGCGAGGTTAAAACAGCTAACGCTTTCGGAAACTTAGAGCAGAAAAATAGCATTAACTGGTCTGGATCATTAACAGCAGTTTTAAACATTGCAAACTTTAGTTTAAATACTGAAAATGCAGTTTTAATTCCATACGTAAAAGCTGGTGCTGGTTATATGTCATCTGATTCGCAACTTGGAACTACAGAAGTTTTTGCTGATAGAGAAGGCTGGTTTATCCCAACAGGAGTTGGATTTAAATTAGGTGTTGCTAAAGGTATTAACATCGATTTAGGTTATGATATCAATTTTATCAAATCTTCACCAACAGTTAAAAGTGCTTACAACGAAAGCAGATTCTCTTACGCTCACGCAGGTTTAGAGTTTGCTTTAGGAAACAAAGAAAATTCTCAATTGCAAAACTATAGTGCTGTTGCCGATTTACGTAAGCAAAGTGCAGAAGAAAGTGCTGAATTAAGAAGAGCATTATCTACAGCAGAACAAAATGCTGCCAGAGATAGAGAGCAATATGCTAAAGATTTAGCTGATGACGATAATGATGGTGTAGCAAACAAATTTGATAAATGTCCAGGAACACCAACAGGTACTGTAGTTGATGGTTCTGGCTGCCCAATCAAAGTTCAACGCGAAATTATCAGAGAAACTAAAGTAATTACTGAAGAAGATCGTAAAGTTGTTAAAGATGCAATTTCAAACTTAGAGTTTGATTTAGGTAAATCTACTATCCGTTCTAAATCTTATGCTTCATTAAACAGAGTTGCTGGTTTATTAGTAGAGAAAAACTTTAGCTTAAAATTAGCTGGTCACACAGATAACACTGGTGGAAGAGAGTTAAACTTACGTTTATCTAAAGAAAGAGCAGAATCAGTGAAAGCTTATTTAGTATCTCAAGGTGCTAACGCATCAAGAATTGAAGCTACTGGTTACGGACCTGATCAACCAATTTCAACAAACAAAACTGCAGCGGGTCGTCAAGAAAACCGTCGTGTAGAATTTACATTATACTAGTCAATAGTAAAATAATATAAAAAAGCCCCGATGAAAATCGGGGCTTTTTGCGTTTAAAATTTTCTTCAATGAGAGGCACGAAGCAATCTATATCATAACATGGGCGCCAGATCTCTGGCAATGGGGATTTACAATTAAGATAAACCTTTTTTATTCTTATAAGTCATTTTGGCCTTCGTACCCGCACTGTAATTGTAATTCTTTAAATTGCTTGCTTTTTTCTCATGGAATGCGGCACCACGTTCGGTAACATCCTCTTCTTCCTCTTTTTTCTTTTTCTTTGGTTTTGCGGTTGCATCCATTATTTTTAGATCTTCAGGGAGCTCCATAACATCCATCCGCTGTCCAATGGCTTGTTCAATCTTCTTAATCTCAACGAGTTCTATATCAGTAGAAAATGTAATCGCAACCACTTCCTCTTCTCCTGTTTTAACAATACGCTGAATTAATGTTTCCTTTTGCTCAGGCAATTCTAAATGAAGGATAAATGGAATTCCCTGAATATCTAGCTCCCCTAGATTCTCGTTAGCGACAATAAGAACTCTCGCATCAGGATTTTCCTTAAAGTCTTCAATGTCATCGTAACCTTTGTCATCAAAAAACAAAGAACGGTAAATACTAATTTCGCCTTCTTTTGGATTATTGAAGTTTTTATAAACCGTTTGGGCTGTTAATCTGGTATTTACAAACACCACTACTTTATCAAAAAACTCCGTATCATTTAACAAGAGTGTTAACAAGTTCAACTTGGTGCGGAAGTTTGGGACCTGGTATAACATCTGCGGATAAACTTCTGCTTGTTGCTCACCAATTTCATCAACCTCGATGGTTGTTGCCGAATCTTTCATAAAAGGAGAAATCATATGATTCAATTTCTCGTGAAATACTTCTGTAAAAACAACATGCTGAGATTTATAAGCACTGTTTGCCAATTCAACTACAGGAAGCTGTAATCCCTTTTTAACAATCAGTTCGGCATTATCTACAATAAATAATTGAATTTTATTGGTGTTTAGGGCAAGTTTCAAATATAAGGCACGAGCCCTGTCTGGCACAGCAACAATAATATCGCAACCATCGGTAATCTCATTCATTTGTGTTTCAACAGCCCCACGACTGTCAATTCCAAGAATTCTGAACGTATTATTTCGGTTCAATAACTTGAATTGTTCCAACACATGATCAACATGTTCTGCATCTGGGACCAAAATTAAAGCTCTTGGCGCTTCTTCGAAAGCATATTTCAACTTCATTAAGGTAGCTAAAACATAAGTTGTTGTTTTCCCTGCTCCTTCTGGTGCTATCGCAATAACATCTTGTCCACCTAAAATTCTGCTCATGGTTCTGATTTGAATCTCTTTTGGAGTTAAAAATCCTGCATCAGTCATGGCTGCAACAAGTGGCTTACTAAGCTTTAATTTTTCTAATGACACGCTTATCGTTTTAATATTTGAAAATGCAAATATCCTTAAAATAATTAGCTTTTGAGAAATTGAATTCAGGCTTTAGTATATGTAAAGCTAATTCCGCCCTGTAAGCTATGGCTTTAAGATTAAAAATGGAATCTTTTCTTTCAATTTGAATATGATAAAACCCAATAAATCATAGAAATAAATAAATTAAATTATTATATATCAAAAGGTTATCAGATTACACAATAAATTAACTACTAAATCCATAGATATTATATACTTATTTATATATTTGTTGAACATTGAATTGATAACTAAAATATGTTAAACTATTAAAGGCAAAGAATATGTCAAGATATTTTCAATATCCCTGAATCAGCGACTATCCAAATTTTAGATATCATACCGAAATTACGGTAGTCGATACTAAACAGATAAGGGATGAAGATAAAATTAATCGTGAAGAGATTATTGTAATGAAAGATTTTTTATCCTTAAAACCGGTTTAACAAAATTGTCCAGTTTACCGATAGGAAGGTTGAGGTTTTATAAACTTTAAAATGTTGGTTCGAATCCAACACTAGGAAGATAAGTGTATCTCATAGCACTTAAACCTGATTCTGCTCAATCAGGCAAGATTTGGTTATCTTATATTTGTTTTGTTGTTAGCAAAGGCTATCCGCGATGGATAGCCTAACTTTTTTTGCAGCTAGCTTAATAGACTAGCACCAAAAATGATTTAACCATGTTACTGAGCTGATGCATTGTAAGTCAGCTTTACAAATGAATGCCCAATTTGCCCTTCCATTGGTGGATTAAGTTTTCTGATACTCACGTTTATAGTTTCAACAAAAGGATAAAGCTTGATTACTTTTAATATGATGTTATTTAAAACTGTTTCTAAGAGCTTTTGAGTCTTCTTCATCTCATACAATATAATGGTATTCAAATCTTCGTAATTAACGGTGTTGGAAAGCTCATCATCGATAACTAATGGAGTAAATTTAGTTTCAAGATCAATAATAAAATGATTTCCAATTAGTTGTTCTTCCGGATACCAGCCATGCAATGCAAAACAACTAACTTCCTTTAATGCTACGGTTTGTTTGAAATGATTCATATAGGTGTGTTTCTGTGTGTAGCAAAATTAATTTTTTATTCAGGAATATAATGCCCCTTGCGGTAAATTGTTACCTTTGAAATAAACGGATTTCTTAACCAAATAATAGAATTTCAAATGAGTATATCGTCGAACAAAGACCTTTATGAGGCTCCAGATTATTATCTATTAGATGAGTTGCTTACTGATGAGCACAAACTGATTAGAGCGTCGGCTAGAGAATGGGTTAAGAAGGAAGTGAGCCCAATTATAGAAGATTACGCTCAAAAGGCAGAATTTCCGAAGCATTTAATAAAAGGATTGGCTGATATAGGAGCTTTCGGGCCAACAATTCCGGTAGAATATGGCGGCGCTGGATTGGATTATACCGCATATGGAATTTTGATGCAGGAGATCGAACGCGGTGATTCCGGAATCCGTTCTACCGCATCTGTTCAAGGATCGCTGGTGATGTATCCTATTTATGCCTATGGAAGTGAAGAGCAACGAAAAAAATATTTACCAAAATTAGCCAGTGGCGAAATGATGGGATGTTTTGGTTTGACAGAGCCTGATCACGGATCAAATCCTGGAGGCATGGTTACCAATATTAAAGATGCAGGATCTCACTACATTTTGAATGGTGCCAAGATGTGGATCAGCAATGCTCCTTTTGCCGATATCGCTGTGGTTTGGGCAAAAGATGAATCTGGTAAAATTCGAGGCATGGTTGTAGAACGTGGAATGGATGGATTTTCTACTCCTGAAACACACAACAAATGGAGCTTGAGAGCTTCAGCTACTGGCGAGTTGGTTTTTGATAATGTCCAAATTCCAAAAGAAAATGTTTTTCCAGAAATAAGTGGCTTGAAAGGTCCGCTAGGTTGCTTAAATCAAGCACGTTATGGTATTGCCTGGGGTGCCTTAGGGGCAGCAATGGATTGTTATGATACAGCCCTTCGTTATTCGAAGGAAAGAATTCAGTTTGGAAAACCAATTGGAGGTTTTCAATTGCAGCAGAAAAAACTAGCCGAAATGGTTACGGAGATTACTAAAGGGCAGCTTTTAGTGTGGCGTTTAGGTGTGCTTAAAAGTGAAAACAGAGCAACAGCCGAACAAATATCAATGGCAAAAAGAAATAGTGTAGAGATTGCATTAGATATTGCTAGAAATGCTCGTCAGATGCTTGGAGGAATGGGTATTACAGGAGAATATTCTATCATGCGCCACATGATGAATCTGGAATCGGTAGTAACCTATGAAGGAACGCATGATATCCATTTATTAATTACAGGTATGGATGTAACAGGACTGAACGCTTTTAAATAATGCAGATACAAAATATAAGTTAATGAGAGATTACAAAAAATACACTTACATCCCCGCTTCACCTGAAGAGGTTTATTTAGCACTTACAAAAGATATTAGCATCAAACTGTGGACGGGTGCGGAAGTTGAATTCGAAGAAAAGCCCGATACGGAATTTTCATTTTGGGATGGCGACATCGTGGGAAAAAACCTTGAGTTTGAGCCAAACAAAAAAATTGTGCAGCAATGGTACTTCGGTGAAGATGCCGAACCTTCAATCGTCACGATTAAACTTCACGAAGATAAAAAGGGAACTTCGTTGGAATTTAAACAAACAAACATCCCAGAAGAAGATTATAAAGATTTCACAGAAGGAATTGAAGAATATTTTATCGGCGGATTAGTTGATTTTTTTGATGAATAAAACTAAAATTTATAAATTGTAAATACATATTAACCCTCTTCAATCTAATTATGAAGCTCTCTAAACATCCCATAATTTTTATTGCGATATTTTCAACCATACTATTATCTTCATGTGGCGTTGTTGTAAATAATCTGCCGGTTTTTTATACCCCTCCTGCTAGTTCAAACCACATGTCCTACCTTCCAAAACCGATGATGGAAGATAGTGTTAAAGTAAAAAATTACGTTAGTGCTAGTTTCGCCAACAACAGTCTGCCTTATAATGTTGGAGACATGGCTATGGGTTACATTAACTACAATCGGTCTCACGTAGTTAAGAATTTCAATTTTGCCTACGGCGGGTTCGGATATTTTGGAGGCACCTCCAGAGGTTACGAAAACACTCAAAGAAAGATTATCGAAGCGTATCATGATCAAGGATTTTATGGTTTCGGTTTACGCACATCAATTGGAATAGCCGAAAAATCTGGAAATACAGAATTTCGGATTTTGAATTGGGAAAGTGCTTTTGTTTATGAGGCTGGTAGCTATGCTTCATTCAGAAAAGATGTGCGAAGTAAAAACGATCCATTATCGATAGCTTCTGATAAAACTGCACTTTTTACAACGGGTGGTTCAACAGAAATTATTTGGTCTGGCCGTAAAAATACCGATAGACAATATGGTTTCCGTCTATTTGTAGGTAGCACTATTGATTTAAGAAATAACATTAATTATAGCGAAGATAAAATTACGGGCTTAGCAACTGACTTGTCGTTTTTTATCAAGATTAAAAATGCTTACGGAATTTTAGGTTCAGGAACCAATTTAATGAACAACTCTGGTAAGATTACACTAGGCTATTCATTTTAATGAAAACATAATTTCAGGTTTACTGTTCAGCTATTAAAAATAAAATATCATGAACAAATCTATAGGACTTATCTTAATTGTAATTGGAGTGATTATGCTCGTTTGGACTGGATTTTCATACACTCAAAAAGAAAAGATAGTTGACGCCGGACCTATTCAGATATCAGCTGACAAAGAAAAATCGGTAAACTGGCCGCCGTATGTTGGTGGAATAGTTTTAGTTGCGGGTGTAGTTGTACTTGTGGCCTCGAAAAAGAAATAATGTTAAACGTCATTGCAAGGTACGAAGTAATATATCCTACTAATTAAGATCGCTTCGTGCCTTGCAATGACGAATATGTAATTATAGTTCGTTACTGTAGACAGATCTTATCGCATCTCTTAAATTATAGTTTGATGCCATTACTTCACCGTAAGCGCCAGCACTGCGGATGGCGAAAATATCGCCTCTAAATGATTCTGGTTGCTCCACTTCTTTGCCAAAGCAATCGGTGCTTTCGCAAATGGGCCCTACGACATCATACTTGATTTCATTTCCGTTACCTCGAGTCAAATTCTCAATTTTATGGTAAGCCTGGTATAAGGCAGGACGCATCAACTCAGTCATTCCGGCATCTAAAACCACAAAGTTTTTTTTCTTACCTTTTTTGATATATAATGCTTTGGTGATTAAAGCTGCTGATTGGCCAACCAATGCTCTTCCTAATTCAAAATGAACTTCCTGATTGGGTTTTACGTCCAGAAAATCGTTAAATATCTTAAAGTAAGATTTAAAGTCAGGGATTTGATTATCAGGATTATAATAGTCAATACCTAAACCACCACCGACGTTTAAAATCTCGACAACGAAACCTTTATCTTCAAACCAACTACAGAATTCATTTACGCGAACACAAAGGTTTTTATAAACATCGAGGTTGGTAATTTGAGAACCGATATGGAAGTGAATTCCAATAAATTTTAGGTTTTTAGATAAATTCAAGGTTTCCGCACATTGTGGTAAATCCCATGAATTGATTCCAAACTTATTTTCGTCTAAACCTGTGGTAATGTTGTGGTGGGTATGGGCATCTACATTAGGGTTAATACGGATAGCTACCTGTGCAGTCTTGCCTTTTGCAGCTGCTAACTCATTCAAAACTTCCAACTCTTGAATAGATTCTACATTGAAGCAGAAGATATCAAGATCTAAAGCCTCATTTATTTCTTTATCGGATTTACCGACACCAGCGAATACGATTTTTTTGTGATCGAAACCGACTTCAACAGCTCTTCTCACCTCTCCGGCACTTACACAATCTGCACCAAAGCCAATCTGTTTAATTTGCTCGAGTAAAACAGAATTGAAGTTAGCTTTTAAAGCATAATGAATATGAAATTGATATGGAGCGGCGGCTTCTGCACAAGTGCTTAGCGTTTTTTGCAATAAATCCGTATCGTAATAGTAAAAAGGCGTTTCTATATTGTTAAACTTTGATATATCTTTATCGGCGAACATGTTCAAATTCCTTATAATCGTTTTAATTTTATTTTTTGTACTCATTTATTGGGGCAATTACCTTGATTTGAAGCATGGACGCATTACCCAAAAACAATACAATGGGAAAATTAGATTTTCTATTGTTCTTATTCTAATTGTATTGTTCTTATTCTTTATTAGAAAATGAAAATAATTGCAGCCATTTTTGTCGTTTTAGTTATCTCTTTAGGATTATTTAATTCCTACAAGAAATACAAAAATCAATTGTTACCAGCAAACTTTTTAGGTTTTCACTTTCTTGTCGGCTTGCTGGTTATTATGGGTGCGTTTTATTTGCTATTCAAATAATCTATTGTGCAAACTTCTTAAAGCTTCAGTTTTGTATTCGCTCAATATGAGTAGCGAAACATTATAGTTGCTTCCTCCATAAGAAATCATACGAATTGGAATATGTTTCAACCCTTCCAAAACCCGACTAGCAAAACCATGTTTTTCTGAGCCGAAATCCCCTACAACGCAAACAATACTGTGGTTGGTATCCACTTCAACTGTACCGAAGCTTTCTAATTCTTCAATAATTTTTGAAAGATTTCCGGTCTCATCGATAGTTAACGATACCGCAACCTCAGAGGTGGTGATCATGTCAATTGGTGTTTTGTAACGCTCAAATACTTCAAACACGCGACGTAAAAAACCGTAAGCTAAAAGCATCCGACTAGATTGAATGCGAATAGCAGTGATGCCATCTTTTGCTGCGATTGATTTAATTTTACCCTTTTCGCTGTTATGCGTGATCAAAGTACCAGCAGCAGAAGGCTCCATAGTATTTAATAAACGAACAGGAATTTTATATTTCTGTGCCGGAAAAACAGATTGCGGATGTAAAATTTTTGCTCCAAAATAAGCTAATTCTGCAGCCTCATCAAATGATAATTGCGCAATTGGTTTGGTCCCTTTTACAATTCGAGGATCATTATTGTGCATCCCATCAATGTCTGTCCAAATTTGAACTTCTTCGGCTAAAATTGCTGCTCCAAGTAAAGAAGCAGTATAATCGCTTCCACCACGGCGCAAATTATCCACTTCGCCAAAACTGTTGCGGCAAATAAATCCCTGAGTGATGAACAATTTATTGCCTTTGTTTGCTTCTAATAATGGCGTTAAATGTTTGGTTGTAAATGGAATATCAGGTTCATTGTCTTCATCAGTCTTCATGAAATCTAATGCTGGAAGTAATACTGATTCGACACCGATTGACTTCAAATAAATATGATATAATGTTGTCGATAATAATTCGCCTTGAGCCAAAACAACTTTCTCTTCAATTGAAGTAAAAATATCGTTGGTTAAAACAGCTAGAAAGCTGAAATGATAATCAATTACCTCATTGCCCATCTCCTGAAAATCGGCAGCGGGCAATAACTCAATTACAAAATCCTTATATTTTTGATATAAATTTTCAACACATTCGCTCCCCTTCTTCTTATCCCCAGCTAAAAAATAATTAGAAATTTCTACCAAACTATTTGTAGTACCAGACACTGCTGATAAAACCACAATCTGTTCTTCATTTGGATTAATGATATCCAATAATTTCGTCATGCGCTCGGGACTACCTACAGAAGTACCCCCAAATTTTAATATTTTCATCTATTTATAAATTGGTTAACCGGATGAGCCGCCTGAACTTTACAATTATTGTGAAAAAGTTACAATCGGCCCATTTATAATACTGGATTTTCTTATAATTGTATCGGGGCGTGAAAATAAACAAAAGCAGCTTAAAAGCAACATCCTCAACAAAATAAAATTTGGATTAATTAAAATTTCGATATTTTAACAAAACTTCATCCAATTAAATTTGTTCAACACCAGATATTAAATTAAAAATAGAGCTCAATGCAATCAATTGATCAATCAACACAAACCACAATAAATCAGTGGTTAAGCGGACACTACGACGATAAAACAAAGTCTGAAATTCAGGAACTTGTAGATAAAAATGCAACTACAGAACTTACCGATGCTTTTTATAAAAGCCTTGAATTTGGTACAGGTGGCTTGCGGGGCATAATGGGTGCCGGCTCTAACCGAATAAATAAATATACTATTGGTACAGCCACTCAAGGTTTAGCAAATTATTTGAATAATAAATACCCAGGTGAGAAAATCAGCGTAGCCATTGCTCACGATAGCAGAAATAATTCTGATTACTTTGCAGGAATTACGGCTGATGTTTTTTCAGCAAATGGCATTCATGTATACTTTTTTGAGGCATTAAGACCAACTCCTGAGTTGTCTTTTGCCGTCCGTCATTTCGGATGTAAAAGTGGAGTAATGCTTACCGCTTCCCATAATCCTAAAGAATATAATGGCTACAAAGCTTATGGAGCAGATGGCGGACAGTTCACCTCTCCGGATGATAAACTGGTTATCGATGAAGTAAATAAAATCAAAAGCATCGACGAAGTAAAATTTGATCGCATTGATGCAAATGTTGAATTAATTGGCGAGGCTGTAGATAAACTTTACTTAGATGGAATTACTGCGCTTTCCATTTCACCCGAAGCAATTAAAAGACAACACGATTTGAAAATTGTGTACTCTCCTATCCATGGTACCGGAATTACTTTGGTACCAAAAGCATTGGAACAATTTGGCTTTACTAACGTAACCATTGTTGAAGAGCAAAGTAAACCTGATGGTAATTTCCCGACGGTAGTTTATCCAAATCCTGAGGAAAAAGATGCCTTGACTTTAGCTATGAACAAAGCTAAAGAGATTGATGCAGATTTAGTTTTGGCAACTGACCCAGATGCAGATCGCGTGGGTATCGCTGTTAAAGATAATGATGGCGAATGGGTATTATTGAATGGTAATCAAACTGGAAGTTTATTGATCAATTATCTTTTATCTGCCTGGCAAGAAGGCGGTAAATTAGATGGCAATCAGTTTATTGTGAAAACAATTGTTACCTCGAACCTTATTGAAGAAATCGCAAAGAAAAAGGATGTTACTTATTACAATACCTTAACTGGATTTAAATACATTGGTCAGTTAATGACCGAATTAGAAGGTAAAAAGTATTTTATTGGTGGTGGTGAAGAAAGTTATGGCTACCTGATTGGCGATTTAGTTCGCGATAAAGATGCGGTTGTTTCTGCTGCTTTCATTTCGGAAATGACGGCCTACTATAAAGATAAGGGAGCAAGTTTATACAATGCTTTGTTAGATATGTATGTTGAATATGGCTTGTATAAAGAAGATTTAGTTTCATTGACTAAAAAAGGTAAAACAGGGGCTGAAGAAATCAAAGCGATGATGGTTAAATTCCGTGAGAATCCACCTTCAACCCTAGGCGGTTCTAAGGTATCAGTGTTAAAAGATTACGAATTGAGCCAGGAAACTGATTTAACTACCGGAAAAGTAACAAAATTGGATTATCCAACTTCTGATGTTTTACAGTTTATTACAGAAGATGGAAGTATCGTTTCTGCTCGCCCGAGTGGTACCGAGCCGAAAATTAAATTCTATTGCAGTGTAAATGCACCATTGGCAGATCGGGCTGATTTTGCTAGAGTAAATGAGGAGCTAGGTGATAAAATTAAAGCTATAATGGCCGATTTGCAGGCTTAGGTTTTAGCCACAGATAAAAAGGATGAACACAGATGAAGAATTTCATCTGTGTTTTTTTATACCCGTCAGTTGAAACTGACGTTAAGGAATAGCATTTAGTATAATCTTGTTATTTGTAATTGAAAGATGCTTCACTAGATTCCTATTTTATTAGGTACTCATTGCCGTTGATTTCAATCAACGTTTTTCAAAAATGACTTTCTTTTCTTTGCTTCAATCATTTTCTTTAATACTTTTGCAGCAAATACAATGTTCAAAAAAATCCTGATATACCTTTTAGTGATTTGTTCGGTTTCAAACGGAGCGATGCAACTAGTGGTTTATTCGGGTTATAAAATGAACAAAGAATACATTACTTCTGTATTTTGTATCAATAAAGAACATCCTGAATTGCATTGTGATGGACAATGTTTTTTAGCAAAAAAGCTGAAAGACTTAGATAGCAAAAACAAACAAGTTCAGGAAAATCTCAAACGAATTGTAGAAGCTGAGCCAAAATTTCAGATTACCGATATTAATCATCAAATTCCATACTTCATTATCAAATCAGAAAGTGGTTATCTCCAAAAACCAGTTAAAAACCTTTCTGTTTCTATTTTTCATCCACCGAAAACGGTGTAAGTAAATTTTACTTTTTTATGCGGCGGCTTTGCCATCGCAGGTGTAGTCTATTGTCTTTCTGAGCATTGCGAAGAATCTCATTACTAAAAACAATTATTTTCTTCTGCTGTAATGCTAGTTTCCGCTAAAACGTTAGAGATTCTTCATTGCATTCAGAATGACAGCAATTATTTAATTACTTATTCCAGTTTTCAAAAAAAAATGAAATTACATCAATACCTATTGGCATTATTATGCCCAATTATGCTTTTATCGTCTTGCAAAAAAAGCGGCGATGAAATAACAGCAAATACAAAGTCAAGCTTTACAATCGAATTCGAACATCAGGTTAATGGTGCTGCCTTGGCGCTCAATATAACCAACTACAAAAATGCAAAAGGCGAAGATTTCAAAATCAACATATTCAAATATTATGTCAGCAATATTAAGTTAAGCAAAGCTGATGGCACAACTTACCTCATACCAGAAAGTTATTTTCTGATTGATGAATCGAAAAGTCCATCGAAATTGGTTACGATAAGTGATGTTCCGACAGGAGATTATACAAGAATTGAATATACCATTGGCGTTGATTATGCCAGGAATTTTGCTGGTGCTCAAACCGGAGTATTAGATCCTATTTACGGCATGTTCTGGACCTGGAACAGCGGTTATATTTTTGTAAAACTGGAAGGAACTTCTCCCCAGTCTACAGCTGCGAACAATGCCATCACCTTCCATATTGGTGGTGTTATCGATCCAAATAATACCCTTAAAACTTTTTCAGCAGAAATTAACGCTGCAAATCCGTTAAGAATTAGAACTGATGCGAAACCCAATATGCACTTTATTGTAAATGCAGCATCGCTATTTACAGGCGTTAGTGATGTAAGTTTTGCAACCTTAAATTATACCATGGGCGGGGCCAATTCAGTAATCGTAGCGAATAATTATGCTAAAGGGTTATTCCGTTTAGATCATATCCATAATTAATATGTGGCGTAAATCAATTGTCTTTGCAATGCTTTTTCTAAGCATTGCATTGATGTATGCATGCAGCAAAAATGAAGATGACATTATACCAGAAGAGAAAAAAATAATCTTTTCTATTCCATCTAATTTCCCAGCGCCGGGATACAATTTCGAAGAAAACCAGCTGACTAATGCGGGTTTTGCATTGGGTAAAAAAATATTTTACGACGCTCGTTTATCTGCTGACAAAAGTATTTCGTGTGGAAGTTGCCACCAGCAGTTTGCTGCATTTGCAAACCTTGATCACAAAGTAAGTCATGGTGTAGATAACTGTCAGGGCAAAAGGAATGCTCCTCCTCTTTTCAACCTGGCCTGGCAAAAGGCTTTCTTTTGGGATGGTGGGGTAAAAAACCTCGAAACATCTCCCTTAAATGCTTTTACAGATGCCTGTGAGATGAAGACCGATTTAGAAACAGTTGTTTCGTTTTTGCAAAACACACAACCCTATCCCGAATTATTCAAAAAGGCGTTTGGCTCTGGTGATATCAATTCGCAAAAAGTACTAAAATCGATTGCTCAGTTTGTGGGTGTTTTGGTATCAGGAAATTCCAAATATGATAAGATAATGCGAAAAGAAAAGGGCTTCACTTTTACATCTACGGAGTTGGCAGGTTACAATTTATTTAAAGAAAAATGTTCATCCTGCCATGCAGAGCCACTCTTTACCGATTTTTCTTACCGAAGCAATGGCCTGGATTTGGTTAGTCTAGATGAAGGTCGTTCGCATATCACCGGTGCTGCTGCCGACTTTGGAACATTTCGCGTTCCAACGTTACGTAACATTGAATATACTAGTCCGTACATGCATGATGGCCGATTTTATAATCTGGATGAGGCGCTTGAACATTATAATTCTGGAGTAAAGAATTCCCCGAATCTAGATAAAAGTTTGAAAGGCGGAATCATGTTAAATGATACTGAAAAAGATCAAATCAAATCATTTCTAAAAACATTAACAGACAATGAGTTTATTAAAAATACATTATATAGTGAATCGTAAAATATTAATTCTACTATTTGTTTTGGTTGGTAGCCAAACATTCGCCTGCGACATTTGTGGCTGTTTTATGGGGATTACCCCGTATTTTAACCGCAATAGCATTAGTCTTCTTTATCGCTATCGTTCTTTTAACGGTTATGATGGCCAGGGTCACTCCTTGTTTCCTAACGGAGGTAAATTCTTTATCCCCGCAAAGCAGCAAGATGCCCCGATAACCGGCCACACCGGAAATCAGGCAGATTATGAGTTATATCGATCAATCGAATTTAGAGGTAGATATTTTATGAATAGTCGCCTGGAAATTAATGCAATTTTACCATATGTTTCCAATAGCGAAAGATACAATGGTTATACCTCATCTATCTCTGGCATAGGTGATGTAAACCTTTACACGGGTTATCACTTTGTACAACAACTGGAAAATGACTTTAAGCAACAGTTAATTGCCGGTATCGGTGTAAAACTCCCCACAGGGAAAAACGACTTTAAAAATAACGAAGGAATTCGATATTCATCTCTGATGCAGGGAGGAACGGGCAGTACAGATGGATTTGTATACTTAAATTATATTGTTGGTTTAGGAAAGTTTGGGGCAAGTTTAAACACCTCCTACAAAGTAAACGGAACCAATAGCCGTGATGAGGGGATTGCAAATAGCACAACCAGTTTCTTAAATATTTTCTATACCCAAAGAGTAGGAAAAACTGTTCAGGTAATGCCGTCAGCGCAATTTTTTTATGAGTATTCTGGTGGAGAAAAATACCAAGGAATTAAAACCGGAGAACATGTAATGAATAATTTAATGGGTGGCGTAGGTGTAGATGTTTTCTACAAAAACATGGCCTTAAATGCTGGGTTACAGAAAAACGTTTGGGAAGCCAAAACTGATCACCCGATGAGCGCTGGACGTGTTCATTTAGGAATAACTTACAATTTTTAAAAAACGAAAATGAAAAAATTGATTATAATACAATTGGGCCTAACGCTTCTGTTTTTCGCTGCTTGTAAAACAGAACCAGATGCAAATGCGGTAAAGAAAGAAGTACTAAACATTCACGACAAGTTGATGATGGATGGGGAGAAAGTAGTGAAAAATAGAATCAAATTGGATTCTATTCTGAAAAGCGGAAAAATCAAATCTGCGGAAGATTCGCTTAAAATGGCTAACCTGATTAATCAATTAAACAAAGCTGATGAGCGCATGATGGATTGGATGCATTTCTTTAAAGATGATTTTAAAGGTAAAAATGAGCAAGAAAACATGGCGTACTACAAATTGCAGATGATTAAAGTGAGAGCCATTGAAGACCAGTATATCCAAGTAACAAAGGTATCAGATTCGGTTTTGAAAAATTACAATATCAAATCTGTAGAAACCACAGAAATGAAAAATCATAAGCACTAATTGTTTTCCCGCTGATGGAAAGATTTGCAAAAACCATTTACAAAATCACCAAGCATTTCATTCAATCGGCGGGAAACGATTTGAACTGACAACAAAAGAACAATTAATCCCATCCTTTATAATAGAGGTTGTATATTTACATTTTAATAAAATCATCATGAATAAATTGATTTCTTCGATAGCCGTTTGTATGCTATCAATCACCATATTTTCATCTTGTCAGCAAGAAAAGAAACTTCCTTTTTATGGCGAACGACATGCGGAAACCGTTAGAGATGCTGCAGGTGTTGAAAAGATAGACACGGTTTATCAAACCATTCCAAATTGGTCTTTTCTTAATCAGGACAGTGTGATTACGACAAACAAAAGTACTGATGGAAAAGTTTACGTAGCCGATTTTTTCTTCACCTCATGTACCACCATTTGCCCCACCATGCATCGTAACTTGATGACGGTTTACAACAAATTTAAAACCAACCCGGATGTGATGTTTGTGTCACACACCATCGACTTTAAATACGATAAACCTTCGGCACTTAAAAAATATGCAAAGAAACTCGGTGTTGATGGACCAAAATGGCAATTTCTTTATGGAAGCAAAGACAGCGTGTACACGCTTGCGGAGAAAAACTACCTAGTAGCGGTTGGCGAAGATAGCACAGCAAAAGATGGTTATATTCACCAGGGATATTTAGTCCTGATTGACAAAGACCGAAGGATTCGCGGCGCTTACGACGGAACAAAGGAAGAACAGGTTGAACAGTTGAAAAAAGACATCCCGGTTTTATTAGCAGAGTATAAAAAATAAATTTTAACCGCAGATGAAAAGGATAAGCACAGATAACAATACAAAATCTGTGTTCATCTTTTCTTATCTGTGGTTGATATTAAATAAAAATCCATGCGCAAATACATCATTAATTCCATTTTTTTACTTTCGATTGTTGCCATCATTGTTTCTTGCCAAAACCAAGAAACTATCGACTTGCAAAACTATATGTCGAACGGGAAAGATATTTACAAAGCAAAATGCCAGAACTGTCACGGTGAAAATGGCGAAGGTTTAGGTCAGCTCGCTCCTCCACTTACCGATTCAGTATTTTTAAAAGCCAATAAAACACGGCTTGCTTGCATTATTAGAAATGGCACGGATGAAAAAATGACCATCCACGGTAAGGATTACCAGGAAAAAATGCCTGGTTTCCCTGAATTGGCAGACATCGATGTGGCTCAGGTAATGGTTTTTGTTACCAATTCGTTCGGGAATAATCAAGGTTTTGTTCCCTACTCACAGGTTTCTACCCAATTACAAAATTGTAAATAATCAACTTCTTTAAATAATTTGACTTAAAAAGCCCATATTTGCGCAAAATGCAGGTTGTTCTATCGCTGTTTCGATTTATCGGAAGAGAGGAAAGTCCGGGCAACGCAGGGCATCTCGCTTTCTAACGGAAAGGAATTCAGGAATGAAAACCTGAATTACGGATCAGTGCAACAGAAAATATACCGCCCCGAGCAATCGAGGTAAGGGTGAAAACGTGCGGTAAGAGCGTACGAGCATTGCAGGCGACTGCAGTGGTTTGTAAACCCCGAGAGTTGAAAGACCAAATAGGCTAACGCATGTAGGGCTGCCCGTCCGATGTTAGTGGGTAGGTCGTTAGAGATAAACGGCAACGTTTATAGTGGATTAATGATAGAAATCCTGAGCAATCAGGAAACAGAACCCGGCTTATAGACCTGCATTTTTTTCATTTTTGAAAGCAAAAACTAGAATATTTAGGCTGCTTCTATCTATTATGATTTGTTCAAGGTGATGCTCCAAAACTTTAAATTTTCTTATCATCAATTTCTATCGGTTGCCACGGAGACACCGAATTCACGGAAAAATACTATCAATTGTATAATACAAAAATTTATTTAATGCAGTGTGAAAAATTATTGAGTTAGAATTCGCTGTTTAAAAAAACATCGCATTAATAACCTGACGGAACTGAGAATCTTCATATTTACCTTTCGCTAAAAAGTTAACCTCAATTGAATTATCCAAACAAATTTCTATCTACTATTTTCCGATAAAAAACTTAAAACCTTTTTAACGATTTCTCGTTTATAGGCTAAATTGATTGTATAATAAACTATACATAAATTTAAAATTATATATTAGCACTTCAATTAGAATAAGAATATCAAATGGCCAAACTATTAATTATTGATGACGAGCGGGCAATTCGAAGTACCCTACGCGAAATCTTAGAATACGAAAATTACGATGTTGAAGATATCGATAATGGTATCGACGGCCTTGAAATGATCAAGAAAACCAATTTCGACTTGGTTCTTTGCGATATCAAGATGAATAAAATGGACGGTATGGAAGTGCTCGAACAGGCACAAATCATCAAACCAGACCTACCTTTCATCATGATTTCTGGTCACGGAACTGTAGAAACAGCCATTGAGGCCAGTAAAAAAGGTGCCTTCGATTTCATTTCAAAACCACCAGATTTAAATCGTTTACTGATCACCGTTCGCAATGGTTTAGATCGTGGAAATTTAGTTACCGAAACAAAAGTACTAAAACGTAAAGCAAGTAAAACCCGCGAAATTCTAGGTGAATCCGAAAGTATATCGAAGATTAAAGAAACGATTGAACGAGTTGCCCCTACTGAAGCGCGAGTTTTAATTACAGGTGCAAATGGTAGTGGTAAAGAGCTGGTTGCCCGTTGGTTACATGAAAAATCAAACCGTGCTGACAGCCCGTTAATTGAAGTGAACTGCGCTGCAATTCCATCAGAATTAATTGAAAGTGAGCTGTTTGGCCATGAAAAAGGTTCATTTACTTCAGCTGTTAAACAACGTATTGGTAAATTTGAATTAGCAAATGGCGGAACATTATTCTTAGATGAAATTGGCGACATGAGCCTTTCTGCTCAAGCTAAAGTGCTTCGTGCTTTACAAGAACATAAGATTTCTCGTGTTGGTGGCGAAAAGGAAATTGAAGTTAATGTTCGTGTTTTAGCGGCAACCAATAAAGATTTATTAAAGGAAATTGAAGATGGTAATTTCCGTATGGATTTGTACCACCGTTTAAATGTAATCAACATCCACGTACCTCATTTAACAGAACGTACTGATGATATTCCAGTGATTGCACAGAATTTTCTAGAAAATATTTGCAATGACTATGGCATGCCTGTTAAAAAAATTAACGAAGGTGGTATGGCTGCATTACAGGCTTTGCCCTGGACAGGGAACGTTCGTGAGTTACACAATATGATTGAGCGTTTGATTATTTTGAGTGATAAGGTGATTACAGAAAATGATGTACGTGCTTTCGCCAATCCAGGCGGCGGAACAAACATTGGTGCGGCAACGAGTACACAAATTGCTCTTTCTGCGAATGGGTCAGGGATGTCTTCTTCTTTCGATAGCTTTAATAATTTTCAAGATTATAAAGACCATGCGGAGAAGGAATTTATCAAATTTAAACTGGAAAAAAACAATTGGAACGTATCAAAAACTGCTGATGAAATCGATATTCAAAGAAGTCATTTGTATAGCAAGATTGAAAAATTCGGTTTGAAGAGAGAATAATTTAAAAAATTATAGGTTGTAAGTGATAAGTCTTAGGGCTTAAAACTTACAACTTAAACTAACCCATATAATCATTCTGTCTCATCAATAAAGCCCTGTATTTATTGAAAATAGCTGTTTTCGAAACGAAACCTTGATATTGGTTTTCGTTATTGATCACCGGCAAAATCCACGCATTTTCCTGCTCCATTTTCTTCAGAACTGTTTTTAGATCATCAGCAATATTTATGGTAAGCGGAGCTTGCTGGACTAAATGTGAAACAGTCAGGCTTTCCTTTTGCTCCTCTTTAATCATCTCTCCGAAAATTTCTTCCACATAGATAATCCCTTTGAAATCTCCTAACTCATCAATAACCGCACAGATATTTTTATGCGACTGTACAATTTCATTCATCTTCAAGGAAATTAAATCATTAAGATAGAGAGCCGGATAGTTTTTTTCTGTCAGATATTTTAGTTTCATCTGATTCAAAACTGTTGTGTCTTTATCTTCGTGTGATAACAGTTCCCCCTTATCGGCTAGTACCTTCGTATAGATAGAATGCTTCTGAGCACTACGGTTAATAGCATAGGAAATCGCCGTAGTTATCATTAAAGGGACCATTAATATATAACCTCCGGTAATTTCGGCAATTAGAAAAATGCCCGTTAATGGTGCATGCATGATCGCTCCCAAAGCAGCTGCCATACCTGCAACTATGAAATTCGAAACGTTCAAATGGGCAATTCCCGATAAGTTGACCATGTAAGCAAAAATAAAACCAATTAATCCCCCCATGATTAAACTCGGCGCAAAAGTACCCCCGTTGCCTCCTGCACCCAAAGTAACCAGGGTAGCAATCGATTTCATGAATATGGTTACAATTGTAAAAAGTATAACGACTGCCGGAATGTTGCTGTAATCGGAAAAGATACTGTTGTTAATTACCGTTAAATAGTCGCCTTTCAAAAGGCCTTTAATCGTAATGTAGCCTTCACCATAAAGGGTTGGGAAAAGAAAAACTAGCGCCCCTAACATCAAACCACCAATAATAACTTTGGTGTAAGGATGTTTAATTTTATAAAAAAGGCCTTTAACAGCATAGTTTGCCTTGGTAAAATAAATCGAAAACAAACCAATTAATCCGGCCAGAAGTACATAGTAAAATAAGGCGTTAATTTGCCATCCTTCTGTTACCAGGAAAAATAACTGTTGGGTATAAAATATACGGGCAACTACGGCGGCGGTTGCAGCCGATAAAAGCAATGGGATAAACGCCGGTATTGTAAACTCGGGAAGTAATATTTCGATTGCAAAGACGATTCCTGCAACAGGACTATTAAAAGCCCCGGCAATACCAGCAGCCGCTCCACAAGCCACAAGCATGGTAATTTCGCGATAGGATAAACCTAAAATACGTGCTAAGTTAGATCCAATTGCCGAGCCACTAGTAACGATGGGGGCCTCTAAACCGGTTGATCCACCGAAACCTACCGTTACTGCAGCAGTGATGATTTGAGAATAAATATTATGTGCCTCTACCCTGCTCGATTTTTTGGAGATCGCGTAGAGCAACGGGGTTAAGCCAGTTTCAAACTTGCTTTTTCTGATGAAATATTTGATATACAGAACCGTCAACAGGATTCCAATCATCGGAAAAATGAAATATAAATAGTACTTATATTTCCAGTGCCAGTCTGATTGAAGAAACTCTTCGATATGGTGTGTTAAACTTTTTAATGCGGCGGCGGCCAGGCCAGCGAGAATACCAACAATAACAGCAAGTATGATGAGGAAATTACGGTTTGATATTTTTGACTTTCTATATTGGTTAATCTTATCAAGGTAATTTACAAATCTGATATACATGTTATTCTATTTTCTGGTTATTGATTTTAAGCGTCAAATTTATCCAGCTGTTTGATTAATGTGGCAAAATCTTTTGGATATGGCGCATCGATTACAATGTCTTTATCATCTAAACCTTTAAAAATTAAATGGCGGGCATGGAGCGCAAAACGTTTCATAATTGGTTGCTCCTCCTCTCCTTTAGATAATCTGTAGCCTCTTTTGATTGAAGACAAAAATACAGGTTTTCCTTTGTACATGTCATCACCCACTATAGCAGCACGTTGCGTAGCCAAGTGGATGCGGATTTGGTGCATACGACCGGTAATTGGTTTACATTCTACCAGCGTATAATGTTTATAATATTTTAATGAATCGAACACGGTCTCTGCTCTTTTTCCTTCTGCTCTGTCGATGGTTACGTTTTTATTTCCATCATTTAGAATGGGTAGATCAACCAATAACTTGTCGAATATTACGTGGCCATCAACCACTGCATGATAGGTTTTGTCCACCTTTCTGCGTTCGAATTGCATGGATGCATGGCGGTAGGCTTCAGGATTTTTAGCAATAATTAAAGCACCAGAGGTTTCCTTATCTAAACGGTGACAAACCTGTGCATCATCGCTATATTGTTTAGCCAGACGCAATACATTAGTTTCCCCAGAACCACCTCTTTCATCGAGCGAGGCCAAGAATGGTGGTTTATTGATTACAATAAAATCGTTGTCTTCAAAAAGAATAAGGTCTTTAAAATTCGGGTACTTCAAACTGTTGCGCTATTAATGAGCCGCAAAAATACGGATTTTATTTTATTGGTTCAGAATTTAACCACAGATAAAAAGGATAGACACGGATAAGGAAGTCATATTAAACCTTATGTCATTGCGAGGAACGAGGGCAATCTTAATACTCCCAACTAGTAAGCACGGTGCAGAATCGCTGCGTGCCTATAAATAAATGATGCAAAGAAAAAACACAGATTAATCACCAAAAAAAATTTGTGTTAATCTGTGTCTATCAGTGGTTAATATTTGCTTAAGAAAGCTCGAACTTATAACCAACACCTTTTACCGTTGATACATAAGTTTCTCCTAATTTTTCCCGAAGTTTACGGATGTGAACATCAATAGTTCTATTGGTAACTACAACAGAATCTTCCCAAATATTTTTAAGGATCGATTCACGGGTATAAACTTTACCGGGTTTAGAGGCCAAAAGATATAATAACTCAAATTCTTTTTTGGCAAGAACAACTTTATTTCCGCCTTGAAAAACTAAATAGGCTTCTCTATCAATTACTAGATCACCAATTTCCAATTTGTTTTCTGATACTTCTTCCGTTCCAGTATTCCTTCTTAAAATTGCGTTAATTCGACTTACTAAAGCCCGAGGTTTAATTGGTTTCGCAATATAATCATCGGCACCTACATTAAAACCCGCAATTTCTGAATATTCCTCACTTCTGGCAGTTAAGAAAACCATAAAAGTGTTTTTAAACTCAGGAATTGCCCTCATCAGTCTGCAAGCCTCAATTCCATCCATTTTAGGCATCATAATATCTAAAATAATTAGATCTGGATGAACTTTTTTGGCAACCGTAATTCCTTCCTGACCATTGGTCGCAGTAAAAACCTGGTAACCTTCTTTTTTTAGGTTGTACTCAATCAGTTCCAGAATATCTGGTTCATCATCAACAATTAATATTTTCTGACCTGCGTTGTTCATAGTTAAATATTTGTTACGAAAGTACTGTCTCTGATGTAATTTCTAGTTAAGACTAAGTTAAGAAATTGTTAACGACTTAAATTAGTTTAACATTGAGTTTCTTTTAACGTAACGTTTTAGCTAGAAATGCTTCTAGGTCCTCTCCACGGAGGTTTTTAGCAGCAATTTTTCCGGTCGGGTCAATAATATAAGAAGTAGGAATTGCCTGAACCTGATATTTTTTAACTGTTTCTCCGTTAAAATCTTTCAGTTCAGATACCTGATTCCACGCTAAACCATCTGCCTTAACAGCACCTAACCAAGCAGCCTTATCAGTATCTAGGGATATTCCTAAGATGTCGAAGTTTTTAACTTTGTATTTATTGTAAGCTTTTACCACATTCGGATTCTCCTGACGACATGGTTGACACCAGGAAGCCCAAAAATCCAAAAGAACGTATTTACCTTTATAATCTGCTAAACTAATTGCTTTTCCGTCTGCAGTATTCATGGTAAAATCTGGAGCCACCTGTCCAACCTGAACAGCCTTCAATAACGCCATCTGTTTCACAAAAGTATCTACCGTAGTATTACCTTTAATTTCATCTTTAACTTCATCTGCAAATTGTACAAGCTCCGCCTCATATTCTTGCGGACTAAGCGTATTCATCGCGTAAAAGCTAGCAAGCGTACCTTTATTGTCTTTAGCAAACTTAATGATCTGCGTATTCAATTGATTAATATACGACTGATACTGAGGCTTCATCTCCTCTAATATCGCTGCTCTGTTTTGTGGTTGAGTAGCCACTTTAGCCTCAAAATCTGCCTGCAATTTTTCAGCTTGTTTCGAGAAATTATTTCGAATGGTATTTAACTCTGATAGTTTCTCAACCTCATTTGCGCCAGATATTTTGTAAGCCATAGTTTTATCAGTTAAATCAGCTTCTAATTTAATTTGATCGCCATTTTTGGCAATTAACATAAATTCATGATTGCCGATGGAAACCCGGAAAAAATCTACAGATGGCGTTTTACGAATAAATTTAAATTCACCTTTTTCTGATAAGTTAGTCGAATCGATGGCGACCATTTGACTGCTTTCCATCCCGTATAGGAAAACTTTCTTCTCTGTTCCAGGGTTCTGGAATGTCCCATCAATTGTAAAACTATCTTTTGGTTTACAAGCTGTAAAGGCCATCGCAATTAATACGATCAGGCTTAAATTTTTTAATCTCATTATTTTAATTTTTCTAGTATTAATTCATTCAATTTTTTAGCGTCTGCTTTACCTTTTGCCAACTTCATTACATCGCCAACAAACAAGCCTAATACGCCTTTTTTACCTTTTTTAAACGCCTCAACTTGTTGTGGATATTTCGCTAACACTTCATCGATAAATGCACCTAATTCATCGCTGTTTTCTGAAATCAGTAAATTTAATGATTGTGCAAGTGTAGTCACATCAGCTTTTGGTTCCATTTCAATAGCTGGTAATAATTGCTGAATGGCAATTTGTTGTGTAAGCTTTTTATCATCAACCAAATTAATTGCAGCAGCTAATTGTTCTGGTTTAACATTATAATCATTAATAGTTATTCCCTTTTCACTTAACAAAGCCCTAACCGGACCAATTAACCAGTTAATAAGTGTTTTCTTAGTATTAACAATTGGTAAAGCTTTATTAAAATAATTTAACAGATCCAAATTCTCCGCAAATAAAGCTGCGTCTGCTTTTGTAATACCAAATTCGGCAACCATTTGCTTCGAAATTTCATTTGGTAAAGCGGGCATGGCCGATGTGATTTCTGCCAACCAATCGTCAGAAATAAAAATAGGCTGCAAATCCGGATCAGCGAAATACCGGTAATCGTTTGCCTCCTCTTTTGTTCGCATTGGCGATGTTGTGCCTTTATCAGCGTCAAAATTTAATGTGCTTTGGATGATTTTGCCGCCATTCTCAATTACCTCCACTTGTCTCCCAAATTCAAAATCCATTGCTCTACGTACGTTACGCATAGAATTTAGGTTTTTTACCTCGCAACGGGTACCAAATTCTGTAGAGCCATTCGGACGGATAGAAATATTTGCATCGCAACGCAAACTCCCCTCCTCCATGTTTCCATCACTCACATTTAAATGGCGGACCAACTTTCTAATTTCAGTAAGCAGCGCTGATGCTTCTTCGGCGCTACGAATATCAGGCTCCGATACAATTTCTATCAAAGGAACTCCAGCACGATTTAAATCAACCAAAGAATAGCTATCATCCTGATCGTGAATACTTTTTCCCGCATCCTCTTCTAAATGGATTCTATTTATCCCTATTTTCTTCGTTGATCCATCAGCTAATTCAACTTCAAGGAAACCATTTACACAGATTGGCTGATTGTCTTGTGTAATTTGATAACCTTTTGGTAAATCGGCATAGAAATAATTTTTTCTATCAAAGTGATTAGTTTGATTGATGGTACAGTTTAAGGCCAGGCCAATCCTAACCGCTTTGGCTACCACCGCTTTATTTAGCTTAGGCAAAGCACCCGGTAACGCCAATGAAACAGTTGAAATATTATGATTAGGTGAAGCCCCGAAAGATGCACTATCGGCAGAGAATATTTTGGTATTGGTGTTTAATTGAACGTGAATTTCCAGTCCTGAAACTAGTTCGTAATTGTTTTCGGTTGTCCCTAAACCCATAGATAAATGATGCCTTTGAATGTATTGAGCTGACAAATATAGTTAAAGAATGTTAAAACGAATTGCCTCAATTAAACTACGCGAAAATGCTTTTGTCTATTTCAATAATTAACACACACAAGGAACCTTTAATTAAAAACATTATGAAAAAGTTAGTTTTATTTGCTGCAGTCTTGATGGTTTCATTATTCAGCATAGATGATGCAAAAGCTCAAATTAATTTACACATTAATATTAACCAACAACCAGTTTGGGGGCCTACAGGTTATGATCATGTAGATTACTATTATTTACCAGATATCAATGCATATTACAATGTCCCATCCAGGCAATATATCTATTCGAATCAAGGCAATTGGGTTTCGACAAACAGTTTGCCAGGTCAATTCAGAAATTTTGACTTATACCGAGCATACAAAGTTGTTGTAAACGAACCCAAACCATATTTAAGAAATAACGTCTATATAGCTAAATACAGTAGATTTAAAAACTATAATGGCCGCCAATTGGTAATTAGAGATAGTCGCGATCGTAAATATGATGTGGTGAAAAACCACCCCAACTATAAAGCTGTTGCGGTGAATAATAATAGCAATCGTCAAAATCGTACACAAAACACTGTTGTAAAAATAATTCAAAACTCAAGAACAGCTCAAAATTCCAATCGTGGCAACGATAGAAGAGTAGAAAATGATCGTCCAGATAGGAATAAAGCAAATGGTAGAAGTAAATAGCGTGATTTAGTTGTGATTAGGGAGTTTCGGAAGAAGCTCCCTTTTTTGTGGCACGCCTTTTGGAAATATGGGTCTATCAACACAAATTAAATCGATTATGAAAAGATTATTTTTAGTTGCTGTAATAATGATGATTTCATTCCTCAGCATGCCGGCAAAGGCTCAAATAAATTTGAATGTAAATATTGGTTCACAGCCGCTTTGGGGACCCACTGGTTATGATCATGTTGATTACTATTACCTTCCAGATGTGGAAAGTTACTATTATGTTCCGAAAAAGCAATTTGTATACTTGAATGGAAACGACTGGGTTTTCGCGAACAATCTACCATCGCGATACGGAAATTACGATTTATACAATGGGTATAAAGTGGTAATTAACTCTCCAAAACCTTATCTAAATTTTAAGAATGATAAGGTTAAATACGGAAAATTCAAAGGTAATAAAGGTCAGTTGGTCATCAGAGATAGCCGCGATAGCAAATACTACGTGGTAAAAGGTCATCCACATGGAATGCCACCGGGACAAGCTAAAAAAATATACGGTAAAGCGAACAAAGGAAATAGTAACCATGGCAAAGGAAACGGAAAGGGAAAACACAAATAATTGTTAACTGATTAAGGAAGGGCTTCGAAAGAGGCTCTTTTTTTATATCTCTGTTACAATAGATGTTTTGGCATAGCGTTTGAATTTGTATTAAACACACAAATAGAAACAGATTATGAAAAAGTTATTTATCATCTCCGCGATTATAGGTATCGTGGCTTTAACATCAAATCAATCTAACGCCCAGGTAAGTATTAATGTAAATATTGGAGCACAACCGGCTTGGTTTCCTGTTGGTTATCAAAACGTTAACTACTATTACTTACCCGAAGTACAGTCTTATTATTACGTTCCTCAACGCCAGTTTGTTTATTTAAATGGAAATCGTTGGACTCGATCTAGATATTTACCGGCTAGATATAGAGGCTATGACTTACACCGAGGAAGAAAGGTGATTGTATATGGAAACAGCCCATATCGCAGTTACAATACGCATAGAGTTAGATATTCTAATCATAAGAATGTGTTTCGTTCATCATATGGCGGCGGAAATAGAGGTCGATATAACGCACCGCGAAACCATTACAGGCCGCAACGCGTAGATTACAGACGTCACGATCAAAGAGTTAATGCTAGTTTATTTTCTAGAGGACATAGAGAAAAACATGGTAGACGTTAAATAAAAAAAGAGGCTTTAGGCCTCTTTTTTTATTTTAAAATCGCTTACCAATCGTTAAACCAAATCTTGGGTAAGCTTCTAAGGATTGATTTTTACTTCCAAATACCCTACCTACACCTAGGTACGCTTCACCTAAAAAACCATTTCGAGTTAAAAATTTTGCTCCGGCAGCGGCGCCTAAGCCAAAGTCCGTGTAGTTTCTTTCTGGTAAGGTAATGTCATAACCAGCAGGATAGCTAGTGTAAGCCAAAGATGTATAATCAAATTCTTTGTGCGATATGATCCCAGCATTTCCTTCAATAAAAAAACCGTTCGCTTTTTTGTTTCCAAAATATATGCGATAGTGTGGGGTAATGACATAGTTTATTTTGCTGCCAAAAACATTTTCATTAGTTGCACCGATAGCAACCGATAATCCAACACCCATGTTGTCTTCAATGATTCTTTCGTAAGTAATTTCCGGAAGTGCTAAAATGGAATAAAACAAATTAATCTTAATCTCGTTATTCCCGCCATGGCCGATGGCTTCAGACTTAAGTTTGATAGACTGGGAAAGACTATCTATGTTTTTGTTTTGCGCCTTTAGATAATTTGTTGAGCTTACTAGCGCTAAGAATAAGAGTATTTTTTTCATCTAGATATTTTTAAACGAAACTAATAAAATAGTTTAAGTACGAAACAATTTGCAACTTTTTTAAGACACCATATCAAGAGCATAGTCAAACGATAAAACATGGTAGACGTTAAATAAAAAAAGAGGCTTTAGGCCTCTTTTTTTATGATTAGTTTACACTATAAGTATTATCACTTTTCACTTTGTCTGGAACATGACTACTGCCCATTGATACTTTATTCAGTTTTTTTGAAGTTTTAATTTCGATTTGCACTTCCTTTGCACCATCTTGCCAAACAGCGATTGTACTATGATTGGTTTCTTTTGAGCCATCTGCATAATTTAACACCAAATCAATGGGTAATGCTTTAATCCCTTTATTTTCAATTTTTATTGAATAACCGGTGTCTGTTTTATCCACCGATTTAATTGCCATATCCAAAACGCCGCCCTCAAAAAACCATGATTTCCAAAACCAGTTTAAATTTTTTCCACTTCCTTCATTTATACTGTTAAAGAAATCGTAAGGCATTGGGTGTTTACCGTTCCAGTTGTTAATGTAGTTGTGAAGCGCTTTAGTAAACAACTCCTCGCCAAGATAATCTTTCACATACAAATACGCTAAACCAGGTTTCGGATAAGAATTGGTAAAACTCCCAGATCCCTTTAAGTCAGGTGTTAATGTCATAATGGGAGAATCATCTTTATTTCCTGATGAAGCTGCCGTTGGCTGAATGCCGTATTCATCTACGATGGTGGAATCGATCATTGGTGAAATTAGCCACTCACCTATCGTGGCCCAGCCTTCATCCATCCAACCATATTTGGTCTCATTTATACCCATATAAAACGGAAACATGGTATGGAAAATTTCGTGATCTGTTAACGTAATGGCGTCTTCCCTATTATCAACTGGGTTATCATTAACCATCATCGGATATTCCATTTGATCTAAACCATCGAAAATAGTTTCATGATTATATGGAAATGGCCATTTCGGAAATTTGTAACTCATTGATTCAACAGTTTTACGGGCAAAATCAATTACTTCATAATAGTCTTTGTGCTTAGCGTTAAAAACAGCATCAACCCTCGTTCTTCTTTTTGTTTTTGGATCAACCATCAAACTGGTTGATTTCCACAAATAATGATCACTTAAAGCAAACACAAAATCGGTAACATTTTTGGCTTCAAACTTAAAGGTATTAAAAGTATTGGGCTTAGTTACCTGTTTCATTGCCAAATCCTTTTCTGTAATCACATCTACAATTCCATCATTTTTTTCCGCTGAAGCGATTTTAGCGGCAATTTCTTTATAAAATACTTCATTAGCATTTTTTAAATCGCCTGTAGCCCAAACGGCAAACCCACCAGGAACTTTAATTTCTGCATTAAACTGATCGAAATCATTGTAAAATTCTTCTGCTCCTGTATAAGGATATTTATTCCAGCCATCTACATCATCGTAAACGGCAATTCGAGGAAAGAAATAAGCAATAAAATGCGAGCCATCGTCTACTTGCCCGGTTCGAATGTGCGAGCCCTTATTTAAAGTATAATTGTAGTCGAAGTTAAACTTGATGGTTTTGCCAGGTAAAAGCGGTTGAATGACGATATGCATATTCGTACCGTCAATCTGCAAGCTCCCTAACGATAACTGACTGTTGTTTAGGGCCGCAGTTGTAATTTGTACACCTTCACCCAAATCAGAATCCGCAATTTTTGATTTTCTGATCGAACCCTTTTTATACAAATTTGGATATAGCTTGAACCAAATTTCTTTTAAGGTATCCGGACTGTTGTTGGTATAAACCACATCCACCTTACCCTTTAACAATCGCGTTGATGGATTAAAATCAACCTTCAAATCGTATTTTGAAGAGTTTTGCCAATAGTTTTTCCCTGGTTTTCCACTAACACTACGGGTCTCTTTGCTGTATGTATTCTGAAAAACCGGTTCAATAGGCAATTGAACCTGAGCGTTTGCATATACTGCAGAAAAAAGTATAATGCTAAATATTTTAATCACTTTCATTTAAATCAAACCTTAATACCGCTGCTTATTTACCAAATTTCATCTTTAGCTGCTCAAGCATATCGTTATTAATTGGCTGTGCAGGCTTATCTGGTTTTTGCTGAGGCTTTTGTTGATATTGTGGCTTTTGAGCAGCAGCCGTTGGTTGTGGTTTTGGGGTGCGGTTTTCATTTTTCTTGGCATTAAATTTCGCCCATTCCTCATCCAGTTTTTTCTTCGTGTATAGAGGAAAATCACCTTGCTTCATCCAGGCATAATAACTTGGTTCAACAGCAAAAACTTGTTCGGTCGTTTTTCCTTTGTGTTTTCCGAAGTTAAAACAAACCTCATTTTTATCATTATAAACCATTCTGCCAGCAAAATCTACAGGCTTATGTATGTTAGTAAATACGTGTAAAGCATCTACATCATTCACAACAGGAATGCTTTTGTTGCCCTGTTTATCTTCAAACTCTTTTTCTTTGTACATCTCCAGCTGCCCAAGCAAAACTTTATAAGTTGCTATTACATCTGCCTCAGCAGCGTGAGCGTTTATTAAATCTTCCTGACAATAAAATTTATAAGCTGCTTTTAATGTACGTTGCTCCATCTGGTGGAAAATATTCTGAACGTCAACAAATTTGCGTTGGTTCATATCAAAATCTACATTAGCTCTTAAAAACTCTTCCAACAACATCGGAATATCAAACTTATTTGAATTATAGCCCGCCAAATCACTTTCTCCGATAAATTCGGCAATTTCTTTTGCTAACATTTTGAAGGTTGGCTCGTTTGCAATGTCTTCATCGTAAATGCCATGAATTAAAGAAGTTTGCAAAGGAATCGGTATTTCTGGATTTACACGCCAGGTTTTAACCTCTTCTTTACCATCTGGATATGCTTTCAAAATGGCTATTTCTACTATTCTATCAGCGCCTACATTTATACCAGTAGCTTCTAAATCGAAAAATGCTAATGGACGTTTTAAATTTAATTTCATTTTATTGAATAAGGGAAAGAACACAGCGTCTTACTGCATCGAAAATTATGTTTATCCAAAAGTGCTAAAAAGGATTGATTTGTTTGTAAAACACCGTATTAAATTCGAAATATAATTTTCAAATTATTTCTGAATATTAAATGCTAGCTTTAAATTGCTGCAAAATTTAAAGACGCACTCTATGAAAAAACGAATACTTTTTCTCTTACTATTTTCCGCATATATGCCGGTTTTTGCTCAAAACTTTAATTTTGGAGCCATTACCTATGATGATTACGAATTTGACCGAAACAAGCTTGATAGTAATGCAAATGCAATCGTGCTCAAAGAATTTGGTACAGCAAGGATAGACATTGATGATGCTACAGGAAGGCTTGAACTTATTTTCGATTACCATGTAAAAATCAAGATTTATAACAAAGAGGGATTTGAGAACGCAAATGTAGTAGTGCCTTTATACAAGGATGATTCTCGGGAAGAAATCATTAACGATTTAACCGCATCTACCTTTAACTATACTGACGGCAAGTTTGTTGCAACACCTATGGATAAAAAAGCTATATTTTTCGAGAACCGATCGAAGTATACTAAGCTTTTAAAATTTACGCTACCAAATTTAAAGGAAGGATCGATAATAGAATATAGCTACAGGTTAAAATCTCCAAACCTATTTAATTTTAAAACATGGGAGTTTCAGTGGAAAATACCAAAGGTGCTCAGTGAGTATCTGGTTTACATTCCTGGTATTTACAATTACAATGTTTCCCTTAGGGGTTATCAAAAGCTAAGCGATCAGAAGGTTGAATTAGCTAAAGAATGCCTGCGCATTAATGGGGCAAATATAGATTGCTCCAAAATTACTTACCTGATGAAAGATATACCCGCATTCATTGAAGAAGATAATATGACCGCTCCAAGTAATTTTAAATCGGCTATTTTCTTCGAACTTTCTGATGTTACCAATCCGTCCGGTGGCAAAACTTCGTATACAAAAACGTGGAAAGATGTCGATTACGAATTGTCCAGTGATAAATCGTTTGGATCACAAATAAAACGTAAGGATATTTATAAAGACATTATTCCTTCTATAATTAAAGAT
The DNA here is from genome assembly GCF_001422545.1 of Pedobacter sp. Leaf41. Lineage (GTDB taxonomy): Bacteria > Bacteroidota > Bacteroidia > Sphingobacteriales > Sphingobacteriaceae > Pedobacter. The sequence goes on along the minus strand of NZ_LMLE01000001.1, from coordinate 1,166,863 downwards.
GCGCCAGACGATTTGATTAAAGCGAAAGCCATTTTAAACTTCATAAAAAAACAAATTAAGTGGGATAACTATTACGGAATTTATTGTGCGGAAAACATCAAGAAATCCTTCGATAACAGATCGGGAAACGTTGCTGATTTAAATTTAAATCTAATTGCTGCACTTTCTGCTGCAAACCTTGATGCTGAAGCCGTTATTTTATCTACCCGTGAGAACGGCACGATAAATAAACTCTATCCTGTAATCAGCGATTTTAATTATGTGGTTGCCAAATTAAACATTGGCGACAAAAGTTATCTTCTTGATGCTACGGAACCACTTCTTCCTTTCGGTTTGTTGCCTTTACGCTGTATGAACGATCAAGGCCGGGTTATTAACTTGAAAAAACCATCTTATTGGATCGATTTAAAAGCGAGCCAGAAAACGGTGACCAATTACATTTTAAATGGAAAACTGACTAACGAGGGTAAAATAGCGGGTACACTTACGACCATTTATCAAGGTTACGCTGCTTTTGCCAAAAGGAAAGAAATTAAAAGATACACCTCCACTGATGAATTTGTAGAAAAACTAGACGAACGGTTGGTTAAAATAAAGATTTCCGATCCTGTAATTAGCAATTTAGATAGTGTAGAAAATCCACTCACAGAAAAATACGAAATAGAGTTTACCATGAACGATGGAATAAGTAAAAATGAGTTTTATTTAAGTCCGTTTTTTATTAATGCGATTTCTAAAAACCCTTTTAATTTAAATATCAGGACTTATCCTGTTGATTTGGGTGCAGCATCTGATGAGAGGATTATCATCAATATCGAACTGCCAGCAAAGTATAATTTAGTAGAAAAACCAAAAAATCTGGCTATTGGCTTACCCAACGGTGGTGGTAAGTATTTGCTGCAAACACAATTGGATAACAACACCTTGTCATTGAGCCAGATTTTGCAATTTAACAATGCTGTTTATCAACCTGATGAGTATCCCTTTCTAAAGGAATTTTATAGTAAAATAATCCAAAATCAAAAGGTAGAATATTTATTAAGAAAAGGCGAATAATATGAAATACAAACTTATTATAATATGCCTTTTTACTTTGATTAACACCGCTTTTTCACAGGATAATTACGATGTTGATTTAATCCCCGGAACACTCAAAAACAGAGCTAACTCTTGTATCAGAAATGAGGAAATATTAGTTGATATGCGTTCGCCGGAAAACGTATTGTTAACCGTAAAGAAAGCGATTACGGTATTTAACGAAAATGGCGAAGATGAAGCAAGGCTGGTATTAAACTATGATAAAAATACCTCTATAAAAACAATAAAGGGTGAAGTTTACAATGCTGTTGGTAAACCAATAAGCAAGTTTACGCAAAATGACTTTAGTGATGTAAGTGCAGCAGATGGGTTTTCCTTGTTTATAGATAGCCGCGTAAAGCATTATCTGCCGAATTTGAATCAATATCCGTATACCATCGTTTACAATTATGAAATTCGTAACAAACAGAATTTAATTATTCCCAGATGGATCCCAAAGCCTGGCGATGATATTTCGGTGGAAAAAAGTTCGTATACTTTTATTTGTAAACCAACTGATGAGGTGCGTATAAAAACTGTTAATTATGCTATGGAACCAGAGGTTTCGACAGATGAAAAGCAAAAAAAAATGGTATGGAAAACCAGCAATATCTTAGCTGTTAAAAGTGAACCTTTTAGTCCTAACCCCAAAACTTATAGAACAAGCATTCAAATTGCGCCCAAACAGTTTACTTATTCCAACCACAAGGGTAGTTATCAAAATTGGGAGGAGTTGGGAAAATGGGTTTACGATGATTTGATTAAACAGCGAAATACCTTGCCACCAGCTACCATAACGATGGTGAAAGATTTGGTAAACGATGAAAAAACTGATAAAGAAAAAGCCAGAAAAATTTATCAGTATCTGCAAGACAAAACACGCTATATCAGTGTTCAAATCGGTATCGGTGGTTTACAGCCTATCGCGGCAAGTGAGGTCGATCGTTTAGGATATGGAGATTGTAAAGCACTTGTAAATTACATGCAAAGTATGTTGAAAGCTGTTGATATTGAATCCTATTATTGCGTAGTGGAAGCTGGCAGTGAAAAAATAAGTCTTGATCCTCAATTTGCGGATATGGCTCAGGGTAATCACATCATTCTCTGTTTACCTCTTAAAAGCGATACTACCTGGCTGGAATGTACGCATCAACAAATTCCCTTTGGGTTTTTAGGTGACTTTACGGATGACCGGCTGGTATTTGCCTGTACTCCAGAAGGCGGAAAAATGCTTAGAACACCTAAATTGAGTGCACAAAATAATCTTCAGATAAGAAAAGTAAATTTAAGTCTTAACGATGATGGTACAGCTCTAGGCAATATGCAAACGGTTTTTTCGGGCTCTCAATACTATAATCATGAATCCAACATCGAAAAATCAATAACCGAGCAACAAAAAGCACTTAAAATTTGGTATAATCTTGATTATATAGATTTCAAAAACATCACTTACTTAAAAGATAAAACCGATAATCCGAAAATTATAGAAGATGTTAAAGTCAATATCCGTCAATATGCGCCAGTCGAAAACAATAAGATGTATCTACAGTTAAATGCTTTTAATATCTCGAGAAATATTCCGGAAATAAAAGTAAGAAAGCTTCCTGTTTATATAAATAGAGGCTATACTGATGAAGACACCATCACTTATTCGATTCCAGAAAATGTATTAACTGCTTCTATTTTACCGATGAATAAAAGTCTGGAAAGTGATTTTGGGTCTTATGAATCCAAGGTAACTGTTGAGGATAGAAAAATTATTTACCACAGAAAAATCAAAATTAACGATGGAACATATCCTGCCGAAAAATATAGCTCATTCGCAAAGTTTATGACCGACGTAAATACTGCCGATAATTTGAAGTTGATCCTTAACTTAAAAAAATAATGCCAAGGGCGATCCCAACAATCATAATTAAGTACATTAGAATTTCTGTACTTGCAAAGCGTTTATATTTAGTCCAGAAAGAATAATCGTGGTCCTGATTTGGCATTTTTTTAATTTAAGCAGTAAAACTAACGAATTGAATTAAGATTCAGGTTGAAAAGTAGTAATCTGTTTGGCCATGCCCTTAAACAATACGATATGAAATGGCCACATGGCGTACCAATACATCCTTCCCCACAAACCTTTCGGCCTGAAGGTAGCAATTTGCGATAGAAACGCCTGGCCATGAAATTCTACCAATTTGAATTCTAGCCAGGCTTCACCAGGTACTTTCATTTCGGCGTAAAGCAATAATCGTTTATTCTTTCTGTCGGCTAAAAGCACCCGCCAGAAATCAAGCACATCACCAGCTTGAAGATCAATATTACTGGTTCTGCCTCTGCGTGTGCCTACGCCACCGAAAATTTTATCTAAAAAACCTCTTAACTGCCAAAGCCAGTCCATAAAATACCATCCTCTACTTCCGCCGATGCTCCAAATATTATCAAAAACCTCTTCCGCCTTGCGTTCAAAAGGCATTTTTACCTTATATTCTAACGTACCGTTTTGTGGAACTTTAATTTGGTCCATGAAATCGGTTTGCAGGTAGCCTCTATTTAAGGCATCTTTCCAGCTTGAAACTATAGAATTTTGGTCAATTTTTTCAAAAGCCAAATGCAAAGACTGGGCATAGGTTAAGCATTGCCGGGGCACAACCTCTTTAATACGGTCATCTTTACAAATCACTTCGTTTTTCATGCTATCAACCAAGCTTTTTGCAAGTGAGTAAGGTACAGGTGTAATTAAATTTAACCATAAAGATGATAATCGTGGGGTAAGTACCGGTACGGTAATAATCCACCTTTTCAAACCGCGTTCCTTTGCATAACCCAACAACATATTTTTATAAGTTAAAATATCCGGACCACCGATATCAAACGTTTCATTAAATGCTTCTCGGTTATGGAGCACACCAGTTAAATAGCCCAAAACATCGCGGATGCCTATGGGCTGGCATTTTGTTTTTACCCATTTTGGAGCCACCATCACCGGGATTTTCTCCGTTAAATCTCTAATAATTTCGAAAGATGCACTGCCAGAACCGATAATAATTGCAGCTCTCAATATGGTACAGGCAATTCCCGATGATTTTAATTCGTCTTCGACCGCCAGGCGTGAGCCTAAATGTTTGGATAAATGCTCGTCGTTAGCAATACCAGTAAGATAAATGATCTGCTTACACTTTGTTTTTTTTATTGCCTTTGCAAAATTCTCTGAAGATTTTTTCTCTAAATCAGAAAACCCTTCGTCGCTTGACGACATGGAGTGAACCAGGTAGTAAGCTGCATCAACATCATCCGGAATCTCATTTAAAGAATCGGGATTTAATAAATCACCATTGATAATCTGAACCTGATCCACTAAGTCAGATTGTGCAGCAAATCTTCTGCTATCACGCACCATGCAAACAACCTGATGCTTCGCATCCAATAATAAAGGGAGTAATCGTGTACCGATGTATCCGTTTGCGCCAGTAAGCAGTATTTTCATCAAGTGATTATTTATTTCACAACACCTTAAAAACTGTTTTGTTATTTCTTTTCCTACTGATTTAAAAGAATTTGTATTCCACTAAGCTATAAAATAAATGCATAAGTCATCTGAAGGTCAAACAAGCTGTATTATTAACACTACAATGAATTTCGGGCAACATTTGTTTCAATCTATCGTATAAGTAGTATTAAACCAAACATTCCTGTATGAATAAATACATTTTATGCTTTGCTTCTATCATTTTAATATGTGTAGCTCTTATTGGAACAAGTTTTAAAGCAGCTGATCAATCTCAACCTTTAAAAAATTTTGCAGCAGATAGCGCTTATAATCAATACATTTTAGATTTATATCAAACAGCTGATTTGGATTCGGTTGGTTTGAGCGAGCAGGTATTTGAGAAAGCATTGACCGGTTATTATAATATGAAATATTCTGGCTTATTGCATGAGAAATCGGTGCTAACCATCGCAGATTTTGATCAGGAAAGTTGTAAAAAGCGCATGTATATTATTGACATAGATAAAAAGAAACTGATTTTAAATACATGGGTGGCACACGGCCAGAATAGCGGTGGAGATAAACCGTCTAATTTTTCGAATATTCAGAATTCAAATCAAAGTAGTTTAGGGTTTTATCTCACTGGAGAAATATATTTTGGGAAACATGGCAGATCCTTAAAACTAGATGGAATGGATCAGAATTTTAATAGCAAAGCTAGAGATAGAGCGATTGTTTTACACGGGGCAGATTATGTTTCGCAAGAGACCATAAATAAACTGGGTAGATTAGGAAGAAGTCAGGGCTGTCCTGCTGTGCCAACTAAACTCGCCAATAAAGTAATTGATGCCATTTCAGATCGGACAGTCTTATTTATAAATAGTTCAAAAAAAGCTTATCAGTCTTCTCTTTTAAACGAAACACTAGCGGCTAATGCAGCTTTAAATCAAAATAATATGATGGCTGCCCAAATGAATTAGTACGTTTTGAGGTTGGTGTTATTTAAATTTTTAGGGAACATCTTAACAAAAATCGGTTTAAACCGGGCCAAAAAATCCCATACCCAACGATTGCTGTCTTTTTCCTTTTCGCCGCAGTCTACAATTTCTGCTCTCACCAGTAACTTCTTTACAAAATTATTCATAGGTTCTATTTTAATAACGCTATTAAACTTTAACCCTACATAATCGCAGTAAACATGTACCAATATTTCAACAATTAATGAGTCATTGGAAATAATTAAATCCTTATTAAGCAGATTTTTGTAATTGCTCTTAATCGTTTGTGCTAACAAATTAAATCTTTCGTGGGCATTCCCATTCAAGAAGCGCCACAATTCAGCATCACTGTATACACGAATTATGCCCGGTTGCAAATCAACTTTTATCCTGCATGCTGCTAATTCGTAAATCTGTCTCATTTTTTAATATTGGATTTAAAAATCGATTTATTGTTACTAAAAGATGTATTTCAAACAGCTTGACACCGAAAATGTTTAAGTTCAGCTGGTTACCCTGTGAGTAAAATTTTAGCTGTTGAAAGGAATATTTTAGGCATCTTTGAGGTTGAAAAAATACGCCTAATTAATGAAGATAGTTATTGCAGAAAAGCCCTCTGTTGGTCGTGAACTTGCTAAAGTTTTCGGCGCAACAACCCGTAAAGATGGATATATCGAAGGTAAAGGATATTCATTTACCTGGGCTTTCGGACACCTACTTCAATTGGCACCTCCACAGGATTATGGTTTTATTGGTTGGAGAAAACAACATTTACCGATGTTGCCAGCTAAATTTAAGTTAGCAGTAAGAAAGGTAAAAACCAAAGACGGTTTTATAGAAGATCCAGCAGTTAGAAAACAGTTGGATACCATTAAGCGACTGTTTGATGAAGCAACCGAAATTATCGTTGCCACCGATGCCGGGCGTGAGGGCGAATTAATTTTTAGATATATTTATTATTATCTGAAATGTAAAAAACCTTTCAAACGACTATGGATATCATCTCAGACAGATGAAGCTATAAAAGATGGCTTTAGAAACCTAAAGCCCGGCACAGATTACGATACCTTATTTAATTCGGCACATTGCCGCTCAGAATCTGACTGGTTGGTGGGTATGAATGCCACTCAGGCTTTAAGTATCTCGGCCGGGAACAGAAGCGTATTATCTTTGGGCAGAGTACAAACCCCAACGCTGGCAATGATTTGTGCCCGGTTCCTGGAAATTAAAAATTTTGTTCCCCAAATTTATTACCAAATAGCCATCCAACTGATCAAGGATGAGCAGCAATTTAAGGCAGTATCTACCTCGAATTATAAGGATAAAGAAGAAGCTGAAAAACTTTTCGCATTGGTAGAAGATGTAACTTCTGGCTTTGCCACTGGAGGAAACATCACCGCTGTAGAGGCTAAACCCCGTAAAGAACCACCACCACTTTTGCACGATTTGAGTAGCCTGCAGCAGGAAGCAAATAAAAAGAAAGGATTTACCGCGGACCAAACCTTAAATATTTTGCAAAATTTATACGAAAGCAAATTGGTATCCTATCCACGTACTGGATCAAGGTATATTGGCGATGATGTTTTTGATGGAGTTCCAACGCTAATTTCTAAATTTACTAATCATCCTGATTTTGGTAAACAAGCACAGTTTCTTCAAACGGTTAGCCTAAATAAAAGAAGTGTAAACGCTAAAAAGGTAACCGATCACCATGCCGTATTGCCCACCGGCGAAGAAGCCTATGGTTTAAGCAGCGATAAACAAGCGGTTTACGATATGGTTGTTGGGAGGATGATTGAAGCTTTTCACCAGGAATGCCTTAAGGAAATTACCAAAATTACTATCCAGTCGGGTTTAACTTTCATAGCTAATGGAACAGTTATCCGCTCTGCGGGATGGCGCTCGGTTTTTAACGAAACCGATGAAGATAAAAAAGATGAAGACAATGCGGCGCTGCCTAAAGTTGTTGTAGGCGAGCAACTGCCTATTCTGGAAAAGTCTTTGCTCGAAAAACAGACCAAACCAAAAGCCATGTACAACGAAGCTTCTTTATTGAAGGCACTTGAAACCTGTGGAAAAGAAATTGAGGATGAGGAATTGCGTTATGCCATGAAAGACAGTGGCTTGGGTACCCCAGCAACACGGGCTTCAATTATTGAAACTTTAATTACCAGAGAATATATTGTACGCGAAAAACGTAATCTGTTGCCCACTAATAAAGGCTTGGCAGTTTACGAAGTGGTAAAAGACAAACAAATTGCACAAGCTGAATTAACCGGACAATGGGAAAAGCGATTGGAAGAAATTCGATCGGGATCTTCCGTGGCAGATTTTAAGTGGGAAATTACGGAATACACGAAAATGATTACCAACGAATTATTGATTGCGGGCGCTAGTATTTCTGGAAAGCTAGAAGATAAAAAACTAGAGAAAGCTTAATCGAAAGCTTTCTTTAACACTTGCTCAATCGAAATACCCATGTTTTCATGTTTTTGGATGAAACCTATCGCCCCTGCATCTTTATATTGTTGCTGTAAAGTAGCCTTATCGTTACCTGTAAACATGCAAACCTTTATTTGAGGTTGGATGGCATGAACTTTTATTATAGTTTCAGGGTTACTATCTTCCCTTGGCATATTGATATCCAAAAGCAAAAAATCGAACTCGGTTTGATTTAGCAATTCGAATGTATCTGGTAAATTAGTAGTTTCGGCGATCGTTGGATTGTCGAGAAATTTTTTAAAAAAACCTTTCATCACCATTCTCATCAAATCACTATCATCTGCAATTAAAACTTTAATTCCTACTTTCATTTCCATTAATTATTAAACCATCATCATTTACAATGAGATTTATATAACACAGTTTTCTACCTTGATTGTTTAAGGGAATTTTAAAGCTATAAAATAAATCCAGGATGATTTACTCAAATGTAATAATTTATAAGCAAAATAAATGACCTGACATGTTAGCTATTTATAAATTCCCAAGCGCTATGATAGACTCCTAATTTATCGGCATATTCAATAAAGTCTGCATAAAATTTGGCCTTCGATAATGTTGCACTATCTCCTATTACTACCAATTTCTTTCTGGCTCTTGTCATAGCCACATTCATTCTTCTGGTATCTGATAAAAACCCAATTATTGCATCGGAATTGCTTCTGGTTAAACTGATATAAACAACATCACGTTCCTGCCCCTGAAAACTGTCTATTGTATTTACCGAAATTTTATTTTGTAGAGAAATTAAAGCTTCATTTTCCTCAACCAAAGCCTTTATATATTGTACCTGTTGTTTATAAGGTGAGATGATTGCTATTGATGGAAAATTATCAATTTCTTTGGAAGTAACTTCCTTGACGAATGAGGTGAGATGGTTAACTAAAAAAGCAGCTTCATCTGGATTTATGGTACTTGTGCCCTCTAGTTTTTCATCAAAACTGCAGCCCGCAGTATCGATATAAACAAGTGGTTCGTCATCGTCGAAAATTAAATGACTTGCAACGGACTGATGAGCATTTAATTGGTTTTGATAAAAAACTTTAGAGGAATAACCCATAATGTTCTGATGCATTCGATATTGTTCGTTCAAAAGCACAACTGACTCAGGGTGAATGTCGATCAACTTTTCTAATAAAGTTTTGCTTAAGCCGTTACTTCCGGCTTCTTGGGATTTTATTGTCGGTGAAAGTTGAAAGTGATCTCCTGCAAAGATTATCTTCTCTGCTTTTAAAATTGGTATCCAGCAGGCGGGTTCTAATGCCTGGCCAGCTTCGTCAATCACTACGGTATTGTACTTTAAATTGCGGACGCTGTAATGGTTTGCACCCACTAAGGTTGCAGTGATAATTTGTGCCTTATCAAACAAATGGTCTGTAATATATTGCTCAATTTTTTCTACTTCTTTCCCAATTTTATGCGCCTCATTAAATAAAGCTTTCCGTTGATCTCTTTCAGCCTTGCCAAAACTTCGCTTATATTTATGGGCCATGTTCTTATATTCGTTGGCCTGTTTTTTTAGCGATTTAACGGTTTTCATATCCGGATGATCAGCCATTTTGTGTTCTAGAGTCGAGGTTAATAGTCGGTCTGAAACCCGAGCTGGGTTACCTATACGGATGGTATTTAACCCCTCCAGCGCAAGTTTCTCTGTTAATAAATCAACGGCAGTATTGCTAGGGGCAACTACTAAAATCTTTTGGTTATTATGTTTGATCAACGATTTTATAGCATGAACAAGCGTAGTGGTTTTTCCTGTACCAGGAGGACCGTGAACAATTGCCAAATGATTAGCGGTGACAATTTTATTCACCGCAAGCCTTTGTGAATCATTCAATGTGCTAGGGATAACAAACTTTTCTTCAATCTGAAACGATGGTTTCTCAGCTGTAGTCAATATCCTGATCAGTTTATTTTCTGAATCATCTTCCGCAAGAACTGACGCTCGTTTCAATGCACTTTGCATTTCATCGTAGCTGTTGTTGTCGAATAACAAATCGACACCAAGTTTACCATCTCTTGTCCAATCTGGTAATTCATCCACCCGAAAGTTAACTTTCATTTTACTACCCGTTTGGTGAGTAATTATTCCTTCTAGCTGATCTATCTTTGGATCATGATTGGAGAATAATACAACAGAAGATCCAAATCTAAATTGATGAGAAAAATCTTGATGTGTTGTACGTTCCACCTCCACAGTTAAATAATCTCCCCTACCTATCTCATTATTTCGGATAGCAATTGGATACCAGGTAAGCCCCAGGGAGCGTCGATCGGCAGGCGAAGTGTTTTCTGTAAGCTTTAGATAGGATTGGAGATCTGCCTCACGCTCCGTGTTAAGTAGATCTTGAAGCTTTTTAAAATATTCTTTTGGCAACGGATATCATTAAAGAAATAAGTGAATTTTATAATTAATGGGTCTAATTTGCAATTACAACACCAATTCATGATGGAGTCTTATCATCGTCTCGTAAGGATCTGAGGAAAAACCAGGGTGTACCTTTGAACATTGAATTATAGTACTTCTAGTGGCAGTAAGCCATCTAAAACGGGAGGCCTCATCATATTGACCAATCGGACCAGCATTTTTTGCACCTATGCTAATTCGTTCAAAAGCTGAAAGATTTGCCTGTACTTCGTCAATATCGATTTTAGATGAAAACGCAGTTAATTTAACTTCATCAACAATGAAAACGCTTTGCAAAAATTTCTTTTTTGCGCAAAAAAGAATAATGCCCACATTCATAAATTCTTCACGCTCTACCCTAGGCATAACACGAATCACGGCATACTCAAATAAGAATTTCTCTTGCATGCTGCGCTTCTTTTAAAAATAGTTCAGAATTTGCTAAACGGGTTTCCAGAAAATACGAGTAGGCATTCCTGTGTGCTGTATTGCTTTCAAAGTTAGTCTCTCCTTCCAACCAATCATCCGGAATTAAATTGATAACCGCCTGAATCTTTTCAGGATTTAAGATCGATTTAAATTCCTGATCAACAGCATCTAACTCAGATGCCCAAGGCAATAAAACATGGTCTTTTACCAGAAAAAACGGCCTCGTAGCCTGTTCTTTCCAGTTTTGCCATGAATGATGAAAATATAGCGATGCACCATGATCGATGAGCCAAAGTTGCTTATGCCAAATGAGCATATTGGTGTTTCGGCATGTACGATCCATATTGGTTAAAAAACAATCCAACCACACAATTTGCGAGGCCAGTTTGGCATCGACAGTGGTAACTGTTGGATCAAAAGTTATGGCACCTGATAAGTAATGAAGCGCAAGATTTAAACCGACACTTCCTTTTAGTAAATCTTGAATTTCTTCATCCGGCTCGGTTCTTCCAAATGCCTCATCCAAATTAGCAAAAACTAATTCAGGAACGCGTAAGCCCAGAATTCTTGCTATTTCGCCACCAATTAGCTCTGCTATTAGTGCCCTTGTTCCCTGGCCGGCGCCACGGAATTTTAATACGTATAAGAAATTATCGTCGGCTTCAGCAATTGCAGGCATTGATCCACCTTCTCGCAAAGGCGTAACATACCGCGTAACACTAACCGTTCTTAGTTGAATTTTATTCATAAACTTAATTAGCGTAACAATTATAAAAATAGGTCACCTGCTAAACTCGCCACAAATTTAGAAGATTTATATTAATATCATTAACCTATATGGTCAATTAATCATGCCCTAGATAAGCATTACCTGCTGGGGTCATCACGGTTGTCCATTGAATAGATTCCCTGTTAATTTTAACTAAGCCCATGCTTTCCAATACCTCGTAATCATCTTCCATCCCGCCTAAAATTGGAGAACTTACTTGCTGATTGATAACCTCTAATAGAGATACAATTTCTGATCTTTCCATAATTATGGTTTTTGAATTACTAAACAGTTGTAGCATGAAAATGTTTACTTCAGGATCTAAACATTTTCGATGGTTGAAGGTTGTATTTAAAATTAATTCGATTTCATGGAACCACACATCTATTACATTTTTGTTTTAGCGCTCCCCGTAGCTTGCATCGCCTGGACGGTTACCAAAGAAGAAATTTTTAGAGAGGCGAGAGAATTTTGTGTTGATCGATCAAAAAATTGCGACAAGCTAATCAAGCGGAAATTTTTTTACGTGTTCACCTGTGAATATTGTTTCAGCCACTATATCACCTTAATTATCCTATTGATTACCAAATACACGCTTATCTATCCAGATTGGAGAGGCTATGTCATAGCTTTCTTTGCAATTGTTTGGATTGCAAATGTATACATGAGCTTGTATAATATTATACGGATCGATTTAAAGAAAGAGAAAATTCGAGCAGCCAAAGAAGAATCAGAACTTAAGGGAGAGTAATTTTGAGTTTAAGAAAATACTTTTTATGCCATCATCCGTTATAGATCATTTTAGTTATAATCCAGAAGCGAAAGCACTCAATATAACTTTCGTCTCTGGAATGGTTTATCAATATGAAGGTGTGCCTCAGAACGTATTCGAAAGGTTAAAGGCTGCCAGATCAAAAGGCAAATATTTCAATTATTATATCAAAGAACATTACTCATTTAAAAAACTAGCAGATGCCTGAAGGACCATCAATTGTGATATTAAAAGATTTAGTAGCTGGACTGCGCTTAAGGAAACCTGAGGTTTTGGAAGTGACAGGAAATGTGACGACTATTGATAAAAACCGGCTTTTGCATCGAAAGGTTAATGATTTCAAGAGCTGGGGAAAACACTTTTTAATTTGTTTTGATGATTTTACTGTACGTATTCACTTCATGCTTTTCGGAACATATTTAATAAATGATAGTAAAAAAACACCAATCAAACTTGGACTCACCTTTAAAAATGATCAACTAAATTTCTACACATGTAAAATTGACTTACTTGAGGGTGATATTAATCAACATTACGACTGGAAATCTGATGTTATGTCTACATCATGGGATCCCAAACTGGCACTAAAAAAATTGAAAGAAACCGCATCTTCCTATATCTGCGATGTATTACTAGATCAAAAGATTTTTGGAGGCGTTGGCAATATCATAAAAAACGAAGTGTTATATAGAACTAAAGTTCACCCACTTAGTAAAATTGAAGATATTCCTTTAGCTAAACTTAAAGAGATTATTAGTGAAAGCCAGCGATATAGCTTTGATTTTCTGGCCTGGAAAAAGGAAAATACATTGAGTAAACGTTGGGAGGTGTATCTGCAGAAGAAGTGCGCTGCAGATCATGAGGTTACTAAACAAGAACTCGGGAAGACACATAGGCAATGTTATGTGTGCGATTTTTGTCAGAGAAATTATTCTAAAAAATAATTTTTCCCACAGACGACAGATGCTTCGACTTGTATTTCTTAAGAACAACACCGAACTATAATCTTAAAGTAAAAGAATTATTAAACTTTTAGGATTTATGTAAACAACTTCTATATTTGTCCTCGAGAGCGTTAATTTAGATACGGGTATATGGCTTAGGCTGTATGCCCGTTTTTATTTTCAACGAATTCCATATGCTGAATTACTTTTTCTAGGCATATTTTCAGCCAAATTGTGTAGTTGTTTGGGTTGTATTCAATATCTTTTTTCAACAGATTGAGGTTCATGTATTTAAAATCCATCACCTCGTTTAGATTGATTACGGGCTTCTTATTAGATTTGCCGAAAAAAACATGATCAAGTTCATGCTCCGTCAATCCATCTTCGAATTTAACTTTATAAAGAAAGTTGAAGGCATACGTCAGATCACAGCTCATTCCCATTTCTTCCCGTAACCTTCTCTGCGTGGCATCCAGATTACTCTCGCCTTCCCGAGGGTGACTGCAGCATGTGTTAGTCCACAACCCACCGGAATGGTATTTTCCCTGGGCCCTTTGCTGCAATAAAAGCTCATTGTTATCATTAAAGATAAAAATGGAAAATGCCCTATGCAAAGCACCCTTTTGATGGGCTTCTAATTTCTCCATTTTACCCTGCGGTATATCATTTTGATCAACTAAGATTACGTGTTCTTCCATTAAACTAGATCACATTTAATTTATGGCGAATCATAGAATCGAACATTAAACCAATCTTGTGGTGGTTAGGTATTCTTATTCTTTCATTCATAATTTTCTCTGCGCTCAATCCCTTTATTTTGTTAAATAACTTTTTATAATATATATATGATAAATAAACGCCGTTTCTCGAACTTAACGGGAGCATCTTAATGCCAACCAAAGACTCATTAAACTCCTCCTCTATTTCTCGCTCAATTTTTCGTTTTTCGTTATCACAGAATGCTGCTAAATTCACATTAGGGAAATAATTCCTGTTCAAAGCCTGATGATCAGCTTTCACATCCCTCAAAAAATTAACTTTTTGAAAAGCAGAACCAAGCTTCATCGCATAAGGCTTAAGTCTATTGTACTCGCTTTCATCGCCGTTGGTAAACACTTTTAAGCACATAAGGCCTACTACTTCCGCTGATCCCAAAATGTATTCATCATATAAATCTTGCGTGTATAATTTATCCTCTAAATCCATTTCCATACTTCTGAGAAAAAGACGAATGAGTTCATGATCAATCTTAAACTCATTAACTACTTTCTGAAAAGAATTAATCACAGGATTTAAGCTGATGCCTAACTGGATAGATTCAAAGGTGTCCTGCTTAAATTTTTCGAGTAAATACTTTTTATCAAAATTATGAAAGCTGTCAACAATTTCATCCGCTAAACGAACGAAACCATATATAGCATAAATGGGTTGGCGCAACTCTTTACCTAAAAAATAAATTCCAAAAGAAAAACTGGTACTATAACTAGTGGTGGTGAGTTTACTACAATTGGCCGATAGTTGATCGAAAATTTCTTTCATGTTAAATAGGGATTTGTATTGATTTTTCGAACTCATCAAGCGATTTAAACCAATTGATATGATCAATATTTTTAAGGTTTTTTATAACTGTTGCATTTCCTGCCAGATGAATTTTAGCAGTTTTGCACTTATTAGTGAGGTTAATAATATATTTATTGGTTGGTTCTTCTGCTCGTGATTTAACCATAAAAAGCAAAACGTGATCAATATTTATTGTCGAAATTACAGCGCTTACAGAATTTAATGGTGTTCTATTACCTAAAAAAATAACATTTTGATTATTTAGTTTTAGCAGGTAGTAAGCGAAAATTAAACCGATGTCATGGTCTTCATCTTCGGGTAGAAAAAGTAGCCAGGTATCAGCATCCATGTTAGTTGTACTTATCTGATCAATTTGGGCAAAAAGTTTTTGTTTGATAATGTTGCTGATAAAATGTTCGTGGGCAGGACAAATATCATCTTTTCTCCACATCAATCCTAAACGAACAAGTAAAGGGTATGTTACTCTACGGTAGGTATTGGTAACACCCATTATCTGCATGCAATCGTTGAGTAGATTGTTAAAAGCTAAGTGATTAAATTCTAAACCAAACTTAATTAACCTCGAAAGATAGAATTCAGCCAAATCATCATCAGATTGGTGCTCGTATTGTTTATCTAAAAGATCTTCTATCGCATCGTTGGAGAGACTACAGATTTTTGAAATTTTTAAACCAACTTGATTTAAGCTAACGATGTTTAATAGCTTTACAAGCTGTACATCGTCATACAATCTAGTATTACCCTGCGATCGCATAGGTGTTAAAGCATTATACCTTTGTTCCCAAATCCTGATGGTATGCGAATGTACGCCCGAAAGCTGTTCTAGATCTGAAATGGTATAAGTCATTTTTGTTTAAATATATTCAATAAAATCTAAACAAAAAGAAAGTCGAATAGTTTTTTTCTATTCAAAACAAAAGTTACAATTTGGAAGTACTAAAATTGCAAGACAGCTCCGTTGGAATGCTCAGTCGAAACTAGCAATTTTAGTACTCAAACCCCTAATTAAAACTCAATTGTAGGCTCGCTCAGTTAGCAGAACCCCACTCTCTCCATTCCCCGTAACAATGGTGTGAACATGTTTATATGTTTGACTAAAAAAATCATAACCGTGTTCCATTGTTTCTATCGAAACCGATTTAATTGGGTATTTCCGATTAGTTTGAATGCACAGTAAATTACCATTAGCAAGCAAAAGGAAATCACAATCATATCCCAACTCTTGCAATTCAATCACTTTTCTAGTGATAGATTTATTCAATGTAGTAGTAATGGCGGTTCTGTTTTTCATAGGAATGTATTTTAGGTAGATAATTACTGATTTTTATTTAGAAATCACCTTATGATCATTACGGTTTTGGAGCCGAAATATTATCAAACGGTCAATAAATTGTAAATCACATTAATCATTTATGTTAAAACTACATATTTATTATTATTAATTGCATATTTATACCACTAATAAAATGTATGTGCTTGCAGTTTATTAATTCATATCCGTAAAATTAACACTACACAAATAAATCTACTATTTGCTAATACATTATAAATTATTTTTCGATTTTATCACTCTAAATCGTATTTTGCAGCATCTAAAACTCACAAAATGTCTATAAGTTGCATCGCCATTGATGACGATCCCCATTCCTTAGAAAATCTAATTGCTTACATGGAAAAGTTGCCCGAACTGGAATTAGTTCAAACTTTTACTGAACCGTTGCAGGCATTGGCAGAAATATCTATGGCAAATCCTGTTGATATTATTTTCATAGACGTAGAGATGCCGGCACTTTCTGGTATTGAGCTCGCTGGCTTATTGAGGCAAAAGGCTAAGCATCTTATCTTTACAACAGCTCATCCGAGATATGCATTAGATGCCTTTAGAGTTGAGGCAGATGCTTACCTATTGAAGCCCTATTCTATTCTTAACTTCACCAAAACCATTAATAACTTATTTCCTACTGGTAAAACCGACCATCAAACTTTATCCATATTTAATGATCATTACTTTTACATTCCATTACATAATGAGAATGAGGAATTAGTAAGAGTAAATTTTGAGGATTTGGTTGCTGTCGAGGATCATAAACACGATATTAATTTTATTACCACGGAGCTATCTATATCAAGTGCAAAAATAAATTTCGCGAAGATGATTAATATGTTGCGAACGCACCCAGGGTTTATCCAGATTAGTACCAATATAATCATTTCTAAAAAGCACATTAAAAGTGTTTTAGGTAATCAGATTTTGCTTGCCAGCGGCGTTCTGTATACAATTGAAGATTCGCACAAATTGCTTTTTACCAAATTTGCGAATAACAATTCTTTGAAAGATAGCTGATAATTAATTCTATCTAGAAATTTAATTTAAGTTTTTAATAGCGGTTAAAACATTCCTCATGTTTCTTTGTATTAGGGATAGTCTATTTTTTATTAATTGAACATCCGTTTTGAAAAGAATATTAGTTGTTGATGATGATCCCGATATTTTGGAGGTTTTTCAGATGGCACTAGAAACCGAGCATTACAGCGTTTACCCATTATTATCTCCAAGATTTATATTTAAAACAATAAAAGAGTTTATGCCAGATTTAATTATTCTGGATATTATGCTGAACGGGATGGATGGAAGAGCAGTTTTCAAAGAGCTTAGATTAAATCCTGAAACAGAAAATATCCCAGTAATAATGGCTTCTGCCCGTTATGATGAAAATTACATCGTATCGCAAAAACTAAACCCGGATGATTATTTAGTTAAACCTTTTAACATTTCAGATTTACTGCGAAAAGTAAATAAGCTAATTGCTAATTAAAAAACCATATATGAACTCAAGATTACTAACCCCGATTATATTGCTTTGCGCCGCAATATCAATGAAAGCTAGCGCACAAAGTAACCGTCCTGATAAACTTTATTCTATGAGTGGAATTGGTTTTGCATTCCCGATGGGCGAAACATCAGATTACTTTAAACCGAAATTCTCGACCTCTCTTGGGGTAAATTTAGCGGTAGGAAACGGAGGTTTTTTCGTTTATCCAAAGGTGAGTTTACATGCTTTTACATTTAACCAACAGATCGCCGACCCCGGTTATACTTATACCATTCAGAAAGGCA
The DNA here is from genome assembly GCF_001422545.1 of Pedobacter sp. Leaf41. Classification (GTDB taxonomy): domain Bacteria; phylum Bacteroidota; class Bacteroidia; order Sphingobacteriales; family Sphingobacteriaceae; genus Pedobacter. Next base: position 1,148,785 of record NZ_LMLE01000001.1, on the reverse strand, counting down.
GATCTACTACGTATTTATTAAACATTGCCTTAGGGTATCGTAAAATATTAGATAAATGGGCTTTTTATGGATTCGCTGGTGCAGGTGGCGGCTTTATCTTAACTCCTCAAGCTGGGGTTAATGCCAATACATTGCAGGTAAATATGGAAAACAAAACCAATAGCTTAGGTATTGCTGAAGGTGGCGGTGGAATCGAATACAATATCGGTGGTGCCAACTTATTTGTAGAGGTTAGTTATATGTATGGTTTTGGTAAAATTCAAAATCGTGTATTTAACACCGTTCCTGTTAGCGTAGGTATAAAGCCTAATTTAAGCAAATTATTAAGTAAGCTTTAATAAAATATTAATAATAGTTAACCAGCGATTGCGTTATTACGTAGTCGCTGGTTTTGTTTTAAAGCATTACTAAAAATGCAATACAACTAAAAAAACCGTCAAAAAATAGCTCAAAATTATTTTTATTACTAAATATTTTAGTATAGATTTGTGTTTGAAAATTTGCCGATGTTATACGCAGTTGTAGATATAGAAACCACGGGAGGCCATGCCTCTGCAAATGGAATTACTGAGGTAGCCATAAACATTCATAATGAAAATCAGGTGGTGGAATCCTATACAACCTTAATCAATCCAAGGCAATTTATACCTGCTTATATCACTGCTTTAACAGGAATTGATAACGATATGGTAGCAGAAGCACCCTATTTTGAGGATGTCGCATTGCAAATCTACCAGCTTTTGAATGAAAAAGTCTTTGTAGCCCATAATGTTAATTTCGATTATTCTTTTTTAAAACATCATCTAGCGGCTGCGGGTTACGATTTGAACTGCCGTAAACTTTGCACTGTAAGGCTAAGTAGAAAACTTATTCCAGGAAAGGCTTCATATAGTTTGGGCAAGTTATGTAGTGCGTTAAATATCTCCATTCAAAATCGACACCGTGCCGGAGGAGATGCCGATGCAACCAGCATTTTGTTTAATATGCTTTTAGAAACCGATCACGAAGGTGTTATTGCCGAAATGTTAAAGAAGAGTTCAAAAGAACAGGTTTTGCCCCCACATCTAGATCGTGCTTCAATTTTAAGGTTGCCCAACCAACCTGGCGTATATTATTTTAAGGACAATAAGGGAAAAATAGTTTATGTTGGAAAAGCTAAAAACCTAAAAAAACGAGTGATAAGCCATTTTACAGGCAACAAACCAAATAAGCAACGACAAGATTTCTTACGAACTATTTATAATGTCGATTATGTAGTTTGCGGCACTGAGTTAATGGCTTTAATTTTAGAAGCGAACGAGATTAAAAGACTTTGGCCAGAAAATAACCGAGCTATGAAACGTTATGAGCATAAGTATGATCTTTATGTTTTTGAAGACCAAAATGGTTATTTAAGGTTGGCGATAGATAAGCACAAGACAAACAATAAATCACTTCAAAGTTTTAATAGCTTGTTAGAAGGTTATAATTTTTTGAATCAATTAATTGAAAAATATCAACTTTGTGCTAAGCTCTGCTATCTTCAAAAAACAGCTACAAAATGCACTGCACACGATAACGGCCAATGCTTTGGGGTTTGTAGCGGCATAGAAACAGTTGCCGTTTACAATAAACGTTTAAATAATGCGCTAGCTGAACTTCAGCGTTTACAGCCCAGTTTTGCATTGGTTGATGATGGACGTGAGGCAGAAGAACTCAGCTGTCTCGTGGTAGAAAATGGAACATTCTATGGAATGGGATATTTTAAAGATAAAACCTATTTAGCAGATGGCTTAGCTCCTATCAAAAACGATTTGTCAATTTATCAATCCAACAGTTATATTCTCAATTTAATTCTTAATCATGCTGCAGAATTTCCGCAGAAACTATATAAATTGTAATTTAGGCTCTCGAAATTCACAAGCTAATTTATCAGTTATCTTTCAATCCGTTACCTTTTGATTTAGATATAAAATACTTAAAAGCTTAAAATTGATGTAAGTTTGCTAGATCAAATTTTAATTATAGCTCGATTGAACGTTATTTAAAAACACATATTATGATATCTCCAGATTCTTTTAGAGAACTTGCCTTGTCTTTTGAAGACGTAGTAGAAACACCAAATGCCAACAAAAACTCATTTAAAGTTGACGATAAAATCTTTATTACAATTGATAATTCAAACTTAAAAGCAGTATTTAGATTATCGCCAAAAGATCAAAACAAATTTTCGGATTTAGACCCATCAGCAATCTATCCTGCACAGGCAGGCTGGGGCAAACAAGGATGGACAATTTTTGAATTAAGTTTCATAGAAAACGAAGTTCTTAATGATGCGGTTCGACTTTCTTATTGCGCCGTAGCACCAGAAGATTTAGCTAAGAAATATAAGAAGAAAGCTGTTAAGAAGTAACAAATTGTCTCAATTAACCCGGTAAATTTTCATAAATACCATTCTTTTTCTTTTGAAAATCTGGTTAAGTTTAATAAAATTTTATAGCTATGATCAAATCACTATGGATAAACCTTCCAGTTAAGGATGTAAAAAAATCGAAAGAATTTTTCACTAAATTGGGTTTCAAATTAAACTTGCAATATGGTGTTCGCGAAGATAGTGCGAGTTTCCTGGTTGGTGATGCAGGTCTGGTTTTAATGCTTTTTGAGAAGTCGTTATACGAGGGATTTGCGGGTAGCGCAGTTCCAGAAAGCTTTTCTGGAAACGAAGTATTATTTTCCTTCGATGCCGAGAGTCCGGAGGAAGTAGATAATTTGGCGAAAAAAGTGGTGGAAGCGGGTGGTTCTATTTACGGCGAACCTGGTTATAAAGATGACTGGATGTACGGTTGCGGCTTTATAGATCTTGATGGACAAAGGTGGAGCATTTTGTTTATGGATTTCAGCAAAATGCCTTTGGGTTAATTTGAGTCATAAAATCTAAACATATGGATGCTAAACCGATAATAGTCGAATGCGTTTACAATGTGCCAATTGATAAAGTTTGGCAAGCATTAACGGATAATGATCACCTTCGACAGTGGTATTTTCAATTAGATAACTTCGAACCAAGGATTGGATTCAAGTTCGACTTTATTGGTGGTACTGACGAAGGACCAAAATACCTACACCTTTGTGAGATCATGGAAGTTGACGAAGAAGCTGTAATTGCTTATTCATGGAAATATGATAACTACCCAGGCAGCTCTATAGTGAAATGGGAAATCTTCGAGCAGGGAAACAATACCAGGCTAAAACTAACCCATACAGGCGTTGAAACCTTTGCCTACAATGGTAAAGATTTCCAAAAAGCAAGTTTTAAAGCTGGATGGAATTACTTTGTAAATGATGCCTTAAAAAATTTCTTGCAAGCTCTGTAGATAATTGCTTGCTATTTTAATGCTTTCTTTAGTAGTTCAGCAACAGTTTTGTCCGTTTTGAAGGTAATTGCGTTCACATCCAGTTCACTTATCGCAACCCAACGAAAGGCTTGAAGAATTTCTCCTTCTGCATCGAAATCGTAAATTTTTGTCTTAAAGGCAAGTTGTAGGGGTGCCTTTTCTTTAACTAAGTAATACACACTTATTACCTGACTATCGTTAAAAGAAGATTTCTCGTAAAAGTCAGTTGTATAAAAATGTGATAAAACTTCTATTTCAGCATTACATTCTTCCAAAAATTCTCGCTTCAGCCCATCAATAAGACCTTCGCCAATTTCTAAACCACCACCAGGGAATTTGCTGAAACGAAAGCCATACTCCTCTTCATCGCTAATTAGAATCTGTTGGTTAGCATTAATTAGCAAACCATAAACACGTACATTAAAGTAACTCATTTTCGTAATGCTTTTTGTTCTTGATCACAATTTCAGGCGTCCAGATAATTTCCTTTTTAAAGGCTTCTGCCCTCACCGGGCATTCGCTCATGTGGCAATAATGGCAGCACGCAGGCAAACACGGGTCTGCATGGATAAATAGTTCTGCCTTTCGAATTCCGTTTTTATTAATGAGTTCATCAATCTGTGAGATTTCTCTATGAACTTGATTCAGGTCGAAATAGTAAGGCAGTGTAACGTGGCAATCTATGTGAAAATCAGGGCCGTATTGTTGGGTACGAAGATTGTGAACATCAATCCAGGGATTGTGTCTATTGTTCTGCAGTACATCAACAACTTCTTCCACCAAGGTAAAATCGCTTTCATCCATTAAGCCACCAACTGAACTTCTGGTTAACTTATACCCGGAATATACAATATAAAAACCAACCATAATAGAAAGCAGACTATCCAACCAAATTATATTTGTTATTTGAATAAGCACTAAGCCGAGAACTATAGCCACGCTAGTATAAGTATCTGTAAGTAAGTGCTTTCCATCAGCCTGGAGCGTTATAGAATGCTGCTCTTTCCCAACTTTAACCAGGTATAAACCAACGATCATATTTACCAGACCAGTAATTCCTATAATTATGGTTCCCTGTAAAAGCTGCCCAACGGCATGGGGATAAATTAAATTGTAAGATGATTTGAATATAATAATGATACCTGCTAAAAGAATCAAAATTCCTTCAACAAAGACTGAGAAAAATTCTACTTTTCCGTGGCCATAAGGGTGGTTTTCATCTCTGGGTTGCGTACTTAAATAGATGCTGTAGAACGCAAAACTGCCAGCAATTACGTTTACAATACTTTCGGCTGCATCGGTTAAAATGGCATTTGAGCCCGTGATGAAATAAGCCACAAATTTGGCTAGCATTAAAAAAATACTAACCACTAATGAAATTATAATCGCTTGCTTTTTTATCGTCACGGGATATTTTTCACAAAAATACGCTTATCACTCAAATTAAATGAGAAAAACTATGCCTTTTTTAGTGCAGAATAATATTTGGTTTATATATTTGCGTTCAAAGTAATTAACCATGAGCACCTTATCCAAAAGAATCAACAATCTATCAGAATCTGCGACACTTAAAATGACCAAATTAGGCCGTGAACTGGCCTCAAAAGGTGTTAATATTATAAGTTTAAGTGTTGGTGAACCCGATTTCAATACGCCTGAGCATGTTAAAAATGCCGCAAAAAAGGCTTTAGATGATAACTACACCCGTTATTCTCCAGTTCCAGGATATCCAGATTTACGTCAAGCTATTGTTAACAAATTAAAAACCGAAAATAGTCTCGATTATGATATTTCGCAAATTGTAGTTTCTACAGGGGCAAAACAATCGCTATCAAATGTAATTTTAACATTGATAGATCCAGATGATGAAGTGATTATTCCTACGCCATATTGGGTTTCGTACTCCGAAATGGTTGTTTTAGCTGAAGGAAAATCCGTTTTCATTGATACGGATATTGAGAGCAATTTTAAAATTACGCCTGAACAATTAGAAGCGGCTATAACACCAAAATCAAAGTTGTTTATGTTTTCATCGCCATGTAACCCTACTGGTTCAGTTTATAGCAAGGATGAATTGGCAGCTTTAGTTAAGGTTTTTGAGAAACATCCTAACATTTATATCCTGTCGGATGAGATTTATGAGCATATCAATTTTGTGGATCAGCACGAATCTATCGCACAATTTGATAGTATTAAAGATAGAGTAATTATCGTTAATGGCTTTTCAAAAGCATTCGCAATGACCGGTTGGAGATTGGGTTATATCGCAGCAAACAAAGAAATTGCTGCTGCAAATGATAAATTGCAGGGACAAACCACTTCAGGAACCTGTTCAATTGCACAAAGAGCAGGCATCGTAGCTTATGAGCAGGGTTTGGACAGTGTTTTAGCCATGAAAGAAGCATTTCTTCGTCGTAGAGAATTGGTTTATAATTTACTAAACGAAATTCCTGGTGTTAAAACAAACCTTCCTGATGGCGCCTTCTATTTCTTTCCAGAAATCAGTTCATTTTTCGGCAAACAAGATGCGGATGGAAATATTATCAAAGACTCGTCTGATTTAGCGCTGTATCTGCTAAACGTTGGCCACGTAGCTACTGTTGGTGGTGATTCTTTTGGAAACAATAATTATATCCGTTTATCCTATGCAGCTTCTGATGAAAGTTTAGTAGAAGCTTTAAGACGAATTAAAGAAGCACTAGGAAAGCTAGCATAATTAATTTGCACTTAGCAATTCATGATTTTCAGGTTATATATTAAACCCTTCGCCAGAATGATCTGGCGAAGGGTTTTAATTTTGGAATCTTAGTATTGCGATATGAAAATTAAATATAAAAGGTCGAAACTGATAGTGAAGATTCGTTTTGACTAATTTCTTAAAGATGAATAACATTTTAGCTTCTGATGGCCTCAACCGGATCTAATCTTGATGCGGAATATGCCGGCCAGAATCCCGATATCGTTCCAATAATGACAGATATCCAAATGCCGAGTAATATGTTATTTACTCCAAGTATAATATAAAATCCGGTAAGTGCTCCGAGTAATAATGCAATCAAATAAACCAGCAACAGCCCGAGCAGCCCTCCCAAAATACAAAGTGAAATAGACTCGAAGATAAATTGCAATAGAATAAAATAGTTTTTCGCACCCAATGATTTTTGAATACCAATAATGTTTGTTCGCTCTTTAACGGATACGAACATGATGTTTGCAATACTAAAACCTCCAACTAATATCGAGAAACCTCCAATAATCCAACCTGCCCAATTTACCATTGTAAACATCGAATCTAGTTGATTAGAAAGTATAGTTGTTTTGTTCAGGGCGAAATCTTCTTCCTGGCCAGGCCTGATTCTATGGATAGATCGCATTAAACCTTTCAATTCGCTTTCTACTTCTTCAAGCGAAACATTATCATTTCCACGTACCGTAATTTGTGGACCATATCTTTCATTTTGAATATCAAGAATACTCTTGGCAAAATTTATCGGGATATTCACATTTTTATCCAAAGAAGTACCCAGCATATCCTCGCCTTCTTTTTTAAATACACCAATAACTGTTAATCTCCTACCCAAAACTTGTACTTGTTTACCTATCGGGTCATCTCCACCAAATAATCCTTCAGCAACATCTGCCCCCATTAACAACACGGGTGAGCCGTTATTGCTTTCGGTTTCGGTAAAATATCGACCAGCTTGCAGTTCGAAATTCCAGGTTTTATCAAAATCATGCGAAGCTGCAGAAACATTTATCCCTTCAACAGAATTACTCCTGTATTTTATTGTCCTATCACTCGTCGAGATTTCAAAGGTGATTCCCTGGGCGTTCCCCATTCGTTCTCTTAAAGCAGCAAAATCACGAAGCGAAGGCTGTGGCCTGTTCATGTATTTCCACCAAGGATAGTTATCGCCAAAACTCCACGGCCATTTTTGAACATAAATCGTATTAGATCCCAATTTATCTACACTTGACTGAAGTTTACCACGAAAGGTATCTACTGCTGAGAAAACAGCAATGATGGTAAAAATCCCTATTGTGATCGCAAGAAGCGATAACATGGTACGCATTTTATTTTGGCGTAGTGCATCAAAAGCAAAACGAAAACTCTCCCCTATTAGCCTAAAGATTATCATAATTAGTGGTTAGATGCACAGCATATAAAAAGGTTACAACTCATTTTCAAAACTAGTTAATTTTGTGGCGTTTCAGAGTTAAGCGACTTATTTTTCCATATTTAATTAACCAAAACATTGTATACTGTAATTACGTTTGATAAAATACGAAAAAGAAAAATTAAATTCGTATTTTTGCACCTCAAAAAATTCATCAAGAATGAAATTATCACAATTCAAATTCAATCTACCAGAGTCACTAATTGCTAACAATCCAGCCGAACAACGCGATGAAGCACGTTTGATGGTTTTACACAAAGACAGTGGTAAAATCGAACATAAAATTTTCAAAGACGTGCTAGGTTATTTCGATGACAAAGACGTAATGATACTTAATAACACAAAAGTTTTCCCTGCTCGTTTATACGGTAATAAAGAGAAAACTGGCGCTACTATCGAGGTTTTTTTGCTTCGCGAATTAAATAAAGAGTTACGTTTATGGGATGTTTTAGTAGATCCAGCTCGTAAAATTCGGGTAGGTAATAAATTATATTTCGGCGACGATGACTTATTGGTTGCGGAAGTTGTTGATAATACTACTTCTCGTGGGCGTACCATTCGCTTCTTATTCGAAGGAACAGACGAAGAATTTAGAAAAAACGTAGAAATTTTAGGTGAAACACCACTTCCGAAATACATTAAACGCAAGGCAACTGCTGAAGATAAAGAACGCTACCAAACCATTTTCGCTAAACACGAAGGTGCTGTAGCAGCTCCAACTGCAGGTTTACACTTTAGTCGCGAGTTGATGAAACGCCTTGAGCTTAAAGGTGTGGAATTTGCAGAAGTAACTTTACATGTTGGGTTAGGAACTTTTAGAACCGTAGAGGTAGAGGATTTGACAAAACACAAAATGGATTCAGAGCAATTTATCATCGAGCAAAAAGATGCTAATATTGTAAATAAAGCCATAGAGGAAAAAAGAAGAATTTGTGCAGTTGGAACGACTTCAATGCGTTCAATAGAATCTGCTGTATCAGCAAACAGAACATTAAAGGCTGCAAATGACTGGACAAGCAAGTTCATCTTCCCTCCGTATGAGTTTAGTATTGCTAATTCAATGATTACAAACTTCCACACTCCAGAATCAACATTATTGATGATGGTAAGTGCGTTTGGTGGTTATGAAAATGTAATGAATGCTTACGAAGTAGCAGTTAAAGAAAAATATAAATTTTATAGTTATGGTGATGCCATGCTAATTATATAGATTTGAGTATTGAGATGTGAGATATGAGCTTAAAAACTCATTCTCACATCTCAAATCTATTATCTCACATCTTAAATATGAAATACTACGCTATAATTGTAGCAGGCGGTTCTGGCAATCGGATGCAGACGGAAACCCCGAAACAATTTTTGTTGCTAAAAAACCTCCCGGTTTTAATGCACACTATAAAAGCTTTTGCGCAAAGTAGTACTCAACCTAAAATTTTATTAGTTTTAAACAAAGAACAACAGGGCTACTGGAAAAGGCTTTGCGAAGAGTTCAATTTTAGTGTACCACACGGAGTGATTGATGGTGGTACCGAACGCTTTTATTCGGTTAAAAATGCAATTAGCTCCATTAATGAAGAATGTTTTGTCGCTATCCATGATGCCGTTCGTCCGTTAGTTTCGAAAGAATTGATTGACGGGTGCTTTAAGGAGGCTGAATTGCATGGTAACGTTATAGCTGCTGTTCAATCGAGCGACAGTGTAAGAATGCTTAAAGACCATAAAACATCTGCATTAAAGCGGGATGAAATCTTCCTGGTACAAACGCCTCAAACCTTTAGTTTAAAAATTTTAAAAGAGGCTTACCGACAAGATTATTCAGTAAATTTTACTGATGACGCTAGTGTTGTTGAGGCTATTGGTGAAGCTATTCACATTTTGGAAGGAGAAAGAAATAACATTAAGATAACCTATCCTGTTGATTTAGAGTTAGCAGAACTTTTGTTAAAGAGTTAATAAAAGAAAAGGTGTTTCATAATAATGAAACACCCTCTCTATTCATCAATATTAAGATTTTACTCTGCAAATTGATGAATGTTCGCTTAACATATTTTATGTTGCTCTGCCTATAACTTTAAGCAATATTGCAATAATTGCGATTACCAATAAAACGTGAATGATGTTACCCACATCGCCAAAGCCGTGGAACACGAAGCCGATCACCCATAGTATAACCAATACTACTGCGACTAAATACAATAAATTTCCCATAGTGTTAATTTTTTAAGTAAATGTTGATGTATTAACACAGCCGGAATACTTTTGTTTAAAAAATGTAAATTATATTTTCAATTAATTGATAATCAAACCCCTTTTCGTTGTAAAGAGGTCATAAAAAAACCTCTCGTTTTTTCGAAAGGTTTCTTTATGCTTTATAAAATTTAGTATTCATCCTCATTAAAGAAGAAATCTTCTTTAGTTGGATAATCTGGCCAAATTTCCTCAATAGTTTCGTAAGGTTCGCCATCATCCTCTAACGCTTGCAAGTTCTCAATAACTTCTACTGGTGCGCCAGAACGGATACCATAATCAATTAATTCATCTTTAGTTGCAGGCCAAGGTGCGTCTTCCAAGTGCGATGCTAGTTCTAATGTCCAATACATATCTTCAATTCAATTAAATTCTTGTTCTTAACAATGCGCAAAGTATATTAAAATTTTTGAGCAAAACAAACTTATTTTTCCACTATTAAATACGAGGTATCCAGATGTTTTCTTCTGCGCTATAATCCATGTTCAGTTTTCGTGCCAAAACAAACAAATAATCACTCAAGCGATTTAGATAAACATTAACTTTCTCGTCTACAAAGCTGTTTTCTGCAAGCTCAACAGTTAAACGTTCTGCCCTTCTGCAAACGCATCTGGCAATGTGGCAGTAAGAAACAGTAGTATTTCCGCCTGGTAAAACAAAGTGCTTTAGAGGTGGCAGCACTTCATTCATTAAATCCATTTCCTTTTCTAACAAATCAATATCAGTTTGATATAGATCAGGAATTTTCATTTTCGATTTTTCTGGATCTGCCGCCAGTGTTGCTCCTATTGTGAATAACCTATCCTGAATTTCTTTCAATAATTTCTTGTATTCCGGAGCGATATCCTGACACATGATTAAACCTATGTGAGAATTTAGCTCATCGACTGTTCCATAAGTTTCTATACGTAAATGATATTTCGGAACACGAGTACCACCAATTAATGAGGTTTGTCCTTTATCGCCAGTTTTGGTGTAGATTTTCATTTTGAAGCTATATTAATAAGTTACACGCTTTAAGTATATCCAAAACGTATAACTTACTCACCTAAAACTTAAAACTTTTTTAATTTATTTTTTCCCAATCGCTACCACTATCATTTAAAGCTTGCAGGCGTGGAGAAACATTTTTGATATCAGTATTCACGTAATCGTTCTCAATTAAACCATCACGCATTCTCACAATTCTGTGTGCATGTTGCGCAATATCCTCTTCGTGAGTAACCAAAATAATCGTATTACCTTTGCTGTGTATTTCTTCAAGAAGACCCATGATCTCTATTGAGGTTTTTGTATCTAGGTTACCTGTTGGCTCATCGGCCAGAATAATAGATGGATTGTTTATTAAAGCTCGTGCCACAGCCACACGTTGGCGCTGACCGCCAGATAACTCGTTCGGTTTATGATCCATACGGTTACCTAAATTTACGTTTTCCAAGGCTTTTGCAGCTCTAGCCTCGCGGTCCTTTTTGCTACTTCCGGCATAAATTAGAGGTAAAGCCACATTATCCAGCGCGGTAGAACGAGGTAAAAGATTAAAAGTTTGAAAAACGAATCCTATTTCTTTATTACGAACCTCGGCTAAAGCATCATCAGTCATTTGGCTCACATTCGTTCCATTTAAGATGTAAGTACCACTTGATGGTGTATCTAAACACCCTAATATGTTCATCAAGGTTGATTTTCCCGAACCTGAAGGCCCCATAAGCGCGACAAATTCGCCTTTATTAATGTCTAAAGAAACTGATTTTAAAGCATGGATAACTTCTGATCCGATTACATATTTACGGCCAATTTCTTTTATGGTAATAAGTGGTTTCTCCATGTTTTTTCGTTTTTAGACAAGCGTAAAGGGTAAGATGTTACAATAGTAACAAAATTACTTTTCGATAATTTTTGGAACCATAAAAAATTGATCAGTATGTTTGGCGGCATTTTTAAGTCCATCTGCCGTTGATATCTCTTGTTTCACAACGTCTTCTCGCCAAACATTAGTCGTCTCATTCATATAAACTAAAGGCTTAACGGTTGAGGTATCGAGTTCGTTGAGTTTTTCCATAAACGAAAGTATCTTGTTCATTTCAGGAATTAGGGTTTCAACTTGCTTTTCATCAATATGAATTCTGGCCAAATCGGCAATTTTATAAATAGTTTTTGCGTCTAAATTCATTTTACTAGCTTACTTTCAATGAGTTGAAATACCTTTTCCTTTAACAAATCAGAATCAACGTCTGCCAACTTTGCTGTGTCTATCGGTTTGTGGACGTAAATATCGCAAATTCCTGGCTTACTTCCATATTTGGCGCCGTCATCCCAGTTAATTTTCCAAACATTGGTAATGCTAACTGGCACGAGTGAAATGTTTTTATCTATAGCTAAACGAAACGGACCATTTTTAAATACACCCAACCGTGGCGGATAATGATCATCTATTTTTCCTTCTGGAAAAATAATTAAGCTCATTCCTTTTTCTAAATTTTCGCCAGCTTTTTTAAATGCCCGAAAAGCAGAAATTTTACTATCACGGTTTACCGAAATATCAATTGTTTTAAAGAAAATTCCTAAAACCGGATTATTTAACAATTCATCTTTGCCCATAAAATGGAATTTACCATGGCACATGATACAAAACACCATAATATCCAAATTCGAAGAATGATTGGCGCAATAAATATACGTTTGCTCGTAATTTAGTTTCTCCTCGTAACGATAGTTGTACCAAACGCCAGAAAGCAAACTGCAACAGAAACTATTGGCTTTTCTGCAAAAATTTAAAATGGCGTAATATTTTGGATTACGAGATGTGAGGTAATACATTGGATAAAAAAGGATAAAGAAGAAAATTATCCAAAATAAAAACCATACTCGGTGTACTTGCCTTAGAAAGTGAATCATAGATAATCAAAAATATAAAATACTTTCCCATTTCAAATACTGATCAATCCATAGATTAGATATTTGATTTCATGAATCACAAAGGATTGATCAATCAAATTAAGCCAAGAAATTCTATTCATATAAAATTGATTATATCGTATACGTTCCTTGCTTTTTATTTTTAATTTCGTGCCATTATGAAAGAAACAGTGGTGAGTGGCATTAGGCCAACTGGAAAGCTACATTTAGGAAATTATTTTGGTGCGGTAACCAATTTTGTAAAAATGCAGTATGATTATAACTGCTATTTTTTTATTGCCGATCTACATTCACTAACAACTCATCCTACTCCGGGTGATTTGCATGGCTATGTTCGCCATGTATTAGTAGAATATTTAGCTTGCGGAATTAATCCAGAAGAAACCACCATATATGTTCAATCTGATGTTCCAGAAGTTTCTGAGCTTTATTTGTATTTAAATATGAATGCATATTTAGGTGAATTAGAACGAAGCGCCTCTTTTAAAGAAAAGATAAGATCTAATCCGGATAATGTAAATGCTGGTTTATTAACCTATCCAACTTTGATGGCTGCCGATATTCTAATTCATAGAGCCACGAAAGTGCCTGTTGGAAAAGACCAGGAACAACATTTAGAGATGACCCGTAACTTCGGCAACCGATTTAACAGGATGTACAATGCCGATTTTTTCCCTGAATCTTTTGCGTTTAATTATGCTGAAAATTTAGTTAAAGTACCTGGCTTAGAAGGAAAAGGCAAAATGAGTAAATCAGATGGTGATGGAAACTGCATCTATCTCTCCGATAGCCCTGAAATTATCCGTAAGAAAGTGGCCAGAGCAGTGAGCGATAGCGGACCAACAGAAGAAAATCAGGAAAAGCCAGAAGCGATTCAAAATCTTTTTGATTTGATGAAAATTGTCTCTACGCCTGATACCATTGAGCATTTTGACGAATTGTACAATAAAATGCAAATCCGTTATGGAGATATGAAGAAGCAACTGGCTGAAGATATGATTGTGTTTAACTCCCCTATCAGAGAACGTATTGAAGAACTTTCGAAAGACGAAACTTATTTAAGACAGGTTGCTAAACATGGCGCATTGAAAGCCCGGGAAAGTGCTCAGAAAACCATCAGAGAGGTTCGTAGCTTAATCGGTTTTAAAAGTTTTTAGTAATTTTAAATAGATTTGAGAAGATTGATATGAGATTTGAGACAATGCTCGACTCCATATCTGATATCTCATATCTCATATCTAGATATATATGCACATAGCAATTGTAGGAAATATAGGCGCCGGAAAAACGACATTAACGGGTTTACTCGCCAAAAATTATGGATGGGAAGCTTTGTATGAAGCGGTTGACAACAACCCCTACCTGGAAGATTTTTATAGCGACATGAAACGTTGGAGCTTTAATCTTCAGATTTATTTCCTCAACAGTCGTTTTCAACAAATTACTGATATTGAAGTAAATAAACGTAACGTAATTCAAGACAGAACCATTTATGAGGACGCACATATTTTTGCAGAAAACCTGCATGATATGGCGCTGATGACTACTCGTGATCATGACAACTACCGTGCGATATTTGATAACATCACTTCTTTCATCAAACCTCCCGATTTACTGGTCTACTTAAGAGCGTCGGTTCCTACGTTAGTAAATAACATTCAACGTCGTGGCCGCGAATATGAGGCAGGCATTAGGATTGACTATTTGTCTAAATTAAATGAAAAATACGAAGCCTGGATCAAAAATTATAACTTGGGTAAATTATTAATTCTTGATAAAGACAAACTGGACTTCACCAACAATCCAGAAGATTTAGGTACTGTTATTCAGTCAATTGAGGCTGAAATAAACGGTCTGTTTTAATTTTATTTTTTAGATTGAATTTTCGAATACATCTTCACCCTGATGTATTTATTAACGAGCCGTTTTTTGCTTAAAATTTGTTTTTGATTATCGCTTTAATTATATTATAAAGATGACGGAAAAAGATTTTGAACACGAGAATTATTCGAGTTGGAAACTTGGCATTTTTTATTTCAATCGAAATGATAAACGTTTGTTTGTGCACAAGCGGATCAGAATTTTAGGTTGGACACTGAATTTTGCTCATCCATTGTCTTACGTTGTGTTAGCGCTAATTTTTATTTTAGCTTATATCTTAAGTAACCTACCATAAACATGATTGATAGTGCAAATTTAGCCATAGGTATTATTCCTGCCCGGTTTGCTTCTACCCGATTTCCTGGGAAGCCTTTAGTTGATATCGCAGGCAAAACCATGATTCAACGCGTATATGAGCAAGCGCTGAAAGCAAAAAGTTTGTCGAAAGTGGTCATTGCTACAGATGATGAGCGTATAGTGGATGAGGTTAAGAGATTTGGCGGTGAGTTTGTGTTTACATCTGCTCAGCATCAAAGCGGTACCGATCGATGTGCAGAAGTGATTGATAAAATCCCCGGGTTTGATATTGTAATCAACATACAAGGCGATGAACCTTTTATAGAGCCTAGCCAAATAGATTTATTAGCAAGTTGTTTTATTGAGGATAAAGTTCAGTTGGCCACGCTCATTAAACCCATCCAAAGCCAGGAAAGCATCTACAACCCAAATAGTCCGAAAGTGGTAATTGATGTAAATGGCAGAGCAATGTACTTTAGCCGAAGCCCAATACCATTTATTAGAAATGGCGAGCCAGGCGTTTGGGCAGAGAAACATCAGTTTTATAAGCATATTGGTATCTACGGATATAGAACAAAATCATTAAATGAAATTACCAAACTACCACCATCATCATTAGAAATTGCAGAGAGCCTGGAGCAATTGCGGTGGATTGAAAATGGTTTTTATATTCAAACGAAAGTTACAAATTTAGAAACAGTTGCAATAGATACTCCAGAGGATTTATTAAAGTTGAATAACTTATTAGCGGCTTTGAAGCGAGAATAAAATAATATTCTTAAATTACACTTAAATATGATTTAATACCCTCACAATTTGAATCGTTGAAAAAGATTGTAATCATTTTTATATCATTTCTAATTATTCAAACGGCTAGTTCTCAAGAACCTGTCGGTATCAATGTAAAATCCAATTTATCAAATTTATTGGCTAAAAAACCATCTTTTTCTATTGAGAAAACCTTTCGCCAGAGATATGGTCTGGAACTTTCCTATTCATCAGGCGAACTAAACTGGGGTAGAGACTACAAGTTTAGTGGTTTTTTGCTCAGAGGGAAAATGTATGCTTATAAAATTAAATCCAAAGAAATCACACCTTTTTGGGGATTGTATGCCGGAAACTTGGATAAAAAAATTATATCTAATGCTGAAGTAGACAATACTGGTTTTATATCTATTGGCAGAAACAGAAACTTCGAGGCGAATTCGGTACGCAGTGGAGTTAATGTAGGTTTTATATATTTACCATTTAAAAGATTAATTTTAGAAACCACTACCGGCTTAGGTTACGGCAAATATTTCAACATTAAAAACAATCTACATCAGGCAGCTCCAAAAGGATATTTGGATTTCCAATTATGGCTATCAGTAGGCTATACCTTCTAATTGTAATTTAATTATTTATAAAAACTTAAAATTTGTATTTTCGGAAATGAGAAAATTACTGCTCCTACTTTCCATTGCCTTATTGTTATATGCTTGCCAAACTGACAAACCAAAAAACAACGATTCTATAGAATTTAAGAATGTAAATCAAAGTGTTGCTCAATCATTTTCTGATCTAAATAAGCTCGATACTTTTAAAATTGAGCTCACTGGCAGGAAACCGGAAGAAATGGTTTTAACCTTTACCATTAAAAATTTTGATGGAAAAGAAATTTATAACGTAAAACTAAAAGGAACCGATTTGTTAGGAAATACAGATCCAAATCTTGATTTATCGAAAGAAAAAGCTCAGATTGTATTCTTAAAAACCATAGCAGATGATTTTTTTGCCGAAGATAATTTTATCGAGCCTGCAGTAATGCCGGAAGACAAGCCTGACAGTTATGTTCCGGATAAAGCGCTATACGAAGAGCTTAAAAAATCTGGCTTAAATGGCTTCAAGTATCGTTTAGGTAAAGAAAAAAATCTTTATATCGCCTGGAGCGAGAAAGAAAAAAAGGTAAAAATCTACTATAACTGCTGTTAGTGAAATTCCTTATTACATAGTAGATAATCCGTTAAAATTTTAAAATCTACTGATAAATTCAGCTAATTTTCTGATAAACATCGCATTATCATTTTTAAAATATCTAAATTTTAAATCAGCAGAAACAAGGAATTTTCCTACCTTTGTATCCCGTACAAAAAGCGGCAATATTTACCATTTGCCGTAAAAAATCACAAACATGACTAAGTATATTTTTGTTACGGGCGGTGTTACTTCCTCATTGGGTAAGGGCATCATTTCCGCATCTTTAGCTAAACTTTTACAGGCACGTGGCTACCGTGTAACCATTCAAAAGTTCGATCCTTATATCAATATCGATCCAGGAACACTGAATCCTTATGAACATGGCGAATGTTTTGTTACTGAAGATGGTGCCGAAACCGATCTGGATCTTGGTCACTATGAGCGTTTCTTGAACGTTCCAACTTCTCAAGCAAACAACATTACTACTGGCCGTATTTACCAAAACGTGATTAACAAAGAACGTAAAGGCGAATATTTAGGTAAAACAGTTCAGGTTGTGCCTCACATAACTGACGAAATTAAGCGCAATATGCGTATTTTGGGCGATAGTGGTGATTATGATATTGTTATTACTGAACTAGGCGGAACCGTTGGCGATATTGAATCTCTACCTTTTATTGAAGCTGTTCGTCAGTTTAAATGGGAAGAAGGAAGTTCAAATGCGATTGTAATTCACTTAACATTAGTGCCTTATTTAGCTGCTGCTGGCGAATTAAAAACTAAACCAACACAACATTCGGTTAAGGCATTATTGGAATATGGTATCCAACCGGATATTTTAGTTTGTCGTACTGAACATCACTTAGGTTCTGATTTAAGAAAAAAAATTGCTCTTTTTTGTAACGTTAACATCAACGCCGTAGTCGAATCTATGGATGCATCTACTATTTATGATGTTCCGTTGTTGATGATGAAAGAACAGTTGGATAAAACGGTTTTGGCTAAATTAAAACTCCCAACTAAAAACGAACCAGATATGGAAAGCTGGAAAGAGTTTTTGGGACATTTAAAAAATCCGACAGCTGATGTAACTATTGGTTTGGTTGGTAAATATGTTGAGTTACCAGATGCTTACAAATCGATTATCGAATCTTTCGTGCATGCAGGTTCTAAAAACGAATGTAAAGTTCGTGTAGAATATATCCACTCTGAAGGCATTTTTCCTGATAACGTAAAAGAAAAATTAGGTCACTTACATGGTGTTTTAGTTGCACCAGGTTTCGGAAGTCGTGGTATTGAAGGAAAAATCGACACTATCAAATACGTCCGCGAAAATAATATTCCATTTTTCGGGATCTGTTTGGGTATGCAATGTGCTGTTATTGAGTTCGGGCGGAATGTTTTGGGCTTAAAAGATGCGCATACTACCGAAATTGAAGCTGATTCTAAAAATCCTGTGATTAACATGATGGAAGAACAGAAAAATATTGTAAACATGGGCGGTACCATGCGTTTAGGTTCATATCCTTGCGACATAAAGAAAGGAACGAAAGCATTTGCGATCTACGGCAAGGCACATATCAATGAGCGTCACCGTCATCGTTACGAATTTAACAACGATTATTTAAAGCAGTACGAAGATGCTGGAATGATTGCTTCTGGAATTAATCCACAAACAAATCTGGTGGAAATTGTAGAGCTAAAAAACCATCCTTTTTTCGTGGGAGGACAGTTTCACCCAGAATTAAAATCAACAGTTGCTAATCCTCACCCACTTTTTGTTAAATTTGTCGCCGCTGCGATGGAGTTTGCGAAAAAGAAAACGAATTAAAAGCAGTACAAACAAATATAATGGATAGAAATACCTTTACAGGATTATTCCTGATTATGATCATCTTGGCGGGATCATTCTACTTTTTTGGGCCAAAAGATGCTGAAATAAAAAAAGAAAATGCCAGAATCGACTCTATAAAGAGAGCTGATTCACTAAAAAATGCTGGAATTAAACCAGTTTTAAAAGACACAACTGCTGTAGCAAGTACACCAACCGTAGATTCGTTGGCTTTAAAAGGTCCTTTCGGTTCTGCAATAACAGGAACAGATGCAAAAACAGTTTTAGAGAATGAGAAATTATTAATCAACCTAAGTAATAAAGGTGGTAGAATTATTTCAGTAGAAGTTAAAGGACAAAAAACCTATGCTGGCAAGCCGCTAATATTATTTGACGGAAATGCCAATAAATTTGGCTTAACTTTAAATGCTGCTGGCAAAGTAATCAACACTAACGATTTATATTTTACGCCTACTAAAGCTGGTAATACCGTAACCATGCGTGCTAACTATGGCGCAAATGCTTATGTTGAATATGTTTACGATTTAAAAGCTGCGAGTAATAAAGTTGGCTTTAACATCAACCTGGTTGGCTTACAACAAGTAATTGCCGGAAATAACATTTCTTTAAACTGGCAAACTATTTTATTACAGCAAGAAAAATCTTTAGAAAGCGAGCACCGTTATTCGGCACCCTACTATAAATATGTAGATGGTGATGTTGATCACTTAAGTGTATCAAAAGATGAAAAGGAAGATTTAGGCAAAGGAAAAATTCAATGGTTTTCATTTAAACAACACTTTTTCTCTGCAACGCTGATTTCGAAGGATGGTTTCGAAAAAGGAAGTTTAGAAGTAAAAATCCCAACAGCTCCCGGACAAGTAAAATTTTATGATGCTAATATGCAATTGCCTTATACGCACCTTGCTAACCAGGCATACAGCATGGAATTTTACTTCGGAACGAATAAATTTTCAGCTTTAAAAGATCAAGGATATGACTTAGAGAAACAAGTAGATTTAGGTTACTGGCCGTTAAAATACATCAACCGTTTTATCGTATTGCCTGTATTTAATTTCCTTAATAACTTCGGCTGGAATTTCGGTTTAATTATTTTGGTATTAACCATTTTATTGAAAGTTGCTTTATCTCCATTAACTTATAAGTCATACTTATCAATGGCTAAAATGAGGGTTTTAAAACCAGAAATGGATGAAATTAAAGCTAAAGTAGGTGAAGATAATCCAACCTTGGTTCAACAAGAATATTTAAAACTTTACAAAAAGGCTGGTGTAAATCCACTTGGTGGTTGTTTACCAATGGTTTTACAATTACCGTTAGTAATGGCTTTTTTCTTCTTCTTCCCTAACCTTTTCGAATTACGTGGAGAAAGTTTCTTATGGATGAAAGATTTATCAACCTATGATGAATTTATAAAATTCGGATTTAAAGTTCCATTTATCGGCGATCACTTAAGTTTAATGTGTGTGTTGATGACGGTTTCGACGCTAATCATGACTTACTTTAACAATCAGGTTTCGGGTGCAACTGGTCAAATGAAATACATTGGTTATATCATGCCGATCATTTTCTTAGGTGTTTTGAACAGTTACCCTGCTGGTTTAAACTATTATTATTTCTTGGCCAACTTAATGACTTTCGGACAGCAGTTCTTAATTCGCAAAATGGTAGATGATGATAAAATCCATGCTTTAATTCAACAGAATAAAGCAAGACCAGCTGATGAGAAAAAAAAGAAATCTAAATTTCAACAGCGTTTAGATGATTACATGCGTCAGCAACAACAAGCAAAAAAATAATTAAATTATGATAAAAGAGCCTCGATTGTGAAAACAGTCGAGGCTTTTCTTTTTATGAGAATTTTAGAAATTTTATAGTTATCATTTCTGATTTTATTTTACTAAATTAGAATAACCAAACACAATCCTCCCTATTTTTTATTTACTGGTTTAACGCCCTCAAATGAAAATATGGAATGTATTGTTAATCTCCCTAACACCTTTTTATTTATTCGGTCAAAACAGTCTGGGTCCTCGGCTTACTGCTATGGGCAACAACGGCACCGCCGTTACCGATGTTTGGGCATTACAGGCAAATCCCTCGGGAATAACTTCTCTTGAAAAGCCTACACTTTCCTTAAATTTTATCAGGCATTTATTTAGTAATGAAATTAGCACCCAAGCCTTGGTGGCTGTTGTACCGTTTAAAAATAATTTTGCTGGCGCCAGTTTTCAGCGATATGGTTTCGCAGAATACAACGAAAACAAAATTGGTTTTGCTTATGCCAAAAAACTCGGAAACAAACTATCAATCGGCCTAAATGCGAACTATCATCAACTAAGAATTGCGAGTTATGGTGCTTCAACAGGTTTTTCGATAGATGTTGGGGTGCTTTACCATTTTAGCAAAGAATTTACTTTCGGTGTTTTTTTAAGTAATCTATCAAAACAGAAGTTCAGCAGCACCGAAATATTAATAGAAATTCCAACATCTTTTAATGTCGGTGCAAGTTATTTGGCCTCCGATAAGGTATTAATTGCTACATCTGTCAGTAAAAAACTTGATGAATCTATTGATGTTAGCTTGGGCATCGACTATAAAATTATAAGTTTATTAAGTCTACGCGGTGGTTTAAGTGCGAAGCCTTTTAAGCAATATGCTGGTTTCGGTTTAAACTATAAAAAATTCTTGTTGGATATGGCAACTACCTATGATGCCAACTTTGGTTATGCACCTCAAATTGGAATTGGTTATGCGTTTTAGACTTATAACATTGGTATTTGTAGTGATGGGTTTCATTGCAAACGCTCAAATTGCTGAGCAAGAAGTTAATGTTCGAGATATTTTGGAAAGTGTAGCAGAAAATCTTCCTGATGATTATGACATTACTGAACTAATTGACGTGCTGACGCGATATAAAAAGCATCCAATTAATCTCAACAAAACTTCGCCAGAAGAATTGAAGACACTTGTGTTTTTGTCTCCTCTTCAAATTAGTAATTTTTTTGCCTATTTAAAAGATAACGGAGATTTTGTCAATCTATTAGAGCTTCAAAGTATTGATGCATTTGATATTAAAACTGTAGAGAGTTTGCTGCCATTTGTTACTTTGAGTGTTGCAACAGAATACGAAAAGCTTAGCTTTAAAAATATCTTAACTTTAGGAGAGAATGATTTAGTGATGCGTTTTGCGCAAACTTTGCAAACGCAAAAAGGTTTCACAGATTTACCCGGAAACCGATATTTAGGTACTCCAGAAAGGTTTCAAACTCGCTACCGATACCATTATGGAACAATTGTTTCAGCCGCCATTACTCTGGATAAAGATGCTGGTGAAAAATTCGTTGGTAAACCATTTGATTTCTACTCTGGAAATATTGCATTATTTAAATTAGGTAGAGTTAAAAAGCTAGTAGTTGGAGATTACACGTTACAATTCGGACAAGGTGTTACCATGTGGTCGGGTTTTGCCTTTGGTAAAGGGCCAGATGTTACCAGCGTAGCGAAAAAAGACTTGGGTTTGCGTCCTTATACTTCAGCCAATGAATATTCATTTTTAAGAGGCGCATCCGCAACAATTAATCTTTACAAAAATATTGACATCACACCTTTCGTCTCCTTTAGAAATCTGGATGCAAGTCATGAGCTAGATTTTGATGGCAATTTAGTTCAGGCAACCATTAATAAAAGTGGTTACCACAGAACTCCGACAGAGATTGAAAACAAAAATTCTTTGAGTCAGCAGGTTTATGGAGCAGCACTTCAATATACCAAAAATGAATTGGGAATTGGTGCCATTGCTTATCAGAGTAAATACGGAAGTAGTTTCATTACACAAACTTCGGTTTACGATCGGTTTAGTTTTACAGGAAATTCATTAACAAATTTTGGTGCTTATTATAATTATACCTACGAAAATATTTATCTCTTTGGTGAAGTCGGAAAAAGTTTAAATAGCGGTTTAGCTTATGTTAACGGTGCTTTAATCAGTCTTTCTCCTACAGTTTCTGCAGCAATAACATATCGGAACTATGAAAAGGATTACCATAATTTTTTTAATCAGGCATTGGCTGAGGCAAGCGAAGCGATAAACGAAAAAGGATTGTATGCAGGCTTAAACATCACTCCAAACAAAAAATGGGCGTTCTCCATTTATGGTGATTACTTCCAGTTTCCTTGGTTAAAATATAGAGTAGATGCACCATCGAAAGGCTATGAAATTTTAAGTCAGGCGGTTTACACACCGAGCAAAACCTTTAAATTTTCAGCAAGATTTAAAACGGAAAACAAACAACAAAACACCGATTTGGATGTGCCTATTAATTTTCTGGATAATGTTAAGAAAGAGGGTTATCGAATGGAAGTGAGTTGGCAACTCAATAAAAAATGGAGCTTTCAAAACCGAGTAGAAGTTTCTCAATATAAAAAAGGCGAAGCAAACCGTGAATTTGGCTATCTGATTTATCAGGATGTAGATTACTCTCCGATGTTTTCCAAAATCACCGGTAATCTAAGAATTGCATATTTCAACACACCAAGTTACAACAGCCGGATTTATGCCTACGAAGATGATGTACTATATAGTTTTGCCTTCGGAATGTACAGTGGAAAAGGTTTCAGGACTTATTTAAACCTGAAATATAACCTTGCTAAAAAATTAAATATTTGGGCAAGATATGCCATGTTCGTTTATAAAGATATAGAAACAGTTGGTTCATATTTGGACGAAATACAAGGCAATAAAAAATCAGAAGTAAAAATCCAGTTGAGGTATCAATTTTAAAAGATGTTTAAAGCAGAATATATTTTCGCAAGGATTCTACTCCCTTTTTTAATTGGGATTGGCATTTTTTACTTCTTCGCAACGCAAAGAATGATTTCGATTACTGAAATTTCATTGGCGGTGATTTTCATTTTTTTATTAACTATTAATATAATTTATAAAAAGGCTAAGGGCTATAAGTTTAAAGGCATAACAGGATCATTAATTTTTATTTTCTTTTTTATACTGGGAGGATTACTATGCCTCTTAAATAATCACAAGCTGAAGCAAGATTACTTCGCCAAAAAGAAATATACCTACTTAAAAATTTGGATAAATGATGAACCCGAGCAAACAAATGATATTTTGAAGTTTACGGCAAACGTAGTGTCTGGGTACGAAAATTCGAACCATGTTAAGCTTAGCGGACAATTGTTGCTGGCTTTGAAGGTAGATAGTATGAGCCCTGTAAAATTAAAATATGGTGATGAGTTGATAGTATCCGCAAAATATTTGGAAGTAGAACCCCCATATAATCCCGCTGAATTTGATTTTAAAAGATGGCTGGCCAGCAAAAATGTTTACGAACAAACATTTATCAACCAAAATCACTTGCTTAAAACTGATAGAAATACTGGAAATCAGATTATAAAGTTTGCCTTGGATTTGAGGGAAAAGCAGGTGGCAAAATACCGAAAACTAATAAAAGATGACGAAGCTTTTGCAGTTGCATCAACACTCATTTTAGGATATCGGGCTGATTTAAGTAAGGAAACGTTAGCAGCATATTCCAAAACCGGAACCATACATGCACTCTCTGTTTCCGGCAGTCATGTAGCTATAATTTTCTTTGTGCTAGATTTTTGTTTAGCTTTTCTGAACAAAAAACGTTCACTTAAAATTTTAAAGTTTATCCTCATCTGTTGTCTGATTTGCGGCTATTCATTAATTACAGGTTTATCTCCATCTGTCGTCCGGGCGACCATTATGATTACGATCTTCATCACAGCTAAAACTTTCGCCAGAAACAAAAACGGATATAACACTTTAGCATTTGCGGCATTCTGCCAATTGGTTTACAATCCATTCTTAATTTGGGACGTTGGTTTTCAACTGTCATACCTATCCGTTTTTGGTTTAATTTATCTTCAACCGAAAATCTACAAATGGATTTACGTCAAAAATAAATGGCTGAATAAAATCTGGCAATTGATTGCACTTTCTCTATCGGCACAATTGGTTACATTTCCACTTTGTATTTATTATTTCCATCAGTTTCCTGTCTATTTTTTAATGGGGAATTTGTTTATCTCTATTCCGCTTATCCTCATTATGGTTTTAGGAATTGCTATTCTAATTCCATTTATAGATAAAATTTCCCCGATTTTTGAATGGATTATCGTTACCACAAACACCGTTTTAAAATGGATTGCAGATTTACCATTTTCTACTTTTTCATCGGTATGGATTACTCTTCCAGAATTAATCTTAATGAGTATTGCTTTGAGCTTGTTGATTTACGGGCTTGTCAGTAAGAGTGCTAAATTTTATATCATTTCCGCGTTGATTTATATCGCTTGTTCTACAATTACCCTTTATAATGATTGGACGGCTATCCATCAGAAGAAAATTATCTTTTTCACTTTAAGAAAAAATTATGCAACTGCATTTATTGATGGTAAAACAGCAGTTTTACTTACCGATTTAAGCCCGGACGATAGAAATTACAAATTCTTTATTGAGCCCGCACTGCAACAATCTCAGATTAATACAATTAGATTTACCAATTTGGAAAGAGACACTGTTTCGAAGAATTTCATCAAAAAAGATAACCAAATTGTATTTTATAAGTACAATATTCTACTGATTGATGAATACCTTAATTATAAAAAGATAGTAATCGATAGTAAATTTTCAAGCGTTTGGTTAACAGCGAATAACAAATACAATTTACAAAATCTTCCTAAAGAATTAACATATAGACATTTAATTATCGACGCTACAAATAAAGATTATAAAATAGCAAACTTTAAAAAATTTGCGGAGAATAATAAAATAGAAGCTCATGTTTTAAAGAAAAATCCTGCATATTTGGTTTACCTAACCCAATAACATGGAAAACCTGGTTTTGTACCGTGTGGAAGAAAGAATTGCCACCATAACCCTCAACAGACCCGAAAAAAGAAACGCACTAAATCCTCAATTAATTTTGGAATTAACTGAGAAATTTATTCAAGCATCAGAAGATGATGCGGTTAAAGTGATCGTATTAAAAGCCAATGGAGGTTCATTTAGTGCGGGTGCAGATTTAGAGTATCTTCAACAGTTACAACAAAATACCTTTGAAGAAAATGTTATAGATTCGAACAACTTAAAAAAGCTTTTTACAACCATTTATTATCTTCCGAAAATCGTTATCGCACAGGTAGAGGGACATGCAATCGCCGGGGGGTGCGGATTAGCCACAATATGCGACATTATTTTCGCCACTCCTGAAAGCAGTTTTGGATATACAGAAGTTAAAATCGGCTTCGTACCGGCTATCGTTTCGTGTTTTTTGAAGCAAAAGGTAAACGAAACTATAGCTAAAGAATTATTGCTAACTGGAAAAACTTTCACAGCTCAGGAGGCTTTGGAATATAAATTGATAAATTATGTAACAAATTCAGCAGAAATTAATCGAAGTGTTAAAGAATTTGCACTACGTTTGTGTAGCGGGAGTTCTGGTAATTCGTTGATGATCACAAAACAGCTAATTAACCAAACAACAAATCCCCTATTGGAGAAAAACTTGGAATTTGCAGTACAAATAAACGCAAGAGTTAGGGAAAGTGAAGATTTTAAAAAAGGAATTGCTTCATTTTTAAATAAAGAAAAAATTAAC
Organism: Pedobacter sp. Leaf41; assembly: GCF_001422545.1. Classification (GTDB taxonomy): domain Bacteria; phylum Bacteroidota; class Bacteroidia; order Sphingobacteriales; family Sphingobacteriaceae; genus Pedobacter. Next base: position 1,122,438 of record NZ_LMLE01000001.1, on the reverse strand, counting down.
TGGTAAACAACTAAACTTAAATAAAAACATGTTAAAATCAATCAAAACAAGCGTTGTCGCTTTAATCTTAGTTAGTGGTGCAATAATCGCACATGCGCAAAAAAAAATTGCTGAAGGTACAATTACTTATGGCTTGGAATATAAATTAACTGATGAGCAAAAAGCTGCAATGGGCGGTCAGGAACCACCTGCAGAAATGAAAGTTAAATTCAATAATGGTTTAACTAAAATTGAAATGGAACAAGGTCCTGCTTTAATTGGTATCGTTTCTGATAACAACGAAAAAACGGGTTTATTATTAATTGATGTGCCTATCGCTCAAAAACAATTCGCCGTAAAACAATCAAAAGAAGATGTAGAAAAAGCTATGGGTGCAATTGCTAAGTTTTCAGATTTCAAAGCAACTGGCGAAAAACAAACTGTAGGTGGTTACAATGCTGAAAAATATACATTTAAAGATGATAAAGGTGGCGCTCACGAATTATGGGCAACTAAAGATGTAGAACTTCCAAACGTAGGTTCTCAAAACTATTTCCCAGGTTTAGGTGCATTTCCAGTAAAGTTTACAATGGTTCAACGCGGTATCGAAACTACAACAACATTAAAATCAATTGCTGAAGGTAAAGTGGGTGCAATTTCGAAAGACGTTCCGGCAGGTTACGAAGTAGTAACTATGGACGAATTAATGAAAATGCAAGGTGGCGGAGAATAACTAACTTATATCTTACAATCAAAGGCTTTTTAACTGCCGGCTTTTATTTAAATTAGCCCAAAAGTTAAAAAGCTTTTTTTATGACTAATTTTTTATGATAAAAAACTTATTACTCAAACTCTCAATTGTTTGCATTGCCGTTTGTGCACTTGTTGATGCAAAAGCTCAAGGCATAAATTGGGCAAAAGATGGCAATTCTTATTATCAAATTACCAGTGGAGAAATTATTTCTGTTACGCTACCTAAAAGTGAGAAAAAAACGATTATTTCCCGGGCACTTTTAACGCCTTCAGGAGAAGATGCCCCTATTGCAGTTCGTAGTTTTCAACTTTCTGCCGATGGAACTAAAGCTTTGATTTACACCAATAGTAAAAAAGTTTGGCGTTACGATACGCGTGGCGATTATTGGTTGGCTGATTTAACAGCGAATAAGATCACTCAAATCGGCAAAGACAAGCCTGCATCATCGTTGATGTTTGCAAAGTTATCGCCCGATGGAAGTAAGGTTGCTTATGTAAGCAAACACAATTTATACGTGGAAAATACTGACGGGACTAATATGAAGCCCTTAACAACCGATGGAACAGACCGGATGATTAACGGCACTTTTGATTGGGTTTACGAAGAAGAATTCGATTGCAGAGATGGTTTTAGATGGAGTCCTGATGGAAAATCTATTGCTTATTGGCAAATCGACGCTACCAAAATCAAGAATTTTTTAATGATTAATAATACCGATTCGATTTATCCCTTCACCATTCCTGTAGAATATCCAAAAGTGGGCGAAAATCCATCAGCTTGTAAAGTTGGTATTGTCGATGTAAATACTGCTAAAACCAATTGGTTAAATATCCCTGGCGATAATATTCAACATTATATTCCTCGGATGCAATGGGTTCCAAATAGCAATGAGGTAATTCTCCAACAATTAAATCGCGAGCAAAATGAAAGTATTGTATTTATTTGCGATGCAACCAGTGGCGCCGCTAAGGCCATTTATACCGAAAAAGCAAAAGCCTGGATTGATGCCCAAGATGAGTGGAAATGGTTAAATGACAATAAGGAATTTACTATTTTATCTGATAAAGATGGATGGGCACACCTTTATAGAATTAGTCGTGATGGTAAAAAAGAAACGCTGGTAACAAAAGGAAATTACGATGTTGTTGATGTGAAATTAATCGACGATAAGAATAATTATTTGTATTTCATCGCTTCGCCTAATAATGCCACACAACGTTATTTGTATAAAACCAAGCTGGATGGTAAAGGCAAGTTAGAACAGGTTACGCCATCTATCCTGCTTCCTGGCACACACAGTTATGATATTTCCCCTAATGCGGCTTTCGCTCGTCACACCTACAATAGCGCTACAGTAAGGCCGGTAACCGAATGGATGAATTTTACTACAGGCAATCCATTCACCATGGATGGTAGCATTACTAACCAATTATCAAAACAAGAAGCACCTAAAAATAAAGTAGAATTCTTTAAAGTAACTACAGAAGATGGTGTTGAATTGGATGGCTGGATGAAAAAACCAGATAATTTTAATCCCGATAAAAAATATCCTGTAGTATTTTATGTTTATGGCGAACCTGCTTCTCCAACAGCCTCTGATACTTATGGAGCAGGTAGAAATCCCTTGTATGCCGGCGATATGGCTAAAGATGGTTATATCTATGTTTCTATGGATAATCGAGGTGCACCCGTTCCTAAAGGTGCAGCCTGGAGGAAGGGGATTTATAAAAACATTGGCGTAATTAATATCCGCGATCAGGCTATGGCCGCAAAAAAACTGCTCGCTACGAATGCATTTATGGATAGAGATCGTGTTGCCGTTTGGGGCTGGAGTGGCGGTGGTTCATCCACCTTAAACTTAATGTTTCAGTATCCTGAAATTTACAAAACAGGTATCTCCATTGCAGCTGTTGGTAACCAATTAACTTACGATAATATTTATCAGGAACGTTATATGGGCACTCCTTTTCCAAGCAAAGAAGCTTATGTTAAGGGCTCTCCTATTACTTATGCCAAAAACCTGAAGGGTAATTTACTTTACATTCACGGTACTGGCGATGATAATGTTCATTATCAAAATGCCGAAATGTTAATTAACGAATTGATTAAAAACAGAAAGGTTTTCCAATTAATGAGCTATCCAAATCGTACCCACAGTATTTCTGAAGGCGATGGAACCAGTGAACATTTATCGCTCACTTATACTAAGTTTTTGAAAGATAATTGTCCTCCAGGCGCAAAATAGAATTGATATTTAAAAAGCAATTTAGCGGGGAATCGGTTTCGATAGCCCCGCTTTTCATTTTAATCTTTTTTGTAAAAATCAACCTCGCAGGTTTTAAAAATCTGCGAGGTTTCTCAAAAAAGTATTACATTTCAATCGGGTTTAAAATGCAATGTTCTGCATTCTCCTTAATGTTAGCTTAGCATAAAGCTTAACATGCGGCAGGGAAAATTTATTTTATCAATCCCATAATCATTAGTGAAACTACTATGGCGATTCCGAAACTCAGCAAGGTGCCAATTAGTACATATTCAGTTAATTTTAAATCGTGTGCTTCTTTTAAATCGCCAAAGCGAAAAATAGATTTAGCCGCCAACAGAAAACCTACAGCCTCAAAATGATTGGTCAGGATGAAAACAAAAATCAATGTCCGTTCTAAAATACCAATATATTTCCCTGCATTCTGTAACGATTTCGGACTCTCATCGTCGCTTTCTGGTAACCACTTGGCAATAATTACTTTCATAATGATGGATGTTGGCATAGTCAAAAATAAAACGCCCGAAATTATAATCCACGTGTGCGTTTCATTTATAAAACTGATATTTAAATAACCATTATAGAAAAAATTCCATACTAATACAATAGAGCTGAAGTGCAAAAGCTGGTCAACAAAAAATAAGATTCTGGCATTTTTATTTGTTTGAAAGATCGATTTTAAGGCATCAATTATGAGATGCAAGGCACCAATTGATAAAGCTATTTTCCAAACATTAAAGCTTAAAAAAACAACAAAAATTAATCCTATATGAACCAGGACATGTAGATATAACTTGCTTGATTTTAGCTTCTTTCTTTCCTTATCTTTCACCCATGAATTAGGTTGCAGAAAAAAATCTCCAACTAAATGCGCTATAATGATTTTAATTAAATAGATCTCCATTATTTCGAAAGCGTTTGGTTCAATTTTTTACGGTATAATTTATCCATCTCCATCAATTCAGAATAATGAGCACGTTTTAAAGCCTCACTTACCAAAGATTGGGTTCTGCCAGAAAGCACGGCTAGCTCACTTTGCAACACATTTTCGTTTTCTAATGCCAGCTTGACCATTTCTGCAGCAACTATTCCCCAACTATCCATTGCAATTAAAGACAGCTTAATCATAACATTAATTTCTTCATCGAAATCAAGGAAGTCAGTTTTAATAGCCAGATTAACTTTTGCTTGTTTTAAGCTATCAAAAGCTGCTCCAGAGTTTACAAAAGCATCTCCACTTGATTCTGAAAGTTTTTTACGCTTGCTTTTTATATCACCGATTCCAATGCCCATCCTCACATCTGCAGGTTTATTTATTCTGATACAGGCTTTTAAATAAGCTGCAGTTTTAATAGCATTTTCTGCCTCTACCTCTACCTGGAAGCTGTCTCCGCGATAAATCTCCCACTTATTATTCTGCTTTGAAACTACTTTTAAAGCATTTTTCAAACTCAATAACCAGCTATCTTTTATCTTTCTTGAACCTATTATATCACCTGTTATAATGCAAATCATAATACAATATCGGACTATTAAATCATATTTCAAAAATTATCGGCTAATTACCCGATATTTCTATTTATCGGCTAATTACCCGATATTTTAAATTATCGGCTAATTACCCGATATTGATTTAAAACTTATAGCATAATTTATTGTTTAGTACTCATGGCATTAATAGAATTTACAAAGAGAGGTATTTACTGCAAGCAAGGAGATTTTTATGTAGATCCTTGGTGGCCTGTGGATTACGCCGTAACTACACATGGACATAGCGATCATGTACGTTTTGGAAATAAACATTACCTCTGCCACACCTTAACAAAGCCTATAATTAAACGCCGGATTAGCGAAGATTTAAATGTAGAAACCCTTAATTATGGCGAAAGCATCGTTCGTAACGGTGTAAATATTTCGTTTTATCCTGCAGGCCATATCATTGGTTCGGCACAAGTTAGATTAGAATATAAAGGGGAAATCTGTGTTATTTCCGGCGATTATAAAACGGAAGATGATGGGATCAGTGATATTTTTGAACCTGTAAAATGCCATTCATTTGTATCTGAAAGTACTTTTGGTTTACCGGTGTATAAATGGCAAAAACAAGATCTTGTTTTCGATAAAATTAAAAGTTGGGTTAGCGATAATATTCCACAACAGAAAACGAGCGTATTAATTGCATATAGTTTAGGTAAAGCACAACGTTTAATTAAAAATCTTGCGGGCAGTGTTCCTATTTTTGTTCACAATAGTATCGCAAACCTAAACGAAGTAATTATCAATGCTGGTGTAAACTTGCCAGAAACGATTAGAATTACACCCGAAACTACCAAGGATGAATTACAAAAGGGAATTGTAATTGTGCCACCAGCCATGCGTGATAGCCGATGGATTAAGAATTTATCCCATCCGGTTACTGGTATTTGCTCAGGTTGGATGCAGGTTCGGGCACACCGTCGCTGGCAAAGTGCCGATGCTGGTTTTGCCCTCAGTGACCATGCCGATTGGACAGGGCTAATGGATGCCATTACTGCAACCGGCGCAGAAAAAGTTTATGTTACCCATGGTTTCACTGCCGCTTTTAGTAGGTTTTTAAATGATGAGGGCATTGAATCAGAAGAAGTTATGACCAAGTTTGGACAAGAAGACGACGAAGAAAATAAAGTTGACCTGGCGGACGGAGAGAATCAAAAGAATGAAACTGAAAACATAAGCGCAGAATGAAAAGATTTGCAAAACTCATTCAGCAGCTTGAATTGAGCAATAAAACCAATGATAAAATTGCTGCTTTAGTAGATTATTTTAATTTTGCTGATGATAAAGATAAGATTTGGGTTATTGCCTTGTTCACAGGAAAAAAACCTCGTCGACCAATTAAATCAGCATTGCTTAAATATTGGGCAATAGAAATTACACAAACACCCGAATGGTTATTTTCTGAAAGTTACTCGAATGTGGGCGATTTAAGCGAAACCATTGCCCTGCTCCTCCCGCCTGCAGAGAAAACTTCGGATATTCAGTTGCATAAATGGATTGAAAATTTGCACGATTTGGAAGGTAAAGACGATGAAACTAAAAAAAATTTCATCTTAAATGCTTGGAATACCTTAGAAACACAAGAACGATTCATTTTCAACAAACTTATTTCAGGCAATTTCAGAATTGGGGTTTCCAATAAGATGCTGGTGAATGCCCTGGCCAAGCAAAGTAGTTTGGATAGTGCTCAAATTATGCATAGCATTATGGGCAAGTGGAATCCTTATGAAATTACTTTTACCGAGCTGATTAATGGGGCACATGTAAATACAGATAACTCCTGGCCGTATCCCTTTTGCCTTGCCTATGCTTTGGAGCAAGAGCCAGAAAAGTTAGGCGATATTGCTGAATGGCAAGCCGAATGGAAATGGGATGGTATCCGCGGACAAATTGTTAAAAGAAATGGTGAATTATTTATATGGAGCAGAGGCGAAGAATTGGTAACAGAGCAATTCCCAGAACTACATTTTTTAATTGATATTTTGCCAGATGGAGTGGTTTTAGATGGTGAAATACTAGCGGTACAGGATAAGCAGGTTTTATCTTTTAGTACTTTGCAGCAACGTTTAAACCGCAAAACGATCAGTAAAAAACAACTGGAAGACGCCCCTATTGGGTTCTTCGTTTACGATATTCTGGAGTTTGAGGCAAATGATTTTCGAGAACATCCTCTTAGTGAAAGAAGAAAAATATTAGAGCAGTTAATTGGAAGTTTAGATGACAGTGCTGTGATTCTATCACCAGTTATAAAGTGTAAAACCTGGGAGGAATTAGCAGAGTTAAGACAAACCTCACGTTCAATTAACAGCGAGGGAATTATGCTTAAAAAACTGAGTTCACATTACCACAGTGGTCGTAAACGTGGCGATTGGTGGAAGTGGAAAATCAATCCTTATACCGTTGATGCAGTGATGATTTATGCCCAAAAAGGTAGTGGAAGACGAGCAAATTTCTTCACCGATTATACTTTTGCTGTTCGTGATGGTGAAAACCTGGTTACTATCGCGAAGGCTTATTCTGGCCTAACCGATAAGGAAATTAAAGAAGTGAATTCTTTTGTAACCAAAAATGCAATAGAAAAATTTGGACCAGTTAGAACCGTTAAACCCGAACTTGTTTTCGAAATTGCATTTGAGGGAATTGCAGAAAGCAAACGACACAAAGCTGGTTTGGCACTTCGTTTTCCACGGATTTTAAGATGGCGGAAAGATAAAAAAGCTGTTGAAATAAATACATTAGAAGATTTGAGGCAATTGCTAGCATCTACAATATAACACTCCCGAAAGGTTTATTTACTTAGGTTTACCATGCCATTTAAACCCGTCAGGCGTGGAAATCTCCCGATTTTTTATCGGGAATTGAAACAAATGGCGGGACTAATGCTAACAATGAATTACTGAAATTGCTTTTCAATTAAAAATTTAGAAATTACAATTATACATGGACCAAACGAAAACCAAAGGCTACAAAAAAATTAAGCAATGGCTTAAAGCCAATGGTCGTAAACCATTTAAATTTCAGGAAGATGCCTGGCAAAACTACTTAAACGGTTACAGCGGATTGGTGAATGCTCCAACAGGATTTGGTAAAACATTTTCGTTGTTTTTGGCTATAGCCATAGAAGCGCTGAATGCATCAGAATTAAGCAATAAAAAAGCAAAAGATCGTTTACAGCTTATTTGGATTACTCCACTTCGTTCACTGGCTAAAGATATTGCAAGAGCGATGCGTGAAACACTTACCGAACTTGAATTAGATTGGCATGTTGGGGTAAGAAATGGCGATACCTCGCAGGCAGAAAAGGTTCAACAGAAGAAATCGATGCCCGAGATTTTATTGATTACACCTGAAAGTTTGCATCTTTTGCTGGCACAAAAAGGCTCTTCAACTTTATTTAAAAACCTGAAGTGCATAGTCGCAGATGAATGGCATGAATTGTTGGGAAGTAAACGTGGCGTATTGGTAGAACTTGCTATTTCCCGGATTAAAGGTTTGCAAAAATTGGAAAAAAATCAGTTTTTAAGAGTATGGGGTATTTCGGCAACCATTGGAAATATTGAGGAGGCTTTAGATGTTTTAGAGCCTGATGAAACAGCTAAAAGAATCATTATCAAGGCCGACCTAGAAAAGAAAATCATCATTAAATCAATTCTTCCCGATGATATTGAAACCCTACCTTGGGCTGGGCATTTGGGTTTAAAATTGGCTTACAAACTTCTGCCTATTATTGAGAAAAGCAAAACGACTCTTATTTTTATCAATACCCGTGGGCAATCGGAAATGTGGTACCAGCACTTGCTAAATATCGAACCTGAATTGGCAGGAAGAATTGCTATTCACCACGGTTCGATAGATTTTGAACTCAGAAACTGGATTGAAGATGCGTTACATACGGGGCAACTGAAAGCTGTTATTGCGACTTCATCCTTGGATTTAGGTGTAGATTTTAAACCTGTTGACACCGTTGTTCAGGTGGGTTCGCCTAAAGGTGTTGCCAGGTTTTTACAACGTGCCGGCCGTTCGGGGCATTCACCCCATGAGGTTTCGAAGATCTATTTTTTGCCGACACATGCTTTAGAGTTAGTAGAAGCAGCAGCAATTAAAGAAGCGGCCAAAACCAATAATATAGAAAGCCGTGAGCCCTTCATTATGGTTTTCGATACTCTTGTTCAATACCTGGTTACTTTAGCTATTGGAGATGGCTTTGATGATAAAATCGTTTATGAGGAAATAAAAAATACCCACGCTTTTAAATTAATCTTGCCAGAGGAATGGTCTTGGGTAATGCAATTTATAACTTCAGGTGGCGATAGCTTAGGTGCTTATAATGAGTTCAAAAAGGTAATTAAAGATGAAGACGGATTATGGAAAGTTAAAAGCCGACAATTAGCTATGCGACATCGTTTGCACATCGGTACCATAGTAAGTGATGCAATGTTAAAGGTAAAGTTTCTTTCCGGCGGTTATATTGGCATGGTAGAAGAATATTTTGTTACCCGCTTAAAAGCCGGAGATAATTTTCGTTTGGCCGGTCGGGTTTTAGAGTTTGTTCATGTTAAGGATATGACGGTAATTGTTCGGGTGAGTAAACAGAAAAATGCCATTTCTCCAAGCTGGAATGGTGGCCGTTTGCCTTTATCTTCAAATTTGGGCTCGGTGTTGCGGAAAAAATATAATGAGGCTTTAGATAAAACCCATAACGATGAAGAATTGGATTCAGTTTATCCATTATTTCTTTTGCAAGAAAAGCGTTCTCATGTACCACGCAATGATGAATTGCTAATTGAATTGATTAATAACAAAGAAGGTTTCCATCTTTTTGCTTATCCATTTGAGGGGCGTTTAGTTCATGAAGTTTTGGCGGCTTTGGTAGCTTACCGCTTGAGCAAGCTTTTGCCGATCAGTTTTTCTATTGCAATGAATGATTATGGTTTTGAGCTGTTAAGTGAAACAGAAATTCCTATGGATGAATCTATCGCCTACGAAGTTTTCTCGCCTAAAAACCTCACTGAAGACATTACGCTAAGTATCAATTCAACTGAAATGGCTCGAAGAAAGTTCCGTGATATTGCCTGCATTTCAGGTTTGGTTTTTCAGGGGTATCCCGGTAAATATGTTGCTAATAAACATCTTCAGTCATCAGCTGGTTTATTTTTTAATGTTTTTAGCGATTACGATAAACATAATTTACTTTTACGCCAAGCGTACGATGAAGTTTTTTATCAGCAATTAGAAGAGCCGAGATTGGCTGCCGCTTTAGAAAGAATTCAGAATAGTGAGGTAATCATTACCCATCCTCAAAGTTTTACACCATTATCATTTCCGATCAAGGTTGATAGTTTACGGGAAAACATGAGTTCGGAAGAATTGGAACAACGAATTGCAAGGATGAAAGCGGAATCGGAGAAATTTAAGTAAATTACCCTTTTACTGTTTCGTCATTGCTATTTACGAAGCAATCACGGACTATATTAGATAAAAATTAATGACAATCACAAGCCACGGAGAAGAACTGATTTTAGATAAAGAAAGGGCTTTATACTTACCACAACATCAACTTTTAGCCATTAGCGATTTGCATTTGGGTAAATCTGCACATTTCCGTTCTGCTGGTGTACAAGTACCATCTACCATCGCTCAAAATGATTTACAACGATTAGGTTTGCTCATTGAAAGGTATAAACCTAAAACGTTATTGATCAATGGTGATATGTTTCATCATGGTTTAAATACCGATATCGATGAGTTTGCAGCGTGGAAAAAGCAATTTCGCGAACTCACTTTCTTGCTTGTAAAGGGAAACCATGATAGGTTAGCAAATGCTGATTATGCATCAATGCAAATTGAAATACATGAACCAAGTTTTTGTTTAGGCCCTTTTTGCTTTATTCATGATGCACCAAAATGCACGGAAGAAGAATTGTATCCGATAAGTGGCCATATTCATCCTGGGGTTACTGTAGTGGGTAAAGCAAAACAGCGTTTAAAATTCCCGTGTTTCTTCTTTGGAAAAGAATACGCAGTTTTGCCAGCTTTTAGTACGTTTACCGGCCTTTATAATATTTACCCGAAGATTAACGAACAAATATTTGCAGTTACGCCAAATAAAGTGGTGGAAGTATAATTAAGAATGAGAATCGATAATCTGTTTCAATTGCGAAGCTTGCAAAACACCACTTTGACGCCAAACTTGTTTTCCTTGTTTGAATAACATTAAAGTAGGCACGCTTTGAACAGAATATGCAGCCGCTGCTGCTTGATTTTTATCGATATCAACCTTAATAATCGAAACGGAATCGCCAACCTGTGATTTTAACTGTTCTAAAATGGGCTTCATCATTTTGCAAGGTCCGCACCATTCAGCAAAAAAATCTACCAAAACTGGTTTCTCTCCATTTATTAATTCTGAAAACTTAGCCATAATTTAAGTCGTTAGTCGTTAGTCGTTAGTCGTTAGTCAAAAAACAGAATTAACGTGATTTGGTTTTAAACTAAAGAAGTCAAGTTTTGAAAAACTTGACTTCTTTTTATTCTAATTAAATTTCTCTGTTAAAATCCCAGTTCTCCAGGTAATCAGCTACTCTTCTCACAAACATCCCTCCTAACGAACCGTCCACAACTCTATGATCGTAAGACAAGGAAAGGAACATCATGTGGCGAATTGCAATTACATCACCATGTTCAGTTTCTAACACTGCAGGTTTCTTTTTAATGGCCCCCACAGCTAAAATAGCAACTTGCGGTTGGTTTATAATGGGTGTGCCCATCACGTTTCCAAATGAACCAACATTTGTTAATGTGAAAGTTCCCCCTTGTGTTTCATCAGGTTTAAGTTTAGAAATTCTTGCTCTTGCAGCTAAATCATTAACGGCTTTTGTTAAACCAACTAAATTTAACTGATCGGCATTTTTTATCACTGGAACAATGAGGTTTCCACTTGGCAAAGCTGCTGCCATACCAATATTGATATCGCGTTTCTTGATAATTTGCGTTCCGTTAACAGAAACGTTAATCATTGGAAAGTCTTTAATGGCCTTTGCTACTGCTTCAACAAAAATTGGCGTAAATGTTATTTTCTCATTTTCACGTTTCTCAAAGCTATTTTTTACTTTGTTGCGCCACAAAACCATATTCGTCACATCGGCCTCAACAAATGAAGTTACATGTGGAGAGGTCGTTTTACTCATCACCATATGGTCGGCAATAAGTTTACGCATTCTATCCATTTCAATAATTTCATCGCCCCCAGAAACTGATGTTGTTGATGTCTTAGTTGCAACCGGTGCTTGTTTTGAAACGGCAATAGGTTCAGCAACCGGCTCATTAGGAACATTTGAAATGGTTGGTGAGGCATTCGCTTGGCCACCATTTCTGGTTGAAATATAATTTAATAAATCATCTTTGTTGAGCCTGCCGTCTGCACCAGAGCCTTTTATTGAATCGAGTTCTTCAATGGAAATATTTTCTTGAGAAGCTATGCTTTTTACCAGAGGAGAATAAAAACGTTCTGAAGAAGCAAAATCAGCTTGCACTTCAGATGTTTTTTCTTGCTGTAATTCTGCTAAGCCCGGAATGTCTTGAGGTTGTTCTTCATCTACAACAGGAATTTGTTGAGCAGCTTCTTCGGTTTTAACGTCGCTACCACCTGCAGTTTCAATAATAGCAATTACATCACCAACTTGCGCAACTTCATCTTCCTTAAATAATTGCTTTACCAATTTACCGGCAACAGGTGAAGGTACTTCAGAGTCTACTTTATCTGTTGCAATTTCCAAAATTGTGTCATCCAAATCAATTGAATCTCCAATTTGTTTTACCCATTTAATTACGGTTGCTTCGGCAACACTCTCACCCATTTTTGGTAACAATAGTTCGTATTGAGCCATATTAAATTACAGTATTATATATTGGTATTGCGACAAAAATACAGTTTTTATTCGTTGTAAAAGTCTTCCCTAAGTAGATTTAATAACATCATCAATGCTGATGCAGCCGAACGTTCGATGTTTTGAAGGCGTTTGTTACTGAAATTAAACACTTTAGCAACTGTTTTATTCTTTGATGAGATCGCAATCCATACCGTTCCAACAGGCTTATCTTCGGTACCACCATCGGGTCCGGCTATACCACTTACTGCAATAGCATAATCAGTTTTGAAATGTTTAATTGCGCCTTCGGCCATTTCGGTAACCGTTTCTTCACTCACAGCACCAAATTTAGATAAGGTAACTTCTTTAACACCCAGGATCGATTCTTTCAGTTCGTAGGCATAGGCCACAGCTCCACCCCAATACACAGATGAACAGCCAGGATGTTGAGTAATCAAATGGGCAATATAGCCACCGGTGCAACTTTCTGCGGTAGATAATGTCAAACCTTTCGATTTCATTAGATTAAGAATAGCCTGCTCGAGCGGGAGATCTTCATCAATTACAACAAACTTTTTAATTTTTGCGATAATCTGTTGAGCATAAACTTCAACTTCAGCCTTCAAGGTCAATTCATTATCGCCCTTGGCAGATAAACGCAAACGCACCTGGCCTAATTTAGGTAAATATGCAAGCTTAACATGCGGCGGCAAACTATCTTCGATTTCTTCAATTTCCTTGGCTAAAAAAGATTCACCAATATTAGCCGTCAGAATAGTTTTGTGTACAATTGACGGCAACTTAAATCGGGATTTAATTCTTGGCAATACTTCATCGTCCATTAAATACATCATTTCGTACGGAACTCCAGGCATTGACACAAAAATCTTATCGTACTGCTCAAACCACATGCATGGAGCGGTTCCGTTTTTATTAACGATCACTTCGCAACCATCTGGTACATCAGCTTGCTGGATGTTAATATCCAACAAAGGGCGTTTGAATTTCTCGAAAATCTGACGAACCATTTCTAAGGCTCCGGCATCGTTTCTGAAACCCATATCGAAATATTTAGCCAAAGTTTTCTTGGTAATATCATCTTTCGTCGGACCCAAACCACCAGTTATTAAAATGATGTCTGCTCTGGTTTCAGCATCAGCTAAAGCAGATAAAATATGTTGTTCATCATCAGAAACCGATGTGATTTGTTTAACCGAAACGCCAATTAAATTTAATTGTTTAGCCATCCAGGCCGAATTGGTATCAACAATTTGGCCGATAAGAATTTCATCGCCAATGGTTATAATTTCAGCTAGCATAATTTACTGGTATGTATTGTAGAAACCTTGTCTTTTGCTCAATTTTAAATCTTGAAGAATTGATGCTTTAACCTTTAAGGTTACGGAATAACTCTTATAAGCACCATAAGGAACCCAATTCACACTCATATCCCAACAATGTAAGTCGCGGTAAATCCCTATGTTCATTGGTGTTAAACCATTATTCTGAAAATCATAACCTGAATTAAAAGTAAATTTCCATTTAGGTGTCAGATTAAAATCTCCATTAAAGTTTAGCGTATTACTTGTTGTGCTTACGCCAAAATCGTTACTGTATTGAAAACTGTAAGAGAATGAGAAATTCCAGGGAATATTGAAATCTACAAACGCGTTTGGATCTCTGCTGATGGCAGCCAATTGTTCTGATTGCAATGGCGATAGGCCTTTTTCCTTTGCCGTTTCGCTCAATTTATCATTGGCTTCATTTTTCTTTTTCAATGCATCCGGATTTAAGCTGTAATCGAATGAGAAGCCGATGTTTGTTAATCTGGCTAAGCGGCCACCTCTCCTCAAGGTGAAATTATTGCTTCGCGTAAAGGTTCTTTGTCCGGTAACAGGATCTATACTTTCATCCAAATCATAAGGATCGAACGTACCATTGTAATTAATTCCTAATTTATCTGTAAACTGAGATCGACCGTTAAAACTCAAGGTAGAAAGTTTATTTCTCGGAGCCAGAAAATTATAAGAACCAGAAATACTTAAACCTTGAATAATTGGAATTTTTCGCTCTCCGGTACCAGTGGTATCTTTGCTCGATTTAACTTTTAATTCCACCGTATTATCCACACCAAAGCCTATAGCGGCAGCCTTGCCTGGAAAAGAACCTTGATAAGCCATCCCCTGGAAAACAGAATAGGTTAACGGCTGCTGATAAGTATCTCTTATTTCTTTCCCATTTTGATCAATTGCAGCCAAAAAAGGACCTCTACCTGCTTTAGTAAAATCTGGCGAATAATTAAATGAAACGTTAGGTGTAATTACGTGGCGCATAGCCATAATGTTCCCCAGGTTCTTAAACTTCTTTTGACCATAAATTTTAGTAGACATACTGGTGGAAAGACTATAACTTCCGGCCCGTTTGAAACCACTGAGCGTATCTATCCTTTCTGTATAGGTTCCATCATCGAAACTGGTAAATCTTTTATTGATATGTTGAAAATTCCAAACCTCGTTATAGCTACCACCCAAAGAGAAGTTTAGATATTTTAAAGCTGTAAACGACATATTTATAGGAATGCTGTGACTGAAACCAGATCTCAACCGCTTTAAACCGTCGTTTTGAAACAGTAAACTATCCTTTGTATCTATGGCATTTGTTCCTTGCAAAGCATATCCAATGGTAATTTTTTGATACCATTTTTGCTCTCCCAATCGATTTTTTGAATCGAATGGACTGAAAGTTGGCACGTTAAAAGTTGCATCGGGCAGCCTAATCGATACGTCCCTTGTACGCAAGGTCTGATTACTCGTCATCGATAACGAATAATTCATATTGTTGGAAAAAGTTTTGGAATAACTAATACTACTATTGGTGGTATTGTTTGCAATCGCATTTAAATCGTAGTTCAAATTAGCAGGACTATTGGTGTAATAGCTACTTGAAGTAACGTTAACACTGGCACTAAAAGTTGTTCCGGGGTTGGCGTTTGCGTTTTGGGAGTGCGACCATCTAATGCTAAAATCCTTGTTAGGATTCTCGAAAGCTTCAGTGCCCTCTAAACCATTTTTCACACTATTGTAGCTAATACCTATGTTTCCGCTAAATTTATATCTTTTGATGTAGTTACTGGTCAAATTGGTCTCGTATGAACCATTCGTGTAAATACTTCCAAGAAGTTTGGCATCCCAGTAATCATTTAAACCAAGGTAGTAACCTCCATTTTGTAAAAAGAAACCACGTGTTGCATCCTCACCAGGACTTGGTAAAATTATGCCTGAAGTTCTTTTATTTGGTTTAGGAAAAAATGCAAAGGGTAAACCTATAGGCGTAGGTACACCTTCAAAAACCATGTACATTGGTCCACTTATAATCTGCTTTTCCGTGGCAATACCTTTTGTAATCAAAATCCCGAAGTGAGGATGAGGCAAATTACAGGTACTGTACATTACATTTTTGATGTGCAACTCATCATCAATTTGTTTTTTACTTTGTCCGCCGGAGAAAAAACCACCCTCCTGCTCAGAGAATACACCGTAAACTTTTGCCTTAGTACTTTCAGAATTATAATAAAGTGAATCGGCTATTGCAGAGCCATCGGTTCCCGATTTAAAAATAGGTTTACCAACATATCTATTAGTTTTTGGATCCGTTCTTCCACTGGCAAAAATCAGTTTATTTTGCGAATCGTAACGGATATAATCTGCATCGAGTTCGAAATCGCCATAATTTACCCTGGCGTTTCCATACATGTATATGATACTCTTGTTTTTGCTGAAACGAACTGAATCGGCCCGATACTCTACTTTTTGATCCAAACCACTATTATTTGGAGATGCTTTTTTAGATGTATCTCTTTTTGATGTGTCTTGCTGGATGATTTGTTGCAATGAAAAAGAAGAAAATGCGTTAGCTTTACTAACACCATGTGTTAATAAAATGACAGAAATTAGTAAAATAGAGCTAGTAAGGAGTTTCAAATTCGTATTTGAATGTTATTTTTGCACAAATGTTTAATCAAAAACGTTCAAAATTAGTGAAAAATATACCATTGATGTATCTTAAAACCATTTTAACATTTATTATTTGTATTGCTTTATTCAATACAATTGATAATCAAGCCTTTGCGCAAGAATATAAAATTAAAACAATCGTAATCGACGCTGGTCATGGAGGAAAGGATGGCGCCACGCATGGTGTTTATTCTAGAGAAAAAGATGTTGCTTTAAAAACAGCACTTAACTTGGGTAAAGCACTTCAAGATAGTATTAAAGATATTAAAGTAATTTACACGAGGCAAACTGACGTTTTCATTCCATTGTACGAACGCATCAACATCGCTAATAATGCAAAAGCTGATTTATTTATATCTATTCACTTAAATGATATGCCGGTAAGGGTATCGAAAGTGGTTGATTATTATAAAAAAGTTAAGGGTAGAAAAGTTCCTGTTTACCGTTCTGTCGTTTCGAAAAGCACCTCTACACGGGGCACTGAAACCTTTGTATCTGGTACAGGACGTTTAGGAGAGCAAGATGAAGTAATCAAAAGGGAAAATGCTTCGATGTTTTTGGAGGATAATTATCAGAAAAACTATGAAGGTTTTATTGCCAATACACCTGAGAATGACATTATGCTTTCTTTGATGAAACAAACCAATAGAGAAAGAAGTTTAAAATTTGCGTCACTTTTACAGCAAGAATATATCAGTGCTGGTAGAATTAACCGCGGCGTGCAGGAAAAAAGTTTAGCAGTATTAGCAAGAGCATCAATGCCTGCAGTTTTAACTGAAATTGGTTTTGTAAGTAATCCCGATGAGGAAGATTATATGAACTCTGCAGAAGGTCAAACAGAAATTGTTAATGGAATAATTAAAGCGATTAAAAACTATAAACGTATTGCCGAAACATCTTTCTAATCTACCCCCATCCCTATCAAAATGAAGATCAAACTTCTAGCCTTTCTACTTTTAATATTTCCTTTCATCCCAAGCCACTCTATTGCTCAAGGGTATAAAATCAAGACAATTGTTATCGACCCTGGTCATGGAGGTAAAAAGCCCGGTGCATCTGGAAGTTTTTCTACCGAAAAAGCGATTGCATTAAAAGTTGCCCTTAAATTAGGCGCAAAGTTAAAGGCAGAATTACCAGACGTTAAAGTAATTTACACCCGAACGAAGGATGTTGATGTGGACTTATATAAACGGGCTGAAATTGCCAATGATGCCAATGCTGATCTTTTTATCTCCATTCATTGCAATTCGATGCCTCCGGGAAATAAACACATAAAAGGTGCCGAAACACTTGTTGCAGGATCGCATAGATTAAAGGAACAAGATGCTGCGATTAGAGAAAATGCCGATATTAAACTGGAGAAAAATTATAAAAGCAAATACGATGGTTACGATCCAAATAATCCGGGGACGTTCATTCTTTTATCTTTACTAAAAAATACGTTTCGAGATAAAAGCATTAAATTTGCGAAACTCATTCAAACAAGTTACATCAGCAGAGATAAAAGAGCAAGCCGGGGGGTTAAAGAACAGGGAGTTTTGGTGCTTCAAAGATGTGGAATGCCAGCCGTGTTAACTGAAGTTGGGTTTATATCGAATAAAGAAGAAGAGAAATACATCAACTCTGAAAAAGGTCAGAATGAAATTGCAGATTCGATATTGGCTGCAATTAAGAGCTACAAAAAATCTGTTGAGGTAAAATAATAGTAGAATTAGTTTTTAAATGATATAAAACCACTTATTCACCAAACAAAAATAACTGTGTAAGCATTATGTAATAACAACATATATTTGCACCATAAATTAAAGAATTACGCCTCGGACAAGTAATAATTACTAATTTTACCGCTTGTATCCGTCAAAGATAAACACTCATGAAGATTAAAAACGAAACCAAAGTAGGTATTTTAGCAGCATTTGCCATCGCTTTACTCATTATAGGATACAATTTTTTAAAAGGTAATTCCATTTTTTCTAGCGAAACTACCTTGTTTGCAAGGTATACGAGAGTAGACGGATTAACCGTTTCTAAACCTGTTTTAATCAATGGATACCAAATCGGTCGGGTTGCTAAACTACAGCTAGAACCCGGTGGAACTATTTTGGCTACTTTGAGTATCAATAGCAAATATGATATTCCAGAAAATAGTATCGCTAGATTAGAGGGAACTGACCTTTTAGGTAGCAAGGCAATTGTAATGTCGTTGGGTAACTCGAAAAAAATGGCTGAAGATGGCTATACATTAAATGCAAACGTAGAAAAAGGCTTGATGGAACAAGTTCAGCCTGTACAGAAGAAAGCTGAACTAATTATTGGCAAAATGGATTCCATTTTAAGTAGTGTGAATTCTATCTTGAATCCAAATTTCCAGAAAAATGTTGACAAAAGCTTTAATAGTATTGCAGGAACTTTAGCTTCATTAGAAACAACCTCGAAAAAAGTTGATGGTTTAGTAGGATCAGAAAGTGCCCGCATCGAAGCTATTTTTAAGAATGTTGAAGGTATTACTGCCAACTTAAACAATAACAATCAAAAAATTAGCGACATACTAACCAATATAAATACAGTTACAGATAAGTTTGCTGCTGCTAATTTTAAACAAACGTTAGATAATGCCAATAATGCTATTGCCGATTTACAAAGTGTAATTTCTGGTATTAAAGATGGAAAAGGGAGTTTGGGATTATTATTAAATGATGATAAAATGTATCAGAACCTAAATAATGCATCTAAAAATCTGGATGAGTTGATGATAGATTTGAAAGCAAATCCTAAGCGCTACGTTCATTTCTCAGTATTTGGTGGTGGAAACAAAAAAGACAAATAGTCTATTCTATAAAAGTGAGAAGCCTTGCAATTTTAAGTTGTAAGGCTTTTTTCGTTGAAAATATGTAGAAAAGCAATTGAAGTACAAATATTTAAGCTCGTTTTCCTTCTTTCCGTTAAATTTTTTAACAGAAAAAATTAACAGGATACCGCTGCAATAAGGTTTAAAAAATTTTTCTGGTTTACAACTGGAAGGTTCTTCCCTCAATGGCTAGCTCAGTATTTTCAAAAACAGATTGGGTTTCTTCCAATAACATTTGAAGCGTTTTGTAACGAGAAGAGAAATGACCGATCAGTAATTTCTCCACTCCATTGATTTTAGCCACCTCTCCTGCTTGTAGCGCAGTAGTATGGTGAGTTTCATTTGCCCTATCTAAAAGCTCATGCATAAAGGTAGCTTCATGATATAAGGTATCACAGCCTTTGATGCTTGAAAAGTAGCGTTCATCAAACTTTGTATCAGAACAGTAAGCATAACATCTCGGCGGATCTGCAGGCGTAGTGTAGTCTTCACTATTTAAAACCTGTCCATCAGGCAATTCAACATCAACTCCTTTTTTCAAGGCAGTGTAATAAGCCATCGGAATTTCATCTGTTTTCTCTTTAATCAACTTACGTTGTCTCGGCTTTTGCTTAAAAATAAAACCTGTTGTCGGAATGCGATGGTTGAGTACAATCGTTTCCACTATCAAATCTTGATTTTCAAATATTTGCTTTGATACATCTGCTTCGATGGGGAAAAATTCCAGCGGATATCTTAAAATCGTATCTGAGTATTTAAACTGAATCTCTAGAATTTCTAAAAGTGGTTTCGGTCCGAAAATTTGCATTGATTTTGTTCGGCCGTTTAAATGTAAGCTGGAAAGTAAACCAATCAAACCGAAATAATGATCGCCATGCAAATGGCTAATGAAAATATGGTCGATTCTTGCCGCTTTTAAGTTGTACTTGGTGAGCTGCTGTTGTGTACCTTCACCACAATCAATTAAATAAAATTTTTCATTACAATTTACAAGCTGCGCTGATGGATTCCTATTAAAAACAGGAGTTGCCGAACTGCTTCCAAGAATTGTAACCTCAAATTTCATATTTTATTGATATAAAAAGCCTCGTAGGTTTTTGAAAACTACGAGGCCAGTGTTGTATTTATAAGTATGTTATTTTGCGCCTCTGAACTCTTTTTCTAATTCATCCATAAAGATGAAATCAGTAGCTTCCTCTAATGTATTAACAAACGTTACAGATTGAAATATGTTTGATAATTCTATAATTGGTGCAATTTCATCATTAATACCAGTTACGATAAATAATCCGCCAGCAGATTTGCAAAGTCTATCACCCACTAATAAGCAACTTAAATCCTGCGCATCAGTGCATTCTTTAACATGGCTCAAATCAACAATGATATTCTTAAAGCCCTCTGCATTAAGTAAATATAATTCAGATTTTAAACCTGGTGAATTATCATTTGTAAACTTAGGTTCTTTTAACTTTAAGGTTACGTATTTATCGTGTTTGTCAACTGAAAATTTCATCTCTTCTAATCTTTATTTTACTAATGTATAAAAATTTAAAGCGTTTCCAAAGCCTTTGTAACATTGCTTTCTATGCGACTTGAAATAGAATCAGCATCAGCTTTCACAAACTTTTCTCCAACAATATGCTCATAAAGTTCTATGTATCTTTCTGAAATTGAATTAACGATCTCAGGAGTCATTTCTGGAATAACCTGCCCATCTTTACCTTGAAAGCCATTTTCGATTAGCCATTTCCTTACAAACTCTTTAGAAAGTTGTTTTTGAGGTTCGTCGGCTTTTTGACGATCTTCGTAACCATCGGCGTAAAAATAACGGGACGAATCTGGAGTATGAATTTCATCAATTAAGTAGATTACGCCATCGGCTTTACCGAATTCATATTTAGTATCAACTAAAATTAATCCGCTTTTCGAAGCGATTTCCGTTCCACGCTGATATAGAGCGTAAGTATATTCTTCCAACTTTTCATAGTCAGACAATGATACAATTCCCTTTGCAAGAATATCTTCTCTTGAAATATCTTCATCGTGACCAACAGATGCTTTAGTTGTTGGGGTGATGATTGGCTGAGGCAGTTTATCATTTTCCTTTAAGCCGTCGGGCAAAGAAACTCCACATACCGAACGTTTTCCTGCACTATATTCTCGCCACGCATGACCTGCCAAATAGCCTCTTATTACCATCTCTACTTTAAAGGGTTCGCAAATACGACCAATAGTTACCATTGGATCTGGAACAGCTAAAACCCAGTTTGGAACGATATCCTGGGTTGCAGATAAGAATTTGGCTGCAATTTGGTTTAGAACCTGGCCTTTGAATGGAATGGCTTCGGGTAAAACTACATCAAATGCAGAGATCCGGTCTGAAACGACCATCACCATTAATTTATCAGCTATGGTGTACACATCGCGTACTTTACCTTTATAGAAATTGCTCTGATTTGGAAATTTGAAGTTTGTTTCTTTTTGTGCTTTCATGAGGCGATAAAAATAGTAAAAAAGAAGGAGAGTTAGCTACTGCGAGTTGGAAGATTTGACACAAAAAAACCTCGTAGTTTATGAACTACGAGGCTTCGATTTATTGATGAATACATCGTCTTGATGAATTTATTTCAGCACCTTTCATGCTATAAACTTCCTGAAATAAATCCAGGGTGACGACCGCCTTAGCAACAACTATCTTACTGAATATCACCGTAAGCTTTCAATATATCTTTAACCAATTTATGGCGGACAACATCCTCACCGCTCAGGTAAATGATGTCGATGCCCTTAATATCTTCAAGAATCCTCAATCCATTAAACAAGCCAGACATTTGTTTTTTGGGCAAATCGACTTGCGTAACATCACCTGTAACAATAAATTTAGCCGTCGGCCCCATACGCGTTAAAAACATTTTCAACTGCATGTCTGTCGCATTTTGCGCTTCATCCAGTATCACAAAGCAATTATCTAATGTTCGGCCACGCATAAAGGCTAATGGAGCAATTTCTATGGTTCTATTTTCAATATAAAACTTTAATTTCTCTGCCGGAATCATATCATCCAAGGCATCGTAAAGCGGACGTAAATAGGGGTCGATTTTTTCTTTTAAATCTCCAGGCAAGAAACCTAGATTCTCTCCTGCCTCAACCGCAGGTCGAGTTAAAATGATCCGCTTAATTTCTTTGTTTTTTAGCGCTCTTACAGCTAGCGCAACTGCAGTGTAAGTTTTACCAGTTCCCGCCGGACCGATTGCAAAAAGAATGTCGTTTTTAGCAATACTGCTTACCATTCTGCGCTGGTTGGCCGTTCTTGCTTTTACCAACAAGCCATTAGTGCCAAAAACTATTACTTCTCCGCCGCCGCCGGTAGGTTGCTCTACATCTTTTTTTGCAATACCGGCAGCCTTTGCGCCTAGAATAGATTCAACATCATTATTGGTTAATGAGCTATATTTTTCAAGGTGAGCCACCAGCTGGTTAAACTTCTCTTCGAATGCCTTAAGCTCCTGTTCATCACCGAGAACCTTAACATCGCTCCCTCTCGCTACCAGTTTTAATTTCGCGAAAGCACCTTTAATCATTTCGTAATTCTCGTTATTTGCCCCCCAAAAGTGAGCAGGATTTACGGTATCCAGAGTTAATTTTAATTCGTTCAAACTGTAGTATTTTAAAAAGTTATCGGGGTATATTAATTAAAATTTGAATATTTGCAGACGCTTACGCCTCTACACAAGAATAAGCAATAATAACGAATTTTTAATGGGTATAATTACTTTAACAACAGATTTAGGTTCAAAAGATTTTTACCAGAGCGCCCTTAAAGGTAGTCTGTTAAGTCTTATGCCTAATGTTAATTTAGTTGATATTACCCATGAAGTTCCATCTTTTAATATTTCTTATGCTGCATTCGTTTTAAAGAATGCTTATCCATACTTCCCGAAGAATACGGTACACTTGATTGGAATAGATTCGGTATACAGTGAAAACACCAAATATATTGCTGTTAAACACCGCGACCATTATTTCGTGGGCGCTGATAATGGTATTTTTTCATTGCTTTTTGATGATGTTCCGGAAGATGTTGTAGAACTTAACATTATGCAGGATTTGAAATATCTTCACTTCCCGTTGGTAGATATTTTTGTGAAAGCTGCAACACATTTGGCGAAAGGCGGGAAATTAAAGGACATCGGTTTACCTGTAGCGGAAATTGAGCAGAAGATGCTTTTACATCCTGTTATTGAGCGTGATATCATTCGTGGTAGTGTAGTTTACATCGATACTTTTTGTAATGTAATTACCAACATCACGAAAGACCTTTTTACCAGAATACAGAAAAACCGTGACTTCACTTTGTATTTCAGAAAAAGTGAAACCATCACCCAGTTAAGCTGGCATTATAATGAAGTTCAGGAAGGCGAAAAGCTATGCTTATTTGGCATCAGCAACCACCTAGAAATTGCAATCAACAAAGGTAAAGCCAGCGGTTTGCTTGGTTTGCACCTTGGTGATATCGTTAGGGTTGAGTTTCATCCTTAAAGAGATTAAAGAACCAAGCCAAAAGATTCCTTTCTCAAGCCAAATAATCTCGATCATCTTTGCGAGGCAAGAAGCAATGTGACTAAGTTTCGCTCTAGCATATCTTTGCAAGATTGCATCGCTCCTTGCAATGACGAAACTTTGCAATCAATAATTTAATGACAAATGAACCAATAAACATAAGGTTCAAACAACTTCTACTCTTTTCACGTTTATTACCACATGAAGAAATATTTTTATTTACTCTCCATCCTATTCATAAGTTTTCAAACTTTTGCTCAACAAGATACAGCATCTTATGCGGCCCAACGCGTTAAGGTCAATTCACTACTCGCAGAAAGAAGTGCGAAATTTGGTCAATATGACGAAAGCTTAAATCAACGCACAGGAATATTCGGCTGGCAAACCAAAAAGGACATAAAGAATTCAAATGAAATTCTACGCCAGGTTGTACTGACGGACAATAATATTTTCAAAGAGCTGAAGGTTTTAATGGATTACAAGGATCTGGAGAATCAAAAGAAGGTTGCTGTAGCCGACAATTCACAAGAAAGAATTGAAAACTATATGTTAACCATTAAGAAACTTCAAGATCAAAACGAAAAACTGAACAGCGATCTGTCTAAAAAAACTGGTGGAGGTTTATCAACCTATTTTATCATATTCTTAATCCTGATAATGGCTGGCGGATTTTACTTCTTTAATAAGAAACTACAGCGATATAAAAAGTATGAGAAAGGCAGTATTTAAAGTTCTGGTAAAGATAAATAATGCAATCTTACCCAGTTTAATAAAAAAGGATCCGAATAAGTTGACCACTTTTCAAAAAGCGATACTGGGTTACCGCTATTGGGTGTTAACGAAAGCTTTGGATTAATAAAAAACCTCGTAGGTTTTGAAAACCTACGAGGTTTGAGTCATGTCTATTTCTTGAAATGCTCAATAATCAAAGTCGCCAATTCCGTACCAATACGTTCTTGCGCTTCGTTAGTTGATGCACCGATATGTGGTGTCAAGGAAATTTTCGGGTGAGTTAGAATTTCTGCTAAAGGTGTCGGTTCGTTATTAAAAACATCTAAACCAGCGAAAGCAACTTTACCTGAATTTAAGGCTGCGATTAAAGCCGGTTCATCGATAGTTCCTCCACGAGAACAGTTTACGATTCCAACTCCATTTTTCATCTTGGCGAACTCTGCTGTACCTAAAATTGGTTTATCAGCAAATGGGGTGTGCAAGCTTAAGAAATCACTACCAGCAATTACTTCATCTAGTGAAACTGTTTTTATTGGAATACTTACCGATTTTCCGCCCTGAAACTCCAAAGTAATTTCAGATTCTGATGGAAACAAATCGTAAGCTAAAACATTCATTCCTAAACCTAAAGCCACTTTTGCGGTTGCCCGACCAATACGGCCAAAACCAATTATTCCGATCGTTTTTCCGCTTAACTCAGTTCCTTTAGCATATGCTTTTTTAAGGTTGTTAAACTGAGTAGATCCTTCAACAGGCATTTTACGGTTGGCATCCTGTAAAAATCTTATACCTGTGAATAAGTGAGAGAAAACCAACTCAGCTACGGATAATGAAGATGCGGCTGGTGTATTTACCACTGCAACACCTTGACTACGGGCATATTCAACATCAATATTATCCATACCAACGCCACCTCTACCAATTAATTTGATATTTGGAACAGCATCAATTAACTCTTTTCTAACTTTCGTTGCACTACGAACCGTAATGGCATCATAGTTTTTTAAAGCTTCAGCCAATTGATCTTGAGGAATGGTTTCAGTATCAACCTGAAAACCTGCTTTCTCTAGTAGTTCTTTTCCGATTGGGTCTATCCCATCGTTTGCTAATATTTTAATCATTGTAACTTTTATGATTACACAGATTTTTAGATTACACAGATCTTAATAACAGAAATGTACTTACCCTAGCTTATCTGCGGTATAATTTAAATCTTAATTTAATTTTGCTTGTTTTTCTTCGAATGATTGCATTGCATCAATTAAAGCGTGAACGCTGGTAATAGGAAGTGCGTTATACATCGATGCTCGGAAACCACCAACACTTCTGTGTCCTTTAATACCAATAATCCCTTGTTCTTCTGCAAACTTCAGGAATGGTTTTTCCAGTTCAGGGTTTTCCATTACGAAACAAATATTCATTTTAGAACGATCTTCTACAGCACAGGTACCTTTAAACAATGGGTTTCTGTCAATTTCTCTGTAGAGTGCTTCGGCTTTTTGCTTGTTCTCTTTTTCGATCTCTGCAACGCCACCTTTCGATTTTAACCAACGAAGGTTTAATAATGAAACGTACACTGAAAAAACTGGAGGCGTATTGTACATCGAATCATTATCAATATGTGATTGATAGTTTAACATTGAAGGAATTTTACGATCGATTTTGCCTAAAATCTCATCTTTAACAATCACAATGGTTAAACCTGCAGGACCGACATTTTTTTGAGCACCCGCGTAAATTAAATCAAACTTCGATACATCAATTACGCGGCTCATAATATCCGATGACATATCGCAAACGATTGGAACACTGGTTTCGGGAACATTGAATAGCTCAGTTCCATAAATGGTATTATTCGAAGTATAGTGGAAGTAAGCACTATCAGCAGGGATTTCGAAATCTTTTGGAATAAAAGTATAGTTCGAATCTTTTGATGATGCAACAACATTCACATTACCTACAAATTTAGCTTCCTTTAAAGCCTTCGTAGCCCAAACACCCGAATCTAGGTAGCTTGCTGTTTGTCCATCGCCCAATAAATTCATTGGTACCATTGCAAATTGCAAACTCGCACCGCCTTGCAAAAATAAAACGGAATAACCCGATGGCACATTTAATAACTCTTTAACCAACCTATCAGCTTCAGCAACAACCGCCTCAAATTCAGTTGTTCTGTGCGAAATTTCTAAAATTGATAATCCATCGTTAAAATCTAAAACTGCCTGTGCAGCTTGTTTAAACACTTCTTGAGGTAAAATACAAGGGCCTGCGCCGAAATTATGCTTCATCTTATTATATAAATGATTATGGCGGTAAATGTAAAATTTTTAAAGCAGTTATGCCTAAAAAATCTTATCCAAAAAAATCACATTTTGTTAAAAAATTTAGCCAGATAAGCTGTTTTATTGCTGTTTTGGCAATTTGTAAAACAATGTTTAGCCTTAATCTCAAACGAGTAGAATTTTCTTAGACATTACGATAAAACATCCTCCTTTTATTTAAAGGATTGCTATTACCGGAAACATTTGATAAGAACAATCAAAGGTTTTAAGTTTTACGTACCCTACACCGTTTAACACATTTAATGTTTTTTTTACTATTTTCGCTTATAACATGTTGAATATACAATCGAAACTTCCTGGTGTAAGCACTACCATTTTCTCGGTAATGTCTAAACTTGCAGCAGAGCATAATGCCATTAATCTATCTCAAGGCTTTCCTGACTATACTTGCGACCCAGTACTGACAGACTTGGTTAACAAAGCTATGAAAGATGGTTTCAACCAATATGCCCCAATGCCTGGCAATAATTTACTTAAAGAAACTATTGCCGAAAAAGTCGAGACCCTATACAATATTAAATATAACCCTGATACAGAAATTACCGTTACCGCTGGCGGTACGCAAGCTATATTTACTGCGCTTGCAGCAATAATCAATCCTGGTGATGAAGTAATTATCTTTGAGCCCGCTTATGACAGCTATGCCCCAACTATTAAACTTTTGGGAGGCTTAGTAAAAACATATGAACTGGCCCCACCGCATTATACTATTGATTGGGAAATGGTTAAAAAGCTGTTTACTTCGAGTACCAGAATGATTATTTTAAATTCGCCTCATAATCCAACTGGCAGCATTTTATCAACGGATGATATGAAATCGTTAATAAAATTAATTAACGGAACAGATATTTTGATTTTGAGCGACGAGGTTTATGAACATTTAATTTATGATGGGCAGAAACATCAAAGCGTAATGCTTTTTCCGGAATTGCGTGAGCGAAGCTTTGTTATCGCGTCTTTTGGTAAACTTTTACATGCTACCGGCTGGAAATTAGGTTACTGCTTGGCCCCCGAGATGCTTACAAAAGAATTCAGGAAAGTACACCAATTTAATGTTTTCAGCGTTAATAGCCCTATGCAACAGGCTATCGCTAACTACCTTCAAGTGCCCAAGCATTATTTAGGTATTGACAAATTTTTTCAGGAAAAGAGAGATTATTTCAGAAAGCTATTGGGTTCTAGTCGGTTGCAATTACTTCCCTGCAACGGTTCCTATTTTCAATGTGTAAGTTATAATAATATCAGCGATGAAAAGGATGTAGATTTCAGCATTAGGCTAATTAAAGAATTTGGCGTTGCCACCATCCCTGTTTCGGCATTCTATCAAAAATCGACCGACCACAAAATTATTAGATTTTGTTTTGCAAAAGAAAATGCTACGCTTGCTTCGGCTGCAGAGAAATTAAAAAATGTTTAATCAGCCCGTAAAATAAACATATATGGATACACCTGTTTACACTCAAATAGAAAACCTGAAAGTCACTATTTTCCAGGCTTATCTATTTTGGGAAAACATCGAAAAAAACCTAAAAAACCTTGCCCTGAGATTATCAATGGGCGTTCGGGAAAAAACAGATTTAATCATTTTACCCGAAATGTTTAATAGTGGTTTTAGCATGAACTCGGAGGCCCTGGCCGAGGAAATGGACGGTTTTACCATGCAATGGATGCAAAAGACAGCCTATCAATACAATTGTGTGATTACGGGAAGTCTTATCATTAAAGAGAATGGAAATTACTATAATCGGTTAATTTGGATGGAACAGAATGGCGATTATAAATATTATGATAAGCGGCACTTATTTGGTTTAGGTGAAGAGGATAAAAATTTTACTGCTGGCAAGGATAAACTTATTGTCGAACTTAAGGGCTGGAAAATTAGATTAGCGGTTTGCTACGATTTGCGGTTCCCTGTTTGGTTACGCAACGTTAATGAGGAATATGATATATTACTTATTGTAGCTAGTTGGCCCGATAAACGTTCGGCGCATTGGAGGGCATTAATTCCGGCCCGTGCAATTGAAAATCAAAGTTATGTTATAGGTGTCAATCGTGTTGGTCACGATGGTAATCAGATTTATCACGGCGGACATTCCATGGTAATCGATCCTTATGGCAGTACCGTATATTACAAACCAGAAGATGAAGACATGTATACGGTAACCATTAATTATGAGGAATTGGTAAAAATTAGAAGGCAATTTCCTTTCCTAAAGGATGCTGATCAATTTTCTATTACTTAACTAGTTTACAAAAAAAATAACTCGTCAAAAAAAATCAAACATTAATAATTAACCTCAACATGTTCAACCGTCGCAAATTTATAAAAGCATCAACCCTTTCTGCAGGTTTACTCGTTCTCGATAAAACCAGCATGGCTTATGCCATTCCGTCTCATAAAGAAGAAGCTACTAATCTCCCTATTGTGATTTCGACCTGGGATTTTGGAATTGCAGCAAATGCTGATGCCTGGAAGGTCTTATCTAAAGGCGGCAAGGCATTAGACGCAGTAGAACAGGGCGTTTGGGTACCAGAGGCTGATGAAAAAAATCAATCTGTTGGTTATGGTGGCTTGCCAGATAGAGACGGCAAAGTAACGCTTGACGCTTGTATTATGGACGAAAATGGCAACTGCGGAGCAGTTTTAGCGCTGGAGCATATCAAACATCCAATTTCTGTTGCTAGAAAAGTTATGGAAAAAACACCTCATGTAATGCTTGCTGGTGATGGTGCTTTACAGTTTGCTTTGGAGCAAGGTTTTAAAAAAGAAAATTTGCTTACCCCATCGAGCGAAAAGGCCTGGAAAGAGTGGTTAAAGACAGCCAGGTACGAGCCGGTGATGAATATCGAGAATATGCTTTACGAAAAGGCAGCACCACAGAAATTACCTGGCAACCAGTACAATCACGATACCATTGGAATGTTGGCCATTGACAGCAAAGGCAATATTTCTGGTGCCTGCACAACAAGCGGCATGGCGTATAAATTACATGGTAGAATTGGCGATAGCCCAATTATTGGAGCTGGGCTCTATGTAGATAATGAGGTTGGTGGTGCCACTTCAACAGGTGTTGGAGAAGAAGTAGTGAGAAATGTTGGTTCTTTTTTAGTGGTTGAGTTAATGCGACAGGGTTATACACCCGAAGCCGCTTGTAAAGAAGCCGTGATGCGTATTATCAAAAAGAAACCCGAAACTGCAAAAAATATTCAGGTTGGTTTCCTGGCCATAAATAAAAAAGGTGAATACGGCGCTTACGCTATTCAGCAAGGATTTAGTTACGCGGTCTGCAACGCCGAAAAGCAAGATTTGTTAATCAAAGGAAAAAGCTATTACTAACAATTTAAAATCATCCCAAAACAAATATTATAAATCTAAAGATATATTATGGGATTACTCTCTAAAATTTTCGGTAAAAAGAATGTCGAGGAACGTGAAGGCGAGCCTGATTTAGTTTATGTGGCTAACGAAGATGAGCGCATGAACTGGGCAATTGAAAAGGCCAATTTAACACTTTGGTACTTCGAAGACAGCTTAGAAAATCCAAAACCTGAACAAGCGTATTTCTCCATTAAAGTGAAGATTATTGACGGTGATAAAGGTGAACATATCTGGTTAATTGATCCACATTTTGATGGCGAAGGAAATTTGTATGGTACGGTTGGGAATGAACCTGTTGATGTGAACACGGTAAAGCTAAATCAGAAAATTGGAATTGAGCGTGATTTGATTTCAGATTGGATGATTATTGAAGGCGGAAAGCTAATCGGCGGCTACACCATTCGGGCAATTCGAGAAGGTATTCCAGCAAATGAACAGCCTGCATTTGATCAAAGTATCGGTTTATATATCGATGAAGGCGTTGATTACTTCAAAATTAACAGAGACACACCCGAAGGCGCAATCTTATCGCTTGAAGAAGCGTACAGTAATAAAGATATAGACGCTGCCATTGATTGTAAAGATTTTTATGAAGAAGCAAGAAATATGCTTGGTGGAATAAATATTGAACTTGACGAAGAAATCATCGAAAAAACGGCTGACATTTTAAAGTTGTCTTTTATCAAAAGTATCGAAGAACACGGTTTTCCCGATTTCACGCAAATTAAAAACGCTTTTCCAGAAAGACAGAAAGTTAGTGAA
Organism: Pedobacter sp. Leaf41; assembly: GCF_001422545.1. Lineage (GTDB taxonomy): Bacteria > Bacteroidota > Bacteroidia > Sphingobacteriales > Sphingobacteriaceae > Pedobacter. The sequence continues at coordinate 1,091,402 of NZ_LMLE01000001.1, read as the reverse complement.
ACGAACTGGATCATCACAGAAATATGCTGGTATCCGGATAACGGAAAATCTTTTCAACAGCTGAATACTTATAAGTCATCCAATGGATGGAAAGTATTAGGGCCAGTAAGCACCAAACCTGGTGATGGGGATCAACAAAAAGACTAGTAAAGCTTTTTGCTTATCTAAATAAACAAATCGATACTTGTTATGAAAGATATAAATTCAAGTTCCAATTCAGGAGTTAATGAGTTTAAAAATGAATTTTCAAATCACCCTGTAGACATTTGGGGTCTTGAAGTCTGTGCTAACGGATACGAATCCGCATTTAACGCACAGCTTGGTGGTGCAATAAGAGTAGAATTGTGTGATAACCTTGCCGAAGGTGGCACAACACCCAGTTATGCTCAAATTGCTTTGGCCAAAAAAAATCTGCAAATCGAAATTTGGCCGATTATCCGCCCTCGCGGGGGCGATTTTTTCTATTCTGACTTGGAGTTTGATTTAATGAAAGAAGATATAAAGAATTGCAAATCATTAGGTTGTGATGGCGTTGTTATTGGGATACTTCAGGCTGATGGAAGCATTGATAGGAAAAAATGCAGTGAACTAATTGCCTTGGCTAACCCCCTTCCCGTGGCTTTCCACAGGGCTTTTGATATGTGTAACGATATGCACCAAGCACTGGAGGATTTAATTGATCTGCGAATTGTCCGCGTGCTTTCTTCGGGTGGCGCTACATCAGCGATAGCGGGTGCAGAAACTTTGGCAAATTTAGTTAAACAAGCAAATGGCAGAATTTCGATTATGCCCGGCGCGGGAATAAACATCACTAATATTCACGAGTTAATCCAAAGTACCAAGGCCAAACAGTTCCACGCTTCCTGCAAAAGTTATGTACCTAGTAAAATGCAATTTCGCAATACAAAAACAAAAATGGGAAGCATTTCAGATGAATATCAATACGAATTAACTTCAGTGAAGAAAGTTAAAGAGCTGGTTGACGAAATCAACAGAAATTAAATGGCAGCAAGTTTTAAACCATATCAAGTTTTATTGTTTGCAGCATTGCTTTATTTAATCTCGATTGTTTTTGTAGATCAGAAGATAGAAATCAATTTAGCCTACACCTATTTTTCTATTGATTACACATTAATTGTGGCGTTCATTTGTGGGCTTCTGCTCATATTCGCCGGACTTTATAAGTATCTAAACAAATATTTTTCCATTAAACTCTTAACATGGCTACATATCATGCTATCAATAGTATTACCATTTTTTGCCGTCTGGATGAGCCATTCATTCCACAAATCATTGGCATTAATAGAACTGACTGATATTGAATCGATGGATTATATATTGAATCATCAGAAGAAGCTGAACCAAATTATACCTACCTTCATTGTCATTGAAACCCTTCCTCTTATTAATGTATTGGTTAGCTTAATCAGAATGAGATATTCTACTGCAAAAGTGTGAATCCATTTTACAAAATTCAATTTCAATCATTTAGTTTTCAGATATTTAGTATATTTAAATACCTAAACTAGATTAATTTTTTATGAAAAAAATCTCATCTCTATTGTTAATGGCTTTATTTTTTGCAGCATGCCAAAATAAAGACGTAAAAACTACTGAAGCTGACTCAGCAGACACTACGAAATATCCTTATACCTTTAAAAAACAACAAGGCTGGGAAATGAATAAAGACAGTAAAAATGGCGTCATTGCCCTTAGTACGATTAAATCTTTTGAAAATATGGATACTACTGCGATGGGAAAACTGCTTGCAGATAGTGTTTGGTTTAATTTGGATGGATACAAATTTAAAGGAACTAAAACACAGTTTTTAAATCAAATCCAAGGAGAATTTGCCAAAATGAGCAGCTTCAAAATTGAGATGGAGGATATGGCATCTGTAATTAATAAAGATAAGACAGAAGAATGGGTGAGCTTATGGTATAAACAAGTAACTGCCACAAAAGATGGGAAAATCGATACCATTCAATTGTATAATGATTTCAAAATCAAAGATGGGAAGGTACAAGGTTTATCAGAATATGTGCAACACCCCATGAAAATGTAACAAAAAAAGCTCCAAAAAATTGGAGCTTTTTTTAATGATTATTTATTTCCACTTCCGGGAACATAATGCAAACCGGGTGTTAAGTAGTGTAGTAAAATGACTCTTGAATACCTGTAGTTTATAGGAGAGCATAAAAATACGCCAAATAAAATTACGCCAACATAATACCAGAGGTTTTCATAAATAAGTTCTAGACCCAAAACATAGGCAGCAACTCCAATAGTAATAATCTCAGCAACATTCATAGCGTAGCTCACAAACATTGCAACATAAAAAAAACCAGGCTCCCGCTCAAATTTTAAGTTACAAACCGGGCAGTTGATATTTGTTTTCTGCAACTTAAACGAGTAAGCACTTCCGGTAAATATATCACCTTTTCGGCAACGCGGGCATTTACAATTTATAAATGCTTGAAATTTAGAGAACTCTGCCATATTTAATATTATTGATGTGCAAATTTACATTTTAATAAATATGCAAATTATGATCTACATCATGTTTCGAAATAGATTGCAAACCTATTTTTTATTAGGGCGAATGATCTTTCCCCGGTTAACTTCAATTAATCCTTTATCAGACAAAATTTTGATTTCTCTTATAACCGTTTCTACCCTCAAGCCAGTCATATCGGCTAGATCTTGTCTGGTTACTTTCAAACTATCACCAACTTCAATATCGTTTAGAAGATAATTTATGATGGTTAATAACCGGTGTTCTGCTTTTTCATTGGCCAGTTCTTCCAGCATCATTGATTTGTAAAACAACCTGTTGCTTAGCGTTTGAATAAGATTGATACTGAAACCTGGTGTCGTTTCAATTAAGTCGAAAAATTGCTTTCTTCCAACCTGAATAATCTCCGATTCTTTATTTGCAATGGTGTAAGCTAAATACTTCCTATTTATGATTAGAGCAGGTTCACCAAAGTATTGTCCCATTTTAAAAATCCCCTGAATAAATTCTTTCCCATCTTCGCTTACTGTGACCATCCTAACTTCGCCAGATTTGATAAAATAGACATATCGTGGCACCATTCCTGGTTCATAAATAAGCGTATCTTTCGGATAGACCTTTATCGCATAACCGTGGTCAATAAGTTGTTGAATATCCATGAAGCACTAACCCAATGTTTCTTTCATTAAATTAGTGTAAAACTGCTTTAGCGTTATGCCCATGGCAGCAACCTGTTGCGGAATAAAACTGGTAGCTGTTTGTCCTGGAATGGTGTTTATTTCAATAAAATAAAAATTTCCTGTTTCGTTTTCCAAAAAATAATCGATCCGCACTACTCCCCTACAATTTAATTTTGAATAAACGCTTTTTACGATTTGATGAACTCGATCATATTCCTCCTCATTCATATTTCCTGGCGTGATTTCCTGAGTTGCGCCTGGCGTGTATTTAGCTTCAAAATCAAAAAATTCGTTTGCTGGAATCACTTCCGTAGTAGGTAAAACAGTGATTTCGCCTTTAGCGCTATACACGCCGATAGAAAATTCCCTACCACTCACAAATTCTTCTATTAGTACTTGTGTATCTTCAGCAAATGCTTTTTCAAGCGCCATTTCCAGATCATCAGCATGTTTTACCTTGCTCATTCCGATACTACTTCCACCACTGTTTGGTTTTACAAAATAAGGCAACCTTAAGTCTTCCTTAATTTGTTTGATATTATAATTGCCATTCTTAAAAATCTGAATAGATTTTGCAGTATATAACTGACTAATACCCTGCACAATCGCTTTAGTATAACCTTTATTCATCGTTATTGATGAAGTTAAGGCATCGCAAGTGGTGTAAGGTATTCCCAACATATCGAAATATCCCTGCAGTTTCCCGTCCTCGCCCGGCGATCCATGTATGGCAATGAATATGCCGTCAAATTTAATTTTACGACCCTCTAATGTTAGAGAGAAATCATTTTTATCAATATCTATTTTAACAGAATCTGCAGGCTCGTAAAACCATCCTTTATCATTTAACATTATTTTATAAACATCATACAAATCGGTATCGATATTTTGAGCAATAGTTGCTGCACTTTTTACAGAAACAACCCATTCGCCTGTGGTACCGCCTGTTAATAACGCAATAGTTTTCTTCATCTTTAAAATGCTTATTTGTAAATAGAATTTGATCGTAATTATATCATCAAAAATATAAATATCTTTGCGCATTGTTTAATTTTGATCCAGAGAATTGATAATTGATGGTATTATATTTGCTCAAAGCAATGAACCCAATTGTTCGCAAAATGCTTTCAAAAATTAAATTAACTACATTTGAGTTTATACGCTTAAAACCAGAATTAAAGATTCATGTCTAAATTTATAGATTATTTAAAAACCAAAAGCTTTAGAAACAATATTTTAGCTGCCGTTATCACAGTGGTTTTACTACTACTTATCGCTTTTTTCAGTTTAAGGTATTATACCAAACACGGTCAGGGATTAAATGTACCGATGGTTAAGGGATTATCATTTGATCAAGCGGTAAAAAAACTGGAAGATGTAGGTTTGAAATACGAGGTAGATTCTGTTTTTATCCTGGACCAGCCTGCCGGGATTGTAATTGACCAGGACCCTGACCCCAACACCTTTGTTAAGGACAACAGAACAATTTATTTGACTATAAACGCAGGTAAAACGCCTAACACTAAATTTCCTGATATTGCTTTTAAAACACTCAGAGAAGCACAGGCTATTATTGAAAGTTCCAGATTAAAACTTGGTGATACTACTTACAAACCGGACGTGAGTAAAGATGTTGTTTTAGAAGCTTCGTTCGGTGGCTCTGCCATTGCAGCCGGCGACATTATCCCAGTAGGATCGAGAATCAATTTGGTATTGGGAGATGGTAGAGGAAGTCAGGAAGTTGATGTGCCACAACTGGTTGGCTTAACTGTTGATGAGGCTAAGTTCAGCTTAAAAGGATCGAACCTAAGTTTGGGAGATATTATTTATGAGGGCAATATTATCGATAGTGCAAATGCAGTGATTACCAAACAAGACCCGATGCCAGCCGATTCGGTAACAAAAGTGGCTATCGGAACAAGAATTAACATTACGCTTTCGAATAAAGAACAATAAGATACAATGATCGAAGTAGAAAAAAAGAAAACGAGTACCGGTAAAAAAGCTGTTATTGCCATAGCTGTAGTTATTATTTTGATTGCAGGTTTTTTTGCCTTAAATTTTTATAGGCTTTACTTTGCCCCTAATGTAACCGAAAACCAAAAATATCTTTACATCAAAACCGGTGAAAGTTATGACGAGCTTCTATTCGAAATCAAGAAAAGAGATATCTTGAATAGCGCCTCCTCATTTGCTACTGCTGCTGGGAAGATGAATTTACCTGCCAACTTAAAACCTGGTCGCTATCGTTTGAAAAAAGGCATGACTAATAGAACGTTAATCAATTTAATTAAAGCTGGAAATCAGGAGCCTGTAAAACTGAAATTTCAAAATATTCGTAAGAAAGAGAATTTTGCCGCCTATTTAGCCAGTAATTTAGGAGCCGATTCCCTCAGTTTTATAAACGTTTTGGATTCTGCTGCATTGATCAGCAAATACGGTTTCAACAAGGATAATATCTATACCATGTTCATCCCGAATACTTATGAGATGTACTGGAATATTAAGCCTACCGATTTTTTGGAACGCATGCATAATGAATACGATAAATTCTGGACCGCAGAGCGTAAACAAAAAGCTGCAAGTTTGAACCTAAGTCCTGCGCAAGTTTATACTTTGGCTTCGATTGTAGATGCAGAAGCACTTTACGATAAAGAAATGCCCATCATTGCTGGTTTATATCTCAACCGATTAAATAAAGGGATTTTATTGCAGGCCGACCCTACTGTAATTTTTGCGAATGATGATTTTACGGTGAAACGCGTTACGGGAAAATTATTACAGGTGCAATCATTATATAACACTTATAAATATGCAGGTTTACCGCCGGGTCCAATTATGATGCCTAGTATTAATGCTATTGATGCCGTTTTAAATCGTAACGAGAACAACTACATTTATATGTGTGCAAAGGAAGATTTTTCTGGCTATCATAACTTTGCAGAAACTAAAGCACAGCATGAAATTAATGCGAAAAAATATCGTGACGCGTTAAATAAAAGAAATATCTTCAGGTAATGTTTGTACATGAAACAAAAGTAAAAGTACGTTATGCCGAAACGGATCAGATGGGAGTTGTTCATCATGCAAACTATGCTTTGTATTATGAATTAGCAAGAACTGAGTGTTTTGAAGCTTGTTCTGGCATTACCTACGAATCGATGGAGGCGGAAGGTGTAATGCTTCCTTTGTTAGAGCTTCAATCGAAGTTTTTGAAGCCCGCGTTATACAATCAGTTGCTTACCGTTAAGTGTATTGTTAAAGATTTGCCAACAGTACGTTTAAATGTAGAGTACGAAATCTATAATGAAAAGGAAGAGCTAATTAACATTGGAAAAACTGTACTTGTTTTTGTTGACAAACAAACCAGAAGACCTTGCCACCCACCCCAAAATTTTATGGACGGTGTGAAACAGTATTTTTAGAAAAAACAAATGGAATGGTTACATCGGCAATTGCTACATCTTAAAATCTATTCTACTTTTATCGAATGGACCAAAGGATGTGTATTGCCTGGATTTAGCCCACTGCCTCTCTACACCGTTGCAACATTTTTTTTTAGGGAAATTGGTAAAGATACGTTGGTGAACAAAGCTTCATCTTTGGCTTATAGTTTCATGTTGGCCATATTCCCTGGAATAATTTTCCTTTTTACGTTAATCCCTTTCATTCCAATTAAAGGTTTCCAAGACCAATTGCTAAGTTTAATTGAACTGGTTTTACCTCATAATGCTTACGATGCTTTTGAGTCTACATTGAAAGATATTGTCAAAAATCAAAATACAGGTTTGTTGTCTCTTGGATTTCTATCGGCTATATTTTTTGCCACCAATGGGGTTAAAAACTTAATGAAGGCCTTTAATAAATCCTCGCTGATTATAGAAACCCGAGGCTGGTTGAAGCAAAGATTAATAGCGTTTGTTTTAACCACAGTAATATGTTTGTCTATTATTATTTGTATCAGTGCAATGGCAATAGGCGAAGTAGCATTAAATTACATTAAAGGAGAATTACACATCAAGGATAGCCTCGCAGTTTATGCCATTCAATTTACACGATGGGCATTGTTGGCTATTTTATATTTCATCACCATTTCAATTTTGTACAGATATGGACCTTCGCATACGAAAAAGTGGAAGTTATTTAGCGCCGGCTCGTGGCTTGCAACTATTCTAGCTTTTTTAACCATTTGGGGATTCTCCTATTACATTAATCATTTTGCATCATACAACAAAGTTTACGGATCTATCGGAACCCTCATCGTGGTGATGATTTGGTTATATTTAAACTCTCTTATTTTATTAATCGGTTTTGAGTTAAATGCCAGCGTTGATGTAAGTAAACGCAGTGTTAAAATAATAAGACCTACTTTCAATCTGTTCAAAAAATCCGATCCAATTGAAGGAAATATCCAAAAAAAATAAATTTTTCTACCTCTGCGTTAAGCAATTATCAATTTAATATAAAAAAAATGCATTCTTAATTTGCAGATTTAACCGGAGTTTGTACTTTTGCCTCCGGAAAGCTGGCAGAGTGGTCGAATGCGGCAGTCTTGAAAACTGTTGACTGTAACAGGTCCGGGGGTTCGAATCCCTCGCTTTCCGCAGATTTAGTATTAAAAATTTCAAAAGCCCGCAAATCATAAGATAGCGGGCTTTTTTGTTTCTCAAAGTACTCGAAATATTTATGAAATCGAATGTTAGGAAAAGGACTTCCAAATAAACTAATTTCTTGTTAAAGCCTCTTCTACAGCAGTTTTTTCGACAACAATCCATCAATCTCGTCATTGAATGCTTTGACGAAATCAGTGTAGTATTTTCCTGTTGCTGGTCCACTATAACCTGTATGGATCTGTGCAACATTTCCATTTTTATCGATGATGATCATCGTTGGAAAAGAAAGGAAATTACTTAGTCCAGGAAGTGATTCTGCAACCTGTTTTTTATCCGGTTTGCCAGCGATTACCTGATCATATTCAATGCCGAACTTATCGCGGAATCTGCCCAATGCTTTTTTTACAAAAGCCGAATCCAGTTGCCGCTCATAATGAATGCCAATAACTTCAACGCCACGACTGCGATTTTCCTTGTACCATGGAGCGATGAATGCTGCCTCATCTACACAATTAGGGCACCAGGTTCCGGTAATCGTCAGGATCACAACTTTATTTTTAAATTTCTCATCCTTCAACGAAATCTTCTTTCCATTAACATCCGGGAGAGAAAAATCCAGCGTTTTATACCCTTCTTTTAAAAAAGTTAATTTGGTCGCATCCGGGAGGGCCGCATTTTGATTTTGAGTCCCGGTGAAGGGTGTATTTCCCCTGGCACTCACTGCTTCTCCCACAATTTTACCTTCTTTCGAAAATGTGCCTTTGTAGTAAGCAGGACTCGAACCGATGAAACCGGAAAGATAAAAATGGTTTCCATCAACACTGCCTTCAAGATAGCGGGAATCGCCGGTAATGCGGAGGAATGTACCTGTAATCTTGTTTCCGGTTTGCTTAAAAAGTCCTACCGCATTTTCATTTTTGCCATTTTGTGACTGAAAAACGATATCGTATTTTCCAGAAATATCTGCATCTGGTGCCTGACCACTGGTTGCAAACCGATATTGCTTTGCTTTACTGGCATACACAGGCAGTGGTTTTCCAGATCCATCCTGTCTCTTCAATACGCCGACAAGTGAATCTTTCTGGATTTTAAATGAAAGAACATTGTCGAACTGATCCAGGTTAATCAACAATGAATCGCCTTTCCTTTTTACAACTCCCCCGTCGAAGCGCTCATCGGCATTTAAAAAGCTGAGAAAGGGTTGGTCACCGTTTCTATTTTTGATTTCAAAGTTAAAGGGTACTTCAACACCCGATTTGAGATTAAAGACACCTCTCCAGATTCCATCTGCCTGAAAAGATTTTGGAGATTCGACACTATTGCTTTTGATTTCATTTTTTGATTGCGCTGATGCATTCTGTAGGAAAAGTCCTGCTACAACTATTAAAATATATTTTATTTTCATGGGATGTTGATCAATTAACAGCGCAAATGTAGGCATGATTAGCCTTAAGAAAAAAACATTTCAATAAAATCTATAGAATTACTAGACAATATGATTTTTCTATTATCTTTGCGCCAGTTATTTTAAAATACTTATCAAGAAAGGTGGAGGGAATGGCCCTGTGAAACCTTAGCAACCAGCCTTAGGTATGGTGCTAATTCCATCCCGGAAAGTCTGGGATAGTTAAGTCAGTTGAAGGCCAAATCATTGTTAATGAATATGAGAGCACTGCTGGTTTATAGGAGTGCTTTTTTTTATAAGCGGATTGCTACAATTGATAAGTGTTGATCTATCAGAAAAATAAAATAAATGGAAAAAACTAACGAGCAAAAATCAATTTACGCATGCATTTCAAACCTTAGTAAAAGAGACCGAATGCGAACGGGTATTTGTCCAGACTAAAGTCAGCAAATACCACAAAAACTTAAAATTTTCATTATCAGTGTGTTAAAAAATTCGTCAAAGCGGAGTGGAATAGCTTTGCCTAAATTTCGCGACATCATCCCTTAATCAATCATCAACAAGATCTATTATGTTCAACAAGATTATGTTTCCGGCAATATTATTTCTGCTATTGCTTTCCCCATTCGTACGTGCACAAAACATCTCCATATCAGGCACGGTTAAAAGTTCATCAGGAGAAACTCTGCCCGGTGTTTCCATTTTTGTAAAAGGTACCAAACAGGCAGTAACGAGTAATGGTGCCGGCAGTTTTACCATTATGGTAACTGGCAAGAGCACATTGGTATTTTCTTATATCGGCTTCGCCACTAAAGAATTGGAAGTATCTGGCGATACACAGGCGCTCAACGTGGTTTTAAATGATGCGGATAACGCTTTAGATGAAGTTGTGGTTACCGCTTTGGGCATATCGAGACAAAAAAAATCGCTGGGTTATGCCGTACAGGAGCTCAAGGGTGAAAGTTTAACAGAAGCGAGGGAAAGCAACCTGGTAAATGCGCTGGCGGGTAAGGTTGCCGGCGTAAGGGTAACCAATAGCCAGGGCGATATGGGTTCTTCACGCATAGTGATTAGAGGAGAAACTTCTATTTCCGGTAATAACCAACCACTTTTTGTTGTGGATGGTATACCTGTGGATAATTCGCAGCTCAATTCCGCTGGCGCAAGAGATTACGCAAATACAATTTCCGATATCAACCCAAATGATATAGAATCGATCAGTGTGCTTAAAGGCCCGAACGCAGCAGCGTTGTACGGCTCAAGGGCAGCGGCCGGAGTAGTGATTATCAAAACAAAATCCGGAAAATCGAAAAAGGGTTTGGGGGTTAGTTTTAACTCCAATGGGGTTATTGAAAGTTTACTTACACTGCCAAAGTACCAGGATATTTTTGGTCAGGGATCAGAAGGCAAGTTTAGCTACGTAGATGGCAAGGGTGCCGGAACGAATGACGGTGTGGATGAAAGCTGGGGCCCGAGAATGGATGGCAGGTTGATTCCCCAGTTTTTTTCAAAAGGAGTTGCTGTCCCATTCGTAGCCAATCCAGATAATGTTCGTGACTTTTTTGAAACTGGTTATTCTCTTTCCAATGGCATTGCTGTTGAAGATGCCGGAGAGAAATTTGATTACCGCTTATCCTACAACAATCTAAAACAGGTTGGTGTGGTGCCTAACTCGGGGCAGGACAAGAATTCGTTTGCCATGAACACCACTTTGAGGATTACGCCAAAGCTAACGCTAACAGCGAATGCAAATTACAGTAAACTTGGTTCTGACAACTTACCAGGAACAGGCGGTTCCAGGTCGACCAGTACCATGCTTCAGTTTACCTGGTTTGGCAGACAGGTAGACATTAATCAATTGAAAAATTACCGGGATGAAAACGGAAACACTTTCAACTGGAACAACAGTTATTACAGCAATCCATACTGGGTGGCCTATGAAAATACAGTATCACAAAACCGGAATAGGATTATCGGAAACATTGGCCTAAATTATAAAATTAATGATGGTCTTAACTTTAACTTCCGTTCGGGAACGGACTATTATAATGATCGTCGCAAAATCAGGATTGCATATGGTACCAATGGAACTCCCTTTGGTTCCTATACCGAAAGTGCTTTTACCGTGAACGAAAGCAATACCGATGCAACCTTGAACTATACCAAACAGCTCAATGATGATTTCAGTCTGGAAGCCTTATTGGGAACGAATATACGTTCAAGATATATCGAACAAAATGACCAGAGTGCACCGAGGCTTGCTGTCGCTGGATTATACACTTTGAACAATTCCAGAGATCCGCTTACCTCTTCTAATAATTACAGTAAATTGAAATCCTACAGTGCTTACGCATCGGCGCAGATTGGATTTAGGAATTACCTTTTTGTAAATGTGACGGCTCGTAACGACTGGTCATCGACATTGCCGGCCCAGAACAGATCTTATTTCTACCCTTCCTTTAACGGAAGCCTGGTGCTGACAGAGGCTTTTGATATCAAGAGCGAGGTGCTCGATTATGCCAAAATACGTGGAGGTTGGTCGAAAGTAGGTAAGGATGCTGATCCATATCGCCTGATTAACACCTATTCTTTCAATGCTCCTTTTGGAAGCAATCCTCAACTCAGCCCTTCGGCCACAGATTTGAATCCTGATCTGAAACCTGAAACCACGACTTCATCTGAATTAGGAGCAGAAGCTGTGTTGTTCAACAAGCGCCTTCGTTTTGATGTAAGTTTATACAATACCAATAGCTACGACCAGATTTTAAGTGTGGATGTGAGCCAGAGTACCGGATTCAGGTCCAAATTGTTAAATGCAGGAAAAATCAACAATAAAGGCGTGGAAGTACAATTGGGGGTTACTCCTATCAGAAAGCAGCTAACCTGGGATATTGATATGAATTATGCTGCGAACAGAAGTAAGGTTATCGAGCTGGATCAAGCGGGGCTGTTGCAAAACTATGTCGTGGCAACGAACTCTGCTCAAGTCATCGCAGCTGTCGGCCAACCTTATGGAACGCTTTTCGGTAACGCTTTTTTAAGAGATGGCGTTGGAAATATCATCGTGAATGCAACAGGAGCTCCACAGACTGATCCTACCAAAAGGGTACTGGGTAAATATACACCAGATTGGATAGGCGGCATATCCAATACCTTCACCTATAAGGGTATTAGTTTGGGCGTGTTGATTGATGCCAGCTTTGGCGGCTCAATTTACAACGGAACCTATGCAACAGGAACCTATACAGGCGTGCTTGCCTCTACCCTGCCAGGCAGAGCGGCAGAATTTGGCGGTATTTCCTATTATTACCCAGGAAATGTGAAAGCAAATGGAACAGTAAGACTAGCTGATGGTGCTACGGTGCCTGCTGGTGTAACGGTTTACGATGACGGAATGATTTTCGACGGCGTAACGGCTGATGGAAAACGCAACGAAAAAATACTTTCTGCACAAACCTATTACAAGTCGTTTCGCACCATTGATGAAGCCAATATATTTGATGCCTCTTACGTCAAACTCCGCGAAATTAAACTAAGTTATAACCTACCCTCGAAATGGATACGCCCGTTAAGTCTGCAAGGGGTATCGGTATCACTAGTGGGTAGAAACCTGGCGATACTGCACCGTAATGTAGCCGATATCGATCCGGAGGTAGCCTTTAACACCGGGAATGGCCAGGGACTTGAGAGCCTTTCCAACCCAACAACCCGCAGCTATGGCATCAACCTGAACATTAAATTTTAATCCTGTACACATGAAAAATAAATTTCTATATATCACTGCTTTCGTTTCAATTTTAGCGGCCTCCTGCGGCAAGGAACTCGACGAAGTAAACATCAATCCGAACGCTACTGAAGATGCACAGCCTGATTATCTGCTTACTGCGGCGATAAAAAACACAGCCGATGCCTATTGGGGAACAACTAACAACATGAATTCGAGTCTTCTTTTTGCGCAACACTGGGCAAAGGTCCAGTATACCGAAGAAGATCGCTTTATTTATTCGAACAGTAGTTTTATCTCTTTATGGTCTACTTTGTACTCGCAAAGTATCACCGGTTTTAACAAGATCATTGAAATTGGAAATACCACCGCCAATCCAAATTACCGGGGTGTGGCCTTAACTTTAAAATCCTGGTCATTCCTGTTGCTTACAGATGCCTATGGTGATATTCCCTACAGTCAGGCAGGAAAATTAGACGAATTCATAACACCAGCTTATGATAAACAAAGAGACGTCTATTTTGGCATCTTGGAAGATCTGAAAAATGCTAAAAATGCTCTTGATCCAGCAGGGAAAGCTATTACAGGTGACATTATCTATGGTGGAAATATTGGTAAATGGAAAAAGTTCGCTAACTCTTTACGGTTAAGAATCGCTTTGAGAATTGCAGACAGAGAACCTGCAAAGGCAAAGCAGGTATTGGATGAGATTAAGGCTGATGGCGATCAGTATATCAGTGACAATACGGATATTGCTCAACTGATTTATCAGATCTCACCACAACAGAACCCCGTAAGTGCACAATTTGATACCCGTGATGACTACCGGATTAGCAAAACAATAGTTGATAAGCTGTTTTCGCTAAATGACCCACGCCTGCCAGTTTATGCAAGCAGAACACAAACCGCTACCCCTGAAGAATATCTTGGTTTGCCCAATGGCTTAACCAATTCAGAAGCCAGTAACCTGGGCTTTGCCAGAACCTCCAAGCCAGGAACTTATTTTCTTGCGCCGCAATCCCCTGCCGTAATTTTCAGCTATGCAGAATTACTTTTCGATAGAGCCGAGGCTGCTGCAAGAGGCTTAACTACAGAAAATGCTGCAGATCTCTACAAGCAAGGCATCACAGCTTCGCTGAAACAATTTGGTGTATCGGATGCTGCAGCCAATGCTTATCTGGCGCAGCCATCAGTTCAATATGATGCTGCTAGTTATAAAAAATCAATCGGTGAGCAAAAATGGCTTGCACTATTTGGGCAGGGTTTGGAAGCCTGGGCCGAGCGTCGCAGATTGGATTACCCGCAACTTACCGCTTCGGTGAATACCGTACTGAATGGCCAGATTCCGGTACGTTTTATTTATCCCGGTACAGAGCAATCCCTAAACGGACAAAGCTATAAAAATGCGGTGGCCAGCCAGGGTGCTGACCTGCTGACCACCAAATTATGGTTTGATATTAATTAGGTCTAGCTTTATCTCAGACTAAAAAAGTAATCTTGCCCTGGAAACCCAAATGTTTCCAGGGCATTTTTGTAACAAAATATTTGACCGAGCCTTATGTTAGAGCGCCTGCTCCTATTTCTCCTTTTGCTATATCTTCAAATCTCGTTTATCAAAAGGATCCCAAGCAAAACGCTGATCTTGCAAGCGGTCATATTCCTTCACATAATCCGGATGTTCGGTGCTCATTACCCTATCCCAGAGCCTGAAATACAGTCCATAGTTTCCCTTAAATTTACTGTGGTGCAGGTTATGGTGAACTGAAGTATTTAAAACCTCAAACGCCAGGGTGAAGCGAAACCATTTAGGCATGATTTCGTAGCCGAGATGGCCGTACACATTAATGATGAAACCTGTCACAGTAAACAGCAATATTGTTAAGGGATGCATCGGCATTAGCATCACAATCAGCACCAGAACAAAGCCTTCTGTAAAGGCTTCCAATATATGAAAACTATAGGAAGTCCATGGTGACGGATTAGTACTTTTATGATGGACCAGATGGGCAAGTTTGAACAGTTTCTTATGATGTAACAGTCGGTGCATCCAGTAAAAATAAGTATCATGGATTATCAGGCTCAAAACCAAAGCAACACCGATATACCATACAGGGAAATCATCGATCTGACTATAAATTCTGGTGTACTGCTTAAGCGGGGTGAAAATTAACACCACTGCAATGATTGAAAATACAAACGTACTTTGCATGGAATGCCATACCTCACGTATGAAGTCTTTTTTTGTCGCCGACTTTTGCTGAATTTTAAACTTATTCAGTCTAGCAGGCATCATGAGATAAAAAAGCATGAAAGGAATTCCGGCAAGTACAAAATACCGGATGGCCGAAATACTAAAAATACCAACGGCGGATTCTATTATCTTTTCCATATCTATATTATTTTTTGTCTCTCAAAAGTATAGAACAGATAGATTTTGCGCCGTTAACAAAGGATAATTTAGCTGCTTAACAAAAGATAATTTATGTCATTGTTTGCCTTTTGTATACATCCTTTTTCGAATACGACTTAGAGAAACCGGAGTAATACCGAGCATTGATGCGATGTATTTATCTGGCACTCTGTTTACCAGGTCAAAACGTTCAGAAAGAAGTTCCCGCTAGCGCTCCTCAGGCGATTGCGTAACAAACGATTCCAGCATTTTTAAGGATTCCGCCAGCATTTTCATCAGAAAAAAATTACGGAGCGGTTCGTACTCCGGGTGTGTCTTCAAAATTTCCTCCAAAACATCATAGTCAATCTGTAATAACTTTACAGGTTCAAGAGCACGGTAGATAAATCTTGAATGTTGGCGATTAATAATGGTATCGTGTGAGGCAATAAACTTGCCTTCGCCGCGAAGAAGAAGAGTAGCTTCATCACCATTCTCCTTAATGATGTATACCCGAATGATGCCTTGTTCTATAAAAGCCAGTCTGCGGCTATTTTCGCCTTCACGCATATAGGCTTCATTTGTTTCCAGCGATACCACAGTGGTCATCGCAAATAAGGGCCCGGTATCCGCAGGCATAATCCCAGCTAAATCAAACAATAATTCCTGTAAGGTGTCAATTGATGTTCTCATATAATAGTGGTAATGAGCAATGGGTAAAAATAAAAATATAATAACAGCCTAGCAAAAGCTATCGTACGCTCCCGTCTTATTTTTGCAATAACTGGGAGATCTTCAATTCACTTAAACGGGAACAGCATACAAACTTAAATCCAGTACAACAAAAATCGGGGCGAAAGACATAACATCAGGCATTTTAATCTCAGTTATGGGAGAAATACGCTGCTTTATACGCATTTGTCAATACCCTACTTCACCTGGTTGTTAGCAGAAAATATTCTTTACTTAGCCGCGTTTTTCTTACGATGAAAGATGCCGGAAAACGATACAGTTGTGTAATTATTGATGATGAATTTAGTTCGATAGAGATTATAAAAGAATATATCTCCCAGATACCAAAACTTGATCTCCTTAAATTTTATCTTGACCCAGTTTCGGGTTTGAAAGCCCTACAAGGCGGACTCAAAGCTGATATCTTATTCCTTGATATCAATATGGGGATATCAGGATTGGACATTGCAAAAATGGTTCGTAATCAGGTAAAATCGATTATTATTACCAGCGGTCATATTGAAAATGCCCTGTTCGCATTTGAAGTCAATGCAGATGCTTTTTTAGTGAAACCTATTGGCTTTAAAAGATTTCTTAACACGGTAAATCAGCAGATCGTAAAGAATGTTTCTGATTCAATCAACAGATGAGGGTAGGCTTTCGCCTGGCTAGAGAAATCTAACTATAAAGCTCTTCTCGAAAGAAGTTGTTGAAACAATTGGTAAACCTGATAAATTATTTAACGGTAATTTACCCTATTCAATTTCTCAGCAGATAATTACTTCTTAGTTCGTTTCTTCTAAAATAATTTATTTTCTGTTGGAATAAGTATATCTTGAAACATCGGTGTCTTTATTACAAAGTGCCTAGTAAAACATACTACAACAAGAGATTGCCTGTTAATGTCAGAAAAAGAAGTTAAGATTTTATCGCTATTTGAAAACATTGAGCAGGGTAGCAAAGCTGCTTTCGATGAGCTTTTCATGCTATATCACCATAAGCTACTGTCTTTGGCAAAACAATATATTAAAAATAAGGAAGGCGCTGAAGAAATCACATCTGAACTCTTTGTGAAACTATGGCTCAAACGGCACAATCTCTCTCAGGTGATCAATCCAGAAGTATATTTGTTCATTTCAATAAAGAATGCCTGTCTCAATCTAATTAGATCCGAAAAAAAGAGAAATTCAATATTCAGCCTCTCTCCTCCTATAGAAGAACCCACGAATCAAGAAAATTCGGGTATGGCTGATCAGGAGTTATACAATTTCCTCGATGAAGCAGTGGCTGGGCTTCCAGAACAGCGAAGAATTATTTTTATTCTTATTAAAGAAGATGGATTAAAGACCAAGGCTGTAGCAGAAATTATGGGGATTTCGGTGAGGACGGTTGAAAACCAGCTATACAAAGCTGTCAAATCTTTGGCTGATACGCTGAGTCTATATTTAGGTTATCACCCTCAAAATAGGAAAAAGCCTAGCGTGGCTTCTCAATGGCTTCTTTCCTTTTTTTTCTAACCGTAGTGAGTAGTTTTCAAATTGAAACTGTCTTTAATGTAAAAGCATGGAATGATGAACAGACAAAAATTCATTAAATTATTTTCCCGAAAAATTTCGGGTGAAATTGATGCCGAGAACCAAGATCTTTTAAACGCAGCGATCAGCGAAAATGAACATTATAGCGCATTAGCAGATGATTTGGAAAACTATTTCCTTAAGTATCCTACAACCGTCAGTCCGGATCGTCAGCAGCAGTTAAACCAAATCTGGGCCACTATTGGGGCAAATGAAAATGAACAGTTCAAGGGTAAATACAGCTATTCCAAACCAAATAAAATTGTCCGCTCTGCAATATGGATTAGATCAGCTGCAGCCATCATTATCATATTCTTTGCAGGCATATTGCTTTACCGACTTCTAAACAAGCAACAACCTAATGAATTTGAGCAGCTAACCACTCAAGAAGTGAAGACTTTTAAAATGCTGGACGATGGGACCAAAGTTTGGTTAAACAAATATTCAACGTTGCGTTACAATAAAGGCTTTGGCGCCCGTGGAAGGGAAATAACCATAGAAGGAGAAGCCTATTTTGATGTAGTCAAAAATGAGCAGGTTCCGCTGTATGTTCACGCTGGAAATATTGATATCGAGGTAAAAGGCACCGCTTTTAGTGTCAAAGCTGAAAAGAATAGCAAGGATATTGAGGTAGCACTACTAAGAGGACTCATTGAAATTAGTGACAGATTAAACAAAAACAACAGCTTATTATTACACCCCAATCAAAAAATTATTTACAACACACTACTAAAAGATAAAGAGAATAAGCTGCAAATGAAATTGGTAAATCCAGCTGTACTTTTGAATGAAACCAAATGGATTGCTGACACCCTTGTTTTCAAAAAAGAAAAGCTTAAGGATCTGGCCCTTAAAATCGAGAAAAAGTACGATGTAAAAATAGACATACAAAGCGAAGCGCTAAAGGAAAAAAGGTTTAGCGGAATATTTATAAACGAAACGATCGAACAGGCAATAGCTTCCCTTAAATTGTCATACCCAATGAACTATACAATCAACAAAAGGTTGGTTGTAATTAAGGAGCAGGAATGAGAAAGGCAATAATGCTCTTTGCGCTAACGTGGATAGTGAGTTCGGATATTTCAGCTCAGGAAAGAAAATTAACCTTGACGTTACGGCAACAACCGCTTAGAGAATTGTTTAAACAAATCGAAAAACATTGCGATTATGGTTTTATATACAGTGATGAAGTTGTTCAGGATACGATGCTGGTATCGATAAAGGTAAGAGACATGGCTGTTTCCAACGTGCTTGGAACGGCTCTTAAAGCCCATCGATTGGTCTTTAATTTAATCTCCGAAAAACTGATTGCAGTTGGTTATCAAAATTACCAGCTGAAAAACCGCGATGTTTCCAGGTCGGCATTCTCCGGAACAATAACAGATAAAAATGGCGTAGGCATCCCCTTTGTATCCTTAACCCTACTGCGATCATCAGATATTATTGAAAAAACAGTAAGTGAAGATAACGGTCGTTACCAGCTCAGCTCTCCTCTTTTACCCGAACATGGCTATCGGCTACTGGCAACCTTTGTCGGTTATAAGCCGCTCGAAATTTCCTTTACCCTTGTAGATATTTCGCATTTACAAAAGCTGGTGATGTTTGAAGACGCACAAACCTTGCAAACCGTAACAGTGGTCAACACCAAACCACTCATCGAAAGAAAAACCGACCGTTACATCGTTAATGTGGAGAACGGTTCACTAGCACAAGGATTATCAGCTTTCGAGGTACTACAAAAATCTCCTGGAATTTGGGTAAATCAGGATGGCAGCATCAGGATTAAGGGAAATCAATCTGTGATGGTGATGATCAACGACGTTGTTCAGCGGATGTCGCAAGATGACTTAGCAGAATACTTAAAATCACTTAGGTCCGAAGATATCAGTAAAATTGAGGTGATATATAACCCGCCTGCAGAATTCGAGGCCGCGGGAACTGGTGGGATCGTTCACATTCTGCTTAAAAAATCACGCAAAGACGGGCTGAACGGATCCCTGAATGCGAGGTATCAAAAACAGGGAAAGCAGGGATTGATCACTAGCGGAAGCTCGTTGGCCTATAAGCTGAAAAGGATTTATCTAGCTGGTAATGGCTCCTACACCAATGACAAAAATTCTTCTTATGGTGAAGAAACATTTTACTACCCTGATGCAAGCATTTTTAGCAATACAACAGTTCGCAGCAACAAAATTTCGAGATATCAATATCGTTTCAGTGCGGTTTACGACATTGCGTCAAATCAATCACTAGCGATACAAAATACAGGTTCAAAGAACCAACCATCGCAACTATTTTTAACAGATATCATCTATCGAAATATCACCACCAGATCAGGTAATGCCCGTGCAGATTGGGATAGAAAAATTAAATTCAATAGCACCACGCTTAACTATACATGGAAGTTAGACAGTCTTGGCTCCTCATTAAAGGTGATTGGAGATTATTCAAAAAATGCTAAAAAGGAGCAGAATCAGCTTTTAACAATTTATAGCTCCCCGTTAAGTGGCATGCAATCCAGAACCTTGACACCGAGCAGTACAGAAATTTATGCCGGCCAAATTGATTACACCAAAAACTGGAAAAATAAACTTGAATTGAAGAGTGGAATAAAGTATAGTGCTATCCACAGAGATAATGAAAGCATAAGCGAAAACCTGATTCAAGGCCTGTGGATAAACAACCCGTTAATCAGTAATCAGTTTCTGTATAAAGAAAAGTTGGCCATGGTGTATACAACGCTTGAAAAAACTATCGGCCCAAACAGCCTTGAAATTGGATTAAGAGCTGAGCAAACCCGTTCTAACGGACTTTCAGTTACATCGGACGATGCTTTTAAAAGAAAATATTTTAGCCTATTTCCATCGGTTTACTTAATGAGAACACTAAATGAAGATAAAGGTTCATCGGTCTTCCTCAACTACTCCAAAAGGCTTCAACGACCATCTTTTAATGATCTTAATCCTTACCGTTTGCAAGTTCACGATTACATGATTTTAACGGGAAATCCTGACCTACTTCCGCAATATTCGCATAATTTTCAGGCAGGCTATAATTTCCTGAGCCATTACAATTTCGATGTTTATTTCTCGTCAACCTCTAATCTGATTGCCTTGCTGGCTAATACAATTGCTAATAATGTTGTTGAATACAAATCATTTAACTTTAGAAAAGGTACAGAATACGGCTTGAACTTAAATGCTTCACCGCAAATTTCGAAGGCCTGGAAGAGCAACTACAGCCTTTCCCTTTACCGGGCTTCAGCCTCCACAAATAACTTGGGCAATACAAAGACTACGCTGGCTGCAAAATCTATGCAAACCATAAGCTTCAAAAAAATACCGACCCTGGATATCATCTCAGAATATAAATCCCCATCGCTTTCCGGTAACACGAGGCTCGGGCATCTGTTCTACGTTGATCTGATGCTTTCACAAAAAATAATTAAAGAAAAAGGTGTGTTGCGAATTTATCTTTCCGATGTATTCAATACCGTCCGAGAAAAGGAATTTTCGTTTAATAACGGCACCATAATCGATTTTTATCAAAAGCGACAAACCCAGAATATTAGTTTATCCTTCAGCTATAATTTCAGCCTCGGCAATAAATTCAATCAAAACAATATTGAGCAAAGCAATAAGGAGGAAAACAGACGGATGGGTAATTAACTACTTTAAGAGTGTTGGCTATGACTGCTAAAAAATATCATTATTTCATTATCACGCTTGCGTTATTCATCGTTGCGAGTTTGTCAGCGTATGCGCAGCAGGTTACAGTAAAACTTGATAAAAAGCCTATTATCGAGCTATTTAAGCAGATCCAGATTCAAACCGGATACTCCATTATTTACAGTAACGAAATCGTTTCCGATTCTACGTTAATATCAATAGAGGCAAATAAACTAAACGTAAATCAATTACTAGATAGCGTCCTAGCCTTCAAAAATCTGATTTCCCAAACACTTTCTGCTTCATTAATTGTGATTCGAAGCAGAGAAATGGAGTTTGAAAAATCCAAACCTCATCAAGTGATCATTTCCGGAAAAGTGATGAATAGCGATGACCATGGGGTTCCATTTGTAACAGTTTCACTTTTAGAAAGCGGAGTGTTGGTAGGTGGAACCATTGCAGACGAGCATGGAAATTTTAAATTCTCCTATCCTTTGAAAAAAAATAATGGTTTCACTTTGAAGCTGACTTCCCTTGGATATGACAAACGGATTTTAAAATTCCCAATGGATAAATATCCTATCGGGATACAAGATTTTGGAAAGATCAAACTTGAATCCCAATCTAAAAATCTACAATCGGTACAGGTGAATGGGAATCAAAGAGTAATTGAAATGAATGATGGAAATATTGTCTTCAACGTTTCCAAAAGCATCAGTGCCCAGGGCACGAATGCACTTGAACTTTTAGCCCGGGCACCAGGTGTAAGCGTTGCAAGTGATAATTCCATCTCTCTGAATGGTAAATCGGGGGCATCGATCTTAATTGATGGAAAGATGACTTATTTATCTAACAGAGAAGTGGCAGAACTACTTAAAACGATGTCGTCCTCTAATATCAGATCAATTGAGATTATCAACAGCCCCGGAGCCAAATACGATGCGGCAGGTACGGCTGGAATTATCAATGTAAAGACTTTGAAATCGACTGTAGATGGCTTGAACATGAGCATCACCTCAGGGCTAAATTATGGCGTTTATTTGAGAAACAATCAGGATCTTTCCATCAACTATAGAAAAAACAGATTCAATTTTTATGGTTCCTACAGTCATTTTTTCGGCTATTATTCTTATCTCTACGGAGGAGACCGAATTCAGGAGGGTAGATTCTATAATAGCTTCACAGATGATGTTGACAAAAGAAATAAAATCGGATCGAGAATTGGTGCAGATTTTATGATTAATAAAAAAAGTACTGTAGGCATATTAGTAAATGGTAATTTCCTTTTTGGTGGAGGAATAACAAATACCAAAACCGAAATTGGCCTGGAGTCGACAAAGATAGTGGAGCAAACGCTCATTGCAGTGAACGACTATTATGCGCAAGGTACCCAACGTTATAACTTTAACGCGAATTATAAATTTGAAGATACGTTAGGCAGAATCTTGAATATTGACGCGGACTATGGGAATTTTACCAAAAGGGCAGGAAACCTTCAATCCAACAAGTATACGCTGAATGATCAAACTATACTCAGTGATAACCTTTATCGCTCATTAAATGGTATCGACATCAGTTTAGGTGCGGTCAAAGTCGATTACATGACAAATTTTTGGAAAGGAAAACTGGAGACTGGTGTGAAATATTCAAGCGTATCCTCTTCAAACAACTCCCGTTTTCTGGAAATCCAGCTGGCAGGTGAAGTGCTGGATCCCTCAAGATCAAATAAATTTTCTTTCGAGGAAAATATTAGCAGTGGTTATGTTAACTATAAGAAACCGTTTGGAAAATGGCAACTCCAAGGCGGTTTGAGGGTTGAAAATTCACGTTCGACAGGTATGCTCGAAGAAGTTTCCGAAATTTCAGGCAATCAGCAAACTATCAACCGAAACTACACGAACTTCTTCCCTTTCTTTTCCGCCAGTTTGACGGCCTCCACGTCACATAGCTTTTCTTTTAGTTATTCAAAAAGAATAGATCGGCCGGCTTACCAAAATCTAAATCCTTTTATTTATTTGTTGGATGAACTTTCTTTTTGGCAGGGAAATCCATTCCTGAAACCTCAGATCAGCCATCGAGGACTAATACAATATGTACACAAAAGCACCATCATCGGCTTAGGTTATACGTATACCAATGATTTTAGCATGGAAGTCACGGATACCATCGGTTCATCGAAAATTGTCATGATTCCCCGAAATCTGGGTAATCAGCAGCATGTAGCCTTAACATTGACCCAATCGTTAAAGCCTGTGGCTTGGTGGGAGATTACCTTTAATGGAACGCTTTTCCAGCTTAATAACAACATTGATTTCGGGAATAGCCGAACCCTTGATCTTAAACAAACAGCTGCGAGATTAAGTCTCCAGCAGACATTCCGATTGCCCAAGGGTTTTATTGGCGAAGTGATGGGATTTTACAACTCTAAACGCCTTGTTGGGGCAAATCAGTTCTTTGAACCCAATAGTCAGGTAGACATAGGATTACAGCGAAGCTTTTGGCAAAAGAATGGCACTTTAAGAGTTGTTTATAGTGATATTTTCAAAGGAAGCCAGGCACACTCCTTGCAAAGCATCGGAAATTTTACCATCCGAAACTATAGCTATTTTGAAAACAGACAACTAAAACTTAGCTTCAGTTACAAGTTTTCTACAGGAAACTCAAAAGGTCCAAGAACCCGAACTTCTGCTTTAGAGAATGAAAGTGGACGAATCAAATAACATTTAAAAGTATTTTCGGCAATTAACTTATATGAATTTGGATATCACGCTTGCTCGAGCATCTTCAATAACACCGTAAATCTCTATAAATAAAAAAGGATACTGAACCCAGATGACAGCAATTATTTCCACATTAAAAAATCCAGCACAATTTTGTTGAAAGCTGACGGATTTTCTTTGGGAGCGAAATGGGTTGCACCTTGTAGCAGCTGTAATTTTGCTCCGGGTATTCCCTCTGCAATAGATCGGGTATGCGCCTCTAAAATAATATCTTTTTCACTCGCAAGCACTAACGTTTTGGCGGTTATGTTTTTAAGCGACTTTTGATCAATCTGCGGCTCCTTTAATAACATCTCGAGGAGCAGCATGGTATTTTTATCTTCAGGATTGTTTTTCGACTTTAGCTTATTCAGGTCACTTTTAGTTTGCTTCAAAATTGTCGGACTAACAGAGGATTCCTCAGGATTAAGGTTAGCGCCCATCACTACTAATCTTTTAACGTAATCAGGATTTTTAATGGCAAGAGTAAGACCGGTATTTCCTCCATCACTCCAACCTAAAATATTCACATTTTTGAGATGTAGACTATCTAAAAGCGTTTTCATATCTTCCGCAAAAAGATCATACGAAAGGGATTCAGACCTATTTCCTGAACTTTTCCCCTGTGCCCTGGTATCTACTGCGATTACTTGAAAGTGCTTAGTAAACTCCCCTATCTGCGATTTGAAATCACTAATCGATCCACCGTTACCATGTAGCAACAGCAAAGGTTCGCCTGATCCATAAGTTTCACAATAAATTCTTGAGCCCGCAACATTGATGTATTTGCCTTTGAGTTTATCACGTCCATAAGGATAAATGATCTTTGCATTTCTGGAGTTTATATGCAGATGGTGTAGAATATTTCGATCGCTATCCAAGGCCAGTTCTATTTTTACCCCTTGTTTTTCCTTTAAAGTTTCAGTTCCCCTAAAGCCTTTAAGTGGCAGTGGCGATTCTTCGAAATCAGCATTAGGGATAACTACTTTTTTCCACGAACCAGCAGCCGTTTCCACCTCGAAGCTAAAGTTATCGTAATAAAAATCCCCATTTCCACGGGTATTCACATATAACCATACCTTTTGTGCACTTGACGCTACTGTTCCGGCGATCTCATAGTGATGCCAGGCAGAATCTTTATTAGTAGCAGTTTTCGATTGCCTTGTTCCGGGAACAAAATCATAATCTCCTTTTCCAACCTGAAGAAAAAAGAATCCCGCCAGGCTGATACTGTCGGATGGTATATTCTTGATATCCACTCCTGCCTTGAAGCGCTTTCCTATAAAAGATTTAATTGGAATTTCCCGTACAATCCCAAGATCATTGCTGGTAGTAAGTTGTCCAAAGCAAGGCAAAGCCGAGGCAAAAAAGAAAATTATAGCGCAAAATCGAATGGTGTTATACCTCATATAGCAGAATAGAAAATGTTACTAAAGTCAATCTCGGCGCTAAATTAGAATTTCAAATTAATTTTATCTATCAAAAATACTAAGCAGAAATTTTTAAAATACCCAAATTCATTTTACGTCTCTATTATGACAGCCGCACCTCCACCATTTTGCTCGATTTAATCGGGATGCTTGTGCCTGACTTTACCGCTTAACATTCCTTTTATAATCCATTGCCTGATGATTTGCTTTGCTTAACCTCAAAATAGATTAAGTTGTTAAATTTTTTTTTGTTTAAAAACTTCGTTTAAGGAATCAATTTTTTATCACGCAAACGTTCGAACAAATTAAAAAAAGTTTCCTCTGTATCCTGATATTCCATAAACCCGAATTTCCTGCTTTTTGACATGCTGGTCATTACCTCTATTGGCCTGCCCAGATCGAGATCAGTATGCCAGGCTGAGGCTAAACGATCCAGGTTCGTTTCTTTTAAATGATATTTACTCGCAATTTCAGCCCATATTAAAGAAGCGTTACTCATCTGATCTTCCAATGGATTTATATCCCCGTTGAAGCCAACACTAGCAATTTCGAAGTAATCTGCAATTTTTTTCCAAAGCCGGTTCCAGCGAAATACATCTCCATTTACCACGTTGTATGCCTGATTTTTTGCAGCATCTGTGGTCGAAGCCCAAATTAAATGAGCAGCTAAAACACTTGCATCCGTTACATCAGATATTCCTTCCCACTGTGCCCTTGAACCTGGCCAAATAAAAGCATTTCCAGTTTCCTTACAGATAGTGGCATAAGCTGCCAGTGTAGTTCCCATATTCATGGCGTTACCAACAGCATGGCCAATTACCGTATGCGGCCGATGTATGCTCCAGGTATAACCATCTCTCGCTGCTCCGGCATAAACCTCATCCTCCTGAGCATAATAAAAATTTTCCAAATCGAGGCGGGGATGTTCCTCTCGGAGAGGTGTTTCAGGAAGAAAACCCTCTTTTGCGTAAGCCTCAAATGGTCCAAGGTAATGTTTCAACCCGGTTACCAGTGCTACATGTTCCACTGTTTTTTTTGGCGAAAGGACGCTCAGCAGGTTTCTCACCATTAATCCGTTTACCCGAACATTTTCCGCTTCCGTATCATTCCGCATCCAGGTGGTAATAAAAACATGCGTCGGCATAATATTAGTAAGGCCGGTTTCTAAGCTTTTTAAATCAAGCAGGTCTGCCGCAACAGGTATAAGTTTTTCATTCTCCGGATTTGGGCTTCGGGAAAGGCCGTATGTTTCCCAACCCTGTTCAATCAGTTTTTCTGCCAGATTTCCTCCCGTGATGCCACTTGCTCCTACCACTAATGCTATCCTTTTCATATTTTTCTTTTTATTTGTGCAAAGTTATAGTCGAGATATTGAAATACACTTGATATTTGTCAAGAGGGCAAATCCATATATTCAAATAACAGGTAGTACTGATATTCCAAACCAATAAAGTTTATGAACAGTTTTGAAATCCTCTTCAGTCACATTGATCGAAAAATATCGCTTTCTCCTGAAGAAAAGCATATGGTTTTCGAGCATTTTATACCTAAACAATTAGCGAAGAAGCAATATCTGTTAAGTGAGGGTGAAGTGTGCAGGAATTTGGCATTTGTATGCAGCGGCTTGCTGAAAACTTTCAATGTTGATGAAAAAGGAATCGAACGTGTAAGTATTTTCGGCTGGGAAGGCTGGTGGCTATCTGATTTCAGCAGCTTTTTAACCGGAATAAAATCTGTATCCTTCATTGATGCCCTGGAAGATGCTGAGTTGCTTTTGATTTCCAAAGAAAACTATGAAGCGCTCACGCTTCAAGTGCCCAAAATGGACAGGTTTTTTAGAATTTTATACCAGAATAGTATTGTGACCAAAGAACGTAGACTTCGAAATTCCATAACCTACTCTGCCAGTGAACGGTATAGTGAATTTATTGAAACGAATCCAGAAGTAAGCAACCGAATCCCACAACACTTAATCGCGTCCTATCTCGGCATAGCACCTGAAACCTTAAGCCGGATAAAACGTAAAATAGCAGCAGAAAAATAAAGCTACAGAAGCCCGGTATAAGGATCATTAAAGCAAGTATTCCGTTTAAAGCCCATGATTTTCCCTCAGATTTAACGTTTTACCCTAATTCTATTGCTTTTGTACACACCAGGTGGTCATACTGCGAAGGTTTTGAACATTTGTGGTTTTTATAGGCTCATGCAGCTCACCTCCCATTTTTTTTGTTAAACGGATAAGCATTTCCTGATTAACTAAAAATCGCTCAGACTCATCCGGGAGGATATAACGTCCGTTGCCAATAAAGTGGACACTTGATTCAATTCCAATATCAGAGGCAAGCCGACAAAAAAAATATCCGCCAGGTTTTAAAACCCGCCACATCTCGTTAAGCATGGCTTCAAAATGTTCCATGTTTTCTGCAAAATGAAGAACCGCACTGCTAATAACCAGGTCAAAATCTGCATCTGGAAAAGGA
Source organism: Pedobacter sp. Leaf41 (assembly GCF_001422545.1). Lineage (GTDB taxonomy): Bacteria > Bacteroidota > Bacteroidia > Sphingobacteriales > Sphingobacteriaceae > Pedobacter. The sequence continues at coordinate 1,063,433 of NZ_LMLE01000001.1, read as the reverse complement.
AGAGAAGTTATATTGGCCACCTGAAAATGACCGGATAAAGGTTTCGCAGCGTAAATGTGGGCTAGTTCCTCAACTCGCTGAATCGCTTCGGGCTGTTGATCAACCCCAAAAACCTCGAAACCACTTCGAAGAAAATACACCAGATTGCGACCCTCACCGCAGCCCGCATCCAGTATTTTTTCACAATGATCGTAAGTCCCTTTCAGAAGTTGATCGAAAAGATAAATGTCGATTTTACCGTAAATTTCCTGAAGATTTTCCTTTCCTGATTTTTTCATTTTCGCAAAGATAACATTTGCTTAAACTCTGCTCATCATATAATAAAAATAGCTTTGGAGCTTAAATCAGTACCACGAAGAAGATTATCAAAGCGGAAAAATTATTTACAAAACCGATGGATGAATAATCTGGAGCGCAAAATGGAAAGCACGTACATTGGTAGCTTTCAAAAAGAATAAATCGGTTTCTTTTTAAATCCTTGAAATCAATTTTTAGCAAACACCTTCTTAAAATAATCTAAAACGGAGGTTTTTGGTTTTCTGGGATTTTCGGGACCAATAAGAAACCCATAAGGCTGCAAATGCGGATAGTGATCGCAAATGATTTTTGCCATCCCCAATAACGGCACTGCCAAAATCATTCCCGCGACACCCCACACCAGCTCACCCAGCACAATAGCCATAATGGTGAACAGTGGGTTAATATTCACTTGCTCACCAACAATAACGGGTTCCAGAATATAACTTTGCAAAAATTGCACAAGAAAGTAGGTAATTAAAACACCGATGATCATCTTTCCATCTCCACCCTGCGCTACAACGGCGAGCACAGTCAAACCGGTACCGGTCAGATTTCCAATAAATGGGATAACTTCGAGAAGGCCGCAAAGTACAGCAAAAAAAATGGCACTTTCCACCCCAACAATGCTAAAACCTATTCCATACATGATCCATAATACACCGATCATGGCAGCAAGACCGCTAAGATATTTCTGCGACACCTTCCCTGCCTGATGAATGACTTCAGTTGTATCCTCATTTTCCTTATTTGGAACCAGCTTCAGCAAGAACTTTTTGATGTGGCCACGCATGGAAAGAAAAAGAAACATGTAAACCAGCACAAGAACGGTGTTGATCAGAACGCCCATCAAACCAGAAGCAAAAGATAAGATCAATCCACCTGATTTGCCCTTGGTACCTTGCTCAATGGCCTTTTGCTGCTCTGCCTTTTTGACCCCAATCGTTTCATTGATCCAAGACTTTAAAGACTCCAACATCCCAACTATTCGCTTTTCCATTCCGTCGAGATGATCAGCCAGACTTCCCAGTTGGATGGACAACAGCGCAATGATCAGCCCCACGGCAAGAACGAACAGCAATATACACGCAAGCGAGGCAAAGGCCCTGGAAGCCCCTTTGCGTTCAAAGAAGTTGGATAGCCTGATGAAAACCATCGACAACACTGCAGCCAGTGTTAACGGAATCAAAAATGGAGCGGCGAAATACAGTCCGCCAAAGGCCAGCACAAAAAGGAACAGCGTATTTACAGAGAGGCTAAGTTTTTCCATATGCCAACAAACAATACGCCGCTGCAAAAGTTTAGTGAGACGAAGGATATTGTAAAAAAGGTGGCTTGAATTTATGAGTAAGGCAACATTAAACTTATGATTTCTATTTTTGAAAAATTAAGTATTGAAAAGGTTCCAACCTGACTACCTGCGCCAGGTTGGTTTTTGAGCCATCTGAGATGTTTGTCCACTTGCCCTTAAGCTTAACTGGAAGACGGTACGTAACAGGTTTATTTCTCAAATTTGCTAGTACAAGCACCGTTTGCTTTTCGAGGGTTTTGGTAAAAACGCAAACATCATTGCTACTGTATGAAACCAAAGCACCCCTTCGCACAGCCTTACTTTTGTTTCGGAAACCCACTATTTTCTTATACTCCTCAAGCACATCCCGGTTAGTTTCTTCGAAAGACCAGTCGATGGATTTTCCCGTAAAAGGAAAGGTAAGCCTGAATGGCGTTCCTATCTCCTGTCCGTTATAAATCATTGGAACGCCTTTCATGTAGGCGGTAACAACGAAGGCGGCAGCTGACCCTTTTTTGCCACCGAAGAGCTCAAGCGGAGTGCCGTCTGATCCGTTGACATCGTGATTTGTCAAGTATCGAACCACTGCCTGGCCACTCTTTGCACCTTTATAGTCACTATTATTTAACGTATCAATCGACTTTACAGATTTATTATTGCTAAAGATACTTTTCAGATTCCCGAAATAATTGAAACCAAAAAAGTAGTCAAAACCAGCAGTAAAATATCTGGGACTACTGCCCTCGGCCAACATCAAAAGGTTATGGGTTTTAATGGTCTTCAGACTATCATTTACCTGTTTCCAGAAATCAAGTGGAGGACCATCAGCATAATCACAACGAAAGCCGTCGATATTTGCTTTATATACCCAGGACTTCATGGAATGAATTAGTGACAACCTCAGTTCCTGGTTGCGGAAATCTAGCTGGGCAACATCCCGCCAGGTTTCCGGGTACTTGATTTCGCCCAAACTATCACGCAGATAATAACCCGGTTTGTTTATCCAGGGATGGTCCCACGAAGTATGATTGGCTACAATATCAAGCATTACGGCAATATTTCTTTTATGCGCTTCATCCACCAACTTTCGTAAATCGTTCAGCGTACCAAATTCTTTTCCTACCTCATCGTAATTCATCGTTGCATAAGGAGAATTTGCGCCTTTGAGTTTACCTACCGGATAAATGGGCATAAGGTAGATCACATTAATACCAAGGTCTTCAATCGAGTTCAATCTTTGAGTTACGCCTGTAAAATCACCTGTTTTACTGAAGGCCCGGGTGTTTACCTGATAAAGCATCACATCCCTGGTATCGGGAACGCCCGTAAACGGCTGACCGTATTGAGCAGGATAGCCATTATTTTGAGCATGAGCGAGCACAGATAGCATCAAAAACCAACCTGCTAAAAGAAATATTATCGAAAGTTTATTTTTCATTTGCGAAAATTTTAGATTTTAAAGGTAGCAAGGAGGATGACATAAAGTATCCTCCGAAGCGCAAAATTACTAAGCGTAACCAGAATTTTGCTTTAGATACAAAATGGTGCCGCATCCGCCTTTGGAATTTGAAACGACCAGATAGCTTTTATGGTGGGGATCATCTATCAGGATAAACAGCAATCGATTTTACAATGGGGATATTAAGTCTGTTTTTTTATAAATTTAGTTTTGTGCTGCTGGTCAAAACATTGATAAAACCTATTGAATTAAATTCTGTTGATCTTTTGGACCCGAAAGAAAAGGTCAATAATCATGATTGTACAATATGATGAAAAAGGCTGGCACATTGTTACCCAACGTTCACACGGACTGCTTGCAGGGCAGATTTGCGCTCGATGGAAAGTTACGGACCAACCCGAAAAATGGGTGGAGACCTTAATCGCCACAGCTGAACATGATGACGTTTACAATGAATTCGAACGCAGCCCGCTTATTGATGAGAATGGAGCACCAGTCAATTTTAAGAGTACCAGATTTGACTTGGACAGTTCGGCCAGATTGATGGACATGGCTTTAACCAAAAGCCGGGTTATTGCGCTATTAATCGCCAGGCATATTTCTTTTACGCATGGAAGCGATCCATTAGCCAAAAGTTTCATAACACATTTGAAAAAGAAGGAACCGCGATGGCTTAAGGAAACAGAAGTCACAAAAAAATCAATTGACCTGGCTTACGCTCTTTTGGAATTTTCAGATGCCCTTTCCTTATTGATCTGTCAGTCGCAAATACCACCTGAAGGTCGCAAGTTACAAATCAGTACCGGACCTAATGGACTTCCCTATTTCCTCTCTCAAAAAGAAGAATCACTCATTGTAGAGCCATGGCCTTTTGAAACAGATCAATTTTCAGTCAGCTATGAAACCAGAACAATAAAGCAGCTCAGGTTTAAAAGTGATGAGGAGTTTAGGTCAAAACTGAAAACTTCCCCCGTTAAAAATCATAATTTGATAATCTCCCGTTCGTAGAGATAAAAAACATCACCAAAAAAAGAAATGTACATTTTTTCAGTCGATCTTATAACCTCATGACCTCGTTTTAGAAATAGATAATTTAACCTAAATTACAAATCATCCCTATGAAAATATCAAATTTTGTCCTTAGCGCTTTCTTAGTGTTATTGTTTCAAACGGCCGTTGCACAACAACAATCTCCTTACACTTTCAAAAAGCCATCCGCAAATGGTACAGGCAAGGTATATATGGGCCGCGAGATTGCCCAGGTAATGAGCTTCGAAGGCGTGGAATGGTTGGAAAGAAATAGCCGGACAGCGGAAGAAAACACTAATCTGGCTTTAGCGTCGATGTCACTAAAGAGCAACACCGTTGTTGCTGATATTGGTGCAGGATCTGGATTTTATACTTTCCGGGTTGCTACACGTATTCCGAAGGGCAAGGTATATGCGGTGGAAATCCAAAATGATGCGATTGATCACCTTAAGAAAAAAGCGTTCGACGATGGTCTCAAAAACGTGGAAGTGATCAAAGGCTCAGACACCTCACCCAATTTACCAGCCAGTGCAATTGACCTGGCATTTATGGTAGATGTTTATCATGAATTAGAAAACCCTGCAGCATATCTCGCAGCGATAAGCAAAGCGCTTAAACCCAATGGTCAGCTGCTGCTATTGGAATATAAAGCAGAAGACCCGCAGGTAGCAATCAAACCAGAGCACAAAATGAGTGTAAAGCAAGTGAAAAAAGAGCTTGAAGCGAGTGGATTTAAGCTGGTTAAAAACGGCAAATTTCTGCCCTTACAGCATTTCCTACTATTTGAAAAAACAGTAAAATAAAATTTCCTTTATCAAGTTTCCGTGTCACGGGTTATAGGAAACTTTTAATCTGTAGCAGCTCAATTAATGCTTTTTGCCGCTATCCGAAAGCTTACGCATCATTATCTATAACCAAAAAACATGGCGAAAGGCTTGCGGTGAAACGTTAGGTTCGTGTCACAATCTCATTTAAACACCTAGGTGTTCGGCTAACATTTGAGCAACTTTTCCGTTTGGATCAAGTGGCTGCACCCTGGATGGCTTCACTTTTCGATAAGTGATCGAAACTCTCCTATCTCTATGAACTATATTTCCATCGATCATATCTTTTTTTCTTGGCGGAATTGCGTGATTCCACTTTTTGCGGGCATCATCCTGCATCACATATAAAGATCGCCTGGGAATCACCACGTCGATAACTTCAAAAGTGCTGGTATTAGTAAATTTCATCACACATCCACTTCCGAGGTTAATCCCGCAAATTTGATTCTCATAATAAACCCGGTCTTTATGTGATTTAATCCCTTGACCAGGAAGGTATTCGTTGATTATTACCTGATCAGGCTGATGATCTAAAACATGCTTTTCAACAATTTCCTGCGCCAGTTGATCAATTTCCTGGGGAATAGCGATCGGATAACTCACCAGATTGTAGGGTGCCTCCAGTTCATTTCTAAAGCCATAATATTGAAGCCTTCTTTGATAATCAACTATCCATGACTGACCATCAATTTCATTTAATAATTTTGTTTCTCTTGCTGGATCAATAAAATCTGGATACAAGAACAAACCTGGTATAAGCGTTTCCATTTTTTTAAATTAAAATATAACATCTAAACCTTGATAACGAGGGAAACAAACGAACTGGATTTCAGCAGCTACTGGAGTTAAACTAAAGTAGTGCTTAAGATAAAAGATGGGTTAAATCCTATCATCTACATTCCGAACGTTTCCCTACAAAAACCAACCAATTAACGACTAACTAGACTTCCATTAAAACTAGCGTTGCTCCTGCTCAATCGCTGCACCTATTTTTTGGACCAAATCTTCTGGAATAAGATCACTGGTTTTCCAGATTGTAAATGGCGGTTCCTCCAGCTTTTCGGGAAATATGACACCTGCATGAACCCCATCAAGACTGACATGGTATTCATTATTAAACTGATTTACCTCAACTTTGTAGGTATTGATGTTGAAACTATACGATTGCATAACATAGCTAATATGAAAGACAACATATTTGGCATGAATTGGTTTTGACCACCTCAGGTTAATTACTTCTAAACCAAATCAATCGCGATTTGAATTTTTAGGACCATCATTTGTCGAGCTACTTCATTTGAACGGAATTAGATCTCATTAGTCTCAATCTTTTCTAAACCGAAGTTAAATACCTGCTTAGCTTCAAAATGTACGTGTTTTTCTCTCCTATCACAGGTCGCATCAACAAACAATTAAGGAGCGATGTTTTCAAGAAGATAAAATATAATATTATGATTAAAAGGACATTTAAGTGGAGAAATACAATTACCATTATAGCACTAGCCAACCTTGGCTTGGGCTGCAATATAGCCGACAAACGTTCATCAATGGAAAAAGACAGCGTTGGAAATGATACTGCTGTTAAAGATCACGTTGGAGGGGTTGAAACATTCGAAACAAATATGGAGGAAGATGCAGCAGGATATTTGAAAGCAGCGAGCCAATCTCTAGTTGTTCAAGATAGTTTACTTACTGCGGCTTTGTCTTCCGGAAGCAGTGAAGAAATTAAAACATATGCAAAAAAAGCACGTGAACGCACCAGATTTTATAAAAAAAACTTGGAGGGTTTCTGCAATAAAAATAAAGTGCTTTTAAATGAGGCATTGCGTATCGAACAAGTCGATTCGCTTCGTTGGTTATCTCGGCAGGTAGGTATAGCATTCGACAGGCCATTTTATAAACAGCTATCTGTTGAGTTGGATAAAAACATTGAAGCTTATGAGGATGCCAATAACGCAAGACAACAAAGGGTAAAAGATTTTGTAAAAGACGAGTTACCAAGATTAAAAAAGGAGAAAGAACTCCTAGATGAGCTGGGAAGAAAACTGGACTAATCCCGTAGTATTAAACAATCCCGTTAGCTAATTATCTATAGTGATTTTAATGCTTATCAGCTATGCCTTTTGATTACGTTTTTTATTGTATTCTGATGGACGCTGCGCAACCATTCAATTACGCCGCGTCCGTTTCTATTAAGGAGTGGCAGGGCCTTTATGCTCCCAATGGTCTTTAATAACCTCACCATTTGATCCGAATTTAAGCCTTCTGGCGTAGCGCTCGCTTCTGATTTTTCCATTTGCATCCTTCTTACCAATAAAAATTATAATTGCTCTGCCGTCATCGTCTGTTTTCAGCGAAAGATCATAACGACCAAAGTTTGTTTCAATAAATTCATTTTCCGGATAGGCCTTATTAATTACCTTAATTAACGTATCTGTAAGTTTCATGTCTTTGATGTCGTTTAATATTTCACATTGATTTCCATTTAGTATCTATCATAATTAAATGGTAGACGCTATCTTAGCTAAACCTCCCATGTTTCGGTACTGCTTTCTCGTGAAAGTTTCCGGCTAAATCTTTTAATTGCGATCTCATTTCTTCACCTTCCATCACCTGGCCATGTCCGGTAAGTAGAAACTCCGGATCAATGCTGGCTAACGTTTTCACCGATTGATGGGCAGCATCCCAATCAGTAGTCAAATATCGTGGCGGGCCATTGACCTCTTTAATCTGGAAGAGAACTTTATAAAGTGAATCTTGCCTCACGGTTACAACAGCATCGCCGCTAATCAGTACACGATCTATTGCCCTGAAAATGGAAATATGCCCAGGCGAATGTCCTGGAGTATGTTTCCATCTCCAATCTTCAAATCCTGGCAAAGTTTGGTTCTCAGGCAGAACTTTTAGATAAGGGGCGATATTTGTAGCCTTATGCGGATATAGTGAAGATATTTTTGCCAAAAGCCCACCTTCAACAGTGTCATCTGGTTCAGGATAATCTTGTGTTCCATTTAGAAAAGGAAACTCTGCCAGGTGTGCATAGACTGGAACTTGCCATTTTTCAAGAAGTTCAACAAGACCTCCCACATGATCAAAATGACCATGAGTGAGCAAAATAAAGTCAGGTTTTAGTTCTCCAAATCTTTCTGTTGCAACTTTGAGAATTTCTTTTCCCGAAGTTGGCATTCCAGCATCAACTAAAAACCACGATTCACCAGGTTTGCCCACCATAGCAATATTCACAATTTGATTGGTGTAATAGTATACATCGCCAGAAATTACTCCATCATCATAGCTGGATGATGAAGTCATTGGGATAAAATGATTATCCTCACTTTGAGATATTTTTTCCATAAGCTTTCGATTTTTCAATTTCACGTTTGCAGAAAGATTTTCAATTATATTTTAAACTTTGATCAGCTCCTCTCAAACGGTATACATTAGTCCTCTTCTAAAAAATCGAGAATTTCAAATGATGGTTTTATCATTTTGCGGCAACATCGATTTTTTTATAGCGGCGAAAAGCAATCGTTTAAATCAGATTGGCACGTTTCAACTCACACCGCTTAAGTATGTGGAAAGCCAGCGATAACGGACGTTTTTCAAAAAAGAATTGATTACCAATAAGCTTGCTGAAGATATATTGAAACGAATATTTACAAAACTTTTGCTTCTTAGGGCATGTTTTTCAACTAACAACTAAGAATTTTTAGTTATGAAAAAAATAAAAGTTTTACCATTTTTTCCTCTAATTTTTTCATACCGATATTCAATTTCAAATAACTAAATCCTTAAACCATTAATTTTTTTTGAAATGCTAGCAATGAATTATAGAGGACCATTTAGGGTCCGGGCCGAGCAACGACCAATGCCAGAAATTCTTCATCCTGAGGATGCCATCGTGAGGGTGACCAGAACCTGTATATGCGGTTCTGATCTTCATCTTTATCATGGTATGGTGCCCGATACGAGGGTTGGATCAACCTTCGGACACGAGTTTATTGGAATTATCGAGGAAGTAGGGCCGCTGGTTATCAATGTTAAAGTAGGTGATCAGGTTCTGGTTCCATTTAATATTGCGTGTGGAAAGTGTAATTTCTGCAAACAAGGTTTATATGGAAACTGCCATGAATCGAACACCATGGCAACTGCAGTGGGTGGCATTTTTGGATATTCCCATACGGCGGGAGGATACAACGGCGGACAGGCTGAATATGTACGAGTGCCTTATGCTAACGTGGGACCAACAGTGATTCCCCCAGATATGGATCCGGATGACGCGGTGTTACTTACCGATGTGGTGCCCACTGGTTATCAGGCGGCAGAAATGGGTGGTATTAAAGAAGGCGATACCGTAGTAGTTTTTGGTGCCGGACCTATTGGAATTATGGCAGCAAGATGTGCCTGGTTTTTTGGTGCTGCAAGGGTCATCATCATCGACCATGTAGACTATCGCTTAGAGTTTGCAAAAAATTATGCGAAGTGTGAAGCGTATAACTTCAAATCTATGGCTGATCCGGTTTTGTTCCTTAAGAAAACAACCGATTGGTATGGTGCCGATGTGTGTATCGATTGCGTGGGTTGCGAGGCAGAAGGGAACGCATTACAAACCTTCACTGGAAAAATTACCCTGATGCAGGCGGGTGCAGCCACAGCGCTACAATGGGCCATTAATTCTGTGAAAAAAGGCGGTATTGTATCAGTGGTAGGCGTTTATGGTCCACCGTTTAATTACGTACCTATTGGAAATGTATTGAACAAGGGAATAACGTTACGTGCCAATCAAGCTTCAGTAAAAAGGCTGCTTCCTAAATTAATTGATCATGTGCAATCCGGCAGGCTTAGTCCAAAAGATTTAATTACCCATCGTGTTCCACTGGAAGAAATTGCAGATGCCTATAACATTTTCTCGAAGAAACTTGACGAGTGTATCAAAACGGTATTAATTCCTTCAACAAAAAATTAAGAAAGATGAAAACAAATTCGATAGATTACAAAAGCATTCCGGGTTGGGGAATAGATATAGACCCTGGAAACGAACCCACTTATCCAATGAAAAACTATACGGGAGACGACCATAAGCGTAGTGTTTATGAGCGGTCAGAGCCACAACCTGTGAACATTGAATTACTTAAATCGAACGAAAGACCAGCATTTAGTATGGTATTTGGGGAGTCGATTCCTCCATCGGGTTTAAGTGGAATGATTAGAAGATATGCTTTCAAACATAGTGAAGACCGTTACCGACATTGGATTCCACTTATTCTAGCCGACCGCGTGAACGCTTGGGAAGGGATTGTAGATGATTTAAAAAAAGGAACAATTCCTAATATTTTTGCGGAGAGAGGCATGAAATCGGAAATGAAATACAATGCTGGCCCTTTCGCCAAAAAAGCGTTGACCACAGTAGCAGTTGGCTTCGCTTTATATCTGCTTTGCAGGAAAAAAAGATAAGGCTTTAATTGTTTTTCCCTCAGTGACTAGGGTGAGCTTACTTCTCAGTAAGCTCACTTAACAAAAAGAAATCATATCGAATGCCTTTTCATCAGCGAATAGCGAGAAGGTTTCCATTTAAAAAACGAAGATTAGGAAGTACTTCGGCACCAAAATCTTCGATAAATTCTTTTTGATTGCGATTTACATTGTGTAGAATTACGCGATCTATTCCTAAACTTAGGTCTTGTTCAATCCAGTTTTTATGCTGAACGAGGCTCGAGGAAATTCTCACATGTTCTTCCATATCCGCCGGCTTTACCAATTGGGCTGCAGCATCAAAATGTGCCACTGTGGGCAATTCACCCAGTACACTTCCCTGAAAAATATTGCTGCGCCACTGGTCATATGCTCCAGCTTCTGCCTCCTCCTTCGCTCGTGAATAAGATAACTGAACTTTTAAATGAATGGGTTTCCCTGCGCCGCCATTGCTTCTAAACGCCTGCACTACTTTTTCGAGTTCATGATGAGGTTTATGCGTCGTTAGTAAGCCGTCTGCCCATTCGCCCGCCCACCTTGCAGTTTCCAGGCTAACTGCCGCACAAAATAACAGTGGTTTTTCTTTTGGCAACGTATATAGTCTTGCGTTCTCTACATTAACCAGGCCTCTATGGTTAACCTCTTCCCCATCTAAAAGCCTTCAAATTATTTGGTAGCATTCCAAAAGTCTGGCATTCCTTAAAGATTTCTCCGGCCATTTATCACCAGTGATACTTTCATTCAAAGCTTCGCCACTTCCCAGGGCAACCGATAGTCGTCCGGGAAACATTTCATTGAGCGTGGCAATGGCCTGAGCCACTATGGCTGGATGATAACGTTGACCAGGGGCACAAACTACGCTGTAAGGTAAAGTGGTAGATTGAAGTGCTGCGCCAAGCCAGGCAAATGAGAAGCCGCTTTCACCCTGCCGCTCACTCCAGGGATGAAAATGATCTGATGAGGAGATAGCATTAAACCCACAAGGTTGCGCTAGTTCGCTAAGTTCGAATAAAACGCTAGGGGGAAATTGTTCATGTGAAGCATGATAAGCTATTGTCATTTTAAGAAATTTTAGTAGGGTTTATAATTCAGAATTCATCTAGCACAACTTAGCAATAACGAAATTTGAGCACAATCATCACAATATTCAATGCCAGCGCAAAGAAGTTCGTAGAAATTATCGCGATATCTGACTTCACGAATCCGTAATAAATCCAAAGCGCATTTCCGGTCATTAAAACAATAAACATGAATATAGATACCTCTTCTGCCTTTTTCTTTTTCAAGGTCTTAATAATCTGGGGAAGAATAGACGACGATGTACATATACCAGCCACTATTCCAAGAATGTCGATTCCTTCCATATTTCCTAGTTACATTTTATCAGAATTTTGTTTTCAAAAGATTTTGGGTGCCTTCACCTCAAAAACTTAGATACCCAAACAACAAGCTTTTTATTGGCTCTGTTCTGCTAAAATGTAAATCAAGTAAATTCTCTCTCTGGAAGTATTTTTCACAAATCGATTGGGGAAACATTGATGGAGTGCCATAATTTCATTGGCTTCTTTTTTAGGAAAAGAGGTATATGGAAGCTTAGAAGGATGATATTTAGATTAAACTTTAATTTTTTCACGAAATCGCGAGCAACATCAAAGCGATAATCGCCGCAGCTAGCGTACTACAAAAATTGACTACATTATTCCCTATTAACCCTTTGCGTTCCAGCAATGCTCCGAGTATTGAATCTGATAAATTCCCTGCTGTACCCGCCAGAGCAATCCACAAGAAGTTAATATCAAATCCAAAACCAATTGCATATATCAACGCAATCACCAGACTTCCCATTACACCAATCAAAGTACCTTCTAAACTGATTACGCCATCTCTCCCACATTGATCCGATTTCAGCGTGATTACATTATAAAATCGCCTGCCGTAGATTACTCCAAGTTCTGACGAAAGTGTATCTGCGGTAGCCGACGCAAAAGCCGCGGCCATTGCAGGCAACATGATGGCAGCAGATTGAGGGTAAACAACCACAATAACACCAGCGATAGTAGAAACACCAGCATTAGCAAAAACCTGAGCGGCTGTTCTGCCATTTTTGTTTTCATCCAGATCCGAAAAACTCCGCTTTTGATCCCTTTTCCACGAAGTAGTAACTGAGCCAATAATAAAAAAGGCGGTCATCATCATCACACCAACAAAGCCCGAAGCCATAAAGATTAGACAGGCCATCAAGCCTCCGGTAAAGGATGCCGGAACAGTGAGTTTTCTAGCCACAATACTGTAAATCATGCCTGCAATAATGATGATAGGCAAAAGTATATCACTATACTCAAAATTTAACAATCTGATTGTACTATTAGTCATTTCCAAATTTAGAATTTTTTCGTTGCGCTGACACCAAATACACGCCTTCTATAAAACATTAATAATGGAAATGGGTTGCAGGCTTTCTATTGAAACTCTTGTTTTCTCGTCAATTGAATCACCAGGTATTTCACCCTTTTGACTATGTTGCTTTGATTGACTTATTGTGTTCTTAAAACGTTCGAACTAGGTATTAACCATCCAAATCAGGTATTTATACGCTAAACATGGTTGTCGGCTCCATCGTTTTAAATAGGTAAGAATTTATATATGGAACCAATATCAGCATGGGCGGCTAATGCTCAATCAGAACTGAAAAATTTAAAACCAATTGCAGCGCTTTCTGAAGAAATGGATTTGTCTCTTTATTTAACCAGTGATACTTTATGGCTGGTGAAACGATGGCAAGATGACTCGAGCATAGGATTTAGAACGGCATTTTCTCCGTCAGGTATTTTAACCTTGGAAAACATAGATCTCAAAGCAAATAAAGCCAGCGTTAAATTGGAGACTGATTCACTAGGTTATCAGGTAGACATCTCCTGGAATCCTGAAAATGGCCAGCTGAGATATTCTTTAAATGCTACGCCTAAGATCCCGCTTTTAATTCCTTATTGGCCAAAAGATATCCTAAGTTTTGATAGAAAGGGGAAAATCAAGCAGAAAGGTACAATACACACTCAGCAACGAGGTACACGTTCAGGCATCATGTACTTCAACGATGGGGAGTCTGGTTCGGTATTTTACTTTCAAAACCTTACGGCTTTGAATGATTATTTCGAGGATACACAATCTAGCGCAGGTGAAACGGTTGGTGGTGAATGGCCGGAAATCGGATTCTCCTTACCCGCTTCAAATGCCGGTCTGGAAAAAAACAAATCCTATATCCTGAACGATAGCTTCGTTGTATTTTCAAACGAAGTTCCCACAACACCTGCTAACATAGCTGTTCAATACCTTGATAAGCTTGCTGATGTTTATGTGCAGCTTCCCCGGCCTGCAACAACTTATTATAAATGGCTGGATACCGCAGAGAGAGGCCTGCAGGATCTGGTTTATCATAAGGGCTGCTGGACATTCGCAGGCGGCCACTCCTACCTGAACGCCTATGTAGCTGATTACAAATCGCCTCCAGAGGTAATGGTTCAGTTAGCCGTGTTAGTGCCCATGCTCGAATATCTGGAATGGAAAGGTGAGGCCGACCATAAATTAGTTGATGAACTGATAGCAGGTTTGCCAGCTTTTTATGAACCAAAGATGAAAACTATTGTGCGCTGGCTGCCGGCTCTGGAGAGCAACCTCGATCACTCAGAAGAACAAAAGAAGCCTCGTGTGATGGATTCCTGGTACCTACATCATCCGCTGATGAACCTGGCCCGATTGAGCGATCGCAATAATGAAACGGCAAAAACCCTTCTAATGGATTCCATTGATTACGCCATAAAGGTGGCACAACATTTTAAGTACGAGTGGCCTGTCTTTTATCAGATGGATACGTTAGAAGTTATAAAAGCCGAAACCGCTGAAGGTGAAGGCGGAGAAAAAGATGTACCCGGAACCTATGCAGATTTGATGCTCAGGTTATGGAAAATGACGGGTGACAAAAAATATTTTGAAGAAGCAAGGCAAGCAGCTGAAAAGCTTAAAAACCTTAGCTTCGAAGTATTTTACCAGGCGAACAATACTGCATTTTCTGCAGGAGCACTGATTAGGCTTTACAAGGAAACGGGTGACAAAACATATCTCGAACTCAGTTACGTTTGCATTGCAGCACTGTTTGATAACATGCAACTATGGGAATGCAATTACGGGCACGCCAAAAACTTCCCTACCTTTTTTGGCATATTTCCATTAAAAGATGCACCATACACAGCAGCTTATGAAGAACAAGAAGTTTATTCTGCTTTGTGCGATTATCTTGTTCAAATTCAGGATCTGGATGTGCTTCCTTCCATCAGGCTTCTAATTGCGGAGTTCGTAAAACACTTCATTGGCCGCGTGTTATATTATTATCCTACAATGCTTAAAACCGATGCGATAGTTGAAGAATCGAAAACAGGAGAAATCGACCCCTCTTTATGGATTGCACTTGAGGATCTTCATGATGGCTGGGAACAATCTGGCGAAGTTGGTCAGGAGGTGTATGGTGCTGGTGTTGCTTTTGGTGTCATAGAAAAACAATACCACAAAGTAAAAGATGAATCCTTTATGATATTCTGTGATTATCCAATAAGCAGTTTTCGCAAACGTGGGAAGTCCGTTAGTTTTGCTACCCAAGGCGACCAGCGATTATCTTGCCGGATAGTTCTTCTACCTCAGGAACCAAAAGATACGTACAACTTTACCGTCTATATCGGAAATGATTCCAACAAAGTTGAACCGATGAAAGTTGATAAACAAGCTATCGAATTTAGCGTTTCCGGCAATCAAAAAATAAAAATATCCTGGTGAAAATGTCTTCACAAGGATATTTTTATCACATTAAGTTAAGATTTTAGTTAATCTACGAAATCTTTAAGGCTACGAACACTGCTCCCGTTTCTTTTTTATTCTGGGCAGTTTCAAACGCCTCGTTTATTCGATCTAATGGGTAAGTATGAGTGATCATTTTCTTTGCATTGATTTTTCCTTTGGCAAGCAGTTCCACACAAATCGACATTTCTGGATAAATATCCCAAAAGCCATAACTGGCGCTTGGGATCAAACTGATCTCCGATTTTTGTAAATCCTGCCAATTCAATTCCATAGCGGTATTTCCATTTTCAAAGCCCCCGACAATGATTACCTTTCCTCCAATTCGAGTGATTGATACCGCTAAAGGAAGCGTGGTGGTCATCGATTCGCCTCCGGCACACTCAAAAGTCAAATCTGCTCCTCTTCCATCGTTGAAAAGTTTAATGCAAACCTGAGGGTCTTCCGTCTCAAGATTAACTACCCTATCTGCTCCTAAAGATTTAGCCAGAGTCAAAGAACTTTGAACAATATCGAATACAATTACTTCAGCACCCGATAACTTGGCCAGTTGAAGCTGTGCCAACCCTATTGGCCCCGCACCTATTATAGCAACTTTATTGTTTATTCTCAGTCCGCTAAGCTTTTGTGCATGCAGGCTAACAGAAAATGTATCCAACAAAGCAGCTTCTTCGTCGCTCACGTTATCGGGAAGAATATGGAATTTGGTAGAGGGCCCAACAACGTATTCAGCAAAGGATCTGGATATGGTATCCATCCTTACCTTATACAAATTTGGACAAAGATTATATTGCTGAACCCGACACCAGTCGCAGGTCCCATCACCTAGCAAGGTTTCTACCACCACTCTATCGCCCGCCTTCACATTGCGAACTGCCGGTCCGGTTTCCACAACAACTGCAGACATTTCATGTCCCATAATTTTACATTCGAGATCTGGCTCATGTTTTTTCCAGTGCCATAAATCTGTTCCACAGATACCCGAAACTTTAATGCGGGCCAAAACCCAGTCGTCGGCTGGAATTTTAACCCTGTCTACTTGTTCAATCTTGAACGTTCCGTCGGCCTCTTTTAAGGCTGCTTTCATTTTAATGCTCATTTGATACAATTAAATGGTATACAAAAAACATTAAATAAGCTGCAAATGTGGGCGGATTTTTAGGTTCACTACATCCGAAGCAGGTGGTTGGGCAATACAAAATGCGATAGCCCAAGCAATGTCAGCTGCAGGAAGCATTTCATGTTTTTCTATCTGTTCCAATTTCTCTTCTTTGCTAGCCGCCTGCATATCAGTATCAACAGCTCCTGGTTCGATAAGTGAAAGTCTGATCCCCAATGGATTGATTTCTTTTCTCAATGCCTCAGAAAAGCCTTGAATCCCAGCTTTGGTTGCGACATAAACACTACTTTTCTCTTCCCTCACATCGGCACTCATGGATCCAATATTAATAATCTGTCCTGCTCCAGCAGGTTTGAAACGATTTAATGCCTCCTGGCTACAGGCCATGTAGGCTAGCAAATTTGTATTTAAAATATATTGCCAGTCTTCGTAACTACCATCTGTGATACTTCCATAACCGAGTGCAGCATTATTGATAAGAATATCCAATCCGCCAAGTTCAGAATCCACGGCATCGAAAACTTTCCGTATGCCTTCTCCTGATGACAAATCTGCTTCGACAGCAATTGCATCGGGTAATTTTTTACTTTTGATGGCTGCTAGTGTTTCCTGCAAAGGTTCATCATTCCTGCCGCAGATTAAACATTTTGCCCCCAAAGAACTCAACAAAATTGCGGATGCTCTTCCGATTCCGGTGCTGCCGCCAGTTATCAATATTTTCTTGCCTAAAAAGGCACTGCTAAAATGAGAATTGAAATCTTCCATAATATATATTTGAAGTTAAACCTGTTACCGCTTACATCCATATTGACACGTCGAGCAAATTCAAAACAATTTGTTTAATTCTGATCTCCCATATAGATGGAACGATGATTATAATTTTATAACCAGCCAGATTATTTTTTTGTTGAACGGTAAATACCCGTTATCAAAGGTCATAAATACTTGATTTTAGCTCATTCATTGTGCCGAAGCAGATTGTGAAAGAAATATCGGTACGCTGGACTAATGGAATAGCGCAATAATTACCAATAAGGCAGGTGAAAAACTATAAACTTGAATAGAAGACAAATCCTTAACTTAAAAATTAAAGAATTCAAAACATATGATAAGCTAAGTACTATGCTGTAAAGCAATAAGGGTTATCAATTTTGAATAAGAAGCTTGGACTTTACTACCAAACATTAGCCGGCAGTTTGACTTTTTGTCCGGTCTTCGCGGCTTGATAAATCGCCTCAATAATTTTAAGATCTTTCAAACCCTCCTCACCATCTACAGAGACAACAGGCTGTTTATTTTCGAAAATAATGGCTGCCATTTGATCCATTTGTTCCGTTTGATGGGTGGTAATGGGTTGGTTGAGTTCACCTTGATGTGTTCTGCCCTTTATCGGACCGTAACCTGTTGATGGCTGCATCTCTGCAAAGCCTTTATCGCCACTCAAAAAAAATCTATCCAGGTGGTTGATATTATAACTAGACAAGCATGAAGCTATAGCGCCGCTAGGGAAACCCAATTGGAATTGTATGGTTTCATCTACGCCTTCCTTAAATTTAACCGGATCGGTTTTGGTTTCCTGTGCCGTTATCCAAACAGGCTCTTCCCCTACCATATATCTTGCGCCATTAAGCGCATAAATTCCGATATCCATCATTGCTCCGCCACCAGCCAGTGCTTTATTTAATCGCCACTGGTTTGGGTCGCCCGCTTTAAAGCCGCATTGCCCCTGGAAAAACATAACTTTTCCAAATTCGCCAGCTTTCCTCATTCGAATCACTTCAAGGGTCCGCGGTTCAAAGTGCATTCTATAACCCACCAGTAATTTCACATTTGCTTTTTTGCAAGCAGCAACCATTTCTTGCGCCTGTTTGGCATTTACGGCCATTGGTTTTTCGCAAATGGCATGTTTCCCGGCCTTGGCCACACGGATAACTTGATCGTGATGAAGTGCATTTGGCGTTATGACATAAATCGCATCTATATCAGGATTGTTTTTTACCTCGTCGAAATTCTCATAGTTGTAGCAATTCTGCGCTGGAATGTCGTACTTCAGTTGCCAATCTTTAATTTTGGATGGCGTTCCACTAATCACCCCCACAAGTTTTGCCTTGGAACAGGCTTTCATTGCTTCCGCCACACGGGTTCCGTACCCACCTAAACCCATAATAGCAACTCTGAGCACTCTCCCTTGATAAGGCTGATCTTTCTTTTCGGAATAGTTCGCAAATGTTGATAATGAACTCAGCTGCAGCATTAGTGCAGATGCACCCATTTTTTGTAGAAAATCTCTTCTTGTATTCATATCCTTTCACGGTCTAGAAACTGTTCCTATACTAAGTAATGAAATATCTTAATGATCAATACCTTTTGGCAAAGAGCTGATTAACACTCTAAAACCTAACAAAAATTTTTTACGTTTAGTTTTGCGATGAATTTCCTCTGCATACAATAAATAGGGTAAATCAATTGGATGTTACAATTAAAAACTTATGAATTTCGCGAGGGTTTTAGATTTGCTAGTTTCTGCAACAATAAAAAATAAATTATTTCATTAATAACTAATGAGATTGTTAGCTAGGAAAGAATAGTAGACGACTTAAAATCACGCGGGATTGACCGATCCTGAATAGTTTCTGTACCCTTTTTCTCATCCGACAGTTCACCAAGAAGTTCATTGTATTTTTCCAAGAGCTTAATATACTTATCCATCCAGAAGTAAACGGACTTACTATCGCCATTAGTAGAATTATTTTGATTTGGATGATGGTAAGGATTGTGAGGTCGATGAGTGCTATTCGAAAAAGCTTCCGGTAATTCTTTAGAAAAATCGTGACCTATTACATAGCCAACCTTCAATAGAATTTCTGGATTTAGACTTTTCTGATCGAACCAATTATAAATGGTTCTTCTACTTACGTTTAACTTTCGGGAAAGCTCACTAATTCCCATACTATCTCGGCGTACTACACGCTCAAGAACCTGACCAAAGTCGACACTCATTGCTGTTAATTTAAATTTTAAAAAATACTTAAACTAGATTAACAATCAGGACGATTCAGAGCAAGCAAATTAATTAAATTTCGGGTAACTCAAAAAAATAAACTTACAAAAGTTAAAAATTAGCGCATAAAAAAAGAGGCAATGCCTCTCTTTATGTTTCAAATGCCCTAATAATTATGCTTTACTAGCGCTTTTCTCAGAACTAATTTTCAATTGTTTATTAATACGCTCTAAAACATCATCAATATCAAATGGTTTACTGATATAATCATTTGCAAAAGCAGCAATGGCTTTTTGTTCGCTATTGTTTTGTGCAGACATTACAATTATCGGAATATGTTTCGTAAAAATATCAGTCTTTAAATCTTCGCAAATTTCTGCACCATTTCCATCTGGTAGCATCACATCTAACAGAAAAAGATCAGGCATAGCATCCTGAATATTCTTTTTTAGTTCGGCAAATGTTGATGATAATTGTAATTCAAAACCTTCTTCTTTTAATAAGATTTCAATTACATTTCTTATTTCTTGATCGTCTTCTAAAATGTGTATTCGTTTAGTTTCCATATTCAAATTATATCGTTTTGGTTCGTTCTTAAGTATAAACTATACAATAGTAACAGTAACACCTAAACTTTCTAAATGTTTTACAATTTGCTCAGAAATTCCTTTATCAGTGATAATATGATCAATTTCGTCTAAGCCACAAATCTTTCCAAAACCTCTTTTCCCAAATTTAGTTGAATCTGCTAATACAATTGTTTTTTGCGATGCGCTAATCATTTTGCGATTGAGATGCGCTTCCATAGCATTCGTAGTGGTTAAACCGAAATCTAAATCAATGCCATCTACCCCTAAAAATAACTTGTTAAAATAAAAATCGCCTAAAACCTGCTCAGCGTAAGATCCCATAACAGATGATGAACTTTTCCTTAGCAAACCGCCCAACTGAATCACCTCAATACTAGGTTCTCTCATTAACTCTAAAGCTACGTTTAGTGCAGAAGTGACAACCGTTAAGTTTGTACCTGAAGGAATATTTTTGGCAAAGTAGAATACCGTAGTGCCAGAGGCGATTACAATAGAATCGTTCTCATTTAATAGTAAAACAGCCGCTAACCCAATTTTATTCTTTTCAGTCGACTGTATTTTCTCTTTTTCGTTTACTGGCCGATCTACTGTATATGGATTATTTATTGTAGCCCCCCCGTGGGTTCTAAAAAGCAGCGTTTTATCCTCAAGGAGTTTTAAATCCTTTCTAATTGTTACAGATGATACTTTCAACTCCTTACATAAATCTACCACATTAATATATTGGTCTCTCTGCAGGCGATTCAAAATAAATTGGTGCCTTTCAGCTAAATTCATCATAAAATCTAATCATTTATTTATGCTGCAAATTAGCAAATAAAATTCTCATATCTGATTCGGTCAGGTAATTAATATTTTTTTAACATAGATATTATATTATTTCGATAATGATTACTTATAATTGCGTATTGTTTCGTTTTATTATTTTTTAGAAATAAATGGAAAGACTTCATCATCATCTTTGGCTAAATAATTATACATGGGATATCATCATTATTGGTGGTGGTGCAACTGGATTAGGCACAGCATTGGATGCGACCACCAGAGGGTTAAGAACTTTATTGGTCGAACAATCAGACTATGCCAAAGGCACATCTAGTCGCAGCACTAAACTCGTACATGGTGGTGTGAGGTATCTGGCCCAGGGTGATATTGGATTAGTGAGGCATGCCTTACGCGAAAGAGGTTATTTACAAAAAAACGCCAATCATTTGGTTAATAAAGAGGAATTTTTAATTCCTTGTTACGATTGGTTTTCTGTAGCGAAATACTTAACAGGTTTAACCCTTTACGACTGGCTTGCTGGAAAATTCAGTTTTGGGAAGTCAAAATTCTTTAGTAAAAGTCAAACTTTAGCTTTGATGCCCGGCATTAAAGAAAAGGGTTTGAAAGGCAGCATCAGGTATTATGATGGCAAATTTGATGATGCCCGCCTAGCCATTAACATTGCGCAAACAGCCATTGAAAATGGCGCTACATTATGCAACTATACGAAAGTTATTGCATTATTAAAAAATACCGACAATGAAGTGAACGGTATCGAAATTAAGGATACGCTTACTGGCGAAACATCGAAACAATATGCGAAAGTAATTATAAATGCTACGGGAGTATTTGTTGATGATATCTTGCAGATGAATAATCCTCAATCTAAAAAATTGGTGCGCCCTAGTCAAGGTGTTCACGTGGTATTGGATAAAAGCTTTTTAAATAGCGAATCAGCGTTAATGATACCAAAAACGTCAGACGGCAGGGTTCTTTTCGCTGTTCCATGGCACCAACATTTATTGGTTGGCACAACAGACACACCCTTGGATGAGCACAGTTTAGAACCAAGAGCATTAAAAGAAGAAGTAGACTTTATAATGGCTACAGCAGCCACCTATTTCAAAAGAAAGCCTTTGGAAAGAGACATTTTAAGTGTTTTCTCTGGCTTACGGCCTCTAGCTGCACCAACAAATGGGGATGGAAATAGCACAAAAGAGATCAGTCGCGATCATAAATTAATGGTATCTGCTAAAGGATTGATTACTATTACGGGCGGCAAGTGGACCACTTACCGCCGCATGGCAGAAGAAACAGTTGATTTAGCCATTACTCATGCTGGCTTAAACGCAAAACCATGCATTACCAAAGAGTTAAAAATTCATGGTACTACTGAAATAGCTGGGGATGATCATTTGGATGTTTATGGTTCCGATCGTCAGAATATCGAAAATTTAGCGCAACAAGAACCGGAATTAAATCACAAACTTCACCCAAATTTTCCGTACATACTTG
This sequence comes from Pedobacter sp. Leaf41, assembly GCF_001422545.1. Lineage (GTDB taxonomy): Bacteria > Bacteroidota > Bacteroidia > Sphingobacteriales > Sphingobacteriaceae > Pedobacter. The sequence goes on along the minus strand of NZ_LMLE01000001.1, from coordinate 1,041,225 downwards.
CAGAAGTGGTTTGGTCGGCCAGAAATGAAATGGCAGAAACCGTTGAGGATATTCTAAGTAGAAGATTACGAATACTGTTCATTGATGCCCATGCGGCTAAGGAGATGGCTCCGAAAGTAGCCTCACTCCTCGCTAAAGAACTTAAGCAACAAATTAGTTGGGAAAACAATCAAGTAGATAATTTTAATAAATTAGCCGACGGCTATATTTACCACATTGACTCAACGCAAATTGAGAAAGCCTTAACCTAATAAAAACTAACCAAATATAATTATGAGCAAGTTTATCATGTCTCTTGATCAAGGAACGACAAGTTCAAGAGCGATCATTTTTAATCATAATGGCGAAATTGTTGCCATAGCCCAACGCGAATTTACGCAAATATATCCCCAGGCTGGATGGGTAGAGCATGATCCATTGGAAATCTGGTCGACTCAGCTATCGGTAGCAGCGGAGGTAATCGTAAAAGCCGGATTATCGGCAACCGATATCGATTCAATCGGGATTACCAACCAGAGAGAAACAACTGTTGTTTGGGATCGGGAAACTGGCCAGCCTATATATAATGCTATTGTTTGGCAAGATAGAAGAACTTCTACTTATTGTGATGAAATTAAAGCACAAGGCTTGTCCGAAAAAATACAGGAAAAGACGGGCTTAATCATCGATTCATACTTTTCAGCCACCAAAGCAAAATGGATTTTAGAGAATGTTAAGGGGGCTAAAGAAAAAGCTGAAGCGGGAAAATTAGCGTTCGGTACAATTGATTCCTGGCTTATATGGAAGTTGACAGCAGGAGAAAAACATGTAACTGATGTCACCAATGCTTCCAGAACAATGATTTACAATATCCATACCCTGGCATGGGATGATGAACTGCTTGACTTATTCGGTATTCCCAAAAGCATGTTGCCGGAAGTAAAGTCATCAAGCGAAGTGTATGGTGAAACGGCCGGAAGAATTCTTGCCGCTAAAATACCCATTGCAGGTATTGCCGGCGATCAGCAGTCGGCATTATTCGGACAAATGTGTACCGAAATCGGGATGGTAAAAAACACTTATGGCACAGGATGTTTCATGCTCATGAACATTGGTACCGAGGCCAAACTCTCTTCAAATAATCTGTTAACCACCATCGCCTGGAAGATAAATGATCAGGTGCATTATGCGTTAGAAGGCAGTATTTTTATTGGCGGTGCAGTGGTACAGTGGCTCAGAGATGAAATGGGACTGATTTCTAAATCTGCCGATGTAGAGACGCTTGCCCAAAAAGTAAAAGATACCGATGGAGTTTACGTAGTGCCTGCATTTGCGGGTTTAGGCGCTCCACATTGGGATCAACATGCCAGAGGAACAATAACAGGTCTCACCCGAGGCACCAATAAATCGCATATCGCAAGAGCGGCTTTAGAAAGTATTGCTTATCAAACGATGGATGTACTCAAGGCAATGGAGGCAGATGCAGGTGTAAATATCGCTGAACTTCGTGTAGATGGTGGCGCCACAGCGAACAATTTATTGATGCAGTTTCAGGCCGATTTACTAAATTGTAAAGTGATAAGGCCGCAGGTTACAGAAGTCACTGCATTAGGTGCAGCTTATTTAGCTGGTTTAGCTACAGGTTATTGGGATAGCGTAGATCAGATTCGATCTCAGTGGAAAGTAGATAAAACTTTTGTTGCCGAAGATGGGGTTGACAACGCGGCTCGGATTAAGGGATGGAACAGAGCAATAAAAGCAGCGAAAGCAAGTGCCGTTGACTAATTTTAATCGTATCAAAAATATTTAACCAAATATTCATCATGACAGAATTTGTTGCAGAATTTATTGGCACAGCGTTGCTGATTCTACTCGGAAATGGCGTAGTGGCAAATGTTGTACTCAACGGCACAAAAGGAAATAACAGCGGTTGGATTGTAATTACCACAGCCTGGGCATTAGCTGTATTTGTTGGGGTAGTTATCGCGGCACCCTTCAGCGGGGCACATTTAAATCCAGCGGTAACCATCGCCTTAGCCATTGCACAAAAATTTAATTGGGTTAAAGTTCCATATTATATTTTGGCCCAGCTTTGTGGTGCTATTGTTGGCTCTTTTTTAGTGTGGGTAATGTATAAAGATCATTTTGATGCTACTGAAGATAAGGGATTGAAAGCTGCCCCATTTGCAACGGCACCGGCAATAAGGAATCTAAAATCAAACTTATTCTCAGAAATTATAGGAACATTTGTTCTCATTTTCGTGATTTTCTACTTCACAAATGCTGAGATGGGCAGTGATAAAACACCCATTGGCTTAGGTTCGTTAGGTGCAATTCCAGTTGCATTTTTAGTTTGGGTAATTGGCCTTGCACTTGGAGGTACAACGGGTTATGCCATTAATCCAGTTAGAGATTTAGGTCCCCGGATCGTTCATGCGCTCATTCCTATGAAAGGAAAAGGCACAAGCGACTGGGCTTACAGTTGGGTTCCAATTGTCGGCCCAATCATTGGAGCAACTTTAGCTGCTTTGCTTTATTTATCTCTAAACTTATAAAATAGAATCTTCACTGTAAAAGCGGTGTAGATTTTTTCTCAATAAGCTGAGGCAATAATAGTTAAATTAAAATTTCCGCTGATAGAAATTAAAATCACTAATTTTAATGGTTTCCGCCTACAATGTGGCTTCAAGACAGGATTTAGGCTTGGGATAAATTCCTATATTTGGTATCGAACTAATCAACTATAAGCCTGTGCAAAATTATTTTCTCGTCGTTGATACCGAAACCTCAGGCCTGCCCATAAACTGGAAAGCTTCCTATACTCAGGAGAATAACTGGCCACATATCATCCAAATCGCCTGGATCATTTACGATGAACATTATGTCGAAATTCGAAGGAAAAACCATTATATTAAAAATCCCGACATTGCTTTAGATGTAGCTTCGCAGAAAATCCATCACATTACTCATGATTTTTTAGAGGCTAACGGTTCTTCAGGATTAGAGGTGATGATGGAATTCAAAAAAGATATTGACCGATATAAACCTTTGGTAATTGGTCACTTTATTGAGTTCGATTTCCATATGATTAATGTGGAGTTCTCCCGACTGGGATTAAATGATATCTTTAATGGTATCGATTTCTTTTGTACCATGAATGCAAGCAAGCCTTATGTTAGAAACCCTTCTGTAGAACTGCTTAAATTGAATGAGTTTTATGAAGAGCTGTTTGATGAGGCACCTGAGAATTACCATAACGCACTGGCAGATACATTAAATACATCAAAAATATTTTTTCATCTCCTGAAAACCGGAATGGTAGATCATGCTGCGATAAGGAAACAATCTGATAATTTGTTAAAAGCAAACGAACAAAAAACTGAAAAATCCCGTAATTTTATAAATCGCCTATTCCCGTTATAATTAATGAAAGAAAAAATTGATTTTCTGGCCGCTACTCTTCCCTACAGTGTGCTGCCCGATCAAGTTTTAGAAGAATTAGCCAATCTGGTAGAAGAAGTCGACTTTCCTGAAAACACCAGGCTATTCGATGAGGGAAATCATAAAGTTAAGGGGGTTCATATTATCGTGAAAGGAAGTTTTGAAACTTTTTTCTTAGATAGTCAGCAAGCAAAACGCAAGGTAGAAACATATGGACCAAAAACTACTTGTGGGGGAATTTCGATCTTGTTCAATAAAAAGAAGCCTATTAAAACAGTTGTGGCACAGGCGGGTACAAAGGCTTTGTTATTACCAAGAAAAATTTTCAAAGCAATTTGTGCAGAATATGAGGAGTTCTTCGATTTTTTTGCCAATGATTTTGGCAAAAGAATGCTTGATGATGAATACGCTCATTTTTACAAGACCAATGGATCACTTGAAGATAATTATTTAGTTGTTGATCAACTTTATTCTTCGAAAATAAGAAGCATCGGCTACAGGCAAATCATCTATTGCAATAAAAATACCCCAATTTTCGAAGCTGCAATTAAAATGGCGGAGAATAAAACCAGCTGCCTCTTTGTAAGAGATGAGCAGGAGCAATATGCTGGCTTCGTAACCGATATTACGCTGCGAGATCGGGTAATTGCTGGTTTAATTGACCCAAAGCTGCCTATCATCAATGTTATGGATGATAAAATCATCAGCATCTCTACCAACGCCTATGTTTACGAAGCTATATTACTCATGTTTAGCAGTAAGTCGCGGTATCTGCTGATAGAAGACGAGGGTAAATTCATAGGTTTTTTGAGCAGAAACAGACTGCTGAGTGAGCAAACAAAATCTCCTTTAGTATTTATACAATCGGTAAAGAGCGCCACAAGCAATGAAGAGCTGAAAGTAAAATGGCAAAAAGTACCTTCCATTGTAGCGCAACTACTCGACCGTGGGGTGCATGCCGAGATTGTGAATGAAGTGGTTACCACCATTGCAGACACCATTTCAAATAAAATCATAGAAGATGTGATCCGTAAACTTGGCCCACCGCCTGCCAAATTTGTATTTATGGTGCTTGGTAGCGAGGGAAGAAAAGAGCTTTCATTAAAAACAGATCAAGATAATGCTATTATTTACGAAGATACGCCCGAAGATCAAAGGGCAATGGTTAGGAGCTATTTTCTCGATTTTGCCACTCAGGTTTCGGATAAATTGAATTATGTAGGTTTTGTTTATTGCGATGGCGATTACATGGCCACAAATCCCAATTGGACGCATTCCTTATCCCACTGGAAATACAATTATAAAAACTGGATAGAAGAAGCACTACCTGAAGCAGCGGTAAAGTTCGCGGCTTTTTTCGATTGCCGGGCAATATATGGCGATGCTGAAATTATGAATGATCTACGTCATTTTGTTGACGATGAGTTGAAGAGACCCATTGAAAAATTTTATGTTTACCTGGCCAAGAATGCGCTGCTTTACGAACCGCCTTTAACCTATTTCAGAAATATAAAAACACAGAAGATAGAGAGTAGAGAAGTATTCGACATTAAAACGGCTATGACACCGATTGTGGATTTGGTAAGGGTTTATGCGCTTCAAAATAGAATTTTCCAAAAGGAAAACACAGGTGAACGCCTGAGGGCTTTGAAAGACTTAGGCGTTTTTAGCCAAAGCCAATTCAATGAGTTGACACAGTCTTATTACTACTTGATGGTTTTGCGGCTAAAAAACCAGGCGAACCAAATCATCAAAGAAAATAGGTCGCCAAACAACCTTATTGAAATTAATAATTTAACAAAAATTGAAAAAGTTACTTTAATCGAAATATTTAAGACCATCTTAAATTTTCAAAGCGGAATAAAAATGAAGTTTACCAACAGCCTCATTTAAATAAAAAAGGGAACCAAACTGGTTCCCTTTTTTAATATCATTAACGCCTAAGCGAGAATTTCTATTTTACTGCATCAATTACAGCTTTGAAAGCTTCTGGGTGATTCATTGCTAAATCAGCCAATACTTTACGGTTTAAACCGATTTCTTTTGAAGCAAGTTTACCGATTAATTGAGAGTAAGAAATACCGTGCTGACGAGCACCTGCATTAATACGTTGGATCCATAATCCGCGGAATTCTCTTTTCTTAACTTTACGGTCACGGTATGCATATTGCAAACCTTTTTCTACTGTATTTTTAGCAACCGTAAAAACTTTGCTTCTTGCGCCCCAATAGCCTTTGGCCATATTAAGGACTTTTTTCCGTCTTCTTCTCGAAGCTACTGCGTTTACCGAACGTGGCATGTTGTTGTTGTTTTTTGGTAAGCGGCGTTCATTTAAGAATCTTTAATGCCTGATACCTGGTGAATTAATAAATTACTTTCCGATACAAAGCATACGCTTAACGTTACCTGAATCTGCATCTGTTACAATTCCTGCATTTCCAAGAGCACGTTTACGTTTAGTACTCATCTTTGTTAAGATGTGACTTTTGTATGCTTTGTTTCTTTTGATCTTACCTGTTCCAGTAAGCGAAAAACGCTTTTTAGCACTGGAATTGGTTTTCATTTTTGGCATAACCTGTTTTTTAATTTATAAACCTATTTTTATTTTTTTACTACTTTAGGCGCAACTGTAAGGAACATCCGTTTACCTTCTAACTTAGGTAATAACTCTACTTTTCCTACATCTTCCAAAGCCTGGGCAAACTTTAACAATAAAATTTCACCCTGCTCTTTGTAAACAATTGCTCTACCTTTAAAATGCACATAAGCCCTAACTTTTTCACCATTCTCTAAAAAGCTTACTGCATGTTTAAGTTTAAATTGAAAATCGTGGTCGTTCGTATTAGGGCCGAAACGAATCTCCTTAATTACAGTTTGTTTAGCATTAGCTTTAATTTCCTTTTGCTTTTTCTTTTGTTCGTAAACAAACTTACTGTAATCAATAATTCTACAAACTGGAGGCACCGCATTTGGAGATATTTCTACCAAATCCAATTCAAGTTCATCAGCAAGTGCCAAAGCTTTTGCCAAAGGATAAATCCCCGGTTCAACATTATCGCCAGCCAAACGCACTTCAGGCGATTTAATGTACTGATTAATGTTATGTTCTGCTTCTTTTTTCTTAAAAGGTGGACGTGGTCCCCTGTTAAATCCTGGTCTTCCTAATGCCAAATGTGTATTATTTTAATTTAAACCGTTATTTCTTTTCTTAATAAATTGTTGAATTCCTCCAACGTCATTTCGCCTAAATCTCCCTCACCATGTTTACGTACCGAAACTTTACCTTCAGCCATCTCTTTATCACCAATAATGAGCATGTATGGGATCTTTTTAACTTCCGCATCGCGGATTTTACGTCCGATTTTCTCGTCTCGAAAGTCAATCAGCCCGCGAATATCGGAATTATTTAGTTCATCTAAAACTTTTTTTGCATATTCTTCATATTTTTCTGAGATCGGAAGAATAATAAACTGCTCCGGACTTAACCATAAAGGAAAATTACCAGCGCAATGTTCTATCAATACTGCAATAAATCTTTCTAATGAACCAAATGGCGCACGGTGGATCATTACAGGTCTGTGTTTTTGATTATCACTGCCTGTATATTCCAACTCAAAACGTTCAGGCAAGTTATAATCAACCTGAATAGTACCCAATTGCCATTTTCTACCTAAAGCATCTTTTACCATGAAATCCAGCTTCGGACCATAAAAGGCCGCTTCACCATATTCTACTACAGTATTTAAACCTTTTTCAGCAGCAGCTTCAATGATTGCAGTTTCAGATAATCTCCAGTTTTCGTCAGAACCAATGTACTTCGCTTTATTCTCTGGATCTCTTAACGAAACCTGAGCAGTATAGTTTTCAAAACCTAAAGATTTGAAAACATAAAGTACCAAATCGATTACTTTCTTAAATTCTTCTTTCACTTGCTCTGGCATACAGAACAAGTGAGCATCATCTTGAGTAAAGCCACGTACACGGGTTAAACCATGTAACTCGCCACTTTGTTCGTAGCGGTAAACGGTACCAAATTCTGCAAAACGAACCGGAAGATCTTTGTAAGAACGTGGTTTTGTTTTATAAATTTCGCAGTGATGCGGGCAGTTCATCGGTTTTAAGAAGAACTCCTCTCCTTCTTGCGGCGTTTTAATTGGCTGGAACGAATCTTTACCATATTTCTCCCAGTGGCCAGAAGTTACATATAAATTCTTATGACCGATATGTGGCGTAACTACTTGTTCGTAACCGGCTTTCGCTTGTGCTTTTGTTAAAAAGTTAACCAAACGTTCACGCAAAGCAGTTCCTTTAGGCAACCATAGCGGTAAACCCATCCCCACTTTTTCTGAAAATGCGAATAACTCTAATTCTTTTCCCAGTTTACGGTGATCGCGTTTTTTCGCTTCTTCAATCATCGCGAGGTATTCAGTTAACTCGCTAGCCTTCGGAAACGTTACGCCGTAGATACGTGTTAATTGTTTTTTGGTTTCATCACCACGCCAGTAAGCACCGGCAACATTCATTAATTTAACAGCTTTTACAAAACCAGTATTTGGAATGTGTGGGCCGCGACATAAATCAGTAAACTGACCTTGAGTATAGAACGTAATTTTTCCATCCTCTAATCCATCAATTAAATCCAGCTTGTACTCGTCGCCCTTTTCAGTAAAATATTTAATCGCATCAGCTTTACTTACGCTTTCACGTACAAAAGTTTCTTTTTGTTTAGCCAACTCAATCATTTTGGTTTCAATGGCTTTGAAGTCATCAGATGAAAATTCTTTGTCGCCAAAGTCTACATCGTAATAAAAACCAGTTTCAATAGCCGGACCGATACCAAATTTGGTTCCGGGATAAAGTGCCTCTAGAGCCTCAGCCATTAAGTGAGCTGATGAATGCCAAAAAGTTGATTTCCCGGCAGTGTCATTCCAGGTCAACAGTTTTACTGAAGAATCAGCATCAATTGAACGGGTAGAATCCCAAACTTCGCCATTAACTTCGGCAGCTAAAACATTGCGGGCTAGGCCCTCAGAAATTGATAATGCAATTTGATGGGCAGATGTGCCCTTTTCGTACTGACGGACAGAACCATCAGGTAAAGTAATGTTAATCATCTACAACTATGATTTGTTCTTAATCGCTTTGCGGAAAAGCTTTAGAACGGTTTAAAAAAAATGTTAGTTCGCAATCACATACAAAGTGATTTTTAATTGTCGCGAAGATAATGAATTTTCCCTACTATTTTGAATTAATGGGGATGTAACACTAAATTATCCTCCAAGAAAACAATAGTTAGATCCATAAAAAAAGCCTGCTCATTTGAGTGAGCAAGCTTCAGTAGGAAAAAATATTTTTAACTATTATTGGCCGATTACCGTTCTACCTCCGCCAAAGTTTCCACCTGGGCGATTATTTCTGAAACGTTTCATCATGTTTTCCATTTTGACTTTGTACTCGTCTTCTGTAATAAGCTTCGCTTTTTTTGGAGCGGTAACATCTTTGGCGCTCACACCACGGTATTCAATGCTTTTAGCAATGGTACTGTTACCCCTACTTTCTATAGCTAACACTGCACCTTCAGTCCACATTTTAGGATTCGGAGAAAAATTGAAACCCAAATCATTGGTGTACCAAATATGAGTTTCTTCAGTTACATCTCTATCCTCACCTAAAATCTTCATTGATCTGATAGATTTTACAATCACTTCCTTACAATCAAAACCGATAATTTTTTTGGTTGCATTGGTTTTTTCTATTACGATTTTTGGTGCAACAACAGGTTTAGGTTTGGTGGTATCACCTGGATTTCCACCTCCCATTCTAAATGAACCAATCGGGCCTGAAGTTGAAAGTGTTAACTTGCTAGGCATGTAATAAGTGGTGTCGTTTAAATCAAACACTTCTGATAATTTTTGATCTGCAAACGAATAATAATATTCTCTATTTCCGCCTGCACCGCCAAAACGCATCATCATACGGCCCATACCGCCACCACCGCCACCGCCGTTACTGTCTTCGGTTTCTTCTACGGGCATATAACTAGCATTGGTTGCATTGAACAGCAATTCAAAATTGGCTTTACTTGTTGATGGCATCCGGGCTATGGCTTGTTCGGGTAGTTTAACGCCGCTTGCGGCCATCATCGCCGCTGGATCTGTAATGGTTTCAAATTGTATTGCTCCCGAAGTTTTTTTTTGCGCATTCGCTACTGAGGCAAAAGATAAAACGCCTAGTAAAGCGAAAATTATTTTTTTCATGGGTTCTGTATTTTGTGTTTTAGATATGAAAGCTGAAAAAAGGTTTAACAAAAAAATTTCAGATTTAATGTTAAACCTGTTAAAAAGTGTTTAAATACTTATAAATCAGTAGTAATATCTTCGTTAATATTCTGTACTTTCTAACCAACCATTGCATAAAACATCGGCAATATGCATGGTTTTTATGGGAAGTTTATTTTTATCGATGTAACCTTGAAGGTGTAAAAGGCAAGATAAATCGGTAGAAATAATATAATCGGCTTGCTGCGCCAAAGCATGGTTTACCTTTTGTTCGGCCATGGCTGATGAAATGGCATCAAATTTTACAGCAAAAGTACCACCAAAGCCACAACACATATCATTATCAACAAGATCGAGCATCTCTAAACCATGTACTTTAGATAGCAGCTGCCGAGGTTCGTCTTTAATTTTGCATTCGCGAAGTGCGCTACAAGAATCGTGGTAAACCGCCTTGCCTTCAAGTTCTGCACCGAAATAGTCTTTTTTAGCTACGTTAACCAAAAAATCAGAAAGTTCCCAGATGTTTGACTGTAAGCTTCGACATTTATTGTGAACGATTGTATTGGTAAACAAGTCATTAAAACCGCCTTTAACCATACCCACGCAAGATGCTGAAGGTGCAACAACATAGGTGTTCTCCGTAAAATCGTTCAAAAATTTTGTGCCGACTTCTTTTGCTTCATCCCAATATCCAGCATTATAAGCTGGCTGACCGCAACAAGTTTGCTTTGAATTGTATTCAACTTTGCATCCCGATTTTTCTAATAACCTTAACGTATTAAAAGCAGTTTCAGGATATAATTGGTCTACAAAACAGGGAACAAACAATTCTACTTTCATCAACAAATATTCTTTAGCTTACAAACTTACAATTTTACTGTTTCTTTGCGCTCGATTTTTTTCAAGATTACCAAAAACACCAATCCAATAATAAAAAATGAAGCTAAAGCGATAATGGAGAAGCGAATATTTCCGGTTAAATCCTCGATATAAGCAAAGCTGAAAAGTCCGATTACGATGGCCAGTTTTTCGGTAACATCGTAAAAACTAAAGAATGAAGTGCTATCTGGCGTATTTTCGGGTAAATATTTAGAATAAGTAGAACGGGATAAGGATTGGATTCCGCCCATAATTAGTCCTACAATAGCTGCTAACGAATAAAATTGATATTCATTCGAAATGTTATATCCATAGATACAACAGCCAATCCAGATGATTACAACCATCATTAACACGTTAACATTGCCCCATTTTTTTGCTAAAAATGACATAAGCAATGCCCCTGGGATGGCAACGAGCTGAATAATAAGAATCACAGCAATTAGTTTAGCTGTTCCTAATTTTAACGTTTTTTCAGCGAAACCTGCAGCGGCCAACATAATGGTTTGTACACCCATCGAGTAAAAGAAAAACGAAAATAGAAAGCCTTTAAGCCTTTTGATCTGCTTCAATTGAGTCCAAACTTTCGCCAACTCACTGAAGCCATCCTTTATAATATTGGTTTTTATCTTGCCTATTTGAGGCGTTCCGTTGGGAAGAACGGAGAACGGAATCTGTGAAAAAACAATCCACCAAACACCTACTAAAAGAAAAGATAACCTTGGAGGAAATGAAGCATCTACAATCCCAAACCATTCCGGCTTGAGCACAAAAAGAAAACAAACTAATTGTAGCACTACTGAACCTATGTAACCATAAGAAAAGCCTTGCGCACTTACACGATCCTGATGATCTTCGCTAGCGATTTCAGGTAAGTAGGAATTACTAAACAATACGCCTCCAATATAGCCCATTGCCGCCAACACAAAGAAAACAATGCTGATTTGCAAAGTATCAAGTTTAAAAAAATACAAAGCCATACAAGCCAAACCGCCCATATAGGTAAAAAATTTCATGAAAGATTTTTTGTTCCCCCTCCTGTCTGCAATCGACGATAGAATGGGTAATGCCAGCGCCATGATCAGGTAGGCAAATGATAACGCATAGTTAGATAAAGAAGTGTTAACGAATGTTCTTCCTAAGAAAGTTACTTTATCGCCATGCTCTTTAGTAGTGGTGATAATGGTGTAATATGCAGGAAAAATTGTTGAGGTAATGACTAAATTATAGGCAGAGTTTGCCCAATCAAAGAAAGCCCAGGAACGAATGGTTTTCTTGTTGTTTTTTTCTATCATTTTTCGCTTCGCGGATGATTATACTGATTATTGATTAATACTGATTTCAAAACTAATGTTAATTCACAAATTGAGTGGCTTTTTCACAAATCTTCGATTCCAATTCGTAAATCTAAAATCAAATGTAATACTTCTTCCCATCAGTTTTTATTTTGCCTGCATCTAATAATTCGCGAATGGCAGCTATCCGTTCATTTTCAGCTCCGTTTTTTATATGCTTAACCAAATCATCTAAACTTATTGGCTGTTGATGAAGTAAAGAAACGATTTCAAACTCTATTTCATCATTCATCTGAACTTCGTTTTCTGCCCTTTTTTCTGCAAGGCAAACATCACAAACCCCACATTTTGTCGCCGTATGTTCATCAAAATAGTTTAGTAGTTGGATACTTCTGCATTTTTTTGTGCTGGTGTAAGCCACCACAGCACTTACCTGCTTTAGTAGAATTTCTTTTCTCAGTTCAAGGTATTTGACATCCAGATCAAAATGATCCATATCTACCCGGGGGCGAACGTATTGCAATTGCGGTTGATCAGTTTGTTGTATGTAAGTTAACATTTCAATAGATTGGAGTTTGTTTAATACGGCAATCACATCCTTAAAGGAAATACTCAGTTTCTTAGCTAAATCGGCTTCATTTATTTTAACAAAACCATCGAAAGCGCCGCCGTGAGAACGAAGAATTGTTTTAATTATCCCATCGTATGCTTTATTTTCTATCTGAAACCGATACACATCCTCATGGCCAACAATAAACATCAGCCTCGATGGCAGAAAGACGCTTTCTGAAAGTGTGATATAGCCATCATGCTCCAAAAATTTTAACGCTGATATCGTTTTTAATACACTAATATTGAATCGCTTACAAAAATCAGCGATATCAAAGGTAAAGGTCAACCCTTCGCCGGCACCAAACGCCAGCTGGAAATAATTTCCTAGATAATGATATATCTTTCTGATCTCATCCGGAGATGGAAAACTATTGATGTAGCGAGATTCAAGACTTAGAACGTCAGATTGATTCGCGAGCAAAACTGCGTAGCTTCTTTTTTCATCGCGGCCTGCCCTTCCTGCTTCCTGATAATATGCTTCAAGGCTTTCCGGTAAATCCAGGTGAACTACGAAACGAACATCTGCTTTGTCAATACCCATCCCGAAGGCATTTGTGGCCACCATTATTCTGGTTTTGTTCAGTTTCCAATCTTCCTGTTTTTGAAAACGCACATCCCGTTCTAAGCCCGCGTGATAAAAATCGGCCTTAATTTGATTGCGGTTTATGAAGTTTGAAACCTCTGCTGTTTCTCTTCTATTTCGAACATAAACCAGTCCAGTGCCTTTAACATTCCGGCAAATCTCAATCAACTTTTTATATTTATCTTCCTGTCCCAAAACAACATAACTTAAATTATCTCGAGCAAAACTTTTCACAAAAACCTGTGGGTCTTTCATCTCCAGCTTCTCTACAATATCTTTTCGCACAAATTCTGTAGCCGTTGCAGTGAGTGCCAAAACCGGTACACCCGGAAGAATCTCTCTTAACTTAGATATTTGTTGATACGGTGGACGAAAATCATAACCCCATTGCGAAATACAATGTGCTTCATCAACAGCGATCAGATTTACGTTCATGTAAGAGATACGTACACGTACCAAGTCAGAAAGCAATCGCTCTGGAGAAAGATAAAGGAATTTAATTTTGCCGTAAATGCAGTTATCCAATAAGATATCAATTTCGCGTTTGCCCATCCCGGCATAAATGGCAATGGCCTCGATACCCCTCGATTTCAGGTTTTCTACCTGGTCTTTCATCAACGCAATTAAAGGAGAAACCACGATGCAGATTCCCTCTTTTACCAGTGCAGGAACCTGGAAACAGATCGACTTACCGCCACCGGTTGGCAGAAGCGCAAGGCTATCTTTGCCCTCTAAAACCGAAGCAATAATATCTTGCTGTAAAGGCCTGAAAGCTTGATGGCCCCAATATTTTTGTAAAATCTCTATTGCTGTCATAAATCGGCGGTATCAAAACTATAAAAAAGCTGTTGATATTGCTAAATTGCGCCACAATTAATCAAAAATATAGAATGAAACATCTCTACCTTCTATCTGCACTTTCGCTTTTATTCTTTAACATAACCGCCCAGGAAAAAAAATGGGATATTGAAAAATACCAGGGAACTACGAAAAATTTCACGCTGAATACCGATGAAGGAACCTGGATGAATTTGGACGTAAGTGCCGACGGACAAGAAATTGTTTTTGATTTATTGGGTGATATTTACACCATGCCTGTTTCTGGAGGTCAGGCCAAGCTAATTAGTGGTGGCATTGCATACGACGTACAGCCAAGGTTTAGTCCAAATGGAAAATATATTTCTTACACCAGCGATAAAAGTGGCGGTGACAATATTTGGATTATGAATCGTGATGGTTCTGGCAAAAAGCAGGTAACCAAGGAGAGCTTTAGGCTCTTAAATAATGCCACATGGATGCCCAATGGCGAATATATTGTAGCCCGTAAACACTTTACAGCTGGCCGCTCACTAGGAGCGGGCGAAATGTGGATGTACAATATTAATGGCGGCGATGGGATTCAATTGACTAAACGCAAGAACGACCAGCAAGATGCAGGCGAGCCAAACGTTTCGCCCGATGGACGCTATCTCTATTTCAGCGAAGATGTTAGTCCCGGGCCAAACTTCGAATACAGTAAAGATCCAAACGGAACCATCTATGCCATCCGCCAGTTAGATTTAAACACTGGAAAATTAACTACCCTTATCAATCAACAAGGTGGCGCCTGCCGTCCGCAGGTTTCGCCTGATGGCAATTTAATTGCGTTTGTTAAGCGGGTTCGTTTAAAATCAACGCTTTATGTTCAGAATATCAAAACAGGAGAAGAATGGCCTGTTAACGAAGATTTATCTCACGATCAACAAGAAACCTGGGCTATTTTTGGTGTTTACCCTAACTTCGCTTGGACGCCAGATAGCAAAAGTTTAATATTTTATGCGAAGGGCAAGATCAGAAAAACAGAAATCGCAAGTCTGATTACTTCAACTATTCCCTTTCAGGCCAATACGGTTCAAACGGTTCAGCAGGCATTGCATTTCGAGCAGCAAGTATACAGTAATGATTTTTCAGTAAAAATGTTGCGCCAGCTAACAACTTCTCCGGATAGAAAAACGATTGTATTTAATGCAGCTGGATTTTTATACAAGCAAGAGTTACCAACTGGAACACCTGAACGATTAACAAGTGGAATGGATTTTGAATTTGAGCCCAGTTTTAGTCCCGATGGCAAGTTTGTAATTTACACTACCTGGAGTGATGAACTCCGCGGAGCGATTAAAAGAACCGATATTAAATCTGGCAAAACCATTACTTTAAGCGATGAAAAAGGATTTTATTATTCTCCTCAATATTCTACCAAAGGTGATAAAATTGTGTTTAGAAAAGGAAGCGGCAATGATGTTTTAGGCTATAATTATGGTCGTGGAACGGGAATTTTCATCATGCCTGCTGCTGGTGGTACTAAAACTTTGGTTTCAGATAACGGTATAAAACCATCCTTTAACAATTCTGATACGCGAATTTATTTCCAAAGTTATGCGGATGGTAAAAAGGCTTTAAAAAGTATCGATTTAAATGGTGCTAACGAGAGAACACATTTTACATCACAATATGCAAATCAGTTTGTGGTGAGTCCTGATAATAAATGGCTCGCTTTTAACGAGCTTTTTAATGTGTATATCACCCCAATGATTAATGTAGGAACGGCCCAGGATGCATCGGCTGGAAATAAAGCCATTCCAGTAGCAAAAGTTACTACAGATGGTGGTACTTACATGCAGTGGAGCGCTGATAGCAAAAATCTTCATTGGACATTAGGCCCGAAATATTTCACTATTGATGTGAAAAATGCTTTCAATTTTGATGGCACTACCCCAAAAACACAAGCCAGTTCAATTGATATTAACCTTACTCTAAAAAGTGACGCTCCTACCGGAATTGTAGCCCTGAAAGGCGCCCGAATTATTTCAATGAAAGGTGATGAAGTGATTGAAAACGGAACAATCTTAACAGATGGAAATAAAATTATCTCAATAGGGAAAGCCGATGCGGTAGTGATACCTGCAGATGCGAAGGTTATTGATGTAAACGGCAAAACAATTATGCCTGGAATTATTGATGTGCATGCACATTTGCGCACCAGTCCTGATGGGATTTCGCCACAAAATGATTGGAGCTATATGGCTAATTTAGCTTTCGGTGTAACCACTTCACATGATCCATCAAGCAATACCGAAATGGTTTTTAGCCAGAGTGAAATGCTAAAAGCAGGACGAATGGTTGGGCCAAGAGTATATTCGACCGGCTCTATTTTATACGGAGCCGATGGCGATTTCAAAGTGGTAATCAATAGTCTTGACGATGCATTGGCTAATTTGAAACGGCTTAAGGCAGTTGGCGCTTTTTCAGTAAAATCTTACAATCAGCCCCGCAGAGAGCAGCGCCAGCAAATTTTGGAAGCTGCCCGACAGCTAAAAATGGAAGTGTTGCCAGAGGGCGGTTCTACATTTTTTCATAATATGAATATGGTTGCCGACGGACATACGGGAATTGAACACAGCATTCCGGTTTTACCGGTTTATAAAGATGTAACTACCCTTTGGAACAACACCACAGTAGGTTACACGCCAACATTAATCGTTGCTTACGGCGGTCAGTGGGGAGAAAATTACTGGTATGACAGAACTAATGTTTGGGAGAATGAAAAGCTAATGACTTATACACCTCGTTCGATTATCGATTCGAGGGCAAGACGCAGAACCACCTCAGAATATAGCGATTACAACCATATCGATATTGCAAAAGCCACTAAACAAATTGCAGATGGTGGTACAAAAGTAAACTTGGGTGCCCATGGGCAAATACAGGGTTTGGGTGCACACTGGGAACTCTGGATGTTTGTTCAAGGTGGATTTTCGCCATTGCAAGCCATTAGAAATGCGACTTTAAACGGCGCACATTATTTAGGAATGGATAAAGAAATTGGCTCATTGGAAGTTGGCAAATTAGCAGATTTAGTCATCATGGATGCCAATCCTTTAGACGACATCAGGAACTCTGAAAAGATTAAGTATGTGATGATTAACGGCAGGATGTATGATAGCGCCACCATGAACGAAGTGGGAACAAGAGAAAAACTTCGTAGCAAATTGTGGTTCGAAAGCGCAAAAGGCAATGGATTTGTAATTCCGAATAGCGAATCAGAAACATGGACTTTTACCGTTCCACATTGTGATTAATTGAGCTGCTTATCATATAAGGGATATGAGTTTCATTTAAGCTCTAAGTCTTAAATCTTTCTTATATTCCTTATATTATTATTCACTACAAAACTAACAAACCAAATTCTCTTAAAGTATTTACAGGTTTTGAATACCAGAACAATTCAAAGTTTTCCATCTCTATTTCAAAATCTGCTTTAACTTCAGCAAAGGTGTAAACCTTTTCATTTGAAATGTGAATTTGTTCTAAAATCGAAACCAACCATTCGCCCTCACTCTTATTGGCTTGAATTGTAAAGCTTTGTTTTTTATCATGAAAAGTTAACGATGCCATTTCCCAGCTATTCCCTTTTTTCGATTTGGTAAAATATTCAGCAGAGGGCTTCCCTCCTAACCAAGCTACTTTAGCGGTTGGTTTAGTATGAAAATGATCGTCATTGCTCAAAGCACCTTCGATAAAACCAGCAGGAATTTTGGTTCTTGGGATTTTAAAATCGAACCAGTCTTGTAAATCGTAA
This sequence comes from Pedobacter sp. Leaf41, assembly GCF_001422545.1. Lineage (GTDB taxonomy): Bacteria > Bacteroidota > Bacteroidia > Sphingobacteriales > Sphingobacteriaceae > Pedobacter. The sequence goes on along the minus strand of NZ_LMLE01000001.1, from coordinate 1,023,540 downwards.
TCGAAACAAATGCCATGCATAAAATTGAACAGCGACTTTTTTAACCCGTAACTAAACTTATTATGATCGATGCCGGTTTTGTCAAAGTAGTTAATGTCGTTATTAGCGAAACTACCAATTGCTTCTGTTTCCTTCACCACTCCAAACTTTTCAGGGTACATGCCAACGGGACTGTGTGCCGTCATTGCAAACTGATGCCAAAAGCCCGATTGTAATACGCCAGCCTCAAATAGTTGACGAACCATTTCTAAACTATCTACAGTTTCCTGTATCGTTTGTGTGGGATAGCCATACATTAAATAAGCATGAACCATGATGCCTGCTGCTGTAAAGTTCCGCGTTACCCGGGCAACCTGTTCAACAGTTACACCTTTATCGATCAATTTTAATAGCCTATCGGAGGCCACTTCGAGACCTCCTGAAACAGCAATGCAGCCCGATGCCTTTAGCAGTAAGCATAAATCTGCTGTAAAACTTTTTTCAAAACGAATATTTGTCCACCAGGTAACCGCTAATTTCCTCCTGATAATTTCAAGTGCAACCTCACGCATCAGAGCAGGTGGAGCAGCCTCATCAACAAAATGAAACCCATTCTGCCCTGTTTTCGCATATAAATCTTCAATTCGATCGACAATTTGTTTGGCTTGAACTGGTTCGTAAACCTTTATATAATCCAGCGAGATATCGCAAAATGTACATTTCCCCCAATAGCATCCATGGGCCATAGTCAGTTTATTCCACCTGCCATCACTCCACATTCGGTGCATTGGGTTTACAATCTCTATCACCGAAATATATTGATCCAGCAATAATCCGCTGTAATCGGGCGTACCAACATCAGCTTGTTTGTAATCTTTTCTGAAGGAATCGTTTTTATAAATAACTTTGTCATTTTCCAACAAAAATGTACGCTTATACATTTGCATTTCCTTCGGCAAGTTTCCGCCGATGTTTTGAATGAGCAAATCGATGGGCAATTCTCCATCATCCAAGGTGATAAAATCGAAAAATTCGAAAACACGTTTATCAGAAAGTGAGCGCAACTCCGTGTTTGGGAAGCCACCGCCCATAGAAATTTTAATTTCAGGATAATTTGCTTTTACCCATTGCGCACACCGAAAAGCGCTATATAAATTACCAGGGAAGGGAACAGAAATTAAAAACAATCTGGGTTCGATTGAAATTATCTTCTTTGATAAAATTTTAATAAGAATTTGATCGATGTAAGTTGGTTCATTTTGTAACGCCGTATATAATTCATCAAAAGAATTAGCGCTTCTGCCTAAACGTTCTGCGTAGCGACTGAAACCAAAATTTTCATCCACACATTCTACGATGTAATCGGAAATATCTTCAAGGTATAATGTCGCCAGATGTTTCGCCTTATCCTGCGTCCCCATTGCTCCGAACGCCCAATCGAGTTCTTCTAACTGCGCAAAGCGAGCCGCCTGTGGAAGAAAATCATCTCCACAAATTTGCAATGCCAAGGTTGGATTTTTGCCTTGAAGGAAGGCAATTACAGAATCAATAGTTTTCAGGTACTCATCCTTCAACGCGAAAATGCGCTTTGCATTATCACTTTTTAATTTCGAACTAGAAACTTCAAACAAATCAGCTAATCCATTTTTTGAAAACAATTCTAATATTACTTCAATCCCTAAGTCTGCTTGTGATGAGGAGATATTCTTAGTGTTTAAAAATCCTTTTATATACGCTGTTGCCGGATATGGAGTATTCAGTTGGGTAAATGGCGGCGTAATGGCGAAGATTTCGGTTTTCAAAAGATTTGAGTTTTTGCAAAAGTAAAGGAATTTTAGAACTTAGGGATTTATTATAAGTCAAATTTCCATGGTTTGTGTCATCAAAGACCATTCGATAATTGTTATGTCTGGTTGTTTAAATACAGATTGAGGAGAAGCTATTGAGATGCTAAAAAAATTCAGCATGACAATTTGGTTGAAATAGTTAGTAAACTAAAACGCCAATCAAAACGTTTTAGCATTACATGAAAACCTTTTCTATCTGAATGAAATATTTTTATCTACTTACTTTTCTTCTAGCAGCACATCTTTGTTTCGCTCAAAAAACATTTATTTTTCCTAAAGTGAAGCCGCAAGGTATATCTATTGAGCAGCTTACTCCCACCAACTGGACAGTAATTGAAAAAGCAAATGGAGATTTGAATCATGATGGCGTTGAGGATATTGCTGTTGTTTTCGAGTTTGATAAAAAGATTGATGAGACCAGAACCTACGGAGATAATAATTCGGAAATTATAAAGGAAACACAGAAACCACGAATTTTAGCGATTTTTTTTAAAGATCATTCTACAGGAAATTTCCGCTTATCCAGCCAGAATAACGATTTTATTCTGAGATCTGAAGAAGGTGGTAAACTCGGCGATCCGCTCAATCAAATCGGAATCAAGGATCAGCAGCTCTACTTGCGTTTTCAGGGAGGTGCAGAGTGGCGTTGGGAACTGGGTTATACCTTTAAATTCGAAAATAAAGATTGGTTTCTAACCAGTGCGATAAACCTCTATTTTAACCAGAATACCGGAGATATGACCGAGCGTGTTTACGATTTTAAAACCCGTGAATTATTTACTACGGTTGGGAATTTACACAGAAGAGATATCGCGAACCGAAAAACGAGTGAGGTTCTATATTTTTCTCAGTTGAGAACATTTAAAACATTTAAAAAGCCTTGGGCCTGGGAAATAATGCCCAATGTTTATTTATAGGGTTTGACACGGAAACAGGCGATTTAGTTATTCAAGAATTGTAGTGGGTTGCCGAAGTTTGTCCAACCGACGCATACAAAACTTTTTTGCCGCGGCAACACAAAATACACGGAGATTTGGCATTTAATAAAACGGTCGTCATTGCGAGGCACGAAGCAATCTTAATGCGCTATGCTTATAGAAAAGAATATCAGTATTGCTTGATATTTCGCAGAGGCAGTGGTGCTAAATATTTTGCGCAATTACGAAGCCACTTGCCCAGGCCCATTGGAAGTTATAGCCACCCAACCAACCCGTAACATCCATACATTCCCCGCCGAAAAATAAGCCAGGAATCTTTTTACATTCCAAAGTTTTGGATGAGATTTCATTGGTATCAATTCCGCCACGCATCACTTCGGCTTTATCATAACCTTTGTCACCGGCTGGTTTCACTTTAAAGTGATGGATTGTTTGTTCAATTAATTGGATTTCCGCATTCGTTAGGGCCGCAACCGGTTTAGTTAGGGGCAAAAATTTCCCTAAAGCATCAGTAAATTTCTTAGTATAGAAACGGTTTAACAAAGTGGATAAAAGTGTTTTCCCATTTGTTTGGCGTTCCTCAGATAATATTGAAACAATATTTTGACCGGGCAGCAGATTGAGATTTACGCTTTCTCCTCTTCTCCAGAAGGACGAAATTTGTAAAATTGCCGGGCCGCTCAAACCCCAATGCGTAAACAATATATTTTCTTCGAAAGAAATTTCATCATTACTGACTTCACAAAAAACTGAATTGCCAGAAAGCTGGGCAAACCATTCTTCATTTTTCCCTGTGATGGTTAGAGGAACCAGCGCTGGTGCTGTTTCTACAATTTTTAAATCATGCTTCCGGGCAAAACGCAAAGCAAAATCTGTTGCACCCATTTTTTGAATGGGTAAACCGCCTGTAGCCACAACTAGTTTTGCGGCCGTTAGTGTGATATTTTTTCCATTCTTATCGTAAGTAACCCGAAAACCATCAAGTAATATCTCAATCTCTTTAACGTCGGCATTGCAGCGAATTTCCTGACCAAAATCTTCGCAGATTGATGTGAAAACCTGTACAACATCTTTTGCGTTCTTTTCATCGGGGAACAATTGTCCTAATGTTTTTTCCCTGCCATGAATCCCATAAGTTTCGAAAAAACTTACGGTGTCATCTACCGTCCATTGCGTAAAAGCCGATTTAATAAAGTGGGGGTTTGCAGAAATAAATTGTTCTGCTGAAGCAAACTGGTTGGTATAATTGCAACGACCGCCACCAGAAATTAAAATCTTGGCACCTGGTTTTTCATTTTTTTCCAGTACAATCACTTTCTTCCCCAGATAGCCCGCTTGTACCGCACACATTAACCCGCAAGCACCTGCGCCAATAATTATTGCATCAGCATTCATTTCGCAAAGTTATAAGTTTTACCTTCTAAGTGGTTAGCAGAATCCTTTTTATAATAGCCGCGATTGTAGTGAAAATACTTTTTGAAGCAATGTCTTTGAGATGTTAAAACTAACAATGACAAAAAGATTGAAACGTAAAGCGTGACTGCATTTTAATTTTCGCACTGTTTTTGCGCTACAAAACCTTTGCGATTTAGTGCGATAAAAGACCTGTTGAAGTTTATTTTTTGCTATTTTTGCGATTCAAAAAATCTATTTTATTAATGGCAAAACAGATTAGCGAATTAAAGTTAGGTATTCTTGGTGGCGGTCAGTTGGGCAGAATGCTCATTCAGCAAGCCATTAACTATAACGTTACCTCTTTGGTTTTAGACCCTGACCCTGACGCTCCTTGCAAACACATTGCAAATTATTTTGAAAACGGTTCGATTACCGATTTTGACACCGTTTACAATTTTGGAAAAAAGGCCGATATTATTACCATAGAAATTGAAAAGGTAAACATTGATGCTTTAGAACAACTGGAAAAAGAAGGTAAACAAGTTTTTCCGCAATCAAGGGTAATTCGTTTAATTCAGGACAAAGGTATCCAAAAGCAGTTTTTTAAAGAGAACGATATTCCTACCTCTCCTTTTCATATCGCAAATACCAAAGAGGATATGTTAAATAGTGCGATCCCCTATCCTTATATTTTAAAGTTGCGTAAAGATGGCTACGATGGCAAAGGGGTAATGAAAATTAATAGTGCTGCCGATTTAGATAAGGCCTTTGATGCACCATGTATTGTAGAAAAATTGGTTGATTTTGAGAAAGAAGTTGCCGTGATTGTTGCCCGAAATTCGAATGGCGACATGAAAACTTTCCCAATGGTGGAGATGGAATTTAATCCTGAAGCCAACTTAGTTGAGTTTCTTATTTCGCCCTCAACTTTTGCTGAAAGCCTACAACAAAAAGCTGAAAATATTGCAAAAAGCATCGCTTCTGCAATGAATATTACTGGTATTTTGGCAGTAGAAATGTTTGTTTGTAGTGATGGTGAACTTCTGGTAAACGAAGTGGCGCCGCGTCCACACAATAGCGGTCACCAAACAATTGAAGGCAATTATGTTTCACAATTTGAACAACATTTGCGCTCAATTTATAACTTGCCTTTGGGCGATACCACAAGCATTACCAATGCAGTGATGATTAATTTGCTTGGTGAAAAAGGTTCGGAAGGTGTAGCTAAATATGAGAACTTAGAGAAGATTTTGGCCATTGATGGCGTTTTCGTCCATCTTTATGGTAAAAAATATACCAAACCGTTTCGCAAAATGGGCCATGTAACTATTGTTGATATCGATAGAGATAAAGCTATCGAAAAAGCTAGATATGTACAGAAAACGTTGAAGGTGATTGCCTAAAAGATCAAAGAGTAAAGAACAGAGAGCAAAGATTTTAAAGTTAAAACATAAAAAATGAGTGCGAGAGTTGGAATAATTATGGGCAGCAAATCTGATTTGCCTGTTATGCAAGATGCTGCTGATATATTAAAAGAATTCGGAATTGAATATGAAATTACCGTAGTTTCTGCACATAGAACTCCTGAACGCATGTTCGATTATGCAAGAGAGGCACAAGCACGAGGTTTAAAAGTGATTATTGCTGGTGCTGGCGGTGCCGCACATTTACCTGGAATGGTAGCATCGATCACTACTTTACCTGTAATTGGTGTGCCGGTAAAATCATCCAATTCTATTGATGGGTGGGATAGTATTTTATCCATCCTACAAATGCCAAACGGTATTCCGGTGGCTACGGTTGCATTAAATGCGGCGAAAAATGCAGGTTTATTGGCTGCTCAAATTTTAGCTACAGCAGATGAATCGCTGACTGTAAAAATGCAGGATTATAAAGATGAGCTTAGAAGAAAAGTAGAAGAAAGTGCTACTGAAATGAGCGGACTATAAATATTAGGTTGAGCTTGTCGAGGCTTAATATTCTTCGACAAGCTCAATATTAATTTAAACTGGGGTCTATAGGAAAATTGCTTACATGAGCATATTTCGGACCCAGGTTTACGATTACATCTCTCCAAAGTTTTTCTTCATCATTGCCGAAAATAATTTCCGGATGTGAGATGTCGCTCACCATCCAGGCATTCTGCTCCAGCTCTCTTGCTAACTGTCCGTCATCCCAACCTGAGTAACCCATAAAAAACTTAATCTCGCTTTCGTCAATCGCATCGTTGTTGATTAAAATTTTTAGTGTTTCAAAATTTCCTCCCCAATAAATACCATTGCCAATTTCTTCACCGCTTTGCAACTTATCATAAGCCCGGTGAATGAAGTGCAAAGTATCTGCGGCAACCGGCCCACCAAAGTAGATGTGGTTATTGGCATCCCATAAATCTTGAATCACATCTTTAACCAGCAAATTTCCCATCTGATTTAAGATATAGCCAACTGTTCCATCTTCTCCATGCTCGGTTAATAACACCACCGAACGTTTGAAATTGGGATCAGCCATAAAGGGTTCAGAAATTAATAATCTTCCGGTTTTTGGTTTTATATTGTTCAGCATCACGATAATCATTTGAAGCACCATAAAAGATGCCTATTTTTGTTCTATGCAAGTTACAAACGAATTTCTACAAAACCTGCGCCAAGATTATAAAAGCGCCACGTTAGATGAAGCTGACGTAGATAACAATCCTATTACGCAATTTCAAAAGTGGTTTGAAAATGCTGTTGAAGCACAAGTTTATGAACCAAATGTGATGACATTGGCCACAGCTGACAAAGCCGGCCGACCAGATGCCAGGATTGTGTTACTGAAAGGCGTTGATGAAAATGGTTTCAGATTTTTTACTAACTATCTAAGCGCCAAGGGTAAGGAATTAAAACGTAACCCCTACGCAGCATTGGTTTTCTTTTGGCCAGATTTAGAACGCCAGGTTAGAATTGAAGGCACAGTAGAAAAACTTGACAAAGAAACCTCTGAAGAATATTTTGTAACCAGGCCAGTGGCCAGTCAGATTGGTGCGGTAGCCTCTCCACAAAGCCAGGTTATTCCTGACCGAAAGTTTTTAGAAGAAAAGTTTGAAGAGCTAAAAGAAAAAAGCGAGGGTAAAAGTATCGCAAAGCCGGCACATTGGGGTGGTTATATTGTAAAGCCGACTCGGATAGAATTTTGGCAAGGTCGCCGAAGCAGGTTGCACGATAGAGTTAATTTTGAACTTGTTAAGGGTAGCTGGGTTAAAAGCAGGTTAGCGCCATAAAGTGTTTTCAAATAAATAGAGATCTGCTATCCAGCCAGATCTCTATTTTAACTAATCATTAACTAACCTAAATGATACTAGGAAGTGCTTTTATAAAAACGTCATTACTGAAAACTTGACGATTATTTTCTTTCATTATCAAGCAATCGAAAGGCCTAATTGTTTTTGCAGTCAATCAGATTTTCGTCAGAAATGAGGTAAAAATCTGTATCGGAAAAAATAAGCCTTTTGTAAACCACCACAACACTTACATCAAATAATAATATATTTGGAAACTTCGTAAATAAAAGATTATTAGCAACACCTAACCAAAATTTTAATGATTAAAAATATTTCAGTTATAGGATCGGGAACTATGGGCAATGGAATTGCACATGTGTTTGCTCAATTTAATTACTCGGTTAGTTTGGTAGATATTAATCAGACAGCCCTCGATCAAGCCATACAAACCATTACTAAAAACTTAGACCGACAGGTTGCAAAAGGTCTAATTACTGAAGATCAAAAAACAACAACGCTCCAGAACATTTCTACTTTTACCGCCATAAAAGAAGGCGTTAAAAATGCTGATTTGATAGTGGAGGCAGCTACGGAAAATAGAGAATTAAAACTTCAAATTTTTAAAGATCTGGATGAGGCAGCACCAGAAAATACTATCCTAGCTTCCAACACATCATCTATTTCAATTACTAAAATCGCTGCAGCTACCAATCGTGGAGATAAAGTAATCGGTATGCATTTCATGAATCCAGTGCCAGTGATGAAATTGGTTGAAGTGATTCGGGGATATCAAACCAGCGATGAAACTACACAAACGATTATGTCGCTTTCTAAAAGCCTTGAAAAAACGCCTGTCGAAGTAAATGATTATCCGGGTTTTGTAGCCAACAGAATTTTGATGCCGATGATTAACGAAGCAATATACACCTTATACGAAGGCGTTGCCGGTGTTTACGAAATCGATACTGTAATGAAATTAGGAATGGCTCACCCTATGGGTCCGTTGCAACTAGCAGATTTTATAGGTTTAGACGTATGTTTAGCAATATTGAAAGTTCTTCATGATGGATTTGGAAATCCTAAATACGCCCCTTGTCCGTTATTGGTTAATATGGTTGTTGCCGGAAAAAAAGGTGCAAAATCAGGTGAAGGTTTTTATAAATATACAGTTGGATCAAAAGAGCTGGTGGTGGCCGAAAAATTCAAATAATCCTAATTTTTTTAGCATTTAATTTTATATTTGCTGTATGAACGAAAATCTTGATCCAGATGCAAGCAGCTTAAGTCCCACGGACAAAGATATTGAGCGTGTATTAAGACCACAAGCTTTTGAAGATTTTACCGGGCAAGAAAAAGTGATGGAAAACCTTCGGATTTTTGTTCAGGCTGCAAAACTTCGTGGCGAAGCCCTTGATCACGTTTTATTACACGGGCCTCCCGGATTAGGAAAAACTACACTATCTTATATCATTGCCAATGAGATGGGTGCCGGCATTAAGGTAACTTCTGGCCCTGTATTGGATAAACCCGGAGATTTGGCGGGTTTGCTAACCGGTTTAGATACGGGCGATATCCTGTTCATCGATGAAATCCATCGACTATCACCTTTGGTTGAAGAGTATCTCTATTCTGCCATGGAGGATTTTAAAATCGACATTATGCTCGAAACTGGTCCAAATGCCCGTTCCGTTCAAATATCGCTGAATCCATTTACGCTTGTTGGAGCAACTACCCGTTCAGGCTTGTTAACCGCACCACTACGTGCTCGTTTCGGTATTAATTGTCGTTTGGCTTATTATGATGCCAAGCTTTTGACTACAATCGTGCTTCGTTCCTCTGATATTCTTAATACACCCATTGATGATGAAGGCGCTTATGAGATTGCTCGTCGTAGTCGTGGAACGCCTCGTATTGCAAACGCACTTTTGCGTAGAACAAGGGATTTTGCACAAATAAAAGGAAATGGAAATATCGATCCGGAGATTGCGAACTATGCCTTAAATGCTTTAAATGTTGATGAACATGGTTTAGATGAAATGGATAATAAAATCCTGTCTACGATCATTGATAAATTTAAGGGAGGCCCTGTGGGTTTAAAAACCATAGCTACTGCAGTTGGCGAAGATGAAGGCACAATTGAAGAGGTTTACGAACCCTTTTTAATCCAGGAAGGTTACATTATGCGTACCTCTAGAGGAAGGGAAGTAACAGAAGCCGCCTACAAACACTTGAAAAAGAATTATCCAGGGCAAACTGGAAAGTTGTTTTAAGGTAGGTTTATTACCTTGCCGTTTTAATGTCTTTTTTAAAACAGTATAGCATATTACTGCGCTAATTTTATTCAAGCTCGACGCTGATAAAGATTGCCACGTCCCGATGAAAAATCAGAACTCGCAATGACGAGGGGAGAGCAAGAATATATCTTCTATTGCCATACCGAATTGGATGTTATTGATAGGGCATTCTCCAATCCTTTATCGGCAACTGATGAAATCCTCCTAGTTATTAATAATAAATAATTGCCTAATGCCGATGAACAATAGCATTTACAATACGTAAGGTTAAATTCTTCTAAAAAACCTAAAATATATTTGAACATTTGTCTCATCTTTCTGTTCCTTATCTATAAAACCAACAAATTATGAATATCGAATTACGTAAGCTAACGCTTGAAGATTATGCCGATTTAAAAGAATCAATGTTACAAGCTTATGATAGTATGGGAGGTTCAATCTGGCCAAAATCAAGCATTGCTAAACTCATCAGTATTTTTCCCGAAGGACAGCTTTGTATTGCTGTTGATGATAAAGTAGTAGCATGTTCACTTTCAATCATTGTAGAATACGACGAATATGGCGACAGACATACTTACAAACTAATTACCGGAGATTACTCATTTAGTACTCATGATCCTAATGGTGACACACTATATGGAATTGAAATATTTGTTCATCCTGAATTTAGAGGCTTAAGATTAGGACGCAGACTTTATGAAGCACGTAAAGAACTTTGCGAAAGTTTGAATTTAAAAAGCATTATCGCTGGTGGAAGAATTCCTGGTTACCATACCTATTCAGAAACTTTAACGCCGAGGCAATACATTGACAAAGTGAAGGCTAAGGAAATCTATGATCCTACCCTAACCTTTCAAATCTCTAATGATTTTCACGTTAGAAAAGTATTGAAAAATTATCTTCCCGGCGATAAGGAATCGAAAGAATATGCAACGTTAATTGAGTGGAACAACATATATTATCAGGGTATCGATGCTTCCGCCCGTTCAGCAATGACCATTCGCCTAGGTTTGGTGCAGTGGGAAATGCGTTTGTTTCCAGATATGGACGTTTTTTATGAGCAAGTGGAATTTTTTGTCGATGCGTTAAGTGGTTACAAATCCGATTTCATTATGTTCCCGGAGCTGTTTAATACTCCATTGTTGCAGCCCTACAACCATCTTCCAGAAATTGAAGCCATGCGCAAACTGGCAGAGAAAACTCAAGAGATTGTGGACAGAATGCATGAGTATGCACTAAGCTACAATGTGAATATTATTACCGGAAGCATGCCCTTACTTGACGGAGGAAAACTTTATAATGCAACTTATTTATGCCATAGAACAGGAAAAATCGATGAATATAGAAAGATTCACATCACCCCTAACGAACAAAAATATTATGGAATGATTGGTGGCGACAAGGTGCAGGTATTTGATACCGACTGTGGTAAAATCGGCATTTTGATTTGTTATGATGTAGAATTTCCTGAGTTAAGCCGCATTTATGCAGATCAAGGCATGCAGATTTTGTTTGTACCTTTCTTAACCGATACACAAAATGGCTATACACGGGTACGTCATTGTGCACAGGCAAGAGCAATAGAAAATGAATGCTATGTTGCCATTGCGGGCTGCGTCGGCAATTTACCAAAGGTGAACAATATGGATATCCAATTTGCACAATCTGCCGTTTTTACTCCTTCTGATTTTGCTTTTCCCACCAATGCAGTTAAGGCCGAGGCCACTCCAAACACAGAAATGGTGTTGGTAGTCGATGTAGATTTGCATCTTCTTGACGAATTGCACCATTATGGAACAGTTAAAGTGTTAAAAGATAGACGCAATGATTTGTATCAAGTAAAACTGCTCAAATAGTTTTTGAAGCGCAGATTTATGCAGGTCATAAAATTTGTTCCTGCCTTTTGCTAAATCCCCATTTTTAGGTGCTCATTAATCGTTTGATGAATCGGGATATCTCTTCCAGTCGGGGCTAGTTACCTAAACCAGAAGTTATTTAAACAAAAAAACGCCGGTCGCATCAACAACCGGCGTTCAATTATAATCTAAAGCTAATTACTTTTTCATTGCAAACCATACTATCAATCCGATAATAACTGCTATCGGGATGATCCATTTTAAAACAGAACCAGCCCCATTTTCATCACGCTCTGTAACCGCAGGTTGTGCTGGTCCTGGATCTTCTTTATGATTTTCGTAATCTTGTTCTATCGGTTTAGGAGCTTCTCCCGATTCCGTATGTTTTGGATCTATGTTTTCCATTTATGTTGTGAGTTAAGTTCTTTTTAATCCAATTCATCGAATTTTGAAGAACTGCAATTAATTAATTTAGTTTTCTGTAAATAGAACAAGTGATTGTTAAAAAGGTTTTGCTTCCTAAGCCTTATCTTTGTATTTCGTGTTTAGTAATACTGCAAAATATAGCCAACAAATTAAAGATGAAGCCCTTCGTTTGGGTTTTTTGTCTTGCGGCATTTCAAAGGCAGAATTTTTAGAAGAAGAAGCACCCAGACTGGAAAAATGGTTAGCTCAAAACCATCACGGCGAAATGAAATATATGGAAAACTATTTCGATAAACGTCTTGATCCCCGCCGGCTGGTTGATGATGCAAAGTCAGTAATCTCTTTATCGTTAAATTATTATACTGATGAAAAACAGGTAGATCCGGAGGCGCCAAAAATTTCAAAATATGCCTATGGGCAAGATTACCATCATGTTATAAAAGATAAATTAAAATCACTTTTGCAATTTATTCAGGAACATATTGGAGAGGTTTCAGGAAGAGCTTTCGTAGATTCAGCTCCGGTTTTAGACCGAGCCTGGGCAAAAAAATCAGGTATTGGATGGATTGGTAAAAACTCAAATTTAATCAGCAAAAAAGAAGGGTCTTTTTTCTTTTTGGCAGAGTTGATCGTCGATTTAGAGTTGGACTATGATCATGCTTTCCAAACCGATCATTGTGGCACCTGCACCCGTTGCTTAGATGCTTGCCCTACTGATGCGATTATTGCTCCGCAAGTGGTAGACGGAACTAAATGTATTTCCTACCTCACTATAGAGTTGAAAAATGAAATCCCTACTGAGTTTAAGGATAAAATGAGCAATTGGGCATTTGGATGTGATATTTGCCAGGACGTTTGCCCCTGGAACCGGTTTTCGAAAGTACACAACGAACCCGCTTTCGAACCTGAAAACGGCTTGTTGGATTTAACAAAAGAAGATCTTATCGAAATAACCGATGAAGTTTTTAAAAAGGTTTTTAAAGGGTCGGCTGTTAAACGCACCAAACTTGTTGGCCTGAAAAGGAATATAGATTTTTTACAATCTTAGGCTTCCCCATTAAAAATTGGGCTTTCAAAAAAATGGAGAAATCTTTAGAACTTGTAACCAAATTCTAAGATTTCTCCGCTCTATTAACAAATATCAAAACGATCTATCCTGCGATAAATCCTTCAGCTTTTTCTAAAACCACTGTTAAACCAGCAGAATTTTTACCTCCGGCAGTGGCATAAAATGGCTGGCCACCGCCTCCACCTTGAATTTCTTTACCCAGCTCCCGCACTATATTGGAAGCATTCATTCCTTTTTTCACCAAATCATCTGATAGCATTACCGTTATTCCAGGTTTTCCTTCAATTTCTGTAGTGAAAACTAAAAACAGATTATCAATCATATCTTTCAACGAAAAAGCAAGGTTTTTTATGGCATCGGCACTTTGTAGGTCGATGTGTTTTGCAATTAAGTTAACGCCATTTATTCCACGGACGTGATGAACAATTTCGTGTTTCAAAGCGCCCACACGTTCTAAAGTAGATTTTTCGATCTCTTTTTTAAGCCTTGCATTTTCATCAAGTAAAGCTTGAACCGATGCAGATAAGTCTTTAGAGCCGTTTAGCAATGCTTTCAAGTGGCCAAGTTCTTTACGTTGATCAAGGAAATACTGTTCTGCTTTATCTGCAGTAATTGCCTCAATTCTTCGTACTCCAGCCGCAACAGCACTTTCAGAAATGATTTTGAAAGAACCGATTTGACCTGTTGCCTTTACGTGTGTGCCACCGCAAAGCTCTTTCGAGAAATGGTCATCGAAGGTAATCATACGGACGAAATCGCCGTATTTTTCACCGAACAACGCAGTTACACCACTTTCAATCGCATCTTGATAAGGCACATTTCGCTGCTCTTTTAATTTAATATTTTGTCTGATCTTCTGATTCACAATTACCTCAATTTGAGCCAATTCTTCATCGGTTACTTTAGCGAAATGAGAAAAATCAAAACGTAGGTAATCAGGATTCACCAAGGAACCTTTTTGATTAACATGTTTACCTAAAACTTGCTTTAAAGCAGCATGCAACAAATGTGTAGCCGAATGATTATCCTCCGTAAGAATGCGTTTATCTTCATCAACAACTGCCCAAAATTTACCTTCCAGGTTGTCAGGAAGCAAATCTGTAAAGTGTACCGTTAAGCCATTTTCTTTTTTAGTATCCGTGATATCAACCCAAAACTGGCGACTATGATCTTCTAAACGACCAGTATCTCCCACCTGACCACCACTTTCGGCATAGAAAGGCGTCTGGCGCAAAACAATTTGATATTGCTCTTTTCCTTTAGCTTTAACTTTACGGTATTTTAAAATCTCGGTTTCAATTTCTAAATCATCGTAACCCACAAACTCGCTCTGGTCATCTGCATTTACAATAATCCAATCGCTTGTATCGATTGCAGTAGCAGCACGACTATCATCTTTTTGTTTTTGAAGCGCTTGCTCATATCCAGCTAAATCAATACTCCAACCTTTTTCCCTCGCCATTAACTCTGTTAAATCGATAGGAAAGCCGAATGTATCAGATAATTCGAAAGCGAAATTTCCTTCCACTAAATTATTGGCTGCCTGATATCTTTCAAAACGCTGAATACCAGTGGATAAAGTCCTCAAGAAAGAAATCTCTTCTTCCAGCACAACCTTCTGAACGAAATCCTGTTGTGAAATCAATTCATCGAAAACACCTTTAAACTGTTCGGCCAATAGGGGAACCAGCTGATTTAAAAATGGCTCTTTAAAGTTTAAGAAAGTATAGGCATAACGCACAGCACGGCGTAAAATTCTGCGAATAACATAACCTGCTTTGTTATTTGATGGCAACTGTCCATCTGCAATTACAAACGAGATGGCACGAATGTGATCGGCCATTACACGCATAGCAATGTCAGTTTTTTCGTCAGCACCATATTTAATCTCCGATTTATCAGCAATAAACTGAATCATCGGTTGGAAAACATCAGTGTCGTAATTTGAAGTTTTCTCCTGTAACACCCGTACCAAACGCTCGAAACCCATTCCGGTATCAACGTGTTTGGCCGGTAAGCTTTGCAACGAACCATCTTTTAAACGGTTGAATTGCATAAATACATTATTCCATATTTCGATTACCTGCGGATGATCGGCATTTACCAATGTGGCACCATCAACTAAAGCTTTTTCCTCATCGGTACGGCAGTCTACGTGGATTTCAGAACAAGGGCCACAAGGACCGGTATCGCCCATTTCCCAGAAATTATCTTTTTTATTTCCCGGTAAAATATGGCTTTCATCAACATATTGCTTCCAAAGGTCATAAGCTTCCTGGTCTTTCTCTAACCCCTCCTTTTCATCACCCTCAAAATAAGTAACGTATAATTTCTCTTTCGGAATTTTGTAAACTTCAGTCAATAACTCCCAGCTCCACGCAATTGCATCTTTCTTAAAATAGTCGCCAAAACTCCAGTTGCCTAACATTTCGAACATGGTATGGTGATAAGTATCAATACCCACTTCTTCCAAATCGTTGTGTTTTCCAGATACACGCAAACAGCGTTGAGTATCAGCAACTCTCGAATATTTAATAGCAGCCTCACCCAAAAACAAATCTTTAAATTGATTCATTCCGGCATTGGTAAACATCAACGTTGGGTCGTTTTTCACAACAATTGGCGCCGATGGAACGATATGATGTTGTTTCTGTTCGAAAAAATTTAGGAAGGCTTGTCTAATTTCTTTAGCTGTCATTACTTTAGGATTGGAGGAACAAAATTAAAATTTTATTGCGTTAATAAGGAAAAATCGCACTACATTTGAATACTTTAATTAATCGTTGTAATACCCTAATAATCAAGCACAATTTATGCCCTATAAAGAAAGAGAGATTAATAAAATGTATTATACCATGGGTGAAGTGACTGAAATGTTTAATGTGAACGCTTCACAAATCCGTTTTTACGAAAAGGAATTCGACATTCTTCAACCCAAAAAAAACAAAAAAGGCAACCGATTATTTACTCCTGAAGATATTGAAAACCTAAAGATTATTTTCAACCTTGTTGATGAAAAAGGTTTCACTTTAAAGGGAGCAAAAGAGCATTTAAAAAATAATAAGGGCGATGTTAAAGAGAATCAAAGAATTATTGATTCATTAGAAAAATTAAAGGGATTTCTAGTCAACTTAGCACAGGAGTTGTAAAAACAGATTTTGTTCGAAATTGTAGCGAATACACATCTTCATCATCACCATTGAAAATTCGCTAAAATCATTTCTCATTGATTTACTGGCCAAATAGATGCCACCGAAACATTTTTACAATGTAATATTTGGCGTACAAGTTTCCAAATGATCTAAAAATTTCCAATTTTAGGAGATTAAATCACCACCAACAAATTTATTCATTTCAAAAAATGCAAAAAAGACTAACTATTATTCTGTTTTTCGTTGTCGGCATTGCCTGTGCTCAGAAAAAACCATTAGATCATAGTGTTTATGATAAATGGGAGTCAATAGGCACCAAGCAATTATCAAACAACGGTACTTGGGCAATGTATAGTGTGTTACAGCAAGAGGGCGATGCGCAACTTTATATTACCAATATCAAAACCAACGCTAAAATAAATGTCCCTCGGGGAATGAATTCACAATTTAGCAACGACTCTAAATTTGCTGTTTTCAATATCCGTCCATTAAATAAAGATTTACGCCAGGCAAAAATAAAGAAAAGAAAACCTGACGAAACACCCAAGGATTCTTTAGGTATTGCAAACCTGACTACAAATGCAATTACCAAAGTACCTCGTGTAAAATCGTTTAAATTTCCTGAGGAAGGCAATGGCTTTATGGCTTACTTAACTGAAAAACCAGATACTGCTAAAAAAACACCAGCTAAGCCCGTTGAGAAGAAAGATGCGGAGATGGATTTTGCTGATGATGAGCCAGCTGGTAAAGGAAAAACAGAGGAAGGAACAGATCTTATTGTTAAAAATTTATTAACAGGAATCGATAAAACCTATAAATATGTTACCGATTATTCTTTTAGTAAAGATGGAAAACAATTGGTTTTTGCTTGCAGCGGTTCTAAAAAAGATAAAACAGCTCCACAAGGCGTATTCTTGTTAAATACCGAAAAAGGAACCCTTAAAACCCTAATCAAGGGAAAAGGCAGCTTTAAAAATTTTGCGTTCGATGACGAAAGTGAGCACTTGGCGTTTGTCGGCGAGCAGGATCCAGAGAAAAAGGAGATTAAAAATTATAATGTTTATTACAACTCTTTAACATTAGATACCGCACAAACCATTGTAGACTATGACATGCCAGGTTTACCTGCAAAATGGTCGGTTAATGGTGATGGCAGGGTGACATTTAGTAAAGATGGTAAGAAACTATTTTTTGGCATCTCTCCTATTAAAAAGCCAAAAGATACGACTATCGTAGATTTTGAAGTAGCTAAAGTTGACGTATGGAATTACAAGGACGATTACTTGCAGCCAATGCAATTGAAAAATGCGGATCGCGATAGCAAAAAAAGTTATCTATCAGTTATCGACGTTTATAGCAGCGACCCAAAAGCAATCCCATTAACAGATTTGAGTTTACCTGACGCTAACATGGTTGCAGAAGGCGATGCAAATTTCGTTTTGGCGTCTACAGATTTCGGGCGTAGGATCGAATCGCAATGGAGTGGTGCAACATCGAAAGATTATTATTTAGTTGATACTAAAAATGGCCAGCGCAAAAAGATCATCAGCGAATTAAATGGCTACGCAATGGCTTCTCCGGGTGGCAATTACATTTTGTATTTCGATAGAAAAAACGGTAATTGGTACACTTACGCTGTAGCAACAGGCAAAATTGTAGCCTTAACAGAAAGCTTAAATGTAAAATTTGTTGATGAGGACAACGATGTTCCAGATCTTCCATCATCCTACGGAGTTGCCACCTGGACAGAAGGCGACAAAGCAGTTTTATTAAATGATCGATATGACATTTGGTCGTTTTCTCCAGATGGAAAATCGCCTGCTAAGAACATTACTGCTGGTTTCGGTAGAGCAAATAAAATCACCTTCCGTTATGAACGCGTTGAACAAGATAACAACCCATTCAATCGCATGGTGGATAATAAATTTGTTAAAGCAAACGAATTGGTTTGGTTAGATGGATTTAACAACGTGACTAAAGAAAATGGATTCTACAGAACAAATGTAGGTTCGGCAAAAGCACCAGAATTGGTGGTTATGGCAAAATATAAATACTCAAATTTAGTCAAAGCCAAAGATGCGGATGTTTATATTTATGACAAAGCAAACTACACAGAATCGCCAAATGTTTATGTTACGAATGATTTTAAAACAGAAACAAAGTTAAGCAATACCAATCCTCAACAGCAAAATTACAATTGGGGTACGGCAGAGTTGGTTAAATGGACTACACCAAAAGGATATAAAGCCGAGGGAATTTTGTACAAACCAGAGAACTTTGATCCGAATAAAAAATATCCAATGATTGCTTATTTCTACGAAAAGCTTTCTGATGGATTGTACACTTATCAAGCTCCAGCGCCTACCCCTTCCCGATTAAACATTTCTTTCTTCGTGAGTAATGGGTATTTGGTTTTCGCTCCGGATATTAGTTACGAAACTGGTCATCCAGGTCAATCGGCAGTTGAATTTATCAACTCGGGCGTAGAGAGTTTAAAGAAAAACAGTTGGGTAGATGGAACAAAAATTGGTATTCAAGGACAAAGCTGGGGTGGCTATCAGGTAGCCTATTTAATTACTCAAAATGATATGTATGCAGCAGCTTGGGCAGGAGCACCAGTGGTAAACATGACCTCCGCTTACGGGGGTATCCGTTGGGAAAGCGGAATGAACCGTCAGTTTCAATATGAAAAAACACAAAGTAGAATTGGTGCCACCCTTTGGGAAAAGCCAGAATTATATACCGAAAATTCCCCTCTATTTATGTTTCCAAAGGTAAATACACCAGTGGTGGTAATGGCCAATGATGCCGATGGAGCGGTGCCGTGGTACCAGGGAATAGAAATGTTTACTGGCTTACGGCGATTGGGCAAACCAGTTTGGATGTTAAACTATAATGGAGAAGCACATAATTTAGTTCAACGCCAAAATCGTAAAGATATCCAAATTCGTGAACAACAGTTTTTCGACTACTATTTAAAAGGTGCAAAAGCGCCTGCCTGGATGACTAGTGGAATCCCGGCAACTGAAAAAGGAAAAACATGGGGTTTTGAATTAACAGATGATAAACCTTAGTTAGTACAGAGTTCAAAGTCTGAAGTCCATAGTCTTTAGTTTTATACTAGGAACTATGGACTTTTTTGATTTTATAATTTGTAAACTTAAGACTGAATATTTACGACTACAGACTTTGGACTTAGCCATGGATTTACAAACTAAAACCCCTATTTTACACCGGTTAAAAAACTAAACAACCCTAATGGCATTAAGTAGAATTTGGTCTGGATTTATTGTTATCGCAATTTTAGTAGCCGCAGTAAAGTGCTTCTTTTTCGGACAAACTGAAATTTTTAGTTGGATGGTGATTGGTAAAGCAGATGATCCAACCAACCTCACAAAAGTTAATGGCATCATCGAAACCTGCTGGACATCAGTAGAGTTGTGCCTTAAATTAATTGGAATTTTGGCCTTATTTATGGGCTTTATGAGCATTGCTGAACGTGCTGGCGGAATTCGCTTATTATCAAGAATTGTAGGTCCTTTCTTCTCAAAACTTTTCCCGGAGATCCCTAAAGGTCACCCTTCAATGGGGCACATGATCATGAATTTTTCTGCAAATTTATTGGGATTAGACAATGCTGCAACCCCATTTGGCTTAAAAGCGATGGAAAGTTTGCAAGAATTAAACCCGAGTAAAGACACTGCATCAAATGCTCAAATTATGTTCTTGTGCCTTCATGCAGCGGGTTTAAGTTTAATTCCGGTGAGTGTAATTGCTATACGTGCTTCGCAAAATGCTTCTGATCCTACCGACGTTTTTATCCCATGCTTAATTGTAACTTTTGTTGGAACGATGGCAGCCATGCTAATCGTTTCTTTTAAGCAAAAGATCAACTTACTACAGCCTGTAATTATTGGTTGGGTTTTAAGCATATCTTTGATAATTGCATTGCTTGTTTTATATGTAACTTCATTGAATGCTGATGGTATTAAATCATTTTCGGGCTTATTAAGCAACGGATTAATTCTATTTGTTTTCTTAGTAATTGTGCTGGGTGGCTTGTATAAAAAAATCGATGTTTTTGATGCGTTCATTGATGGCGCAAAGAATGGATTCGAAACTGCAGTAAAAATTATCCCTTATCTCGTTGGCATGTTGGTCGCAATCAGTATGTTGCGTACCAGTGGAACATTTGATGTGGTAATTATGGGTATTAAAAATTTATTTGTAATGCTCGGTGCCGATACTCGTTTTGTAGAGGCGCTGCCAACTGCTTTGATTCGGCCGCTAAGTGGAGGTGCCGCCAGAGGAATGATGGTGGATACGATGACGGCTTATGGTGCCGATTCATTTCCAAGTAAGTTATCTGGTATATTCCAAGGTGCTTCTGATACAACCTTTTATGTCATTGCCGTTTATTTTGGGTCAGTAAGCATCAAAAATACACGCTACGCCGTTGGCGCAATGTTATTGGCAGATTTGGTGGGTGTTTGTACCGCAATTGGCCTGGCTTATTTATTCTTTGGATAGAAAATGTCAGACATAAAAAATCCCTGCTTTAGAAACTACTTAAGCAGGGATTTTTTTTGAGCATTATTCTGATGGATTGTTAAGAGACTTGCGGACGAGGCGATATCCTGTTGATGATTTCATCGATCGCATCTGGATCGATAGCCACATTTTTAGATGCACACCACTTCTCATTTTTATTATCTAACCAGATACAAAAAGAATGGTAGCCATCTAAAACAACGGCATAAGTTTCATGAAAATCATCTTGAATACGCATGCAAAATCCTTTAAAAATCTTGCCTCTAACAATGAATTGCAGGGTGGAATAATTTTCTAACATGGCTCATTATATTTTTGGTTAAGTTACAACAATGTATTAATGAGAATGTTTCGCTAATTTAAAGGAATTAACAAATAATTTTAAAGCTTCGAAGAAAGTGTTAACCTATGTTTAACATGTTCGAATATCCTTTGGCTATTAAACGTTTTTTTGATGGTAAATATATCTCACACTGAAGATTTAAAATTGTTTTTCCTCGCTTCACAATTGATGTTTCGGCAACAACCTCGTCTCCTTCTTTCGCAGGGGCAAAGTAATCGATATAATTATTTACGGTAGTGTAACGATCATTTAAACCCATAGTGTAAACTGTTGCACCAATTAAATCATCAATAATTCCAGCGGTAACGCCGCCATGCAAAATTTGGTAAGGATTAGTCATCTCCTTACGAATGGTATATTGGCATACCAGAATACCATTTTCAGCTTTGATTAAAACCGGCGCCAACCAATTCATAAAATTCGATGGTGAATTAGAGATCACCTTGCCAATAGATTGTCTTAGAAAATTTAATCGTTGCTCACTTACTGATGGTTCCATGTTTATGTAGGTTATATCAAGCCAAGATGGATGAAGTAAATATAGCAATGGAAAAGCGATGTTTAAGATGGAAAGCCCATTTTTTTCTCTCTCCACAAATATTTAAGAACGTCATTCCTACATGATCAATATTACATTTTCCATTACCCATTTCCTATTCGTCATTTTCCGATCCTCAAAAAGGCACAATCACTTTAATGCTCATATTTCTGCCCATATTATAAATTCCAGAGCGGCCATTGGGTGATGATTCATAATACTCGAAATATTTTAACCGATTTAAGTGCGATTGGTAGGCAATATTGAAAACATTATCCGCCTGAATAAAAATATCCAATACTGTTCTCCCTGACTTAGCTTTTATAGAGGAACCAATGCCAGCATTAATTAAAGTATATCCTTTCGTAAAAGTCTCAGTATCATCAAGTGCATAAAACTTATTTTGTTCTGTAAATATTGCTGCATCAATTTTAAAATATGGTTTATCCAAAAAACCGATATTCTTTTGTGCTGTCAATTTTATTTCAGATCTGATTTGCAATGGTGGGATAAATGGTAAATATTTTGCTGCTTTCCCATGTAAATTCAATAAAGTTTCATTTTTATTTAAGCCTACTACATAAGCAACACTATTGTTAAAGGCAAACCATTTTAATGTTGATGGGTGTATGTTTATAGCTAACTCAGCACCATACAAACGGGCTTTCGATTGCTGATATTGATAAGTTAAATTCCCGGGAACAATAACCACTGCATTTCCATTATCATCCGTTAAACGCGATTGATAGATGTAGTTTTGAATGTTGTTGTTGAATAGTTCCATGCTAATATCTACATCTTTTAAATAGGCACTAATGCCAATATCCTGCTGAAGATTAAACTCTGGCTTAAAAGTTCTGTTTCCCAAATAAACAATGTGTGCGCCAGGATCTAAACCATTTGAACCAATTTCAGTAATATTGGGCGCTCTATATCCTCTTGCTAAATTTGCCTTGATTAAAAATTTATCTGATAGATTATAGGTTAATCCTAAACTCCCAGAAAAGCCATAATAATTCTTATTAAATGATGGGAACTGCAAATTAGCGCTAGCATCATTCACATCAGATTTTTGCCCAAAACCAGTTAAAACATTCGTTCCGACATAGAAATCACTCCAATTAATATTTCTCCTATCAAGCCTCACGCCACCTGAAATATCCAATTTCCCAAAAGACTTTTTAGCGAAATAAAATGTTCCGATATCAAACAAGTCATAATCTGGAATAGGGAAATCTGTAGCATCTTTACTGCGATTAGTTTGGTACATCCCATTGATACCTAAAGTACTTTCAATTCCGCCAAAATCCGGGAGGTTGTATTTTATATCATAGTTCAAAGTGTTCAAAACCACATATAGTCCAGCTTGATCCGGGATCGTTGGATGATTATATTCTCTTCTTACACTTTGCTGTCCACCAACTAATATGTTTAAATCACTATTTGCAAACTTAAATTGACTGGCGTTATAAAAACGGAAATGCTGAATATGCTGATGTAAAGGATTTATAGTGTAGGTCTTTAAGTCATCTGAAGATACGATAGGTCTGTTTTTAATATCGTCTCCATCATCAAAAATTTGCCTCGTAAAGCTACGAGTGGTAGAATCTCTGCTCCCATCCGGAATCTCCATAAGGTTATCGTAGTAAGTAATAGCCGTTTTAGAATAACCCCAGTCTTTATCTACTCTCGCACTTGCTGAAAGATTATATTCTCTAAATGCAGTTCCATAAACATACCCATCAACCTTGTTGTAATAATTATGGGTCGCCTTACCTGTAGCACGCAAAGTATATTTCCAGTCATTTTTGATGTAAGCTAAACCCAGTGACGAACCAAACATTCCATTATTGCTTTGAAAGTTAGTGGTAAAATCACCTTTCAACTTGCCATCTTCGAAATTTGGCGTATAAGGAATCATGTTAATTACCCCTGCCAAAGCATCAGATCCATATGTTAAACTCGCCGGACCTTTCACCACTTCAGCCCTCACGATTCCATATTCATCAACCTCAATTCCATGTTCATCACCCCATTGCTGGCCTTCCTGACGCAAGCCATCGTATAAAGTTAATACCCGGTTGTAGCCAAGTCCGCGTATAAAGGGTTTAGATACATTTGGCCCCGTAGTAACCGCGGTTACACCCGGAACACCCTTTACAATCGCTTCGATTAGGTTTGTATTTACATTCTGATCCATTGTTTTTTTAGACAAGACCGCAATCGGCACCGGGCTTTTTCTTAACGATGTTGCTCGGTTTACACCCGTTATCACCACATCGCTGAGGTTCGATTCAGTCTCCGATATTTCTACATTTAAATGCAGTGTATCATTTAGTACTTGGGCTTTTATCCGCTTAGCTTGATAATTAACCCCCGAAAACTGCAATTCAACTGGACCACTTTGAACATTGCTAATTTGATACCAACCCGCTTGATCGGTTTTTGTGGATTTATTGGTTCCAACAATTTTAACATTAATATTCTCCTGTACTTTTCCTTTTGATGAAACCTTACCTGTGATTACATTTTGGGAATAGCTATTGGAAAATGTGCAAGCAATTAAAATAAGTAGTATGGCTATTTTCATGGAATGATATTATCTAAATATATTTTTAGGCAAATCTAAATTTATTTTTAAATATATCAAATAATAAATTTTGGCAAACGAACGTTAAAGCAATTATCATGAAAATGCAATTTCGTTGCAAATAATAGCAAATGCAACATAATTGCTTTTATATTTGACTGGTAAACTTATGCTGATGAAAAATTTTAAAACGATAAATCTTGATAAACTGGGTATAACTGCTTCTACTGTCTGCGCTGTTCATTGTGCGATTCTCCCTTTTGTATTTACGCTTCTACCTTTGTGGGGATTAGAGTTTTTAGCCACTCCAGCATTAGAAATTTCGATGATTCTTCTTTCACTATTTATTGGCGTATGGGCTTTAAGTAAATCATATCGAAAAATTCATTACAACTTCTATCCGATATTAATTTTAGCACTCGGTTTTGGCGCCATACTTTTGGGGCATTTTTCAGGCATCGAAACATTAGAACCCATTTTAATTCCGCTTGGCGGATTTACAATTGCTGGAGCACATTTCTTCAATTTAAAATTAACAAAAAGCTGTAAGCACATCCATCAATAAAACCATTAACTATATTGTAACTATCCTATTTAAACAATTTACCTACTAGAAAAGGAATATATATTTGTACCATGGAAAGAAAAATAAAACTACTTTTTGTTGCTGCACTTTCTTTCATTTGCACCCTAAACCCTGCTTGCAAGCACGGCACCGATAATGCACAAGAACTTTATCGCCGCTACGCAATTAAAAACATTCAGGTAATAAAAAAATCGAAATAAATATGATCAGTATTCAATCGCTAACCCATAACTACCATAACGGCCCTACTTTAAAATTTCCAGATTGGGAAATACTTAATCAAGAACAGTGGTTGTTATTAGGTGCATCGGGAAGTGGGAAAAGCACTTTGTTAAACATCATTTCAGGTTTACTGAAACCACAAAATGGCAAAGTAAACTTAAACGAAACCGATCTCTACAGCTTATCTCAAAAAGAAATGGATCGTTTCAGAGGACAAAATATCGGCATTATATTTCAAAAACCTCACTTAATTAAAAGTCTAAATATATTCGATAATGTGGCTTTGGCTTCCTCTTTGGCGGGAGTAAAAATTAATCAATCAAGAGTAATGGATCTGCTTTCTTCGTTAGGCTTAGAAGATAAAACAAAAAACTATCCTGAAGAATTAAGTCAAGGCCAACTACAAAGAGTTTCTATCGCACGGGCATTAGTAAACAAACCCGCTTTGTTGATTGCTGATGAACCAACATCTAGTTTAGATGATGAAAATGCTGATAATGTACTTAAAATTTTGACTCAACAGGCTGCCGAAAATCACGCTTCGCTGGTTATTGCCACACACGATAGAAGAGTAAAAGATAAACTTAACAAGGAATATTTATTGTAATGAACATACTAAGGCTAAGTACAAAAAACCTATTAAGGAATAAGCTCACCACGTTTCTAAATATTATATTGGTGGCATTTGGTGTAGCCATTTTAACTATCCTTTTTTTGGCATCTACACAAATTGGAGATAAGCTGGAACAAAATGCGAAAGACATCGATTTAGTCGTTGGCGCTAAAGGAAGTCCGCTTCAATTAATTTTAAGTAGCATTTACCATATCGATTTTCCAACCGGCAATATTCCGTTAAAAGATGCAACCGAACTGATGCAAAACCCAATGGTTAAACGAGCAGTTCCTTTGGCTTTGGGAGATAACTTTCAAGGACATAGAATTGTGGGTACAGATTCGGGATTTGTTAGTTTGTATGGTTTAAAATTGGTTGCAGGAAAGTTTTGGTCGAGAGATCTAGAAGCAACAATCGGTAGCGGTGTGGCGGCAGAAGCGCATTTAAAAGTGGGAGATAAATTTTTCGGCGCACATGGTTTAAGTGATGCGAGCGACGAACACAAACACCATGCATACACCGTGACAGGAATTTTGCAAGCGCAGGGAAACATTACGGATAACTTGATATTAACCAATATTGGTAGTGTCTATAAAATGCATGAACCTGATCATGATGAGCACGAAGCGCAAAAAGAAGCAGAAATTAGCAACAAGGAAATCACCTCCATCCTTATTCAATACAGGTCGCCGATGTCGGTTGTCATTTTTCCAAGAATGGTAAACCAAAGCACCAATATGCAGGCTGCATCACCGGCGATGGAAAGCGCAAGATTGTTTTCGCTAATTGGTGTGGGGATAGAGACTTTAAAATGGTTCGCTTTATTGATCATGGCAATATCAGCCTTGAGCGTTTTTATCAGTTTATACAACGCAATGAAAGAGAAAAAATACGACCTGGCAGTTATGCGTTCTTTGGGTGCTTCTAAAGCAAAATTATTTTTCTTGGTGATGCTGGAAGGTTTGCTAATTACGGTAAGTGGCGCCATTTTAGGATTGTTCATCGGACACTTAGCATTACACATGATCGCTCATTATCAAGAATCATCGCAAGCCAGATTAACAGGATTATACTTTGTAACTGACGAACTTTACCTCATTATTGCCGGTTTAGTTATAGGCGTGGTGGCCTCTATTTTGCCAGCCATCCAAATATATCGAGTTGATATCGCTCAAACACTTTCAAAAGAGAAATAATGAAAAAAATAGTAATCATCACCCTCTTATTTATTGCGGCGCTTGAGTTAAATGCACAGGTGAAAGTGCATAAAGATATGCGTACCAAAAATTGGAATTTAATTGGGATGAGATATGAAAAGCAGGTTGAACCATTAAAATGGGCAAGTATCTTTCCGCCAGAACTGATGGCACTCAACAACAAAATCATAGAATTGCCCGGTTATATCTATCCAACCAAAGTGGGATCTAAGTTTTCAGAATTTCTTTTATCTATCGTTCCGATAGAGTCATGCCCCTTTTGTGGAACGGGCGATATTCCATCAATGATAGAGGTTAAAATGACCGCCCCACTCCCATTTACCGAGAAATCCATCAAAATACAAGGTAAATTTGTGATCAATAACTCTGGTGATAATCGATCAGAATTCTTTTTGTTGGGTGCAAAACTGGTAAAATGAGAAATGGATTAATAATTTTAATGCTTCTGGGGGTTCATATAGCATCGGCCCAAACTAAAAACCATAACAGCAAAGATCAATTAAGATCATTGAATTGGGATGTAATTGGATCGGTGAAATTCGAACTAACGGAGAAAAATGAGTTATTGCCTATTTATGTTGAAAACATCACCAGATTTAAGAATAAAATGTTTGATTTGCAAGGATATATAATTCCGATAAAAAATAGCCAAAAGCATCAAAAATTTTTATTGGCAACTTTACCCATAAATCAATGTTATTTTTGTGGACAGAACGGTGTTCCTATAATGGTGATGATAGAAATGGAAAATGCTATAGCATTTACTGATAAACCCATTAGGGTTAAAGGCATTTTAAAGTTAACTAATGATAATGCCACTTACCAACCACCAGTTTCTATTGTAAACGCGAAGTTGATTATTTAAAAATAAGGTTATGAATACTATTGAAGCACAAGCCTACGAGAATTTATTGTTGAAAAATGGTTTGAAAAGAACCGGCGCTCGATTACAAGTGCTGGATGTGCTTACTCATCGAAATTCAGCCACATCTCAACCCTACCTGGAGAATGTAATTGGGAAGGATATCGATCGGGTTACCTTATACAGGATTTTAAAAACTTTTGAAGAAAAGGGGATTATCCATCGGGTATTAGATAAACAAGGAACGGCTAATTATGCCATTTGTTCCAGTTCATGTACAGAAAATCACCATCATGATGAACACGTTCATTTCAATTGCAATAACTGTTTAAGGGTTTATTGCCTTGATGATGTTAAAATCCCATCATTGAAAATAGAGAAAGGGTTTAAAATTGAGGATATGAATCTGATTGTTTCGGGAATTTGCAAAGATTGTAATCAAGCTAATTAATTAGTTTTTAAAGCTTTAAAAACGAGCTAAAAAAATCAATAGAAATAATTAAAATATATTTTTGCTTATTAGATAGAACTTCTATATTTGCAACTCGTTACAAAACGGGCCTCGGTAGCTCAGCTGGATAGAGCGTCGGTTTTCTAAACCGAGGGTCAGGGGTTCGAGTCCCTTCCGGGGTACAATTTAAACCTTCAACTTTAAAGAGTTGAAGGTTTTTTATTTACCAGCCTTCTATCATCTAATTCGATTTTTTTTACTAAATTTGTTAGTATTGAAAAGATCAGGAAGTGCAGATTTACCTTTACATTACGGCCAGGTACCACTTTGGTTGGCGCAGCGCATGGCGAAACTTGGCTTGGCTATTACAGAATCTATTTTGATGGAGTATGGAAAAGCTGAAGTAATTCGAAGACTGAGTAATCCATTTTGGTTTCAAAGTTTGGGTGCGGTGATGGGAATGGATTGGCATTCGTCAGGCATTACCACATCTGTTATGGGCGCTTTAAAGAAAGCAATTAACCCACTCTCCAAAGAATTAGGGATTTACATCTGTGGTGGAAAAGGTAAGTTCAGTCGAGAAACGCCAAATGAACTGTTAAGAATTGCAGATCAAATAGGTCTTAACGGAACGGAGTTGGTAAGAGCCAGTAAATTGAGTGCCAAAGTAGATAATACAGCTATTCAAGATGGCTTTCAGTTGTACCTACACAGCTTTATTTTAAGCAACGATGGCGATTGGGCGGTCGTGCAGCAAGGCATGAGCAACGAAAGCTCAACTGCTCGGCGTTATCATTGGCATTCAGAAAACCTAAAGTCGTTTGTTGACGAACCGCACACCGGAATTTGCGGTATTAATCAGGGGCAGATTCTGAATTTAACTTCGAGCCACGCAAATATTACCAGGCAAACGATGATGGAGATTACCGAAGAATCTCCAGTGAAAATGATTTCAGAAATTCAAAGGTTAGTGATGCCGAAACATCATGACCTGAAATCGAAGGATGTTGACTTGAAAAGATTAGGCAGCATATTATGGCTGGCGCAAGACAAGCAACCAGCAGATTTTGAAGAATTACTTTTATTGGAAGGAATGGGCCCACGAACCTTGCAATCATTAGCTTTGGTAAGCGAGATAATTTATGGTACCCCGTCACGTTTTTCCGATCCTGCAAGGTATTCATTTGCTCATGGCGGCAAAGATGGTCATCCATTTCCTGTTCCGGTAAATGTATATGATGAAACCATCAGCGTACTTCAAAATGCAGTTGAAAAAGCTAAAATCGGAAATACAGATAAACAACAAGCTATTAAATCTTTACATCAAATCGCTCGGAACGCAGAAGCGAATTTTGTCCCAAATATGGATTTCGATAAAGTAATTGCAAAAGAAAGAGCTGAAAGCTGGAAATATGGAGGGAGAACTATTTTTGGAAAAGAGAAACCACCCAAGAATGACCAGCTAAGGTTGTTTTGACAGATGCTGAAAGAATGACGGAGGCAATAAACATAATGATATAGATGCTGAAATGAATTACCATTGACGTTTTTAACTTTCCGTCATTGCCTGCGGTAGGCAGGCGATCCCGATTTTATTGGAAGCAATCTCATCTGTTGTATTATTTTTATTAAGGGAGTTGCTTCGTGCCTCGCAATGACGACCGTTTTTAACGTCATTTATATTGATTTTTATGAAATAAATCACCTCTCAGCATGACGAAAGTTCGATGTCCATTCCGTGAATTCAGTGTTTCCGTGGCAAAAAACTAGCTTTGACAAAGTTTCAATCTTCCACGAAAAAAGGTCGCGGCTTTCAATACGACTAAAAATAATCACTGCTTAAAGAGATTGCCACAGCCGATGAAAAATTGGCTTCGCAAAGACGACTACTCTGCAAAAAAGGTCGCGGCTTTCAGTACGACTAAAAATAATGACTGCTTAAAGAAATTACCACCGCCCATGAAAATTGATCTCTCAAAGACGAAGCTGTAAACAAAAAAGGTCGTGGCTTGCACCACGACCCTAAAAATATAAAAATTAAAAACCTGTTAACTAAGCATAAGCTACAGCATCTCTCGATGCCAGTTTTGTAGTTCCCATCAAGTATTCGTCTACTTTACGAGCGGCTTCTCTCCCTTCGGAGATTGCCCAAACTACCAAGGATTGACCCCTGCGAACATCACCAGCTGCGAAGATCTTCGCAATGTTAGTTTGATAAGTATGTTCTGAAGCTTTTACATTCCCTCTATTATCCAATTCGATACCAAGCTTTTCGAGTAAACCTTCTTTTTGTGGATGCAAGAAACCCATGGCCAAGAAAACCAATTCACATGGTAAATCTCTTTCTGTACCAGCCACTTCTTTAAATGAAACGGGACGTCCAACAGCATCAATTTCCCACTCTACATCTACTACTTTTAATGCTTTCAAATTTCCGTTTTCGTCAGCAATAAAATTTTTAGTATTAACCGACCAAGCTCTCTGGGCACCTTCTTCGTGAGAAGAAGTGTTTTTCAAAAGCATTGGGTAATTTGGCCAAGGCATATTTTCTGTTCGTGTTTGCGGCGGCATTGGCATAATTTCAAACTGAGTTACCGATTTAGCACCATGTCTATTCGAGGTTCCGATACAGTCGGAGCCTGTGTCTCCACCACCAATCACAATTACATTTTTACCATTAGCCAAAATATCTTCAGCAATAATTTCTCCGTTTGCGACACGTTTGTTTTGCTGCTTTAAGAAATCCATGGCAAAGTGAACCCCTTTTGCCTCACGACCAGGAATTGTCAGATCACGAGGAATGGTTGAACCTCCAGCCAGCACTACCGCATTGAAATCTCTTAAAAGCGTACTGATTTCTACGTTCACACCTACATTGGCATTTGTTCTGAAGATTATTCCTTCTTCTTTCATCAAATCAATGCGGCGATCGACCACATTTTTCTGTAGTTTAAAATCCGGAATACCATATCTTAATAAACCACCAGGTGCATCATCACGTTCGAAAACCGTTACTTCATGCCCAACCTTATTAAGTTGAGCAGCAGCGGCTAAGCCTGCAGGACCTGAACCGATAACGGCAACTTTTTTGCCTGTTCTGATTAATGGCTTTTTCGCCTTGATAAAACCCTTTTCAAACGCAATCTCTATAATATGCTTTTCAATTTCCTCAATAGAAACTGGCGGACGATTGATACCTAAGACACATGCAGATTCGCATGGTGCCGGACAAATTCGACCGGTGAATTCAGGGAAATTGTTAGTGCTTAATAAAATTTCCGCTGCCTGCTCCCATTTACCTTGATAAACGGCATCGTTAAATTCTGGAATCACATTACCCAGGGGACAACCTGATTGGCAAAACGGAACGCCGCAATCCATACAACGGGCAGCTTGATTGTTTAATTCTTGTGCGGGTAATTCATTTAAAAATTCCCCATAATGTTTTACACGAGTTTTAGCCTCTTCTCTTGTGGGCGCAACTCTATCGTATTCTTGAAATCCTGTTACTTTTCCCATGGCTTAGTGTGTTTTTACTTGTTGATTACGTTTTGCTAAAACTGCTTTGTATTCTTTAGGGAATACCTTTACAAAATGATTGGACTGTGTTTTCCAATCGCTTAAGATAAATTCGGCTACTTTACTATCAGTCAAACGGATATGCGTTTTAAGTAAAGCGAGAATTCGTTGTTCATCTTCAGTTTGTAAGGGGTCAAGATCGACCATTTCTTTATTGCATTTACGGGCAAAAGTTCCTTTGGCATCATATACCCAAGCCACACCTCCGCTCATTCCCGCCGCAAAATTACTTCCAGTATCACCAAGAATCAGCACTTCACCACCTGTCATGTATTCACAACCGTGATCTCCAACGCCTTCTACAACTGCGGTAGCACCCGAATTACGAACTGCGAAACGCTCACCAGCTTTACCACGGGCGAACAACTCACCAGAAGTTGCACCATAAAGCGCTACGTTACCAATGATGATATTTTGCTCTGGAATGAAAGTTGAATTTGAAAAAGGATAAATGGCTAAACGAGCACCAGACAAACCTTTACCCACGTAGTCATTTGCTTCACCTTCTAAAGATAATGTAACTCCCCGGGTATTAAATGCACCGAAACTTTGTCCTGCCGAACCTACAAACTTGAAGTTGATGGTATCGGGCGGCAAACCTGCTCCCAAATGTACTTTAGAAATCTCGTTAGATAACATAGTTCCTAATGAACGATCAGTATTTTTCACGTTAAAGCTCGCAAAAACAGGCTCATTATTGGTAATTGCAGGTTGTGCAGCCGCTATTAATTGATGATCTAAAACGTGTGTTAAACCATGATCCTGCTCTTCAGTATTGAATAAAGGCAATCCATTATCTTCCGCTTTAAAAAGAACTGCGGAAAGATCTAGATACTTTAATTTCCAATCTTCTTCTGGTAATTCCCTAACCTTTAAAATATCGGCTTGTCCAATCATTTCATGAATGGTTCTGAAACCAAGTTCAGCCATAATCTCACGTAATTCTTCAGCGAGGAAATGGAAAAGATTCACTACGTGCGCTGCATCACCACTAAATAATTTTCTTAACTCCGGGTCTTGTGTCGCCACACCAACCGGGCAAGTATTTAAATGGCATTTACGCATCATGATACAACCAGCAGTAACCAAGGCAGCGGTAGCTACACCCCATTCTTCAGCACCTAACAAAGCTGCAATAGCAATATCTCTACCTGTTTTTAGTTGTCCATCAGTTTGCAGAACGATGCGGTTACGCAATCTGTTTTTAACCAAAGTCTGGTGCGCTTCTGCCAAACCAAGTTCCCAAGGTAAGCCAGCATGTTGAATAGAAGTTAATGGCGATGCACCTGTACCCCCATCAAAACCTGAAACCAAAATAACATCAGCATGTGCTTTAGCTACACCTGCAGCAATGGTTCCAACTCCAGCTTTAGATACCAATTTAACATTGATTCTGGCAGCACGATTGGCATTTTTCAAATCATAAATCAGCTGCGCTAAATCTTCGATTGAATAAATATCGTGATGCGGAGGCGGAGAAATCAAGCCTACGCCTGGTGTAGAGTGGCGCACTTTTGCAATCCAATCATCCACTTTGTGACCTGGTAATTGACCACCTTCTCCAGGTTTTGCACCTTGAGCCATTTTAATCTGCAGCTCATCAGCATTGGTTAAATAATAACTGGTTACGCCAAAACGAGCAGATGCAACTTGTTTAATGGCAGACCTCATGCTGTCTCCATTTTCCATTTTTGTATAGCGCATTTCATCCTCACCACCCTCGCCAGTATTGCTTTTACCACCAATGCGATTCATCGCGATAGCTAAAGTAGAGTGTGCCTCGTGGGAAATCGAGCCAAATGACATTGCTCCAGTTGCAAATCTTTTTAAGATTGCCTCGGTAGATTCTACTTCATTTAAAGGAACCGATGGTCGGGTATAATTAAAATCAAACAATCCACGGATGGTATAAGCTTGTTGTGTTTGCTCATTTACCAGCTTTGAATATTGTTTAAAAATATTGTAATCGTTTTTACGTGTCGCGTTTTGCAACAGGTGAATAGTTTGAGGGTTAAACAAATGTGCCTCACCTCTACGACGGAATTTGTAAGTTCCTCCTGCCGGCAATAAATTCTCAGTTTGTGTTGCTGGCCCGAAACTGCGGTGATGTTTAATCAAAGTTTCTTTTGCTATTTCATCTAAGCCTAAACCACCAATACGAGAAACTGCTCCAGTGAAATAAGTGTTTACTACTTGTTTATTCAGACCTAAAATTTCGAAAATTTGCGCACCTTGGTAAGATTGCAAGGTAGAGATTCCCATTTTAGAGAAAATCTTAAGCAAGCCACTATTTACCGCGTAGATGTAATTTTTTGTTAATTGCTCTGCTGATAAACCAGATTCTTCTTGAAAACCATTGATTGTTTCTAAGGCCAGATATGGATTTATAGCCGTAACGCCGAAACCTAACAAAGTAGCAAAATGATGAACTTCCCAAATATCTCCACCCTCAATTACAATACCTACAGCGCCACGATACCCTTTCCGAATTAAGTGATGATGTACTGCCGAAACAGCCAATAAAGATGGCATTGCAGCATGTTCAGAATCTATTGCTCTATCGGTTAACACGATCACCTGAAAACCATCTTCTACAGCATCAACAGCATAACGGCATAAACGATCTAAAGCTTTTGCCATTGCACCTGGTTTCCCGTCTGCCCTAAAATAGGTTTGCAATGTTTTTGCTTGAAAAACCCCGGTATCAATACTTCTTAATTTCTCTAACTCTTGATTAGTTAAAATGGGATGTTTGATGGCAACACAATGTGATTGCAAAGGATTTTCCTCTAACAAGTTACCATTGCTACCCATGAAGCTAGCTAAACTCATAACCACTTTTTCCCGGATCGGATCGATTGGCGGATTAGTTACTTGTGCAAAAAGCTGCTTAAAGTAGTTTGATAAATGTTGTGGACGTTTTGATAAAATTGCAAGTGGCGTATCTGTCCCCATTGAACCGATTGGCTCCTTAGCCTCAACAGCCATTGGTTTCAACAACAAATCAATGTCTTCTCTGCTGTAACCGAAAACCTGCTGATATTTAAAAATAGATTCTTCAGATAGTCCCGTAAACATTACACGTGGTTCAGGCAACTCTTCTAAACGAATTTGATATTGGTTAATCCAGTCAGCATATGGGCTTTTGCTACAAACCTGAGTTTTAATCTCTTCATCACTAATAATTCGTCCCTGCTCCATATCCACAACGAACATTTTACCAGGTGTTAAACGACCTTTTTCAATAATTGTGCTCTGGTCGATTGCTAAAGCACCTGCTTCAGAACCCATAATTACACGATCATCAGAAGTGATGGCATAACGCGACGGGCGTAAACCATTGCGATCCAACGTAGCGCCAATTAATTTACCATCTGTAAACGCAATTGCTGCTGGTCCATCCCAAGGCTCCATTAAAGTAGCATGGAATTCGTAGAACGCTCGTTTTACGGGATCCATATCCTCATTGCCATCCCAAGCTTCAGGAACTAACATCATCAATACATGAGGCAAAGTCCTTCCAGCATGAAGCAATAATTCAATAACATTATCTAAACAACCTGAATCTGAGTTAGTTTCATCGATCACCGGCAACAACATATCCAGTTCTTCTGGTGTAAAATAGGCAGATGCAAAAGATTTCACCCCCGCCCTAAACCAGTTTAAGTTTCCTTGTAACGTATTGATCTCTCCATTGTGTGCTATAAAGCGGAATGGCTGAGCTAATCTCCATGATGGAAAAGTATTGGTTGCAAAACGTGAGTGAACTAAGCCTAAGGCAGAAACCACACGTTTGTCGCTTAAATCATTAAAGTAAGTACGAACCTGTAAAGAAGTAAGCTGACCTTTGTAAATGATAGTTTGGGCAGAAAGGGAAACGATATAAAAATCTTTACCACCATGAACCGTATTTACGATTAGCTTAATGAGGTAATTTTTAAAAATATAAAGCTTGCGCTCAAAATCAGCACCGGGATTAACTGTGTACGGACGACCGATAAAGACCTGCTCAATTTCAGGTTCTACAGAAAGCGCCATGTTGCCGATATCAGTAGTATCTACATCAACCTTTCTAAATCCTAAAATCTCCAGACCAAGTTTCTCTGCAGCACGGTAAATTAGCTCACGGCATTCTTCTCTTGATCTGATATCCTTTGGCATAAACAATTGACCCACACCATAATTATTGGTTTCGGGTAAGCTAAAGCCAGCTTTTAAACATTCATCATAAAAAAATTCGTGGGGAATTTGAATCATTATACCGGCACCATCGCCCGTATTTGGTTCTGCTCCACATGCCCCTCTATGATCTAGATTTTCTAAAATAGTAAGTGCATCGGAGATGATTTGATGCGATTTTCGCCCTTTCACATGCGCAACGAACCCAATACCGCAGGCATCGTGTTCAAATTGCGCATCGTACAATCCACTGTTTGGTTCCATTCTTTGCTCGTTAGTTGTTAGTGTATAGGAAACACTAAGATACAAAAAACGAATTTTAAATTACAGAGTTGTTATGCTTTTTAGAATTATTTTAGTTTAAAAGCAAATATCGACATATTATTTGCGAAATAATTAATTTTAAAAGTAATTATTTACGGATTTGATAATTTGAATTTTCTGCTAAATACACGTGTTCATCAGCCCTTATCCTACAAAAACGATTTACCACAGAAAATCATATATGAAAATAATATTTACTTATAAATATTTACAATCACTTGTTGCTTATTATCTATTGTCATGTTCAGGTAATTCAGCAGCTGGATTTAAATGGAGTATTGCGCAGCGCTGCCCCTCGCTTAATTTTATTTTGGTATGAATCAGTGAGATAGCCTAAATGACTAAAAATTTAAAAAAATGCATTTTGCAAAACAACAACTTTTTCTACCTTTGTGGCGGGCAAGTCTTTTACGACCAGCTCCCTTTGAACTCCCCCAGGATGGGAACATAGCAAGGGTAGAAGGTTGTAGCGGTGCGATAGAAGGTGCTTGCCCTTTTTTTCTTTTCCCTTAATCCCCTGAAGGGGGAATTAAATTCTTCAGGGTTCAATTTTGAAACTCAAATACTTAAGAATTTATAACCATGAAATTTTTTATTGACACAGCAAATCTTGATCAAATCAAGGAAGCACATGATTTAGGCATTTTAGATGGCGTAACCACTAACCCAAGCCTAATGGCGAAGGAAGGCATCACTGGCGAAGAAAATGTAATTAACCACTACAAAGCCATTTGCGATATCGTTGAAGATAATGTAAGTGCAGAAGTGATCTCGACTACCTTTGATGAAATCGTTAAAGAAGGTGAAGCACTTGCTGCTTTAAACCCAAAAATAGTTGTTAAAGTTCCGATGATCAAAGATGGTGTTAAGGCAATTAAATATTTCTCATCGAAAGGAATTAAAACAAATTGTACTTTAATATTCTCTGCCGGACAGGCATTATTAGCTGCTAAAGCTGGCGCAACTTATGTTTCTCCATTTTTAGGCCGTCTAGATGATATTTCTAGCGATGGCTTACTATTGATCGAAGATATCAGAACAATTTTTGATAATTACGGTTACGAAACTCAAATCTTAGCAGCATCAATCCGCGGACCGTTACATATTGTTAACTGTGCTAAATTAGGTGCAGATGTAATTACAGCTCCATTAGCTGCGATTGTTGGTTTACTAAAACACCCATTAACTGATAGCGGTTTAGCTACTTTCTTAGCAGATCACGCGAAGGCAGCAGGCAAATAAGCTTGGAGTGTTCAGTCGAGAGTCTGAAGTCTAAAAAAAGTCCTAAGCATGGAGTTTAACTCTTACTTAGGACTTTTTTATTTTTACTCATCTCTAGAGAGACACGAGAAATATCAGTTTTTGGGTTGTGTACCTAGGAAGCGCCGACCTACAAAGCGAACTAAAAACTTCCAACTTTAAACTCTAAACTCAAAACTTCCTTCACCTTATCGTAACTAATCTGCTCGTCGGGCTCAATTAGAATACCCTTCACTCCTGCCCCATTTGCGGACTCTACATCTCTTGGCTTATCTCCAATCATTACCGATTGAGCAGGATCAATGTCATACATATCAATAGCATCCAGAATCATTCCAGAGGCAGGTTTGCGACATTTACATTCCCCGCCAACAGTTGGATGGTGTGGACAGTAATAAAACCCGGCAATATCAGCGCCTTTTGCCACAAAAGCATTTCTCAACATTTGATGCATAATTGCCAGCTCTTGCTCGCTATACCTTTTTAATGCAATACCGCCTTGATTTGTAATTACAATAAGCAGAAAGCCTTCATCATATAATCTCTTTAGTACGGGAATTTGATACTCTAGGATCTTAAAATCTTCAACACGACAGATGTAATCATAAATTTCGTGATTTAAAACGCCATCACGGTCTAGAAAAATAGCTTTATTCATTTAAATTCGGGATTGGAGACTCCAGCTTAACTGAATTATCTCTAGTAAAATTGATTTGCTAAAATATATAAAATATAATAATCAAGTGTATAACTTATATCGATTGAACTTCAAACTGATGGAAAAATCGGCCAGCAAAAAATAAATTCATCAAACATCAAACTTTTTATTTTCTCAGGGGTTATCTATATAATTCACATTATACTAATCTTTTACAGATTAATTTGTTTGGTTTAAAAAAGGGATTTATGGATATAGATCCCTTTTCTTTTAAGCAAAAATTATTTACTTTATATTAGCTTTTTAAATCAATCACTTCCTGAAACCAGATGAACAGAAAAAAATTCCTTTCCTCTTTTATTGCAGCTGCTACCGTCATTCCCATTTTTAAAAGCTTCGGCAATAGTATTGAAAGCAAAACTTCATCATTTAAGATACCACCATATTTAAATCAAGGCGATTGGATTGGAATAACAAGTCCGGCTGGTTTTATCACTACGGAACAAGTGCAGCCTTCAATTTTGCAAATGCAAAGCTGGGGTTTCCAAATAAAAATAGGTGAAACAAT
The DNA here is from genome assembly GCF_001422545.1 of Pedobacter sp. Leaf41. GTDB lineage: Bacteria > Bacteroidota > Bacteroidia > Sphingobacteriales > Sphingobacteriaceae > Pedobacter. The sequence continues at coordinate 984,784 of NZ_LMLE01000001.1, read as the reverse complement.
TGGAAAACGCGATTTCACTTACGGCGGCACAGATGAGGAAAGATTGAAGGATTTCCAAACGATGTTGGACGACCCCAAAATAAAAGCCATCATGTGTGCCCGGGGCGGATATGGCTTCGTCAGAATTATAGATCGACTAGATTTTTCATCATTTAAAAAAAATCCAAAATGGATTATCGGATTTAGCGACATTACTGTTTTACATTGCCATCTAGCCAAGAACTATGGTATTGCTTCTATCCACTCCAAAATGTGTAACAGTTTTCCAGATGATTGGACGAAAGCAGAACCCATTCAGATCGAAACTATCTTATCTATAAAAAACGCTTTAATTGGAGCGTCAATGGGCTATTTAGCTCCTGCAAACATGAATAATAAATCAGGAAGCGTAGAAGCAGTTTTAGTTGGTGGAAATTTGAGTATTATTGAAACACTTTCTGGAAGCGATTCCGATTTGGACACCAAAGATAAAATTCTCTTTATTGAGGATACAGGCGAATACCTTTACAGCATCGATAGGATGTTATGGAACTTGAAACGTAGCGGTAAACTAAAAAACCTCAAAGGTTTGATTATTGGAGGTTTCAAAGTTAAACCAGATGATACTGGCGAAGAGTTTGGCAAAACTATTTATGAGATAGTGTTGGAGAAAGTTAAAGACTACAACTACCCAATCGCGTTTGAATTCCCTGTAGGGCATCAACGAAATAATTTCGCACTAAAATGTGGCGCAAAACATAGCTTGAGAGTTACTGAAAAAGGAACTACCCTTCAAAGCCTTTAATAATTTTAAGATATCGCAGTAGCATTCTCAGAGATTCTAACGCATAAACTAAACCGTTTTCACTTCATCTTCACTGTAATCTTTGATATCGGTGATGTAACCGTTAACTAAGAGAAAATCAAAAAGTGGCTTTGCCTCAGGCGTAACAGGCATATTCGAAGTTGTAATTACTTCATTTGTTTTTTTATCTAGAAACGGATAAGCGAATAAACGAACATTTGTATTGAACATGTCGTTAACATAGCTCAATAACTGACCAGAATAATTTTCACCTTTAAAATTTGTAGAGTTAAAAACAAACTTCAAGTTGTTAATGTTGGTAGCTAGGCCGACACTTTTTGGCTTACAACGAGCCAAATACTTAGCTAACCGATTATGACGAGTGAAATTTGAAACGATCACAATATTTCCAGTATCGCACATTTCTTGCGTACGTTTAGCAACCGATTCTAAATCAATATGATCTGGAGTTTCTTGTTCATCCGTTAAAACATTGGTTAATAAAACCTCAATCATAACAGCAATATTTCCCTCTTCTACTTTATTGGTTCGTTTAAATTGCTCGGTTGCCTTGTTAAATAGATTGAAATTGGGTAATGATTTCTGGCCATATTTGGTTCGTAAAATCATAATGTCCTTTTTGTACAATAAATCTTTAGCCTGACGTGGGTGTGTATCTGCGTCAAAGATAGCTGCCGCAGAAAAATCTTTCATAATCATGTATAAATTAAGTAAGATATTATCTACCCCAGGAAATGCCGGGCCCTTAACAGAGATTAAATCTATTTCAACCGAACCGATCGTTAAATTATCAGCTAAAGATTCAACCATTAATTTTGGATCTTCATTAAGATAGAAAGCTGCATAAACTAAATTAACGCCAATAATACCAAGCACACGCTGTTGCATATTTACATCGGTATCAAGCAAGCGGACATGGAAAAATATTTCATTTGGAGCACCACCAGGCTCGTTTTGGAAACGAAGTCCTACCCAACCGTGAGGTTCATTTGTACGTTTATAATTTAGTGTGGTAACCGTATCGGCAAAAGCAAAAAATGTTCTACTTTCATATTTTTCGCCAGATAATCTTTCGTTAAGTAGGCCAAATTCATGATCGAGCATTTGCAAAAGTCTATTCTGGCTTACATAACGACCATTAGTTTCAGCACCATAAATCGCATCGCTGAAAGTCATATCATAGGCCGACATCGTTTTCGCAACGGTTCCGGAAGCTGCACCAGCGTTGAAGAAGTTCCTCGAAACTTCTTGTCCTGCACCAATTTCGGCAAAAGTACCGTATATCCTTGGGTCAAGATTAATCTTAAGTGCTTTACGTTTAGTATCCAGAATTTCTCTTTCCATGCCGCAAAAGTACAAAAAAATGATGTTAGGCTAACTTGATGTTTTAACTTAAAATCAATCTAAATATAAAAAATAAGGTTAACGTCATCCAACGTTAACCTTATAAAACCTAAACCTAAACTATTATGAAAAACCCTCTTTCGAGAATATTTTTTTCTACGATACTACAATTTCTTTGTGTTGTAATTTAGTATCGTCTTTTTTGCCAATGTTAATTACCAAAATACCGTCTTTATATTCTGCCGTAATTTTTTCACCATCTGCAGTTTCTGGCAAATTAAATGATCTGGCAAACGAGCTGAAATCAAATTCTTTACGGGTATAATCTTTAGCAACCTGTGTTTCGTCTCTTTTAACTTCTGCCCAAACAGAAAGCGTATCTTTTTTTAAATTGATTTGAAAATCTTCTTTCTTCAAACCTGGTGCCGCCAACTCAATCACATATGCAGTCTCATTTTCATGAATGTTCACGTTTGGCGATTTATCAACCATTTTGTTTTTACTTACTGCTTCACTAAACAATGAATCAAAAACATTGTTAAAGTAAGGTGCTGTGTTGCGGGTTCTGTTGTTAAAATTTACAAGTGTCATATCTTTAATTTTATTTTTTTAATCTTATATCAGTCCTTATTCAACTTACATACCAAACCAAATTTTTATGATTTTTAAGACATTTTGGCAAAATAAATCGAAATCAAAAGACAAATTGTCAGAAATACGTGATTTTTCCGACAAATTCAACTATAAAACTAACATCCATCTTCGTTTTGTTGATTTTGATTTAATGGGCCATGTGAATAATTCTGTCTATTTTACCTACTTGGAAATTGCCAGAACTAAGTATTGGGAAGAAATTGTAAAGTGGGATTGGAATAAAACTGGAATCGTCATTGCCCATGCTGAAATAGATTATATTCTGCCGATTGTGATGAATGATAAAATAGCTGTTCATGTGAAAACATCACGAATTGGCAATACAAGCTTTGACTTAGAGTACCAAATTGTAAAACTAAAGGGAACCGAGGAAGTAATTTGCAGTAAAGGAAAAACAGTTTGCATAGCCGTTGATCCTAATACAAAAAGACCAACTACAATACCTGAGGCTGAAAAGCAAAAAATGTTGACTTTTGAGCAGCTAATTTGATATATCGCATGCTTTAGCAATTAAATTCAATGGTAACTATGCATTCATTGTTGCTATGAATGAGATTGTTCATTCAAAATAACCGATTTTTTCTGGAAATAAGATAACGAAACGACTAAACATTTTTCCTCCTGAACGGAGGAAGTGATTAACTTTCTAATCAGCAAATACTACCTTGTTTTATAAAAAAATTGGCCGCTTAGCATTCCATTTTCGACGGTAAATTTTCCATTAAAAAGCATATCTTTGCGCAAAGATGAAGCATATACGTAATTTTTGCATTATTGCACATATCGACCATGGCAAGAGCACTTTGGCTGATAGGTTATTAGAATATACAGCGACAATTTCGCAGCGTGAAGCGCAGGCGCAATTGCTCGATAATATGGATTTGGAGCGTGAGCGAGGCATAACGATTAAAAGTCATGCCATACAAATGAACTATAAGGTTGGAGATATTGAATATAACTTTAACTTGATTGATACCCCGGGACACGTCGATTTTTCTTATGAAGTTTCGCGTTCTATTGCCGCTTGTGAAGGCGCTTTATTAATTGTAGATGCTTCGCAAGGGATACAAGCACAAACCATTTCGAATTTGTATCTGGCTTTAGAACACGATCTCGAAATTATTCCAATCTTAAACAAAATGGATTTGCCTGGGGCGATGCCTGAAGAAGTTAAAGATCAGATTATTGATTTAATTGGCTGTAAACGCGAAGATATTATTCCTGCATCGGGTAAAACTGGCTTAGGGATTCCCGATATTATTCAAGCCATTGTAGATCGTGTTCCAGCACCTGTTGGCGATCCTGAAGCGCCGTTACAAGCCTTAATTTTCGACTCGGTTTTTAACTCTTTTAGAGGAATAATCGCTTATTACAAAGTGGTAAACGGCGAGATCAAAAAAGGCGACAAAGTTAAGTTTATTAATACAGGAAAGGAATATCTTGCTGATGAGGTAGGAATTTTAAAACTAGATATGGCGCCAAGGAGTGTGGTTAAAACCGGAGATGTGGGTTATATCATTTCAGGGATAAAAGAAGCCAGAGAAGTAAAAGTTGGTGATACCATTACAACAACTGCAAGACCATCTTTAGATGCAATTCAAGGTTTTGAAGAAGTTAAACCAATGGTTTTCGCTGGGATTTATCCTGTTGATACAGATGAGTTTGAAGAACTTCGTGAAGCAATGCATAAGCTACAGCTGAATGATGCATCTATCGTATTTGAACCTGAAAGTTCGGCAGCCTTAGGCTTCGGTTTCCGTTGCGGATTTTTGGGTATGTTGCACATGGAGATCATTCAAGAGCGTTTAGAGCGTGAATTCGACATGACGGTTATCACTACCGTTCCTAACGTATCCTACATCGCTCATACTACAAAAGGAGATGAAATTTTTGTAAACAATCCTTCAGATCTTCCTGATCCGAGCAAACTGGATTCTGTTGAGGAACCATTTATCAAAGCCAATATCATTACTAAAGCCGATTTTGTCGGACCGGTAATGTCACTGTGTATTCAGAAAAGAGGAACAATTGTAAATCAATCCTACTTAACCTCCGATCGGGTTGAACTGGTTTTCGAAATGCCAATGGGCGAGATTGTATTCGACTTTTATGATAAATTAAAAACCATTTCAAAGGGCTACGCATCTTTCGATTATCACCAGGTAGGTTACCGCAAATCAGATTTGGTTCGTTTAGATATGTTAATTAATGATGAACCGGTTGATGCCCTTTCTTCACTCATTCACAGAAGTAACGCTTACGATTTCGGAAAGAAAATTTGCGAGAAATTAAGGGAGTTAATCCCTCGTCAACAGTTCGAAATTAAAATTCAAGCTTCTATTGGCGCAAAAGTGATCGCTCGTGAAACACTAAGTGCTTTGCGTAAAGATGTTACCGCTAAATGTTACGGTGGTGATATTTCCCGGAAGCGTAAATTATTGGAGAAACAGAAAAAAGGTAAGAAACGCATGCGCCAGGTTGGAAACGTAGAGATTCCCCAATCAGCATTTATGGCAGTTTTGAAATTGGATTAAAATTAGATATGAGATAATAGGCATGAGACGTTAAACATTTGTTCGATCTCAGATCTCAAATCTCATTTCTCACATCTCTTTAAGAATGAAATTATTAGACGGCAAATACGTATCAGAAAAAGTTAAAGTTCAGATTGCAAAGGAAGCTGCAGAGTTTTTAAATACCAATGGACGCAAACCACACCTTGTTGCCATTTTAGTGGGCAACGATGGCGGAAGCGAAACCTATGTGGCCAGTAAGATGAAAAACTGCGAAAAGGTGGGTTTCAAGTCTTCACTTCACAGGTATGATAATTCGGTAACTGAGGCTGAATTATTGGCTAAAATCGAAGAAATTAATCAAGATGCTGATGTCGATGGATTAATTGTTCAGCTCCCTTTACCAAAACATATCGACCCTGAGAAAGTTACGGAAGCTATTGATTACCGTAAAGATGTAGATGGTTTTCATCCGGTAAACTTGGGCAGAATGATGCGTAATCTACCCTGCTTCATCCCTGCTACACCTTATGGAATTTTATTGATGTTACAGGAATGTAACATTAATACCTCTGGGATGCATTGTGTAGTAGTAGGGAGAAGTAACATTGTTGGTAGTCCGATGAGTATTTTAATGGCCCGTAACGCAAACCCAGGCAACTGCACAGTTACGCTTACACACTCCCGCACTAAGGATTTAAAAGAACAGGTTTTACAAGCCGATATTATTATTGCGGCAATTGGTAAAAAGAACTTCATCACCGCCGACATGGTAAAACCCGGTGCGATAATTATTGATGTGGGCATCAACCGTGAAACATCTACCGAAACGAAATCTGGTTTCAAATTATATGGAGATGTAGATTTCGAAAACGTAGCGCCCATTTCATCTTACATTACACCTGTTCCAGGCGGAGTCGGTTTGATGACGATAGTAGGTCTATTGCAAAACACTTTAGCATCAGCTAGGAAAGAAATTTATCAATAAGCTCGAGGGTTAAAGCATAAAGGAAAAAGCAATTCAATTTTTGAATTGCTTTTTTTACGTAAACTAATTTTTATTTATACGTAAAGCATTATATGTTATAAATATTTCAATTATGGATGCGAAATTAACTCCAAGCTTCAATGATGATGTGGTTGCAAAGGCTAAGAAGTACGCAACTGATAATAATATTAGTCTTTCGCGGCTAGTTGAACACTTATTGATACAGGTTACGGCTAGTGACTATAAATCATTTAGAAGATTATCCAATTTCTGATTGGTTGAGTATGGTTGCAGAGGACGAAGTTGAATACAAAAAAAACGGGGAAAGCCAACAGAAAAACATCAAAAGATGAATTCTTCTCTTCTAAAAAGTAATTGATGAAGATATTTTTAGGTGCTAATATACTTGTTCTGTATTAAACAAGGAATTTACTCTATTTACTTACTCTTCAAGAATTTTGAGTTTGGCATCTCATCCAAAATTCGAGGTTTACACCTCAACTCTTTGCCTGGCTATTGCGTTTTACTTTGCCGAAAAAAACATAAATCCCAATTGGCGAAACATAAAATTGATTTGCTTTGTCAGCATATAAAAATAGTAGAAAACTCGGCCAAAGGTGTTTTAAATACTTTATCAAACAAATTTATTCACGATATTGAAGATGGCTTAGAGTACTATGCTGCAGAATCTGTCCAATGTAAATGCATCATTACAGAAGATGTTGAAGGTTTTTATTTCGCTGAAATAGAAGTTGTAAATTGTCAAGAGTTTTTTAAAAGGTATTTGTTGCAAGAGAAAGGATGAATGAACAAAGAATAAAGATGAGTGCTGAAATTACAATACGCTCAAAATCCTTGTTCATTGCTCCTTATTCTTTGCTCTTTCAGCTCCAAAGTTTACTCCACCAGCTTTCTTCAAAACCAACATACAAGCCATCTTCTCTTAACTCACTTGGATAAATATCAATATAATCGCCCTGACCCTCTGCACCTCTTCCGTTTTCCAAACTATATTCATAGCGATGTATCGGACAGATCAAATGACCATTTTTGCACCAACCACCAGAAAAGTGACCGCCAGCATGTGGGCAAGAAGATTGGGTTACCACAATTTTTTCTTCATTATTGATCACGCAGAGTTGTTTGCCATTAACCTCAAGCGTTTTTATTGAATTGGCATTGGGGATTTGATTAATATTTAGTGCTTTGAACCACTTCATCCAGCTAAAATAACTATTTAAATATCAGTCTTATTTCATCTTTACATTAATTTTTAAAAGAGAAATCGCTACACCATATTTTTTTAAGATATTTGCATCCTCAAAAATGAAACAAGATATACCAGAAGACGGCACATTACTTCCTTTAATGGAAGAGTTCTATACGATACAGGGCGAAGGATTCAACACCGGAAAAGCAGCTTATTTTATCCGCTTAGGTGGTTGTGATGTGGGATGCCACTGGTGCGATGTGAAAGAAAGCTGGGACGCCGAAATGCATCCCTTAACTCCTGCTGATGTAATTGTAGAAAATGCAGATAAATTCCCGGGCAAAGCTGTGGTAATTACTGGTGGTGAACCACTTATTTACAATCTTGACTACCTTACTCAAAAACTTAGAGATCGAGGTATCTTAACGTTTATTGAAACTTCGGGTGCTTATCCTCTTTCAGGCCATTGGGATTGGATCTGTTTATCACCAAAAAAATTTAAAGCACCCAGACCCGATATCACCCCTTTCGCCCACGAGTTGAAAGTTATTGTTTTTAATAAAAGTGATTTTAAATGGGCAGAGGAATATGCCGCAATGGTATCACCAACCTGTAAGCTTTACCTTCAGCCAGAGTGGTCAAAATCTAAAGAAATTACCCCAATGATTATTGAGTACGTAATGGCTAACCCGAAATGGGAAATTTCTTTGCAAACGCATAAATTTTTAAATATTCCTTAAATAGTTTACATTAGCTTTGATCACTAAATGTTGATGTAATGAAATACTGGTTTCTCTTATTCGTTAGCATATCAAGTATTTTTGGTTATGCGCAAAGCTCGCCAAATAGAAAAGCACAAACTTTTTTCGAAAAGGCAGGACCATACATTGAGAAATTAGATTATGCATCTGCCGAGCAAGTTTTGAAAAGTGCTGTTGAGGCAGATCCCCTATTTCAAAATGCATTTACCTTACTCGGCGGCGTTTACAAAGCGCAAAAGAGATATTCAGATGCTAAAGCCGCTTACCAAAAAGCATTACTGATCAATAAAAATGTAGCTCCCGAAGTGATCTATGGCTTAGCCGAGATGGAATTTGCCACACAAGAATATGATCAGGCAAAACAACATTTTAATGAATTCTTATTATTAGATAGTTCTTCTGAACGGGCAAAACGAGCAAGGAAATATTTAATGGACTGTGATTTTGCATCCCTTGAAATTAAGAAGCCCGTTAAATACGCACCAGCTAATCTAGGAAATGGCGTTAATACAAACGACTCAGAATATTTCCCTGCTTTGACAGCCGATGGAGAAACATTAGTGTTTACTCGCCTGATGAATGGGAATGAAGACTTTTGGACTTCTCAATTCAAAAATAATTCATGGAATTTAGCTACGCCTTTATCAGCAAACATAAATACGACCAGATACAATGAAGGCGCTCAAACGATATCTCCAGATGGAAAATATTTATTTTTTACGGGATGTAATCGCCCAGATGGGCTAGGTAGATGTGATATTTATGTTTCTCACCGTGAAGGCAAAGATTGGGGCGAACCTTATAATATTGGCAAACCTGTAAATTCTGAGTATTGGGAGTCGCAACCTGCAATCAGTCCCGATGGCAGAACTCTATATTTCATTAGCAACCGTCCCAGCGGTTCGGGAGGCTACGATATATGGAAAAGCACCATTACTGATGATGCCAAATGGGGACCTGCTATAAATCTTGGTCTTGAAATAAATACAATTTACGATGAAAACACACCCTTCCTACACGCTGATGGAAAAACACTTTACTTTTCCTCAGATGGATGGCCAGGTTTTGGAAACAAAGATATTTACTACAGCAGAATGGATGTTGGAGGAAAGTTTCAAAAACCTATTAATATCGGCTATCCGATAAATTCATTTGATGATGAGAGCGGTTTAATTGTTAGTGCTGATGGAAACACGGGAATGTTTTCCTCTAACTTAAAAGACGGCTTCGGTGGTCAGGATATTTATAGTTTCGGTTTGCCAGAAATTGCGAAACCAATGAAAGTATCGTATGTAAAAGGCATTGTGAGAGATAAGGACAGCAAGAAAATGATAGAAAGCAATGTTCAGGTTATAGATTTAAAATCAAACAATACAGTTTTTGATGACTACACCGATCCCGAAACTGGCCAGTTTCTAGCTGTTATGCCTATCGGAAGTAATTATCTTTTCAATGTTAATGCAGAAGGTTATTTGTTTTATTCTGAAAACTTTGAATTAAAGACTGGCGATATCAACAAGCCCTACCAAATAGAAGTCTACATCGAAAAAATTAAACAAGGTGGAAATGTAACTTTGAGAAATATTTTCTTTGACACTAACAAGTTCAATCTCTTGCCTGCATCAATTAAAGAACTCGATTTATTAATTGAGTTCCTAAATCAAAATCCAACGGTCGATATCGAAATTCAAGGTCATACAGATAATATAGGCGATGCTAAATTGAACGAAAAGTTATCACTTAATAGAGCAAATGCTGTTTACGAATATTTATTGAAAAACAATATTGAAGCCAAAAGACTCACGTTTAAAGGTTTTGGGGCAAATAAACCAATTGCAGATAATAAAACCGAGCTTGGGCGAAAAAGCAATAGAAGAACATCGTTTTTGATAACTAAAATTTAATATGTCGCAAAATTACTCCAACCACAGAAGGTTCTATCCGCTTTTCCATTTCTTTGCTGTGCCGTTGATCTTGCTCACGTTGCTGGCTTCGCTCTACAATTGCGTAATAACTCCAAATATCTCATCGGCTTTAATTTTCCTTGCGATATTTTTAGTACTGCTAACAGCTATAATGGCAAGAACATTTGCATTGAAAGCGCAAGACAGAGCTATAAGAGCAGAAGAAAAATTCCGATACTTTTTGTTGGCCGGCAAAGCACTGCCGGCTGAACTCACTTTAGCACACATACTGGCTTTAAGATTTGCAAGTGATGGAGAATTAGTGGTACTTGTTGATAAGGTAATTTCCATGCAACTATCGCCAGATGGCATCAAAAAGGAAATAAAAAGTTGGCGAGGGGATCAACACAGGGTCTAATCAGGTGTATTTATTTTTTCAAGCAAAAAAACTGCTAAAACTTTTTCCCTTTCAAAACCCTAATTTCTGAGCCTTCTGCAAGCATTACTGAATCTGGCTCAGCACGGTTAAGGAAAGCGAAATCACTTCCGTAATTAATCCCAAAATCAACTTCAATTTTATATTGTTTAACTGGGTAGGCTTCCCAACGTGGATGTTCTACGCCATATTCAGATGTTCTATTTAATCCAATCTTGGTATATCCCCAATAATGTTCCGTAATGAATTCTTCTTCACTGCCCACGGCAATTTCTTCAGCTTTTGATGAAGCGGTAACAGAAAACTTATTCCAGATTTTGTTCTTCCAAAGATAATCTACTTCAAGTTGATGCTCCTGCTCAATCCAAACGTGTTTCATCGGCAAGGTTTGGTAGTTCTCTTTGTAAACTGTATTTGCCACAAATGTGATGGCTGGCAACGGCACAATTTCTTTTATAAAAACAACGCCCCTCTTCCACTCATCACCATCTTTGTATTTAACATAGAAGCGAAGATTAACTTCCTCAAAATTGGTATGAAACGGGATATTAAAGCCTCTCAATTTTACATCTACGAACATAAAACCAACTAAGCTCACATAGTATTTACCTTGCCAATCATCCAATTCTGTATTGGGCGGTAGGTATTTCAAAAGCACAGCCTTATCTACAGCATATTGCGCCAGAGCAAGTTTTCGCCATTCGGCAGTAAGAAATACCTTTGAGTTTGTCATTTTTAAAGAATAGCTTGCCTAATCCGGATCAACCTGGTTAAAGTTTCTTCCAATAAATCCAAATGCAGCATATTAGCACCATCTGATTTCGCGTTTGCTGGATCTGGGTGAGTTTCGATAAATAAGCCATCTGCACCAACTGCAATGGCAGCTTTAGCAATGGTTAAAATTAACTCTGGTTTACCTCCAGTTACGCCACTCGCTTGATTTGGTTGCTGTAGCGAATGCGTACAATCCATCACAACGGGAACACCGAAGCTTTGCATTTCGGGTAAACCCCGATAATCAACAATTAAATCCTGGTAGCCAAAAGTATTTCCCCTATCCGTTAAAATTACTTTTTCGTTGCCAGCTTCCCGCACTTTTTCAACTGCAAATTTCATTGAACCAGCAGAAAGAAACTGACCTTTTTTTACATTAACTACTTTACCAGTTTCGGCAGCAGCAATCAACAAGTCAGTCTGGCGACACAAAAAAGCAGGGATCTGCAAAACGTCTACATATGCAGCAGCGATTGCAGCTTCACCACTTTCGTGAATATCTGTAACGGTAGGCACGCCAAATTCGCGACCAATACGCTCCAAAATCCTTAGGGCTTTTTCATCGCCAATCCCTGTAAAAGAACTGCCTTTGCTTCTATTTGCTTTGCGATAGGAACCCTTGAAAATGTAAGGGATTTTAAGTTTATCTGTAATCGTAATAATCTTTTCAGCAATGCGCATGGCGATATCTTCACCTTCGATTGCACATGGACCAGCCATCAAAAAGAAATTTCCGGATTCTGTATTTTTTATTTTATCTAAATAGTTTAGCATAATTGAGATTTAAGACTTGAGAAGTGAGATGTGAAATTTCAAACGTCAACCGTCTAAAATCTAGTCTCTTTATCTCAAATCTAATTTTAGTTCCCTAGTTCCGACATGAATTTTATTCGCATCAATTGGATTTCTTCGCGGGTGTAGTCAGTTTCGCCAAGTTCATTAAGTGCTTCATCAATCGAATCGCTTTCGGCAGCACGGAAGTAATCAAAAACCTCATCTTGTCTATCGTCATCAATGACTTCATCAATAAAATAGTTTAAATTAAGCTTAGTCCCCGAGTTAACAATCGATTCTACCTCTTTTAAAATTTCTTCGTAAGTAATTCCTTTCGAATCAGCAATATCTTCTAAACCAATCTGTCTGTCTATATTTTGAATAATAGAAACTTTCATTTGCGATTTATTGGCTTGAGTTTTTATAATCAAATCAATTGGTCGCTCAATGTCGTTATCTTCTACGTATTTCTTTATTAACTCAATAAAAGCGCTACCAAATTTCATTGCTTTACCAGAGCCAACACCATGTATTTGTCGAAGTTCTTCCATTGTAATTGGATAATGCGTACACATTTCCTCCAAAGATGGATCTTGAAAAACGACAAAGGGTGGAACACTTTTTTGCTTGGCAATTTTTTTACGTAAATCTTTTAGCAGCTGTAGCAAGTGGGTATCTAATGCTCCAGGGCCTTGTTTTACATCATCCTCATCATCATCTGCACCCGTTTCAATCGGTTCATTTAAGATAAATTTCAAGCTGTAAGGATTGATAATAAAGTCTCTTCCTTGTTTTGTTAGCTTCAATAAACCATAATTATCAATATCCTTAAAAAGGTAATTGTTCAGAACGGCCTGCCGGATAACTGATTTCCAAAACAAAATTCCTTCTTCTTTACCGATTCCGAATTCCGGAACTTTGCTATGCTCGTAAGCAATGGTTTGTGCAGTTTCCAAACCCAAAAACACGTTTAATAAATGTGCATCATCAAACTTCTCGCCTGTTTTTTCGATAAATTTTAGCAAGGTTGATAGCTGCTCTTCCGCATCAAATTGTTTTTTAGGTTTTTTGCAGTTATCGCACATGCAATTGCAACCTGTTTCATTAAAATTTTCTCCAAAATAATGAAGTATCTGCTTACGTCGGCAAACGCCAGATTCAGCATAATCAATAACTTCTTTTAAAATTTGTGTACCAATTTCACGTTCAGAAACCGGCTTATCTTTCATAAATTTAGCAAGCTTATCTACGTCTTTTTGAGCGTAGAAAGCTATACAAACTCCTTCGCCGCCATCACGGCCAGCTCTACCAGTTTCCTGGTAATAACCTTCCATACTTTTAGGCACATCGTGATGGATAACGAAACGAACGTCAGGTTTATCTATCCCCATACCAAAAGCAATTGTCGCTACAATCACTTCTGCATCTTCCATCAAAAAGCGATCTTGTGTTTCAGCTCTAATTTTTGGTTCTAAACCAGCATGGTACGGCAAAGCACTAATTCCATTAAGGTTTAGCGCTTCTGCAACTTCTTCTACTTTTTTTCGACTGAGACAATAAATGATTCCTGATTTCCCTGGATTCGATTTAATATACTTTATGATTTCTTTTGTGATATCCCTTTTTGGGCGAATTTCATAAAATAAGTTTGGCCTGTTAAATGACGATTTGAATAGTGTAGCCTCGGTCATGCCAAGGTTTTTCATAATATCTTGCTGAACTTTTGGTGTGGCAGTAGCCGTTAGAGCTATAATAGGAATATTATTGCCCAAGCCTGCAATCACCTGCTTTATTTTACGGTACTCTGGTCTAAAATCATGTCCCCATTCCGAAATACAATGCGCTTCATCAACCGCGACAAAAGAGATCTTTATTAAATTCAGGAACTCAATATTATCTTGCTTAGCCAGCGATTCTGGTGCAACATATAATAACTTCGTCTGGCCACTTAAAAGATCAGACTTAACTTGTGTAATTTCAGACTTATTTAAAGATGAGTTAAGAAAATGTGCGATACTATCATTTCCGCCAAATGCTCTTAATTGATCCACCTGGTTTTTCATTAATGCAATTAGAGGAGAAATTACAATCGCCGTTCCTTCGCTCATTAATGCTGGCAATTGATAGCAAATAGACTTTCCTCCGCCGGTTGGCATAATAACGAAAGTATTATTCCCTTCTAATATGTTTGTTATGATCGACTCCTGATCACCTTTGAAATTATCAAACCCAAAGAAATTTTGCAGGTTATCAAATATCGACTTTTTCACGTCCATTTTGTGTAATAAAATATGCGATGCTATTTTTCTATCCAAAATAACATAATTTTACAAGAATTTCAAGTATTCACCAACAATTATTTTCTCTTTGAAAAGTAAAAAATACATAATCCAATCAGCCATAAGCACTTTAGAGCTTGAAGCAGCAGCGATATTAAATGTTGCGAAAAACATTAACGATGATTTTGAGCAGGTGGTATCTTCCATTTTAAATTGTGATGGAAGAGTTATCGTAACAGGCATAGGCAAAAGCGCTATTATCGCTCAAAAAATTGTTGCTACTTTTAATTCTACTGGCACGCCTGCTATCTTTATGCATGCCGCGGATGCTATTCATGGGGATTTAGGTATGATTCAAAGAAATGATGTCATTATTTGTTTATCAAAAAGCGGAAATACTCCAGAAATAAAAGTTTTAGTTCCATTGCTTAAATCTGCAGGAAATAAACTGATTGGAATGGTTGGGGAATTGACATCTTTTTTAGCCGAACAGGCAGATCTTGTATTAAATACCTCATTTGAAAAAGAGGCTTGCCCACATAATTTAGCACCAACTACCAGCACAACGGCTCAACTTGCCTTGGGCGATGCATTGGCTATTTGTCTCTTAGAATGTAGAGAATTTAATGAGTCTGATTTTGCGAAATATCACCCTGGAGGATCATTAGGAAAAAAACTTTATTTAAAGGCCAAAGATCTGGCTCTTTCCAATGAAAAACCTTCAATAAATCCCTCGGCTTCCGTTAAGGATGTATTAATAGAAATTAGCAAAAACCGTTTGGGTGCTGTTGCTGTTGTTGATGAGGGAAATAGTGTAATTGGTGTAATTACCGATGGCGATATCAGACGAATGCTTGAGAACAATGATTCGGTTATTGGACTGAAGGCCGAAGATATTATGGGAAAGCAGCCAAAAAGTATACAATACGACGCTCTTGCAGTGGAAGCACTACACATAATTAAGGAAAATAACATTACGCAGTTGCTAGTACTGAAACAAAACACTTACTTTGGAATTATCCATTTGCACGATCTTTTGAATGAAGGAATAGTGTAATTTTAAATCATAAAATGAATAAAGATTATTACGCCCTAATAATGGCTGGCGGAGTTGGAAGTCGCTTCTGGCCCGTGAGCAGAACAGAATACCCTAAGCAGTTTATCGATTTTTTCGGCGTTGGTAAAACGCTGATTCAAAGTACTTACGAAAGGTTTTTAAAAATCTGTTTACCAGAAAATATATTTATAGTTACCAATGAGATTTATGCTGAACTTGTAAAAGAACAGTTACCACAACTTTCAGATAATCAAATCCTGGCGGAACCTTTATTAAGAAATACAGCCCCTTGTGTAGCTTATGGAAGTTTAAAAATACATGAGCTTAATCCCAACGCGACTATTGTTGTAGCACCATCGGATCATACTATTGCTAACATAGATGGTTTTATCGAGTCCATTGAGCAATCGCTTGATGCCGCATCGAAAAACGATTGTTTGATTACCTTAGGCATTAAGCCAAACAGACCTGATACAGGTTACGGCTACATTCAGCACACCGATCATGTACTAAATACCGATACTGATTTACATCGGGTTAAAACATTTACGGAAAAGCCGAATTTAGAACTGGCCAAATCATTTATCCAAAGTGGGGATTTTTTATGGAACGCCGGAATTTTTATTTGGTCGGCAAAATCAATTTTGAAGGCATTTGAAAGGCATTTACCAGACATGTACGAAATTTTCAATCAGGGCCGTTCAGAAATGAATACCGAAAGAGAAAATGATTTTATAAATAATGCTTATCTCCAATGCACCAATATATCTATCGATTTTGGTATTATGGAGAAGGCTGATAATGTTTACGTTTTACCGGCTGATTTTGGTTGGTCTGACTTAGGTACCTGGGCATCAATTTATGAAATGGCTGAGAAGGATTATGTTGGCAATGCGGTAATTCCTTCAGAACAGGTAATTATGTTCGATTCGTCTAATTGTATGGTGAATGTACCGAAAGACAAACTAGTCATTCTACAAGGACTACATGATTACATTGTAGTGGAAAACAATAATATGTTAATGATTTGCCCCCGTAATGAAGAGCAAAAAGTAAAAGAATTTGTAGCCGAAGTTAAATCCAGATTCGGAAATAGATTCATTTAGTCTTTCAAAAATTTTATAATCTCACCAATATCCTTTGGTTCGAAAATCCTAACTGTTCTTAAAATTAAACTTTGAGAAAAGTTAGGATTTATAATATTACTGGCTACTAAATTAATTTTATCATCCAAATATTTGATGTAGCCCGGATACATATTCTTTTGCAGAACAGAAAGGCCAACAGCATTTGCCCAAGCGGTATTTCTTGCCGCTGTAATGCTAAAACGGACTACAGACTCTTTGCTTTTATTATCAACATATTTTAATAATTTCATTGGGGCACAAATCTCTTCTAAATCCTTTTGGATTATATTTATCAAGCAACCAATAATATTGTTGATAAGATTGAAATCTTTTTGAATCAACTGGATGTCAGAACCTTTTGCAGTTTCGGCAGCAGCGATACCGAGATCCAAATTAATATGTGCATTCATGCCCATTGATAAATGTTGAATGACAGTGTGAGGCTGTAAACTGGCATCGGAAGCGGATTTCCATGAAGAAGTTAGTGGGGTTTGGTTCAGATTACAGAAATAAGCGTCGATAGATCGATTTGCAAAAATCACATTAAGCTTTTCCATTCGCTGTCCGTTCTCAAACAAGCCATCACTTATTCCATTTTAAACAGCGACGGTCATTTTTCGATACAAGCAAACAAAATATCCTGCTCTGGATTTTTTGGCAATGCTTTGATCAATAATGTCATCGAGATGAGTGATAACTTCAGTAATGTTTTTTGCAGGAAGCATAAATGGAATTTCTATTAAAAATACATAATTATATTTTTAACTAAGAAATTAAAAGGACACCTGCCTTAGGTTGTTCTTTGTCTTACAGCCTCGTATAAAATAACACCCGCAGAAACCGACACATTTAATGATTCTATTTTGCCAGCCATTGGAATTTTTGCTAAATGATCTGCTACTCTTAAAAGATCGTTGGAAATCCCCTCGTCTTCCGAACCCATAATGATTGCTGTTGGCATGGTATAATCTGGCGAGTAAATTAAATCTGTAGTTTTCTCGGTACAGGCTACAATCTGCAAACCGCTTTCTTGCAAAAACAAACAGGTTTTATGAAGGTTAGCATGTCTGCAAATAGGGATATTAAATAGAGCTCCTGCAGAAGTTTTAATCGCATCTGCGTTTATTTGTGCAGCATTTTTTAACGGTACCACAATAGCATGCACGCCTACGCAAGCAGCTGTACGAGCAATTGCACCCATGTTACGTACATCAGTTACACTATCTAACACCAATATCAACGGCACTTCACCTTTTTCAAAAACAGCAGGAACAATATCCTCAATATTTTGATAAGTGATAGGAGAAATAACAGCTATAACACCTTGATGATTTTTTTGAGACATTCGATTCAATTTCTCAATTGGAACAGCGTTCAATGGGATCAAAGTATCTTTAAGTAATGCTTTTAACTCCAGAAATAATTCTCCGCCCAGACCACGTTGTTGATAAATTGTTTCAATATCTCTACCAGCTTTCACTGCTTCAATTACAGCTCTAATGCCAAATACAAACTCATTATTTTCTTTTGCTCTCTGCGGTCTTCTAAAATTATCCATGATGTAAAATTGTTTGCAAAAGTAATTGTTTTTCCGGCAAGGCAAGCAAAATTATTTGCTATTGGAAAATATGGGAGTAAATCAGAGGATTGATTTTTATTGGCAATCGAATTATAGAGGTGGAAGTTGATTAGTCTAACTTAAAAAAACAACTACTACCTTTCGTACTATTGCCAATATCTATTCCCATTATCTCTTCACTATTTTCAATTATCCATTCCCTATTTCCTCACCTACCCCTCCCTATCCCCGTACGTTCATTTTAAATAGATCCTTTTTTATCACCTTTCCATTATCAACATTTTGTTGTTCAAAATTTTGAAATCTTTTGATAATTACTAAAACTTAATCTTATTCTTCTTCAATTTGTTAACAAACAGCTAAGAACTTGTTAAAACATTCGGATCAAAAATTAACTACTTTTGTAAAATGAGTATCGATAACGAACAAGGCGGAAAGAATAATATATCATCCCGAAAAGCAAGATTAAATACAACAGTGAGTTCAATGGGTAAATTGCCTCCCCAAGCGTTAGATTTGGAAGAGGCAGTTTTAGGTGCATTAATGTTGGAAAAAGATGCGCTTTCGGCTGTTATCGACATTTTAAAGCCTGAAGTTTTTTATCATGAAGCCCACCAAAAAATATTTGCAGCGATCCATATGCTGTTCGAAAAGTCGAAACCAGTAGATATTTTAACGGTAACATCAGAACTGCGCCAGATGGGTACTCTAGAAATGGTTGGCGGAGCTTATTATATCACCAACCTGACTAACCGTGTAGCTTCTGCCGCAAATATTGAATACCATGCCCGGATTATTTCCCAAAAATATATTCAGCGTGAATTGATTAGAATTTCTACTGATATTATTACGAATGCATATGAAGATACCACTGATATTTTCGATTTATTAGATCATGCGGAAAAAGGATTGTTTGATATTGCCCAAAATAACTTGCGGAGAGATACGCAGAAAATGGACGATATTATTAAACAATCGCTAGCAACCCTAGAAGAACTTCGAACAAAAACAGATGGCTTAACGGGTGTTCCAACTGGTTTTACAGGGTTAGACCGCATTACCGGAGGATGGCAAAAACAAGATTTGGTTATTATTGCTGCTCGTCCGGCGATGGGAAAAACCGCCTTCGTACTTACCTGCGCAAGGAATGCGACAGTTGATTTTCAAAAACCGACAGTAGTTTTCTCTTTAGAGATGTCTTCTGTTCAGTTAGTTAACCGTTTAATATCGGGAGAAGCTGAAATAGAGCAAGAAAAAATAAGAAAAGGAAATCTACAAGAGTGGGAATGGCAGCAGCTTCACAGCAAAATCGGTCGCTTAACCGAAGCTCCCCTACTTATCGATGATACGCCAGCGCTAAATATCTTTGAATTTAGAGCAAAATGTAGAAGGCTAAAATCACAATACGATATTCAATTAGTTATTGTGGATTACTTGCAGTTGATGCATGGTAAAGGTGAAGGCGGTAAAGGTGGTGGTAATCGTGAGCAAGAGATCGGTAGTATTTCAAGAGCTTTAAAATCAGTTGCAAAGGAATTAGATGTTCCTGTTTTAGCTTTGTCACAGTTAAGTCGTGCGGTAGAAAGCCGACCTGGTTTGCAGGGAAAGAGACCAATGTTATCCGATTTGCGTGAATCGGGTTCAATTGAGCAGGATGCTGATATGGTTTTATTCCTTTATCGCCCTGAATATTATGGCATTACAGAAGATGAGCAAGGAAGATCGCAAGCAGGAATTGGCGAAGTAATTATTGCAAAACACAGGAACGGTGAAACTGGAATTGTGCCGCTACGTTTCGTTGGTAAGTTTGTTAAATTTACGGATTTAGAGGAAGATTTCACAGCACCAACGTCGTTTGCTTCCGCAGATCCATCTGCAGGAATGTACCCATCACAAGATTTTGAAAAACAAAGCAATGTAATCATTCGACCTTCGAAAATGGACGATTACAATGACGATGATCCACCATTTTAATGGAGGTAAATAGTTGAAGGGAAATTGAAAAATTTCCCTTTTTTTATTTAGAAAAGATATCCGAATAATATTCCAGCTAAAACAATAACAGGCGGGCTCACTTTGGAGAAGTTTAAAAGTAGAAATGTGGCTAGCATTATCCCTAAGAACAACCAGTTAAAACCCATTGGGATAAGCAACAGGATAAAGGCGGCAATAATGAAACCTACGCTTACCGCATTGATACCAGAAAGACTATAGCGAATTCTTGAGATTTTCTTCAAATCATCCCAAAAAGGAACAATAAATAAAACCAAAATTAATCCCGGTAAATTAATTCCAATTACACCGATTAAGCCGCCTAGCACCTGTCCCCATACGCCGTAGCCAAAGTTTTTCATGCTTAATGCCCCAAGATAACTGGTGAATGAAAATGTTGGTCCGGGTAGTGCTTGCTGTAAGGCAAAACCTGACAGAAAACCTGATGAAGGCAGATAATGCTTCATCTCTACAAACTCCGTAAACATTAACGGGACAAGCACCTGACCACCGCCGAAAACCAATATTCCGTTCCTGTAAAAGTTTTCTAACAAACGAATTGGCAAACTAAAAGGTGATGTTCTATTGATGATGGCACCAACAAGTGCAAATAAAAGTAGTGCTCCTAAAAAGTAAATCATCTTCTTAGGGTTAATATTCGAAAAAAGTTTAACTCGTAATTCTGTTTCCTCTTTAGGCGTTTCAATCGCAGAAGAAATTATTCCACCAACTAATATCGCTAATGGGAACACATAGGCATTACGGAGAACAAAGGTTGCCACAACAGAAGATATGGCTAAGAAAATGGAGACTTGGGAAGACAAAACTTTTTTACCCAATTGCCATGCTCCATAAGCCACAATACCCAACGCTATAGGCTGAATATACTCCAAAATATCACTAAATTTTTGCTTCTGATCAAGCAAGGCATAGCTAATCGCAGCAAATGTCATAATTGCTGCCGTTGGCAAGATCCAAATCAAAAAAGTAAGGATTGCTAGCTTTAGTTTCCCAACTTTCCAGGCTATCCCCACCAGTGTTTGTGTAGATGCCGGCCCCGGTAAAACTTGTGCTAAAGCGTTCAGCTCCAGTAACTCCTCTTCCGAAATAAACTTGGAATTTTTAACGAAATACTTTAACAGTAATGCTAAATGTGCTTGTGCGCCACCGAAAGAAGTGAAGGTGAACAATACGACATTCCTGATAAATAGCCACTGCTTTTTAGCAGCGATGGGTTTAGCCTGCATTTATTCTAGCTGATTAACAATAAACAAATAATTGAAAAGGACTCACTAAATTATTCATCTTCATAATCTAAACCTGCAGCAGTATTGTACGCACCTTGCAACTCAGAAAATGCATGCATATCTCTCTTATTACGGGCTACAGCCATTCCTTTTTGATATACTTCAATCGCTTTATCTTTTTGATCATCTTTTTCCAGTAACTTACCTAAATGATAATAAGTTCCTACATAACCTGGATGTTTATCCGTTAACTGAAGGTAAAAAGAATAGGCCTTTTCTTTATCATTTTGAGTGTTATACTCTGTGGCTAAGGCATATAGTATAAACGGATCGTTCGGATCACTTTCTAAAAACTCCAATAACTTTGCTAAACGGCTTGATGACATTTTATTTCCTTGCTTTTTTAATTAAATTTGCAGAAAGACCATATATAAATAAGACCAATAGTATGATAAATCAGAAGCCTTACTTAAAGCTTTGATAATTTCATATTCACTAAAACCCAAATTAACATATGAAAATATTAGTTTGTATCAGTAACGTGCCCGACACGACTACAAAAATAACTTTTACCAATGATAATACCGAATTCAATACAGCCGGAGTACAATATATTGTTAATCCTTATGATGAAATAGCGTTATCGAGAGCAATTGAGTTAGCCGAAGGTGGTAAAGGAACAGTAACTGTAATCAATGTTGGCGAAGCTGCAAACGATCCGACCATCAGAAAAGCGCTTGCAATTGGCGCAGATGACGCCGTTAGAGTGAATGCTGCTCCACGTGATGCATATTTCGTAGCTAAGCAAATTGCAGAATACGCAAAGGATAAAGATTTCAATATCATTTTAACCGGACGCGAGTCTATTGATTATAATGGAAATCAGGTAGCCGCAATGGTAGGCGAATTTTTAGACCTACCCTCAATTTCGATCATCAAAAAACTTGACATCGATGGAGACAATGCAACTTTAGAAAGAGAAATTGAAGGTGGAAAAGAAGTAGTTACCGTTAATGGTAAGTTTGTAGCAAGCTGTGCTGAAGGGGTTGCTGAACCTAAAATCCCTAACATGCGTGGTATTATGAGCGCAAGAACAAAACCTTTAACTGTTGTTGATCCAGTTTCGATTGAGGAAGTTATTAAGGTGACAAAATATGAAACTCCAGCTCCACGCGGTACAGTGAAATTAATTCCTGCAGATCAGACGGAGTCGTTAATTGGCTTGCTACATAGTGAAGCTAAAGTGATTTAATAGGATCTAGTTAAGTTTGAACTTGAAAAAACAGAGATAATTAATTGAGTAGATAAACATCTCCATCGGAGATTTAAGATAAAAATATGTCAGTATTAGTATATGTAGAACAAGCTGAAGGGAAGTTTAAGAAATCTGTTTTCGAGGCAGTTTCATACGCCAAAGCCATTGCCGATCAACAATCGACCAAGTTAATTGCCATTTCTATTGGCGATGTTGCGGAAAGTGAATTAAAAGAGTTAGGTAAATACGGTGCATCGAAGGTTTTAAATGTAAGTGTAGATCAGTTAAAAACGTTTGTAAACCAGGCTTACGCAAGCGTAATTGCTGCAGCTGCTGGACAAGAAAATGCAGACATCGTCGTATTATCCAATTCATTCTCTGGTAAAGGTTTAGCACCTCGTATTGCAGTGAAGCTTAAAGCTGGTTTGGCAGATGGGGCTGTTGAGTTGCCTAGTACAGATGGAAAATTTTCGGTTAAAAAAACTGCATTTTCTGGTAAAGCCTTTGCCATTACCGAATTAACATCGGCAAATAAAGTAATAGCCTTAAATCCGAATGCTTTTGGTGTGAAAGAAAATAGCACCGAGGCTGCTATTGAAACCTTCTCTGCTGATGTTAAACAATCGGACTTAGGAACTGTTATCAAAGATATTGTAAGAGCAACTGATAAAGTTTCACTTCCAGATGCAGAATTAGTGGTATCTGCCGGGCGTGGTTTAAAAGGTCCTGAAAACTGGGGAATGATTGAAGAATTAGCAGGTTTATTGGGTGCTGCAACCGCTTGTTCAAAACCAGTTTCTGATGCAGATTGGAGACCGCATTCAGAACACGTGGGTCAAACAGGAATTTCCATCAGCCCCAACTTGTATATTGCCATCGGCATATCTGGTGCAATTCAACATTTGGCTGGTGTAAGTTCGTCAAAAGTAATCGTGGTGATCAACAAAGATCCTGAAGCGCCTTTTTTCAAAGTAGCAGATTACGGTATTGTTGGTGATGCTTTTGAAGTTGTACCAAAATTAATAGAAGCTTTAAAAGCACATAAAGGATAATAAATTACTTTGAACCTCGCATATCTAAAAATATGTGAGGTTTGAAAATCATATATGAAAAAAGTTAAATTAGATATTGTAGGTTTATCTTACAGCCAGACTCAATCTGGTGCTTATGCCCTGGTTTTAGGAGAAGTAAATGGCCGCCGAAGATTGCCCATTATTATAGGCGCATTTGAAGCTCAGGCAATTGCTATTGAAATTGAAAAGATGACTCCCAGCAGGCCATTAACCCACGATTTATTTAAATCAATGGCTGACACTTTTCATATCAACATACAAGAAATCATTATTTATAATTTGGTCGATGGTGTGTTTTATGCAAAACTAATCTGTAGCGATGGAAAAACCACCCATGAAATTGATGCGAGAACCTCAGATGCAATTGCGCTCGCTGTTCGGTTTAACGCTTTAATTTATACTTATGAATTTATACTGGCCTCTGCAGGGATTGTAATTGAAGGCAATGATTTTTTATTCTTAGAAAACATGGATTCGATTGCCAAAGAACCTGATGCTGATGTAACGCCAGGTTCATCGCAACAGCAAGGATTTGGTGATTTGACAATTGAAGAACTTCAACAGAAACTCCAGGAAGCAATTGCTGAAGAAGCCTATGAAAAAGCTGCCCGATTGAGAGATGAGTTAAATAAAAGAGGAACTTCCTAATAAATTGTTATTGATTCTTACGTAAAATCCTCCGAGAAAATGGAAATTTAAAAAGAACCCAAATTGTTTAAAATAATTTGGGTTCTTTTTTGAATAATGTTTTAAAATAGTTCTATATTCAGCCTTTACTTCAAAAAAATCAAACAAACGAATATGATGAATGTTAAGTTCCGCTTAACCTTGATGAGCTTTATGCAATTTTTTGTGTGGGCAGCATGGCTTATTACAATTGCAAACTATTGGTTCGGAACCAAACAATGGGATGGTGCAGACTTCGGAATCATATTTTCAACAATGGGTATTGCTTCCCTTTTCATGCCGACCTTAACTGGTATTATGGCAGACAAATGGATTAATGCAGAAAAACTGTATGCTGTTTTACATATTTTGTATGCCTGTGTAATGTTTTACTTACCACAAGTGACAAGCCCTAACAGTTTCTTTTGGGTGATATTATTGGCAATGTGTTTTTATATGCCCACCATCGCATTAAGCAATTCTATTAGCTATACAACGCTTAAAAATAGCGAATTTGATGTTATTAAAAGTTTTCCACCAATAAGGGTTTGGGGAACCGTAGGATTTATTGTGGCCATGTGGATTACCAATTTAACAGGTAATAAAGCAAGTGCAAATCAATTCTACATAGCTGGAGTAAGTGCTTTTGCATTAGGCATTTATTCATTTACTCTTCCTGCATGTAAACCATTAAAGTTAATCAGCGATAAAAAATCATGGGTGCAAAAATTAGGGCTAGAATCCTTCAAATTATTCGCAGATTATAAAATGGCATTATTTTTTATTTTCTCAATGTTTTTAGGTGGAGCATTGCAATTAACAAATGCATATGGAGATGTGTTTCTTGATGAATTTAAAATGTTTCCCCAATATGCTGAACTCTATGTAGTAAAAAGATCCACCTTAATTTTATCAATTTCTCAAATTTCCGAAACACTGTTCATTCTAGCCATCCCCTTTTTCTTAAAAAGGTATGGAATTAAGAACGTAATGGTTATTTCTATGCTGGCCTGGGTATTCAGATTTGGTTTATTTGCCTTTGGAAATCCAGCTGATGGATTGTGGATGATCATTTTAAGTTGTATTGTTTATGGAATGGCGTTTGACTTTTTTAACATTTCAGGATCATTATTTGTTGAAACTTCAACTACTCCAAAAATGCGTTCCTCAGCCCAGGGTATGTTTATGATGATGACAAATGGATTTGGAGCAATTTTAGGAAGTTTAACATCGGGCTGGATCATTCAAAAATATTTTACAAGCGCATACACTACTATTCAAGAATTAGCAACATTAGTTTCAGCACAACCTAATAATAAGCTATTAATTAGTTTCCTAGGTTCAAAAGGAATTTCTGTTTTAGATAATGGTCAATTGAGTAGAGCAATACCGGTTATAAACTGGCACAGCGTGTGGCTAACATTCGCCATTTATGCTTTAATCATTACGGTTTTATTTGCACTATTATTTAAGCACAAACACACCAAAGCAGAAGAGAAAGCTATTGATGCCATTACCCACTAAATATTTCGAAATCACCTATGTCAGCTGGTAAGTATAGAAAAGAACACAATTGTTTAAATTGTGGCTCGCATGTAGAAAAACATTATTGTAGCAATTGCGGGCAACCCAATCTAGAATTAAAAGAAAGTTTTTGGGGCTTCATTAGCCATAGCATTGCACATTACTTCCATTTTGATAATAAATTTTTTCAAACACTTGTTCCTCTTTTAACTAAACCTGGCCAGGTTACGTTAGATTATTTAGCTGGAAAAAGAGCCAGATATATCAATCCGGTAAGCATGTACATTTTTGTATCTATTGTTTATTTTTTGGTTGCCTACTCGCCTAAACATGTCGAAATAGAAAACGAACACAAGCCTGTAACTGCCGCCCAATCTCAAAAAAGAAAAGCTACACTAGATAGTGTAAACAAAGTTTTGAAAAATGCCGGACTGGTAAAAGCAGTACCAGGCATCATGAACGAAACCACCAAGCATATCGCGGAAGATTTAGATCGAGAAGATTTCAAAGCCTTAAGTTTCAAAGATCAAAAAATAGCCTTAGAAAATCTGAAAAAGCTGAACAAAGCTAATCGATCGGATTCGTTAACTAAGGTAATTGGAAAGTTTAGTGAAATTCACGATGATCGAAATGACAGTACTTATGCTGCATATTTAGCCAGGCAGAAAACTTTAAATCCTATAGAGCAGGATAATTGGTTAGATCGAATGATCAAGAAGCGTGCTATCTCAATCGGAGAAAAAGCGGAGGTTATTCAAGAAACCCTTGAACACAACAGACCAAAGCAATATTTTCTGATGATGCCTTTGCTTGCACTATTCATTATGTGGAATTTTAGAAGAAATCACATTTATTATCTGGATCACCTAATCTTCACAATACATGGAATGACTGCATTTTTTATCGTTTCCATATTTACAAAACCGTTAATAAAATATATTTTCGGCGAAGATTCCAACATGTCAAGCCTCATTGGAATAGCTATTTTCGTGTGGATTTGCTGGTATATGTTTAATGCGTTGAAAATATTTTACCAACGAAAAAAAGTAGTTGGGAAGATGATCATGATCATTATATTATACTTTTTATCACTTAAATTAACTGAAATGGTGATGCTCAATCTAATCTATTACGTAGTAACCTGATCAAAATAATGGGCATAAAAAAAGCTTCAGAATTCTGAAGCTTTTTTTATGGAGTAAATAATTATTATTTTCTGCTCTTAATATCAACGAACGCTCTATCAGTTTCACCAACGTAAATTTGACGTGGACGACCAATCGGCTCTTTATTTTCATGCATTTCTTTCCATTGAGCAATCCATCCCGGTAAGCGACCGAGGGCAAATAACACAGTAAACATTTCAGATGGAAATCCCAATGCTCTGTAAATGATGCCTGAGTAGAAATCTACGTTTGGATATAGCTTTCTATCAATGAAATACTGATCAGTTAATGCTGCCTCTTCTAATTTTTTAGCTATTTCTAAAATCGGATCATCAATACCCAAGTTTTCCAAAATATCATCACAAGCTTTCTTAATGATTTTTGCCCTTGGATCAAAGTTTTTATAAACTCTATGTCCGAAGCCCATCATACGGAAAGGATCGTTTTTGTCTTTCGCTTTGGCAATCCATTTTTCTGTATCTCCGCCATCGTTCTTAATTAGCTCAAGCATATCGATAACAGCTTGGTTTGCACCACCATGTAATGGCCCCCAAAGTGCCGCGATACCTGCCGCAACTGAAGCATACAAATTACAATCTGATGAGCCCACTATTCGAACAGTAGATGTTGAGCAATTTTGCTCATGATCTGCATGTAAAATCAGTAACTTGTTCATCGCATTCACAACAACCGGGTTCACATCGTAATCCTCAGTACGTTGTCCAAATGTCATCCAAAGGAAATTGGTTACGTAATCATACTTATTTTTTGGATAGATAAGCGGATGGCCCAATGCTTTTTTATAAATAAAAGAAACAATTGTAGGTAGCTTAGCCAATAACTTAATGATGGTTAGATTTTGTTCTTCAGCAGTTTGATTAGGCTTTAAGCACTCTGGATAGAATGTTGATAGTGAGAAAATTAAAGAACCAAGTTGACCCATTGGATGAGATCTCGACGGATAACCATCGAAGAATTTCTTCATATCCTCATGAATCAAGGTATGCTTACTTATTTCGCCTTGGAATGCATCTAATTGCTCTTGTGTTGGCAAATCACCATATACGATCAAATATGATACTTCTAAAAAGCTGGATTTTTCGGCAAGTTCTTCTATAGAATATCCTCTATATTTTAAGATTCCTTTTTCACCATCTAAAAAAGTGATTTTACTTTTTGTAGAACCAGTATTTTTAAAACCAGTATCTAAGGTTACAAAGCCTGTAAGATCTCTTAACTTAGATATATCAATGGCTTTTTCATCTTCTGTTCCTGTAATTACTGGCAATTCTATTGTCTTACCATCAACTTTAATCTCTGCAATATCTGACATATTATTGTATTGTGTTTATAGCTTTCTAAATTATATAAAATTAATATACATGCATAACAAATCTGTTAAATTAATATGAATAATCAGTCAAAAAGACGTAACAATCATGCTTAATTTTTCCCGACATTCATGCTATTTCGATGTAATCTCTTCTGCAACTCTTCCGCATTCAAGCATCTGATTACCATAATAAGGATTTTTGATTTCCTTTTCTTTCGATAGCCAGTCTCCTCCATCTCCTTTGTTAGCCATTGGGCAATGTTGAACATAAAGTGTTCCTGATTCTATCTCTGTCGATTTGAATAAGGCAATGATATCCGCACTCAAAACAGTAAAATTTTTGCGCTGTATGGCAAGGTCATTAACGCCTGCAATTTTAGCTGCTATTTCTGCCGTGGGTTCACAACCCGCGTAATTTGCTAAACTTTTCTCTAACGCCTTAGCAGTTTTTTGTCCAACTGCAGAATCTGAAGCTACCAATGCATTTTTTAGATCTACATATTGATTTAATATCTCTGATTTTTTGACATCGTTGATCTTTACCTCATTTGATACCTTCGCTGCGTTGTTCTGGGAAGTGTCTTTATCACCTGTAGCGTTTTTCTCCGCTTGGTTGCAGGCCAGTAATGTAGCTAATATGGCAATGCCGAATATTTTTTTCATTGTATTTGGTTTTCCGCTCAAAATAGCAATTATAATATTAATTAAACAAAAAAAGCCCCGCAAATTGCGGGGCTTCTGAAATATATGATGCTATAATTATAATTTAAAATTATAAGCGATTCTTAAAGCAAACTGACCTGTTTGTCTGAAATAAGTTGTAGAAGCTACATCATTTACATAACCTTCATATCTTGCACCAATATCAAGACCATTATTCCACTCATAACCAAGACCACCTGTATAAATAAAGTTAGTTTTAGCGCCATCTTCAATGCCGAAGCCTGCACCAGCTTCTGCAGCTAAATACATTCTTTCAATAGCAAAAACTTTAACACCACCTTTGGCTGGAATAAAACCAAAATCTAAAGAGTTATTTCTGCCTTTAAGCTTTGTATAACCTCCAGATGCTGTAATAGCAACATCTTTAGTTAAATCCCACTGAAGTTTTAAATCGGCTCCGTAAGCATACTCCATAGGAGAACTTTTCTTAAACAAACCACCGTTTAATCCCACTCCTACCTTAAAGGCCATTCCATTGTTGGTAGATCCTGAATCCATAGTTGTCATGGTTTGTGCATTTAGGTTCGATCCTGTAAAAACAGCACCTGCGACAAGTGCAGCTGCAAAAAATTTAGTAATTGTTTTCATGTTAGATAAATTTAAATTATTAATTAAGGGTTTTGGCTTATATACGATAAATTGATTCTCACAGATTTTACAATTTTCATTTTATTCAGAAATTTTTAAAATAAAAAAAAAGCCCCGACTTTCGTCAAGGCTTTTTTGAATTATTTTATTGATAGATTACAAGCTAAATCCGTAAGCTAAACGTAAACCGAAATAGCCAGTGTTAACACTGTTTTGCGATAATCCTTCATATTTTACACCTAAATCCAATCCATTATCCCAAGAATAACCAACTGCTGGTGAATAAACAAATGATGTTCCGCTACCTTCATTAGTACCAAAACCAGCACCTAATTCTGCCAAGCCATATAAGCCAGATCCAGACTGATTAAAGAAATATTTAGCACCAACTTTAACTGGGATATATCCGAAACTACCGTAATTAACACCAGTATCGCCAATTTCTTTTCCGCTGAAGTGCGTATAACCCGCTGTAACAGGGATTGATAATTGTTTGTCTACATTAAATTGGTAACGAAGATCTCCGCCAATTGCGAAACTATAAGCATCGCTAGTCGGTACGCCAACATTTAGCCCAATACCGAAGTTACGAGATTGTGCGTTAACATTTGTTGTAAAGAATAGAGCCACTACAGCTGCTGAGGTAGCAATAATTTTAGTAATTGTTTTCATTATAAGTTATTTTTTTGAGTTAAACTATATGTGAAACAAATACAAAATATGTGCCAAAAGAGCTTTTTTGTTTAATGAAGCGGTTAACGTAATAAGAACGTGCATATTATGATTTTCCGAAAATAAACTAAAATGAAATTTTAGCCAAAATCTGTTTAGTTATTTGGTTAGTATTCAATGATGCATCAAGCCAATTTATCAAAACCCCGTCTTTTTCCATTTTTCTAAAAAATGTATTCTGGCGTTTCGCATACTGGCAAATAGCAATTCCTAACCTCATTTTAAATTCATCGTAATCCATCAGGCCGTTTAGGAAGTTTACCATAAATTTATATTCCAAACCATAAAAAACTAACATATCTTTTGAAACTCCGCCTGAAATTAAATTCTCAACTTCATCGATCATCCCTGATGATAAACGATCATCCAATCGTTTTAAAATCTTTGCTCTGGTTATTTCAACCTCGTTTTTAAGTCCGAAAACAACAGGATTTATTTTTGGACCTTTATTTATGGTGATATCGTTGTGCGCTAAAAACGTTGCAACTTCAATTCCCCTTATCAACCTTTTCTTCGAATTCAAATCAACATAATCTACATCGTTATACTCTTTAAGCCTGGATGTTAACTCTTCCTTCGTTTCAAGTTGCAATTTTGCTCTTAAACTTTCATTTACAGGAACAGCTGTATATTCCTGGCTTTGAAGTAAGCTATGGATATACATGCCAGTACCACCACATAAAACAGGAACTCTACCCCTAGCAGTAATATCACCAAATACCCGATAAAAATCGTTTTTAAAAGCATCTACGTGATATCTTTCTCCAGGCTCCAGGATATCTATCAAATGATATGGTATTTTTCTATTTTGAATACTGTATTCATCAAGATCTTTTCCAGTTCCAATGTCCATTTTTTTAAAAACCTGGCGACTATCGGCACTAATTATTTCCCCGTTAATGGCATTTGCAACATGGGCTGCTAATTTTGTTTTACCAGAAGCTGTTGCCCCTAAAATAATGATGAGATTAAAATCTTTCATGTTAAAATTTCAGGATATATTTTAAACTTCCAGTGTTAAATACGGCGGCAGATGAAAATGAATTCGTTTTAATTATGATCCGATTGAAATCTATATCTAACGAAAAAAATTGTGGATTTAATAGATCGGTTTGGATGAAGTTTAACTTTTGGTAAACCTCTCCCGCCGACCAATCCCGATCAGCATAAGTCATGATATCCTCAGGTTTATACAACACTGAAAAGTGCGTGATTAACTTACTTAGCCCTCCAATTACAGAATATCCAGACTTCACCGCGAACCTGATCAATTCTGCTGATTTATAATTTTCTTCATAATTCATTTTGCGAAGTGCAGAAAAAGTACCAACCGCTACTAATTCATCTTTTTCAAACAACCCAAATTTGTGCCTGCTGCTTACAAAACCCTGTAAATGATTTTCGTTAAGAAATGTTTTCGCAATACACTTATCGATTTTCTGAACAGTGGTTTTTCTTCCGTGTATCCTTTTATTTAATCCTAAGATAGACGCAATTCTTCCCAAAACCTGGTCAGATTTATTCAACCAGACATCTTCCCATAAATGAATAAGCTTGGTTCCCTTGACCAAGTATGCTCGCTGTAGATCAATGAGTTGGTTTGGTGTAAACGTATTGTGGATATTTACTAAATGGATAATAAGGGATTGATTATGAATAGAAAGCAAATTAAACTCGACCTCCAAAAAAAAATGGCACTCCACATTTAAATCAGCTAGCGCCGATTCAAGTAGTGTGTGCCATGCAAATATCATGGGTGGTTGGAGAATGTTCAATTATTCGATTAATTTGCTGATTGGCGCAAAATTAATCAAACAACTTTAAATCCATTCATTTTCTTTAAAGTGAGTGTGAAGAATTTCAACTAATGTTTCTATCTCTTTCAATTTAGCTTCATCTAATTCTGAAATTTTCAATCCCAGTTTATCATCCCCAAAACTAATAAGGGCTTGGTTTTTAAATGCAAAATCTTTGCTGTTCAGCTTAAGTTCTACCTCGCTTCCATTGATGTACAAGCCTACGAAAAACCTTTCAGTAACCTTAATGTCGTCGTATTGAATATTTTTTTCGCTATAAAGATCGTAACCCGTTTCAGAATTTTCGTGTACCGTATAACCTCGAGTGGCATATGGTTGTACACTAGCTCTTATGGTTTGAAAAATTTCTACAAGATCGGTTTTCATATCAGTTGATTTTAGTTTTTAAACAGCAGAACTATATTTTTGTTTAAATTTTATTAATCAAGCCACCATTTGAAAGTTGGCATTTCGGTGTTTAAAATCACGGTTTCGCCTAATTGAGGAGTAACAATTGGCATTTGTTTTCCATGGGCTGCATCAACCACTCTTTTTATTGAATCATCCCAGGGATGCATAGCTAAGCTGAACTTGCCCCAGTGCACAGGCATTAGCACTTTTGCATTTAAATCAATTGCAGCCTGTACAGTTTCTTCGGGAAACATATGTATATGAGGCCAATAGGCATTGTACTGCCCACATTCGAGTAAAGCAATATCAAATGAACCGAACCTGGTTCCAATTTCTTTAAAATGATTATCGTATCCAGAATCTCCGCCTAGAAAAAGTTTCCAATTTTTATACTCCAGCACAAACGCCGACCACAGTGTTTGATTACGTTTGAATTTTCGTCCTGTAAAATGCCTTGCCGGTACCGCTGTAAAGGTAATTCCATTCAACAAACTAGTAGTTTCATTCCAACATAACTCTTTAATCTTGTTTGAAGAAATCCCCCATCTTTCCAAATGTGAGCCCACCCCTATTGATGTAATAATGTTGGCAGTATGGGGAGCCAATGTTATGATGCTTTGATAGTCCAAATGATCATAATGATCATGAGTGATTAAAATCACATCAAGATTTTTAAAATCTTCAGTTTTAACGAAGTCAGTCCCCGCAAAAGCTTTACTCCCAATAAAAGAAAATGGAGACGGTACCTGACTAAAAACTGGATCAACTAAAATCCTTAAACCATCCATCTTAATTAAATAAGAAGAGTGGCCAAACCAAATAATCTCTGGAGCAGCCGTTGCTGGTTTACTATTTAAATCAGGTTGGATATGTTTTAAAGATTTTTGAGGAATCTTATTTGGATGTTTATCGAACAAGAAAGCTTTCAATACCTTGAAGAAACTTACGCCTTCAGGCTGCATTGGGGTGATCGATTGATTTTGTAAAGCACCATCACGATAATTGCTCAATTGATGGATTCTTTCAAGTCTTAATCCTCTTGGTAATCTTCCGAAAACAGGA
This sequence comes from Pedobacter sp. Leaf41, assembly GCF_001422545.1. Classification (GTDB taxonomy): domain Bacteria; phylum Bacteroidota; class Bacteroidia; order Sphingobacteriales; family Sphingobacteriaceae; genus Pedobacter. The sequence continues at coordinate 951,011 of NZ_LMLE01000001.1, read as the reverse complement.
AGGTTGGTGATCACTAAAAATAAGACGAAAAATAAGAGTAAAAAATATAGCGCAACCATTAAGAAAAATTTTGGCCAATGTACGGATTAGATTCACCATCACTTCAATACTTAAGTCAGCCGAAAGCAAAATAAAAAGGTCCCAGAAATTTGCTGGGGCCTTTGGTAATTTCAATAAAAATTAATTTTGAACGCTTTAAAGTGATAACTTTGATATCGGCTCAACATATAGCTTAGATAACTTATGTAATTCAAGTGAATTCATTTATTTGAAATGCCATTAAACGGGGAGTGGTTATAACACTTCTCGTTTTGCTTCATCACTTGCTTAGTGATCGCAAAATCTCTTCCTATCAATAATCATCATTTTGAGCAAATATTGGCTTTCTACTCATCCATTTGCCTCCTGTAAAATCTGGAAACTCCACTGTTTCGTTTCCTAACTCTATTGATAGTTCACTTAACGGTGTAATGGCGCTCCAAGTTGCAGCGTCATAAACATCAAGCGGCGTAGGTTGGTTTCTCTTCGCTGATTCGATAAACGCGTTCACAACAAAAAAATCCATACCACCATGTCCTGCACCCTGGGCATCATTTCCGTATTTTTTCCATAGCGGATGATCATACTTTTCCAGCCACTCTTTAGCATTATCCCAAGCATGTGGTTTACTGATGCCTTCTACGTAAATACTTTTGTTTACATCCATCCATAAACCTTTTGTACCCTGAAAACGGAAACCTAAAGAGTAAGGGCGTGGTAAATTAGTATCATGCTGCAAAATAATCGTTTCGCCGTTTGCACAATCAATTGTGGTAGTTACAATATCTCCTAATCTGAAATTCACTTTAGCATTCGGATGGTTTGCACCTCCTTTTTCAACAATATAGTTATGTAAGCCACGAGATTTGGTTGCAAAGGAATTTAACTTCAAAAACCGGTTTCCCCTATTAATATCTATACATTGAGCAATCGGGCCGACACCGTGTGTAGGATATAAATCACCATTGCGATGAACAGAATGGTTTGTTCTCCATTTGGCTTCCGAAAATCCTTTGTCACCAAATTCCACCCCATGTCCGTATGGATTAATACCATCGTTAAATTTAACTTCCCTTAAATCGTGCTGGTAACCGCCTTGAAAATGAATCATCTCCCCGAAAACACCCTGTCGAACCATGTTTAAAGCTGCAAGAACATCTCTCCGGTAACAAACATTTTCAAGCATCATCACATGTGCATCTCCTTTTTCAGCAGCGCGTACTACATCCCAATGATCTTGCAGGTTAATTCCCAACGATACCTCGGATCCTACGTATTTTATGCCTGCATCTATTGCTCCAATTATCATCGGTTTGTGCAGTTCCCAGGGAGTAGAAATGATTACAGCTTTAATGCCCTTTAGTTCCAACATTTTTCTCCAAACATTTTCATCACCTGTAAAAATCTTTGGCATTGGCTTACCGCTTTTCGCAACAATGGCTTTAGTCATTGTTAACATCCTGTCTTGTATATCGCAGATAGCCACCAATTCTACATCATTTCTTTTCAAAAGCAATTCCAAATGATTTTGGCCCCTTAAACCTACTCCGATCATCACCACTTTAATTTTATCATCAACGGGTGATGCAAAAATAGATTGATCTGGAAGGGCGGCAAAAGCAGCAGTGGTTAATCCTGCGTTTCTAACAAATTGTCTTCTATCCATAAAGCTCGAATATTTTATATTGGTTACCCATTAAAAGATATTCGAATGTATCGATATTTAGATATTGATTATACGAAATGGAGTAAAAAAACAACGCAAACGTTTGATTAATTTCGTAATATTACATCACGAAGAAGTAGTTTAGCAGTCAAAATGCAATCCAAACCAACCACTATAAAAGAAATCGCCAGACTTTTGAACATTTCTCCTTCTAGCGTATCTAGAGGCTTACATGATCATCCCAGTATTGGAGCAGTAACAAGAGAGAAAATTAAGCAGTTGGCAAAATCACTTAATTATGAGCCCAATAATGCTGCAATTTTATTTCAAAAGGGCAAAACCTATACTATCGGTGTGATTTTACCTGAGCTATCAGAGCATTTTTTCTCCACGGCTATATCTGCGATTGAAGATGAGGCTTTAAAAAAGAATTATACTGTAATTTTTGCCCAATCGCATGATGATTATGATCAGGAGGTGAAGTTGGTAGAAAAGATGAAAAACCAACGTGTTGATGGCTTGTTGGTTTCTATAAGTAAAGACACCTCAAAATTTGATCACTTTGAAAAATTAAATTCCTTTAATATTCCTGTCGTATTTTTCGACCGTATTCCTCCCTTAAAAAATGTTCACTATGTAGCTTGCAGCTTAGAAAGCGCAACCGTTAAGGCTATAAATTACCTGCTTAAAAAAGGCCATAGAAGCATTGGAATGATAAATGGGCCGACTACCTTGTTCGCGAGCGACGAAAGAAAAGATGGTTATATGCAAGCCATTACCTTTAACCGGCTGAAGTTCGATCCGTCTTTGATCGTTAATTGCGATTTGACTGAAAAAGGCACTATAGAAGCTGCCAATCAATTTTTAAATCATAAAAGGAAACCAACTGCAATTGTAGCCTTTAATGATTATGTTGCCTTATTTTTGATCAAATATTTTAAGAAAATCAATGTAGTTAATGATTTCGATATCGTTAGTTATGCTAACTTACCCATTATAAGCTATATAGATCATTCACCAGTTGCATCAGTAGAACAATATCCCTATTTGCAGGGACAGAAAGCCGCAAACATTCTTCTCGATTTAATGAATAGTCCTAATTCAGAAAACCAGGCATTTTATAACACCATAGTAGAATCAGACTTGATTGTAAACGAAGGCAAAGATTAATATTAACACAAACGTTTGCGTGGAGTTTTAGGTTTTGTTTAAACTGCCTGGTAGAATTTTATAAAGCTTTTTGAAAGCGTATATAAAATGTTGAGGATTTTTATAACCTACTAAATACGATACCTCACTTACACTTTTTTTCTCCTGAGCTAGGAAATGGTATGCCTGTTCCATTCTAATTTTATATAGGTAGCCAAAAACGGTATATCCTGTAATCTCTTTAAAACCTTTTTTAAGCTTGTAATCGTTTATACCAACTTTTCTTGCTAATTCGACAAGCGAATGCGGTTTTTGGAGATCAAACTCAACAAGTTTCTTAGCTGATAAAATTTTATCCACATCATCTTTCTTAATTAGAAAGCTCGCTGGCGTATGTTGCTGATCGATATAGTATATAATCAGTTCAAAAATTTTCGATTCGATAAACAACCGATTTGCCCTACCAGCATATTTTGAATTGATAATGGATTGGAATAGTACCTCCATTTCTGGTGTTACCGTTTTTTCTTTTGGAAACGATTCTGCTTCAAATGTTTTATTTGCGATTCTTTGATAATAGGATGAGGTAAGTTGAATATATAGATATTTAACCCTCCCATTAATATGGAGTATGGTATTGTTTAATTGCCCAAAAGCAATAGACTGTTGATTAGCGTTTATAATGACCGGGTCACTTGCTTCATCGGCCTTATTAATAAAAATTACTCCTTCCATGCAATACAGAAAGCCAATATTTTCTTGAGCTGAGCTGTATCTAAAATCTTTAGGTTGATTCGTTTTAATGTCTGCAACAGTAACATGAATACCTTCAAACCATTTCTCGCTGATTTTCAATTGATAGTCAGCATTCGCTATTTCGCTACTGTGCTCATCAATATCCTTTGCAACTTCGAAATTATATGGATAGGTATTTGAATAAATAGGTTCTTCTGTAGCATAGTCTGATATTTTAATTCCCATTTTTTTAATCCGTATCACGGCATTAATTATCCGTTTGGCGTTATCTGATGTTTCTGATTATCGACAAATTTGCACAATTATTTATAATTAGTCTAAATAAATGAAAATATATTTATCCATCTTTTTTATGTTTTTCGGATTTTTAACTTTTGCTCAGGAAATTATAACAGATACCATCAAGGCAACTGACTTGAAAGATGTAGTTATAACGGCTACTCGTACCGAAAAAAATATCATGAAATTGCCAGTACCTATAATTAGAATAACCGCAGATGACATAAAAAACCGAGGTATAGTTCGCTTAAACGAAATACTAGCAGAACAAACCGGTTTGACAATTGTGAGCGATCATGGCCAGGGTATCCAAATGCAAGGTTTTGATCCTCAATATACCATGATTATGATTGATGGAGAACCGGTAATTGGTCGCACATCAGGTACTTTAGAACTATCACGTATTACAATGGCTAATATTGATAAAATAGAAATTGTAAAAGGCCCTACATCTTCGTTATACGGAAGTGAGGCGATGGCAGGAGTAATTAACATTATTACAGTAAAACCAAAAGATGGATTTAGGGCATCGGTAGCAACTAGATATGGCACAAATAATAAAGCCGATATAAGCTTAGATGCATCATACAAAAATGAAAAAATTAGCTTATCGGCCTTTGTTAATCGTAATAGCAGCAGTGGATATTCGTTAATCGAAAACAGCAGCTCTCCTACTGTTGTGCCTTTTTCGGGCTACACAGGCAATATTAAAGTTGGCTATCAAATCAATAAAAAATCTGATCTAAACCTATCTGTACGTTATTACAATAATCTTCAGAAGAACGATTATGTCATTGATAACAGACTGGTTTTGGGCGATGGAAAAGAAAGTAACCTTAATATTAATCCTACCTACAACATTAATTTCAATGCTAAAGTCAAATCGTCGTTAAGATTGTATTATTCAAGATATGCCACAAAATCTGCCTTAAATTATCAGGACGATCAAACTGTTTATGATGACAGTTACTTTACCCAGAACTTTAGCAGAGCAGAATTTCAAACAGATTACTCATTATTAAACAATTTAAAATTAACTGGTGGTATTGGGGCGCAGTACGAAACCGTAAAAGCAACTAGATATGATCAATTAGAATCATTTAATTCTGGTTATGGATATTTTCAAGCCGATTATACACCACTAATTAAATTAAACATTATTGCTGGTGGCCGTTATGATATGCATAGTGTCTATAAATCTCAATTTAGCCCGAAACTTGCTGCAAGTTATCAGTTACTTAATAATCTAACCTTCCTTACATCAGTAGGTAAAGGTTATAAGGCCCCAGATTTTAGACAGTTGTACCTAAATTTCACTAATGCAGTAGTAGGTTATAGTGTTTTTGGATACGAAGATTTAGCTGCGAAACTTTTAGACCTTCAAAATGCCCGACAAATACAATCAATTCTAATTAATCCAAATAGTTTACAAAGGCTAAATGCAGAAAGTTCATTATCATACAATGCAGGTTTCAGATATGCAGTTACACCGAAAGTTAAGGTAAGTGTAAATCTTTTTAAAAACAATATCAAAAATTTAATTAGTACCGTAATCATCGCCACCAAAACAAATGGCCAATCGGTGTTTTCTTACCTTAATATCGATCGCGTGAGCACGCAAGGTGTTGAAACCGATATAAGTTACGCACCAATTAAGGTGTTTCAAATTTCTGTAGGCTTTCAATATTTAGATGCTTACAACCGAGATGATGTTGACCGAATAAAGAATGGTAAAGTATATATGCGTGATCCAAATACTAACGAAACCAAATTGGTTAAATTAAGTGATTATGGAGGTTTACTTAATCGCTCTAAATATATGGCTAATGCAGCAATTGCCTATAATAATGCAAAAGATGGTGTTTTTGCTTCCTTAAGAGCAATATATCGAGGTAAATATGGGGTAAGCGATTTAGATGGGAACGGAATGGTAAACATGGATAGCGAATATGTTAAAGGCTATACCCTTTTTAATGCATCAGTAAGTAAATTATTAATCAAAGATAGATTACGCCTTCAATTCAGCGTAGATAATGTATTTGATTACAAGAATATAAATTTCATTAGCAATCTTCCTGGGCGACTATTTTATGGAGGCCTTACCTATAGCATCAAATAATCTAAATAAATATAAATTAAATAAACAATTAAAATGAAATCAATTAGAAAAATTACCATTGGATTAGTATTAGGCTTATTAATTATGGCTTTTGCATCATGTAAAAAAGATAGTGACACAGCGCCTGTGGTAAAAGCAGATCTAAAAGTTAATAAAGTAAACGATCTTCACCCTCCCCTAGATGCAATATCAGGTCTTCCAAAAGGGACAGTCTATTATAGTTTAGCTTTAAATAAAGAGGTAAAATCAACAGAAGCATGGGATATAAGTTTCTCTACTACAACTATTGCAACAAGTGGATCTGTTCAATTAGCTGATGGTATTTTTAGTTCATATACTACTGCACCAACATCTGGTTATGTAGTTGGGAATGTAGCCAATTGGTATACATATACTGGTACTACGTCAGTACCTAATCATGCTATTTTTCCAGTTTCTGGTAAAATTATTTTGATAAAAACTACTGATAGTAAGTATGCTAAAGTTGAAATGATAAGTTATTATAAAGGAAACCCAAATACCAGTACTGCTGCCTTTGCTGATCTAGCAACGAGACCAGCTTCTTCATACTATACCTTTCAATTTGCCTATCAAGCTGATGGTACAACTAATTTAAAATAAACAGTTAACAAATAATTATGTTGAATCAAAATTTTTCTATGTTGTAAAAGTTGCTACCGGTAAAGTGTATAAATCAAAATTCTACAGCTTTATTTCGCGATGGCGGCACACGCGGCAAACCTGTAATCGAATATTAATTAGTTAAAAAAAGATCACTTGAATTAATTGCCCTCAAATTAAAAATATGTTTTGTTAGTTGGATAGATGCTCCCCGCGATGGGGAGCTTTATCTTTTATAGGGCTTTGGGTTAATTGTTGAATTGCTCTATTGTTACATTGTCACATGCTAATTCCCAAACTGTCTTTTAAAAGTTACTAACTTTAATAAGCAAATTGACTGTTAGCGTTAGTAACGTTACAAACTGCAAACTAATGATTGAGATTTGCCACTCTTTTGCAGATAGTAAGTTTGGGATAACGATAGCTACTCAAAATGCACTAAACGCAAAAAGGGCTCCGGCATACCGAAACCCTTTTTGTTCTTACTCGCGAAATATTATTTTCCAGAGTTTTTCTTGTCAGTTACTTCTGCACGGATTTCTTGTGCTAAAACTTTAAGATCTTGCATTGCTTTACGCACACGAGTACCAGCAGCTGCATTGCCAGCATTATAAAATTTTTCTACATCTGCTTCAATCGCAGCAACAGCAGCTTTAACTTTTGAGAATTTTTCCATCGCTAATTGATGTTTTTAAGGTTTAAAAAATTTATTTTTTTCAATAATACATATTTACCTTGAATTAACAACAGAAAGCAAATTTTAATTTGAAAGAAGTTTTGCACATTCTAACAATCAAAAAAATGCCTTAGCAGTATTATAGATGTATTTTTTCGATTTTATCAGGCCGAATTTGAAAACCTAATTTAGCTGTTTTGATAACTTGATCAAATTATTAAAGGTTTCATTAGCGCTTCTAACGCATCGCTCGTAATCAGCACTTATAACACTTTCATTCAGTATAGTTACAAAATTTTTCCATTTTGAGCCTAACTCTTCCCCATAAACACCATAATAGTTTAAACCGCCTTCGTGATTAGAAAAATTAGGGTTAGCCAAAATATGCTTTTTAATTACGTTTCCACCCAGTGTAGCACCTTCCAACACATATAATGCGCCTAATACTTCTGCATTGTTTTTTTCAGCCACAAATAATTCGAAGTTAAGCGCTGGCAAAGTCAAACTATCAATTTGCCAATACGCCAGGTCCTTTTCCAACGCAGCTAACTTTAGTCTGTTCTTCATATCCAATCGATCAGCCAAATCATTATCTAACATATTGGCTAACTTATTTTCTAATTTTTGATGTATAATGTAATTAATGGTTAGTAGTTTTTTATAGTTCTCAATGCTTAATGTATTGTTCATAATTTCATTTACGAACATTAAAGATTCTAATGCCGCATGATTTTCAGCGGTTTCCGTTCTCAATAAATTGGCAATCATATTTAGGTGATATCTAAAATTAAATTGTAAAAAAGAAAAGATTCGGATTGAAGCCCGAATCTTTATTGTTATATCTAAAAAAAATTAATTTAAACGTAAATGCTGGTTAAACCAAAAATCGTGTACGGAATGAACACATTTCAGTAAGTTATCATAGCCATCGGGTTTGGTTAAATAAGCATTGGCACCAAACTCTATTGATGCTTTTACATCATCCGGATGATCTGAGGTGGAGAATAAAATCACCGGAACAGATTTTAAGTAAGGAATATCTCTAATAAATTTCAGTAAATCTAACCCAGACAAACCTGGTAAGTTTAAATCCAATAAAATTAATTTCGGTTTTGTTTTAGTATCAGCGAAAGCCTGCAATTTTTCCAAAGCCTCTTTGCCGTCTTCTACAATACTTAAATTTAGTGTTTCTTTAACTTCTTGAACGGCGTTCTGCATAAAAAATGCATAATCCGTATCATCTTCTACATAAAATATGTCTGGCGTCATTCTATTTATTTTTAAAAGCCACATAAAACGTCGAACCTACATGAAGTTTGCTTTCAAACCAAACCCTACCATTATGTCTTTCAACTATTCTTTTTACAATGGCTAAACCCACACCTGTTCCCTCAATATCCTTAACATTTTCCATGCGCTTAAAAAGCTCAAAGACCCTGTCGTAATAACGGTTATCAATTCCCATACCATTATCTTTAATCGCATAAATAGTTTCTCCACCATCTATAACAGCACTCACTTCAATTTTAGGGCTTTTAACCATTGATGAGTATTTTACAGCATTGCTGATAAGATTTGTAAAAACTTGAGCGATCATTGTTTTATCACCTTTCAGATCAACCAATTGCCCTAAAATCAATTCGGCATTGTCTGCTTTAAAAGCCGACCACACCTCAGCACTAACTTCAGCTAGTAACGATTGCATATTTACCGTCTCAAAAACGATCTCAGAACGGCCCACGCGAGCTAAATTTAAAATCTCCTTGATTAGAAAATTCATTTTGTTAGCACTGTTAATAATCCTATCCAGCATGTTTTTTCCCTTATCATCCAGCGTTTTGTTTTTCAACATCAGCTCTGCATAGGTTTTTATAGAGGTAAGTGGTGTTCTCAAATCGTGAGAAATGGTATAACTAAAGGTATCCAGTTCCTCATAAGCTGATTGTAGCTTCTCATTTAACAGTCTAATCTCGTTGGCTTTCTTATTAATGTGAGCAACGATGATTTCCCGGATGCGTAAAACGGAAGTAATCTCTTCCGGCATCCATTTCTCGGAGGTATTATTGACCACTTCTGACCAAGTTTCGAAAGACTTTCTTGGAGATAAACTCGCTAATCCATCCACAAAAGCGGTTACGGGTTTATCAGGATTTCCTGCCCAATTAACGGTCGATATTTGTTCCGGCTTAAACCAAATCATAATTTCAACAGGATCTTTACTTAGCGAACATGCCAATATTCCAGATGCTATGTCTTTATACTTCTTCGCTGGATGAAAAATTTCGGAAAGTCGATGCGTATAATAAATCGATTCGTCGCTATTATCTTTAAGCCAGGCTACTAAATCCCAGATTGACTCATCATCAGGAACCTCACCAATTGTTTTTAGCTCGTTTTCGAAAACAATTGCCACACCGGTTCCATGAGTAACATTCAGTAACGTTTTATCGTAATTGGTTAATGCTTCAATTAAATACTTATCTCTATTGAGGTGTTCAGATAGTACATTCGCAGTGTTATTGAATAATTCCACTGTTTCCGAATTTTCTTCTTCCTGTCTGTATTCCAATGCAGAAGACAAAATTTCGCCAATGAGCTTAGCGCCTTCGCGAGCTTTATAATCGATAAATTTGGAACTATAATTATGACAAGCAATCAAACCCCATAACTCGCCGTTTGCGATTAGCGAAATGCTAAAGCTCGAATACACCCCCATATTTTTTAGATATTGGATATGGATAGGCGAAACAGCTCTCAAACTTCCGTTAGTTAAATCTAATGCGGTGGTTTCGTTGAAAGTTATTATAGGAGAATCATCGGTATTAACATCTGCAATTAGGCGTGTTAAGCTTAGCTTATACAATTCTCTTGCTTGTTTCGGAATATCTGTCGCTGGATAATGTAAACCAAAAAATGGCTCTAAATGATCTTCCCTTTCTTCGGCTACCACTTCGCCATGTCCATCATCTAAAAACTTATAAATCATGATACGATCATAACCAATAAGCTTTTTAACTTCGGTAGCGGCTCCTTTTAATAAGGCCGATACCGATTTACCTTGCAGCATTGCAGAGGCCGATCTGCCAACTAAACTTTGAATATCATATTGTAAACTTACTGGCTCAAATTCTAAAAGCCAATCGTTAACTGAAGTATTTATAATAAGATAAAATGGCTTTTCGTTTATTGCAATGGGATATGGACTAATGGCATCGAAACTTTTCCTAATCACCCCTAACTTCAATAAGTTTTCAATATTAAAATCAGGTTCATGAGAGAAATGATTTGACAATACCGAAATAGGCTGATTTAATAAATTTTTAGCTGGTGTAGAAACATAATCGCTTGTGTTCTCACTTATATAGGTGATAGTGAAATCAATTTTATTGATAGCGATTAGAAAACCATGCGACTGAATTTTGCCGGGAATGTGAATAGGCTCTTTATCACAATTGGTTAAATCAACAGAAAATTTATTCATAGGATGTATTAGCACTTACAAAAGTATTAGAATTTTCGAAACGGCAAATATTACTGTTCTTTTAGAATGACTCTAATTTGCTATATTCAGTTTAGAGATTTATTTTTTATTTTATCTTTGTTCAAAATTTAAAAATCATCCCAACCTTGTCAAAAAAGAACATTTTGGTTATAGAAGATAACCATGCAATTTTAGATGTTATTACTCTTATTTTAGAAAGCGAAGCTTTTAATGTAGCGGGGTTAAACAAAGGCGCAGATTTTATTGAGCATGTATCCGAGTTTAATCCAGATGTTATCATCATGGATATCATGCTGCCGGATATTGACGGAAGAGTTCTTTTGAAAGAATTGAAAGAGAAAGCGTCAACCAATCATATTCCTGTGTTAATGATTTCCGCACGTTATAATGCCACTAATTACACACTTGATGGAGTTTCTGCAGATGACTTTATGGCAAAACCGTTTAATATTGATGAGCTGATGGACAAGATTTATGCACTTCTGAAAGCATAAATTAGTCTGGCATTCCAGGTAATTTTACCCCGCCATTTTTTAAATTTTTCATTAACTCTTGCTGAAAAGATAACTTGGTATCCATAAACCCATGAGCTTTCACCCAAATGTTCATGGCCACTTTGTAACCACTATCTTCCAAAGTCGATACCCCTATTCTACGTTCTGGAGTGTTGAGGCATTTTTTAAATTCATCAACCGTTTGATTAAAAACTTTGACTATTTGTTCGAATTCAATACCGTAACTGAACTTAATTTCAATATCTAGCCTTCTTATTCCTTCTTTGCTGATGTTGATGATTACTTCATTCGATAATTTACTGTTCGGTATTACTACTGATCTGTTGTCGAAAGTTTTCACAATGGTATAGAAAATCTGTATTGATTTTACTGTGCCTTCCTGCCCCTGAGCAATAATATTATCGCCTACCACAAATGGTTTGAGCAATAGTATCAAAACGCCGCTTGCAAAATTTTGTAAAGTACCTGATAATGCTAAACCGGCGGCTACTCCAATACCACCAACTAATACAGTTAAAAACGTCAGTTGGATTCCGATAATTTGCATCACAGTTAAAACCAAGAGCACTCTTAGCGTAATGATAATTAAACTGGTAAGAAACGGTGTCAACGAAGGATTTACCGCCCTCCGCGTCATTGCTGCTTTTGACCATTTACTAAAAATTTTAATAAGCCATAAACCAACAATTAATACAGCAATACCTAAAAGAACAGCCGGACCTTTCGCTATTACCCAATCAAAAATTTTATCGTAAAACCGATTAATATTATCCGAATCTATCTTCATAAATTAAACTCACTTACTTTTGTCTTTTTTAGGCGACTCCTTGCTCACATCTACTTTTTTAGCGTCTTTTGCCGAAGTAACCTTTTCATCGGCTCCTTTTGCTTTTTCATCTTTTGGTGCAGTAGCTTTGCTTTTTTCTGCCGAAGTTTTTGAATTTTTCATCTGTTTATCATTATTTAAGGTAACAAAACCCTACTCACTTCATGCGCCACCTAAATTATTCATCCCGATTGCAGCGTGAAATGGAGCGGATTTCAGATTTGATTATTTAATTTAGTTTTCAGTAATTAACCACGCTTTGGCTTCTTCTATTTCATCTGATTTAAAACCCTTTGATGAACCTGGAGTTGCTATTGAGAATGCATCTGAAAACCATTCTACACTTTTCTCGTGGCTTACAACAGCTATTTTCTTCCATTTAGTGAAATTTTGTAGCCCTGCCTTAGCATCTTGAACCCAGGCACCAGCGGTAAAATTCTTTACATCAGTTTCTAGTACCAATAAGTACCTTATTTCGTCAAATCGATCTGCCGTTCGTTTTAAGCCTGGCAGCAATACGTTCTTCAAATCATCACTGGTAACTTCGCCGGTAGCCCTCACACCAAATACATTATCGGGTAACCCTGTAATTTCTGTTAACATATTATTTAGTTTTTTATAGAACAAGTTTATTGGTGTAGATGTTTGGAAAGGGACTAAATTCTAAAAGGTTGTACGTAAAACGAAACCCTAACTTCTTGATAACGTTATAGAAAAAGCATTTATAAAAACTAAAATTCCTATGAAAACCAATCTATTAAAGTTGTCATCTGCCTTTTTTGCGCTGGCGATCTCACTATCTGCCTGCACCAGTGGAGATAAAACAACAAACACTACAGATTCTGTAATGGCCGATTCGTCAGCTGTCGTGGCGCTAAAACCCGCTGGTCCTCCGCCAGAATGGGGCAAAACAATTAAACCGGAAATGCAAACTGTAATTGAAAAGCTAGTGAGTTATGGAGATCAGCCTTTGGAAACGTTAGACCCAGCTGCTGCTCGTAAAAACCACACGCCAACTGATGCCGTTATGGATTTAGTAAAGCAAAATGAGATCAAAGTTCCAGCACCTCAAGTTGATACCAGCGGTAAAGACATTAATGTTGCTGGTGGAAAAATTCATGTCCGCATTTATACCCCTAAAGCCGGAAATGGTCCCTATCCTTTGATTGTTTATTATCATGGTGGCGGTTTTGTTATTGCAAACTTAGATGTTTATAATGCCTCTGCACAGGGATTAGCCGAGCAGGTTAATGCTGTAGTGGTATCAGTTGCCTACAGGCTTGCTCCAGAAAGTAAATTCCCAACGGCGCACGATGATGCGTTTGCAGCCTATGAATGGGTAGTTAAAAACGCAGTTAGCCTAAATGGTGATCCAGCGAAAATTGCTGTTGTTGGCGAGAGTGCCGGTGGCAATTTAGCAGCGAATGTATCTATTACGGCAAGAGATAAAAATATAATGATCCCTATACACGAGGTCTTGATTTATCCTATTACACAATCAAATATGGATACAGAATCTTATAAGCTTTATGCCAATGCTAAACCATTAAATAAAGCAATGATGGGTTGGTTTACAGAAAAATACTTAACCACAATGATTGAAGCACAAAATCCAAAAATTTCGCTGGTAAATGCAAATCTAAAAGGCTTACCTCCTACCACTATCATCACTGCAGAAATTGATCCTTTGCATGATGATGGAACAATATTAGCCAATAAACTATCTGACGCTGGCGTGAAGGTCAATAGCAGAAATTATGAAGGCGTAACACATGAATTTTTCGGAATGGCCCTTGTTGTTCCAGAAGCTAAAGCGGCTCAAGCTTATGCAGCAGAACAGTTAAAGGCTTCCTTCAAGTAAGATGCCGAAAAAAGGAGGCGATAAGGCCTCCTTTTTTTTTCAATCCAACATCCTTAAGCTCCTTTTTTTGATCCCAAACTTTGCATCAATTGATCATATAAATCATCGCTCGTCGCTTTTTGTGGTTTCATTTTCTTCACTGTAGCTCGTTTGCCTTTGGCTTTTGCCTTAATTATCTTTAACAATTCTTCGCTATAATCATCCTTAAAAGCACTTAAATCAAATTTCGAACTATATTGTTTAATCAATGCTAAACCTACATCCATCTCCTTTTTAGTAATTGTGATATCCGTTACTTTATTAATGTCTGATAAACTTCTGATTTCTTGTTCAAACCGAATTTTGGTAATCACAATTACACCCTCCATGGGATGAATAACACAAAGGTTTTCGGTATTTCTCAAAACAAACCGAGCTACACCGGCTTTGGCAGATTTTTCTAATGCTTTTAATAGCAGTGCATAGGCTTTTCGACCCTGCTTCTCTGGTTCTGTATAATATGAGGTTTCATAATAAATAGGATTAATCTCTTTGATATCGACAAAATTTTCGAGTTCAATAATTTTAGTTTTTTCTGGTGAAGCTTCTTCGAAATCGTGTTTATCTAAAATAATGTATTTGTCTTTCAGAAAATGTCCCTTAACAATTTTATCAAAAGGTACTTCCTTATGCGTTTTATCATTTACACGCATGTACCTAATTTTTTCATGATCGCGTTCATCAAGCATATCAAAATCCAGGTGCGTAGTTTGCACTCCTGAAAACAATTTTACAGGAATATTAACCAAACCAAATCCAATTGAACCTTTCCAAATCGATCTCATAGCAATAATGTTTAAAATTTTATAGGTAACAAGACGATAATTCATATTGTTTTGTCATAATCAAGTGAAATCTATCGAAAATAAAACCATTTACCATCGGCTATGTTAAATAAGGTATATCAACCTATTAGTACTTATGAAGATTGCATACATATCCACTTATCCTCCACGCGAATGCGGGTTAGCAACATTCAATCAGAATTTAGTTAACGCTTTAAGCTTAAACTCTTCTTATGATGCTCAAAACAGTTTTGTTGTCGCATTAAATGAATCAGATAATCTTGATGAGCATGCCTATCCAAAGGAAGTTAAGTTTGTAATCAGACAGCAGAATCAGCAAGATTATTTAGAAGCTGCAGATTTCATAAATAACAGTGATATTGAAACCTGCATCATCGAACACGAATTTGGGATTTATGGTGGTAATAGCGGGGTATTTTTACTCTCATTTATCAATAGATTAAAAAAGCCTTTCATTACCATCTTACATACGGTTTTAAAGGAACCCAATTTTATGCAACAAACCATTATTAAAGAGATTGCATTAAAATCTTCGAAAATAGTGGTGATGAGTAAAAAAGCAGTTTTATTTTTAACCAGCATTTACCAAATTCCACAATCATCGATAAAATTAATTGAACATGGCGTTCCAGACCTGGAGCCGATTTTAAATAATGAAGTTGCTCAAAGTGAATTATTTAGAAATAGAAAAGTGCTATTCACCTTTGGCTTAATTAGTCGTAATAAGGGATTAGAAACGATGATAAAGGCGCTTCCGAGCATTGTCGCCCAACATCCTGATGTTTTATATGTGATTCTAGGAAACACACATCCAGGTGTGGTCAAACATAATGGAGAGGAATATCGCGATAGCCTTAAAGCTTTGGCCAAGGAGCTGGGTGTGGAAAGTAACATTGCATTTGTAAATAAATTTGTTTCTGAAGAGGAATTACATCAATATTTAACTGCCTGCTACATTTATGTTACTCCATATTTAAATGAAGCGCAAATTACCAGTGGAACATTATCATATGCTATTGGAGCAGGTGCAGCTGTAGTTTCTACTCCCTATTGGCATGCGCAAGAATTACTTGCAGATAACAGAGGTAGGTTGTTCGATTTTAAAAACGATGAGCAGCTAGCAAATGTGGTGAATGAATTATTGAATGATCAAAATAAGCATCAACAACTTAAATTAAATGCATATCAATATGGGTTAAATTTAAGGTGGCCAGCTATTGGAAATGTTTACATGAACGTTTTGGATGAGGCATTATTTGCAGGTCAGAAACCATCGAGAGTTGTGCCGCCTATTATTGATGTTGAAGGAATGCCAGCTTTAAATTTAAGTCATATCTCCTTATTGACTGATGATACTGGAATTATACAGCATGCCCGTTTTGGAATACCAAACTTGAAGGAAGGATACTGTATAGATGATAATGCCAGAGCATTAATTATGGCTTTAATGGCTTTTGAGCAAGATAAAAATCAAAAAGCGCTGAAGCTAATTCCAGTCTATTTAAGTTTCATTCAATATATGCAGCGGGAAGATGGAAATTTTAGGAATTTTTTAAGCTTTAATAGAAATTATCTGGATGAAGTTGGATCTGAAGATTCGTTTGGCCGTACCATTTGGTCATTAGGTTATTTGATAAATGTTGCCCCAAATAACTCTTACCGAGAATTCGGAAGAGAATTATTCTCACATTCCGTTTCTCATTTTAAAAGTTTGAAATATATGAGAGGCCAGGCCAATACCATCATTGGAGTAGCTTATTATTTAAAAACGCACCACGGCGATGAATTACTAATTAATGAAATTAACACTTTGGCCAATACACTTAAAAAAGCATATAACATTAATAAAGATGGTGAATGGCATTGGTTTGAAGATATTTTGACTTACGATAACGCCATTTTACCGTTGGCGCTTCTTCATCATTATGAAGCTACAGGTAATATAGAATCGTATAAAATTGCCATGGAAAGTATTGAGTTTTTGAATAAGTTTTCTTTCGAAAATGGTTATTTGAATCCAGTTGGGAATGATGGTTGGATGAAAAAGCATGGTAAAAATCCAATATATGATCAGCAAGCTATTGAAACAATGGCGATGGTACTGCTTTACGCTAAAACCTATGAAATTACCAAAGATGAGAAATATCTTAACCTAATGCAGGTGAGTTATGAATGGTTTTTAGGCAAAAACAGCCTTCATATTCCTCTGTACGATTTCGAAACGCATGGCTGTGCCGATGGCTTGCAATTTAACAGTGTGAATAGAAATCAAGGCGCTGAAAGTACGCTAGCTTATTTTATCTCACATTTAGCCGTATTAAAGGCTGCCGAGGCTGAATATGCAACATTGTCTTCTCCGTTGGTAGAAAACGAAAAAGTAGCAAAATAAACTGTTCGAGCAAATAAAAAAGGCTGATTCATCATTTGAATCAGCCTTTTTTTGTGCATTAGAATTTAACTATTTATCGTTGTTTTCTAACAAGCGATTTAAAAGTAACTCTAGATTTACGGTTGCGAATGAAGAACTATAATCGGATAAACCATAAGGTATAATAAGCTCCCCGTTACTGATTATTGATCCACAAGAATAGACCACGTTTGGAACATAACCTTCACGCTCATCATTATTTGGTATAATTAGTGGTTCCATTAAATGTCCTATTTCTTTGGTTGGGTCTTCTAAATCTAACAACACTGCTCCGATACAATATCTCCTCATTGGGCCAACACCATGGGTGATTACCAGCCAACCTTTGTCAGTTTCAATCGGCGAACCACAGTTTCCTATCTGCACGAGCTCCCAACAGTAACGTGGCTGTTTTAGCAAAATTGGATTTTCCCAAACATTCACTTTGTCAGAGAACATGATGTAATTATTCCAACCATCTATCCTACTCATCATCACATATTTCCCGTTTATTTTCCGGGGGAATAACGCTAAATTTTTATTTTGTGCGCCATCTCCATAAAGCGGAATCACTTTAAACTCATAGAAATCCTCCGTTTGTACTAATTTCGGAATGATAAGTGATCCATCAAATGCGGTATAAGTTGCGTAATACACTACTCTTCCATCATCTTTTATAAATTTTACAAACCTGGCATCTTCAATTCCTTTTCTTTCGAACTCTGAGATCGGGAAAATAACACGATCGGAAATATCGGTATCTTTTGAAAAACTTATCGTGTGGTAGGTATCAGAAAGCCAAAGCACTTTATCGAATTCAACCGATTTGATTGGGTTATCTTTATGTAAGCTTTTAGAATCTTTAATGATATTACTTAGTGTAGTATACTCAAACTTATCATCTAATTTAGCTTCAATCTCCTCTAAAACCGAAGGATCAATTTGTGCGTAGGCAGCCTTTTTTAGGAAAAGTTTTTTAACATAAATTGCATTTTTCACCACCTCAGCTTCATCTACATAATCGCCTACCGGCAGCACCTGAATATTATTATTTTTATCAATTAATGCCCTTCGGAAAACAATCGATGAAATGTGGCCTTCCCCAACAGCTCTGAAGCTTATAATTACTCTTTTCTCGCCTTCCACTAAATCCGTTTGATCAGGATCATCTACAATACTGGGATTAAAAAAAGCAGCAGATTCAATTGAATATTCGTGTGTAAAGTAAGCACCGATCAGTAACCTTTTATATTGATCAAGGTCTTCCATATCGGTATTTAACATGGTAAACTGCTTTTTAAGTTTTTTACAATGCCGATTTAAAATCTTTGTGATATTCCTATGTCGTTTTGAGTATTCCTGCAGAATTGGCGATATTAAGGAGAAAACTTTTTCATCAGAAAACTCTAAAACTTTTCTTATCACCTCAAGCGCTCTTTCCTCTCCGTTAAAAAAAAAACGGGCAATAACACGTTTGGTATCGGGGTTTACCTTAACGGGTTTTCGTTCAATGTATAATCTCATTTTTATGTTGATTTGATCGTTAATTCGAATTCTTTATCCGAATATTTTCAATATGTATATTAACTAAATTTACTATATAATTGTTTCTTTTTTTATCCTTTTGAGGATAATCTTTACCTTTAACATTATTGTTGTTCTCGCCGGGATCAGCATTCTAAAAACACAATCATGCCTGAAAACATTACCCCAATTAATAGCGACAGCCGATTAGAAAAACTTTTATATTATGAAATTTTAAATTCACCAGCGGAAAACACCTACGATAATATAAGCTGGTTGGCGGCTGCAATTTTCGAGGTTGAAAATGCTGGAATTTGCTTTATAACCAACGATGATATTTTTATAAAATCGCAAGTTGGAAAGAAAATTGAATTATCAAAGAATGATAGTTTTCTATCTCCAGAATACTTAAAAGACGGGTCGGTAACAAGGAATAATATCGCAAGAAGTGATGAGCCTGATAAATATATAGCTGTACCCATCAAATCTCCTGATTATTTTATAATTGGAGCGCTTTATGTGTTTGGCAACATCACGGCAGAACCAACGGAAAAACAAAAAGAAATGTTATCAAAATTAGCAGAACTAGTTATTGACAAATTAGAAACCAGGATTGCCATCAGACAAACACTAACTGCTCAGGATGATCGCTTGCATGTGCTCATTCACGATTTAAAAAATCCGATGACTACTATTTCGCTGCAATCGGAATTGGTGAGTAGAATGCCAAACATTGATGAAAAAGCAGGCTTGATTGCTTCAAAAATTAACTTGCAATCAAAAAAAATGGTCGGTAGTTTAAACGAAATTTTAAGCTCGGCTAAAAAAGTAAGTGGTTCCTTTAAACCACAAAAAAATAAAATTGATCTCCGAGAAGTTTTAAATGCGGTTAGCCAAAAACTAGCGCCACTGGCTAATAAAAAAAATCAAAACTTTGATATTAAAATAAATTCGGCTTTAGAAATTTTTGGCGACGATGAAAAGATAACGAAGCTTTTTTATCACATCTTACATAATTCAATTAAATTTTCTCCTGAAAATAGAAGCATCACATTGTTGCATCAGCAAGAAGAAAATTTAATTACGATAGCAGTTAAAGATGAAGGTGTAGGTTTAAATGATATTGATTTGGAAAGACTTTTTATAAAATTTGCAGATCTAAGCGCGGTACCAACTCATGGCGAAAATTCTAATGGTTTGGGTCTTACAGCTGTGAAAATGTTTGTAGATATGCATAAAGGTAAAATTTGGGCAGAGAGTGAAGGAAAAAATAAGGGCACTACTTTTTTTGTTCAGCTACCAATAAAATAATTAATCGAGCAATTCTGCCAACCTCATTTCCTCAAGCGCAATTCTTTCTGGGGCTCCTTTTTTCAGAAATGACCACTTGATTAAACGTATTACTCCATTTTCAATTTCAATACCCGTAATGTCGCCATCACTAAAACAGCAACAACCACTGTTAAAATAGCCTGGTTTGTACTGTTTAAATTCTGGTGCCTCATCCCCTTCCCGAATTCTTTTCTTCAATTCGGCATTTAATAAGTCAATTTCTTGTTGATTATTACTTATGGTTGCTCTTTTTAGCTTTAAATAAATTCGCTCCAAATGAGTGAGCGAAGCAAAAACAGGCTGATGCGTATGCCCGGTAATCAGCGAGGTATTTTGTTGTTCTATTTGCCAGCTATACATCATGCTGTTATGTTCGGTTTTAAGCTGATTATCGTAAGCTGGAGTATTAGGATTAATTCGTAAGAACGATTGCAAAGGTGCCCAAATTGTACTAACAAACCACTTACTAAACCAATTTCCATCACTTTGTAAATCACCCTGATGGCCATGAGTAAGGAAAATATTTAACTTTCTATCCGCTATATTCGTTCTTAAAATAGCACCTTCATAAATGGGGATCTTTTTTCCATAAATTCTATTTAGGTTGAAGCCAGCAAGTGGATCGTTATCCCAATACAAATCGTGATTACCGAATATTTTTGTAAACGATTCAGAGAGTATAAATGCCTTCTCTGCCTCAAAAGTAGCTTTATTGTGTTTAATCACAGATTCCATTAAATTTTCCCATAATTCTTCACTATCTCCCAGGTTGATGTAATGAAAATTTTCTTGATGATAATGAGCAAGCGCCGCTAAATAGTTTTTCTCTGCCAGAGCGAAATCATCAGCATAGTCTCTTGCGCCTTTATGCTGATCTGAAAAGATGATAAATTTATCGTCCGGTTGCAAATCGAAAACCAATCCTCGTTTGCCGGGCTCATCCAAAATAGTGTCATAAAGTTTGGTCAATGCTTCGTGAATACGTATCTGATTAGGTCGAGAACCAAACTTGTTAGAGAGGTTAATTACCCATTTACCTAATAATCTTTGTAAAAACTTTCGCATTGAAACTATTAATATGTAGATGAAAATAACAAAAAAGAGCTACAAACGTTTCGAAATCTCCATATTTAAAACTCGGTAACTTTTGCAGGAAATGTTCGGTAACAAATCATTTATATTGGTTTCTTTTTTGGCTAATATACTTACATTAGTCTGCTAACCAAATGAAAACCAAAATGACACCATATCAATTTCAAAAACTACTAAAACCTTTTAGTTTAGCCATTACTGTCCTTATTTTCAGTAGTCTTTGTGCTTTGGCACAAAACAATAAAACTCCTGAATTGCAATTGAGTAATGTCAAAAAAATCGCTCGATTAACGGGAACACTACTCAAAGGTGAACAACTTCCCAGTCCGAATAATACTGCAAAGGACTATGATGTTGGTGGAACTGATCTGGGAATTTTTTGGCAAATGGAAGGTTCAAAAGTCGGGATCTTTTTCGGTGATACCCATGGAAGAGAATTTATTGCTGAAAAGGATGGTAAAGGCGGTGGCAATGGTGCTAATTGGCGATCAAATGTTCTGGCATTTTCAAGCGACAATAATCTGGAGGATGGAATCACAATTGATTCTATGGTATTGGATGAAAACGGAAGTGCCCGAGAAATTATTGCTGGTGGAAAGACAAATCCTAAAAAATACAACACCTCTATTCCAACAGCAGCTATTCGAGTAGGTAAAACAGATTATGTGCATTACATGAACATTTATGATTGGGCCGGTAAAAATGGCCGATGGCTTACTAACTTGTCTTCGTTATATACCTCAACAGATGATGGAACAACTTGGACGAGAAAAGTGGCAGTAACCTTTAATGGCAATAGTAAGTTTTCTCAGATCTGTTATGCTAAGAAAGATGGTTTTGTTTATATGATAGGGAGCTTAGCCGGTCGTGGTGGGCCTGGATATCTGGCCAGGATTAAGGAAAAAGAAATGCTGAATTTAGATCAATATGAATATTGGAATGGTGATTCGAAAAAGTGGTTCAAAGCTGATGAAGGTAAAGCGACCGTTATTATCCCCGGACCCATTGGCGAGGCCTCCCTCCTATATCATCAGAAATTTAAGCGATGGATCATTGCTTACAGCTACGATTCAGCTTATGATCCAATGGCGAAAAGTAAATTCCATGCTATGGTTTATCGCGATGCCAAAAGTATTAATGGAACCTGGAGCAATCTAAAAATATTAGCCGATGTTAACCAATTTAAAGGATTATACTGTCCTTATATTTATCCGTTAAAAAATAATACCGATCATTTATACTTCACTATGTCGCAGTGGGAACCCTATAATGTTTACCTTATGAAAGCTGATATCAGCATGAAATAGCTAAGCATCTTCCCCGTTCCAAACATCATCATCCGCATGTTTTATCTCATCGTGGCTAGATGTTGATGACTTGAAAAGCTCATCGTGGTGGTAATTTCTTTCAGGATTTTCAGGTAACATATCGTCATGTTCCAATGCTACTTTACGCAGGTGTTCTGGTTTTTTAACTTCTGGTAAATCATCATGAATAACTGAAGGAGTTAAAATTTTCTTACCGGGATTAGATTTGTTTTCCATAATGCGAGTTGCTCAAATTTCAAGCCATAACTTGACTGTAAAAAACAATACCCGCCTATTACTCGGCAGGTATTGTTATAAAAATTAATAATTTCCGGTTACTCCTACTTCCAAACCTCTCAGTTCTGCAAGKCCGCGTAAACGCCCAATGGCCGAATAACCGGGGTTGGTCTGCTTTGCAAGATCATCCAGCATCTGGTGTCCGTGATCCGGGCGGAAAGGAATCGGTTGTTCCCTTTTGGCGTTTTCTTCCGTTAATGCCTTCATTATCTCGAACATGTTTACATCGCCGCCCAAATGGTCGGCCTCGTAAAAACTGCCGTCATCATCTTTTTTAACATTACGCAGGTGCGCAAAATAAACACGCTCTTTAACTGCGTTAAAAATCGCCAGGGTGTCGTTTTTCATTCCCGCACCCAAAGATCCGGTACAAAAACACACGCCGTTAAAAGATGCACACGCCGTTAAAAGNTGCATTCCAGAGAAACCGAGAGAATTCCCTTTTGGCGTTTTCTTCCGTTAATACCTTCATTATCTCGAACATGTTTACATCGCCGCCCAAATGGTCGGCCTCGTAAAAACTGCCGTCATCATCTTTTTTAACATTACGCAGGTGCGCAAAATAAACACGCTCTTTAACTGCATTAAAAATCGCCAGRGTGTCGTTTTTCATTCCMGCACCCAAAGATCCGGTACAAAAACACACGCCGTTAAAAGGCTGGTTTACCTCGTTGATGATATATTCAAAATCTTCCAGCGTACTCGCTATCCGTGGCAGACCCAAAATTGGATAAGGCGGATCATCGGGATGGATCGTCATCTTTATCCCTTCTTCGGTACAAACTCCGGCAATGGCGTTAAGAAAAAATTTCAGGTTTTCTTTCAGTCCCTGCGTACCGATTGCCGCGTATTCGTTTATGCTGGCCCTCAGGGTTTCCAGCTCAAYTTCTTTTTCGTTGGGAATGCCCATCAGTACGTTGATGCGCAGATCCTGCAGTTCCGCCTCGTTGAGCGTRGCGAACTTTTCRTTGGCTCTTTTGAGGATGGATGAATTGTAATCAGCCTCCGCATTTTCTCTCTTCAGGATATGSAGATCAAAGATCGCCAGATCGATCCAGTCGAAATAAAGGGCCTTTGATCCGTCGGCCATTTSCAGATCGAGCTGGGTACGTGTCCAGTCCAGAACAGGCATAAAATTATAGCATACCGTTTTRATGCCGCACTGAGACAGGTTGCGCAGTGAAATCCGGTAATTTTCCAGGTAGTGTTCCGCATCATGTCTACGGGTTTTGATCGCCTCGTGAACCGGTGATATGCCGCACTGAGACAGGTTGCGCAGTGAAATCCGGTAATTTTCCAGGTAGTGTTCCGCATCATGTCTACGGGTTTTGATCGCCTCGTGAACCGGTACACTTTCCACTACCGACCASGTTAAACCTGCAGCTTCAATAATCGCTTTGCGTTCCCTGATATCTTCCAAAGGCCAAACCTCGCCGTGTGGAATGTGGTGCAAAGCAGTTACAATTCCGGTTGCACCGGCCTGTTTAACATCCTGCAGCCGTTCCCTGATATCTTCCAAAGGCCAAACCTCGCCGTGTGGAATGTGGTGCAAAGCAGTTACAATTCCGGTTGCACCGGCCTGTTTAACATCCTGCARACTCACCGGGTCGTTCGGACCATACCAGCGCCAGGTTTGTTCCAGTTTTTTATATTTCATTTCCATAATTTAAACTCCCGAAAAAGCACCAAAACCACCGTCAACGGTGATATTCTCCCCATTTACAAATTTTGAGGCATCACTTAAAAGATAAATCAATGCCCCGATCAGTTCCTCGGGCGCACCAAACCTTTTGAAAGGTGTTTTTGAAAGAATCGCATTACCTCTTGCCGTTAACGAACCATCTTCATTGGTTAAAAGTGCTCTGTTCTGGTTGGTAATAAAAAAGCCCGGAACAATGGCGTTCATCCTTACTTTGTCGCCATATCGGTTGGCCAGCTCTACTGCCATCCATTTGGTATAACTGTCTATCGATGATTTTGCCAGTGAATAACCCAAAACCCTGGTTACCGCCTGTGTTGCCGAAACAGATGAAATATTCACGATGCTTCCGCCGTTCTTCGCTATTTCTCTACCAAAGATCTGCGTGGGTACCAGTGTTCCAAAAAGATTCAGATCGAAGGCCTGTTTCAAAGCTGAGATGTTCAAATTAAAGACATCGCTGCCGGGCTGGACTACGGCTTCTGCAATATTACCGCCTGCACCGTTCACCAGTGCATCTATACGACCAAAGGTGCTGATAATCTCTGTGTTCGCATCGATCAGGTTTTGCTCATTAAGTACATCGGCAAGGATGTAGATTGCTTTGCCACCGGCATTTGTAACCGTTTCTGCCCTTAAACGGGCAACTTCCTCATTTCTGCCGATGATTGCAATGTTTGCCCCGGCGGAGGCAATTCCGTTTATAAATGCTTCGCCCAAAACCCCGGTTGCCCCGGTTACCACCACAACTTTATTTTTGAGCGAAAACAGGTGCTCGATATTTTCTGCCATTCTTTATTCGTTTATTTTCACTGGCCTCATTCTTACCAGATAAATTGGATATTTATGTATGTAATTAGTTGAAATACGACAAGCCTATTTACTTCTAAGCAGTGCCTCTAAATAATAATAGTCAGCATAATTAATCGGCACATCGATTTCTGATTTAGCTGGTCGATGCCCGGTGCTATGCTCCAAAATAAAACCATAGTTGTCGCCAATTTTACTGGTATATTTTGTACTCAGCGAATATAGAATTTTATCTGCTGCAGCTTTATATTTTTTTGCATTTCCACTGTATTTCGCCAATTCGTACAGCGCAGAAGCTGTGATGGCTGCCGCAGAAGCATCTCTGGAAACATTTGGAATATTCGGATCATTGTAATCCCAATAAGGAATGCCATCAGCTGGGGTAACTTTGCTATTGAGGATAAAACCAGCGATTCCATCCGCTTGAGCCAGATAAGCTTTGTTTTTGGTTTCTCTAAAGCAAAGCGTGTATCCGTATAGTGCCCAGGCTTGTCCACGAGCCCAGGCAGACTCATTGGCGTAACCTTGTGCAGTCAACTTTTGAAGGATATTTCCGCTTTTGAGTGTATCATAATCAATTACGTGATAAGAACTGAAATCGGGGCGGAAATGATTTTTAATGGTATGATCCGCATGAGATACAGCAATTTTGTAAAACGATGAATCACCGGTCATTTTCGTGGCTTCAAAAAGCAGTTCCAGATTCATCATGTTGTCGATAATTACTGGATATTTCCACTTGTCGCCATTGTGATCCCATGATTTTAGCACTCCGGCAGTTTTGTTAAAACGGGTGGAAAGCGATTTTGCAGCCTGAATAATTACCGCTTTATAGGCAGTATCACCAGTTAAGCGGTACCCATTTCCAAAGGGACCATAAATCATAAATCCTAGATCATGTGTTCCCCGATTATATTGCTCTTTTTTGATATCCTCCGTATATTTTCTAGCCAGATTAAACCACTTTTTATCTTTCGTATACTGATAGAAATACCATAATTCAGCAGGGAAAAATCCACTTGTCCAATCTCTTGAAACCACCATTTTGAATTGCCCTTTTTCCACTGTTCGTGGTGAAACCAGGTTTGGTTTTATCAGGCGGGCCGAATCAACATTTTTAATTAATATATCAGTTTGTTTTGCAGCCGAGGCAAAAGCCTGCTTCACATTAACTTTCTGTGCGTTTGCCAAATTGAATGACAAAGCACATAGAAACATCATCTTAATTTTCATACTATAACCAAATTAAAGGATTGCGGATAGGCAGGTTTCGAATGACCTCTTCTACCTGCGGTTTGTGATCTAATTTTTTCCATGCTGAATACCACGATGATTGATTGTACTGAACCGCACCAACCAATAAAAACGGCTGTGCAACCGGCCAATTTTCCCAGTACATTACATCGGGTTTTAAAGGCCATTTGCTTTTATCTACAATAAACGGATAAAGATATTCAATACCTTTTTTAATTGATTTTCCATCAACAGTTTCAAAGTTAAAAAGATTGTCTTTAGGCGTTGATAAAATCTGACAAATCATCGTCATGGCATCCAGGTTAAAAATGGAATAGCCATAGGCTTTAGTTCTGGCGATTTCTAATGGAAAACTTCCGTCGTTCCCCATTTGATTGGGCAGCAGGATGGTTTTGTATCGCACACGCAAAGAGTCGAGCATGCTTTCATCACCACATAACTTTGCAAACGAGGCCACTTGCATGGCCCAACATGTAGCATGGTTATTTTTTACAGTTTTTTCTTGGATTCCGGGTACAGAGGTATTGAGCCACAGGGTATAATCTGAAAACCATTTCTTGATACCCGACAAAGTTGCCTTATTGAAAGATTTTGCTTTTTGCATCACCAAAGCACCCTGAGCCACTTCCATTAGGTGGATAGTATCGATAATACCATAATTGCGACCAGTAAACCTTCCTTTCACTGCCTGAGCAAAAAGTAAGTTTGGATTCATTAACGTATTGCTATCAATAAACCAGGCTTGAAAGTGTTTAATGGCATGTTTAACAAATTTTTCATCGCCCGTAATTTTATAAGCTGATGCCAAGGCGCCTATAATTTTGCTGAATCTGATCATCACTTTGCGGTGCTCCACAAAGTTATCCGGATTGGTTAAACCATCTTTACTGATGTATGGTCCATCAGGATTTTTGGGATCAGGCCACCAATAATCGGCTTCTGAAAAGAAATCATGTTTCCCACCAGCACTTCGGGGAGAAGGTGAAGCTGTGATGGTTATCGGGGCCTGAGTTAATGCCCAGGCAGACTCGGCTAAAACTTGCTTTTTCAGTAACAGTTCCGCTTGTTTTGCCAGATCGGAAGCACCCTTTTCCGAATGCTGATCAGCCCCAGAAAATGCCGTTCCAATAACAGAAGAAACGGCGACTAGTAATATCAAAGAGATCTTGTTCATCATTTATAATTCTTGAAAAACTGTAGGAATGCCATCTGAAACGACAGAAGCAATACTTTTTCCTTTATTTAATTTAACTTTTATCGTTGCTCTTCCGTTATAGGCCTGCACTTTTCTAGCACCTGAAGATGTGCCCAGGTTATCAAGTAATTTGCCATCGCCGGTTAGGCCGAAATTAATCCAGTTCATGGCATCCAGACATTGCACACTATTACTATCAAACAGCTTTACTTCCAATGTAGCCACATCATCTTGCTGACTAATTTTTGTAAGAGTCATCTTTGCAGGTTTACTCCATTTTTCTGTCTGATAATTGAATTTAATCTCATCTGTTACCGTAACGTTACCCTTTTTCGCGATCACTTTTACTGTATTTTCTCCTTTGATAAAAGGGAGGTTCCACCGCAAACCGGCCGCAGGAAAATCCTGACTATTGCGTTTTTTGATTCCAAAACTTTTGCCATTGAGGAAAATTTCGGCCTCATTACAGTTTGAATATACTTTTACCATTTTTTCTTCGCCCTCATCCCCCCAACGTACAGGCCAACTGTGGCCATAAATATGCGCCATCGGTTTCTGGATCCAGTAAGACTGAAAAACATAGTAAGATTCTTTTTTAGTAAAATCTCTTTCCACTACCCCTTTTTGGTTCATGTAGGGAACTGGGTTTTCAGGACGGACAGGCGTAGAAAAATCTTTGAACGGCCAATAAGCAGTACCGCTAAGCCATGGCATATTTTCCTGTTCTTTTAAATGCCAATCAATCAGGTTAGTGATGTACGATTCACTCCAATCTCCATCCTTGGAAATTCTGGCACCACCCCCATACAAAGAGGCATCGCCAGCCCTTTCATCAGCTTTGCCACCGGTTTTGATTTTGCTCAACGCTTTATCCGGGTTTTCCGAATGGCGCCCTGCATGACTATCGCCGCCCCATTCTACATGTAAAAAGCGTTTTACTTTGGCAAATTCATCTTCAGATGCTTTTTTGTAATCCGTGTAAACACCACGATACCAACCCGCCCAGATAGAAGGCGAATACACATCTACAATGTCAGCACAGAAGTCGCACCTTCTGATTGCGGTATATCTGGAAGCGTCCATTTCATGAGAGATGTTGTTAAGTTCTTTCATAAACGTTCTAATCTTTTCCTTGTCGAATTCCGGAAAATCGCCTGGCCAGTCATTTTCATTTCCCAAACCCCAGATTATTATAGAAGGATGATTGTAGTGCTGTTCGATCATGTTTTTCAACATCGTTCGGGCTTGTTGCTTGTAAACATCACCACCCAAACCGCCTCTGCACCAAGGGATCTCTTCCCAAACTAAAATGCCAAGACTATCGCAGAGATTAAGCACAATTTTAGATTGCTGGTAGTGGCCCAAACGGATAAAATTAACGCCCATGTCCTTCATCATTTGCATTTCAGTGCGAATCATATCCTCTGTCATCGCCGCAGCTACACCAGCATGATCCTCATGGCGATGGGTTCCACGTAATAACAAGCGCTTTCCGTTTAAGTGAAAAGGCCCCTTTTCCACAAAATTAATATGCCTGAAACCTACCTTCTCTTCACCCTGATAAGTTCCGGCAGAAGAAGTGATTTCGTAGCTTAGGGTATATTGAAGGGGATTATCGACAGTCCAGAGTTGAGGTTTGTTGAACTGGAAAGTCCACAGATCGAGGTCGCTATCCAGACTAGTTAACTTCTTAACTTGTTTTGCGATAACCTTACCCAATGGATTTAACAATTTCAGTTGAACGGTTGCATCAGATAAGCCTGTTGGATTATAAAATCTGCCTTTTACATTCAGCTTTGCAACTTTTCCCTGTGCATCAGTTTCTGCCTTGACAAACATTTTATCAACGTAAAGTGCAGGTGTGTAAACCAGATTTAGGTAGCGGTAAATGCCACCGTAAACATTAAAATCAGATAAATCGGATGGAATCATCTCCAGATCTCTGGAATTATCAGTGCGAATAGAAACCGGAATTTTCCCTTTAAACTGCTTTTGATAGGCTTCACTTTTTTTGAAAGCCGCAACCGCATCGGTAATATCAGCGGTCCATTCATCATAACCGCCTACATGTGAAGCGACTTTGGTAGTGTGTATATACATATCAGTCTTTTGTCCAGCGCCTTCAAAATGCAGAATGGTTCTGCCATTTTTGTATGGATTTGCTACTAAGAGCTGCGTACGATACCATGCCGGCCCCTGATAGTAATTCACATCCGGATCAACCGCATCGGTTGCATTAACACAATGTGGTAAGTTCACTTTTTGCCAAAGTGGAACAGATTCAGGATTCCCTACCCCTACGGGGCGAACGGCTTCCCAGATTCCACCCAAATCTTGTTTCAGAAATTCCCAGTTTTGGTTTAGGCGAACTGACTTTTGCGCCCAAGTAATGTTACTACATAAAAGTAAAGCAACGATAACTAAATATTTTAAGTACTTATACATTTTATAATTAATAAATTTTTCTGAGTTGAATAGCATTTAAAACAGCTTTACCCGTGATGGCATTGAAACTAATGGTAATACCCTTATTTCCTTGAACTGAAATTCGTGTTTTCTTTTTAACGGCAGTAGCATAACCATAATCGGTTGCTAAATTTACACTGGGCATAAACATATCGCCATTAATTAGCACGTCAAAAGTTCTATATTCTTCAATTTCTTTTTTGTGGTTATTATCCAGGTTGTAAGCTAAAGCTTCTTTTACCGCTCCTCCTAATAATTCTGCAAAGTAGATTGTAAGTTCATACTCCCCATCTGGCACATCGAACTTAAATTCTTTGATACCAACCTGTTGGGTCTGATAAACCGGATCATCGTTAGTATCCAGAATATTTTTGTCGCTGCCATAGCTTATTCTGTTATTGGTTCCTTTAAAAGCTTCTCCACCGATATAACCCCATGATCCTTTTCTATAAGGCCGATCTGGTATCCAAACCTGATGTTCCTGATCATCAAGATAAATTCTTTTCGAACCTAGCAGAACATTCATCTGCTGAAAAGGAATTTTATCCGTAAAAGAATAAGGTTGCAATTGAAAATTGATTTCAGCCTGGTCGCTCAGATTACCTGAAACAACCCGTACCTGATTCAGGCCGTTAACAAATGGAACTTTCCAATCTATGATATGATCTACAGCTTCTTTGATTCCAAAGCTTACTCCATTCAAAAATAATTCAGCTGATTTTAAATTCGTGGCGACTTGTACATTCTGCGTGCTCACTGCTTTGCCAGAATCAGCAAGGGCAGTACGGTCTTTCCAATGAGCCGATGTTATTTTTAAATATGGCTTTTTGGAAAGATAAGCCTGATAAAGAAAGTAGCTATCTTTCGGTTTTCTTCCAATGGTTAACAAACCCTTATTGTTGATATGCGGCATGGTTTCTTCACGGGTTTCCGAATTAAAATCGGCCAGATTCCAGGCCATCCCCCCGGCCACGAAGGGTCTGCTTAACATGGCATTGAGATAAACCTGATGGAATTTTATAGCATACTCCACACTTTTGTCGAACCTGACCGGATCTGTCGATCTGATTCTTGGATCAGCATCAGCTCCATATTCAGTTACCATAAACGGCGTGTTTGGCAACTCTTGATGATGACGGTCGAGAAATTTGGCAAAATCTGCAGGCACACCCGAGTACCATCCTGAATATAGGTTCCAGCCGACGATCATTGGTATTTTGGTAAGGCCAACTTTATTGTAAAGATCCCAGGCGCCGTGATTTACAAGTAGCGTATATCGTGATGGATCGAGCTTACGCGTTAAACTATCCAGCTTTTCGGCCAGTTCCCTGATGTGATCGAAATAGATTTGCTGCCGAGGCTTATCATCTGCGAACTTTGGCCGCAATAGAATTTCGTTCATATAAGCCCAGATGATTACGCTGGGGTGGTTAAAATTCTGACTGATCATTTCCCGCTGCATATCCAGGCAGTTATTGGTAAAGGCTGCTGATTCGGTGATGGTATTCACTACTGGAATTTCTACAGACGCGAGAATTCCAAGCCGGTCGCAGGCCTCCAAGATGACCGGGTCTTGCGGATAATGGGCAACCCGCAAAAAATTTCCGCCCATTTCTTTTAGTAGCTCCACATCCCTGATTTGAAGGGCGTCGGGAACAGCATTCCCCATGTTTTCGTAATCCTGATGACGACTTGCCCCAATCAACTTAAGCGGTTTACCATTCAAAAAGAATCCTTCGTTGGCATCAAATTTAAACCACCGAAACCCAACCGGGTTAGAAACCTGATCAATCGGCTTTTCTGTTTTTGCATCTAAAATCTGGGAAACCAAACGGTAGAGATATGGATTTTCTGGAGACCACAAAAGAGGGCTTTTAATGGGTTTGAGGTTTTGAACAATAGATTTATTCTCGCCTTTTTTTAAATTGACATCTACTACTTCTTTGGTAATAAGTGTACCCTCATCATCGTAAAGTTGTTGTAAAACCTTTATCTTTTTATCTGTTGCAGCGTCATTTTTAACATAAGTATTTACCTTAACGGTTGCATAACTGGCACTTACCTGTGGCGTATTAAGGAGAACGCCGGAACTGCCACTCTCGCTTTGCGAAAAATGTACCGCATCGGTAATCAGCAAATTTACATTCCTGTAAATGCCTCCGAAAAAAGTAAAATCGGCAGTGAGGGGCGGAATATCTTCGTTGAAGCGATTGGTGACCCGTACTTCCAACAAATCGTTTTTAAAATTTAAGAAATCTGTAATGGGTACAACAAATCTGTTGTAGCTACCCATATGCTTACCTGCTGATTTTCCATTGATCAATACTTCTGCTTCCTGACCAACACCATTGAAGATTAAAAAAATCTGTTTCCCTTTCGCCGATTCATCAAATTTTAAATTTCTGGTGTAAATCACCAATCCCCTGTAATAACCGGGCTCATCATCCAGTACATCTTGTACATTCCAGGTATGGGGAATGTTTATATTTTGATTTGGCCCTTCACCTTTACGAAATTGCCATTGATCATTCAGGCTTATTAGTTTTCTTTCACCCATTTGAGCAGAGGAAAAGGAAGCGAAAAGGAGCAGTGGGGCAAGTAAATAAAGAAATTTTAATTTTAGCATAAACAGGATCGGATTGATTTCAATAGAAAGGGAACGGTTTGTAAATTATCTGCGCTAAATTTAATTTACCTCCCTGCCGAAACCAGCTTGGGAGGTATTATTATAAGCTTCTCAATTATTTAAAGCACTAACGGATTTCAATAAATCGCTTGAATGCCTGAGTGAATGTACCAACCGTGTATTGTTGTGTGGTGTTGGTAACTAGATTAATTTCAATTCTTCGTGTACCAGGCGCCTGATTATTCAGTACCTTAAAATAAAGCGTGTCAATCTTAGTTTCGGCCTTTGGAAATACCAAAGAATAAACTCCGTTAGGCGAAGTAATTTTGTTTCCGCTTCTATCAACCACTTCAAAATCTTGCCCTACAACGGCCGGGTTGGTAATTCCGGTGGTAACTAGTGCATATTGTGCGGCAGGATCATAATCACGCAGGTAAGAAGAATGGAACTTAACCGGAAATTTGATCAGTGCAGTTTGGTTTCTAAGTACAGATGCCGTAGCGGTATTGTTCCAGGGGATAGAGAAAAAACCTGCATAATAATAATTCTCTAATTCTGGTACGCCAACAGGATCTGTTTCTAATTTATCGCAACTTGAAAACAATGCACTGCTAAACAGTATTGCTGTCAAAAACTTGATGTGTAATAATTTCATAATTATATTTTTAATTCCAGTTTGGATTTTGCTTAATGTTATTTCCACTCAAACTAATTTCCTGTAAGGGAACGGGATATAAATAATCTCTAAGTGGGTTAAATGCCCTGTTGTTGGCGGCTTCTACTACCAACACACCATCGGCGTTTAAAACCAAGGTTGCCGGAAGCGTTCCTACCCATTCAACAGCATTGTATTTGGCACCGAGCAAAGCTTTTGGCAACACGGATTCTGCAGTTTTCCACCTGATTAAATCTCCGTATCTAAAACCTTCTAATGATAGCTCGACTGTTCTTTCTCTTCTGATTTCTTCACGCATACTAAGTCCGTTTGCTGCAACGAAAGCATTTGTTAAGCGCACATTTAACCCAGCCCTAGTTCTGATCAGGTTAATGGACAAATCCAGATCAGCATCAGAAATGGTTTCATTTAACTCATATTTAGCTTCAGCGTAGGTTAATAAAACTTCCGCGTAGCGAATAAGTGGTTTGTGCACTGTTGAATTATTATTGGTAGTCCAATCTTGAGCATTAAACCCTTTTTTGGCGGCAAATGCTGATCTTGAGCCTAAGGAAGTACCTGGAACCCAGGGGCGCTGGTAAGCTTGTTCTCCACTTCTGAACACCAACGTTGTAATTCGCGGATCACGATTATCCAAAATCGTGTTATATGATGTTTCTGCTGCTTCATTAACAAACAATGGGGATCTGGATGCCGATGGAGAATTATCGGTATTAAAAGCAGGCAAGCCATCCCTGTATAAAAACATGCGGATCAGGTTTCTTGTCGGTGCAATTCTACCATTTTCCAAATCGCGGGAAGTGTTATGCACCAAACCGATAGCCGATGTACCTCCGTATAATTTTACAAAAACATTTTCCGTATTGGCTGCGCCTTCACCATCGTGGGTAAACATGCCCTGATAGCTGGCAAAAAGACGGTGACCCTGACCCATTACCTGTGTAGAGGCATCAATTGCGATTTGTAGGTGCTTTTGATAATCGGCAATTCCGAAAAATTTCATACGGGTACCTTCATTTAAGGCAATACGGGCTTTTAATGCCCATGCAGCGCTTTTAGTCACCCGGCCATATTGTAATGCCGGTAATGCGGCCCGTGTTGGCAACCAGGTTGCTGCAAAATCCAAATCATCATACATCGCCTGTACAACCAGTAAACGTTCTGTACTTGGCATTGATAATTCTGGCGCATCAACGCCAAGTGTTTTCAAAATCAAGGGCACATTGCCATATTTTTGAACAAGGTTAAAATAAGCATAAGCTCTGAAAAACCTGGCTTCGGCAAAATAACGGTTTTTAATGGCATCACTAACCTGTGCTTTTGTGCCTTTTTCCAAAATATTATTGGCCGTAAAAATATGCTGGTAAGGTACCCGCCAGTCATCACTCGTGCCCGGTACGCCGCGGTTTCCGTTGCTCACCTGGTTAAGGCCGCCTTGGTTAACATTGTCATCTGCCCGGTTATCTATGGTGTATCCGGCCAATTGCTGGTACATCCGGTTTGCGGCATTCATTAAATCACTTTCGGTGTTCCAGAATGTATTATCAGTCAATTCAGTTTCTGGTAACCGATCCAGCTTATTACAGGCATTAAATGTCGACACAATTAATATGGCTGCAAAAAATACTTTATATGTTGTTTTCATATCAATCATTTTATAAGGTAATATTTAATCCGAACGATACAGAACGGTAGAAAGGGTATGCTTGTGCACTTACATCATTTCCAACTTCGGGATCGAAAACACTCAGCACATCTGTTTTCTCAAACAAATCCTGCCCGGCGACATAAACCCTTAAGTTTTGGAATATTTTATTTTGTGGTTTGAAGTTATACCCTAGTGTTAGGTTTTTCAGGCGGATATAATTTCCATTCTGC
The DNA here is from genome assembly GCF_001422545.1 of Pedobacter sp. Leaf41. Taxonomy (GTDB): domain Bacteria; phylum Bacteroidota; class Bacteroidia; order Sphingobacteriales; family Sphingobacteriaceae; genus Pedobacter. The sequence goes on along the minus strand of NZ_LMLE01000001.1, from coordinate 915,594 downwards.
ACCCATTTGTCTGATGGCCTGAAGTTATGGGCACTGGTTTGAAACATACGTGGAAAAAACGCGTTGGGGTTTTCTGGCGACCATCGATCCAGGTGAATTGACCATGGCATGTTCGCAGTTCCTAAAATCGGAGATAATGTATTTTCATCGATCAAGAAAGCTCTTTTTGCAACTCCCTGAAAAAATACAGTAATATCAAATCCTTTCCAGGATGCGCCTAAATCCAGGCCAAAAGTATATCTGGCGTTAGTGGTACCAAGGTTTACCAAATCTCCTGAATTGGTTGGCGTACCACCACCTGCATCAATTACTCCATTCCCGTCTAAATCCAGATATTTTACATCACCTGCAGCAGGATTGGCAAAGAACGGATATCTCACCCTTGCTTTGTAAGCATCTGCTTCTGCTTGCGTTTGAAAGTATCCATCAGTTTTATAACCCCAAACGGTATTTAGCGGATAGCCCTGTAAAATTTCTACCACGCCGGCATTCGCTACCGAGTTTCGGCCATCGTATTTAGTTACCTCGTTTTGATTATCAGCAACGTTAAATCCTATTCTATAATCACCATTTTTAAAGGTATCTCTCCATTTTAATTCAAGCTCCCAACCCCAGCTTTTAAGTTCGCCCACATTTAATTTTGGAACATTTACACCGATGGTACTTGGTAAAAATAAATCGGCCAACATATCTTTATTATATTTTACATAATAATCTGCTGTTAAGGTTAGCTTGTTTTTGAAAAGACCGGCATCAATCCCGATATTGCTCGACTGAACGGTTTCCCAGGTTTTATTTGCCGAAGCCAACTGGTTTTGATAGAGATACTGGGTTTTCAAACCGTTAAAAATTACTCTGTTCTGGTTGTCGATCCCAATGCCGCTGGTAATCAAAGGGAAATAATCGTAGAAACCTAACACCGCACCATTACCAACCTGTCCCCAGGAACCTCTAAGTTTTAAATTGCTTACAAAAGGCACATTATCCTTGAAGAATTGTTCTTCGCTGATTCTCCATCCAGCTGAAAATGCCGGGAAGACCTGAAAACGATTTTCAGGCGCCAACCTAGAGCTTCCATCGTAACGAACTACCGCTTCAAATAAATACTTTTCATCGTAATTGTAATTGAAACGGCCGAAAACAGAACCAAAAGCCCAGGTTTCAACTTTGTCTTTATTGGTTTTAGTTGCAGCATCACCAAAATTTAAACTAAAGAAATCGTTCGTTACCATTCCAGTTGCACTGGCAGAAAACTCATCTTTTCTATATTGTTCAAAAGAAGCACCCCCTAAAACTTTAAAGCTGTGTTTGTTAAGCTGTAAATCGTACGAGATTTGGCCGGTTAAATTATCCTGATAACTTTTATTTTTGGTCAAATCGAGCTGATTTAACGCATTGAGCGTATTACGAACCGTATTGGTACTTCTTCCATACCAGTTTAATGTTCTTTTATTCGATTCATAATTATAGAAACCGTAATTACGGGAGGCGTTTAAATCTACAGTAAGGCCTTTAACAAAATTTTTGGCCGTGATATTTATTTTTCCAACGAAGTTATCGAAGTCACTTCTTTGAAACCCTGCATTTTTTTCAATATCAACAGGATTTAATTGTAAATCACCATTGTAAATATTCCCGGTTACATCTTCTTTTGGTACATACAACGATTGTCTGGTACGTACACGGTAAAGCAAATCGATAATATTGCCTGTACTGTAAGAATTTTCGTTTACCTGAGATCCGGCATAACTCAAAATCGCTCCAACTGATAAATATTTGTTGATCTCCGAGTTTACAGAAAGGCGCATTGTTTTAACAGAGTTGTCATCAGGACCGAAACGCATTACTCCGTCTCTTTTAAAATAACTGCCTGACAATAGATAATTTAACTCTTGCTTCCCTCCTCCAATTGATAAATTATATTTCTGTGAGGCATTAACCTTATCCATACCTTCTTTAATCCAGTTGGTATTATCATAATAATCCCAGCGATCGGCGGTTTGGTTTTCGCGATAATTAAAATTAGGATTTTTAAGCCATTCAATTTGCTCAGGAGTAAACTCTCTGGCGCCAGTTGCATTTAACCGTGCCTCATCAATTAAAGTTTGTTCATCCCATGAGTTGAGCCTTTGGGGTTGCCTTGCGGTAATGTTTAAACTGTAGTTATTACTGAAGTTGATGCGTGTTTTGCCACTTGCGCCCTTTTTTGTGGTAACCAGAATTACACCACCGGCCGCACGTGCGCCATAAATAGAGGCAGCAGCAGCATCTTTTAACACCGAAATATTCTCGATATCATCAGGATTGATTAAGGCCAGATCCATTTCCACACCATCAACCAAGGTTAATGCTGCTGTGGTATTTGCAGACGAAAAGCCCCTGATTCTAATCCCCAATCCTTCAGCACCAGGTTTACCACTTCCGCGGGTAATGGTAACTCCTGGCGATATCCCTTGTAATGCCGCAATTGCGTTTGGCACCGGACGATCTTGAAGTTGTTTTCCATCAACCTGTGCTACTGCACCAGTTAAGTTTACTTTTTTCTGCGTTCCATAACCTATTACTACAACATCATTTAGACCTTGCGCATCATCAGCAAGGCTAACATTAATGGTGGTTTTCCCTGCTACGGCGACTTCTTTAGATGCGAAACCAATGTATGCGAATACCAGCACAGCACCTGGGGAAGTCGTTCTAATGGTATATCTCCCGCTTTCATCTGTAACCGCACCAACTTGAGACCCCTTTACTTTAACGCTTACACCAGGCATGGTGATGCCTTTTTCATCTCTGACTGTCCCGGTCACTGTGCTTTGAGCAAAAGCTGTACTATTAATAAGTAGCGTAAATGCAATAACAGCTATAATCTTTGCCTTTGGGAAAGGCTTAATCACATTAGCTGCGAAAGCGCTCAAAAGAAAATAAAATCTCTTCATAATTTATATCGATATTAATCTGTTTGGTGAAACCCAATGCATACCAATGCCACGCTTACTATAGCAATAGCCTAATAAGTTTATGTGGAATAAATTTGATTGCATGCGCTCCAGGCTATTTAATTGCGCCTAAATAATCTGCTTTTTAAAATGAATGGATATGACTAGAGTGGCATATACCAGAGATTTTGATGTCATTTTTTTTGTTGAAACTCTTGCATTTCAGAGAAAAGCAAGGCGACAGCTGATGCTGAGTAGAGTAATTTTTTTCCATGTTTATTTGGTTAGTTTTCTTTAATAAATCTAATTTATGGAAGCAAATAAGAAATTTCCGAGCCTGATTAACAATAAACGCTTAAAATGGGTTTAAACTATATTTCAAACGTTTGAAATAATAGCTGATTTTTGCTTAACTATGTAGTACCCTATTATTAAGTTATATGCAGAATACCCCGGTAACCTTAAAATATCTGGCAGAAAAATTAAAGATGTCAATATCCACAGTGTCTAAGGCATTGAATAATTATCCTACTATAAACGAATTTACTAAAAAACGAGTTCAGGATCTGGCTACTGAATTACACTTTACGCCAAATAAATCGGCCATTAACCTTAAACAGGGACGATCAAAAATTATTGGTATTATTTTACCGAATCTGCTTGACCACTTTTTTACCAGAAGTGTTTACGGCCTGGAACAATTTGCTTCAAAACATGGATATAACGTAATTATCAGCCAGTCGCACGATAGTTTAGAAAAAGAAATCCAATCTGCGAACATGTTGCTGCAAACCCGTGTTGATGGATTAATTGTAGCCATTTCCAAGCACACCCAAGATTTCTCTCATTTTAACGAGTTTGAAAAAATGGGCACCCCTGTGGTTTACTACACCCGAAATCCTAGTTTTAACCTCAGTTGCCACAAGGTTTTGTGCAATACTTTTCAGGGTGCCTATCAAGCTACCAAATTTTTAATCGAGCGGGGGCATCAAAATATTGCCTATTTAGGTGGACCAAAAATGATCAGCTTTACCCATGATAGGTTTAATGGTTACATTCATGCGCTTAAAGACCATGGCATTCCCTTTTCTGCAGAACTAGTGGCTTATACAGATTTTGATAAAGAAAGTACCATTACCGCAATTAAAAATTTGTTTTCATCTGAAGATAAAATACCCACTGCACTCGTGGCCTTTAAAGAGCCGATTTTGTTTGATGCGATGAAATATCTTCGTTCGGTTAACCATCCAAACTTTCAACAGTTGGAATGCATCGGTTTTGGCAATACCTCATTCATCAGCTATTTTAATTCGCCTCCGGTTGCTTCTATTGAAGAAAACCCTGAATCTGTAGGCGAAAATGCGATGAAACTTCTTTTACAGCTATTAAACAGAAATATTGAAACAAACGATTATCAGAAGATATTGGTTGATTGTAAGTTAGTTGTTCATTAACAATTATTTTATTGAAGGATATACTTTGGTTGCTCTTTGAACAATGGACAGTGCCTGATCTTTGTTGAACTTATTTAACTGCTGATATGGCCATTTTTTCTTTTCTTCCAAATATGGGATGAGCCATTCTACAGCTTTCTGCAAACCAACATTATTCTTGTTTTTCGTATGGTACAAGTCTATTCCAACATGTTGAGCCAGCTTAGCTATCTTCATCCATGCATCAAGATTCATATTTACATAATCCCAGGAGTTAGTCCGGGCAGTTTCTAAAGGCTGGCGACCATCGGTATCAAACTGCACATCAAGTCTGGGAATGGTGATGGAGCTAAGCGTTCTTTTAGCCAATTCTTTGTTATCCAGAAACAGGGCAAAATCAATTACCTGCAAATCATAATTGGTACCATGATTATTTTTTTCCAACCTTTCGCTTTTGCCATTCGCACTATCGGTTAACCACGTTAAATAAGCACTGAACCATTTCTTCACGCCGCTTACCGTCTCCGGCTTTAGAGATTTACTCTCTTGCAACAGCGCAATGGCTTCTGGAATATCTATCAAGCCTCGGGTTTCGATAATGCCAATTCCACGGCCATCATTTAATCCTGGAACATATTGTGCAAAAGTTAGGCTGGGATTCATTCGTGTTGCGGTATCGACAAAAAAAACGGTTAACAACTCATTGGCTTTTTTAGCATATTTCTCTTCACCAGAAAGATAATAACCCAAGGCCAGATCGTTTAATGCAGCAGTTAAATCTCCTATTTGTGCCCGATCATTGAGTTTATAAATCTCCGGGTTTCTACGTCCATCTTTTCTGATGTAAGGCTCGCCATTAGCTTTTGTTGGATCGGGCCACCAATAAGGTGCCTGACTTAAATAATCGTGAATATCGCCAGAAGGCGCAATTTTAGTTTTTTTGAAGGTAACTGAATACGGCCTTTTTAGCAGGGCACGATCGGCACGGCTAATTTGTTCATTACTTGATTTTGAAATGAATTGCTGCTTTAAAACCTTTAAGGTTGCTTCATCATTAATTAAGAGTTTAAATTTTTCTTGTCCCTTTGTTGTTGATGAAAACAAGAATACAGTTGCAAAGAGAAAAATAATCGATCTGATCATTAGCACTAAATGAATTTAAGAATTTTGTTAACTGATGATTTAGATTTGATGCCTGTCCGATTTAACAGGCATCAAATTTAAATTCATATTAATATCTCCACGGATAGATAAGCGCCCCGAATACATGGATTTGGCCATTGGTAGCGAGCAAACCAGCAGTGGCAGCATTTGTAGCATCGTTGTACCTTAATGGAGAATAATCGCTACTCACAATTCTAAAATTAAGGCGGCTTTCCGGATCGAAACCATAAACCTGACCTGGAGTTAAGCTGTTTACGCGGTTGAGTATCCGATCGCCGGAAACATTTAAGTTTGGTGTAGTTCCGGCAAGGTACCATCCAAGTAACGATTTATCTGTAGCACTAGTGCCAGATGGTAAAAGTGTAGGCAATGAAGAATTGGTGGTTGTACCGTTTTCAAACCCATAATTTTCAAGTGCGATAAGTGATAAGAAAAAATTTCTCACATCTTCTTTCGGATAATCTGACCAATTTTTAACCGGAACCCCATCTACAGAACCATCGGTTTTTAATTTCAAAGTACCATCGGTATTTTTACTAACTAAAGGAAACGAAAACCACATGCCGGCAGTTGGAACATTACTGGTAGTTACCAGCACTCCGTTTGTAGTGCGTGTAGGCAACACGCGGATGGCTTCGTTTTTTAGGAAAACAAAGGTACGACCGGGTTTTTCGTATTCGGCCAGATCAATACCCGCGTACTCCAAACCAAGCTGCATCCACTTAAAAATGGTATCGTTGGGTACAATCGGATTTTTACCCCGATCTAATAAATACTGTTTCGCCGATTTGTTGATATGCGCATCAAGTATATTTTTTTGAAACTCATAATCTACTTGTTTATCCAAGCCAAACATCGAACATCCTGAAATGATGGTGGCCATGGTTAAGAAACCGATCATTAATAAATTTATCTTTTTCATTTTCAATTCTTTAATTAATAAGGTTGGCTTTGAACCAGTAAACTATTTGAATACAGCACCCTTGTTGCCAATGGCCAGTAATATCTTCTTTTATCGCTACCCCAGCCTACTGCCGGATTGCCCCTTGAGCTTTGACGGGCAATTAAAATAGGATCCATTACTTCTTTAACACGATCTGTTCTAACCAGATCAAACCAACGTACACCTTCGCCAAAAAGCTCATACTGTCTTTCCTGCAAAATTTCCATCTCGAGCGTATTTTCTGTAAAAGATGTAGCCACAACCTGCGGTACACCGGCTCTGGCTTTTATTAAATTCAAATACTTCACTGCATTTGCTCTATCACCGATTTTATTAAGCGATTCTGCATAAAGAAGATACATTCCGCTCAAGCGGTACATCGGTGCATAAACATTCGTCTCTCTGGTGCCTGGTAAACTGCTGTTGTATATTGTTGGGGTAAAATTGTATCCGGCTGTTGCTGTTGGGGCCACATAATTCCCGGCATATAGCTTCCAAACACTCCTATCCCTAATCGGCTGATTTGTTGCTGAAGTAATATTGTATGTTTGTTTCACCCGCAAGTCTGTCGTGGCCGAAACTGTGCCATAGAGTTGAACTGACTTACGAGGCCAATCGGTCCACAAGGGGTCGGCCATTCTGATGAAAGGTTCGTTATCGGTTCTTGATGTTCCGGCCATACAGGCGCATCCATTTGCAAGGAAATCCCAGTTGATATAAAAGATCGTTTCCACGCTGGTGGCAGGATTTACGAATTGTGTGTTCCATGTAGTTCCTGGCTGAAGATCAGTTAAGGCCCCACCAGAACCATCCGCTCCGATGCCCGATGCATTATAAACTTTGCCTGTTGGCGCTTTAGCTGCAAACAAACGTTTAAACCAGATATTGGCATTGGCATAGTCTTTTCTCCACATGTACAAATCGGCCATAATGGAGCATATTGCACCTTCGCCCAAATACCAGGTAACCGGAGTTTGATTTTTAAGGGTAAGGTCGTATGCGGTTGTTAAATCTTTGATACATTGATCAAGTATTTTTGCCTGCGGATCCTTAGCTTGTTCGGCCTGATCGCCCAGTTTTTCATAAGGCTCCAAACGTAACGGTGCATCGCCCCAAACCCTGGCAATCCAGAAATAGCAAAGTGCCCTCATGGCATACGATTGCGCCATATAACTGGCTTCTTTGGCTTGTGTTAAAGCGCCAATAGTACCGATGGGTGCATAATCTTTAACCTCTGGAATCTTTTTGATTAATAAATTCGCTCTGGAAATGGTACTGTATAAAAAAGTCCAGTCAGCCCAGGTATTCAATGCCGTGAGTCCGTTTAAATGAATTTCATCTGTAGAGTTTACACTGTAGGTATCACGCCTTTCCCAGTTATCCGATCTGGATTCTCCCCACCACATCTGGCGGTTTTGATATTGGCCGTCGCCCATCATTGTTTGCTGAAACTCGCCGTACATACCCGCCAAAGCTGCATCTGCTTCGAGTGAACTTCTCAGGAACGTACTCAAAGTGCCCTCGGAAATTGGCTGCTCATCTATTGCTTTTTTACATCCTCCAAAAGCCATTAATAAGCTTAAGAATGTTATTGTAAATATCTTTTTCATTGTATAAAATTAAAATCCGATGTTAATACCAAAACCCAACTCTCTTCTCTTAGGATATTTGCCGGTGTCATCTCCAGGAGTTAAACCTGATGACGCAGAAAATTCAGGATCATAACCCGTATAATTGGTGTAGGTAAGCAAATTAACACCGTAAACATATGCCGAAAGGCTTCTTGTAAATAGTTTTTTAGCAATTTTTGAATCAAGCCTGTAGGTAAATCTGGCGTTAGACAACCTGATGAAACTGGCGTCTTCTAAAAAGTAGCTGTTTCCTCCCGATCGCTGGCTTCCCCTGATGTTTTTATCTGGATAATAAGGATAAGTGGATTGATCTCCCTGTTTGGTCCAGGCACCATAAATCGCCTCTGGTAATGATGGATTGCCATTATTTGCAAAATTGGTTAGATTTTGTTTAAACTGATTATACACCTGGCCACCAATTGTAGCGTTGATGATGAAGGAAAGAGATAGGTTTTTGTAGGTAAAGTTATTCACGAAACCCAGGTAAAAATCTGGTTGCGCATTCCCAATCACATGCCGATCGCCCTCGTTGATAAAGCCATCATTATTGGTATCTTCCCATTCGGTATCTCCTCCAAGCAGTACTGCTCCATCACTATTTTTTTTCTGCACAATTGTACCTGCATAACGCTGCCCGTCAAGTTCATAATAACTGGCGGTCGATGCTACAGGATCTGCAGCTGTGCCGCGAACAGGATATTTAACGGTTATCCCCACTGGGGTTAATCGTCGTCCATCAGGGGTGTAGGCATTCGAAGCGTCATATTCATATACCCCAAGATTCTTCCATCCATAAAAATCACCAATTTTACCACCTTCTCTCACCAGATAATTTGCGTTACCGCCACTTACTCCGCCCAAACCTACAGCTATAAATTGTTCGCCGTTGTAAAGCGATTTAATACGGCCACGTTCTATTGAAACGTTGGCGTTCACCGTCCAATTAAAGTTTTTCGAAGCTACAGGAGACCCAGAAACAGCAAACTCAAGGCCTTTATTCTGAATATTTCCCACATTCACTTTAATGGTATTATAACCAGTTTCTTTTGGCATTTGCCTGTCGTACAACAAATCTTGTGTATCTCTGAGGTAGGCATCAACAGTTAAGGAGAGCCGGCCTTTTAAAAAACTTAAATCAAGACCCAGGTTTTTGGTAATTGTTGTTTCCCATTTTAGTGCTGTGTTACTAAAAGTAGGGGTTGTCGAAATTCCGCTTACACCGTTGTAACTGTTCCCTCCGATTTCTACTCTTGGAATAGATTCATAAGGACTAATTGCATCGTTACCCAAGCTGCCATAGCTGAATCTTAACTTACCATCGTATAAAATCTTTTTGAGCGAAGAGAATATTTTTTCATCACTAAAGCGCCATGCTGCCGAACCGGCAAGGAAATTCCCTGCCCGGTTATCGACCCCAAATCTCGACGAAGCATCATTGCGATATACCCCCTGAAGAATATACCGGCTTTTATAATTATAATTCGCTCTTGCAAAATAAGAACCAGTCGAAACCGCTGAGGCAGAAACCCGTTGAGCACTCAATACCGAGATATTTGAGCCAGTGATTGTGTTTACATTTTCCAGTACGAAATTGGTACCGCTTAAAGTAATATCATCAAACCGAACCCGGTCTCTTGATACGCCCAATGTTGCTGCGAGATTATGATCTTTGATACTTTTGTTATAGTTTAAATAAGCTTGTCCTTCATAATAGAAGCGCTTACTTGTAGCATTGGTTGCAGCGTTATTATCGCCATTTTGATTGGTTACATACCGTGGCGAAAAGAATACGCGTTGCCCATTATCCAGCTGCGTATTTAAGGCGGCGGTAAACCTTAGATTTTTAAGGATATCGTAGTTTAGCGTACTTACAAATTGAGCCTTGTAATCCTCGCGAGTATTTACTTCCAGTAAAGCATTAGCAATAGGGTTTCTCTTGTTGTTAATGAAACTGGTTAGCGTACCATTGGGATAATAAATCAGATAACTCGAGGGTCGGTCGAAGACAGGCCGGATAGAGTTTCCGATATTGGCATAATTTCCAGTCTGCCTGTAAAAAGAAATATTGGTCGAAATCTTAAGTTTTTTCGATGCCTGATATTCAACATTCGTTCTAGACTGTATTCTTTTATTGTAGGTATTTAAAGCGATACCCTGATCGTCGAGATAATTTAAGCTGGTAGAATAAGTAAGCCCTTTTGACCCGCCGCTTAATGACAGGCGGACATCGTGCTTTTTGGCCAGGTTACCCAATAATAATTTCTGCAGATCATTTGCAGAATTTAAGCCTGGATTTAAGGAATCTGTTAAAACAGCTAACTGACCCTGCAATTGACGATAATACCGAATATCAGCAGAATTTGACTGCTGTATCTCATGAGCGATGCGGCCCATTGTAAATACATACTGCAGATCTATTCGTGGACTCCCTTCCAAGCCTCTTTTAGTTGTAATCAAAATTACTCCATTTGCTGCCCTAGAACCATAAATGGAAGCAGACGCAGCATCCTTAAGTACTTCGATATTTTGGATATCATTAGGATTGATTGCTGCGGCATTGGGCGTGATTACACCATCTATTACATATAGAGGCGCTGTACCCTGGCCTTCAGATGAAAAGGTAGAAGGACCACGAATGGTAATAGAGCCTTCAGCACCCGGCTCTCCGTTATCATTAACTACCAGCACTCCGGCGGCCTGGCCTTGCAAAGCATCGAACAAATTTAGTGGCTGCCTTTCTTCAATTTCCTTAGCCGTAATGGTAGAAGTTGAAGAAGCCAGGTCTTTCTTTCTGGAAGTTCCGCCATAGCCAGTGACTACAACTTCATCAAGCTCACCTACATTTTCAGCGAGCGTTACGTTAACAACGGTTTTATTGCCAACAGGAATTTCCTTTTGAGCGTAGCCCACATAACTGAATACCAATATTGCCTGTGCATTGGGCACCGTTATGGTGTACTTGCCGTTTGGATCTGTGCTGGCTGCAGTATTTGTATTTTTTACTTGAACGCTTACACCTGGTAATCCGGCAGTTTTATCAGATACTGTACCTGATATTTTAATCTGCGCATAGGCTGATTGTAAACCTGTGATGCAGATCCCTAGCAATACAAGAATTAAAACTGTTAAAGTATGGGTGAGGTAGATCCGATGATGGTGATGGGTAAAGGGTTTTCTCATAATTATCTATTTTGGTTAGTTATGCATTAAATGCTGCAGATTAAGATGGGCATAGCAATTTCACACAGGCAAAATTGCTGTTATAGCATACCGCATCTTCTACAGTAAAAAATTAAAATTCCGGACTTAAAAATCTAGTTGTCTTTTTTGGCGAAAGAAATGTTAATGAGTTTTGGCGTTTTTATGTATTTGGTTAGTTATGAATTAAAAGTACAATGAAAAAGAAAAAATTTATTTCAAGAAATCTAAAAACATCGCTTAAACCGCTCTGAAAACAATTTCAAACGATTGAATAATATTTCAACCGATTAAAATCGAAGGCAAAAAAACTTGTAAAAATTCAACTGTAAAGGCTGTTGACTTGTAAATATTGAAAGCTCTGCATCAGTATGAGTTCATAGTTGTAGTCGCTGGAAGCTTATTATCTACGGCTAGACAGTATAAATACAGTTACATTTTGAAAATAATCGCAAGCATTTTATACTTACCTCGACACCCGTGTAAATACTTGTCCGTTTATTTGCAAATACTATATTTTCCATATCTTTATCGAATCAATTCCTATTTTACATGCAACAGTCAGTCTTAATCCGTAATAATGTAAATGTTATTGGAAAAGGAAATCAGGTTATGCTATTCGCCCATGGCTTTGGTTGCGATCAAAACGCCTGGCAATTTATTATAGATGGCTTTACGGCAGATTATAAAGTTGTGCTATTCGATTACACGGGTTCGGGTAAATCGGATATTGGTCAGTACGACTCTAATAAATACAGCAAGCTAGATGGTTATGCACAAGATGTGCTTGAAATTTGCGAGGCCTTAGCATTAACGAACGTTATTTTTGTAGGACATTCTGTAAGCTGTATGATCGGACTTCTGGCCGCCAACCAAAAGCCTGAATACTTTTCGAAGTTAGTTTTTGTTGGTCCCTCGGCCAGATACCTAAACGAAGGTGATTATTTCGGAGGTTTTGAGAAAGCTGACTTGGAAAATCTTTTTGATTTTATGGATAGCAATTACCTGGGTTGGTCAAGTAAAATGGCTCCAGCCATTATGGGCAATCCTGACCGACCTGCACTCGGAGGATTTTTAACGGAGAGTTTTTGTTCTACTGATCCAAAAGTAGCCAGAGACTTCGCCAGGGTTACTTTTTTCTCTGATAACCGGGCAGATCTGTCGAAATTAAAAATCAAAAGTTTGACGTTACAATGTGCCGATGACATTATAGCGCCTAACAGTGTGGGTGAATTTGTTTATCAACATACCCCTGGAAACGAGATCGTTTTCTTAGAGGCGACTGGCCACTGCCCACATATTAGTGAACCTGAAGAAACAATTCGGGCTATTAAAACGTTCATTACCTAACATGAGCTATCCTGACGAATCAATGAGCGGCAAAAATCATTTACTAGAAACCCTTATTAATTCAGATGAGTTATATCATACAGCGCCATGCGGCTATTTTTCACTCTCCACGAAGGGTGAAATTATCAAAATAAATCATACCCTACTTCATTGGTTAGGCTTTTCAGAACAGGAATTATTAGGAACAAAGTTCGCCGCTCTTTTACCAAAGGGTGGCCAAATGCATTTTGAAATGTTCTTTCTACCTATGGTAAAGGTAGATGGTGGAGTAAAAGAACTTAGTTACGAACTGCTAAAAAAGGATGGCAACTCCTTATCAACATTACTAAATGCGAATACCATCCTTGATAAAAACGGCTACATTAAAGCAGTTAACGTAGTAGTGGTTGATGTAACAGAACGCAAAAATTACGAAAGAGAACTGCTTAATGCAAAGAGTTTGGCCGAAAACGAGCAAAAACGGCTTGAATTTATGGCAGATCTTGCTCCAGAAATGATCTGGACGGCATCTTCTACTGGCCGTATAAATTATGTTAATGCCCGTTTTTGTCAATATTTTAATTGTACAAAAAATGAGACCCGATCTTCGTTCATCCTCTCAAAAATTCATCAACTAGATATAAAAAAATTACTTACAAGTTGGTATGCCTGCCAAACAGGCGGTTCAGATTTAAATGAAACGATTAGGTTAGTTAATCAGGAAGGCAATTATGAATGGCATCAAATCAAAGCTTCACTATTTGTTGATAATCACGGTGAACAAATCAATTGGTTCGGCTCTTGTACCAATGTAGAAGAGCATATTAGTCAGTTAAAAAAGAAAGACGAATTTATCAATATCGCCAGTCACGAGTTAAAAACACCACTTACCAGTTTAAAGGCCATTCTTCAACTGATGCAAAGGATGAAGGGGGAAACCAGCGAACGCATGTTGAGCCTTATTGAAAAAGCCAATCACAATATTTCGAGAGTTACCGAAATGGTGGAGGATTTACTGAACACCAGCCAGATGAATGATGGGCAGTTGCGATTAAGCAAGAGCAATTTCAATGTAGTGGAAATGATTGGCAGCTGTGTACATCATATTCGGGTTGAAGACCATTATAAAATCATCACCGAAGGAGATAAATCTATATCGGTCTACGCAGATGAAAGCAGGATAGAGCAAGTGGTAACAAACTTTATTACGAATGCGATGAAATATGCTCCAGAAAGTTATCTCATCAAAATCAATATTGAAAATGTTGAAGGCTTTGTGCGCATCACGGTAAGTGATGAAGGACCAGGAATACCTGCAGAAAAAACACCACACCTTTTCGACCGCTATTACCAGATTAATACAACTGGCGGGAAATATTCGGGCCTTGGTTTAGGACTGTTTATATGCGCCGAAATTGTAAAGCAACATGGAGGGGAGATTGGCGTAGAAAGCACTGTTGGTAGCGGAAGTTCTTTTTGGTTTACCTTACCTCTTTGATAAAAAACTATGTAATTAATGCCAATAGCCTCGTCTACTGGCCTTTCTAAACGGGATTTTAGCGCTAACTGATTTTTTTTATTATCACTGTAATATTTTTGGATGCTCAGCTCATTCAGGAATGCATCCTTACTTACTTCAACAGGATATCATCAGCCTTATTTTTTGAGGAAGATACTTCCAAAAGGCTACCCCGAGTTTCTAACTACATCTGCTGCATCAACACTTGGCGCCAATAGAATGCCTTTACGGTTTTTATATCCGAGTAGTGAAATTACGACCAACCAGAATTTCCCGGGAACGGCATTGATTTACGAGCCTGTTTGGTGGGATAAGTAGTGAAAAACTCCAAGCGGTTTTTATTACCTTCAAACTAGCGGATACTACCGAAATGTATCTGATTAGTACCTGAATGAAGAATTCGGTACTTTATTTTGATATCAATTGGCTAGTTTGCTTAAAATTATTGTCCGGATGGATAAGGTTTACAGTTAATGACGGCAGGATGCCAAAAGGTATCCTTGCCTCTCTTTTTTCCAATGTGTTTAGGGCTATCTCTTAAGAACAAAAAGATTTTTAAACGACAAATCGATATCAAACATGAATATTTCACCAGATATGGTAATTAAAGTTCCATTAAAAGGAATAGCAAAAAAACTTTCACCCAAAATATTTAAACATGAAAATAACTTTTGCGTGCTCTACGGCGAAGATGCTCAAACAGGCATATATGGTTGCGGTATTTCCGTTGAGGATGCCTTGATCGATTGGGAGCATCAGCTTAATAAAGCATTGAGTAACGACGTTAATATTAAGCGTCTAATTGCAAATGTTAATCCACCTGAAAACGTACAACATTTCTTAGAAACTTATAGAAGTAACGCCAAAAAGGATAATTCAGCTTATAATCCTAAGCGCAATTTTTAGCATTCATCCTGGCTAACGCTGGGGCTCACTTTTCAATTCAGGAGATAAATACATCATCATCTTTTTCAGGTTATGCCTGCCAAGATCGCAAACCTGACAATTGCTAATTCTTGATCCATATAGGATATTTATCGGCATTTATTAACCAAGAAGATTAATCGACCGACAAAAAATACCGTAATAAATTACGTACTATTTCTATACAAAGCGGGTAGTTTTCGCCAAACTTCAATTATTTTTTAATGTTTTTTATATGGAGCCCAGGGCTAGTAAAATAGCTGACGTAACTGAAAAATGTAACGGAACGGGCAAGCCAGCACTAAAATTTAAATAGTTAAAAGCTAATAAATAATAATAAAAATAAAATCGATACTATGGCAAAACAAAGCAACAGTGCATCGATGCCGAACGGGCATTTGCACGAATTATTTGTAGATGAATTAAGAGATATTTTAGGCGCAGAAAAACAACTGTTAAAAGGACTTAAAAAACTATCGGATGCCGCTGGAAGTGAAAAACTAAAACAAGCGTTTGATACACATTACGAACAAACTGAAGGGCAAATTGAACGACTTAAAAACGTTTTCAGTTCAATAGATTTGACTGCCAGAGCCAAAAAATGTAAAGCAATGGCTGGCCTTTTAGAAGAGGCTGAAGAGATTATCGAAAGTTTCTCTGATCAACCCGAAGTTTTGGATGCAGCCTTGATTTCTGCAGCTCAGAAAGTGGAGCATTATGAGATTGCAAGTTATGGTTGTCTGGTTACTTACGCCAAATTAATGCAGCATACAGAGGCCGAAGAGCTTTTAAGGCAAACGCTTGAAGAAGAAAAGCAAACAGATGTTTTACTTACCGAAATTGCCATTAGCGAGGCAAATGCGGGTGCAGAAGAAAAAAATAAATAATATTAACAAGAAAATAGCGATAAGATTCATCGCTGTTTTCTTGTTAATCGAATACTGGAATTAAATGCCACTCATTTCATTTTCGCATCATCGCTGGGCTGGTTACCGAAACCAAATCGCTATATAAGGGCGTACATATGTAATTTTGACGAATTATCACTAGTTTACCTTTTAAAAACGAAGAGGTGCGCTATTCTCCATTCCCTATTCGCTATTTACCATTCCATATCGCAATTACTCGTATTTGACGAAGATTAGAAAGAATAAATTTCACAAGCATACAGAAGGAGCTGGGACATAGAAGTCTTTCTTCCGATTCCTAAAACAGGAACCTAATGTCAGCCAAGTTATTTCGCTTAACAAAAATGGGATACAGGTAGTGCTGTACATGACGCTGATCGTTGCAATTATGCTAATGATGTACAAAAAAGCTATAAAATCGGTTATAAGACTGCTAAAAGGCGTTTCGCTATGGAGGTTAGAGACCTAATAATTGCTATGATCGTTGTGTAATGTGGTGGAGATCCAGGCCTATTTTTTAAAAAATGGCCGGAATTTCTTCCGACCATGACTAGCTTTTTAAGGCCTATTTTTAATTATGATTAAATCTAATTATTTAAATCGTTATTCTACCCCCGGTTACCGGAATAGTGGCACCGGCAATATAACTTGCATCATTGGAAGCCAGGAATACATAGGCTGGCGCTACCTCTGCAGGTTGTCCGGCACGTTCCATTGGTGTATCTTTTCCAAATTCTTCATGTTCGGGGATAGTTGATGGAATCAACGGTGTCCAAATTGGACCTGGGGCTACCGCGTTTACCCGAATTCCTTTTCCATTCATCAGTAAAATCTGGCTGAGGTTTGCCGTAAAATTTTGGATAGCACCTTTGGTCGCAGCGTAGGGTAAAAGTTGCTCGCTTGGCGAATAAGCATTTACCGAAGTGGTATTGATGATACTACTACCTGGCTTGAGGTGAGGTTCTGCAGCCTTGCATAGAAAAAACATTGCGGTAATGTTGGTGCGAAACGTACGCTCCCACTCTTCACTCGGAATCTCGCTTAATGATTTTCTTGCCATTTGAAAAGCGGCATTATTAACCAAAATATCTAAGCCACCCAATTCGCTTACGGCGCTATCAATAATTGACTGGCAATGAGCTTCATCCTGAATATCTCCTTTAATCAGAACTGCTTTTCTACCCGCCTTTTCTACATATTTAGCTGTAGTTTTTGCATCTTCATCTTCACTATCATCTAAATAACTAATTAACACATCAGCGCCTTCGCGGGCAAAAGCAATGGCCACAGCTCGGCCAATTCCTGAGTCGCCACCGGTAATAATAGCCTTTTTACCTATTAATTTACCGCTGCCTTTATATGATTCTTCTCCATGATCGGCTTTGGGCTCAAGATTAGACTCTGTCCCGGGTGGCTGCTGATCTTGTTTAGGAAATGGTGGCTTCGGATACTGATCGGATGGATCTTGCGAATTTTTATTTTCTTCTGTCATCATCTTTATTATTTAATAAACGGATTATACATCGTTTAAAAAACCCGATAAAAAACAGAAAGGTTTTAAAAAAATCACATTAGAAGGTTATTTTAAGTTATATTTTATTAGGTTACTCGACAAGCGATTCCCCACTACCGGTTGTTCTTCATAATACCTATTGTTATTTTTGCATTACCACTATGAAGAAATTAAATAGAATACGAATCGATTATCGCTATAAGAATTGAGGCAAAACAGAGAGTTGTTTGCTAACAGGACGCTGACGATGATTATTTATTTGTGCTATTAAAAAAAGGGTAGAGTATTGGCACCATTTACAATATTGGCAAAAATATGGAAGTCTAGTCACTACAACACTTCCTCCCTGCCGATACTGTCAAAATTGTGAATCGATTAATGAACATATAACAGCAAGCAAACAAATATTTATGAGGTAAAATTCTGGTATTCTGTTAGCTTCAAAATTCACGGATTTTTTGGTCTCAATCTGACTATAATTAATTTCCTTTGCGGCGAAATAAATTCAGTTACGCCAGCCATAAAAATTTTCGAAAAGTGCCTCCACACCTCTATTGTATAAAAGCATCTCGTTTTAAGTTTATTGACATTTCAATAGCTCGTTTTCAAGATTTATAAGTAAGTTTAAATACGCAATCTTTTGGGATAAATAGTGAATGTTATATCAAGGGGTATATTTAGCGGATAATTCGTTATTTTTATATTCCAAATAGAAGTAAATGTCGAAAATATTAGTATTAGATAACGATTTAGGCAATGCTGACGTAATACAACTTGCACTGGAGGAACAGAACCATCAAGTTAAAAATATTAATCAGGCTGATCTGCTAAATGAATCTATTAAAAATTTCAAGCCAGATTTAATTGTGATGGATATTATTCTGGATGTAGCTGATGGCAGAGATTTATGCAACCTCGTCAAAAAAAATCGAGATACCGGGCATATTCCAATCATGTTGATCACTGCTTTGTTAGAATCGCAGGTAGAGGACATTTCTTGCAAAGCAGATGGCATCATTTTTAAACCTTTCGATTATAATAAATTAACCAGAATGGTTAATAGGCTAATTATGCCAGGAGGACACATTTAACCTCATGAAGCTCACTTTCTATAAAAACTGTCTCACTCTATTCTGTTGAGCAGATGAAAATCTAATCATCCACAATTTCTATCCCTATTACCGATAGCGCTTCAATATGAATCAAGATGATTAATCCCTACAGCATCAACCTCAATCACGTTATCGCCAAAAGCTTAAGTAGTCCGCTTCCTACCTAACCTCCATATCTTTCGCTATCAATAGAAATATATATCTCATAATCCCCTTTAAAAAGATAGAGCAAATAACTGCCGTTAATGTCCCAGGTGAAGATTCTTAATCGCTCAGTAAAAATATTCTTCATTATTTTTTCTTGTTAACAAAAAAGCTCCACGAAAATGACGTGGAACTTTTTAAATCAAGTTTTCAAAGGGGATAAACCAGAGAATACCATCTCTATCCCTTGCTTGAATTTTTAAATCAATTTGTAGTACAAACTACGGCGTTGGGGTAGTTGTATCTTGCATGCTACTATCTGTTGTGGTAGTATCCTGCATTGGCGAAGTTGCATCCATCGAACTCATAGAAGTATCAGCACTTGCTGAATCTGCATTATTTGATTTTGAATCGGAGTTACAAGACACTGCTAAAATGGCTAACGTGCCTAATAAAAAAATGTAGTTTTTCATCGTTTCTTTGTTAAGGGGTTACTCATGAAAAAGCCTTTTTTAATTGCAAAAGTTTTATCATTTCGGTAAGCGTTACTAAAACAAGTATTTCCCGAGGAAGTAACCCGTAGTTTCCGTAAGCCGTTCTAAAACCGTGAAACAACTTGAATAATAGACGATCGAGCCCCCTTAAGGACAAGATTAATAACTGAAACTTCTCAGAGCATAGTATGGGTCTCTCCTCAGCAGTTTTAATAGAGAAAAACAAAAAAAGATGTTGAACGTTCTGAAATAAACACCTTAAGTTGAAAAAAGAGAACTTCCCGGAAAAGATCTGCCCTAGTTGCGAACGCCCATTTTCCTGGCGAAAAAAATGGAAGCTAAATTGGGATGATGTTATTTATTGCAGTTTGAAATGCAAAACACACAAAAAAAGTAGAGATACTGAAATACGCTAATATTTACGCTCCACAAGAGGATAGTAGAGCGATGAGATATTTAGTTTTTAAAGAAACCATGAAATGTAAATAAACATTTCATTGGTTTTATAGGCGACGAGACAGATTAAACCAATGAAGTACTTAGCTTAATAGCCATCCATTTCATCGTCGATGTAACAATACAGCCACCTTTCCCCAGGTTCTGAAGAAATTACGACAGGATGGCTTACTTTTTTGCAGTGGTGCGACATGTGTTGCATGGGTGAAGAATCGCAGCACAAAGTAACCCCACAGGTTTGGCAGGTACGTAAATGCACCCAGTCACTTCCTATTTTGATGCATTCTTCGCAAGTGTATTCTTTAGCCACTTTAAGCGTTTTTATAGCCTTGATGTGGTGGCAAATTCCATTGTTTTCCATAGTTAAAGTTTTGATAAGTATTGATGAACTTGAGTAACAGCCATAGCGCCTTCGCCTACTGCCGATGCTACTCTCTTGACCGAATTGACCCTGACATCGCCCGCTGCAAAAGATCCTGGTACGCTGGTTTCTAAATGATAAGGTAATCGATCCTGATTCCAGCAGTTTTTATATTGATCCAAGCTGACAACATCGTTACCAGTGTATAAATAACCATTTTTATCTCTACAAATCGCAGTTTCAGCAGCCCATTCTGTATTCGGTTTGCCACCTATACAAATGAAAAGCTTGGAGGTATCATGCCAGTTTTCGGTTCCCTGTTCACTGTTTACAATTTTAATGCGCTGCAGATAATCATCTCCTTCAAGCGCTATAACTTGCGAATGGTACAACACATGAATATTATTGATGCTGGCAATACGCTGAATCAAATAATCTGATAAGGTTTCGGCAAGATTTCCTTTTCTTATCACCATAAAAACACGTTTGGCGAAACCAGAGAAATAGGTGGCAGCTTGTCCGGCAGAATTTCCACCACCGATAATATAAAGATCTTTATCCTGACAAAAGAAGGCTTCACTTGCACCGGCCCCGTAATAAACCCCTTTATGGAAAAAACGATTTTCATCGGGAAGGTTTAACCTCGCATACTCTACTCCCGTTGCGCAAATATTGGTTTTAGCCACTAATTTTTCTCCAGAAGCAAAATCGACATGAATTTTATTATCGTAAAAAGTTCCTTTTATACCCTCCTTTAACAGCAAAATTTCCACACCGAATTTTAGTGCCTGTTGTCTTGCTCTTTCGGCAAGGTTTGCCCCCGAAATACCTTCTGGAAAACCGAGATAATTCTCAATTAAGGAACTGGTACCCGCCTGCCCTCCAATAGCTTCACGCTCGATTAAAATAGTTTTTAAACCTTCGGATGCCGCATAAACTGCAGCACTTAAACCTGCAGGACCAGCGCCATAAATTGACAAATCATACTCTGCATATTTCGGTTGGGTAATCCAGCCCAAATTACAGGCAATTTGCTCCAGCGTCGGATCGACAATTACCTTCCCATCAGGGAATTCAATCACCGGCAACTTATGTGGATTGTTATAAGAGGTAATGCCTTGCCCCCAACCCAAATCATCATGGGTAATATCAAACCAATCGAAATCTACCACACTTCGCTTTAAAAAATCTCTTATCGGATAAATTTCAGGAGAATCGGGGATGCCGTATAATTTCAGTTTATTCATATGGTAAGCAAATCATTCAGATAAATTCTCAAAATATTTAAATTGTATATCAATTTTTGTACTAAACCTCTATTATTAAACTCAGTGTTAAACTATCTGATGTATAAAATGACGTAGGGCGCTATCAATATTAGCTAAAAATTAAAAGCTATCCAAATCGACAAAATAATTAACCCCAAAAATCTGAATATCAATAAAAAACACATCGATTTAAATCACCCCACCTTTATTTTTACTAATTTTATTGAAAATCAGACTTATGAAGAAAATTTATTTAACGCTACTTTGTGCCATGATGGCTTTTTGTAGTCTCGCTCAAACTAGATCACAGAAGGAAGATATTATTAAAAAAATAAACGGTGATGAGCTTAAAGGAAGACTTATTCGTGTAACCGATAGTGATGTATCGTTTGTGTACACTGGAGAAACCGCAGAATACATCATCAAAAAATCAGATATCGCTCAAATTCTTCATTCCAGTGGCCGCACCGAAGTTATTTCACAGCAAGTGCAGTCCTCTCAAATCAGGCAGAACGACCAAATTACCATGGTTGCCAGCCCTGCAGAGCATCATAACAAAATAGCCATTTTACCCTTCACATTTCTGATGGATAACCAGCCGGGAGCTGATGCCATTGGTATGAAAGCGCAACAAGACACTTATGCGTTATTGAGCCAACATGCTGCTGGTTACACCATTCTTGATCCACGGACAACAAATGCGAAACTTGTGCAGGCTGGCATTACCAAAGATAAAATGATTGGATTTACCATGAAAAATTTGGCAGATGTTTTAGGGGTAGAATATATCATTGATGGTACAGTAGCCCAGAACAAAGCTTATCAAACGAGTTATACATCGACAAGTGACAATACGAGTGTGAAAAGAGATGATGATGATAAAATTAAAAAGGTTTCGACTTATGGCTCATCAAGTAGCAACGCCGCACAGCGATTTGATGTAAGGGTAAGCCTTCAAATTTATATGGATAATAACGCTAGTATTTACAATGCAAACCATCAAGCGCTTTTTAGCAACACCGACGGATCTTATGGCGCTCCCTTGGAATATTTGCTTAAAAGATGTCCGCTTTACAGAAAATAAATTTGCAAAAATCCTAGCAAAGGGTTTGTTCTCAACTGGACAAGCCCTTTTTTGTTTTTCAAAAAAACTCAAATATTTCGCTCCACCATTTCAACCAATTCTTATTTAGAATAATTAAAAATAATTTTCTAATCTCGTTTTAATTTCTTTCTTTTGCGCTAACTAAGAATTAATCTAAATAAGATGTATAAAAACTTTACTCTATTTTTTACTTTGATAATAGTGGTTTTCTTGACAAGGGGAACAGTATTAGCTCAATCAAAAAACGGATCGGTATCTGGATCCGTAAAAACAAGTGACGGAAATCCGGCAGCTTTTGTAAGTGTTGGCATAAAAAACACATCGAAAACAGCTCAAAGCGATGAAAGTGGAAACTTCACTATCAAAAATGTAGCTCCAGGAAATTATACTTTAAAAGTATCTGCTGTTGGCGTATCAGCTCAAGAAAAGCAAGTTTCAGTTACAGCTGGCGAAACAGCAACGGTATCTTTTTCTATTGCAGAATCGTCTTCGCAATTGAAAGAAGTGGCCATTAACGGATATAGAACACCCAACACAAAACCAGTAAACCTAGGTAAAATTGCAATTGTACCAAGAGATCTGCCGCAGGCAGTTCAAATTATCGGTACACAAGTTATTGCCGATCAACAAGTAAATAGTTTGGGCGATGTAATGAAGAATATTAACGGAGTGGCGTTGGGTGCCAACCGTGGCTCGGTTGGAGAAAATTTTTATGCCAGAGGTTATAGCTTAGGTTCGAACAATGTTTTTAAAAACGGTGCCAGAACTACCATTGGTGGAAGTCCTGAAGCCAGCACACTAGAATCAGTTGAAGTTTTAAAAGGTAGTGCTGCCTTATTGTATGGTGGCGTGAGTGGTGGTGCTGTGGTAAACATGGTGACTAAAAAACCTAAATTCGAATACGGTGGCGAGGTTTCTATGCGTGTAGGTAGTTATGATTTGTACAAGCCAATTGTAGATCTGTATGGACCTATTTCTGATAAAATTGCCTTCAGAGTTATCGGTACCTACGAATCTGCTGGAAGTTATAGGGACAATGTATCGTCGAAAAGATTTTATGTTAACCCTTCGTTGTTATACAAAATAAATGATAAAACTGAAGTAATAGTACAAGGAGATTATCTAAAAAGTAATTTTACTCCCGATTTTGGTATAGGGACTATCGGCAACAAATTATCGCCCTTAGGCAGAAATGTTTTTATAAATACCGCATGGGCTTATAACAAAACCAACACAGCAACAGCACAAGCGGCTATCAATCACAAATTTAATGCCGACTGGAAATTGAATTTCAGTGCTTCATTACAATCTTACAATCGCGATTATTTTTCTGCCGAACGTCCTGCGGCTAGCGCAACAGGGGTTTGGAATCGTGCTTTAACTCGATCGGATATTGAAGAATTCACCTTTAATCAACAGATCAATTTGACAGGCGCTTTTAAAACAGGGAGTATTAAACATATCTTACTTGTTGGAGCCGATGCAGATCAGGCTAGTACTAAATCAGGAGGCTTTTCGCCAACAGCAATACTACCTGCAGGTAATAACCCTACCTATTACGATACTGTAAATTTACTAGATCCCTTATCGTTTGATAAACCAAGCAACTACAATATGCCTGCAACTACTTTATTAACGAATACAGACGCATCTGTATTTAGAATGGGTGGTTTTGTTCAGGATTTGGTAAGCCTTACAGAGCAATTTAAAGTTTTGGCAGGTATCCGTTGGTCATTTCAAAAAACGCCTACTACTGATATCACGACTATAGCCAGCGGCGGGGTAACTAAAGGTACTGCAACAGATAAAATTGATAAAGCATTCTCTCCTAAATTCGGGATTATTTATGAACCGTTAAAAAACACATCTGTTTATGTTAGTTACTCCAATAACTTTACATCTAATACCGGAATTGATATAGAGACAAATGGCCCAATGGGCCCATCTATAATTGATCAGTATGAAGCTGGTGTTAAAAACGATTTCCTCGAAGGAAAACTCTCAGCAAATTTAACAGTATACAGAATTAAGAATGATAAGTTCGCTCAAACTGCACTTGCAGATCCAACAAAACGAGAGTTTTCAGGAGCGACCGCTAGCGATGGTATAGAACTGGATTTATCAGGAACAATAGTGTCAGGACTGAATTTTTTAGCAGGTTATAGCTACAACTATATGCGTTATACCTCTACCATTGCAACTGGTATTGTTGAGGGAGAGCGGGTAGTAGGTACTACAAAAAATACAGCCAACGCTACATTGTTTTATACCTTTCAAAATGGAGATCTTAAAGGCTTAAAGCTCGGTGCGTCCGCATTTTATACAGGTGATAGAAATGGAGGAAGAAACACAACAAAAAATAATTCCTCAACGGGTATTATTCCATTAAGCGCATTTACCACTTTAGATTTCTCTGCAGGATACAGCTGGAAAAAATTCTCGCTTTTGGCTAAAATATCAAACATCACAAACGAGTTGAATTATTTCGTTCATGAAAATTATAGTGTTAACCCAATTGCCCCACGTCAGTTCTTAACCACACTTTCATATAAATTTTAGTTAACACGATCATCATAATCTAACCCTAAAGCCAAAAGCTTTGGGGTTTTTTATTTGAATAATTTTCATCAAAAATGGCGACAAATTGGCCAAATAAACGATAGTAACATTAACGCCTGAAACACTTTATTTATTTAAAAAATATACTAACTTTGAGGTTAAGCTTAGTAATTGTACTTTATACACTAAGCAGGTTAAAAAATCAACAAAAAATCAAATAAAAATGAGCATAATCGTTAATGTCCATGCCAGACAAATCCTCGATTCGAGAGGCAATCCAACAGTAGAAGTTGAAGTAGTTACAGAAGCAGGCGCTTTTGGCCGTGCAGCTGTACCAAGCGGTGCATCTACCGGGCAATATGAAGCTGTTGAATTACGTGATGGAGATAAATCTACCTATTTAGGTAAAGGTGTTTTAAAAGCTGTTGAAAATGTAAATACTAAAATTGCTACTGCTTTAAGAGGTGTTGATGTTTTCGAGCAAAACGCTATCGATAAATTAATGTTGGAGCTTGATGGTACTGAAAACAAAGGTAATTTAGGTGCTAATGCAATTTTAGGCGTTTCTTTAGCTGTTGCAAAAGCTGCTGCCGATGAAATTGGACAGCCTTTATACCGCTACATTGGTGGCGTTAACGCAAATACTTTACCAATTCCGATGATGAACATCATCAATGGTGGTTCTCACTCTGATGCGCCGATCGCATTCCAGGAGTTTATGATTATGCCAGTTGGCGCACCATCTTTCTCGGAGGCTTTACGTTGGGGAACTGAAGTTTTCCATAGCTTGAAAAAAATTCTTCACGATAGAGGTTTATCAACTGCTGTAGGTGATGAAGGTGGCTTCGCTCCTACTTTTGATGGAACTGAAGATGCAATTGAAACTGTTTTAAAAGCGATTGAAACGGCTGGTTACAAACCAGGTTCTCAAATTTGTTTGGCATTAGATTGCGCATCATCTGAGTTTTACAAAGACGGTAAATACGATTACACGAAATTTGAAGGCGCTACCGGCGTAATTCGTTCAAGCGAAGAGCAAGCGCAATATTTAGCCGATCTTTCTGCAAAATATCCAATTATTTCTATTGAAGATGGTATGGATGAAAATGACTGGACGGGTTGGAAAAGCTTAACAGATAAAATTGGCGACCATGTACAATTGGTTGGTGATGATTTATTTGTTACAAACGTTACGCGTTTACAACGTGGTATCGATGAAGACACTGCTAACTCAATCTTGGTAAAAGTTAACCAAATCGGTTCTTTAACCGAAACCATCAATGCAGTAACTTTGGCTCAAAACAACGGTTATACTTCAGTAATGAGTCACCGTTCTGGAGAAACTGAAGATGTTACCATTGCTGATTTAGCTGTTGCATTGAACTGCGGACAGATTAAAACAGGTTCTGCATCTCGTTCAGACAGGATTGCAAAATACAATCAATTATTACGTATTGAGGAAGAGTTAGGCGAAAACGCTCGTTTCATCGGTTCTAAATTCAAATACGCTAAGAAATAATATTCCGTCGGTTAAAACCGACGGCAATGAATTGTTAACAAGTTGAAAAACTTATTTATAGAACATCCGGAGATTTAAAATCTTCGGATGTTTTTTTATACATTTACGTCATTACGAGGCACGAAGCAATCTTACTACCAAAGCGAAGCTAAAAAACCTATCGCTTTAAGATTGCTTCGTACCTCGCAATGACGATTTTTCTAGAGAATTATGAAACGTTTAATAGACCTTTTCCGTAATAAATATTTCCTTGCAACGGCTGCTTTTGCGGTTTGGATGCTGTTTTTTGATAAAAACGACATGATGTCGCAGTACGAATACCGCAGGCAGGCGAATAAATTACAAGAAGAAAAGGAGTATTTCGAAAAAGAAACCGCTCAGGTTAAAAAAGATCTAAACGAACTGAGTACCAATCTAAATACCGCTGAAAAATTCGCTCGCGAAAAGTATTTCATGAAAAAAGATAACGAAGATGTTTTTGTTATTATTCGTGAAGAAAAGAAGGATTAACCTATACAACAACCAATGCGCACTTCTAAATTACTTGCCTCCGTTCTTGTCCTTATTATTTTATCTGCCAGCTGTAACTTTAGCCGAACCTATTTGAATAGGGAGGAAGATAAACAGGAGGCTGTTAAGGTTGTAGATCAGTTTTACGATCGGGTTGCCGAAGGCAAATATGAAGCTGTGGATGCGCTTTTTAGCTCAGAATTTTGGAAAGTTACTTCCAAAGAAAAACTTCATAATCTCTTAATTAAGAAGAAAGAAAAACTAGGCAAGCTTAATACTAAACTACTCGCTAAGTGGGAAACTAAAAGAATTGAGAGCAGCAATCCCTCGTCGAATTATGCTTTGTTATATGACAATAAATATGATAAATTCGAAGCCAAAGAATCTTTTAGGTTGGTAATGGAAAAGAACCAGATTAAGATAATTGCCTTCAATATTAATTCAGACGCCTTTCTTCAATAATCTCCGAGAAAATTTCTACGGGGTATTGTAATTAAAATTTCTCCCGATATGCTCCACATTTTATATATCATCGCTATTACTGCCGAAGCCATGACCGCTGCGCTTTCTGCTGGCAGAAGAGATATGGATTGGATTGGTGTTTGTATTATTGCCTGGGTTACAGCGTTAGGCGGTGGAACAGTTAGAAATGTATTGTTCGGTCACTATCCGATGAGTTGGGTTGAACATCCTGAATACCTGGTTATTACCGCTGCCGCTGCATTACTTGCTGCATTTATCGCCTCTGTAATGACGAAACTTAAAAAGCTATTTCTGTACCTGGATGCAATGGGCTTGGTTGTGTTTACAATTATCGGTTGCCAGGTTGCACAGCAAATGCATTTGCCTTATCTAATCGTTTTATTCAGTGGAATGATCACTGGCTGTGCCGGCGGTGTGCTAAGAGATGTACTTTGTAATGAAGTTCCGTTTCTTTTCAGGAAAGAAATTTACGCCAGTGCGGCAATCGTTACCGGAGCAGTTTATATTGGCGTGGAACATTTCCATGGAAGTGAAATTTTAGCTACCGTGCTTGCTGCTGTAATAGGTTTAACGCTCAGGCTACTTTCGATAAAATATAAATGGCACATGCCCAAATTTGTTTATAAGGAGGAGTGGCACTAGTTTAGTTTGTAGTTGTCAGTTTTTAGTTAAAACAAGGCCCTCTAAATTTATGCAAAACTAAAGCAGCACAAGAATGAATTAGATACCCAACTTTGTGGCCCTCTGCGCCTTTTCTTTGTGTACTTTGCGGTTCATGGGCACCCCAAACCCCAAACGTTCAATTCCAACATTATAGTTCCCCATTTCTTTTCCTTAAAAACCATTCAACGCTTAGCAAAATCAGGATTAACCCAAATAACCATTTAAGATTAATGAGTTCGTCATACTTACGGTCTTCGTAGCTGATGGTTTTAATATTCTCGTTTGTCAGGATTTCATCGGCTATTTTTAATAAATCTGCCGGCATAAAAAGCCTGCCATTACTTTGTTTTGAAATGGTATTCAGCAATTGGTGATTAGCTGTTGTTTGCTGATATTCTGCTATGAGCGCATTCACATAAAAACTTCCTGCAGCGGTAAATTTTTGACCGCCTAGTGAAGTACTGGCTACATAAGAATAATTTCCCGCAGCCATTGCTCCTGCATCAAGTAGATAGCCTTTGTCTGTTTTCGAGAAAACGTAATTAAAAAGCTTTCCTGCATCATTTTTTATTTGCAAGTTCACTTCAGGCTCATTTACGGGCTGATAACTTTCATTGTAAAGCGTTCCGTTTAATTGAATTGATTCATTTTCATCGTAAGCAGATTTAGATGTAAAAACTTTAAATCTTCTCTTATCATCCTTTACCGAAAGATATTGAACGGTTTGAGAAATTAAGTTATTTATACTTGATTGTTCAATCTCATTTTCAGCGGCTGATAACTTCCATCGCCACAGGCCCTCACCCATTAAATAACCGGCTTTTAAACCATCTTCATTAGTAAAAAACAATAAAGGTTGTTGCGTACTCACTTTGCCTATGCGCTGATTAAATACTGGGGTGGCGCTTGCATTTACTGTCAATCTACCGAAAGGCATCAATAATGGATCGAAACCCGAAAACTGCTTTTTGTCTTCCTCTGATAAGTTGAAGCTGGTAAATCCATTTGCAAAATCTGGATAAACCTCCTGAACAGAGCCGTTAGCATCGCTTAAATTAACTTGATTCTGAATTTGGTTGAAAGCATTCACATTGCTTTGTGCACCTAAAATATACCATATTGGCTTCTTTAAAGCCGTCACCTTTTGCAAAAATGAAGCAGAAATATTCTGCGCATCCGGCAACTGATACAACACAATCAAATCAAATTTCGATGGATCTATCGCATTCAAATCATCAGCCAATGCGAGTTTAGCCTCGTAATGTTTGTTGAGAGAAATCGCTTCTTTTAAAACCCCTAGATCCGGATGCGGAGCTGCAGCAGCTAACAATACCTTTTGCCTGCCATCAACTACTTCTACATAGAACGTTTGTGAATTATTCTTCGTCGTAATTTCATTTGAAAGTGCACCAACCTGAACCGTATACTTTTGTACACCAATTTTACCAGCATATAATTTAACAGAAACCGTTTTAACAAATGAATTTCCAGTAATTGCAATATTTTGTTGCTCAACTTTAGCACCGTTTTGGCTGACCGTTAAAGCCGTATTTTCCCGGTCACTTTGGAACGCCTGCACCTGAACCTCGATCGTAAAGTCATCATCTAAATAAACGATATTATTATAGTTTACATTCGAAATCAAAATATCCCGTTTCGGAATGCTATCGCCCAAAGCAATGGTATATACTGGTGAATTGATCTGATTGATACTATACAAAGGATTCCCGCCATGATTAAAGATCCCGTCCGTTGCCAAAACGATTGCTCCAACGTTTCTGTTGGTATATTCATCTCTTATTTTTTGAAAAAAAGCACTTGCATCGGTTAGCTTCCCTTGGTTCTTAAAACTGAAACCTTCGCCAACAGAATCGCTGAAGTTGTAGGCTTTTACCTCATAGTTGTCTGAAAGTTTATCGTAGAGGGCCTTCAGATTTTGTTCGTATAATTTCTGGTCGAAACCAGCTACTTTAACCTGGCCGACCGAAAGTGAATTATCTTGGCCGATAATGATAACAGGCTTATCTAAATGGTAATTAAGTGTTTTGATTAAAGGCGCAAATAGTAGCCAGGCAATAGCGGCAACAGCAATAATTCTGACGGCAGTTAACCCATATTTCAGTTTTTTATCAAGATTTTTATTGCTCCGATAAAGCAGCCAGGCATATAAAATTCCCAAACCGAGGCAACCTATGAAATACAAAATAGAAGTACCGGCAAAAAAACTGTTCATATTTTATAAAGATGCTAATTTTGTATTTAACCGCAAAGAAAGGTATTGAAGCTTTTACCATGGAGATTTTAATATTTGCAAATTTTTCCACGGAAACACTGAAAGCACGGAAAAATGGTTTCATTCCGTGTAAATCTGTGTTTCGGTGGCATGCTTTACGAATAAATATTTAGCTTTAAACAAACCAAATTTCATGAAATTAATCTTTTTAACGTTTCTTTTATCCATCAGTATAATGGCCAGTGCCCAAAACAATTTCAAAGCAACCCAAATTAAATTCGAACGAGTAGAAAAAGCCTACAATGAGAAATGGGGAACTTTAGAAAAATTTGTGAAAGCTGCTGATTTTGGCAATGATTTTTCCATGCTCATTAACGCCTATAAAGCTGAGGGAAAATTAGAAGTCTGGTTAAAATCTAAATCAGCCAAAAGCTATTCTTTATTCAGAACTTACGATTTCTGTGCGCATTCTGGTTCTCTTGGTCCGAAAGTTATAGAAGGTGACGGGCAAACACCAGAAGGATTTTATTACATCAATGTTTTTAATCCGATGAGTAATTTTCATCTATCGCTCGGGGTTAATTATCCAAATGCAGTTGACTTAGCCAGAACAGGCAAAAATAGAAAAACTGGCGGCGACATTTACATCCATGGCAATTGCGTAACCGTGGGTTGTATTCCCCTTACGGATGAAAAAATTAAAGAAGTTTATGTTTTAGGTGTGGAGGCAAGAAATAACGGACAGGATAAAATTCCGGTTAATATTTATCCCTTCAAAATGACAAATGCCAATATGCAAAAGTATTCAGCTCAATTTCCTGCACAGCTTAGCTTTTGGAAAACCTTACAGCCAGGCTATTTGGCCTTTGAGAAAAATAAAACTACCGCAAATATCAAGGAAGTTAAGGGGAAGTATGTGATTTCTTATTAATTGCTCTATCAGCATTAGTCCCATCATAATCCAAACTATCGATTACCCAACGTTTATTATCAATCTTTGTTAAAGAAAAAATCATCTGATTAAATTTTGAAATATCGAATTTGACCAGTGCCTTATTGTAAATCAAATAGATTTCTGACAGGTGGCCTTCTTCAATGTGGCCTAGAATTTCTTCCGGCTCAAAGCCAAAAAGCAAATCACATTCCAATCCAGGAACTGGCCCAAAATAATCGACAATAGGGTGTTTTATTAATGTATCTGAAATACTTTTATATAAGGCTCTTAAATTACCTAAGAACGAATCAGACACATAATTAGACTTCTTAAAATTAGACAAATACTCATCAACACTTTTCATATCAACTCTTAATACACTATCTTTTTTAATAGTATCTTCATTATAACCATTGACTATTGGAGATGTCATCAATTTTGATTCATTTTCTTTATACCACCTTAAGAAATCTATGATGGTTATTTTTATTTGACTCTCGTTTTGATTTTGCTGCCCAAAAACAATTGAACAGAAAAATAACATTAGCAATATTGAGATTAAGCGTTTCATGTAGTTTAATTGATAGAACTAAGCTAAATAAAAATTACTTAGAACAAAAAAGGTAGAAAGTAAACCTTGATTGCTGGTCGAGATTTATAATCTCGATCGATTGATTTATGGATTTGTAATCCATATGCTTCGATGATGAAAAAGACGGGATTGCAAATTCCGACTAGTGAGTAATGAACAGGAAATTTTTAGTAAAATAAATGTGTTGCGCTTTTTATAACAGGTTTTAAAATTAAAAACCTCCTTTAACTTTGTTTCTTCGTTGAATTAAATAAGTTATGGCAAATGTAGTTCCAGCTACTATTAACACATCAGTTATAAAAGCTAAAACAATAAAATTGTGTCTGGTTTCTGGTTTAGGATATCTTTTACCTCCCGAATATTCATAAAAAGAGAAAGGGAAACCCATTGAGTTGTTCCCATCAGATGCACTATTAAAACTAAACGATAGTAAAAATATGAGTGTCGTAACACCAAGACTAATTAAAATTCTTTTTCTCATAGCATCATATAAACTGTAAAAGGTGGAAGGTTAACCCTCCACCTCAAACCTTTAAACCCACTACCTTTATTACAGCATTCCGCCACAAACCGATAATGTTTGTCCGGTTACATAAGCGCTCATATCCGAAGCCAAGAATACACAAACATTGGCAATATCTTCGGTTTCTCCGGCACGTTTTAATGGAATATCCTTCTCCCAACCTGCAACAACCGCCGGGTCTAAAACCTCAGTCATTTCGGTACGGATAAAACCTGGGGCAACCACGTTAGCACGAATATTTCTTGAACCTAATTCTTTGGCAACAGATTTTGTAAAACCGATAATTCCGGCTTTTGATGCGGCATAATTCGCTTGCCCTGCGTTGCCTGTAATACCAACTACAGAACTCATATTGATAAAAACACCTTTACGGGCTTTCATCATTACTTTAGAAGCAGCTTTAGTTACATTGAAAATCGATTTCAAGTTGATGTTAATCACATCATCCCAGTTCTCTTCGCTCATGCGCATTAACAAACCATCTTTCGTAATACCGGCATTATTTACAACAATGTCGATTGTTCCAAATTCGGCTACAATATCATTGATTAATTGTTCCGCCTGATCAAATTTTGAGGCGTCAGAACGGTAACCTTTTACTTTCGTTCCAAAACTTTGCAATTCTTGCTCCAAAGCCTCGCCTTTTTCTACTGATGATAAATATGTAAAAGCAACGTTAGCGCCTTGCTCAGCAAATTTCTCAGCTATTTTACGACCAATACCTTTCGATGCACCTGTAATTAATGCTGTTTTTCCTTCTAATAATTTCATAACCCCTAAATCCCCTGAAGAGGACTTTTATATAATGTATAAAAAATTTAAACTGTTGTAAAGTTAATACTTAAAACGAAATTGACTAATGACTTTCGACTTAAGACTTAAACCGCTGGCTCCTGCTGGCTCAAGCAATGAAAACTTCCTAAACCCCAGATAATATCTACTGAATTGATGCCAATTACCCTTCTGTCCGGGAAACAACCTTGAATAATATCCAATGCTTTTTGGTCGTTCACGTCACCGAAAACTGGAACAATTACAGCTGCATTTGCAATATAAAAATTAGCATAAGAAGCAGGCAATCGAGTATCGTCAAAAATCACTGGCGATGGCATCGGCAACTCCACAATGTTCAGCGAGTGACCATCTTTCAGTTTCATTACCTTTAAAGCTTTCAGGTTTTCCTGCAACAGGAGATAGTTTTCATCTAGCGGGTTGGTTTCCACAACGGTTAGAACAGTATCTTCATTCACGAAACGTGTGATATCATCAATATGACCGTCTGTATCATCACCAACAATTCCATCACCTAACCACAAAACCTGCTCCTGTCCATAATACTCAAGCAGGTATTTTTCTATTTGCTCTTTATTTAAATGCGGATTACGATTTTCGTTGAGCAAACAAGCGGTTGTGGTTAAAACGGTTCCTGCACCATTAAATTCTACTGAACCACCTTCCATTACGATATCAGGAATAAATAAAGGCAAATCAAAATGTTGAGCAATTTTTGTTGGCACTACATCGTCCAAATCAAAAGGAGGATACTTTCCACCCCAGGCATTATAACGCCAATCTACTACCGCTTTTTCGTTTCCTTTAACCACAAACGCTGGGCCATGGTCACGACACCAGGCATCGTTCGTTTCATTGAAATAGAATTCAATTTGCGATAAATCTGCATCAACTTTTGTCAATTCAGCGATAGCAAAAGCTTTCATTTCCTCGCCCTTAACATTTATACGAACTATTTCGCTTTCTGCAACGGCTTTAATGAATTCACAGTATGGCTTATAAATCGTTTCGATTTTTCCTGGCCAGCTCGCTTCTTTATGCGGCCAACTTAACCAAGTGGCTTCATGTTTTGCCCATTCAGCAGGAAAAACATAGCCTTGTTTTTTCGGAGAATAATCGAATTGATTGATATTTAAATGTTCTTCTTTGGGTGGGAAATTTGACATTTCGTTTTGTATTTTTAGTTTTCATCATTGCGAGGCACGAAGCAATCTATTTTACTTATCGAATAAGATTGCTTCGTGCCTCGCAATGACGATCACTTATGAAGTTTTCACTTTAAACTTTTTACTTTAACCTTTCAGCTTAATCATTATCAATATATCTTTTCGTAATCGGCTGATAAGAGTCAATCCTTCTATCTCTCAAAAACGGCCAGTGCTTACGCATGAAATCACTCTGATCTAAATCCAGCTCTACCACTTCGGTTTCTTCCTGCTCGTGTGAAGCCAGATAAAGCAACTTACCTTGTGCGTTGGTTGCGAAACTTCCTCCCCAGAATTTCATTCTACCTTCCTGCTCAAAACCAACACGATTTACACTCACAACCGGAACGCCGTTGGCTACTGAATGTGAACGTTGGATGGTTTGCCATGCATTATATTGATCTTTATTGGTTTCCTCATCCTGTGTTGTATCCCAACCAATTGCAGTTGGATAAAACATGATATCAGCGCCCATCAACGCAGTAATCCGTGATGCTTCTGGATACCATTGATCCCAACAAATCAAGATACCAATTTTGGCAAACTTGGTTTCGAAAACCTTGTACCCTAAATCGCCCGGAGTAAAATAGAATTTTTCATAGTAAGCTGGATCATCAGGGATGTGCATTTTACGGTATTTCCCTAAATAGGTACCATCAGCATCCAAAACAGCGGTTGTATTGTGGTACAAGCCTTCAGCACGTTTCTCAAATAAAGAAGCAATTACCACAACGCCAAGCTCTTCAGCTACCTCCTGTAAAGCATCAGTAGATGGCCCAGGAATTTTTTCAGCTAAATCGAAGTTGTCGTAATCTTCTACATCGCAGAAATATAAAGAAGTAAAAAGCTCTTGCAAGCATACGATTTGCGCACCTTTCGCGGCTGCCTCTCTTACTTTTGCAATCGCTTTATCTAAATTTTCCTGCTTATCTTTAGTACAAGTCATTTGTACCAAGCCAACTTTTACTTTCTTCATTTCTTAAAATTATTGGATGAAAGAATGATAGAACGAATGAATTTGTAAAGCATTCAACCATTTCCCAAAGGGATGCCTTTGGCACAAAATTCCTTCACTCTAAATTAGGTTGCAAAGTTACTATTTTGTTTAAAAGTAGAAGGGCATAATTATGTAATTGTTTTTTGAAAAGCAGTGGCAGTATCTAAATCATTGTTAGTCGGGCTATGCGCTTTAGCTATTGCTATCCTTCGACTACGCTCAGGATGACAGCAATAGGCTACCGCTCCTATCCCGTTTAGATAAGGAAAGATATTGCTACTATGAGGGATAGC
This sequence comes from Pedobacter sp. Leaf41, assembly GCF_001422545.1. GTDB lineage: Bacteria > Bacteroidota > Bacteroidia > Sphingobacteriales > Sphingobacteriaceae > Pedobacter. The sequence continues at coordinate 879,853 of NZ_LMLE01000001.1, read as the reverse complement.
AAGATTTATAATTAGGCTAAAGTCAATTTAAAATTATTAATATTCAGGCAGCTAAAGCAGCCTGCAATGAACAGCCGATCTAATAGCCATCGCAGTTCATTGCCGTTCGGCTTCAGCCAACGGATACTAGAAAAGGCCTCGATTTTCATCGAGGCCTGTCACATTTAAAATAAAATTAAGAATTAATGTTATCCCTTTTAGGTATCGCTGTTGCTTCTACAACTTCGGCAACCGCTATCACCTCTTTTCGCTGTTGCGGGTCCATTAGCTCCATCAACTTCAAGCCTAATAAACCATCCATTGCTGAGCCGCCATTATTACCCCCATTTCCACCAATTAACACATCAGGAATTAGCTTAACATGACCTTTAGATAATTCTTCGGTAATTTTATAACGGGTAAAGTTTTCGCCACCTAAAGCCTTAACAGCTAATTCATAGGCTTCGGCCGTAGACTTACCGATAGCTAAAATTTTACCAGCTTCGGCTCCACCTGTTAAAGAAATTTGTTCAGCTTCCGCCGAAGCCCTTAACTTAATCGCTTCAGAATCTGCTTGCGCCCTTGCTTTTGTTGCTTCGGCTTCGGCATGTGCTCTCATTTTGGTTGCTTCTGCTTCGGCACCAACAGCTAATTTCACACCGGCTGCATCACCTTCGGATTTTTTAACCGTTGCACTTGCGGTACGCTCGGCAATCTCTACACTTTGTTGCGCCTTAACAATGTCCTTTTGCATATCAGCAATAGCAGTTTCTTTTTCCATTCCCTGACGTGTTTCCTGTGCTTGCTTCTGGGTTTCATAAGTTACTTTTTGTTCTTCTGCGATTTTACGATCGGTTAAGGTCTTCATCAACGATTCTGGTGGAACAATGTCGCCAATCAAGGTATCAACTGCGTTTACATTATATTCATCAAGCACTTTGCGAATATGTTCTTTTGCAGATTCTTGACGTTCTTTACGCGTACTTAAGAAAGCGATCACATCGCTTCCTTGTGCCGAGTTACGGAAATAGTTACCAATAGTTGGTTCCAAAACCTGCGAAACCAAGTTTACCATGTTACCGAAACGGGCAATTACTTTTGGCGCTTCAGTTGTTGGAACGTGAATAATTTGAGCCACATCCAGATTGAAGGGAAAACCGTCTTTGGAACGTACTGTAATGGTAGATAAATTTTTATCCAAATTATGTGCTTCACTTCTCGCAGATGCCCAGTTTAAAACCAGGTTTGTTGTGGGCACCAATTCCACTTTCATAATGTACTTGTTAATTGGATATTTACCGGGGCCAAGTGGTTCTAGCCAAACCCCTTTCGAACCTTTCCCAACAATGTTACCATGTTTAAAATCGGCACCGGTTAAATCGTTTCCATCGGTACCAATAAAGGAAATCACCACGCCAACATAGCCAATCGCGATTTCAGTCATCGGAATTTCCTCCAACTGAATAGCCCAAGGATTAAGGTTGTAAGAACCTGCTAAAATTACTTGTGGCTGTAATCCCCTATTTCCTCCAGCTTTGATAAAATTATCAAAGTTCTGGAAATTGTTATGTCCTTCTACCAATTTACCAGCAATCTGGTTGGCTTCAATCGGCAAACCATCAAGTGTTGTTACAATACCCACCATACTTTCCTGAATACGAATCATATCGGTAACGGAAACTTGAAAAAGTAGGGTGTTTATACGATACGAACCTGAAGTAATGTAGGAGGTCTGCCTGCCTCTCTGACCTCCGTTTTCCAGGAACTTTACAGCATCCTGAAAATTGTCAGATTCTACTCTTTGTCCGAGGATATTTCCGGTGGGAATTTCTGAACCATCTTTGGCCATGATTAGACCAATTTTACCTTCTGGAATGATGGTAAATTGTTCCATGGTTACGCTATACTGCCAAAACCACATTCCAAAATATAATCCAGGAGCTAATGTTTTACCTTGGAAACCTGCTTCGCCTTTTACGGCGATGATGCGTCCGTCGGGCAGTTCTCTGTCTGAACCAAATAGCACGAATTTTTTGGTAATTAACCCGATTCTATCTTCGGGAACAATGACCATCCCAAATAAGAAACGTAAAATGTATTTGTATAAAACGATGCATAACAATGCCACTAAAACCCACCAGTAATTAGAAATGAGCGCTTCCATAATAATATGTATTTTCTATTTTTTCTGCTGATAAACCATTTATCAGCTAGCATATGGTTATCAAAAGGAGTGCGCTATTTACAAAAAACATTCAACGCAAGAATATATATTTCTTTCCGTTCTAAGGACTCAGATTTGATTTGAGACAACGCATTTATAAAATACCACCTGAACTTGACATTTCTGAAAATGACCGAATAGACAAAAGAAAAAGAGTCAAAATTAAGAGTTTAGACATGGAGTGATTTGTTTCAACGAAAACCTGGCAGAATTTAAATTTTTCTTACTTTAAGCTGTCCTATTTCGGACCTTAAGATGTGACTAATAAAATAGACGGTTTGTTTTTGTTGGTGTTTATTCACTTACTTAAGTAATATAAACCCGATTGAATGGATGCCAATTTTTTTCTAATTGGCAGGAAGAAATGCGGGCCTGATATAGCCAGAAGTGCAGAACATTGCTTTTCAAAAAAATTGAAGCAGATAGAATTTAGTATACAGATGCTTTTAAGATTTTGCTATTTAATTAAACCCTTATCTCTTCCCTGTATTCTTGCTGTAACTCGAAAAGGCATTTAGCGCATAAACAACCATCGTACAACTCAGAAATGTATTGAACTTCGTTAATGCTCAATTGCACTACGCCACACTGACATTTAGTGTATGAATTTGCCTTGCATTCAATAGCCGTTCCGCATCTTTCGCAGGGAATGATTTCGTGTTTGCTATGTTTTTGGGTGTTCATTCGTTCAATGGTCATTAGTTCATTGGTATTTGGCGCATTACAGTAATGAACCATTGACAGATGAACTATTAAACTAAAACCAAAAGTAAGGACAAAAAATAAGGTTTTGAGCGTTTGCCCAAAACCTTATTTAATTTATTGCTTTGCAATGTTCATCGGTTCAATGGTCAGTAGTTCGTTGATGTTTAGCACGCATTCTATGCAACTTAACAAATGAACTATTTTACCAATGGCTAATGAATTAATGAACTATTACCACTTTTAACCTGAACAGCTAATGCAGCCTTCTTCCATTGAACAAACTGGGCCGTCAACGATTTCTTCTGCAACCTGGTCTTGAGTCATTTCAGCAGGAATAACTGCTTCAATTGCTTTACCACCTTGGTTTTCTACAGTAAATTTAACTGCTTGAGATGCTGCTTGAGTACGTAAGTAATACATACCGGTTTTCAAACCTTTCTCCCATGCATAAAAGTGCATTGAAGTTAATTTTGAAGTATTTGGTGCATTTACGAACAAGTTCAATGATTGTGATTGACAGATATATGCGCCACGATCTGCAGCCATATCGATGATGTTACGCATCTTAATCTCCCAAACAGTTTTGTACAATTCTTTAATATAATCAGGAATTGCAGCAATACCCTGGATTGAACCGTTAGCCAATATGATTTGATTTTTCATATCGTTGTTCCACAAACCTAAGGCTACCAAATCTTTCAATAAGTGTTTGTTTACAACGACGAACTCTCCACTTAATACACGACGGGTGTAAATGTTTGAAGTATATGGCTCGAAACATTCGTTGTTACCTAGAATTTGAGAAGTAGATGCAGTTGGCATTGGCGCAACCAATAATGAGTTATACACACCATCTTTAACTACTTTCTTGCGTAAAGCATCCCAATCCCATCTTCCGCTATCTGGTGTTACGTTCCATAAATCAAACTGGAATTTACCTTTTGATAATGGCGAACCTTGGAAAGTTTGGTAAGGACCGTTTTTCACCGCTAAATCGTTTGAAGCTGTCATCGATGCGAAATAAATCGTTTCGAAAATATCTTTGTTTAAACGTTTTGCCTCATCACTTTCGAAAGGTAAACGCAATAAGATAAAGGCATCTGCCAAACCTTGAACACCTAAACCAACCGGACGGTGACGCATGTTTGAATTTTCAGCTTCCTGAACCGGGTAATAGTTATGGTCGATGATTTTATTCAGGTTTAAAGTAGCCTGATAAGTTACATCGTATAATTTTTGGTGATCGAAAGCGCCATTGATTACGAAACGTGGTAGAGCTAATGATGCCAGGTTACATACCGCAACCTCATCTTTAGAAGTGTACTCAATAATTTCCGTACATAAGTTAGAAGACTTAATTGTACCTAAATTCTGTTGGTTAGATTTGCTGTTCGCTGCATCTTTAAACAACATATAAGGTGTACCTGTCTCAATTTGAGAATCTAAAATGGCAAACCAAAGTTCCTGAGCTTTGATCGTTTTACGTCCACGGCCTTCAGCTTCATATTTCGTATAAAGATCTTCAAATTCTTTACCGAAACAATCTGCTAACCCTGGTGCTTCGTGTGGGCAGAATAATGTCCAATCACCATTGTCTTTAACACGTTGCATAAACAAATCGTTAATCCAAAGCGCATAGAATAAATCACGGGCACGCATTTCTTCTTTACCGTGGTTTTTACGTAAGTCTAAGAATTCGAAAACATCTGCATGCCAAGGCTCTAAGTAGATAGCGAAAGCACCTTTACGTTTTCCTCCACCCTGATCTACATAACGAGCGGTATCGTTAAACACACGTAACATTGGAATGATACCGTTACTCGTACCATTTGTACCGCCAATATATGAACCTGTTGCACGGATATTGTGGATGCTTAAACCAATACCACCAGCACTTTGAGAAATTTTAGCGGTTTGTTTTAACGTATCGTAAATCCCTTCAATGCTGTCATCTTGCATAGTTAGTAAGAAACACGAAGACATTTGAGGTTTAGGTGTAGCGGCGTTGAACAAAGTTGGAGTAGCATGTGTAAACCAACGCTCGCTCATTAAGTTATACGTTTTAATTGCACTCTCGATATCCTCTTTATGGATACCAACAGAAACACGCATGAATAAGTGTTGCGGACGCTCAACAATTTTACCGTTCACTTTTAAAAGGTAAGATTTCTCTAACGTTTTGAAACCGAAATAGTCGAAACCAAAATCACGGTCGTAAATGATAGAGCTATCTAAGATATCTTTGTTTTTTTCGATGATTTCGTGCACATCATCAGCGATAAGCGGTGCCGCTTTCTGCGCTTTCGGGTCGAAATATTCGTACAACATTTTCATCGTACCCGAGAATGACTTGGTAGTGTTCTTATGCAAGTTAGAAACCGCGATACGCGAAGCTAGCAAAGCATAATCAGGATGTTTCGTAGTTAACGATGCGGCAGTTTCTGCAGCAAGGTTATCCAACTCTGAAGTGGTTACGCCATCATATAAACCCTCGATTACCTTTTTGGCAACATCGATTGGGTCTACCAGTTCTGCGTTTAAACCATAGCACAGTTTTTGAATTCTGGCTGTGATTTTGTCAAATTGCACCGCCTCTTTGCGGCCATCTCTTTTTAGTACGAACATAATTTTTGAGATTTTTCTTTAATGATTGAATGAGTGAGTTTTGAATAAGTGATTTTCCTATCAACCTTTCGAACCAACTCGTAATGTTTTATTTATTTTTCCGAATGATAAAAGAGCACTCTATCATTCATTAATTCAAAATTTTAACTAGAAGTCTTCATCTAAAGAAAACGCTTGTTTATTGTTATCAGCAGAAGTTAACACACCACTTTTCTGGTAATCGCCAACGCGTTTTTCGAAGAAATTCGTTTTACCCTGCAATGAAATCATTTCCATAAAATCGAAAGGATTGGTTGCATTATAGATTTTCTTATAACCCAATTCCTGTAACCATCTGTCGGCAACAAACTCGATGTATTGGCTCATCAACTTTGCATTCATTCCGATTAAAGCAACCGGTAATGCATCGGTAATAAATTCTTTTTCAATTTCAACAGCATCGCTGATGATAGAATGAACTTGCTCTTCACTCAATTTGTTGCTTAACATGCTATACAATAAGCAAGCAAATTCGCAGTGCGAACCTTCATCTCTGGAAATTAACTCGTTACTGAAAGTTAATCCAGGCATTAAACCACGTTTTTTCAACCAGAAGATAGAACAAAAACTTCCGCTGAAGAAAATACCTTCAACAGCAGCAAACGCTACCAAACGCTCAGCAAAAGTTCCGTTTTCAATCCAGCGAAGCGCCCATTCTGCCTTTCTTTTTACTGCCGGAACAGTATCAATAGCATGGAATAAACGATCTTTTTCTTCAGGATCTTTGATATACGTGTCTATTAATAAAGCATAGGTTTCGGCATGGATGTTTTCCATCATAATCTGGAAACCATAAAAACAACGAGCTTCTGGCAACTGCACTTCACTCATGAAGTTTACCGCCAGGTTTTCGTTAACAATACCATCACTAGCAGAAAAGAAAGCAAGGATGTGGGAAATGAAATGTCTTTCGCCATCATTTAAACTATCCCAGTGCTTTTGGTCATCAGAAAGATCGATTTCTTCTGCTGTCCAGAAACTAGCTTCGGTCTTTTTATACATTTCCCAAATTGCCGGGTATTTAATCGGCAAAAGCACAAATCTATCTTTGTTTTCTTGTAGTAATAATTCCTGTTCCATATCTGATACTTTAATATTTTATTCCATTTTAGTTAGAGCCGACAAAACCACGCATCCACCAATTTTATATAGTGATTGAAATGTTTCGTATTAAAACTCTAGTGCAAGTGTTAACCCTTGGCGAATGACAAACAACAGAGTCTTTAGTAGGGAAAATTTAGATTTGTTATCAGAGTGATACACCTGTAAATTACTAAAAACTAAGCTTTTATATTTGTTTTCAAACGCAAGAAGTTAAAGAACTTTGTTATAACAAATATATACACGGAGGGGCTTTTTTGTGAACCAAAGTTGTTAACACTACGCTGAATCTGGTGGAGAAAACGATCGGCTAAATATCATTTTCAAGCGAAAAAAAAGCTAATCCTTTCTTTTCAAGGGTTTAGCAAACCAGAATAAGTGTTAATAACTTAAATTTGAGGTGTATAGCATGTGTACAATAGAGCAAAAAGGAATATTACTCCACACTATAACTTAGATTTACTTTGGCTATGCCTTTATGATAGATACCAATCTCTTTAGCAGCGCTTTCTGATAGATCTATTGCCAATCTTTTAGAGAAAGGACCGCGATCATTTACCTTTACTGTTACTGATTTTCCGTTGTCGGGATTGGTTACTTTGATCATTGTGCCGAATGGCAAAGTGCGGTGAGCGGCGGTGAATTTTTTGGCTCTGTATTTGGCGCCGCTAGTGGTGCGGCGGCCTTCGAATTTTCTGTGATAATAAGTTGCAAGAACTGTTTTGCTAACGCTGTCTGGTTCATTTGAGGGACCGGATTGCTTTGCTTTACCTTGTAAAAACAGGAAACAAAAACTTAATAACAGAAGATACTTCATAGGCTAAAATTTTTATATCGAGCCTGCAAATATAAGCATTTAGTTTATAATCAATAATTTGTGGAAAAACAGCCTGATTTTCAACAACAAAAAAGGCGTACAACTTGTCGCTGTACGCCTCTACCTAACCTCACTACATCCACCTTATTTCTTGTCTGGCACAAAATTCATCGAGATAGAATTTACACAATGACGGGTGTCTTTAGCGGTAAATCCTTCCCCTGTAAAAACGTGACCTAAGTGTGCACCACAGTTGGCACAAACTATTTCTATACGCGATCCGTCAGCGTCAGGAATCCGTTTTACAGCACCCTTAATTTCATCGTCGAAAGCCGGCCAACCACAACGAGCATCAAACTTACTTTCCGAACGGTACAACTCCGCATTGCAACGTTTGCAAGTATATGTTCCTTTATCTGTGGTATGCTCATACTTTCCTGTGCCAGGATATTCTGTTCCTTTATTAACAATTACTCTTTCTTCTTCGGGTGTTAATGTGTTCCAGTTCATTTTCTTTTTTATAATATTTTCTGATGACTGTGCTGATTTTGTTTCTTTCTTGTCTTGCTTTTGTGCGCAAGCAGAAAGACTTCCAATTAAAACAACAGCCGAGATCAAAAATAGTTTATTTAACATCGTTTTCATACTACAATATACGCTACAAATTTTGTTTTGGTTTGTGGGTTTAAAGGTTTGGCTTAGTGTTTACAAAGGAATGATAAATCATCATCCTAACAGCTTGCTTAAACAGGAAATAAAAGAAAAATTGCCACGGAAACACGGAATACACGGAACCAATATCAAAAAACCATATTAGCCTTTGTTTGGACACAAACATCAGTGTAGATACCTACTAAAATTGCTTAAAAAACAACTCGTCGTATTTCAAGCGTTGGCTTGCCAAAATTCAATACTAAACCAACTTTACAATCAGCACATTTCAAGTAATTTATAGTTTGAGCTAGATCTTCATTTGCAATTCCACTTTTTGATTTTATTTCCAGTATGACCGAATCGAAAACCATAAAATCAGCATAAAAACTATGTGGCAACAAAGTATCTTTATAAAAAACCGGGTAATGCTTTTCACGTTCGTAATGGTAGCCCCTACTTTCCAATTCAATACAAAGCGCATCTTTGTAAACAATCTCCAGAAAACCGCAGCCTAAATCTTTATGAACTTCGATTGCAGCATTAATAATTAAGTTAGTTTCATTTTTATAGGGAAGATTATCTTGTCTTATTTGATAATCCATAAAAGATAATTTTAACTAATCTAATCAAATTTCTTTGTTTTCTTTTTTAACGTTTGCTTTCCCACACTCTGAAAAAAAAATTTTTTCATTCTCTTTCACCTTTTTTAAATTCCGTGTCTTCCGTGTTTCCGTGGCAAATAATATTCACCCCTTTTATTAATTCCTTAACAATCAAGGTCGCCTTCAACAAAAATTTTTTCACCAATCCCTTCCATTTTCTTTTTCCCTTTTTAAGTTTCCGTGTCTTCCGTGTTTCCGTGGCAAATAACTAAGCATACAAAAAAAGCGTTCCGAAGTTAATCGAAACGCTTTCATTTATGTAAATTTAAAATCTTACTTTGCTAATTCTTCCGCCATTGCAGCGCCAATTTCAGCAGGACTTTCTACTACACGAATACCACACTCACGCATGATTTTCATTTTAGCAGCAGCAGTATCATCAGCACCACCTACAATTGCACCAGCGTGACCCATTCTACGTCCGGCAGGAGCAGTTTGACCAGCGATGAAACCAACAACAGGCTTAGTACCGTTTTCTTTAATCCAACGAGCGGCTTCAGCTTCCATTCCGCCACCAATTTCACCAATCATGATGATACCATGAGTTTCAGGATCGTTCATTAATAACTTCACCGCTTCAACAGTTGGCGTACCAATAATTGGGTCGCCACCGATACCGATAGCAGTAGTAATACCTAAACCAGCTTTAACAACCTGATCTACCGCTTCGTAAGTTAAAGTTCCTGATTTTGAAACCACACCTACATGACCTTTTTTGAAGATAAAACCTGGCATGATACCAATTTTAGCTTCATCAGCAGTAATTACACCTGGGCAGTTAGGGCCGATAAGCGTAACATCACGGTCAGAAATATATTCTTTAACCTGAATCATATCCTTAGTCGGGATACCTTCAGTAATACAAACAATCACTTTAATGCCACCATCGGCAGCTTCCATAATCGCATCAGCAGCAAAAGCCGGTGGAACGAAAATGATAGATACATTTGCTCCTGTTTTATCAACAGCATCTTTAACAGTATTAAAAACAGGCTTTTCTAAATGTAATTGCCCACCTTTGCCAGGCGTAACACCACCAACTACGTTTGTACCGTACGCCAACATTTGTTCTGCGTGGTATGTTCCTTCGTTTCCGGTAAAACCCTGAACGATAACCTTAGAATCTTTATTTACTAAAACGCTCATGTATCAATATTTTTTTGTGCAAAGCTAATATTATTGACTGGAAAGTCAAGCTTAAAAATAGATTATTTAGCCCATTTTTTCATGAAAATGTAAGGAGTTCGCCTATGGCAGTTGTGGTCCTGCTATTCACTTTACTCCGTTGCACTTCGTGTTCGTTGCTATCAGGTTTATTTAACAAAACTTCTTCGCCTTTGGCAACCCGAAGTAAAACGCCTAATTTTACTTAAGCCTAAAGCTGAAAGTAGAAAGACCAAAGCTAAAAGCATGATGCAAAATAATACAGCCAAAAAGAGTGTAACATGAAAAACAAGGTTTTTATCCTTCTTACATTATTGATAGCCATTGCTTTTGGCGCCAAAGGGCAAAGTAACGACACGTCGAAATACATATTACAAAACGATATCGAAGTGGCGAAAAAAGAACCCGGCACACACAAGGGTGGTGGCGAAACCATTGGATACAATTTCTTTGGTGATGCCAAAAATCTTAAAACGGCTTTCCGCAAAAGGATTTTAAAACCCGGTTCATCCATCGGCTATCATTTGCACAAAGAAGATGAAATATATTACGTAATCAGTGGAAATGGCACCATGCAGATGAATGGGAAAACATTTCCGATTAAACCTGGCGATGCGATTTTAACGCGTCCGGGGAGTTCGCATGGCATTAAGCCAAACGATGATAATGATTTAACGATATTAATTGTTTACGAGAAAAAATAGGTTAGTTAAGGAGTAAATCCCTCAATTCAGCAATCGGTATTACAAATTCCGACCAACACAATTACAAATCCCGACCAGCTATTAGCAATAAACGGGCTTGAATGCTTTTCTTTTTGCAATAACCTTAAATGAGCTGTCATGCCGAGGAACGAAGCATCTGCAACCTATGAAACAGACACTTCGTTCCTCCTCATAACAGAAATCATAAAAGAGATAAAACCAAAAGCCGGACTAACTTTAATGGTTAATCCGGCTTTTGGTTATTTTTATTATAACTCGCTAGCAAGAGACTCAAGACTTTCGACTCTAGACTAACGACTAAAAACTTATTTCCATCCCTTCGCCCACTCTGCTTGTGCAGCATCATCCTGAAAAGTCCAAGCGACAAAACGGCTGATTTTTTGTCCCTGGCTCATTTGCACCGTACGCACTTCGAAGGCGTTTGCATTAACCAAAGCGCTGTAAATACTTTTTAAGTTCGCACTTTTCGATACCAATGAAGTAAACCATAACACCTGGTTTTTAATTTGTGCGCTTTGAATAATCATTTGCTCCACGAAAGCTCGTTCACCGCCTGGGCACCAAAGCTCAGCCTTGTTTCCACCGAAGTTTAAAACGTGTTTTACTTCTTTTTCGTTGCCACCCAAGTTACGCCATTTCTGGCGGGTACCTTGCTCTGCCTCTTTTAAAGATGCGTGAAAAGGCGGATTGCAAACCACAGCATCGAAACGCTCTTTTGCACCTACAATATTTCTAAAAATACCCATTTTAGAAGATTGCTGACGAATTTCTACCGCACCCTGCAACGGCTTATTTGCTTCAATAATTCGTTTGGCAGAATCAACAGAAAGCGGGTCAATTTCAGAACCTACGAAATTCCAACCATATTCCTGATGACCAACAATTGGGTAAATACAATTTGCACCCACGCCAATATCAAGTACATTTACACTCGCTCCTTTGGGATTTTTACCCTTGTTGCTCGAACCCAAAAGATCGGCAACATAGTGAATGTAATCAGCCCTGCCAGGTATTGGCGGACAAAGAAAATCCTGAGGAATATCCCATTGAGAGATATTATAAAAATATTTTAGCAATGCTCTGTTAAGTGCTTTAACGGCATTTTGATCTGCAAAATCAATAGAATCGTCGTTATGCTCGTTTTTAAAAACGAAACGTTTCAATTCTTTTGATGCAGCAGTAAGTTGTTTAAAATTATAACGCGAACGGTGTTTGTTGCGTGGATGTAACTCGCTTTTTTCTTTGCGGTTATTTTGTTCTTCTTGAGCCAATGTGATCTGGTTTAACTAAACATGCTGTGTGCATGTTTCTGGTACAAAGGTAAGTTAAATAGTTGGTTTATGTGTTGTGCGTTGCCTGTTACATGTTATCTGTCATAGTTCCAATAAAAAGCAAAAGAAGCTATCGCTCACTTTTGTGTTAGCATCTCGAGACGATCTAATGAATACACCTCTAAAATATTGGGAAACAAGAATCCAGTCTGGTAACCAATAACTGGTAGCTCACAACACGTTAACTTTCCTCATTTTTCTCAATCGCTGCTGGCTGGATTGCTTTTAAATACTTTGCCTGATCAAACTGATTTTCGCTTTTGGCAATTACGATTGTCGCCACACCGTTCCCAATAACATTGGTAATGGCTCGAGCCTCACTCATAAAACGATCGACACCAATTAAAATAGAAATATGCTCGATGGGCATTATTTTTAAAGCCGTAAGCGTAGAAACCAACACGATAAAACCACTTCCTGTAACGCCTGCAGCACCCTTTGAGGTAACCATCAACACGCCTAAAACAGTAATTTGCTGACCCAGAGATAAATCAACATGAAAAACCTGACAAAGGAAAATTACGGCCATGGCGAGATAAATTGCTGTACCATCTAAATTAAACGAATATCCTGTTGGGATGACTAAACCCACCACAGATTTATCGCAACCAATAGCTTCCATTTTTTGCATCATACTAGGCAAAGCTGATTCAGAAGAAGAGGTGCCCAAAACAATCAAAATCTCCTGGCGAATAAATTTGAGATAAGCCCACAAGCTGAACTTATAATACCTACAGATGCCATTGAGCACCACAAAAATGAATAAAATGCAAGTTAGATAAACCGAGCCCATAAGTTTAGCCATCCCGAATATGCTTTGCAAACCATGTGTACCGATGCTAAAAGCCATTCCTCCGAAAGCACCGATTGGCGCTAAACGCATAATCACTTTCATGATTTTAAATAGCACTTTTGAAATCTTATCAAAGGCATTTAACACAGAAGTACCCTCGCCTCCTAGTTTATTTAACCCGTATCCGAATAGAATGGCAAAAAGCAAAATTTGGAGAATATTTCCTTCAGCAAAAGCTGCGATCACATTATGGGGAATGATATGCAAGAAAAACTCGGCCCAATTCATGTCTTTTGCCTGCGCTGCATAACCCGAAATTTTTGATGCGTCGCCTGCTTTCGCAATCACACCTGCTCCGGGTTTAAGCACATTTGCAACCAGCAAACCGACTGCTATGGCCACTGTACTCACGATTTCAAAATACAGCAATGCCTTTCCTCCCACTCGGCCAACTTTTTTCATGTCACCCATGTGGGCAATTCCCAAAACAATGGTGAAGAAAATAATAGGTGCAATGAGCATACTAATCAGGTTAATAAAACCCTGACTAATCAATTTGGCTGTCGATGCAAACTCAGGAAAGTAGGTCCCAACAAAGATCCCGATGATAATTGCGATGATAACCTGAAAAGTTAAATTGGAAAGAATAGATTTCATTTTGGTTTTTTAAAAACGAAATATAGCTTATATTTTTATCTTACCTTGAAAATAGCTAAAACAACAGGAGATAAAATGTTTGTTTATCAAAATCATTCAGTTTTCTGCCCATTTTTTACTGAAAATATTTTTATTATTCAGTAATTCATATATTTAGCCAACCGAAACCAACGAACTATACATGTCTGTTTATAATTTATCTGCGGAAAAAATATTGCTGCAAAAAATTGCCGGTGGCGATGAAATTGCTTTTAAGCATGTTTTTGAGCTTTATAAAAATAGGGTTTACAGTTTCGTGGTTAGATTTGTACATTCTAAAGCTGATGCGGAAGAAATTGTTCAGGACACTTTTTTTACCATCTGGCAGAAAAGAGATACGCTACCGAATATTGAGCATCCCCGAAACTACATTTACACAATTGTTCGTAACAAAACCTATAATTATTTAAACCGGGCTGCTAAAAATCAGAAAATACTGGCCCAGCTATGGGCAAATATGCAGGTAGAAAGCAATGGTATTGAAGAACAAACTGACTTTAAGGATAGTGAAATGCTAATCAACAGGGGGCTGGCAAATTTATCAGAGCAGAAACAGCAGATTTTTAAAATGAGCCGCTTTGATGGTTTGAGCCACGAGGAAATTGCCCTTCAGGTTGGCTTATCAAAAAGCAGGGTGAAGAACGTTATAGTTGATGTGCTAAAATACCTTCGCCACTACCTTTCGATTAATACACTTAAAATAAGTATAACTGCATATTTTGTTTGGTTGCTTTCTTAATCTACTTAAAATATTTAGCCATAAACTGATTAATGGCCTTGGTTATTGATTTCACATACTCGGGCCTTTTTTTATCATCCATCCTTACATCCGAATTAAACTCCAGCTGGATTGCAGAAATGTTTCCAGAAAATTTAGAGCCATGCCTTGCCGTGTTGTAACCGCCGTTAAAGTACCTGCCATCCGGAAAAAATTCTTCATCAACCGGGTTTGGAACCGATTTGCCAGGAGTAGCCAAGATATCTTTCTCGCTTAACAAGGTACCCATAGCATAATCACCTTTTATTAGCTCAGTCATTGTGGCCTTGCCACTTTTGACCATAGCTTTTACGCTTGATTTATCGGCATATTGCTCCAAATCGTTGGATTTGAAATCTTTGCCTTTTAAAAGCAAACCAATTTCTGTGCGTTGCGGGCGGTGTGCATTTCCATGAATATCAAACAGCAAGCCCTCATTATTTTTAAGCACCTGCGCTTTCGCATCATCAATGAAAGCATGAAATGCTTTCCAGGCAGCTTCGGCATTTACATCGCCCTGCGCAGCTAAAGACATTGCCCGGTTCGCATCCAGCTTACTTCTGTGTAAATGGTTTAAAATGATGTGTGGCCTTAATCCTGTTGTTCTTTTTATTTCCTCGGCTAGTGCCTGGGTAAGCTCAAGGGTTTTAGAATCCGATACTGCAGAGAAACTTTCGGTGTCGCCATAGCCATTATCTTCGGCTTTAACTACGTATTCATTCGTTCTAGTTCTGATGAAATCCGGTTTCAAACTTCCGCCATGTGGCGAAGTTAAAATTAGTTTAGATTTATGATCGCCTGCGATGTATTCTATTGCCAGCGCATATTCGCCCGATGGCGCAGTTACGTTAAAGGTATAGGTTTTGCCCGGTTGGTAATGCCTGGTAGTATCCTGAAAGCCCGGTGATAAGATTTTGTTGGCCATTAGGTCTGAAGTACAGATCGTCAAAATGAAAGCAATTAGAATGGTTGTTTTTCTACACATTTTTTGAAGTTTAAGCTTAAATGATAGACCGGACACAACAACTAAAGGACCGCTAAAAAAAATATTTTTATTTCCCGCGGTCCCTTGTATCCACTTAATAGTCTATGTATTAAAGGCGCAATTTTGCCAATCCCGACATGCCTGAAAACAACGACAGAATTAACGATTTACTGGATCAATATGTAAACAAAACTATCACGGAAGAAGATTTCGCGGAGCTATTTAATTACATCAGCAAAGAGGAGTACAAACCGCTTTTGGATGATTACATGAAAAAATTGGATAAGGTTACCTCACCAGATGCCGATGTACACCATGTTGATTGGAACTACATGTACCAAAACATCGTAGTTGATAAAAAAGAAAGATCGAAAACGGCAATCATCATCTCCCTTGCTAAAAAATTAACAATTGCGGCCTCGCTGGTCATTGTTGGTTACTTAGGGTATCATATCTACAACAAGCAAAAGGTTCCACAACCTACTGTACAAATCGTAAAAAAAGATTTGCTTCCCGGAGGAGATAAAGCTATTTTAAAATTGGCTGATGGTTCTGAAATCATCTTAAATGATGCGCAGAAGGGAACACTTACCCGGCAAGGCGCATCAAATATCAACAAAAGCGATGAGGGTTTTATTGAGTATGCAGTTAACGATAAAGGAGAGCAGAACGTATATACCAATACCTTATCTACACCCCGCGGCGGCCAGTACCGTTTAATGTTGCCTGATAAAAGCTTGGTTTGGCTTAATGCCGAATCATCCATCACTTTCCCTACAGCATTTGTGGGCAGCCAAAGAAAAGTTATGGTCACAGGTGAAGTTTATTTTGAAGTATCGAAAGATAGAACCAAACCATTTGTTGTAGAAAGCGAACAGGCAAACGTAGCAGTTTTAGGTACACATTTTAATGTAAACCTTTATCCTAACGAAGAAAATGCCGCTGTTACCTTATTAGAGGGATCAATAAAATTGAATCATAACAATGTCTCGAAAATTCTGGTTCCTGGCCAGCAAGCTGTTTTTGATGCAAATAGTTCCCGCATTTTGCTTAGAAATGTTGATGTAGATAATGTGGTAGACTGGAAAAACGGGCTATTTATTTTCGAAGATGCCAGTATAAAAGATGTGATGCGCCAGGTGGAGCGATGGTATAATGTAGAGGTGAAATACGTTGGTAAAACACCAAGCATTAAGTTTAACGGGGTAGTAAGTCGCAATAACAATGTTTCGAAGTTATTAAAACTGCTTCAGGCAGCTGGAAACGTAGAATTTAATATTAACAATAAAACGATAGAAGTGAAACCAATCAGCAAGTAACGTATGAAGTAAAGCCAAAAACCATAATAGCAAAAAAATCTTCCCGGTTGCACCCGGAAAGATTTAATTAAAGCTGCAAGCAGCAGTTTTGGGCTATAAAAATTTATCAACTTATCAATAAACCCAAACCAAAACAAACTTATGAAAGATTGTCTACAATCTCAAACGGGCAGCCCCATGCCCAAACCAACTACAAAATTAAAAGGAACCTGTTATGCGTTTAAAGCTTTTTTGGTTATGAAACTAGCGGCAATAATTATTTTTTGCTTATCGCTCCAGGTGAGTGGTAAAACAATGGCCCAGAAAATCACACTTACCGCAAATAATGCTTCCTTAAAAACTATTTTCAAGGAGATAAGAAAACAAACCGGCTATTATTTCATCTACAGTAATGAAGTAATTGAAGAAGCTAATCTGGTTAATGTAAAGGCAAAAGATCAGGGTTTGGATGAGCTGTTAAAAAATATTTTTAGCAGGCAGCCACTAAATTACGCCATCGAAGATAAAACCATTATTGTAAGCGTAAAACCTGTGGCTAAAGTGTTCGGGGTAGATCGGATTATCTCGGGCGTGGTAAGCAGCAGCGATGACAATACTACCTTACCAGGAGTTTCTGTACGAGTAAAAAGTAAAGGTAACGGTGTAATTACCAATTCTGACGGAAAGTATACCATTACGCTTCCAACAGGAGAAACCACCTTAGTTTTTTCATACCTGGGTTATACCTCGAAAGAAGTTATAGTTGGCGCCAATAACACGTTAAATGTTCAGTTAACCATCGAGAACAAGCAGCTGGAAGAAGTTGTTGTTCAGGCATATGGTACGGTTAGAAAGAGCGCATTGACCAACTCCGTATCAACAATCAATTCGAAAGAACTGGAAAACCGGCCAATTTCGAACCTGGCAACGGCATTAGTTGGTGCTGCGCCCGGTATTCAAACCACTACGGGAAGCGGTCAGCCTGGCGCTGGCCCGAGCGTACGTATTCGTGGTTTCGGTACCATCAACGGAGGTTCTGATCCATTATATGTTGTAGATGGCGCACCTTATGAGGGCGCACTGAATAACTTAAATCCTGATGATATCGAAAATATTTCTGTTTTAAAAGATGCATCGGCATCAGCGCTTTATGGTTCAAGAGGTGCAAATGGTGTGATTCTAATTACTACAAAAAAAGGGAAGGATGTGGCCCCGAAGCTTACTTTGAAAACAACGCAGGGTTTAAATTCAAGAGGTTTGTCTGATTACGAGAAAGTTGATGCTTTCCAGTATTACCCGCTACTTTGGGAATCAATGCGGAATAGTTTAGTATCCGGTGGCGCAACACTTGATGCGGCAAACACGCAGGCATCAAATAATATCGTCGGATCGTTAATTTCAAATCCATTTACTGTAGCCGATAACCACGTAGTGTTAACTAATGGAACGATAAATCCGGCGGCTTCTCTAATCTATCCTGAAGACTTAAACTGGGTAAATCAGCTGAGACGCACCGGCATACGCAGCGAATATAATATGAATTATAGCGGAGCGAGTAACAAAAGCGATTTCTTTGGTTCCCTGGCTTATTTAAAAGATGAGGGTTACTCTGTATTAACGGATTTCAACAGGTATAGCGGCAGGGTAAATATAAATACCCACGTAAAAAAATGGATTAAAACCGGCATTAACCTTTCGGGTTCAGTTCAAAAAACAAACGTTGGCAATCAAGAGAGCGGAATCTGGGAAGATCCATTTTATACTGATTTAATTTTTGCACCAATTTATGCTGTACACAAGCATAATGCCGACGGAAGTTACTTACTGGATGCGCTAGGAAATCAGGTGTATGATGAAGGTTACACCCGCCCTATTGCTCCTGGCAGAAACGTGTTAGCAGAAACAGAATACAATGAGAATTACACCGAGCGTAATTTTATCAGCGGGCGTACATTCGCTGAGATTTCTTTCTTAAAGAATTTTAAGCTGACTACCAATTTCAGTCTGGACTTAAACAACTACAAATTTAACGTTTTTGATAGCCCTATTATCGGCGACGGTTTGACCTCCAATGGAAAAAGTAACCGCACTAGCTCAACAACCAGAACAATCAATATTAACCAGTTATTAAACTACAACCGTTCTTTCGGAAGCCATAATATTGATGTATTGGCTGGCCACGAGGCTTACCAACGCCGTTATGATTATAATTTTGGCAGTGCATCCGGTCAAATTGTTTCAGGATCAACTGAACTTAAAAACTTTGCTACAATTCTTTCTTTAACTTCTTATCAGGATAACTACCGGATTGAGTCCTATTTCGGAAGGTTCCAATACGACTATGATGGAAAATATTTTGTTTCCGGATCTTACCGTACAGATGGATCTTCAAAATTCTCTCCGGTAAACCGCTGGGGAGAATTTTGGTCTGTAGGTGCTGGATGGCAAATCAATAAAGAAAAATTCTTTAATGTTAGCTGGGTTGATAATTTAAAACTTCGTGGCTCTTATGGCCAGGTAGGGTCTGATGATTTGGGAAGTTATTACCTGTATCAAACTTTTTATGATACTGGCTTTAAAAATGGTAATGAAGCAGGTATCAAGCAAGCTTTGGCACTTGGAAATGAAGATATCCAATGGGAATCGACCAATAGTATGGATATTGCCCTGGAGTTTGGCTTTTTGAAAAACCGCATTTCAGGTAGTGTTGAATATTTTAACCGTTATACCGATAACCTTTTATTTAACGTACAACTTGCCCTCTCTTCGGGGTTAAATACACAAAACCAAAACTTCGGCAGTCTTTACAATCGTGGTGTAGAGATTCAGTTAGATGGTACGCCAATCAAGACCAAAAGCTTTAAATGGAATGTTGGCGTTAACTGGACAACCTTTACCAATAAGATTTCCAAGTTACCCTACGATGAGTTTATCGATGGCACCAAGAAATATATGGTAGGCCAATCTCGCTATGATTATTGGCTGAGAGATTATTATGGCATAGATCCTGATACAGGTTCTGAACTTTTTGTGGCCGGGCCGGCAGCAACGACTACCAAGACCATGCCCGATGGCACGGTGGTAACCACGAGCGGTACCAATGCCTTGTACCATTATGCAGGTTCATCTATTCCTGATTTCTATGGCAGTATCAACAATACCTTTACATACAAAAATTTCGCATTGGATTTCAGATTTATCTATCAGGTTGGCGGCGTTTCTTTTGATGGCGATTACCAGTCTCTGATGTCTAACGGCACTTATGGAAGAGCATTACATGTTGATGCCTTAGATCGTTGGCAAAAACCAGGTGATGTAACAAATGTACCCAGGCGAGCAATTGGAACTACAACGTACGATAGCGATCGCTGGTTGGTAGATGCTTCTTATTTATATTTAAGAGCAGCGAACTTTAGTTACACCGTACCAAAAACATTTTCCCGCAAACTATCGATTACCAATGCAAGAATCTTTGTAACCGGCGAAAATTTATTTATGCGCTCATACCGGAAAGGCTTTGATCCATCGCAGGCATACAACGGAAATTCGAGCTACACTTATGCTCCAAACAGAATTGTTTCTTTAGGTTTAAATGTAACGCTTTAAAATATCATCATGAAAAATTGTAAAATCACTTCAGTAATCATGCTTATGATAGCATTGTTTACTTCATGTAAAAAAGATTTTCTGGAAACCTTCCCAACTGATCAGGTTGCGCAAACAACGGCTTTCGAATCTATTGCCAATGCAAAACTTGCCGTAAACGGGATGTATCGTTTAATGTATCTTCAAATTTCAAATCAGTCGCAGGATGCACATGGTGCCATGATGTTGAATATGGATGCCATGGGCGAAGATTTTGTATGGTCAGGAAATACTTACAGTTATTTTAAGCCCGCACTAAGATGGATCGATCACCGAAGTGCATCAAGCTCACTTGCCGCTTTCCCTTATTTACTATACTACCGGATTAACAGTAATGCCAATATGATTATCGAAAACATCGATAAGATTGATGGTGCTGCGAATGAAAAAGCTGTGATTAAAGGCGAAAGCTTAGCTGTTAGGGCCTGGTGCCATTTTAACCTGATCCAACTTTATGGCAAACGTTATGAAGCAGGAAAGCAGAACACACAGGCAGGTATTCCAATCATTATCTCAACGGAGGGTGTAGATCAACCGCGTTCATCGGTAGAAGCCGTTTATACTCAGATCAATCAAGATTTAAATCAGGCGATTTCTCTTTTAGAAAACGCAACAGCCAGATCAGCAAAGACCCATGTAAACTTAAATGTCGCCAAAGGCTTTAAAGCAAGGGTTGCACTAACTATGCAGGATTATGCCAACGCGGTGAAATATTCAAAAGAAGCCAGAACTGGTTTCTCTTTAATGACAAATACGGATTATCTGGGTGGATTTACTTCGATTTCGAATGTGGAATGGATGTGGGGTGCTAACCAGTTAACAGATCAGGTACCAAGCTTTGGTTCTTTCTATTCTTACGTATCGGGTAATTTTAATTCGTCGTGGAACAGGCTCGAGCCCAAGATGATCAACTCTCTTTTATATGCTAAAATCCCCAGTACAGATATCCGAAAAAAATTATGGTGGGATGGTACCACTGCAGATAAAGTTAATTTCCCTGGTGCAATAGATGCCGCAACGGGTGCTGCCGCATCAAATGTAAGGGTAATTAAATACATGCACAGAAAATTCAAAGTTCTGGATGTTACCAGCCGGGCCGGCGATATCCCCTTTATGCGGGTTGCCGAAATGTACCTGATAGAAGCTGAAGCTTTGGCACGAAGCGGACAGGATGCTGCTGCAGCTGCTGCACTATACCCACTAGCGGTAAACAGAAACCCAAATTATGTACTATCTGCAAAAACAGGCGCAGCTTTAATCGATGAAATAATGGTACAAAGACGTATTGAACTGTGGGGCGAAGGCTTCCGTTTCTACGACCTGAAACGTACAGATGCCGACATGGACAGGAACGGAATGGATAACCCTAGAGTAAGTAGCACCGTAACCTACACCGATATTGCCAATACTTTATTTAAAGCTCGGGCATCGCAAAATAACCTTTGGGAATACAGAATTCCTCAAGATGAAATTGATGTAAACAAGGCCATTGGTCCTGAAGATCAAAACCCTTAAAGATTTCTCTTCTCGTTGAACAGGCTGTCGTGAGGCAGCCTTGTTTCTTATTTTAAAACTTTCACATCGTGATTAAATTACAAAATCAAACGGCTTTTATAGTAATCCTCGCAGCATTCATATTAGCATGTAAAACTAAAAGTTTAACGCAAAGTATTAATGAACACGCATCAAAAGCAACCACAAATTTCCAAATAAGAAAGACTTATCGCTTTAATAAAAATCAGATTCTGTTAACCAATAACTTTGGTGGCGCCAGGCTAAATTCAATTTCACAGGAAAACGATAGCACCTTTAACATTGAGATTGCTCCCGAAAACGAGCCCATCAATCCCAGCCCATGGTATGCTTTTAAAGTTTGGTCGGCACAGAAAAAAAATCTTTACGTTAACCTCAATTATAAAGGTACTTCACATCGCTACAACCCTAAATACCGTTATCAACATCAGCCCTGGAAAGATCTTGCTGATGTCAAAATCAATCAGAATAAAAAGCAAGCCTCTTTTAAACTATCAGCAAACAACGATACCATATTGGTTGCTGCACAGGAACTGTTAAGTGCTTCGGATAATTATCATTGGGAAGATAGCTTGGTCAGGCTTCCTCAGGTAAAAAAGCAAAAAATTGGTGAAAGTATTTTGGGTAAACCCATTAATGCAATAAACATTGGTAATCAAAGCAAAAAACTGATTGTGGTATTGAGCAGGCAGCATCCACCTGAGGTTACGGGTTATATGGCCATGCAGGAATTTATCAGAACCGTAACTGCCAATACTGAACTGGGAAAGAGCTTCAGAATGAAATTCGAGCTGCTCTTAATTCCGGTAATTAATCCTGATGGTGTGGATGAAGGCAACTGGCGACATAATGTGGCCGGTGTAGATTTAAACCGCGATTGGGAAAACTTTGCACAACCGGAAACAAGAGCGGTTAAAGATTATCTCTTAAAAAAAATTACGCAGCAAAATGCAAAGGTATATTTCGGGATAGATTTCCATTCAACCTATTACGATATATTTTACACCAATGAAGACCAGCCTCAGAACAAAACCAATTTACCGGGTTTTACGCGGAAATGGCTCCACGCTTTTAGCGAAAGTATCCCCGGTTTTAAGCCTAATATTAAACCATCTCCAAATGGTGGTAATGTATCTAAAAGCTGGATGGGGAGGGTTTTGCATGCAGAAGCATTAACCTATGAGGTTGGAGATGATACGCCCCGGACTTTGCTTAAACTAAAAGGTAAGGTTGCAGCCGAGAAAATGATGGAATTATTGCTGGCCACTGAAAATAAATAATAGGATTACCTTCAAAATTGCAATATAATCGAAAGAAATCTTTAATTGACTAGATAAAAAAAGCACGAAGCAATTCTATCATTTAGCTTGCTTCGTGCTTTTAATTGAGGTTAGGGTTTAATATCAATTACATCTCCTGCGGTAAAAATTCCAAATTCGGATTGCTTAAATTTCATCAAACCTTTATCTGTTTTTTTTAATTCTTTTGGATTAGCCAATCTAACCACCTGACTTTCGCCAGCAACTGTGGCTTTATTGCCATGAACAATAATTGCTGTACTTTCATCGATACCGACACAAACCAAATCAGGATGGGCCGCAAGAGCAGAAATTAAACGGTTGTAGCGGTTTCTTTTTAAGAAATGTTGATCAATAATTGTATTTTCCAACAAACCCATGCCCGGCAAAAATTCAATGTTTTTATCCCAAAGCTTGTTAAAAGTTTCTTTGTAAACGGTATCTAAAAGTTGTTTTCCGGTAATCATATATTTACTCATCACCGCAGCGCCAGCGCTTGTTCCGGCAATAGTAGCGCCGTTTTGATAAGCTTTATGAATGGCGGTGTAAACTGGTGTATTCAAAACCACATTCATAAAACGGCTTTGATCGCCGCCCAGGATATAAATAAGCTTTGCGCTGGATAAGGAATCAGTCCACTTTTTATCATTTACGTCATGCTCTGCGAAATTGAAGTTTTTAATTACTCTGGGATCAAGCTTTTGCAACTGAGCGGAAAGTGTGCCAAAACCAACATCAGGAACTTCACTGGCCATTGGCAGAACAACAATGTAATCGCTCGGTTTTAATTCGGCAGTATTAAGCATTTGCTTCATTAATTCATCAGAACGATTGCCGCCGCCGATGATAAAGAGATTTCCTTTTGTAGCTTTACTTTGTGCATTTAGCATTAAGGAAAAGCCAACTAAAGCAAATATTAGAAATAACTTTTTCATTATTTATAAATGTTTACTTCAATTTTCCCATCAGCAGTAATTGCACCGCGATACATGCCTTCAGTATTAAAAGGCATCGCAATATTTCCTTTTTTATCCAATGCAATTAAGCCACCATCGCCACCCATTTTACCAACTTTATCTAATGCCATTTTAGATGCTACGGCAACAGACAAACCTTTGTATTCCATTAGATCGGAAATGGTTTTGGCTACTACATTACGGATGTAAAATTCGCCCCAACCAGTGCAAGAAACACCAGCTGTTTCATTGTTGCAATAAGTTCCAGAGCCAATAATTGGCGCATCGCCCACGCGACCGTATTTTTTGTTGGTCATTCCACCTGTAGACGTACCGGCAGCCAAATTACCTGCTTTATCTAAGGCCACGCAACCAACAGTACCGAATTTGTAATCGTGATTTTTACTCCCTAACAATTCTGATTTTTTACTCCCATGATCCAAAACCGCTTTGGTTGAATCTTCTTTTATCGCTTGTTGTAATCCATCCCAACGCTCTTTAGTCCAGTAATATTTCGGATCAACAATTTCCAAACCAGCATCTTTTGCGAATAGATCCGCACCAGCGCCAACCATCATCACATGCTCCGATTTTTCCATCACCGCTCTTGCTGCAGAAATTGGATTTTTCACTGTGGTCACTCCGGCAACCGCTCCTGCCATCAATGTTTTACCATCCATAATGGCGGCGTCCAGTTCGTTTTTACCATCGTGGGTGAAAACCGCACCTTTACCAGCGTTGAAATGTGGGTCGTTTTCCATCACATGAATAGTTGCTTCCACTGCATCTAAACTGGTTTTGCCCGATTTAATTTTTTCATAACCTGCCTGCAAAGCCTGGGTTAAAACAGCAATATAAGCAGCTTCTTTTTCAGGGGTCATATTTTTTTTTAAAATGGTTCCGGCACCGCCGTGAATAACCATTACATATTTTTTCTGCTGCGCAGAAACATTCAATGCTAACACAGAGAATAGTAATACCGTAAATAATTTCAATGTTCTCATTTTATTTTATTGATCTTTTTTATTTAAAACTCCGTTATCGATCCACCACCAATACCATTTTCCACCGGTGGCTTCACTTGCCTTAAAGTTAGCAACATTAAAGCTTCCACCACCATTAACCGAGGCAGCAATTTCATAAACTGCCAACGCTTTTTCACCATTGCTCCAGATTGCCTTTTTAAACGCTTCCATTTGCTCGGGTTGTTTACCAGCATCAGAAGAAATGAAATAAGCATAACTGTAAGGTCTGGTTAACGAATAATCTCCAAAAACTTTAGCCATTCCATCCTTATCAATGCAAACAGCGGTACGCTCATCAGCAGCGATGCATTTGGCTGGCGTTTTCCAATCTTTATTTATCCTACCTAAAAACACGACAGATCTTCCTTCCCGATCGCGAGTTAAGTAATGTTGGTCGGTAATTACATTCTGCAAATACGGCGCTTTCAAAAAGTCATTGTTGTAGAGTGTAACATTAGCATCATAAGGGTTTGCCAAAGCTTGTGCAGAAGTAACGCCGCCCGTTTCGCCGCTGTAGTAAAAGCCACCCAAAATGGCACAACCAGCACTTGTTCCTCCAACTGGTGCCTTTTTGTCATTTAACAGATAATTTAATGCCTGCTCGGTTTTTGTTCCTTTCCAGTTTCTCATATAGTCAGATTGATCGCCACCGGCAATAAAAACCATTTCAGCATTGCGGATGATGTAAGCCACTGTATCATTATTCGCCAATTCTTTCGTGTTGATTAACAAAGTTTCAACGGAATTTACACTGCCCAAACTATTGATATACGGATTGTAAGCATCAGTTCCGGTAGCACGTAAAACTACTACATCTCCTCCACCACTTCTTTCAATCATCCATTTAAAAGCGGCATCAACGTCGGCTCCGCCACCCATTAAAACCATTCCACCATTTGTAGATTTTATCACGTTGGAACTATCGCCAACAATACCGATTGAGGCAGGTCGGCGTTTAGCCACCGGTATGGCTGTACCACCACCTGTCGGTTGAGGTTTTGGAGTTTCAGTTGTTTTACTGCAGCCCATTACAGAAAAACAGCAAGCCACTAAAATGATTAGAAAAGATTGTTTCATTTTAAAATTTACTAGGTTAAATGATGATCACGCAAGGCTTGTCGAAAGCTAACAGATATCTCTATTTGCGTTTCGACAAACTCAACGTGACAATAGTCATGCGATATTCACTTATGATTTACCTAATAATTAGGATTTTGAATCGTTTGCTTGTTGACTGAAATTTCTGCTGCCGGAATTGGAAACGAATATTGCGCCTGAGTAGTTGGCAAAGTAACTGCCCCTGAAGCATTTGCAGCATCAACGGCCAGTCTAACAACAGGCAAATTCCTTCTTTTTAAATCGAAAAAACGATGACCTTCGAACGCTAATTCCTTATAGCGCTCTTCCATAATGGCCGCTATTAGTGTTGGCTTATCAGCAAACGTAGCACTAACATAGCCGTTTATACGGGCATTACGTAAAGCATTTAAATCTCCAGCGGCGTCACCGGTAGATTCTGCTTCAGCTTCCGCTTTAATCAAATACATTTCACCTGTACGGAATAATTTAATATCTGTTAAACCAGGAGCTGTTGATGTTCCACCAATATATTTATTAACCAGGTACTGTGATCTCGTTCCGGTTCTGGTAGCATCAAATCTGATATAAGCTGAATAGCGTAAATCATTCACTTTATCAAAAGTATTAATCAATTTCTGAGCTGGTGCATACAAGACAATTCCTCCAGCCTGGCGGAAATAAAAATCGCCTAGTCTTGAATCGGTTGTTCCCACACGTTTTGCCTTCCAGATCACTTCACTATCATTGGCGTCAGTCCAAATACCTGGGAATTGCGCTTTAGTGGCCAGTGGAAAAGCAGCAATGGCTTCATTGGCATAGGCAATTGCTTCACTCCAATTTTTCTCATACAAAGCTAATCTTGCTTGAATAGCGGATACTGCTGCTTTTGTAATCCGTGTTTTATCCGTAAATGTTGTTGGAATTAGTGGCTTAGCTGCAATAAGATCTGCTTTTGCGTTAGCAATAACTACTTCAAAATTATCTCTCGCTGGATAACTAATGGTTGAGAACTGCATATAAGGAACACCTAACGCACCTGTTTGATATGCTGAAGCATAGTTACGAAGCAATTCGAAATGAAAATACGCCCGTAAGGCCAGCAACTCCCCACGATAACGAGCAGCAGTTGTTGCATCTACTCCTGTCAACGAGAGCGCATCAAGTCCTGCTAAAGTTCTGTTTACACGATCAATAGCGACGTAAAAAGTATAATATTGCGAAGTAACAGAACCGCTCCCAGCGTTGTATAACCACCTAAATGCATCACTATTACCAACTGTGTTTTCCGTTGGAAAAGTAGCCTCATCAGAAACGGTTGAGGTAACACCAATAGTACTTCCATCTAAAAGCGCATAGGCACCTAAAACACCTAAATTAATATCACTAATATTTCTGTATGCCTTGTCTGGAGAAATGGTATCTGTAGGAACCAAATCTAATTTCTTGCATGACGATGCCGTAAGAACCAACAAAGAAAATATAAGGATGTATTTTTGATATATTTTATTAATCATTGCTGTAAATTTTAAAAGTTAACATTTAAACCAGCCGTATAAGTTCTGGTATTTGGATATTGGAAACGACCATATACTGCATTATTTTCAGGATCTAAACCTCTCCATTTGGTCCAGGTGAATAAGTTCTGACCTTGAACAAAAATTTTAACTCCTTTGATAATTTTGGTTTTTTCCAATAAGCTTTTTGGCAGTGAGTAACCAATGTTCACGTTTCTTAGTCTTAAGAAAGATGCATCCTGAATATCTTTCGAAGTAAAGTTTCTTGGAAGATCGAACTTCTGCAAAATCGCATCATTACCGGTATCGCCAGGAACCTGCCATCTGTTTTCTAACATTCTTACCGTTTGGTTACTGGTTGCATAACGTTGATTCTCGTTGTAAAAATCTTCATTATTCCAACGCATTACGTTAGTTACGAAAGAAAATAAAGCCGATGCCGTAATGCCTTTGTAACTTAATGAAGTATTAAAACCACCAGTAAAGGTTGGATACAAACTGCCAGAATTGGTGGTACTTTGTGTATTAACGTTGTAAGCTGTGGTAATTGATCCATCTAAATTATAGTACTGGGGTTCTCCAGTTTGAGGATTTACGCCGGCCCAATCTGGAGCATAATACGTTCCATAAGGCAAACCTACTTTCAAAATTCTTGAGTCGCCATCAGGATAAGAATCTACTAAATCGGTAACATGAAGGATCTTATTTTTATTGTACCCGGCATTTACACCCACAGTCCAGATAAAATCCTGGTTCTTGATTACATCGCCGCTTACATCAAATTCCACCCCTCTATTTCTCATTACACCAGCACTTAAATTTAACTCGCTAAAACCAGATGTTGCAGAAAGCGGCTGATTGATAAACATGTTAGTTGTTTTACGATTATAGTAATCAACTGTAATACGCAACCTATTTTTAAACATAGCCAAATCAAAACCTGTGTTAAATTCTTTTACATACTCCCAATCGAAAGCATCGTTACCAGGAGTTGTGGCTCTAATTGCAGATGCGCCACCGTATGAAGTGTTAACTGCATAAGTTGGCAGATAAAGGAAATCGCCACCGAACGGACTTGCAGTAATACCGTAGCTTCCTCTAACTCTTAAATCATTGATGAGCTCGTTATTTTTTAAAAATTCCTCTCCTTTAACATTCCAATTTGCACCAAATGAATAGAAGCCATGCCATTTGTTTTGTGGAGCAACTCGTGTAGATCCATCGTAACGGTAACTTCCCGTTAAGGTATATTTATCATCATACGTATACCTGGCTACACCCATGATAGATGCCAATGCATTTTTAGTTTTTCCACCAGTGGTACTTGGTAAAAAAGTAGCACTACCATTTGTTGCACCTGCCGGCGTTTCTGGCAAACGGCCATCAATACCATAGGCACTGAAACCAAACGAATTGTAGTTGTTGTACACATATTCGTAGAATGCAGAAGCTTCAAAATCGTGTATTTCATTAAATTTCTTAGCGTAAGTTAAACCAGTAGTAGAAATGATATTAAAGTTTCTTCTGCTTGCATCTGTTAATCTTCCTCTTCCACCCAATGTATTGGCTACACTTCTCGATCCATAATATGAATCTGGGTTAACAAACTGTTGATCTGTCGACTGACGGTAATCAATACCTGCTCTTGTTGTTACTTTTAACTCTGGCAAAATCTGATAAGCAAAATTAGTGCTGATAATCGACTTAAATTGTTCTGTTTTATCTGAAGAATTCAATAAACGTTCTAAAGCCTGACTACCTTCGCGCTGATCTAAAATAAAATATTGAGATCTGTTTCCTGGATGTACCAAAGTACCATCAGATGCGTATGGATTTTCGTAAGGCAAGGCATAATAAACAGAGGCCATTGCGGTACCGGCACCTGTGCCACCCTCGCCTTCAGTAAAACTAGATTGAGAATAACCAATGGCAACATTTGTGCTTCCGCTGAATTTGCCATCATTAAAATCAAGGTTACTTCTTAACGAGTAACGGTCAAGACCTGTACGTTTAGCAACACCCTCTTGGCTATAATAATTTAATGAGTTGTAAAAACGAAGTTTGTCATTACCACCGCTTACACTTACCTGTTGTTCCTGGAATTTACCTCGTTGAAAGAAAATATCCCGCCAATCTGTATTGATTTGTCTTAAACTGTCGATAATATAATCAGCACGGGCACGAGTTGCAGGTGTGCCGGCAGCGTAAGTAGGATTTTTTGGTGAATATGTCCAACCCGGACCGATGTTACGGCCAAAACTTGCCCCAATTTCCTCTTCAAACTGCAAACGTTGTTGGGTGTTCATCATTTCGAAATTTGGTCTGCTCAAATTTGAAAAACCATACTGAGATGTATAATTCACCGATAATCTTCCTGCCTTACCTTTTTTCGTGGTCAAAACAATAACACCATTCGATCCTCTTGAACCATAAAGCGCTTTAGCAGAAGCATCTTTTAAAACGGTTGCAGATTCAATATCTTCTGGATTAATGGTTTGAAAATAACCTGCTTCAATTGGTACGCCATCTAAAACAAAAAGTGGCGTAGATGAACCATTTATACTTCCAATACCGCGAATTACAACTGATGCACTCTGACCTGGCTGTCCAGACGTAGAAATTACACTCATTCCCGGAACGCGGCCTTGTAAAATTTGATCGACAGTTAATCCTGGAACGGTATTAATTTTATCGGCCGATACCAACGAACTTGCCGCAGCAGATTGTGTTTTGGTATAATTGGTATAACCAGTTACCACTACATCGCTCAATGTTCCGGCAGATGGCGATAATTTAACAGCACCCATTTGCGATTTTGCCGCAATCTCTCTATCCGTATATCCTATATAAGAAATTACTAAAACTGCGTTTTCATCTACATTTCTGATCGTAAAGTTACCGTTGCTATCACTTACCGTACTAGCCGATTGTCCTTTAACCCGTACTGAAGCACCTGGCATTGGGTTTCCGTTTTCATCAACAATTTTTCCGGTTACATCTATAGCTTTTAAGTTTTCATTATTGGATGATTTAGGAAAAATCAGAATGGTATTGTCTTTAATTTCCCAACCAAATGGTTGTGATTTTAGCGTTTGCGTTAGTACTTCACTAAGCTCTGCATTTTTCAGATCGATTGTAACTGGTCTCGATTTTTGCTGAACTAAATCGGTATCATACAAAAAGAAATAACCAGTTTGGCGTTTAATTTCTTTTAAAACACGTACCAATGGAACATTCTTTTGGCTAATGTTAATGCGTTGAGAAAATGCATTCGCACTTACCTGAACACATAAAATAGTCATTAGAAAAACAAATATTTTCATAGTTCTAACAATTTTTTGGTTTAAATAATTTGTAGTAAAGCCTTTTGTTTTTTCTGACAAGAGATTACTACTTCGAGTGTAAAAGTTCATACATTCAGTTTGGTTTTAGGTTAAATTGATTAGTTATTGTTTGCTGGGCTTTATAGACCTTAGTTATTCTTAATTATATTTTTGAGATCACTTTTAATCGTTTCCCTTCGGTGAGTTGAAATTTGATGTTACCGGTTTTCTCCAACATGGCCAAAACTTGTGATAATTTCGATGTTCTGGGTACCATGCCATTGTATCGTTTATTAGGAAGCGATGAATAGTCGATTTTTACATCGTACCACCGCTCCAGTTGAATCAGAACATCCCGCAGTTCCAAATCGTTGAAACGGAATAATCCATTTTTCCAGGCCACTTCGTCATCAAGGTCTACATCATTTGATACGTGGATAAAAGCATTTTCTGCTATTCCCGTTACCGCCTGCTCGCCGGGTTTTAAAGTTTTGTTGGATTTTTGATTACTAATTTTGATACTACCCTCTAACAGTGTGGTTTTTATGGTTTTGTCATCCATGTAACTGTTGATGTTGAAATGCGTCCCCAATACTTCCACATCCTGGTTTTTGCTTCTTACGTGGAATGGTTTCGTTTTATTTTTAGCCACTTCAAAATAAGCTTCGCCCGTTAATTGAACCGAACGCTCATTACCAACAAACACTTCCGAATATTTTAAAGAGGATGCAGCGTTTAGCCAAACTTTCGTCCCGTCGGGTAAAACAATTTGGTACTGACCGCCATTAGGAGTTTCGATGGTATTGAAAGCGTTATTTTCTTTATCTACTAATTGGTGGTTAAGAACAGTATAAATCAATTTCCCGTCTTCAGTTTTGGAGATGCTAATTCCTTTTGTATCACTGATGTTTGCAGCTGTATTGGCATCAAGAACCACTTTTTTCCCATTCGCTAATGTTAAAATGGCCTTGTCTGAACCGGGAAGCACATCTAAATTTTCTATCTTGGCTTTCGTTGTGCTTGAACTGGATAATATTTTTTGATCTTTCAGGAAAAGTATACTTCCGCAAACCAGTACCAATGCAGCGGCGATCGAAATGTATTTATAAACTGTATTTAGATTATATTTTTTATCTGCAGTAATTTTATTTTGAATGGCCCTGAAGTTCTGATCTTCCAAGAATTGAAGTTCTTCGTTCGGCACCTGTCCTGAAACATCTCTTTTTCCAAGAAAATTATAATATTCATCAATAAAGGAAATCTCTTCAGCACTTGCCTTGCCAGATAGATAGCGTTTAATAATATCATTTAACTCATTCTTGGGTTTGAAGGCGCTCATTTTTCTGGCTTTTCTTATACTGTACCAGAAAATAAAAAATATCCCAAAAGAAATTTAAATATTTTCCAAAAAAAATTGGCAAAAGAATTCTTTTAACTGAAAAAGGCGAAATAAAACGAGACCAGAAACAAAAACAGGTGTGTTAATCGAAATTTTAGCGCATGGGTGGCAGTAGTTAATTGATTTTGCACCGTTTTTTGCGATATATTTAGCTGGACAGAAATTTTTGCAGTAGATAAACCTTCAAAATAGTGTAACAAAAAGATTTTTCTACGCTTTTCCGGAAGTGCTTTGATAAATAATTCCAGCAAACCTTTTACTTCCCGATCTAACAATTCCCCATCCGCTTGCATTGGAGATATCAATTGGTTTTCAAAAGATTCTGTAAAAAAGCTATCTTTTGGTTTTCTGGAAATATGTTTCAGCACCTGAAACTTTACCGCAGTATGCAGGTAAGCCAGTGGATTTTCCAATTCCAGTGTTTCTCTTCTGTTCCAAAGATCGGCGAAAACATTTTGAATTACATCCTGGCATTTTTCCTTTTCTGGCAAACGTTTGTAAGCGGCATTATAAAGCTCTACCCAATAAAATTTGTAAATTTTTCCAAATGCTGCCTCGTCTCCTTGCTTTAATAAGTCAAAAAGTACGTTATCGTGCTCACTATTTCTCGACGCGTTCAATAATTAGGTTTATAGGAAACCCAAACATAATCATTTTTAAGAACTTTTAGCGATCCCTCCGGATGAGAATTGCAAATCGTAAAGCTTTTTGTAATAACCGTTTAGCTTCAGCAGTTGTTGGTGAGTTCCCTTCTCTTTAATCTCGCCTTTATCAAGCACGATAATTTGATTGGCTTTCTGAATGGTTGATAAACGGTGTGCAATTACGATGGAAGTTCTTCCTTCCATCAGGTTATCAATCGCCTTTTGAATCAATAATTCGGTTTCGGTATCTACGGATGAGGTCGCCTCATCCAAAACCAAAATGGCTGGATTGTGAACTAAGGCCCTGATGAAGGAAATTAATTGCGCCTGACCTGCAGAAAGTGTTGCACCTCTCTCCATCACATTATATTGATAGCCGCCAGGCAAACGCTCGATAAATTCGTGAGCACCAACTTTTTTTGCCGCATTCACCACTTCCTCAATCGTGATTTCAGCATTATTTAAGGTGATGTTATTT
Organism: Pedobacter sp. Leaf41; assembly: GCF_001422545.1. Taxonomy (GTDB): domain Bacteria; phylum Bacteroidota; class Bacteroidia; order Sphingobacteriales; family Sphingobacteriaceae; genus Pedobacter. Next base: position 846,403 of record NZ_LMLE01000001.1, on the reverse strand, counting down.
AGGATTGTATCCGAAAACAAGAAAACATCCTGCAGAACTGTGGCAATATTGCTTCTCAGATAATCAAGCTCAAAATCTTCAATTTTTATTCCGTCAACTGTAATTTCGCCTTTTTTAACTTCGTAAAAGCGATTTAAGATGTTAATGGTAGATGATTTCCCTGCACCTGTCGCACCAACCAACGCAACCGTTTCTCCAGCTTTAACTTCAAAAGTTAAATCTTTCAATACGTACTGCTCGTCGTTATAAGCGAACCAAACGTTTTTAAACTCAATATTTCCATCCAGTTTCACTGGCTTTTCGGTTCCATCGTTAATGGTCACTTCGTCGGTATCCAAAACCTTAAAAACCCGCTCTGCTCCAACCATTCCCATCTGCAGGGTATTAAATTTATCGGCCAGCTGGCGAATCGGAGTAAAAACCATCCCCAGATACATGATAAATTGGGTGATGGTTCCTGGCGTAACGTCAATCGGTTTTGCTAAAATACTTTTAGCGCCGTACCAAACCAGCAAACCTAAAGACATTGCTGAAATCAGTTCTACAACTGGAAAAAAGATAGAATAATACCAGTTGGAACGGATATTGGCATCGCGATAGCGTTTATTTATCGCATAAAACTTTTTGTATTCCTGCCTTTCACGAGCAAAATATTGAACGATAGAAACCCCGGTAATATGTTCTTGCAAAAAGGTATTGAGGTTAGAAACCTCATTTCTAATTTCTTGGAACGCCACTTTAATGGCTTTCTGAAATTTTCTAGTGGCTACAATCAATAAAGGGATCGGTAATAGCACCACGAGACTTAATTCCCAGTCGGTATAAAGCATTACGCCCACAATTACCACTACCTGCAATGAATCGCCAATCATCGAGATCAACCCTTCTGAAAATATATCAGCGATGGTTTCCAAATCAGAAACTGTCCTGGTAATCAACTGTCCTATAGGCGTTTTGTCAAAATATTTCAACCGCAAACTGGTAATATGATTAAAAACTTTTATCCGCAAATCGCGGATAACCGATTGGCCCAAAGTATTAGTTAACAAGGTATGATTATATTGAATCAGCGTTTGCAAGATCAACATAAAAATCATCAGCATGGTCATTTGTACCAGGCCAGAATAGTTTCCCAAGAGGATATAATGATCGAGGGTATACTTGATTAAAAAAGGCCGAACTGGGGAAATGGCCGCCAGCAAAACCGTTAAAATAACCGACCAAACAAAAACAGCACGATAAGGCTTTACGTATTGAAAAATACGTTTAAGCAATCCTGTGTTATATACTTCGCCTGTTACTGCCATTGTCTGTTGTCTGTTAAGAAATTGTTCCGCCTAAAGGTTTAATTATCTAAAAATTTTTTTTTGCACCCGACTGGTAACCGGTAATTGTTAACTGAAAACCGGTAATCGCTAACTGATTTTTACTTTATATACGGATATTCAACTTTAACTAAATATAAACCGCATGCTGGAACTGACTGGCCAGCTTTGCTGCGATTTTTGCTTTCAATTATTCCTTTAAATTCATTGAGTGTTATTTCATGTTTCCCTACTCTAACCAAAGTGCCCATTATTGCCCTAACCATGTTTCTTAAAAAGCGATCGGCCTGAATGGTAAAAACCAAACCATCTTCTAGTGTATCGAAGCTAGCTCCTACAATTTTACAATTATTAGTGAAAGTTTGGGTATTTGACTTACTGAAACAAGAAAAATCGGTATACTCCAACAATATCGCAGCTGCCTGATTCATTAATGGTACATCAAGTCTATCTTTAACCAGCCATGATCGATTTAATTTAAAAGGATTTTTTTCGAAATGCAGATAATATTTATAGGCTCTCGCAGTGGCATCAAAACGAGCATGTGCCTCGTTATGGACAGGAATGATTATTTTTGCAGCAATTTGGTAAGGCAGCATGGCATTTATCCCTACTACCCCCTGTATCACTTTCGATTCTTCCATATCTTCCACATCGAAATGTGCAAAAAACTCGGTAGCATGAACCCCAGAATCCGTCCGGCCGCAGCCCAAAGTTTCTATTGGCTGCCTGTAAAAGGTAGACATCGCTTTATCCAAAAGCTCCTGCACAGTTATTGCATTGGGCTGAATTTGCCAACCGTGATATAAGCTGCCATCATAAGCAATTTGTATGAAATACCTTTTTTTACTCAAAGCGCTGCAAAAATACTTTTTTCCTTTTACTTCAAAGGACAAGCATTGCAAATTACATTCAAATGATTCTTATTCTGATTTAGCGACATTCTTTTCATCAAGTTGCCATTTGTTGTTGTAGAATCCGGTTAATTTTATACCCTTACTTCCTTGTTTGGGCAGATCGGATGAAAAAATCATAAAATCAGGAAACCCACTTCCGCCGGCAAAATATTGATTGGCATAAGCCACTTTTGTACCTACAGCACCTGTTCCAGCAACAACACCAATTAAAAGCTTGGGATCTTTTTGAGGCCAAATATAATATGCAGCTAAGTCAGCTCCCTTCCATTGATGTTTTCCAGCCGTTATTTGGGTATTGCTTACCTGAATCGGACAATCTTTCAAGAGTCCTTTCCATGCGCTGTTATTCTCCGAATTACCATACAAAATGATATTTCTCCCTGCATATTTCGAACCCAAAAATTCTTTGTCCGTAATGATATCCACCGCTCCGTTACCACGGTAATACCAGCTTTCCGCATCATATTTTGCTTTATTTAAGTTGGCTTGATTGGCCTCAGCATTGCCTTTGGTACCAACAACAAATATCATCTTGTAATTAAAGGCTTCTTTAAACGTACCAGATCTAAGCGGATTCTTATTTTGAACATTAACCCCTTTTACAATTTGCCACTGTTGATCAGATTTTTCCAGTGTTAACGTATCGTGATCGGTTTGCGTGATGTAATTGATATCAGCTAAACTATCTAAAGTAATTTTAACGCTAGTTTTAGCGGCAAATTCTGTCAAGGCTAAACGCAACATCTCAATGTTTTCTGTTTTACCGGTTATGGTTGAAGACTTCCTATCTCTGTTCAAAATTATCCGGCTGTATTGTGAAGGTTGAATTTGCTGATGAATTGTAGCCCATCGATATGTTGCAGAAATACCTGGACTGGAGGTAATGAAATCAATATGGTTGACAGCAGAATCAGCTTTGATGTTATGCCATTTAAAAAAATTAAATATTGGCGGCCAATCTACACTTTGATCACCAAACCAATGTTCGCCGCCGGGGTATTCGTAATAGCTAAAATCAGGATGAAAATCTGCCAGCACTTTTTTCATTTGCCTGGCGTAGCTAACAGGAACAACACGATCTGCATCACCATGTAAAATATATACTCCGAGCTGTTTGTAATTGTTGGCTAACTTTGGTACATCGCTTTGATTTCCGGCTCTCAGCAACATCTTTTCGATCATATTTTTGCTGCTGTCTGGAATTTTACCATCTGCAGAGCCATAGTCTTTTAGCGATGCATAACCGGCTGCGGGAGCAATTGCCGCCCATTTATCAGGATATGTGGCGCCTAAAAACCAGGTGCCGTGTCCGCCCATAGAGTGACCAGTAAGGTAAATCTGCTTTTCATTCGGCTTAAATTGTTTTTTCGCCAGCTCTAAAACCTCAAGCGCATCCTGACGGCCCCAATCTTCCCAATTAAAACCTCGTGGCCGGCGATTGGTAGCAGCTGCAACTGTACCCCAATCTTTTGACTTGTAAGCCCGTGCCTGTCCTATTGCTTCTACCCCCGCACCATGTACAGAAAGAAACAAGGCAGAATTAGGCTTCCAACCACCCAGCTGAGGAGTTACGGCAAAATACTGCAAACTGCCATCTATTTTACTGATAAAAGTTTGCTTATAACTTGATGAACCTTTTACGGCTTCAACTGACAAGTTTTGCAGATCAGCAATTTTTCCATTTTTTAGTAGCTGAATCTCCAGATTATAATTACCTTCCTCCCTGACTGCACTGGCGTCGAAGTCGAAAATCGACTTTCTCATACTTAATTTTAAGATTTTCGCGATCTTAGTTTGTTTCTGCCTGCCATTCAAAATTGTTTTTATCTGTAAAGCATCTTCATCATTTAAAGAAGAATTGCTAATGGTTATGGCACCTTTCAATATTCCGTTTATTTCACTGATTACAATATGAGGTAGCGTGAGGTCATCTGTATGGATGATTAAGGGTTTAACATTTAAAATGATTCTTGGCAGAATACTGGCACCTCGAACAAAAAGTTCGTTAACTCCTTTTTTCAATTGCACAGGGATGTGCATATAACCAGAACCGTAAGGATCGCCCATATGTGGAATACCATTAAAAAACAGTGTATTACCGCCAATTACGTTCAAAATGGCCGTTTGTTCTTTTAGAGAAGTATAACTTAGATAGATGTAATCGGAACCTCTGTCTATACCCCCAGGATTTAAAAAAGGATTATTGGTGGTTTGCGTCGACCTTCTGGTAAATACACTGAAACGACCGTTCGCATCTGCTTTAATTGCTTTCCAAAAAATTTTTTCACCGTTCGCACCGCTAGTAAATTCGCCGCTTTCATTTGGCGTTTGTAAGGTGCCGTTCGCCATTTTATACGCTAGCTGATCAGTGTATATTGCCTCACGGCCATAGCGACTTCCGCTGGCCACCGTAAGAGCATTTTCAAATTTAAGGGTATCTTGAGCAAAAGCTTTTGATGCCGCAATTAAAATAATTATTGTAAATAAGTGTTTTAACATAAATCGTTTTATTGAGTGACGTGAGTTTGAATCAAATTAGTTTTTATAATTGAAAAAGTGTCGTAACTTATCTGAAGAATTGGTTTTGACTAATATCAGCTATAATTTTCAGATCACCATTAAAAAAAGGGTTCACCTCACATTTTCACCTATTTGTTACATTAATGAAATAAGCTTACGGTGATAAATTTAAAAATTTGACAGTAGTTGATTAGCAGAGCAGGAAAATATTTTTTAAGGATGAAATAGAATTCCTATAATTGCCTATTATTTTAAATTAACATGATACAAAGAATACAAACCATTTGGTTATTACTAGCGGCGCTAACATTGGCTTTAATGATTTTCTTTCCAATTGCATTCAAAGAAACAGGGCCAACTGTAGCTGAGATTTATACGAATGGCTTACATAAAGCGGTTATAGGAAGGTCAGGTTCAGGAGTAACTGTTAGTGATTTCCTTCCGTTGTTTATCACCAATATCGCGGTAGCTTTGATGAGTTTTGCCAACATCTTCAATTTCAAACGAAGAAGCGTTCAAAAAAAAGTAGCGATTTTAAACATCGTGTTGATTATTGGTTTTGCTTTTTGGTGCAGTATTTACGCCAAACAACTTCCTGGAGGAATTGACAGCGCAAAGTTTGGAGTCGGTGCTTACCTACCCGCTATTGCAATCTTATTTATTATTTTAGCCATTTTCGGCATTAATAAAGACGAGAGGTTAATCCGCTCTGCTGAAAGGTTGCGATAATATTGTTGATGCTTTTGCCTTTTAAACCCGATTGAAACGAAAATACTTTTTGCAAACCTCGTAGGTTTTTAAACGGCGAAGTCCTCAATGAGGCAATTACAATAATAGACTACTTGAATTAAACCGACGAGGTTTAAAACAAAAAGATTGCAGTGTAAAGCGGGAGTGATTTAGCCCACAGAAAGCAGGTTTTGATTTTCAAATTCTAAAGATATTAACAAACGTTTCGCTGCTAATTTACCTTCGTCTATTTTCTATTTCCAATACCCTCTTCCCCTTAATTTCTTTCTTGCTTATTTTCAATTATTTAGCTATAAAAACTATTTAACTAACTATCAGTAAAATACGAAATATTAACCGTACCTTTGCGGCTCAATTAAAAATAAAAGACGAATGACAAACCCATTTCAATTATTGGGGATAAGTGATGACGTCGTTAATGCCGTAAAGGACCTTGGATTTGAAACTCCAACGCCTATTCAGGAGCAAAGTATTCCTGTACTGTTAGAAGGCACTAATGATTTTGTTGGTTTGGCCCAAACAGGAACAGGAAAAACAGCCGCATTTGGTTTGCCGCTGTTAGAACTAATCGATTTTAAAGTTAATAAACCACAGGCATTGATTTTATGCCCTACCCGTGAGTTATGCTTACAGATCGCTAACGACCTTAAAAACTTTTCTAAAAACGTTGCTAATGCCCACGTTGTTGCCGTTTACGGTGGCGCGAACATTATGCAACAACTACGCGAAATACGCCAAGGCGTTCAAATCGTAGTGGCCACGCCCGGCCGTATGTTGGATATCATTGGCCGTAAGGCAATTGATTTTTCAAACGTTAAATATGTTGTGCTTGATGAAGCTGACGAGATGTTAAACATGGGTTTCCAGGATGACATCAACGACATTTTATCAACTACTCCTGATGACAAAAAAACCTGGTTATTCTCGGCTACAATGCCAGCAGAAGTTCGCCGTATTGCTAAAAAATACATGAACGAGCCTGTTGAATTAACCATGGGCACAAAAAACACGGGTAACGTTAACATCGAACACGAATATTATATTGTTCGTGCCCGTGATAAATACGCTGCCTTAAAACGTATTGTAGATTTCAACCCTGAAATTTTTGCCGTAGTATTTTGTAAAACCAAATTGGATACACAAGATGTTGCTGAGCATTTAATTAAAGATGGTTACAATGCTGATGCTTTACATGGCGATTTATCGCAACAACAACGTGATAAAGTAATGCAACGTTTCCGTGAGCGTAACATGCAATTGTTAATTGCTACTGATGTTGCTGCCCGTGGTATCGATGTAAACAATGTAACCCACGTAATTAACTATTCTTTACCTGATGAAATTGAGAGTTATACCCACCGTTCTGGCCGTACTGGCCGTGCTGGTAAAACTGGTATTTCAATCTGTATCATCAACTCAAAAGAGCTGGGAAAAATCCGTCAATTGGAGCGCATTATTGGTAAACAATTTACTAAAGCTGAGCTTCCTACCGGATTTGATGTTTGTGAAAAACAATTATTCTCATTGGTACATAAAGTGCATAATGTAGAAGTTAATGTGGAGCAAATTGATCAATACATTCCGCGTATTATGGATGAATTTAAAGATTTATCTAAAGAGGATGTAATCAAACGTTTTGCTTCATTAGAATTTAACCGTTTCTTAGACTACTATTCTAAAGCACCTGATTTAAATGCAGCTGTTGGCGATGATCGTGGCGAAAGAGGTGAACGTGGTGAAAGACGCGGACGTGGTAGCGAAGGTTACACCCGTTTGTTTATCAACTTAGGTTCTGTAGATGAATTTACCCGTGGCGATATGTTATCATTTATCTGTAACAACGGAAAAATTGCTGGCAAAAGCGTTGGTAAAATCGACTTAAAAGGTGTTTTCTCTTTCTTTGAGGTTGAAGATGATGTAGCTGATAAAGTTTTCGAAGGCTTTAAATCTGTTGAATTTAACGGTCGTGCAGTACGTATCGAGAAAAGCGGAGATGGTGGTCGTGGCGAAGGTGCTGGCGAAAGACGCGGTGGCGGTGAAAGACGTAGCGGTGGTTTCGGTGGCGAACGCAGAAGCGGCGGTGGCGGTGGTTACCGTGGTGGCAGCGGCGGTGGCGACAGAAGAAGTTCTGGCGGTAGCGGTCGTAGAGAAGGCGGAAGCAGAGAAGGTGGAAACGCTGGTGGTGGTTTTAGAGATTTCTCAGGACGTAGCCGTGATGAAAAAGGTGGAAGTAGAGAAGGTGGAAGCGGACGCAGAGAAGGTGGAAGTCGTGAAGGTGGAAGTGGGGAACGCAGAAAAAAATGGTAAATCACTAAAAACATATATTTTAAAAGCCGTCCTGTTCATTCAGGACGGCTTTTTTTGTGCTTAAAATTTGCAAAAACTGTATCAATATGGGTGGCTATTTCAATATAAATGATTTAGCTACCGCAGTGAGTTTAGATAATAGGAGTATATCTGCTATATTTAAATCAACAAAAATATTATGCAGTTTTTAAAATTTGTTTTCTCGTTTTTATTTCTACTACAAACCAGCAAAGTTTCAGCTCAACATGTGAGTAAGTCCAATGAAAAAATGCAGTGGTTTGCCGATGCAAAGCTCGGTATTTTTATCCATTGGGGAATTTATTCTGTGAATGGAATTTCAGAATCGTGGTCATTTTTCAACAATTACATTAACCACGATGCTTACATGAAACAACTGGAAGGGTTTGGTGCTGATCAATACAATTCGCAGGAATGGGTAAATCTGATTAAAGAAAGTGGAGCCAAATACGCGGTAATCACCACAAAACATCATGATGGCATTGCACTTTGGAATAGCAAAGCAGCTAATGCAACAACAACCATAAAAAATAGTGCAGCAAAAAAAGATTTGATTACGCCTTTTGTAAATGACTTAAAGAAAGCGGGATTAAAAACCGGTCTGTATTTTTCGCTGCCCGATTGGAGTTACCCTGATTACGATATCTTCACCCGAGAAAGGAAACGTTATGATTTAAAAAAAAATCCAAAACGCTGGAGCATTTTTTTAAACTATTACCATACACAGCTAAAAGAACTTTCAAATCAGTATAATCCTGATTTATTTTGGTTTGATGGAGATTGGGAACATACTTCTGCCGAATGGCAAACAGATAGAGTTCGAAGTTTATTGCAAAATAAAAATCCTGAGATTATCATCAACTCACGCCTTGATGAGCAGGGCGACTATGAAACGCCAGAACAAGGTGTACCAATTGTTAAACCCACAGGTAGCTACTGGGAGCTTTGTTATACTATGAATGATTCATGGGGCTACCAGCCTTATGATAGTCGTTATAAATCGTCTAATATGATCATTAGAACTTTGATAGACTGTATCAGTATGGGCGGAAATTTGTTGCTTGACATTGGCCCGAAGCCGGATGGAACAATCGCCTCTGAGCAAGTTAAAATTTTGAAAGATTTAGGCCGTTGGACTAACAAACATGCAGATGCAATTTATGGCACTACAGCAGGCATACCAAAAAAGCATGTGAATGCTAAAACTGCTTTATCAAAAGATAAAAAGCAGCTCTACATTTATTTAGATTTCAAAACCACACATGGTATTGTTTTATCAGGCATTAAATCAAAAATAAAAAAGGTAGATGTGCTTGGCAATGATGCGCCCGTTGAAACAACAAAACTTAATGATACAGATTATATTTTTGATATTAAAGAAGAACAGTTCGATAAAGATGCTACCGTATTACGGGTTACTTTTAGCGGAGAAATACAGCTATCAGAAGAAAAGGATGAGCCAATTTCGTTTCAAACGTTATTCGAAGTTACTCCTGCAACGGATTTTACAAATTTAAATCTGAGCACCCTTTCAAGTAATTTAAATGATGGGATCAATATTTTCGATAATACTAATCTTGCTGCAGATGGAAAGGACTTTAAATCGGGTATTAAAAATTCAAAGAAAAGCATAAACGAATGGGTTATAAAAAATGCAGAAGCTTTATATAAAACCAAAGCTGGCATTCCTACAGGGCACTATCAAGGTAATACTGTACTTTCTGCAGATAAACAAACACTGTATTTATTTTTAGAAGGTGAGCCTACAGGCCCAATTTCGATAAAGGGATTAGAAAATAGAATAAGTAGAATTCGGGTGGTTGGACAAGGCACGATGCTAAACCATGAAATTTACAACAAGCTTTATTGGAGCAAAATACCAGGTATTGTATACATCGATATTCCAAAAGAAATATTAGATACACACTTAACTGTAATTGCGGTACTTTTAGATGGACCTCTAAAATTGTACCGAGAAAACGTGGGCGCAATTGAAAGCAATCTCTAATTATTTAACTATTGTAAAATAGTAGTTCTGCTTTACAAATATTCTTAAATTGCATTACTTTCGCTAATTATGCAGGCAAAATATATTTCCTATCAGGAAACTGGCTCTTTTTCGAAACTGGTTTTAGATTATATCAATGATGAAGCGCAGTTAAGGCCTTTTTACAGTTATCGTCCTGATAGGGATGGTTTAGCCCAGGCAATAGAAAACAGGAATTTTTTAGGAGACCGAAACATTCTGGTTGATGTTCTGAAAAATCAATATCGGCATATCCAAACCAATAAATCGGTAACAAAAAACATCGAACTGCTGGCTTCTGAAAATACTTTTACAGTAACCACAGGCCATCAACTTAATCTTTTTACGGGTCCTTTATATTTCATTTACAAGATCGTTACCGCGATAAATCTTGCTATCGAGTTAAAGATGGCCCATCCTGATAAAAATTTTGTCCCTGTTTATTGGATGGCCACAGAAGATCATGATTTTGAAGAAATTAATCACGTAAGTGTTGATGAAAAAAATATCAGCTGGATACAAACCACCAATGGTGCTACTGGCAGGTTAAGTACCAAAACTGTCGCTGCTGCTGTAACCGCTTACAAAGGCTATTTGGGTATTTCGAAAAATGGAAAGCACATTGCTAAACTGGTAGAAAAAGCTTACCTAGAACATGATAATTTAGCAGATGCTACACGTTATCTGGTAAATAATTTATTTGAAAAATACGGTTTGGTAATCGTTAATGCAGATGAACCGGCACTAAAAAAGATTTTCGCGAGTATAATAGCGGATGATGTGAGGCAGCATAACAGTTCTAAAAATATCGACTCTACCTCTAACCAGCTCGAGGAAAAAGGCTACAAAACCCAGGTTAACGGCAGGGATATTAATTTCTTTTATCTCAAAGATGATTTGCGGGAACGTTTAATATTTGAAGATGGAAAATACGTGGTCAATCATACTGACATCAGTCTTACCGAAGATGAATTGTTAGCAGAAATCGCATCGAATCCCGAACGGTTCAGTCCAAATGTGGTGATGCGACCAATGTACCAGGAATTAATTTTGCCCAACATTGCTTACATCGGTGGGGGCGCCGAAATAGCTTACTGGATGCAGCTGAAAGCCAATTTTGATTTTTATAAAGTAGACTTTCCGGTGTTATTGCTCCGTAATTCGGCTTTGTTGATTGATAAACGTAGTGCCGAAAATTTATACAGTCTAGGGTTCTCTTTGGAGGATATCTTTTTACCGGTTGAAGAGTTGAAAAATCTGTGGGTAAAGAAAAACTCAACTGCCCAGCTTAGCCTTGCCGATGAAACCCGTGCCATCAATAGTATTTTTGACCAGATTAAGTTAAATGCTTACAAGATTGATAAAACCTTATCGGTTTCTACCGATACCGCAAAGCAAAAGACGAATCGCTTGCTAGCCAACCTGGAAAAGAAACTTTTTAGGGCTGAAAAACGGAAGCATGAAATGGCATTGGTACAAATTGAAAATGTTAAAAAGCGCCTTTTTCCTAATGGTACTATGCAAGAAAGAACTTTGAATATCGCACCGATGTATGTCAACTACGGGGAAGATTTTCTTTCATCCTGCATAGAAAACTTTGAGCCACTTGGCGGCGATTTCACGCTACTTTTACCCTAAACAAAGTCATTGTAACGACAAATTAATGCAAAAATGAACTTTATAAACTTCACCGAAACCAAGCTTCGAACTTTTACTTACAACGTTTTTAAAAAAATGGGCTGTTCTGATGAACATGCCGAGCTTGCTACAGATGTATTAATTCGTTCTGATTTACGTGGAATTGATTCACATGGTGTAGCTCGTTTAAGTGGCTATGTTCGTTTATGGGAGAAAAATAGAATTAATGCCACACCTGATGTCAAAATTGTGCATGAAACGCCAACCACTGCAACAGTTGACGGAGATGCGGGTTTGGGTTTGGTTGTGGCACCTTTCGCAATGAAAGTAGCCATCGAAAAAGCAGAGAAGTACGGAAGCGGATGGGTTTCAGTAAAAAATTCCAACCATTTCGGCATTGCAGGTTACCATGCTTTAATGGCGGTAGAAAAAGATATGATCGGCATCAGCATGACCAACGCAAGTCCACTGGTTGCGCCAACTTACGCCAATGAAAGGCTACTTGGAACTAACCCAATGTGTTACGCATTCCCGGCAGGGAAATATCCACCGGTAATTGTAGATATGGCTACATCAGCAGCTGCAAATGGAAAATTAGAAATCGCTCAAAGAGCTAACAAACCTATACCTGAAGGCTGGGTACAAGATAAAAACGGAAAAAATTCCATCGACCCTAATGAATTGAAAGGTGGGGGTTCGCTTTTGCCTTTGGGTAGCGATAAAGATCACGGAAGCCATAAAGGTTACGGATTGAGTGCTACAGTGGATATTTTATCGGCTGTGCTTTCAGGTGCAAACTATGGCCCATGGGTGCCACCTTTTGTTGCTTTTTTAGAACCCTCGGCAAACCCTGTTGGTGAAGGTTTAGGCCATTTCTTAGGCGCAATGCGTGTAGATGGTTTCCGCCCTGCCGAAGAATTTAAAAACCACCTGGACAATTGGGTGGAACGTTTTAAAAATGCAGAAACAATTGATCCTGATAAGAAAGTAATTATACCTGGCGAACCGGAACATGAGTATGAACAAGAGAGAAAAGTTAGCGGAATACCTTTGATCGACGTTGTAGTAAAAGATTTGAATGAGTTAGCCGAAAAATTAGGAATTGAAGGTTTAAATTAAAGAAAAAGCCGCGAGTGTAACCAGCACTCACGGCGATAACTAACTAAGTACATATGGTTAACCTACCATAAAAAGGCAAAATCTTTCTGCTTAAACGAAGTGTAGCATCACAATACTTTAAGGGTTTCCTTTAACAATAACGCTTTACTCGATGCGCCAATCATGATTCGGAAATCTCCTGGTTCAATCACAGATTTCATTTCTGCATTGAGCATTTTCAGCATTTCTGGCTCGATTTCAAAAACAATCTCTTTACTTTCTCCTGGTTTTAAGCCAATTCTCTTGAATCCTTTAAGTTCCAATACTGGCCTTACAACGGTTGCCAACATATCCCGAATATAAAGTTGAGCAACTTCTTCACCTGCCCGGTTGCCGATATTTTTTAGTTTAAAAGTGGCGGTAACCTTCTCATTTTGATTGATTTCACGTTTACTCAAAACCAAGTCACTGTATTCAAATTCTGTATAACTCAAGCCGTAGCCAAATGGGAATAGTGGTTCTCCACTGAGGTTATTGTAATCATCACCACGTCCGGTAGGTTTATGGTTATATACCAATGGCAATTGCGATTCATGTACCGGGTAGGTTATCGGCAATCGCCCGGCAGGATTATAATCGCCAAAAAGCGTTTCCGCTATTGCGTTTCCTCCTTCTTCCCCCGGATACCAAACATTTAAAACAGCAGGTACATGATCTATCCAATTATTCATCGTAATTGCACTTCCACCAACCAATAGCACCACAACAGGCTTACCGGTTTTAGCCATTTCATTAATTAACTGCTCCTGATTTCCAGGCAAGTTCAACATGGCTCGATCTTGAAATTCACCCTCCTTTATACCGGCAGCAATCACCACAACATCTGCTTGTTTGGCAAGCGAAACGGCTTCAGCGAGTTCTTTGTCAACATTATTAATCACTTCAAAATCAGAAATGAATTTGATGTAGGCATTGCCTTTCGTTTCTTGAAATTCGATGCGGACGGCATATTTTTTATCTTTTTCAAAATTAAAAGAGATCAGGCGACTATGATAAGAAGTTTTCTCCCATTGATCGATCAACAATTTATCGTTGATAAAAAGTCTGAAACCATCATTCCCTTCTAAGCCGATCTTGAATACTCCGGTTTTCGGAGCAACTAAATTTCCAGTCCACCTTACCGAGTATAGATCTTTTGCAAGTTTGCGGTCGGGCGCATAAAGGGTCCACATGAAATCGATTTTCTTGTCGATTCTGGTAACCACCGGTGAGCCGCTGAAGTTCAAATTATCGAAGAATTCGGCCTTTAAACCACTTGTTGTATCGGTACGTAAAAAATTAGCTGGAATAATTTGGTAGAATTTAGGATCGCGACTGCTTCCTTTCGTATAAAGTACATTTCCTGGTTGCCCCACCCTTTTCCTGATTCCTTCCAGAATACTGATTTTACCATTTCCAGAACCGCTGTAACCTCCTAGACGTGCTTCAGTGGCATCTTCTCCTAATACTAAAATCTTCTTCTCGGTTTTTAGGGGCAGTATTGATTGCTCATTTTTTAACAGCACAAATGACTTTTGGGCGGCTGCTTTTGCTACAGATTTATTGCGTTTATCGCTTACAGCTTTTTCAGCATCCTTTTCTGATACATATGGATTTTCGAAAAGCCCCAAATCAAACTTTGCTTTTAAAACCCTTGAAACGGCATCATCGATTCGGCTTTTCGAAATTGACCCATCTAAAAAAGGTGGGATGAAAAGTTTGTAGTGATCAAATTCAGTTTGAAAAATCACATCTAACCCGCCTTCAATGGCTTGTATGGTGGATTGTGCATAGCCTGTTGCGGTATGATGCAATACGCTAGCTCCACCAACGGCTCCAGCATCAGAGATTACAAAACCTCCGAAACCCCAATCCGTTTTTAACTTTTGAGTAAGCAATTGATAGTTTGATGTTGCCGGAGTTCCATCAATAGAATTGTAAGCCGTCATCAGCGATCTGCTTTTGCCCTGTTTTATGGCCACTTCAAAAGGCGGATAATAGATTTCCTTCATCATCCGCTCATTGAAATGGATAGGATAACTGTCGCGACCGCCATCGCCCACATTTGCAATAAAGTGTTTAGGTGTGGTAATAATATTTTGCTTTTCGAATGCGCTGACAAAAGCCAAACCCATTTGCGAAGAAAGAAAGGGATCTTCACCGTAGGTTTCTTCGGTTCTGCCCCAACGCACATCCGATGCGATGTTTACTACCGGCGTCAAAATATCTCTAATTCCTCTCACTTTAGTTTCTCCAGCTATTGCCCGGGCAACATTAGCCATATTTTCGGTATCAAAACTGGCTGCAAGACCAATTGCCTGGGGAAAAGCAGTTGCACCTTGACGCACCAAACCATGAAGGGCTTCATCAAAAGGAATAATCGGAATGCCCAGCCTGGTTTCAGTTACGAAAAATTTCTGGATGGCGTTAATTTTCTTGGCCAATGTGAACGCATTTTCTGAAGTATTGTAGCTCATCATTTGGTTGACACCACCACCACCTTGAGATACAGCACTTACCTGTAAACCGAAGATCCCATTTTGATAACGCTTTTTGTCCACTCCGTCAAGGTCGCCGGGAATCATAAACAATTGCCAGAATTTTTCTTCCGGAGTCATTCTCGCCAGCAAATCCTTCACCCTGTCATCAATACTTGCCTTCGCATCTTTGTAAACAGGGGTTGTTTGCTTTTGTGCAAATGTGTTTATTGCATCAAGAGAAAAAATAGTTATCCCAAGAATGGCTACAAAACATTTTATCTTCATAGTGTTTAATTTTATTGCGCTGTAAACTCAAAAGCAAGCGCTGCCGTACGATCAACTTTAGGAATAGAAACGCAGGTTTCTCCATCAACACTTTTCCATTTTACTTTGTTACCTGTGGAAAGCAAAATGATATCAGTGCCTTTTTTGGGTGCGTTTCCTTTCCATTTCACCATATCTGGTATTGTTTGCTCTGCTAAGCAATGAATTGCAAATCTCTTTTTGGAATCTTTACTTTGAGTAAACCAGGTTTGTTTGTCGTGATAATCTTTTGTGATGCGGGTGCCGTAAATTGCTTTTCCATTTTTGGAAGTCCACTTTCCAATTTCATTAAGTTGTTTAGTCACGTCGTCAGGGAGCGTTCCATCTGGTTTTGGCCCAACACCAAGTAATAAACTGCCACCTTTTGCAACAATTTCTACCAGTTTATGAACTACTTCTGTTGAAGATTTATATTGATCGTTAGGTACAAAACCCCAGGCACCGCCTAAAGTCATGCAACTTTCCCAGGGATAATCCAATTGTTTTTCCGGAATCCGCTGTTCAGGAGTTTGGTAATTTTCGTAAGGACCATGAACGGTTCTATCTACCATTAACAACCCTGGTTGTGCTTTCCTTGCCATTGCAGCAATTTTTGGCATATCAATATCCTGGCTCCATTTAGGGATATTTGCACCCCACGACAGCACCTCTTCGTTCACGGTTTCCAAAGGACGAACCCAACCCCCATCGAGCCAAAGAATATCTACACTGCCGTAGTTATTCATTAATTCTCCAATCTGGTTGTAGGTAAAATCCTTGAATTTATTCCAACGCCATGGATATTTTTTGATATCGTAATTATTGTTTCGATCTGCCGTAGCATACTTTTGCCACCAATAATATTGCGAATGCCAATCGGGTTTAGAAAAGTAGGCACCAATCATGAAGCCATCTTTTCTAAAAGCATCAAAAACATATTTGGCAACATCTGCCTTTGGGTTATTGGAAAAAGGTCCTTTGGCAATGCTGAAATCGCTTTGCTTGGTATCAAACATGGCAAAACCATCATGATGTTTGGTAGTAAATACGAGATATTTCATCCCTGCAGCTTTCCCCGCAGCCGACCATTTCTCGGGGTTGAACTTAGTTGGATTGAACTTTTTGCTAAAATCCCAGTACCGTTTTTTATAGTCCTCGTAAGCGATGGTAGAATCTCTTTCGATCCAATCTTCAGAACAGATAGACCAAGATTCGATAATTCCTGGAACAGCATACAAACCCCAATGGATGATCATGCCAAACTTTTTATCCTGCCACTGCTCTAATTTTTCTTTTACCAAAGGATCTTTTGGCCACTCGTAAGTAGCAGATTGTTTTACAATATCATTGCGTTCCTGTGCAGAAGAAAAAGCGATTGAAAGTGAAAATAGATAAAAGGAAAATATTAATTTTTTCATATCAATGTCGTGAGATTTTTTTCATTTAAATCTACAGTCTATTAATCAAATTGACTGTTTTCGATTATTAGGCCGGCAGCTGCTAGTAATTCTGCCTCATCAGTTAGCGTAGATAACTTGATTTTGGTTTGGCCTGCAATTCTTGGTATACAGAATTCATTTATCGCTTGTTGGATTGGAGGCAGCAGCATTTCTCCGGCCTTTGCTCCTCTTCCACTTAACACAATGCATTCTGGGTTAAGAATATGAATTAATGTTGATAACCCCTTTCCTAACTGAAATCCGGCTTTAGACAAAATAGAAACTGCTAAGGGATCTTGAGCAATTACAGCATCTAAAAAATGATCTCTTTGATGTTTAGTTTTATCTTTAAACAACTCTTTCATACTAGATTCTGCGCCATTGGCTAAAGCCTGTCCAGCTTTTTCAGCCATCACGAGCAATGAAGTATCAACCTCTAAACACCCCCTTTTTCCGCAAGAACATAAATTGTTACTATCAGATAGTGGAATATGGCTAAACTCACCAGCATAGCCCGTACTTCCTCTGTAAAGTTGGCCGTTGATAATCATACCAAGCCCCGTTCCCCAGCCAATATTTACAACCATCACTTCTTTCAAATCCATTGCCTCACCGAAATTGAGTTCGGCCAAAGCGATTAAACTTGAATCATTATCAATAAAAACCGGAAGTTTCACTGCTGAGGAAATAAATTCGCGTAATGTTAACCCATTATTAATTGGAAGATAGGACAGGTTTATACCTAATTCTGCATTCACAAAACCTGGCATTCCAATCCCTATACCTAAAATATCTTTTCTTTTTATTTTTGATCTATCAATACTCTCATTAATAAAATTTACCAGTGTACAAACATCGCTTTTATCATCAGACAAGTCGAAATCCAGGTATTGCATGGGTACGATTAACTTTCTAGACATATCATAAACGGTAAGTCTGGTAATGAGTTGATCCATGGCAATGGCCACAATAAATTTATTATGATTTGGGTTAAGCAGGTACATGGACGGGCGTCGACCGCCAGTAGAAGGTGCTAATCCTTGTTCTATGATATAACCTTCAGCCATTAAATTGTTGACAACAGAGGTAACCAATGGTAAACTCTTTTTGGTGAGCTTACTTAAATCGGTTAATGACAGCGCTATTTTATAATAGAGATGCTTGATAATATCAGCTTTTAAACGCTGACCTTTCTCGATGATAACAGACATCTGAACTAAATTTTAATGATAATAATAAGCCTAAGCAAGCTCGGTTATTTTAATAGGAGCTTTTCATCGCCCTCTTTGTATGGAAGAAACAGCATTAACATCGTCATCATCTCATCACTTGATTTCATATCATTAGCTGAAAAAACCATTTTGGGAGGATTATTAGGATTGTTAGGGTTATTTCTCGAGTTATCGTAAGTAGCCTCCATTGTTAAAATGGAACCCTTCGGAATTTTTATCAGTTGCTTGAAACGATAAATTTCTTGCCATCTAAAATCCCATGATGGAATAGAAACTAAATTAATCGTTTTTCCATCTGGTGTTACTGCATAAGCTTTGAAATCTTTTCCCAACAGATGCATATGTGGCCAAATATATAATAAGGACTGATCTTTCGGTGTAACTATCTTTAAGTTAAATTTCTTTATAGAATCAGCCGGAATCATGAAGTAAGGATCAATTGAATTTTCTCCGACTCCAGCAGAACCCAAGCTGACTACATCTATTTTCCTTTCTATTGGTGCCTTTTTAAAGAAAAAATTAACGCCTGAAATGCTTTCTTCTTCTTTTGCTGATGGACCATAATGAATGGTAAGTAGAATTACACCTCTTTTCGGCATTACCCAACCTAAATTAGCCGGATAGGATTCGAATGATGTTCCCGGAATCCAACCCCCATAGTAGGTCATTTCCTTTTTAAATGGCATAAATTGATCATAATCGGATCGGTCGCCATCTGTTAAATTTACATAGTCGGCCGCACTATTGATATCTACACCATCCGCTACCGGATGTATGGCGAAATTTGCATGATGAATAAGTTTCTTATTTGAGGAGAAAAATTCAATTGCCTCTACATTTTTTTCTTCGCCGAGCTCAAATGGTATCTTGAAAACGATGAAACGTTCTTCCCTATCTGATTTGACGATGAAGGGCTTCATTGTTTTTAAAACCAGTTCTGGCTTACGGCTGTATTGTGTTCCTTCTATATAATCCTGCTGCAATTTACCTTTAGCCTTAACTGTACCCTGAGGCATTTTATCGTCAACCCAGGCACTAATCATTTTCTTTTCAACTTCACTTAACGACCGATCATTCTCAAAGCTTCGGTAATGATTATCTGGCTTCCAGGGCGGCATAAAACCAGATTGGGTCACTTTCTTTATAAAGCTTCCTCTTTTTGAAACATCTTCATAGGTTAATAATGCAAAAGGTGCCGCTTCTCCTGGCCGGTGGCAGGGTGTGCATTTATTTTTAATTATTGGTGCAATATGCTCATAGTAGGTTAATTTCTGACTAAAACCCCCTTTAATCACTAGTAAGGCAATAAATAATAACAAAATTTTCTTCATTTTATTTGTCGTTAATTAAGCAGCCAACTGGCTTAGTAATTTTAACAGGGTAGTTGGGTGTAGTCAGGTTCGCAAGGGCGTCATTTAAATAATGCGACGTGATAACTTTGCGTTTAACTCCAAGGCTCTCGGCCCAGTTATCAATTAATCCACGATATTTTAGTGTACCCTCTTTATCGATTAAGATAACCTCTGGCGTAGTGGTGGCATTCAATGCTGATGTTAATAATTTTAAATCGTCTACCAACAAGGGGAAACCTACCTTGTATTCATCCTTGAAAGCCGATATTTCCTTCAGTTTATAAGCATTTCCGGGAATTAGGCCCAGTATTTCCACGTTTGGATATTTTAATTTTAATGCGTTAAGTTCCGCTACATAATTTTGACATAGCGGACATTCTGGAGACAGGAAAATAAAAGCCGTAGCCTTACCAGCCATGATATGATCTGTTTTTCCATTTAATGCCTTTAACGGAATTTTTTGCAGCTTTTGAACGGAAATTTTGCTTTGGGCCTTCGCTCCGTAAATGCTTAAATTAATTAGCAACAGATAGGTGAAAATTCTAAACATCCTCTTAATATAAAAAACTCCCGGCTTTCACCAGGAGTTTTTGAAAAAAATTTATTTCTTATCCCACCAAACTCTTCCGGTAATATCACTTGGTCCCTGACCAAAATCAGGATCTGCCTGCATTGCTTTGTAGGCATCTGTAATATTTTGATAGTTTAGATTTGTGATTGACGGGATGCTTAACGCTGCTCTTCTTGGAATAGATTGCTCGGTACCCGAGGCTATAATCCTTTCAAGCGCAACAACAGTTGTGGTATTTGGCATACCTGTTCTTTTAAAAATTGCCCAGGCTTCGTTAGGTTGTTTAAAAAAGTTAAGGTAAGCCTGACTGATAATTTGATCCAAACCTTTGGCTGCATCATACTTAACTGGCGTTTTAGCAAGATAGTTGCTAATTTCTGTCGCTGTTACGGCTTGATAATTAGCAGCACCTGTGCGATCAATAATTTTAGCTTTGTTTGCAAGATCATCATACAACCTGATAGATGCTTCTACACCTTTATTGTACCAGCTTTCAGCGCTTTCTGATGTTACGCCTCTTGCTGCTAACTCAGCACGCATAAAACAAACATCAGGATAAGTAATCAAAGGAAATGCGTTCATCCCTGTACCGCCATTTTCACCAGCGGCAAAAAGGCGTGGTTGAATCAGTGATAAGGTATCCATCACCTGGGGCACACTTTGTCCACTTGCATTTCTTACCGTGATAGTGATGTTGTTAAGGAATTTAGCAAAGTCTGGCGCAGCAGAGGCATCCGGACTTGTAGCAACACCATAATATCTTCTCGGATCGAAGTTTGAAGAAGCTGGAACTTTACCTTGTGCCTTAGCCAGGTCGAAATTGGTTTGACTAAATAAATTCTCCTGATAGAAAAACCTGATTCGAGGATCGGAATTGGTATACATGAAATCAACAATTGGCCTAGGAGCACGCAGGTTCCCAGCCGACCAGTCTCCACCATCTGCGTAGTTGGCATTGGCTCTAAAAATCCAACTTTCATTCGCATTATCAATCAAACCACCTGGGGCGGCTAAAATATCCAATACTTTAGTTCTCATTTTAGCAGCATCTCTCTTCATTAAACGCATCGCTATTCTCAATCTTGTTGAGTTTGCCACTTTTATCCATTTAGCCACATCACCCTGAAAAAACAGGTCGTTTTTACCAAAAGAAGTTTGTGCAACAGGTTGCGTTGCACTTAAAGTTGTTACTGCGCTTTTTAATTGAGCGTCAAGAATATCAAATAGTTCAGGTTGAGTGTTATATTTTGGTGTTTCAGTACCGCCATATCTCACCATAAAGGCATCTGTGTATGGAATGCTGCCACTAATATCAGAAACATAAAAGGCATAATAAGCCTTAACTATTTTTGCAATTTCGACTTCATGTACTCTTTTTGCCTGTTCTTCTGCAGACATTTTTCTAATCAGTTGTTCTACATCTGTAAGGTTACCACCTACTGCAGGATAGAAAATGCCATAACGAACATTTCTTAAACTGCCAGATTCCGAAATAAATGTTACACTATTTCCAGCAAGTGGAGTCAACATTTGCATCCAGGGCATAATGCCTCGAAAGTTATCATAATAAGCCTCGAAACGGTCTCCTTGAATACTTGCAACAGCATTCATAAATTGTTGTTCCGGAGTAATTACATCGATCAGCTGAGGATTGGTGTTCAGTTCAACAAACTTCTCCTTTTTACAGCCTGTAATGGTCAGCCCAATTAAAGCTGTACAGGTTAAACCTATTTTATATATCGTTTTCATTTCAATTTCTTTTTTAAATTACTATAAAGAACCTTTTAATGAGAATGCAAATGTACGTACGTAAGGCATACCTCCGTATTCTGCAAAAGCTCCTGCAGTATTATTGAACAAACCTTCAGGATTAAGATGATCTGGTAAACTGTTGTATATGTAAGTTAAATTCCTTGCGATTACACTTACGTTAATTCGGTTGAAACTAAGTTTTTCTGTGAATTTTTTAGGTAAAGTATATCCTACCGAAACCTCTCTCAGTGCAACCCAGCTATTTTCGAATGTAGAATATTCTCTAATACCTGTAGACCATTGTGTTAAACGTGCGTAATGGACACGGGCACTTACTGGCTGAATCAGCCCTCTGTTCACAGCCTCCTGGAAAGTTAAACCAGAAACATTAACATTACTGATTGTTGTACCTGCTGCAAAAACACCTTCAGGGATGATACCATCATTTGCAATGATATTTCCTTGTGCATCTTTTCTAGGTAAACCACCTAAATCAGCAGAACGGCCAAATAATGTGCTTTCAAATGCACCGAAATTTGTGCCATACTGATGTGTTCCAGAAGCTATTAAACCACCTACTTTAGCATCAATTTGGAAATTAACATTAAAGTTTTTATACCTGATATTATTGATTAAGCTTCCGTTGTACTTTTCCATCATACTACCCAAATTTTTGTTGCCCTGGCCTAAATCACCACTTCTCCAATAACTTCCATTTGCTTTTAAAAGCTTTTGACCGCTGTTAGGATCAGTAGCATAACCATAACCAGTATAAATACTTCCGTATTCTTGTCCTGCAACAGCAACTGAACTCATGTCAGCTCCAAATGCATACCCCAAAGTGTAAGTATCAACGCCTGGAGCTAATTCAATAATTTTATTGCGATTGCGAGCAAAGTTCAAGGTGGTATTCCATTCAAGATTATTCGACTTAATTGGTGTACCAGTCAATAGTATTTCTATACCCTTGTTCTGAATGTTTCCTGCATTAAATAGTTTTTGACGAACTCCAGACTCAGACGGCAATGCCAATGACAAAATCTGATTAGTTGTATTCTTTTTATAGAATGAGAAATCTATTCCAAATCGATCATTAAAGAAACGTAATTCTGCTCCCAATTCAATTTCCTTAGTTAACTCATTTTTCAATTGTGAATTTCCTAAAGTATATTCAGGATATCCATACCTAGGCATTTGATTGCCATTTTCATCAATATAAGTGCTTAAAAACGAATATTTACCTTTACTCGTTGTGTATGGCGCAGTTCCCAATCCGGTGTGACCATAATTGGCTCTTAATTTACCGTATGAAAGAAATGCGAAAGCATCATTATTTTTTAAAGATTCAGAAAAAACATAAGATAAACCTACTGATGGATATAAATAACTATAATCGCCACTACCATCAGGATAAGTTAAAGTTGAAGACCAATCGTTTCTTACACTATAGTTTAACGTAAGCATATTTTTATAAGAGAAATCTCCGTAAGCATATACCGCATCGGTACGTTGGCTTCCATCTATCGAGAAGTCAGTAACTGCTGTATTTACAGAGTTTCCGATAAAGAACTTACCCGGATCTTTCAATCCTCCGTCAGTTCTGGTACGGGTGTAGTTATTACCAAAATCTTTAGTGGTTTCGGCACCAACACTTAAGCTTAAGCTGAAATTATCTGTAATTTGCTTATTTCCGTTTAATAAAAACTGGAACCTTGTACTTCTTTGATCTGACTGGCTTTTAGCATATTCGCCTCCGGTAAACCCAACACCTGTACCAATATTTTTTGTTTCCTGTGAAGTATTGATTTGGTTTAACGTACCACGTAAAACTGCATTTAACCATGGCCTAATATTGGCTGTAATATCAAGGTTACCTCTAAAATTGTTTTCACGTTGTCTAACGTTAGTATTGTAGATCGACCACCAAAGCGGAGCTAAACCATATGGGTCATCGCTACCTGTTAAGATACCGCCATTTGTTGGGCTAATATATTTGTCTTTCCAATAGTTGGTATCATAGCTTCTTGGATTCGCGTAAACCAAGGCAAATAAAGGATTATTGTTATTTGACTGGTTAACCGGATTAAAACTATTACTAGTAGTATAGTTTACACCAGCGTTAATTTCGAATAGTTTAGCAAATTTATGCGAACCTCTAAAATCGAAAGCGTCCCGCTCAAATTTATTATTTGGCAAAATACCTGTGCTGAAAAGTTTAGTATATGAAAGACGGAAAGTTCCGTTTTCGTTAGCCCCCTGGAATGCAAGATTTGAATTGCTGTAGTTTCCTAATTTATAGGCATCAAGTAGATTATTTGGCTTTGCATCCCATGTAATTATCCTACCATCAATGTCCTTAACCTGACTTCCGTCGAATCTTGGGCCAAAGCTCCAAAAATAGTTAGCGGCATCAACCTGTGGAATACCATCGGTACCTTTCGTAAATGTTGGATTAATACCCGCACCGAAGTCATTCTGTAAATCCATAGTCCGGTAAGCCTCCTCGATTGTTTGAGTATGAGAAAATGAAATTCCTAAACCCTGACCTGCTTTCCCTTTTTTAGAGGTGATCAAAAGCACTCCATTCTGGGCTCTCGAACCATATAAAGAACTTGCAGCAGCACCTTTCAATACCGTTATGCTTTCATAATCATCAGCATTTAAGTTTTTCATGATGTTACCAAAATCCTGGGCACCATTACCATATGAGTCAGCTCCTGAAACACCTGGCTGAATCAAAACTCCATCAATCACAACTAAAGGTTGAGTATTCGGACTTAATGAAGAGTTACCCCTGATTCTGATTCTTGATGATGATTGCGGACCGCCTGTTCCCTGGTTAATCACAACACCAGCTACTTTACCCTGTAAAGCGTTTACAATGTTTGGTTCATTGGCACGAACCAAATCATCGCCTTTTACATCCTGAATAGAATAACTCAACTTTCTGGTTTGTTGCTTCACTCCAAAACCTGTTGTTACTACTACTTCATCAAGGGCTTTAGAATCTTCTTTCAGAGAGATGTCTATTGATGAACGATTTTCAACTGGTATTTCAGTTCTTAAATATCCAATTGCTGAGAAAACAATAGATTCTCCTGGGTTTAGAGAAAGACTATATTTTCCGTTTGCATCAGTTTGGGTTGCCCGCTTCGTTCCTTTTACAGAAACACTAACCCCAGGCACGGGGTTTCCGGTTACATCTTTAACGGTACCAGTAACCGTTTTTTGAGCATACGCACCTATAAACAATAATGTTAATAAGAATGCAGTAAATAGCCCTTTGTAGATTTTTTTCATTACAAATGAATTTAGTTAATAAATAGTTTGGTTGTCGGCTTTGTGAAGATTGTTTCTGTTCTGTAATTATAATAGTTTGATTAGGTTAAAATATTCTCACCACTTGTAGCTAATCTGTATTGTGCTAACGTACTCGATCTAATCGTAAATTCGAAGCACTCTATCGCTGTAGTTATCAGGCGATAGGAGTGTAAGCTTGGTTGTTTGTAACAAACTTAATAAATAAATTTAAAACTTAATATAAACTTATTAATTTTTTTTAAAAGTTTACCACAAAACAAAAAAAGGCTTAGAGAAATCTAAGCCTTTTTTTGTTTTGATTTTCCAGGAAAAACTAGTCAATTCCTCTAAATAACCTGCTCCATCTTATTTTACTAAAGAAAGAAGCATCACTATCCCAGCTCATCCAAATAAATAATGCTTTACCTACAATATGATCTTCGGGAACGAAACCCCAGTAACGTGAATCTGCTGAATTATGGCGATTATCTCCCATCATCCAGTAATAATTCATTTTAAAAGTGTAAGTGTTTGCCACCTTATCGTTGATGTACCAAACGCCACCCTTCTTCTCTACTTTATTTCCTTCATAAGTTCTGATGGCTCTGTAGTAAAGTGGCATTGTCAAACTATCTATTTTCACCGTCCAACCTTTGGCGGGAACTTTAATCGGTCCGAAGTTGTCCCGGTTCCAAACCCGATTTGGATCGTGAGGGAAAACTCCACCTTGCTCAGGACCGGCAGCATCAGGGCTTAGCGTTACCGAACTGATAAAATCAAAAGCTTTCAATTTATCAGCTATTTCTGGTGACGCATTTACGATATAGGTATTTTCAGCAATTGCAGGACTATTACCCAAATCCAATTTAAATTCATCGAGCGCTGCGTAATTAAAATCCATAGTTTTAAATACGATTTTATAAGGCATCATGCCCGTATTTTTTAATGGCTCTTGCTTTCCGTTTACAACAGCAACGCCGTTAGCCATTGAAATCACATCACCTGAAATGGCGATGCAACGCTTAATAAAGTTCTCTCTTTTATCAACTGGCCGATCAACAATCGTAAAGTTATTACGAACTTGCTCTCTACCCATGTTACGAACCATATTGTAGTAACTATCTGACTGATTTTCTACAGCAACGGTATCACCTTCCGGAAAATTAAAAACCACTACGTCGTTTCTTTTTATTTCGGATAAGCCAGGCAAACGGTGATATTTCCATTGAACGCCATCCCAATAGGCTTTTGTTGATGTTGTTAACGGCATTGTGTGGTGTGCAAAAGGGAAAGCAACCGGTGTCATCGGGATGCGGGCTCCATAATTAACTTTACTCACAAAAAGAAAGTCGCCAATTAATAAAGAACGCTCCATTGATCCGGATGGAATGGTGTAAGCTTCAATAAAAAAAACACGAATAATGGTTGCTGCCACTACAGCGAAAACAATGGCATCGACCCATTCTCTTGTTTTTGTTTTTTTCTTTTTAGTGGCATCTTTTTTTCGTTGCCAGAATTTATAATTCATATTATTTTATGCTATTAAAGCCCCACCCCAACCCTCCCCAGAAGGGAGGGAGTTGCAAAGCGACTTAAAATCTTTGTTTCTTATTTCTTGCTCTTTGTTCCTTAATCTTTGTTCCTTGCTCCTTAATCCTTGTGCCTTAATCCTTGCTCCTCACTCTTCCTTCTCGCTCCTATTCAAAAATATCAGTGATACTGAAAAATCCTTTTTTGCCTTTTAGCCATTCTGCAGCAACCACAGCGCCTAAAGCAAAACCTGCTCTGCTGTGTGCAGTATGTTTAATTTCAATGTCGTCTACCTCGCTGCTGTAAATCACCGTGTGCGTTCCCGGTATGTTTTCAATGCGATGCGATTCAATAAGCAGTTGATCTGCTTTCGCGAAAGCTTCTACATCTGTTCCCACAACTTCATTTAACCACTCTGTCTTTCTCTCTAAATTATCTACGATACCTTCGGCAATTGTAATTGCAGTACCACTTGGCGCATCTAATTTTTGTGTGTGATGAATTTCCTCCACCTGCACTTCATAGGCCGGGTAGTTATTCATCAGCCTTGCTAAAGTTTCATTTAACTTAAAAAACAAATTAACGCCAATACTGAAGTTAGACCCATAGAGCAAAGTATTGTTACTGGTATTACAGTCATTTTTAACTTCCTGCAATTTGCCGTACCAACCTGTTGTACCTACCACGACAGGAACATTTGCATCAAAACACGCACTAATATTATTTAAAACCGAATCAGGTGTACTAAAATCGATAGCCACATCTGCCGATTTTAGGTTCTGCCTGGTTAAATCTTCCTGGTTATCGATGGATATTTTTAGTACGATTTCATGACCGCGTTCAAGAGCAAATTTTTCTATAATCTGTCCCATTTTGCCATAACCTAAAAGCGCAATTTTCATGGATTTATTTTTAAAAAGTTAGAGATAATTTTAAGGCTGGCATGGCTCTAAAGCTGTACATGCTGTTTGAATTTATCAATGTAGGAACCGCCCTGAAGGATAATTTATCATCGATATTAAAGAAGTGTAAACGAGCCGCAACGTAAGCATCTACCACGTTCGCGATGTAAACTAAACCGTATGAGAAAAGTACAATTTGCTTGTTTCTCCTGTAAGTATCTTTGCCGGTAGTGATCCCTGAAGTAGAAAATTCACTTCCATCGTCTTTAATAAATGGCCCATTAGGATCTGCCTTGCCGCCGTGATTATTCCGATACTGTAATTCTTTCAGGTACAAATCATATTGTTTACTACTCTCGATATACGACAGCGTCAATACGGTAAACCCACCATAAATGGCTCCTATTTTACCTATGGTGTAAATGCGTTGGAAGGTAAGATTTTTACCCGCCCTGGAACCATCATTCAATAGTTGAAGATTGTAAATCTGGCCAAGTCCGGGCAATATTAATGATTTTAAAACTGCCTTTCTTCCGGCAACTTTACCTGGGTTTACATATTTGGATTTTACGGAATCACGCCGGGTCATTACTTTAGGCGAATCTACTTTCATAGGCCTGTAGTTACGACTTTTCAGCGTATCAGTTGCTTTTGATACTGTATCTTCTACCTGAGCCGAAGCTTGGTTTACCAGAAAAAACGTAAATAAAGACACCAGTATTAAAAGCTTATTGAAATGCATTACCAGTCTAATAATTCTAAAATTCGGTTCAAATCATCATCACTCATAAAAGGAATTTCGATAGCGCCTTTGCCATTCTGCGAAACTTTCAATTTTACACGTGTAGCAAATTTAGATGCCAGATCATCCTGCAGTTTTTGATATTGGAAAGAAACGCCCTTTACTGCTGGCTTCTCCTCGATTTTGAGTGGCGAATGCTGTAAATTACGAACCAGTTCTTCTACTTTACGTACTGACAAACCTTTATCTAAAATCTCCTGATGGATAAATAATTGTTTATCAACACCATCAACATTAATTAAAGCCCGGGCATGCCCCATTGATATTCGCTGATCGCGGATGGAAGCTTGAATGGCCGGTGGAAGTTTCAATAAACGCAAATAGTTGGTTACTGTGGTACGATTTTTTCCAACCCGCTCACCTAACTGTTCTTGTTTTAAACCCACCTCATCAATCATCCTCTGAAAACTTAATGCAACCTCAATGGCGTTCAGGTTTTCTCTTTGGATGTTTTCGATCAATGCCATCTCCAACATCTGTTGGTCGTTAGCACTTCGAATATATGCTGGTACTTGTGTTAAGCCTGCTAGTTTGGAAGCCCTAAATCTACGCTCACCAGAAATTAACTGGTATTTGTTTGCACCGATTTTTCTTACCGTAATGGGCTGGATTAAGCCTTGTACTTTGATGGAATCTGCTAGCTCATTTAAAGCTACCTGATCAAACTCGGTACGTGGTTGATAGGGATTGGTTTCAACTTCCGTTAAACTTACATGACTGATATTACCAATCTGCTCGGTTTCACTTACAGCATTTACTTGCTGTTTTGGTGGATGAGAAGATTCGCTATCATCTAAAAGCGCACTTAACCCTCTTCCTAAACCTGTTTTTCGCTGAAAAGACGTCATCTATAATTTATAAAGTTGCTGTATCTATGTTTTCTTCCTCTTTTAACAGTCCGTTTTTCTTCACGATTTCTCGGGCAAGATTGAGGTAGTTAATTGCGCCTTTGCAATTGGCATCATGCATAATTACCGAAACGCCATAACTTGGTGCCTCACTTAAACGGGTATTTCGCTGAATAATGGTATCAAAAACCAACTCATGGAAATGCGTACGAACCTCTTCAACCACCTGGTTTGATAAACGTAAACGAACATCGTACATGGTTAATAAGATTCCTTCTATTTCCAATTCAGGGTTTAAACGGTTTTGAACAATTTTAATTGTATTTAACAATTTACCCAAACCCTCTAACGCAAAATATTCGCATTGAACCGGAATAATAACCGAATCGGCTGCTGTTAAAGCATTGATGGTAATTAATCCTAACGAAGGAGAGCAATCGATGATAATGAAATCGTATTGATCTTTAATTTTTTCTAACACCGCTTTCATTTTATACTCACGGTTATTGAGATTGATCATTTCAATTTCGGCACCAACCAAATCAATATGCGCAGGTAACAAATCTAAATTTGGAGTATCTGTTTTTTGGATAGCCTGGGCAGGGTCGATATCGTTGATGATACATTCGTAGATACTGTCCTTGATATTCCGGGGATCAAAACCAATACCTGAAGTTGAATTCGCCTGAGGATCAGCATCTACCAATAAAGTTTTGTATTCTAAAACGGCTAAACTCGCCGCAAGGTTTATAGATGAAGTTGTTTTACCAACACCACCTTTTTGATTTGCTAATGCAATTATTTTGCTCATCTATCTATCCGAAATTTAATAACGCGTATTTGGGCGCTGTTTATTTATGCCTTTAAATCGGCAAAAAGTTCTATTTTTGCGTTGTTTACGCCCTTTTTATCAATCAGCTAAGATACAAACTATATGGTAATTTTAGCAAGAAGGTCTATCGGGTTTTAAACATCTTATTAACAATTCATTCATGATCACAATTATAGCTGCCACCAACAGGCCCAATAGTAACACGCTAAAAATTGCTAAATATTACCAAGCGCAACTGAAAATAAAAGGCCAGGAAGCTGGCATTTTTAGTTTGGAAGATTTGCCTGCAGATATTTTAAATACGGATATGTTTGGAAAGCGGTCGCCAGCATTTCAAGAAATTCAAAATTTGATTAGCGAGACAGACAAGTTTATTTTTGTGATGCCTGAATACAATGGAAGTTATCCCGGAGTGTTAAAGGTAATGATCGACGCCGCCGATTTCCCGGGAAGTTTTTATGATAAAAAAGCAGCGTTGGTTGGCTTATCGTCTGGTAAATATGGAAACATTCGTGGAGTAGATCATTTCACTGGAGTGTGCCATTATATTCACCTGAATGTGCTTCCACTGAGGATACATATCCCTAACATCAAACAGGAGCTCGATGAAAATGGAAATTTATTTCAAGAAGACACTGTTAAATTTACGAATGAACAGATAGATAAATTCATCAACTTTTAACCAGAATTTTGAAGGATTTAAAGATTTTAAGATCAATGCCTTCACTCCTTGCATGCCTGCGCTCATTCCTAACGAGCACGAAAATAGCTTATCGATTTAATCGAATTTGTTTATCCGCCTTCGCCGGTGCCTGCGCTCATTCCTAACGAGTGCAAAATAGCTTATCGATTTATCGAATTCGTCTATCCGCCTTGGCATAGGCCTGCGCTCGTTTCTAACGAGTGCAAAATAGCTTATCGATTTAATCGATTTCCTTTATCCGCCTTGGCATAGGCCTGCGCTCGTTTCTAACGAGTGCAAAATAGCTTATCGATTTAATCGACTTCCTTTATCCACCTTGGCATATGCCTGCGCTCGTTTCTAACGAGTGCAAAATAGGTTATCGATTTAATCGATTTCTTTAATATGCCTACGCTTGTCTCTAATAGATACAAAACAAAGTCACTGTTTTTCTAAAGCGTAAACTGCAAATGAGGCTAGCCAGTGATCGCCACCGTAATTACCGGCAAAAACCAGGGGCAAGGCATTAGCTAAGAATTTATCAGCTGTACTTTCAAAATGTTTTTTCCATTTATGGTTTTCCGGCAATTCTTTCGCAATTCCTTTCATGCACCATGCTCGGGTAAAGGATAAACCCACTAAATGAACGCCCTGATAATCGTTGATATCGCTGATGATTGGCAGATCGCTAATCCTATCCAGACTTCTTTTTTCATAGAATTTATTTAGCCAGTTTACAAAGTCTTTTTTTGGAAGAACCCGCCTGATTAAATCGGCAATCTCTAAACTTGGCGAAAAGAAGTCGGATCCATCTGGCTCAAGGTAAGCTGGAGTTGCCTTGTTATCCAAATAGAAAGCTTTTGCCTTTTCTTCAATCTGTTTTTCGAATGCTACGTCTTTGAAAGTTCTTGCCCAATCTAAGGCGAATACTAAACCAAAAGCCGTATTGGGATGTACGCCCGTTCTGTTGGGATAAGTTTGCTTTGGCAAATAGGCTTTCCAGAGCTTCAAAATCTGTTGCGTTAAAGGTTGCAAAGCAGCATGCCATTTTTTAGCATCCGGATTATCCCAGGTGTACAGTTCCTGATCAAGCTTTAATAACCAGGCCCAGCCGTAAGTGCGCTCATAAGTACTGGCCACCTGATATTTAGTAAAATACTCGGCTTCGGCTTTCATCTTATCAGGAGAAAAGGTTTTATCCAAAACCGCAATAATTTCAGTCTTGCTTTTAAGATCAGGAACCGTTTTTAGCAATCGCAGCAACATCCAATGGCCGTGAACAGAACTGTGCCAATCTAAACAACCAAAAAAAGCGGGATGCAGTTCGCTTGGCAGTAACCTTCCATCAACTGCTGTATTGGCCACATGCGAAGTTTTATTCGGAAACTCCTGAATAATGCATCCAAGCGGCATCTTGGCTAGCTTTTCTGCAACATCAGCAGTTAAAGTGGGTACAACCTGTGCCGAAGCAAATACGAAAGAGAATATAAGAATGCAAAAGGAAATGCTTTTTTTCATGATTGATTTAATTATAAGCCATTTAATTATCATCGGGAATGGCCGCATAACCATTTCAAATCTCCCACACCATCAGTTTTAAGCTCCAAACCTGATCCATTTATCACCTTCATGACCGAAGATAAAAGAACCGGGATGAAGCATTTCAGCCATGTCTTCAATCAGCGATACAGCATTTTCAGCTGATCTTTCCCGGTTAACATCATCATTAAGCAAAATGATGCGGTTGTTTTTTACTGCTTGCCAATCGCTATCTAAAACAGATGGAACCTCTCTCATCAGATCGGTAAGCATTTTCCCAGGTTGGTAGTAGATAATAAAAGCAGCATTCATCACGTCGGACTCGATCATTCCTCCAGCTAAAGCAATCTCTTCCGTAAGTAAATAACTTGGATTATTGTTTACATCTAATAAAGCAACCGGCATTTTATCCATAAACTTAATTTTATGCTCAACAATATCCAAACGCTCCTGTAAATCATCACGTTTTGTAGCATCCAAGCCAATAAATAAATCGTTTAAAAAAGACATCTGCATTAAATTTATTAATTTGTGCAAAAATAACATTCCTTACCGCATGCAAGGCTCATTTAGATATATATTTTGGATTGTTTGTCTTATCATCTGCATTTCCTGCAAACAAAATAATAATAATAGCGACAAAAAAGTTTTCAATATCAATCTGGATCAAGGTCTGACTTCTCTCGATCCGGCATTTGCCCGAAACCAAAATGCCATTTGGATGACCAACCAAATTTTTAACGGCCTGGTGCAGATAGATTCATCGTTGCAAACTGTTCCATGTATTGCAAAAAGCTGGACGGTTTCTGCAGATGCACTGACCTACACATTTAACTTACGCGATGATGTATACTTTCAGGATGATGAAATTTTTAAAAATGGCAAGGGAAGAAAAGTTATTGCCAGCGATTTTGCCTATTCATTCTATAGGTTAATCGATCCAAAAGTAGCCTCCTCTGGCGGTTGGATTTTTAGTGACAAAGTCAAAGATCAATCGAGTTTTATTGCAATAAACGACAGTACTTTTAAAATTCAACTGGTTCGCCCTTTTCCACCATTTATGAATTTACTCACTACACAATATTGTTCGGTGGTGCCAAAAGAAGTGGTGGAGCATTACGGTAAAGATTTTCGAAGTCACCCGGTGGGGACAGGCCCTTTTAAATTCAAATATTGGAAAGAGGGAGAAATTCTGGTTCTATTAAAAAATGAACATTATTTCGAAAAAGATAACACAGGGAAACAATTACCGTATTTAGATGCCGTTAAAGCTACTTTTATCAGCGACAAACAGAGTGGTTTTATGAGTTTTTTAAAGAAAGACCTTGATTTTTATTACAACGTTGATGGAAGCTACCGTGATGACATCCTGACGAAAAGCGGTAAGATGACCACCAAATACAAAGGCAAGTTTACCTTAACCAAAAGCCCGTATCTGTGCACGGAATACGTTGGCATTTTGGTTGATTCAAATTTAGCCTTGGTAAAAAACTCGCCTCTGAAAATTAAGAAAATTAGACAGGCTATTAATTATGCCATTGATCGCGACAAATTGATTAGATATTTGCGCAATGGGATCGGCATCGCCGCAACTTCCGGGTTTATACCAAAAGGGATGCCTGGATTTGATAGTGTTGCCGTTCGGGGCTATTCCTACAATCCAAAGCTTTCTGCCAAACTGTTAAAGGAAGCTGGTTTCCCTGACGGGAAGGGTTTCCCGGAAATCACCTTGAATACCACCACTACTTACAAAGACTTGATCGAATTTATTCAAGGAGAGTTGACAAACGTGGGCATTAAAGTTAAAATTGATGTGAGTCCGAGCGCAAGTTTGAGAGATTTAATGTCGAAAAACAGTGTGAATTTTTTCCGTGGTTCATGGCTAGCCGATTATGCAGATGGAGAAAATTTTCTTTCGATGTTCTATTCCAAAAATAAAGTTCCCTTCGGCCCAAATTACTTTGCCTTTTACAATAAGGAATTTGATCGGTTATTTGAACAAAGTTATTACGAAACCGATAACGAAAAACGTTTTGCGCTTTACCGCAAAATGGACCAACTGGTGATGGAAAACTCACCTGTGGTGCCATTATTTTACGATCAATCGGTAGTGATGCTACAAAATAACATTAGCGGCTATGCATTTAATGCCTTAAGCTTAATGATCTTAAAAGGCATTAAAAAGGATTGATATCCTCACTTTTCTCTATCCATCAGCTTGCGTTTTAAAAAATCTGCCGTGGCATCACTCACTTTTACGCCATTAGAAAACTTCATCCAATGGTGGGTATCATCAGGAATAGCCAGAAATTCAAAATCCATCTTCAAATCTTCAAAGCGTTTCGCTAAATCTACACTTTGATTAAAAGCTACGTTGCGATCATCATCGGCATGGATGATCAAGGTTGGGGAAGTCCAGGTTTTAACATAGGTAACTGGTGAAGATTCATTCGCAATTTTCGCCGCCAAATCCGCATCGGGAGCAGGCGTTTTCCCTTCGATCGCTGCACTACTAAATCGACTGTTAACACCGTGAATGTCTACACCTGCAGCGAACAGCTTAGAGTCTTTCCCAAGTGCCAGAGCCGTTAAGTAACCTCCATAAGAGCCGCCATAAATCCCTATCCGTTTAGGATCGATATTGGCTTGATTCGCTAACCACTCCCCTGCTGCCTTAATATCCTGGTATTCTGAAGCACCTTGAGCTCCGGCATTTTTAGGTTTGTGAAAATCATATCCATAACCCAAACCCAAACGGTAATTGACAGAAAGTACCGTAAAACCCATACTCACGAGGTACTGATTCAAAGCATAATCAATGGAATAATAATCCATCGGGCTCCAG
The DNA here is from genome assembly GCF_001422545.1 of Pedobacter sp. Leaf41. Classification (GTDB taxonomy): domain Bacteria; phylum Bacteroidota; class Bacteroidia; order Sphingobacteriales; family Sphingobacteriaceae; genus Pedobacter. The sequence continues at coordinate 811,356 of NZ_LMLE01000001.1, read as the reverse complement.
CCCAGATACATTTGGCGTTGGGGTCCACCGTGAACATAAACAATGGCCGGGTGATTTTTAGCAGCTTTTTTAGGAGAAAAAAGTTGTCCATAAACGGTATTGCCATCAGCCGCTTTAAAATTAACGTGTTTGGGAGTAACCATTTTCGATAACGGAAAATCTTTTGGAATCAATTCTTCACCAATTAGATTTATAGTTCCTCCGGCTTTCAAAAGTGCTGGCAGCAAGGGCCGCTGTGCAGTAGCACTTAAACAAAATACCTGTTTTGCATCTCCCGAAAATACGGGATAAGCTTCAATACCCAAACCCGAACTTAAAGGTTTCATATTGGCTTTATCCGCATCAACAGTATAGATATGTCTTCGGTCTAAATCATGAACGTCCTTACCGGTGTTGGATGCAAACACCAAAGTTTTTTTATCACTGCTTAATTTGATGTTTTCAACGGTGAAGTTACCAGGAGTAAGTAATATTTTTTGTGATCCATCAGCTTTCATGGCATACAAATGCGGCCATCCATCTTCATACGAAGTAAATACAATCCTATCCTTTGCCCACATTAAGTTTGCCCCACCCTCTATCGATGGAAAAGATCCACGTACTGTTTCCGGGGCCTTCCAAATTTGTTTGCTTTTTTCGGTTTTAAGATCAACTGTCCAAATGGCCCAGGGTTGGTGTTTCGCTTTTAATATAGAATCTGTTTCTCCGCCAACTCCTTGCATCCTGACAAAGGCTATAGCATCCCCTTCGGGCGACCAAACAGGAGAATTATCTCTGGAAAATGAGGGCGACAACCATTTAATTGGCGTTTTTTGATCTTGATAAATCCCTATAAATGAATGATCGTTGCGATTACTTACAAATGCAATTTTCTCCCCATCAGGCGACCATTTATAGGATGTATTAGATCCTTTTACACTGATAATATTTTTTGCGGGTGAAGCGCCATCTGCCGGGCTTAGATAAATCTGACCTCCTTTCGCAAAGAGGAGCTGATTGCCTTTTGGTGAAAATACAGGGTTATCACCTTCGGAAATTGAATTTATTTTACCCCCTGAAAATGGAATGGTAAAAATTTCTACCTTGGGTGGGGTTGGTAAGGAAGCCGCATTCACTGAACCGCCGTCTCTTCCACCATGATCGCCGCCCTTTACAAAAACAACCCATTGGCCATCAGCAGAAATAGAAAGACTGGTCAGCTCCTGGCCATCATCTTCATTAAAGTTGGTTATTTTTACCGCTTTATAATCTGGCGCTTCGGCAGTATAAATATTTCTTTTACCTTGTTCATTAGCTGCCCAGGTCATTTTAGAACCCACTGGAGATGCTACCAATTGCGACGGAAAAGGATAACTAAGTACGGATTTAATGGAAAATGATTGCGCAAAAGCTGAGGCTATTGAAGCAAATACCAGTAAAGTAAAAAGCGCTTTCTTCATTATAGGAAATTTCTGGATAATTTATACAAAAAAGCCCTAACCAGTAAATGGGAAGGGCTTGAAAATTGTTTTTTATAAAATTGTTACTGATCCCACCACAATCTTGTGGTTCTTGGTACATCAACAGGAACGTTTGCTCCATTTTTACTCCTTTCACCCTGAGTGTAATCCAGGCGGCGAATGAAAGTTGGCAATGCATTATTCACTGGCAATGTAAAATCTTTGTATTTATAATCAAAACGGCGAGCATCATTCCAGGCTTCTGGGTTGAGATAGGTGGCGATATATTTTTCTTTAAAGATTAAATCTTTAGTAAGTGCGGCTGCACCTACAGAAACTGTAGGCCTTGCTAAATAAGCTGCCTTATCTACTGCTTCAACCTGAAATTTATCCATGTTCGCAGAAATCCCTGCCAAATACGCGTTATATGATCTCGTTCTGTCGGTATCGAAAGCGGCTTCTGCTTCAATGAATTTTAGCTCTGCGTAGGTTACCAGGAAAATTGGAGAAGTGTTTCCGCTCCAGGGAGAATTCTGTGAAATATAGTTTTCATTTTTCAAAGTGTTTGCTCCAGGAGGTCGATTTCCTGCTCCGTTTACAGTGCCAATCCATTTTCCATCAACTGTTAAGTCAGTAATTTTTGGCAGTCGTGGATCAATCGGACCAGGATATGATGTCCCGTTTAATGCATCAATTAATTGCTCAGAAAGCCATCCACCTAAAGATTGCTGTGAATTATTAAGCGCCACAGTTGCCCAAAAATTACGCTCTCTAAAAGTCTGCATTCTTGCATCTTCATTGTTATTAGCGATTGATTTGCTTACAGCATCTAAAACAGCTGCCGGATTGTAGCTAGCAGTTTTACTTACTTTATTCAATAGTCGGGCTTTCAAAGCGTAAGCAAACTTTAACCAGTTGGCCCTCTCGGTAGCAGCAGTAGTGCCATAAATTAAATCGCTGGCTGCCGCTAATTTTACTGCTGAGTTTGTTTTTGCCAACTCCACAATGGCCTCATCAATCAAAGCCATAGAAGATGCATAAACATCTTGTTGCTTATCATACTTCGGCACTAAATTATTGATATTAAAAGCTTCAGAAAAAGGAGCATCGCCCCATAAATCATTCACCATGATCAAATTGTAGGCAATGATCACATCGGCAACGCCTTTATATTCGCTTGAATTTTGGGCAATCGCTAGCTTTTTCATTTCATTGGCATCAGCCATAGCAAAATACAAGGCATCCCAGGTACCACTAAAATCTATGGCCTGGTAAGTATCGCCGGCGCCATTTGCAGCAGGGTTGGCTGTATACTGCACGTAAGGCAAAATAATACTCGCCACATTATAGTTATTTAAACCCGCTTTATAAGTAGATGTTGCTAATAAGGCGTTTAAGGTTGGGTTAGCAACCTGGTTTGGATTATCTGATAGTTTATCAAAGTAACTATCCTTACAGCCTTGCAAACCTAATGTTGCAATCATGGCCGAAAACAAGGTATATTTTATAATCTTTTGCATCTTAATTCTTTTTAAAAACCAACATTAAGCGTGAACAGAATCTGACGGGAAGATGGATAGGTAAATCCTGCAGAGCCATCATTGTTGCTTCCTGCATCATAAGAACTTGATTCAGGATCTACGCCGTAATATTTTGTCCATAACCACAAATTGTTTCCCGTAACCGATAACGAAGCGTTTTTAATTGCTTTTGCAGGTAACCAATTCTGTGGAAAACGGTAAGATAAACTTGCCGAACGTAAACGTACCCAGGAAGCATCAGATACAAATGGCTCAGATACATTTCTGTAATAAATCCGGTAATAACCCTCGCCGTAATTAACATTATCAGGGCCGGTAGTTTGTCCAAGCCAAACTTGTTTGGTATTCGGCGTTCCATTTGCAAGTACACCTTCAAATGTTTTAAACGATCTTCTGTCGGTTGTATAATCTGGCAAGCCAAATGCCGAATAAAAATCTTCTAACCAGTTATATTTTTCGAAACCTAAACGGGCATCAAACAACACGTTTAAGCTGAAGTTTTTGTAGTTGAACGTGTTTCCTAAACCAATAATATAATCTGGTTGAGAGTTACCTAACAATCTTTGTGTGCCACCAGAAATGATTGGAAAACCATTTGTACCGATTAGTAAAGGAAGATTTTTATCTAAAACGATTGGATCCTGAGGGTTTGGAGAATACCTCTGGAAATAACTTCCATAAATATTTCCGTAAGGCTGGCCTTCTATCAGTTTCATGGTTACCCCAGCATTTCCATAACCTCTCGCAGCGCCATACACAATCTCTTTAATGCCATTAGGCATGTTAAGCACCTTGTTTCTATTTGCCGAAAGGTTAAGGTTTACGCTCCAGTTGAAATCTTTACCTACAATTGGTTTACCATTAATGACCAATTCTACACCTCGGTTACGAATATCGCCCGCATTAATTGATTTGGTTACATAGCCTACAGCTGATGAAATCTGGGTTTGAATAATTTGATCCTGACTTAATGAATAATAGTAAGTGAAGTCAAATCCCAGGCGGTTTTTGAAAAACGACATTTCTAAACCTGCCTCATAGGTATTTGTAAACTCTGGTAATAAATCAGGGTTACCCAGGTTAGAAGCAATTGTTAAACCACCTGTACCGGTTGGTAAACTACCGTAAGGAGAATAGCCTGTAAAAGTAGAATATTCTGAAGCATCCTTACCGATCCGTGCATAAGACAACCTTAATTTAGCCTGATTGATCACTGATGGCAGTTTTAAATGATCAGAGAAAACGTAGCTTAAACTTGCAGAAGGATAAAAGAATGATCTGTTTTCTTTTGGCAAAGTTGAAGTGATATCATTTCTTCCTGTAACGGTTAAGAACAGATAATTCTTATAATCAAACGTAGCCTCTCCAAAATAACCCACCAAACGCTTTTCGCGGAGGTTTTGGCTTAGCGTTACCACCCCTGCATTAGTAAGATTAAAGAAGTTATAAATCCCTAAAATACTGCCCAAGGTTCCAATCTCTTTAATTCGTCTGTCGTAAAGTTCTTGCCCTAATCTTAAAGTACCTGTAATGTCTTCCCCTAACTTAGTTGTAAAAGTAGCAACTAAGGTACTGTTCAGTGTTCTAAATTTGGTATTGTACTCTCCGTAGAAGCCCTGCTCGTTATCATACATCGCTTCACCGGTATACATTGGGCCACGAGCTGTTCTCACCCTGTTATCATTGTAGGTATCGATACCAAAACGGTACGATAGATTTAACCATTTTGCTGGATCATAACTTAAACTTGCACCGCCAATGAAGCGGTTTACATCGCCTTTAAGCTTATTATTAGCGGTTCCCCAAATCGGATTATTTGTTCCAAGATATTTTTGAGAACCATCTGCATTTTCATAATCAGAAACATCGTATCGAGGTGAAAAATAAGCTAAACCTTCTCCAAACCGATCGGCTGCATAAGTGTAACCACCTGAATTGGTAAAGTTCATGTTAACAGAAGCCTTAAACTTTGGACTGATAATGAGATCAGTATTTAGTCTTGCAGATAAGTTTTTATTATCCGTATTAGGCATCATCCCTTTTTGGTAAAGTTGCGAGATTGAGGAGAAAAATTTAATAGCATCACTTCCACCGGTTAATGAAACCGAATTTTTAACCTGCTGTCCAGTGCCAAAAGCCTGATCATAATTATTAAAAAGCTTATCAGGATGGGTTGGATCAATTAATTTCGCTTCCGCAATTGTTGGTCCCCAAGCTGGTCCGATACCACCTGGAGGATTGGTATAAACACCTAAAACCCCTTGTGTATATTCTGTTTGAACTTTCGGACTGATTAATACATTCTCGAAACCATAAGTACTATTGAAATTTACCTGGATTCCATTTTGCTTACCTCTTTTTGTAGTAATTACCACTACGCCGTTTGCGCCTCTTAAACCATATAAAGCCGTTGCTGCGCCGCCTTTTAAGATATTAATGGTTTCAATATCTTCAGGATTTACGTCCGAAGCCCTATTGGTTACACCTCTTGAGCCATAAGAATTACCGCCTGGATTTGCTCCTACAGTTGAAGTTGAGTTATCAATCTGAACTCCATCAATGACATAAAGCGGATCGCCAGAAATGTTTGGGTCAATGGAGTTTACACCCCTAACCCTGATACTTGCACCCTGACCAGGACCACCACCAGTACTTGAAATAGTGGCACCAGCAACTTTTCCCTGTAACGCATTAACTAAATTAGGTTGATGGTTATAATTCAAGTCTTCTGATTTAACCGTTTGAGCAGCATAACCTAACGACTTTGCCTGCCTGGTAATCCCTAAAGCTGTAGAAACGGTAACTTCTTCCAACTGTTGTGAATCTGAAGCCAGCGCCAAAGCAATTGTAGTTCGGTTACCAACAGTAACTTCCTGTGTTTTGTAACCAATTAAACTGATCACTAAAACCGCAGATGAAGAAGGTACCTGAATAGTAAAACTACCATTACTATCAGTTGATGTTCCGGTAGTGCTTCCTTTTATTTTAACGCTAGCACCAGGTAATGGCCCAGAATCATCAGAAGAAGTAATTTTTCCTGTTACTGTTTTTACCTGAGCCATAGAAGAAAGACCCGTTAGCAAAACACACAAAAAAAATAGTGAGGTAAAGATTTTTCTCATATCTCTATTATTTAGGTTAAGGTTTGTTAGTTAGATGCAATATATAGTTTTTAAAAATAAAAAACCGCATAAAAACCTAGCAAAAACTGGTTAAATCTAAATAAATAAAGAAATTTGCCATAAAACCTGCAATAAGAATCAGGCATATCGAAATTATACCGCAAAAACAAGCATAATCTTTGCTAAACAAACGGGTTATAAGATAATTTTCAGGTACTAAGTGTATTTTATACACCGTAAACAAAAAAGCCTTCGATTTTATCGAAGGCTTTAATATTTGTCTCTAAATTTTATTGTTGAATGCCGCCCATTCCGCCACCACCTTGTTGCTGGTCTTGTTTTGCGTCATCATTTTTGATTTTTTTCTTTTCTGTAAATTTCAGTTTACCGAAACTATAACTGAAGTTAACCCCAAATGACCGAAGCGGATAGTAGATATTCATGCTTTGGTAAATTGTACCCGTAGCATTTACTGCGTTATTTACTGTTTTAATATGAAGATCTTTTGTAAACGGATTTAACACGTTTACACCAATGCTTCCTTTTTTCTTAAATAAATCCTTTTTAAATGAGGCACCGTAAATGTAAAATGGATCGGTAACACCCTGATAGGTACGTACTCGCGAGGTAATTACATTGAAAAGTTCAAAATTATATCCTTTCCCGAAACCATAAGCAGAACGTACAAACCAATTGAAATTGAAGTAGGTACCCGTGTTAACATTGGTTTCGTTATTGGTTACTGAGTAAGTGCTACCAACAAAATTGGTCATCAATGTCCATTTTGGTTTAGGATTGTAAGAACCGAACAAGTTAAAGCCATAGGTTTCTGCAGTACCCACATTAATATACGAACTCAATGTTTTGTTAATGCCATTTTCTGTAACAGGTGAGATAGAACGCTCTATCACGCCACCTGTACGACGATAAAATAATGAAGCCGTAATAACTGAACCTTTAATATAGGTGTTATAACCCAATTCAAAATTTTGACTTAACTCAGGATCCAATTGTGGGTTACCTTGCATGATATTAAACTGGTCGCTTTCGTTACGGAAAGGATTCAGATAATTCTGGGTTGGTCTTTGAACACGGCGATTATAGCTCAATTTCAAAGTAGCCCCACCTTTCAAAGTTCTTGAAAGAATGGCACTTGGAAACAGGTTTAAATAATCATTTTTTTGGATTCCGCTGTTTTGAGTATTAAAATCAATCTGTGTATATTCTGCTCTAACCCCACCTTTAAACTTCCATTTTTTCGATAAATCGAAAGCAATTACACCGTAAGCAGCACCTACATCCTGGTTATAATCAAAATCTTGTGCAGCAACATCAAACTGACTTTTGATATCGCGTAAAATAGCTTTTGCACCAACCTCTAAAACGGTAGCTTTTGAAAACGGATAAGTATAATCCGTTTGGAAAGTATACTCATTGTTTTTTCCCGTATTGTTACTATTGGTAATTAAACCTGTTGGAAAAGCTGCAGAGGTAAGTGTATTACTGAAACGTGTGGGATTTCTACCCGTGGAAAGTTGTGCCGAAACAGAAAACTCTTCTCCCTCCTTCTTACTCGTTTTACGGTAATCCACGTTCCAATCCAAATTCCTGAAGGTCATTTCCATATCTCCAATATTTGCCGCAGCAATGTTGTTGATGATATAATTGGTTTCACTTGGACCTCCGTTAGAAAAGCTATTAATTTTAGCCGTTGTACTAATGTTATTGTAAGCATTAAAATCGTAATCTAAGCCCAGGCTTCCATTGTAGCCATCACGTCTCCATTTAGAGAATCCATTTTGCGAAATGCTATTGGTTGTACCGTTTAAATATGTGGTGTTGGTTATAAATTCTGTAAGCGATTTTTGCGGATAAGCTAAGTTAGTACCCAAACTAGTGTTCACACTTAAACGGCCAGTTTTAGCAGTTAGGTTAAACGCTCCATTGTTCTGGCGTGTTCCAACTGATGCGTTAACACTTCCGCTAACACCTTGTGCTGTAGATTTTTTAGTGATGATATTGATAATACCTCCCGATCCTTCGGCATCGTATTTTGCCGAGGGACTGGTAATCACTTCAACACTTTTAATTTGCTCTGCCGGAATCATTTTTAAGGCATCAGCTACACTGCTGGCCATTGTTCCAGAGGGCTTACCGTTAATTAACACACGAACAGCCCCGCCACGCAATTGTACATTTCCTGTAGCATCAACCGATAACATGGGCACTTTACGCATCACGTCTGTAGCATCGCCACCGGCATTAGTTCCGTCAGCTTCAGCGTTATATACCATTCTATCGATCTTATTTTCGATCACTGCTTTTGTTCCCTGAACCTGTACATCAGCCAACGTATTTTCTGTTGAAGAAATATAAATGGTTCCTAAATTCTGATCGGGTTTTGCCGGGGTGGTGTTAACCAAAATAGTTTTGGTTTTGTAACCCATAAAACCGATCATCAATTTATAAGAATCAGGCGCAACATTTTGCAATGATAACTTTCCTTTCGGATCTGTTACCCCACCGTTTACCGATTTATTATCCTTTGTATTAATAAGCGAAACTGTTGCGTAATCTATAGGCTGTTTGGTAACAGAATCTAAAATGGTTGCCGTAACACGGCCAAAAACGGTTGGTTTTTTTGCACCTCCACCTAAACCACCAGGAAATTGGGCCTGAGCATTGATAAATATTCCCAGCGATAGGATTAAGAGTAAAATTCTTTTCATATTAGTAAGTTAATCTTTGGTTATTAGTCGGCGGAAGAGGCCATTTGTTACAATGCAGGAGAATACTTTTTCGCGACTTCGTTAATTTAGTCGGCAAAGGTGCAAATTTTTCAGACAATAACAGCGTAAAAATGATAGTTCACTAGAAATGTAAAAAGAAAAAAAAATAGATCGGAAATAAGCAAGAATAACATGCTTCTCATCCTTAACAATTTAATTTGATAGTGATATGATTACCGAGTGCATATACCCTTAATGGAATAGATGTTTTCCAGTATATTGAAGCATTGAAACAACCAAAAAAGCTTAATTAAGAGACATTAGAGGATAAAATAAATATGCACTGGCTGACCAGCGCATATTTATTTTATCAGCGAAGAAATGGATTCTGCCAACAGAAATTGACTATACTTTTCTTATTTTGATAATCCGCATCCAGTGCAAAACCTTCATTACCGGATAGGTTGGATCAAACTCCCACCATTTAGTAGCAAAGTTAGGACTATTGGGTTTTTTATGGTGATTATTCTGAAACAACTCTCCCATTAATAGAAAATCCCAAGGTAAGGAGTTTTTGCTATGGTCATCATTATCGTGGTTAGAATAACCATATTTATGCCCGCACCAGTTAACAATGGCGCCATGTAACGGACCCATTAAAAAATGAATTGGCAATAAAATAAACAACCACCAATGGTTTGCGAACATGATATAAAAACCAATATAAAATAAACCACATGCAATTCGCCATAACCAAGAATTTCCAATCTTATCGACTATAGGCCATTCAGGATAATTACCCTGAAAAGCCGGTTCAGGTTGTATTTTAAACTGCAAATAGTTCATATACATATTTTTTGTAGCAATCATCATCCCGAAAACATCCTTAAAAAAATGTGGGGAATGCGGATCCTTTTCTGTATCGCTATAAGCATGGTGCATACGGTGCAAAATAGCATAAGCCCTTGGATTTAAGAATGATGAACCTTGAGAAATAAGTAAAATTAAATAAAAGAATTTTTCCCAGAAAGGCTCCATCTTAAACATTTTATGCGATGAATAACGGTGAAGGAAAAAGGTTTGGCTAAATAAGGATAAGAACCAATGGCAAAGAAAGAAAATGAGGATAATCATGTATTGTGTGTATGCTTTATTAACGTATTTTATCTACGTTTAGTTTTGGCGGTTAGAAAACCAAGGTATGGGAAAGGAAGAGTTACTACAATCCTGCCCGATTAAAACGAGCAGGATTTAAAAAATATTATCTGCCAAAATCATCCTGAACGCGAACGATATCGCTTTCATCAGATGGGTTTGATGCATCTGTATGTTGCCAAATCTCTGCTACAACACCCCAGTCATCTAAACCGATTAAACGGTGGCGTTCACCTTGTTGTAATTTAATTTGATCTTTTGGGGCGTATGTTTTCACTTCCCCCTCTTCGTCAGTCTGGCTGGTTTTAATACCAACTGTACCGGTAACCACTTGCCAGATTTCGGCTCTGCGGTGGTGGTATTGCCAGGATAAACGGGTATTCGGAGCAACGATCAATATTTTCGGACTTAACTTGCCGCCAATTTTTAAACTCTCTACATCTAAGCCATCAAAATAAGTATCAGCAAATTGTTGAGCCTGCGCCTCATCAATTACAAAAAAACCGCCCCAAGGACGTGTTTCATCGCGGTTTACCACATTAAAACCTTCAATTTTTAAACGCTGTGCAACGCTGTCAAATATTTCTTTTTTATCGTTTGTCATTACTAATTAGGTTATTTTTAAAGCAAAGAAACTGTAAACAATTTTGGTTGATCACAATCTACAGTTTTGGCAAAAATAATGCTTATAAATTAAAAACTCCTTTTTACGACTGCATTTTTTAGTAATATTTTCGAGCTGTTTAGAATCGGGAGAAAGTGTAAAGTTTACTACAGCCGCTGTCGAGAGGAAAAGATTTAATCTCAATGTAGGATTAGAAAATATTCCTGTATTAATTGGATTGATATCAAGCCTGTGGTAATGGAATGCTTGTGCCTTTGGAAGCGCTTCAACTTTTATTTTGGGGAAACGAAGCGATAAACGTTATTTCACTTTAGCGAAAGCTATATTTTGCGAATCCTGTTCTGCACTAAGCTCTTGGACTTTGATTTTGTTCATGGCCATTTCAATAGTAACAGAGGCATTAGGTTTCTGATATTGATCAGAGATAGACCCTGTAACGGATAATATTTGTTTAAGTGCGGCAAAAAATTGACGATCCTTATTTTTTACATATTGTAAATCTCTACCAGATTCACTATAGCTCCTATTTACATTTTCAGCACAGTTTTTCTGGTAAGCATCCAACATTAACAATTTGTTTGTAATAGCCTCTAATGCTTTTTTCGACAATAAAAAACCTTTTATTTCTACCACTTCATTGTTTTTTAAAACATAGGTGTGGCCATCAAAGGCTACTAATGAATTGGAGTTAAAAATTGATTTGGCTACCGGGTACGGAATGCGTAACTTTTTAATTAAGCTTTTATTGAATTGGTATCGCTGATCAGCCAATTGCTTCACATATTGGTTACCATCAATAGCCTGATTTATATTCTGTGCATCAGCATGACAAATAAAACTGGAGAGGAGAATGGCGATAATGAAGATGTTTTTCATGCTTAATTTTTGAACTTCAAAATAACACAAAAATTTTCAAATTATGTATAATAAAGTTTACAATTAACTTTACAATTGAACAACTATAAGTTGTATAACTGATTTCACCATAATTTTTAGCAATGACGCTGAGTAATGTTGAAACATACAAACTTCAGAATCTCTTCAGAATTCGATGATAGCTTTGGCCTTTCGGCCAGAATGAATATCAAACCAATGAACATCTTTAAAAAATTAAATAGTCTATTTCAGTGTAGATTTGGACCTGTACTACTTGCTGTGATTTTGCTATGCACCGCTTCGCTGCTGACGAGGATTTCGCTCTTAGTTTATTCCTCGGCATCTTTTGAGTGGAGTTTAACAAATCTCCTCAAGGTATTTGTTATTGGCCTATTCTATGATCTTGCAGCTGCTTCTTATGCAATAATCCCCCTTATTCTTTATCTGTGGATTTTCCCATCGAGATGGTACAGCAAAAAAATAAGTAAGATATTAATTCTTGCCTATTTTTTTGTGGTAATATTCACGCTTATTTTTAATGCAATTTCCGAATGGATTTTCTGGGAAGAATTTTCGGTACGCTATAATTTTATTGCGGTCGATTATCTGGTTTACACTACTGAAGTTATCGGAAATATCAGGCAGTCATACCCTGTTATTCCCATTTTAACGATCCTTCTTGTCCTTTCAGCATTTATCACCTACTTATTGAGGAAAAAAGTGTGGGAATCTACCCTTATTCCAATGCGTTTTGCAAATCGTTCAAAGCTTCTATTGCTATTTCTTATCGCTCCGATTGCCACCTACTTTTTAGTTAGCCACAACTGGAAAAATCAAAGTCGCAATCAATATGTAAATGAACTTTCGGGCAATGGCATGTACGATTTTGGCTTTGCCTTTTGGCACAACGAGTTAGATTACGATACATTTTATAAGACTATACCCCTCGAAAAAGCACTGTCTATCATCAGAAAAGATCTTAATTTTTTACCAGTCAATTTAAGAAACCGTAACACCATCAGGAATATCAAAGCTGATTCGGCGGAAAAGAGAATGAACGTCATCCTGATTAGCGTAGAAAGTTTGAGTGCTGAATTCCTGGGGAGTTATGGCAATACACAAGGCATCACACCCAATCTGGATTCACTTGCAAAAGAGGGTCTGCTGTTCACCAATTTATATGCTTCAGGTACACGAACGGTTCGTGGTTTGGAGGCATTATCACTCTGTATACCGCCAACACCGGGGCAATCTATCGTTAAACGCCCAAACAATAAAAATCTTTTTACATTGGGCAGTGTATTTCGTTCTAAAGGCTACAGCAGCAGGTTTATCTATGGCGGTTATGGCTACTTTGATAATATGAACGAGTTCTTTTCTCAAAATGGTTATCAAGTCACTGATCGAAATGCATTGAGTGAAAAGGAAATCCATTATGAAAATACCTGGGGTGTTGCGGATGAAGACCTATTTACGCTTTCGCTCCGGGAACTGGACAAAGATTACAAAAGCAAGAAACCCTTCTTTGCGCACATCATGACGGTTTCGAACCACAGGCCATACACTTATCCGGAAGGCCGCGTTGATATTCCATCACATACCGGACGGGAAGGCGCCGTAAAATATACCGATTACGCGATTGGAAGATTTATCAGAGAAGCAAAACTTAAACCCTGGTTTGGGAATACACTTTTCGTCATCGTTGCAGATCATTGTGCATCAAGTGCCGGAAAAGTTGAACTTCCAGTTGATAAATACCATATTCCAATGATAATATATTCACCAGCACATATTAAGCCTGGCAAATTCGAAAAACTTGTGGCACAGATCGATATTGGGCCTTCAATACTAGGATTGCTCAATTTCAGCTATCAAAGTAAGTTCTTCGGTCAGGATGTTTTTAAAATGAAAGACCAGCAGCAAAGGGCATTTATCAGTACCTATCAGAGCTTGGGATATCTTAAGAACAACAAACTTATAATTTTAGATCCAAACAAGAAATCAAACACATTTACGCCGAATTTTAAAACCGGGGCTTCCAAAGTAATCCCTTCTGAAAGTTGGCTAACAGATGAGGCCGTTGCACATTACCAGTTGGCGTCTTACTTGTATTCAAGTGGCGGATATCATCAATAAATCTATCTCATATCCTTAAAACAATAGAAAACGCTACTTGCCATTGCGTTTGGCAATGCAAAATCGTCGGTTAAAGCCTATGGAGAAAGCTTACGTTAACAATCAATTATGAAAAATCTACTATTTATTGCACTCGTTGCGATTTCATCAACAATACCTTGGGAACAGAACTTTGAAACCGCTCAGAAAAACGCAAAGGAACAGCACAAGCTTATTCTCCTGAATTTTTCTGGCTCGGATTGGTGCGGTCCATGTATTAGAATGCATAGTGAAATTTTCGCTGATCAGGGATTTATAAAAATGGCAACAGCAAGCCTGGTGATGATTAATGCAGACTTTCCTAGAAACAAGAAAAAACAGCCTGCGGAACCGATTAAAAAGCAGAACGAAATGTTGGCCGAAAAATATAACCCCCTGGGGAAATTTCCTTACACAGTAATTCTGGATCAGGATGGAAAAGTACTCAAAGCGTATGATGGGTTGCCAAATCAAACTGCAGGTGAATTTACAAACGAGCTCCAAAAAATCTGCGATGCAAAAAGATAGTGAATTACAGCTCGCTAAAGCTTTCAAACTTACCGAGCGCTTGATGGGAAATACTTTTGAGCTAACGGTTGTTGCAAACAGCGAAAAATGGGCAATGCAAAAAATCAGGCTCGCAATTGATGAGATAAAAAGAATTGAAAATCTATTCACCACGTTTCATGAGAATAGCCAAACCAATCAAATTAATAGCCAAGCTGGAATTGCGGCTGTAAAAGTTGACCCTGAAGTTTATCAGTTGATAGAACGTTCTATACGGATATCAGCAATTACAGATGGTGCATTCGATCTTACTTACGGCTCTATTGACAGGAAGTTATGGAACTTCGATAGTACCATGACACGTCTTCCCGATATCGAAACGGCTAGATCAATGGTGAGATTGATCAATTATAAAAACATCATCCTTGATCCTCTAAATAATACCGTAATGCTTAAAGAAAAGGGAATGCGGATAGGTTTTGGAGGAATAGGAAAAGGTTATGCGGCCGAAATGGCAAAATCTCTGTTAAAAAAAGAAGGAGTATGCGCTGGAATTGTAAATGCTTCCGGCGACCTCACCACTTGGGGCACACAGCCTAATGGGGAGCCATGGACAATTGGCATTGTTGACCCCGATCATAAAAACACCCCATTTTCTTATTTGAACGTAACCGATATGGCAGTTGCTACATCTGGCAATTATGAAAAGTTTGTAAATATTGGCGGCAAAAAGTATTCGCACACCATTAATCCCAAAACCGGCCTTCCCATTAGCGGCATAAAAAGCGTAACCATTATTAGTCCAAATGCAGAAATAGCCGATGCCATGGCAACTCCAGTTACCGTAATGGGGATTTCAGCAGGTTTGGATATGATCAACCAAATTAATTACCTGGGCTGCATCATTGTAGACGACAATAATAAAATCTATACCAGTAAAAATATCAACCTTAAATGAAAGCAAAATTGATAAAAGGAATGCTCGCGGTAGCAATGGCACTTGGTGTATTGCTAGTTATACCTTCTTGCAAAACAGTTAAAGAATATCAAAAGAACAGATTAAACGATGCAGAAATGATTCTAGGGAACAGGAAGATTGAGAAGACCGAACTCAGCTTTCAAGGATACCGGGAAGGTGCTTCGGGCGCAAATTCGGGAAAAAGCGGCGGTGGTTGTGGATGTAATTAAGAAGATAAACACATGAAAAAAATATTTTTAACTGCAGCGGCTGTTTTCGCATTGTTACATTCCTTTGCCCAAACAACACCAAAAGACAGTACTGGTTTTCAGAGCAGAAAACTTAAACTAGATGAGGTAAATCTGGTTTCGAGTTATTATACACAAGATGGAAACAATGCTGCTGTTACAGGCGGTATCGGCTCACAAAAACTCACTGATATTGCCAACGTATTTGATGTAAAAATGGTTAAATATGATGCTAAATCACGAAAACATACTTTTGGTCTTGAAGTGGGGATCGACCATTATACTTCCGCATCATCGGATATGATCGATCTTCAGGCAAACTCTTCTGCCTCACATGCCGATACCAGAATTTACCCTTCGTTAAGCTGGAGCATTGAAAATGAAAATAAAGGAACTACTTTAGCATTCGGTCTTTCTTCATCAACAGAATTCGATTACCAATCATTTGGTGGTAATGTGAGTTTCTCTACCAAAACCAAGGATAAAAGTGGGGAGTTTACTGCTAAATTACAAACTTACCTGGATCAGGTTACATTAATTCAGCCAATTGAACTGAGAACAAATACGATGGACCATGAGCGGTATGGATCGGCAGCAAGAAATACATTTGCAGGTTCGTTATCATACTCACAAATTATTAATGAAAGATTTCAGGTGATGTTGCTGGCCGATGTGGTGCAACAGAATGGCTATCTCAGCCTTCCTTTTCATAGGGTTTATTTTAAAGATAACACTGTGCACCAGGAAAATCTTCCAGACAGCAGGCTTAAAATCCCTCTGGGTTTTAGGGCAAACTACTTTATTGGCAATAACCTGATCATTAAAACATATTACCGTTATTATACCGATAACTGGGGACTTAAATCTCACACGGCGGACATAGAGGTGCCTATCAAAATCAATTCTTTCTTTTCCATTAGCCCTTTTTATAGATATTATACTCAAACGGCAGCCAAATATTTCGCTCCGTTCCAAACACATACTGCGGCAGATCAATATTATAACAGCAACTATGATTTATCTAAGTTCAGCAGTGATTTTTATGGTGCAGGTATTCGCTTCGCCCCACCAAAAGGCGTATTGGGTATGCAACATTTCAGCATGCTCGAAATTAGATATGGGCATTATGCCAAAAACATTAACATGAGTTCGGATATTATTTCATTGAACATCAAATACAAATAAAGCTACTTTAGCTATCTTGTAGCAATTTCAACATACATGAAAATACTGGTTATAGAAGACGAGCATACGTTACGGACAAACATTATCGAATACCTGATGGCAGAAGGTAACGTATGCGACCAAGCTAAAACTTTTGCTGAGGCTGCGCAAAAAACCGCCCTTTACAGTTATGATTGTATCTTGTTGGATCTTACCTTGCCAGATGGTGATGGGCTAACCTTGCTGGCCGATTTAAAAAAGATCGAGCGCAAGGATGGCGTCATTATTATTACCGCAAGAAATTCGGTAGATCAACGAATAGAAGGCCTTAGCCTGGGAGCGGATGATTATCTCATTAAGCCATTTCATCTTTCAGAACTTAGCGCAAGGATCATGGCGGTTATCCGTAGGCGCACCTTTAATGGAAGTGATGTTGTAGTATTTAACGAACTTGCCATTGATGTTCAGGCAAAAGAAGTTAAAGTAAATGGTAAGGACATTAGCTTAACCAGAAAAGAGTTTGATTTGCTGGTTTATTTTGTAGCCAACAAAGCTAAAGTCATCTCAAAATCTGCAGCAGTAACCCATATTTGGGGCGATCATGCAGATATGGCAGATAGTTTTGATTTCATTTATACCCACATTAAAAATCTAAGAAAAAAATTAGTAGATGCTGGCTGTAAAGACTATTTTCATTCGGTTTACGGAGTGGGTTATAAATTCGCTGAATGATGAGATTATTTACTACTTACAACAGGGTTTTGTTAACTACCAGTATAATTGGCTTGCTCATTATTGGCTATCTTTTTTACAACACCTTAAGCCAGTACCTCAATAAGCAAATTGATAATTATCTGGTTGAAGAGCTTCTGGAAGTAAAAGATTATGCTAGCAATAAAACCAACTATCCAGCTCATGTAGTTTTCGAAGATCTGGTGATCGAGTACCACAAGATCTCCAAACAACATATTAAAAGACATTTTGGCGATACAGTCTTTTTTAATCCGAAAAAAGGCCATAAAGAGAGCGGCAGATTTCTGGAAGAGGACTTGGCATTAGGTGGTAAGGATTATAATGTTAAGATTATCGCCTCTAAAATTGCACATGCAGATCAGGCACAGAGTATATTTTTGGTCATTATCCTACCTGTTTTAGGGCTGTTAGTCGTCATTTTATTGGTAAACAGATACATGACAAAAAATATTTGGCTTCCTTTTAGGCAAATTTTGGCAAACCTGAAATCATTTAACCTAAACCATGGTGGAAATTACCAGAAAGTTGACACTTCGATAGTTGAATTCAAAGAATTAAATGATGCCATAGTTGATATCTCTCAACGCGTCAAATCTGACTATAAAGAAATTAAACTCTTTACCGAAAATGCATCACACGAAATGATGACGCCCATTGCGGTAATCAATTCGAAATTAGATATGATGCTGCAATCGAACAATTTAAGTGAAGAAGAAAGCAAAAACCTGATTGACCTTTACAGTGCTACTTCTAAACTTACCAAACTAAATCAATCGCTTTTATTATTAGTAAAAATTGATAATAACTTATTGAAAGATAAGGAGGAGGTTAACTTAAAAAAGCTAATCGAAGAAAAACTCGCCTACTTTCAAGAGTTTATCCAGAAAAAAAATATCATTATAAAATTGGATTCACAGGACAAAGAACTGCTAATGAGTAGATATTTAGCAGATATTTTGTTAGATAATTTGATAGGAAATGCAATTAGGCATAATAAAATAGATGGATCGATAAATATTGAACTTAACGCTAAAAAGCTAGCTATCAGTAACACCAGCGAAGCTGATGCTTTAGATCCATCAGTAGCTTTTGAGCGTTTTTATAAGTCGCCTTCTTCTGAAGGAATGGGATTGGGTTTAGCCATAGTTAAACAAACAGCTGAACTACATCAGTTTAAAATTGTTTATAGTCATGAGCACAATTTACATTCCTTTTGCTTAATATTCTGATACTACAGAATCTCTTCAAAATTGAGAACTAGCTTTGTTCTAAATCAAAAGGAATGAAATATTTAGTTCTCATACTTAGCGTATTCAGTTTAAATTTAAAAGCGCAGAACATTGATAGTCTGGGCAAAGTTGAAGTATACTACAATCATTATAATCACAAAAAGCTTAATGCTTATATCATACCAACTGTATTTGTTGGTTATGGTTTAGTTTCATTGGGCAGTAATGCCATAAGAGATTTAGATTTAAGTACAAAAGCAGAATTAAGCGAAGATCATCCAAAATTTGCAGCACATGTAGACGATTATGCCATTTTTTCTCCCCTATTGGCCATGTACGCTTTAGATATTGCAGGTATTAAAGCAAAAAATAATGCGCTAGATCAAACCGCAATGGTATTAATTACTACGGCAATTACCACAGCAACAATAACCACTTTAAAAAGTAAAACCCACCGTTTAAGACCTGATGGTTCGAGCGATAACTCTTTTCCTTCTGGGCATACCGCAACCGTGTTTGCTGCCGCAGAAATGTTACGTCAGGAATTTAAAGATCAATCGCCATGGCTTGGCTATGCCGCTTACGCCGTTGCTACAGCCACAGGTATGTTAAGAATGTATAACAATAAACATTGGTTAAGTGATGTGGTTGCTGGTGCTGGCTTTGGAATTTTATCTACCAAATTAACCTATGTCGTTTATCCACACCTTAAGAAGTTTATTGGCCCTCATATGCGGAATTTAAGTTTTGCACCATTGTACCAGCAAAACCAAGTAGCCTATAGATTTGCCTACAAATTTTAGCGGTAATGTCAGCGTGACACGCACTACTGAAATTATAGTGGCAAGGATTTGGTTTGCATAAGTTATGCAAAACGTTCTCCTTACCTATCTAACAAAGGGCAACAACTTCTCCAACGAAATCCCTAAATAATCGCAGACATGAAAAACCGTAATGGGTTGATGTTTCTGCAAACCATTACAATCTCTAATCACTTGTAAAATGCGCTGACAAGTACGCTCGCTCTTGCCAGTCATCAGCTTAAGATCGGCAGTATAAAAACATAAACGATGTATTGGCGCACTCATCACTCATTTTCTTTATGGGGTAAAACAGGTCATCTTCATCTACCAAATTTAGCTCATCTGTTAATAGTTACAAAGCATCCTGTAACTTTTAGAAAATTGACAAGACCAAGTAAAACAGCGTATGCAAAATTTGCAATAGCCTATGCAAGCACCCATTCAATTTTTGCAACAAAAAACCAAAAGTGTTGCAAATATGATAAGTCATATTGCGGGTTATTTATCAAAAATTGGCGGAAAAGGTAAGTTTTCTGCCTAAAATAACATTAAATTGTACGGCGTCATTGAATTAATCGTTAGCTACAACACTAACTCCACTCATACTGCCCCACACCTTCCGCGTTATTGCGAACCCGATCCTTCATCGGCTGTGGCAATCTCAGGCACAACTTGTCATCCCGACCTGTACCGATTTTACATCGGTAGGCGATGGATTTCTTGCCATAAATTCCARACGCTCAAACCTTGCCACGCTTAGCCAGCGTATGGCTTTTACCTTTCCCTTGATGGAAAGGTAACCAAAGATCAAGGCTGCAMTGAATTCGCTAAAAATCAAATCTTCGGATTGGAAATARAAGAACTCGCTTCSCTCAAACAGCTTTTATTTCTGACAATCCTTCCAATTGATTTTTTTACGCTAATTCACTGAGGCCGGATAGCGTGCTTCGCAATGGCAKTGCGTAGCTATTGCCCGTTACCCACAACCCTAACTCATCTRCCACTGCCCTACACCTTCCGCGTCATTGCGAACCCGATCSTTCATCGGSTGTGGCAATCTCAGGCACAACTTGTCATCCCGACCTGTACCGATTTTTATCGGTAGGCGATGGATTTCTTGCCATAAATTCCAGACGCTCAAACCTTGGATAGCGTGCTTCGCAATGGCAGTGCGTAGCTATTGCCCGTTACCCACAACCCTAAATGATCTGCCACTGCCCCACACCTTCCGCGTCATTGCGAACCCGATCCTTCATCGGSTGTGGCAATCTCAGGCACAACTTGTCATCCCGACCTGTACCGATTTTTATCGGTAGGCGATGGATTTCTTGCCATAAATTCCARACGCTCAAACCTTGCCACGCTTAGCCAGCGTATGGCTTTTACCTTTCCCTTGATGGAAAGGTACGGTAGGCGATGGATTTCTTGCCATAAATTCCAGACGCTCAAACCTTGCCACGCTTAGCCAGCGTATGGCTTTTACCTTTCCCTTGATGGAAAGGTAACCRAAGATCAAGGCTGCAMTGAATTCGCTAAAAATCAAATCTTCGGATTGGAAATARAAGAACTCGCTTCGCTCAAACAGCTTTTATTTCTGACAATCCTTCCAATTGATTTTTTTACGCTAATTCACTGAGGCTCGCTTCGCTCAAACAGCTTTTATTTCTGACAATCCTTCCAATTGATTTTTTTACGCTAATTCACTGAGGCCGGATAGCGTGCTTCGCAATGGCAGTGCKTAGCTATTGCCCGTTACCCACAACCCTAAGCGACCTACCACTGCCCCACACCTTCCGCGTCATTGCGAACCCGATCCTTCATCGGCTGTGGCAATCTTTTTTAGTATAGTGTTGTACATCCAACTCACACCGAATTGGTATCTGTTGACTTCATTTTAAAGGTGCGAACCTTGATTTAAAGCAACCCATTATCTGCCACCCTACCCTACTAACGTATTACCAACGTAGCACCGACGGTAGACCGACGGCAAACCAACAGCCCAAACCGCCAATTGCGACAAATACAGACAAATAGTGCATAATAGGTACAAATGCAACGGAACCCGCCAAACGCGGCGAGCCCTACTTTTTTCTACTCCATCTTTACACTACGCAGTAAAACAAGATTGCAAATTTTAATTAATCACATTTAAAAAACAGAAAGAAAATGGCAAAGTCAGAAAACAACGAAGTAATGTATGGTGCCCGCGGTAAAGTGGGCAACCTATTGGTATTTAAAAATTTTGGAAGCAACCAAACGGTAATTGCCAAAAGACCAAAAAAGACGGAGAACCCCGTATACTCCGCAAAACAGCTTGAGGCAAAGCTTAAATTTAGAGAGGCAGTCGTTTACGCCAGAGGTGTAATTAACAACCCCGCTTTGTTAGCCGTCTATCAGCTATTAACTAAACCCGGCACATCGGCCTACAATTTAGCCTTGGCAGATTATTGTAAATCTCCAGAAATCAGCTTAATTGATGCCGACAACTACCAAGGTTTAATCGGTGAGCAAATTAGGGTAAGGGCTATAGACAACTTTGGACTTACCCAAGTAAAAGTAAGCATTTACGATGCCGCAAACCTTTTAATAGAAAGCGGTTTAGCTACCCAAAGTGCCAACAGTGTAGATTGGTTTTACGTAGCCACTGCTCTAAATAGCAATTTGGCAGGCACTAAAATTATTGCCGAAGCTAAAGACACCCCTGGCAATACCACCCTGGAAACACTGGTTATTGTTTAACTTAAAGCCCATCCCTGATGATTGGGGATGGGCTTAAGTCTTACCTATTGATTGCTGCAACCTCCTCCATCCGCGTCATTGCGAACCCGATTTTCATCGGGAGTGGCAATCATTTTTGCTTAGTTATAGTATACCCAAATAATTCACCATACATGCCAAACGCTTAAGCTATCGGAGGTGTTTTTTACCATAGCTTAAAAAATACGAGCTAGAAGCTAGCACTAGCAATGGGCCGGAAAGTTTTCTCTCTGGAGTACGAGTTGATCCAAGCCGCTAAAGGTGAAATTATGAAAATCATAACTTGGAACAGCACTTATGGGTTTCCTGGTATTGATCTGAATGAAAAATTTGTTCAACGTATTGGTTCGCCAATATTCTTCGCTAAGTTTATGAAGGTCGTTGTAGGCATTTTCTAATTCGTGTTTTTTCATGAGAGATAGTCTGCTTGAGTTTTGAACTGATCAGATTTTTACCATGTTCATTCCGCTGGCTTATATTTCTCAAGCGCCGCTTTATATAAATTATCACTCTCATCCTTAAACCGCGTTCTATTGGCTTCAAGGTCAGTGAATTTTTCATATAAATTTTTGTAAATGATCTGATGCGCTTTGTTGGATAGTATTTGCTCATTATAAGCAGCCATCTCAAAATCATCCAATACTGCCTTTTTTAACAAAAAGTAGAGATCTTCTTTGGTTATTAAATCGATCGCATGCCAGGTAGCTTCCTGTTCCCCTCCATCTCTAAGGAAAAACCCTTTGTTGTCGTCAATTTTTAAGTATATCATAAATCGTATTTTTTCTATCATCATAAGCTTGCTGGCCAGCTTCTAAACAGCTAAGCATGATGTCATAATTGTCGGTTAATGCACCGTCAAGACTTTTTAATTGTTTATCGCCAGGATAACCGTAGAACAATTGATACTTAACTTCATTTCCCACAATAGATTTTTTAGTGTATACGATACAGTCGGGCTTTATAGATGCCCCAACTGTACTGTTATGCGTAACAATCACAACGGGTATCTCCTTGGAAATCTGCTTTAGAAGCTCATTAACATCATTTTTAAGGAATAAATTATCAAATGAGGATTCTGGTTCATCAATCAACAGTAAATCAAATTGTAGTGCATCTCCGATTTCATGCAAAAGATTGAATTCTGAACGTTCACCTCCTGAAACTGGGAATCCGTGTTTGTTAAGGGTTTTGTATTCGATGTCGACAAAATATTTGTGAAAATCAGTTTCCTCCAATCCAATTTCCTTTATGGAATTCAAAAAAGAGTAAGGAGTTTCGTATTTTTTGAATGCCTCCATGAATGATATCTGTTTCCGGGACTTGAGCTTTAACTGATTTGCGCCAGTATATTTTTTGGTTCTGGCAACCACCTTGAATCCCCGTATATTTTTGCTGTCTATCTCTCTTTCTTGCTGGATTTCCTTGATGATTTCATTGAACTTCTTGACTTTTTCATTTTCCAGCAGAACCCGATAAAAATCAATATCCAAAGGTGGGGTATTAGCCGTTTTTAGTTTCAGATCGTCCTTGATCTTACCGATCAGGTCATTCAACCAGCGCTTTTCAAGGTTCTGTTTATGGGTTCCAATATGCTCTCTAATCAACGCTACCGCAAGTTGCTTTAATGAATCAACAGAAATGTGCTGATTAATCAATTCGCTGTATTCGGTGTTATCAATTAAAAGGCAGGCGGCATCGATCAAACTGTCCAGCCCTTTCAGATCAGCTTCTAAAAATAGGGTTTCACTGAATAGGGATGCTTTTGAATAACTATCAAGCTTATCACTTTCAGAAGCAAATTTAATCAAACTTTCGAGGTATTTTTCAGCTTCTTTTTTGTTCGCTACTAGATCGACCTTCGTCATGTCGGCAATCATATCTTTCAGTTCCTTCAAAAACTGTTCGTTAACGGAACTGTGCCTGGTAGATAACAGTGCTTCAAATTTCTCTTCGCTGTCCTGTAGCAGGGCAAACTGTTTTAGGTATTTAACATTTTCGAAAGAACCCATGATCCGTTCAAGAGTATGGGTTTTCCCAGTTGAACGTTCTCCCAACATCACGTTCAAACCGGTAGAAAGGAACAAACCATCATCTGTAACCTGAAAATAGTCGTTGCCCTCACTTCCCGAAAGGCAAACTTTTGTTCTATCAGTCAAACATGCTTTGATACTTTTAAGTGTTATTTCACCAATATCAATAAAACTCTGCCTTGTAGGAAATCCTTTGATCCCATTATAAATTCTTACGTCACTAAAAATAACCGGAACCAACTTCGTGTTATCCTTGGAGCAGGCTTTGAATTTTCTAGGACTAGTCACTTCTCCAGCGTGGATATGTGGGTTTAGCTTTGCGATTGTCTCCTCTGAAATATTTGGTTTCTTCTCGTAATGTGGTATCAGCAGATACCTGTTTAGATCGCCGAAGATAGCCTGTAAGTTTTCAACAGTAATACTATCTTCCCGTGTTTTGATGAGAGCCTGAACCTGCTGACATTTTGCAGTAAAGTCTCCGAGTTCAGTATTCTCTGAAATTAAAAGTAAATGACCTTTCTCCAAATCTATCTCTATTCCTGGCAACACTTTAATATCTAGATTTTCGCAAATTTGTGTGAACTGTTCCGCATCAAATAAATTATGGTTGGTAACGGCGATGCAATCCAGTTCAAGTTTTGTAACGTATTCTTTCAGAGTTTCGAGGCAAAAATCGAAATGACTGTCGCTAATTGTGCTAGGAATTGTGTGGATGTGGAGGTCAATTTTTTTCAATGTAGTGAACGTTAAATTCAGACTAATATACAAAATTCACCATAACAAAATTACGTTAACGTGGTTTTCTAAGTCCTCTGATCAGAACAAACAGAGAACATTTATATTTTATATTAAGAATCTATTTAAAAAATAACGCATAAGTACATCAAACGATATTTGAGATCAGAAAACAAAACTGTCGCAATATTCATAGCCGCTGTATCCTAGCCTAACGAATCTATGATGAGGAAAAATGTATCCAGATCTTAATTTAATAAAATGCATCAATTGGCTCCTTCAGAAGTCATCGAAATTCTTTTAATCGTTCCGTCAGGATTATATCTTAACCGATCGATGCAAATAGAGCGGCTAAAGCTTCCGCCATTGGTTTGAATCGCTCCGTTATGATAGATAAAATACCATTGATCCTTAAATTTAACTATAGACTGATGGTTGGTATTACTGTTTCCCGCTATTTCATTGATAATCCCTTTGTAGCTATATTGCCCATCGATCGAATCGCTTGTCGCATATGCTATTTTCTCGGGAAAACCCTTTGCGTAAGACAAATAATATTTGCCATTATTTACATGAATCCAGGGAGCTTCCGTATATTCAAAGCCCTTCGTGTTTAGTTGCTTCACCTCACCATCTATTTCAATCATATTTTCTTTCAGTTTAGCATAATAGCATTCGCTATTTCCCCAAAAAATCCAGGAATGACCATCTTTGTCCGTAATAACTGTGGGATCGATGCAGGCCCATGCATGATTGGATGAAAAACAATCTTTATTCACCAACAATGGTTTTCCCAAAGCGTCCTTATATGGACCTTCAGGCCTGTCAGCAACTGCAACGCCTATACCCGACCAGTTCGTACTGATGTACCAATAATATTTGCCAGCTTTCTCTATCACCTGACCAGCGTAAGCATCGCCGCTTTTTGCCCAGCTAAAATCTGTGATTTCCAAGGGCACGGGATATTCAGTCCAGTTCTTTAAATCTGTGGAGGAATACACCAGCCAATCTTTCATTTTGTATCCCGTTTGCCCACCGGCATAATCATGTCCCGCAAAAAGCCACAGCGTATCACCCATAACTAAAGCAGAGGGATCGGCCGTGAATTCATGTTTGATAACGGGATTGCCTGAAGAGGTAAAATTATAGCGATCGCCGGGTTTAACCGGGCGCAACAGAGTTTCAGGAACTCCTCCCCAAACCGACTGTAAGGAACGTGCTTCGTTGCGTGTAATACTAATCACACTGCCATGCCGGGGATTGAAGTTTTTATTAAATTTTTCGGGCTTTGAGCTAAAATGAATAAGATCGGTGCTTCGCTGAAATTCGTAACGAAGATCGGCATACAGGTCATACATAAGAACATATTCTTTAGAATCATTCAGTTTGAATACACTAGATCCCTCAACGACAATCTTTTGTTCAGAATAGGCATCCAGGTATTTAAAATCTTCTTTCCAAGGCCCCCAAAGTGACTTGCTGGTCGCTTTCTGTATTCCATTGCTGATCTCCTTTCCCGAACTGTCTTTGGTATTGCCTTTAAAGAATAAGTTATAGGTACCATCTTTATAGACAATATCGCCATCTATAGCACCGTATTTTGAGCTAAACATTAATTTTGGTTCCTCTTCGAAACCGGAAAAATCCTTGTTGGCGTAGGCGCCATAAAAATCTAACATTTTATCATTGTTAAACCGAACAGTAAAATAGACCAGGTATTTTTTAACCTGGGGGTCGTAGATGGTTTGAGGGGCCCAAACCCATTGAACATCACCGAACTTCGCTGGATAGCTTTTGGCCAGCTCGACTACGCTATGTTTCCAGTTGATCAAATCTTTGGAATGTAGCATAACTATTCCCGGATTACTTCCCCATCCATCTTTAAAAGTGTTCATGTCTGTTGCCGTGATATAATATCCATTTGGCTCTTCTCCACGCAGGATATGCGGATCGCGAATACCGCCGGTAGCTGATATTTTTTCGGAAGCGATAATTGGTTTGTTGCCATTCAGGGCGAACCAGTTAACTGCATCTGAACTTACTGCAAAACGTAGCTGCTCCTGAATATTTTTTTCCCCGGATCCTTCAAAATATGCAAAAAGATAACCATCAAAATCCGGCAGTCTTTTTTGCTGGCCGACACTGGTGTATGAATTTAGAACAAACAACATAAATGCGAAGAAGAAAAAATACTTACTCATAATTAATTGATTAATGGTGTTATGACGAATATTTTATTTAAATCTGTTGATTAATTGTATTGTTCAAAAACTAAAAGTTGTTCAGTCCGAACCTCAAATTTCATTTTTATCGCATTAATCACGTTGAGGATATTTGGTAGATTCAAATGTAAATAACAAACGTCGCAACAAGGATTATAAAATTTATTTCTCTTTATCGATTTAAACGCTCATTTGATCAGCAAAGCCTTTTTATCCCCGTAAGTGGGGTGCATTGACATCGCTGGACCCTCATAAAAGAGATTATGCTTTTCAGGATTTCCTAGTCAGATTATGATGCATTTGTGCTTCAGTCCAAAAACTCTTTCAGGATTGTTGGAGAGAAAATCAATGATAGTTTTGACCTCAGGTAATAGCCGTTCTTGGAGAACGACTATCAAATGAAGGAAGGATAATTCTTGACGCGTTATTAAGGATTTTGCAATCCAGAGTGCTTATGCATAAGAGGAATCCTTTTAAAGGTAATTCGTTTTTAAAGTTTATGGGATACCTATAAAAGGGACAGCTCTTTTAATTCCAAAGAAAAGTCCAGTAACTATTTCATTTGCAATCTCTGGCAGGATAAATGGATCACTAAAATAGCCTAAAACCAAATCCCTTCGCCATTTGTGTACAATCGTTGACAGATTTAAAAAATGCACTCCTAACCAATTTGGTGTTGGAGACAGATTACTTATTTATTCTGTTTTGCAATCCTGAAGCAATTAATATCCCCAGCCAAAGCGCAGCCTGCTTACTCCCGATGAATTCGTGACGGATAATTTGATATCATCACCATTACCCGTCTTGTTTAATAACGCATAGGTATCCCCATCTCTGATCCCTGGCCAATAAACACTGGAAAGGTTCCCGCTCCTAAATACATTTGTAGAGCCGATGACATAGGCAATCTCGTTGTCATTCCCCGCAGGTCCGGTATAATTTTTTCCAGTTGTCATCCCTGCCCCGAATTCGGTAATGATGGTTCTTGATACATATGCACCGTATCTGGAACGCCAGTTATTTTCCCAATCGCTCTGCGTTCTGGTATTCCAAAATGCATAGTTGTGCAGGGCCAAAAAACAATCCTTAAATCTAATATCTGCGCCAATACCGTTTACATCTTCGGAATAACCGGTACCCGACAACAATATCCTGTTCGGTGCCAGATTCGAAAATTTAGAAAGGAATTGCTCATAAACTGATCCGAGTTGTGAAAGTGAATAGCCATAGGGTTCGTTTATCACCTCAATGTATACCTCACTTTGTTGACCATATTTATTTAAAATCACCGTCCACATTTTCCAAAAAGCATCCATATCATCAATCATACCGTCCTTGTTTTTCGAACTTTCCCAGCAACATAAAATAACCTTTAATTTCTTCGCCAATGCCAGATCAATCGTGGCCTGATAGGCCTCCCACCAGCGCTCTGTTACCGATGGCGGATTAACAGGCAATCGGATGGCATTGATGCCGGGTAAATTCGTGATGATGCCATCATAAATTCTTGCGGATTTTTGGGCCACTATGGCATAATTATCTCCCGCATCAAGCCCTGATGGAATGACCCAGCCATCTACAAAGTTATCCCGAGCATCTGCCCAGTTGATCCCTGCAATCAGGGGATGAACTAAGTTGGATGGCCCAATCACCGGTTCTGCAATTCCATCTGTTTTTTTACTACAACTCCACAAGCTCACCATCAATGCGATAGCTAACGAATACTTTTTAATGCTCACGATGTAAGATTTATTTATTATGGAAAAAAATTATTTATCGTTATTTACCTGATCAAGAATAGGTTGTTCCAAACCGGTTAGTACATTTGCCTCTGGCTTATTAAGTTCCAGAATGATGATTTCATTTTTCCCTTTTTTCAGCCATTCGGCAGGGAGATAAATGGTCTGTTGTGGCCCTATGCTCCAGTACTTACCCAAGTTGTGCCCGTTTACCCAAACTACACCTTTGCCCCAACGCCTGAAATCCAAATAAGTATCTGAGGGATTAACCACATCAAACGAACCCAATTTCAGAACAGGTGTTTTCTTTTGGGATTTTACGGCACTAATTTTCGAGACGTCTACTTTATCCAGAGGTAAACCGTACATCGTCCACCCCTTTAGTATCTTACCTCCAAAAGTAACATCGCCGATGATGCCCTTTTTATTCTTGAGCAGGTTTGGCCCAAAATTAATTCGCCCCATATTTTCGACAAAAATCTCAAGCGTATGTGATCCTTGTGGAACATCGAGGATAGTTTGCTCCTGCCCTAATCTTCTGTCCATTGTGCCCTTTCGCTCTCCATCAATAAATACAATTCCATAATCACGCAACCCATCAATTTTCAGTTCAGCTTTTTTTCCACCCGCAATTTTTGTCTTGTAAACCATATAGCCGTAAGCCTGGTTCATATCCTCAAAAGTCAGTGGATCCTCGTTTACTTTTCCAGCACCCATGTAATCGAAAATCCCGATCTCTTTATCAAACTTTATTGAAGTTAAAGCCATGGATGGTTTTGCCTCAGGCACCTGCGGTAAGCTGTAATCTTTTGGGAGGTGCTTAGCGATGACTTCCCTGAACTTCATGAATTTTTCCGTTGCATTTCCGGCCTCATCCAATGGTGCGTCGTAATCGTAACTGCTGATCTGTGGCTCAAAGGGAATGGAATCCCTAAAGTTTGCACCATTCATAAAGCCTCTTGTACTGCCTCCATGAAACATATACATATTGATCGAGATCCCCTCTTTAAGTACAGTGTCGAGTTTGCCGGTGTATTGATCAGCCGGCACTTTATGGTGAGGCGTGCCCCACCAGTCAAACCATGCAGGATACCACTCGGCGATAAAAAATGGACCTTTTCCCTGGTTCAGACTTCGAACCGCTTGTTTTACCTTCAGGGGATTATCCTGCCCGTTTATCGCAGGCATCAATCCTTTCAAGTGTCCCTTTACAATATCCTTTTCCGGATCGCATGTGTACAGCAATCCATCAAAACCAGCCTCAAGAAACATTTTTCGGTTCATCTCCAGGTAAACCTTATCCGCTCCGTAAGAGCCATATTCATTTTCTACCTGAACCATAAGGATGTTCCCCCCATGATTAATCTGAAGCGGTGCCAACTGTTTCCCAATCTCGTCAATATATTTTTTATACTCGGAAAGGTATTGCTTTTCCCTGCTCCTTACCTCCAGTCCTTTCTCGTTCTGGAGCCAGTAAGGATAGCCGCCAAATTCCCATTCGGCGCACACATACGGACTTGGTCGAAGGATAACCCATAGGCCTTCCTCTTTGGCAATCTTTACAAATGCAGCGATATCGTTATTCCCCGAAAAGTCAAACTTCCCCTTTTCAGGTTCATGCAGGTTCCAGAAAACATAGGTACCAATCGTATTTAGGCCCATAGCCTTTGCCATTTTCATCCTTGCCCTCCAGGCTTCCCTGGGCACCCTCGGGTAATGTATTTCCCCGGAAATAATCTGATAAGGCTTGTTGTCCAGCATAAAGGTGCTATCTCCAAGTGTAAAGCTATGCTGGTCACTTGACTTTCCGCAGCCTAAAAGTGCTGCAAGAAAAACTACAGCGTTCAAGAAATTTATTATAGTTTTTTTCATCTGTCTGTTTTTTATTTTTGAAGAAACCTACACCATCTTCAGGATCTTTATTTTACATATTTGGCCCTCAGGGGAGTCGCACTATTTTTCCCTTCTGGCTATAATCGTGGTAATTGATTTGGCTGGAAGTGTGATATTGCGTGCAGCCGATGCAGATCGCTCAAGATCAGCATTGGAGGAGGTGGTGTAAAGTTGTGCATTTCGATTTTGATCTATTCCGGTGAGCTGTAGCTCAACAACCTGATCACTATCATTAACCGCAACTGCAACAACTTCTTGATCTTTTAGATAAGCTGATAAATAAAAATTTTTCTCATTGGCCATGGTGACCAATTGCCTGGTGCTTCCAGGTGAGATAAAACGGCTGTAGTTCCCAAGGCCCCACAGCAGTTTACTGTCATATACCTTGCCGCCGAGCTTACTTTTATCGACATAGACCAGGCCGTCCTTATAATCGCCGATTGATACGGCCAGCCACCACTGCCATGAGGTTGCATTGGCATAAGTCAGGTCATGGTGGATGAGCTTGGCGATAAAAAGTGCTGTGGTCATACCTAAATCACGTCCCTCACCTTTAAGTAAACTATCTCCCAGCACGCAGTATTCCGACATCCAGAACCTTAGGTCTGAATGCTTGGCCACTTGTTTTCCAACAGCTCTTCTGATTTCAATTGATTTTTCTTCAGGACTGGTGGTAAAATAGCTATGTCCGGATATGCTCCTGTCGATATTGGGCAGCGAGCCAACAAAGCCAACTGACCTCGGATTGAAAAAATATTCAATCTGGTTACTTTTTGTACTATCGGGATGATTGGTCAGGTAGTTTAATTGCCCTGCCTCTGCAAGCTGGATTCTTGTTTTAAGTCTTGTCTTACTTAGTGTTTTGCTCAGACTTTTAATTACCTGACTGATTTCCAAGTTGGTGTAGGGACAACCCTCCTGATTCCCTTCATTCCATTTCCATTGAGGCTCATTTACCGGGCTGAGATAATCCAATTCAATTCCTGTTTTTGCTTTGATAATTTCAACGTTTTTCAGCAAATCATTCGAGAAAGCATCAAGCTTTTCAGGGTTGAGGTTCGTTTTTCCGTCACTGGAGAAAGCCTTATTATTGAGCGTAAAGTTCACATGTGGACTATTTACAAAACCAAGAAATTTCTCTGCACCTCTTGATTTAGCTGCTTTCATAAACCAGATTTGCCCCGGCATGGCATTCTCATCATAATCACCATTGGTCTTCAAGAAAGAAGCCTGTCTCCTCCACTCATCTCGGATCCCGCTGACATTACCTTGTTCTGCACTTCCACCGCCTATTGCAAAACGCCAGAAGTTCAGGCCAATTCCCACTGGGTTACCCTTATCGTCCAGCTTTCTGCTGAAGAGTAAATCTGCGACTTTGTTCTTCTGCTCATCAGGCCATAATCCTATAAAACGGCAGGTCCACGCATCAGAAGCTCCAAAACCCTCAATCTCTTGTGCTGGCAGGGAATAATCGATACCCGCTTTTATTACCCTGTTTTGCCCCAATCCAATGAAAGGCATGCAGAGCAGGAAAAAAGTAAGGAGGCTTAAGTTTCCCGACTGATGGAATAATCGCATAATAAATAGTTAACGAAGATCCATCGGAATGAGCCGATGGATCTAAAAAATTGAAGAATTGAATTAATAGCCTGGGTTTTGCTCCAGTTTACCTCCTGAGGAAAGAATCTCCGCTCTGGGGATCGGTAACCAGTATTGTTTATCCTGAAAGGTCTTTCCATCCAATGCCACTTTTGAAGTATAGCTTAACGCATTTCCTGCTTTAGTCACAATAATACCTGTCGCAGGTTTTGCCTCGACAGTATTTGCAGTTCTCCAACGGCGAACATCATAGTAGCGATGTTCTTCGAAAGCCAGCTCTACCCTTCTCTCATATCTTACTGCGGCACGCATGTCAGCCTGACTAAGACCAGTTGCCAATGCGGGCATGTTTACATCTGGTCTGGCACGAACCATATTAACCGCTTGTCTAGCTGACATCGATGAGCCTGCAGGTATAGCGTCCGGTCCATAGGCCTCATTTGCAGCTTCCGCATAGTTTAAGAGGATCTCCGAATAACGCATATAAATCCATGGCTGTAATCCTGCGACATCCCATGGATTGTCGATCGGGAAAGCATCATTCATAAACTTTTTCAGGTAATAACCTGTTTTGGTCGTGTTCCAGTTTGAATTCCCATCCTTACTATCTTTACCTCCAGGAACGAATGCCTCCAGAGTTCTGCCGCGGTAGCTGGCCCCATCGTAAATAACCGTGTAGGCAAATCTTGGATCCCGGTTGGCATAAGGCTTGGCCGGATCATAGCCTGAGCCAGATTCTGTAATGGCTTTTCCGGTGATGGTCTGGTAATCATCAACCAGATTTTGCAATGGCGTATTCCCTCCCCATGCATTGTACCCATTGGGTCCGTTTGCGATTTCCAGGCATACGTGCCTGGCGTTTGTGGTAAATAATCTTTCGAAGATCATTTCATTGGTTTCGTTCTCCAGAAACATTTTATTATACCCACCGGTGTAAATACCATATTTGTTTAAACTGATTACCGCTTGAGCGGCAGTAACTGCAGCTGCCCATGTCCCCGTGCCATATAGAGGACTTGCAGCATAAAGGGTCAATCTTGATTTCAGGGCCAATGCGGCGCCTTTTGTTGCTCGGCCAAGGATCCAGGTACCTGAATTATTTAATGGGAGTAGCGCAGCGGCAGCATCAAGTTCCGTAGTGGCATAATCAATACTTTCCTTTAGTGTTGCCCTTTTGAACAACGCTTCATCCTGCAGATTATCATCAAGCTGCGTTACTTTATCTCCCAATAGTACGGCACGGCCGTAATTACGGATAATATCCTGATAACGGAATGCCCTTATGAATTTGAGCTCTCCTTCGATCAGTCTTTTGTGTCCGGCACTCATCTGTATCTTCGTCAATACCTGAAGTGCATAGTTACATTCGCGGATACTACGGTAACTTCTTGCCCAGAAGGAAGCTGTACTTCCCAAGTTATCGGGCGATACCTGACCACGTTGCATGGCCCATGTTCCATCATCATTATTATAAATTGATTCGTCTGTGTAAGAACTCATCATGCTGTATTCAAAGCCACGGCCGAAACCGGGATTGGATCCCTCGCCTTCTTTGTCCTGGAGTCTCGGACTCACATAACGGTTAAGAACAAAAGCCTCATATATTGTGCTGTCGGTTTCGACCGAAGCGGTACTGATTACCGATGTAGGAGTGATTTCCAGGAAATCCTTTTTGCATGATGCAAACAGTAATGCAGCACCAAGGGTAAAATATAATGGTCTATAAAATTTCATGATGTTAGAATTTAACGTTTGCACCTATGTTGATAATTTTTTGTTGGGGATAAAACTGACCGCTCTCGCTGCTGCCCTCGGGATCATAATCCTTTACCTTGGAAATGGTAAAGAGATTGAATGCGCTGGCATATAACCTGACACCGGAGATCTTGATTTTTGATAGCATACTGGAGTTGAAGTTGTAACCCAATTCGATATTCTTCAACCTGAAGAACGAGGCGTTATTCAGCCAGAAGTTATTCTGGAAAGCGCCGCCGCTGATTGCATTTGAGGCTCGCTCGGTTACCCTAGGGAAACTTCCTTCAGGATTTGCGGCACTGAAGCGGTTATCTGCCCAGCTGCTGTAAAAATTCCCTACACTGCCTGATTCAGGCAATACATATTGGCTGACGCGTGACTGTCCTGCAAAAAGAATAGCGACATCAAAGTTTTTATAGGATGCATTCAGATTTATTCCGTAGGTAATCTCAGGAACGTTACCATATTTACTTCTGGTTCTGTCCTTGAAGTCAATGACACCATCGCCATTGAAATCCTCGTATTTTAAGTCACCAATTTTTGCACCGGTCACATGAGGGTATGAATTCAATTCCTGCTCCGTGCGGAAGATACCCATAGAATTGAATAAAAGGTAACTGCCTATCGGGCGCCCGGTTTGACGTTGATAATCTAAGGTACCGGAAGCCTCATCTATAAAAATGATCTCGCTTTTCGCATAGGTAATATTTCCTGTAGCTCCCCAATTGAAGTTTTCACCTGAATGGTTGTAACCTAAGGTTGCCTCAACACCTGAACTGTTAATCTTACCGATATTTTCTGCCGGAACCAGCGGATCAGATCCATAAGGATTTACAATTCCGGAAGTTGCGGGAATAGAGGCATTTCTGGTTAGCAGAATATCACTTCGTTTCTGGTTGAAATATATAGCCTCTAAGGTGAAGTTCTTTAGAAAAGTGGCATTGATACCAATATCCAGCTTATTTGCCCGCTCCCAGCCCACATTTGGATTGGCAAGTTTAACCAGGTTTAAGTTGGGTTGGATCACGTTGACCCCACTGCCTGGATTTGCCCCGACGAACCCGTTTCCAATTAACGTATAGTTATCAAAATATTGATAAGGGTTAATTAAATCACTTCCCAATGAACCATATGACCCCCTGATTTTCAAGTCGTTGATGAATGATACATTATCGGCGAACCATTTCTCCTGGCTGATTCTCCAAGCACCCAAGACAGAAGGAAAATATCCGAATCGGTTATTTTGAGCGAATAATGAAGATCCGTCCGCACGAATCTGGCCTTCGATGATGTAACGCTCATCATAGTTATAGGTCACCTTCCCGATGTAGCTTTGCCTTGGATAATCCGTACTGCTTCCAGAATTCCTTAAGTCAGTAGCTGCGGTACCGCCTTGTGAAAGCTCGGGCAGGGTTGTTGAGATATAATTCAAACGTTGCGCATCGAAAGTTTCAAAGCGTTGTCTACTTTGCTCGTAGGCTGCAAATGCATTAATGTAGTGTTTACCAAATTTCCTATCGTAATTTAATTTGATATTTGAGGTAATAAGACTCGTATTGCCCTGCGACTCATACAAGGTAGCCTTAGCCCCACTTCCACCGACAACAACGGTGTTATAAATACCTGATGATTGATCGTAAGAAAATAGGTTATAGGGCTTGTTAAAGTTCTTATTGAAATTGAATGTCTTATCTACCGAGAAAAAACCATCTACGGACAATCCTTGGACGCCGGGAATCTGGTAGCTGCCCCTTAAGATGGCATTGATGACCTGTCTTGGATTTTTGGCAGTTCCCCCTAAATCAGTCACCTGTACTGCAGGATTGTTGTTCTCGATTCCAGTAGTTGCCAATCCATTGGGATAATAGGCCCCAACGATAGGTTTTGCCCTGTAGATAGACCTGAAGATGTCACCTGCACCTGATATTGGAAAAACGCGGTCTTCCTCCCTACCGGAAACCCCTAAGCCAATTTTTAACCTTTTGGAGATACTCGCATCAATATTGGTCCGGAAATTATACTGATTATACTTGGCCGCACCGTTTTTATAAATGGCATCCTGATAGATTTTACCCAGGGAAACAAAGTATTTCACATCTTCTGTTCCACCACTGACCGAAAGGCTGTGCTGATTCTGTAGTGCAACATTCTTTAAGGTTTCACCGATCCAGTCGGTATTGGGAAAAAGCAAGGGATCAGAGCCATCTCTGAATTTCTGAATTTGCGCTACAGAATATGCCTGATTTAGGCCTCCATTGGGGTTGGAATCGAAATTAATTTCGTTCATGATCTGGGCGTAGGTTGCTGCATCGGCCATTTTGGGAAGACGTGTCGGCATACTGAAGCCCTGGTTGAAAGTATAACTTACTGTAGGTTTACCGATCTTGCCCTTTTTGGTCGTGATCAGTATTACACCGTTAGCCGCCCGATTGCCATAAACAGCAGCTGATGCATCCTTCAATACGGAAATACTTTCTACATCATTCGGGTCGATCCTTTCCAGACCACCCAGCTGACCTGGAATTCCATCAACGACAACCAGAACATCCGAGTTGGTGGTGGTACCCAATCCGCGTATCAAGATTTTGGATCCATCGTAACCGGGTTCACCGCCACGGTTATTGATTACGACGCCCGAAACTCGACCCGCAAGTGAATTGGAAAGGTTTGGCTGTGGACTTTTCACCAGGTCCCCGCCTTTTACCACCGAAACAGATCCGGCTAGGGTCGATTTCTTTTGGGTTCCATATCCAACAACTACTAATTCGTTAAGTGATTGGGAATTGGCTGTCAGCTGTGTGTTCACAGTAGTTTTTCCTTTGGTGGGAACTTCCTGATTATTGTATCCGACATAACTAAAAATTAGGATAGCATTTTCATTGGGTACTTTAATAGTATACTTACCGTCTGAATTGCTGACCGTGACGGTTGTCGTACCCTTGACCGTCACACTAACACCGGGAAGCGGCCCGCCCTTCTCATCGTAAATGGTACCTGTTACAGTTACTTCTTCTCTAAGGGTGAAAGGATTTTTAGCACTTGAATTTTCCGCAGCCTTCACGACTTCTGCTGAAAGCAGCGAAACGCCGACAAGGGAAACAATGAACAATGTTCGCTTTGCCGTACGGCAAAACAGAACATTCTTGTTCTGTAAAACTTTTCTCATTTGGTCATATTTGGTTAATAAATGAATAGTCTCTGTTACGACACGCTTAGAAGAAGAATAATCTACGTCAGCTATCCGCTAGAAACATCAGCTAAATTCCATTAATTGATGCAAATGAAAAGGGGGTAAACTGCCAATATTTGAGGGGTAAAACTGCAAAAAAATAGCTTTTTAGAGTCAAATTAGCTGAATTAGATGGTTTAGCGTTTTTCTTACCGAAAATGATTCAACCATTACCCCATACAAATGTTACACACGCTGTTAGTCAAAAATGATAGTGATTACTTTTTAAAATCC
Source organism: Pedobacter sp. Leaf41 (assembly GCF_001422545.1). Lineage (GTDB taxonomy): Bacteria > Bacteroidota > Bacteroidia > Sphingobacteriales > Sphingobacteriaceae > Pedobacter. Next base: position 773,860 of record NZ_LMLE01000001.1, on the reverse strand, counting down.
CTGCCAATAGATTGCGTGTTGGAGAAAGTTTTGCGGTATTTCTTGATGTACTCAGATGGGTTCATTTCAAATATCTTTTTAAACTGTTCCCTAAAATATTTGATATCATTGATACCGACCATGTACATGGTTTCCTGAATCGTCTTATCGGTACTGATGAAGATTTCTGCTGCTTTCCGCAGACGTATAAATCGGATAAAGCTATTGGAGGAATGGCCTGATATGGACTTGATTCTGTTAAATAGATTTGTCCTGGACATACCCATTTCTTCAGCCAGCATCTTAATGTTTAAGTTTGGGTCCTCGATTTTTCCCTCAACGATACGGATACAGTTTTTCAGAAATTCCTTATATTCAGCAGATATCTTGGAACTATTGGGGTTGAGGGTAATCTCACCATAGAAGTATTTTTGTAGCTTACTCTTACTTTTTAAGATCCCGCCAATCCTGGCGACAAGCAGGTCCTTATCAAAGGGTTTGCTAATATAATCGTCGGCACCACTTTCCACCCCCTTGAGTTTGATTTCCGCGGAAGTACTTGCAGTGAGCAAAACGATTGGAATATGGGAGATGGATTCGTCCTCCTTTACGATACTGCAAAGTTCGATACCGCCCATTCCCTGCATCATGACATCGCTGATCACGATATCGGGAAGAAATTCGCGAATAATCGCCAGTCCTGCCTCTCCATCGCTTGCTTGGTAAATACGGTATTGCTGCCCAAATACTTCGGCAAGATAATCGGCAATTTCCGGGTTGTCATCTACAATAAGTATCGCTTTGCGTTCCTCAGCGATCATTTCGGTCAGGCGGGCATCCTTAACTTCGACGGGCTCCGTGATCAAATCCTCCTGATTTAGTTCTTTTAGAAAAGAGGAGCTCTCCTGTTGCTCGGGAACGATAAAGTCCGGATTGATATGGCTTGAGCCTTTGAGCAGGCTGACGGTAAAAGTGGTGCCAATTTGCTCATTGTTCCTACAGGTTACCGCGCCACCATGCATCTCCACAAAGTTTTTGACCAGATAAAGGCCTATCCCGAATCCACTTGCCAGGGATCTGTTCCTGTTATCTTCCTGATAAAACCTATCGAAGATTTTCTCCGTTAGGTCTTCCCGAATACCGAATCCGGAATCGACGATCAGTATCTCGACGGTATATTGTGATTCCTTGATTTCCACGATGATAGACCCATCATCGGGTGTGAACTTAAAAGCATTGGAAAGGAGGTTAAAAATAGCAATTTCCAATTTTTCCCTATCGGCGTAGATATCGGCCCGTTCCGAGCGGGAGATAAAATCGTAATTGATATTCTTGCTACGTGCCTGGTGAGAAAAGCAGAGAAAAACCTCTTTAACTAAAGAGACCAGATTAATATTTGCTGCTTTCAAGGTATCGCCCTTAAAATCAGCCTTTCTGAACAGCAGCAATTGGTCTACCAGACTTAATAACCTTTTGGCATTTCTATAAACGATATTCATTCCACTGGTATCCATATTTTTATCATCCTGATACAGCAGTTCTTTTACAGGATTGATAATCAAGGTGAGTGGCGTCCTAAACTCATGAGATATGTTTGTGAAAAAAGATAATTTACGCTCGTTGAGCTCCTTCTCGTTTTCACTCTCAATATGGGCAATCTTTATTTCGTATTTAAGCTCTTGCTGCTTTCTTCTATAGGAAATGTATAGGTAAGTCCCAGCGCCAAATGCAGTTACATATAGGATCAATGCCCACCAGGTAAGATACCATGGCGCTTTGATTATAATCATAATGGATTTACCTTCCTGATTCCAAACGCCATCATTGTTAGAGGCCTTAACCTGAAAAGTATATTTTCCGGGATTTAAGTTGGTATAGGTCGCCCTGCGTTGCGTGCCAACGTAGTTCCACTTTTTATCAAATCCGACCAGGCGATAGGCATATTGATTTTTCCAGGAGTAGGAATAATTGAGTGCGACAAAATCAATAGAAAAAACGCTTTGGTCATAACCTAATGTTATTGTAGATGCGGTATTAAGATTTTCTTTCAACGGACCATCCGCACTTGGCAAAACGCTTTTATTAAACAGCTGAAAATCCGTGATGAACACGGGAGGTGCCTGACGATTGTATTTTAGCGCTCTTGGATCGAAACTAAAAAAACCCTTGTTACCTGCTACATAGAGCATTTTTCCTGAGCTAACAATAACTGAACTGACAGCAACTCCATCAGCGTCGTCAAAGTTACGTATTTTATTATCCGTTGGATTGAGACTTGATATCCCATTTTCAGTAGTTAGCCAGATTACCCCATTTTCATCTTCTGCAATTCCGTTGAAGACATTACTGGCAAAACCGTTGGTCTTCGAATAAATCAAGAAACGCTTTTCCTTGAATATATATTTATTCAATCCATCCGCAGAGCATACCCACATGTTTTTCTTCGAATCGGTGAATATGGCATTGATTACATTGCTGCTCAATGTCCCTTTGGCGTTAACTACGGTTTCGATGGACTGGAACTGGCCGGTCTTGGGATCAAAGACATTTACGCCGCCGCCGTATGTGCCCACCCAGATCTTTCCATCCGGTGCCTTTGCCAGGGCATAAGTGTGATTGTTGTTTATAGACAAAGCATTTTTGGGCTGATTGTAGTAATGCTTAAATTCATTTGTTTTGGTGTCGTAGATCTTGATACCTGCATCTGTTGCCAATATATAGCTTCCGTTTCCAACTTCAAGGATATCTCTGAAAACATCCTCGTTAAATAAGTTGCCTATAGAGGAGTGGTGGAAATGATGGGTAAAGAAGTTGGCCCTCTCATCGTAGCTATCAAAGCCGTTCTCCGTCAAAACCCAAAGTATTCCTTTTGAATCGTTATACAACTTCTGGATCTCATTACTTGCCAAACTACCTGGATGGGTACCTTTTGTAAAAACCGTAACCTTTCCTGAGGGCCTTGAGATTTTGAAGAGCCCATTATTGGTTCCCAGCCATATTACAGAATCGAGAACAACCATGCTCTTAACCTCTCGATTACCTAATGAAAGGGGGTGTAATGCAAATTTATTTTGGTGATGGTCCATTTTTCGAAGTCCGTTTTTAGCATTGATCCAGATGATACCATCCCGATCTTTGTAGGCGTCGCCAAATGAATTATTTTGTATATCGTCAATTCTGTCCCATGCCATGGAATTGCTGTCAAACCAATAAAAGCCGTTATTGCCACCAATGAGCATACGGTCACGGTTCACTTTCATGATGCTGAAAACGGAGTAATTATCTTTGTCCGGAATCGTAATTTTTTGAAATTTTCCGGTTTTCGGATCAAATATGAAGAGTCCGTTCCAATAGGTTCCTACCCAGATCTTTCCGTCCTGTGCATAGCATAACGACCATACGTCATTCGGATTTTTTTCTCCGGGCTTTTGATATTGGGCATAATTGGTAAAAGACCGCTTAGCTTTCTGGAAATGGTTGAGGCCAGCGCTCCAGTTGCCCAGCCATAAATCCCCCTTGGCGTCCTCGATGATAGAGTTGACGGATTTTCCCATCATGCTATTCCTTTTCGATAGGTTCGGTCTGTATATCGCAAACCCTTTTTTGCTCGCGACATATTCATTAAAACCATCGTCTGTACCAATCCATAACTTACCTGTCCTATCACACAGAACAGACCAAACCTTGTTATTCGATAACGAGGACGCATTTCTATCATCGTGCAAAAACCTGGTAAATCTTTCCGACAAGGGATCTAGAAGATTGAGACCATCCATGGTAGCCACCCATATCTTACCGTTCCGGTCCTCAACCAATGCATTAATAAAGTTGTTGGATATAGAGGTGCTATCGCCCAACTTATTGGAGAAAATCTTGAACGAATAACCATCGAAACGGCATAATCCGTTTTCGGTACCGACCCAGACAAAGCCCCTTCTATCCCTTAATGTTGCCGTGGTGTTTTTTGAGGGCAGACCATCATTCGTGGTATAGGTCTTCATTTCAACTTTTTGCTGATTGCTAATGGAGACAAGATTGACCTTCTGAGCGAAAGTTAATTCAGCACAAAGCAACATGATTAATGACAATGTAAGTCTTTTAAAAACAGTCATAAGTGCTTAATATAAGGTTAGAAAAATCCGTCGCTCAAAAACTGGTGAAATGTACAAAAATGGAATTCATTTATTGTTTAATAATTTCAATTTATATATTGAAGATTGTTTAACTCTAGAGCTGTTTCGGTTATGGTGAAAAAAGACTTACATTCATCAATCTTCCTCATTCAAAGTTTAGGACGCGAAGGTCGTGAACAAAAAGTTAGTATAAGGTCTACCAAGGCAGCATGTCGTTCAGAACAATAAATCAATACCAACTGACCAGACTCGCCAAAAATGTTATTAACAATTACAATGATGGATAGACCACAGACTGTTGACCCCATATCGCCGGAACTAAAATTTGTGTTAAATAATTATCTAACTTGCTATTATGAATCTGGCAATGCGGGGTCAAATACATTGGATTTTGCAGCCTATATCTGTTTTCACTACTATGTTAAAATAGCCCTTTAACTATTAAGCCTAAAACAATTATCAACAACAAAATCCCTATCGTTAGAATAACATAGGTTAATGGTGAATGCTTTATTATTTTTGTTTGAACTAGGTACGCACTTTCCCTCCAAGAAACGTGCTTATCTGCAATGAAAAAAGAGAGACTTATCAACAACAACGAAACTCCTACTCCAAATAAATGCTTTTCATTTAAAAAAACCAGCTTTCCGAAAAACGGTGCTGCACAACAAGCAAAGCATAAGTATAGAACAACCCCATACCACTTATCCATGTTTAAAACTTTCAGAAAATCTTCCATAAATAATACTTTTTATAACGTGGTAGCAAGATACGAAATATATGTAACATTTTTATTACAATACCCTTAATTATTTTTTACCATAGCAGACTTTTAGATGTTGAATAATTTCACGGTATGGATAACGATAAGATTCTTCACGGAAAAGGTTTCCACGATTACGTGCAAAGGATTCGAGAGGAAAAGTTAAGAAAGGAGATTGAACATGAGTTTCAATTATTAGATTTGAGTATTCAATTGGATGATGCTAGAAAAGATAAGATTCGGGCTGAGATGGAAAGAGATAGAAACGTTAAAATTTTGGAAAGGGAAGTGTTAAAACAATTATTGAACCCAGATACACCAGTTAAAAAATTAACTAAAAAGGAACAAACCGAACAACGAGCAAAAGAAATAAGTGATTTGAAAAGGTTAGAAATAGTTGCTAAACACCGCAAGAAGTAATACTGAGTTATTTACTGAAGTTATATACAGTCCTAAAAACCCAAAAAATTAGCACCCTTCCACACCTTCATGCATAAAAAAAGCCTTTAGAAGACAATCTAAAGGCTGAAATTTACGTTGTGGAGAATATCGGATTCGAACCGATCACCTCTTCACTGCCAGCGAAGCGCTCTAGCCAAATGAGCTAATCCCCCCTCAATGTTATTCCAAGCAATCATCCCTTTCAAGCCGAGCGAAGCGCTCTAGCCAAATGAGCTAATCCCCCATGTTTTCAATATGCAATACTCAAYGTTATTCCAAGCAATCATCCCTTTCAAGCCGAGCGAAGCGCTCTAGCCAAATGAGCTAATCCCCCATGTTTTTATTACTCATCGATCAAATTCCCAATGATCAGTGTTTTGCCAGCGAAATGATTAATACATCTCCTTGCGCCAGCAAAAATAGCAAATACTTTCTCTAAACCAAATGAAATTAAAATTTCAGTTTAACGGTAAACAAACTCATGAAACAAACAATGCTCATTGCAGAAGGTAGCGGGTATTGAATAAATAAAAAAAGCAAAAATGTTGCGGTAATTAATAACATGCAAAACATAAATGCTTTGAATAAAGAACCCATACAACACATGGCTATGGTGGCTACAATATAAATGGGGATTATAACTGCGGTTAGAAACATTAACCGAAAATAACCTGCAGATATTAAGTGGTAATTACCTAAATATTAACTTCTTGATCTTTGATTCAACAGCGACTGATATTCATCCACAAATTGAGATACGTGAAAACCATCCATCAAAGCATGATTGACATGAATTGAAATTCCCATCACCTTGCGCCCATTTTCATCTCTTACCATTCCAAATGAAATTTTAGGGCAACTATCGTGATAAGAAAATTTTCTTGCATGAGACATCGAGGTAAAATTTAACCAGGGCAATGCTGAATAGTGGATTACGTTTTCGCCAGATGATGAAGGAATTAATCCAATGCTTTGTTGAACATTCTCAATTTCCTTAAGCGCTTCGTTTTTGAATTTATCAAAATCAGGGTTGAAATCCATGTAGCCAAAGCCGAAGGTTCCGTTGGGGCGATTGATGGTTGTAGCAGCGTTCACCGAATCGTATTTCCACACTTCACCATTAATAATTCTGTAGCGAAATTCCTCAACTTTGTTAGCTGCCGCTAGCGATTTGTGTAAATAAAGCAAGAAGAATGAAACGCCGGTTTCCTTTGCTTCCTGATAAGTTGATGTACAATCTACATCTACCGTAACACCGAAGAATGGCTCCTCAAAAGCGTTAAAAAATTCAAAATGATCTTTTCTGATCCAGGTATTTATATCTATTTTTTCTTTCATTCAATTAATTTTGGTAAAATATCAGCCAAACGCTCCATTTGGTAAAAGTTAGGATTTTCGATGGTATGATCAATCCGCTCGTGCACCCAGGTAGTGTGGAAGGGAATATGAACTGCATGGCCACCAACTGCCAGTACCGGTAAAACATCCGATTTTAACGAGTTGCCGAGCATTAAAAATTCTTCTGGCTTGCAATCGAGGTGTTTCATCAATTTTTGATAATCTCGCTCCTGCTTATCACTCATAATTTCGATGTGATGGAAATAATGATCTAATCCAGATTTTGTAAGCTTGCGTTGTTGATCTAACAAATCGCCTTTGGTGGCCACAACTAATCGATATTTGCCATGTAGTGCTTTCAAAACTTCTTCTACACCATCCAATAACTCAATCGGTTTATTTAACATTTCCTGCCCCAACTGTATGGCTTTGTTGATTACTTCTGGATTTACCTTCCCTTCGGTGATTCTCAAAACGGTTTCAATCATGCTCAACATAAACCCTTTTATCCCGTAGCCATAGAGCGGCAAATTGTCTATTTCGGTTTTCAGCAATTCTGCAACAACACTGTGATGGGGCATAAAATCTTCCAGCAAGCCTGCAAACTTTTCTTCCGTTTCCCGGAAATAAGGTTCGTTTACCCAAAGGGTATCATCAGCATCAAATGCGATTACCGTAATTTGATTGTTCATGGTTATAACAGTAATTTAGTGCTGCAAATGTAAATCAACCTTTCGCGATCAGAAAGGACATTTGTCCCTTATTGTAAATTATGTTACGTACTAACCTTATCTTTTTGTCTTTCATCGAACGTTATGTCGAGGAAAATACGGCGTCGAATATAACTTTAAAGACCTTTCCTTCAGGATTCAGATTTATTACGCAGGGAGAAAAAATCAAAAATATATACATCATTAAAGAAGGCATTACAAAATGCTTTATCTCCGAAGAAAATGGGAAAGACTTTATTATAGAATTTTTGGGAAAAGGAGAAGTTGCCGGAGAATTGGAAGCGATAAAAAAGATCGACTGCCTTTGCAATGTGGAGGCCATTAGCGAAATAATGGTATTTGCCATCCCTGATCGTGTATTTATTTCATTGATAGAAAACAACATCGAGTTTAACAAAATTCTGTTACAAGAGTTATCAACAAGGATTATACAAACCAGTTCCAGGGCCTCTTTTCAGCAGCTTTATACATTGGAATATGGTTTATTAAAACTTTTAAAGCTGCAAACCGAAGAGCAAATTTTGATTTCGAAAGAAGATATGGCCGCTTACCTGGGGATCTCTGTGAGGAGCTTTAACCGAACGCTACAACAAGTTAAGGCTAAAAATGAAGATCTAAGCTTGAAAAAAGTGCTGGAAAGCTTAGGCTAAAAATGAGCAGGATGACACGCTTAGCTTTAATTTTACTCAATAAGTTGAGGTTGATAAACAGACCCTCGTTTGCGCTCCAAAATAAATTCAACTGAACATTTGAATAGGATATTTGTTTATCAGGTATGTCTGAAATCCTAATCATAAACGGAAGTGCCCGATTAAATGGAGACACTCAGAAATATATCAGTAGGTTAATGGAAGGGCTTGATTACCAACAGATCAATTTATTGGAGCATTATTTTCTGCCTTATCATTACGATAATCGCTATCCACCCGAAGATCAGTTTGAAGGATTTGCAAAGGAGATGCTGTACCATAAACATATTGTATTTGCAACACCTGTTTATTGGTATGCGATGAGCGGGAGAATGAAAAATTTCTTCGATCGTTTAACGGATTGGGTAACCACAAAAAAAGAAGTCGGTAGAAATTTAAAAGGCAAAACGGTACAATTAATAGCTGTAGGAACAGATGGAGATTTACCTGATGGATTTATTACCCCCTTTATGCGTACCGCTACTTATTTGGAGATGGATTTTAAAAGATATCAATATTTTAATAGTGGCAACCTGATTACAGAGGATGAACTCACTGAAATCCGAAAATCTTTTTTTAGTTTTATGCAGGATTAATTTCTATTTCTAACCTTTAATATATTATAAATTTAAAAATAAAACACATGAAATTAGAAGACGTTTTTAAAAATAACGAAGAATGGATCGGAAGAAAATTGGCAAATAACCCTGATTATTTTACAGAGTTGGCCAAAGGACAGACTCCAGAGTTTTTATATATAGGATGCTCTGATAGTCGCGTAACTGCTGAAGATTTAATGGGCATTCAACCGGGTCAGGCTTTTATCCATAGAAACATCGCCAACTTGGTAAACAACGTTGACTTAAGCGTTATGACTGTTTTAAACTACGCAGTGCGACATCTAAAAGTTAAACATATCATTGTTTGCGGTCATTACAATTGCGGGGGCGTAAAAGCAGCCATGCAACCAGCAGATATGGGGATTTTAAACCCATGGTTACGTAATATTCGTGATGTTTATCGTACTCATAAAGATGAGTTAAATGCTATCGAAGATGAAGGTGTTCGTTACAACCGATTAGTCGAATTAAACGTTCAAGAACAATGCGTTAACTTACTTAAAACCGCAGCTGTTCAGGAAGCCATTACTTTACGCGGACTGACCGTACAGGGATGGGTTTTTGATATCCATACCGGACGTTTAATAGACTTGAAAATCGATTTCGAAAATATTCTGAAGGACATTAAAGAAATCTATAACCTTTTTTAGTCGGCGAAAAGCTTCTGAGGCCTTCAGGCGAATATGAAGCAACACAAAGCCTACTTAAGCCAATCATAGAATTTAAACAGTTAAAAACCGATGTATGAGGCTTGGAAAATTTAACCTTCCAATTTCATGCATCGGTCTTTTCTTACTTCGGACTCCAGACCCCGGACTAAAGACTTTTGACTCCAGACTCCTTAACGTCCCATCCAACCGCCATCAACGGTTAAAATTGTACCGTGTACGTAATCGCTAGCGCTAGAAGCTAAGAATAAGGTTGGGCCTTTAAAATCTTCAGGCGTTCCCCATCTTCCGGCAGGAATACGGGAAAGAATTGAAGTGCTCCTATCCTGATCTTCTCTCAACGCCGTAGTATTATCAGTTGCAATATAACCCGGTGCAATCGCATTCACATTTACACCTTTCGATGCCCACTCGTTAGCAAAAGCTTTGGTTAATGAACCAATTGCTCCTTTACTTGCAGCATAGCCCGGAACGGTAATTCCACCCTGGAAAGTAAGCAAAGATGCGGTGAATATCACTTTTCCACTGCCTCTGGCAATCATATCGCGACCAATTTCTCTGGTTAGAATAAAAGGAGCAGTTTGATTAACCGCAATTACCTCATCCCACATATCATCAGGATGTTCTGCAATTGGCTTGCGTAAAATGGTCCCGGCATTGTTGACTAAAATATCAATCACCGGATGGTCTGCTTTAACTTTCGCTGTAAACTCCAACGTGCTTTCGCGGTTACCAAAATCGCATTGATAGGCATAAAATTTTCTGCCTAAAGCGGTTACTTCTTTTTCTACGGCGCTTCCTTCAAGTTCAAGACTTGCAGAAACGCCAATAATATCTGCACCAGCTTCTGCCAGAGCTAAAGCCATGGCTTTACCAATTCCTCTTTTGCAACCGGTTACTAATGCAGTTTTACCTGCTAAATCAAATATGTTTGACATTTTTTCTTTTCTTATTGATATTACTTTTTTTGATCAAAGAGTCGTCATTTCGACAGAAGTGGAGAAATCTTTCAAATTTCTTTCGCCCAGTTAGCGAGTAAAAATAAATCTACTTCAACTCTGTAATGGCACAGTGATCCATATCGCCATAATCTAAATTTTCACCGGCCATGCCCCAAATGAAAGTATAATTGCTTGTACCTGCACCAGAGTGTATAGACCAGTTTGGAGAAATCACGGCCTGATCATTTTGCATCCAGATATGGCGGGTTTCTTGTGGCTGCCCCATGAAATGGCAAACACTTTGCCCCTGCGGAACTTCAAAATAAAAATAAGCTTCCATTCTCCTATCGTGGGTGTGTGCTGGCATGGTATTCCAAACACTACCAGATTTCAGCTCCGTCATTCCCATTTGCAATTGGCAAGTAGGCAATACGCTATTGACCAAAAGTTTGTTAATTACCCTATGATTGGCCGTTTCAGGTGTACCCAACTCCACAATTTCCGCATCAGCTTTGCTTACTTTTTTTGTTGGATATTTGTGGTGCGCTGGAGCAGAATTTAAATATAATTTTGCGGGTTGAGCGGCATCAGCCGATTCGAAAGTTACCTCTTTAGTTTCCTTACCAATATATAAAGCCTCTTTATATTCTAGTGCGAAAGTTTCACCATCTGCAGTAACAATGGCTTTTCCACCAACATTTATCATCCCTAACTCTCTCCTCTCCAGAAAATAATTTGCTTTTAAATCATCGGGATTTGGGAGCGCCAATTTTCCATTTACCGGCATTGCACCGCCAACTATATACCTGTCAAAATGAGATAAAGTTAAATTAACTTGGTTAGCCTCAAAAACGTTTTCGATTAAAAAATTTTCACGCAAAGATGCGGTATCCATTTGTTTAACTTCCTTTGGACTTTGAGCGTAACGGCTTTCGAATTTATTCATTGGTTAAAATTTGAGATAAGATTTAGAATCGAAAATCAATTCCTTTTTCGCAAATATATTTATACGATGTTTAAAAATGTAACGAAAGCTAAACTTTATTAAGCATGAGAGGAATACAAAAGCTAATTATGGGAGCCAAACCTACTAGTGTTTTATAAATACCACTTTTTATATCTCGCCAAAGCCTCTAGATAATAGTAATCAGCATAAACTAATGGCACATCTATTTCGCTGTTTAAAGGATAAGCGCCAGTACTGTGCATCAGCAAAAAGCCTCCATTTTCGCCGAGTTTGGCTCTGTAAGCATTACTTGCCAACGAATAAATCATGGTTTCTGCAGCAGATTTAAATTCAGTCTTTTCTTTATCGGCTGTAAATTGTGCAAGTTCCAACAATGCCGAAGCCATAATCGCACCAGCAGAAGCATCACGTTTTGCAAAAGGAACCCCTTGAGCATCAAAATCCCAAAAAGGAATTTTATCTGCTGGCAAATTAGGATGATTTAAAATAAAATGGGCAATTCCCTTGGCTTGTTTTAAATAGTTTTCATCCTTTGTAAACCGGTACATCATGGTGTAACCGTATAAAGCCCATGCTTGTCCGCGGCTCCATGCAGAACAATCTGCCGCCCCTTGCCAGGTTGCTTTTCTTTTTACCGCACCGGTTTCCGGATTATAGTCAATTACATGAAACGAACTAAAATCGGGGCGAAAGTGATTTTTTAAAGTTGTATTCGAATGGATGACCGCAATTTCCTTAAATTTTTTATTTCCGCCGTTATCCGTTGCCCAATTTAACATCTCGAGGTTCATCATGTTATCAATAATTACCGGATAATTCCAATATTTACCTTTGTTCCACGATTGGATTGCCTTTACATTATCATGATAACGGGTAGAAAGCGATTCTGCAGAACGTTGAATAATGGCTTTATATTCAGGCTTCCCCGTCAGGCGATAAGCATTTCCAAAGCTACAATACATCATAAAACCCAAATCATGATTACCCGTAAAGGTTTGATTCGCCTCGATAACTTTTAAAGCATCTTCAGCTTCTTTTTTGATACTTTCGTTTTTGGTCTGCTCATAAATATACCACAGGCTACCCGAGTAAAACCCACTGCACCACCATTGAATATCATAGTTAACATGTTTTCCATTTTGATAGGTTTGCGGCGTTTTACCGGTAGGAATGCCTTTTGCTAAAAATTTGTATTGATCGGCAGCAAACTTAAATTCGTCACTAATAAGCTGCGCCATTGGCTTTCGCACATTGTTTTGTGCAAAGGAAACTGAATTCAAAAGAACCAGTAATGCGATTATTAAACTATTTTTATTCATGAGTTTGGTTGTGTTTTTTTAATTTGAAATGTTGTATTTAAGGGTTGATCCTGCCAGTGCACCAACCGGAAGATTACAGGTGATTATTTTACTGCTTTTTAACTTAGGGGTTTTTATTTCGATCCGAACTTTCGAGTTTTCTTGTGTAGGGTCTGCAATAAAAATAAGCGGATTGATGGCGTTCAAATCTTTGACCTGAATAATGCATGGCTTATCTACCTTTACTATTATATCATCATAACTAAGCTCTCCTGCTTGATAAAAAACGACTTGCATTATGCTCAACCTGTTGTGCATTACCGCTTGGATAGCCTTTGTGTTTTGGATGACTTTAATCGCATCAAGCGGATACTTTTGCATAGCAGCAGCTCCAATATCAGGAACCACAACGTAGGCATAACTCGCATCATGTGGTTGTACACCATGGTTAAACCAACTTTTAAAAACCTTGCCCGAGACTTCCTTTTTTTCCTGAAATTGATTAATGCGATACCAATTTCCGACCTGGTTTTGTTGGGTAACTTTTACATCTCCACCAGCAGGAAAAAAATAGCCAATACTATCATGAAGCAAGAAACTTTTATCTTCAATAACCTTTCCCCGCAACCAGGATTGATTAATAGTTGTTGTAATGACTTGTGAAGAAGCACTGTTAATCCCGGCGCCCAGGCAAATAACTTCTTTATCGAAAAAAAACCAGGCCTTTTTTGCCTGAACACTATCGAAATCTAGGTCGTAAGCAGAAGCGCCATAAACACCATCGCTTACCCCGCCTACAAATTTGGTTGTTCCAGGAATCCCCCATTCTTTTTTGATGGTTGCTCCTTTATCGTCAGTATAATCTCTGGTTGTGGTTCCAGGAATTTTATCCCATTCCCATAGCGGCATAATGTTGGCATATTCTGATCCGCTTCGCTGAATATTGGTTGCACCATCTGACAAAAATTTACCAAGCACATTTTCATTGTTTCCTCTTTCGGTACGTAAGGTTCTTACAGAAGCCGTTTGTACGCTAAAAGTATATTGAGGTCTTACCTGCCGTGTGTAACCACTTTTCCAATAAACCGTATTAGAAGGCTCGATTTGATAATTTGCGGGTTTTTGATGTGATGTTCTCCATGTAGAAGCTTCCCAATAAGCGGAATTTTCCCGATTGAACATTTTTATTTTATTCACCATTCCAGATACATGGGCATTTAACGAATCCTGCCGACTAATACCTCTTCCTCTCACATTAAAATCGTAAAAGGAGCCTCGAATGGTTTTCAAAAAAGTGTCTTTCAAGTAACTGACTAAAATATGGAGTTGTGCTTTTGGTAAAGCATATTCCGTATCTCTCAAATAATAGGCTGCGTTTACTGAATTACCGGCAAATACCCGTCCGTAACTCGCGATGGCCTGCTGCTTACCATGCTGATAATAACTTCCATCTACCTGAACACCTTCTTTACCATCTTCAACTGCAATGGGTTCAAAAAGATATTTTGCAGCCGAATCCAAAGTGTTTTTATTTTGTGTTAAACAAGCACGGTACAAATAATGCAAAGCTTCATCTGATGTATTGGCTCCATCGCCGACTTTTAGTTTGCGAACCATCCTTTGAATTAAAACTTTCTCCAGCTCAACTGGCAGTTGAGTTTTGCCATTCCGCATTAAAATTAAAGTTTGACCGATAGCCTGCGGATAAAAAATATCATTGTACCACCAGTTTTTATTTTTCGGATTTCTATCCAGCCAATTTTGAAGCGATGTGGTTATTGCACCATAAATCTCCTGGTTTCCATAAAATTTATTGGCCGGACGGATATAAGCCGTAGCCATTTCTTTAATTCTTTTCAAAGGATCATACTGTGCATCGGCATAATTGATATCTGTCCAGCTTCCATCGGCTTTTAATTTTATCAAATCCTTTGTAATCTTTTTTGCTAGAAAGACGTCATTAATACCAGTCTGTAAATCTGCGCTGATGCGCTTTTCTATAGTTGAAAAGGGGTCTTTCTGCGCAAAAGCTGATACACTAATCATCAATAAAAAAATGAGGAAAAGCTTTCGCTTTAGCCAACGCAAATTAACAGGTAATAAGCAAGGGATCATTTTGTTCATAAGTGTGGGATATGGCTCTTTCGGTTACAAAATAACTTTAACATTAAATTCTTTCAGCACCATTTGGCTGTCGTTTGGTGTAGTATTATAACTTGCAAACGTAATTTTGTACCTGCCAGCAGCCGCGTATTTATAAGCGTAGGCAGACAATGCCGAAGCGGTAATATTTTTTACAGTTGCCGTTGGAATATCTGGAGCAATTCTTCCAACAAAAATTGGTTTACTGATGATCCAGCTGGTATTGGACGGAGCGGTAGCCGCACCACCAACAATAGTTAATGCCGTAGTTGTAGCCACCCACCTCGAGCTGGCAGGCGACCAAACATTTCCAAATCGAGTCCAAAAAGCATTATCTCCAGGCAATGAACTTAAATTGTAAGTATAATCGCTAAGCACATTATTAACCAGAAAATTGGTTATTGTCCAGGTTCTCTGTGTTGATCCGGTAAGGCCTGTATATTTAAAGGCGATGAATAAACTATCATTGGCATCGCTAACTATATCGGCCAGATTTACCTGCCCGGTGTTAACTGCTGTAGCACTCGTTGCAATGGGTGTTCTTGCTGTGATATTTGTCCAGGCTGCATTTACCACACTTGCCGAATCTTTGGCTGGAAGTTTATTGGTGGCCAAAACCTGGAGCGTATTATTTTGAGCACCAAATTGCGCTGTACTGGTAAAAGATAAGGTTGGTGTTCCAAATGCGGATGAACGGGTTTTAAATTCGTATTTATTCCCTGGCGTTCCTGCCCAGAAAACAACATTATCTGCATAACCACCAAAGTTGAATTTACAGGTATCACCCAGTTTAAAAACCAGCGTATCGCTAATTGTGGAACGGGCATTTGTTAAAGCAATATCAACCGTTGGTACATCAGTGGTCAGATCTTTTTTGCAAGCTAAAAGACAATTGCAGGCAATTAAGATAATATAGAATGAATTTTTCATTTCTTAATAATTTAGTGATTAATAACCTGGGTTTTGTTTCAGTGCTTTATTCAGATTTAGCTCATATGTTGGTTTTGGCATCAGGCTATACCGAGGCGTTACTGTAATCAAACCCTGGTATCCGTTGATATTTCCATTGCCTGCAGTTACTCCATTGGCGGCCGCATAATTCCCGAAAGCCTGTAAATCGCCGGCAAAATTGCCCCATCTTACCAGGTCATACTTTCTAGAGGCTTCAAAGCACATTTCACGCATGCGTTCATCACGAAGTGCTAACTGGAAATCTGCTTTATTTAAACCCGGAGTTAGCAAATGTTCGGATCCGTTAGTAATGGTTGCGGTAGCAGTTGCCGTAACCCCTGTAGTTGGTGCTGCGATAGTAACGGTAGGTACTGAGGTAAAATAAGGTCCGGCAGTTGTTAAGTTTCCGCGACTCGTTAATTTAATTCCTGTAATCACACCAGCGGTTGAAACCACTGCAGTAGCCGTTGCTCCTGCCCCGCCACCGCCACTAATGGTAACCACCGGTGGATTTGCTACTGAATAACCAGAACCACCATTAACTACCGTGAGATTTTTAACAATATTGCCGTACATGGTTCCATAACCGCGTTTGCGCACTTGATTGATAGCATCGTAAGCAGCGGCGTTTGGTCCGTTAACCTGGTTTTCAGCTTCTGCTTTGATTAGCAGCACATCTGCATATCTAATTACCGGCCAATTGGCATTGTAAGTTCCGGTATTACGCATTTCTGCCGGTGCATATTCTCTCCTAAATTTGCCTGTATTCATTTGCCAGGGTGCTGAGCGATCTGTCTTTACCCTCGTTCCGGCTGATGCGTTGGTTGTCCAGATATAATCCGGACAATTCCAATCTCTCCTGGTATCAAGCGAAGCTTTATTAACCAATGTGCTGCTAGGTTCAACTTCATAGCTATCAAATAATTTCTTGGTTATCCGTACCCAACCAGCTGCAGAATATGAATTTTGTTCAAAAGTTCCATTTATCAACAAAATAGCTGAAATGATACCGTTGAAATTACCGATATCGTTACCCGTTTTATTGGTCACTCCGGCAGCTGCTCCTGCAGAAC
This sequence comes from Pedobacter sp. Leaf41, assembly GCF_001422545.1. Taxonomy (GTDB): domain Bacteria; phylum Bacteroidota; class Bacteroidia; order Sphingobacteriales; family Sphingobacteriaceae; genus Pedobacter. The sequence continues at coordinate 757,126 of NZ_LMLE01000001.1, read as the reverse complement.
CCCACTCTAATATATCTTCTTTTAAATCGTACTTATCCTGAAAGAGATTGATGAAAACTTGCTTATAATCTGGATTCAAAGCATGCTGACCAGAAGCAACAACCTTATCGGCATACGTAATGGCATCGGCATATTTACTGGTATCGTTAACCGGATAACCTGCCCAATACAGATAAACTCTGGCCAACATGGCTTGTACTGCTGTAATGGTAACCTGATCATTGTAACCTAAACTAGCTGCCGTGCGACCTTGTAATAAACTTTCTGCTTCTTTTAAATCGGCAACAATCTGAGTATAGATGGCCGGTTGAGAAGCTGCAGGAATGTTAACTTCAGAGATACCTGGCTGATGCAATACCAACGGAACTTCGCCAAATTGAATGGTGAGCAAAAAGTAATTGTAAGCTCTCAAAAATAGTGCTTGTCCCTTGATATAGCCACGCTGCCTTTCATCCATGCTGGGTTTAGTAATGTTATCAATTAAAACATTGGCGTTATTGATGGCGATATAAGGATATTGCCAGCAATCCTGAACGTAAGAGTGCCCGGCGTCATAAGTGTAATACAACCCACGGGTTTCATTACTGGTCGCCCGATCGGGCAACATTTCATCGGTAGTGCTTACAAAATTAAAGTGATGCACCTGGCCGTACATTCGCTCCAACATCATGGTACTATAAACTCCATTTAAAGCTACCTGAAGCTGATCGGCAGTGCTGTAGAAATTTACTGGCGAGTAGAAATCCGTTGGTTCGGTATCCAGAAATTTTTTGCATGATGACGATAATCCCATCACGAATAAAAAAGCCAAAATATATTTATGTTTCATTGTCTTATTTTTAATGATGATTAAAATGTTGCGTTTAAACCAAATGTTACGGTAAATGATTGCGGGTAAGTGCCATAATCAAAACCTGGTGTTAAATTACCCGGACGGGCAGAAGCTTCCGGATCTAAACCTGAATAATTGGTAAAAGTGAGTAGATTTTGTGCCGAAGCATTTAATCGTAATCTAGACATGCCAATGCTTTTTACCAGTTTACTGCTGAAGTTATACCCAAGCTGAACGGTTTTCAATCTCAAATACGAACCATCCTCCACAACTCTTGACGAATAGTTTGGGTTAACAAAGCGTCCTGCTTTATAAAGTTCGTTACTTGGGTTGGTTGGCGTCCACCGGTTCTCATAAGTTGCGTATTGGTTAAGGGTGAAATTTCTTACAATTCCGCCTTCAAAAACGTAACGGTTGGCATTAATGATGTTATTGCCATAACTCCACTGCAGGAAAACACCCAGCTCCCAGTTTTTATAGCTGAAGTTATTGCTAAAACCACCTGTGTGGATTGGTAATCCCCTACCGATGATGGTATAATCATTTGCGTTAATGGTTAAATCGCCATTTAAATCTTTGTACTTAATATCCCCAGGTTGAACTGCTGCACCATTATTCGGGATATTGGGTTTGAGTGAATAAGTGCCGTTTGGCATCCTATCAAAATCACTGTACTGGTAAATGCCATCGAAAATTAAACCATACATCTCTCCTACCGAGCGACCTTTTACCGAAATGTATGGTGATAAACCTCTAAAACTGGTATCAAAAAAAGTTCCTGAACCGGAAAGCAATGAGTTTTGCCCTTCGGTTAATTCCAGGATTTTATTTTTGTTGAAACTGATGTTGAAACTGCTGCTCCAACGGAAGTTCTTGGTTACGATATTTGTACTGTTCAACGTAATTTCCAATCCCCTGTTCTCTAAACTTCCAATGTTTTTGAAACCCGTTCCACTTTGCACACCATTTGCGAAAGGCAGATTCGCATTTAACAATAAATCGTTGGTGGTGCGTTTGTAAACATCAAGTGTTAAACCCAAACGATTTTTAAGAAAGCTAAGATCTAAGCCGATATTCGTTTGCACATTGGTTTCCCATTTTAGATCGTAGTTTCCGGCAGCGGTAATTACCGAACCTATGGCTACAGGTTTGCCATTAAAAGAGTACCAATATTGGGTATTGGCTAAATTTAATTGAGGCAGATAGGCAAAGTCGCTTACCCGGTTATTTCCTGATTCGCCATAACCAACACGGAGCTTAGCATCCGACAGCCATTTCTGGTCTTTTAAAAAGTTCTCCTGACTAAATCTCCAGCCTATACTAGCTGATGGAAAATAACCCCAACGGTTAGCTGGCGAAAATTTTGAAGATCCATCAGCCCTAAAACTTGCTGTAACGAGGTATTTTCCGTTAAAATCATAATTTAACCGACCTAAAAACGACATCAGTGTCCAACGAGAACTGTTAACAGAAATCACCGTGTTCGCTGCCGGAACAAGATCAAGGGCATCGAGTCCTAAACTTTCGTTGGCTACCTGCGTAGCATAAATAGATCGAAATGAACTTTTATTTCGCTGTGCGGAATAACCCGCCAACACCGTTAAGTTATGATCTTTGTTGAAGGTACTCTTATAAGTTAAGGTATTATCGCTTAACCAATTAAATACCGGACTACTGGCAATAGTACCATTTGGGCCTGATGAATTCCATTTACTGCCCGATTGCGTTTGAGAGTTATTGAAAATATTGGTTTCGTTAACATTATTGTTTATCCCTCCGGCTACTCTTAATTTTAATTTCGGCGTAAAAGCATATTCTGCGTAACCATTGGCTGCAAGGTTGGTCGTTTTGTATTTTGTTTGTTGGTTTGATAAACTGATCAGTGGATTTACCCGGTAATCTTGTGCCGAATTTCCTTCATTTGCCGGATCGTACAAACCGCCTAATAAATCAGAGTTGGCATCCTTTCCAGATAAGGCATTGGTTGGGCGGTATCCCCAAACCGAATATAATAACACTGATGAAGCATAGAAATTGGTGGCAGAAATTGGCGTACCGAAGCTTTCGCTATATGCGTAATTGACATTGATACCTGCCTTAAGCTTATCATTAATCTGTTGATCCAATACAAATCTTCCCTGATAACGCTTGAATCCACTATAGATAATAATTCCTTTCTGGTCGTTAAAATTCCCGGAAATGGAATAAGTGGTTTTATCGTTTCCGCCACGTAAAGCAATATCGTGGTTTTGATTTTGACCGGTTTGATAAACATAATCCTGCATATCCAAACCCTGCACATTTTTGTAATCGTTTAATGTTGTTCCACCTTTAAGGTAAGTAGAATCTGCTACAGCCTGATCAAGATCGCGAAGATATTTCACATATTCATAGGGGCCCATTACCGGGATTTTCTCTGGCGCCTTTTGCAAACCATAATAAGCGTTGTACGTGAGCTGAGGTTTACCGGGTTTACCTTTTTTAGTGGTAATCAGTATCACACCATTTGATCCACGGGCACCGTAAATAGCTGTGGCAGAAGCGTCTTTTAAAACATCGATGCTTTCAATATCTGATGGATTGATGGAGTTTGAGTTCGCGTTTTCAGAGGGGAAGCCATCAATCACATAAAGTGGAGAATTATCCTGAGAAATTGATCCCGCACCGCGGATCACAATATTTGCCGTAGCGCCAGGCTGACCATCACTGGTGGAAACCTGAACCCCGGCAACACGACCTGCTAACGCCTGATCAAAAGATTTTACTGGCGCCTGTTCCAAATCCTTCATGTTTACCGAACCAATTGCCCCAGTTAAATCGGCACGTTTAGTAGTTCCATAACCTACTACAACCACATCGCTTAAACCCGTAACTGCTGATTTCAAGGATACATTAAGGGTGGTTCTGTTGCCAACCGTGATGGTTTGCGAGGCATAACCAACATAGTTAAACACCAGCTGATCAGTACTTAAAACCTGAATTTTGAACCTTCCGTTTCCGTCAGTTTGCGTGCTGGTTTTAGTGCCCTTTACCGAAATGGAAACACCCGGCACAGTTTGATTGGTTTCATCTGTAACCACACCGACAATGCTTTTGCTTTGCGCAAAAACGGTTGAAGTGACCGTTAAAAAAATCGCAATGAGCAACAATAGTGTTGAATAATGAGGCAAACGCTTCCGCATGATCTCCTTACCCTGATTGTAGAGTTTATTCATAATTAATAGTTTATATTGGTTATTTTTCGCTTTCGTACAATCCAGTTAAGATTGCGCTTCTTGCTTGAACAAACATAAGCGGAAAGCCATTTTGAGGAGGGATAAATTTCTAAATAAATAGGGTGAATTTTCTAAAAATTTGGCAGAAATGCTTTTAAACCATACTTTTAAGGGATCACAACCAAATTCACCAATTATTCTGTATGTTTTCGAATTCCTTTAAAATCTTGCTATTGGCAATCTTATTTTCTGGAATTACTTTTTCTGCAAAAACACAACAACCTATTTTATTTGATCATCTGGGAGTAGAGAGAGGATTATCGCAAACTTCAGTACTTTCTATTGGCCAGGATAAGAATGGCTTTATGTGGTTTGGTACACGTTACGGCCTAAACCGCTATGATGGTCATCATATTAAAATTTATCAATACGCTGAAAGCGATAGTAATTCGCTATCCAACAATTATGTAACCACTATATTCTCCGATTCAAAAAAAAGGCTTTGGATTGGAACCAGTATAGGCTTAAATCTCTACGATGAAAGAAATGATGCCTTTAAAAGAATTACAAGCCAACCTAAAACCGCAAAAGGTTTAAGCAGCCATGTTATTAATTGCCTTACCGAAGATAGCAAAGGGAATATTTGGATCGGAACATTAAATGGATTGAACCTATTGAAAAACGGTAAATTATCTGTTATTACTAAATTCTTCAACACTAAGAATGGCGATGGTCTTTTCCATAATGTGCGGTCAGTGAAAGAAGATCATCAAGGAAATATTTGGGTAGGCACTTCAAATGGTCTGCTTAAAATGGCGGTAATAAACGGCGAATATCAACCTACTATTTTCAAAAACAATGGAAGCCCTGGAGATATCAGTGCGAATTACATTTCAAACATCACCGAAGATAAAAACCATAAAATTTGGGTAAGCACACAAAGTAACGGACTAAATTTATTTGATCCTGTAACTCAAAAATTTAAACGTTTCCAATTTTCAGCTGCCAATAAAAATACAATCGTAAGCAATACCATTCGGAATATGGTAGTTGACGATGCAGGCAAGTTGTGGATTGGCACACTGAATGGGATTAGCATCATGGATACCCAAAATTTCACTTTCCAAAATCTGCAATTCGATCCAGACAATAAAAAAAGTTTAAATCAGAACTCTGTCCACAAATTATATAAAGACAATAATGGATCCATCTGGGTGGGTACTTATTTTGGAGGCATTAACATTAATTATCCCTACACCACTGCGTTTACCGTTCACGATAGAAGCAGAAGTAAATCGAGCATTAACAACAATGTAATTAGCGGGTTTGCAGAAGACCAAAACAAAAATTTATGGATTGGTACTGAGGGCGGAGGGATAAGTTTATACAACAAATCGACTCAAACATTTAAAGCCTATCAAAATACTGGCGGTTCAAATGCCCTGAAATCCAACCTGGTTAAAACAGTGTTGTTTGCCAGCGATGGAAAATTATGGGTTGGTACGCATTCTGGAGGTCTAAATGTTTACGACCCCAAAACCAACCGTTTTAAAAGCTTCAATTTCAGCAATCAAAATGAAGACGTACCCGATGAAATCAGTGCCATTGTTGAAACCAAGTCTCATCGTTTAATTGTGGCTACGCAACGCAATGGCATCAAAATCTCCAATCCAAATAAAACCGAATTCAAAGACTTGAGGCTACCTGCTTCTATTCCTTCTTCCGCGAAAGTAAAAGCGTTAATGGTTAACGAGGCTAAAATCTATTTCGGCACAACAAATGGTTTTTTCATTTATGATGAAAATACTAATAGATTTTACACCGTTCTTGATCATCAGTTAAATAAACCGCTCAATTATTATGTAAACTGTATATCAAAAACCAAAGCGAATGAAATTTTTCTTGGCACTTACAACAGTGGATTATTATTGTACGATCAGAACAAAAATTCAATCAAGGCTTATACTACCAGAAATGGTTTGCCCCACGATAATGTTTTGGGCATGATAGAGGATGACAAGGGAAACCTTTGGATTAGCACAGCCAATGGACTTTCCATGTTCAACCGATTGAAAAAGACTTTTAAAAATTATACGGTGGCCGATGGTTTACCAGGCAATGAATTTAATGCAAATGCTTTTTTTAAAAGCAGCAGTGGCGAACTGTTTTTTGGAGGATACAACGGTTTTATCAGCTTCTTTCCAGATCATATTCAGAGCAATGATAAAGCATCCAAAGTGATCATCACCGAATTGAAACTTCAGAATAAAACGGTTAACATTAATGGTAACGATGGGCTACTTGATGAAAACATCAGTTTGAAGGATAAACTGATTTTTGAAAGTGATCAGAATACATTTAGCTTAAGCTTTGCGCTTTTGAATTTCATTAAACCAGAAAAAAACAGATATGCCTATAAGTTAGATGGCTTTGAAAAAAGCTGGAACGAAGTAGGTATGCCAACAGCAACCTACACCAATCTGCCTGCTGGAAGCTATACTTTTCTGGTTAAAGGCATTAATAACGATGGTGTTTTAAGCGCCAACACCGGAAAAATAAAAATCATCGTAAATCCTCCGTTTTACCGCACCTGGTGGGCATATTTATTTTATTTCTGCATCATTGCGGCCGTGCTGTTTGTGATTGCCCGTTATGTTTTGATCAGGGCACTGCTCAAAAAAGAGAAGGAAGTGAATGAACACAAGCTGGAATTTTTCACCAATATTTCACATGAAATCCGAACTCCATTAACTTTAATTGTTGGGCCATTGGAGCAATTGATTGAGAATGCAAAAGATAACCCCACATTGAACCGCGATTTACAACCGATTAAAAATAATGCCGATCGTTTGATGAATCTGGTAACCGAACTGCTCGATTTTAGAAAGGCTGAAAGTGGTAAAATGGCACTTCATGTGAGTCCCGGAGATTTCGTAAAGTTTTGTAAGGAGATTTTTATGGCCTTTCAAAATATGGCATTATCAAAAGAAATCAACTACACTTTTCAAGCGGCAAGCCCTCAGATAGAACTTTATTTTGATAAAGTACAACTGGAAAAGGTATTGTTCAACTTACTTTCAAATGCTTTTAAGTTTACGCCAGACGGTGGAAAGATCAGTTTGAAGATCTCTCAGGAAGATGAGCTGGTTACCCTTAAAATCTGTGATAATGGAAAGGGAATTCCTTTGGAAAGTCAAGCCAATTTATTCAACAATTTTTACCAGGCAAATGCAAATACCACCATTGGCACTGGTTTAGGTTTATCTTTTTCGAAAAGCATTGTAGAATTGCACCATGGTAAAATTTCATTTCAAAGTTTGCCGGCAAACGGTAGTCAAAACGGCCAAACCTGTTTTAGCGTAAAACTGAAAACGGGAAAAGCGCATTTTAATTCTTCTGATTTTATTACAGATTACGTGTATTACGATGATGCCGTAAATTACAATTTACAAGAAAGGTTTGAACCTCAACCCGAAGAAACGACACCAGCCCTTCAGGATAAAAAAAGATATACTCTTTTGCTGGTGGAAGACAATGCCGAGGTACGGAGCTTTATTAAAAATGCTTTATCTGCAGCGTATAACATCCAGGAAAGTGAAAACGGAATGGAAGGATTGGAAAGCGCTATTGAACTCATCCCCGACCTGATTATAAGCGACGTAATGATGCCCGTAATGGACGGGTTGGAACTGTGCCGCCAAATCAAAACCGACGAAAGAACCAGCCATATTCCTGTTATTTTATTAACCGCCAGATCTGCTTATGTTCATCAAATTAATGGTTTTGAGAATGGTGCAGATGCCTATATCATGAAACCTTTTAATTTAAAAGTGCTGGAACTGAATATTAAAAACACATTAGCAGCAAGAGAAACCATAAAGCATAAGTTCGCTCAGGTAATTACGCTTGAACCCAGCAATCTGGTCATCAGTAAAACTGAAGAAGGTTTCCTGATGAAGATTATGAAAATCATCGAAAATCATATCTCCGACCCCCAGTTTGATGTACCCACCTTATCGGCAGAGATTGGCATGAGCCAGCCCATACTTTACAAAAAAATCAGGGCACTTACCGACCTTTCGGTAAACGACTTCATCAAATCATTGAGAATAAAAAGAGCCGCACAATTATTAAAACAAAACGCTGGTAATATAGCCGAGGTTGCCTACGCCGTAGGTTTTAACGATCGAAAATACTTTAGTTTGGAGTTTAAGAAACATTTTGGTAAAACGCCAAGCGAATTTATACAGGAAGAAAAGGTTTAGCGTTGCGCAACCATAAACTCATATTTCAAGCCGTACGGAGCCTTGCCTTCCCAACCACTAAACCTCGTAAGGCAAAACATAAACACAACGATTGAAAACAAAATCCCACCAAATCACAAACAATTTCATGACATTCACGTTACATTTGTAATTAATCTATCTAACCATTTTAAACAAAAACCTATGTTAAAAAAATGTTTAATGGTGATGGCATTAGCAATTGCGCTGTCATCCTGTAAGAAAGATCCAGGGAATGTGCTGGAAAATGAAGAAAAACTAGCAATGGATGCTGAACTCAAAGCAAGCTTAGCCGGCGATCAATTATTAACGACACAAGGAGCTCCCTTGAAAGTCTGTGTCGATAAACTGAGTGATAGCCGTCCGATTATTTTAGGGCAAGACGATGAAATTTCTGGTAGAGGTGTAGCGGTTAAGGGTACAAAATGGCCTAATGGCAAAACGCTAAGAGTTTTTTTCATCAACGGCGGACAAGTTGTTCGCGATAATGTGATGAAATTTGCTAGAAGATGGGCGAATCATGCAAACTTGCGTTTTGTAGTGGCTCAAAGTAGAGCAGAATCAGACATCAGAGTGGGATTTAAATTAAATGGAGATTTAGGAAATTGGTCGTGGATTGGCACAGATGCTAATTATCATAGAGGAGAACAAACCATGAATTTCGGCGATTTGGACAGAAACTCCAGTGATTATGCTTATAGTTTCTATGTTCTTCATGAATTTGGCCATGCCATCGGACTAGGACATGAACACTTAAGTCCCCTAGCTAACATCAATTGGGATAAACCAGCAGTGTATCAATATTACATGGGTCCGCCAAACAATTGGACTCGTGCACAGGTAACCAGCAATATATTTGATAAGTATAAACCAAGGGAAGTTCGCAATACCGCTTACGATACCAAATCTATCATGCATTATTGGATTCCAAATGAATTTACACTAGATGACTTCAGTGTGGATGAAAATGCATACTTATCTGATAAAGATAAAATTTTCATCAAACGCATTTACCCTGATTAATATTTCAAAAAAGACCGGCTTCTCGTCGGTCTTTTCTTTAGTATAAAAATAGTGAATCGGAAATCCAAGTTTCTTATTTTGCGCTTTCTAGGTTTGCATCCTATAACACCTGTTGGCCGGGAATCAAAAGCGAGTTTTAACAAAGTAATATTCACTCTAAGCAATATTCTCCAGGTACCGCAAAACCTCTTCTTTCTTCCTGCTTGAAACCAGGATGTTTTCCTTGTTTTCCATTTGCAAATAACCTTCCCGATAATATTTTTTAACGTATTTAAAATTAACCAAATAGGATTGATGACATCTTAAGAAGCCAAATGGCGTAAGTAAACCTTCATATTCTTTCAGGCCTTTTGATACTACAATTTCACGCCCGTCATTTAGAAAAAAGCTGGTATAACCTTTATCGCTTTTGCAAAACATGATGTTTTCAATTGCTACCACTTCAATATATTCTACGCTTTTTAAAGCAATACGCTTGCTCGCCCCTACACCTTGTGCCAAATAGTGGTCTTTCGCAATGGCCAATTGTTGCTGACCGAAACTTTCATGCTCCCGGTGGTGGTAACATTTGTTTAAAGTGGTGGTTAGTGATACCTCATCAATGGGTTTAAGCAAATAACCAAAAGCGCCCAAATTTAGGGCCTGAATAGCATATTGATCATAAGCGGTGAGAAAAACTACCTGAAAATCGTTGATTCCAATGGTGTGAAAAAGGTTGAAACTGTCGCCATCTTTTAAGCGGATATCAGCCAAGATAATATCTGGCTTTAATTCAGGAATTTCCTTTTCGGCTACTGCTATTTCAGCAGCAAAGCCAACTACTTCCAAATAATCTATCTTTTTAACAATTTGCAAAATATGTTGCAAAATGCGGATTTCATCTTCCAAAATATAAAGTTTCATATCAATCTTTTTAATCGTTAATAACTGGTATTGTAATTTCGACGCTAACACCCCTCCAACCATGTGCTTTTTTGTCTTTTACTTCAAATGCGGCATGTTGGTTATTAGATTTAAACAGTAATTCAAACCGTTCTTTTAATATAATTTGGGCCAAGGATTGTTTCTTCGGCGTATTTGCTGGCTTTTCTACCAATCCACTACCATTATCATCCACCTCAATCAACAACAAATCACCCTTTAATTTAAAAGAAATTAGGAGCAAACCTTTGTAGGCAATATTTCGGAAACCATGCTCAATTGCATTTTCTACGAAAGGTTGGATTAGCATGGGCGGAATGAGTGTTTCGTTTACATCGAGTTGGTGATCTACATCAATTTGATAATCGAATACGCCAGCATAGCGCATTTGCTGCAGCTGGATGTAATTGTTTAATGAAGTTACCTCCTCGGCTATTTCAATAAAATCTTTTCTGTTTTGTTCTAAAATACCGCGGAGCAGGCCCGAAAATGATTTAAGATAGCGCACCGATTCATCTATATGTCCGGAAGCTACAATGCTTTGCAAATTGGCAATGGCATTGAAAATAAAGTGCGGATTTAACTGGGCTTGAAGCATTTTTTGCTCCATGTTAAGGCGTTGATTTTCTGATTTTAATAGATTATTTTTCGATTTCAGGCGCTGCTGGCGATGGATGATAAAAAAGAAAGAAATTACCCCTATAAAAATAAGTACAAGTAAAAACATCGATGAACGTTGTTGCTTAATAATCGTTTCATTCAGTTTATTCCTCCCTTTTAATTCTGCAATATTCCGATCTTTTTTTTCCGTTTCATACCGCTCATGCATTTCTGCAACTTTAACAGCTTCGATGGCTTCATTATTTTTAAGTTCAATCCTGTGTGATGCTTGCGCCGCTTCCAATGCTTTGGCATATTCGCCCTTTGATTTATACGCATCAATCAGCCCATTGTAATAAACGCTTTTTTGCTTTCCAGATAAATCATTTTTTTCGAATGCAATCCCTTCTTTGTAATACTTGATGGCAGAATCGGGTTGATTGTTCCTGGTAAAACTCGTGGCCAAATTGTTAAAAGCAATATCGTTGAGGTTATCGGTTCTCTTGAGATAGTTAAAATATCGTTTACTAGAAGCCACAGCTTTTGCCGATAGGCCTTGCTGACTATAAATCTGCGCCTCGTTGTCGTAAGTGCGGGCAAGTGCTAAGCTATCGCCAATTTGCCTGGCCAATATTCGAGCCTGGTTGTTATAAAACTCCATTTTTTTGAAGTTTGCCAACCGGGAAGCCAATAGAAAAGAGATATCGAAATAGCGCTGTTTAACTGCCGGATGAGATTTAAACGGATGATTATTAAAGTAAACAGCTGCATATTCCAATGATTTTTTCGCGTTCTGATTTTGGAAGTAAGCCTGTGCCAGCAAATCGTAAAAACGATAAGTTAATCGGCTATTTGCACCTTCTGCTAATTTCATGGCAGCAAATATTTTGCTTGTCAACGCAGACTCAACCATGGAGCCATTACCCATGTTTTGTGCCAGAATTCCATAGGTTTTTAAAAGTGCTAATTCATCATTCGGTTTGGTCGATTTTATCTTTTGATATTCGTTTATGGCACTATCGCGTTTTTTTTCCATGCCATATTTTCTGGCTTTGAAATAGTGATAATATGGATTAGCGTCTTTATTTGCAGAATTGCTTAATAGACTATCCTCTTTAAAAATCATTTTTTTAATCTTAAACGCCGGGAGTGTATCTAGAGCAATGATGAATGACAAGTAATCTTTTTTACCAATAACAACTTGATTGGCCTTTTGCTGGCCGATGCTTTTATCATCCTTATTTCTGCAAGAGGAAATAAAAAGGAAACTCGAGATAGCGCAAATCGCTAATGCAGTTCTTGCAGTGATATTCATTAATGCGGAGGTTGACTTCTTTAAAATCTGTAAATATTCTCTAAATATATAAATAGAAATTTCCCTAAAAGAATCAGTTGAACATTCGTAGTTTTTCATTCCATATCCGTATTACTTCAATACTTATTTGATTTTTCAGGAACCTTATTCAACTCGACCAGCAGAAATTGAAAGAAACCAAACGAATATCAGTTGCGCACCAGCAGCTGTAGGTTAGTCTTTTTTTTGAACCACATTTCTCTACAAATTCAAATCGGAAACAAGAAACCATCCTCTGATTTCTAAAAACTATTAACCATTTACTTAAAACAAAAAAATCATGAAAAAACTATTCTTTGCATTGATTTGCACCGCAATTGGCTTTAGCGCTTCAGCCAATAATGTAACTTCGAAAAGAGATGCAACAACTGAGACTAAAATTGAAGCTGCACCTACATTTAAAAGGAATAACAGCATTGAAACGGGAAGGCTAAGCGCAGAAAAACTGGGTTTCTTTCGCAGACAAATGAATTTCACTTTTACTGATGCCTGTGGCAAATCATACGTCGTATACGTTTCTGGTCCTAGTAGCGCATCTAACTACTCATTATGGGAAACCGCAAACATTCATTTTCGTGGAAATGTAATGGCTGACTATTGGGGTTGCTACAGAATGTAATCGTTTGTAAGGCTACCTGCCAACAAAATAGTATTCAATCTAAAAATTAAAATAAAAAAGTCATGAAAAAAATATTAATCGCACTGGCATTTGCCATGTTAGGAACTGCATCATTTGCCAGTGATGCTAAACCAGCTAAAATACCATCTATCATTAATAGCACCGTTGAAACAAGCTCGTTATCTACAAAAATAGTGAAGGTAAATGTTGGAAGTGAAACCAGTGCTCTATTGCGCAGAGAGAAAGTTTTCCTATATACAGATCCTTGTGGTGTTAAATGGCAAATTCACGTATTTGCTCCCGATGGCACTGATAACCTGAGCATGTTCCTGGTTGGCAACAACTTTTTTTGGCAAGGCGTTAATTCAAGTTCTGACGGTTGCTACCATAACCAACCATAAATTTAAAAAAATAAAATAGAGTAAGAGGATGGTTTCTTTAATAAAAGTTAAGATGAAAAAATATTTCAAATTTATATTACCAGCATTACTATTAGGCGCTTTATATTCCTTTAAATATAAAACCAGCGAGCAAGAAGATCAACCTACTGCAATGGCTTACTATCATTTTTACCACATTAAAGATAGTACCCAAACGGGTAGATTATATAGTGAAGATTTTATCCTCGCTTTTAATACCAAAAAAAGTCTCTACAGTAGTCAAACTCGGGTAAAGCAAGATTCTACCGTTCAGGCCATTTTAGCTGCAGCAGAAGCAAAAAACAGCAATGTAGTTGATATGGGCACCTATTTACCCGTTACCGAAGATGACATTTACATCAACAATGGGAAAATTTCAATTGTAAAAAACACCCCACAACAACGTTATTTAATTACCGAAACTCCTGATAAAATTGATTGGAAGATTGATAAGGAAACCAAAGATTTGCTGGGTTACACTTGCCAAAAGGCCACCGGCATTTGCAAGGGCAGAAAATATACGGCCTGGTTTACAACAGATATTCCGGCAAGCTTTGGCCCATGGAAACTACAGGGTTTACCCGGATTAATTTTAGAAGCTTATGATGACCGTCATTTCATCAAATTTACCTGTACAAAATTGGTCATTCAAGAGAATCTGCAAAACGTTAAACCAATCAATATTCCAGCAGATGCAATTTCAACAAACATGAAAGAGTATGAGCAAATGAAGAAAGCACAGGCTGATGGTTTTAACATGTTCGGCAATGATAGCGGAATTACTGTTGATAAGATCACTTCAAGCGGAGGAAATAGTAACACTGCCCCAAGAAAAAAATTCACCATTAACTATCCCTTGGAATTAACCGATTAAGCTCAAAGATTTGTTAAAGAAAGGCTTCCTTTTATGTTTACCACTATTATTTTGTGCGGCATTTTTATCCGCACAAAATACGGTATCTGTAAGTGGTTCGGTAAAAGACGGTATCGGCAATCCGGTGGCTTCAGCATCAGTAGCTATCGTAAACCAATCTGGAGCAGGCATTAGCTTTGGTACTACAAATGATAAGGGTTTATTTAAATGTGATTTCCAAATTGGTCATGAAAGCTACTCTGTAAAAGTAACCGCAATGGGTTTCCAGCAGTTTTACCAGGCCATTGAACAAAAGAACAACGAGCTGGTAAACGTGGTGCTTAAGCAAAAAAGTTACAAGCTTGCAGAGGTTACTATCAAATCAAACGCTAAAATCAGCTTATCGAGTGATACCTTGAAATACAGCGTTAAAGGTTTTCAGGAATCTAACGATCGGGTAATTGGTGATGTGATCAACCGTTTACCAGGAATTAAAATCGATGAAAATGGCGCCATAAGTTACAACGGTAAGCGCATTACCAATGTTTATATAGATGGTGATAACTTATTAGATGGCCGATACAAAATGGCCACCAACAATGTTCCTGTTGGTGCTGTAGAGCAGGTGCAAGTGATAGAACGCGATCAACCCGTAAAGGCGCTGAATGGGTTTATAGGCAGCAATAATGTATCGTTGAACATCAAACTCACCGATAGTGCCAAAACGATGATGGTGAATTCGGCTTATCTGGGTGCAGGCAATAAGGCTTACGTGGCCGAGCTAAATAACCTAATCTTCAATAAAAAGATCAAAGCCATCAATACCTTTAAAACCAACAACATTGGTGAGAACCTCGAAGCCGAACAAGCGGTTTTAGGTCAGTCTTTTAATAATGAAGTGGCATTAAAATTACCCAAAACCTTCCTATTAATGGAAAGTGAAACCCTGCCAAACCTGAAAGAAAAGTATTATTTGTTAAATAATGACTACTCGGGCAGCCTAAATGCTTTGATAAAAATGAAAGCCGATTGGGGATTGCGCTTAAACTTATCTACACTCCAATTAAAACGAAAATTTCAGTACAATAACACTGTAAATTATTTTTTAGGCAATACCGATACCATTCGGTTTAATGAATTTCAAGATAACGTTTACAAATTAAATCAATGGCACGCCGAAGCGCAGCTCGAAAAAAATAGCAACTCAATTTATTTGAAATCAATTACAAAATTCGAAATTCCAAAATGGAAAAGAAATGGCAGTACCATACAAAATGAGCAAGGTTTCGGGCAGAGCCAACCCACAAATCAGTTATCCATTAGTAATGAAACCAATTTGGTAAAGGCTTTAGGCGTGAATAACATTTTGCAATACAATGGTTTGCTACAATATTATAAAGTAGATGAAAACCTAGAAATTGCGCCAGGCATTCAGCAAAATATTGTAAATGGAGGTGCTGACTACTTAGCGTTAAACCAGCAAGCCACCACTAAAAACATATTCATCAACCAATCTGCCACTTTTAAAACCAAGTTTAATCGCTTTGTTTTATCGGCAACAACCGGTGCTTCTTACGAACACAATCGATTAAACAGCCACCTATACAAAACCGATAGCACCAATAATATCACATCAGTTGGGAACCAATTTAAAAATGATATCGGCTTTGATAATTTAGGCTTATATGGACGAATTTCGGTACTTTATCTTTTGAAAAAAGGATCGATTAATCTGGAGGCAGGTCCAACTCTTAACAACATCAATTATTCCGAGGCGGAGAAAAGCACTGCTAAAAAGAACATGTATTTTGTGTTGAATCCGATTATAGAATTTAGAAAAAACCTGGGAAGGTATAGTGAGCTGAATGCAAGATTTGCCCAACAAACGCAATTTGGACAAGTTAATGATATTTACACTGGTACCATCTTAGTTAACTACCGGCAATTTAATTTTAACGACACACCTTTACCTAAGACAGATCTGACTAACTTTAATTTAAGATATTCTTACCGAAAGCCATTAAAAATGCTTTTTTACAACCTTATGCTCGGCTTCGACAGAACAAATCAAAACTTTATCAATTCTTATACTTTGGATAGCGGACTGACAAAATCAGTAGCCATCGATTTCAGGAACACTATCGACCAATATTCCTTAAATGGCAACATTTCTAAATATATTTTTCCACTCGAAATAAATATTGCTGCAAACGGAAGCTTAAGCATGCAAAAAGGAAACAATTTTTATAACGGTGAGATTACGCCCTTTAAAAGCTATCAGCTTAACACGGGATTAAGCTTAAGAAAAAAGCTGTTTTCGAAAGTTACACTATCGGTGGCCGGCGACTTAAGCAGATCGTTAAACAAACAAGAAAGTCTGAGCGGACCGATTGAAAATGAATCGGCAAACGAAAAAATAAAGAGCGAATGGTTACACAATTTGAGTTCAGCGCTATCTTATGCCCTAACCTATAACTTCGTTTCTTACCGGCAGTTTTCGCAAGAACCCATCCGTAATCAGTTTTTAGATTTCAGCTTAAAATATGCCCCCACCAACTGGAAAAGCTTCTTCGAATTTCAATGCGTAAACTTGATTAATCAGCGAGCCTACCAGCAAATCACTTCGTCTGCAAACCAATTATCAACTTACCAAATGCCATTGCGACCAAGAACTTTTCTAATCAAGTATTCATTTACTTTTTAAGTAAAAATTTTCAAATAATCGTACAGAACGATTAAATAATAATGTAGGGATATCAAATATAAACCTTTCGCTTTTGTAGCAATGATTAGGACTATATTTAATTTTTAGATCAAAAAAATATGAAAACTTATAGTTACCTGGAAGTAAATGCTGGGAAGGGAATTGGCTTTGCACTGGCATACATTGCACTAATAGTTGTAATTTTATCTATGGTTTTCGGAGGTTTTGGAGGCCTTGCAGATGCTGTAAATAATTTTGGCAGCGGTAAAGTTTTGGGGTTTTTGGCAGGTATAGTGCTCATTCTACCCATTTTCTTTCTGATCAGATTTATTTATCCTAAAGTAAGCATTCACACCAATACAACTATGCTGACCATCGTAAAGAAAAACCAGCCAGATTTACTCATTCATTACAATGAAATTTATGCAGTTGCACTTAATGCACAACGTTTAAATACACTTTCGCTTTACGGTAAATCGAACGAAGTGCTATTCCATATCCAGCCATTTAACAATCACCAGTTGATGCCGGAATTGGTAAATGAGATTACGAAAAGCAATGCTTTTAGGAAATCGGTTACACAAAAGAGACTGTTAAACACCACCTACGATATGATCGTTTATCAACGCAGTTATTGATTGTAAAGAAGTTCGCCACACCTTTAAAATCGACCACCATACTTTGAAAATTTTGCCAGAAAGATTGGTTAACATCGAAACCAATAAATGACACACCAAAACCCATTAGCACTAAAATAAGCTCAATTAAAGTAGCCCTAACACTAAATAAAATATAAATTTTTTCATCATATTTTTCATGCTATTGCCTTACTTTAATCAGATACAATAATTTGGGACTTGGTGAGTAAAAGGAAAATCCATTTGGCGAATGGTAAAATGCCGGAGTAAAAAGATCAGTGGCAGAACCAGCTTCCTCGACAGTAAACAAACTTGGTTTAAAGCCATTGTGCCGCTCTTTTTCTACAACCAGCTTTGGAACCATAAATTCAAATTTTTTCCCGGCAACTTCAGTTTCAAAAAAACCTTTCCCTCGCCAATTATATACGCTAAAACCGCCACCGCCGCCACCAATAACATGATAATATTTCATCTTCTCCTCTTGATAAAAGTATAAAAGCTTTACATCTTTAGGAATCTGGAAATCGACCTCTCCACTTCTAAAAACCTCTTTTCGATACCTAATTGGGCTCTCTTCATCTGGCACATTAAAATATCCCGGCAGCTGTTGCCACAACAACTGCCACTTTTTATCCTCATAAAAATACGTCTGCAAATACCATACATCCTGATTTACCAGTGAATTCGAAAAATGATATTTTCCAGTTGCCTTTATCGCTTTGATTTTAGCTGATATTCTTTCGTTCGTCCAGCTATTATCTTTATTCCATTCAATCACTTCATGTCTGGTGGTATCGCCATCTAATGGCCAGGAATTATAATAGCCACCTCTATCGCTGGTGTACACAATAAATTCGCCTATAAAGTTGGCCCAATGGCTGCCATAAGCAACATAAATAGAATCCAGAAGTTTGCCGGCCTTATCTATTTTATAATATCGGTTATCATGTTTGGTATCCTCATCAACCTCGGCATCACAATCAATAATTAGCTGATCATTTACCGATTCAAAAATCCGGATAGGATTAGGTGAAGCAGCGCTCGATACCACTACCCGGGCCATAAATTTTACATCAAAAACAGCAGAGCGATAATGTTCATTAATCTTTTGAAATGAAGCGTATTTCTCTTCCAGAGGAGCATCGTTGCGGTCGATAATTAGCCTGTTGTTATAATAATATAGCGATACCGCCAAACCAATAGCCAATGTAATACCAATCCCAAGCCACATCTTTTTCATTTATTAAACTGAAATTATTTAAAAAACGTATAAACAACCTTAATTTCATTTGGTGTGGAATAACTATCATCGCCTCGTTTTTGAACACTTTGGAAAGCTTTAATGATCCCGTTTTCGAGTTGATAAACCATTTTAGATGATTTATATTTATTTATATTTTTAACCACTAATTCTCCACTGTCGCTCATCGTATAAGTCTTCGTTTGAGAATCTCCATTGAAGCTTTCGGTTATGGTTAGTGGTAAAGTCCATTGGTTGTTGCTGTAACAAACACTAGAATTTCGGTCTCCATCGGCATAATCTAAACAAGTCTGGTCATTTCTCGCTGCAATTTTATAGGCTTGACCACTATTAATTTTCATTTCTTCGTAATTTGCCTTTTCAATCGAGTATCTATCAGATTCAAGAAACAACCTGCCGACCATCTTGAAAGTCTCCAACCTGTAATCATCCTTCGTAATGATTACATCATCCTGATAAAATAAGCGGGTTTTAATCTGTCCATCTCGGGAGATGGTTTGAGGCAAATTATTACTGTATTTTATGATTAGATGTTCGTCACCTTCATCAATATATTCTGTCAACTGTCCCATCTCGTTAAACTTAAAAGTAAGTTTTTCCTTTCCGTTAGGCAACAGGGAAATGCTGCTCACATTTTTTAGATTGATAAACTGAAAAGGTAGAATATACTCCCCTAATATTTCCTGTTGCAAAAGGGCATTGATATTGGGCTCAACATCTTTGTCCGCACCGGTAGTCTGCATGAGTTTTTCAACCGTTAAGCTGTCCTTTTTAAAGCTGGCATAATAAGATGATGTTTTATTTACGTTCGCAGCTTTCCCAATCTGCTCTGTTAATTTAACCATTTTGTTGCCCTGCAAAATTTCGGCTTCAGGCTTTCCGCTCCAATAAATAAAACCTTCATGGCGCAACTGCCTGTCAAGGAGATTTAGATTTTGCTTGCCATTGTTAGCTACTTTGATAAAAGTATTTCGGTAAACGTGGTGATAATTGATATCGCTTTCGGGAAAATTTTGATGCAATTCATCCCATTCTCTCTTCACCAAACCACGCATGCTATAATAATCCGTACTTAAATCGGCGGCCTTTGGCTGACTGCGATAAGTTCTGCTTTCGCGATCTGCCATCCATTTCACATCATAAATTACAATCTGCGGTTTTCCTGCTTCCAGCACCAAGGTATCACAATCGGTACAAATCTTTTCTCTTTCAAATTTGGCTTCTTGCGGAGAAACCATAATCATTGGAGGTGCAGCATATCCTGGTTGTTTACTGTCAGAAAGTGAAGGCGGAGGTGCTTCAACAACGGGTGGCGGCGGTCCAAAATATTTCCTAACCGTTCTGACAGCTTTTTTCTTTACTGTTTTCTTTTGAGCAGCAGCTGTTCCTACTACTAATAAAGCAGTTATCATAAACAGCATAGTTCTTAAATATTTATTGAGCATAGCTTCTATCTTTAGGTTTATTTACTTAAATCTTTTGAGCGAATCCACATGAGCTTATTATTCGGTGCGAAACGATATATATCCTGCCACCACCTGGCTCCTCCGCGACAAGCCGTAAACAACAATTTCTTTTTTGGATCTAAAGTAACATCGCAAAGGCAATTGCATTTGGCATTGGAGTTGTCGGGTTCCAATAATTTTTCGAACCGCTTCGAATTTTGGTTGTATAGAAAAATGCTAAACTCTTGGTATACGCCCATTCCGGCATCAGGGATAGAGAAAGCGATATCGTCATATCCATCAAAGTTATAATCAGCAATGTAACTTTTGCGGACTGGATTAGGCGAATCCAATGCCGGAAGGAGTGTATTGAACAGCTTACCATCAGCATATTGGATACTTAATTTATGGTGATCAAAATGATTAAAACTGATTAGCGCACCATGCAAAAGATATCGGTCGTTCTCCAGTGTCCCCTTCCCTTCTAACTGAACGAGATTAAACTTCTTGGCATCTTTCTTTCTCCAGTAAGAAGCTTTTTCCACACCATTTATATTATGCATCAGCGTGTAAGTTCCATTCACTTTGCCATCAATCATTTCATCCCAGATAAAGGTTTCATCATCTGGCTGACCATCACTCCTGCCGCTGGTGTCTCTTTTATGGCTTTTGATTCGCAGGGCGATATTTCCTGTTTGTCCCACATATTTAACAAAAGCTCCTTTACCTTGATCGCCGAAGTATAGATTTAAACGAAATGGCTTTGCTAAATCCACAGATTGCAGAATGTAAGGCTGAGCATTGCTTTTACAAAAAGCAAAAACGATTAAACAGATTAATATTGTAGAACATTTGTTGATCATGGATTCGGATTTTTAAACGCCTTTAAAAGGAAGTATATTCTACCTGTTCACCATACTCATTGTAGCTGGTTCTATCTTTAAATTTGATTCGCGTTTTTCTGTCAGCACTTTCTCTGTCGAAATCATATAATTCGCTATCAAAGCGTTTTACTACACTACCCTTTTTATTAATAAGCGCATATGAATTATCTTTCATTTGTACCAGAGCAAGTTTTGAAGTGGTGAAGAAGCTATGTGCATATTGAAATTTAAAAGGAATAGCCAGCTGCCCGGCAGGGTTGATATATCCTTTTTCATTATTGCTATTTTCAACCAAAGCAAGGCCTTCGCTAAGGGGTTTTGCATCCTCCCAACCTTTGGCCCCTAGATTAATGCGGATATTGTTCTGTTTATCTACAAAATAATATTTACTATCGGTATTGCCGTTTGGTTCTTTTGTGGCTTTTCGCACAAGTAGTAAACCGCTGTTATAACCACCGTAAATATCGTCGTACTTGTTCTGCGTTAAATTCGTTCCGTTTAAATCAAAAACATTGGTTTTATTATTGCTCTTGGCCAGGAAAGAACTTCCATCTATCTCAACATCGTCATATCTAAAAGGCAGTACTACTTTGAAATTCCTGTCCAACACACCTTCCTTCCCATCTTCTGCCTTAGCCCACCAAAATTTCGAACCTGTAAATTTTAAATTATCGTACTCCATCGGAAGAACAATTTTGCCGGTATTAATGTCAGCTATTCCGTTTAGCCCATTTGTTCTGGGTTCGATCTTCACATACCTGCCATCAAAAATCTCCGTATCATCTATTTTATAAGCGACCTTTTCAACCGTTTGTGTTTTATAATTTATCCAGTAAGTGTTGTCAACATCTCCATATTGATCCCAGTAATAATAGCGGTTTAACTTACGGAAATGCTCGTTAAACTGTGGCTGTATCACCCACTTGCCTTCTTTATTTAAAAAACCAGCCTTTTGTTTAGCAAAATCCATTGCGAGAAAATATTCCCCTGGCGCTTCGTCATATTTAAAGGTATAGTCAACATCGAAATTTTTCATTTGAGGCACACTATCGCTCACGGAGAAGCCAACGCTACTTACCGGACCTGCAAAGGTGTAGATTGCCGTTTTTCTACTTCCTTTTTCAGCATCAGATAAAGCTGCCGGTGCGTGTACTTTGAGCCATTTATCAAGGTCCTTTTCAGTTTTAATCTCATCTGCTTTAACCCCATCTTTTGCTTTCTCTAGTATGTTAATATAATTTTCGTAAAGCTTTCTTTTTGCCGGAGTAATTTCGGTATTGCTGCTGCTTCCTTTTTCTGCTAAAACCCTTCCATCTTTATAATAGGCTTGTATTTTGATATCCCGATCGTTCTCTACATCAGGTAAACTACAATGTACCTGATTACCAACAATGGTATCTAACCGGATGATTCCATAAGGTGTTTTAACTTCAGGACTGTTCGGTGAAACTTTGTAGAGTGTTTTGCTGGCCACTGGAAGGCTTATTTTGTATTGAATACTGCGGATTGGCTTTGATGACATCAACGCAATATTCTCGTTGAAGCTACTGGCCTTATAAATGTATTTCTCCAGGGCGTTCATTCCCTCTTCATCAACAAATTCGTAATCTTCGCCTTTATCTTTTTCAATTTTGGTATGCTTTTTTGCTATGCTATCGCGAGTCAAATAACCCTTATTGGTTTCAGTTCCATCTAAAAAGGTAAACTTTTGAGGCCTGTAAGCCGGTTCCATATCTGCATTGTGTAGAAAATAGCTACTCTCCTCACCCATTAAAGTCAGCAAGTCATATTCATCTTTATCTAATGAAATCATATTGAAGGGATACTGCAAGCTAGTACTCACTTCCAAATTTTTGAAAAAACGATAGAGTGCGCTGTCGCTAACGGCTTCTGTCCGTGTTGACTGGAAATTACTGGCTTTCTCTGCTGAGAATTTCTCAGTAGTACCAGCGGTAATCATAATCCTGGTATCGCTCAGCTTGATAATGCCTTTCAAATTATTAATATCATCATCTATTTTAGCCAGCAAATCTTTTTTTGATTGCGCCATACAAGAACTAAAGAATACAACACTTAAAACGAGCAGGTATTTGTTGATTTTCATGATACAGGATTAATTATGACGATGCAAGATAGATTTTGGAGCATGCATCTCTACGAATTTATCAATCTTTAAGAAGTGAAAATAAAGCGATTAGAATTCGTAGGGGTTGGGGTGATATCTGGTAGGTTTTGGCTATTATTTGTCTATTGATTTGCAGGTGAACGACATAAATTTACCTACATTACTCTTATCAATCCTTTCAAAACAATTCAGCCGATTCTCTGCTTTTATAAATATGAAACCATCATGATTTTTCGGCCCACCTAGTAGGATAAATAAATCTGATACCTGCTTGTAATAGCAGCGTTTCATCACCCATTAAAAAATTATATAACGATGAAGATTTTAAAAGCAATTTTGGCTGGTTTCGCTGGCGCAGCCGCCTTAAATATATTACACGAAACGGTTCGCAGATTTGATGCCGATGCACCAAGAGTGGATTTAGTAGGAGAAGAAGCTTTAACCCGCTCCATGAACAGCCTCAACCTCGAAGCGCCAACAGGCAAAAATCTATATGTCGCTACTCTAGCCGGCGACATTGTGAGCAACACCATTTATTACAGTGCAATTGGCATGGCTGGAAGTAAAAATGTTTATCTAAAAGGAGCGCTTGCTGGTTTAACTGCTGGCCTGGGTGCCATTAAACTCCCGAAAGAAATGGGTTTAGATGATGAACCTGTAACCAAAACAGATAAAACCAAGTTGCTCACTGTAACCTGGTATTTAATTGGTGGCCTGGTAACCGCAGCGGTTGTTGATCAGTTTAAAAAGAAATAACTGTAGAACGGCTACCCTTTGTTCGAGACAACATTACACTTTGTTAACCCTTTACTAACCGTTTACTAACCCTTTTTCTACCTATCGTTAACCCCTTTTTAACCCTTTGGTTACCCAAATAGTTAACTCAGACTCTAGAAATGGTAAACTTTAGGTTATTAAGTATTAACCTAGCCATCCGCTATCGCTTGACCATTGCATGCCGATCACAGTCATAGGGCATGATGATTGCATTTTAAGGCATCTATCAATTCCTATTGATGCAGTTTTCGTTCCTTTAGATATTTGATCAAATCTGCGGGGCGATCGCTTTGAATAAACAGAGGATTAAAATCCAGTAACCAACCCCAGCTTTCGGGTTTTTGATTTTGCTCTACTGCCCGATCATCATCGTGGCCGCCATTGAGTGATGGCCACAAGCTGTTTAGCCAAACGACCTGCTTTTTAGCAATCTGCGGAAGTTGTTTGAGATTAGTTAAGGTATCTGTATTGAAAATCGGTTGGATTACACTTTTCTTTGAACCTCCATAACCTTTGATAATTTTTAAAGCGTTAGGGTTGGTCATATTAACCACCACCATAATGTACGCTTCAGCAGGGATTTTCTCTGTTGAAACCAAGTTTTCAAAAGGAATATTGTCGCCAACATTTACAACTGCCTGCTGTAAGGTTCCGGTCTCCTGCAAAACTTTAAATACCTCCGGCAGGTGATCATTGCCCTTATCTACATTAATCAGGATTTTATTTTTCGCTACCCTCATCAACTCTTTAAACGTAGGAATTGGGTTTGCGGTTACTCTGCCTAATCCATTTCTCAGCTTAAATTTTCTAATTTCTTCTAACGTAAAATCGCTCACTTTACCTTTTCCATTGGTGGTACGATCGATTGTATTATCATGCATCACCACCATCTGGCTATCTTTCGTCATTTTTACATCAAGTTCCATCATATCAAAACCTCTATCAATGCTATTTAACAAAGCATGCAGCGAGTTTTCAGGCGCATTTCTCCAGTCGCCACGATGGGCTACCACTAGAATTTCTTTATGGGTACGATTAAAAACTTGCTTTAGTTTTTCAGCAGGATTTTGCGCAATAGCAGAAGTTAGGTTTATCGCTGCCGTAAAAAACACAAGAAAATAAAATCTAATTTTCATCATTTAATTTTGATAAAAAGCGCCTGTGTCACGATGTTAATCCTTCGAAAAGCTCAGGATGAAACCTTAACTAATGATACAGGCGCTAATGTTTGCTAATAAAAATAATTAATATCCTGGGTTTTGGTACATTTTTGCAGGATCTAACTTGAATTCATCAAAAGGAATAGGGAAATATCTATCTTTTGTGGTAAAATTACTCAACTTTGCGTTGCCAAAGTTTGCTTGAGATTTTGCTTTGAAATAAGTAACCAGTTCAGCAGTGGTAAAGTTACGCAGCAAATCAAACCACCTGTGGTTTTCGAAAGCCAACTCTACCCTACGCTCATGCAAAATTGCCAGTTTTAGTGTTGGATATTTTGAGCTATAAGCCGCGTTGTTACGGGCCACAGCGTATAAAGGCACACCTGCTCTTGCCCTAACCATATCCAAATATTGTATCGCAACCGCATCATTGCCTTGCAACATATTCACTTCTGCCAACATTAAAATAACATCTGCAAAACGCATTAAAGGGAAATTATTTCCGCCGTAGCCGTTAACCGTTGCCGCTTCACTTGCATCTCGGTATTTGGTAATAAACCAATCCAGCACCCTGGTATCAGCAGCATATTTAATGGAAAAATCTTTACGGGGATCGCCGGTTTCATAATCTAAAACTAAATCAGGCGTTACGTTGCCTCCAACTCCTGTTGGTGCTCTTCTCGAATTGATGGTTTCGCCGAAAGCCTGGTTATTTGCGGCAATGCTTGAAGCGTAAGTAATGTTTCCCTGAAGGTTTACTATTTCGAAAATCACCTCTGGATTGTTTGTTTTCTTCGTTACATCAAACACATCTGCATAAGGAATAGCTGCAAGTGTGTTGAAAGTCTTCATGTTGTATGCTGCTAATAAGTATGTATTTGCATTGGTTAAATTCTCTGCTTTGTTATTTTCTAATGTAGTGGCCATCGTTAAATAAACCTGACCTAGCAAACCATTTATAGCAGCTTTAGAAGCTCTGCCTGCAAGAGCACCTGTAGCCAAGTTTGGAAGATTACTATTTAATGCATCTTTCAAATCAGTTACAATTTGGGCATAAACCGTTGCTTGTGGTTGTCTGAAAGTATTTTCAACCACTTCATTATTACTTGTTAGTTGTTTGGTTACCAATGGCACATCGCCCCATTTTCTTACCAAATGAAAATAGATTAACGCCCGGATAAATTTCGTTTCCGCCAGGTATTGTGCTTTCAAATTGGCATCAGTAAATGGCACTTTATCAATATTCGAAGTAATTACATTACATCTGGTAATGGTGGAATAAAGACTTACCCAATGGTTTTTTAAATAAGTGTTACTGGGTAAAATACTAAAATCTCCAAATTGGAAAGGCTCTCCTGCATTCGATTGATTATCGTTTATGCCGGTATTATCTGAACGTTGCTCGGTATACAAATTGCTGCTTTCTCCAATATTGTTGCTGCTTCTTAGTGATTGATAAACGCCATTTACCGCAAGCAAAACATCATTTGGCGAAGTGAAGAACTGTTCTACCGTTACCGCATTGGGGTCGGTTTGTTCAAGGAAATCTTTTTTACAGGCTGATAAAGAAATCAAGCCTACAAAAATTAAGAATATACTTTTTTTCATTTTGATCTATTTTAATGATTTCAGAGCTAGATTAAAAAGTTAATTTAATACCTAGGTTATAGGCTCTGGCCAATGGATAATTACCATAATCTACGCCAGGGGTTAAGTTTGCACCAGCATTATAATCTACTTCAGGATTGTAACCTTTGTAATCGGTAATGGTAAATGCATTATCAACACTTCCAAAAACTCTTATATTTTCTATATGAAGGGTTTTGGCAACCATTTTCGGGAAATTATAACCTAATGTGATGTTTGTACACCTTAAATACGATCCATCCTGTACATAAAATGAGGACAAACGCGTACTGTTACTTTGCGTACCTGCACGGGAAGCACGGTAATTTAAACCGCTCCCTGGATTTGCTGCATTGCGGTAACGATTTGCAACTTCTGCGTATTGATTGCCTGATCCTTCAAAGTTATACAGGTAATAATCCTGACCATCCAGCACATCGTTACCTTGCGATCCATTGAAAGAAGCCCTGATATCAAATGATTTATAATTTGCATTCACTGCGAAACCGTAGGTAAAATCCGGGTAAGGGTTGCCAATTACTTTCTTATCAGCATCGTTAACCACGCCATCGCCATTGGTGTCTTCAAAATACAAATCGCCTACCTTGTAAGGATTAGATTGTGCAGAAGATGGTGCAACTTTACCTAATAATTCTGGTGTTACCCTACCGGCAACCTGGTAACCATAAAACATACCAATCGATTGACCTTCTTGTGTAATATGCGTAATGTACTGTCGCTCTGCACCCACACTAAAAATGGTACTGTTTCCACCCAGATTAAGCACTTTGTTACTGTTAAAAGAGATGTTTCCGCTTAAGCCTAAATTGAAATTTTCGGTGCTGACTACACGACCGTCCAATTGGAAATCGAAACCTTTATTTCTGACTTTACTATCTCTTAAGTTAGTTAAGATGCTTGATGATCCAGAAATTGCAGAAATAGGCTGGTTGAATAATAAATTGTAAGATAAACTGTAATAGTAGTTGGCAATAAATGAAAGGCGACCGTTGAAGAAACTTAAGTCCGTACCGAAATTGTATTGCGATGTGGACTCCCAACCCAGGTTCTGATCTTTAATACCGCCAGCCCAAACTGCTGTTGCAATCGCATTTCCAAATACAACACCACCCGGGCTGCTCATGGTTTGCGTATGGTTGTTATCGCCAATATTGTTGTTACCGCTTAAACCCCAACTTGCTCTTAATTTAACGGTAGAACCGTTACCAAGGAAGTCGTTATACCAGCTTTCTTGAGATAGATTCCAGCCTGCCGCTGCTGATGCAAAAGCACCCCACTTATTTTTTGGACCAAACCTTGATGAACCGTCCATACGGAAAGTACCACTCAAATAGTATTTGCTATCGAAATTGTAGCTGGCACGACCAAAATACGACAATAAGGTGGTAACGTATTTATTTGCCGAATTCAGCACAAAATCTGTATTCGCGGCACCTTTATCAGATATTTCACCGATTTTATCGCTTGTAAAACCCGTTGCGGTTACCCTTACTAAATCACTTTTGGTATGTTGAGCAGAATATCCACCCAAAATATCCAGATTGTGTTTGCCAAAAGTTTTGTTGTAATCCAATGTAAATTCGGCCAGCTTATCTACCTGGGTTAAGTTTTGGGCTACTGCATTTGCAGCCGCAATTGATGATGGAGAACCGGGTGCATTTCCACCGCCGTTACTTAAACTGGTGGGGCGATAATAATCATACTTTTCACTGTAATTGTTCGTACCTAAATTGGCCTTGAAATTTAAACCAGTTAAAATTTCGAAGTTGGCATAAGCATTATAAGTGTTTCTGTTTCCAAGACGATTAACTTTCGTTTCATTAACCGTTGCTACCGGATTTTCTAAACCTTGATAACCAAATTGATTGGCCAAAGCAGACATACCATATTTTATCGGGTTACCATTTGCATCTCGTGCAGGCAGGTATGGCAAGTAAAGCAATGCCGACATCATCGGACTAAAGCGACCTTCTCCAACCTCTTTATTATTGGTTTGCGTAAGCGAGATATTGGCGCCTACCTTTAATTTTTTACTTACCTGCCCTTCAATATTCGAGCGGAAATTTAAAGCCCGCATAGCGGTATTGGTTACAATCCCATCTTGATCCTGGTATCCACCACTTACAAAGTATTTAATGTCTTTGTTTCCACCAGAAAACGCAAGGTTATGGCGCTGGAAAAATGCGTTTCGATACAATTCATCCTGCCAGTCGGTATTAAATGCAGGCGCCTTTGCCGTTTGACTTGCAAAATCATAAATATCTTCCGGTATACTTACCGATGATCCATTACCGACATTGGAAGTTCTGGCGGTGTTATTGTCAGAAAACATCGAATCATTCCAGGGTTTACCGGCATTTACTACTAAATCTTTATAAGCATTGTTTCGTCCGTCAATCATCAGTTGAATAAACTGTGATGCATCCAATAGCTTCACCTTTTTATGCAACTGAGTTACCCCAGCTTGCACATCATATTGAAAACGGCCTTTACCATCCTTACCTCTTTTGGTAGTAATCATCACCACACCACCAGAAGCCCGCGAACCGTAAATAGCAGCAGAAGCTGCATCTTTCAAAATATCAATTGTTTCAATATCTTCAGGGTTGATGAATACATTATTTCCAGAAGGATAACCGTCTATTACATATAACGGATTTGAGCTTGCATTGATTGAACCTACACCTCTAACCCGAATTTTAGTTCCAGCGTATGGTGCACCACTGGTTTGCGATACCTGCACACCAGCAACCTTACCTACTAAAGCCTGACCAACCGTTGGTGCACTCAGATTCATTTCGCTTGCCTTTACACTGCTAATGGCTCCTGTTACATCCGATTTTCTAATCTTTTGATAACCAATTGCAACTACCTCATTTAAGGTATTGTTACTTTCTTTTAGTTTAACATTAATCGTTCTCCCTCCTGACACTGAAATTTCCTGCGTTTCGTACCCAATAAATGAGAAAACTAAGGTCGCACCGTTGGCTACATCTATCGTAAATCTTCCATCGCCATCGGTTGAGGTTGTTCTTTTGGTTTGCTTGTCATAAATGCTAACGCCCGGAAGTGGCTGGCCTTTTTCGTCTGTAACTGTTCCGCTAATAGCAGCCAGGCGATTGTTTAATTTAACGATTGAAGAATTTTCGCCAGAAATAAAGGCAAAGGCTGTGGAATTGCAAAGAGCCAGTAAACCAATGGGCACAAGCATTTTCCTACAGGCATGTTTAATACCTGCTGTTGAAAAAAATGATATCATCTTTTTTGTATTAGTTTGTTTTTAGAATTTAATATTTGTTGATGTTTTGAAGGGTTGTAAGCTTTAATTTACATAGGCTAATTATTTTGGTAAAAGCTATTCGGAGCGCCTTTTACGGACGCAAAACTAGGTGTGTACTTTTAACACTATGTATGGAACATATTAACTCTACAATAACAACAGCTGGGCTTTGTTAAGTCTGTGTTAAATAATTTTCAATCGATAAAATTAAGCTGCTGAACAGGAGTAAGATGATAAAAACTTGTAGTGCGAAATTTTGTTTCCTTAAATAAATCATCTGGTATGCAGCTACGTTTCATATTTATTGTTATCGTTTATATCTCGCTCGTCTCTTGTAAATCAGGCACTGTAAATTTATTTAAGGCGGCTAGTCCGCATGAACAATATAAGCGCAAATTAGAAACCGCAGGCCTGGATAAAACCGCCATGGGATCAGCCTGGATTAATGCCTCGTCGGCCAGTATGCAGAAAGCACTTACCATCAAAATTCCTTATAAGGAAACGGGTTATTTTGATGCCGGAAAAATTCCAGCAGCCGCTTATCAGTTTTCAGCCACAAAAGGACAAAAACTCACCATCAGTTTGGACAAAAAACCTACCACATCAGCGCTTTATTTGGATCTGTGGTACCTCGCCGATATCAACAATCCAAAAAGAATCGCTTCGGCTGACACCCTTAATAATCCCATCCAGCATGAAATTGAGGATACCGGAAATTATTTGATCAGATTGCAGCCTGAATTATTACAAAGTGTGGAATACACGATAACCATTACTGCTGGCCCATCGCTGGCTTTCCCGACCACATCAAAAAGCAAAAGTATTGGCAGTTTTTGGGGCGATGGACGGGATAACAATGCCCGTAAACATGAAGGCGTTGATATATTCGGACCGGCGAGAAGTCCGGTTTTAGCGAGCGCCGATGGAACCATCACCCGGGTAAATGAGAATAATTTAGGTGGAAGAGTGGTATGGTTGCGCCCAAAAGGAAAAGATTACACCCTCTATTATGCGCATTTGGACAAGCAAATTGCAGTGGAAGGCGAGGAAATAAAACTAGGAGATACCTTGGGTTTAATGGGGAATACGGGGAATGCAAAAACTACCGCTCCTCACCTTCATTTTGGCATTTACACTTTCGGTGGTGCAATAAATCCCTTACCGTTTATCGATCCGGTTACCAAAACCCCAGCTAACATTTCTGCGGCCATTTCGAACCTGAACAAAACTTTGAGAACATCATCAAAAAGTAATTTCTATAGCTCCACACAAAAAAGTGGAACCGTCGGAACGCTAAACTCGGGTACAATTATTAACATTAACTCCGCAACAGAAAATTTGTATAAAGCGGAACTGCCTGATGGAACTACTGGTTTTATCGACAGTAAATCGCTTGTTCAAACTACCAAACCATTAAAAAAGATAAGAATAAATATGAGCCAGCAAAAAGTGTTCGATCAGCCAGACAGCCTTGCAGCAGTGAAGCTAACTTTAAAGACTGGAGCCACTGTAAATGTTTTGGGTAATTTCAACAGCTATCAATTAATCAGCGATGAAAATTCGCAAATTGGCTGGATAGTTAAGTAATTTTGGGCATGAAGATATTTCAGCAAGCCCTTACACTTCGGGAGAGAAGACGTGGTTTCCATATCATTACTAACGAAATAGAGGATGCGCTTCCCGAAATTTCAGAAATGAAGGTGGGAATCTGTCAGGTATTTATTCAGCATACCTCCGCTTCGCTAACGATAAATGAGAATGCCGATCCAACGGTTCGTATGGATTTTGAAATGTTTTTTAATAAAACAGTTAAAGAGAACGATCCGGATTATGAACATGATTACGAAGGATCGGATGATATGCCAGCGCATTTAAAATCGGCACTGTTGGGGAGTTCGGTTACTATCCCTATCCGTAATGGAAGATTGGCGTTGGGTACCTGGCAAGGTGTTTATCTCTGTGAACACCGCAACAGAGGCGGCCAGAGAAGATTAGTGGTAACAGCCTGGGGCGAATAGAACAGGCTTATCAGTGCGCAGCCAGTTTTCATTAGCTGTGGCAATCTTATTTATAAAACCCTAAATCATCTTAATCAACCGTAAAATGAGGAATTGATCGAATCTATTTGTCTTCTTCTTTCTTTACCTGTTCTACTATTTCAGGGTGATTATCCTGAATCGATTTTCTGGTTGACTCCACCTCCACTTCTTTTGTGGTAACGGCATAGTGTGCCGGGTAAATTTCCGATCCGTAGGCAATGGCATAAGCTTTAGTAAACTCTGCTCCAAAATACAAAATGATAGAGGAATAATAAGTCCATAAAAGTACGATAATTAATGAGCCTGCTGCACCATATGTACCCCCAACATCGCTTTGGCCAATATAAACCGATATGGCAAACTTACCAATCATAAAAAGCACAGCCGTTACAACCGCTCCAGCCAAAACATCTTTCCATTTGATGATGGCATCTGGCAAAACTTTAAAGATAACTGCAAAAATTAAAGTAATTACGCTCAAGGTAACCACCAGGTTAATTACATAAAATACGTAAAAAGAAACATCGGCAAAACGGGCCTGGAGCCTGTCGCTAAATCCATCTAAAACTGAAGATATCGCTAAGGAAACCAATAGTACAAAGCCCAAACTGATAATAACTGAAAAAGATAAAAACCTGTTTTGTAGCATTTTCACCCAACCATGTTTTGGCTTAGCTTTTAAGCCCCAAATGGTATTAATTGAATCTTGTATATCGCCGAAAATAGTGGTAGAACCAATAAGCAAGGTCACAATACCAATGATTAACGCAATGGTACCCTTATCATCCAAATAGGCATTTTTGATTAGCTCTTGTAGTGAGGTAGCTGATTCGCGACCGAGAAAACCGACCAGTTGATCGTACACCTTACCTTCTGCAATTTCTCTACCTAAAAAGATGCCGCATAGTGAAATGATCACAACCAATAGCGGAGCCATAGAGAACACAGTATAATAAGCTAGAGAACCACTTAGCTTGGTTACTTTATGATCGCCAAAGCCAGTAAATGATGCTTTTAAAACGCCCCAAATTCCTTTTAATGTTACCTTTTGCTTTGCCATAAATACGTAGAGTAAGATGAATGATTTAAACTTTAAACCGCATATATTTTGAATTGTTTGTATTTTATCGATTTATAAAAAGGGGAATGAAATATCCCGGCACTTATTTTTCTGCCATGGAGATGCTCCAACTAACATTCAAAACATTCTTTCGAACCGATTTATAGATGATGATTCAAGCGGTTTTGAATATAGCAGATCCGATTGTGCTGAAATTCGGTCAACAAAAAAGCCCTAGCTTTTTGCCAGGGCCTGATAATGAGTTTTATCTTATCTATTTCGCCTTTATCCAAACGGCGAGGTCATTTACCAAACCTTCAGCAACGTTTACTGGTGTTTGATATTGGCCCATACTACCTTTTTCTGTTTGCGGACTTAACAAGTGATTCAAATCCGGATAATATTTTAGTGTTACATTCTTTTTCTTCGATAACGCCGAATTCCATAAATCGAAATCAGTTTTGCTCACCTGAAAATCATTTCCACCTTGCAACACGTAAATCTTCTTAGTTAAACTTTTAGCGGTATTCACCTGATTGTAAGTATTTAAATCGACCCAATATTTAGCAGGCAAACCCAATATAGATGAATCTGGTTTTATGGTGGTACCCAATTGTGTGATTCTGCTTTTATTGATTTGTACTATGGCATCATCCAGATATTTTTTGTTTTCTGCAGTCGTATCCTTCGACAAATCGAACATATATTTGTTTTGTTCTGCAATAATATCACTCAACTTTCTGGCAGGGGCAGCGGCTAATATAATTCCAGCCACATCTGGCGAGGTTGCTGCAAGTTTTGGTGCCAACATGCCACCTAAACTGTGCCCAAAAACATAAATGCTTTTAGGGTTTGCACCCATAACGGCTTTAGCTGCTACAATTGCTGCTGCTGCATCATCTAAAACCTCTTCTTTTACAGTGTAAGGTTTCGAAAATTCATTGGGATATACTAAAGTTCGTTTTACATAACGAACAGAACCAATACCTTTGGAGGCCAAACCGCCTGCTAAATCTTTAAAAGGCTTATTGGCACCTATAGTTTCGTCCATATCGCTAGGGCCCGAACCATGTACAAAAACCACCATCGGAAAGTTTTTTACATTTTTTGGCGTGGTTACTATTGCAGCTAGCTGCTTGCCGGCAACACCTACATACACCTGTTTTTCGCTATATAAGTTGGTATCGGCATAAACCGGTTTGGCATAAGCCACATTGCTTTTAGCTGGCGCAAGGAAAATACCAACAATTTTTTGTGCTTTATTAAACCCAAGAATAAAATTTTGTGCTCCGTTTGCAAATTTCCCTTCAACAGTTACTGCAAAAAACTGACCTTGTGCTTTACTTTGAATGGCATCGAAACTTTCTGGCTTACCATATTTGGTACCTATATCAAACCAAAGTTTCTTTAAATTTTCTTCACTGAGTTTTGTTTTCAAAGTATCATCAAAAAATGCATGTGCATCATTAAATTTCTCTTCCTGGAGCACCTTAAAAAAATCGTTTGCGCTGTTAAACAATTGTATTACATTCTGAGAAAATGCTGTAGTGGTAAACAGCAATGCAATAACAAATAAAATACTTCTCTTCATCATAAATCTTGTGTCGGTTTGGAATTCACAAGTATCAAAGTTAAGAATATTTGCCTTTTAAAAAGGGATTAATGAAGGGAGAATAGCTTTTAACGTTTTTTAACATTTCACCTCTCTACCATGAAGTTAGCGGTTAAATACAATCACAAAACACGCTTCGTTTTTTTCAAATTTATAGGTGACTCATTTATAAAAAATAGAGTCTGTAGGATTCATGTAGCACCAAATGCACCTAGTTTGAGTATTGCCGTTTAACGCTCCACGTTAAAAAACAGTACAATTTTGGCCACTTAGCCCCGGGCGAAGCGGTACCCTGCAGCAAGGTGGGAACCACCGAAGCGAAGCGTACAAGCAAAGCACGGGAAGAAAGAAAATGGCGTGAACAAGCTTTGCGCTTCACAAAAATGGGAATCAGACGTTTTTAAATATACTTTTTATCGAAATTAATTAACCAGGTATTGCCAAATCGATCTACTAAATTGCCAAACAAGGCCCCCCAAAAGGTTTTCTGTAGTGGATTTACTGGTGTCCCTCCTTTTGAAAGTTTTTCGTAAAAGGCTATTGTTTCTTCTTCCGAATCGCAATTTAACATTAGTGAAACCGCATTGCCCTTGACCAAACCAGCATCAACCACCAGATCGGTTCCCATAATTACGATTTCGTCGGAGGTAAGCACTGCATGCAAAATTTTATCTGCCATAATTTGAGGCATATTGCCTGCCATTGGCGATTCGCCGATGCTTTGGAGTGTTAATTCGCCACCAAGGCAATCGTGGTAAAAGCGCATAGCCTCTCTACAATTTCCGTTAAAAGTTAAATATGAGTTGATGTGAGCCAATTTAATTCCTCCTTTTAATCTCCAACGATGTGGCGCAAATCGCGACTTTGTTGATAATGTTAGATTCCATACTCAACCCCCAGATTTTTAGCTTAAACAAAAATAGCTGCTTGATGTAACATCAGAATAAGAAGAAACGACAATTATTAGGGTTGTTTACGACAAAGCCCGTTGTTATATTTGTTTAGTAGAACTGATGAAAACCAGGTAGATAACAAAATACAAAAAAGATTGAATGAAACATGTATCGATTTTAGTTCCGGAAACTGCTGTAATTGAAGCCATCGCGGATCCTAGGTATTTATTTACCGCAGTGAATGAATTTTTACAGGCATCTGGAAAACAACCGCTCTTTAAAGTGGAGCTTGTCGCCGCATCAAAAGAAGTAAGATTAAATGATAATCTGTTTTCGGTCCACCCAGATAAGCTTTTAGAAGATGTAGATCAAACTGACTTGATTTTTATACCTGCCATAAGTGGAAACGTGAATAATGCAATTGAATCAAATGAAATCCTTTTTCCATGGATTGTAAAACACCACGCCCGGGGTTCGGAGGTGGCTTCGCTTTGCATGGGTGCGTTTCTATTGGCATCTACAGGTTTATTAGACGGTAAAAAATGTTCTACACATTGGTTATTTTCCAGCCAGTTTAGAGCCATGTTTCCTAATGTAGATTTGGTTGATGGAAGTATTATCACCGAATCGCAGGGTATTTACTCCAGCGGAGGCGCCAACTCCTACTGGAATTTACTTTTGTACCTGGTAGAGAAATATACGGACAGAGATACCGCGATTTTAGCAGCCAAATATTTTGCGATAGATATTGATCGAGAAAGTCAGCTGGCATTTATGATGTTTCAAGGCCAAAAAGGCCATGAAGATGAAAAGATAAAAAAGGCACAGGAATTTATTGATGGAAATTACCAGGAAAAAATTACAGTAGACCAATTAGCAGATCTCCTGGCTTTGGGAAGAAGAAGTTTTGAGCGCCGTTTTAAAAGTGCCACGAAAAATACGGTAATCGAATATATTCAACGGGTTAAAATAGAAGCCGCCAAGCGAAGCTTTGAATCGAGCCGAAAAAACATCACTGAGGTGATGTTTGATGTGGGCTATACCGATAATAAATCTTTCAGAGATGTTTTCAAGAAGATTACGGGTTTAACCCCGATTGAGTATAGGAATAAGTATCATAAAGAAGTTCTGGTGTTGCAAGCTTAATTTTTTTTTAAAAAAAAAGATACTACCATACAATAATTTCAATTCTCAGCGTTTATGTATGTGAGAGCGTTAATTTAGATGACGGGGATACTGCCTTAATGGTGGGATCCCCGTTTCTTTTTGCAACAGTTTTTTAGAAATTATAGGGCATGAAAAAAGGGACAATTTTATAAAATGTCCCTTTTTGATATATGATGGAGGTAAGAATTTTAACTGTTCACATCAGAAAAATCAGCTGTTTTCTTTTGAGTATAATCATTAACACTTTTGAATCTTTTTGGTTTTAATATTAAGTATAAACCTACTCCAATAAAGGCTAAAGCCGCTATAATTCTGGAGATTTCAAAATCAAAAACAACAATATGCTTTAACGTAAATATTGCGCCGATAATGGTTAATGCCAACCAGCTACTGCCTTGATAATTTTTGCGGTAACCGAGCCATAAGCCAGCGCCTAACATAATGGTATGCCAACTTAAAATCCAATGAGGAATATCTAATCCTGAATTTCTTAATAAGAATACTGATCCGATAGCGACAATTAAAATGCCCAACCCTAATTGTTTATCTGCTTGATTTTTTTTAAAGAAAGTTTCCATAACCGTTTTGTTTTATGATGTAAATGTATCACAGAAACAGGAGTTGGGAAATGGCTTTCCTTTGAATAAGTTTAAAACGTCGGTAAGTGAAATAAAACCGTCGGTTAAAATATTTTTATTTTTTTGGGGAGGTTATTTTCTCGGTAAAGTTATTCGAAAATGATGATTTCATCACCTTTACTCATGATCACCGTAGAAGTAAGTTTAATGAACAGACCGTGAGCGAGCAAACCATCAATTTGATTAAGTTCATGGCTTAATTGAGCAGGATTGTTGATGAGTCCGAAATTTGCATCGATAATAAAATTACCATTGTCGGTGATGAAAGGCTGATCATTTTTAATTCTTTTATTTCCTTTACCTCCCAGTTTTTCTATTTGATTAAAAACGTATTGGTAGGCTAACGGAATCACCTCAATTGGAACAGTAAAAGCGCCTAATAGAGTAACTTTTTTTGAGGCATCGGTAACAATAATTGATTTCTTGCTTAAGGATGCCATAATTTTTTCGCGAAACAATGCTCCTCCTCCACCTTTAATCAAATCGAGCGATTCGTTAAACTCATCAGCACCATCGATACTAATATCAATAGATGATAAATCGCTAAGCGGGAGAATTTCGATACCAAAAGATTTAGCTAATTCCTCTGTGTGAACAGAACTTGCAGCGGCTTGCATTTTAAAGCCATCTTTTACCATTTTACCGAGCTCTTTTATAGCGAAGGTTGACGTAGAGCCCGTACCTAAACCAACTAAATCTCCTTCTTTTACAAATTTTATTGCGGCTTTAGCTGCCGCTAATTTTTCAGCATCTTGTTGAGTGGTTTCCATAGCGGTAAAAATAGAGATTTATGCGTTTTAGTAGCCACAGATCCGCAGATTAATTTTGTGGTCAAGCTCGTTTTTAATGGAAGCGATTAAATCGCTTTATTATTAATGCGCTCGTTAGAAACGAGCGCAGGCAAGAACGAGCGTGGGTAAAAACTTGCTCACGCTCACGCTCGTTTCTAAGGAGCGTGGAATAGTTAATCGTAATTTACGATTATTTTAAGCGATTTAATCGCTTCGCTATTTATGCACTCGTTAGAAACGAGTGCAGGCTAAAACAAAAAAAATTATTCACGCTCACGCTCGTTTCTAACGAGCGTGGAATAATTAATCGTATTTTACGATTGTTTAAAACGATTAAATCGCTTTGTTATCGATGCACAGCTAGAAACGAGCGCAGGCTAAAACTCGCTCACGCTCACGCTCGTTTCTAACGAGCGTGAAATAGTTAATCGTATTTTACGATTATTTTAAGCGATTTAATCGCTTCGCTATTTATGCACTCGTTAGAAACGAGTGCAGGCTAAAACAAAAAAATTATTCACGCTCACGCTCGTTTCTAACGAGCGTGGAATAATTAATCGTATTTTACGATTGTTTCAAACGATAAAATCGCTTTGCTGTTTATGCACCTTAGAAACGAGCACAGGTAAAAATTCGATTAGGCTTACTCACGCTCACGCTCGTTTCTAACGAGCGTGGAATAATTAATCGTATTTTACGATTGTTTCAAACGATTAAATCGCTTTGTTATCGATGCACTAGCTAGAAACGAGCGCAGGCTAAAACAAAAAAATTATTGCCGTTAAGCAATAATTCATTTTTCTATCGTTTATATAACTGAGAGCGTTAATTTAGATGATGGGGATTCTGCGATAATGTGGAATCCCCATTTCTTTTAGATCTTATTTTTGGGTAAAAAATCGGACTGTAGGTAGCAAGCTTCAGTCCGATTTTTTTTTATTTCTCCGTAGACATAGAGTAAGGGAAATCTACGGGTTTTGAACCTCTAACTTTATTTGGCGTTGCCCCCATGCTAAAATTTAATACTGCTCCCTTTTGCAACCCACTGTGGCTGATCCAATTTTTAGAATATGGCTTACCATTCATTTGCAGCGACTGTACGTAACGGTTGCTATCGCTGTTTGCAGCAGCATTTATAACCACTTGTTTACCGTTCTCTAATGTTAGCGTTACCTTTTTAAATAATGGCGCACCCAACACATATTGATCAACCGCAGGCGTTACCGGGTAAAATCCCATGGCTGAGAAAACATACCAGGCAGAGGTTTGTCCATTATCTTCATCTCCGCAATAACCATCTGGCGTAGCTTTATACATTCTATTCATCGTTTCGCGAACCCAATATTGTGTTTTATAAGGTGCTCCGCCGTAGTTATATAAATAAATCATGTGTTGAATCGGTTGGTTTCCATGTGCATACTGACCCATGTTTGCAATCTGCATCTCACGAATTTCGTGAATCACACCACCATAAGCACTTTCATCAAACACTGGAGGCATAGAGAAAACTGAATCCAGTTTGGTTACAAATTTATCGTGACCACCCATCAGCTTCGCTAAGCCATCAACATCCTGGAAAACCGACCAGGTATAATGCCAGCTATTTCCTTCTGTAAATGCACCACCCCATTTAAAAGGGCTAAACGGACTTTGAAAAGTTCCATCCTGATTTTTGCCTCTCATCAATCCCGAAGCAGGATCAAAAAGATTTTT
Organism: Pedobacter sp. Leaf41; assembly: GCF_001422545.1. Lineage (GTDB taxonomy): Bacteria > Bacteroidota > Bacteroidia > Sphingobacteriales > Sphingobacteriaceae > Pedobacter. The sequence goes on along the minus strand of NZ_LMLE01000001.1, from coordinate 717,173 downwards.
ATAGTTCATTGCTCTTTTTTTGTAGATATCGATCTCTGAAGCTGGTTTACCTAAAGCTTTACCCAACTGGTAAATTGTAAAATCATCATAGGCATACTCTAAAGTTTTAGCGGCGTTTTCGTTTTTCTTTACATCAAATGGCACGTAACCTAATTCATTATAGTACTTCACGCCATCACGACCAACAGCCTCCACCGGACCTTCATTATTGGCACCATGTTTTAGTGCATCCCACAAGGTTTGAATATCGTAACCACGCAAGCCTTTAATGTAAGCATCAGAAACTACCGAAGCCGAGTTGTTACCCACCATAATGTTGGCATAACCTGGACTACTCCATTCTGGCAACCAACCACCTTCTTTGTAATCGTTTATTAATCCTTCCTGCATCTCTTTGTTAATGGATGGATAAACCAAGTTTAAGAAAGGATATAATGCTCTGAATGTATCCCAGAAGCCAGTTCCTGCGAACATATAACCAGGCAGTGTTTTGCCATTATAAGGGCTCCAGTGTACAACTTTGTTACTTGCATCAACCTCATATAATTTATTAGGGAAAAATAATGTACGGTATAAGCAAGAATAAAAAGTGCGCATTTGATCAATTGAACCACCTTCAACCGCAATTTTGTTTAAGGTTTTGTTCCAGATTGCTCTTCCTTTAGCTTTTGTAGCATCGAAGCCATCGTTAGCCAATTCTCTTTTTAGATTCAAATCAGCTTGCTCAAAACTGATAAATGATGAAGCGACTTTAGCAGTAACCTGCTCACCCTTTTTAGTACTGAAACCAATGATGGCACCGCTATGGTCGCTTTCTAGCTCCAGCTCATTATCTTTAAGATTTTTGCCGCTCCAGGTTTTAGCCAGTTTGAAATCTTTATTGAAATAAACTACAAAGTAATTTTTAAAGTTTTTTGGTAGCGGACCACGGGCATATTTAGTAGTGTAACCAATAATCTTGCGTTCAGCAGGTATAATTTTAATGTACGATCCTTTGTTTAAGGCATCTACAACCACATATGAACTATCCGTTTTAGGAAAGGTAAATCTGAATTGAGCAGCTCTTTCCGTAGGGGTAATTTCAGTAGTTACATCAGCATCAGCCAGATAAACGCTATAATAATAGGGTTTGGAAACTTCTGCTTTATGGCTAAACCAGCTCGCACGGTCGTCTTCATTGAACCTTAATTTACCTGTAACAGGCATAATGGTGAAGGCTGCATAGTCGTTCATCCATGGCGAAGGTTGGTGCGTTTGTTTAAATCCACGGATCTTGTCAGCATCATAAGTATAGGCCCAGCCATCGCCCATTTTGCCAGTTTGTGGCGTCCACATATTCATTCCCCACGGTAACCCGATGGCAGGATAAGTGTTTCCGTTTGATAAACTAGGTTTAGATTGTGTTCCCATTAAAGGATTGATCCAATCTACCGGATCGGTAATTTTGCCAACTGTTTGCGCAAAACCAGCAGTTGCTGCAAAGCTTAACAGAGCGATAAGTAACTTTTTCATTTATTTGGTGTGTTTGAGATATATTGAGATTATTGTTAGCAGTCGCTGACCGTAAATTTGCTGATGCAATAATCATCATTGATTTGTATGTTGATATGAGTTTAAATTTCTGAATTTTTGATGTAATCAGACCAAAGCGTATCTAAATCTTTACCTGTTAATTTAGTCCAAATGTCAGCTTTATAGCTATGATCTCTTAATGATGCATCGACAGCCTTGATGGTTCCAGCTTTTACATTTTTCTCTATCCAGGCAAAAAAACGAGCTGTAATTCTATAGCTGTTTTTATAAGTGTGCTCTGGTTTCAAAGCAGGTAAAGTCCATTTGGCACCAGCATTGTCTACACCAAATTTATATCGGGCGTAATCTGCAATGCCTTCTGTTAACCAGCCTGGCCCTACACTTTTTCCATAATCCTGAACAATATGCATCACTTCGTGAGTAACTACATCAATATCTTCCGGGTGCTTCACCATCCAAATAGAACTGTAAGTTACCACGCCATTGGCCGTTGCGGCAACACCTTTGTAAGTGGTATCAACGAAGAACTTAACGGTTTTCAACGTTTTAGGATTATATTCCTTTGCTAATTTAGGATAGACCTCAAAAAAAGTTTCGATCATGCGTTTTTTTAGTTGTGGATCGAGTGCTGCAAAGTTACTTTCAAAAGTTAAAGTATAGCCTTTACGCTTGATCATTTCTTGTGCTTGTAAATGAAATAATGAGGCGCTTATTATGGTAAATAATAATATCAGGACTGATGTTCTTTTCATTGGATATCTAAGTTTTTATTGTGGTTAGCATTATTATTCTGCAAAATAAAAATAATATGTAAAACGTTTTAGTAAACTGTTATTTATTTTTATAACATTTTTGATTGGGAGAATTTAAAGGCTAAAAAACACCTCAAACGATAAAAGAGCCATCGAATATCTAAACCCGTTGGCTCTTATATATTCATTTCGAGATAAAACTAATCTATGTCCTTATTTGTAAGATATAAGGCCCATAATTCGTCAACATTCTTTCCAGTAATTTGCTTCCACGATTCGGATGTGTAGGTATTATTTTTAAGTTGTGTATTAAGCTGGGCAATGGTATTTGGCCTTTGGTATTTATCCACCCATAGTAAGAATCGGGCAGTTACCCTGTAGCCCATTCTGTAATGTTGGCGAGGATCAACTGAAGGTAAACTCCAATCTGCCGCAACATTATTAAGCCCATACTGAAAACGGCCACAATCTGCCAGGCCTTCTAAAAGCCACTCCGGACCCATCGCTTTAAAATCTTGCACAATATGCATCAGCTCGTGGGTAACCAGATCGGTATCTTCCTGATGCTGCGATAGCCAGTTGGCACCAATCAATATTTTGCCTTTGCCTGAAATGGCCACTTTTTTATAATTGGTATCAATAGAAAGAATAACCGTTTTGGTGGCATCTGGATTAAAGGCCTTAACCATTTTAGGGTAAACCTCGAAGAACGTATTGGCAAGTTTTTGCGCCAATTCCTCTGTGATAAATGTGGAATTATCTATAAATTCAAGGGTATATTCTCCACGTTTGATTCGTTGATCACCTTGTGCAAATGTTTTCGAGTTTAGTAGCAAAACAATGAAAGAGATTGTTAAGATAGATTTTTTCATATGATTATTTTGATTTTTTATCGCTGTATTTCAATTCCACCTGATTCGGGTTTTTACTGTAATCTTCCCAAAGCTGATCAATAGTTTTGCCCGTTAAGTTTGTCCAGGATTCTCCTGTATATTGGTGGGCTCTCAACTGTTGATCCAATGCCGCAATTAAACCTGGTTTTACATTTTGCTCCAACCAGGCGAAGAATCTGGCTGTAATCCTGTAGCTATTGGTATAGCTCTGTTTATCAGTAAATGCGGGTAAACTCCATTTTGAACCCACATTGTCTACGCCATATTTATAACGAACATAATCGGCAATTCCCTCTGTTAACCATACCGGACCAGCTGAATAGCCGTAACCCTGAACAATATGCATCGTTTCATGCGTAACCACATCAATATCAGTTGGATGTGCCTTCATATACCCTGCGCTAAACAAAATTCTGTTACCGCTGGCTTCTGCGACGGCTTTATAAGCCGTATCAACCACAAAAAGAACATCTTTAGTCGATTTATTATTAAAAGTTTTAACCAGTGTGGGATAAATTTCAAAATAAGTATCGATTAAATTTTGTCTTACCGTTGGATCCAGATTTGGATCTTTGCTAATGAACGTAAGCTTATAACCTTTCTTCTTCTTGGCACTGTAAAAAGACCAGTTTCTGGTTAGAGCGGCCTGCAACTCCTTATTAATCTTTTTTAATGATTTTCCCTTAACCCAATCGCTGTTTACTTTGATCTCTCCTGCTTTTGCTTTAATCGTCTCAGTTTCGCCATTGGCGATTTCTAGCACTACATCACGTTTCGTTCGGTAACCATCAGCTGATGCGAAATAAGGGTATTGCATATTGAAAGCTAATGTTAAATGACTTTTCGTTTCAGCACTTAATAAATTTGAAGGATCGGTGATTGTAATGGCAAATTCTCGTTTTTTCTGACCCAATGCACCTAATGAGCACGAAATCAAAACGAAAAGCAATATTCTTTTTATCATTATTTTTGTTTTTATTTCAACTACCACCATTCGAGGTATTATTTATTGATGATCTGCATTTAAAAACATCAATAGAATTTAAATTGAATGAAGTTATCGAACTAATATTAAATCAATTATTCTTTATAAATAAAAAAACACCGGGCCTAAACCCGGTGTAAATTATTTACCAACCTGTATTTTGAACAATAACAGGAACTTTTTGAATTTCTCCATTTGGTATTGGCCACAGATAGTGTTTCTTTTGAAATACCCTATTTTCAACCACCACTGGAGTAAAAAATCCTGGTGCATTTTGTGTAATGTTTAAGCCTCTAATTTGGGTATCAGTTGTTTCAGCAATCTTCCATTCTCTGGTATAGAAATAACGGTCCCACTCAAAAGCTAACTCCACACGTCTTTCCCGGCGGATAGCTTCTCGCATATTTGCAGGAACTGCAATTGCTCCTGCGCCGCTTCCATAAGGGCCGATGCCCGCTCTTGTACGGATTCTGTTTAGGTACACCAAAATATCTGGATCAGATGGATTGGATTCTTGCAAGGCTTCTATATAATCCAGATAAATTTCTGCCAATCTAATCACAGTGAAAATTGGTCTACCAGTTGTCCATCCTGCAACAGTAAGGTGCTTTCTTGATGTGTAGCCCGTTTTTGTATAGTCATTATTCGCAATAGCACCTTTACCAGCATTTCCGCTATTGGTAAAATCTGTAATGATGTTTGATTGAGGATTGATCCATTTACGGCCACTGTAGGTGATGCTCGAGTAGAAACGCGGCTCGCGATTTACGAACATATTGCTGATTGACCTGGTCGCATTTTGATCATTGGGATCAGGGGCCTGATAATTAGAAAATCCGTTAGCAGTATAGGTTGGATCATTTTCTATCGGTAAGCCATTTGCTGTAAAAAATGCATCAACCAGTTGTTGCGATGGAGATAAAAATGAGCCGCCTTTATCACCTCCGGATGCACCGTTATGATTCGGCGCTAATGAATATTGGTAAAGCGTTACATCACCACCTCTACCGAAGATGATTTCTGAATTCCATCCATTTAAAAAAACATCTCTTGTAGCGATAAAAGCCCTGTTGAAAGCTGTGTTTGGTAAACCAGATGGTGTTGCCGAAATATTATAAAGTGCATAGCTAGAGTAATTTGGGTTATCTAAAAATGCTTTTGCAGCAGTAGCCAATTTGGCCCATTTTGCTACACTGTATGTTTGATTAATCAACTGTTTTCCATCTTGATTTCTCAAACCAGCGTAATCTGCGTTTCCATTAAATAACGGACGAGCAGCTGTTAGCAGTGTTTTGATTTTATAAGCATCGGCAACTGATGCTGTGATGTGACCAAAATCTTCATTTGCCTGTGGTGTAGCTGGAAGACCAGCAGCTGCAGCTGTTAACTCGCTTACCACATAATCTACACATTCATCCATCGAGTTACGTGGCTTACTAATGGCCTCAAGCGGTGCGTCCGATTGAATTGGCTCATTACCCAATAAAACCACAGGGCCGTATTGTCTGATTAAATGGTAGTAATAGATCGCTCTAAGTGCTCTAGCTTCATTTAAATAACGGGTTACCAAATCGATACCGCCAATATTACAATCGGTACATTTGGCAACATTGGCCATAAATGTACTAGCCGCCTGAATACCGCGGTAATAGTTTTGCCAATGATAATTCACTTGTCCGCTGGTTGCATCCCAGGCACCGGTATTAACGTTCTCAGTAAAATTTGGTAAGGTGTAATCTGCTTCATCAGAAGCGGCTGTCCAAGGGCCACTATTGCCCAAAGCACTAGCTGAACGATCTTGATTTTGCTCTGGCAAAGTCGAATAAACGTTTGCTAACGCCTGGTCTACAGTGCTTTTTCTTTGATACTGTTGTTCGAATGTTAACCGATCATCAGGCACTTGATTCAAAAATTTCTTACAGCCGTAATTACCGATGATCAGTAAAGTTCCAACTGTATATATAAATATCTTTTTCATGCTGTTATTATTAAAAATTAGCGGTTAAACCCAAAGAGTAGTTAGATGTTAATGGGTATCTGGTACCGTTATTTGTATTTAACTCTGGGTCCCAAAGTTTAAATTTACTGATGGTAAACACGTTGTAGCCCATGCCATAAATTCTTAGGCGTTTGATGCCTAATTTTTTGATGCCTTCTTTTAGGGTATAACCGAAATCTGCGTTTTTCAATCTAATGAAACTGATATCGCGAAGCCACCAGGTACTTGCCTGATAGTTGTTACTATTTGTGCCGCCGTAAGATAAACGAGGATAAACAGCATCTTGACGAGGGTTGGTTGGCGTCCAACGATCTGCTGCAACCGCTAACATATTGCCTAAACCACCAGAGTTTGCGAATGAAGGAATGTTTAAAAGAATATCGGCATTATCCTGACCTTGGAAGAATAATCCGAAATCGAAGTTTTTGTACGTTAACGAGAAACCAAAACCATAAGTAGTACTTGGAAGGTCTCCTCTACCAATAATTGTTCTATCAAATGAATCGATTTTACCATCGCCATTTAAATCTTTGTATTTTATATCACCTGGCATTAGTGTACCAAACTGAGTTGGACTTGCATTGATTTCTGCCTGACTATCGAACAATTTTTCGGCAATATAACCTACACGTGTAGCTGCCAACACGTTAAATCCACGTTGTTCCATCCATGGGTAAGCTTGTGGCGCCTGATCGTTTTCAATTACTTTATCTTTATTAAAAGTAACGTTAGCTCTTAAATTTAAGCCCCAATCTTGCCCCAACTGTGCATCATATTGAATCGTTCCATCGATACCTTTATTTTCTACGACACCGAGATTTCCAATTGGCGTGTTCGCCAGGCCAATGTAATTTGGTACTGTTCCTCTGGTAATGAACTGATTTTTTCTCCTTTCCTGAAAGAAATCGACAATTAACGATAGGTTATTGTTAAATGTTTTTAACTCGAATCCTAAATCCTGTTTACGTGTTTCAGCCCAGGTTACATCTACACCATAAGCTGTTACACCTAAACCACCCGGAGAGATATTTCCATTTTGACCGAAAGTATAACCGCTTGCACTGCCTACCTTTGTTAAATAATAAAAACGCTCACTTTCGTTTCCTACATAGTTTCCGCCACTACCACCACTACCAACAATACCATCAGAATAGCGGAATTTAACCATTTGGATTGCGTTTTTTAATGGCTCAAAGAATTTCTCGTTCGATAATAGCCATCCCACACCAAATGCAGGGAAAAATCCGTAGCGTTTATCTGGCGCAAAGTTTTCAGAACCATTATAACCTACGTTTGCTTCGAAGAAATACTTATCATCATACGCATAAGTAGCACGACTGGCAATACCTTGTAAACGATATGGAAGCGAAAGCGTTAAATTACCTGCAAATGGCGTAGTATTATCATTTTGGTTATACAATAATAAACCTGTTATGGCATGTTTACCAAAAGTACGGTTGTAATTAATAGCAGCTTCCAAGTATATTTTCTTATCGCCACCATTATTAATACCATAATTTAAAAATTCCTGGCCTTGAAGGATCAACCCATATTTGTAACCCGAAGCTGGATTTCCAGGTACGATGTATGGATCGTTAGGATTAATTCTATACAAACTTTCTCTTCTGGTTCTGTTCACCGAACTATTGGTATTCACATCAAACGAGAACATGGTTGTAGCTGATAAACCCGGAGTAATTTCTTTTAAATCCTGAGTTAAACGGATGTTCGAATAAAGCTGAGTGCTGTATCCTACTCTATATCCATTTCTGGTTACATCACCATAAGGGTTACGTTGATCGGCCTGTGGGCTGATTCCTGGCAAACTTCCGTTTGGATATAGTATCGGGAATGAAGTTGGATTGATTAAAAATGCCTGATTAAAAATATCTTGCGCCAGCAAGTTACTTGGATAACTGGTTTGGGCCAAAATCCCTTTAATTCCTAGATCTAACTTAGTAGTACCGGTAATATCCCAGTTTAAATTAGCACTTACATTATAGCGTTCAAAATTTTGTTTAGCAGCATCGTTTACAGCCTCATCGGTTTTAAATAAACCATTTTCGCCATAATAACCTAATGAAACATAATATTTTGCATTGCTTACACCACCAGATAAGTTGGCGGTAACCGATCTGTTTCTACCAAAATCCCTGTAAATGGCGTCGAACCAATCAACATTTGGATAGAGAATTGGATCTGCACCCGATTGCGTTTTTTGGATGGCATCAATGGAGTATGCTGGCGTAAAAGCACCTGCAGCACCAGCTCTTAAATAGTCAGAATATTTGGCTTCGTTGGCTAAATTCATATAATCTACCCCATCAATCAGATCTGGTTTTTTAGTGAACCGGCTAATGCCTTCATAGTACTCCACATTAATACGAGGGGCGCCAATTTTACCTTGTTTGGTATTGATTAAGATCACCCCATTTGCACCGCGAATACCATATACGGCGGTTGCAGCAGCATCTTTTAGTACAGTGAAGTTTTCTACATCATAAACACTGATATCATTTAGGTTACGGTTTGGAACCCCATCAATAATTACCAGCGGGCCTCTATCGTTTGCGGTTAAAGAGGATACCCCACGAATAAAAATATCTGAGCCGGTAGCACCAGGCTCACCATTTCTTGATACGTTTACCACACCCGGAATACGACCAGCCAACAACTGACTCATACTAGAAACTGGTTGTCTTAATTCGGAAGCTTTAACAGAAGACTGTGCGCCTACTAAACTTTCTTTCTTTTGCGTACCGAAACCTACAATTGCAACCTCTTTCAAGTCTGCACCTGTAGTTTCTATTAAACGGATATCAAGCACCGTTTGCGTACCTACTGTAATTTCCTGGGTATCGTAACCCACATAAGTAATAACGAGTACAGCATTTTGATCTGGCACTGTTATAGTAAAAGCACCATTTACATCGGCTGCAGCACTAATAGATGCGCCCTTTACTTTAACTCCTGCGCCTGGTAATGGTAAACCAGCAGCATCTTTAATAATACCACGGATTACGATATCGGCTTTGGCCTGTGATAGCAAAACCGAACTATTGATTTTAATAGCAGATGCGTTGGCTGTAGCATAAAAACCGCTGCTCAAAGCCAATGCAACTGCAATAGCCTTGGAAGCAAAATTTTTAAACCTGAGCTTACCCTCCGTTAAATTTGTAAGTTTTTTCATCATAATTTTTTGTTAGTATAAATTGTTCAGGTTATTGTTGTTCTTCAGGTACTTCAATTAAACGCCATTCTGATAACTGGAAAAGCGAACCACTGCCAACAGCAGAAATGCTGATGCGATAATGATTGTAAAGCACTTTGTTTTTAAAGCTGTAAGTTTTCGTCAGGTTACGACCCGAAAATGTTTCACCAGTTCTGGTGTCCAAATCAACCCAAGTGGTTCCATCTGTAGAGCCACTAAACTTCCAATCTTTCGGATCCCTGCCAGGTGCATCTCCACCAGATGTTAAGGTGTAAGAGGCCACTTGTTGAGGTGATGGAAAAGATAATTGCATGTAGAAATTAGTCTGGTAGGGATTGATTAAAAATTTCGAATTGAAATCGTTATCAATCACTTTTGCAGATCCTTCGCCTCCTGAGGATCCGGCGCCATTTTCAATGTTTACCGATAATATCGCTTTCGCGGTAACATCTACTTTGGCCTTCCAGGTAAACAGATCGACGGTAGGATATTCCTCCTTGCCACACCCAAGAAGCAGGGTAAATACTGCAAGAAGGCAGAAAGCTTTCTTGGCATTTTGTAAAAAAATCATAATTAATAAATTAAAATTGTTAGTTGGTTGCGTTTGAGAATACGGTAGATAAAACCTTTTGCAGAATTTTTAAGAATTTAGCACGCAAACTTCGTCCACATGAATACATTACGTGGTTCTTTAGCTTTATCGCTATTTCCAACGTAAAAAGTATTCACTCAAAAATTAGTTACCCTGATATCAAGCAACTTGATGATGATTTTAATTTTTTGAAAAATCAATCCGGCTCTACTTGTCAGGCAGCTTATTTTAAGGGTTAAGATATACCACAACATCACTAACCTTTTACTATTAATGAGTCTTGATAATTACTGAATTTCTGTAGTTCGTTTGGTAACTTCTCTAATAAGAATCTGATTTAGGTAATTTAATCGCCATATCGTTCGAGATGTAGTTATGCATCTCTACAATCCTTCTTGTTGGAAAAAGAATTGCGATCGTTCATCCTTATCAGGGAAATGGTGTGAGTTTGGTTTTTTTCATATTGGTTGGCTTAGGTTGTTGGTTAAATTATATTAAGCTTATTATTGGAAAAGGGATACATGCTAAGAAAAAACACTAAAACATGCTAAAACGTTTTAGTATAGATCTCTAAAAAAAACCCGCACATTAATGGCGGACATTTAATTGATCGATTAGTGCTAAAACGTTTTATTACCTCAATAATAAGCACTTTAAGAGTTTTTGCAAAGTCAAATATTTGTTACAATGAAGAAATGAGGTATTAAATCAGATTTTACTTAAAAAAACTTCCTGAAGTTGTACTATTTCTTTATTATTCCAAGGTTTAAGAACTAATAGAGTTAAACTTTTCATCGCAACAGCTTGCTGCGCCAATTAATGCTGCATGCTCTTTCAATTCTGAAATTTTGATAGCTGCATAAATACCATTTCCTTTTAAAGTTGCAATAAGTTCGGGCGAAAATTCATTAAATGCCTGAGCAATGTTTCCTCCAACGATTACCGTATCAATTTTATTTTTATTGATAATTGGAATTAAGAATTGTGCAAGATTATAACCAAACTCCATGAAAACCTGTGTGGCTAGATGATCAGTTTTAACTGCTTCTACCAATTCCTTTACGCCATCTAGATTAGTTCCACTCAAATGTTTGTACCTTTTTACAAACCAACGGGTTGCCAGATAATCTTCTGCAATACCATCCAAAAATGATGAGTTCCATAAATCAGCATCGGTTGCTTTCTGGTTGATACAAATGGATGAGCCTAAGCCAGTACCCAATGTTAAGCCTAAAACATTCGCGTTACCTTTTGCTGCTCCCGCAAATACCTCGCCCTGCAAAAAGCCCGCAGCATCATTAATAAAATGAATATGATCAGCAGGAATATCAAGACGGGCAGCTAACTCATTTTTCACGTTGATCTGATAGAGCGACTTAAATTTATCCTGATCTTTTATAAGTGAAATGCCATTCTCATAATCAAAAGGCCCCGGCATAGCAATTCCAACAAACCTCGAATCTTTTGTAACACCATCAAAAGCATCATTAATAATTTCTACCCAAGCCTTTAAAATAACTTCTTTACCCTCTTGGGAGTTGACAGCACTACGTTTAATTGAATTCGTAATTAAGCTTCTCGTTTCTAAATCTATTAATGCGGCCGTAATATGCGAACCGCCAATATCGACACCTAATGCCAAAGGCTTTTCCATTCTTTTCTCTATATTTCTGTAAAAATAATCATTTCTACCTATTACTAAAACGTTAAACTAATTAGTTAACGAAAATGGCTTATCAGCCTTCAATAAACCTCTATTTAAATCAGGCTTGTTACTCATTTTCAGTTTTATTATACCACCATTAATTAAATCCTGGTGTGTTATAAAATTTCGGGTGTATGTTTTACCATTTAACGTAGCCGATTTGATATACACATTTGTTGCGCTGTTCTCTGGTGCTTCAATGATAAATTGCTTGCCATTCTCCAGGTTAATTGTGGTTTTCTTAAACATCGGACTGCCAAAAACATATTCGCCCGTTCCGGGTGTTACGCTATAAAAACCCAATGCACTTAATACATACCAAGATGAGGTCTGTCCCTGATCTTCGTCGCCTGGATAACCATTTTCTGTTGCATTGTAGAGCTTACTCATTACCTCACGGGCGTGAAATTGCGCTTTCCAAGGCTGATTTGCATAATTATACAGGTATACCATGTGCTGAATGGGCTGGTTTCCATGCGCATATTGGCCCATGTTTGCCATTACCATCTCTGTCATTTCGTGGATCATACCGCCGTACGTACCCACTTTTACATCATTAGGCTGCGAAAATACGGAATCTAACTTAGCAACAAAATTTTCATTTCCCCCCATCATGTTGATCAGGCCTTTTGTATCTTGAAAAACCGACCATTGCCAGTGCCAGGCATTACCTTCGGTAAAAGGCCCACCCCATTCAATAGGATCAAAATTTGGTACCCAGTTTCCATTTGAATCTTTGCCTCTCATAAACCGGGTGGCAGAATCGTAAACATTCTTATAATTATACATCTGACGCTCAAAAATATCCATGTAAAACTTATTTCCAGTCATTTTAGCCAGCTCATATCCACAATAATCATCGTATGCATATTCTAATGTTTTAGCAGTTGCTTCGCGATATTTTGGATAGGGCACATAACCCAATTGATAATAGTCTCGCCAACCATCACGGCCATTTGCTGGCCCCCAAGGCCCTTTATTAGTAGCTTCATGTAGGTAGGCTTCCAGTGCTTTTTTCGGGTCGAAAGTGCGGAAGCCTTTGGCCCATGCATCTGTAAATAAAGAAATGGCATGGTTCCCGATCATACTTCCAGCCTCACTTGGAAAAGACCAGGAAGGCAACCAACCACATTGTTCGTAAGCTTCAATCATGGCCTGCATGTATCGGCCATGCATTTCGGGATGAAGTAAAGTATTTAGCGGGAACTGCGCCCTAAAAGTATCCCAAAACCCTGTGTCGGTGTACATATAACCTGCATGCACCGTCCCATCGTAAGGACTAAAATAATGCGGTTTGCCACTTGCATCTATCTCGTAAAATTTTCGTGAGAAAAGGCTGGCACGGAAAAAACACGAATAAAACGTTTCCATGTCGGCTTGCGTTCCACCTTCTACCACAATTTTATTTAATGATTTATTCCATACGACAGCACCTTTTGCCTTTGTTTGCTCCAAAGTTTTGTCGGCACCTAATTCGGTTTTTAAGTTTAACTCTGCTTGCGCTAAGCTAATATAAGACGAAGCAGTTTTAACCTGCACTTTGGCACCAGCTGCAAATTCTATGTAGGCGCCTTTCCCCAATCCATCAGCAAAAGTAGAATCTGCTTTAACCGTATTCCCTTTATTTTCCCAGGTGCCATACGCTTTTATCGGCTGATCAAATTTTAATACGAAATAACTTTTCCAGCCTTTCTTAAAGCCTTCGCCATTGTTTACATAACCCGTTATCTTGTTTTCCTTCGGATAAATCCGAACGCCGCTTAACCTGGTGTAGCCATCAAGAATTAAAAAGCTTTTTTTGCCTTTGGGATAAGTGAAACGTAAATGTGCCCCACGTTCTGACGGAGAAATTTCGGTTGTGATTTTGTTCTCAAATATAACTTTGTAATAATTTGGCTTTGCAATTTCATCCGCATGAGCAAACTTTGTTTCCCTTTTGTTTTCATCAACTACTAACTCATCTATCATCGGCATCAAAGAAAAAACCGCATAATCTCTACTCCATGAACTGCATTGGTGTGCTTGCTGAAAGCCCCTTATTTTATCTTTAAAATATTGGTACTTCCATCCATCGCCATTTCTACCAGTTTGAGGCGTCCACGTATGCATGCCGAAAGGCAAAGCCGTGGTTGGATAAGTATTGCCTCTAGTTAATTCATGCTTGGAATTTGTTCCTTGCAGGGTGTTCACATAATTGACCAAATCTTTTTGCTGTGCCCATAACCCTTTGGCTGCAACGCAAATTAAAATGGTAGTTAAAAATTTAAGTTTCATTTGTGTGTCTTTGTTTTTACTAATTATCTCGTACGAAATCAATCTTTAATTATCTATCGTAATTTCGAACTAAATCAATTTTTTATTGATTGAGGAGAGATCCCATTGCAAAAAATCAATTCTTCTATTGAGATTTCTCAATCTCGAAAAGCTCATTTCGAATTTTATTTTACTTACCAGCTGATGTTAACCTGTACACCTTCACTGAAATTCTCAAAGCCCAACAGCAGTGTTTTTGATTTTTCATCCCAATCATTTTTGGTAAGGGATAATTCTTTTCCGCTGGAGGTTGCCGTAACTTTTGTTGGTTTATTCGCCAAAAGAATGCGCATGATGTTATTGGTTTTCGAAGGGCTTTTTGCTAAAAATTGATAAGATTTTTTTCTCGAAACCTCATCTGTAACCCTTGCCGCCGCAGCCAAAACCTGAGGTTTGCTTTTATTCTCTGCTTTATTTACATCAAATAAATAAGCCTGTGAATTGGGCTTAATGGTTTTTGTATTCAACACAGGAAGCTCAGGATCGAAAAGATCAATAAAAGTTCCCGTTAAGGTTACTGGCGATTTGCTTTGACTTTCATCTAAGACCGCGGCAATAACAAATGGTCCACGTTCTAAAACAAAGTTGTTTTTTAGAACCAAATTTCCTGCTTTTGCATCATGCTCATAAGCTTTTTTAACTGTCGACATAAAATCTTCGTCACCATTTTTTAGCATAATAAGCTCTTTTGGATCTTTACGTACCAGGTAAACTTTGCCTTTACCCACTTCATAAATCCCGCCACTTTCGCTTAAAGGCACACCCAATAAGCCAAATAAATGCTCTGATGGGGCTTTGAAGTTGTTTCCATTGCTATTCCACCATTCTTTCACATTCTGGAATGGATCGTTATCCCTACCGTAATAAAGCAAAATGCCTCCCGCTTTTACCCATTTGTTTAACTCCTGGTGAAAATCAGCCGAGAGCGGTTTCATGTTTGCGTAACTCATGATCAAGACTTTAATATCTTTTAAAGTATTTTTATTGGCGAGGTTTTCGATATGAACAGTTTCCACCGGAATGCCTTGTTTAAGTAATGGAATGGCCATTCCATAAAAGTTAGACAACTGAGGATCATCGTAGCCCTGATGGGTTGGAAAGCGTTGAAACATCATGGAATTAGAAAGTAAAACTCCGATACCATGGCTCCCATTCAATGTGTTTTGCGAAAGCGGCATCTGGTTTAACGAGTTGACCATGATTTGCATTTGAGTGGCGTAGGCTGGAGAAATCGGCTGACGCTCTTTCATTCCCTCCACCGGAAACTTACCTCTATAAATGCGATTTGGCCAAGGCATTACTTCGTAATTATCGACCATTGGATACAGTAATTCAGCAGTGAATGTAGCCTCATAATTCACTTTGTAATCATTCCACGATCTTGCTCTATCTTCAATCGGATCTGTCAAAAAATAGATCTTCCTACCAGTTGGTGCCGTCATCGAAACCATAGAACCATACTCCAAAAATGCATTTTCAAATACCCGCTCTTTCATCAATCCATCGTAATAAATCGGCTCCCGAGAGGTACCTGTCCACACCTGAGCAATGTATCCATCCATTCCTTCTAAATTAGCCAGGCTTGCCTCCGGACTTACAATTTGCCAGGAGGAATAATTAATGAGCGAGTGCGTGGGCACGAAACATTTTACCCTTTTCCCCTTGCTTTCGCTATAGGTTTTTACATAGGTAAACACTTCTTTCAGTGCATTGAAATAAAGTTGATATTTCAGTTTGGAAGATAAGTAAGTAGCTTCAGGCGATTCATGCTGGGCCATCCAGGGGAAACCATAGTATTTTTGCCATTCATTTTTAAACGTTTGGCTATAACCTGCACGGGCCCAAAACTCGGGTTCTTCCAAATAAATTGCGGTTACACCTGCATCAATGGCCCGCTTTACGTGGCTCTTCATATAGGTAAGAAAACTCGCTGTAGGAACGATATAGGGAACATCTTTTCCATGCCAAATGGTTTCGCCATTACGCATCATCTGGCCTTCATCCAAATGGTTTTTTCCATCCCATTCGCCTAAGAAATAATCTTTGTACTGGCCCCAGGCAATACCGGTCATAAATTGTACTTCATAACCTTTATCGAGATAGCCTTTAACACGTTCTTCAAATTTCCCACCATCATCGTTAATGCCGTAAACCATTGCAATGTCCGATCGAACATCGTAATCCGGGCTCCATGGTGCAGAAACTTGAAACGACGTTTTTTGCTTGGATTTAATCTGGGCAAATACATCGCCTTGCGGAGTTAAACCAATTGCCAATGCCGAAAGAGCCACATAAAACTTGAGGTTTTTCATATCGATTTTTAGTTAGCAGGAGCGAATAATTGCATGAAAGCCACAGCACTACTCGATTCGTAAGATTGAACAACGCCTGTTGGGCAGGGTGCTTTGTAATTGCGGTGCATAATCCCGCGACCAAAATCGCGGTTTCCCCAGGCGGTATCGGCGTTAAAAATTGCCCATTTAGCATAATCACCTGCCGGATAAGCTTTGGCCAGATCGGCTAAATATTGGGCGAAAATTGCCTTCAAAACCCCCTGCTCGTTCCAGTCGCCTTCGGCAGGCAAAATACCACTCGGATCGCTCATGATATTTTTGGTATAATTGGCCGCGATTTTTGCATCGTCTAAATAACTTTGCGTATTGGTATTTTTATACAATAAAACCGCAGCGCCAATGAGTGTTCCCTGGTTGTAAGTGTAGTCTTCGAAACCAGGGTTATTATCGCCAACCTTATGATCGGCTACCCTGCCTTTGGCAATATCGAACAGATTTATTCTAGACCATGCGTAAATTTCTTTAGCCTTTGTTAAATAAGCTTCGTCTTTGGTGACATTATACAATCGCACTGCGGCAATTACGGTAGGGAAATTTATGCATGCATTTTTGCCACTGTGCTTAAAATCCCAAAACATACCGCCTTTAACCGGATCGTAAGAACCGCTCCAAACTTTAGCAAAGCCAGATTTAGCCTTATCAAGATAAGCTTGGTTTTTGGTGATTTCATAAGCACGGGTAAGCGACATAATCCACCACATCATATCATCATAAATAAACCACTCAACAGAGTTATCCCAATTGTAATTATCGTAACGTTTGGCTCCTCCGTCGTACATATCAGTAATCAATTTGTAGTAAGCGGGGTCTTTGGTACGCTCATAAATGTTCATTACGTTGTCCCAATAAATGGCTTGGGTCCAAATGGCGGCTAAACCTTTTTTTTCGGTAGTGCTGTAATAAAGTTTATCTGCAGGACTATAATAAATGGTATTAAAGGAATTGAAAGCGATAGTGGCTTCGGCAGCAGTAAAACTTGTTGGCGTGGCTGGTGGTAAAGTTGGTGGTTTTGTTGTAGGCGCTTCAGTGCCTTTTTTGCTACAAGAGCTGATTGAAATTGCGATAGTTAAACTTAAAAACGCAACCAGTATTTTAAGTTTGCGAAGATTTTTAGGTAAAGATCTATTTTCCATAATACGTGGTTCTTATGGCATGAAAAGAATATCAGGGCGGCACTTACATAGGTAAATCATGTAAGCACCACCTGATTTTAGTTATTTTGATGTTTCATTTCTGAAACTACCAACCTGGGTTCTGCACCATTAAATCATCAGAATTAACGTCTTTTGAAGGGATTGGAAATAAGTAATGTCTTTTACTAAATGTTCTGGTTTCGAAAGCAACTTTGTTGAAGAAATTCGGTGCATTCTGCGTAATATTTAAACCATAGATTGGGCCATTGTCTGTAGTTTCTGCAATTTTCCATCTTCTGGTATCGAAATATCTTACGTTCTCGAAAGCCAACTCTGATCTACGTTCATTTCTGATCGCTTGTCTCATTGCCGCCTGATCTGCTGGAGCAGTAATCTGGCCAGTACCTGAACCATATTGAGGAATGCCAGCCCTTTGTCTGATTTGATTTAAGTAATTCAAGATATCAGGATCACCTGGAGTAGATTCATTTAAAGCTTCTACATAATCTAAAAACAAATTACCCACACGGTACAAGATACATGCCCGATTGCTTTCTCTCCAGTTACCCAAGCCCATTGCTTTTCTAACGGCATAGCCAGTAACGGTGTAATCGTTACCACCTGTGGCTTTACCTGAGTTACCATTGTTAGTAAATTCTGTAATCACGTTACCAAAAGCCGTGTTCAACCAAACACTGTTATGGTAAGTAATATTTACATAAAAACGCGGCTCACGGTTAACCCATTGGTTAAAAGTATTGGTTGCAATTGGGCTTCCCGGGGCTTTATAATCTGTAAAACCAGTATTTACATAGCCTGAAGCCGGATCATCAATGGTACGGCCGTTTGCTGTAAAGAAAGCATCAACTTGATTTTGTGTTGCACCTAAACCAGCTGAACCTCTCACCTCAGATGCTTTACCACTGTGATAAGGCGTCATTTCATATTGTCTTCCTTCAATATCAGCATCTAATCTCGACATGATGATTTCACTATTGAATTTATCAAGGAAAATATCGCGACAAGATAAATATCCATTTATAGATCCATCAGCATTGGTTTTTCTTAGTAAGCTGTAAGTACCTGGTACAAATTGAGTAATGTAGGCTTTGTAAGCATCAGAAGCTCTTTTCCATTTTGAAGCATCATAAGTTTGGCTAATCAATTGTTTACCATCCTTGTTTTTGAGATTGGCCAAATCGGTATTACCATTATAAAGCGGGCTTGCTGCTAAAAGGTAAGCTTGTAAACGATATGCCAAAGCCTGACCTTTTGTAATTCGGGCGTAGTTTCTATCATTAAGTGGGGTAACAGGTAAATTATCTGCAGCACTTTGTAATTCAGCAGTGATGTAATTAATACATTCATCGAAACTGTTTCTTGGTAAACGAATACTTTCAGTTGGTGCATCTGGCTCAATTACATTCTCGCCTAAAAGAATTACCGGACCATAAGTACGAACCAGATAAAAATAATATATCGCTCTTAAAGCTCTTGCCTCATTTTTATACTGGGTAATTAATTGTGGTGTGATATCCTGGGTTACTTTATCGATATTGGCCATAAAGAAACTTGCTGAACGAATACCTCTGTAAAAATTGTTCCAATAATCATTTACGAAACCAGAATTCGCATCCCAGCTTCCAATGTTTACGTTATTCGCCTGGTTGAAACCCCAAACAAATTCAGCTTCGTCTGAGGCACCAGTCCATACCCCAGCACTTCTACCCGTATTTGGATTACGCTGACCAAATTCATCAGGAATTAAACTATAAACATTTGCTAGAAATTTTTCAGCCGTAGCACGGTTTGTAAACGTTTCTTCGAGGGTTAGCCTATCATTAGGCACCTGATCTAGAAAACCTTTTTTACAAGATGTAGCCAAAGTGAAGCAAGCTACAAATGCAATAAATATGTATTTTTTCATGATTTTTGATTCTTAAAATTTAACATTTATACCTAAGGACAATGTTTTGGTGATTGGATACTTCGAACCATTTGCTCTTCCGCCAGTATTTAACTCCGGATCCCATAGTTTCCAATTACTAAAGGTTAACAGGTTGTTTCCAATTAAATAAATGGCTGCATTTTTAAGATATATTTTCTCAGCAAATTTCGTAGGAAGATTATAACTCAATTGAGCTGATTTTAAACGCAAGAAGTTTACATCCTTCACCCACCATGAACTTTCTAAAGTATTATTAGTGTTATCTGCTTCACCATAAGCTAAACGCGGATAAAATGCATTTTGATTAGGGTTTGATGGCGTCCATCTATCGGTTGCGATTGCATAAGCATTACTTAAACCGCCACCACCATTAAATGGAAATATACCTGAACCACCTAACATAATGTCTGCACCGTGAGTACCTTGGAAAAAGGTACTTAATGCAAAACCTTTGTATGATGCACTTAAGCCAAAACCGTAAACTTTATTTGGCACATCACCTCTGCCAATTTGAGTTTTATCATAATCGTTGATTAAGCCATCCCCATTTAAATCGCTGTACTTGATATCACCAGGACGGAGATTGCTTTTTGATCCTGGAGCTGCACTTGCATCGATCTCGGCTTGTGTATCATATAATTTCTCTGCAACGTAGCCGAATCTTGATAAAACATTCGTTCCAACACGGTTCATCCATGGATAAGGTTGAACAGGACGATCATCTTTTATGATTTTATCTTTATTGTACGTGAATGTTCCTCTCAAGCCAATATCAACCTGCCCAACTTTGAAATTATATTCTAAAGTGGCATCAATACCGCGGTTATCAACCTCACCTAAGTTACCATATGGCTGATTGGTTAAACCTACATAACCTGGAATAGATTGGCGCTGGAAAAAGATCCCTGTACGATCTTCCTTAAATAGATCGACAATTAAGTAAAGATTGTCTTTCAGTGTTCTAATTTCCATCCCTAAATCCTGCTTACGAGATTCAGCCCAAACCACATCTACACCATAATCAGTTACGTTAATTCCGCTAATTCCGTTATCATAGCCTCTTCCAAATTGATAACCAGCAGCACCATCAGAAACAAGGGTTAAGTAAGCAAATCTTCTACCTACCAGGTTTACATCAGAGATTTTACCAATACCAACAATTCCATCAGAATATCTAAACTTCAAGAACGAAATGGCATTTTTCATATCACCCCAGAATTTTTCATTTGAAGGAATCCACCCCACACCAAATGCAGGAAAGGTTCCGAATCTTTTACCTGGTGAAAACAATTCAGATCCGTTATAACCAAAATTAAATTCGGCAAAATAACGATCATCATAGGAATAGGTTGCACGAGCTGCTACTCCAATAAGTCGCTCAGGAATAGAAGCAGTAAAATCTCCAGCAAATGGGTTGGTGTAATCTTGCGTATAACCTAGTAATAACCCACCAACACGGTGCTTTCCGAAAGCTCTATCGTAGTTCACGGCAGCTTCCGTATAAAATTTTCTGTTGCCACCTCTTGATGGCTCGAAACTTAAATAATTACCTCCACTGGTAAACGATTGAAATAAATCTAAACTCCCATCTGCTTTGTAAGGGTTATTGATATCTCTAATGAAATATGTACTTTCTCTTTTTGATCTTCTGATAAAGTTTTCATTATAGTTATCAAAAGCTACCATTGCAGTTGCTGTTAAACCTTCAGTTACCATCTTCAAATCCTGAGTTAACCTTAAGTTGGTATACAATTGGTTTCTAAATTCTGTTCGGTAGCCTCTTCTGGTCAAATCTGCATATGGATTTCTAAAACCACCATTTGAAGAACGGCCTGGAATTAAACCACCTGGATAAATTTTTGGATATTCTACTGGCGATACATCTAATGCCGATGTAAAAATATTTTCGGTACTTTCTCCAGGATAATTACCAGTTGAAGCGTAACCCTGAATACCTAAATCCAATTTTGTTGTATTGGTGAGCTTCAAATTTAAATTACTGGTGAAGTTGTAACGGGTATAATTTAACGCTGAATTATATTGTGCTAAATCGTCCGTTTTTAAGAAACCACCTTCATTGTAATAAGCCAATGAAACATAATACTGTGCATTATCAACCCCACCACTTGCATTTAAATTTGCTCTGCGGGTACTGCTATATTTATCAAACAGCTCATTCATCCAGTTTACATTAGGGTAAACCAACGGATCTACACCCGAGGCTGTTCTGTCTATATAGTCTTGCGAATATTTTGCTGCCTGACCCCTTCCTGTCAGGGCCTCATTAGCCAGATTCATATAAGAAACACCATCTAAAGCTTCAGGATGCCTTACAAAAGTGCTTAGGCCCTCGTTATAATCGAAAAAGATAGAGGGCTTACCCACTTTACCAGTTTTGGTTTTTACGATAATTACGCCGTTCGCACCACGAACCCCATAAACCGCGGTTCCAGATGCATCTTTTAGTACCGTGAATGATTCAATATCCTCTGGGTCGATTGCATTGATAGAGCGCTCCACTCCATCTACCAATACCAGTGGCGCACTTGAACCACTAAAAGTTGCAATACCACGAATCCAGATATCAGCCGTGCTTCTACCTGGCTCGCCACTTCTTTGTACTCCAACTACACCCGCAATTCTACCTGCTAATGATTGGGTTACGCTTGCTACGGGTTGCTTTAATTCTTTTGAGTTAATGGTAGATTGTGCACCAATCAAGGAAACTTTACGTTGGGTACCGAAACCTACAACTGCAACTTCTTCTAGCGCATTTGAGCTTGGAACAAGTGAAACAGAAATATTTTTCTGATTGCCAACAGTAACGCTTTTTGGTTCATAACCTACATAAGAAATGATCAATACAGAAGATTCTGAAGGCACACTGATGCTAAATGCTCCATTTATATCAGTAGCCGCAACGGCTAAAGATCCTTTTACCTTCACACTGGCACCTGGAATTGGGGTTCCGGTTTCATCTTTAATAATACCTCTGATTACAATATCGGCAAAAGGTGATTTTAGTTCCTTTGTTGCCTTTGGCGATGTATTAATATTTATTGCATTTGCCGATGCATTAAATGTTAATCCAAGTGCCAAGGATAGTGCACCTAACTTGCAGGCGCTCTCCTTCGTCATAAGCGTGAGCTTAATGAGCCTAGTAAATTTTTTGTTCATATTGGTTGGTTTTGTACTTGGTTAGTTATCTTTTCAGATGGGTTTGTTAGTTTTCTTTGTTCGTTTATGTTATTTAGTAAGTGAATAATTTGTTTATTTATTAGCCCAATGATCAGCAAGCATTTTGATGAAGTATCCGCCTACCACACTTCTAGCCTGAAAACCGGCTTTTTTTCCGCTGATGGTTTCATGCCAATCGCTTAATGGCACCTTATCCGAAGTTTCACTGGCAAATTTGTATATGGGTTTGATAAACTTTTGAAATTCCTGCTGATTGTCGCTCAAGGTTGCTGTCCACATAATCCAATCAGATTTTGTATAAGCTTTGCGACTATCAAGCGGTAAACCAAAAGCATTTTGCTTGGTTAAATAGTAGTTGATTTCTTTGCGGTAAACATCATTCGGAAATAAATTCAGTTTCAATAATTTATCCCAAATCAGGTTATATTTCTGGCTCCAGGTGTTTTTATCATTGAAGGTTAATGCGTAGTGGTCGCCGGCATCGGCAAGTTTTTGCCAATTTTTGGCCATATCCAATGCAGCATTTCTATACTTCAAGGCTACATCTGTTTTCCCCAACTGTTGTGCGAGCTGTGCATAAACACCTAAGCCGACAATTGCTTTTACCGATAAATTTGCATTTCGAGCCAAATGACCAGCGAAATCGTCGGTGCATAATTGGTTCGCTGGATCGAAACCTTCTTTCAAAAGATAGTTAGCCCATCTCGACATTTCTTTCCAGTGCTTCTCTGCATAACCGGCATTACCTTCAGCTTTGGCAATGGCACCCACCAAAATGATCATATTTCCGGCTTCTTCCACTGGCATATCTTCGCCATAAATTTGTCCGTTGGCTATTGGATATGTGCCTATATCATGTGCCGGATAATCTTTGTTCCATTTTCCGCTTTCTGAATAGTAGAAAATTCCATTGAGCATTCCTTTTAATAATTCAGGGTTGTAAAGCAAATATTGCGGTGCCGATGGATAAGTAACATCTACCGTATTGATAAAACCGCCACTAAAATTCTCCTTCGACAGAAATAAAATATCGCCATTTGGGGCATACACAATTTTGTGCGCTGCAATACTTTGGCGATAGGCCAATTTGCACATATCGGCATATTCCTTGCCGCCAGCTTTAGTTGCATCAGCTACTAACTTGGCATCAAAAGCCTTTGTTTTAGCTTTAAGTGTTGAGTAATCGTTGTTAGCTTGCGTAAGTTGGCTCTCGAAAGTGCTTGATGGAGAAGTTCTCCAAATTGGTAATAATTGATCTCCGAAATATTCGATTGATTTTAAGTCATCATAACCCAGCATCACATATTTTTCTACCGCCTTTGCGCCAACCGCACCAAAAGGAATGATGGTACTTAAATCTTGTGTTTTAACATTAATAGCCTTTGAAGCTTGCGGGTATTGCCCAGACTTAAAACTATTTAAATTCGAGATTTGAGTACCGATAAATTGCTTTGCTCCAAATTTAGAAGGAACCGCCACATACATATAACCCCAGTCAATTCGTAAATCATCATTTTTCTTTTTTAGAATCGGCTGCTCTACCGTACCTGCTTTTAAAATGGATAAATTATTATTGGTATTTTTCCAAACGGAAACAGCCTGATTAGGCGTATTAACCGCTAAATTGGATGAAGCACTAAAATAGATATCAACTTTGTGTGCTTTCCCATCAGCAGATTTTACTGCGTAAGTAATATAGCTGATTGGCCTTGCCGTTAATTTGATATCGTTTAATAACAGTGGCGAAGTGAAGGTTACTGTTAAATTTACACCACCGCATTTAAAATCGTAAATGGTATTGGTAGCTTCAACGGCTACATTGGTTTGTGTTGCTTTTAATACTTGAGAACCGTTCGGAATTTCTTCTACAATTCCTGCATCTAGATGCCTGCCTCCTGCTGTATTTTTACAATCAATAGCTAAAAGGTTTTCGCCAGGATTTAAAATGCCGTCTTCAATAGGAATATAAATGTATTCGTGAACCCAACCATCTTTTTCATAAATCGTTTTACCATTTAGATAAACGATAACATTATCGTCATGACTAAGCTTTAAATATTTTTTAGCTGAGGAAGACTTACTAAATGAAAACTTTCTGCGATAATAAATTTCATCTGTATTCCATTTTGTCTTGGCCGTATTATCGTCGCCAAACGGAGCCTCATTCTTTTTCCAATCGCTGTCATCAAAAGCTAAGCTGTTCCAATCTGTTGCCGGCTTTTTAAATGCATAGCTTGCCTGGTAACTTGTTTCATCGGCAGCGGGCAAAATTGTTTTATAGTTTTTCGATTCAGCACCTAAAAAACGATAAAACTTACCATCAACTTTAGCCACACCTAAAAGCGATTGTTCTTTGCCTGTCCAATGTTTGGTTACCGAATTATTTAATCCATCGCCAAAAGACCAAATGCTTAAGTAGGTATCGTGAGCAATTAAGGGATAAGCTGGAGCCTTATCTTGAGCTTGAACATTAAAATGTAAGATGCAGCAAAATGCAAAGAAGTATAGTTTTCTCATAAACAGAATATTTGGTTACATTAAACGTTTTACTAATCTGACAAATCACTTTCTTTTAATCTAGTTAAAAGAAAAAAATTTTAAATATTGATTTGAGATTGACTTAGGCCCGAAAACATAAAACGTTTTACTATCTCAATATTAAAGAATTAAATTCCATATTAAAATAGCGGATTCGCAACATTTTAGTTACAGCAAACAGAAACTATCTTTCAATAAGCTTCGCAGGAATAATCACCTTTTGATTTTCTGCTTTGGCTTTAGAAGAGAGCTGATTTAGAATAAGTTGTATCACAGTTTCGGCAATTTCTTCGAGGGGTTGTTGAACAGCAGAAATACTAGGCGTATGAAGTTCAAAAACCTCATGATCATCATAGGCAATAACAGAGAAGTCATCTCCTATTTGCTTGTTAAGTTGTTTTAGGGCTTTTAAACCACTAATGGCTAAATAATTGGTAGCAAACAGTACCGCATCAATTTCTTTTTTAAGAAACAGGTTTTTCATTTCTGCAATGGTTTCCGTTTCATCCTGGTTGAAATGAATTTTGAGTACCAACTCATCCGAATAGGTAATCTGATGATCGATCAAAGCTTTTTTATAACCGTCAAAACGCTCCACAATTTGTTCTACATCGATATCGGTGGTTACAAGTGCAATTTTTCGCTTACCATCTTTGATGAAACTTTCTATAGATTGATAAGAAGCTTTAAAATGATCGGCACCTACATAATGAGTTTCCACATCCGATAAATTTCTATCAAACAAGATAACAGGTTTATTATCCGCCAGTAAAGCATTAATATCTTCTTCGATTCCTTTGGTAGGGGAAATGATATAACCATCAACCTTCCTCGATTTAAACATGTTGATTAAATCTTTCGCCTTTTCGACATCGTTTTCGGTACTGGAATAAATGATTTTATAGCCCTTTTTATAGGCTTTATCTTCTATCAAGCGAGCAATACGGGAAAAGAATGAGTTGGAAATATCTTCAATAATTAATCCGATAATGTTCGAGTTACCTGTACGTAAACTCCTTGCAATTTGATTGGGCTTATAACCACTTTCTTTAATAATTTCTTCCACCTTTTTTATCACAGCTTCGCTAATTGATTTCTCTTTCGCTTTACCATTTATGATAAATGAAACTGTTGTGATAGATACACCTGCCTTAACGGCGATATCTTTTATGGAAAGGGTTTTCATTTTTTAGCGCTTCAGATAATATATTGTGATAAGTCTCCCGTATTTATACAGTGATTTTTCAATTTTTGCTAATATAAAGCATCTTAATTAATATTTTCTTAATATTAATAGATTTAGATTCTGCTGTTTTGTAAAATATTCATATCTGATTGTTAAGGTTTTGTTAAAACAGAAAAGGCACATTTAAGTGCCTTTTCTGTTGAATTAATAACCTGGATTTTGTTTTAGGTTTGGGTTAAGTGCAATTTGTTGCTGTGGTATTGGATATAATTGTTTGTTTGCATTGGTTGGCTTATGATCCCACCAATCCGTTGTTGCAAATTTCCCAAAACGTATCAAATCGTCGCGACGGAATCCTTCAAAAATGAACTCACGTCCACGCTCTACCAACAATTCATCTAAAGTTAGGGTTGCCGTTGTATATTGATTTGCAGGCCAATCTGCTGCTGCAAAAGCTCTTACTTTGCAATCGTTAATTAATTTTACCGCCTCTGCAGTGGCCGTGCCCCCATTTTTACGCATTAAAGCTTCTGCTTTGGCAAAATAAATCCATGTTAAACGATAGATGTTCCAATCCGTATTGTTATAAACATTACTCGGTTGTGTAGTTGCGTTTGCAACTTGATTACCCAGTTTATATTTATTAAAACGTACACCACTGTTTTCTTCACCTTCGCTCATGTTTGAAACAGTAGATCCCGTTTTATTTTTCTGGATATTATCTACAAACTCCAACTGCTTACCATCGTATTCATTTCCACCAGTTGCAATTAGTGGTTGGCCGTTATCAAAACGTGTCATTTTACCTTCCAGTAACCATGTTCGTTTTCTTAAATCGGCATCAACATACTTGGTAAAATTTCCTGGCACAACTACAATACCATCGTTACCATTTCTACTTCCGCCATAAATAAACTGCTGATTAAAGTGGTAAAAATCGCTTGGAAAACCTGGTTGAAAATTAGCTCTCTGAAACTCGTATGCTACAGAGAAAATAGTTTCTTTACTTAAATCGTTATCAGGTTTAAACTGATCGGTGATATTAGGATCCAAAGCCATGTTGCCGTTCATTCCACCAGCTTGGTTCGAAATTATTTTATCCGCAGCTGCGATGCAATCATCCCAACGGGCAGTGCCTGTCCATGCTTCAGCATTTAAGTAAAGCTCTACCAGCATGGCATAACCTCCAGCCTGGCTCATTCTACCTAACATGGCTTTTGATAGCTTTGGAGCTTTTTCTATATTATCCTTAATTTCTTTTTCAATGAAATTAAACACTTCCGTTCGGCTCATTGTAGATGGCCTAGCTGGTTCTCCAACCACAGTAACTACCGGGATGTTACCAAATAAATCCATCAATTTTAAATAATGATAAGCCCTGAACAACTTAAGTTCAGCTAAAAAAGCATCCTTTTCCTGTTGAGTAATCCCCAACTGTCCAGCATCCCGTTTTTCTAAGTTTTCGATTGGCACGTTACATAAACCCACACCCCAATACATAAGTGACCAGGCATTATTTATTCCACCTTCATCAACCGTCCAGGTGTGGTAATGTAGCCTTTTCCATTTACCACCATCCTCACCGTGGCGACCTTTGGTTGGCCAGGCAAGTTGATCGGCAGAAAGCTCGGCTAAACGCCACCAGCCATCCTGCCCTGCTGAAGTTCCCCATGCATTTGCATGCGTATATGGCCTCAAAACAGCAGAGATAATTTCATTTTTGTTGGTGTAAAAATTCTCACTACTAATGGTATCATACAAATTCTCATCTAGTTTTGTACAACCGTTTGCCGTAATTAACAGCATTGCTGCTAAACACGATGAATATATTTTATTTAATGTTTTCATGTTATTCAGTTTAAAATCCAAAGCTTACCCCTAATAAGAAAGATGAGGTGCTTGGGTAAGGCCCTCTACCATCTACACCTAAAACACCATCGTTTGCTGGTTGGCCTAAGCCTGTATCCTTAACAAAATCCGGGTCGTTACCTGTGTATTTTGTAAAAGTGGCCAAGTTTTGTCCAGTGATATAAGCTCTCAAATTTCGGATGTTTTTCGATTTCAGCTTGAAAGTATATCCGAAGGTTACCTCATCAATTTTTAAGAAACTACCATCCTCGATATAATAATCAGAGTACATATAGGTATCATTAATCTGAGCATACTTATCAAATGCCGAACTTAACAAATTGGTACCCGAAACTTTGTTACCGTAAGAAAGTGCAGTAGTATTTAAAATTTGGTAATCGAATTTACCTCTTAAGAAAACACGCAAATCGAACTGTTTATAATTAAAGCTATTGGTTAACGATAAATAATATTTTGGGATAGCATTACCGATCACCGCCAAATCTGTTTGATCTCTATTAAATGAGTTATTGATTTGGTCATTTCTCACCGGCTGACCATTTCTATTAAAGAATAACCATTTTCCATCGGCAGTAAAGCCTGCGAAGCGTTTACCCCAGAAATCGCCAATCTTGCCTCCTTCGTAAATACGGATGGAGTTACCTAAATCTCCAAAACCGCCTATGCCAGATGTAGAAAGATAATCTCTTTTATATTCGCTATTTGAATAAGAATCTAATTTATTGCTTGTGGTACTTGCAGCTAAATCAATGTTGTATTTAAAATCTTTTCCCCTAACGGCTTGATAGCTTAATGCCAGCTCAATACCTTTTGCAGAAATCGATCCTACGTTTGTATAAATAGACGAACGCACAAATGGCGGCTGTGGTGAATCGTAATTATCCAATAAATCTTTGGTTACGCGTTTAAATAAATCTAATGATCCGGAAAGGCGGCTTGCAAAAAGCGTGAAATCTAAACCCAAGTTAATCTCTTGTTTCTTTTCCCATCTCAAATTTGGATTTGGATTGGTGTTCGGACCGTAGGTTTCGCGATATTGGCCATCAGGATAAAGATAAACTCCACCGGTACCTAATGTTACCAAAGATGCATAGTTCGAAATACCTGAATTACCAGTTTCGCCATATCCAACTCTCACTTTCAAATTATTCACCCATTTCACGTTCTCCATAAATTTTTCTTCGGTAACTGTCCAACCGGCAGAAACGGCAGGGAAATTTGCCCATTTATTATTTACACCAAAACGTGATGAGCCTTCTCTACGCAAAATGGCTTGTAAGTAATACCTGTTTTTGAAGGTATAGTTCACTCTTCCGAAAAAAGCAATTAACGTATTGTCATTTTTAAAACTTCCTAGAAATGCTTTACCAGCAGACAATTGATTACCTGCATTTAAATTATTTTCTTGGAACTGGTCGTTTAAGAAACCTAAGTTTCCGGCGTTAAAACCTTCATTAACTTCATAACGGTAACTATAGCCACCAATTGCGGTTAAGCTATGGTCGTCGCCAAATGTAGTTGCATATTGTAAAGTTGGCTCTACGTTAAAATTCTGCTCCAAAACAGTTGATCTGGCGGCATAACCTCCATTTTTATAAATGTCATTCTCTAAGGAATATTCGCCAAATACCGATCGATATGATCCATCAATGTAGCTGTTGCGTTGAACGGCACCAAAAACGGAAGCTTTGAAACCTTTAAAGATCTCGTATTCTGCTTTAGCATCAATAGAGCTGGTTTGTTGTTGTCTTTTATTGGTTTCTTGCTCTAACCTGGCCAATTCGTTGGTTGCATTCGGATCAAAAAACCAGCTCCCGTCAGGGTTGTAATAAGATTGGGTAGGGTTCCTGGTTAACTGATTTTCCCAGCCACCGCCGCCCAGCAAATCTCCTTTATTAAAATTGGTCGATAAGTTTACCTGTGTAAATAATTTATCGTCAAGACCTTTCGAGTTTAAGTTCAATCTTATCCCATATTCCGTACGACGATTATTTTTTGCAAAACCCTGTAAATCGCGATAGTTGATACTGGCCCTGTAACTTGTCTTTTCAGAACCGCCAGACATGGAAAGGTTATGGTTCTGACTTAAGTTTTCCTTATTCACTAAATCATTAAATGGATCAAGCGAAGCACCATAATCCTGGCGATCGAACTGTCCACTTCGGATTTTCTCTCTGAATTCATCTACAGTTAAAAAATCTGGTCTTTGATACAAATATTCTTTACGCAAATAGCCTGAATAATCGAAACGAGCTGGCCCTGCTTTACCTTTTTTAGTGGTAACGAGAATTACGCCGGCATTTGCCCTTGTACCATAAATTGCGGCACCCGAGCCATCTTTAAGCACACTAAATGATGCGATATCATCTTGCTGCAAAAGATCTAAATTCCCTCCCGGAATTCCATCAATAACAATTAGCGGACTTTGGCTACCCGTTACAGATGTTACCCCACGAAGCTGCACACCTACACCTGAATTTGGGTTAGATCCGCCCGTTCGGGTAATTTGTAAACCTGCAACTTTTCCTTGTAATAAATCCAGCGGGTTTCGCGACCCACTTTGCCTAAATTGAGAAGTATCTACCGTGGCAATTGCCGATGTTACCTCTTTGGCCTTTAGGGTACCATAACCCACTACTACCACTTCATCCAATTTTTGCGAAGCTGATGGTACAAGATTGACCGTTAATGGTGCCGTACCATTACCGGCAGGAACAGTTTTAGATTGATAGCCGATATAACTGAATACCAAAACATCAGTTGGTGCTGTAACGGTAATACTGAATTTACCGCTTTCCTGCGTAACAGAACCTCCAGTTTTACCTTGAATTTTGATTCCAACGCCAGGTAAACCGATTTTTTTTTCGTCTAAAACCACTCCGGTAATTGTCTTTTGTCCGGCGGCACTGGCTGGTGCAGTAGCGGGCCCATCTTTTGGCGGTGCTGCCTGCACCGGACTTGCACCACCTAATGGATTTACCGGTACCTTAACAGAATCTGCAGGAACTGGCGTTGGGACCTTTTTAGTGGTGTCTCTTTTTGTGGTGTCTTGCTGAAAATAATAATGATTGAAACTTTTGGTTTCTCTCATCGATTTAGCAAACAACAGGGGGCTTGAAATTAGGAACAGGCATAGAAATCCTGTAATCCTGAGTAGAATGTTTCTCATTGGCACTCATTAGTTTAGTTTATAATTAGTTACGCTATGCGTCTAACTTTCTCTTAATTAACGAGGGCGAGGAATGATTAATTAGGTACGATTAGAATTACGCAAAACGATTTAGTAACGCTTAAAAGAGACATTTGTTTTAAAAAAAATGAAAAAGTTTTTTTTGAGAAACTATTTTATTGATGAATATTGATAAATCAGCTTCGCGGTTTTGGCGGATGCACCAGGTTTTCCCATTAAAAGAAGTAACTCCTCGTAGTTGTGAAGCATTCTTTCTCGCCCGTCGCCTTCCACAATAATTTTAAGCTCTTCGCCCACTTTTTTAGTGTTACAATCTTCCTGAATAAGTTCGGTTACAATCTTTTTATTCACGATTAAATTAACCAGGGAAATGAACTTAATTTTCACTAACATCCTGGCGATAGCAATAGAAATTGCTCCTCCACGATAAACCACCACCTGCGGAACTTTAAACAAAGCAGTTTCTAAGGTAGCTGTGCCCGAGGCCACAATTGCAGCATGGGCATGATGCAATAAGTTATAGGTGTTGTTAAATAAAAGTTTAACTTTTTTGGAGCCTATAAACTGCTTATAATAACTCTCATCGAAAGTTGGTGCGGCTGCAATGGCGAATTGATAAGCTGGAAATTGGTCTGTAATGCTGAGCATTACCGGTAATAATCGCTCAATTTCTTGTTTTCTGCTACCAGGTAATAATGCAATGATTTTCTGTTCAGCTAAATTGTTTTGGGAGAAAAAATCCGGATCGGGAGAAAAGGCAGCCTGCTCATCCAAAAGTGGATTCCCGACATAATCCACTTTCATACCCCATTCTTTATAAAAATCTACCTCGAAAGGTAAAATGCAAAACATATGATCAACAACCTTTTTGATTTTTAGCACCCGCTTCTGATTCCAGGCCCAAATTTTTGGAGAGATATAATAACAAACCCGGATGTTATTCTCTTTGGCAAATTCAGCTATTTTTAAATTGAAACCTGGGAAATCGATTAGGATCAATACATCGGGCTGCCAGCTTAAAATATCGGCTTTGCACTTTTTAAGGTTTTTAAAAATCGTTCTTAAATTCAACACTACTTCCGTAAAACCCATAAAGGCCATATCAGCATAGTGCTTCACTAACTCGCCACCTTCAGTCTGCATTTTATCGCCGCCAAAATAACGAAACACAGCCTCACTGTCTTCGAGCTTTAATGCTTTCATTAAGTTTGCACCATGTAAATCGCCTGATGCTTCACCTGCTACGAGATAGTATTTCATTTTGCTATATCACTTATCGTCCTTGCGAGGCATGAAGCAATCTTGAGGCGGATGTACTTCATGAGATTGCTTCATGCCTTGCAATGACGGTTATGTTTATTAAAAAACCTTGTAGGCGAAGAAAATAAATGCACACAAAAATGTTGCAGCTAAAATTCCTCTGCCAATGTTAAGCTTATTGTATTTAAAAAAATATTGCATCGCGTAGGCATTAACAGCAATGCCACCGATGTAAAGCAAATCGGCCTTAGCCAGCGACGACACCTGATGAATAACATACCAAGCTAGCCCACATAAAATGGCTGGTATTATTAAACCTATCGCCAGCCCAATCCAAACAGAATCTGTTAGTTTCCTTAACTTATCGCTCATGTATATAGAGATAAATTAGCCTAAATTGATTCCATCAGGAGCAGAAATAGTGGTTTTCCCTTGATCGGATTTCGGAATATCACCAACAATAAAATTCCATCCGTTTAAAGTTTGAATGGCATGATGCGCCGTTAAATCGAACTGTACTGGCACAACCGAAACATAGCCATGTTCCAATGCCCAAACATCGGTATCTTCACCCTTATCAAAATTTTCGAAAACACCTGTTAACCAATAATATGGTCGTTTGTATGGATCAACACGCTCATCAAATTCCTCCATCCATTTAGCATTAGCTTGCCTGCAAACTTTTACCCCTTTCAGGTTATCACCCTTCGGGAAATTTACGTTAAGCAAAACGCCTTCTGGCAAACCATTTTCAAGCACCTGAAGACAAATATCTTTAATGTACTTTTTAGTATTACTAAAATCCGCATCAGCAGCAAAATCATCCATTGAAAAACCAATAGATGGGATTTTTTCAATGGCGCCTTCAACCGCGGCAGACATAGTGCCTGAATATAAAACATTAATGGAATTATTTAAACCGTGATTAATACCCGAAACGCAAAGATCTGGTTTCTTGCCCTTGAAAATTTTATTTACTCCAAGCTTCACACAATCTACCGGAGTGCCGCTACATTTGTACATCTCCACGCCATCATAAAGATTTACTTTATCAAAACGAATAGGTTTACCGATAGTAATTGCATGCCCCATTCCGCTTTGTGGACTATCGGGAGCAACCACAACCACATTTCCAATTTCCTGCATTACCTCCATCAAATTTTTAATTCCGGTAGCGGTAATACCATCATCATTTACTACTAAAATAGTTGGCTTTGCTTTGTGCTTTGTCATGCTGGTAAAAATACAGATTATAAAATCAAGGCACAATAAAGCGCTATTTTATCTGCGAAAATCATTTATTAACCGTCTAAAAGAATATATTTTTTAAAGCATTTCATTCGATGCAAGAAAGCATATATATTTGATCAAACAACTTATTAATGTGAGGATTGGATTTAAAAGTTCAGTCCTTCAATCACTATCATAAACCAAATAAATGAAAATCAAACTATTTACATTAGCTTGTTTTCTTGTTGCAAGTTCGGCGGCCAAGGCCCAAACTGCTTACCAATGGAAAACAGGAACCTCTGGCGGTTACAGCTATAAATACGTAACTAACGATCCTACGAAATCTCGCTTCTACACGCTAAAAAACGGGCTTACTGTAATTTTATCGCAGAATAATAAAGAACCGAACATTACCTATAAAATGGCTGTAAGGGCTGGTAGCAATACAGACCCGAGAACAAATACCGGCTTAGCCCACTATCTGGAGCACCTTCTATTTAAAGGAACCGATAAATTCGGAACCTTAAATTATGCGAAAGAAAAACCTTTGCTAGACAAAGTGGAGGCACTTTACGAAACTTATAACAAAACAACTGATCCGGCTAAACGTAAGGAGATTTATAAAGAAATTGATAAGGTTTCGGGCGAAGCCTCTGAATATTCTATTGCAAATGAATATGATAAAATGATGAAAGCGATTGGCAGTAACTCTACCAATGCGCACACCTCAGTTGAAGAAACAGTGTATGAAGAAGATCTTCCATCGAATAATATTGATCGGTTTTTATCTCTTCAGGCAGAGCGTTTCCGTGCACCAGTTTTCCGTATTTTCCATACCGAATTGGAAGCAGTTTACGAAGAGAAGAACATTGGTATGGACAACGATGGACGTAAAATGTATGAGAAAATGCTTTTTGCCCTATTTCCAACACATAATTACGGCCAACAAACCACAATTGGTACCATTGAGCATTTGAAAAACCCATCGTTGGTCGAAATCAGAAAATATTACAACAAATATTATGTGCCTAATAATATGGCCTTAATCATGTCTGGAGATATTAATTATGATGATTTGATCAAAAAAATTGATAAAAATTTCTCTTATATGGTTTCGAAACCATTAGCGCTATATGATCCAGCACCAGAGAAACCACTTACTCAGATTCAAAAGGTTGATATTTACGGCCCTAGTGCAGAAAACCTTTACATTGCTTACCGCGGTTATGCCCAAAATACCCGTCAAAGTTTGCTATTGGATTTAATCGGCAGCATCCTATCAAACGGAAAAGCTGGTTTAATGGATATTAACATCAATAAACAACAAAAAATGTTAAGGGCTAACGCGGGTTATAATTCCATGAAAGATTATGGCGTTTTCATTTTATCAGGTTCGCCAAAAGCCGGACAAACTTTAGAAGAGGCTCAGAAACTTTTATTAGAACAAGTAGATCTACTTAAAAAAGGTGAATTTGATGAAAGCTTAATTAAGGCTACTGTTGCCAACATTAAGTTAGCTGAATTGCAAGGTTATGATAACAATGATGTTCGAGCTGACGCAACGATGAATGCTTTTATCCAAAATCGCGGTACAGAATGGGACAAGACACTGGCCTCTACCGATGCAATGGCAAAGGTTACCAAAAAAGAAATTGTTGATTTTGCAAACCAGTTTTTCATCAACAATTATGCGGTTCTTCTGAAACATAAAGGAGAAGACAAAAGCATCATGAAAGTAGAAAAACCAACTATCACTGCCGTAAAGACTAACGCAAATGAAGTTTCTCCTTTCACAAAAACAATTATTAGTTCTCCAATTAAGCCAATTGCACCTAAATTTTTAGATTACAAAAAAGACCTAAATTTCGGTAAAGCTGGAATCGCTGATGTAATCGCTGTTCAGAACACAGAAAACGGTATTTTCCGAATGGGCTATCGTTTTGAAATGGGTTCTTATAATTACAAGTTATTGCCTTACGCGGCTCAATATTTAGCTTTTTTAAGTACCGATAAATATTCGGCAGAAGATATTAGCAAGGCTTTTTATAACTTGGCCTGTAACTACAATATTAATGTTGGTACAGAAGTGACAACTGTTTCTTTAAGCGGTTTGCAAGAAAACTTTGATAAAGCTGTAGCCCTTTTAGAAGATGTTTTAGCGAATTGTAAGCCGAACGAAAAAGCACTCGAAGATTTAAAAGGGCGTTTATTAAAATCAAGAGAAAATGCGAAATTAAATAAATCATCCATTTTAGGAGGCTTGATGAGCTACGCACAATATGGTTCGGATAATCCTTTTAACTATGGATTAAGCAATGACGAAATCAAAAACATGAAATCGTCTGACTTGATTTATTTGTTGCACAACCTAACCAACTACAAACACACGATTACTTATTTCGGTCCGAAGGCTTTAGATGCCTTCTCTGCAGACATAGCGAAAGTTCATGCTTTGGGTAAGGATTTTACACCAGCAGCTCCAATGAAAAAATTTGTTTATACCACGACAGATTCTAACAAAGTTTACTTTGCAGATTACGATATGGTACAGGCAGAAATTCGCTGGGTACGCAATGCTGGTTTATACGACCCTACCAACGCAGCAAAAATTGGCCTTTTTAATAATTACTTTGGTGGTGGCATGGGTTCTATCGTGTTCCAGACCATTCGCGAATCTAAAGCCCTGGCTTATTCTACTTTCGCTGTTTATTCTTCACCAAATAGCAAAGACAAAGAAAATAGCATGGTGGCTTATGTAGGTACGCAAGCTGATAAAATGAATGAAGCCGTAGCTGGAATGAACGAACTGTTAACGGTATTGCCTGAGTCAGACAAATCTTTCGATCTTTCGAAAAACAACTCTTTAAATGGAATTGAAACTGCTAGAATTACAAAAGATGGCATTATCTATTCTTATTTAGCTGATAAAAAACTAGGTTTTGATCATGATTCTCGCATTGATGAATATGCTGCGTTGAAACCCTTAAGCTTCGCAGATGTAAAATCTTTCCACAGTGGAAATATCTCAGGCAAGCCTTACAATTATTGTGTGGTAGCCTCAGAGAAAAAAATTAACATGGCCGATTTAGCTAAATATGGCGCTGTTACCAAATTAAGCTTAGAGCAGATATTTGGATACTAAGAAAATTTGACGGTAAAAAGGTGGAGGGTTTAAGGTAAAACCCAAAGCCCTTAAATAATTGAAAGCGTTCTGGTGTAAAAGCCGGAACGCTTTTTAGGTCTGACTCGATTCGAGTTTTGATAATATTTCATTAATCGAAAATCTGGCCGCACAAACAAACTCATCAGCTGCACCGTAATAGATTATCAGTTCGTCACCGCTCACAATATGTCCATTGGTAAAAACCACCTCCCCAAAAAAGCCGTCTAGCTCATAGCCTTCA
Source organism: Pedobacter sp. Leaf41 (assembly GCF_001422545.1). Lineage (GTDB taxonomy): Bacteria > Bacteroidota > Bacteroidia > Sphingobacteriales > Sphingobacteriaceae > Pedobacter. The sequence continues at coordinate 679,880 of NZ_LMLE01000001.1, read as the reverse complement.
TTTGGAACCATTATCGCGGAATCGGTTTGAGCCAATACTTTTGATGGATCTTCAAGATCCATTAAAAATGCGCCTAAGCAATACTGATGTTTTGAATTGGCACCATGATATATTTCGAGCCACCCACGCTTTGTTTTTATTGGAGCCGCACCTGCACCAACGCGTTTACTATCCCAATTATTTTCGCGGGTTTTGACGAGACATTTATGGTTTCCCCAATGTGTGCCATCAGGTGATTCTGCAATCCAAATGTAATTGCCACCAAGATCAACACTACTAGGACGATGAAGTGCGTAAAATTTCCCATTAATCTTTTCGTCGAAAACTGCACAATCTTTATTGTGTGGTGGGATAATCAATCCTTTGCTCTCAAAGTTTTTCCAATCTTTAGTTGTCCTCATCCCTACCGCCACACCATTTTGAGAAACAGCTGTATAGGTAAGATAATAGGTATCATCTATTTGTGCAACCCTGCAATCTTCTATCCCGTACCGCTCTGCCTCTCCCTCTCCTTGTAACAATGGATAATCTTCAGGTTGATAAAAATTTACTCCATCATCACTGCAAACTAAGCGGAGATGAGATAATGTAGTTAAATAATCGGCACCTTTATACCGGATTATTCGAGGATCTTCGGCTTGCAAATCCGGATCATTCTCGTTGATGGCAATAATCTCAATTCCATCATTGGTAAGTACAGGAAAAGAAATAGTTCCGGCAATTTGTGTGGGACGCTCGGCTACCCGAATGAGCAGCCACGTTTTGTTATCAAAAGTGAAAGCGCCAGGATTAAGCAAACAGGCAATTTCTAGGCCTGGCCTGCTTGCTTCAAGATCTTTTGGCGCTAAAATTGGATTCTCTACGAATCTGATCGCAATATCCATAAAAATAGATTTATACCAAAACAGGCAATCAAATTGATTGCCTGTTTTGGTATTTGATTATTAATTACAAGGAATTAATCCACTTTACCAGTTCGTCTCTTCCTTTACCTGTTTTTTGCTGAAGTCTCCCTAATAACTCATCATCTTGCCCCTCATCGTGCTTCAAATCATCATCAGTTAAATCGGCATAAGCTTGTTTAACTTTTCCTTTTATTTCGTTCCACTTTCCTTTAATTTCTAACTTGTCCATTTCGAGTTTTTTTTAGTAAATCAAATTTTAATCTAGTTTATTAACAACCATCTCCAATTTTTGTTTCGAAATACGCTTTTGAAACGATATTAAATGTTAAAACAAATAATTCTTAAATGTTTTAAATAAAAATTTTGTTACATTGATTTATCATTCTTCTAACTATAAACCATTACTAACTAAAACTAAATTTTGATGAGAAAACTACTATTAAGTATGATTTTATCTTTCGGTCTGATTTCGCTTGCTTTCGCACAAGATAAAGTCATAACCGGGAGAGTTACCTCTAACAGCTCAGGGCCTTTACCTGGTGTTAGTGTGTACGTAAATGGCGCCGCTTCAAATGGTACTCAAACCGATGCAACTGGTTCATACAAACTAAGCGTACCAGCAAATGCAAAATCGTTGGTTTTCACTTTTATCGGGTTTAAAACCAAGGAAATAGCTATAACAGGCACCACAGTCAATGCCAGTTTAGACGAAGACAATACCACCTTATCTGAGGTGGTGGTAGTGGGTTACGGTACGCAGAATAAACGTGATGTGACGGGGTCGGTAGCTTCAGTTAAGTCAAAAGATTTGGAGAACCTTCCAGTTACCAGCTTCGAACAAGCACTACAAGGCAAAGCAGCTGGTGTACAGATATCAGCTCAAAATGGAAAGCTTGGGCAAGGAATTACCGTTAGGGTTCGCGGAGCAGCATCTGTTACCGCTGGTAGTGAACCACTTTATATTGTGGATGGAATCCCGATAACTTCGGGAGATTTCTCAAGCACAACGGCTCCGACAAGTGCATTGGCCGATTTAAATACGAATGATATTGAATCTATAGAGGTTTTGAAAGATGCATCAGCTTCTGCAATTTATGGAGCAAGAGCATCGAATGGTGTGGTAATAATCACAACCAAACAAGGTAAAGTTGGTAAAACGCTTATTCAATTTAATGCTTTGGGTGGAATTAGTACACCATCTAATCATAGAGAATTTATGAATGCTGAACAATATGTTCAGATTTTAAGAAGAGCAGGCGCTGGTGCTGCAAATCAGGATTTTCTTAATGGAGATTATGCCACGCTACAAGAGGCGCTTGATGACTATACATCAATTGTTGAGGGAAGGCTAACCCGCTATTCAGCCGGAAATACCGACTATCAGACTTATAAGGTAAACACAAATTGGGAACGAGAATCATTCCAAAAGAATCCCGTTACGCAACAGTATGATTTAAACTTAACCGGAGGTAACGAAAAAACTAAGTTTTATATAGGCGGCCAAGCATTGGATCAGCAAGGTATCATTGTTGGTAATAGCTACAAGCGCTATAGCGGAAGATTAAACCTAACCAATAAGGTTACAGATTTTTTAGAGGTTGGTGTGAATTTGAATTTTTCGAACAGCATAAATAATCGGTTATCAAATGATAACGCGTTCTCTAGCCCTTTACAATCAGTAGCCCTATCGCCAATTACGCCTTTCATTGATCCAAGATCAGGGTTAATTAGCGGGACTTTACCAGGTGCTGCTTCGAACTACCCTGTTTATTATAACCCTTTTATCGGAATTGAAAATGCGGCATATAAAGCAACTGTTTACCGCACAATCGGCAAAGCATTTGCAAATGTTAACATTGCGAAAGGCTTAAAATTCAGCACAGATTTCTCGATTGATAACTTGAACCAAAACGAAGAGAGCTATTATGGTTCCTTAACTTTTAGAAATACTGGAACAGCTAATGGGGATGGACAAAACATCTCAACATTCGTTATCAATGCGAATACAAACAACTTTTTTAGCTATAATACCACCTTCGGTAAAAGTGCATTTGATGCCATTTTAGGAACAAGCTATCAAAAATCCACTTCGAAATACAGCACACTAGAAGGTCAAGATTTTCCGAGTGATGCATACATCAAATTAGGATCAGCTGCTACTAAGGTAATAGCAACAAGTAATGAAAGTGCCTTTAGCTTTTTGTCTTATTTTTTTAGAGCAAATTACAAATACAACGATCGTTACTTGGTGGGTTTTAGTGTAAGAGCCGACGGATCATCTAGATTTGGAGAAAATAATAGATATGGCTACTTCCCTGCTGGATCAGTAGCCTGGATTGCATCAGAGGAGGATTTCTTAAAAAGTAGCGAAACGATTAGCTTATTAAAACTAAGAGCGAGCTACGGTTTGACCGGTAACGCAGAAATAGGAAACTATTCTGCTCGTGGTTTATTCAGCGGAACCGGTGCTTATGGCGGAGTTGCGGGACAAATTCCAACGAGAATTGCCAATCCTGATTTAACATGGGAAAAAACTAAACAACTTGATATTGGATTAGATTTTGGTATACTAAAAAACAGGATTACTGGAACATTTGATTTCTATCAGAAAAACACAACCGATTTATTGTTGGATGTACCAATTCCGCAAACAACTGGTTTTTCTACAAAGACACAAAATTTAGGTAAGTTAAAAAATACTGGCTTCGAACTTGGAATTAACTCAGAAAACTTTGTCGGTGCCTTTAAATGGTCGACCGCGATAACAGCTGCAATTAACAACAATAAAATTACTGATTTAGGTGGTCAGGTTTTGAACAGTAACGAGATTAATGCTGCAATTGCAGGACAACCAATTGGTGTTTTTTACTTGCCAGAATATGCAGGAGTTGATCCATCTAATGGTGATGCTTTGTATTATAAAAACACCACCGATGCTTCTGGTAATTTAAACAAAGAAACTACAACAGATATCAATGAAGCTCAACGTATTTTTGCTGGAAATCCAAATCCTAAATATACTTTTGGTATCAATAATACATTTTCTTATAAAAACTTTGATTTAGGAGTATTTTTTCAGGGGGTAGCTGGAAATAAAATTTTTAATGCAGGCGGTCAATATATGAGTGCAAACGCATCAAACGGCTACGATAATCAAACAGCAGATCAATCAGATTATTGGGATAAACCTGGGGATCTTACTTCCGTTCCGGAACCACGATTATTTTATGGGAATGGTGTTGGAAATTCAACCAGATATATTTCAAGTGGTAATTTTATCCGTTTAAAAACCTTAACGCTGGGTTACACTTTTTCAACTTCAGTACTGACTAAAATCAAATTAAGTAAGTTAAGATTATATGCTACTGCACAAAACTTGGCAACTATAACAGGCTTCAAGGGTTGGGATCCAGAGGTAAATGCTGATTATCAATCAACCAACATCAACCAGGGTGTCGATTTCTATTCTGCACCTCAGCCTCGCGTAATTTCATTCGGTATCAATATTGGCTTATAATTAAACGACGAATAGACATGAAAAAGACATATATATATAAATTGATAATGGCATCGATGTTACTGTCGGTAATATCATCTTGTAAAAAAGCACTTGAAATTTCCCCTGTAGATACAATTGAGCAAAGTAAAGCTTTACTTACTTCTAAGGATGTAGAAGTTGCTTTAGTTGGAGCTTATTCTGAATTGGGAAGCAGAAATCTTTATGGTGGGAGGGCCTTTTTGATGGCCGATTTTCTAGCGAACACAAATGCTATCGAGTGGTATGGAACCTATGAGGAGCTCACCCAGACCATTAATAAGCAGTTATTAAAAACAAATACTTTCGTAAACAACGTTTGGGCTGCGGGTTACACAGCTATAAACGATGCAAATAATATATTGTCTGCGATAAGCAAAGTTGATGCGGCGAAAAAAAATAAAGTAGAAGGTGAAGCCAAATTTATAAGAGGCGCTGTTTATTTTGATTTAGTGAGGTTATATGGAAAAGCATATAATGATGGGTCTCCTGCGACAAATTTAGGGGTACCAATAGTGCTTACGCCAACAACAGCAGTCACAGATGAAAGCTATGTAACAAGAGCTACGGTTGCGGCAGTTTATGCGCAAGCAATTGCTGATTTAACAGACGCTGAGGCAAAATTACCAGCAACAAATGGATTTTTTGCTACAAAGTCATCTGCAGCAGGAATTCTTGCAAGACTGTATTTACAGATGGGAAATTACGCTGCTGCTGGCGCTGCTGCAAACAGAGTTATTACTTCTGGAAACTACTCATTAACATCGTCATACACTGCTGCTTTCCCAACAATGGGATCAAGCCCGGGCTTAAATACAACTGAAGATGTATTTTCTATTCAGGTTACGACCCTAACCGGATTTAATGGATATAATGAGTTTTATGGATCGTCGACCTACGGCGGCCGTGGAGATGCAGTTATTTCCCAAAGCTGGATTGATGCTAACTATGTTGGCTCAGATGATCGGGTGAATGCTTTCTACGATGATGGAGATATGTTCACTTCAAAATATGCAAATCCTTATGGTAATGTTTCTATTATCAGGTTAGCTGAGATGTACTTAATTAGAGCGGAATGTAATGTGCGTTTGGCTCCAGCGGCACCCATTGGTGGGCGCACACCTCTTCAAGATCTATCTATTGTAAGAGGACGAGCGGGATTAACGACAACCAATGCAACATTAGCAAATATTTTAAATGAACGTAAGCTGGAACTAGCCTTCGAGGGATTTGCATTACACGACGCCAAAAGAACGCAAACCAATATTGGGTCGATTGCTTGGAATGCAAACAATTTAGTTTTTCCAATTCCTCAAATAGAAATGGATGCGAACAAAAATCTGGTTCAAAATCCAGGATATTAACCACAATTCATTAAACCAAAAAAATGCCGATCAAATGATCGGCATTTTTTGTTACTGAGAATGTTTTATCTATTTCAGCGCTTTCGAAGCCGCTATAATTTCTTCTACCACCCCTGGATCCAACAAAGTTGAAGTATCGCCTAAATTAGCGGTATCACCCTCAGCAATTTTTCTTAATATTCTTCGCATAATCTTGCCCGAACGTGTTTTTGGCAAGCCGGACACGAAAAGGATTTTATCTGGTTTAGCAATGGCACCAATTACTCGGGTAACCGTTTGCAGAATATCTTTTTTGGTCAATTCTGCTTCGCCATGCATTTCTGGATTAATTACGAAAGCATAAATTCCTTGTCCTTTTACATCATGCGGATAGCCGACAACTGCACTTTCAACCACACCAGCATGCATATTAATGGCGTTTTCTACTTCCGCAGTACCAATTCTATGACCAGAAACATTCAAAACATCATCAACCCTACCAGTGATTCTATAGTATCCATCCTCATCGCGTAAGCAGCCATCGCCAGTGAAATATAAATTCTCATAAGTAGAAAAATAGGTCTGCTTGCATCGTTCATGATCGCCATAGGTAGTACGTAACATTCCAGGCCATGGAAATTTAATGCAAAGATTTCCACTCACTCCATTGCCTTCAATTTCTTTACCATTTTCATCTACCAGAATAGGCTGAATACCCGGCAGAGGCAAAGTGGCGTAACTTGGTTTTGTTGGCGTCACTGTGGCAATAGGCGAGATCATAATTCCTCCGGTTTCGGTTTGCCACCAGGTATCAACAATTGGTGCTTTACCATGTCCAATTTTTTCGTCAAACCAATGCCAGGCCTCTTCGTTTATAGGTTCTCCTACAGAGCCGAGCACACGAATAGAACTTAAATCTTTTCCTTGTAACGGTTCCTCGCCAAAGCTCATTAATGAACGTATAGCAGTTGGTGCGGTGTATAATGTATTTACCTTATGTTTTTCTACAATATCCCAAAACCGAGAAGCATTAGGGTAGGTTGGAATCCCTTCAAATAATACAGAAGTTGCCCCTTGAGAAAGTGGTCCGTACACAATGTATGAGTGACCAGTAATCCAACCGATATCAGCGGTACAGAAATAAACCTCACCTGGTTGATAATTGAATACATTTGTGAAGGTATAACCAGCATAAACCATGTATCCGCCGCAAGTATGTACCACGCCTTTTGGTTTACCAGTAGAACCCGAAGTGTACAAAATGAACAGCATATCTTCTGCATCCATCTCTTCGGCTTCGCAGATATCATTTACGTGTTTAACTTCATCTTCCCACCACACATCTCTACCTTTCAACATGGAAACCGGAGTACGCACATGCGTAAGCACAATACATTTTTCTACGGTAGGGCAGCCGATAAGCGCATCGTCAATTACATCTTTCAACGGAATTTGTTTATTTCCGCGATACGCACCATCTGCAGTAATTACCAATTTACATTGCGAATCGTTAATCCGATCGGCAATGGATTTGGCAGAGAAACCACCAAAAATTACCGAGTGAACGGCTCCTATTCTGGCACAAGCCAGCACTGCAATTGCCAGCTCAGGAACCATAGGCATATAAATGCAAATCCGGTCGCCTTTTTTTGCTCCGTTACGTTTTAAAACATTGGCAAAACGGCACACTCGTTCGTGCAACATCTTATACGTTAGGGTAACACTTTCTTCCTCAGGATTATTGGGCTCCCAAATGATAGCAGGTTTATCACCGTTCTTTTCTAAGTGACGATCCAGGCAGTTTTCGGTGATGTTTAGTTTGGCACCCTCGAACCATTTAATGTCTGGCTCGTTAAAATTCCATGATAAAACTTTAAACCACGGTTTTTTCCACTGAAAGTTCTGGGCAACCTCGCCCCAAAATTGTTCAGGGTTTTCGATACTTTTTTTATAATCTTCTTCGTATTGTTTAAAAGATGTAATTTGCATGGTGCTCGTTATATATTTGGGATTACTAGCGGCTAATTTAAATAAATAATTATTAGCACAAATATTCAAATCGTATCAAAATGGATATGGCCAACGAAAATTGAAAAAATATAGAAAATATTTACACCCCCTCTTGTTGTTTACAATTATTATTCAGATATTTGCACACTCTTAAAAAAATTAAGCGACGATATTTTAACAACTATATTTACAAGTCATGTCAAGAGTTTGTGATTTAACAGGAAAAATGGCAATGAAAGGTAATAACGTATCACACTCGAACGTTAAAACCAAACGCAAATTTTATCCTAATTTGAAACTTCAGAAATTTTATATCCCTGAAGAAGACCGTTGGATTACGTTGAAAGTTTCTACTTCAGCGATTAAGACCATCAATAAAGTGGGTATTAGCGAAGCAATTAACCGTTTCGTAAAAAAAGGATTTTTGTAAAAAACATTAACTGTTGAGATTAACAGTTTACAATTAATATTAAAATGGCAAAAAAAGGTAACAGAGTTCAGGTTATTTTAGAATGTACTGAGCACAAAGAAAGTGGCATGCCAGGTATGTCTAGATATATTTCTACGAAAAACCGTAAAAACACTACTGAGCGTTTAGAATTGAAAAAATTCAACCCGGTATTGAGAAAAGTAACCGTACACAAAGAAATTAAATAAGATTGGTGATTTATAGTAGAAGGTTAGGGTGAGGAACCCCCATTCTATCAATCTATCATTCAATCATTAAAATTATAAGAACATGGCAAAGAAAGTAGTTGCAACCCTTAAAACAGGTACAGGTAAAGAATATTCGAAAGTGATCACAATGGTTAAATCACCAAAAACTGGTGCTTACTCATTCAAAGAACTTATCGTTCATAACGACCACGTAAAAGATGCTATCGCATCTAAATAAGGTTAATATTTTTTAATCAGAAAATATTAAAGGCCGTTCCGTTTTAACCGGGAGGGCTTTTTTTGTTATAGCAAATTTAGATATGGGCTTATTTGATTTTTTCAAAAAGAAAGAAATTGCTCCAGAGGCTCAAGAAGCTTTGGATAAAGGTTTAGAAAAAACTAAAGATGGTTTCTTCAATAAAATTACCAAAGCTGTTGCCGGAAAATCAACAGTTGATGACGAAGTGCTCGATAATCTCGAAGAAGTTTTGGTTACTTCTGATGTTGGAGTAAGCACCACGTTAAAAATCATAAAAAGGATTGAGGAACGCGTTTCTAAAGACAAATACCTTAATACGTCTGAATTAAATTTCATTTTAAGAGATGAAATTCAACTTCTGCTTTCTGAAAATAATAGCAACGATTTCCGTCAGTTTGAATATGGCGATCACAAACCCTATGTAATTATGGTGGTTGGTGTTAATGGCGTTGGTAAAACAACCACCATTGGCAAATTGGCCCACAAATTAAAAGAATCTGGTCTTAAGGTTGTTTTAGGTGCTGCAGATACCTTCAGAGCTGCTGCTGTAGATCAAATTAAACTTTGGGGAGAACGTGTTGGTGTAAGAGTTGTTGCCCAACCGATGGGATCTGATCCTGCCTCTGTCGCTTTTGATACTCTACAATCGGCTGTTGCCAATGGCGAAGATGTAGTAATTATTGATACTGCCGGACGTTTACACAATAAAGTTGGCTTAATGAATGAGTTGGGCAAAATTAAGCAGGTGATGCAAAAGGTTGTTCCAGGTGCGCCACATGAAATTTTGCTTGTATTAGATGCTTCAACCGGGCAAAATGCTTTTGAGCAATGCAAACAATTCACCGAAGCTACCGATGTTAACGCATTGGCCATCACAAAATTAGATGGAACAGCCAAAGGAGGTGTTGTAATTGGCATTTCCGATCAGTTTAAAATTCCAGTTAAATATATTGGCGTAGGAGAAAAGATAGGCGATTTGCAGCTTTTTGATAAGAAAGAGTTTGTGAATAGTTTGTTTAAATAAACGCAAGCGGTTGATTGCACCGATTTTTAGTTGATTACACTGATGATAAAAAATACTTAAGCAGATAAATACAACTGAAAATCAGAATGATAAGCTTACTGAGATTATAATTGGTTGTTGCTTTCAAAAACACAATGAGCTCGGGCATGGTTTTCTTGAAAAAATCTATGCAAATGCTTTAAAAATAAAACTGAACCAAGCTGGATTGTTATTTCAAGCAGAAAAAGAATTTGATGTAATCTTTCAAGATGTCAATATTGGAAAATTTAGGTGCGATCTTTTTGTTGAAAATCAAGTGATTGTAGAATTAAAATCAGTTACAGGATTTCAACCTAAGTTATTTCAAAGTCAACTTTTATCATATTTAAAAGCCAGCAAAGTTAAAACAGGTTTATTAATTAACTTTGGCAATACCAGCTGTGAAATAAAAAGACTCTCTGTTTAACACTTAAATTATAAAACTCAAAATCTTTTATCAGTTGTAATGTTATCCACCTTTATCAGTGGAATCATTTATAATCGGTAACATCAACATTATATGAATACCAAAATAGTAAAAAGTAAAACCGCAATTAAACAACCCAAAATAAATGTAATTACTTTGGGTTGCTCTAAGAATATATACGATTCGGAAGTATTGATGGGGCAGCTGCGTGGCAATAACTTAAACGTTGTTCACGAGTCTGATAAGATGGGGAAAGATGATATTGTAGTAATCAATACCTGCGGTTTTATTGATAATGCTAAACAAGAATCTATTGATACCATTCTCCAGTTCAGCGAACTAAAGGAAGCAGGGAAAATTGGAAAAGTGGTAGTAACAGGATGTTTATCAGAACGTTACAAACCAGAACTAGAATCGGAAATTACCAACGTGGATGCTTTTTTTGGCACCAACGATTTACAAAATATACTTCACGAGTTAGGCGCAAACTACAAACATGAACTTATTGGCGAACGTTTATTGACCACGCCATCTCACTTTGCCTATTTCAAAATAGCCGAAGGCTGTAACCGTCCTTGTTCATTTTGTGCTATTCCGCTGATGCGTGGAAAACACATGAGTAAACCGATGGAAGAGTTGGTTAACGAAGCCAAAATTCTAGCTAAAAACGGCACCAAAGAGTTGATTCTAATTGCACAGGATTTAACTTACTACGGCTTGGATTTGTATGGCGTTAGAAAGTTGGATGAACTTATGCGTCGTTTATCTGATGTTCCTGGTATTGAATGGATTCGTTTACAATACGCCTACCCTTCTGGTTTCCCTATGGAAATTTTGGATGCCATGAATGAGCGTGATAATATTTGCAAATATCTGGATATGCCGCTTCAACACATTACAGATAATATGTTGAAATCAATGCGTCGTGGTACAACGAAACAGAAAACAATTGATTTGGTAAATCAAATTAGAGATAAGGTGCCTAATATTGCGATGAGAACTACTTTAATTTGTGGGTATCCGGGCGAAACAGAACACGATTTTGAGGAAATGAAACAGTGGGTTGAAGAAACCAAGTTTGATCGTTTAGGTTGTTTTACCTATTCTCATGAAGAGAAAACTCATGCGCACACCCTAGTTGATGATGTTGCTGATGAAGTTAAACAACAACGTGTAGATGAGATCATGGAAATTCAACAAGGCATTTCATTTGATATTAACCAGGAAAAAGTTGGGCATACTTTCAAAGTTTTGGTTGATAAAAAGGAGGGCGATTTCTTTGTTGGAAGAACAGAATTCGATTCACCAGAAGTGGATAATGAAGTTTTAATCGACGCTGCTACAGGTTATGCAGCAAATGGCAGTTTTGTAAACGTTAAAATAGACAGAGCTGAAGATTTCGATTTGTACGGAACAATAGTTTAAAAGAGTTATAAAAATAAAAAAAGCCTCGGTTTGAAATACTTTCAACCGAGGCTTTTTGCTATTCATTATTTTAGTTCTTTTTTTCTACTCTGGTTTTGATTTGACTTGGTTTTAACCAAATTTTCGCACCTTTTGAGTTTACGTAATACTTTTCGTTTTTAGCATTGATGTAAACATCAGAACCATCTGGTGCCATTTTGCCTTTCCAGGTTTTATCTGCTACTTTCGAGCCGCCTTTCACCGCAACTTCGGCAGTTTTATTACCAACCGATTTTGCACCTTTTCCAATGGCTTTTCCGGTTTTATCTAGTGCTTTACCAACATCTGTTTTTTTCTCTTGTGCATTAACACTTAAGCTTACACCGCCAAATAATGCGAGTGTTAATAATCCTATTGCAAATTTCTTTTTCATGACAGTTATTTTTATTTAGTGTAGAACGCGATAACAGCCAATTTGTTTTAAATAGGATTACTATAAAATGTTAAATAAACCTTATTGAAGTGATATCCTTTTTGGCCCAAAAATTTTAATCCCAGCAGTACCACGAACAAAAAGATAAAACGAAAAGAAGGACTGCAGTAACCGATTAACAGTTCATTGCTTTACAGCTATTAATTGATTTTCTCGGCAAGTAACTTCATCTCCATTTGAGGCGATCGGTTTTCATATAAAATATTGTGAACGGCTTTACTAATTGGCATATCTACATTAAATTCAAGGTTTTTAATGTGCATACATTTGGCCGCGTAATAGCCCTCAGCAATCATATTCATTTCTAGCTGCGCTGATTTTACGGTATAACCCTTGCCAACCATGTTGCCAAAAGTACGGTTGCGGCTAAATTGAGAATAAGCCGTAACCAATAAATCGCCTAAATAGGCAGATTCCATAATATCGCGATTGATGGGGTGAACAGCGTCAACAAAACGTTTTATCTCTCTAATGGCATTGCTAATTAATACCGCCTGGAAGTTATCCCCGTAACCTATACCGTGACAAATTCCACTTGCTACAGCATAAATATTTTTTAAAACAGCTGCATATTCCGTCCCGAAAATATCGTCAGAAACGTTGGTTTTGATGTAATGGGTATTTAATAATGATGCAAAACCTGAAGCTTTTTCAATATCTGTACAGGCAATAGTGAGGTACGATAGTTTTTCAAAAGCAACCTCTTCGGCATGGCAAGGGCCGCTTACCACCAAAATATCATGATATGGAATGGCGTAGCGCTCATGTAAAAACTCTCCAATAATCAAGTTATCTTCTGGTACTATACCTTTAATCGCAGAAACAATTTTCTTCCCTTTTAGATCGTCACTAGTAATTGCCGAAAGCGTTTCCTTTATGAAGGCGGCAGGTACGTTTAGGATCACAAAGTCAGCAGCACTAATAATTTCTTTTACGTTTGAAGACAAGTTATCATCTGCCAATTTTATTTCAACAGAACTTAGATAATGTGGGTTATGCTTAAACTTTTTAATGTGATCAATAGCCACTTCATTGCGCATCCACCAATAAATTTCTTTTTCGGATAAATTATCAGAAAGCATTTTAACAATGGCAGTCGCCCAGCTCCCGCCCCCTATCATCGCTATTTTAGGTACCATGTTTATAAAAAAGGTTTTAAGGTAAAAGGTGTAAGGTAAAAGGTGTAAGACTTAAGGTATAGACTTGATGTCTATAAACCTTAAACCTTACACCCCTAACCCTGGTTTACACCTTAAACGGTTGTGCAAGTTACTATTTCTTGCAATGAATTATAAACTACTTCTTGCCGTCTTTGTTAAACAGCTGATCCTTAGCCGTTTTTTCTACAACCATACCGTCTTTTAACTTATTTTGGATTGCTGAATAAGGACCTGTTACAATTTCCTGACCAGCTTTTACACCCGATTTAACGATGATAAACTGATCATTCTGGATCCCTGTATTCACTTCAACTTTTTTTACCTTCTTTGTTTTGGAATCAAAAGTATATACGAATTGTTTTATTTTCTTATCGGTTAATTTCGACTTCTGCTTATCGGTATTTTCCTGATTCCCGCTATTTTTGTCGCCTTCGCCTGCCTTACCACTTTCGGTAAATACGGCCTGAATTGGAACAGCTAAACCATTAACGGTTTCACTTTCAATATCAACAGTTGCCGACATTCCCGGACGGAAAATAGATTGTTGTTTGCCTTCCATTACTTCTGTAATTCTGATTTTTACAGAGAAGTTAGTTACCTGATCTACTGAAGTGGAAGTAGTTGTTCCAACTGCTGTTGATGAACTTGCAATTTCTGTTACTACACCTCTAAATTTTTTATCAGCAAAAGCATCAACCTCAATAGAAGCTTTATCGCCCACTTTAACACGGGTAATATCGTTTTCATTTACATCTACATTTACTTCCATTGATGAAAGATTGGAAATACGCATAATTTCGGTACCAGCCATTTGCGAGGTTCCCAAAATACGATCGCCCAATTCGATTGATAGTTTTGAAACTACACCATCTGCCGGAGCATAAATGGTTGTTCTGGCTAAATTGGCACCTGCTTCCTTCACATTTGCACCTGTTTGCTCTAAAGTAAATTTAGCACCAGTTACATTTTCTTTTGCACTGGCTAAGGTTGCTTTTGCTGTTAAATAGGCAGCTTTGGCGGCATCAAATTCTGATGCTGATATCACTTTTTTATTAAACAACTCTACATTACGTTTATACGTAGCTTCGGCATTAACAAAATTAGCTTGATTTTGAGCCAGTTGCTGTTGTGCGGCAGCAACACTTGCTTTCTGAGCGTTATATGAAGCCACTGTACGCTCATAACCTGATTGCAAAATATCTGGACGAACTTTACAAAGTAACTGCCCGGCTTTGACAATATCGCCTTCTTTAACTTTCAGTTCTACCACTTCTCCCGATACCTCAGAACTTAATTTAACTTCGGTTTCTGGTTGAATTTTACCACTTGCAGTTACTGTTTCTACCACAGTTTTATCTGATGCTTTATCTACGGTAACTTTTTCAATTTTTTCGCCACCTATAACGCCAGTTACAGCCAACACGGCTAAAATGGCAAGAATGACACCAATGGTAATTAATATGTGCTTCAGTTTCATAATTGTTTAATGTATTTCGTTTGTTTTATTTTTCACTTCGAGGATGATAACCTAATTTAGTGAATTACAGATTCTTGTGTTTTGTTCTTAGTATTAGATCTTTACTCCTTGATCCTCATTCCTTGCTCTTATCTAAAAAGTAATTTGTTTGCCCAAGTAATAATCAATCACCTTCGCTCTAAATATTAAATCGTATTTCGCCAAGATAAAATCAATTTCTGCTTTGTTTCTATTGGTTTGTGCTGTGCTATAATCTAATGAGTTTACCAAGCCTACATTATAACGTTGATCGATTACATAAAAAGCATCTTTTTGAGCTTGAAATGCATTTTGAGTTGAACTATAACGACTTTTAGCGGCATTTAAATCGGCAACTGCCTGATTAATAACCTTAATTAAATTATTTTTGGCCAAAGTTTCATCAGTTCTACGCTGCTGTAAAGTGATTTTTGCCCGGCGAACATTGGAACGTGTAGAGAATCCATTAAAAATAGGGATTTGAATTCCCATGCTTACAAATTGGCCAAAGTTATCAGATAATTGGTCTGCAAATCTGGAGTTCGGAAACAATGGATTGGCATTAAACTGATAGTAATAAGCAGAACCTAAACCACCACCTAAAGTGATTTGCGGAAAGAAACTACCTCTTGCAACGTCAACTGCTTTTTCAGCTGCTTTTGAATAGTTCAAAGCCAATTTAATGTCAGGAAAGGTTTCCATTGCCTGCTTGTAAATATCGCTTGGAACATAAGCCGTTTTAACATTTTCTATTTCATTAACCATTGGTGGTTGAACTTTAAAAGTCATTGGTGGCTGAATTTCCATCAACTGACCTAAAGTTAAATAAGATATCGTAAGTTGATTCTCCGCATTTGTTAAGTTCAATTCTGCAGTTGCAGCCTGCGATTTTGCCTGAGAAATATCGGCCAGGGTTTTGTTACCTACATCCAATAAAGCCTGCTCACGTTTTAAAGTCGAATTAGCAACCTCTAGTTGTTGTTGCGTGGCTTTTACCTGATCCTGATTATTTAAAACCTGAAGATATGCAGTAACAACCTGCAAAATCAAATCGTTTTTTACTTTATCTACATTGGTTTTTCCAGCATCTAACAAAAATTTATTTTGTTTGATCTGGTTAATTTTTGTTCCCCCACCAAATAAAGTAACGTTCGCATTTAAGTTGGGATTCAAATTATAGTTCTGCGTGTTTTCGAATAAACCCGAAACCTGCTGACTCCTACCCCATTGCATAGATTGATTTACACTTCCATTTAAAGTTGGCAACAATGCATTTTTGGATTGGAGCAAGTTTTCCTCACTCAGCGCCGCACTAAAAGCAGCTTGTTTAATGTTTAAGTTATTTTTCAGCGTATTTTCAACCGCTTGTTCAATGGTGATTACTTCTTGCGCCTTAACATTTTGACCAAAGCTTAGTGCTAATAACAATGCAGATCCGGTAAGTAACTTATTCTTGGTAAACATTTTCATAATTTGTTTCAAATCTATATAAACAACTTTAATAATTTCAATCTGTACAGGCATTTACTAACTTTGGTTGTAAAATGTACCTGATCAAATCGCCGCTTCTGCTAAAATGGTATTATCCATCATTGTTATGGAATAAATCCCGCACCGAAAAAGTTATTTATTTGACCTTTGACGATGGACCTATACCCAATGTTACAGATTTTGTTTTAAAAACTTTGAAAGCTTTTAATGCAAAGGCCACATTTTTCTGTATTGGCGATAATATTGTAAAACATCCCGAAGTTTATGCTCGTGTAATAAATGACGGACATGCCATCGGAAACCATACTTTTAACCATTTAAAAGGATGGAACACCGACGATGAAACCTATATCGAAAATACCCTCAAGTGCCAGGAACTTACCCAAACCAATCTTTTCAGGCCTCCTTATGGAAGGATAAAAAAGTCTCAAGTCAAAAGTCTACAGTCATTAGTTCTCAAAACGCAATCCGACTCAAAACCAAAGACTAAAAACTCTGGACTCAACATCGTCATGTGGGATGTACTCAGCGGTGACTTTGACATTAATCTTTCGCCCGAGAAGTGTTTCCAAAACGTGATCAAACACACCGAAAATGGTTCGATAGTGGTGTTTCATGATAGTTTGAAAGCTTTCGATCGTTTGGAGTTCACATTGCCAAGGGTGTTAAAATATTTTTCGGATAAAGGTTTCACTTTTTCAATGTTGTAGCTTTTAGCCAAACCTGTGCCATAGAAAATTAGCGTCGTTAGTGCCACGGTAAGGTTATAATATCATGAGTGCATTTTAAGATACGTTCGTAAATGAACATTAATGTTCGTTTATGGACAGTTATATCACTTATACTTAAAGGCATAAATGAAGGGTTATTTGAATTATCTTTTGAGCTAAATGAACAAATAATTACTACGTTTTCATGACTTCATTTTCAATCATTTACATTAATTTAGAACAATTCCAAATTACTTAATAGCCTGCCCGAATTATATTTAAGGGTTGATTTTTGCTATTTTTGTTTTGACCAAAATATTGAGCTTAATTGGCTCAATAACACAAATTAATTTACAAAAATATATTCTTTTTCACACGACAGGAAATAAGCATTTTCGCTACCTGAACCTACAAGAAAGAGAATAAAATATCTAAGATGAGTATTTATAACGATTATATCCAGGAGATTGAAGACAGAAAAGCTCAAGGTCTTCACCCTAAACCTATTGATGGCGCTGAGCTGCTGAGTGAAATCATCACGCAAATTAAAAATGTAAATAATTTTAACAGAGAAGAAGCTGTTAATTTTTTCATCTACAATACTTTGCCCGGAACCACTGGCGCAGCAGTTGTAAAAGCACAGTTTTTAAAAGAAATAATTTTAGGTGAAGCGGTAGTTGCAGAAATTACTCCAGATTTTGCTTTCGAACTGCTATCTCACATGAAAGGCGGTCCTTCCATCAAAGTTTTATTAGATATCGCCTTGGCGGATAATGGCGATAAAGCCCATAAAGCTGCTAATGTGCTTAAAACACAGGTTTTCTTATATGATGCAGATACAGATCGATTAAAAGAGGCTTATCATAATGGAAATGAAATCGCTAAAGAGATTTTGGAAAGCTATGCACAAGCTGAGTTTTTCACAAAACTCCCTGAGGTAGCCGAAGAAATTAAAGTAGTAACTTTTATTGCTGGTATTGGCGACATTTCTACAGATTTATTATCTCCAGGAAATCAGGCACACTCCCGCTCTGACCGAGAATTACATGGAAAGTGCATGATTACGCCAGAAGCTCAGGAAGAAATTCAAGCTTTGCAGGCACAGCATGCGGATAAAAGTGTGATGTTGGTTGCTGAAAAAGGTACGATGGGTGTGGGTTCTTCTCGCATGTCGGGGGTAAACAATGTAGCACTTTGGACAGGTAAAAAATCTAGTCCTTACATTCCATTTGTAAACATTGCACCTATTGTTGGTGGTACTAATGGCATTTCCCCAATTTTCCTTACCACAGTTGATGTAACAGGTGGTATTGGTATCGACCTTAAAAATTGGGTAAAAAAGATTGATGAAAATGGCAACGTGATCCGCAATGAAAACGATGAGCCTATCTTAGAACAGGTTTATTCTATTGAAACAGGCACTGTACTGACGATCAATACCAGAACAAAAAAATTATATAACGGCGAATTTGAATTAATTGATATTTCAAAAGCGCTAACTCCGCAAAAAATGGAGTTTATCAAAGCTGGTGGTTCATACGCTATTGTATTTGGTAAAAAAATCCAAACTTTCGCCGCTAAAATTTTGGGTATTGAAGCTCCAATTGTTTTTGCCCCAGCTAAAGAAGTTTCCATTGCAGGCCAAGGTTTAACTGCTGTAGAGAAAATCTTCAACAGAAATGCCGTAGGTTTAACTCAAGGTAAAATTTTACACGCTGGCTCTGATGTTCGTGTGGAAGTAAACATCGTTGGTTCTCAGGATACCACCGGTTTGATGACCGCCCAGGAGTTAGAAGCAATGGCTGCCACTGTTATATCACCAATTGTTGATGGCGCTTACCAATCGGGTTGCCATACGGCATCTGTGTGGGATAAGAAAGCGCAAGCCAACATTCCTAAATTGATGAAATTTATGAATGAGTTTGGTGTAATAACCGCCCGCGACCCAAAAGGTGAATACCATGCAATGACTGATGTGATTCATAAAGTACTGAATGACATTACCATTGACGAATGGGCAATCATTATTGGTGGCGATTCGCACACCCGTATGTCTAAAGGCGTGGCTTTCGGTGCCGATTCTGGTACTGTGGCATTAGCGCTGGCAACTGGTGAAGCTTCGATGCCAATTCCTGAATCGGTTAAAGTAACTTTCAAAGGCGCCATGAAAGCGCACATGGATTTCCGTGATGTGGTGCATGCGACTCAATTACAAATGTTGCAGCAATTTGATGGCGAAAATGTATTCCAGGGCCGTATTATTGAAGTTCACATTGGAACTTTATTAGCCGATCAGGCTTTTACATTTACCGATTGGACAGCAGAGATGAAAGCAAAAGCATCTATCTGCATTTCGCAGGATGATACTTTAATTCAATCTTTAGAAATTGCCAAAAATCGGATTCAAATCATGATAGACAAAGGTATGGACAACCATAACCAGGTGCTACAAGGTTTAATCAACAAAGCAAACAAACGTATTGAGGAAATAAAAACAGGCATCAAACCGGCTTTAATGCCAGATGATAATGCGAAATATTATGCAGAGGTAATTATTGATCTGGATCTGATTGAAGAGCCAATGATTGCCGATCCGGATGTGAATAATGTTGATGTTTCTAAACGCTACACCCATGATACCATCAGAGATTTAACTTTCTATGGAGGCGATAAAAAGGTAGACCTTGGCTTCGTTGGATCTTGCATGGTTCACAAAGACGATTTGAAAATCGTTTCGCAAATGTTAAGAAATGTAGAGCAAAAAACAGGAACAGTTTCTTTCAAAGCTCCGCTAGTGGTTGCTGCCCCTACTTATAATATCATTGATGAATTAAAAGCGGAAGGCGATTGGGAATACCTACAAAAGTATTCTGGATTTGAATTTAGCGATGCATTGCCGAAAAGTTCAGCCCGTACAGAATATGAAAACATTATGTACTTAGAGCGCCCGGGCTGTAACTTATGTATGGGTAACCAGGAAAAAGCAGCAAAAGGAGATACCGTAATGGCAACTTCAACCCGCTTGTTCCAGGGCCGTGTGGTAGAAGATAGAGATGGCAAAAAAGGCGAATCTTTATTGGCTTCTACCCCTGTAGTCGTTCTTTCTGCAATTTTAGGTCGTATTCCAAGTATCGAAGAATATAAAACTGCAGTTGAAGGTATTAACTTAACCAAGTTTACCCCTGTTTCTACCAAATTATAAGAAACAAAAATCTGCATTTATTGTTATTAAATTAGAGGCTGTCTGACTTATCGGATAGCCTCTTTAATTATGCAAAAACAGCATAGAATGTTTTTAAATTATACTTTTTGACAAATCATAAAAATAAGTCTGTCAAAAAATGTTTAATTTAGTTTGTATTGGAATTGACAATAATTTTAAAAAAATAAAGTATGGCTTTCGACATAGACATGATTAAGAAGGTTTACGCAAATTTCGGCCCGCGTGTAGATGCGGCCCGTAAAATTGTAGGCAGACCTTTAACATTATCAGAAAAAATATTATACGCCCACCTTTGGGATGGCGATCCTAAAAAATCATTTTCTCGTGGAACTGATTATGTAGATTTCGCTCCAGACCGCGTTGCAATGCAAGATGCTACCGCACAAATGGCACTTCTGCAATTTATGCAAGCCGGTCGTCCACAAGTTGCTGTTCCTTCAACGGTTCATTGCGATCACTTAATTACTGCTAAAGAAGGTGCAGCGATAGATCTTCCTCATGCTAGAACAGAAAGTGCTGAAGTTTTTGATTTCTTATCTTCTGTATCCAATAAATATGGTATCGGTTTCTGGAAACCAGGTGCAGGTATTATTCACCAGGTAGTTTTAGAAAATTATGCTTTCCCTGGCGGAATGATGATTGGAACCGACTCACACACCGTTAATGCTGGTGGTTTGGGCATGGTTGCTATTGGTGTTGGCGGTGCCGATGCTTGCGATGTGATGGCGGGTTTACCTTGGGAACTTAAATTTCCTAAATTAATCGGTGTTAAGTTAACCGGTAAATTAAACGGCTGGACCGCAGCAAAAGATGTGATTTTAAAAGTTGCAGGTATCCTAACTGTTAAAGGCGGTACCGGTGCAATTGTAGAATATTTCGGCGATGGTGCAATCAACTTAAGCTGTACAGGTAAAGGTACCATTTGCAATATGGGTGCTGAAATCGGTGCAACCACCTCTACTTTCGGTTACGATGAAAGCATGGAACGTTACTTACGCTCAACTGATCGTAATGAAGTAGCTGACGAAGCCAATAAAATAAAAGAATATTTAACAGGTGATGCTGAAGTATATGCTGACCCTGAAAACTATTTCGATCAGGTTATCGAAATTGATTTAGATACATTAGAACCCTACTTAAACGGTCCGTTTACGCCAGATTTGGCTACTCCGGTTTCGCAGATGAAAGTAGAGGCTGAGAAAAACGGATGGCCTTTGAAAGTGGAATGGGGCTTAATTGGTTCTTGTACCAATTCTTCCTACGAAGATTTGTCAAGAGCTGCATCCATCGCTAACCAGGCTATTTCAAAAGGTTTGGTAACGAAAGCTGATTTTGGCATCAATCCTGGTTCTGAGCAGGTACGTTACACGGCCGATCGGGACGGTTATTTAAAAACCTTCGAGGATTTAGACGCCACAATTTTTACGAATGCCTGTGGCCCTTGTATTGGAATGTGGGATAGAACTGGTGCAGAAAAGGCAGAGAAAAACACGATCGTTCACTCGTTTAACAGAAATTTTGCAAAACGTGCCGATGGTAACCCCAACACTTATGCCTTTGTTGCATCGCCAGAAATGGTTGCTGCCATTGCAATTGCAGGTGATTTAGGTTTTAACCCATTAACAGATACGCTGACAAATGATAAAGGTGAACAAGTTAAATTAGACCCTCCTACCGGCTTTGAATTACCTACTAAAGGTTTTGCGGTTGAAGATGCAGGTTATCAGGCGCCAGCAGAAGATGGTTCAAAGGTAGAAGTTTTAGTTTCTCCAACCTCTCACCGCTTGCAATTGCTTGATCCATTTACACCTTGGGAAGGCACAGATTTAAAAGGCTTAAAACTTTTAATCAAGGCTAAAGGAAAATGTACAACAGATCATATTTCCATGGCTGGTCCCTGGTTAAAATTCCGCGGTCACTTAGATAACATTTCTAACAACATGTTAATCGGTGCGGTGAATTACTTCAACGATAAAACGGACAGTGTTAAAAATGAATTGACAGGAGAATATGGTCCTGTTCCGGCAACACAACGCGATTACAAAGCGGCAGGTTTCGGATCTATCGTTATTGGTGATGAAAATTATGGCGAAGGCTCTTCACGTGAGCATGCTGCTATGGAACCCCGTCATCTTGGAGTTCGTGCAGTTTTGGTAAAATCTTTTGCCCGTATCCACGAAACCAATCTGAAAAAGCAGGGAATGTTAGGTTTAACTTTTGCTGATAAAGACGATTACGACAAAATTTTAGAAGGCGATACTATCGATATTTTAGGGTTAACAGAGTTTGCTCCAGATAAGCCGCTCACTTTGGTTTTACACCATGCAGATGGAACTGAGGAATCTTTCCCAGTTAACCACAGTTATAATGCACAGCAAATCGACTGGTTTAAAGCGGGTGGTGCGTTAAATATCATTAGAGCTGAAGCCGCAGCGAAAGCTGGACTTTAAAAAGAACAATGATAAAGGAGCAAAGAATAAATATAGGTTCTGTAACTATAGATCTTTGCTCCTTTATCTTTGAAAAGCAATTGCAGTAAATCTTAGGTTAGCTTCGGTCCCGCTAACGCTACAAGCCCCGAAGAAAATCGGGAGCTTTTCGCGGATATCGGATTTACTTACTTAGACGGCTGCGAGAAGACCTACTCAAATTCATGACCGCAATCAAGGCATCGGATCACTTCTATTTTCGGTAACCGATAATTAAATATTCCGAATAGGTTAAATTTATTATACCTTTTTTCTGATCGGTGAAGATTTTTAGATCCGCATTTTGGACAAATGACTGGCTCTTCAGCCATGGGTTTTTCTGCAACTTGGTTATCAAGATCTTCAAGTTGGTGATCTTCTAACAACAGCTTATTAATCGCTTCAACGTCCCTTTCAAAAACGATAAGCTTAATACCTCCTATGGCCTGGTTGTAGAGCGGGTTTATCGTGGCCACATTTTCATCGGCAAGGAAACACGCAAAACCAGAATCTTCTAATCTAGCCCTGATAATGTTGGCTTCCATTGGATCGTAGTAAGTGCTATAAACTATGGTCTTGTCGTTCATGTGTTCAAGTTAATCATATTCCCCGCAGATTTAAAAAAGATAAGACGCAGTTCTCTCCGATCTTTTGAATCTGCGTTTCTTATCTGCGAAGATCTGCGGGAAAACAGCCTTAGTTTTTCAAAAATTCCTGCCACCAATAACCCGAATATTTGATGGTGCGTTTCAATGTTTTAAAATCAGTGTGAACAAGTCCAAACCTGGCGTTGAAGCCTTCAGCCCATTCAAAATTGTCCATCAACGTCCAGGCCATATAACCCGTGATGTTAATTCCATCTCTTTTTGCCTTAAGTAAAGCCTCCAGATAAATCTTAAAATATTCAATCCGCTCCGCATCTACAATATTGCCATTGTCTACCTTATCATGGTAGGCGGCTCCATTTTCGGTAATCATCAAATTCTTAATGTTTGGATAAGCAGCGAACTGCATTATAATATTGTAAAAACTGTTGGCATTAATTTCCCAGCCCATTGCGGTGTGAGGTTTTTTACGGCTTTTGGCTTTTACCTCCCAGGCTTGAATTACCGGAATAAATGCATTGTATTTAATTGTTAGTGGAAAATAGTTCTGCAAACCAATAAAATCAAAGTCAAATTTCATCCTGTCTTGCAAACGCCAGCTTCCATATTCCATTTGAAATTTCTCCAAAACTTCCCAATCTCCAGTTGGAAAGCCCAAACCTTGTGCCGGCTCTACAAAAAGTCTATTCATCAAACAATCTACACGCTTAGCAGCCAATAAATCGTTATCGCTTTGCGTGTGCGGAATAATTTCAGAACAAGAATACGTAGTCCCGATATTGGCATTCCTGACCTCTGCCCTCAGAATTTTCCCACCATCTGCCTGTGCTAGAGCAGTATGTAAAACGGCTGGAAAAAAATTGCTCAATCCAGTTTTTCCTGGCGCATGGATGCCTAGCATGTATCCCAGTGAAGTGTAACCAAAAGGTTCATTCAACACAATCCAGTTTTTGACTTTGTCGCCATATTCGAGCGCACAAATACTTACAAATGCATTGAAGGCTGCATTGATACTGAAACTGGTCCATCCACCTTCATCTTCCAATGCCTGAGGCAAATCCCAGTGATAAAGCGTGATATAAGGCGTAATTCCATGGGTTAAACATTCATCTATTGCCTGATGGTAAAAGCGTAATCCCTCTTGGTTAACCTCTCCTCTGCCAGCAGGTAAAATCCTCGACCATGCAATGGAAAACCTGAATATCTTAAACCCCAACAACTTCACTAAAGCAATGTCTTCCTGATAACGATGATAAAAATCGCAGGCAACATTCATTTTATGTCCACTTTTAATTTTTCCATTTCGATTGGAAAAGTTATCCCAAATGGACGGCCCCTTACCATAAGAACTGGAAGCACCTTCAATTTGTGGTGCGGCTGTAGCTACTCCCCATAGAAAGTCTGATCCAAAATCACTTGCTTTAATCATAGTCTTATCTTACCGCCTCAAGTTGCAACTTTAATATTAACAAAACATTAACTTACATTACAGCACAAAAAGAAAACATTTTTTAATAGTTTTACTGATGCGCTTTTCATTAATTCTCTTTTTATTTTTAATATTTTGCTCAAAACTTTGGGCAAATTTTTCTCCGCCAATAAATGATGAACTAACAAATGCGATAAACATCCCGAACACTACCGGATTCTGTAGCGTTGATGCGGCATATAGTAACATTGAAGCCACCGCATCGACTATCTATAATAAACCTACAAGTTGGGTAGCAACCGGAAAAGATGTTTGGTTTAAGTTTACCGCTACAAAATACGATGTCAATATTTCAGTAAGTGGCCTGGTTAATTCGAGCAGTACCAATACTTTGATAAGTCCCTTAATTGCGTTGTATGCTTTTGATCCTTCTACAACAAGAATTAGTGAGATGATTGGTACTTCTACTACTTCTGCCAATGTTACTACCTATTATAAGGGAGCACTGGAGCTCGGACAAATTTATTATGTACGTGTTAGTGCAGAAAATGATCAGGTGGGAAGTTTCAAACTGTGCTTAGATAATTATTTTCCTCCCTTAAAACCGGGGCAAGATTGCGGTACAGTTTCAATTTTGTGTTCAAAAGAAACCTTTACACAATTAAATGTTACAGGCACAGGTTCGAATAGAAATGAATCTGCAGGTACATGCTTAGGAACAGAATCGAATTCGGCCTGGTATATGTTTAAGGCTTCCAAAGCGGGATCTTTTACTTTTGTAATTACGCCAACTGTAACTACCAATGATATTGATTGGATATTTTACGATCTAGGGCTAAATGGAGATTGTAGCATGGTAAATGCATCAAATGCCATTCGTTGCGCTGCCGGCAGCGGGGTTCAATGTACGCCTACATACTATAAAACTGGGCTAAGTATGACGGAAACCGACTTAACAGAAGCTTCTGGTTGTCCGGCTGGACAAAATGGTTTTGTTAAATATGTGGATTTGGTTGAAGGGCATACCTATGCTATTTTGATTGATAATTTTTCTAGCGGAAACAATGGCTTCACCTTAGAATTTGGGGGCGATGCAGATTTAGCAGGACCAAGTGCTGAAATAGCTGTAGAGAAGTTAAATCCATGTACAGATAGCCAGGCTTATGTATTTGAAAGTATTGCCACTAATTATGCAGAATTAAAATGGTCATTTGGTGAAGGCGCAAGTCTATCAACAGCGGATGGCATTGGCCCATACACCATCACCTACAACACGCCAGGAGAAAAAGTTGTTGTGCTCGAAGCCAAAGGAAGCAATGGGTGTAGTGTGATAACCACCAAAAATTTCATTGTTGCCAAAACGCCAGACAAACCCACTATCACTGCATCTGATATGACCTTATGCCAAGGTGATGTTCTTCAACTTTCAACACCGCTTCTGAGCCTTGCCACTTATCACTGGAGCGGACCAAATGGCTTCACTTCTACTGAACGAAACCCGGCGATAACGAACGTTGGGCCTGAACACATAGGAATTTATAAATTATTCGTACAGGTTGGAGACTGCACTAGCGAAGAAAATTCACTGGAAATTCTTTCCGTTGATTTGAAACCAGAGGCGGCCTTCTCTATTGTAGTAAATAACAAATGTGAAGCGAATCAGCGTTTTTCGTTTGTTAATGCATCTAAAAATTATACCAAGATTAAATGGGATTTCGGTTTATCAGTGCGAACAAATACCGATGCTGAAAACAACGGTAAAGTAATCACTTTTGATACGCCAGGACTGAAAACGATTACGTTAACCATTGAAACTGACAACGGCTGCGTAGCTATCGCTACCCAAGAAATCCTGGTAGAGTTGAAGCCTGAAATTCCAAAAATTTCGATCAACAAACCTGCTTTCTGCATAAACGATTTAATAAGACTTTCAGTTCCCCAACAGGAAAACATGAGTTACCTGTGGACAGGACCAGACAATTTTACGGCAACCAACAGTAGCGTGGAAATACCGGTAAATAATTTCAACAAAGCCGGAGAATACAAAATTGTACTCACTTCAGGAACTTGCAGCTCTGATCCTACAAGTATAATTATTCCTCCGATTGCCAGAATTCCAATAGCGGGTTTCTATACCGAGCCTTCTTTTAATGTCAAGTTTTCTGTGCCTGCACCAATCGTTTTTACAAATACCTCTCAATTTGGAGATTATTTTGAGTGGCGCTTTGGTGATGGAACTTTTTCCTCTGAAAAAAGCCCTACACATACCTTCCAAACGGATGGAACTTTTAGGATTACTTTGACGGCATTTTCAAATAATGGTTGTTGGAATTCGATCACTCAAGGCGATTTGATTGTAAGGAAAGAAGCGTCGATATTTACACCAAATGCATTTTCGCCAAACGGTGATGGTGTAAATGATGAGTTTGTAGTAGGTATTACTAATCTAAAAAGGTATAGAATTCAAATTTATAACCGATATGGCAATCAGGTATTTTTTACCGATAATATCTTCGACAATTGGAAAGGAACCTTTAAAAATACCGAACTACCAACAGGTGTTTATTATTATGTGATTCTCGGAACTCATTTAAACAATTCAACCGTTAAATATACAGGATCGGTTACGCTATTGCGATAAATTAATCTAAGCTTAAGCCTATTTGTTTCAATAAAATTGCGGCATTAAAGGTAGAACAAGGTCCCTGTTTCAGTTTATAATCGAACTCCATTTCTCCGTTTATGATTTGAATATCAAAATGGAAGTTTCTCAAAGCAGTAGGATGATCCTCTTTCAAATCGGCCAACTGCAAATCGTGTGTGGCAAATAAGCCTGGCGTTTTTTCTGCAATAAGCTTCTCCACAAAAACCTTCGACCCTAAATACTTGTCCTTGCTATTGGTTCCCCGCAACATTTCATCGATGAGTACAAAGGTATTTTTGTCTTGTTCGATATTCTTTAAAATCATTTTTAAACGATTTAGCTCAGCTTTGAAAGTGGAAGTACTTTCATTTAGGGAATCCTTAATCCTCATATAGGTGTTAATGGAAAAAACAGATAGTTGTAATGACCGGGCACAAACCGGACCACCTGCATAAGCTAAAACCATATTGATGCCGAGCGTTCTAAGAAAAGTACTTTTTCCTGCCATGTTTGATCCGGTTACGATGTCGACCGTCGGCTTTGCTTCAAGGTAGAAATCATTATTAACCCTTCGCTCAACAGCAATTAGCGGGTGTCCAATTTCAGTTCCGCTCAATTGAAAACCTTCATCGATTGAAGGAAAAACCCAGGCTGGCTGGTTATATGCTAAAGTGGCCAACGAGATAATTTCTTCGAAATCACCCAAATGGTTGAGTGCCGAAATAACATCTTTTGAAGAGCTTTGGTACCATTTATCCAGACTGATACAACATTGCAAATCCCAAAGAAATAACCCATTCAAAAAGCCTCCAACAATTAGATTTAGCCTTGCATCAAACTTCTGAATTACTTTTGATAATGTCTTTATTTCTTTACTTATCGGGATCTTTGAGGTAAATAACTGCAGAATATAGCTGCTTTTCCATGGCTGATTTTCGGTCCACTTTATGGCCTCGGCGTAACTGTTTAATAATCCTGAACCGCCACCAAAACTGTAAAAAACCAGATTAATTTTCGAATTTAAAAAGATATTTATGCCTAAGTGAATAAAAACAAAAAGCCCTAAAATATTTCCAGATAAACCACCAATAAAAATGGAGGATAAAACTAAGCCAAAGGTAATATAGGGGGCAACGGCAACATAAACTCGCAGCAATTTTTTACGTACAAAGGCGAGCTGCAGTCCCAAATCTCCTGCCAATTGCGTTTTAATCTGTTCAATTTTTTCAATATTATGACCGTGTAAGTTGGCTCTGAAATCAAATGTTTCTTCAATTTTTTCTTGTACTTCTTTAATGGCTTCTTGTCGGGCCAAAATTTCAGCTTTGGTTGATTTATGAGATAAACGCTCTGCTAACAAATCTTTGCCAGTTTTTGTATAACATCTGTTTACCAAAGAAAATAGCGAGGCACGGCCAAAAATGTCTAAGTCTGATGAAAATGGATGAGATTCAGATTCAAATACCTTCCCATCCTCATAACCATTTGGTTTGCCATTCAGTTGGTTCCATTCGTTTTGATAAACCCACAACAATTGCTTTTGATAGTCAATTTCACGGTCTAATCTTGCCTGTTTCCTTACCACAAATACAAACCCTATCACCGGAAGCAGCAACGCAAATTGGATCAATGTTCTGCTGTTATCATCGGCAGAATTTAACAGTAAAACAAAGAACAATATTTCAGCTAAAAATAGACCTATTCGTACCAGCGAAAGCTGATCGATAAGCTTTTTTGTTGTCTCAATCTTAGTTGTAACTTCATTAATTTTTTGGCTATAGCCAGATATAATTTGTGCTTGTGTTTTTAACATTATCTTTGAATGGCAGAAAATTCTAAAGATAGCAAAATATTAAATGAAGATTACTTTAATCGCCATTGGCAAAACGGAGGATAAGTATTTAATTGAGGGGATTGAAAAATACATCAATAGATTAAAGCACTATATAAACTTTACATTTTTGCCTTTGCCTGATGTGAAAAATGTTAAGAATTTAAGCGAGGCGCAGCAGAAAGCAAAAGAGGCTGAATTGCTGCACAAACAAATTAATAATGGCGAGGTTGTTATTTTATTGGATGAGAAAGGTAAAAAATATTCTTCAATCGAGTTTTCCAATTACCTGAATAAGCAAATGATTGGCAGTGTTCAACATTTAATTTTTATTATTGGAGGCCCGTACGGATTTGACGAAACCATTTACAAGCGGGCAAATGGACTTATTTCTTTATCTGATATGACTTTTTCACATCAAATGATCCGCTTGTTTTTTGTAGAGCAGTTGTATCGGGGATTTAGCATTTTGAAAGGTGAACCCTATCATCACGCCTAACTTGCAAAAGAGAATCGAGAGATAAAATATGGAATTGGGATTCCAAAAACATCATAAAATAAAACGATATGTTAGATAAATATAAACGCAATTACCGGTATAGAAGTAACCAGAGTGGCAACAATAAAGTGCTTTGGATCAGTATTATCATTTCATTAATTATTGTGGTGATCCTTTATTATTTCTTTTAAGCCAAAAAAAACACCAAGCGTTTGCCTGGTGTTTTAGATAACATTTAGAAAAAAAACTAAACGCCTTTTTTACTTGTCATGCTTGCTTTTTTAGCAGGAGCAGATGTTTTTGTAGTTGCTTTCGCACTTCCAGATGCTTTAGTAGCAGTTGATTTTGTCTTCTTATCAGCAGCAACTTTTTCTTCAGCCAATTTAACCTCAGCCGGAGAACCTGGAGTATCCGGTGTATCTTCGTTAAACAAAGGTAAATCTTTCAATAAGTTATACCAAGTGATGATTTTCTTCATATCAGAAGCGTATACTTTTTCCTGATCGTGACCTGGAGCCACTTCCAAAAAGTACGAACGTAAATCACCTTTTAAATCTGGAGTAGATCCTTTTTCAGAAATTTTAGCAAAAATATCAGCCAATTTAATTTCTTCTTCTTCACCATAAACTGTAATATCTTCTAACGAAGCTAACTTAGTATTGGTAATATTGGCTACAACTTTAGTTTTTTGGGCATCCAAACCCTCCAAAATATAACCTACTTTATTTTGTCCAACCAGCTTAAATAAACCTGGTCTGCCAGATACGGCAACAATTCCTCTTAAATTCATATTCTATTTTGTTAAGCGCTTAGCGGTTGGGGTTTAGCGGTTTAAACGCTTATCGCCAAACGCTCAACGCAATTTAATCTTCAATAATTTCGATTCCTAAAATTTTATCTCCCTGGCGGATATCGTCCACAAGGTCAACATTTTCAACTGCTTTACCAAAAACAGTGTGGTTGCGATCTAAGTGTGCAGTATTTGTTCTGCTGTGGCAGATAAAGAATTGAGAACCCCCAGTGTTACGGCCAGCATGTGCCATTGACAGCACACCACGATCGTGGTATTGGTTTTCGCCAGTTAACTCACAATCTATTTTATAACCCGGACCACCTGTACCCGGCATTCCTGTTGCACCATCTTTAGAATTTGGGCAACCTGTTTGAACCATGAAATCAGGAATTACGCGGTGGAAAGTTACACCATCATAGAAACCTTCGTTTGCTAATTTTTTAAAGTTTGCAACTGCTTTCGGAGCATCTTGTTCAAAGAACTCAACAGTCATATTTCCTTTTTCAGTTTTTATTATTGCTTTACTCATATCAATTGTGTGTACTGGTTTTAAATTTTGATCACCTTAAAAACTCCGTGTTTTTAAAAGTAAAGGGCAAAAATAGCAAAATTGTAGAACTCATACAGCATTAAATTTTTCTAAACAGTTTAAATGAGGTATTTTAGTGTTTTACACTCCACCGATTTGAAAAATAAATATTACATCTTACTCATTTGCCTGTTAAGCAGTTTTGTTGCTCATGCCTCATCGTTATTGGTTTATATGGATGAAGATCAAAAAAACCACCTCAAAGCTTACGGCATTGCCTACTGGACCATCAGCAAACAGGTGGAAGTAGATTGGCTATTAAACTATCGTGGCGGAAGTTTTCTGATCAAGTATAATAAAACGGTTGAAGATGAGCTTAAAATCAGGGGCGTTTCTTACGAAGTAGTGTCTGATGCTAAAGTGGTTAATCTTTTAAACGAAATCAGCGATCCATCAGTTAACATGGAGATGGTGAAACTGGAGAAAACACCTAAAATCGCCGTCTATTCTCCTAAAAGTAAATTACCCTGGGATGATGCAGTGACGCTGGTATTAACTTATGCAGAGATACCATACGATGTGATTTACGATGATGATATTTTGCAGGACAAACTGACCAAATACGATTGGCTCCACCTGCATCACGAAGATTTCACTGGACAATACGGTCGCTTCTGGTCTTCATTTCGATATGCCACCTGGTACCAGGAGGATGTAAAAAACCAAGAAGGGTTGGCTAAAAAACTAGGCTTCAAAAAAGTTTCAGAAATGAAACTTTCGGTAGCCAAACACATTAAAGAATATTGTGCCGGCGGCGGCTTTATGTTCGCCATGTGCTCCGGAACGGATAGTTTTGACATCGCCCTAGCTGCCGATGGAGTTGATATTTGCGCCCAAATGTTTGATGGAGATGCTGCAGACCCAAATGCACAATCGAAATTAGACTTTAATAAAAGCCTGGCTTTTCAAAATTTCAAATTGGATAACAACCCGATGAATTACGAATTTTCAGATATTGATGTTACCCAAAACCGATCGCTTAACCAGAGCAATGACTACTTTACTTTATTTGATTTCTCTGCCAAGTGGGATTTGGTTCCAACCATGCTTACCCAAAACCACGATAAGGTAATCAAAGGTTTCATGGGACAGACTACCGCATTTAAAAAATCGGTTGTGAAACCAAGCGTAACTGTTTTAGGGGAAAACAAAGGTGCCGCAGAAGTACGTTATCTTCACGGAGAAATAGGCAAAGGGCAATTTACCTTTTATGGAGGCCATGATCCTGAAGATTACCAGCATGCCGTTGGCGACCCACCTACGGATTTAAATTTACATCCAAATTCTGCAGGTTATCGGTTAATATTAAACAATGTTTTGTTTCCCGCGGCAAAAAAGAAACCCCAAAAAACATAATCTAACAGCTAAGTTTGTCTCCTATCAGCGAATATTCCTGTTCTGTATACAAAATAAAACATTGAGCAAGCGAGCAGTGCTATACAACTTCGAGTGATAAAAATCAAATAAAAACCACTGTTAACCAATTATTTATACTGATTAAGCGATCAGCAACATATAGTTTGGCACAGCTTTTGGCAAGTGGCAGATAATTAACATTGAAAACAAAAATTCTTTTACCTAAAGAAAAAATATCATGAAAAGATTATTATTAAGTGCTTCAGTAGCATTATTAGCAACAGGCGCATTTGCACAAAGTACAATGACTGGTTCTGACGCTAGATTTGGTTTAAAAGCAGGTGTCAATTTATCAAGTTACAGCGGTACTGGCGCAAGAGATTTAGATTACAAAAGCAATGTAGGTTATAACGTTACTGCATTTGGAGATTTCGCAGTTGGTAACAACTTCTTCATTCAACCAGCAGTGTCTTTACAAAATAAAGGTGCAAAATTAGAAAGTGTTGGAACAATTGCAGGAAATACAGTTACTGGTACATTTAAACAAGATGTAATGGCTATTGAAGTTCCTATTAATGCAGTTTTAAGAATTCCAACCGGAGATGCGGGTGCATTCCAAATTAATGCTGGCCCATACATTGGTTTCAATATCTCTGGTAAAAACAAGTTTACAGGTACCTATACCAACAGCGCTATTGCTGGATCTACTTTTTCTGATAGAGATATCGAATTCGGAAGCGATGCTAATGATGATTTAAGTAGTATCGATTTCGGTGCAAACTTTGGTTTGGCTTATCGTTTGAATAGCGGAATTTCAGTTGGTGCTAACTATGGTTTAGGTTTATCAAATCTGGTACCTAAAGATCAAAGATCAAATGACGATAAATTGAGAAACAGAGTGTTAGGATTCTCAGTTGGTTATTCATTCTAAGACAACTCATAGTAACAAAAAAGGCGTCCGGATGTAGATCAAGACGCCTTTTTTGTTCTCTCAAATTCTAATCATAAAAATTCCAGCTCACTCCGAACTTCAACAAAGCATCTTGCATAGGATATCGATTAACGGTATAATAACCCGGAGAGAATAATCCCTGGTTAACATAATCGTATTTAATAAACAGATTCGCTCGTTTTAAATTCGCTTTGATATATACGTCTATAACAGGTTCTGATTTGAAAACGCGATCGCTGCCCACATAAAATTGTGCTGTGGCTGGAGAATAAGAGTAATTAGCATATTCGGAATTGTACCTCACATCAAAACCTATATTCGCTTTCAATACTTTGAAAAAGGTTTGATCAAGATAAAAACTATTGTAGGTATAAAATTCTGGTGTTCTTAAAATTGCATTCTTATCCGTTTTTTGGTAAGCGATATAATTTTCTAAAACAAACTTTCCAAAACGCCATTTCTTAGCTATATCGAATCTAATTAAACTGATATCCTCCCCTTCTTGCACCGGCTTAATTGCAGTTGTTCCGTAAGCATTATCTGCAGCGAAATACAAATAGTTACTGGTTAAAAAATATTTGGCACCAGCTGTAAAACCATATTTATCATTAATAAAATTGAAAGAAGCATTGGCAACTTTTGTATTTTTAAAGTTTTGGTTATCCCATCTGTAGTGGTTTCCGTGATAATAGTTAAATATTGCAGCGGGCGATTGGTTTTGCGCATAAGCACCTAATTCAATTCTCCCAACAGATTTACTGAGCAATATTCTACTCTTAGCTTCATATAAGTAGTCGCCTGCGTTTTCACCTTGCAGTATTTGTTGCACATCTAAATTCAGATCGATATTCGATGTAAAACGATAACCTGCGGCTCCTAAAATAGTGATGTTTTGATAAGCAAACTGGCTTTGTTCATACGCTGATCCATCTTCTTTATTTCCTAAATATTTGTGTTGATAATAATCATGGCGAATACCTGCATCCACTTTTAGTTCATTTTTAATAACAGTTGAATTTTTCGGGCGAAGAAAAAAGCTGTAAAGAAATTCATTTTTTACATGTTGAACATGGGTGGAATCGTTGGTAAAAGTTGGACTTGCAAATCCTTGCGGCAATACGCCGTAACTATCAGTTTCATTTTTAGCAAAATCGTAACTGTCGTTATTGTATTCAACCGTGTAGGTTACTTTATTGGTGGGTAAAACAGCGCTGTTGAAATTTGCAGAGGTATCTATCCGGCCAACGTAATAGGTTTGTTTTAAAAACACCGTATTCTTTCGATACAAATTTCTCGCTGTGGTTAACTTAACGGTTTCTGCATCTCTGCTGATTTTATTATAGCCCGGATTGAAGATAGTCGAATCCAATGTTGATCCGTTTTCGTAAGCCCGCATGGTGTTAAAAATTGCCGAAGCCCACATATTATAGCGTTTGCTGGGCGATTGATACCAGGAAAAAACGGCAACATTTAAGTTATCTCCCCGCTGTCTGCTGTAAAATCCCCTCGAATCTCCCCTATTGAAATTGACGCCGGCATTCCAGTTTTTCTTAATATTTTGGCTGTGAATGGCCTTAAACAGCTGCTCCTTTTGTCCGGCACTAACTAAGTATAAGCTGGTATATGGTGAGCGAGCCTGATAATAAATAATATCCTCTGGGGTTAGGGCGTAGTAATCCAACGAATGAAAACCAGCATCGAAACCAATGCGTTTACTGGGTTCGTAAAGCAAAGGGCGGGCTGCCAAACCCATGTTCCCATTATTTATGGTTGGATTTTGCGGCTGTAGCAGTGGACTATAGTTCTGAATATTCCTCGTCGACGTATCTAGCGGCAGTAACACAATACTATCCCTGCTTAATCCAAGTTTAGTAAAGCGAATAAATTTTGCTGTAAAAACGACAGAATCCTTTGCATCAAGTTTTTTTCTAATAGAATCTGCTTCTGATTTATCGTTGATATTTGTTTTTAAATCTTGCGCAAAAGATTTTTGAAAACCCGAAAGCAACAAAATAATAAAGCAGAATTGAACAACTTTAAGCATCTTATAGTTCAGCAATTAAGCGGGTTAATATTTCGGTCATTTTAGGTTCAGCTTTAGCCGCAGCCTCTAAAATTTCATCAAGGTTAAAAGGCTGCAAATCTTCAGGAAAACCTTCATCGGTTAAAACCGAAATAGCAAAAACCGGCAACCCGGCGTGATTGGCTACAATAACTTCTGGCACGGTACTCATCCCAACGGCATCACCACCAATTAAACGCAGATATTTATATTCTGCTTTAGTTTCCAAGTTCGGGCCAGAAACGGCAACATATACCCCTTTGTGGCATTTAATATCCAAAGTTTTTGCAATGTCTAAAGCTTTCGCAGTTATCGAACGGTTATAAGGCTCACTCATATCGGGAAAACGCGGTCCCAAAGAACTTTCAATTAAGCCCCTTAATGGGTTATCAGGTTGAAGATTAATGTGATCTTCGATAATCATTAAATCGCCCTTTTTAAACTCAGGATTTAAAGAGCCCGCAGCGTTTGAAACAATTAGGTTTTCTATGCCTAAACCTTTCATTACCCTAACAGGAAAAGTGATTTGCTGCATACTGTAACCTTCGTAGTAATGCAAACGACCCTGCATGGCCACAATTTTTTTCCCATTTAGAGAGCCGAAGATGAGTTTTCCGCTATGAAATTCTAAGGTAGAGATAGGAAAATTTGGAATATTTGAATACATCAACTGATGTTCCACTTCTATTTCCTTTACTAAACCGCCTAATCCAGTTCCTAAAATAATGCCTATTTCTGGCGCAAAGTTTTCAGTTTTACGTTTGATATACTCAACGGTTTCTTCTATTGCTCTTAACATAGTTTAAAATAAGTTCATCAAAGGTAATCTTATCTTCTTCAAATAATTCAACCTCGATGGGTAAAAAATATACTGGTAAATTTATCAGTATATTTTCAAATCCCGCAGCTTTTAAACGTTTGCTATCCTTTTCTGTTGTGATGATAATTTTTTCTTTTTTCTCCTCCGCATCAAATGCCGCTTTAAATTTCTTTATATCATCTGTTTTGAAAGCATAATGATCTGGAAACTCTTCATGTTTAATCGTTTTGGAATAATTCTCAAGCTCGTCAATTAGCGGGGCAGTATTTGCAATTCCGGTAAGCAAGAAAATTTGAAAATCTTTTATATCCTCCAACGAACGACTTTCATTGTGGTATAAATGTTCTAGCTCGCCATATTTTAAATAAGAATGCAACACATTTTGAGTGGAGTTAGGTTGCAACTCGTTGATAGACGCCTGCTGCGCAACATGTAACAAAGGCACCGGGGCTTTGGTAACTAATAGAACATCTGCCCGTTTACGAGAGGCAAAAAGATCTCTTAAATTCCCTGCCGGAAGAAGAAACTGAAGGGTACCCAATTTTCTGAATTCGAACAATAAGATATTAAAACCAGCCCTTACTGCCCGATGTTGGTAAGCATCATCCAAAATGATTAAATCGTGGTTTTCTTTTAACTTTTCTATTCCAGCTACCCTATCTTCACAAACGGCCACAGTAACATTTTCGAATTTTTGATAATACTGTAAAGGTTCGTCTCCAATGGTTTCCGCAGTTGCACTTGCATCAGCCAAAATAAAACCTTTCGTTTTTCGGCCATATCCCCTACTCAAAATTGCAATTTTGTATTCAGTTAAAAGCCTTACCAAATATTCTGTAGTTGGGGTTTTTCCTGATCCGCCAACGGCTAAATTACCTACGCAAATAACAGGAAGATCGAATTTTACAGCACGCATAATGCCCCAGTCGTACAACTTTTTACGAAGCGTAATTGCCATTCCATAAATCAGTGAAAAAGGAAGAAGTAAAAGACGTAGATATTTTAGTAACATAGTTGTGCTTTCAAAAGTAGGGAATATTTAAAAATATGAGGCATTCTTGGTAAACTGCCCTATAAAGCAACCTCTAAAAACACAAAAAGGTTTGTTGGATTTTGATAAGAATGTTCCTTTTAACCTGGATTTAACATCAATATTTTAAATTTTCTGTTTGCTATATCTTGGCTAAAAAAATCTGGCAAATTACTGGTGGCAACACGCTGATTAACTACTTGATGCTTATTTTGTAGTAACCGATCATCGCAAATCTAAGAGTAACAAAGTTGATCCAATATTCCAAAATGAAAGTATTCACATTTACGTTCAACTGGCTGAATGAAACTTTAATGTACAACGAATATAAATTCAGTTTCTGATAAATACTTAAAATTCAGTATAATTGTTGATTAACAACATATAATTTAATGTTTCCAAATAAGCGTTTAGTAGTCGGTCAAGGCCAAATCAGTGGCTATATTTCTATTTTTTTAGCAGCCTTAGCATTGTTAGGGATTTTGTGTTTCCACTACCCTGAAAAACTGACCACTCCTGAATTTCGTGAAATTTACACCAAAAATAGCATGGAAGCGCTGATGCTTGGCGGCGTTATAGCTTCATTCTTTTTTGCGGCTTTAAGTATCATTCTAAGCAAAAAACTTAAATACGGCTGGCCTGGTTTTGCTTTGGCAGCACTGGCGGTAATATTGGGCGCATTAAGCGTTGAAGGTAGAGATGTAGCTAAATCCAGCTGGCACTTTGGCTTAGATTGGATGATCTTGGATCTCCTGTTGATGGTCGCCATTTTTGTTCCTTTGGAATTGTTTTTCCCGAAAAATAATGATCAAACTAAATTTCACGAGGAATGGCGCACCGATTTAACTTACTTTGTAATCAGCCATTTATTTATTCAATTTTTCGGCATTGTAACCCAAAAACCCGCTGTATTATTCTTTGGCTGGATGGGTCTAGATAAATTACATATATGGATTCAAGGCTTGCCATTTATTGTGGCACTTTTCTTGGCCTTTTTTACCACAGATTTATTCCAATATTGGGCACATCGTTTTTTCCACACACGTGTTTCTTTGTGGCGTTTCCACTCTATTCATCATTCTACCCAAAACATGGATTGGCTAGCAGGAAGCAGAACCCACTTTATTGATATTTTCTTTACCCGGGCCATGACCTTCATTCCGTTATACATTTTGGGTTTTTCTTCTACTGTGTTTAACGTTTATATCATCTTCATTGCCATTCATGCTGTTCTAATTCATGCCAATACAAGAATAAATTTCGGACCGCTGAAGTATATTTTTACCACACCACAATACCATCATTGGCACCACTGTGAAGATCCTAAATATTATGGTCACAACTTCGCATCAATATTTCCATTTATTGATATGATATTCGGAACCTATTATTTACCAGGCAAAGAGTGGCCTGCAGGAACTGGGGTACATGAGGCAGAATACCCGAAAGGTTTTGTAAAACAAACGATTTATCCATTTACAAAAAGTCCTTTTGATACTGACTTGAAAATGGAAGAAAGAAGTGACCGATAGCTTCAAATATAAGCCCCCTAACAAATTTTGAACAAAGGACAGATATAAAGTGTTACCTTGTATATCTGTAATCCTTTATGCCACTTAAAACAGAAATCTTAATTATTGGAGGTGGCTTAGCAGGCTTAACGGCGTCGCTTCACCTTAATAAATTAGGTTTTGACGTTACCCTAATCGAGAAATCTACTTATCCTCAACACAAAGTTTGCGGAGAGTATATTTCAAACGAGGTTCTACCCTATTTTAATTGGCTTGGTATTGATATCGCAACTTTCTTCCCACCTCAAATTACCGACTTACAATTTACCTCCATCTCCGGAAAAGAGATTAATACCACCTTACCTCTTGGGGGATTCGGTTTGAGCCGTTACACGCTTGATTATCACTTGTATAAATTAGCTATCGCCAGAGGCGTGAATGTGATCGAAAATACGGTATCAAATGTGCTTTACCTCAAAGATGAATTTTTGGTAGAAACAATTGCTGGAGAAAATTACAGTGCTGCGTACGTAATAGGTGCTTATGGAAAACGTTCGTCAATCGATGTAAAACTAAATCGAAATTTCATCAACAAAAAATCTCCTTATTTAGCAGTTAAAGCACATTACAAATGTGATTTTCCGAACCATACGGTTAGCCTAAATAACTTTGATGGGGGATATTGTGGCGTTTCAAAAGTCGAAAATAATAATGTAAACGTTTGTTATTTGGCAAATTATGAAAGCTTTAAACGACAAAAAAATATATTGGCTTTTCAAGAAAATGTACTGTATAAAAACAGTAATCTAAAAAAAATTCTTGAAGGTTCAGAAATGCTTTTCGATGCACCGCTAACGATCAGTCAGATATCTTTCGCCGCCAAGGAACCAATATCAAACCATATTTTGATGATTGGCGATACTGCCGGTTTAATTCATCCACTTTGTGGAAACGGTATGGCAATGGCAATCCATAGCGCTAAAATAGCAAGCGAATTAATTGCAAAGCAAATTGTAAATCACTCACAAAGAGCCATTCTGGAAAAAGAATATACGGAAGAATGGCAAAAACTCTTTAAAAATAGATTAAAGTTTGGAAGAATTTTAAGCCATATTTTAAAAACCAATACTTATGAAAATATAGCCATGATTTCTTTACATGCAATGCCATTTATACTGAACAAGATAATTAAACATACCCATGGACAACCAATTACAATAAACAACTAATGTCGATAAATACAAAGTTTAGAAGTACTGCGCCAGAATTAATGGATGACTTTGAAATGAAAGGAGACATTCTGCGTGATGCATTAGACAAAATCGCCAGTATTAATAAGTTATTAGGGGGCAATCAAGTTACGCTCGATGGCATAAAAACCTTACTAAAAAACAAACCAAAAACCGAATTGATGCGTATTACTGATATAGGTTGCGGCAATGGCGACATGCTCAGGACTTTGGCAGATTATGCGGATAAAAATAACTTGAATTTTAGTTTGACTGGAATAGATGCGAATCAATTTACCATCGATCACGCAGAAAGTTTATCAAAAAATTATTCCAATATCACTTATCTGTGTAGAGATATTTTTGACGATTCGGTTACGGAAGAATACTGTGACATTTTTATTTGCACACTAACCTTGCACCATTTCAAAGATGAAGAGATAATTCACCTTTTAAATCGGTTTAAATCTTCTGCTAAAGTCGGCATTGTGATTAATGATTTGGAAAGAAGCGCCTTAGCTTACCGGCTTTTTCAAGCCTTGTGTTTTGTATTCGGCTTAAATCACATGTCAAGAGAAGATGGTTTAGTCTCAATACTCCGTGGTTTTAAGCGGGAAGATTTAGAAAAATATACAAAAGAATTGAATTTTAATTACAGCTCAATCAAGTGGAAGTGGGCTTTTCGATATCAATGGATTATTAAGACAATATGAGCGTAGTTGTAAAAGCAGTAGCCAAAGCCTTACCCGACTTTTGGCGAGAAACAGCAGATATTATTCCATTTTTAGATGGCTGGCTAAAAGATCATGATGAACGCTTTGTTAGAAAAGTAAAAAAAATTTTCGAAGGCGCTGCCGTTGATAGACGTTATTCGTTCATGTCGCCAGAAGAGGTTTTTAGCGATTTAAGTTTTGAGGAGCGAAATAATATTTATGCAAGAGAGGGTATAAAACTTGGAAGCCAATGTTTAAAAAACGCACTTGAAAAGGCAGCGTGGCAACCAGAGGATTTAGATTATATCATCACCGTAAGTTGCACAGGCATTATGATCCCATCTCTTGATGCCTACCTGATCAACAACCTGAAGCTTCGGCAAGATATTGTGCGGCTGCCAGTAACCGAAATGGGTTGCGCCGCAGGTGTTTCAGGAATGATTTATGCCAAAAACTTTTTAAAATCCAATCCAGGCAAACGGGCAGCAGTTGTTGCGGTTGAATCGCCAACATCAACGTTTCTGCTGAACGATTTTTCGATGGCCAACATTGTCAGTGCAGCCATTTTTGGTGATGGTGCCGCTTGTGTATTGTTAAGCTCAAACGAAAATGACGAAGGACCAAAAATTTTAGCTGAAGAAATGTATCACTTTTACGATGCAGAGGAGATGATGGGATTCAAACTGACCAATTCAGGTCTGCAAATGGTTTTGGATATTGAGGTTCCGGAAACAATTGCCGCCCATTTCCCACAGATTATCCATCCCTTCTTAGCAAAAAACAATCTTGAAATTAAGGATATCGACCACCTTATATTTCATCCCGGAGGTAAAAAAATAATTCAGGTGGTGGAAGCTTTGTTTAGCGAATTAGGGAAAAACATTAATGAAACCAAAGAAGTACTAAGGCTTTACGGAAATATGAGTAGCGCCACAGTTTTATATGTTTTGGAGCGATATCTTGATAAACAACCTGCAGCAGGAGAAAATGGATTAATGTTAAGTTTTGGACCAGGATTTTCTGCGCAACGAATCCTCTTACAATGGTGATATGACCGCTACGGAAATACTTGCAAGAATGCCCTATGGGAAAGATTTCCTTTTCGTTGATGAAATATTAAAATTCGACGAAAATGGAATTACTGGCACCTATTTATTCAAAAGGGATTTAGTTTTTTATGAGAGCCACTTCGAGAATAATCCAGTTACGCCAGGAGTAATATTGACAGAAACAATGGCACAGATTGGTTTGGTTTGTTTTGGAATTTATTTATTAAAAGATCAGGAGGCTAACACTAAACCCGCTTTTGCTATGACTTCGAACTCAATAGAATTTCTAAAACCTGTTTATCCCGGAGATAAAGTTTGGGTAACCAGTGAAAAAACATATTTCAGGTTTAATAAATTAAGCTGCAAGGTTACGATGAAAAATTCGATCGGTGAAATATTGTGTAAAGGAACTATTGCAGGTATGCTAATTCGACATGGCAATGGATAACAAAAGAGTTGTGATAACAGGTTTAGGTGTTTGTGCTCCGAACGCTACCAACATCCCCGATTTTGTGCATGCGCTTAAAAATGGCATCTCAGGCATTACACATCAAAGCGATTTAGAAGCGCTTGGATTTTCATGCCAAATAGCAGGCAAACCTCCACTTACAGAAGATAGAATTGCACAATATTTCAGTCCACTTGAATTAAAAAACCTTAACAGTACAGGCATCATTTATGGTGTAATTGCGGCTTTAGATGCATGGGAAAATGCCGGCCTGAAGCTTAGCGACATCAATGAACCAGATTGGGATAGTGGAACCATTTTCGGCACAGGTACCTCCGGGATAGATAAATTTCGATGGGCTATTAACAAAATCGATGATATGGAAATACGAAAGCTTGGTAGTTCTGTAGTGGTGCAAACGATGGCTAGTGGCGTAAGTGCATTTATTGCAGGCAAAATTGGTCTGGGCAACCAGGTGAGCACCAATTCATCTGCCTGTGCAACTGGTGTGGAAAGTATTTTACTGGCTTATGATCGAATTAAATCGGGTAGAGCAAAACGGATGCTTGCAGGAAGCACCAGTGATAGCGGCCCTTACATTTGGGGCGGCTTTGATGCCATGAAAGTTTGCAATTATAAACACAATGCTGAGCCGGAAAAAGGTAGCCGGCCAATGAGCGCAACTGCCAGTGGATTTGTACCTGGAAGTGGCGCTGGTGCACTCGTACTGGAGTCGCTTGAAAGCGCATTGTTACGTAACGCACCAATTTACGCTGAAGTTTTAGGAGGCGATTTAAACTCTGGCGGCCAACGCGGCCTAGGCACAATGACTGCGCCAAACCCGGTTGCTGTACAAAGATGCATCAAAAAAGCTATCGATAATGCTGGCATTCGGGCTGATGAAATAGAGGTGATAAACGGGCATTTAACTGCTACCACTAAAGATGCGCTGGAGATTGAAAATTGGAAAGCTGCCCTAAATACATCGAAAGATAAATTTCCCTATATTAATTCGCTTAAAGGTTTGGTGGGCCATTGTATTAGCGCAGCCGGAAGCATAGAAACAGTAGCTTCTGTGCTCCAATTAAGCGAAGGCTTTATCTTTCCAAACGTTAACTGCGAAGATTTAAATCCGGCCATAGCCGACTTAATTGACGAATCGCGAATTCCACAGCAGTTGATCAACAAACAATTTAATTACCTGGCCAAAGCAAGTTTCGGTTTTGGCGATGTAAATGCATGTATCATCCTTAAGAAATACAATTATGAGTAAAGAAGAAATTATTGCAGAACTTAAAAATATCATTACCCCATACAGCGAAGAAACCATCGCTTTGCAAAGTATTGATGATGACACTGATTTTTTAAAAGATCTAAAAATAAATTCTGCCAACCTGGTTGATATTGTGCTTGATGTTGAAGATCGGTTTAATATCGAAATAGATAACGATTCGATGGCAAAAATGCTGACAGTTAAAGCTACAGTGGATATTATTGAGAGTAAACGTCAGGAAAATGCTGGGTAATGATATTGTAGATTTGAAGTTTGCAAAACTTCATTACAATTGGCGGAGAAAAGGCTACCTCAATAAAATTTTTTCCGCCAGAGAGCTGGAACTTATAAATAGTTCCAAAAGCGAAGATACAATGGTGTGGGTGTTGTGGAGCATGAAAGAAGCAGCCTATAAGTGTTATAATCGGTTAACGTCCGAAAGGCTTTTTAATCCCCAGGCTTTCGAATGTGCACTCTTCAGTTCTTGCACCAACAGTGCGAGTGGCGTGGTGATACGGAATGGCCAAACTTTTTTTACAAAAACCGAAATAAGCAAAAATTATATCCATACGCTTGCTTATTCTGGCACGTTGGTGCTGGATCATTTATCTGTCCATCATCATAAAAACAATGCAGAATATTCAGTTGCTTTTACAGATTCCACCAACTATTCATTACAAAAAGACAAAAACCATCTTCCGGAGGTAATAAATAAAAAAACACAGCAAAAACACATGGCTTCGATTAGCCACGATGGAGGATATTTATGCATCGCTTTTTTAAAAGTTTGACTGTCTAAAACGAGAATAATCCTCTATTTTCTTTACAGAATAATAGAATTGCATCCCTCAAAAAGCCTTATCTTTGCTTAAATCATAAAAAATAAAATATGCTTAAAGGATTTTTTAACGTACCCACTCCGGTAAACGAACCTATATTAAATTATGGCCCAGGCAGTAAAGAACGTGTACTTTTGAAGGAAGCACTTGCCGAGGCTCGCTCACACGAACAAGACATTCCGATGTACATTGGAGGCAAACAAGTTCATACCGATAAAAAAGGTAAAGTTGTTCCACCACATGATCATAAACATATTTTAGCTCAATTTAGCATTGGCGATAAAACACACATTACACAAGCAATTGATGCAGCTTTGGCTGCAAAACAAGATTGGGAAAACCTTTCGTGGGAACATAGAGCAGCAATATTTTTAAAAGCTGCTGATTTAATTGCAGGCAAATACCGTTATAAGCTAAACGCTGCAACGATGTTAGGTCAAAGTAAAAATGCTTATCAGGCAGAAATTGATGCCGCTTGTGAGCTGATTGATTTCTTACGTTTTAACGTAAGTTACATGGCCGATATTTACAAACAACAACCTCCGGTTTCGCCTCGTGGAAGCTGGAATA
Source organism: Pedobacter sp. Leaf41 (assembly GCF_001422545.1). GTDB lineage: Bacteria > Bacteroidota > Bacteroidia > Sphingobacteriales > Sphingobacteriaceae > Pedobacter. Next base: position 635,016 of record NZ_LMLE01000001.1, on the reverse strand, counting down.
GAGTGGAACAACGCCCACTTGAAGGTTTCGTTTTTGCTTTAACACCTTTCAACTTCACCGCAATTGCGGCAAATTTACCTGCCTCGGCAGCGATGATGGGAAATGTTGTGGTTTGGAAACCTGCCGATACACAGGTTTATGCGGCTAACCTTTTAATGGAAATTTTCCGTGAGGCTGGCTTACCAGATGGTGTTGTGAATTTAGTTTACGCCGACGGACCAGAAACAGGTGAGGTGATTTTTAATCATGCTGATTTTGCGGGTATTCACTTTACTGGGTCTACAAAAGTGTTCCAGGAAATTTGGAAAACGATTGGAACAAATATCCACAAATACAAATCTTACCCTCGTATTGTGGGCGAAACTGGGGGAAAGGATTTCATACTAGTTCATCCTTCTGCACAAACTGACATTGCCAGCACAGCCATTGTTCGTGGTGCATTCGAATATCAAGGGCAAAAATGTTCGGCTGCAAGTCGTGTTTACATTGCTGAAAGCCTTTGGCCAGAAATTAAAGAACAAATGCTTCGCGATATCGCCTCGTTTAAAATGGGTGGCACCGAAGATTTTACCAACTTCATTAACGCCGTTATTGATGAACGCTCTTTTGATAAGTTGGCTAAATATATTGATCAAGCTAAAAAAGATACAGGTGTAGAAATTATTGCCGGTGGTAATTATGATAAGAGCAAAGGTTATTTTGTTGAGCCAACCGTTTTAGTAGTCGACGACCCGAAATACACCACCATGTGCGAAGAATTGTTCGGTCCTGTTTTAACGGTTTACGTGTATGCTGACAAAGATTTTGATTCAATTTTGGAAGTGATTGATACAACCTCTCCATATGCTTTAACAGGTGCATTAATTGCACAAGATCGCTATGCGATTGATAAGGCAAGTCATGCTTTACGCAACTCGGCTGGTAATTTTTACATCAACGATAAATGTACCGGGGCTGTTGTTGGTCAGCAGCCATTTGGCGGCGCCAGGGGTTCGGGTACTAATGATAAAGCAGGTTCGATGATTAATTTATTGCGTTGGGTTTCTCCACGTACCATTAAAGAAGTTTTTGAATCGCCAACTGATTATCGCTATCCGTTCTTAGCTGAAGATTAAGATTGTTCATGCTGAGCTTGTATAAGAATCAATATATTATAAAACCCCTGAGCAATCAGGGGTTTTTCTTTTCAAAGGATTTAGAAAGCAAAAGCAGACGAAAGGTTAACGACAGTCGGGTTTTATGTAAAAGGCACTTTTTTTTTATTATTAAACCCGACAATAGGGAAAATCCTTTTTGTTGCTTTTAAAGTTACTAACTCTAATTTGCACGTGCATATTTAGAGTTAGTAACTTTGCGAACAAAAAGATTGGAACGAATGGCGGGACCACAGTATCCACAAAGTGCGAAACATTCATTTCCAAATCCCGCAAAACTATCACAGGGTTTAACTGTTCTATAGATAAATAAAAATACCATGGAAAATCAGGAAGAAAAAAACTCAAATTTAGGAGATAAAAATATTGATAATTCGGCCGAGAGATCTAATATGCCCGATCAACAAGTGCCACGTCACCGTAGTGATGAGCAGAGCGATAAAAACAAAGTAAAATCTGATGCAGGCCACTTAGGAAGAGATTTCGGAAGAGGTGATTTTGGATCGGAAGAGGCACGTGCAGATGCCGAAAAAGGCAATAAAGGAGAAGCTGGTAACATGCCAAATAGCGAAGAAAAATAAAGCCCCGGGTTTACCGAGGCTTTTAAAACTAATTATACTATCGGGATGTGTTTTAACCCACCTTAAACGCAGGCGCAACATCATCAAGGCAGTTACAAGTAACTTTCATATCTTTAATGATGCCTGTTTTAAGGCTGTAAACCCATGCATGAACTGCTAAATCCTGACCGTCGGCCCAGGCAGCTTGTACAATGGAGGTATTCATAATATTTGATGCTCCTTCAATGGCGTTCAGTTCTACCAACCGATCAAAGCGTTGATCGGGATCTTTGATGGTTGCCATTTCACGTTCATGGGTACGATAAACATCGCGAATGTTTCGCAACCAGTTATCAATAATCCCCACTTGTTTATTACCCAGGGCGGCTTTTACTCCACCGCAACCGTAATGACCACAAACAATTACGTGTTTTACTTTTAAAACATTTACGGAATAATCCAGTACCGAAAGCATGTTCATATCGGTATGTACCACTACATTGGCAATGTTTCTATGTACAAAAATATCTCCTGGTTTAGTATTTGTAATCTGGTTTGCCGGAACCCGGCTATCTGAACAACCAATCCACAATACGGGTGGATTTTGACCTTCAGATAGCTTATCAAAGAAATTTGGATCACTATCAATCGTATCCTTAACCCAATCTCTGTTTCCTTGCAAAAGGGTTTTGTAACTGATGTTTTCTGTCTCTATTGTTTTTGCGCACATGGCTGTTATTTATTAATATCCTCTACTACTTTGTTGGTCAATTTCGGTACACTATAATGTTTCTGTACGTTCTCTAATGTTACAATAATACCCTTGGTATAGGCATTATGCTTGTAATTGAAAATGGTTTCCAATACATCCGGGTCGATGTACCTGGCGTTTGAACCATCGATTATTACATTTGTTTCGCGAGGAATATTCGTTAAAACTACTTGTATCGCTGCTTTATTTAAGAAAGAAACTTCTTCTGCCAGTTTAATTCTGATGTTCTTTTTATCGCCTTCGTTGGTAATTCTATAAAAGTAAGGGTTACGCATGTTTGTACGCAACAGATAAAAGATCGACACCAACATGCCTATCGCAACACCTTTTAGCAAATCAGTAAACAATACGGCTACAACCGTAACTACAAAAGGTACAAACTGGTCCCAACCTTTGTGGTACATGTGTTTAAATAACCCGATTCTGGTGAGTTTATAACCCGTAACCAATAAAATTGCCGCCAGACAAGACAGGGGAATCATATTAATAATTTTCGGAATAAACAGCAATGAAAGCAGCAGCCAAACGCCATGAAAAATTGCCGACATTTTAGTTCTACCACCAGAGTTTACATTTGCAGAACTTCTTACAATTACTGAAGTCATTGGTAAACCACCAACCATACCGCTGGTAATATTGCCAATTCCCTGAGCAATTAATTCTCTGTTTGTTGGTGATACCCGTTTAATGGGGTCAATTTTATCTACCGCCTCAATACTCAGCAGCGTTTCCAAACTGGCTACCACCGCAATCGTTAATGCCACAATATAAACATTTTTGTTGCCTAGCTGATTAAAATCGGGCATGGTAAACAAACCCAAAAACCCGTTAAAACCATCTATCACTGGGATCTTAACCATCTGATCAGCCCTTAACGGATAGGCAGTACCGGCAAAAATCATGGTTCCGATTACGCCGATTATTACTACAATTAACGGTGCGGGTACAATGGCCAGTTGCCTTATTTTCGGCCAGATGATTAGTATGGCAATGGACAATAAACTGATGGCAACCGCAGCGAGACTAAAATGACTGATTGCTGCTGATATAGCTGAAAATGTATTTTCGTGATCTTGCTGAAAAAAACCTTCATCACCACTGAAATCGGTATCAACCCCTAAGGCATGCGGAAGCTGTTTTAAAATTAAAATTAAACCAATAGCGGCCAGCATTCCTTCAATAACACTTGACGGGAAATAATTGCCGATGGTACCTGCCTTTATTAATCCTAAAATTAACTGGAAAACACCAGCGAGCACAACCGCTAACAGGAATGTTGGATATGGGCCCAAAGAGGTGATGGCTCCGAAAACAATTACGGTTAAACCAGCAGCTGGTCCGCTTACGCTGAGCTGCGATCCACTTACAGAAGCAACAACAATCCCTCCAATTATACCGGTAATAAGGCCGGCAAATAACGGTGCACCCGAAGCTAGTGCAATACCTAAACAAAGTGGCAATGCCACCAAAAAAACAACAATACTTGATGGAAGATCTTTCTTTAAATTCTTGGCAAGAAAATATTTCTTCACGTCCGAACCTGAAAAGGCCGGGTTAAACTTTTGCATAACGATATAATTATCTAGTAAATTTTAACGAATAAATCGCGGGGAACGGTGTTGTTGAACCTATTGAGTATTTGCTCAGCAGCTTAAACATGTTTGCATATTAAACCTATCCCGAAAAGAAAAAACTAGATAAAATTTGGTGGCGGTGTTGGAACTGTAGGGTGATATGGATCTACATACCGCTTGAAATGCTCAATAAAACTGCTCTTCAAAAAGAAATGACTGGAAGAGAACTCGTAAGAAAAGATGGGATGGTTTAGCTCGATAAGCTTGAAATCGGAGAATTTTGCAGTGTCTTTGGCGGAGTCTTTACCGCCTTCATGCTCTAACTCGATTTGCATGATTACAGCGTTCATAATTTCCTTATCGATACTGGAACAAAAAACAGGCGCACCAGAAATAGCCATCTTCGCGGAGAAGATAAGCATAAATGCTGCAACGATTGTGTATTTGTATTTTCTCAAAAACATTTTTTCTAATCTTATTCTAATGTTGTTTGCAAAAATAAACGGATAATTGGTTTTTCAGCACAATGGGTTGTAAAATATTTGTAATACAACAGTTTATTTGCTGATTAAACCCTTATTCTGATGATATTCAATTTAGTAAAATAGTTTTAAAGCATCAAGCTGACGAGCCTTTAATTAAATTCCAGCTTTAAGGAGCGCTTTATGTATGGATTGCTTACGCTATAATGTTAGAAAGAAATAAAAGTTGCGTCGGTTTTCGTTTTTAAAGACATTCAACTATAAGTGAAATATGAAGATCATTCTCTTACAAACTTCTCCACTTAAGCTTGCATTACCGTTGTTAATTTTTAATTTTAAATCCACATATTATCAGCAATGGATAAGAAAATAGCATTACTTCAAGATAAAATTAACCAGGCAAAGCTTGGTGGCGGACAGGCTCGAATAGATAGCCAACATAAAAAAGGTAAACTTACGGCCCGGGAACGCATTCACTTTTTAATGGATGAAGGTAGTTTTGAAGAAATTGGTATGCTGGTTACCCATCGCAGTACGGATTTCGGGATGGAACGCGAAAAATTTCTGGGAGATGGTGTAGTCACCGGCTATGGAACCATTAACGGCAGGCTTACCTATGTTTTCTCTCAAGATTTTACTGTTTTTGGAGGATCGCTTTCTGAAACGCATGCAGAAAAAATTTGCAAGTTAATGGATTTGGCGATGAAAAATGGCGCACCTTTAATTGGCTTAAACGATAGCGGAGGTGCCCGAATTCAAGAAGGAGTAGTTTCTTTAGGCGGTTATGCTGATATCTTTTATAAAAATGTTCAGGCCTCGGGTGTCATCCCGCAGCTTTCGGCTATTATGGGGCCATGTGCCGGAGGTGCGGTGTACTCGCCTGCCATTACCGATTTCATTTTGATGGTAGAGAACACTTCCTACATGTTTGTAACCGGGCCAAATGTAGTGAAGACGGTAACGCATGAAGAAGTAACCTCGGAGGAATTGGGTGGTGCAACTACACATGCCACAAAATCGGGTGTGACACATTTTGCCTGCACCAATGAAATTGAAGCCATTAACCATGTTAAGAAACTCCTAAGTTATATGCCTCAAAATTGCGAGGAAATACCTACTCAACTTCAGTACGAAAGTAGCGACGAAAGCAGAACTGTGTTAAATACTTTTATGCCACAAAATGCCTCTCAACCTTATGACATTCGCGAAATTATTGCAGAGGTTACTGACGCAGATAGTTTTCTGGAGGTCCATAAAGATTTTGCTGAAAATATTGTGGTTGGTTTTGCCCGTTTGGCTGGACGAAGTATTGGTATTGTAGCCAATCAGCCTGCTTATCTGGCAGGCGTTTTAGATAGTAATTCTTCTGCGAAAGCGGCTCGTTTTGTTCGTTTCTGCGATTGTTTTAATATTCCTTTACTGGTTTTTGAAGATGTTCCAGGTTTTTTACCAGGAACCGATCAGGAATGGAACGGCATTATTACCAACGGTGCGAAATTGCTTTATGCTTTTAGCGAGGCTACTGTGCCGCGAATTACAGTAATTACCAGGAAAGCTTATGGCGGTGCTTACGATGTGATGAACAGTAAGCACATTGGCGCTGATATGAACTACGCCTGGCCAAGTGCTGAAATAGCGGTGATGGGTGCGAAAGGAGCTGCAGAAATTATCTTTAAAAAGGAAATTACTACTGCAGAAAACCCTCAGGAGAAATGGCTGGAAAAAGAAAAACTTTATTCGGATATCTTTGCCAACCCTTACCGTGCCGCCGAACGTGGCTTTATTGATGAGGTAATTGAACCTTCGCAAACCCGGATAAAACTGATTAAGGCTTTCAAGATGTTAGAAAATAAAGTGGTTAACAGTCCTCGTAAAAAACATGGAAATATACCTTTGTAAAAGGAGTAAAGATAAAAGAGCAAACATTAACCTTTAGCTACCTTCGTCCCCCGCACTTTCAACTTTGAACTCTTTACTTTTAACTTTTCCTTTACATGCTAAAACGCATAGACATCCTCCTCATGGCCTTCTGCACCGGCCTTATTGTTGCCAATATTTATTACTGCCAACCATTAGTTATTTTAATTGCAGAAGAGTTTAAGTTAACCGAAACTTTCGCAGGCAGAATTACCTACATCACTCAGATTGGTTATGCTTTTGGTTTGTTTTTACTTGTGCCGCTGGGCGATATGTTTGAGCGCAAAAAGCAGATTTTAATCATAACTGGAATGGCCATTTTGGCGCTATTAACAGCAGCCGTTTCACATTCTTTTTTCTTATTGGAAATCGCCTCGCTGCTTATTGGCATCTGCTCCATTGTACCTCAATTAATACTGCCTTTAGCCGCGAACCTGAGCACCGATGAAAATCGTGGCGCCAACATTGGCATGATTATGAGCGGTTTGCTGGTAGGTATTCTGGCCTCTCGAGCAGTAAGCGGAAGTATTGGATTCTGGCTTGGCTGGAGGGCAGTTTATTATATCGCCGCAGGCATTTGTTTATTACTTATTGCCTTAATGGCGAAACGCTTTCCTCAAAGCTTTCCGGCTTTTAAGGGAAGTTACAAGCAATTAATGGGCTCGATGTTTAGCTATATTAAATCTCAACCTGTGCTCCGCGAAACTTCTATTATCAACTTTTTGGCCTTTGCTATTATTAGTGCTTTCTGGACAACCATGGTTTTGTTTTTAGCCAATCCCCCGTTTAATTTTCAAACCTTACAAATTGGTTTATTTGGCATTGCCGGTGCTGCTGGTGCTTTAGCTGCGCCGCTTGTAGGGAAGCTAAGCGATGGCAACAACCCTCGGAAGAATTTAATGATCGGCTTTATCCTGCAACTCATCAGTGTAGCTTTATTTTACTTCACTGGCAACCACTTATACCTTTTTGTGATTGGCATTGTACTCATCGATATCGGTCAGCAAGCCATTCATGTAACCAACCAAACCAGAATTTACACCCTCATACCCGAGGCGAGAAATCGCTTAAATACGATTTTTATGTCGGTTAGTTTTATTGGCGCCAGTTGCGGTTCGGCCTTAGGCTTATGGCTTTGGGCACAAGGCGGCTGGGCTATGTTTTGCTACGGCATGACGGCAATTATCATCATCAATATTTTAATTTATCTATTCTACGGCAGAAAACAACAATCGATCTAAACCGCTATCACATTCTATGAAATTTAAATTCACTGCTCCGCTCCTTTTCATCATTTCATTTAGCATCTGCTATACTAAGACCATTGCACAAGAAAAAGCAAATGAATCACCGACCGTGACATCCCTAAATAAATTTAAGCTCTATCTGCTGGGGATAGGCCTGGAACGCGAACAGAAAATATCAAAACAATCAAGCTTATATTTTAGTGCAGCAATTGAAAGTGTTGTCCCTTTTTATCCGGAGCAACCGAGCAATGATAGTGATGTAATTCGAATAGATTATGCTTTCAATTTTGCTCCAGTACTCGGTTTAGGATTCAGAAACTATTTTAAATTATCAAAAAAAGAAAATTTAAGAAAGAAAACAACAACCCATAGTGCAAGCTATTTGGGAATAGAATATAATTTAATTGCACCCATTTTAATAAACCAAAGATATACAACAAATTATATCCATTCTTTTTCTCCTCTGTGGGGTTTTCAGAAAAACACATTAAAAAACACAAACATTGAATTGGCAATCGGACCATCGTTTCAAACAGACTTTGATCGTAGCCGGTTTTCGATATTGGCCAGAATTGGCTTCAGTTATTTACTATAATCATGTCCCTAATCCAAATCGAACAAATATTCCCTTCGCTTACCTGGCGTATCCGTCATGAAGTGATGTATCCGGAGCTTCCTTTTGAGGCTGTAAAACTTCCAGAGGATTTTGATGGACTTCACTTTGGCTTATACGCTGATCATAAATTAACCGGCGTAATTTCATTATTTCATGATGGCGATGTTTACCAATTTAGAAAACTCGCTATTTTAAACGAAGCACAAAAATCTGGTTATGGATCGAAACTAATGGAATATATCTTGGATTTTTGTAAAATTCAGAAAGCAAGCAAACTCTGGTGCAACGCAAGGGTAAATGCTAAGGAATTTTATTATAAATTTGGATTCCATGAAACCGACAAAACATTTTTTAAAGATGGTTATGATTTCGTAGTAATGGAGAAAGAATTTTAGATTGTAGATTGACGAATGACGATTTAACACCTCGCCTATTCGAATTTGTAAAGCTAAAATCATAAATATAATCTGATTGATGACTGGGTCTGCTACCGCAAATCTAAAATCGTGAATCTAACATCATAAATAAATATGGCTAAGAAAAAAGAAGACGCTAACCTGCCAAAAACGGAGGATAAGAAAAAACATGTAACTGTTGTAACCAAAAAATCGTTACAATTTTTAGAAGAATACATTAACAATCCTGCTCCAACAGGTTACGAATGGGAAGGCCAGAAATTATGGCTAAACTATTTAAAACCATACATTGATGAGCATTTTGTAGATAATTACGGAACTGCAGTGGGTGTAATTAACCCAAAAGCCCCTTACAAAGTGGTAATAGAAGCGCATGCCGATGAAATTTCATGGTATGTAAACTACATCACCAGTGATGGTTTAATTTACGTCATCCGTAATGGTGGCTCTGACCATCAAATTGCGCCATCGAAACGCGTAAATATCCATACGGAGAAAGGCCTGGTTAAAGCAGTTTTCGGCTGGCCAGCTATCCATACGCGTCATGGTGAAAAGGAACAGGCACCAGAATTGAAAAATATTTTTCTGGATTGCGGTTGCACCACAAAAGAAGAAGTAGAAAAATTGGGCATCCATGTAGGCTGCGTAATCACCTACGAAGATGAATTTATGGTATTAAACGATCGCTATTATGTTGGTCGTGCTTTAGATAACCGTGTTGGCGGTTTTATGATTGCCGAAGTTGCCCGTTTGCTGAAAGAAAACAAGAAAAAACTTCCATTCGGTTTATACATTGTAAACTCCGTACAGGAAGAGATTGGCTTACGTGGAGCAGAAATGATTGCGCAACGCATTAAACCAAATGTGGCCATTGTAACTGACGTAACCCATGATACAACCACGCCAATGATCAACAAAAATACGCAAGGCGATTTATCTGCAGGTAAAGGTCCGGTGGTTTCTTACGCTCCGGCAGTTCAAACCAATTTAAATAAATTACTAATCAAAACGGCTGAGAAAAACGAAATTCCATTCCAACGCCAGGCTTCTTCACGCTCAACGGGAACGGACACCGATGCATTTGCTTACTCAAACGGTGGCGTTCCTTCGGCATTGATATCTCTGCCTTTACGCTACATGCATACCACAGTAGAAATGGTACACAAAGAAGATGTTGATAATGTGATTAGCTTAATTTACGAAAGTTTATTGAACATTAAAGACGGACAGGATTTTAGAGAATTTAAATAAAAGTTGAGAAGAAGCTCACTAGCTCACCCACCTTTTTAAATTTCTGTCGCATTGAGCTTGTCGAAATGCATCATTGTAATTTCGACAAGCCTTTCTACGACTGGTACCAACCTTTCGGAGGCAATAGGTTCTTGAAAGCAAAAGCGCTACAAATGTTTCCATAAGCAGCGCCTTGTCATTGATGAGAAACGTAAAAAAAATTACTTAATATTTAAGTCGGTTGCCCCCTTAACATCGGTAGATATTTCGCCGAGAATGCCAGCGTTTACATTTTGCGCTGTGTAAACTTTAACAAAATCAATTGTACTTAAGCTAACCTTTTTACCTGCGCCATCAACCGCCCAGGCGATATCGAAACTATTGTACAATTTGGTTTTATAATCATCGCCAGTTGAATAGCTATCGGTGTATCCCCAATCGAAGGCAGCATTGGTTACAATGCCCGAAGTATTGAGTGTCGACGGCAATAATGTTCCTTTGAACGTAATCTTATCTTGATTGGAAGCAAACAAAGGATAAAAATTGATGCGTTTCTCACTGTTATTTACAACACCACTATTGCCTTGGTTATCTGTCCAAGCAACATTTGCAGCAGCTTTTGGGTTAATGTAAGTAATTTCATAGTTTTTAATGGTAGTTGTCTTTTCGTACTCGCTTCCGGCCAGTTCAAACCACTCATCATCTGGCAAGCCATTACCGTTTTTATCCTGACTTACCATTACAATACCTGGCTCTGCAAAAGCATACGGCGGACCGAAAGGGTTTCCGTAGATGGCCAAATCTGCCCCGTTTTGGTTAACAACAGAATGGTCGAAGCCAAAAACAATGTAACCGCCAAAACCACCCAAAGAAACCATGTTGTTTATACTTCCAACCAATTTTTGTGCTTGTTCTGGCGAGCCTAAACTTGCATTGTTAATGTGCTGACCAGGCGCTGGCGCATACTCGAAAATTTTACTGATAAATTTGCTACTGGTTGGCGTTACTCCAATTACAGGCACAGGAACATTAATAGTATAAGTATGCTCAAAACTGCCTGCCCCATTATAACCTTTGTATTCGATAATATATGTACCAGAAGTAGTGGGGGTAAAAGTGAAATTATACGCGGTACTTACTACTTTTCCATCCAGTTTCCATTCGTGCTGGAAGCCTCTCCCGTCGTTTGAAACTGCATATAATTCAGTTTTCGCATTCACTTTTCCGGTGAGGGAATTTTCAGTAATCCCCATTTTTCCATTAGGAGCGGTTTCCTCATCTTTTTTGCAACCGAAAAATAGTGTTGCAACCATTAATACTGCAACTAGGTAATTGTTAATTTTCATTATTATATATTGATTGTTAAATTATTTAGTGTAGAAAACCAAATGAGCAGGAATATCTCCTGTGGATACAGAAAACTTCTTTTTACCATTTTTATCAATGGAATATAAAGTTCCTGGCGTAACATAGTCCTTTGCATCGGTGATGTAAACCTCTGATGAGATGGGGTCAACTGCGATTCCGTAAGGCATTACAATTTCTTTATCAGTGCCATCACTAATGAAGCCGCCCGGAATAATGGTTTCATCTTTCACATTGATTTTTGAATAAGAAATTACGTTAGACATGGTTGCATTGCTCCAGGCAGTGCTAATGATGTAAGCAAAATCTTTATCAATTGCGAAATTGCTGGCTTCGATATCGAACTTCCTTTTTACTGCTTCCGTCTTTGTATCAATCACATACAAATTCGATTTTACATCACCATAATTTCCTCGGGAGGTAACATATAAATCACCATATTGATCTGCTTTTACACGGTGAAGATTGATGGCAACATCAATGCGCTTAATTTCTTTACTAGTTGCCAGATCAACAACAGACAAAGTTCGCTCGTAATTGCTGCTGGTATAACCGCCAGAATTGGCTACATAAAGTCTATCGCCAACAACAGCCATTTCCTCGGGCTCACGTCCTACTGTGATTTTAGCATCCAATTTATAAGTTGCCGTATCTACAACAGCAACAAAACCTTCGTAAGCAGTTACATATGCTTTGTTTTTATAAAATGTAAGGTATCTACAGTTCGAAATATCTACCTGAGCTAATTTTTTTGCAGTTTTAACATCAAGGATTTCCAATTTTCCAGATCCATTTACAATTATATAGAGCTTAGAACCATAAATTTTAATGTCATTCCCTACATCGCCCAAACCTAATGTAGCAGATGGGTTTGCTTGTCCGTAAATATTTTTTCTATAAACACCGGTAGCATAATCATAATAATCTATGGATGCTTTATTCGAACCCCAATTCCCTTCGTTTAAAACATATAGTCCATTTACAGCAGTACTGCCCTGCCCAGGAAGTTGAGTTTGTTCTTCAGGAGTGACGCCTTTATCTTTCCGGCAAGACCACAAAATTGTAGCGAGGCAAAGCGCAGTTAATACTTTAATTGATAGCGATTTTTTCATTTTATGTTATTTAAATTTGGTGATAAGTGTGATCCTGAAATTTCTTCCAGGCATAGGATAATTGAGTACCACATCGTAATATTGATTAAATACATTATTCACTTCTGCAGCGATACTATAATTTACTTTTGCGTAACCGAAGGCAAACCTGACAGCCAGATCATGTGTGTACCATGGCTCTACATAGTTTACAGGGATGTTTGCCTTTTGGCTATAACGTTCGCCGGTGTAGATGTAACTGTAATTGAAGCTGATATTTTTATAGTCTAAGCCCAGCATTAGAGCGCCACTATTCAATGGGATGTACGGAATCTGCTGACCAAAAACGGCACTATTCTGCGTAATATCAATGGCCTTTTCATAGGTATAATTAAATTTTGTATTCAAATTGAAACTATTAAAATTCCAGTTGCATTGGATGTTGGTTTCCAAACCTTTGATTTCTACTTTACCCAGGTTAACCATGCTCCACCTAAAGGGGCTAAGCGTAGGAATGGCAATGATTTTATCGCGTACGGTGTTGTAATAAATATCTGTTTGAATAGAAATTTGAGTGAGTTTTACTGCCTTAAAAAATTTGGAATAAGTGAAACCTAAATCGTATTGTTTGGTATATTCTGGACTTAAATTGCTGTTCCCAATCAGCGTGTAGTACAAGTCGTTAAAGGTTGGCATCCTAAAAATAGACTTGTAGAAAGCCCTAAGTCGGAAATCGTTGTTTTTAAATGGCTGCCACGAAGCCATAATTGTCGGTGTATATTCTGTTTTATCGCCAGCTGAGGAATTGGTTTTCACCTGATCATTCACCAACGTTGCCAACACGTTACCTTGGATACTCAGGCGTTGCCAGTTAAATTTTGAAGCAAGAGCGATTAAAGCAGTCTGCCTTTTAGGATAGGCAAAGTTTTCCAGATTGGCATCTAATTGCTGATAACTGTAATCGGTTGATAAGGAAATATCCCAAAATTTAAGAATCTGATATTGATTGGCTAACGATAAATATATTTCTTGCTGGGCATAACGATTGTCTAAAGCGCCAAACAGTGAAACCCTTTCCGGATCGAGATACCGGATAAAATCGTAAGCGTATTTTGCATTTGCCAGGAATTGAAATCTTTGATCTGTTTTACTCTGATAGGAGGATTGAACAAAGAAATTATCATCCCATTGACGCTGGCTAAAGTCAAACTTATTGGCCACAATAGCACCGGGCAAACCCCTCTCGCTATCGTAATTATAAATCCTCAGTTGCCATTTACTACTATCGGCGGTATTGCCAAACAGCGCTGCTTCAAATCTTTTAGCAAGAATATCACCGTTATGCCTTACTACTGTAGTATCATAAACACTGTTGGTGTAACGATATTTATATTTTCCATTCGCCTGAATTAATTCTGCGTTTAGGCTTAGCGATAAACGGTCAGTTAAACGTTGATGAAAAACAACCGATGGATCGAACAATCCAAAGGAGCCGCCCTTTAAACTTAACTTTAAACTTCGGCGCTGGCCAATATCGAATACAGGGCTTTGCGTTTTTAAATAAAGCGAACTGGCAGAGGCGAATGCTTTTGCTGGCATAAGTAGGTCACTTTTCTGACCACTATAAAGTGAAATTTCTTCGAGGTTATCCAACGAATATTTACCCAAATCTACCTGCCCGTTTTGTGCATTTCCTAATTGTATGCCATCATAAAAAACTGCTGTATGGTTACTACCCATACTGCGAACGTTAATGGTTTTTAAGCCACCAATGCCACCGTAATCTTTTAATTGTACTCCAGAAAAGTATCTGATGGCATCAGCAACAGAGAGTGCATTTAATTTTCTTAATGCTGTTCCGCTCAATATTTGCAAGGGTGTTGGCGAAATATTTTGTAATAATTTTCGCTGATGCCGAATCTCGACTTCTTTTAAAATATTTGCTTTTAACGAGTCAGTTTGGGCAACGGCTAACTGAGGCATAAGAATGCCTGTCCAGAAAATGAACGATAGGAAAAGATAATACTTGATGCCATTACAGGCATGTAAAAACCTAAACATTTTGTTGTGAGTTTAATCCCCACAGCAAACAGAATTACAAGAAATGAAAATACGGAATACCGAAAGTACCTCATCTCTAGCTTCAATCCCCGAAAGCTATGAAATATTGCAAGAGGCAGGTCTTCTGACTTACTCCCGGTTTTCTTGCCTTCCCACCTCGAAATCGGGGCAGTGGCTTAAAGAATAGAAAATCCGTTAATGGAGCTTACAGCTGCGGGACAGTTTTGGATTTACACCAAATTCCCTTTTAATTCCGGGTGTTAACCGGAAACCAAAAGCATGGCAAAGGTAGCCAAATTTTGAAAAGATTTTAGAAAAGTTTAGCCACAGTTTAAATTTCTCAGATAGTAAATATTTCTTGCGGTTGTTGGGAACCAACTTCCTCGAGGCGCTAGCATTCGATGCCAGCATAAATTAAACTTTTAAGCTATGTTAGTTAATCAATTTTAACAAGCTCAAAAATTCGTAAAGCTATTTTGCAGAAGCTTATTGTTCTACATCACTAATTTCGATCCATACCGGGCAATGATCGCTTGTTTTTTCCCAGCCCCGAACATGCTTATCTACTCCAGCGCTTAAAAGTTTACTTTCTAGTTGTGGACTCAAAAGAAAGTGATCAATGCGCAAACCGGCGTTACGGCCGTAGGCATTTCTAAAGTAATCGAAAAATGTATAAATCACTTCTTTGGGATACAACTTTCTGATGGCATCTGTCCAGCCTTGCGCTACCAATTTATGAAAAGCTTCACGCACTTCTGGCCTGAAAAGTGCATCATCAACCCATCGTTCGGGTTTATAAACGTCCAATTCAGTCGGCATCACATTGTAATCTCCCGCAAGCACTACAGGTAAATTAAATTCTAAAAGTTTTGCTGCATGGAGTATTAACCGTTCAAACCAAGCCAATTTGTATTCCAATTTTGGCCCCGGCGCAGGATTTCCATTTGGCAAATACAAGCAGCCCACCACAACCCCATTAATCATGGCTTCAATATATCTACTGTGTAAATCTTCAGGATCACCAGGCAAACCCCGTTTAAGTTCCTTTATTTCATGTCCACGAGATAAAATAGCCACCCCATTCCAGCTTTTTTGTCCATGCCAGATAGCGTTATAGCCGGCTTCGAGGATAGCCTCTTCGGGAAATTTCTCATCAGGCGCTTTTAATTCTTGTAAACAAACTACATCAGGCTTCGTTTCTTCGAGCCATTTTAATAAAACTGGCAAACGCCCATTTACGCCGTTTACATTGTAGGTTGCTATTCTCATCTCTGTAAAAAATTGGTGAGGCTAAATTAATGAACAAATTTTTCCCCACAAGTTAAAACGGAATTAAAATTGAACTCGTTGTCACTTAAAAACATCTAAAAATCACGAAAAGCTGATTAATTTTTCATTAATTGAAAGCATTTGTAATTTTTGCGCTTATCTTGCAATTATATTTAATCACTCCCGTTAGTAAATGTCTGAAGTTGCGATAAACATCCCAAAAGGTAACCAGAAGGATATTCATCAGTTATATGATAAGTATGCTGGAATGCTTTTAGGTTTTATAAGAGGTACGGTTCAAGATCATCGAAGATCAGAAGAAATTTTAGTTAAAATTATCTCTGCATTTGTATTGGAAACAAATGGCCAGCCTACTTCCTGGTTGCAGTTAAGGCAATTTGCAAGATTTAAATTGCCCGAATTTTCTTCCATAAATAATGAAAAACTAAACGGTAATCACACGAATAATGAATATTTAAATCTGCTAGATGAGGAGGAGAAATATATTTTCCAAATGGTTTATTATCAAGGAAAGTCTATCAATCAACTTGCAGATTTGTTAAATAAGAGTGAAAATATATTGCGTAACCAGTTGAAATCATCAATAGATAAAATTAGGAAAGCTCGTGGAAATTAAACAACTGATAGATAGCGGCCTAATGGAAACCTATGTTATGGGAGTGGCCACCGACGATGAAATTCAGCAGGTTTTGCTGGCAAAAAAACAGTTTCCAGAATTTGCCGAAGCGTTAACAAAATTAGAAATGGATATGGAAATCCTTGCACAAAGTATGGCTGTTCCGCCTACAGCTAATGTATTATCCAAAATTGAACAAGAAGTAAATGAGATTATACTTCGCGAGCAAAATTTAAAGCCATACACTGAAACTGAAAGCAAATTTAAGCATGCGGAACAAGAAAAAGTTAAGCAAGACCGCTATATAGAAGTTGAGTCCGAATCGAACCAAATGCGCATCAGCAAAGTCTGGAGATGGGTTTTTGCGGCTGTTTTTGTTTTGGGCAAGATATTTTTAGGCTTCGCGATTTACTTTTATTTAGAAAACAGACAGGCACAAGAACAGATTAAAGATTTGAAATTAGAGATTAACCAAATCAAAACAGTTAAGTAATCTATATTGATAAAATATTATTTCCTAAAACGATAACAGGGTTTGCTGGTTATAGTTAATATAATTTAGCAATATGAACAATCAGTCATCAGAAAACGAAAATCCCAAGTTATATATGTTATTGCTGGGCTCAAAAGCGCCCAAAAGAAATGTAGAGCAACACGATTATTTCTTCGGCATTGCCAATACATTAAAAGAATTGGTGCCAGAAATCAAAGCATTTTGGCCTGAGGCTGGCAATAGTATTCATATCGATGGCTGGCGTGAGGTAAACCAGGTTGATGGTTTTCGAATTGAAGTTAAGCCTCGAACGGCTGACCATTCATCCGCTCCCCATAAACTATTTTTTATCAACCTCGGTGGTTATCAATCCGGGAAGTTAGAAGAACAACATTATATCGTTCTTGGGGTAAAAGATGATCGGGCCTCGGCCATTCAGGACGCAAAGAAAACTATTTTTTTCAAAACTAATTCAGTTAAAGGCGCTAACTCACATATTGATGAAAAATATGGTATCGACATTGATGACATTTACAGGGTTGAGGATATTTTAAGCCCGCAGCATAAAGAAAAATACCATATCGAGATTACACCAAACGCTACCCTACCTGATGATGAGATCCATTTAGGCTATTTTAAACTTGATAAAATTTAGAAATACGTACTCCTTAAATATCTATGCTAAACCTTTCTAATTAAAACATGTTATTAGTTTACAACAAAAACCAATAATATGAAAAAGTTAGTTTATTTGATGGCCGTATCCGTTTCGGCCTTAGCATTTCAAGCATGTGGCGGTGGAAATAAAGACGCCAAAGAAACAGCTGATAGCTTAAACATGAGTAAAGATACCACAAGCAACGCGGCTGCAACTGGTGGCATATCAGTTGACAATGAAGATGCAAAATTTGCAACACAGGCAGCAGTAGGCGGCATGGCAGAAGTTGAATTGGGCAAACTTGCCCTACAAAAAAGCAGCAATGCACAGGTAAAAGAGTTTGCTACCATGATGGTAAATGATCATGGAAAAGCAAATACCGAATTAATGGAAATTGCTGCTGCTAAAAATATCACTTTGCCATCGACTGTTGATGATGACCACAAAAAGAAAATGGACGATTTGAGTAAAAAGTCAGGATCTGATTTTGATAAAGCTTATGTTGATGCCATGGTTGATGGACATAAATCGACTTTAAAATTGATGGAAGATGAATCGAAAGATGGCGCTGATGCAGAACTTAAAGCTTTTGCTACCAAAACGGCTCCGGTAGTACAAACGCATTTAACTATGATCAATAAAATTAAAGATGGAATGAAATAAAATTTCCATCCCAATAAAAAAATCGAGGCAAATCCCTCGATTTTTTTATGCGCTTATTTTTTTCATTACCTGTTCCGACGCTGCTTCGCAGAAGTCAATCCCCGAATAATCGGGATTATAGCCACCTATGTATGGAACAGCCATAATAAAAACACGTTCACTGGCAACACCATCTTCGTCCACTACCTGAAAATAATCGTTAATGGTAATCCCTGGAACACGTAGAGAGAAATGACCATTCTCCGTTTTCTCCACTAATTTATTTCCTTTTTTGTAAGCTGCAGTTCCTTTTTTTATATCCTTAAAGTTCAATTTTGCAGGGCTAACAATACCCCCGTCAATTAAACCTTGAAAAGGAAAATCTTCAAACGATAAATGAGGCTGCCCTACACAATCGACAAACATTTTATAATGCTTGGCAATTTGTTTCCCATTTTCGTCTTCATAATAGTAAGTAGCACCACCTTTAGCATTTGGCTCTACCCTGCTATCTTCGCCAACAGATACAATATCAAGCACACCGGCATCGTGAAGCGCCATTAAATCGCGACAAGAACTTTGAGGAACAAAAGCAATTACAATTGAAATGAGTGGCATTAATACTTTTTGAAGCCTTTGCATATCTTCAGCAGGAAGATATTTTGCAGGGTAATTCATAGCGAAACTCAATACTGCCAAAACCTCTTTCCAATAAATTGATTCTCTTTTTTCGATCGATTTTTCTGCTTCCGCATATTCTTTCTTAAACAAATCGAATGGCGGCAATTTCTCTCGATAATCCATCATGGCCTCCACGAAAGTTTCAAGATCCATATCTTTTATCCGTTCGTAAAACTTCGGCTCTTTCTTTTTAAATTGTTGTTTAAAGTTTCGGTCAAAAACAAAATCCAGGGAAATAAAACCTCCGTTTTTCTTGATATGATCTTGTACCTGCTTTTTGGTGAGCGTATCATCTTTTCCTAAATGGCTATCTTCCAAATGAAACCTAATGGCTGGTAAAAGGCCATTTCTGGAGTGCATGATAATTTTAAATTTACTGCTATTAGCATCTAATTTGAAAAGATAGGTCCCATCGTCATTCTGTGTAAACTTACCGTTGCTACGGGCAAGTGTTCGTATAGCGTCAACCGCGGTAAGAGATGATCCTTTAAGTGCTATAGAATGGTTACAACGTAAAGTCACCTTTTTTGGTGGGTATGGCGAATCGAAATAGTTCGGAATTTTTCCTTCATGTTTTTTGGGCCAATTGTGGCCGGTACAAATTATAATTTCATCAAAAATTCCATCCTCTTTTCCATCTACTTTTACCTTAACCTTTTTTGTACCTTTATCATCCAGAATATCCGTTATCGTGGTGTTTAAATGAACTTTTGTAATAATGGATTTTTTTTCTGCTTGTTTAATCAGCAAATCGAACTGTGCAGAAAGGTATTCTCCAAAAAATAATCGAGGCAAAACCTTGTACTCATTAAATTTTTCAGAATCAATGTCGAACTTTTTTAAAATACTTTTTGGGGCAATTTTAACCCAATCTTCTATAGAATTGAAAATAATGGGTATTTCATTATCAGATACATTTGTGATATGTTCTACTTCTGCACCTTCACTACTGTAAGGCATACCGGCGCCAAGATGTGCTTTCCGTTCAAAAATTTCTATCTTCAGATTTTTTAGTTCAGACTCAATAAGTCTCTTATACATAAAAAGGCCACTGGGGCCTCCACCAAGTATAGCAATTCTTTTTTTAGCAGTTTTTAGGCTCATTTAATGATGTAAAAAGGCGATATAATTAAAAAGTTTCTTTGAATTATAAAGAAACCTTTCTTACAATCATTAAAAACGAAAATTGTTTTGATGCAATATTAAAAACCAGCTCGATTAGCGCATCACCTTTTGACGGTTTTCTCGATGTAAAAGCTCATTAATTGCAGCCTGAAGTTTAGAAAACATCACCGGCTTCACTAGGAACATGTCTCCGTTAGCCCCAAAGGCCTCTAAAGCATATTGATCGTACGAGGTTACAAAAAATATAAACCTCACTTTATCGCGAAGTAACTTTGCAACATCCAATCCACTGATATCCATTTTAATATCTAAAAATAAAAAGTCGATCTTATCTTCATCCTTAATGTTAATAATAGCTTCAGCTGGTTCGGTATAAGTTTCGGTTACATGCAGCCCTGGTATTTGATCTAGGAAGTTGGCGAGAACATCTATGCTGAGTTGATCATCATCAACGATTACACATCTATATAAAGTATTTTTTGAGTAGTCCATTTAGATTTTTTTTAGGATAGGAAGCAAACCATAAGCCAAATACTGTGTTACAAGCTGTAGTTTTTGGACTACATCGATGTTTTCACTCCTTTATTATCGAAAACCTTCTTGATTAATTATGGTTATAAAAAAATAACGAGCTATGGCAGGATTAGAAAGATTTATTTCGGCACAGGAAAAAGACCATGAACTAGCGCTTTCAGAAATAAAAAGAGGAAAGAAAGCCAGTCATTGGATGTGGTATATATTTCCTCAAATTATGGGCCTAGGCCACAGTGAAACCGCTAAATTTTATTCGCTACGCGATCTAAAGGAAGCGCAAGATTTTTTAGAGCATCCAACACTTGGAAAAAGATTAATAGAAATTACAGCGGAAGTGATCAAACATAAAAACAAAACTGCCCATGAAATTTTTGGATTTCCTGATGATTTGAAATTTCACTCATCGATGACATTATTTTCTATGATACCTGGAAGCGATGCGATATTCAATACCGCATTGCAGACGTTTTTCAACGGCAGGCCAGATATAAAAACAATTGAAATTGCACACAATAATTTGGATAGATTAAAACCAATGTGCTAAATTGCTGTTTCAATTATAATTCATTCATGTTTGAGCGCATGTTTGGGTTTAGATATGGGATAGGCCGAATGCCTATCCTTTTTTTGTTCAGTCTACGACACATAAAATATTAAACATTCTGCAGACTTCAATTTCTATACAAATTCACGATATTAAAATTGATGCAAAAAGATTAGCCATAGTTGATAGTAGATATTTGAGACTGGCCTTTGAGTTATCAACATTTATTGCAATTTGTGTAAAATTATTTTTTTCAACCAAACTAACATTTCACTAAATTGTTTTCCATAAACAAGAGACAAAAAAGTCCTGTGAGCGGGTGATCCGCGGAGGGCAGGCACACCATAAAAAGGAAAATCCTTTTAAAAAAAAGATAGCCACTTATTTCAAAATGAGTGGCTATTCTTATTTCTATTGATCTAAGTCGTTTAGCCTATCTAATTCAATGTTTAATAGTTGATTGTCAAAAGCTATAGTGCAGCAAGTCTAAAGGTTATTTTAACCTAACGATAAGTGAAAATTATTTGAGAATCTATTTATTAAATCAATCCTTCAATTATCTACCATTGACATTATTATTTCCGTCATTGCCTGTCGACGGCAGGCAATGACGACTATCTTTTTTAATAATTTTTATCTCCAAAAACCATGAACGGTCGTCATCCTCAGCTTGTCTGGGGATCTTAATCCCATTTCCTTTATACTGTTTTAAGATTCCCGCCTTCGCGAGAATGACGAGGTGTCTGATAAAGAAGAGCTGCTTTCGAAACTTGGAAAACATATAGCGGCCAAATCATGCGTTTATGTAAAAAAAATGGGAGATATTAATATAGAAGTATTAAAACTAGTTATAAAAAAACTCCATAACTGCTATCCAAAATCAGTATCCGGCGTTAACGAAATAAACATTGTTGTAAATAAGAAGTTACGCTTAGTAAAATTAAATTTTCCAATATTTGAACTTCTCATATTTCAACTAAAACCAAGGAAATGATTAAAAAACTACGATTTTATTTTTTAATAGCAGGAGTGTGCATTTCAATCCATGCAAATTCGCAAGATGCTATTAGTTATCAAACTCCCCCAAAAGAAATAGCTGATTTACTACTGGCAAAACCTACTCCGGGTGTAAGTATAGATGGTAAAGCCGAGTGGATATTATTTAGCGAACGCAACTCTTATCCTTCTGTTGAAGAGTTGGCGATGCCAGAATATCGTATTGCAGGATTAAGGCTAAACCCCAACAATTATTCGCCTAGCAGACAGAACTATATAAACAATTTCAGTCTGAAAAATATCAAATCAAACCAGACTTTTCAGGTCACCGGTTTGCCCAGTCCTTTATATGCAGGCAACATAAGCTGGAATCCGGCGGAGAATAAGATCGCTTTTACAAACACTACACAGAAAGGTGTTGATTTGTATGTGATTGATATGGCGACAAAAAAAGCCATGAAAATTAACAAAGCATTTTTAAACGTTGTTTTAGGAAGTGGATTAACCTGGTTAAATGATAATACCATTGTTTATCGCACGGTTACTAAACCAGCAAGCGCAGCACCAACAAAACCATTAATGCCGAAAGGTCCAACCATTCAACAAAACTTAGGAAAGGCTGCTCCAAGTGCTACTTACCAGGATTTGATTAAATCTCCTTTTGATGAGCAACTTTTCGAATTCTTTGCGACTTCGCAACTGGTTAAAAATACTGCTGGTGTAGAAACGCCTATTGGCAAGCCAGCCATTTATCAACGCGTAAATATCTCTCCAGATAAAAACTACATGATGTTAGAAACCATTCGCAAACCATTTTCTTACCTGGTTTCGGCTTTTGGCTTTCCATCAACGGTAACCATTACCGATTTAACAGGTAAACCGTTAAAAGTTATTGCCGAATTACCATCATCAGAAGGAACGCCATCAGGTTACGACAATACACAAAATGTGGCTCGCGGCTTTGATTGGAGAGATGATGAACCTGCAACCATCATTTGGGCAAAACCGCTTGATAGTGGCTTAATCAAAAAAAATGTACCATTCCATGATGCAGTTTATGCTTTAAGTGCTCCATTTACCGGAACAGAAAAAGAATTGTTTAAAACGCAAACTCGTTTCCGTGGCGTGCAGTGGGGCGATGCAAACCTCGCCTTGATTATGGAAGGCTTGAGAAGCAAACAAACTTCTAAAGTGAGCAGATACAACCCGGTAACAGGAGCTGTTGAAGAACTCTATAGTCGAAACCAAACAGATGCCTACGGAAATCCAGGCTCGCCTGTTACGGTAAAAAATAAGTATGGCCGCCAGGTGATTAAAACTGTTGATAACGGCACAAAAATACTAATGAACAATCCTGTAGGCTCATCAGAAAAAGGCGATTTACCTTTCTTAGCTAAATTTGATTTATCAACCAAAAAGAATGAGATCATTTGGCGAAGCGCAGAAGGAACTTTCGAATATGTGAGTGACGTAATTAATCCTGATAAATTGGTTTTACTTACCCGTAAGGAAAGTCAGAAATTGGTCCCTAATTATTTTATTAAAAATTTAATGCTTCGGATAGCAGATCAGCCGATTACTGATTTTGCAAACCCATATCCTTCACTAGACGGCATCACCAAAGAAAAAATATCTTACAAACGTGCCGATGGTGTAGATTTAACAGGCGATTTGTATTTACCAAAAGGTTACAACAAAGATAAAAACGGACCATTACCAACATTGATCTGGGCTTACCCACGTGAGTTTAATTCTGCAGCAGATGCAGCCCAAATCAGAGGTTCGAAAGATAAATTTACCGCCATTAGTTGGGGCTCACCAATTTATTGGGTAACTCGGGGATATGCCATTTTAGATAATGCGGAAATGCCAATCGTAGCAAAAGATGGTAAAAAGCCTAACGATACTTTTATAGAACAGTTGAAGTTAAATGCAGAAGCCGCAATAAAAAAGCTATCTGATTTAGGTGTTGGAGATAAAAAACGGATGGCTGTAGGCGGCCATAGTTATGGCGCTTTTATGACGGCTAATTTATTGGCCCACACCGATCTTTTTGCAGCAGGAATTGCCAGAAGTGGTGCTTATAACCGAACTTTGACACCATTTGGCTTTCAAAATGAGGAACGCACATACTGGCAGGTACCACAATTATACTATGAGATGAGTCCTTTCAGTTATGCAGACAAGATAAAAACACCGCTTCTATTAATTCACGGTGATTCTGATGACAACCCAGGAACATTCCCAATTAACAGTGAGCGTTTGTTCAATGCCATAAAAGGTGCAGGCGGAACTACACGTTTTGTATTCTTGCCTTATGAAGCGCATGGATACCGTGGTAAAGAAAATATCCTCCACACCCTTTGGGAAGAAGATCAATGGTTGGAAAAATATGTTAAAGGCAAAAAATAGTATCTCTCTATCGTTATAAGTTAAAAGCTCCGAAATTTCTCGGAGCTTTTTTTATGTCTAGCGAAGCTGAATCATTTTTATTTCAAAAATTCTGTCATTTAGGCTTACATTTATCTCATCAAAATTGAACATTACAACTACTTATTTGTTTAAATGCCATGGACTATATCGATTACTATAAAATCCTTGATTTAAAGAAAGATGCCTCAACTGATGATATCAAAAAAGCATATCGAAAGTTAGCAAGAAAACATCATCCCGATTTAAATCCAAATAATGAAGAAGCCAACAAAAAATTTCAGCAGATAAATGAGGCCAATGAAGTTTTAAGTGATCCGGATAAGCGAAAAAAATACGATAAGTACGGAAAAGATTGGCAGCACGCTGATCAGCTAGATGCACAGGAACAACAGCGCCGGCAATATCAGTCTCAGGGTAGTGGCTACGGTGGTGGTAGCAGTTATTCTGGCGGCTTTGGTGGAGAAGACTTCTCTGATTTTTTCTCATCCATGTTTGGCGGCGGTGGCGGTCGCAGCAGTCGCAACTCCCCGTTTAAAGGGCAAGATTATAATGCAGATTTACAGCTTAATTTGGTAGATGCTTACACTACGCATAAGCAAACTTTAACGGTTAATGGCAAACAAGTCCGTATCAATATTCCAGCTGGAGTAGAAAATGGACAAAAAATTAAATTGGCAGGATATGGAGCGCCAGGCATAAACAATGGCCCTCCCGGAGATTTATACATCAAATTTAATATCAGCGATCATCCCCGATTTAAAAGAAAGGGTAATGATATTTATATACAGGAAGAGGTAGATTTATACACTGCAATTTTAGGAGGGGAAAAAATTGTGGAAACCCTTAATGGAAAGGTGAAATTAAAAATACCAGAAGGTACCCAACCTGATACCACCTTACGTTTAAAAGGAAAAGGTTTCCCTATTTACAAAAAAGAAGGCCAATTTGGGGATTTATATGTAAAGTGGCAGGTTAAGTTGCCGACCAATCTTAATACTGAACAAAAAGAATTATTCGAAAAACTTTCCAAAAGCTAAACAATATGGAAAACAATCTGATATCAATTGAGGATGTTTGCGTACATCATCAGGTACAAATAAATTTTATTCGGTCTTTAGAAGACTTTGGTTTGATTCACACTACAGTAATCAAAAAAAGCATTTGGCTGGATAGTGATGAACTTTCAAAGCTAGAAAAATACCTGCGTTTGAGCCACGATTTAGACATTAACCTGGAAGGATTGCATGCTGTTGCTCACTTATTAACTCAGTTGGATGATATGCAGGAAGAGATTCTATCTCTCAGAAACGAACTAAATTATTATAAGCAAATCAATTAATTAGCAAAGACAATCGTTTGTGCAAAAATTTGATGTAAAAGCAGTGACCAAAACGCATTTTTTTTAGGATTAGTTTCTTAAATTGGCAATCTAATTTTCAAAAAAATGAGTGATTTGTCTAACAGCTTCATCGAAAAAATAAAATTATCTTACGCACCAACCGGCTCTTATATTTATTTAGGGGCAGGAATGTTAGAGGGGCAAGTTTACGGAGATGCAGAAGTAAACCTGTCTTTAAAGATGATGAATAGGCATGGGCTCATTGCTGGTGCTACCGGTACCGGAAAAACAAGGACACTGCAGTTACTTGCTGAGCAGCTTTCAGATGCGGGTGTTCCGGTTTTCATGTTAGATGTAAAGGGTGACTTATCCGGTTTAAACCAGGCGGGGGCCATCAATCCAAAAATCGAAGAACGATCTCAACAGCTCAATAAACCTTTTTCTCCTTCAGGATTTCCGTTAGAAATATATTCTTTGTCTGGCAAAATGGGTGCTCAAATGAGGGCTACCGTTTTGGAGTTTGGGCCTACCCTTTTATCAAAGGTGTTGGATTTAAACGATACGCAATCGGGCGTAATGGCAGTAATTTTTAAATATGCTGACGACAATAAAATGCCGATCATCGATTTAAATGATTTAAAAAAGCTGGTTTCTTATCTATCTGAAGGTGCTGGTGCAGCAGAAATTAAAGAGAGTTACGGCAGCATTTCTACCTCAACATCTGGCACCATTCTTCGAAAAATTGTAGCCATTGAGCAGCAAGGTTTAGGCGGAATGTTTGGAGAAAAATCATTTGATATCCAGGATTTATTTGAACGTGTAGATGGAAAAGGAATAATTAGTTTGTTAAATATTTCAGATGTTCAAAACCAACCCGTTTTATACTCCACATTTTTATTGAGTTTATTAGCAGAGTTATTTAATACAATGCCCGAGGTTGGTGATTTGGATAAACCAAAACTGGTATTCTTTTTCGATGAAGCCCATCTGCTATTTAAGAATTCATCGAAGGCATTCTTAGAGCAAATCGAAACCATAATCAGATTAATCAGATCAAAAGGAATTGGCGTTTTCTTTTGTACACAAGCACCAACAGATGTACCCGAAAGTGTGTTAGGGCAGTTGGGCAACCGAGTGCAACATGCTTTGAGAGCATTTACACCAAACGATGTTGATGCACTAAAGAAAACGGTAAACACTTATCCAAAATCAGAATTTTACGAAATCGATAAGGTATTAACTTCGCTGGGTACTGGTCAGGCATTAATTACGGTACTGAATGAAAAAGGAATCCCTACAGAAGTTTCGGCAACCATGCTTACCCCTCCCCGGGCATTGATGGGTCCGTTGACTACTGCAGATCTCGATAAAGTGATTCAATCAAGTCAGATGTATGCGAAATACAAAGACGCGATCGACCCGGAAAGTGCTTATGATATTTTAACCAAACGAATTAACGAACAGACCGCAGCAGCAGAACAAGAGAAACAAGAGGTTGAGGCAAAAAAACAAGAGGAAGCCGAAAATAAACCAAAGCCAGGTGAAAAAAGTATTGTTGAACAGGTAATGGGCGCTACAATTACACGCCAAATTGGTAAAGAAATTGTAAGAGGGATTTTCGGTATGCTAACAGGGAAAAAAACCAGAAGTAAAAGCGGTGGCTTCTTTGGTTTTTAAAATAAATTTAATGCAATAGTACAAAACACCTATATAATAATTAACGCTCAAAAGAGTATTTTCGCGATGTAATGTTCTCTAGCTACTGATATTAATTGTAGCGAAAGAGATTGATTAGCTCATAAAAAAAGATAAAGAATGAAACCTACCTTATTAATACTGGCAGCTGGAATGGCAAGCCGTTATGGAAGTATGAAACAAATTGATGGCTTTGGCCCGAATGGCGAAACCATTATCGATTATTCAATCTACGATGCTATTAACGCTGGCTTTGGTAAAGTTGTATTTATCATTAAAGAAGAATTTGTAGAAAATTTCAAAGCTATTTTCGAACCTAAACTACAAGGAAAAATTGAAACAGACTATGTTTTTCAAAACTTTGATTTAAAGCAATTTGGTATCGAGGAAGAAATTTACAGAGAAAAGCCTTGGGGAACAGCACATGCTATTTTATCAGGCAGAGAAGCAGTTAAAGAGCCATTTTGCGTAATTAACGCTGATGACTATTATGGTTTTGATGCTTTCAAAAAGATGGCTGACTTTTTAAATACCGAGGCTACAGATAGCAATTTCTCAATCATTGGTTATGAAATAGGAAAAACACTTTCTGAGTTTGGGGCCGTATCAAGAGGAGTTTGTAAAGTAGATGAATCGGGCAACTTAACCGAAATTGTGGAACGTACAAAAGTTTACCCTAAAGATGGGAAAATTTTCTATGAGGAAGATGGAGAAGAATTCCCATTAGATTTTAGCACACCAGTTTCGATGAACTTCTGGGGCTTTACTCCTGCTGTTTTCAAAATTACTGAAGAATTGTTTGTTGAGTTTGCAAAGGCAAACAAAGATAAACCTAAAGCAGAATTTTTTATTCCTTTAATTGGCGAAAACCTGGTTAAAAGTAATACCGCAACTTTTAAAGTAGTACCAACTTCTAACAAATGGTTTGGCGTAACCTATAAGGAAGATAAACCTTTTGTTCAGGATTCAATTGATCAATTGGTTAAAAACGGAACATATCCGACTAAATTATGGAGCTAGATTTAGACTCCCAAGTTTTAAGCGCATACGGATATACCAAAGAAAATATTCAAATAACACAAATAGGTACGGGTTTAATTAACCGTACTTATTTGCTTTCGCCCCTATCGGAAGACAAAAAGTATATCCTTCAAAACATTAATACTTCGGTTTTTAAAAATCCACAAGCAATTGCGAATAATCTAAAAGCAATAGCCGATTATTTATCAAAAAATTATAAAGATTATCTATTTATTAAACCAATTTCTACCCAAAGTGGCGAAGAAATGGCTTTGATTCAGAACGAATATTGGAGGATGTTGCCATTTGTTTCTGATACTGTTTCGCTTGACGTGTTAAGCGATCCGAAACAAGCTTATGAAGCAGCAAAACAATTTGGAAAATTAAGCAGGTTATTAAATAATTTCAATACCACCTCAATTAAACCTACCATACCAGGCTTTCATGATTTGGGTTTGCGTTATGAGCAATTTATGCTGGCTTTGAACCAAACCAGCAAACAATTTAAAGGCTTGGCAAAGCTAGAAATAGAAAGTGCGCTCCATCACCGCTATATTCTTGATTATTACAATTCCTACACGCATCGTAGCGACTTTCCTGATCGTGTAATGCATCACGATACAAAAATAAGCAACGTACTTTTAGATGCCGAAACTTATATCGGTGTCTGCGTAATCGACCTCGATACCATTATGCCTGGGAAATTCATTTCCGACTTAGGCGATATGATGCGTACTTATCTTTGTGCTTATTCGGAAAATGAAACTGATTTAAGCAGAATTAAAATCAGACTCCCTTATTTTGAAGCCATGGTTAAGGGCTATTTATCTGAAATGAAAAGCATCCTTACTGAGACTGAGAAAGAACTCATTTTATTTTCAGGAAAGTATATTATATATATGCAAGCCTTGAGATTTTTGACCGATTACCTCAATGGAAACGTATATTATCCTATCTCATACCCTACACAAAACTTAGATAGAACAAAAAATCAATTTAAGCTATTAAGCGAATTATCCCTAAACCAGAAAGACTTACAGGATGTTATTGAAGAACATTTAGTTTAGGCTGCAAGCAAACCATCCTTTGTACACCCGACAATAGCGAAAATACTTTTTAATTCAGCAACGCTGAATAAACTGTCAATGCTGAGGGTTAATTTATTCCATAAAAATCAATATTAATTATGCTAACAACGGTCGTCCTTGCGAGGTGCGAAGCAATCTCATTTGATAAATAATACAACAAATGAGATTGTTTCAATCGATGAAAAATCGATTTCGCAAAGAAGGAAATAATAACTTCAATGGTAGGCACGAAGCATTTCCCACTTATGAAACACCTGCCTTCGGTAGGCAGGGATGCTTCATGCCTCAGCATGACAGAAGTTTATAAAGATTGCAGCGAATGACAGGATCACAGCTTCCGAAAAGCACCCAACCGTTCATTTTCAAATTCACTTAAACCATATAAGACATTCCAGCAACATATAAGCTCAAAGTCTTATATTTCCTTACATTCCTTATATGGTGAATCTTTAAAATTAAAAAAGCGCTTCTGAACTTAATCAGAAACGCTTTAATTTTATACGCCCAAGACTTTCGACTCAGGACTGAAGACTCAAAGACTTATTTCTCTTCCTTTACTTCTTCGAAATCAACATCAGTAACGTTATCACCGCCACCTTGAGGCTGACCATCAGCTTGTGGTTGCTCACCACCTTGAGGCTGACCGCCATCTTTGTACATTTCCTCAGAAGCTACGTTCCATGCTGCTTGCAATTCAGCAGAAGCTGCATCGATATCGGCGAAGTTACGAGATAAGTGTGCTGCTTTTAATTTCTCTAAACCAGCTTCGATTGGCGCTTTTTTATCAGCAGATAATTTATCACCAAACTCTTTCAATTGTTTCTCAGTAGAGAAGATTAAAGCATCAGCACCATTGATTTTATCAGCTTCTTCTTTTTGCTTAGCATCATCTGCTGCATTAGCTTCAGCTTCTTCTTTCATTTTTTTGATCTCAGCATCAGTTAAACCTGAAGATGCTTCGATACGGATTTTTTGCTCTTTACCAGTAGCTTTATCTTTAGCACTTACGTGTAAAATACCGTTCGCATCGATATCAAAAGATACTTCTACTTGAGGCACACCACGAGGTGCTGGTGGAATACCATCTAAAATGAAACGACCAATTGTACGGTTTTGTCCAGCCATTGGGCGCTCACCTTGTAAAATGTGGATTTCTACTGAAGGCTGGTTATCAGCTGCAGTTGAGAAAGTTTCCGATTTTTTAGTTGGGATAGTTGTGTTCGACTCGATTAATTTAGTCATTACACCACCCATAGTTTCGATGCCTAATGATAAAGGTGTAACGTCTAATAACAATACATCTTTCACATCACCAGTTAACACACCACCTTGAATAGCAGCACCAATTGCTACAACCTCATCAGGGTTAACGCCTTTACTTGGCTCTTTGCCGAAGAAAGCTTTAACAGCATCCTGAATTGCAGGGATACGAGTTGAACCACCTACTAAAATAATTTCATCGATATCGCTTGTGCTTAAACCAGCATTTTTCAATGCAGATTTACAAGGCTCGATAGTACGCTTGATTAAGCTATCAGCTAATTGCTCAAATTTAGCACGAGATAATGTACGTACTAAGTGTTTAGGGCCGCTAGCATCAGCAGTAATATATGGCAAGTTAATTTCAGTAGAAGTTGTGCTTGATAATTCAATTTTAGCTTTCTCAGCAGCTTCTTTTAAACGTTGTAATGCCATTGGATCTTTCGCAAGGTCCATGCTGTTTTCTGATTTAAACTCTTCAGTTAACCAATCGATAATAATGTGGTCAAAGTCATCACCACCTAAGTGTGTATCACCATCAGTAGATTTTACTTCGAAAACGCCATCACCTAATTCTAAAACTGAAACGTCATGTGTACCACCACCGCAATCGAACACAACAATTTTCATGTCTTTGTGTGCTTTATCTAAACCATAAGCTAAAGCAGCTGCAGTTGGCTCATTAATGATACGTTTTACAGTTAAACCTGCAATTTCACCTGCTTCTTTCGTAGCCTGGCGTTGTGCATCATTAAAGTAAGCTGGCACAGTAATAACTGCTTCAGTAACTTCCTGACCCAAGAAATCTTCAGCAGTTTTTTTCATTTTTTGTAGAATCATTGCAGAAATCTCCTGTGGAGTATATTTTCTGTCGTCGATTTCTACACGAGGTGTGTTGTTATCACCTTTAACAACTTTATAAGGTACACGTCCAGCTTCTTTCGCACTTTCGTCGTAGCTGTTACCCATAAAGCGTTTAATCGAATATATCGTTTTTGTTGGGTTGGTTATAGCCTGACGTTTAGCAGGCTCGCCAACTTTACGCTCACCGTTTTCTGCAAAAGCAACAATAGACGGTGTAGTACGTTTACCCTCACTGTTCGCGATAACTACAGGCTCATTGCCCTCCATTACGCTCACGCAAGAGTTTGTTGTTCCTAAGTCTATTCCAATAATTTTTCCCATTGTATTTTTGTTTTCTCTTTTTAAAGTATTATAATTTCTACAGCTATTAAACAATGCTTGTGCCAATTGGGTTTTGGCAGAAATTATCGCTAAAAGACTGATAAAATGTAAAAAAAGATGCCTTTTATTACTGACAGCATGACAGAAGTAAGCTAGAAGTGTAAAGCTGAAAGACTAAAGTTAAAGACAATTTAAATAGTTTGAAAACGAACAGTAGTAGTTCTTCGAAAGCTCCTGCCCCGCTGTCCGCTTTACTTCGTTGCACTCCGTGTTCGCTGCCATCGGGTTTATGAACGCAGTTTTTAGCTTTTGGGGACGTAATAACCATCCCCGCCCCCTCCTTGAAAATAACGAGGGGAGTATTATGGTTTGATAATTAACTTTCAACTGATATGAAAGTTTGGTTAAAAACACAAACTAAAGTTGGCAGAAAACATTACAAGCCGGCTCACTAACTTTCAAAGTAGCGAGGATTGGCATCAGAAGATTTTAAAGTAAATACCAATAAATCTCTATTGCAGTTTCATCCATGAACCACTGAAACAAGAAATCCTACGAGTGTTATACAAATTTTCAACTACAACAAACCTCCACACGGCTTAGGATTACGCCTTTAGATTTATCGAGAATTTACTACAAAGCTTCAAAAGCGTTGATTATTCATTAGTGTCTATTTTTTTTAACGGTATTCATGAGCTCGCAGAAAAGCTCGGTTTTTGTTTCTTATTATCAAGAAAAAGAAAAAAGCCTGTCTGGCCAAGACAGAATTTATTGTACCTTCAATTACCAAATCAAATTATCATGCAATTAGCAGCACAAATCATCATTGGCCTGGTGGCCGCCATTCACATTTACATTCTATGGCTGGAAATGTTCGCCTGGACAACCAAAGCCCCAAAAGTTTTCAAAAGCATCCCTGAAGAATTATTCCCAAAAACAAAAACCCTGGCCGCAAACCAAGGCTTATATAATGGTTTTTTGGCTGCCGGTTTAATCTGGTCGCTCTGCATTACCGATCATCACTGGAAATTATATGTAGCGATATTTTTCTTAACCTGTGTAATCATTGCGGGCATTTATGGCGCCACAACAGCGAGTAAGAAAATTCTTTATGTACAATCTATTCCAGCATTGGTAGCCATGATTCTATTGCATTTGAGATAATTTAATAACATCGCCATCTAACCATATAAGATATTTAAGTTCCATTTAAGTGCTCGGCTTATATTTTCTCACATTTCTTATATGGTCATTTTTTTCTGAACAAGCTCTTGAATAAAAAGTTCGTTAAAACGGTCGTCATTGCGAGGCACGAAGCAATCTTGATAGTATGGGTTTTAATAGCGAATGCATTAAGATTGCTTCCTCCCTCGCAATGACGAAGTAGGAAAAAATCTTATAGCTGTAAAAGTCGCTCCAAATGATGATAACCAATTCCAAAGTAAGCTTTACTTGCTCTAATTTTCTCGATGATTTCTTCTTTATTCTTTCCTCCTTT
Source organism: Pedobacter sp. Leaf41 (assembly GCF_001422545.1). Lineage (GTDB taxonomy): Bacteria > Bacteroidota > Bacteroidia > Sphingobacteriales > Sphingobacteriaceae > Pedobacter. The sequence continues at coordinate 601,434 of NZ_LMLE01000001.1, read as the reverse complement.
ATCCTTACTCTTAATCCCAACAACCAGTACATTCTTTGGCGTATGCGCATCAGAAATAAATTCGAAAACTTTCGTTTTATAACCGAAGTATTCCAAAATCAAAGCACGAATACCATCGGTCACCATTTCAGCCTGACGTTCTAAGAAGATGCCGTACTTCGTTAAAAATGAAACATCGTTTTTCACTTTGTTTTGCTCAATTTCTCTTCTGATTTGTTTATGGCAACATGGTGCAACAACAATTAATTCAGCGTTGGCTTTAATGCCTTTATATATCGCATCATCAGTAGCTGTATCACAAGCATGGAGTGCAATGAGCAAATTCACATCTTCGGCGTTGTAATCTTCAATGGTTCCCTGAACAAAATTAAGCTGATCGAAAGCAGATTTCTTGGCAACTGAATTACACAAATCAACCATATCCTGGCGATACTCTACTCCTACAACTTCAGAATTTAATTTTAAAACTGAATGTAAATAATCATACAAGGCAAAAGTTAAATAACCTTTACCCGAGCCCATATCAGCAACTTTTTTAATGGTTCCCTCAGGTAATTCCTTAATTAACGAACTTAAAGTTTCAACGTAATGGTTAATCTGACGGAACTTGTCCTGTGCATTTTTAAAAACCTTTCCATCAATATCAGTAATCTTTAGTTCTGTTAAATAAGGTTTTGACTCTGGTTTTATCAATCTCGATTTCTCTTTATCATGATTCTCTGTTGGAACTTCTTTAGTTGAAGGTTTCGTTTCTCTCAGAACAATTTTACCATTATTCAACTCTTCAAGAATTAAGTCTCTCTCGGTGGTAAAAAGCGTTCCGATTTTAAAACCGGTTGTCAGGTATTCAGAAATTAAATTAATACCCTCATTCAAATTGAGATTCTTCACCACATCACGGGTTTTGTACCGAAATGTGAAAGCCAATTTACTTTCTCGTTTAATCAAAACCGGGCGAACCAGAATTTGCTTTAGCGCTTCTTCATTTCCTTTGTAATTACCTAGGGAAACTTTCACAAAGTTTTTAGAAGATAAGCTTAAATTTAAAGCGGAAGTAAATTGTTCAATCTGTTCTGAAAATACCATCTATAATTATTAAACCACAAAGGTAATTCATTTTATTTGGAGAATAGAGAGGTGTAAATAATGTAACAATGAAGCGACTATTTTAGCTTAATACTTCGTTATGTGATTAAGTATGATATCAAATATCCGTCTCCAATCAAATGAAGCAAAATATTTTCCTAATACGATTTACTTCATACTAAAATGAAGTTTACACACAAATCATCTAAATTCAATAATTAGTTTTATTTCCTAGAAATTAGCTTTAGATTAGGATATCATTTAATTCTAACCAAAACAAATGAGTGAATTTCAAATAAAAAAATCGCCAACGGTGTATGATGCTATTATTGTAGGATCTGGAGCTGGTGGTGGGATGGCGGCATACGTTTTAGCCAATGCCGGACAAAAAGTTTTAATGCTTGAGGCAGGGCAATATTTCGATCCAAGAATAGATGCCCATCAACTTAAGTGGCCTTGGGAATCTCCACGAAGAGGAGCAAGTACGGTCCGTCCGTTTGGCGATTTTGATGCTTCATATGGTGGCTGGGAATTGGAAGGAGAACCCTACACTACCAAAGATAAAACGGAATTTGAATGGTTCAGATCTCGAATGCTTGGCGGCAGAACGAATCACTGGGGAAGAATATCGCTCAGAATGGGTCCTCTGGATTTTCAGGCAAAAGATGGTTTAACAGATGATTGGCCAATTACCTACGACGATGTTAAACCATTTTACGATAAAGTTGATCGTTTGATTGGCATTTACGGTACAAAAGAAGGGCTACCAAACGAGCCTGATGGTATCTTTATGAAACCCCCAAAACCAAGGTTAACGGAATTGTTTATCAAAAAAGGAGCTGATAAAGCAGGGGTTAAAGTGATTGCTGGCCGTGGATCGGTATTAACAGAACCATTACCGAACAACAGCGATAGAGCTCCATGTTTTTATTGTGGCCAGTGTGGCCGAAGTTGTAAGGTTTATGGCGATTTCTCTTCATCTTCTTGCTTGGTTATTCCGGCTGTAAAAACAGGGAACCTCACTGTAATTACCGATGCGATGGTTCGCGAAGTAATCACTGATAAAGATGGATCGGCCAAAGGTGTTTCTTATGTAAACAGAAAAGATTTACAAGAGTATCAGGTAAATGGAAAAATGGTCATTCTCGGTGCCAGTGCTTGCGAATCTGCCCGTATTTTATTGAATTCGAAATCTCCGTCACATCCTAATGGCTTGGCAAATAGCAGTGGAATTGTAGGTAAATACCTTCACGATTCTACCGGCGTAAGCGTTTCAGGTTTCCTTCCGCAGTTAATGGATAGAAAACGTTATAATGAGGATGGTTTAGGAAGTGTGCATATCTATTCACCATGGTGGCTGGATAATAAAAAACTCAATTTTCCTCGGGGATACCATATCGAGTATTGGGGCGGTATGGGTATGCCAGCTTACGGTTTCGGTGGCGGCGTAACGCAAATGAATGGCATGGTTCCAGGTAGAGATGGAAAAATGAAAGATGCCGGCGGCTACGGAAAATCATTAAAAGATGATTACCGTCGCTTTTATGGAACCACCGTTGGTATGGCAGGCCGAGGAACCGCCATAGCCAGGGAAGATAACTATTGCGAAATTGATCCCAATGCTGTCGATAAATTTGGAATTCCTGTTCTCAGGTTTCACTACAAATGGGCCAAAGAAGAAATTTTACAAGCTAAACACATGCAAGATACTTTCTTACACATGATGAAAGAAATGGGTGGAGTGGTTACGTCAGAAATTCAGGGGCCAGAAACCAATTATGGTTTGTTACCTCCTGGAAAAATCATTCACGAAGTGGGTACTATCCGCATGGGCGATGACCCGAAAAAATCTGCACTGAACAAATATTGCCAGGCACACGATTGCAAGAATCTTTTTGTTGTTGATGCCGGTCCATTTGTACAACAAGGTGATAAAAACGCAACCTGGACTATCCTTGCGCTCTCCATGCGTACGGCAGAGTACATTTTAGCGCAAAAGAAAAAACAAAACATTTAAAGAATTACAACATGAACAGACGTGATTCCCTAAAAGCAATTGGCTTAACAGCAGTAAGTACTGCAGTGTTATTAGAAGCCTGCAAGCAACCCGAAAACACCGGCGACAAGCCTATTCCACAAGAAACGAAAGCAGAGGCTGGGCGTGAACAGTGGGAAATAGACCGGGATAAAGAACTAAAAGCGGAAACTTATTTCACTAAACATGAAATGGCAACCATAACTGTTTTAGCAGATATTATAATTCCTAAAGATGATGTCTCGGGAAGTGCCTCTGATGCCAAAGTGCCAGAGTTTATTGAATTTATTGTAAAAGATATCCCCGAACATAAAGTGCCTATGCGTGGTGGCTTAAAATGGCTGGACGTTTATTGCTTTAATAAATTTAGCAAATCTTTTGTAGATGCTTCTGCAGATCAGCAAATTTCGATAGTCGATGAAATTGCTTATCCCAAAAAAGCAAAGCCCGAAGTTCAGGCCGGCGTTACTTTTTTTAACCGAATGAGAAGCTTAACGGCTTCTGGTTTTTACACTACAGAAATCGGTGTAAAAGATATTGGTTATGCAGGTAATGCACCAAACCAATGGACTGGTGTACCAGCTGATGTATTAAAACAATATGGAATGGAAAATGTAAAAGTTTAATTTTCCTCTTCAGTGAAGCCAGAAACCCAATTCTGGCTTCTTTAATTTAATACGCTAAATAACCGCAATCAAAAAAATGAAAAAATTAACCCTATTATCTTTCCTTGTGTGCATAACCTACGGTGTATTTGCACAGAATAGCCCTAGCCAATATGCTAACTATTTTAATGGTTTCCAACGCACAAAAAAAACAAATCCTGATTCAGCGATTTACTTTCTAACCAATTTGGCAATGCTTGAATCAAATGCAACGGATGATTTGTTGCACAACAGTTTTGCTCAAAGTTTTATGCTCGGATCAAGAGAAGAGTTATTGAAAGATCCCGAATTTCTTGCTCACCTTAAAAAATCCAACATTACTTTAGATTCTGCCCGACGTAAGTTTGCTGAACAGCAATCTAATGCTTACATCATTCTCGACAAAACAAAAAAAAGTGTAAATAAGCAGATCAAGGAAAATATCTATCCTATTTGGAAATGGGTTGAAGCCATGAAAAATAAAGACAATGCCATCGAACTACAAAAAATAGGTAACGAATATCTATCCTACCTAAATGAAGATTCTGACTTTTACAATCAAAGGAAAGCAAGATACGGTTTGATGATTTCGGGTATAATGAATAAGAGTGATCAGCTGAAGCCTCTGGCGGTTAAATTACAAGATTTGATTTACGATAATCTAAACCAATATATAAGTACTCACTCTACACAAAACGAGCTGTCGCGAGAAGAAAAAATGGACCGGGCATGGTATAGATACATGTTTGCCGCCATTAATTTTATTTCTGCAGGCAACACGGTAAATAAAGCCGATCAAATTAAGTCCTTAAAATTGGCTTCTGAATTCAGCCCTGATGCTATAGACAACACCGTTAAATCAGCCTATTTTTACGATATGTTTTTTCTTTTTGACAAAGAGAAATATTCTTTCGAAGAAGACTATTTAGCTACGATAGCAAGCGATGACGACAAGCTTAAAATGGTTATGGCCATGTCTATGAAAGATCCAAAATATAAGGCGGGTGCCAAGGCCTTATACAAAGAACCTGGCAAGTTTGGTGAATATTGGTTAACAGAATTTAATAAATACGGCAAAATTGCCCCTTTATTTTCGTTGGCGAAATTGGATGGAAGCTTATATCAGATGGTAAACAACAGTAATCAATGGACATTAGTAGACTTTTGGGGTACCTGGTGTTCACCATGTAGGAAAGAGCATCCCGATTTGCAGAGCACTTACCAAAAAACCCAAGATGGCAGATTGCAAAACCTAAACATCATCACTATTGCAAGTAATGACAACGAACAGGCTGTAAGGGCTTACATGAAAGAGTTTAGTTATACTTTTCCCGTTGCTATGTCAGATAATCAAATAGAAAGTGCCTACAAAGTCGCTTCATGGCCATCGAAATTTTTGGTTAGTCCGCAAGGAAAATATGTGGTAATCCCCTTTGGTGTAGACTGGCAAAAATATATAGCTGATTATATTAATTGATCATGGTTTACCTTTTTTAGAGAGAAGGTGAGAGTTCATTACCTCCCTTTTATAGGCATTAAATCTTTTCTCTAATTTTTTCCTGCCGTCTCTAATATTCATTGGTGATACTAATATCATAAAATCAAAAACCAATATTTCGCCTTTCTTACACTTCACTAATCCTGTAGAGAAATCAGTAAGCATTGAACTTCCCTTGATATTAATTTGCAATACATCTTTATTTTCATTTGTCCAGCCATTTCTAATATGCTGGCTATCTACACTTTTATGCTGATCAAAACTTAAAAATAGCGCCGCGTTATCATTTCCAATTAAAACTTCTGGCTTAACTTTATCAACCATTTTCCAGCTCCACTTTACGGTATCTGGTCTTATATCTCGGTCGTTTCCTAATCCCACTAAGTACTTTGAGGCATTTTTTTCAAATGGAATATGGAAGTTAATATTTGAAAAGTTAATATCATTTAAAGCTTTCAGTTCTACATGAAACTTAGCAATCCCATCTACAGTAATTACACCCTGTACATGCTGCAACATATTGGCAGAAGAGCTTGTAGCATCCCAGGAGATGAAATTTTTATTTTCGGATAATACATTAAATGTGTTCGCAACTAGCTTCTCCTGTATTTTAGAAGATGTAAACAGATGAAAATGTATGGGTTCATAAAGCAAGTTGGTGGATTTATCACCAAAAGCTTTTAAATCAGAATCATAGTAGGATTGGATTTGCTTTGGAAAACCATCAGCATTGATTTCAAATTTTCTACCAGAAATAGATATAACTTTATCAGTAACAAAAATTACTTTCTGCTGAGCGATACTTGAAAAGCTCAAAAAAAGTAGAATAATGAAGAATGACCTGCACATTTTACGAGTTAAATTAAAATCCAATATAAACAAAAAAGTCCTGCTCTTTCGAACAGGACTTTTTAAAATTTTAAAGCAGAGAAAACTATTCTCCTTTTGGTTCTTCAGTAGCAGCTGCTTCTTCAGTAGTAGCTTCTGGAGCAACTTCTTCAGCAGTTTCAGCTTTCGCTTCACCAGCTTTAGGAGCAGCAGCGGTTTTACTTCTACCACGACGAGTAGTTTTCTTCTCTTCTTTAGCCTCTACATCTTTACCGTAAACTTCGTTATAATCTACCAATTCAATTAAAGCCATCTCAGCGTTATCACCTAAACGGTTGTTTAATTTAATGATACGAGTGTAACCACCTGGACGGTTTGCAACCTTTTCAGCAATTTCGCGGAATAAAATAGTTACTACCTCTTTATCTTGTAAGTAAGCGAATACAGTACGACGTGAGTGAGTAGTATCACTTTTTGATTTAGTGATAATTGGCTCAACATAAGTACGTAAAGCTTTTGCTTTAGCTAAAGTTGTTGTAATTCTTTTGTGCAAAATAAGTGATGATGCCATATTGGCTAACATCGCTTTTCTGTGACTTGCAGTTCTACCTAAGTGGTTTACTTTTTTACCGTGTCTCATTGTTTTTTTATAAAGTGTATACCGTCTCTGTCTCAGAGGGAATTATACACAGTGAATATTATTATATTTATAGAAGAGTTTGGACTCAAGACTAATGACTCCGAACTCTAGACTATTTTTATTCTTCGTCTAATTTAAATTTAGACAGGTTCATACCGAAAGATAAACCTTTAGATTTTACTAGTTCTTGAATCTCTGTTAAAGATTTTTTACCGAAGTTTCTGAATTTTAACATATCAGCAACATCGTAAGATACTAAATCAGCTAAAGTACGGATATCAGCAGCTTTTAAGCAGTTTAATGCTCTAACTGAAAGATCCATATCTACCAATTCCGTTTTAAGGATTTTACGCATGTGTAAAATTTCCTCATCCACTTCTTTAGTTTCTTCTTTTGCTTGAGATTCTAATACCAAGTTCTCATCAGAGAATAACATAAAGTGTTGGATAAGAATCTTAGCCGCTTCTTTTAATGCTTCTTCTGGATGAATTGAACCATCAGTAGAAATATCTAATACCAATTTCTCATAATCCGTTTTTTGTTCAACACGGAAGTTTTCAATTGTGTATTTAACGTTTTTCATTGGTGTGTAGATCGAATCGATCGCGATAACACCTACAACAGCATCAGCAACTTTATTTTCTTCAGCAGGTACATAACCACGTCCTTTATTGATGGTTAATTCCACTTCTAAAGTTACAGATTTGTCCATGTTGCAAATCACATGCTCAGGATTTAAAACTGTAAAGTTGTTAGAGAATTTAGTGATATCACCAGCTTTGAATTGATCTTGGCCGTTAACAATGATGAATACTTTTTCAGCATCACCAGAATCACCAGTTTTCTTAAAACGAACTTGTTTTAAGTTTAAGATGATATCAGTTAAATCTTCTACAACACCTTTCATGGTAGAAAACTCATGCGAAACGCCTGAAAAACGAATAGTAGTAATAGCATAACCTTCTAATGAAGAAAGTAATATTCTTCTTAAGGCATTACCAATTGTTACACCGAAACCGGGCTCTAAAGGACGAAATTCAAATGTGCCATCGAAATCTGTTGATTTCTGCATGATCACTTTATCAGGTTTCTGAAATGCTAAAATTGCCATTTATAATTTTTTAAATTCGTTATTGAATATATAGTAACAAGAAAAAAGTTAATTACCCTTTCGAGGTAATTAACTATCTTATTTATTACTTTGAGTATAACTCGATGATTAAGTTTTCCTTAATGTTTTCAGGAATTTCATCACGTTGTGGGTAGGTTAAGAATTTACCAGTTAATTCACCAGCATTCCACTCTAACCAAGAGAACTTATTAATTGTTCTGCCTGCAACTGAGTTACTAATTGATTCTAATGATTTTGATTTCTCACGAACCGCAACAACATCACCAGCTTTTAACTGATATGAAGGGATATTTACAACTTCACCATTCACAGTTACGTGTTTATGGCTAACTAACTGGCGTGCACCAGAACGGGTTGTTGCAATACCTAAACGGTAAACTGTGTTATCTAAACGTGCTTCTAATAATTGAAGTAAGTTATCACCTGTAATACCAGCACGAGAAGATGCTTTTTTAAACAAGTTACTGAACTGCTTTTCTAATACACCATAAGTATATTTTACTTTTTGTTTCTCCATTAACTGGATTGCATACTCAGATTGTTTTCCTCTTCTTTTTGAAACGCCATGTTGGCCAGGAGGATAATTTTTTCTGTCTAACACCTTATCAGGACCGAAGATTGGTTCTCTGAATTTACGGGCGATTTTTGATTTTGGGCCTGTATATCTTGCCATTTTTTTCTGTTTTTAAAGTACCATTCAGCCTTTAACTGAAGATTCTTAGCTTTAAAATTAATTAAACTCTTCTCTTTTTAGGAGGACGACATCCGTTGTGAGGAAGTGGAGTAATATCTTTAATAGATGTTACTTCTATACCTGCTACTTGCAAAGTTCTGATTGCAGATTCACGACCTGAACCAGGACCTTTTACAAAAACTTCAACTTTACGTAAACCTAAATCAAATGCAACTTTACCGCAATCTGAAGCTGCTTGACCAGCTGCATAAGGTGTGTTCTTTTTAGAACCTTTAAAGCCCATTTTACCAGCAGAAGACCATGAAATAGTCTGTCCGTTGTTGTTGGTTAACGTAACGATGATGTTGTTGAAAGTAGCATTGATATGTGCCTGACCAACAGGCTCAATTACAACGATACGTTTTTTTGTTACTTTTTTACTCTTAGCCATGTTATCTTTTAGATTTTAGATATGAGACTTGAGATATGAGACTTTCTCTACCCCGATACTCAGTATCCTACTTTTTATCTTTTGTTCCAGATTTGAGCAGATTAAATAGACATGATGCTCACATCTAAAACCTCACATCTCCTATCTATCTATTACTTAGTAGCTTTTTTCTTGTTAGCAACTGTTTTTCTCTTACCCTTACGAGTACGTGAGTTGTTTTTAGTACGCTGACCACGAGAAGGCAAACCTTTTCTGTGACGTAAACCACGGTAACAACCAATATCCATTAAACGTTTAATGTTTAATTGAACCTCTGATCTTAAAGCACCTTCTACTTTAATTTCATCGTTAATCATTGTACGGATTGCTGATAACTCATCATCAGACCAATCTTGCACTTTTTTGTTTAGATCGATACCTGCAGTAGTTAAAATACGTTGTGCAGTAGTTCTTCCAATACCATAGATATAAGTTAAACCAATCTCTCCTCTTTTGTTTCTTGGTAAATCAATACCTGAAATCCTTGCCATATTTATTTATCTTTTGAAGTAATTCCGAACGGCGGGCCACCGTTGTGCGGTACATTACAATGTTTTTTAATTACCCTTGACGTTGCTTGTATTTCGGATTTTTCTTGTTAATAACGTAAAGTTTACCTTTACGGCGAATAATCTTGCAATCAGCGCTACGTTTTTTAATTGATGATCTAACTTTCATTTTATTTGTATCTATAGGTTATGCGCCCTTTTGTTAAATCATAAGGCGACATTTCCAGTTTTACTTTGTCACCAGGAAGAATTTTGATGTAGTGCATCCGCATCTTTCCTGAAATATGAGCAATAATCTCGTGTCCGTTCTCAAGTTCTACTCGGAACATCGCATTCGATAATGCTTCTCTTATTACTCCGTCTTGTTCAATTGAGGCTTGTTTAGCCATATTTTGTTGATTGTTACTTAATTAGCTGCTTCTAAACAGGGTTGCAAAATTAAATAAAAAATTTTAATTATTTATTTTTTTTGTTGTAAAACTTCTTCAATTAATGAAAACGTTGATAAAACGTCTGCTTTGCCCTTTTTTATCGACACGGTGTGTTCAAAATGTGCTGATGGTTTATTGTCTTTACTAGTGACCGTCCATCCATCATTGTGAAATAGTACTCCAGCAACACCGGCATTGATCATCGGTTCAATAGCAATCACTAAACCTTCCTCCAGTTTCGGACCAACACCGCGTTTCCCATAATTAGGGACCTCTGGTTTTTCGTGAAGCTTTACCCCAACACCATGCCCTACTAACTCTCTTACCACACCAAAACCGTGAGCTTCCGCATGTTGCTGAACAGCAAAGCCGATATCTCCAACACGCATTCCGCTTGCCGCCTTTTCGATCGCTAAATCAAGGCAATGTTTGGTTACCTCAACTAACTTCTGTTTTTCGGCATCAACATTTCCTATAGAAAATGTATAAGCCGAATCGCCAAAGTATCCGTTTTTGATCACACCACAATCCACCGAAATTAAATCACCCTCTCGTATGATGTATTCGCTCGGGAAACCATGAACAACTTGTTCGTTTGGCGATATGCATAAAGAGTAAGGAAAGCCATTATAATTTAAAAATGCAGGTATCGCACCATGATCATTAATAAACTCAAATGCCAGCTTATCTAAGGCTAAAGTGGTGATGCCTGCTTTGATTACCTTTGCCACTTCAGCCAAGGTTTTTGAAACAAGCATTGAACTTTCTATTATTAACTCAATCTCTTCAAGAGACTTGTAATAGATTTTAGACATTCATTTTAAGTTTCGAATGCTTAAATTGTAAATGAGTGAAGAGCTGATGGGCCATTCACTCATTCTATCATTCAAAATTTTATATTCAATTTCGCCCAGCCTACAAAGCTGCGTTGCTACTTGCAGCAGGCACGCCTGTTCTGCCGGTAACTCTACCAGTTTTCATTAATCCATCGTAATGACGCATCAATAAATAACTCTCAATTTGTTGTAGGGTATCTAAAACAACACCTACTAAAATCAATAGTGATGTACCCCCAAAGAAATGAGCAAATTCTTGTTTAATACCAAATTTTACGGCAATTGAAGGTAGTATAGCAATAATCGCTAAAAATACCGCCCCTGGAAAAGTGATTTTAGAAATTACATCATCAATGAAAGTCGATGTTGCAAAGCCCGGTTTAACGCCAGGAATAAAACCACCATTTTTCTTCATATCGTCACTCATTTGAGTTGGATTTACTGTAATAGCAGTATAGAAGAAAGTAAATGCGATAATTAAAAAAGCGAAAGTTAAGCTATAAGCTAATGAAGTAGTATTGCTAAACTGAATTAACCATGAACCTTGCAATGAAGGAACAAATTGAGTTAAAGCACCTGGAATAAACATCAAAGCCTGAGCAAAAATGATCGGCATAACACCGGCAGCATTTACTTTTAATGGAATGTATTGACGAACACCACCAAACTGGCGGTTACCAACAATTTTCTTTGCGTATTGCACTGGTACCTTACGTACACCTTGCACAATTAGAATGGTAAACATTACCACTGCAAATAAGGCAACAATCTCTAAAACTAAGGCAACCGGGCCTCCACCTTCACTGGCAGAACCTACACGTGCACTAAACTCTTGAGAAATTGCAATAGGTAAACGAGCAATAATACCAACCATAATGATTAGTGAAGTACCGTTACCAATACCTTTATCAGTTATTTTTTCACCTAACCACATTACAAATAATGTACCTGCTGTTAATACAAACGTAGATAACACTAAAAATAAAGTATTTGGTAATAAAATAGCTTCTGCTGGAACCTGCGTTTTAACGTAACCTACAGATTGAACGATTGTAATCGCTACCGTAAGGTAACGAGTGATCTGGTTCATTTTCTTTCTACCACTTTCGCCTTCTTTCTGCATTTTTTGGAAAGAAGGAACAGCAATACCCAATAGTTGCACCACAATGGATGCAGAGATATAAGGCATTACCCCCAATGCTAAAATAGACACACGAGAGAACGAACCTCCGGCAAACATATCCAGAATGCCTAAAAGTCCTGATTTTTCGTTAGCGCCTAAAGCAGTTGGATCTACACCTGGTAAAACCACGTGAGATACAAAACGGTATACCAAAAGAATTAAGAGCGTAAACAATATACGCTCTTTTAATTCTTCAATTTTCCAGATATTACTTAAAGTAGTAAATAGCTTCTTCATTTAATAATTACAATTTTACAATTGAACCACCTGCAGCTTCAATAGCTTTTTGTGCGGTTGCAGAAAACGCATGTGCAGTTATTTCTAATTTTGCTTTTACTTCACCACGACCTAAAATTTTAACTAAGTCGTTTTTTGAAGCTAAACCATGCGCTTGTAAAGCAGCGAAATCAATAGTTGTTAAGTTATGTTTTTCGGCTAATGCTTGTAAAACATCTAAGTTAACACCAACATATTCGGTACGGTTAATTGGTTTGAAACCAACTTTAGGCACACGACGTTGTAAAGGCATTTGACCACCTTCAAAACCGATTTTGGTTTTGTGACCAGAACGAGAACCCGCACCTTTGTGACCACGGGTTGAAGTACCACCACGACCGGAACCTGTACCACGACCAATTCTTTTGTTGTTTTTTGTAGAACCTACTGCAGGTTTTAAATTACTTAAATTCATTTTTTTGAATTTGTGTTGCCCTTCGCTTTCACTAAACAGGTACAACGATAAATAAATAATGATCGAGTTTTGAATGATTGAATGTTAACAATTTGCCTAATTCATTCATTCAAAACTCATTCATTTGATAATTGTCTTAAATTGCTTCGATAGCTACTAAGTGGTTCACTTTGCGAACCATACCAATAATTTGTGGTGTAGCTTCTACCTCAACACTTTGATTCATTTTAGATAAACCTAAAGCTTGAACGGTTCTTTTTTGGCGCTCGCTTCTGTCGATAACGCTTTTTACTTGTGTTATTTTGATCTTAGCCATGATATTATCCGTTAAATACTTTGTTTAAATCTATACCACGAGTTTGAGCTACTGTATAAGCATCACGCATTTTTGTTAACGCATCTACAGTTGCTTTTACCACGTTGTGTGGGTTTGATGAACCTTTAGATTTTGCCAATACGTTATGAACGCCAGCACTCTCTAATACAGCACGCATCGCACCACCAGCAATTACTCCGGTACCTACTGCAGCTGGTTTGATTAAAACAAAACCACCTGAGAATTTACCGATCTGCTCGTGAGGAACTGTACCGTGTAAAATTGGAACTTTTACTAAGTTCTTTTTAGCATCATCCACACCCTTAGCGATTGCTTCAGTTACTTCTTTCGCTTTACCTAAACCGAAACCAACAACACCGTTCTCATCTCCAACAACAACAATTGCTGAGAAGCTGAAAGTACGACCACCTTTGGTTACTTTGGCAACACGTTGTATACTAACCAAACGATCCTTTAATTCGATATCGGTGGTTTTAACTCTTTTTATATTGATAGTTGACATCTTACTTTTTCTTCAGATTAAAATACTAAACCAGCTTCGCGGGCACCCTCTGCCAACGATTTTACACGACCGTGGTATAAATAGCCATTTCTATCGAAAACAACTTCTTTAACACCAGCAGCGATTGCTTTTTCAGCAACTAATTTGCCTACTGCAACTGATTGGTCGCTTTTGTTACCTGTTCCAGAAAAATCTTTTGATAAAGATGATGCTGAAGCTATTGTAGTACCGGTTACATCGTTAATTACCTGCGCATAAATCCCTTTATTGCTTCTATATACAGATAACCTTGGACGCTCTTCCGAACCGGTAAGTCTTTTTCTGATCCCTTTTTTAATACGATCTCTTCTTGATAATTTTTTACCTGCCATGATTACTATTTTTTAGACGCTGATTTACCTGCTTTTCTTCTTAACACTTCACCTACAAACTTGATACCTTTACCTTTGTATGGCTCTGGTGCACGTAACGAACGGATTTTCGCTGCTACCTGACCGATCAATTGTTTGTCAATACTTTCTAAAATGATTTTAGGAGTTTGACCTTTTTCTGAAGATGTAGTTACTTTAATCTCTTCTGGTAATTGAAATACATAATGGTGAGAATAACCTAAAACTAGATCTAGTGTATTACCTTGGTTTGTAGCACGGTAACCAACACCTACTAATTCTTGAGTTAATTTATAACCTTCTGTAACACCAACAACCATGTTGTTAAGCAATGAGCGATATAAACCGTGTAATGCTTTGTGTTTCTTTTGTTCTGATGGACGTTGAACTGTTAAAATTCCATCTTCTTGACTTACAGTGATATCTGAATCTACTGCTTGTGTTAATTCACCTTTAGGGCCTTTTACACTTACTACGTTATCTTTCGATACAGTAATGGTAACACCTGCAGGGATTGTAATTGGGGCTTTTCCTATTCTTGACATTGTGCTGTTCTCCTAATATTAATAAACGTGACACAATACCTCACCACCAATGTTTAATTTGGCTGCTTCTTTATCAGTCATTACACCTTTAGAAGTAGATAAGATTGCGATACCTAAACCGTTTAATACTCTTGGCATATTTTCAACACCAGCATAGTTTCTCAAACCTGGTTTACTTACTCGCACTAATGTACGAATAGCAGGAACTTTAGTAATTGGATTGTATTTCAAAGCAATTTTAATGATGCCTTGAACTGTTGTATCTTCAAACTTGTAGTTCGCGATGTAACCTTTATCGAAAAGAACTTTAGTAATTTCTTTTTTAAGGTTTGATGCAGGAATTTCTACAACACGGTGGTTGGCCTTAATGGCATTCCTTACTCTTGTTAAATAATCTGCTATTGGATCTGTATTCATTATTTATTGTTTTTGATAGTGGTTTCCTTCTGCTACCCAGCTGTGGGACCTGCTATCGGTTAAAATTCCATTTTTAGTATATAGACAATAGTATAAAGTATAAAGACCAATCGATCTAAATACTTTATACTAATTACTTTATACTTTTATTACCAAGATGCTTTCTTAACACCTGGTATTTTACCGTCTAGTGCCATTTGGCGGAATGTTACCCTTGAAATACCAAAGGTACGCATATAACCACGTGGACGACCAGTTAATTTACAACGGTTGTGTAAACGTACCGGAGACGAGTTTTTAGGTAATTTATCTAAACCCTCGAAATCTCCTGCAGCTTTTAATACTGCACGTTTTTCAGCGTATCTAGCTACCAATTTTTGGCGCTTAACTTCGCGTGCTTTTACACCTTCTTTTGCCATTATTCTGCTGTTTTTTGATTTTTAAATGGTAATCCGAATTGTTTCAATAACTCAAGAGCCTCAACGTCAGATTTTGCCGAAGTTACGAAAGTTATATCCATCCCTAAAATTTTATTGATTTTATCTATATTGATCTCTGGGAAGATGATTTGCTCAGTTACACCTAATGTGTAATTTCCTTTACCATCAAAACCTTTATCGTTAATACCTTTAAAATCACGGATACGTGGTAAAGCTACAGAAATCAAACGATCTAAGAACTCATACATATTGTTATCACGTAATGTTACGCGTACACCTACTGGCATACCTTTACGCAATTTAAAGTTAGAGATATCTTTCTTAGAGTTAGCCGGAACCGCTTGCTGACCAGTAATAGTAGTCAACTCAACGATTGTGGTATCCATAATCTTTTTATCAGTAACAGAAAAACGACCAACACCCTGATTGATACAGATTTTTTCCAATTTAGGAACCTGCATTACAGTTTTGTACTGAAATTTCTCTTTTAATGCATTTACAACTTCTTCTTTGTATTTGCTTTTTAATCTAGGTGTAGCCATTATTTAATTTCCTCCCCTGAAATTTTAGCAACTCTAACGATTTTACCATCAGCGTTAAGTTTACGACCAACGCGAGTGGCTTTACCAGATTTTGGATCAACCAACATCAAGTTAGAAATGTGAAGAGCAGCTTCTTTTTTAATAATACCACCGTTCGGATTTGCAGCATTTGGTTTAGTGTGTTTAGACACTAAGTTAACGCCTTCTACAATGGCTCTGTTTTTATCTATTTGTACTGAAAGTACTTTTCCTTGTTGACCTTTTGAATCGCCAGCAATTACTTTAACTAAATCTCCAGTGCGGATTTTAAGTTTTGATGGTGTATTTACTTTGTTTCCCATTTTATAATACCTCCGGTGCTAATGATACAATTTTCATGAATTGTTTTTCACGTAGTTCTCTCGCAACCGGGCCAAAGATACGTGTACCTCTTGGCTCATCCTGTGCGTTCAATAATACAGCAGCATTATCGTCAAAACGGATATAAGAACCATCTTTACGACGGATTTCCTTTTTAGTTCTTACAACAACTGCTTTTGAAACTGTACCTTTTTTAATATTACCTGACGGTAATGCGCTTTTTACGGTAACAACTACTTTATCACCAATTGAAGCATAACGTTTGCCGGTTCCACCTAGCACGCGAATTACCAATACTTCTTTTGCGCCGCTGTTATCAGCAACGTTTAATCTCGATTCCTGTTGTACCATCTTATTTAGCTCTTTCTAAAATTTGTACCAATCTCCAGTTCTTGTTTTTACTCAAGGGACGAGTTTCCATAATCAATACTGTATCACCGATACCGCATTCGTTTTTCTCGTCGTGAGCCATAAATTTGGTAGTTTTCTTAACGAACTTACCATAAATCGGGTGCTTTACTTTACGTTCCACGCTCACTACAACAGATTTATCCATCTTGTTGCTTACCACTAATCCCGTTCTTGTTTTTCTTAATTGTCTTTCCATGTCGACTCTCAAATTATTTAGTTTCAGTAGCTGACTCAGTGTTTTTCACTTTAGTCAACTCAGTGTTTAAACGGGCTATGTCTTTCCTTACTTTCGCAATACGCGAAGGATTTTCGATAGCTGAAATAGTGTGTGCGAACTTTAATTTTGATAAGTTCTCTTTTTCTTCCGCAATCTTAGCTACTAATTCTTCTTTTGAAAGCCCTGTGATTTCTGAATTTTTCATTTTTCTTTTTTTTAAGTTGAGTGTAGCGGTTATAATAAACAAGTATTTACAACATTCACCTCAACATTCTACTATGCTTCTACGTAATCTCTACGTACTACGAATTTGGTTTGGATTGGTAATTTCTGAGCTGCTAAACGCAATGCTTCTTTAGCTACTTCTAAAGGCACACCTTCAGCTTCGAAAATTACGCGTCCGGGTCTTACAACTGCTACCCAATACTCAGGAGCACCTTTACCTTTACCCATACGTACCTCAGCAGGTTTTTTAGTTACTGGTTTGTCCGGGAAAATTCTGATCCATACCTGGCCTTCACGTTTCATGAAACGGGTTACCGCGATACGAGCAGCCTCTATCTGGCGACTTGTAATCCAAGTTGCTTCTAAAGATTTAATACCGAAAGATCCGAATGCTAATTCAGCTCCACGAGAAGCTAAACCCTTCATTCTGCCTTTTTGCATCTTCCTGAACTTCGTTCTTTTTGGCTGTAACATTTTATTTTGTTCTAATCGTTAAACGATGTTAATAAATCAATTATTTACGAGGACCTCTGTTAGCGCCTGCGCCACCACCTCTGTTTGCACCACCTTGGCCTGGACCACGACCGCCACCTTGGTTTCCACCACGTCTGTCGTTACCACCGCCACGGTTATCTCTTCCACCACCACGGTTATCTCTTCCACCGAAAGCGGGTTTATCTGATGCGCCTTTTGGACCGTTGTTTGTCGAACCGATGTTTGGAGACAAATCACGTTTTCCATAAACCTCACCTTTACAGATCCATACTTTAACGCCGATTTTACCATAAGTGGTTAAAGCTTCAGCTAAAGCATAGTCAATATCAGCACGGAATGTATGCAAAGGCACTCTTCCTTCTTTGTACTGCTCAGTACGTGCCATCTCTGCACCACCTAAACGACCAGAAGTCATGATTTTGATACCTTCAGCACCCATACGCATGGTTGATGCGATAGAAGATTTCATTGCTCTACGGAATGAGATCCTTGCTTCTAATTGTTTTGCAACACCTTCTGCAACTAATTGTGCATCAAGTTCTGGGCGTTTAATCTCGAAAATGTTAATTTGAATTTCCTTTTTAGTCAATTTCTTTAACTCTTCTTTGATTTTATCAACCTCAGCACCTGCTTTACCGATTACGATACCTGGGCGAGCTGTGTGAATTGTTACCGTGATACGTTTTAACGTACGCTCTATAACCACTTTAGCAACACCACCTTTAGCGATACGAGCAGAAAGGTATTTTCTTATTTTCTCATCTTCAACTAATTTATCGGAGTAGTTGTTGCCACCGAACCAGTTAGAATCCCATCCTTTGATGATACCTAACCTGTTACCTATTGGATTTGCTTTTTGTCCCATTTCCTAAAATTAGTTTTGAGTTGTTTCTGTACTTTTACTATCTACAATCAGCGTAACGTGGTTTGAACGCTTACGAATTCTATACCCACGGCCTTGAGGTGCTGGACGTAAACGTTTAAGTTGACGACCGCCATCTACCATAATCGTTTTAACAAATAACTCGCTTCCATCAGAAGTTTTGCCATTTTTAGCTTCCCAGTTGTTGATAGCAGATAATAATAATTTCTCAACTCTTATTGCTGCTTCTTTATTGGTAAACTTTAAAACACTTAATGCTTTTTCTACACGTTCACCTCTGATAAGATCTACAACCAAACGCATCTTACGCGGTGAGGTTGGACAATTGTTTAATTTTGCTATTGCTTCCATTGTCTAATTATTTTTTCTTTTCAGCGTGTCCTCTGAATGTTCTGGTTGGAGCAAATTCTCCCAACTTGTGACCAACCATGTTTTCTGTAACATACACAGGGATAAATTTATTACCATTGTGTACTGCAAATGTATGATTAACGAAATCTGGTGAAATCATTGATCTACGAGACCAAGTTTTGATTACAGACTTTTTGCCTGAATCATTCATAGAGTTTACTTTTTTCTCTACGTTATGGTCAATATAAGGTCCTTTTTTTATCGAACGAGCCATTATTTCTTCCTTCTCTCTATGATGTAACGATTAGAATATTTTTTAAGTTCTCTGGTTTTGTAGCCTTTAGCTAAAACGCCATTTCTTGAACGTGGGTGACCACCTGATGATCTACCTTCACCACCACCCATTGGGTGATCGACAGGGTTCATCGCTACCGGTCTAGTTCTCGGACGACGGCCCAACCAACGTTTACGACCAGCTTTACCTAATACTTCATTTGCGTGATCTGAGTTAGATACCGCACCTATAGTAGCAAGACAAGTAGTCAAGATTAAACGGGTTTCGCCTGAAGGCATTTTCAAAGTAGCATATTTACCATCGCGGGCAGCTAATTGTGCATAAGCACCTGCACTACGGGCTAATTGTGCTCCTTTTCCAGGGTGAATCTCCACATTGTGGATGATAGAACCTAATGGAATGTTCGATAATTTTAAAGTGTTACCTACTTCTGGAGCTGCTGTTTCGCCCGATAATAATACCGAACCCACTTGCAAACCTTCTGGAGCAATAATGTAACGCTTCTCGCCATCTGCATAATGTAATAATGCGATGCGGGCAGTACGGTTTGGATCGTATTCAACAGTAGCTACTGTTGCAGGAATATCGAATTTATCGCGTTTGAAGTCGATTAAACGATATGATTTTTTATGACCACCACCCATGTAGCGCATAGTCATTTTACCTGTGTTGTTACGTCCACCAGACTTTTTTGATGATACAACCAATGATTTTTCGGGCTTGGTTGCTGTAATCTCCGTAAAACTAGCACCAACTCTGAAGCGGGTACCTGGAGTAACTGGTTTAAATTTTCTTAAGCCCATAGTTATAATTAATTATTAAATTAAAGAGTTGCGTAATAATCTATTGTTTCGCCGTCTTTTAACGTTACGATTGCTTTTTTGTATTTCGGGCTACGGCCAGAAACAAAACCTGCTTTAGTGTAACGAGATTTCGCTTTTCCATCAACAACCATTGTGTTCACTGCTACGATGGTTACACCGTACAATTTCTCAATAGCCGCTTTGATTTGGATTTTGTTAGCCTTGTGGTTAACAGCGAATGTGAAACGGTTAGATTTTTCAGTTAAAGCTGAAGCTTTTTCGGTTAATATTGGTTTTTTTAAAATTTCCATATTACTTGGCAAATGCCTCCTCCAAAGTTTTAACAGAATCTGCAGTTAACACAAGTACACCAGCGTTTAATACATCATAAGTATTTAAATCTGCTGCCGAGATTACTTTAGTTTTCTGAACGTTTCTGCTTGATAAATAGATATTATTATTTTGTGCAGGTAAAACCAATAAAGTTTTTTGAGTACCTACGTTTAACGCAGCCAATAAACTTGTATAGTTTTTTGTTTTAGCTGTATCGAAGTTGAAATCTTCTAAAACTACCACGCTGTTATCTTTTGCTTTATAAGCTAAAGCAGATTTACGTGCTAATGATTTTAATTTCTTGTTCAATTTAAAGCTATAATCACGTGGTTGAGGACCGAAAACACGACCACCACCGTTAAATAACGGAGATTTAATGCTACCCGCTCTGGCACCACCTGTACCTTTTTGCTTGTATAGTTTACGAGTTGAACCAGCAATCTCATTACGTTGTTTAGATTTGTGAGTACCTTGACGTTGGTTAGCCAAATACTGTTTTACATCTAAATAAATCGCGTGGTCGTTAGGCTCGATACCAAATACCGATTCAGGAAGTTGCACCTTGGCACCTGTTTCTTTACCTGAAATGTTTAATACTTTAACTTCCATCTGATTACTTGTCTAAGATTACGTAAGAACCTTTAGCTCCTGGAATGGAACCACTAACTACTAATAGGTTTTGCTCAGCATAAACTTTCAAAACTTGTAAGTTTTGAACTTTTACTCTGTCTCCACCTGTTCTTCCTGCCATGCGCATTCCTTTGAATACACGTGAAGGGAATGATGATGCTCCCAATGAACCTGGGGCACGTAAACGGTTATGCTGACCGTGAGTCTGCATACCAACACCGGCAAATCCGTGGCGTTTTACAACACCTTGAAAACCTTTACCTTTTGAGGTACCTACAACATCAACAAAATCGCCTTCTGCGAATGCGTCAACGGTTACTACATCACCTAAGTTAAGTGAAGTTGTAAACGAATCGAATTCAACAAGTTTGCGTTTCGGAGTTGTGTTTGCTTTCGCGAAATGGCCTTTTAACGGTTGAGTTGTGTTTTTCTCTTTTTTCTCATCGTAACCCAATTGGATTGATGAATACCCGTCTTTTTCTTCGGTTTTCACTTGTGTAACTACACAAGGCCCAGCCTCGATTACCGTACAAGGAATGTTTCTTCCTTCGGCATCAAAGATACTGGTCATTCCTACTTTTTTTCCAATAATTCCTGACATTTTATCTTTTCTTTTTAACACCCATCGAAGCAGTAGGGCTTCGTTCAAGGTGGTTGTACATCCCCCGAAAGGGACGGCAAAGATAGACAAGAATTATTAATTTTCAAATAGTTAGCCAAATATTTTTTCAAATAAATTGTTGATATGTTGGCTTTTAACTTTTAACCAGATGTTAATGTGCCAAACCACCATTTAAACTGATGGTTATGATGGCAAGGATGATAAATCCGATAAGAACATAGAGATAATCTTTCTCTATCAAAAAGCTAAATATGGCAAAAATGATGCGGGCAATTGGCGTAAAAATGAGCATTAGGATACCAAACTGAACAATGGCATCGCCATGAAAGCTAGATAAGCCTTTAAAAATCTCTCCTATTGATGAAAACTTTGAGAGTTCTGGTTTAAAAACTTTATAATCGGTTATTACCCCTTTGTTATGGATAAGGAAAATGACACCACCAATCAGTACAATACTCATCGATATGATTACACCAGCACGCAGAAGCGTACCCAATACAACCTGGATATCCTTATCATTAATATTTTCGTTTTTCTCTTCGTTCATTTTACAAGCCGCTAATTCCTTTGTAAATCATTTGTAGTGCTAAAAACGTAACTACAACTGCAAACACAATTTTTAGTTTGTCGGTCTTAGTTCGCAACAAAACTTTCGATCCAATCGAAGCGCCGGTTAAAACTCCAATACAAACGGGCATTGCAATTCCAGGATCTATCTGACCGCGGTGCAAATAAACAATCGCGCTTGCAGCGGCTGTTACACCCATCATAAAGTTACTTGTGGTTGTCGACACTTTAAAAGGCAAACGCATGATGTTATCCATCGCGATTACTTTTAGCGCACCGCTACCAATACCTAAAAGACCAGAAAGGGTACCAGCAAAAAGCATCATCGCAAAACCAGCAGGCACATTTTTAACTGCATAAGGATGATCTACGCCCTTATCAGGATAACTACTGTTCAGTTTGAAAAATTTTGCCCATTTATCAGTCTTGTCTAAAGTAGTATGATCAATCTTTTTCTTCAACGTCATGATGGCGGAGAAAATTAAGATGCACCCAAAAATGATGGCGATATAATTTGCATTGAGATAAACAGCTACTACTGCGCCACAAATGGCTCCTATTGTAGTGGCAATTTCGAGAAACATACCGATTCGAATATTTGTAATTCCTTCTTTTACATAGGCTGCCGCAGAACCCGATGAGGTGGCTATTACCGAAACAATTGATGCACCGATGGCATAATGAATATCAACCCCTAGCGCCAGTGTTAATAGCGGAATTATAATTACACCTCCACCTAAGCCTGTTAATGAACCTAATAAACCTGCCAAAAAAGCGCCTAACAAAACGATGATGGTAAATAACAAAACCGACATGCGGGCAAATATAAGGGACAGTTTTTGGCTAAACGAAGGATTTATGGAATAAAATAAAGTCTATATATTATATGGATGATATAAATTGGAACCTGGTAATTAAAATTTATCAACGTGTTACAGGTGTCAGCTACGCTCTACTTTCAAGCTCATTTTCCATGAACGTATTGGCGGTTATCGTTTTCAAGGATACAGCAGTATAACTACAGCATACATTGAAACCAGGTGCCAGCTGAATATTTAATTCAGGATTTATGATGAAGCTTACTCTCCTTATTGATATCCATATTTTTAAAAGTCTCGATAACTTCGTAAGCAATCTGCCTAACCGTTCCTGGTATTGGATTGATGGTGGTTTTATTTCCATAAGCATCAGTAAGCTTCCATCCTGATGTATCTATCATTATTTGATCATTCCCGGCTAACGCTTTTATAATTTTAGCTCTCGTAAATGCAATTGAATTGGAATCGACAATTATCTTTTTATTGTTCCACCAGTTTTCTAATGATACTTTAATCAGACTAGACTGCTCAAGCTTCGGCAGATAATTCCAGCCTGCTCCTTTTGTATGTTCCAGCTTTAGCAAGCCAATAAAGTTGTTTACACTTTTTGATTGATAAGTTTCTGAACTACAGCTAAGCTGAATGTGATTAAGCTTCAATTGAGTGAGTAATGATTTGGATTGTTCAGCACTCTGGAATAGGATCAACATTCGTTTAGCAATTTGAGAAACCACCAGTTTATTTCTCAAATCATATTCCTGGCATAAACTTTCAACATCAGCCAAATGAGTTTGCAATTCGACAACCAATTCTGATTTTGCCACTACTTCCCTAACCTCCTAATCATTTCTGCACTGAGGTCTCTCCCATCATTCAATCGATTGGCAAAAAATGATTTTGCAGCCTCAAAATGTTCCTTATACCCTTTCAAATCACCATATCCTATTATCGATGCCCATTCATGAACAGCAGTGTGAAATTCCAAATCGTCGCCGCGGATAGATTTATCGTATAAAGCGGTGGTGATCGATTCTTCCAACATCTCCTCGTTTTTGAAAAGATATTCAGCTATTCCAAGCCTCAATTTAAATGGTGGGGTTTGACAAATTAAATTATCATAAGGATTTACGCCCATTTTATACCAGGCATAAACCATACTTAGCAAACTTAAGTGCGAATTTGGCTTTTGCTTATGATCTGCGTCAGAAAGGCTAAATTCTTTCATGATGTTGTCATCAAGGAGCAGAAGCGTTCTGCTCTCATGAAATACAAAATCGCGAGCAGCATAAATTTTCTCCCTAAATTCAATTTCATTTTCACAAATCATCAGCTTATATAATTCCGATTCTGCCTGAGCGTAATATTTCACCTGCTTCTGAGCATAAGGATTCAATATTGCTAAGCCAGCATAAATATGTGATTTGTAACTAAAAATTCTGAGCGTGGTTAAGATTTTCACATTATCGATTCCGCCAGCATACGCTGGGTTATCCCATGGAAAGAATCCTGCATTTTTCCAGGCTGACCCCATGCTTTCGAAGCCCATGTGAGTAACGGCTTGTGTATCGGCCACAATGCGGTCATGCTCACGATAATCGTCCATTTCGATGATATTCGATTTAAGCGAACGGTAAACGGCTAAAGCTTTAGCATAAACTTCATCGGTAGCCCGATGGCGAACGACCACCAGTGTTTGCCCTTCTGGACTAAAAGCAGGCCCGTGTAAAGAGTGGCAGGTTACAATCTGTGTATCATCTGGAAGGTGTTTCTCAAAAGCTGCAATTTCCGGATGTTTAACAGAGGTTTGTCCGGATACAATTGCGCCAAACTTTGTAGAACGGGCAAACGTAGAAACTACCTCATCAATCTTTTCTGCTTCCACACAGTAAATAATAAAGTCTGATTTGCGGGCCACTTCATGACCATCAATTAATACCTCGATTCCTTTCGGCTCTAATTCATTTTTTAAATCCGAAAACCTTAAAGGCATATCTGCCCCGCATACTTTATAACCTTCGCTTGCAAACGACAGCGCATATAATTTGCCCATATCGCCCAAACCGATAATTCCTATTTGCATGAGGCAAATGTAATCTATCAATAAGTAAATTATAATAAAACGTAGATAAAATTGTTATTTAACAGATAACGAAAACGCACAACAATTAAAATCTATAAAGCCATTAGTTAAAAATTATTAACTAGGAAATAGATAAAAATGTAGTTTTACACTCAAACACCTATATTTAAACTATGCAGAAAATTAAACACACCCTATTGTTTTTAGGCGCTATGCTATTTTTAAACATTGCTTTTGGTCAAACTTTGCCAGATACAACAAAAAACACCGATCCATCGCTAAATGGCCAGTATCAGTTTATGTTAAAAAAATCTAAGAGTTTATATGGCGCAAGGCTGATTAACCCTTCAAGATTATCTGGAGTGTGGAAAAGTGTAAATGATACCTTGAGGAAAGAACGCAAACAACTGCAAGAGGCAAAACAAGAAATTAAAACACAGGCACAAACCATTTCTACGTTGAAAGGCGAAGTTTCTGGAAAAGAAAACTCATTGGCAGATGCCACAGCTTCCGTTAATGAAATTAAATTTCTGGGGATATCTTTTAACAAAGGAACCTATAACACCATCGTTTGGGCAATTATTATTATTCTGGGCGCTGGCTTGGCAATAGTAATTTTTCAATCTGGTAAATATAGAAAGGAAGCAACTTACAGAACACAGCTTTACCAGGAAGTTGCAGATGAATTCCAGGCGCACAAGGTTAAAGCGAAAGATAAGGAAATGAAATTGGCACGTGAACTTCAGGACGAAAGAAATAGATGGGATGATTCTCGAGGAAGGTAATTGAGATCAAGATCAAGGTTGAGGCAAAAATCTCAACCTTGATCTCAACCAAATTAGGTTTCAGATGGAAATGAAATTCCTTTAATATTTCGATATAAATCTACAGCATAAAGATCAGTCATCCCCGAAACAAAGTCTAAAACACTTTGGGTACGGGAGTAAATATCAGGCAAATCAGTATGATACTGCTTTGGTATCAGTTTTACTAATTTTTTATAATAGTGGGTGTTGTTATTTATCAAAGCTGGCACAAACTCCTCCAGTAAACCCGCCATAATTTTGTAACCTGCAACTTCCTTTTGAATCACTGAAGAGAAATTGTAAATGCGTTGAATAGAAACTTTCTCAATTTCTTTCCAAGCAGAGCGATATGGTTCTGGTATCAGATCTGTAAGGCTATTATTCAAAGTTCCCTGAAGCAAACTTTCTTGTTCGCGGTAAAAAATATCTGCGCAAATATTGGTTAATGTGTTTATTGCCTTTGCCCTAAGAAGACCAATTTTGGCATCATCATCTTCATAATCATTTTTAAGTCTGTCTTCGATAGTTTTTGAATTAGCGAAGGGAAGCAAATAATTTTTCACCTCCTCGTAAGAAAGAATTTTTAAACGATGTGCGTCTTCCAAATCAATAATGCTATAACAAATATCGTCGGCAGCTTCTACCAGATAAACCAAAGGATGGCGTTTGTAAATTAAATATTCACCTTCTTCTTTTTTAAGCTGAAGTTCATTTGCAATTCTTTTAAACGTTTCTTCTTCCGACTGAAAAAAACCATACTTTTTCCGGTGCAACAAACCTTTTTGTTTGCCTGCAATAGAAGCGCAAGGATATTTTGCAATTGAGGCTAGGGTAGAATAAGTGAGGGCATACGCATCGTTACCTTTGCCCTTAAGTGGATGGGTAAGAATGCGGATGGCATTCGCATTACCTTCAAAATTAATCAAATCATGCCACTGCGATTCATTCATTTTATTTTGATAATCCTTGCCATCTCCATCAGTAAAATAACGTGAAATCGCAGCTTCTCCAGAGTGTCCAAATGCAGGATTTCCTAAATCGTGAGCAAGGGATGCAGCTGCAACAATATTTCCAACTTCATTTATAAGTGGAACATCTTTAATTAACTGAGGATTTTTTTCCTCCAAAGTATTCACAAAAATATTCGCCATGGAACGAGCAACGCTTGCTACTTCCAGACTATGCGTTAAACGGTTATGAACAAAAACACTCCCTGGTAATGGAAATACCTGAGTTTTATTTTGCAAACGCCTGAAAGGCGATGAAAAAATTAATCTATCGTAATCTCTTTGAAAATCCGATCTTGCTTTATCTCTATCACCCGTCCAACTTTCTTGGCCAAATCGTTTATTTGAAAGTAAATTTTTCCACTCCATTTTTAAAATTTGGTGCAAGTTACTCAAAAGCAGAAAATCCCATAGATAATAATTTTGAGAAACTTGACTTAAAACCATTTTTGCTTAAAGCTGTTCTTAATAAAAATACAATTATGAAAACAAGTATTTATAATAAGGAAGAGCATATTGAAGGTTATGTTGGCAAAGGTGACGATAGCACTAAATCAAAGCTTCAAAAGGAATACGAAAAAGGAAATGAGGGCAACGAAGTAACCAGTTATGGACAAGAAAGCGATGCAATAGCAGGAAATACGGCTGCTAAAGATGGCTTTGATAACAGCGGAACGCAGGGAAAGGATTCTTTAAGTGACGACACTTATAACAGTAAAGATGAGCACCCCACAGTTGAAAGTGCTGCAAGTAAAACTGGAAGTTCTTCAGATGACTTTGATTCGCCAAGCCAAAAAGAGGTTAAGCAAAGAGATGAAGACGATGTTTTAAATACTGGAATTTAAGAGGCTTATTATGGGATTACTAAAATATGTTGTAATTGGGGCGGTGGCCGTTTATAGTTTTAAATATGCCAGCAAAAAAAGAAAAATTGACGGAAAATCACTATTGGATGATTTAAAAGATGGTTTGAATGATGCTTTTTGTCAAGCCAAGGAATACAAAAATAGATTAGAGATGGACTATAATCAAACTACAAAACTTTACTGACAGCAATAACTACTTTATACTACAAAATTTGATTTATATCAATTACTTTTAACACTAAAAACTTGCAATAAGTTTGTTTAATTAGCAAATTTGCAAACATATTAGCACTCGCAGCCACATCTTAATCATCCTAAGGCTAAAACTAATTTATTGGGCTATAAAAATGGCTACTCTAAAAAACATCTAGCTGTTGAGTACTATCAGAATTATTCCTCTACCGGAAAAATCATTAACTATAAAGAGGGATTTTAACGAATCCTTCTTTATAAATCTTTCCCACCCAAACCTTTCTCATCGATACTATTTCTACTTCCAATATCTTCACCCTGACTTAGATTCTCGTTCTTTAGATTGTCTATGGTGTTAGATTCATTTTCTGTATTAGAAATGTGATCTTTACCTGGCGTGTTTTT
Organism: Pedobacter sp. Leaf41; assembly: GCF_001422545.1. GTDB lineage: Bacteria > Bacteroidota > Bacteroidia > Sphingobacteriales > Sphingobacteriaceae > Pedobacter. The sequence goes on along the minus strand of NZ_LMLE01000001.1, from coordinate 573,220 downwards.
ACGCTTAAATTCAGAGTCGCTAACGGTATGTCCATAAGTTGCCTCTCCATTATCCCACTCTATATTACGATCAGTATTTTCATTTTGATCAGTTCTGTTATTATCAAGCTCCTTGTTCATCACACCTAAATATTTAATCTCTTTAAATGAATAACACCTAGATGGTTAATAAGGTTTAAACAATTTGTAATTACGCTAGATTATCTAATCTCACTAGCTAAAGTTTAGCGGATAATTATTCAGGTGTAATTAAATACACTATGTCAAGAAAGAATGCGCATCACCGTTCTGTTGTGAGAAAGGGAGTTAACAATGATCAGCGCTGCCTTAAAAAAGGCGTATAAATACATCGCTTTTACGTATTTAAACAGAGATCATTGACACTTGAATATATCGATATTTGGTTGACTACCAAACAACCTCAAATTTGAAATCCCCAATAAAGGTAATAATAGCCGATAACCACCCCATTATTAGAAATGGTATCACAACGTTAGTTGGAACTCAAGATAATATCGAAGTCATTGCCGAAGCTTCAAAGGGCTTCGAGGTAATCGATTTTTTGGAGAAAGGGAATCTTCCAGATATACTTATAACAGATATTGAAATGCCCGACTTGGATGGAATTGAATTGACCAAATTTATCAAAAGTAACTATCCACAAATTAAAGTTTTAATCTTAACGTCTGTTGATCAAGAAAAATTAATTACTAAATGCTTTGATGCTGGTGCCGATGGTTATTTATTAACAAATGTAACCACATCAGAAATCGTATTTGCAGTTGAACAACTTAACGCAGGTTACAAATACCTTAGCACTTCAATTGGGATGAAATTACTGGATCCAATTCAGAAAAAGGATTCGGTGGAAGCAGGGAGCATAAAACGGAGTGTTGAGTTTTCGAAACGAGAATTGACAATACTAAAGCTCATTGCCGAAGGCTTTACCAATACTGAAATTGCCGATACGCTATTTACAAGTAAGAGAACAATAGAGGGGAATCGACAAAATTTGCTACATAAAACAGGCAAAAAAAATACTGCTGAGTTAATCGGTTTTGCAATTAGAAATGCAATTATTGATTAGCTTTTCAATCCACTCCCTTACTTTGGTCTGATTTAGCAGAAACATCTGTATCCTTTATACTTGATCCATTCTCATCTCTATATTTAGGTGGATTGTCCATTCTGCTCTCTTCCAATTCTGAAAAATCGCTTCCTTTCTGATTTCCAACTTCCCCATGCGAAGAGGGTTTTTCCTTTAGTTCTTCTTCAGGATTGGCAAAATCCTGACCTTCGATAGGAAGATTTTCTTCCTTTTTAGTGGGTTTATTCATATCATTTAAACGAATAAAAACCCAATTTGTTTAACTGCCAGTTGAAACATTTACGGCCAAAGAATCAGTGATCTATATAGAGTAAGCTTTTCTTAAATGCTTATTAAAATCCTATAACGGCAACAAAAACATCCAGTTTATAAAATCAATTTTCCATACGCCTCACAAAAAATAGTGCAAAAAAAAAATCCCGACTTTCATCAGGATTTTTAATCTTTTTAAAATCAATTAAACTTTGATTTCAACTTCAACACCACTAGGTAATTCAAGTTTCATTAAAGCATCAACTGTTTTAGAGTTAGAGCTATAAATATCTAATAAGCGTTTGTAAGCGCACAATTGAAATTGCTCTCTAGCTTTCTTGTTTACGTGTGGAGAACGTAATACAGTAAAGATTTTTTTCTCTGTAGGAAGTGGAATTGGACCACTTACAACTGCACCCGTAGGTTTAACAGTTTTTACGATTTTCTCAGCAGATTTATCTACCAAGTTGTAATCGTAAGATTTTAATTTAATTCTGATTCTTTGGCTCATCTTATTTTTAATTATGATTTCCTGTTAGAGCTATTAACAACAGAAATCGGATTTATTTTTTCGATTAAGGATTAAAGAACAAAGATGAAAGACAATATCTTTAATCTTTGCTCTTTATTCCTTTTATCTTAACTAGTCTTCAGATTTTACTCTTCCTTTTGATTTAGCAATTACTTCATCCTGTACGTTTTTAGGTGCTGCTTCGTAATGGTCAAATTCCATTGTAGAAGTTGCACGACCTGAAGTGATTGTACGTAACTGCGTTACATAACCAAACATTTCAGAAAGAGGCACAGTTGCTTTAATTACCTGGGCACCGTTACGTGTATCCATACCTAATAACTGACCACGACGACGGTTCATATCACCGATTACATCACCCATGTTTTCTTCAGGGGTTAAGATTTCGATTTTCATGATTGGCTCCATCAAAGTTGGTTTACACTTAGGTAAAGCTTCACGATATGCCATTTTAGCTGCAAGCTCAAATGATAAAGCATCTGAATCGACTGCGTGGAATGAACCATCAATCAAACGTACTTTCATATCAGGAAGTGGATAACCCGCTAACACACCATTAACCATCGCTGCTGCGAAACCTTTTTCTACTGAAGGAATAAACTCACGTGGAATTGAACCACCTGTAATTTCGTTTACGAATTGTAAACCACCTTTTTCGAAATCAGCATCGATTGGCGAGATAACCACTTGGATATCGGCAAATTTACCGCGACCACCAGATTGTTTCTTATAAGTTTCACGGTGTTGAGTGGTACCGAAAATAGCTTCTTTGTAAGCTACCTGTGGTGCACCTTGGTTAACTTCAACTTTAAATTCGCGTTTTAAACGGTCAATTAAAATATCTAAGTGTAACTCACCCATACCAGAGATAACCGTTTGACCAGTTTCTTGATCAGTTTGAACTCTAAAAGTAGGATCTTCTTCAGCCAATTTAGCTAAGCCCATACCCAATTTATCAACGTCAGCTTGAGTTTTAGGCTCAATAGCTAAACCGATCACTGGCTCCGGGAAATCCATAGATTCTAAAACGATTGGGTGTTTCTCATCACATAGTGTATCACCAGTTTTGATATCTTTAAATCCAACTACAGCAGCAATATCACCAGCAGCCACGTTTGGCACTGGGTTTTGCTTGTTAGCATGCATTTGGAAGATACGAGAAATACGCTCTTTACTTTCAGAACGAGCATTGTAAATGTAAGAACCAGCTTCTAAGTTACCCGAGTAAACACGGATAAAACATAAACGGCCTACAAATGGGTCAGTTGCAATTTTAAATGCTAAAGCTGCAAATGGCTCATTAATGCTTGGTTTTAATAAAACTTCTTCGTTAGTATCTGGGTTAGTACCAATTACACCTTCGCTATCCATAGGTGAAGGCAATAATTCCATCACATAATCAAGCATAGTTTGTACACCTTTGTTTTTGAAAGATGAACCACAAACCATAGGAACAATTTTAGCATCTAAAACAGCCGCCCGTAAAGCATCTAAAATTTCACGCTCAGTAATTGAGTTAGGATCTTCGAAGAATTTCTCCATCAAAGTCTCATCATAATCAGCTACTGATTCTAGTAATTTTTCTCTCCACTCAGCAACCTCATCTAACATATCATCAGGAATTGGCACTTCAGTAAAGGTCATACCTTTATCATGCTCATTCCAAACGATACCACGGTTGTTAATTAAATCAACCACACCTTTAAATGCATCTTCAGAACCGATAGGTAATTGCAATGGAACTGCATTACTACCTAACATATCTTTAACCTGCTTAACAACTTTTAAGAAGTCAGCTCCAGAACGGTCCATTTTGTTAACGAAACCAATACGAGGAACTGCATAGTTGTTGGCTAAACGCCAGTTGGTTTCTGATTGAGGCTCAACACCATCAACTGCAGAAAACAAGAATACCAAACCATCTAATACACGTAACGAACGGTTTACCTCTACGGTAAAATCCACGTGACCTGGTGTATCAATAACGTTTACATGATATTTTTGACCTCTGTAATTCCAATCAACAGTAGTTGCAGCAGAAGTAATGGTAATACCACGCTCTTGCTCTTGTGCCATCCAGTCCATTGTTGCAGCACCTTCGTGCACCTCACCAATTTTATGACTCACACCAGCATAATAAAGGATACGCTCTGTCGTTGTAGTTTTACCTGCATCAATGTGAGCTGCAATTCCAATATTTCTTGTAAATTTTAAATCTCTTGCCATCTTATGTTTTTGATTTATCTGATTTTAAATGATTACACCGATTATGTAAAAACAAATCGGTGTAATTTATCTAATCAGTATAATCTTCTAATTAAATCTGTGTAATCTTACTAATCTGTTAATCCTAATTACTAGAATCTGAAGTGAGAGAACGCTTTGTTAGCCTCAGCCATTTTGTGCGTATCTTCTTTCTTCTTAACAGCAGCACCTTCACCTTTAGCAGCAGCTACCATTTCACCAGCTAATTTCTCTTTCATGGTTTTTTCGCCACGTTTACGAGCGTATGAAATTAACCATTTCATACCTAAAGCTGTTTTACGTTCTGGTCTAACCTCAGTTGGAACCTGGAAGTTAGCACCACCAACACGGCGAGATTTAACCTCTACAGCTGGCATAATGTTAGTTAAAGCACGTTTGAAGATCTCTAAACCGTTTTCGCCTGCTTTTTTCTCAGCAATTTCAACAGCATCGTAAAAAATAGAGTAAGCGATAGATTTTTTTCCATCGTACATCATATTGTTCACAAAACGAGTTACTTGAACATCGTTAAATTTTGGATCAGGAAGAATAATTCTCTTTTTTGGTTTTGACTTTCTCATTTCTTATTTCCTCCCGATTATTTTTTCTTTCCTTTAGCAGGAGCTGCAGCAGCTTGACCTGGTTTAGGACGTTTAGTACCATATTTCGAACGACGTTGGTTACGACCAGCAACGCCTGATGTATCTAATGCACCACGGATGATGTGGTAACGTACACCTGGTAAATCTTTCACACGACCACCACGAATCAAAACGATTGAGTGTTCTTGTAAGTTGTGACCTTCCCCAGGAATGTATGCATTCACCTCTTTACCGTTCGTTAAACGAACACGGGCTACTTTACGCATTGCTGAGTTTGGTTTTTTAGGGGTAGTGGTGTACACACGTGTACATACACCTCTTCGCTGTGGACAGCTGTCCAACGCTGGAGACTTACTCTTGAACTCCAGTGCTACTCTACCTTTTCTAACTAATTGTTGAATAGTTGGCATTGTGCTTTTTTAATTTTTTGTTTAATTATTTACCGCTCCCCCGGCATCCTCGCAGATAGCCCATAAAACGGACTGCAAAAGTAGAACAATTCTTTTTATAAATCAAGGGGTTAACGCAAAAAATTTAGCGTGTTGAGTTTTTAGTTTGGAGTTGAAGATTAAGGAGTTGCAAATTTAAGCTGACACCAAATTTACCTGCCCACAGCGGTTACATCGATTTCTATCTGCATCCCATCTAATGCTAACCTGGTGACAGGTATTAAGGTATTCACCGGAAACTTCAAATCAGGCCAAATTTTTTGAGACACAGCAATCAAAATTTCATGCTTACTTAAATCATAGTCAACCACAAGTGTGGTCAACTTTACAACATCACTCCACAGCAGTCCTTCACTTTTAAGTGCGATCTCAATATTTTCAAACACAATATTTACCTGTACCTTGAAATCATCACTTAAAACACCATCCATATTGCTACCACCTTGCCCGGATATAAATACCATTTTGCTATTGGAGTTGACAGTAGCAATATGAGAGTACCCGTGAGGTTTTGGATCGTATAATCCTTCAGGATTTTTTATTTCGAAATTCTCGTTTTTCATTTGCTATAATTAATCGTTGAATATAAACAGACTGGATTTTCTAACGGTCAGCGAAACGTAATAGCTGATTTGCTGCAACACCGAAAATGAAACAGTTAACATAGCCGAGGAATGAAAATTAATTCACCGTACTTCTCGGATTACTTTTCTCACTTTTAGAGCCAACCTTTGTAATCTTATAATTCAACGAAACATAAAAATATCTGGTGATGGAGTTAAAACGAATGTCTTCTATCCTACTGCCATTTACAGTTCTGTCGATATTGGTATTTTGATTTAGAATATCAAATCCTTTTAAGCTTAGTGTTATTCTACGCTGCATAAAATATTGATCTAAACCAGCATTCAGCAGAAATACATTGTTGTTAAAGCCATCGGCTCTACCGGCAGCCCCATTGTGGTTTAATTCTGTATTGATCCTCGTATTTTTAATAAACTCATAACTTAGGCTAGCGCTATTTGAGAAATTAAAATATTTATTATCCAGCGCACTTGGCTGCGAATTATTTACCTTGCTAAATTGTACCCCAACATAAATTCCGGCGTTTAATTTATCATCAATATCATAGCTAAAGTTTGCATTCGGTCCAAAATTATATCGATTGGTAAGATTTTTTTCCTGATTAATAAATGAAGTGTTGTGCGAAATTGACAGATTGATTCCATACCCCATTCTTAGTCCCTTTAACTTGGTTGGCTGCCCAAAATAAGTACCGGTATTGATGTAATAGTTACCATCTATATTAACGGGCTGAACATATTGTACGCCATCTACGTAATTAATGCTGTTCCCAACATCGTCCAGGGCATAATTCACTAAAAAGTAACCATTCCAGTATTTATTATTGTCGGCACTGAACGTATTAAAATTAACTGACATGCGATGACTTTTCCTAGCCTCCAATTCTGGATTACCTATCCTTTGATAAAGCGGATTGCTGTTATTTTGAACAGGCTGCAAATCATTTACAGAAGGAAGATTCACGTTGGCGTTATAATTCAACTGCAACGTGTGCTTATTCTTATTCCTGAAACTGATATTTAACCTTGGCAGAATATTATAATACCTCTTATCAATGTTATTGGTGTTGATACCAGCGCTGCTAAAAGTTGAAGCATCCAATCCTGTTTCCTGAAATCCCAAACCAAAATTGTAAGTCCATTCCGTGCGGTTATAAATGAGCCCTAGCCTGGCGGTTTGTGTCCATGTTTTGTTCTCGAGTGTATTCGAAAAATCTGGAACAACAGCATCATAAGTGTTATTTAATGGATTGTAACTTAAAGTTAACTGCTGCGCATCTACTTTACCCTCGTTACGAATATAGGCTACATTCCCACTCAATTTCTTGTCTTCAATCGGGCGAATGTAATTTACTGCAACACTATAATTTTGAGATTTATTTTCCTGCTCTGCCTGCTGGTTTAAATCCGTTACATCTACAACCCCCGCTCTATAATTGTTAATTAGTGATTTATTTAACCAATTGGAGTTGAAAGTATTTTGCGAACCATTTAAACCAATAATAATCGATCCTTTTTTCAATCGCCTTGTAGCAGAAAGTTCGCCAAAAAAAGCTGGGGTAGAATTTCTTTGATCCAGGAGCTGACTACCTTCATTAATTTTTCCGGTGAGATCAAAAGCAGAATTGAAATTTCTATTATTGATATTAGTGGTGTAATTAAGAATTGCATTTGAGCGAAAAGTTAGATCGGTAAGCGAATCGGGATGGTATTCTACTTTGAAATTGAATCGATGGGCTTGGTTATCAGAGTTTCGGTTTGAAACTTCGTCAGTTCTAAGTACATCATCTTGATTAATATCCTGAACGTTCGAAAACCGATTACCTAAACCTTTGCTGAAATATGTGAAGTAGCTACTGCTTAAAGTCAATTTATCCTTCGCACCCCAGCTGTTACTAAAGTTTAATCCGCCACTGTGCGTAGTTACTTCGCCAATGGCACTATTATCAAAAACACCAGAACCGCCAATGGTTGTTCGTCCGTTATTTACATTGATGGAAAATCCTCCGCCTCCGGGAGGGGCAAAAAGATTACCGATGTTTCCACTGGTAAAACTATTTAAATCTTCGTATTGAAAACTGGCATTACTGACATTATTGCTCATCCCTAAAATGGCAAACTGCATTTTTTTAGTGAAGTGGTTGGCGCTTAAGTAACCGCTATACCGATCGGTGGTTCCGCCAGATAAATTGGCATTGCCAAACCAACCATTCTTTTTATCCTCCTTAATAGTCAGGTTGAGCACCTTTTCCCGTTGTCCATCATCAATCCCGGTAGCTTTTGCCTCCAAGGTTTTCGCATCTATTAACTGAACTTTTGCGATCACATCGGCTGGTAAATTTTTGGTCGCTGTCTTTGGGTCGGTACCGAAAAAATCTTTTCCATCAACGGTTAATCTGGTTACTTTTTGTCCTTGCACTAAAATACTACCATCTTTATCAATGGTTACACCAGGGAGTTTTTTTAACAAATCTTCAACTGCAGCATTTGGTTGTGTTTTATACGCATCGGCATTAAACTCAACGGTATCTTTTTTCACAGTTGCCGTGGCATATTTTCCTGCCACCGAAACATCTTTTAAAGCTATCGCATCTTCTTTCATTTTCAATACCCCTAAATCAATATTCTTTCCTGAAAAAGTGATGGTTTTTAAAATTGGATTATAGCCCATTGCGGATATTTTCAAGGTATAATCGCCCTTACTAATATCTTTAAAAAGGAACTCGCCTGCTTTGTTGGTAACCACACCAACTTTTTTATTTGAATCAATTTTGCTTGACAAAATAACACCTACATATTCAATCGGTAAGCTTGTTTTACTATCAATAGTTTTTCCCGTGATGATAGCATTCTCCTGTGCGAAGACTTTCGTAGATAAAAGGAATAGCAAAATCAATAAATAAGGTTTCATATCTGAGTTTGTTTTTTTGTTTGGTATTGAGAAGTTAGGCTCAATGTTCAGATATAAGACGCAAGAAAAATTAAAGTGTGACAGTCGACGGTTTATTTTTAATAAAAAGCTAAAATGTTAGCCTAACATCAACCTATTTACTGAGCAATTTGATATTGGTAGCTTTAAACCTATTCTTTATAATTTTGCCAGAAACTTCTGCTTTGCTTACAGCATTACAGAAACCGTGTTCGCCATGCGCATCGCCAAAATCATCTATACCTTTTCCATCAACAAAATAAGACTTGCCATTTATTCTAATGGCTAATTCACAATCTTTACCTTTCATTTTAAACTGGCATTCGCCACAAGCAATTTCTACGGCTTGATTAGTGATCAATTGATCTGATGCCTGTTTTTTCGAGGTATTTTGGGCTTTTAAACCGAAACTGAATAGTGTTAAGAGCAAAAGGATAGCTACATTTTTCATTATGCCTATTTTTTTCAAATGTAGGCTTTGTTGGCAAAAGAACTACAAGTCTTTGCAAAATAGACCTGGTAGCAGCGAACTCGGACCCCGATATCTAATCGGGAGGAGTAAAGCGCTAGCCTGCAGGAGCTAGGAATAACAGGATTCATGTTTCCTAAGAAGTACTGCAGTAGCGTTTTCAAAATATTCATTTTTGCCACGGAAACACAGAAGGCACGGTAGTTTAAATCTTTCGGCAGGATCAAGATGGCAGGCTTAAACGCAAAAAAGGGATATGCAAATTGCACATCCCTTTCGATATTCAGCTTCGGACTTCCGACTTAGGACTTCCGACTCTTTTTTTAGTAACGATATTCGTCTGATTTGAATGGACCTTCAACCGGAACGCCAATATAATCAGCCTGGTGTTGATCTAAAACATCTAATTCTACACCGATTTTTTCTAAGTGTAAACGAGCAACTTTCTCATCTAAATACTTAGGTAAAACGTAAACTTTGTTTTCGTAGTTATCTGTATTAGTCCAAAGCTCTAATTGTGCTAGAGTTTGGTTGGTAAATGAGTTACTCATTACGAAACTTGGGTGACCAGTTGCGCAACCTAAGTTCACCAAACGACCTTCGGCCAATAAGATGATATCTTTACCTTCGATAGTATATTTATCTACCTGAGGCTTGATTTCAACTTTAGTTGAACCATATTTTTCGTTTAACCAGGCAACATCAATTTCATTATCAAAGTGACCGATATTACAAACGATGGCTTTATCTTTCATGGTTAAGAAATGCTCGCCACGAACAATATCACGGTTACCAGTTGTGGTTACAATAATATCTGCTTCTTTAACGGCAGTAGCGAATTTTTTAACTTCGTAACCTTCCATTGCAGCTTGTAGAGCACAAATCGGATCAATTTCAGTTACAATTACACGTACACCTTGTGAGCTTAAAGATTCTGCAGAACCTTTACCCACATCGCCATAACCGCAAACAACAGCTACTTTACCAGCCATCATCACGTCAGTTGCACGACGAATTGCATCAACTAATGATTCACGACATCCGTATTTGTTATCGAATTTTGATTTAGTTACAGAATCGTTAACGTTAATTGCAGGTAAGTGCAATGTTCCGTTTTTCATTCTTTCGTATAAACGGTGAACACCAGTGGTTGTTTCTTCTGACAAACCTTTAATGCCAGCAATTAATTCTGGGTATTTATCAAAAACCATATTGGTTAAATCGCCACCATCATCCAAAATCATGTTTAGTGGTTGTTGCTCCGGACCGAAGTGTAAAGTTTGCTCAATACACCAGTCGAATTCTTCTTCGTTTAAACCTTTCCAGGCATAAACCTGAATACCAGCAGCGGCAATTGCAGCAGCAGCATGATCTTGTGTTGAGAAAATATTGCAAGATGACCAGGTAACTTCAGCACCTAAAGCCACCAATGTTTCAATTAGAACAGCCGTTTGAATCGTCATATGCAGACAGCCTGCAATACGAGCACCTTTTAACGGTTGCGTTGGGCCGAATTCTTTACGTAAACTCATTAAACCTGGCATTTCTGCTTCGGCTAATTCGATTTCTTTACGGCCCCATTCTGCCAGTGAAATGTCCTTAACTTTGTAAGGGATATAAGTTGTCTCTACTGATGACATATTTTATTTGTTTTAAATGTGGAACAAAGTTACGGCATAGCTTTGTGAAAGCCAAATAATTAAAAGAGCAAGGTGGTTTATAGAATGTAAAATAAAGGAGTATTTTTAAAAAGATTTTGAAAAGCAAATTCAGTTTATTTTCGGCTACTTCAGTCCCGCCATACACTGTAGCTACGATAAAAAAATCGGAGGCTGCCGTTTCTGCCGGGTTTAAATCACTAACACCTGTATCACTTTTGTAAAACTGCATGATGCAAAACAAACCTTTGATTTCCAGTTTATTATTTCTTAAATTGATTCAACCAACTAAATCAATTATGAAAACAGTAAAACACCTTCTCGATACCAAACAAGCAAGAGTGATATCAGTACCTAAGAGTATTTCGGTATTAGATGCGCTCAAAATAATGACGGAGAAAAACATAAGTGCCATACTGGTGATGGAAAATGAAAAACTTACCGGTATTTTTACAGAACGCGACTATGCCCGCAAGATCATCCTTCAGGGTAAATCTTCAAAGGATACCCTAATCGAAGAAGTAATGACTGCTGATCCCATCACCATTAATACCAGTGATTCCATTGACCATTGTATGCAACTCATGACGGAAAAGCACATTCGCCACTTACCTATTGTTGTAAACAACGAAGTAAAAGGAATGATGTCCATCGGCGATGTGGTAAAATTTATTATTGCCGACCAAAAGCAAACGATATCGCAGTTGGAAAGTTATATTAGTGGGTAAAAGTTGAAAGCATAAACTTAAATCCTATCATTCCCGCCAATGAAATATAGCATGTTTACTTCGCTTTGATTCGCTAGGAATGATAGGTTTAATGTTCAACTCTTATGCCAGACTATTTCCACCGCCATTCGCCAGCAATGGTTAACGGCTCCTTTAAGTTTTGCGATTCTAAAAACCTTTTTAATTCTTCTTCGTTTTGTACGCCCACTGGAATTTTTGGCGTATTGGCTAAAGCATAAGTTAGCATAGCGCTATAACGAACGGTGTTTTTTAGTTCTTGCTCATCAACTAGTCTAAAAGAGTCTCCATCAGAATGATAAAAGGGTCCGGAGTTATTTGGCAACTTGCCACCGAAACCACCACCTGTCGGAATTCCTTCTAACATAAAAGGTTGGTGATCGCTATGTAAACCTGCGCCAGCATTGAACAGATTCTTGAAGCCGGTGTCAATTTTTACAATCTCAGCACCCCAAGTCGTAAATAAATCTTTCATTTCAGCACGAGAGGTCGAAAATCCTTTGGGATCATTGGTCATGTCGTAATTCAGCATGAACTTAACCTGATTTAAGTTTTTATCTTTTTTAGCCTGATCGATATAGGCTTTAGAACCTAATAAACCTTGCTCCTCACCCATAAACAGCACAAATTCTACTGTTCGTTTCGTTTTTAAGTTTAACTTTTTAAAGGTACGGGCCATATCCATAATGGCAAACGAGCCGATCCCATTATCGATAGCTCCAGTGGCTAAATCCCAGCTATCTAAATGCCCACCCACAACAATTTTATCTTTTGGCATTTCGGTTCCTTTGAAACTAGCGATCACATTTCTTGCCTTAATTAAACCTGAAAAGTTCGTCATGCCAATATGCGCCATTTGCGATTGGCTTTTTAATTTTTCTTTTAGCGTCATCCCATCTTCCAAACCAATGCAAACCGCCGGAATTGGAATAAGTTTACCCGTAACAGATGCTGTGCCCGTTAACAAAACACCATCTTTTACGGTATTAATGATAATTATCCCAATGGCACCATATTTAGTAGCGATGGCAGTTTTTTCTGAACGGTGCAATGATTTTGTCCCGTCGGGAGAACCTGGCAAAACACCAAGGTAAATCAAAGCAATTTTTCCTTTAAATTTTGAAAGATTGTTTTGATAATCCACTTCTAATCCATTTCCGGCATCAACAATTTCTCCTGTGATATTTGCACTAACAGGAGAATGTGCCAAAGTAACGGCCTTAACTTTCGCTAAGCTATTTTTGTTTTCGCCAATTTCTACATTAATTGTCTTTCTTGCCCAACTTTCCACTTCAAAAGGTTGGAACTTTACTTCGCAACCGTAAGATTTTAATAAGTTGTATGCATATTGCTCTGCCTTTGCTCCATTAGCTGAACCCGTTAACCGGTGACCGATATTTTCAGTTTCATATTTAAGTGTTTGATATGCTTTGGAATTTTGTTGCACTTCGGAATTGATTTTCTCGAAAACGCCGCCGAATTGATCTTGAGCATTCGCGAACAAAGCACTACAAAGAAGTGCAGCTGATAAAAGGTATTTCATGAATATGGTTTGCTGATTGATGGGTTGAAAGTACAAATTTTACGGTTAGCTATTAAGCTGTAACGTTTATTTTGCTTTTGGGTTAGTGCTTTTTTCTTGAAAATTTAACTTCAGAGCAATGAGCTTAACTACCTCTTGCATTCTTGATCTGAACAAGCTATACCATAAGAAATGTAAGGAAATATAAGATTTAGCGCTGGAGAAACTATTGATGCGCTTCTTTCTTCTTCGGGAAAACCAATGATGCCACAATACTGATCACCAGAATACTCAAAATCACAATCAATGAATGTTGCGTGGTGAAACCCAATTTCTCCAAATAAACGTGGCCTAACATTTTTACCCCAATAAATGCCAATAAAACAGCCAAACCTGCTTTTAGATAATGGAATTTATGGATAATATTAACCAGTAAGAAAAACATCGACCGCAAACCCATAATGGCAAAAATATTGGAGAAAAACACAATATAAGGGTCTTTAGTTACCGCGAAAATTGCTGGAATAGAATCGACAGCAAATAATAAATCGGTAAATTCTACTATGAGTAATACCAAAAATAATGGCGTAACGAATCTTTTATGGTTAATGGTGACGAAAAAGTTTTTGCCCTCGTATTTTGGATGGATAGAAAATATCTTCGAGGCCCATTTCACCACCGGATGATTTTCTGGATCTATCTTTTCTTCTCCTTTACTGAAAAACATTTTTATACCAGTGAAAACCAGAAACGCACCAAACAGATACAAGATCCATGCAAACTTAGCGATCAGCGCTGCACCAACAAAAATAAAGATGAAACGCATGATGATTGCGCCAAGGATACCCCAAAATAAAACGCGGTGATAATACTTTTCTTCCACTGCAAATGCAGAAAATATCAGCACAATAACAAAGATATTATCAACAGATAAGGCATACTCAATTACATAACCAGTTAAAAATTCCAGTCCTAAATTTTGCCTGTAGGTAGAGAGACTGGACTGGAAATCATTAGCATTTAAGGTTATATGATGTTGATGCTTGGTTACAATTTCCTGTAAATGGGCAAAATCCCTTATTCCATGCAGCTGATGGCCTTCGGTAAGCAGAAGAAAGTAAAAACCGATGGCTAAACCTACCATGATAACACTCATGATACCTGCCTGTTTCAAGCTGATTACATGTTCCTTTTTGCTAAAAAGACCCAAATCTAAAGCCAGTACTAGCACAATAAATAAAAGGAAACCTAAACTGAAGAGTAATTCGCTGCTCATTATTTTTTACGTTCGGTAGTGTAAAGTACTAATTGTTCTAAGCCTGTTCTGGCTTCTCCTGCGTCAAATTGATGCAAAATATCAAATGCAGCATTCTGGTATTCCAGCATTTTTTGGTTGGCATAATAAACACCTTGTTGTGCATTAACAAAATCGATAATCTGTTGAATCTTTGACGGATCATCCTGATGGTTTTTCACCAGATTTATTATCCGTTTTCTATCTGCTTTGTCCGCTTTATTTAAAGCGTATATTAATGGCAGAGTCACTTTTTTCTCTTTAATATCAATTCCTAAAGGCTTGCCTACGTCGTCCGTACCAAAATCAAAAGTGTCATCTTTAATTTGAAAAGCAATTCCAACTTTTTCGCCGAATAGACGCATCTTTTCAATTATTTCATCACTTGCACCAGCAGAAGCTGCTCCTGCAGCACAACACGATGCAATTAAAGATGCCGTTTTCTGCCTGATTACATCGAAATACAACTCTTCCGAAATATCCATTTTACGCACTTTTTCTACCTGCAACAATTCACCCTCGCTCATTTGCTTTACTGCCTCTGATACAATTTGTAACAATCTGTGTTCGTTATTGTTTACAGAAAGTAGCAAACCTTTGGCCAGCAAATAATCACCTACCAAAACCGCAATTTTATTTTTCCATAAAGCGTTAATAGAGAAAAAACCACGGCGCTCGTAAGCATTGTCAACCACATCATCGTGCACTAATGTTGCCGTGTGTAAAAGTTCAACAAGAGCAGCACCACGGTGGGTAGATTCTGTAATTCCGCCGCACAGTTTCGCTGCAAAAAACACGAACATCGGTCGCATTTGTTTGCCCTTTTGCTTTACAATATAATGGGTAATCCTATCCAGCAATGGAGCATCGCTGTGCATAGAATCTTTAAAGGTTTTTTCAAACGCTTTAATATCGGCTGCTATAGGTTTTTTTATCTGATCGATTCCCGGCATTAAGTCGAAAAATTTTGATTGCAAACTTAAGCTAATTTCCCATAAAAAGTGAATCAATAACGTTAATATTAAGGATTTGAAAAGCGTCGGAAGTGCCATAAACTGCTTCAGTCTTGCGATCCGCTTTACTTCTCCCAATGAAGAACTGGGATTCGTGTTCGCTCCGATCAAGTTTAACTACATCAGTCTGTGCAATAAATCCCCTCGAAAGGCAAACCATTTTTTAATATATTCTTTGTTATTTCGGCTAAACCGCTACATTTAAAGCAGTAATTTGTTAGAATGAAAAGGCGTTACAAAGTTCTATTCGGGGTTTCAGCACTGTTGGCGATCAGCTATTTGCTTGGCCCAAAACCAAAAAAACCATTGTATAACGCAGCGTTAATACAAGTTCCAGAATTGAACGAGCTGGAAGGCTATGTTCAAAATATTGAGCAGCTCAATAAAATTAAACCGGGCAATGAAGCAGAAATTATTTGGGCTAATGGTGCACACCAGAAAACCGAATACGCTGTGGTTTATTTACATGGATTTTCTGCTTCAAAAACTGAAGGAAACCCGGTTCATTTAAATTTAGCGAAGGCGATTGGCGCCAATTTATATCTCGCCCGATTAGCCGATCACGGTATTGATACCGTTGCGCCAATGCAAAATTTTACTGCTGATCGACTGTGGGAAAGCAGTAAATTAGCCTACGCCATCGGTAAAAAACTGGGCAAAAAGGTAATTCTCGTGGGCACTTCTACGGGTGGTACAGTTGCGTTAAAATTAGCGGCAACCTACCCAGAGATTAATAGTTTAATCTTACTTTCTCCTAATGTGGCCATAAACGATAAAAATGCCTGGTTGTTAAATAATCCATGGGGTTTACAAATTGCCAGAAAAGTTGTTGGAGGCGACGAAAGAAAAGTGGAGGGTAGAACTGACGAATATCAAAAATACTGGTACACCAATTACCGGATAGAATCTTTGGTAGAACTACAGGAATTTATTGAAGGAACGATGACCAGAAGTACCTTCCAAAAAGTAAAACAACCTGTGCTGATGTTATATTATTACAAAAGTTTAACAGAACAAGATCCGGTTGTACGCGTAGATGCGATGTTAAAAATGTTTGATGAGTTAGGCACACCAGATCATTTGAAACGTAAAATAGCCATTCCAGGAGCCGGCAATCATGTTTTGGGTTCGTATCTTACCTCAAAAGATTTACCAAGTGTAGAAACTGCTATCCATAACTTTGTAGAAAATATTTTGAAACTACAGCTGAAACATCCTTTACCTATCGCTGAGGAAGAAATTAATCCTCTATAATTGACTCCTAAAGCCATAAAATAATGAGATTTCTTCTTTCAATCCTTTTTCTTTTTACTGGGAATTTTGTTTCTGCACAAAACACAAAGGCCAATCAATCTTTCCAAATCGGTAAAATCGAAGAAATTCATTCGGCTATTTTAAATGAAACCAGAACATTGAATATTTATCTGCCTGGTGGATATTCGGCCGATACTTTGAAAACATGCCCTGTAATTTATCTTTTAGATGGATCTGCGAATGAAGACTTTATACACATCGCCGGCCTCGTTCAGTTCTTAACCATGATTGAGAAAATGCCTCCAACCATTGTTGTTGGTATTGCTAATGTAGATAGGAAACGTGACTTCACCTTTCCAACAACCATTAAAAAAGATCTGGTGGATTTTCCAACCACAGGTTTTTCGACAAAATTCATTTCTTTTATTGAGGAAGAATTGCAACCCTTCATCCATTCTAAATACAGTACAAGTAGCTCAAAAACCATTATAGGGCAATCGCTAGGCGGATTACTGGCTACAGAAATTTTGTTAAATAAACCGCAGCTTTTCTCCAATTACCTGATTGTAAGTCCGAGTCTTTGGTGGAACAACGAATCCTTGCTCCGCAACCCATTAACAGAAATAAATAAAACTGATGGCAAAAAAGTTTATATAGCTGTTGGCAAAGAGGGCCAAAAGATGGAAGCTGATGCTAAAAAGTTCGCTGACTTGATTCGTGTGAATAAAAAAATATCAGTGAAGTTTAATCCTTTACCAAAAGAGAACCACCTCACTATTTTGCACAACGGCGCCTATCAAGGGCTGGAATTCTTATTTGATAGTAAGACAAATTAATTTACAATATTACTTATAATCATTTCGGCATGTACTCTTGAATTTTCGATAAAGAGTTTGTGTGTATCCAAGCCTCCACAAACCACACCGGCTAAATAGAGACCTTTGACATTGGTTTCCATGGTTTCTTCATTATAAACCGGACAAAGACTTTCCGGTAAATCAATTCCGAACCTTTTGAGCATCGAAAAATCTGGCTGGTAACCTGTCATCGCAATTACAAAATCATTGACAATTGTTTTAACACCATCAGGCGTTTTAATATCAACTTCGCCTTCTCTAATTTCGAGTAATTCTGAATGGAAATGAGCAGTGATTGCTCCTTCTTTAATCCTGTTTTCAATATCCGGACGAACCCAATATTTTACGTGAGGACCCATTTCGCCACTGCGAACCACCATTGTAACATTTGCCCCTTTACGGTAAGTTTCTAAGGCAGCATCAACGCCAGAATTATTTGCTCCAACTACTACCACATTTTGAAAGGCATACAAATGCGGATCTTTGTAATAATGAGTTACTTTGGGCAAATCTTCGCCAGGGATATTCATTAATAATGGAACGTCATAAAATCCTGTGGCTACTACTACATTTTTCGCTGTATAACTTGCCTTTGTCGTATTGACTTCAAAGTCTTCTCCTTGTTTCAAAACCTGTTTAACTGTTTCAAAAAGGTTGATCTTTAAATCGAACTTTTCAGCAACTCTACGATAATATTCAACGGCTTCGTTGCGATTTGGTTTCGGGTTGATGGTAACAAAGGGCGTATCGCCAATCTCCAGTTTTTGAGACGTGGAAAAGAATGTCATGAAAACCGGATAGTTAAAAAGGCTATTTACTAAAGCACCCTTTTCAATAATCAGGTAGCTCAAATTAGCCTTCTGCGCTTTAATTGCACAAGCCATTCCAATCGGTCCTGCGCCAATGATGATGATATCGTATTGATTTTGCTTCGCCATTTATATTTATCTAGCACCATTTAAGCGCTATAAAATTTTTCAATTGTAGAACATAACCTCGTCATTGCGAGGCACGAAGCAATCTTAATGCTTTAGGTTTGCGGTAAAATTGCAAATGTTTCAAGATTGCTTCGTTCCTGGCAATGACCATAGCCTTAAACTTTCATAGCCTTACTCGGGCAAGCAAAATCCGTTCGTTTTAAATTTGTATTCTTAATAGCCCCGTAACCACCAGCTATATCAATTACATGCTCTACGCCACGAGACTTTAGAATAGAGGCCGCAATCATCGATCTGTAACCGCCGGCACAATGAATATAATAAGTTTTATTTGGGTCAATCTCTCCCATCCAATCGTTAATAAAATCCAAAGGGCGACTTAAAGTAAACTCCAAATGTTCCGATTCATATTCACCCGGCTTACGAACATCAAGAGCTATTATTTCTTGTTCTGTTACGGCTTCTTCAAAAATTTCTGCTGAAATGGTTTCGATGGTATCAATTTCTTTTCCGGCATCAGTCCACCGTTCAAAACCACCATCCAGATATCCAATTGTACTGTCATAGCCCACACGAGTTAAGCGGGTGATGGTTTCCTCCTCTTTGCCTTCATCAGTGATCAATAAAATGGGTTGATTTAAATCGGTAATTAGTGCGCCAACCCAAGGGGCAAACTGCCCGTTCAGGCCAATATTAATGGCATTGGGAATAAACCCTTTTGCAAAGACTTGTGGGTTACGGGTATCGAGCATGATTGCTCCGGTTTGATTGGCGGTATCTTCAAAAGCTTGCGGTGTTAAAGCATTTAAACCTTTTTCATAAATGCCGTCGATACTTTCTACACCACCTTTATTTATTGCAGCATTTTTAGCAAAGTACTGTGGAGGAGGCATAATACCGTCAGTAACTTCTGATATAAATTGTTCTTTGTTTTGTGCCTTAAGGGCGTAATTTACTTCTTTTTGATGGCCTAAAGTATCAAAAGTTTCCTTGCTCATGCTTTTTCCGCAAGCAGAACCCGCACCATGTGCAGGATACACAATCACATCATCGGCCAATGGTTTGATTTTTTCATTAAGAGAATCATATAGCATTCCTGCTAAATCTTCCATGGTTAAATTTCCTTTCTGCGCTAAATCGGGGCGACCAACATCTCCTATAAACAGGGTATCGCCACTAAAAATGCAATGGTCTTTTCCTTTTTCATCAGTTAACAAATAAGTGGTCGATTCTAAGGTATGACCAGGCGTATGTAAAGCCGTAATGGTTAAATCGCCTATCTGGAACTTCTCGCCATCTTTAGCAATGTGCGATTCAAATTCCGTTTTGGCTGTTGGTCCATAGATAATTTTAGCGCCAGATTTATCGGCTAAATCCACGTGGCCAGAAACAAAATCTGCATGAAAATGGGTTTCAAAAATATACTTAATTGTTGCGCCAGCTTTCTCCGCTTTTTTTAAATAAGTTCCAACTTCTCTCAGTGGATCTATAATCGCAGCTTCGCCGTTACTTTCTATGTAATAAGCAGCCTCTGCCAAACACCCAGTATATATTTGTTCTATTTTCATGATTTATCTGTTCGTCTCCTTGAATTTATTTCAGGGTCTTATTGAATAGATGCTGAATCAAGTTCAGCATAACCTATTTACTAACAAAAATAGTGCTAAATACGAACAACCGAAATGATGGTGATCATAATTGCAGAAGTTTTACTTACCAATTTTTTTGATGAACGCTTATTCGATTTTTTTTACAGTAATTGGTCACCTAAGGCCGATAGTAGTGAGATACTTTTTGTAGCGCAACTGATGGGAGTTGCGAACACGTTAACAAAAAGATTAAACTGATAGCGGGAGTAGCATTAAAAATTGCACCCGCAATTGCCTTTCAAACCAATAATTAATCTTTTGTTAATTCTCCACGTAAAGATTCATCCATTAACTTCCGGCTTTCTTCCAGAGGTAAGCCTAGACCTAAAACATACATTAGCTTAGTTACCGCAGCTTCAAAAGTAAGGTCGTAACCACTGATGATGCCCATTTTTAATAACTCGCGACTGGTTTCATACCGACCTAAGTGCACCGATCCTTTTTTACATTGAGAAATATCGATGATGATTTTACCGTTTAAAATAGCTTTGCGAAGACTATCTAAAAACCATTGGGCAGTTGTGGTATTGCCAGATCCAAAAGCTTCTAAAATGATGGCGTCGACTTTAGAATCGGTGATTGCTGACACAGCTTGAGGCGTGATGCCTGGATATAACTTCAACACACCAATGTTAGAATTAAAATTGGTATTGAGTTTAAGTTGCCCGTCTGGCGCTTTCATTACATAATTGGTGTTAAATTGCAAATGCACTCCAGCTTCGGCCAAAACAGGATAATTTGGTGAACGAAAAGCCTCGAACTTTTCGCTATTGTATTTTATAGAACGATTACCTCTAAATAATTGGGCGTCGAAATAAATGCAAACTTCTGGAAACAGCGATTTCCCATCCTCTTTTGTTGCTGCTATTTCCAAAGCAGTGATAAGATTTTCCTTTGCATCTGTCCTGATTTCCCCGATGGGCAGCTGAGAACCTGTTAAAACAACAGCTTTACCTAAATTTTCGAGCATAAAGCTGAGTGCTGAGGCGGTAAAAGCCATGGTATCTGAGCCATGCAAAATAACAAAGCCGTCATAAAGATCATATTTGGTGTTAATCAACTCTGCCAAAGTTTTCCAAATCTCTGGATCCATGTTAGAAGAATCTAATACCGGAGTGAACGAGTGAACATCTAGATGATAATCTAAACGACTTAATTCCGGAACATTTTCTTTAATCTGTTCGAAATTGAAAGGAATTAACATTCCGTTTACGGGATCGTTTACCATACCGATGGTACCACCGGTATAAATTATTAGAATCTTTGTCATTTGGTTGGTTTTGGTTGCTCAACGCAAAGAAACTAAAAATTTAGAGATGAATACAGTTATTTTTAATTTTGATAATTATTTAGAAGAATTTGGTATCATAATTATCAGATTGATTATTTAAGTAGACAATAATGAAATATTAATCATAACTGTTAATCCAACGAATATAATTTAGTTATAGTTTTGCGCTTATAATGGTCGGAATTGAGATTGCGGAGGTGGCTAAACTGAATTGTTTGAGTGAACAATCTACACGGAGAACTCGGGATGAACGATCCGCATGAACGATCGTCATCTTGAATTTATTTCAGGATCTTAATGGTTATGCTAAAAACGTAGAAAGGAAAAATCAGTATAAGCTGAGGAAAAAATCAACAATCGAAGCTCTTTATGCTAAAAAATCTGTGAAATTTTCGGCATCAGCGGGAAAAATCAAATCTACTTAATTCGAAACAAAGATCTCCCACACAATATGATTTATCTAGAAACTACCACTATTTAAACACCAAAAATCTTTTTTGAATTTTCAGTAGTTACATCGGCGATCGCTTCCACCGAAACACCATAAATATCAGCTAATTTTTGAGCAATGTAAATTAGATAACTGCTTTCATTTGGTTTTCCACGAAAAGGAACTGGCGCTAAATATGGCGAATCAGTTTCAAGAACTAAATTTTCCAAAGGAATTTCCGACAAAACAAGATCTAATCCTGCCTTTTTATAGGTTACTACGCCTCCAATGCCCAAATAAAAATTTAAATCGATGGCTTGTTTGGCTTGCGCTACATTGCCGGTAAAGCAATGAAATATTCCACGCAGTTTTTCGTCACGCTCGCTTTCTAATACCTCAAAAACTTCATCGAAAGCCTCGCGACAGTGAATTACGATTGGTAAGCCGAGTTTTTTTGCCCAAGCAATTTGTTTGCGGAAGGCGTCTTGTTGGATAGTTAATGTAGTTTTATCCCAATATAAATCAATTCCTATTTCACCGATGGCATAAATTTTTCTGCCAGCAATGCTTTCGTAAATTTCATCTAACACTGACAGATACTCTTCCTTAACATCACATGGATGAAGACCAGCCATCGCAAAACAATTCTCAGGATATTTACTTACCAAATCATCAATCATTGTAATCGATTTGACATCAACATTGGGAAGAAAAAGTCTATTTACATCATTTTCAAAGCAACGTTCCATCAACTGGCTTTGCTTTTCAGCATCTTGCTCGTAATATAAATGGGTATGGGTATCGGTAAAAATCATTTCTTTAGTGTAAAATGGATGATGTATGAACTGGCCGTCATTGCGAGGAACGAAGCAATCCTAATCCCCTATTGGCAACCTTACGTCTTAAGATTGCTTCGTACCTCGCAAGGACGAAAGCCTAATCTTTTTGCTTAACTTTTTTGATGACCTTCCCTTTTTTGACTTCAGACTTTTGACTTACGACTTCAGATTGGTGACTAAACTCCCACTCCATTTCCTTTTTCAAAAATTTTCCAGTCAAGCTAATTGGGTTTTGAATCAAACCTTCAGGCGTACCCTCGAAAAGGATTCTTCCCCCTCCGGCTCCGCCTTCTTCTCCCAAATCAATTACCCAATCAGCCACCTTAACTACATCTAGGTTGTGCTCAATCACTAAAATGGTATTTCCTTTATCTACAAGCTCCTGCAAAACTCCTAAAAGCACATTAATGTCTTCAAAATGGAGTCCGGTAGTTGGTTCATCTAGAATATAAAATGTTTTCCCGGTGTCTTTCTTCGAAAGTTCAGTAGCCAACTTAACCCGCTGTGCTTCACCGCCAGATAGCGTAACTGATGATTGTCCTAAAGTGATATAACCTAAGCCAACATCCTTAAGCGTTTTTATTTTACGATAAATGATGGGAATATTTTCGAAAAATACGCAGGCGTCTTCAATACTCATGTCCAACACATCACTAATAGATTTTCCACGGAAACGAACTTCTAAAGTTTCTCTATTGTAGCGTTTTCCAGCGCATTCTTCGCAAGGAACCTGAACGTCTGGTAAAAAGTTCATCTCTATTACCTTCAATCCAGCGCCTTGGCAAGTTTCGCATCTTCCTCCTTTTACATTAAAAGAGAAACGGCCAGGTTTATAACCCCGAATTTTAGCTTCAGGAAGTTGGACAAACAGATTTCTGATATCAGAAAAAACACCCGTATATGTTGATGGATTTGAACGTGGCGTTCTCCCGATTGGGGCCTGATCAATTTCAATCACCTTATCTATTTCTTTTAAACCAGTAATTTTTTCGTAAGGAAGCGGTGTTTTCTTCGCTCTGAAAAAGTGATGATTTAGAATAGGATACAGCGTTTCTGTTATTAAACTCGACTTCCCTGATCCTGAAACCCCGGTTACCGCAATAAATTTGCCTAAAGGAAAATCTACAGAAACTTCTTTCAGGTTATGACCTGTAGCTTTAATAATGGAAAGTTTGTGTCCATTCCCTTTTCTACGAACTTTCGGCGTTTCTATCTTTTTCTCGCCATTTAAGTATGCCGCGGTTAAGGTTTTCGATTTTAAAATTTCTTTCGCAGTTCCTTCAGCAACTACTGTTCCGCCATGAATCCCTGCTCCTGGCCCAACATCAATCACCCAATCGGCTTCCAAAATCATATCCTTGTCGTGTTCAACAACCAAAACGGTGTTTCCCAAATCACGGAGATTTTTTAACGCGTTAATCAGGCGCTCGTTATCTCGCTGGTGTAAACCGATACTTGGCTCATCCAGAATGTACATCACATTCATTAGTTGCGAACCGATTTGAGTAGCCAAACGGATCCGTTGTGCCTCTCCACCAGAAAGCGTACGGGCAGTACGATCTAGCGTTAGGTAGGTTAAACCAACATCAGTTAGGAAACCAATCCTTGCTTTTATCTCTTTTAAAATTTCTTTTGCGATGATATTCTGGCGATCAGAAAGCCGGTCATCAACATGCTCAAACCAGGCATGAAGATTATTAATATCCATTGAAGCAAGCTCAAAAATATTTTTGCCATCAACCTTGAAATGCAAACTTTCCTTTTTCAAACGAGCACCATGGCACTCCGGACAAGTTTTCAATTTCCGGAAAGCATCCATATCATCAGATGCAGATTCGCTTCGCTTCTCGTTCTGCTCCTCTAACATTTTAATTATACCATCGAAAGTGATGTTATAATTCTGAACGTTCCATTTGTTATATTCTACTTCAACTTTGATCAGATCATGAGAACCATTTAAAATAATATTGATCACCTCATCACTCAATTTATCAATCGGTGTAGATAAAGAGAAACTGTATTTTTTTGCCAAGGCTTTTAATACCTGGAACATCCAGATATCGCGATATTCGCCGAGTGGAGCTAAACCACCGTTTAAAATGCTCAGTTTTGGATTCGGCATAACCGATTCCTTATCCACCACGAAAATATAGCCCAAACCATCACAACGTTCGCAAGCACCATAAGGCGAATTGAATGAAAAACTATTCGGCTGAGGCTCATCGTAAGAAATACCGGTAGTTGGACACATCAGAAATTTACTGAAGTGAGCAACATTATTATCCTTATCACTGATTTTGATGACGCCTTTACCCATCTTCATGGCCGTTTGAACCGAATCTAAAAGACGCTTCTTGTCTTTATCATCAACAATTAAACGATCAATAACCACCTCAATATCGTGGATTTTATAACGATCGACCTGCATTTTGGCCGTAATATCTTTGATTTCTCCATCAACGCGAACTTTAACATACCCTTGTTTACGGATTTGTTCAAAAAGCTCACGGTAATGGCCTTTTCTACCCTTAACCACAGGAGCCAGAATGTTTACAGCACTCCCATCAAATTTATTGAAGATGTTTTGCAGAATCTGATCTTCGCTCATGCGTTCCATTTTCTCACCTGTATTGTACGAGTAAGCATCGGCTACACGGGCGTACAGCAAACGCATAAAATCATAAATCTCAGTGATGGTTCCAACGGTAGAGCGTGGATTTTTACTGGTGGTTTTTTGTTCAATGGCAATTACCGGACTTAAACCAGATACCTTGTCTACATCAGGGCGCTCCATACCACCCATAAACTGGCGGCTGTAAGCACTAAATGTTTCCATGTAGCGGCGCTGGCCTTCTGCGTAAATGGTATCAAAAGCCAAAGATGATTTCCCACTTCCACTTAAACCGGTAATCACTACAAGTTGGTTTCTGGGGAAACTTACATCTATATTTTTTAAATTATGTACCCTCGCACCATATACTTCTACATCTTTTTGCTCGCCGAGGTCGACAGATTTATTGCTCATATTTTGTTCAAAAGTTGGGATGAAATTCAGGCTTAAAAGACACTAAATTTCAATCCGCAAAAATGCTAAAAATTTTATCAAAAAGAAAGTCTAAACCAATCTGTATTAAGGATTAATTGTCATAATGTTTACTCCTGTTTCGCAGAAAACCTGACGAAAAACCGAAACGCAAATAGCCATAGTGATCCTGGAAGTAAATGTTATAATTATCTTCTCCATAATAACCAACGGCAGCCATCAGAAACACATTATTCATAAACGGAAGACTATAATTAAAGTTAACTTCAGCATTTAAGCGCTTTTGTAAATTCATTAGATTTTTCGATGGAATTTTATTCACTGCGTAAGAAATCTCACTATTTAAACGCCAGGTTTCCTTCTCGGTTTTAACATTCGCTTTGTTTATGGCTTTTTTTTCAATGTCATCGTATTTCCGTAGTGAGAAATTGTAGATAACCCTTGTAAAACCAAAACCCAAATCCAGAGCAGGTTCATACCTAAAGAATTTATGCCATTGCAAGCCTACACGATGATTAACGGAATAATAACTTTCATCGGTACGGCCTGGAATGAGATGACCAAATCTATATGATGCGGTTAAGTAGTTGGCATTAAAATTCCCCGTGAAGGTGTTGACCGTTCCATCTGGATTGATCGCCTCTTGATCTTGCCCATTAGAATGGTGCGTAAACGCCATCTCTGCATACTTGTAATTTTCAAGATCGGTATTTAAGCGAGCATAAGTAGCAAACCCTAATCGATAACTCGGCGTTCGAACACCAGCAGAAAATTCATTCCTAACCCTTACGGTAAAATCGGGAATAATTGCGAACGCTATTGGCGATTTATAACTGCCAAGAAGCATATAAGTCGTAGTCAACCTGCCATTGATTACATATTTTGATGGTGCACCAAGTTCGCCTGCAGGAGAAGTGTAGGAAAAATCGGCGTTTTCTTTATATAGATTTACGTATTGTTTATTTGCAACTTCTCTTTTGATGGCAAGGGAATCTTTATCCATACTTTGCGCAAAAGCAAATAGGCAGGAAAGATTAAAAAAAATAAAATAAAGAAAATGTTTTTTCATCAATCAATAAACGTCGGTTTTTGACTCTTGGTTTTTGGGCAACGGGTTTTAAAGGAGTTAATAGTTGAGCCAAACTCTTATATTCGCCCAAAGATGTTTAAAACGAAATGGGTTGCGTAAAGCTAGCGGCTGACTGCAATTTTACCAACAAGCTGACTATAACCAATGACAACTAAAGAGATAATTATAGTGCTGGTAATCTATGTCATTCTCCCGTTAATAGGACTTTTATATTCTTTGATGCTAATTAGGCAAATAAAAAATGAAGAGATATTGAATGCCCCGATACCAGAACTACTTATGGTTTTTGTAACTTATGGAGGACTTTTACTTGTTGTACTTACGACATTACTTTGGAAATGGTCAGGAATGGCTTCTGTAGGGAGTTTGTATTTAACTCTTGTTGCACCAATTTTTATGGGGCTAATTGCTTATAGACATCGGCAGACAAAGACAATCTCCAAGTATCATAATTGGACATACATCTCAGGACTTTTATATTTTATAATTGCACCTCTGACATTCGGACTACTATTTCTTGCAAGAAAAAACTAAACAGCGTAATAAAATTGTAGGTAACAATGATTTGATAAGTCCGAAAATCTTTTCTTCAAGCTCTCCATGCTTCTAGTAATTTCACTCACTCCCACATCTCCAAGCAATATAACGTTACATTAACAAAGTCTCATCCTTTACCACTCAATCGTCGTTCCATTTTCTGTCGGGCGACCGGTACACACCAAAACCCTACCCCGCTCAATCTCTTCATCAGTTAGTACTTCGTTGTAATCCATCCGGACATTGCCTTTAGTACAATTGGCTACACAAGTACTGCAAACGCCGCCGCGACAACTATAAGGAAGTTTAATTTTATTTTCCAGTGCCACATCTAAAATTCGCTTTGGCCATGGAATATCGAGGTTGTAACGTGTACCTTGAAAATTTAAAATCACAGAGTAGGTATTTTTATCAACCACTTTCTCCGTACTATCATCTTCATCAACTTCATCTTCTGGCAATACAAAAGTTTCTCTTTTAATCTGCTTGATATCAAAACCCATCCCTAACAGAGTAATTCTACACAAATCCATATAAATAATTGGCCCGCAAGTATAGAATAAAGCATCCTCTCTTTTGAAGTGCAAATGTTCTTTGAGTAACTTTTCGATATAAAATTTGTTCAAACGGGCAGTCATCAGGTTTTTGCTATTGCTAAATACCCAAACAATTTTTAATCTTTCGGGATATTTTTGCTGCCACTCGTTAAGTTCATCGTAAAACAGCGCATCTTCTTTTGATCGGTTACTATATATTAAAGTGATCAAGGAATATTTCTCTCTTACCAAAGCGGTTTTTAAAATGGAGAAAAGCGGCGTAATGCCAACTCCGGCTGCAAAAAGAAACAGATCTCTTTTTAATTGCTCCTCAGGCAAATAACTAAACAAACCCTGGGGTTCTTGTGCATAAAGAATATCATTAAGCGCTGTTTTATGGTGCAAAAACCTGGAAATCTCTCCATTCTCTACCCGCTTAACGGTAATCGCAAGCGGCTCATCTACATCTGGTGAGCTGTTAAATGAATACGACCGACGCACTTCTCTGTTTTTACCTTCAAAAATCAAGGACACAAACTGACCAGCAAAATATTTCGGATAATTGCCTTCCACATCCTCAAATTGGAATGTAATATTATCCCCGGGTTGATTGATGATATTGTTAATGCGAAGTTTGAACATAGCTAGGATCAAAGATAAAGGAACAAGGATTAAAGAACAAGGAGCAAAGATTAATACCCTAAGAAGAGCGCAATATCTTCCATCATCAATAAAAAAAGAATCTGTTATTCTGTGGCCAAAGATGAAATCGTTTGCATAAAAAAAGCGTCCAGAATTAAATCCGGACGCCTTACCAAATGCTTTGTTTTTACCTTAATGATGTTATTCGCCGTTGTAGGCCAATAATACTCGCTCTTTTTTGTATCCGTAGCGCTTCGGATGTTCCATAATCTGCTTCATCGAAATTACTTTATAAACGTAGCCACCGGTTTCGCGGTTCAACTTCATTTTGTAATAATTGTCTTGATTTTGATTATTGATTTGCTTACGCAAGCGGCCATCGCCTACGTTATAGGCTGCAGCAACTAAAGTCCAACTCTCTAAACCTTTATACATTTCTTTAATGTATTTACAGGCAGCAACTGTAGATTTTCGCAAATTATAGCGTTCATCCACTCTGCTGTTTACCTTTAGGCCGTAAGTACGGGCTGTACCAGGCATAAACTGCCAAATACCGGCAGCACCTTTTGGCGAAACGCCCATAGCCGTTCCAGATTCAACCAGAGCTAAATACTTGAAATCATTAGGGATTCCGTAAGCAGCAAGAATTGGTTCAATTACCGGGAACCATTTGGCTGCTTTTTGATGCAAAACATTTGTTTGCATATGCTTGAAATTGTGTGCGGCAAGAATTTTTTTCATTTTTCTCTCTACCTTTTTATCGCCTAATGGCAAGGTTTCGTCCGCGAAGTTTAACTGAGCCATTAACGACTGAGGTTTGGCTACCTCTACAACTCTTACGCTGTCAGTTTTTGTTATTGTAGTGTTTAAATTTGCTTCTTTTGAAAGACTTTTTGGTACTAAGGGCATTTGGTAAGTGAACACTTTTGCCAAGATAAATAGTGTTGCCACTACCGCAAATGGTACGCTGTGTTTCTTTAACATCTTCCTCCTTTTTTTGGTGAACTTATATAAAAACGTCGGCAAAGCTAAAAAATAATAACCACATTATCAAATAGTTACAGAAATACCGCCCAAAACCTGCGCCTAAAGTGCTTTAAACGTGGATTTTAAATTTTGATTTTTCGATGCTTTTTTCTATTTTAGAGGCTATTTTTTGATCAAAATTTTCACTGCTCAACAATTGTAATGTTCATCAATTTTTCATAAATTTGCAGCCCGCATTTTAGGATGCGGCTAAAAGCGTATCATGATAAATAAAGACAACAGGAACAGTCGGGATGACAAGTCCAAATCGGGAAACCGGAGAACAGAAGGCAGAAGCAACGATGCCGGATCTGATAGAAGAAAATCAGACGACAAAGACAGTAAATTCAAAAAATCATCCGATTCAAGAGATAACTTCAGACCTAGAAGTTCAGACAATAAAGATTTCAAATCAAAATCATTCGGAGACAAAAAAGATTTCAAACCTAGATCAGGAAGCCGCGATTTCAAATCGAAAGATTCGGAACCACAAAGTTTTAAATTCGGCGATCGTGAATTCAAATCGAAAGATTCTGGAGCAAGATCAGAAGAACGTAGCTACAAATCAAAAGATAGCGGATCAAGGGATTACAAATCAAAAAGCGGCGATCGCGACTTCAAGCCGAGAGAAGGTGGATCAAGAGATTACAAACCAAGAACAGGAGATAGAGATTTTAAATCAAGAGATGGTGGCTCAAGAGATTATAAACCAAGAACAGGAGAGCGTGGAGAGCGTGATTTCAAATCTAAGGATGGAGATTCGAGAGATTTTAAACCGAGAACTGGCGACCGTGACTTCAAACCTAGAGAAGGCGGACCGAGAGATTATAAACCAAGAACCGGCGAACGCGATTTCAAATCGAAAGATGGTGGATCGAAAGATTTCAAACCAAGAGAAGGTGGTTACAAGGATTTCAAATCCAAAGGCAAATCTGATGGATTCAGACCAAGTGCTGGAAGTTCAAGAGATGTAAAACCAAGAGAAGCAAGAGAAGGCGATTCTCGTCCGTTTAGAAAACGCGAAGAATCGCAACCTAGAGATACAGAGTTTAACCGTCCAGAAAGAACAGTAATTGCACCTGCACGAAAAACAAACGAAGACAAAGGCCTTATTCGCCTTAATAGATATATTTCAAACGCCGGCATTTGCTCTCGCCGTAAAGCCGATGAGTTAATTGCTGCAGGCGTAGTAACAGTAAATGGCGAAGCAGTTACAGAATTAGGCCATAAAGTTGATCCAGCAAAAGATTTAATTCGTTACAATGGCGAATTACTTAAGCGGGAGAAAAAAGTTTATGTGTTGTTAAACAAGCCGAAGGATTACATCACAACAACCGATGATCCTCAGGAGCGCCGTACCGTAATGCAATTGGTAGATAAAGCTAGTCGTGAGCGCATTTACCCAGTTGGCCGCTTAGATCGTAACACAACTGGCTTATTGTTGATGACAAATGATGGTGATTTAGCGGATAAATTATCGCACCCAAAAAATGGCATCACCAAAATTTACAATGTTGAGTTAGACAAATCATTATCTCAGGGAGATTTGAATAAAATCGCTTTTGGTTTAGAGCTTGAAGATGGTTTGATTAAACCAGACAACATCTCGTATGTTGCAGGCGGAACCAAAAAAGAAATCGGTATTCAAATTCACAGCGGTAAAAACAGAATTGTTCGTCGTATTTTCGAACACCTGGGTTATAGCGTAGAGAAATTAGATCGCGTAGTTTATGGCAACTTAACTAAAAAAGATTTACCTCGGGGAAGATGGAGATACCTGGAAGATCATGAGTTAATCCAGATTAAACATTTAATCAAATAACAAAAAAGGCAATCGGAAGATTGCCTTTTTTGTTTGAGCAAAACTCGTCACTGAGGATTTTTCAAATCGCTAAGCCCTTGCTTAAAATTGTAGCAAACTTTTTTTTCGCCATATTTGTTTCTATAACAGTTATCATCATGAAAAAAAACATCATCATATTTTTAATGTCACTTCTATCAACCATTGCTTTTGCACAGAAAACCAATTATAATCTGCTGGTCGGCACATACACTAAACCCGGTAAAAGCGAAGGAATTTATATCTACAACTTTAATACTGCTACCGCAGCATCGAATTTAAAGCAGATTGCAAAAGGGATTGCCAATCCAAGCTATCTGGCAGTTTCGCCCGATAATAATTTCGTTTATGCTGTAAATGAAACTGGAAATACCAGCACCGTTAGCGCATTTAGTTATGATCAAAAAACCGGATTATTAAGTTTTTTAAACAAAGTTGATAGTCATGGCGCTGATCCTTGTTTCGTTACTGTTGATAATAAAAATGTAATTGTAGCAAACTACAGTGGCGGTAGTTTAGCGGTTTTTCCACGCAATGCCGATGGCTCTTTAAGCGAAGCAAGCCAGGTAATTCAGCATACCGGAAAAAGCATCGATCCGAAAGGCAGACAAAAAAGTGCTCATGTTCACATGGTGAAATTTACGCCTGACAAAAAACATCTTGTCGTTAATGACTTGGGGGAAGACCATATTTATATTTACAATTATAATCCGACAGGTAAAGATAAAACCCTTACCGAAAAAAAGGTGTTAAAAACAAATGCCGGAACCGGACCAAGACACATCACTTTTACTCCGAATGGAAAGTTTGCCTACCTCGTACATGAATTTAATGGAAGCATAACTGCTTTTAGCTATTCGAACGGAAACCTAATCAAGTTACAGGAAATAGGAACTACGCCTAAAAACTTCTCAGGGTCAGTTGATGCGGCTGATGTCCACGTCTCTGCAGACGGAAAATTCCTTTATGAAACTAACCGTGGCGATGCAAACAGCATTTCTGCATTTTCAATCCTTCCAACAGGTAAACTCAAATTTATAGAGACAGTGAGTACATTAGGTAAAGGACCACGAAATTTCACCATAGATCCAAGTGGCAAATACTTATTAATTGGCCATCAATACACCAATAACATTATCGTTTTTAACCGGAATAAAACGACTGGAAAGCTTACCGATAGTGGTAAACGAATTGAAGTGGGTTCGCCAGTTTGTCTTGTTTTTAATTAAAAAAATGGAAGATTTCGACTGGACTAGCTTTACCTTGAAGATCGCCATCAAAGCAAAGCTGGAGAATATTTATGATGCCTGGACAAAGGCAGAAGAAATTGAAAAATGGTTCTTAAGCAGTTCGCAATTTTTTGACGAGAACCATATGCAGTTGAGCAAATCGCAAAACGTACTTAAGGGAGATTTATATCAATGGATTTGGTATTTATATGATGATGTTGAACATGGGCGAATAGCCGAAGCAAATGGTAAAAATCATTTTCAGTTTACCTTTGCTGGCGATTGCGTAATAGATATTCTCCTTAGGGAAGAATACGAATATATAATAGTTGAACTCACTCAAAGCAATATTCCAACTGATGATCAATCAAAGCGAAATATTCGAATAGGTTGCCATGGAGGCTGGAGTTTTTACTTAGTTAATTTGAAATCGGTTTACGAAGGTGGATTAGATTTGCGGAATAAAGACAATCGCTTCAAACCAATGCTGAATAATTAGATTCTAATCATTTCCGAAAATAAATTCGTCATTGCGAGGCACGAAGCAATCTATTACGAAAGAGATTGTTTCGTGCCTCGCAATAACGACTGTTTTAGAAAACGACGGAATAGCAGTTTTTGTGAAAATTTGCTACAAACAAAAAAAAGACCTGCCAAGCAAGTCTTTCATTTATATTTTTATTTAAAATTACGCAGGTTCTGCTACCCTTGCAACATTACGATAAGGATATTCATTAAAAATATGTCTACGGGCAAAGCGGCCAGGAGAATCTGCGTTAACTAATTTAACATAGATTGCTTTTGGAACATCAAAATATTCGTAAGCACTGCCATCGTAAAACTGAATGTTTAATACTTGTTGCTTGTATTCAAAATCCTGAATATTTGATAAAGTTGTAGTTTGCGTATAGGTTTCTATATTTTGCTCGCGGGTTTCTGGCGCAATACTTACTAAAAAGTGGTAAGCTTCGATAATCTCCTTACTTCTTGCTTCAGCATCTAATTTCTCTTCTTCTTGCTGAAATTTGTCTGGGTGACAATCTTTCATTAACGTACGGTATATCGATTTAAGATCCTTTAATTCAGCCTCTTTATCTACGTTCAAAAGCTTTCTGTAATCAATTATTTTTTTCATTTATGCTAACCTATTTTTAGTTTTTCAAGAAATCAGTTTTCATTTTGTGTGATCGATGATTTCGAAGGCGCAAAGATACAATTTATAATCGTTTGATTTTGAGAAAGTTTATTTTTAATAATGATTTAACTTATAGGGTATATAAGCAGATAAAATGCAGTGAAGCAATGTGATATTAATATTTCGCTTGAAGCGAATTTTCAATCACCTCTTTATAATAATCAATATAATAAGGTAGGATTTTTTTCAAATCAAAATCCTGCGCCCTTGTAAATGCATTTTCCTTAAAATATTTCAGCGTTTCATCATTACTTAAAATGGTTATCGCTTTATTAGCCATATCTTCTACATCACCAACATCGCACATGTAACCACAATAATCATCAATATTTAATTCAGGCAAACCACCAGCATTTGAAGTAATTGCAGGCACTTTGCAAGCCATTGCTTCCAGGGCAGCCAAACCAAAGCTTTCTGATTCTGAAGGCATCAAAAACAAATCAGAAACCGATAGAATTTCCTCAACGGCATCTTGTTTGCCCAAGAAACGCACATGATCGTCAATACCTAATGATCGGCAAAGCTGTTCATCGTAAGACCTTTCCGGACCGTCGCCAACCATTAAAAGTTTTGAAGGGATAACAGCCTGTACTTTTTCAAAAATCCGAATCACATCTGAAGTGCGTTTCACTTTCCGGAAATTTGACGTATGAATTAAAATACGTTCATTATTGGGCGCAATTGCCTTTTTAAAGTGATCTTTTGCTTGCAGGCTAAAACGACTAAAATCGATAAAATTCGGAATCACTTTAATTTCTTTAGTGATTTCAAAATGATTATAAGTATCATCT
Organism: Pedobacter sp. Leaf41; assembly: GCF_001422545.1. Taxonomy (GTDB): domain Bacteria; phylum Bacteroidota; class Bacteroidia; order Sphingobacteriales; family Sphingobacteriaceae; genus Pedobacter. Next base: position 538,631 of record NZ_LMLE01000001.1, on the reverse strand, counting down.
TTTAAATCTTGAGAAACGGTTGTTACACCATCGCTTTGATTGATTGAAAAGGTTACTACAGGCTTATAGGTTGGATCTTTGCCTACCAAAGTGATATCAGTACCATGCAAAGTGGTCACAACCGGAATATGAATGCCATAACTGGCTAGAATTTGCTTAGCCATAAAAGCTGCAGATGCATGTGGGATGGCATAATGCACATGTAAAACATCCAGCTGCTCAAAACGAACCACATCTACCAGTTTACTAGCCAAAGCCGATTCATAGGGTGCATAGTCGAAGAGTGGATAATCCCTTACAGAAACCTCATGATAAAAAAGGTTTGCAGAAAAAAAGTCAAGCCTTGCAGGCTGGCTATAGGTAATAAAGTGAACCTGGTGACCCTCGTTGGCGAGTGCTTTTCCAAGCTCCGTTGCAACTACTCCACTACCACCAAAAGTGGGGTAGCAAACAATTCCTATCTTCATCTGTAAATGTGTTGTTAACAACACAAATGTAGCCCATTTTTAGCTGAAATGCATGTCGGGATATTGCAATAAAAACTGAGTTATGGTGATAAGTTTTGGAGCTTTAGAGAAAGAAGTGATAAGGCAAGCTTGTTAAGGTGGCCCGCAGATTGGCAGATTTCTTTTCATTAAATCTTGAAGATTAAGAAAAATAGCCGAGTCTCAAAACGGTGGGCCGCAGATTCGCAAATTTTCTTTTTAAATAAGAGTATCTCCAAAATCAGCAAACTAAGTCTACTATTTTGAGGTGTGCCGTGGATTAGAGGAATATTTATGACAATTTACTACTGATTATTCTTTTGTGTTGAAGAGATTTCTAATTAAAATTGACAAGTAAGCCTATCTGCAAATTCGAGATCTTTAAATAATTCAAAACTTGAGCATAATGCTCGTCAACTATTATACTGCTGGATTTCACCTTAAGAATTATCTATCATTAATCACAAAATCAGCATAAAATTTATGCTTAAGGATGACCTCCTTATAATTAACCAAAAATTCTTTTTCTCTTTCATCAGAAATACCTCTAGATGCTAGCTCATACTCAAATGCATTTTTATATACTATTTCAGAAAACCCCTTTTCCAAGAATCCGATGAATTTCCATAGCAACCCCTATTATTAAAAAACATTCTTCTTGAAAGGATAATCATCTCCATTGTAATAGGTCTTCATAATAAATAATCCTTAAAAATCTGCGAATCTGCGGTTAACCCTATTTGTAATCAAAAATAATCTGCGGATTTTTATATCCTAGTTTGCGTTCCTCGCCTTGTATTTGAGTACGAATGTCTTCTACTTTCGCAATTTGTTTATTGTATCGCTCCAAAGCCTTTTGTGCATCATCAGCATCTCCTTTGGCTTTTTTCGTCAATTTTTCAGCAGCTTTTTGATCGACTATCGTTCCAGATTTGTTAATATTTTCACTATGCTTTTCAGAAGAAGCTTTGGCATTTCCATTTGCTTCCAAAAGCTTCAATCGCAATTTCTCTACATCAGCCTCTTCTTCCGCTTCTTTAATTTTAAGCTCTAAAACTTTCATACTCATTTTCAATACCTCAACTTTGGTATTTAAAACCCCTAATGAATCTTTTGAAACTTTTGCGTTATACGTTTGCGCCATAGCCGGAATAGATGCAAATCCTAGTAAACCAGCAAATATTAATTTCTTCATAACAATCATTTATCGATTGCATATTTCAATTAAAATGCCCAAAGCGAAAAACTACCTTCAACGTGTAGCTGTGGCATTAAATGAATTATAGAGGAGTTTTAGATGCTGATTTTTGAGAAAATTTTTACCCGGAAATTATTTCAGGTTTCTCATTTCCTCTTTAATCACAAGGAAAAGTTCGTTTGGTCTTTGTGTGCCGATGAAATATTCCAGGCCATCGCGATCCGTTAAAACAACGGCATCTTTACCTGAAGAATAAAAGCGTATAGTACCTTTTGTATGAAGATTATAAACTGGGTTATTAAAAAAATAGCGACTGTAAGTTGCTTTACGAACATCAACAATACTATTTAAGTCAATTTTAACACGTTTTGTAGTCCAAAGGCCATCTAAGATCATACTTCCATTATCAACTACAATTTTATACTGGATTAAGAACAGCAGTAACATAGAAACACCGATAATGCCGAAGCCAACCACCAAAAATAAGTCTTGAGTATTGTCGCGATCGCGTTCGTAAACATAAGCTGCAAAACAGAAAGCGGCCATTATTAACCTGATGAAAATGCGAACATAATCACGACCGATGTATTGTTTTTCGATGTAGGCGTATTTGCTTTCCACTTATTTTTTTTTGAGTTCGAATATAGCAACTTTTTTTGTTGCTGCAGTTAATTTGTATCGATTATCCTGACGCATACCCACAATCCAAACGATATCGCCATTCCCATTTACTAAAATCGGTGTGGTGGCTTTTAAATGTATTGGCACCTTTTCATCAATAAAATAATCGCTCACCTTTTTGAGCTGTCGCATACCCAAGGGGATAAATTTATCGCCATTCTGCCAATTTCTTACTATCAGCGGAAAAATTAATTTATCCGCATTAACGAAGGCTTTGTAATGGCCAACTTCGAATTTGATTTCAGAAGAAAACGAAAGTGTTATGTCATCCTTTCCAAATAGGATATTATATGTTGATGGGTGAATAAACTGATTAAAGACTGAGTCGACATTCTTTTCGGCGATTACCAGATAATCTCTATTGATAATAGCCTGATGAGTTGAGCTGAAAAAATGCGTACCACTCAATGAATTTAAATGACTTAAAATTTCCTGAACAACCGATTCTGTAAATCCATAAGGTTTTAGCAATTCAAAAAACAGCAGCCGCTGAGGGTTAAGCTTTACTATTTCATCTATCGCGATGTAAACGCCGTCATCTTTCTTTTGAAGAATTTTTGCAGCTAATTTCTTCACCGCTGTATTTAGAAACGCCTCCACTTCGGCAAATCGAACGGCATTTTCTGTAAAGGTTTTCTCCAAATCTGGATTGATCTCTTTAAGTTTCGGAATTACGCCTAACCTAATTTTATTCCTGGTATATTGTGTACTTTGATTCGAACTGTCTTCAACGAAATCTAAATGATTTTTGTCGATTATTTCATCAATCTCATTTCGATTTAAAAACAATAATGGCCTGATTAAATGTTGTCTCTTTGGTAAAATACCGTGCAAACCACTTATTCCTGTCCCACGAGTAAGGTTAATCAGCATGGTTTCTAAGGTATCGTTTTGATGGTGTGCCGAAGCAACCAAATCGTAACCGTATTTTACCCTAATTTCTTCGAACCACGGGTAACGTAAATCTCGGGCAGCCATCTGGGTAGAAATTTTATTTTCTGCGGCATATTTTTTGGTGTCAAAATGCGTTAGATAAAAAGGAACATCAAGACTTGCAGAGAGCATTTTAACAAAATTTTCATCACGTTGCGCTTCATCACCTCTTAAGTTAAAATTACAATGCGCCACACCTATATTAACGCCTATTGCCTTAAACAAATGCAACATTAAAACCGAATCTTTCCCGCCGCTTATGGCTAAAAGAATCCTATTATCCCTAGCAAACAGCTCATGCTGATTAATAAAATCCTGAAATTGTTTTAAGGGTAACATCCACCAAAAATATTTAATTTTAACTGGTATTCCGAACGTTCGGAACAAAAAACTAACTTTGTAAAGTGCAAAAACTATTTGTCTTTTTATTTTTAATAATCTTTCCGGTATATCTTTTTAGCCAACAAAAGGCAACGAAGATCAAAATTGTTTCGTTTGCGAAAATAAGCGGTGATACAAAAAATAAAATCAGCTACTTACGCTTTCCCATTTTTCAGCAAGATAACGCAACACTAACCTGCGATAGTGCTGTATTTTACAGCGAGCGAAATTATTTCGAAGCCTTTAAAAACGTTCACATCAATCAGTTGGCCACTGATATCTATTCCGATCAATTGGAATATGACGGAAATAAAAAACAGGCGCACTTAACCGGAAACGTGGTTATGAAGGATCCAACATCTGTTTTAACTACTAACATATTAGATTACAACACCTTAAGTAAAATCGGCACTTACACGAGCGGTGGGAAGATCGTAAACCAGGATGTTACATTAACCAGTAAAAACGGCTATTATTTTAGTAGCAGAAATTATGCTTACTTCAAGTATAATGTGGTAGTAGTAACGCCACAAACTACAATCAAATCAGACACGATGAGTTATGATACCCAGTCGAAATGGACTTATTTTTATGGCCCAACGAATATCAAAGGGAAGGACGATAACTTATATACTGAAAATGGTCAATACAATACTACAACTGAAGATGCATTTTTTGGAAAGAAAAATTTATATACTCAAGGAACAAGATCATTAAAGGGAGACAGCTTATATTATTTTGGGAAGAAAGGAATTGGTAAAGCCGTTAAAAATATCGTATTCTCTGATACCAAGGACAAAATGAAAATGTTCGGCGATTTAGGCTACTACTACAAAATTGATCAGCGGACACTGGTAACCAGAAATGCATATTTAGGTATTGGCACTGAAGATTCTGTTCTGGTAAAGGGTAAAAAGCGCCCGGATAGTTTATGGATGGGTGCCGATACCCTGGAAACCCAAATGGTGTTGCAGAAAACCTTGAAGTTGATTCCAAAAATTTCTATCAAAGCAGATAACGAAGTTGGAGAAGATGATGAAGAGGATGGCGGCACTAAAGAAAAGAAAGAAAGTCCTGATCAGCCGACACCAACAAGAGGTGCTGATAAAGTAATTGGAGAAAACGATAAAAAAGCCAAAAACAAATCGAAGAATGAGGCTAGTCCAAATGATGAAAAGAGTTTATCACTCAGTAAATCTACAGACAGTTTAAATATAGATTCTTTAAGTAAAATTCCACCTAAAATAAAGGGGGATAGTACAATAAATCTGCTTAAAGCGAAGGCAGATTCTATTGTTAAAAACCTGCCGAAATTAAAGCAGGATAGCTTAACAAAAAAACTTACTGCAAAGACTGGCGAGATAAAAAACATTAATCCATTAAAGGTGGATAGTTTATTGAACCCTGCCTCGAAGGCAGTAACCAAAGATGGTTTAACTAAAAACTTAGCCAGTTTAAAAGGTGCCCTAAAAAACGATACCGCTAAATTCAATCCTGCAGATACCGTTCAGGCCCGTATAATTAAGGCTTATCATGGCGTGAAAATTTTCAAAACAAATATTCAGGCTAAAACCGATAGTTTATTTTATACCAGTGCCGACTCTACCCTTCGTTGTTTTCTAAATCCGATTATTTGGTCAGAAGGATCACAGCAAATTGCAGATACGATTTATGTTCAGTTTAAAAACAAGAAGTTAAACAACCTGCAAGCCATCAAAAATGCTTTCTTAGTGAATACACCAAAAGATTCTTTGCGTTTTAACCAGATAAAAGGCAGATTAATGACTGGCTTTTTTAGAAATGGCAAGCTCAAAACTATGTACGTTGATGGTAATGCAGAAAGTATTTACTACACGCAGGATGATAGCACGAAGGTTTACAAAGAAATGAATCAGACTTTGAGCAGTAGGATAAAATTTATTTTTCAGGATAATGAAAATGATATTGAAGACATTGTTTACATTAAAGGTGTTGAAGGTGCGCTAAACCCAGAAAATAAGGTTGCTAAAGATAACGTATTAAAAGGCTTTTCATGGAAACCTAAAGAAAGACCGAAAGCTAAGAAAGATGCCGTTGGCTCTTCGGGCAAAACGAAATCAAGAACTAAAACTCCTTCAGCTAAAACTATTTTGGCAAACAATAATAAGGTTCCAGCTCAAAAAAATGTAAACAAGCTTCCTGCTAAAAAGGTAACACTACCCAATGGAAAAGTAAACTTCAACTTGAACAAGAATGTGCCTTTGGCTAACTCTTTAGATACAGTTAATTTCGGGATTAAACCTATTTTGCCAAAAGTAGATACTTTAAAGAAAACGATAAAGAAGTTGTAAATTACTGCAAACGGCGTTTTACAAGCACCTGGAACGTCCTTGCGAAAATTTTCTCCAATTCTTCATCGGTGATTTTTGTAGCAATCTCTAACATAGCGTAACCTTCCAATCGCCATTGTAGTTCTCTTTTTTAGTTGTGGTTAACCCCAATGAGATTGCCACGCCCGATGAAAAATCGGGACTCGCAAGGACGTTTAGCTGGCCTTCAAAAACTCAATCATTTTTTTTAGCGCAATGGCTCTATGGCTAATCTTGTTTTTTTCAGCCATATCCATTTCAGCAAAAGTAACATCATAACCATCAGGTTGAAAGATTGGGTCGTAACCAAATCCATTTGATCCAGCTAAGTTTTGGGTTATCGTACCTTCAATCGTTCCTTCGAAAATATGATTAACATCATTCAGCATTAGGGAGATAACGGTTTTAAACCTTGCTTTACGATTATGTTGTCCTTCAAGTTTTTGCAAAACCAGTTGCATATTTTCTAAGCTATCCCTACTCCCACCGTATCTGGCAGAAAAAACGCCAGGCTCATTATTTAGCGCTGCTACCTCTAAACCACTGTCATCAGCAAAGCAATCTAAATTAAAATTTTCTACCACATATTTACTCTTTAAACTTGCATTCCCTTCAAATGTGTTAGCAGTTTCGGGTATATCCGCATTACAGCCAATATCATTCAGATTTAAAACCTCATATTCTCCAACCAAAGCCAGGCGAATTTCTTCTGTTTTATGTTGATTGTTGGTGGCAAAAACAAGCTTCTTCATGATGTTAGATGGAAAATAGTAAATAGGTAATGGGATAAACAGATTCCGATATTTAAAATCTATAACTTAATTTTCTGCAAATTTCCCCAAAGTAATTTTTTAGCGGTTAAATCGCTATCCAATTGATGAAGGTTGGGTGCGAAGATGATTTTTGTACCTCCATGCTGAATAATTTCATTCTGCCAAACCAGATTCAGTTTTAGATCAGAAATTTCTACCCCAAATGAAAGCATAATTGCCGGTTTAAAAAACTCATGGAAATCAACATATTCGGTTCCTATATATTGTGCATAATTCACTACCGCAAAGTCCGGTGTACTCAAATCAACTGCCTTAACAATTTTTCGCAGTAATTCTCTTCCCTCGGTAGTGCTTACATCATTCAGTTTATCATTTACTAAAATCAAAACCGACTTTTTGTTTCCGCCCAAAAATTTAAAGGATTTTGGCGATTTTGGTTCAGCCAAAACACGAGGAATTTCTACTTGAGGGGTGTAGCTTTTAGCAGATTCTTCATTTGTTTCTACTGAAATTGACTCACTTTTAGGCTGTAAAACTTTTTCTTCAATTAAATCAGTTTGAGATTCAATCGGGTTACTAACAGGCTTTTCGTTATCAACAAGTGCGATTTGAACATACTGATCCTTCACTAAAAAAATATCTTCAGTAAAAAATAAGCGTAAAGCATTCGCATTGTTGGTAAGCTGGTTTTCCATTCGTATTTTTGTAGGATAATAATTTCTGTTAAAATTAGTTAAATATCTTATAATAGCGCCGCTAATTGTTACTTTTATCCCTTAAAATTTATAGAGTGCTCTGCTTAAAAAAGGCTTGTTGCTTATTTATTTTTAGTATTATTTTCGGTTATTCGTTTGCACAAAACGTGGCTGCAATCAATGGCAAATCAATAAGTAGCAAAGAGTTTTTATGGGCTTATAAAAAGAGTCATAATGGTATTTCTAGCACGGATTATGCCACTTTGGAAAACTATTTGAACTTGTATATAAATTTTAAATTGAAAGTTTTGGATGCCAGAGAAATGGGCTTGGATAAAAATTCAATTTATCAGGAAGAGATTAGAACTTACGAAACTGCACTAGTAGCACATAAAAAGACTGATGCAAGACATAAGGATCAGGATTTTTTGCTCAATGAATATAAAGAAGGCGTTTTGATGTTCAACATCTCCGAAAAAAAAATATGGAACAAAGCGCAAGACGATGAGCAAGCATTACAGGAGTTTTATAATAAAAATCAACAGAATTACAATAAGCCATTAAGTGACTTGAGAGGCCAGGTAATAGCCGATTACCAGCAAAGCCTGGAGGAAAACTGGCTGAAAGGGCTCAGACAAAAACACCAGGTTAAGATTAATGAACAAGAGTTAAGAAGACTCGCAAAACAGTAACTCTACTTTCGTAAAAGATTAGTATTAAATTTGCAAAATATAACACAAAGAATGAAGAAGTTTTTTTTAGTAGCAACAGCATTAATTTGCACATTGTTAAACAGTTATGCCCAACCAGGGAAACATAACATCGATAAAGTTGCTGCTGTGGTAGGTAATAATATTATTTTACTATCAGATTTGAATCAGGAGTATACACAATATTTATATCAGGGAAATCCTCCAAATGAGAGCATAAAGTGTAAAATTTTACAAAACACCTTAACTCAAAAACTGCTGAAACAACAGGCAGAAATCGATTCGGTTATGGTAGAAGATGGCCAGGTAGACGATGAGGTTGATAAACGGATGCGTTCGATGATGCAACGTGCCGGTGGGCAGGAGCGTTTAGAGCAATTCTTAAATAAATCGGTATTGCAATATAAGGACGAGATGAGACCAACGATTAAGGATGGTTTAATCGCTCAAAAAATGCAAGGTAAAATCACCGAAAATATTAATGTTACGCCAATGGAGGTTGAAAAATACTTCAAATCGTTGGGTGATAGTATTCCAGAATTCAACACGGAAGTTGAAGTTGGGGAGATCATTCTAGATCCAAAATTATCAAGAGCTGAAAAGCAAAGATTTAGGGATAAAATTGAAGCTTTACGTTTAAGAATTAAAGGTGGCGACGATTTCGGAGTTTTGGCTAAAACATATTCTGAAGACCCGGGATCATCTGCAGATGGTGGAGATTTAGGTTTCTTTGATAGAAGTATGATGGCAAAAGAGTTTACAGCCTGGGCTTTTAAACTTAAAGCAGGAGAAATTTCTCCGGTATTTGAAACTGAATTTGGGTTCCACATCCTTCAGGTAATTGAGCGTCGTGGTGAGCAGGTTCACGCCCGTCACATCCTGGTAAGACCCGCAACAACACCAGAAAGTTTAACCCGTTTGAAACTTCATGCCGATAGTGTTTACAACAAAATCATCGCTAACAAACTATCATTCGCAGCCGCAGCAAACTTATATTCAGACAATAAAGAATCGAAATACAATGGCGGTATGATGCTGAACGCAGAAAATGTTCAAGCCAGAACTACTTTTATCCCTATCGATAAATTAGATCCATCCGTATTTTTGGTAATCGATACCATGAAAATTGGTGGCATCTCTAAACCTGATTTATATACTGCAGCTGATGGCAAACAAGGATATCGCTTACTTTATTTGAAATCTAAAATTCCGCCTCACAAAGCGAACATGGCACAAGATTTTCCAAAAATTAGAGACGCCGCTCAAAGTGATAAAATAAATCGTACTTTAAGCGAATGGTTTGAAAAACGTCGTGAAAGTACTTACATTAAAATCGACGACGAGTTTAATACCTGCGATGAACTAAAAATTTGGACTAAGACCACTACAGCCGCAAAATAACACGAATGCAGTACAAAAACGAAGTAGAAGCCGTTGACGCACTTCATCACACTTTCAACAAAATTAAAACCGAAATTAGTAAGGTTGTTGTTGGACAAGATGATATCATTAAATCAGTTTTAATCGCCATTTTTAGTAACGGACATTGTTTGTTGGTTGGCGTACCTGGATTGGCTAAAACTTTACTCGTTCAAACTGTTGCCTCGGTTTTAGATCTGGATTTCAATAGAATTCAATTTACACCCGATTTAATGCCAAGTGATATCATTGGCGCAGAGATATTAGGAGAAGACAGGCACTTTAAGTTTATTAAAGGTCCTGTTTTTTCAAATATTATTTTGGCTGATGAGATTAACCGTACTCCGCCAAAAACGCAGGCCGCTTTACTAGAGGCCATGCAGGAAAAATCGGTTACAGCAGCTGGATTAACCCATACTTTACCAAAGCCGTTCTTTGTGTTGGCTACGCAAAACCCAATTGAACAAGAAGGGACTTATCCCCTACCAGAAGCGCAACTCGATCGTTTCATGTTCAATATTCAATTAAATTATCCGGCATTTGCCGATGAGCTGAATATTGTTAAAAATACTACAAGCAATAAAACCATAGCGCTCGAGAAAATTATTCATGCTGATGATATTCTGTTTTTCCAAAAGCTGATTCGCGATATTCCTGTAACAGATAATGTTTTGGAATATGCGGTAAAGCTGGCTTCTAAAACCCGACCGAATAGTGAGTTTGCAACAGAAGCGGTAAACAAATATATAAGCTGGGGTGCCGGGCCAAGAGCATCACAGTTTTTGGTTTTAGGAGCAAAATGTCATGCGGCTATTTCTGGAAAATATGCTCCAGACATTGAAGATGTTCAGGCGGTAGCAGAACCTATTTTACGCCACCGTATTGTTAGAAATTATCGTGCTGAAGCAGAAGGATTATCAATAGAAAAGATAATTAAAGATTTGTTATAAAAAATTCAATACAACTTAGAAACCGTAGCAATCATTATTTTGCCGTTCGTTAAAACGTAGGGGATCGTCTTTCCAAAATAAGATAAAAGAGCTGCTAGTGTGATTGTAAATGAATCATCAACTCCTCCTATCACGATTTTATCTGAGAAAGATAGATTGGAAAAGCAATCAAATAATTTAACCTACATCGCATGGTTACTTTACAATTTAGGATAATTGTTCTTATCTTTATGCCAATTAGAAAGCAAAATTTTTCAAATCAAAAATATTTAACATGTCAGCTCACGATTCACACGCACCAGTTCATCAAACAAAAGGCATTTGGGCATTGCCATTAACAGCTTGGATTATTGTTTTAATCCTTCTTGTAGCCTTTACCAGACCAATTTTCGTTCACGCACCAGAAGGATCTGGTCACCATGAAACAGAGAAACCGCATTCAAAAGCAGAAGAGGCTGAATCATCTCATCACTAGTATTAACTTGAAGGTTAGAAGTTTATACTAGCTAGTTTAGATAGCGATAGAAAAAGCGTCCCGAGGTTAAAATCGAGACGCTTTTTTTGTAGCTCAAATTTTATTTCAGCTGCCCCATTAAGTTCGGGAAATCGGTAATTACACCATCAACTCCCAAGCTCATAAAATATTTAATTTCCTTTAAACTATTCACCGTCCACGGAATAATTTTGATGCCCATGGCATGGCAGCGATCTACCAATCCTTTACCTACTAAAACCGAATATGGACTGTAAATGGTAGGCTTGAAACCTAATTTTTCAATATAATCTTCGAATGGCTCTTTTTCATCAATCAAAAGCGAAGTTTGTATCTTAGGATATTTCTCATGCAAATACTGGAGCGTTCGCATATCAAAAGATTGAATAATTACCCGTTTCGAAATCTTTTTTGCGTTGATAACTTCCATAATCAACTCTACAAACTCAGCAGGCTCAGGATGAAAATCGTTATCTCCATTTTTAATCGTTTTCGTTTCAATACTATAAACAGGCTTTTTTAACCTTTTTTCTTTCACATAAGTTTCTACCGCGTCAATCGTCTCACTAAGCAAAGGCTTGTAGGCTTTAAACTTCACCTGACCGGGAAAACGAGCATGAACTTTACTTCCAACATCAAACTTCTTCACGTCCTCGTAATCCATTTTGTAAATGTTGTATTTCTTTTGATCTTTCAAAGAAATCGGTTTACCATTTGGCATTAAAGAAATTTCATTGTTAAAATAGGGCTCCTGAGATAGCACAACTTTTTTATCTTTCGAAATAACGGCATCCATCTCTAGGGTCGTTACCCCCAAATCAAGAGCTTTGAGCATACCTTCAACTGTATTTTCGGGCATTATTCCACGTGCACCAGCTTTACCCTGTAAATCAAATTTTTGCTTTTGAGCCGAAACCTGTAAAAATGTAAGCGAGAGCAGAAGTATGATCTGTAATCTTTTATTCATTAACTTAAAACGTAAAATGATTTGTTATTATATTTTCTGAAGCACATAAACAGTACTATTTTTAATGTTGTTCCCGCTTTTCACTTTACTCTCCCGAGAAAACCGGGATTCGTGCCCGCTTCAATCGGGGCTAGAAGGAAACGAAAGTGCAAAAAACAGCTTCAATAGCACATAAAAAAAGGGCTATCTTTTTATGAGAGCCCCTGTAATTCACGTTGTAAATTTATCTTTCTGCAGGTACAAAAGCCTGAACAATTAAGTTCCAACTGGCATCTGCAGCTTTTTCATAAACAAAAACGTAGTTAAAACTTTCGCGTAAATCGGCTTTATAATCTATTGTGGCCACGCCATAGGTATAAGCCAAATCACTTCCAATTGCCTTATCAACACCAGTTGTTTTTAAGTTAATTTTACTAATCATTCCGTTATAAAAAGAAATGATTTTGCCTTTTCCGTTAATGGCTTCGTTACCCGGAAATAACAGACGGGCATCTTCTGTTAAAAAGCCACCAAAGGCGGCAATACCATGTGTTTTCAAAAGCGTGTTCAAAGTTTTTTCAGTCGTAGAAATGATATCCTTTCCAGCCTTTAATTGTTTCTCATTCAAAAATTTTGGGGCAACATGGTCTTTTGGTTCAATAAATTTAGGAGCAGATTTATCTAAAGGTTTATTGCTCGATGTGCCTAAATCAATGGCTAATTTCCACTTGCCATTCTCCGATTTCCAAATGGATAGATACTGACCATATTTTTTCTCCGAACCACTCACCGCGTAAGGACCAGTAGTGAAACCCAAGTCGCCACTACGGGAAACCTTTGCTAAATTTGGTTCCCAGGTAACGTTATTTTCATCTGCTTTCTGTGCATTATAAAACGTTCTAACATTTACCGGATTCGGCCTGAAAACCAACGCACTTGATAATGAATACTCCAGATAAGCGTCTTTATCTCCATTTTTTGCAATAGATTTTGCGAAATCTTTTTCTGCACTTACTAATGACTTCGTGGTTCCATCATTTTTTTGTGCCCATGCACCAATTGCCAAAAGTGATAATATTGCAGTTGAAAATAATTGTTTCATTATAAAATTTTAGATATATGTTTGGCGAATATAGAATTTTTTAGATGCTGTCTTTTCAAAAGTAATTAACAATTACACATTTTATTTTTCACGATAAATCGTTTCCAGAACCGTTTGCCCGGTTGCTTTAAGGGTATTTTTGTCAATATTTGCAAGGTTATCCAGTTGTGTGTGCCAATTGATATAGAAACCACTGTTATCGTTATAGTGAATAATATCAATGGATGGCACTCCAGCTTTATTCATCCAGAAATGATCATCAACAATTTTACCGCTCGGAATGCGAACAAAGTAAGATGAATAACCAATTTCGTTACCAATATCCCAAACCCTATTCACAACATCAGGCGCTGCCTGCCTCGAAATTTCATCTTGGGTAAACTGGGCATTCCCACCACCAACCATGTCGAGATTAATCCCGTAACCAGCTTTATAGCCGGCAGCAGTTGCATTTTTCGCCCAAAATTGCGAGCCCAAACACCAGGTAACCTCGTCAGGTGTTTCATCATTTGCCTTCCCGTAGTCTTCCAAATCCCATAATACAAAATCAATACCTACGTTTGGCGACTTTTTCTGAATTTGCCTTGCCATTTCAAGGATCACACCAACACCACTGCCCCCATCATTTGCCGCGTCAAAAGGCTTATTGTGATTTGCAGGGTTCGAATCCTGATCAGAAAACGGACGTGCATCCCAATGGGCCGTAATCAAGACCCTTGTTTTATTTTCCGGATTAAAACTGGCCAAAATGTTTTTCAGTTGAAAAGCCTTGCCATCGTAAGTTTGCGTTTTCTCTCCTTGAATTTTAACCTCTGCGCCAAATGACTTCAATTTATCAACCAAATATTCAGCACATTGTTGGTGCGCCAAAGTACCCGGAATTCTTGGTCCAAAATTAACCTGTGCTTTCACATAAGCATAAGCACTATCTGCATCAAATTCGGGCGAAACTAAAGTTATAGCTGCATTTGTCTCTGTATCGCTAGCCTTATCTGATTTATTTTTGCAGGCCTGAAAGCTCAGTAAAGCGATTAGAGGCCAAAATAAAAGTTTTTTATTCATTGTTAATGTTAAATTATGAAGGAGATTGCCACGAATATTACCGATGAAAAATCGGAGAATATTCTCGCAAGAACGGAAAAGCGGCGCATCAAAAAAATCAAGTCCATAAATGGGTTCGTCATTGCGAGGCCGGATTTTTCATGTGGACGTGGCAATCTCATTGATGCTTCTAATTATTAAACCACAGGATCCTCACTAAAACTAAACCTTACTCCAGGTCGTTCCTTCTTTGCTATCCTTTAGTTGAATCCCCAACTCCTGTAGTCCAATTCTAATTTTATCTGAAGTAGCATAATCTTTATTGGCTTTCGCTTCGGTACGAAGATCGACCACCATTTCCAAAACACCATTTAAATCGTTGCTCCCTGCATCTTCGTCTTTCAAACCTAAAATATCGAAAACAAAATCGTTCACTAATGCTTTCAGTTGCTCAAGAGATTTAGCTGAAATCTTCGCCTTTCCGTCATAAACTGTATTAATAATTCTTACCGCCTCAAACAGCTCTGCAATTAAAATCGGACTATTAAAATCATCATTCATTGCGGCAATGCACTTCTCTTTAAGGGCAACAATATCAAAATCATTTTGATCAGAAACGGCTAATTTATCCAACAAACTCACTGCAGCCATCAACCTGCGGAAACCTTTTTCAGAAGCATCGAGCGCATCGTTAGAAAAATCTAAAGTGCTGCGATAGTGTGCCTGAAGCATGAAAAACTTAACCGTCATTGGGCTATAACCTTTCCGCAAAAGCGGATGGGCACCGGTAAATAATTCGAGCGGAAGAAAACCATTGCCTGCCGATTTAGACATTCGCGTTCCATTTACGGTAAGCATGTTGGTGTGCATCCAATAACGGGCAGGCTGTTTGTGACTGCAAGCTTCAGATTGAGCAATTTCATTGGTGTGGTGCGTAGCAGCTAGATCCATCCCTCCACCGTGAATATCAAATTCATCGCCCAGGTACTTTGCGCTCATGGCAGAACATTCGATATGCCACCCCGGAAAACCTAATCCCCAAGGAGATTGCCATTGCATTAAAGTTTCAGGCTTCGCTTTAATCCATAAGGCAAAATCCAAACGCCCGCGTTTCTCATCTTGTCCGCCTAACTCGCGGGTATTATTCAACATATCCTCTAAATTGCGATTGGTAAGGATAGTATAATTATATTCTTTACTGTATTTTTCTACATCAAAATAAACATTTCCACCCACCTCATAACCATAGCCATTGGCAATAATTACTTTGATCATCTCAATTTGTTCGATAATGTGGCCAGTTGCTGTTGGTTCGATGCTCGGTGGCAAGGTATTAAACATCCGTAACACATCATGAAAACCCAGAGTGTACTTTTGTACAATTTCCATAGGCTCTAACTGTTCGAGTTTTGCACGTTTTGCAAACTTATCATCTCCTTCATCCCTATCTCCCTCAAGGTGCCCTGCATCGGTTATATTACGCACATAACGAACCTTAAAACCTAAATATTTCAGGTATCTGAAAATCAAATCGAAAGAAATAAATGTACGGCAATTGCCCAAATGCACATCGCTATATACGGTAGGTCCGCAAACATACATGCCCACATGAGCAGCGTTTAACGGTTGAAAAAGTTCTTTTTTACGCGAAAGTGTATTGTAAAGCTGTAAGCCAGTATTCATACTGCAAATGTAATATTTACCAGCGTAAAGTTTTAGGAATGCTGCATTGTTTAACTGACCAATCAGATAATTGACAATTCTTAAATCAAAAGAAGCATTTTTTGGAAAGGTACTGTAGTGCTATTCGGGTAATGCAGTCCGCCTTTTTGCTAAATCCCCGATGAAGAAAGAATCGGGGGATACCGCTTCAATGCGGTTTAGAAACCAAGTTTCGAGCCTTTACTTAGTCTACTAAGTACAATTGCTGTGGCTATCTCAATTTTTTAGTCAATCGTCATTCCCATGAAGTCAGGAATGACGATCGTTCTAATGATTAATTCTTCAACTTATCTTTAAATATTTTCTCCAGTTTTTGCATTTTGGGCAAAATTACCGCTCTGCAATACGGCTCACTACCATTTTTCAAATAGTAATTTTGATGATAATTTTCGGCTACATAAAAAGGTTTCGCAGCCTCGATAGCAGTGACCACAGGTTTGCCAAAAGCGTTTTTCTTGTTCAATTCTGCTTTATACTTAGAAGCTAAATCTTTTTGTTCAGCGTTATGATAAAAAACTACCGATCGATACTGTGTACCGGAATCTGCACCCTGGCGGTTTAGTGTAGTTGGATCATGGCTTTTCCAAAAAACTTCCAACAACTCATCGTAAGTAATCACCATTGGGTTATAAGTAATCTCTAAAACCTCTGCGTGTCCTGTTGCACCTGTACAAACCTCTTCATAAGTTGGGTTTGCTAAGCGCCCTCCTTCATATCCAGATTTTACAGCGGTAACACCTTTAAGTCTTTGAAATATGGCTTCTGTACACCAAAAACAACCCATTCCAAATGTGGCCTTCTCAGTCTTTTTCCCCTGCGCCTGAACTTGGTTCAATGTCAGGATTGATAATAGAATTAAAATTATTTTTTTCATTTTGTGTGTTAATTATTGAAGCAGCTTTCATTTGCATTCGTTAATAATATTACGAAAATAAAGCGCAACTAGTTTGTGTGGATACAATAATGGATTTTGAATGACAATCGCAACAAATTGTTAACTCATCTGTTAATGTTAATAACTTAAATTACTGTTACTTAAATTTTTATAGCCGCAATATTAGCCGCGCTCGCACTTATTAACAATTCTTTTTTAAATTCGTATCACATTAAAAATAAATTTATGTCTACACCGTATATTCCTTGTTTGGATTTAGGTTCTTATATCAACGGAACTGAAGAAGAACGTAAAAAATTTTCTGATGAGTTGGGCAGAGCCTTCAACGATTCGGGGTTTGTAACCATCACAAACCATGGTTTAAGTCAGGAATTGATTGATAAGCTTTATGACAATATTAAAGCTGCATTTCAACTTCCTGTAGAAACCAAAAGGAAATACGAGAAGCCAGAATTGGCCGGGCAACGCGGCTATACCAGTGCCGGTAAAGAAACAGCAAAGGGTGCTAAAACACCAGATTTGAAAGAGTTTTGGCAAATTGGGCAGGAAGTTACCGATGGCGACCCGGTGAAAGATGAATATCCGGACAACGAAGTGTTAGAAGAGCTTCCAGAATTTAACAAAGTTACTGGCGATATCTACAAAAAACTCCAGGAAAATGGCACACACTTATTACGTGCCATTGCTACTTACCTGGAATTGCCAGTTGATTATTTTGATAAAGATGTACACAACGGAAACTCAATTTTAAGAGGTATTCACTACTTCCCTATTGAAAACCCAGAGTTAATTGCTGATGATGCAGTTCGTGCCGGCGCACATGAAGACATCAATTTAATTACCCTTTTAATTGGAGCCAGTGCAGACGGCTTGGAGGTTTTAACCCGCAGCAATGAATGGTTGCCAATTAAAGCACACCACACCGATATCGTTGTAAATGTAGGCGACATGCTGCAACGTTTAACCAATAACAAATTAAAATCAACCACACATAGAGTGGTAAATCCACCTCGCGAATTGATGAAAACTTCTCGTTTTTCGGTTCCATTTTTCTTACATCCCCGCAGTGACATGGATTTGACAAGTCTGCCTTCAACCATTGATGCCGAACATCCGAAAGCCTATAGCGATATGACAGCTGGCGAATATTTGGATGAAAGATTAAGAGAAATTGGGCTGAAGAAATAAAGCCTCACCTAAATCCTCCCCGGAGGGAAGGACTTTGACCGGCTCAAATTTGAAAAAAAGCACCGATTAATTCGGTGCTTTTTTTGTTACTTTAAAAATATGTATTCAATCAATTTAGAAATTTTTAAAGAAATACACGGAATTGGTTCTGCTTCGGGTATCATCTCCAAAGCAGATTTGCTTTACATTATTGGAGATAACAGTGGTTACCTGAAAGAGTTCAATATCAAAAGTGAAAAATTACGAAAAATCCAAGTCTTATCTGATAGTGAACAAACTGGCCTGGAAAACATTCCTAAACCACAAAAGCCAGATTTCGAAGTACTTTGTCAGTATGCTGACCGGTTTTATATTTTAGGATCAGGATCTACCTCGAAAAGAAATTTGATGGTAGAATTTGATACAAAATCACAACAAATCGGAACAAAAGATCTGACCAATGTCTATCAAAAAATGAAGGTCATTGCAAATATTAACGACGAAAATTTCAACATCGAAGGAGCAGTTTTTAACGGCCAGTTCTGGTTGCTTTTTAACAGGGGAAATGGCAACGATGGCAAAAATGGCGTATTCCGGATCCTTGAAAAAGATTTAGTAAAAGCTGAAAAAATAGCTTTTACCAGTTTGAAGCTCGCGAACATTAACCATGTAGAATCTTCGTTTACCGACGCAGTACTTGTTAATAACGATGTCTATTTCATCTCGACGGCCGAAGATACCAAATCAACTTATGCCGATGGAGAAATTCTGGGCAGTTTTATTGGCAGTATAAATCCAGAAACCTTGAAACTTAACTTTACCTACAGGATCCCTGGCTTACATAAGTTTGAAGGGATTTCATTATTCAGGAAAACGGCAAGTACACTTGAATTTTTACTCTGTGAAGATAGAGATACGGATGAACTGAAAACCGCCGTTTATAAATTACGATTATCCGTATAATTGATTGATTTTTATGGCTGAACAGTTATTTCTAGGAGATTATCAAAATCTCTTCAACCTTTTTGATAATATTTATCCCCTAAAGGATGAAATAAAATCGGCCATCATTGCCAACAGTGAGGTTATTGAAGTTGCAAAAAAAACAAAACTTTTAAGTGTTGACGAGCGAAGCAATACCATTTACTTTATTATAAAAGGAGCTGCCAGAATATTCTATCTCGATAAAGAAGGCAAAGAAACAAATACCTGGATTTTATTCGAAAATCAACTTCTCATTTCTGTTTACAGCTTTTATACTGGCAACCCGAGTTTTGAATACATTGAAACTTTAGAACACTGCCAACTAATTGCTGTAAAAAGAGAAAAACTCGATGAACTATACTTAAACTTCATGGAATTTAATTTTTCAGGCAGGAAGTTAACCGAATTTTACCACATGCGGAACGAGATACAAGCAAACGAACTGCGTATGTTGAGCGCAAAGGAACGGTATCAAAATTTACTGGAAAGAAATCCTCAACTCTTTCAAAGGGTATCTTTAGGACACATTGCTTCATATTTGGGGATCTCTCAAGAAACCTTAAGCAGAATTAGAAAGCAAAAATAGTTTTTTGACTTTTGTCAAAAGCCAGCAGACTAGCACATCATAGATTTGATCAATAAATTTTAAATCTATGTTAATCATCATTTTTATCGTATTTGGTTTTTGCTTTCTCATCGAAAGAATTAAACCAGGCTGGAAACTGCCAAACGTTTCCACATGGACCATCAGGGTTTTAGGAGTTAATTTCATTCAGTTAAGTATAGTTGTCTTAGCTGGTTTTACCTGGGAAAAATGGCTCTCATCCATCTCCGTTTTTCAACTTTCTAATTTTGTTCCCAATTGGCTCGGCGGTATTATCGCCTATTTTATTGCCACGTTTATTTTTTATTGGTGGCATCGCTGGAGGCATACTGTTGATTTCTTATGGCTGGGTTTTCATCAAATTCACCACAGTCCACAACGCTTAGAAGTGATTACTTCATTCTACAAACATCCATTAGAAATGACAGTAAATTCGATTATCGGAAGTCTTTTGGTTTATACTTTACTTGGTCTAAATCCTGAAGCTGGAGCCATTTATACTTTATGCACAGCACTTGGAGAATTTTTTTATCATACAAACGTGAAAACACCACAATGGATTGGGTACATTTTTCAGCGACCAGAAATGCACCGCATTCATCATCAATATGAAAAGCACAGCAATAACTACGGCGACATTGTATGGTGGGATATGCTATTTGGCACCTATGAAAACCCAAAGGAATTTAAAAGCACCTGTGGATTTGACAATGAAAAGGAACAAAGATTATTGGATATGATCAAATTTAAAGATGTTCATGAACATTAAATTATTTTCGCTTACAATAGGTAGTATCTTCATCAAGTAGTATCTTCATCCAAATTTAAAATCATGAAAAAACGCTTTTTAACACTTTTACTTCTTTTATCCGCTACTCAGTTCGCTTTCTCACAAACCAAAAGCATTAAAGATCTTTATTGGGATTATTCGCAGATTAGAATGGAGGATACTGAAAAAACGCAAGCAATTAATTTAGCTGAAGCGTTAATTAAAAGATCTCCAGAATTAACTAAAACCCAACTTGGCAATGTGAGTTATCATTTAGCCAGGCTTTATGAAGAAACAGATCATCCTGAAAAGGCAATTCCTTACTATGAACAAGCAATAAAAATTACACCGGGTTATTACGTTCCTTATCGGGCTTTAGGCTTCATTTTTATCAAAAAAGCCAATGCAATTGGAAGTAAAATGAATGAGGCGGCCAAAGCCAAAGACGCTAAACTATCAGCTGAACTCTATGAACAATATAAGGTAATCGCATTAAAAGCACTACCAAATCTTGAAAAATCGCAGGCTTGTGATCCAGATGAAGAAACTAAGGCCATCATATTGAATTTGTACAAAAGCTTAAAAGATAATGCCTCCATTTTATCTCTTGATGAAAGATTAAAGAAAAAACAAGCTGATTGTATTAGTCTACTGGATGATGAATATTAAAATCCAAAAAAACTTACGAAGTTCCTATTGCAAAACTTCGTAAGTTATTATATCCTACTTCTTCGATTCGTCAATCGCTTTGTTAATTACATCTTGAATCCGCCCTCTGATTCTTAAGTTCCCAAGCTTATCGCTCACGCTTGGATTAACCCTATTGGAAAGGAAAACATATACCAAACCTCTCGATGGATCTACCCAAACGCAAGTACCGGTGTACCCGGTATGCCCATAAGTTTGCGGTGAAGCCAGGTTTGATGGATAGTGTTTTGTACTATCTGGATCCCAACGATCGAATCCCAAACCACGACGACTCACATTCGATTGCTTTGATGTAAACATATCAACCGTTTCTGGTTTAAAATATTGCGTACCACCATAAGTTCCACGGTTTAAGAGCATCTGATAAATGATGGCCAAATCATTTGCACTAGAAAACAAACCGGCATGACCAGAAACACCACCCGCAAGTGCTGCACCCTGATCGTGAACATAACCTACTAAAAGCGTTTTTCTAAAATAGGTATCTTGTTCTGTGGGTATAATCTGATCTCTGCCAAAGCGATTTCGAGGTAAAAACCCAGCAGTTTGCATCCCAAGAGGCTTATAAAAATTCTCGTAGGTATATTGATTTAATGGTTCCTCACTGATATGCTCCACAATATCTTTCATTACATACATACTGATATCGCTATAAACATATTGACCACGTGTTTTGATTGGTGAGTTGAGCATTTTAGGCCACATAAAATCTTTAAAGAAATCTTTTTTGATGTAGTAACCATCGGCAACCTTAGTTGGGAAAGCAGCAGAAGAATCTACACTATAATCGCCTGTTTTTACGTAATTATGAAATGGAATATATGGGATAAAACCCGCCTGGTGTAGCATCACTTCACGAACCTGAATGTTATTCATGGGTGTAGTTCGGGCTTTCGGTATATAGGCGCCGATATTGGTATCCAATTTCAACTTTCCCTCCTCGAACAAACGCATTACCGAGGGTGTGGTGGCTGTAACTTTCGTTACTGAAGCCAAATCGAAAACATCAGTTACTTTATCGGGTAAATTCGTATCGTAAGTATGCGTTCCGTAAGCTTTATTAAAAATCACTTTTCCATCCTTCGCCACCAAAACCACCAAACCTGGGGCTGCCTTTTGTCTAATGGTCTCCTCGGCAATCGCATCAATTTCTTTTAGGTTATTGGAATTTATACCGGCATCTTCTGGCACAGTATATTTCAAGCGGGTTTTGTCAGTTGTAAAGCCAGAGCCTATGGTATATTTTGCAGAATAGGCTTTGGTTAATTTATTTACCGCTGCAATGCCGCCAAAAATATATTGCGGCACAATGGCCGCCGCGTCTGCACTGTTCTCTCCCGTCCAAATAATGGGCGACTGAAGTAAATCAAACGATTTTAATGCGGTTCCATTTCCAAATAGGGAAATGATCACCTTTTTTGTTTTGCTTAAACTGTTAATAAAATTGATGTATTTGGCATTGTTGGTTTGCTGATCATCAATGGCAATCAGCACAACGTTGAAATATTTAAGATCGTCTTCCAGGTCATTCAGGTTTACGCTATCCCTATATTTATCTGCAGAAAACGATGTAATTTTATCGTATTTGTTCGCTAAACTATCAAAAACTAAGCTATAAGAAAACCCCAGACTTACTGAGGCAATGTTTATTTTATCGAGAGATTTTAAGGGTATAACAGCATCTTTATTGTTCAGCAAAATGGTTGAACTGGTAATATTATTGGCAACAGAAAGCTTTTTTTCGTTTGTAGCATGGTCTTGGGCACAAGCCATTAAACATAAAACATTAAAGAAACTTGCTACGCCCAGAATGACTAATCTATTTCGCTTCATATACTTTTTCTCCGTTTAAATAGGTTTTTAAAACTTTGGTTTTTAATATGTTTTGTGGGGTTGATTTTAATATATCATGATCAAGAATAACAAAATCAGCGAACTTATCTGTTTCTAAACTGCCTTTCTCCTTTTCTTCAAAATTCGCTTTTGCGGCCCAAATGGTCATCCCCCGTAAAGCTTCTTCTGGTGTAAGCGCATTTTCCATTTGAAAACCGCCTTTCGGAAAACCCTTTGCATCTTCTCTCACTGTTGCAGCATAAAACGTTAATAATGGATTAATGTTTTCCACCGGAAAATCAGTTCCAAGGGGTATCCAGCCATTTTGTTTAAGGAGTTGTTTATAGGCATAAGCATCTTTAACCCGCTTTGGCCCCAATCTTTCTTCCGCCCAATACATATCTGAAGTAGCGTGTGTTGGCTGAACGGAAGGAATAATATTGGCTTTTCCAAAAAGGGCGAAATCATTTGAGTTTACCACCTGAGCATGTTCAATTCTCCAGCGTTTATCGTTTTTGCCTTTTAGCACTTTATTATAAATGTTGAGCATTACCCGATTGGCCGAGTCGCCAATGGCATGGGTGCACATTT
Organism: Pedobacter sp. Leaf41; assembly: GCF_001422545.1. Lineage (GTDB taxonomy): Bacteria > Bacteroidota > Bacteroidia > Sphingobacteriales > Sphingobacteriaceae > Pedobacter. The sequence continues at coordinate 515,203 of NZ_LMLE01000001.1, read as the reverse complement.
GAAAATTATGCGCTGCAATTTTTTCAGCTACCTCCTCAAAATGCTTCCGATTGCTCAACAAGAAACCGCTTTTCGCTGGCATATCGCTGTAAGGATGCAATAAACAAGCTCCTCTTGATCCCAAAGCGCCATCAGCATAAACTTTAAATGAGCGAACATTTAGTCGATCGGTTTTTATCGCTCCGCGTTTAAACAGGTAATCATAATTTTGTTCAGCATCAGCTAACATCACGTACAAACGCATTTTCAACTTTCCGTCCTCTTGCATTTTTTCGATAAAATCTACCGCTTGAAAGGGTAAGCCACAATCATCAATTGTCGTTAAGCCTGCAGCAAAACAATTTGTTTGCGCATCAGTTAAAATTTTGGTTGCCAGTTTTTCATCTGGCGAAGGGATTTTGCTATCCACAAGGCCAACGGCATTATCAATTAGAACTCCCGTCAATTTTCCGTTTGCGGTAAGCATATCACCACCCACTAATTTCTGTTCGCCTTTTATCCCAGCTTCATCGAAGGCTTTTTGATTAACCACAGCAGCATGTCCATCTACGCGATTTAACAATACTGGTCGGTTTGGAAATAACTCCGTTAATTTTTCATTTGTAGGAAAAGCTTTATTTTCCCAGTCGTTCTGATCCCAGCCATTGCCAATTAACCAGCCATCCGGATGGGTTTTAGCGAACGCTTTCAATCTTTCTAGAATCTCCTCCCAGGATTTGGTATCCCTTAAATCTGCTGTTTGCAAGCTTTGTCCGTAACCGAAAAAATGAGCATGCGCATCGATAAAACCTGGGTAAACAGATTTTCCATCGGCATTAACTTCTTCTTTAGCCTCGTATTTTGATTGAATATCTTTTGAAGAACCTAAACCTAGAATTTTTCCATCTTTAACGGCAAAAGCTTCAACTTTTTCGAATTGATCATTAACAGTATAAATAGTGGCATTATAAATGATCAGGTCAGCTTGCTCTTTTTTCCCACAGGAAGAAAAAAACAATGCCAAAGAAAGGAAGAAGAGAAATGATTTCATGTTGTTAAAGATAGAAAATTGAAATGAATTGGCTTTGTAAAATGCCGATTACGAAATTGGTTAGCTCTTAAATTCGGCTATCGATCATTAGTATTTTCTTATCAAGATTAAAAGGAGATGCACAATTGATAGGTGATGTTCAAGACAAAAGACTTAAGACTTCAGACTGCTGACTTTAGACTTTTTCGAACCGTCATTTACATGTTGAGTTTTAAACAAAGCCAAATCCTTAAGCTTATTTTGCATAATTTAGCAAATTCACTTTGCCCTAATACATGACTGATATTATTCACTTATTGCCTGATGCTGTTGCCAATCAAATTGCTGCCGGAGAAGTTGTTCAACGACCTGCTTCTGCTGTAAAAGAATTACTTGAAAATTCGATTGATGCTGGCGCAGATAAAATTCAATTGGTGATAAAAGATGCTGGAAAAGCTCTCATTCAGATCGTTGACAATGGTTGCGGAATGAGCGTTACCGATGCCAGAATGTGTTTCGAGCGCCACGCCACCTCAAAAGTAAAAAAGGCAGAAGATTTATTTGCTATTCGTACAATGGGTTTTCGTGGCGAAGCGATGGCTTCCATAGCCGCCATTTCTCAGGTAGAAATGAAAACCCGCCGCCATGAAGACGAAATTGGTACCTGCATTTCTATTGAAGGCGCTGTAGTAACCGCACAAGAGCCCGTGGCAACACCTGCGGGAACACAGATTGCCATTAAGAATTTGTTTTACAATACCCCTGCCCGTCGTAATTTTTTAAAGAGCAATCCGGTAGAAATGCGTCATATTATTGATGAATTTACAAGGGTGGCTCTGGCACACCCGACCGTATTTTTCAGCTTACATCATGACGGAACAGAAATTTTTAACCTCCCAAAAGGGAACTTAAAACAACGTATCGTCCACATTTTTGGCAATAATTACAACGAGCGATTGGTTCCTGTTGAAGAGGAAACAACCATAATAAATTTAAAAGGCTACATCGGAAAACCGGCTTTCGCCAAGAAAACCCGTGGCGAGCAATTCTTTTTTGTAAACAATCGATTTATTAAAGATCCGTATTTAAATCACGCCGTAAGTTCGGCTTTTGAAGATCTTTTGCCAGATGATAGCTACCCGTTATACGTCTTATTCATCGAAATTGATCCTTCAAAAATAGATGTGAACGTTCACCCTACCAAAACGGAGATTAAGTATTTAGATGAAAAATCTATTTATGCGATTATGAAATCTGCTGTAAAACGTTCTATTGGGAGATATAACATCTCTCCTACTTTAGATTTTGATCAGGAAACGGGTTTCAGTAACATGATTACGCAAAAAGCAGTGGAAGATATTGTTCCGCCTAGTATTAATTTCAATCCCGATTTTAATCCTTTTGCCAGCGACAGCAGTTCTACTTCGGGATACGCCACATCATCAAGAAACTATGAAGCAAAACCGAGTGCTAAAAACTGGGGCTCGCTTTATGAAGTGGTGGAGCAGCCGGTGAACGAACAGACATCGTTTTACACAGACGAGCCGATTTTTGAAACGAAGCAAAAGCAATATATGCAGTTGCATAACCGTTACATTGTTTCACAAATTAAATCGGGTTTAATGGTTATCGATCAACAAATGGCACACGAGCGTATTCTTTACGAGCGATTTCTAGTACATTTAGACGATAGAAAAGGCGCATCGCAACAAAGTTTATTTCCGCAAACCATTACCCTTAACGCCAACGATTTCGAACTGGCCAAAAGTTTATTGGACGATATAAAAAGTTTAGGCTTTGATGTACGTGAATTCGGAAAAAATACGTTGGTTGTAGAAGGAGTTCCGGTTGATTTAGGAAGCAGCAATATCAACGAAACACAACTATTTGAGCAACTAATTGAAGGTTTTAAAAACTCTCAGCAGGAACTGAAGTTAACTAAAAGAGATAGCCTGGCCCGAACGCTGGCAAAAAACAGTGCGATAAAAGCCGGAACCGCATTAAGCCAGGAAGAAATGAATACGCTGATTGATGAACTTTTTGCCTGTAAAACTCCTAATTTTAGCGTGAGCGGAAAACCAGTAATTCAAACCATAACCTTGGAAGAATTAGATAAAAAGTTTGAAAAGTAAGGGCGAAGAGTAAGGAATAAGGAGCAAGGAGCAAGGAACAAAGAGCCAGGAGTAAAGAGCAAAGAAAAAGATTCCTGAATAAAGTAAATAGAAAACATAACAACAACGCTTTAAACTCCTCCCTTCTGGGGAGGTTGGGTGGGGCTAATAAAACATAAATGAACAACCTATATATCCCCCCAATAGTTAAAAACCTGCTAATCATTAACATTCTCTTTTTTGTAGGAACTTATTTTTTAAGTTCTACCATTAATTTGGAAGATATGTTAGCGGTTTATTATTTTGACTCTCCAAAATTTGGCGGCTGGCAAGTAATCACTTATATGTTTATGCATGGTGGTATTGCTCACATTTTCTTCAATATGTTTGCACTTTACTCCTTCGGAAGTTTATTGGAAACGCGTTGGGGAGGCAAAAAATTCCTGATATTTTATTTGATAACTGGCCTGGGCGCTTTATTACTCCAATGGGCAGTTCAAGCCATAGAGGTTAACCAAATTATTGGCCATTTTACGCTGTACGAAGGCTGGCAAAATCAAATAAAAAGTCAGGCAGATTACCAAACCATAGGGCAAATTTACGGTGGAGGCATGTTAGGTGCCTCAGGGGCAGTATTTGGTTTGTTGGTAGCTTTTGGAATGTTATATCCAAATGCTGAACTTTATATTATGTTTATCCCAGTACCGGTTAAAGCGAAATATATCATCCCATTTTATATTTTAGTTGAATTATTTTTAGGCGTTAGTCGTTTTGAAGGCGATTCAATTGCACATTACGCCCACTTGGGGGGTGCTTTAATCGGCTTCATCCTGGTTAAAATTTGGAAGGATAAGAACACAAACTTTTATACTTACTATGAATAATACGGTTAAAGATTTAAAGTTTAAGATTTTTCAATCGGGCAATCCGCTATTTCTATATATAGGAATAAACGTGATTATCTTTTTGGTTACCGCCATTATTGCTGTATTCTTATTTTTAGGCAGAACCGATTTCATCATTGGAGATTGGATTAGAGAGTATTTTGGTGTACCGGCTCAAATTACCGCTTTGCCAACCCGATTCTATACCATTTTTACTTACATGTTTGTTCATGATGGCTTTCTGCACCTGCTGTTTAACATGCTTGGTTTATTCTGGTTTGGTAATATCTTTATGAACTTTTTAAAGCCCCGTCAATTTCATTTTGTGTATCTCGCAGGCGGTTTGGTTGGTGCTTTGATTTATATCGCAGGGTTGAATATCATCCCTGCCTTTGCCGATGGATTAATAAACAGAACTGTTGTTGGTTCTTCGGCTGCAGTAATGGCTATTATTGTTGCCACGGCTACACTGGTACCAAACTACAGCATTATGCTCTTACTTTTTGGAGAAGTAAAAATAAAATGGGTGGCCATTGTATATTTCCTATTGTCATTTTTAGGGTTATCGTCTGCTAATGCGGGCGGGAATTTGGCGCATATTGGCGGCGCACTTCTGGGTTTCATCTTTATTAAAAGTTTGCAAAAAGGGGCCGACTGGAGCAAGATCTTCGAACGCAAACCTAAGTTAAAGGTTGTGCGCAATGAACAACCTACGCCAAGAAAACCGGTTTTTAATGAGGTTTCTCAACAGGAAATTGATGCCATTTTAGATAAAATATCTTCATCAGGTTACGATAAACTATCTGCTACAGAGAAAGAAAAACTTTTTAAAGCAAGCAAAGATTAATGGCGAAAAAGAAATACAATTTCTTCGATAAACTTTTACTACCTGTTGCAGTACTACTGGCAATCGCTTTAATACTTGGTACTGTTGCCGGCAATATGGATCCACGTAAACATGCATTAATTGCATTTTTTGGCCTGGCTTATCCTTACGTATTATTTTTTCATATCATTTTTTTGGCCTGGTGGTGCATTAGTAAAAAATGGGTTTTCGCTATTCTAAGCATCATTGTTATTGCTTTTGGTTTTAAAACATTGAAAGCAACTTTTTCATTTGGCGGCGATAAAGGTGGCCCGGAAAAAGTAGAGAATAGCATCAGAATGATGACTTACAATGTGCATACTTTTAAACTTTATGGAGGCGAAAATGACGAATCGGTAAAAGAAAAGATGCTTAAAGTTGTGAAAGATGAGAACCCTGATATTATCTGTTTCCAGGAGTTTTATACCCGCTTTAAAGGCAACTTTGATATTATCGATAGCTTAAAAACGGTTTTAAAATTAAAACACTTCTATTTCGTACCGACCAATAAGAACGACTTCGAGGCTTACGGACTGGCTATTTTCACCAAATATCCGATAGTAGGTAGCGGCAAAATCCCTTTTGTAGATGGTTACAGTGGCAACATGAGCATCTATGCAGATTTAAATATTTCGGGCAAAACACTTCGGGTGTACAATGTTCACTTCCAATCTATTTCGTTTGAAAAACAGGATTACGAATATTTGGACAAGGTTAAAGAAATGAATACCCAGCTTCAACCTTCAAAACGAATTTTGCGTATGCTTAAAAGTGCGTTTTTAAAACGCAGCGGCCAGGTAGATTTGATGAAAAAGGAAATGGCATCTTGTAAAACCCCCTATTTAATCGCCGGAGATTTTAACGATACTCCAGCATCGTATGTGGTTACTCAAATTACTGAGGGCTTAAACAATGCTTTCGTTAAAAAAGGCTCGGGTATGGGCAAAACTTACAATGGTAAGTTTCCCAACTTTCAAATCGATTATATTTTAACCTCAAAACATCTCGAAGTGTTAAACTATAACATCACGGAGGCGAAACTATCGGATCATTTCCCAGTAAGAAGTGACTTAAAGTTTGCCGACTAACCGCTCAAATTTGTTTATCACCTTTTCTATTACCGATTGCTTTCTTACCATACATCAACAAAACAGGAATTTGTAATGGTGATATTTGACGCACAAAATTGAAAGAAAATATCATGAGCTTAATAGATGCACTAAACTGGCGTTACGCAGTTAAAAAAATGAATGGTCAGCCTGTAGAACAAGATAAAGTTGATCAAATTATACAAGCAGCTTTATTGGCACCAACGTCTTCGGGCTTGCAGCCGTTTAAAGTTATCGTAATTACCAATCAAGAATTAAAAGAAAAAATTGCTCCTATTGCTTATAACCAATCGCAGATTATTGATTCATCACATCTATTGGTTTTTGCGGCGCAAGAAAATTATACTGACGAAGGTATCGATAAAGTGTTCGACAGAATGAATACGGAACGTGGCTTACCTTTAGATACAACTGATGCTTATAAAAACCAGTTAAAAGGGATGATCTTGTCGAAACCAGCAGAAGAAAACTTTCACCACGCTGCTAAACAAGCTTACATCGCCTTTGGTATCGCACTTGCTCAAGCTGCCCTTTTAAAAGTAGATTCTACTCCAATGGAAGGCTTTAATGCTGCAGAATTAGATGAGTTATTAGGCTTGGATAAAAAACAATTAAAAAGTGTAACTTTATTGCCATTGGGCCATAGAGACGAAGCTGGAGACTGGTTGGTGAACATGAAAAAAGTACGCACACCTTTAAACGAATTTGTAATCGAATACAAATAAGAAATTCACATCCAAAGGTATAACAGAACAAGCTATTAAAAGTAGCTTGTTTTTTCATGCCCTTTTTTTTGACCTAACTTTTTTTATGTAAAAAAATGTTAAAGATGCATACAATTTAGGTGCTCTATTTTTAATTGGATATATTTACCTTTTAGTATTTAATTTCCAATTCATGAAGATTTTTAGATTACCGTTTTTAATATTTTCAATCTTATCACTCCTAAATTTATCTTCTTCGGCACAAACTGATACCGTTAGCATCAATACTTTAATAGCGAAAACCAGCAAAGCTCTAAACGATTATCCTGCCGAAAAAATTTATCTTCATTTCGATAAGCCTTATTATGCCATTGCAGATACCGTGTGGTTTAAGGCTTATGTAACGGAAAATCAAAATTTCTTATCGGGCATAAGCAAAATCGTTTATGTTGATGTGATCAACCAAAAGGATTCGCTTATCCAAACTTTGAAGTTGCCTATTGTAGGTGGCGTGGCAAACGGAAGCTTTCCATTAGATCAGGTAAACTATAAACAAGGAAACTACCATATTCGGGCTTACACCATGTGGATGTTAAATTTCGACGATCCGAGTTATTTCAACAAGACATTTTACGTGGGTGAGGCGATAGACAAGGAGGTCAAAACGCATATCACTTACAAGAATACTTCGACAGACAAGCTGGAGAAAATTGATGCCCGTATCCAGTTCAAAGATGCAAACAATAAGCCTTATGCAAATAGAAACGTAAGCTGGCAGGTGGTAACAAGTTTTACAGTGATTGCAAAAGGCAGAGGAACTACCGATGCGAACGGCTACCTGACCATCGCCATGACTGCCAATCAAAAAGCCGAATATCAGCTTAAAAAAGGTGAACTGGTTACCTCCATTAATACTACCGAGAAAGATCTGGTGAGCAATAGTTTTCAACTGGAAAATGCCATCGTTACTAAAGATTTTCAACTTTTTCCTGAAGGAGGAAGCCTGATTGCTGGCCTAACCAATAAAGTTGCCTTTAAAGCCATTAAAAGTGATGGTTTGGGGATTAATTCAAAAGGTACCGTAACCGATAATAATGGCAAACAGGTTGCCACATTTACGGCCCAAAGATTAGGAATGGGAAGCTTTAATTTGCTTGCCGAAAGCGGAAAAACTTACAAAGCCAATGTAATCTTTGCCGATGGAACCACACAAAGTTATTCGTTGCCAGCAGTTAACGAATCGGGCATTTTGGTGAGTGTCGATAACAGCAACCCGGAAAACGTTGCGGTTAAAATTATTTCAAATGATACTTTTTTCCAGCAGAACCAGGGCAAGAAATTTTACCTGGTTGCGCAAAGCAAAGGGGTTATTTGTTACGGTGCCCAAACTGCACTTTCTTCCAAAGAATATAGCACCACTATTTTGAAATCTAAATTCCCAATGGGAATTGCCCAGTTTACACTATTTACAGATGCTGGAAAACCTTTAAGCGAGAGATTGGTTTTCGTTCAAAATAAAAATGCATTAAATGTAGCGCTATCAACGCCTACACCAACATCCGGAGTTAAGAAAAAGGTTAAAGTGAATATCGCCGCCAAAAAAGATGGCGCTCCGGTAGAAGGTACATTTTCTATTGCGGTAGTTGATGAGAGCAAAGTTCCCTCTAGTGAAGACGGTGCTACAACCATTTTAACCGGCTTACTTTTAAGCAGCGACCTGAAGGGATACATTGAAAAGCCAAATTATTACTTCAACGCACCCGATGCAAAGAAAAATGCCGACCTGGATGTTTTGTTGCTTACCCAAGGATATCGATCTTTTAAATACACCGACATTTTAAGTGGCAAATTACCTAAAATCAGCTTCTTGCCCGAGCAGGGTATCGACCTTACGGGTGTTTTAAGAATGAATAACGGTATTCCTGTGAGAAAGGGTACGATATTGGTAACCATTCCAGACAAGCGTTTCAATTCGCAGGTGACTACGGATCCGGTAGGTAATTTTAAGATACAAAATCTGGTATTAAATGATTCATCAAAAGTGACCATCTCGGCCAAATATAATGTGAACTATAAAGCCATGACGATTAGTTTAAATGGATCGCCAACGCCTGCCTTAACCAGAAATTTTAGTGCTGCAGAAGAGGTTTTAAATATCGATAGCGCATTAACTACTTACTTAGATAATAGTAAAAAGCAGTATGCATATTTGCACACTTTAAAAGATGTGACCATTAAAGCGGCTACAATACCGAAGGTAAGCCACAAAGATTATCCTGCTTTAAGTGGTTTAAGTCAAATTGCCGACCATGAGATAACGGGTGATAGATTACAAGGTTGTAATTTACTGATTAACTGTTTGCAAACGATGATGGCTGGTGTAACTTATATGGATAATAATTTTTATGTGAGCAGAGATTATAACCAAGGAAACAGAACGCCAATGGGCATTTTCATCAATGGAATGAATGTGGATGTAAATCAGATTAATACTTTAAATGCATCTGAAATAGAATCTATAGAAATCTTTTTAAGAGATGAGCTTGGCTTGGTAAACAGGGCAAACAATGTGAACGGGGTAATCGTAATCAATCAGAAAAAAGCACCGAAAGGACAAAAGATATCGAAAGCACAACTTTTGGATATGCTACCTAAAAACTACGAGCTCACGTTCTCTCCGCAGGGATATAACAAGGAAAAACAATTCTACTCGCCACGTTATGATGTGCCGGCAAACATGAACAGAAATGATCTGCGCACCACTATTTATTGGAATCCAAAAATTGTAACGGATGCCACCGGAAATTCTTCGGTAGAGTTTTACAACGCCGATGGTAAAGGGCAATATAAAGTGATTATTGAAGGTATTGATGCCAATGGAAATATTGGTCGATCGGTAATGAAATATTTGGTGAAGTAGAAACGAAACCAAAGCTAAAAGGGCGTTAGATTTGAAAATCTAACGCCCTTTTTTATGTGATTAATAAATTGGATAAGGAATTTGCTCTCCCCTTAAACCAGCCAGAATATTCTCCACAATTAACTCGGCCATGGCCACTCTGGTTTCTTCGGTAGCAGAGCCAATATGGGGTAAAACGGCAACACTCTCCATAAATAATAACGGATTATTTTTATCCATTGGCTCCGGATTGGTAACATCCAAACCTGCACCCCAAATAATCCTTTCTTCCAAAGCTTGCGTTAAGTCTTTTTCATTATGGATACCGCCCCGAGCTGTATTGATAAAGATAGCATTCGGCTTCATTTTCTTGAATACATCAATCGAAAATTTACCTTTGGTTTCGTCCGTCAAAGCAGTGTGAACCGTCAATACATCACTCTGTTCCAAAAGCTCATCGAATGAAACATATTTGGCATCAAGCTCTTTTTCGGCATCCTCATTTCTAGATCGGTTATGGTAAATTATCTGCATGCCGTATGCGGCTTTGCATTTCTTCGCCATTTCCAAACCAATTTTACCTAAACCAAAAACACCAAGCGTTTTACCATTGATTTCAATACCTAGTTCCGTTGCAGGCTCGTATTTTTCCCACTTGCCATCAATAATTTTCCTGTATGAAAAGAAAGCTTTTCTCGATACCGCTATCATCAATAAAAAAGCAGTTTCGGCTGTTGCGGCACTTAAAACACCAGGCGTGTTTCCGATAGCGATATTTAATTTCTTGGCAGTTTCTACATCAACCTGATCAAAACCAACCGAATGAAGTGCTATTACTTTTAAATGTTTACTAGCATTTAAAAAATCGGCATTAATTTTATTCGGGCCAACACTTATAAAGCCATCTTGATCCTTGCAGGCTTCTATCAGCTCTTCAGGTGTAATTTGTCGTGTTTCTTTCCACTGGGTAATTTGTATATGATGATCTTCCAATTGCTGCAAAGCAACGGGCGCAATGTTTCCACTTATAAATACTTTCATACTCTTGAAACAGCAAATAAATATGGGTGTTTTAGCAAAAAAATATTAGCCATTACTTAACCTCAGTGCTCAGCTTTTGATAGGTGTGTGCGCTGAAATATCCTAAAGCATTGTTCGAAATATTTGATGGCGGGTTAGCAGGTGTAGTGCCTTGATTTGGCCCACGGCCAGATTGCTGACTTAACGTATACCAATAATCAAAAATATTGGAATCGATGCTTTCGGCCTCTACGCTAATTTTATCTCCAGATTTTAATCCATCATCGTCATCATCATCAGATTCATAATAAAGCTGAATACGCAATTTATTTCCGTTAGTCAAGCGATCATTATTCACATATACTCTTCGTGAAAATAGATTATTTACATATAAATTGAAGTGATAAAAATTGGTTTCGTTCTCAGGATCAACTAAATAAGCGGCTGCAGTTTTACGTTCGTTGCCAAAAAAAGAATTGGTAACCACACCTATCGAATCCAATTTTACGCGGTTTGGCATTTTAGAACTCGCGGTATACGTTTTGCCTTCTACACTTACATTTAAGCTATAGGTATTACCAGAAATGCCACGCATTGCCTGCACATAAACGCCTGGTGTTTTTTCCATAAACATATATCTGCTTCCTTTGTCGTCAGTTACGATAACAGTGGCGCCAGATACTTTCGGATAAATGCCCTTCTCATCATAGCCGACAGTTTTACTAATCACGATCTGCTGATCAATGAGCTGATCGGTAATATTGCCTTCGATTACAATTTGCGCTGCTGCATTATTGGTATCCACTTCGATAATTTTTTTACAGGAAGTAAAGCATAAAGTCAAAACAGCGATATATTGAATAAATTTCTTCATGGTTTTAAAATTTAAAGTTCCAGGTTACCGATGGAATAATACCGAATAATGATGTTTGCTCGGCCACTGTTTTACTTGGATCGGTCGGATCGTTAATAAATTCGACAGAATATGGATTTTTTCTACCCAAAGCATTATACACGCCAAAATTCCAGCTCGATTGAAATTTCCCTTTATTTCTCCCTTCAAGTGTTGCACTTAAATCTAGCCGCATGTTGTAGGGCATTCTACCGGCATTTCTTTGCGTGTAATAATATACCGTTTGGCCTCCGACATTATATTTCCCTGCCGGATAAGTCACCGCATTTCCTGTGCTGTAAATTAAACTCGAAGAAAAAGTCCAGCGTTTATTTAAATTATAAATCCCCACAAACGATACATCGTGTGTACGATCTTGCCTGGATGGGAAATAATTACCATTGTTCAATTCTGCAAACTTTCTTTCTGTTCTTGATAATGTGTAGCCCACCCAACCATTCAACTTTCCGAACTTCTTTTTAAAGAACAATTCCAACCCATAAGCCCTACCCGTTCCATATAAAAGTTCTGATTCTACGTTTGAATTGCCTAACAGTTCAGCAGCATCTCTGTAATCAATTTGGTTTTGCATCCATTTGTAATACACTTCGCCAGAAAATTCATAGCTATTTTCAGCAAAATTTCTGAAATAACCAACAGCAACCTGATCTGCAATTTCTGGTTTAATGTTATTGCTACTCAATACATATTGATCAGTTGGCGAGCTTGATGTAGCATTGGTTAAAATGTGTATATTCTGCGTATTTCTGTTATAAGAAGCTTTAACTGAATTCTCTTCATTAAACAAATAGCTCAACGAAAAACGCGGCTCCAGGTTTAAGTAATTCTTATAAAACTTACCGCTTTCTACCTTATCTGATGATAAAATATTGCCATCAGGATCGTAACTACCGAAATTACCCGGCCCTAATAATGAAAATGCAGCCAATCTTAATCCATATAATAAATTCAGTTTTTCGGTTACCGCCCATTCATCAGAAACATATGCCGCACTTTCTAAACCATATCGTTTTTCTTGCGTAAGCGGATTAACCTGCGATTCCTGACTGGTGGTAATGTCAATTGGAGAAATGCGGTGATGCGTGGCATTTAATCCAAAACGCAAAGTGTGCTTGTTGCTAAAATATTGAAAATCTTCTTTAAAGTTGAAATCCCGCACTAATGAGGTCGCCTTGAAATTGGTTACATCATTTAACAACCTCACCGTATAATTGTAGTTATTGTAAATTAATGAGGTATTGGAAAACAAACGATCATTAAAAATGTGATTTAAACGGATCGTTGTCGTTACATTTCCCCAATTATTCTCAAAAAGATCCTTAACGCCAATATTATCTTTACCAAAATAACCTGAAATATAAATGGTGTTTTTATCGTTGATTTTGTAATTGGCTTTGGCATTGATATCGTAGAAATTCAAAGTGCTGCCATTTATCGATGAATCTGGCGAAGCTCTTAAAAACAAATCGATATAAGTTCGCCGAAAACTCACCATAAACGAACCCTTATCTTTTACAATCGGCCCTTCTGCTTTCAATCGCGAAGCAATCAACCCAATTCCACCTTGAAACTTAAATTCCTTATTATTTCCATCGTCCATTTTAACATCTAAAACCGACGATAACCGACCCCCATATTGCGCTGGCATACCGCCTTTGTATAAACTTACATCTTTAATAGCATCGGCGTTAAAGGTGGAAAAGAAGCCCAATAAGTGCGAAGAATTGTAAACCACAGCCTCATCTAAAATAATTAAATTTTGATCGGCAGCACCTCCGCGAACATAAAAACCCGTATTGCCTTCGCCTCCGGATTTTACACCTGGCAAAAGCTGAATGGTTTTCAAAACATCTTTTTCGCCCAATAAAACCGGAATAGAGTTTAACGATTTCATATCAATACGCTCCAAACCCATTTGAGCGCTTTTTACGTTTTCATTTTTACGGTTATTGGCGCTCACCGTAACTTCGGCTAAGTCATTTGCATCCTTTAATTCTTCGTTCAGTTTTGTATCCTTATTCAGATTGATAGTTTTTATAACACTTGCGAACCCCGTGTAGCTTATTGTTACGGTATAAGTTCCTTCAGGCTGAGTAAGGGCGAAATAACCGTAGTTATTGGTTAGCGTACCTGCAGAAGTTGCACCAGTAATTTTAACTGTAGCTCCGATAAGTGTTTCGCCAGAACTTGCATCGCGGATAGTGCCACTTAAGGTAAATTTATTTTGTGCAAAAAGGGTTAAACTAAAAAAACTGAGAAAGAAAATGAGCAAATACGGTTTTAACGGCATGTTTAACGGATCTGATTTTTAGGATGTTTTCAAATGTACGAATTTGAACCGTCTATCTTTTTATCAAATGCTTTTCAACAGCCTTTTTCCAAATGGCGTAACCCGCAGCATTCATATGTAACATATCTTCCACAAACAATTCAGGACGGTTTTGCCCATCCCTGGTAAGCATTAAGGGATAGATATCTACATATTTCGCATCAAGCTGTTCGTTTATAAATTTTTTGATCAATGCATTGGAAGCAACGGCCTTTTCTCTAAATTTATCCCTACTCGGACTTGGTTTTATCGAAATATAAAGGATAGGCACATCTGGCAATTTTGCTCTGATGGAGTTAAATAATCTTATGGTTCTGTTGAGTACGCTATCTGCAGTAGTTTTTGGTTCTGGAAGATCATTTTCACCAACATACAATACAATTTGGCGTGGGTGATAAGGGAAAACGATATCATTTAAATAGTAAGTAATGTCGTTGGTTACTGCTCCGCCAATACCACGGTTCAAAGCATTGTATTTTGCAAAAACCTGGGTTAAATCATCCCATTTTCTAATTGATGAACTGCCTACAAACAAAACCGGGTTAACCGGCGGTTGAAACATTTTATCGTACTTTTTAATCGTTTGTACATCATCCCAAAATGGAGGCTTCGATTGGCTGAACGCAGTAAGTAAAACCAGTTGTGAGAGCAGTAGTGTAAAAAATATTTTTTTCATATCAATCATCATTGTTCAATTGCACAAGATAACAATCATCAAATGAAATTTATATAAAAAGACTGTGACTGACTTGCCGCGTGATTAGTTAGCTATTTCCTGGTCATTATTTCCTGAATTCCTTCTGTCAGCTTTTTAACTTTTATATACCCAGCCATAGATGTATTTCTTTTATCGAAGTTAATTTCGAGCCATCCAGAGTTAGCTTTTAAATTGACTTTATCCTCTCCATTTAAATTCACTAACAAATCGATATTTTGCTTAAGTGGTAGTTTATTGTTCAACGCACTGTCTAAATATTCGTTTAATTGGCGGGTTTTACCTTCGTCAAATTTTGCTGTAAACTTAAATGCTGTATTGCTATCTACAATTTTCAGGGATAAATTTCCGCCCTTTGTGTTGCAGCCAAAGCTAAAAGATGCCAATAAAATTGAAGTAATGTATAATAATATTTTCATGTTGATTTGTTTTAATTATTGATTAATAATTGTTCAATTGCTAATTCAGGCAAGACTCCAGACTGTGGGCTTTGGACTCCAAACTCCAAACTAAGAACCAGCTCTGTTTTTAATATCCTCCGTAGCCGTATTTCTCGATCTAGCCGACTTCACATTTTGGTTTCCGAAACCATAGCTAATGCTAAAATTCGCTCTTCTGCTGGTGTAACGATTGGTAACTGTCATGTTTACATTCTGATAAATCAAACTTCCTGCCCAGTAATTCGTCAAAAATATATCGTCCATATTTAAACGCAGCTTAAGCTTTTTATTGAGCATGCTTTTTTGAATTCCTGCGTTAAAGGCATATTGCGTAACTGTGGTTCGCTCTACACCAGAAACACGCGGCGTATTTAACCAAAAATTAATTTCTAGGCTGAAGTTTTGGGGTAATGTAAAAGAACTGGAGCTGTATAAATTTACTGCTGCCTGGCCTGCGCTGTATGCTCCGCCTTCTAAATTGCCATCTTCAAATTTGCTATAATAAACGCTGGCGTTATTTTGCATGTTCCACCATTTAGCAATCTTAATCGGTACATACACACCAGCAGAAAAATTCTGGAAACGACCTAAGTTTTGCCTGATCACACTGATCACCCTGGTTTCATCATTTTGCTGACTAATTTGGGTAATCATATCTCGTGTATCTGAGTAACCCAATGTTAATGAAGTTTCCTTATAGCTATAATTAATTTCGAAGCTATTGGTAAACTGTGGTTTCAAATATGGATTTCCTTGATCCAAAGCCAATGGATCCATATAAAAAACAAATGGGTTGAGCTGTTGATAGTTAGGACGATCTACTCTCCTGCTATAGGAATAACGAATATTATGCTTTTCGCTGATTTTTTGGTTAACAAATGCAGTAGGAAACAAGGAAAGGTAATTTCTTTCAACCTCTTTATTATCCGTAATCGAATTTCCGTTAGAGTGTGTATGTTCTGCTCTTAAACCAAGCTGAATTTGCCATACCTTCCATTCTTTAGAGAAATTGGCATAAGCTGCATTGATGTTTTCTTTGTAAACGAAATTGTTCGATTTCCCTAAATCATTTTGCCAAACGCCTGATGAAAATTGTTCAGATAAAAAATCATTATTGGTTACCACATAACTGCTTTTCAAGCCAGTTTCAATTTTCATTGTTTTAGAAAGTGGAAGCGTTAAGTCAGTTTTAGCGGCATAAACATTAATTTTTGCATTGGTAGTATTACGCAAAGTTGTTTTATTGTCCGAGTTTCCATTGGCATTTAAATAGTTAGCCAAAAAATTCTCTTCCTTTTCATTGCTAAAGCCTGAGTAATCTGCATCGAAAGTTAAGCTCTTCCCATTTTTATCAAAATCGTGCTTAATATTAAAATTCGCTGTCAAGTTGCTGGCTGGCGAAGTGGAATAAGCATCTTGCAGAATAGTACTTAAAGTGGATATTCCATTTTGCATTGCATTGATATTTGTGTTACTAAAATTGGTAAGCTTGGTTTTAACCGTATTGGCATCCAGCATTACTCCGAAAACAGTTTTCTCTGAGGCATAATAATCTGTACCCAATTTGCCTTGGAAACCTAAACCCTTATTCTTGCGATCGAAATTTTGAGTGAGTGAACTGGCCAAACCATTGGCTAAAGTGGTACGATTTAAGAATGTATTATTAAAGTTGGATTTTCTAGCCATGGCGCCGTTGCCAAAAACATTCCATTTTCCTTGCCTATGGTTTAAATTCAAATTTACTCCGGCACGGTATAAATCAGTTGGCGAATTGGGCATTAATCCTTGTCCACCATTAAAAGAAATGGTTCCGTTTGTACCATATGCTTTGTTTCTCTTTAGTTTGATGTTAATAATTCCTGCATTTCCTGCAGCATCATACTTTGATGAAGGATTGGTTATCAATTCTATGGTCGAGATTTGTTCCGCACTCATATTGCTTAATAATGCGGTCACATCTGCCCCTGATAAAAAATTGGTTTTCCCATCGATCATAATTAAAACTCCCGATTTGTTGTTGAGCTTAATTTGTTCACTTTGCCTGTCAATCTGCACGCCTGGTGCTTTCTCCAAAACGTCCAAGGCTGTTCCGCCAGTTGCGGTGATACTATTTTCTACGTTTAAAACTGTTTTATCTATTTGGTGCTCAATAAAAGGTTTTTTACCTGAAATACTCACTTCTTTCAATTGCTTAGTTAAACCTTCCAATTTTATATTGGGCATTTTTAGATCAGCTGTTAATAAAATTCGATCCGTTTTTAAACTTTTATAGCCTACAATAGAAACTGATAATAGATAACTTCCGCTTTTTAACTGAGTAATTTCGTAAACCCCATCTTGATTGCTGGAAAAGCTTTTTACCACACTTGTATCTGCAAA
The DNA here is from genome assembly GCF_001422545.1 of Pedobacter sp. Leaf41. Taxonomy (GTDB): domain Bacteria; phylum Bacteroidota; class Bacteroidia; order Sphingobacteriales; family Sphingobacteriaceae; genus Pedobacter. Next base: position 497,826 of record NZ_LMLE01000001.1, on the reverse strand, counting down.
GTTCATTACTCTAATGATGGCAAAAGGTAAAGCTGCCTCTTTTTCATCAACAATTTTCCCTGTTATTTTATAGAAATTTTGGGCAAAGGAAACCCCACACACCATTAGGCATGCCATTAGCACTAGTAACTTCTTCATGATATTTTTTTAATGCCTTTTGAGGCGAATTGAAACGGTGATGGTTTAATTATTATTTATGCCAAGCTCTTCTTTAACTTCATTAATCCTGTTCGATATCGAATCTTGATAGAGGCTATCTGCAGTTCTATCTTTCTGCGCAAATTCCAGGTCGATCAGTTCCTTTTTCAACTTTTTATTTTTTATGGCTTCCTCTTTCAATTGTGCAACACATTTTAAACCATCTTCGGTCATCATCCATGTGCTGTAATCGTTTTTATCATTTTCAATTTCGCCACAATCCCAGGTTCCATAATTGTTTAAGTATCGGTAAGTATCTTCTTTTAGAATCACCTTTGTACCCACCGGAATTTCTAGTTTTAGTCTAACCTCCTGGTTTCTCCAAATGGTTCCTTTTCTCAGTTGAAAACGCGGATTGAAAACAAGATTAGAGTCTTTTAAAACATATTTATAATCGATGTTCTGCGCATTTTGTAAAGCACTTTGAAAAGTTTTCCCCTGCGATTCATATTTCTGCGTTAAGCGGGTAGCCAATGTTGCACTTTTTTCAATATCAATACGGATGTTATTTGGCATTACAAAAGGTCCGTTCTCAAAATCTTCCGTAACAATTTGTCTCCTCTGGTTTGCATCAATACGGTAAGTCACGCTATCTTCCTTACTAAAGTATTTGCTTCTATCAATATCAATAATATAAGTTTTATAAGATTTTAGATCGGCAGTTTGCGCCAATTCTGCATGTTGTTTGAACTCCGAAGAAATTTTAGCTGCATGATAACCAGCCATAGCAACACCAACCAGCCAAACAATTAACAAAGCGAAAGAAAGTGTTTTATTAATAGCTTGTTTATTAAAAGCCACACGGATAGAAAACAGCACCAAAGCTAAAATGGGTACAAAAAATACTATAAATGCACTGAATAAGATTACGCCTCTATTACTTTCATCTACAATAGAGAATGGGAAATACTCATATACACTCGAATCCCAAAATCCTTGAAATGCGGCAAAACCTACAATTAACGATAGCAAAAATACGACTCCAAATAGTACAATAAAACCTGCTACAACCTTAAAAATGATTTTTCCTGTTCCAGAAATAAATTGCCCAAGCCAATCGAAAAATTCACCGATAAAAATGCCAATTTGCCCAAATATCGACCCGGTGTGTTTACCGGCAATGGCTAAACCTTGTTTAACAGCTAATAACTCCTCATCCAAATTCTTTTGGAAACCCTGCAAGTTGGCCGGTTCGCCTTTCATTTCCATACGCTCGATACGCGATTTTGCTTTTGGCATAATAATCCAAAGGATTGCATAAATCAAAAAGCCTGCACCACCTAAAAACAGTGTAAACAAAGCCGCCACACGAATCCATTTTGCGTCGGTATTAACATAGTGCGCAATCCCCGCACACACCCCCGCAATCACCCGTTCATCCATATCGCGGTATAGTTTTTTTTCAGCCTGGAACTGATAATTGGTATTGGAAACCGGCTCTTCGTCGTTTTCTTCTACCGTATCAAAATCCTGCACCCGCCCCATTTGGGCAATCACTGCATTAACATCAACCGAGGCAACCACTTGTTTTTTCTGTTCTTCCAATTGCTCTGTTAATAATTCTGCAATTCGATTTTCGATATCCGTTACAATTTCTAAATCGTCAGCGTGGTTAACGAAATGTTGCTTCACTTCGTTTAAATAAGCCTTTAAGAGTTCGTAGGCACTTTCTTCAATATGAATAATCGTATTCCCAATATTTATGATGATGGTCTTTTCCATTTCTTTTTTACTATTTATGAATTGGCTCCTTTTTGTGAAACACCTACAGCATAAGCCAATTCTTGCCAGGTTTGATCTAATTGTGATAAAATATCCTTACCAACTTGGGTTAAGGTATAATATTTACGGGGCGGGCCTGAGGTAGATTCTACCCAGTTGTAGCTTAACAAACCATTGTTTTTAAGCCTGGTTAATAATGGATATAATGTGCCCTCAACCACCAATAATTTTGCCGTCCTTAATTCGGCAATAATATCCGAAGCGTAAATTTCGCCACGTGAGATGATTGATAAAACACAGTATTCCAGAATTCCCTTCCGCATTTGTGTTTGCGTATTTTCTGCTATCATAATACAAAGATATATGTTTTATATTGTACTATGCAATACATAGTACTAAAATAAATTAAAATTATGAATTAAATAACTGATTTAAAGCGATTTAATTTTGTTTAATTATTTCTAAGTATTTAATTTTAATTTGAAATCACTAAATTTTATGGAAAGCAATGACAGTAATTCTTCGGTTTTAGCAGTCCCGCTATCGCCTTATAGTTCCAATTTTGTAAGAAAAATTGGGAGCTATTTGGCTCTATCGGGTTTAGTTTGGTTAGGTTGGTGCAAGAAAAGCCGATACAACTTCATCAAAAAAACCTAGCATTAAAAACTCTTGTCAAAAATAATAAGTCGACATTCCATGCAGAAATCTTAAATCGATTGCTGTTTCTACGCTAAGTCATTTACAACTAAACCAAGGCTGTGTTTTGAATCAAAAAATAAAGACAAACAAATCACTACAAACAAGGTAGATTTAATATATTTTAATAATTTTGTGGCATATTAACTTTGTTCATGAAAAAATCTATTGCCAGCATTGTTGCAGAGGCAAACGAAAGTGGAGAGGGCTCACTTAAAAGAACCTTAGGTCCGATTAACTTAATACTTATAGGCGTAGGTTTAACACTTGGTGCCGGGCTATTTTCTATTACAGGTTTGGCAGCAGCCAATCATTCTGGTCCGGCGGTTACCCTTTCTTTTGTAATTGCAGCTTTAGGTTGTGGTTTTGCAGCTTTGTGTTATGCAGAGTTTGCGTCTATGATACCCGTTGCGGGCAGTGCCTACACCTACTCTTATGCTACGATGGGCGAGCTTTTTGCCTGGATTATTGGCTGGGATTTAGTGCTCGAATATTCAGTTGGTTGTGCAACGGTAGCCATTAGCTGGTCGCAATATTTAACACGCTTTTTGGGCAGTTTAGGAATTTATTTGCCGCCACAGCTTACCCTCTCCCCTTTCGAGACGGCTAAACTTGCCGATGGATCTACAGTTAACGGAATTATAAATATCCCTGCTGCACTAGTGGTGGTTCTAATGACTGCAATTTTAATCAGAGGCACCAAAGGATCGGCAATTGTAAATGGAATCATCGTTTTTTTAAAGGTGGGCGTTGTTTTGGTTTTCATCGCGTTAGGCTGGCAATATATCGATCCCGCAAACTATCATCCATACATCCCTGAAAATACCGGCACCTTTGGGCAATTTGGCTGGAGCGGAATTTTACGAGGAGCCGGATTGGTTTTCTTCGTTTTTATTGGCTTTGATGCAGTAGCAGCTTCGGCCCAAGAAACTAAAAACCCGGGAAGAGATTTACCAATAGGCATTATTGGTTCACTGTTAGTCTGTACAGTTTTATTTGGTTTATTCGGCCATGTAATGACAGGCTTAGCCAACTACAAGGAATTTGCCAACAGTGGCGCGCCAGTGGCCATTGCTATCGAAAAAACGCCTTATGGCTGGTTAAGTCAGGCAATAATATTGGCGATTTTAATCGGTTACACTTCGGTTATTCTAATTGATTTAATGGCACAATCGCGAATGTTTTATTCTATAAGTAAAGATGGCTTATTACCCAAAATGTTTTCTGATGTTCACTCGAAATTTAAAACCCCGTGGAAATCAAACATCATTCTATGTATTTTCATATCCCTTTTCGCTGCATTTGTACCGATGAATGTGGTGGGCGAAATGACAAGTATCGGAACATTGCTTGCATTTTTGATGGTTTGTGTTGGTATTCTAATCTTACGAAAAACTGATCCAGAAGCGAAACGCCCTTTTAGAGTTCCTTTGGTCCCGCTAATTCCTATTTTGGGGATTTTAACATGCGTAGCGATGATGATATTTTTACCCGCCGACACCTGGATTCGGCTTATCGTTTGGTTAGGAATTGGTTTAGCTATTTATTTCTTTTACGGAAAAAAGCATAGCAAAATACGGGCAAAATAAAATACAGCCTAATTATGGTTTGTTGCTTTTTATCTACAATTGTAATTGATTGTAAAACAATATCTTGACAATTTGAAGGTAAAATTCGGAAGTAGCTAACAAATAATAAGAAGTTATCCACAATTTATTGAAATATATAAATCGTGGCTTAGGATTTGAAATAGAAAAAATACCTATTTAAAATATTTTCCTATGATACTTAAATTAGACACTTCCGTTTTTAAACTCAGTAGACATAAAGCTGAAACCATTGAAAAAGCGGCAACTCCGCTAACAAAACAACAGTGGGTTACTGCAGACAGAATAGTAATGGCTGCTATGTTTATTTTTACAGCTCTTGGTGCTATTTTATTCTAGTTTCTGATGATCCTTAAAAATCTTCATCAATCAATTCCTTATTTATCATGACAGCAGCCAAAGTTCCACTTGCTGTTATCACAGAAAGCGACCTAAACAAGGTTGCACAATCTCCTGCGGCATAAACACCCTTAACAGTTGTTTGCTGTTGCTCATCAATTTTTACTGTTTTCAGTTCTGTTAGCTCAAAGCCCAATTGTTGATCAAAATTTATATGCTGATCCACCTCTGGCCTCATATAGATGGCTTTCAATTTCAGCTCATTCCCATTTTTAAACTTTACAGTTTCTAAGCTTCCGTCAGCATGTTCCAATTCTTCAATTTCATTTTCAACAATTTTAATTGATTTTGACAGTAGCTTATCGATTTGCTCAGGAGTCAACGCTGATTTTCCATTGGTTAAGATTGTAAGGTCTTTATTCCAGAGATTTAAATTTTTTGCCATTTCAAAAGCCTGATCTCCATTCATGAATAAGCCTATCTTTTCATCTTTAACTTCGAAACCATGGCAATATGGGCAATGAATAACCGAGATTGCCCAGCATTCTTTTAAACCTGTAATATTCGGTAAGTTATCTTTTAAACCGGTTGCCAAAAGTAACTTCCGGGCAGTAAAACGATTACCGTTCTTAAGTTCAATCTGAAACACATTCTCAATTTTTTTAGCTACCAACACCTCCCCATCTAAAAATTCTACGGTTGGATATTTAAGGATTTCAGCCTTAGCTATCGAACTGATCTGAGCAGGAGTTTGCGCATCGTGGGTAAGAAAATTATGTGAATGTGGCGTCAGTTTATTGCAAGGTTTGCCACCATCAACTACCAAAATTTTTCTTGTTGCCCTTCCTAAAGTAAGTGCAGCCGACAAGCCTGCATAACTACCTCCAATAATAATTACATCATAATCCATATCTTTTATTTTGACCAAAAATGAAAATAAATAAACATAAATGCAATATTGTTGCATTAAATATTTGTCATTTTTTATAGACCATAGCTGTAATAAAATGGCCGTAATAAAAGCGTTGTTCGATTATCTCATATTTGTGGTTTTCAAAATAGGGATTAATATCTACTAGTTTCTTTGCCTCCACATTGCTAATTAGACTAAAAAAAGTGTACATAGCTTTCAGAAAAAACTTATGCCACCATTTGCCATTAGTGGAATGTGTTACAAAATCGACCATTAACCATAAGCCGTTATCCTTAATAGCTGAATTCAGTTTTCTAAAAACTTTACTGCATCTTTCTGCCGAAAAATTATCGAATAAAAATGGGGTCATGATGACATCGAAATATCCATCGGCGCTAAACTCTTCAACTCCGGAATGAACAAATACCACATCGTTATCGCCGCAATTGCGGGCTTTGGAAAGTGCAATCATTTTCGAAGATATCTCGACATAAGTAATTTTCAAACTTGATTGATGGCGTTTTGCTATTTCTTCTAAAATCCATCCAGTGCCACCGCCAACAATTAAAAGCCTACTATTTGGAGTAATATATTTGAGCTGATTTATTTGTGCCTTGACCTGTGATTTTCCAAATACCAGCCGGCTTAAGAAATCGTAATATTTTGCAATTCTATCGTAGTTATTGATCATTGCTAAAAATAGTTAATGCACAAATTGCATCCCCAGTATGCCGCAAAGTGCTTTGATTAAAATTAATCCATCTATCACCATTAAATAGTAAAGAATATTTTTACGCCTGTGCATAGAATATGCCACGTAAATGGTTAGTAAAAATGGAAAAATGTTGCAAAGCACCTGAGGAAGACCAAAATCTTTGTAACTGGCAAAGACTCCAAGAGAAATTAAGCCCACCAACAATAGGGGAATTAAAATACTAAAAATCGTTTTACGCAAGCCGTAACGAACCACAAAAGTTCTTAAATGCTTGTTGGCATCCGTAGGATAATCTTTGATATCAAATATAATGGCGTTAACAGTACAAAACATCCAGTTTTTAACGAAAAGCCAAGTCCATAGCACAGAATCATGATAATCAATACCAGTTTCTATTTTGAGCATAATCAGCGGGAGAACATTCGCACAACACGCCCAAACAAAGCCAATAACAAATGCTTTTAACCAACCAGTGTTTCGAAGATTAAATTTCAAAAAAGACTTTGGCAATAGGCCATAATAGAGTGCCGCAGCCACCACAACAGTTATAATAGCGGCCCAATAGATTGCCGGAAGTGTTAAAAAATGATGTAAGTTTTGATAAAGTAAATTTACCGCCAAAATAACGCAGAGCACAAAAAGCAATAACTGACTGATATTGATTAGCTTTTTGTGTTCAAAATACCACTGCGTTCTTAAGTTTGTAGTTGATGGTTGAGTGGAAACTTTATTATAAGCATATGTATAATAAATAGTTGGAGCTAAAAATAATAGCAGGTAATAATTTAATGAATTAAAGGGCAGCCTCAATTGAAAACTGGCTTCCAATGTTAGCGCTACAGCAAGGATGCCGACGAAATAGTTTCCGAAAAAGATAAAGCGGATTATTTTAGTTGACATCAACTTTCATTTTGCATGTGGCAATTTCGGATATAATATTGACTTAAAATATAAAAATCCATAAAAAAAGCCTCTCAGTTTCCTGAAAGGCTTAGTGTGGGAAATGAGGGGTTCGAACCCCCGACCCCCTCGGTGTAAACGAGGTGCTCTGAACCAGCTGAGCTAATTTCCCTTTTGAAAAAAGGCTTTATTTATTAATCTTTCAAATCCTTGAAAGCATGTGTGGGAAATGAGGGGTTCGAACCCCCGACCCCCTCGGTGTAAACGAGGTGCTCTGAACCAGCTGAGCTAATTTCCCTTTCCTTTTGGGAATGCAAATATAGTGCTATAATATTGTTTCGCAAATCTTTTTTATTTTTTTTCAGCTCAACAAAGCTTCCAATATTTTATGCGATTGTACTTCACCAAAAGAAGAAGTATGTAAGGTATAGAAAACCAATATCTTATCCAGTAGAAACCGCCGCTGATTGTTACTCATCTTGATCTCTGAAATTTTTTCTAGCGAGGTTTCAAATAATAAAACAAACCCTAATGCGTCTTCTAACTGAAGATAATTTGCGTGAATGGGCACCCTAGAAACGAACTCCCCTTCCTGTAAATCAAAATAAAGCTGATCATTTCTTCGCTTTGCATTTGGTGAAAAGCCTAAAAACCGGGTTAATTTTAAAAGAAATGACAAGTGAAAATTTGGATTTATTTCTTCAGCTTCATCAAACCAGGCTATAGCGTTAAAAATATAATCAAACAAATTTTCATCAGCCGATTGCTGTCGGATACTCTTGTAAAGCACTTCATTAAGAAAAATAACAATGCTGGTTTTAATGATATCATAAGGAATACTTTTAAAAACGGGTGTCTGCCTCACTTCCGAAACCCGTTGAATATTGGTGTTTGCCTTATGATAGACAACCATGTCAAGCAAATGAAGGGACTGCAACATATTTATTTTAACCTTAGCTTTAGGCTTTTTAACACCGTTTATAAGGTAAGATTGCATACCAAATTTATCGGTTAGCACTTGTACAATTACACTGCTTTCGCTGTAATTGGTCGTCTTTAAAACTATACCCCTCACTTTATGCAACATGCTGCTCAAACATTTTTTTCAAAAGTATGTTATTGTGCAAAATAAATTGAGCAAAAAAACACTCCAATTTGTAAATAAGATTAGTTTTGCCCTTATCATTAAAATTAAACTAGATAACACATGTGGGTTAAGCTATCAAGGTTTATTCTTCAGAACCGTATCGCAATCATAATATTTTTCGTATTGGGTACAGTTTTTATGGCCTATCAAGCCAAAAATGTAAAACTTTCCTACACGGGAAGCAAAATTTTGCCTGTTACTGATAGCGCATTTATAAAATACAATAACTTCAAAAAAACCTTCGGAGAAGACGGAAGCGTAATGGTGGTTGGGATCCAATCGCCCAATATCTTTAAAAAAGATGTTTACAATCACTGGGTTCAACTCTCTAATGAAATCCAGAAATTAAAAGGTATAAAAGCAGTTTTATCTTCCGGACGGATTTTCCAATTAGAGAAAGATACCGTTGCGCAAAAGTTTGTTTTAAAAGCTCTTCCAAATGGGGCGGTAAAAACCGATTCTGAAATGGACTCGATAAAAAAGGCCTTGTTTAATACGCCATTTTTTGAAGGATTGGTTTACAATAAACAGAATGCCACCTTAATGGCAATTACTTTTGATACTAAAATATTAAACTCTGCTGAACGAAACCCCATTTTAAAACAGATTGAAGAAAAAGCTAAAGCTTTTGAATCAAAAACTAAAATTCAGGTACATATTTCGGGCTTACCTTACATCCGTACCGCCGTTAGCAAATTGGTTAGTAATGAGTTTGTTTTGTTTTTGGGTCTATCGATTTTAGTATCTGCCATTATTCTACTGATTTTTTTCAGGAAATTCTACGCTGTTTTCTTCCCGATTCTGGTGGTAGTAATGGGCGTAATTTGGAGCATTGGTACTTTGGTATTATTCGGCTTCGAGTTAACAATTTTAACAGGATTAATTCCGCCGCTGATTGTAATTATCGGTATACCAAACAGCATCTTGCTGCTTAACAAGTATCAAAATGAATTAAGAAAAGGTGTTTCGAAAGAACAGGCATTAAGCGTTACCATTGAAAGGATAGCGGTTACCACATTGATTGCCAATATTACTGCGGCCATTGGTTTTGGAGTTTTATACTTTACAGGAAGCGAATTACTGGTGCAGTTTGGTAGCGTTGCATCGATAAATGTAATGATCACCTGGTTGATGTGTCTATGCCTAATTCCGATTATTTTCAGCTATTTGCCTGCGCCAAAACTGAAAGCCCAAAACCATGTTGAAGAAGGTTTTCTACATAAATTACTGGTTAAAACAGATCAGGTTGTTCAACATAAAAGCAGCTTAATTTATATCGGCACGATTGTAATCTCCATCATTGCTATTATAGGAGTGATGAAAATTAATGTGAATGGATATGTTGTAGATGACTTACCAAAAAGTTCAACAATTTTAAGGGATTTAAAATTCTTTGAGAAAAATTTTGAAGGGATTTTGCCACTTGAAGTGAGCGTAGACACCAAGAAAAAGAATGGTGTTTTCAACCTGACGAATTTGAAAAGGATGGAAAAAATGGAGAAAATGATTGCTGCCTATCCAGAATTTTCGCGTTCGATTTCAGTTAATATGGGGCTAAAATATGCTACACAGGCTTTTTACAACAACGATACTGCATTTTTCCGTTTGCCGGATAATATGGAAAAAAACTTTATTCTCGCATACATTGCCAGCGGCGGAAAAGGAAACGCAAGCTTATTAACCAACTTCGTAAGCAAAGGCAATCAAAGTACCAGGATTAGTTTTCAGATGGCAGATGTGGGGTCCAAACGTTTAGATGCAATAATGGCTGAACTAAAACCACGTATTGATAGCATTTTACCTCCCGATAAGTTTGATGTGGAATTAACGGGTTCGAGCATTATCTTTTCTAAAGGAACGGATTACATGTTGAAACATTTATTTGAAAGCATTGGCCTGGCAATTGTATTAATCTCGCTCTTACGTCTGGCTCAATTCAAAAGCGTGGGCATTATGTTTATCTCGCTGCTACCGAATATCGTTCCATTGATTATTACCGCTGGAATTATGGGCTATTTTGGGATTTCCCTTAAACCCTCAACCATTTTAATTTTCACAATTGCTTTTGGATTGGCATCAGATCAAACCATATATTTCCTAACCCGTTACCAGCAAGAACTAAACTTGACTAACTATTCTGTTCCGAAAGTAATTACCGATACAATTACTGAAACTGGGGTAAGCATGACACACATTGCGTTGATTCTGTTCTTCGGTTTCGGAATTTTTACGGCCTCCACCTTTGGCGGTACAGTAATTTTGGGCCTGCTGCTTTCCATAACATTATTTGTAGCCTTGATTTTTAACTTAACCTTATTACCTGCTTTGGTGTTGTGGCTGGATAAAAAGAAAGTTAGAAAAGTAATTTCTGACGAAGAATCGGCGAAAAATGCTGGTGAGTTTGATCACTAAACAGTTTTCAGTTGAATATTTTCGGTTAACAGGTTTCAGTTAGTGCAAGAATCAGAAGTTGAGTTTATGTAGGTTATTGGCCAGAAAAATTTATTTCTTACTCAGAATTAAGTGATCTAAACCTGATGGTAGCGGGCACGAGTGAAATTCTTCATTGAACGAGTAAAGCGTACAGCAGGACGAACATTAAAAATAAAACACTGGATTGCTTTTTTAATAGTTATTTTGAAATTAAATAAGATAGTTGACAAAATGTAGTTCATATTAACAACCCACTAAAAAACTCAGAAACTTCTTATCGTAAATCAGCTTATTCCTTTACAGGTCTTTCCTCTTCATCATCTACCGGGACCTCAACTGTCGGGTCGGTAATAATTTCTGCGTTCCCATCTTTGTCCTGCTTTGCAAACAACACGGGATATAACATCCATAATGCACCAACCATTACCAGTATGCCGGCCAGGATTTGTAAATAGCGAGCCCAGCTCACTTCATTCGCACTCAAAATTCGGTAAGCGACAAATGACAATACACCAAGAATAAGAACTAAAACGGCTTTTTGTAATTTCAGGAGCTTGATCATGGAGAGTTTCTTTTGTTTTGAATAATATGGACTAAAACAAAGATGAGTCCAATAAGTTCGAGCAGGCCAAAGAAATAAAATGCGAACAACATAAAATTGCGGCTGGCAGGACTGATGACAGCAACAATAGGCAGTGCAATTACAGCGATAATCATCAAAGAAAGCCCAAAATTAAATAATTTCACGTCAAAAGTATTTACATCAAAACTACCAAAATTCAGCCAATTTTTTTAACTTTGCATCCTTAATTTTTTGAGGTACTTAATTGATGTATAGCGAATTTAAACAATTGGACCTTGCCAAAATAGGGCAAGAAATACTGGATTTTTGGAAAGAAGAAAACATCTTTGAAAAGAGCATTTCGTCTCGTCCGAAGTCTAATCCGTTTACTTTTTACGAGGGACCGCCGTCTGCTAATGGCATGCCGGGCATTCACCACGTAATGGCTCGTGCTATTAAGGATATTTTTTGCCGCTACAAAACAATTAAAGGCTATCAGGTTAAAAGAAAAGCGGGTTGGGATACACACGGCTTACCCGTTGAGCTTGGCACCGAAAAAGAATTAGGCATTACTAAAGAAGATATCGGCAAAACGATTTCTATCGAAGATTATAATGAAGCCTGTAAAAAAACAGTGATGCGTTACACTGATGTGTGGAACGACTTGACTGAAAAAATGGGCTATTGGGTAGATATGGACGATCCATACATTACCTACAAATCGAAATACATGGAATCGGTTTGGTGGCTTTTAAAGCAGATTTACGATAAAGGATTAATTTACAAAGGCTACACCATCCAACCGTATTCTCCGAAAGCAGGAACAGGCTTAAGTTCGCACGAGGTAAACCAACCCGGTGCTTACCGCGATGTAACTGATACCACAATTGTTGCGCAATTCAAGGCTTTACCTGATACTTTACCTTCCTTTTTGAAAGAAGCTGGAGATATTTATTTGTTGGCCTGGACCACAACTCCGTGGACTTTACCATCGAACACGGCGCTAACTGTAGGACCGAAAATTGACTATGTTTTAGTTAAAACTTTTAACCAGTATACTTTCTTGCCAACAAATGTAATTTTGGCGAAAAGCCTGGTTGGGAAACAATTTGGTAAAGGTTTTTTTGAAAGTAACGAAGCTGAAGATTTTGCTAATTTCAAAGCTGCTGATAACCTGCCTGCCGGCAAGGCAGGAAAAATTCCTTACCAAATCCTTGCCGAATGCAAGGGAACTGAATTGGTTGGCATAAAATATGAACAACTTTTAACTTACGCTTTACCATACAACAATCCTGAAAATGCTTTCCGAGTAATTTCTGGCGATTTTGTAACTACCGAAGACGGTACTGGTATTGTACACACCGCACCAACGTTCGGTGCTGATGATGCTAAAGTTGCCAAAGAAGCCCTTCCAGAAATTCCACCAATGTTGGTGATGGATGATCATGATATCCTTGTTCCGTTGGTGGATTTACAAGGAAAATTCACTAAGCATGTTGGCCCTTTCGGTGGCAAATATGTAAAGAATGAATATTATGATGCTGGCACAGCACCTGAAAAATCTGTTGATGTAGAAATTGCAATTTTATTAAAGGAAGAAAATAAGGCCTTCAAAGTAGAAAAATATGTCCACAGCTACCCACATAGCTGGAGAACTGATGAACCACTTTTATATTATCCTCTAGACTCTTGGTTTATCAAGGTAACTGATGTTAAAGACAGAATGTTCGATCTTAATGAAACCATTAACTGGAAACCAAAATCTACAGGTGAAGGTCGTTTTGGCAATTGGTTAAAAAATGCCAACGATTGGAATTTATCGCGTTCGAGATATTGGGGAATTCCTTTGCCTATATGGAGGACTGAAGACAAGAAAGAAGAAGTTTTAATAGGTTCTATTGAAGAACTTTATAACGCCATCGAAAAATCTATCGCAGCAGGTTTTCAAAAAGAAAATCCGTTTAAAGGGTTTGAGGTTGGCAACATGTCTGAAGAGAACTACGACCTGATCGACTTGCATAAAAATGTAGTGGATCAAATTACTTTGGTATCTCCATCAGGCAAACCAATGACTCGAGAAAGTGATTTGATTGATGTTTGGTTCGATTCTGGTGCTATGCCTTATGCACAGTGGCACTACCCTTTCGAAAACAAAGAAAGCATTGATGGAAACGAAGATTTCCCGGCAGATTTCATCGCCGAAGGTGTAGACCAAACCCGTGGTTGGTTTTATACTTTACATGCCATTTCTACATTGGTTTTTGATAAGGTAGCCTACAAAAATGTAGTTTCAAATGGCTTGGTATTAGATAAAAACGGGCAGAAAATGTCTAAACGTTTGGGCAATGCTGCTGATCCTTTCCAAACCATTAATGAATATGGTGCTGATGCGACGCGTTGGTACATGATTTCGAACGCAAACCCCTGGGATAATTTAAAATTTGATATCGAAGGAATTGCAGAAGTTCGCCGTAAATTCTTCGGAACGCTTTATAACACTTACGCTTTTTTCGCTTTATACGCTAATATCGATAAGTTCGAAATCGACAAAAATAATTTAAGCAATGTGGCAGATAGAACGGAGTTAGACCGATGGATTTTATCGTTGCTGCAAACCTTAATCAATGAAGTGGATGAGGCTTACAATGCCTACGAACCTACTAAAGCTACTCGTGCTATTCAGGCTTTCGTTGATGAACACCTAAGTAACTGGTACATCAGATTAAGTCGCCGCCGCTTTTGGAAGGGTGAAATGACTGATGATAAACGTGCTGCTTATGAAACACTTTACACGTGTTTAGAAACTTTAGCACAGCTGATGAGTCCGGTAGCGCCTTTCTTTGCCGATTGGTTGTACAGAAACTTAAGTATCAACGATAAAAATGCTGAACAATCTGTTCACTTAACATTATGGACACCAGCAGACGAAAGCTTAATCGATACAGATTTAAATGAGCGCATGGTTTATGCTCAGAATATTTCTTCGATGGTTTTATCGTTGCGTAAAAAGTCGAGCATCAATGTTCGTCAGCCTTTAGAGAAAATCTTGATCCCTTCTTTAAGTAGTGATTTTGAGCAAAAAATTTCGAAAGTCGCCGATTATATCCTTTCAGAAACCAATGTTAAACATATCGAATTCATCACTGATACGCATGGCATTGTAAAGAAAAAAGTTAAACCGAACTTTAAGGTTTTAGGTGCGAAAGTAGGTAAGAGCATGAAAGCTGTTGCAGATGCAATTAACAATTTCAGTCAGGAAGATATTTTTACTTTAGAAAAAGAAGGACAAATAAATATCTCAACTGACCCCAAACTCGGCGACAGTATTTCATACGATGTACAACTTTTAGATGTTGAAATCATTGCAGAAGATATTCCAGGATGGCAGGTGACCAATTTAGGTAGCTTAACGGTTGCTTTGGATGTAACCATTTCCGAAGAATTGAAACAAGAAGGAATTGCTCGCGAGCTTGTGAACAGAATTCAAAATTTACGTAAAGAATTAAATTTTGAAGTGACTGATAGGATTAAGGTGGCTTTACAAAATGATAACCTTGTTAAAGCAGCAGTTGCTAAAAACAAGGGCTACATTTGCGCAGAAATTTTAGCCGACGAATTAGAATTAACAGGTGAAGCGTTTAGCTCAAACAAAATCACTATAGACGATGTTGAATTAAGCATTTCAGTAACTAAAATATAAATCCATATCTTAGAAAACTAAATTAAAAAAATGGAAAACAGTAACAAAACACGCTACTCAGACAGTGAACTTCAAGAATTTAAAGAACTGATTCAAGATAAATTACGCATTGCGAAAGAAGAACTTAATGCATTAACATCATCATTAAGTAACCCTAACGCTAATGGAACGGAAGATACTTCAGGAGCTTACAAAACTTTAGAAGATGGTTCCGCAACCATGGAAAAAGAGCAAATCAATCAATTAGCTGCCCGCCAGAAAAAATTTATCGACAATTTGGAGAATGCATTGGTGCGTATCGAAAACAAAACTTATGGCATTTGTCGCGAAACTGGTAAATTAATTCAAAAAGAACGTTTACGTGCGGTTCCACATGCTACTTTAAGCATGGAAGCTAAATTAAAGCAGAGTTAATGAAAGGCTATACAAAACCTTTATTAGTTATCTTTTTAGTTTTACTTGCTGACCAAGCGCTTAAAATTTGGGTAAAAACCAATATGGAGATTGGCCAGGAGATTATATTTTTTGGAAAATCTGGCTTGCATTTTACTGAAAATCCCGGAATGGCATTCGGAATGGAGTTTGGTGGCGAATTTGGGAAATTAGCTTTATCAATCTTTAGAATTATTGCCGTTGGCGGAATTGGTTACGGCTTACATTATCTGATCAAGAAAAAGTATCATAGAGGATTGATATTAAACGTTTCCTTGATTTTCGTTGGCGCATTGGGCAACATTATCGATTGTGTATTTTATGGCGCAATCTTCGATAAAGGAATGGTTTACAATGCTTCATTTAATGATTACGCCAGATACGAAGGTCTCGCTAAATTTTCATCCGATGGGTATTCGTCATTTCTTCACGGAAATGTTGTAGATATGTTTTACTTTCCTCTACTCACAGGTCATTTTCCAAGCTGGATACCTATTTGGGGAGGTGATGAATTTGTATTTTTCAGGCCCGTTTTTAACCTTGCTGATGCTGCGATTTCAGTTGGCGTAATACTGATCCTCATCTTCCAGAAAAACTATTTTAAAGAAGATGTTAAGGATGAAGTGGGGATTAATAGTGAGATTGTTGAAGACTAGCATTTCAAAGTTGTCAACTTTTTAGCAATAGCGCTATTAAAGTTGAGAACATTAAATATTTACAAGCCCATTTCTTAATTGAGATGGGCTTTCTTGTCCAATGCCCCGTTATGAGTAGCGCTGATTAAAAATGATAAACTTTCTCAATATATCTTACCTGAAACTTGGAAACGACAAGCAGCAAAAAGCGTATCAGGTTATAACTGATCATGCTATTTTAGAAAAGCTTGCTCAATACAATCCGATTTTAGTTGGCACGATTCCTATCGACATCGACATAGAGAAAAGCGATCTAGATATCATTTGTTATGCTCAGGATAGAGAAGAATTCAGGAAGGAGTTAGTGCATCATTTTCATAGCATGAAAGGCTTCATCATCTCTGAAAATCAGAAGCTACAGTCAATGAAAGCAAACTTCTTTATTAATGGTTTTGAAATTGAAATTTTTGGTCAAAATATCCCTACCGAACTACAAAATGCTTATCGCCATATGCTCGTTGAGCATAAAATTCTGCTAGAAAATAATGAGGATTTCAGGAAACAGATCATAGATTTAAAAAGGCAGGGTTACAAAACAGAACCTGCTTTTGCTAAATTGTTAGCACTAAAAGGCGATGCTTATGAGGCACTTCTGAAGTTGGAAATATAAAGTTTTGTTATTGCTCGATACCGTTTAGGAGTGATATTGTAGTATGCAGCAACCATGAATGGTTTGTCATACTGAGGAACGAAGTATCTGCAGCTATGAAACAGATTCTTCGTCCCTACCGTTGACGTTTTTGTTTTCCGTCATTTATATTGATTTTTATGAGATAAATAAATCCTGAGAATGACAACTTTCTAATACCTCAATCCCCAAACAACAAACAAATCAAATAACCAACAAAGTAGGCGAACAAATCATACACGCTAAAATAAGTTCCTAGCACAATACTCCAAAACTTGTTATTCTGTAAGCCCAACCAATTTACATAATGCAAGAGTTGCAAGAATTCGACAACGAAAGAGAAAACTAAGACACCTAAAGCAAGCTTCTTATAGTTTGTTTTGAGAAATATCCTCAAGAAAGCATAGATCAAAACTACCACCAATACATCACCACCGAAAGGCCGTATGTAAGTATCGTGCAGGTATTTTGCAATTAAAATTTCGACGATAAATATTGCGATGAAAATAAGCAGGAATTTCAGATTGAACGTTAATTTCATCCTCAAATATATAATAGAAATATTTTCATTTCATGCGAAGCTCAAAAATCTTTGAAAGATGGACGCGAAGTTAGAGATCTCACCGCTCCGTTGCACCCGGTCGAGAAGACAATCAAAAAGCGTTGCGGTGAAGAGGATGAAAAAGTGATTTCAATGACGAATTTGTTGGAAATCAAAAAAGCCTCAACAAATGTCAAGGCTTTATATTTTAAGGATAAAATTAGCGATTTAAACGCCTAATAACAATCTTGCCGGATCTTCTAACAATTGTTTAACACGAACTAAAAACCCAACAGACTCACGTCCGTCAATAATTCTGTGATCGTATGATAAAGCAACGTACATCATCGGACGAATAACCACTTCACCTTTTTCGGCAATAGGGCGCTCAATAATGTTGTGCATACCTAAAATTGCAGATTGTGGTGCATTGATAATTGGTGTAGACATCATTGAACCAAATACACCACCGTTAGTGATGGTGAAAGTCCCACCTGTCATTTCTTCAATCGTCAATTTACCATCGCGGGCTTTGAGTGCTAAAGCTAAAACAGATTTTTCAATCTCTGCTAAGCTCATACTTTCAGCATTACGAATTACAGGAACAACTAAACCTTTCGGCGCTGAAACTGCTATCGAAACATCAGCGAAGTTATTATAAACAATTTCTTCGCCATCGATGCGAGCATTAACTGCTGGGAAATCTTTCAATGCTTCAGTAACCGCTTTGGTAAAAAAGCTCATGAAACCTAAACCTACACCATATTTTTCTTTAAAGGAATCTTTATACTTTCCGCGTAGATCCATAATCGGCTTCATATTAACCTCGTTGAAAGTGGTTAACATTGCAGTTTCATTTTTAACCGAAACCAAGCGTTTCGCTACTGTTTTACGCAGTGGAGACATTTTCTCACGACGTTCGTCACGAGCGCCTGCCGGAGCTGCAGCTGCAACAGGGGCACTAGCTTTAGGAGCCTCTGGTTTTTTACCAGCTTCTGCTTTTACAGCATCATCTTTGGTAATGCGGCCATCAACACCTGTACCTTTAACAGCACCAGCATCAATACCTTTTTCAGCAAGAATTTTTCCAGCTGCAGGAGACGGGGTTCCAGTAGCATAGCTCTCTCCAGATGCTTTCTCAGCAACAGGTGCTGACGTTTTATCTTCAGCAACAACGGCTTTATCTTCTGCTTTTGGAGCCTCTGCCTTCGCAGGAGCTGCGCCACCATCTTCAATTTTACAAACTACTGCGCCAATAGCTAAAGTATCGCCTTCAGCAGCTATGGTTTTTAAAGTTCCAGCTTGTTCTGCGGTTAATTCGAAAGTAGCCTTGTCTGATTCTAATTCAGCAATAACTTCATCCATTTCAACAACATCGCCATCGTTTTTTATCCAACGTGATAAAACAACTTCGGTTATCGACTCACCAACTGGTGGAACTTTTATCTCTAAACTCATATTTTTAAAATTGTAATTTTTTTTGTTATATGTTTAAGATTGCAAGGTTGAAATGTTTTGAATGCTAAACCCTCTACGTTAAACCCTGCAATCCTTTACCTCAAATTAATCTGCTTCTGCCATTTTTTTGCTCGCTTTTTTTGCCGCTTCTTTAACTTCTTCTTTTTTAATCGGAAGTTCTAAAGCTTTAGCTAAAATGTAAGCTTGCTGGTTGGCATGTTGTTTAGCAAACCCTGTTGCAGTACTGCTGCTTTCTTTTCTAGAAATTACATCAATACCTTTCAATTCAGTTTTATATAACCTGCGGAATAAATATGGCCATGCACCCATGTTCTCTGGTTCTTCCTGAACCCAGAAAACTTCATTGGCATTTTCATATTTTTTCTTAATGGCTTCCATTTGATCAATAGGTGTAGGATATAACTGTTCTACACGAACTATTGACACATGTTTAACTTGATCAGCCTGTTGTTTTTCTAATAATTCATAATAGATTTTTCCACTACAGAAAACGATTCTGGTTACCTCAGCAACTTTAACGTTTACATCATCTATCACTTCTTTAAAACCGCCCTCTGTAAATTCCTCAAGTTTCGATACACAAGCAGGATGACGTAATAAACTCTTAGGTGTAAATACAACTAATGGTTTACGGAAATCGCGTTTAAACTGGCGGCGTAAAACGTGGAAGAAGTTTGCAGGTGTTGTACAATTTGCTACTTGCATATTATAATCTGCACAAAGCTCCATAAAACGCTCAATACGTGCCGAAGAGTGTTCTGGTCCCTGACCTTCATAACCGTGAGGCAATAACATTACCAAACCGTTTTCGCGTTGCCATTTTGTTTCCGCACTGGCGATATATTGATCGACAACAATTTGTGCTCCGTTAAAGAAATCTCCAAATTGCGCTTCCCAAATCGTTAATGCATTCGGATTAGCCATAGCATAACCATATTCAAATCCCAATACACCATACTCTGATAAGTGAGAATTGTAAATATCAAATGTTGCCTGCTGATCTGAAATATTAGCTAATGGTACATATTCTTCCTCGCTATCTTCCAATGTTAAAACCGCATGACGGTGTGAGAAAGTACCACGCTCAACATCCTGACCACTTAAACGAACCCGTTTACCTTCTGATAACAAAGTACCATAAGCCAACTGCTCGCCCATTGCCCAATCGAAAATATTAGTTTCGTTAACCATTTTGGTCCGTTCAGAAAATAATTTTTCAATTTTTTTAAAGAACTTTTTATTTGATGGTAAAGTAGTGATGCGTTTTCCAATTTCTAGCAATGTAGATTTTTTAACTGCCGTAACCGGCGATGTTAAGAAATCTTTAGGTGTAGCCATACGTAAATCTGCCCAGGCACCACCAAATTTGATCTCAGCGTTTCCAGCAACATATTCTTTCGCTTCGTTTAAGCGTTCCTGCAAAATACCACGGAAATCTTTTTCCAATTCTTTCGCTAAACCCGCTTCTAACTTGCCCTCTTTAGTAAGTTGCTCGATATAAATTTCCCTTGGATTAGGGTGTTTTTCAATTGTTTTGTACAGTAATGGCTGCGTGAATTTCGGCTCATCAGATTCATTGTGACCGAAACGACGATAACATAAAATATCAATAAAAACGTCGTTTTTATATTTCTGACGATATTCCATAGCCAGGTTAATCGCATAAACCAAAGCTTCAGGATCATCTCCATTTACGTGAAAAACCGGCGATAAAGTAACTTTTGCAATGTCAGTACAATAAGTACTTGTGCGGGCATCTTTATAATTTGTGGTAAAACCTATTTGGTTATTAATCACCAAGTGAATGGTTCCACCGGTTTTATAACCTTCAAGGCCTGCCATTTGGATTACTTCGTAAACAATACCCTGCCCAGCAACTGAAGCATCACCATGAATCAAAATCGGTGCTAAACGAGAGTTATCGCCACCGTATTTGAAATCGATTTTCGAACGGCTCATACCTTCAACCACACCATCAACAGTTTCTAAATGCGATGGATTTGGGCAAAGACTTAAGTGAACACTTTTGCCTGCAACAGTAGTTACATCAGTAGAATACCCTAAGTGATATTTAACATCGCCACCAAAAGGGGTATCAGGATTATAGCTTTTACCCTCAAACTCAGCAAAAATATCTTTGTAAGTTTTTTGCATGATATTCGCCAACACATTCAAACGACCGCGGTGCGCCATCCCGATTACAAATTCCTCAATTCCTAATTCAGCACCTTTTTCTATAACCGAATCCAATGCTGGAATCAAAGCTTCCGCACCTTCTAAAGAGAAACGTTTCTGACCTAAAAATTTTGTACCTAAAAAATTCTCGAAACTTACTGCTTCGTTTAATTTTCTAAGAATGCGTTTTTTTTCGTCGATTGAAAAATTAGGCGTATTACGTGCGCTTTCCATTTTCTGTTGAATCCAGTTCAACACTTCAGGCGTACGTAAAAATTTATATTCTGCTCCGATTGAGCTTGTATAAGTCTGTTTTAAGAAAGCAACAATATCTTTCAGTTTGGAAGCACCAATACCAATTTCAACACCTGAGTTAAAAACCGTTTCTAAATCTGCATCAGATAAACCGAAATTTGCAAGATCTAATGTAGGTTGGTGTTTGCGTCTTTCGCGAACAGGATTGGTATGTGTAAACAAGTGACCGCGGGTTCTGTAACCATCAATCAAATTTAAAACACTAACTTCTTTTAAAAATTGTTCCGGAGTTTCGGCTGTAACCGTTGGGACTTCAGAACCTCTTCCGAAATCAAAACCCTCAAAAAACTTTTGCCAACCAAACTCAACTGATTCAGGATCTTGCTGATACGACTGATATAAAGAATCTATATATTCGGCGTTTTCGCCGCTAAGATATGATAAACTACCCATTATTTACTGTTTACTATAAGCATTACAAAATTAGAATTTTACCTTATATAAATGGTAAAAAACTGGATTAATTGCACAAAAAAATATATTTAGAAACATTCTGACTTTCAGGCGAATTTATATCGCAAGGAATTAAAATAATTACTGCTCATGGTTAAGCAAAAGGCAAGCCAATAATTAATTAGTGAATGAGAGAATTAGCGAAATGAAGGAATGACAAAATAATTCAATTGGAAAACAATGCTTCAAACTGCAGAATTAGCTACGAGGCCCAGGTTAAAGCGTAATTCCCTTTCGGATCAAGATTTTTGATGTTTTTATCGAGATCAAAAACGCTTTTCGATTTTTGATCGTTTCCAACGCCGGCAACATTTGCCCAATTGCCCCAATTACTCGCAGGATTATAATCGATTAGTTTTTCCTCAAAATATGCAGCGCCAAAAACCCAGCTCACTTCCAAGTTATTTATTAAATAAAGCGCGGCTGTTTGTCGTGCAATATTTGAAATGAATCCAGTCTGGTTAAGCTCTGTCATCACTGCATCAACAACGGCAAAGCCAGTTTGGCCATTTTTCCATTTCGTAAAATTCTCTTGCTCATATTCAACATCAACTAAACCCTGGCTACCAAATCCATTCGGGTTAAAGAAGGTGTTGCCGTATTTTTTGAACATAAAACGGAAATAATCCCGCCAAAGTAATCCTAACAAAACATGATTAAACATGGCTTTTGTATTAGGCATTCCTTCCATTTTTTTGATTTCCCAATATACCTTTCTAGGTGATAAACAACCCATGGCCAGCCATGCGGAAAGCTTTGAAGCAAGAATTAAATTTTTAGAATTAGCAGCTTGTTGCATAGCCACAGTCACTTTTTGAAGATGCGCTAATCCTTCAGCTTCGCCACCGGTAAACTCAAAATCAGCACGTTGATCTTTCTCTTGCGGAAGCAAATTCAATTGTTCTAATGATGAAAGTGTTCCCCAATCGATAACTTCGGCAACATTAATACGATCTGGCGCTGGTATACACGGCTTGATAATCGAATCACGTTCAATTTTCTTTTTGAACTGATTGAAAGCATCAGGAATATCTTTAATTGGAAAAGGAAGATCTTCTTTATTATACAAAGTATGGCCGATGAAATGTTTCAAGTTGACACGTAATTTCCAAAGGGCATTTTCTACTAAAGTAGAAACATGGGTTTCTTCTCTGGCTACTTCGCGATGATGATACACTTCGGTAATTTCATATTCCTGAACCAATTGAGGAATGATGTCCTCAGGGTTTCCTTCAGCAATTAAAAGGTTGCCACCAATTTGTTTTAGTGAATAGCGAAGTCCTAAAACACTTTCTAAAATAAATTGAGCCCGGATGTTACCAGTTTTAAGGGTGTCGTATTTAGTTTGACCAAATTGACGGTGATCCAAAATATAAACTGGCAAAATCGAATCAGACTTAGCAATAGCCTCCACCAGCATTTCATTATCATGCAAACGAAGATCATTTCTAAACCAGACTAAAATTTTTTTTGACATCTTAATATTTCGAAAAGGGTGTTAAGAACGTAATCACAAATTTATCTTATTTTTTGTCGGCATCAAAAACCACGAATTTTCTTTACAAATACTCAACAAAAATTACCGTTATGGAAAAATAGAAAATCGCACATCCTGTATTCAGCTATCCATTTCTAATACATAATAAAAAAAAATGAAACGAATCCTAATTGCACTATTATTTCCTCTTGCCACTTTTGCTCAACAGCAAATTAAAACCAAAGCCATTTTACAAAGTGTAACGGTATACAATAACGGTGCGCAACTCACGCACTCAGGCAAAGTGAGTCTTCCAGCCGGAACATCGGAAATTGTAATCAACAATATATCTGGGCGGGTGAATGAAAATTCTATTCAGGTTGGGGTAACTGCAGGCGTAACGATTTTGGCGGTGCAATTCAACAAAGATTTTTTGAGTACTGATGCAGCTAACCCAGAGATTAAAAAGTTGAATGATAGTTTGAAAATCGTTTCCGGAGAGTTGACTAAAACTAAAAATGCAAAAACTATAGAAGAACAAACTTTAGTTTTATTGGATGAAAACCGGAAATCGGGCGGTACAAGCAACGGCACGAACGTATTAGAACTGATTAAATTAGCCGAATATTACCGTACTAAAAGTGCTGAAGTGAGAGCGGCTATTTCTGCGCTGGCATTGACGGAAGAAAAACAAAATCAAAAACTTACTGCTTTGCAACAACAAATTGCAGAATTAAGGAACAGCCCAAATCAACAATTGGGACAACTTGTTTTACAGTTAATGTCTAAAGATAGTGCCGAAGCCAACTATAATGTATCATATGTAAGCCCGGCCGCAAGCTGGTTAGCCAGTTATGATATTAAGTCGATGAGCACTGCAAAACCACTTGGCATAGTCTATAAGGCTGCGATTACGCAAAGTACAGGTTTGGACTGGAAGAAAGTAAAACTTTCCTTATCAACAGGAAATCCGAATTACAATATCACTGCACCAAATCTAAGTCCGTGGTTTGTATCTACTAATCAACCACAAATACGGATCAGAGGTATGGCCTCCCCAATTATGAGAGAGGAAAAAAGCCTTGATGAAGTGGTGGTAACTGGATATTTGAATGCAAAAAAGTCAGAAGCAGCTGTATCAACTATCAATAACTACACATCCGTTAACGAAACTCAACTTGGAGTTACCTTTGATATTGATATTCCATATGATGTAAACAGCGACAACAAGCCACATACGGTTTCATTTAAAGAGTATGAGGTGCCTGCTAAATATAAATATTACGCAGCACCAAAATTAAGTACCGATGCTTTTTTACTGGCTGATGTTATTGATTGGGAGAAGTTGAATCTTCAAGCGGGCAATGCCAATATTATTTTTGAAGGCACCTATACCGGAAAATCATTTATCAACCCTGCAAATATTTTAGATACGCTAAGTTTAAGTATGGGGAAGGATAAAAAGATTATCATCACTAAAGAAAAACAGGAAGATTTTAGTAGCACTAAATTCATTGGGTCGAATAAGAAACAACTTTTCACGTATTTGATCAAGATTAGAAATACGAAGAAGGAAGCGATTGATCTAACATTGAAAGACCAATATCCGTTATCTTCTGAAAGTGATATTGAAATTGAATTATTGGAAAGTAACGGCGCAGAAGTTAATAAAGAAACAGGAATGCTTTCATGGCAATTGAAAATTGCGCCGAATGAAACCAAAACCATTAAGTTAAGTTATTCGGTTAAGGCACCAAAAAATAGGATAATTGCAGGGTTGTAGATTTATTTTCGGTATTAAGATCCCCGCATACGCGAGGATGACGGGTTAACGAAAATAGCTCGGCTCCGTCATTCCCAATTTAATTGGRAATCTTAAAGCATAATATCATTATAAGTTTTCGTCAAACAGATCTATCCATTTAGGGTTTTGGTCGCCTATTAGCTTTATTTTCCAATCCCTGTTCCACTTCTTTAGTCTTTTTTCATCTCCTATTGCCTCTTCAATTGTTGGATAAAACACGAAATAAACAAGTTTAGTGCAATTATATTTAGAAGTGAATGAAGTTGGGTACCGTTTTTCCTTGTGTTCTAGCACTCTGGAATATAAGTCTGAAGTAACTCCTATGTAATAAACATTGTTAAATGTATTTGTCATTATATAAGTGCAGCCGCCTCTTTCCATATTGTCCGCCTCTTTCCATATTGTTGTAAAGAATGAAAAAATTGTCCGAATGAAGTTGGGTACCGTTTTTCCTTGTGTTCTAGCACTCTGGAATATAAGTCTGAAGTAACTCCTATGTAATAAACATTGTTAAATGTATTTGTCATTATATAAGTGCAGCCGCCTCTTTCCATATTATAAACATAGAATATTTTTTTGCAGTTTCTTTGCATTTTCGTCAAGAACTGTTGTTAACGAAGTTGTATTTGTAGCATTAGGATCCCCGCATCCTCGAGGATGACGGGTTAACGAAATTAGCTCGGCTCCGTCATTCCCAATTTATTGGGAATCTTAAAGCATAATGGGAATCTTAAAGCATNATTCTCCCATTCGTTAAGCTTTTTGCCATGCTGTTGAACGAGGAAGCAAGTTCACTGAATTCATCGTTATTATTAAAATGCAGGCGCTGCTTATAATTTCCTCTGTACACGAACATCATAATCTATACCCGTAGCACGTAAAACGAAGTTGTATTTGTAGCATTAGGATCCCCGCATCCTCGAGGATGACGGGTTAACGAAATTAGCTCGGCTCCGTCATTCCCAATTTATTGGGAATCTTAAAGCATGAAGATTCTGCTAGATCGTTATAAGATCCCCGCATACGCGAGGATGACGGCTTAACGAAATTAGCTCRGYTCCGTCATTCCCAATTTAATTGRGAATCTTAAAGCATGAGAGTAGCGCTCRAWCGTTGTAAGATCCCCGCATACGCGAGGATGACGGGTTAACGAAAWTAGCTCRGYTCCGTCATTCCCAATTTAATTGRGAATCTTAAAGCATGAGAGTAGCGCTCAAACGTTGTAAGATCCCCGCATATGCGAGGATGACGGGCTTACGGCTGGACTCCCAATTCTAAACTCAGACTTCGGACTTCAGACTTCGGACTTCAGACTTCGGACTTCGGACTTCGGACTTCGGACTTCGGACTTCGGACTTAAAACAAACCCTTTTGTATCTTTGGTGTTTTAAACACATGGCAAAAAAGATTCTGATTACTGGAGCTACAGGACTTGTGGGCAAGGAACTCAAAAACCAACTTTTGAATAAAGGATATGAGGTAAATACGCTATCCCGAAAAAACAGTTCTGATCCGAATAATTTCGTGTGGGACGTTTACAACGGAAAAATCGATTCCAGATGTATAGAAGGTGTAGAGTCAATTATTCATTTGGCCGGCGAACCCGTAGCAGAAAAAAAATGGACTGATGAGCGGAAAAAACAGATTATTGATAGTCGGGTAAAATCAACGGAACTACTTTACCAAACCATTCAAAACAAATCTGATCATCAAATAAAATCATTTATTTCAGCATCGGCAGTGGGCTTTTATGGCGATTGTGGAGATGAAATTTTGACCGAAAACAGCGCAAATGGTTATGGGTTTTTAGCTGAATGTTGCAAACTTTGGGAAGATGCTGTTAATAAAGGCAAGAAACTGAGCTTACGCATTGTTAAACTCAGAACTGGAATCGTTTTAAGCAAGGAGGGCGGTGCACTGCCACAATTGGATAAACCTATCAAGCTTTTTGTAGGTTCGGCTTTAGGCACTGGTAAACAATGGACGCCTTGGCTGCATATTGATGACATGG
The DNA here is from genome assembly GCF_001422545.1 of Pedobacter sp. Leaf41. Lineage (GTDB taxonomy): Bacteria > Bacteroidota > Bacteroidia > Sphingobacteriales > Sphingobacteriaceae > Pedobacter. Next base: position 470,884 of record NZ_LMLE01000001.1, on the reverse strand, counting down.
TTGCCATGTATATCTACGTCTTGGAAAATGTTAAAATGGAAGATTCATACAATGCCTGTGCTCCATTTCCCGTAACCAACATCGGTTTAACCAAAGCCATCGCGAAACATTTGAAGCGCCCCTTTTGGCCAATAAAAGTTCCGAAAAAAGTAATAGAATTGTTGTTGGGCGAACGAGCAGAAGCGGTTTTAATGAGCAATAACACATCAGCTCAAAAAATCCTGGATGCTGGCTTCAAGTTTAAATTTACAGATTTAGATGAAGCACTTACTAGTCTCTATCATAAATAATCTTATTTCAAGCCCTCAAGCATATTCTTAAATGAAGACACCCATCACCATTTTTTGGTTCCGCCGCGATTTGAGATTAGAAGATAACGCAGCCCTCTATCATGCATTAAATAATGGTACACCTGTACTTGCGCTCTTTATATTCGATAAAAACATTTTAGATAAATTATCTGAAGATGATGCCCGGGTTACTTTTATTTTTCAAACTATTGAAAGTTTAAAAAAAGAACTACAACAACACGGATCAGACTTATTAGTGAAGTATGGAACTCCAGAAAAAATCTGGCCTCAAATTTTAAAAGATTATAAGGTTGAGGAGGTTTATACCAACCATGATTACGAACCTTATGCCCGTGAACGCGATGATAATTTGGCAGAATTTTTAACCAGTGAAGAAATCGCTTTCAGAACCTTTAAAGATCAGGTGATATTTGAGAAAGATGAAATTTTAAAAGGCGATAAAACGCCATATACCGTATTTACGCCCTATTATAAACAGTGGCAGGCAAAGCTCGATGATTTTTATTTTAAAGCTTACCCTACAAGAAAATACTTCAAAAACCTTTTTCAAACCGAACATTTAGTGCTGCCTTCACTAAAGGAAATGGGATTCAAAGCGAGTAACCAGGAATTCCCAAAAATTAATTATAAAAATAAACTGGATGACTACGCAGAGGAACGAGATTTCCCTGCTATGGAAAGTACAACCAGAATTGGTTTGCACCTAAGATTTGGTACTTTAAGTATTCGTAAGGCCGTAAAAGATGCTGTAGAGGCAAAATCAAATGTTTGGTTATCTGAATTGGCCTGGAGAGAATTCTACATGATGATCCTCTGGCATTTCCCGTATGCTGCTTATGATTCTTTTAAAAAGCAGTACGATAAAATAAAATGGCGCAATAACGAAACCGAATTTCAAGCCTGGTGCGAAGGAAACACGGGTTATCCGATAGTGGATGCCGGAATGCGACAGCTCAATGAAACCGGGTTTATGCATAACCGTGTAAGGATGGTTGTTGCAAGCTTTTTATCGAAACATTTATTAATCGATTGGCGCTGGGGTGAAAATTATTTCGCCGAAAAGCTTCTGGATTATGAAATGGCCAGCAACGTAGGCGGTTGGCAATGGGCTGCAGGCTCAGGAAATGATGCTGCGCCGTATTTCCGCGTTTTTAATCCTGAATTGCAAACCAAAAGATTTGATCCAAAATTTGAATACATTAAAAAATGGGTACCAGAATATGGGACAAAAAAATATGCCCAACCAATAGTTGAGCATACATTTGCACGAGAAAGAGTGCTTAAAGTATTTAAAGAAGCGTTATCTTAATTGGTAACGCTAACGATTTCAATATCAAAATCTAAAGACGTATTCGGAGAAATAGTATTAAATCCTGAACGGCCGTAAGCATACGCCGATGGCAAAATCATTCTGAACTTAGTTCCAACTTTAAATTTTGGAATCATAATTTGCCAACCCGATACCAAACCGGATAGTGTAAGTGAGAGACCATCTGCAGATGAATCAAATACAGCACCATCTAATGTTCTTCCTGTATATTTAACGTTTACTGTACTTCCAATACCATTAACAGCCTCTCCTGTTCCCAAAGTATTTACGATGTAATAAATCCCACTAGGATCTTTGGTTGCAGTAAGCCCTTTAGAAGTTAAAAAAGTTGTAATGCGATTATCATCTAATAATGCCTGCTTTTGGTAAGGATAGGTTGTCACTATTAAATCGACAATTTCATTTGATGGAATATTTCCAGCACCGTTTCTTCCAAAAGCCAAATAAGAAGGCAAAAGTATTCTTGCTACTCCACCAGGTTTTAGCGCCAATAAAGCAGTTCTTATCGCAGGAATAGAATAAAAACCCTGTGGATTTGAAGTTGTAACTAATGAGGAATTATAAAACTGGTCGGTATAACCTACAAACGTTCCTAAGTTCGATAATAGTGGAGACTGCAGGTATGTGGCTCCAGTAGATAAAGACTTAACTGTTAAGTTATAAAGAACTGAATCTGGATTTTTAAAATTATTGCCTGTTCCAGATGAAGTTACCTGATAAAAGAATCCTGATTTATCCGGATCGGGCAACATTACAGCACTTAAGTTATTTTTTGATATGTATGAAGCTATCGTTGCACTCTCTGTAGCCTGAATAGTTTCGTACTCTTTCTTACATGCAGAAAGGAAAACAACAGTAAGTAAACAAGTTAAGAAACTTAGTTTGGTAAATTTATTCATTTAGTTTGTAACGTCTGTAAGTGTTATATTGAAATCGAGGATAGAATTAGCTGGAACTAAAGATGATGGAGATCTTGTTCCATATGCATAATATGATGGGATAATCAATCTGATTTTACCACCTTTTTGTATTTTCGGAATACCAAACTGCCAGCCTGCAATTACGCCACCTAAAGAGAATTTTATTGGAGTACCTTTTGAACTGTCAAACAGTGTGCCGTTGAGCAATTTTCCTTCATAATCTGCAGTAATCTGCGTTGAAGTGGTGTAAGTAATACTGCCCGAACCTGGTGCAATAATCTGATAAAATATACCTGAAGGATCTTTTATCCCTGATATGTTATTTGCCTTTACAAAAGCGCCAATTGCAGCAGTATCGGCTTTAAACTGAGGTGTTGGATCATAGTCCTCTACCGCCTCATCTTTTTTACATGCAGCGAAGAACCCAACAACGCAAAGCAATAATAATATATACTTGAATTTTAGCATCATCTGCAAAAATAAGCTTTTAATACGGATGCTACAATTTTTAACCAAATTTAACACATCCAAAGGTTAGAGGTGTAAGGTTTAGGGGATGACCATTAAGCAAAAAAAGGTTGAGTGTTTGAGCTACACGCCCAAACCCTCAACCTTTAAACCCTCTACCTTTTACCTTAAAAAATATACTTATTTGCCTCAATTAACTGCTGTGCAACTCTTTGACGGGCATCTTTAACATTAAAAGGTTCAACTTTGGTGAAACGACGTAAGCCAACCAGCATCATGCGCTGTTCATCACCTTCGGCAAAAGCCCAAAGCGCTTCTTTACCAGCTTTGGCAATGCCATCAACAGCTTCAACCATATATATTCTCAATAAATCCAGCTGCCCATTAATTGCGGCTTCACCTTTTGTAGCGGCCAGTTTTTCGGTTCTCAATAAAGCAGACTCGAAAACATAAACATAACTGGCCATATCTGCAATATTCATTAAAATTTCCTGCTCTTTGCTTAAAGTCATCATCAGTTTCTGAACCGCAGCACCCGCAACCATCAAGGTAGCTTTTTTAAGGTTGGCAAGAACTTTTTTCTCAGCGGCAAATAATGTGGTGTCTTCTTCCCCAAAATCTGGAATGCTCATCAACTCTGCAGCAACCGCAGTGGCCGGTGTCATCAGATCAAGTTCCCCTTTCATGGCTCTTTTCAGCATCATATCAACCGTTAACAAACGGTTAATCTCGTTCGTCCCTTCAAAAATCCTATTGATACGGGCATCACGGTAGGCTCTATCCATTGGCGCATCGGCACTAAAACCCATTCCTCCATAAATTTGAACCCCCTCATCTACGGTATAATCCAGTGCTTCTGAACCCCAAACTTTTAAAATGGCACACTCAACTGCAAATTGTTCTACAGATTTTAATCGGGCCTTTCCAGATTCCATTCCGCCAGCAACCAATTGCTCATAGGTGTCATCAATGTTTTGTCCGGCACGATAATTAGCAGCATCAACCGCATAAAGTTTCGAAGCAATTTCTGCAATCTTAAAGCGAATGGCACCGTATTTCGAAATCGGGCGACCAAATTGACTACGCTCATTTGAGTAGTTAATCGCCGTATTTAAAGTCGCTTTTGATGCACCAATTGCTGCCGCTGATAATTTTATGCGACCGATATTTAAAATGTTAACCGCGATTTTGAAACCATTCTCCCGCTCACTTAACATATTTTCAACCGGAACAGGGCAATCGTTAAAGAAAACCTGACGCGTAGAAGAACCCTTGATACCCATTTTATGCTCCTCTGGGTTCATGGTGATGCCACCAAAATCTTTCTCCACAATAAAAGCAGTCAGGTTTTTATCATCATCAATTTTAGCAAAAACGATAAATATATCTGCGAACCCCCCGTTGGTAATCCACATCTTTTGCCCGTTAATGATGTAATGTTTGCCATCATCGCTCAGCTTGGCTTTTGTTTTTCCGGAATTTGCATCCGAGCCCGAATTCGGTTCTGTTAAGCAGTAAGCCGCTTTCCATTCGCCAGAGCCTAATTTTGGAATATACTTCGCTTTCTGTTCTTCGTTTCCATAATAAAGAATAGGCAATGTGCCAATTCCGGTGTGTGCTGACAGCGCTACTGCAAAAGAGTGACCAGCGCCAACCACATCAGCAACTAACATGGAGGTATTGAAGTTTTTGCCAAAACCACCATATTCTTCCGGGACAGAAACCCCAAGAATACCCAATTCGCCAGCTTTGGTTAAGAGTGTTGGCATTAATTCAGGGTCTTCCTGTTTATCTATTTTATCTAAGTTTGGATAAACTTCAGCTTCCAGAAAATCGCGACAAGTTTGCGCAATCATTTGTTGCTCTTCATCAAATTCTTCAGGAATAAATACATCCTGGTAAGCCGTTTCTTTAATTAAGAATTCGCCGCCTTTAATTGTTTTCTTTTCAGTTGTTTCCATTCTGTTGTGATTAAGGATTAAGGAACAAAGAATAATGACAATGTGCCTGAATCAAATATTTTATAATAATGTCTTTTTAAAAGTTGAAATCTTTTTTTCTAATTGTATGATGGAACTTAGCAAGTCTTCTAAATCAGCTTTGATAAGGCCAAGCTCTATTGATAATAACAATTGAGTTTTTAATTCAAATAACGAACCCAATGCAATAGACAAAAAGTGAGCAAATTCTTTATTGGAGTACCTTGAAGAACCTTCTGCAATGTTCGATGGAACAGAAATGGCACATCTTGAAATTTGAGATATCAACCCGAATTTTTCTGATGGTGACAGATTACCTAATATTAGGTTGGTAGCTTTGGCTATCTGCATACCCTCATTCCAAATCTGCAATTGTCTAAATTGTGCATACTATCTTATGCTACTCATCTTTGTTCATTGATCTTTGCTCCTATAACATCTCAAAAATTCCTGCTGCTCCTTGTCCTGTACCTACGCACATGGTAACCATGCCATATTTCTTGTCTTGTCTTTTCAGCTCATTCATCATTTGTACCGAAAGTTTTGCGCCTGTACAACCCAGAGGGTGACCCAATGCAATGGCTCCACCATTTACGTTGATGATATCTGGATTTAAACCGAGCGTTCTGATGATGGCTAGAGACTGCGACGCGAAAGCTTCGTTCAGTTCAATTAGATCGATATCATCTTGTTTTAAACCTGCTTGTTTTAATGCTTTTGGGATGGCCTCAATTGGACCGATCCCCATAATTCTTGGTGGAACTCCAGCGATACCATAACTTACTAATCTTGCGATTGGTTCAACATTAAGTTCCTTCATTTTCTTTTCAGAAACAACGAGAACAAAGGCTGCGCCATCAGATGTTTGCGAAGAATTACCAGCGGTTACACTTCCTACAGCATCAAAAACTGGCTTTAATTTTGCCAGTTTCTCTAACGTGGTATCTGCTCGAGGACCTTCATCAGTATCCACTACATAAGAACGGGTTTTCTTTTTCAGGTTTTCATCCAAATAATTTTCGTTAACCGTAATTGGCAAAACGCCATCTTTTAAATGACCGTTTTTTATGGCATGAACAGCTTTCTCATGAGATTTTAACGAAAATGCATCCTGGTCTTCGCGGCTCACATTGTATTCTTTCGCAACGGCCTCGGCAGTTAGTCCCATTCCCCAATACCAATCGGAATTGTTTTTCGCAACCTCCGGATTTGGAACGAGTTTCCAACCTCCAAACGGCATTCCACTCATTACTTCTACCCCACCAGCGATAATACAATCGGCCATTCCGGCTTTAATTTTCGCTACTGCTGTAGCAATAGTTTCTAAGCCAGATGCGCAATATCGATTTACGGTAACGCCCGGAACTTTGTCTGTATTCAAACCCATCAGCGAAATCATCCGGCCAATATTTAAGCCTTGTTCCGCTTCGGGCGTGGCGTTACCCACAATTACATCGTCAATTTGTTCTTTATCTAAATTTGGAACCGATGCCACTAAAGCGCTTATCACTTCAGCAGCTAAATCATCAGCTCTGGTAAAACGGAATACGCCTCGGGGTGCTTTACCCACTGCTGTGCGATATCCGGCTATAATATATGCTTCCATTTAGTTATGATTAAGGATCAAGGAACAAAGATTAAAGATCTGGCTCCCCAACCTGTTTCGTTATATAAGTGTTTTTTTAAACGTTGATATTTTCTTTTGTAATTGAATAATTTCTGTTAACAATGATTCAATATGCTCAGAAGTAAGAAAACCCAAATCAGCTGAAAGCAATAGCTGTGTTTCCAATTCGAATAAGGAACCTAAAGCAATGGATAGAAAGTGACCAAACTCTTTATTGGAAGAGCGAGAAGAACCCTCTGCAACATTTGATGGAACAGAAACTGCACATCTGGAAATTTGAGATATCAATCCAAACTTTTCTTTTGAAGGCAGAATATTAATTAGCAAATAAGTCGCTTTGGCGATGGCCATACCTTCTTTCCAAATTTGAAGCTGTCTAAAATTATGCATTTGTTCTGCTATTTGTCTTTATTCCTTGTTCTTTACTCCTTGTTCTTTACTCCTTCTTCTTTACTCTTTGCTCTTTATTCCTTGTTCTTTACTCCTTGTTCTTTACTCCTTGCTCTTTGTTCTTTACTCCTTGCTCCTTGCTCTTTGTTCTTTACTCCTTGCTCCTTGCTCTTTGTTCTTTACTCCTTGCTCTTTGTTCTTTACTCCTTACTCTTTGTTCTTTACTCCTTACTCCTTGCTCTTTGTTCTTTACTCCTTGCTCTTTGTTCTTTACTCCTTGCTCTTTGTTCTTTACTCCTTGCTCTTTGTTCCTTTATATATTAGTTCCTCAACGGTTTCCCTTTTGTTATAATCGACTGAATTCTTTCCAATGATTTTCTTTCTCCTGCCAGAGATAAAAATGCTTCCCTTTCTAAATCCAATAAATATTGTTCGCTTACTTCTGTTGGGGAGGATAAATCACCACCACACATGACGTAACCTAATTTTTCGGAGATTTTTTTATCATGTTCGGAGATGAAATGACCGGCGTACATGCTATTTGCTCCGGCATAAACTATCCCTAAACCTTGTTTCCCTAACACTTTGATGTCTGTGCGCTGAACGGGTTTGGTATAACCTGCATCTGCCAATTCAATTGCTTTTGCTTTCGCATCGGCCAGTAAACGGTTGCGGTTCATCGAAATTGAGAATTTATCCTTTTGCAGATAACCCAATTCATAGGCTTCATAACCTGAAGTTGATACTTTAGCCATACCAATGGTTAAGAAACGATCTTTCAATGCATTTTGAACAATCTGGTCGTCTTTATATTCATCCGATGCCCGCAGCGCAAACTCTTTTGTTCCGCCGCCACCGGGAATAACGCCGACACCAAATTCCACCAACCCCATATAAGTTTCTGCTGACAATTGAACATGATCGGCATGTAAGCTAAACTCGCAGCCGCCACCTAATGTTAAATTGTGTGGTGCAACCACAACCGGGATGGAAGAGTAACGAATACGCATTGAAGTGTTTTGGAACATTCGGATAGCCATATTCAACTCATCCCACTCCTGCTCTACCGCCATCATGAAAATCATTCCCACATTTGCACCAGCAGAAAAGTTGGCACCATCATTACCGATTACTAAGCCACGGTAATCTTTCTCTGCCATATCAATGGCTTTGTTAATTCCTGAGATTACATCACCACCGATGGTATTCATTTTGGTATGGAATTCTACATTTAAAATGCCATCACCTAAATCAATGATGGAAACGCCAGAATTTTTCCAAAGTGTTTTATTCTCGCGGATGTTATCTAAAATGATAAATTTATCCGTTCCTGGTAAGGCTTTGTAAGATTTTGTTGGAATATCATAGTACTTTTTAACGCCGCTCTCTACCTTATAAAAAGAAGTATTTCCGGCATCAAGCATTTCATGAACCCAAGCCGCAGCTTTATTTCCATATTGCTCCATTCCCTCAATGGCTTCTTTGACACCTACTCCATCCCAAAGCTCAAAAGGACCAAGCTCCCAACCAAAACCTGCACGCATCGCATCATCAATGCGGTACAATTCATCAGAAATTTCTGGAATCCGATCAGATACGTACTCAAATAATCCAAATGAAGAATGGCGGAATAGCTCGCCTGCCTTATCCTTTCCTTTCGCAAAAATCTTCATGCGTTCGCGAAGATTTTCAACTGGCTTGGTCATTTCTAATGTAGCCGATTTAACTTTTTGCTGAGGTTTGTATTCTAAAGTTTTTAAATCCAATGCAAGGATTTCGGTTTTTCCGTCGGCAGCTTTAGTTTTTTTATAGAAACCCTGGTTGGTTTTATCGCCAAGCCATTTGTTCTCCTCCATCTTTTTAACATAGTCGGGGAGTTTAAATAACTCATGTGCTTTATCATCAGGACAATTATCGTAAAGTCCTTTGGCTACTTTAATCATGGTATCCAAACCAACTACATCCGAAGTACGAAAAGTAGCCGATTTCGGTCTACCCAAAGCTGGACCGGTAAATTTATCTACCTCTTCGACCGTTAGATCTAATTTTTCGACCAAATGCAATAAGGCCATAATTGAATATACTCCAACTCTATTGGCAATAAAGGCTGGCGTATCTTTACACAAAACTGTGGTTTTACCTAAAAATTTATCGCCATAATGCATCAAGAAATCAACAATTTCCGGCTTAGAGTGCGGCGTAGGAATGATTTCCAATAGCTTTAAATAACGCGGCGGATTGAAAAAGTGTGTTCCACAGAAATGTGCTTTAAAATCATCGCTTCTGCCATCTGCCATTAAATGAATTGGGATACCGGAAGTATTCGAGGTAATTAATGTACCCGGTTTACGAAATTGCTCTACCTGTTCGAAAACTTTTTTCTTGATATCAAGATTTTCAACAACTACCTCAATTACCCAATCATAGCCGGCAATTTTCGACATATCATCTTCGAAATTTCCGGTTTTAATTTTATTCAATACTTTTTTGGAATAAACCGGCGATGGATTTGTTTTGATGGCCGTTTGCAAAGCCATACTAACAATCCGGTTTTTTACCGCTGGTTTGTCTAACGTCAGTCCTTTTGCTTGTTCTTCTGGAGTAAGTTCTTTGGGGGCAATATCTAAAAGCAAAACCTCAACCCCAATATTGGCAAAATGGCATGCAATACGCGAACCCATAATCCCCGAACCTAAAACAGCAACTTTATTAATGCTTCGTTTCATCAGTCTTTATTTATTTTTCTTTTGGTATGATGGAACCTGCTTCAAAAAATGAGCCCGTTGGTAAACTCATGCAAAGCAGGTTTCATTACAAAATATATTTAATCAACAGTGTATGCTACTGTAATATCATTAAGTTTTATTAACAGATTAATGAATGTTTCTTTCTCTTTTTTAGAGAAGTGCTCATCCAAATATTCATTAAATTTTCGCACAACCCCTTTTGCAAGGTGCTTTTTTTCTTTTCCGAAATCGGTTAAAAAAACCTTCACCGAACGTTTATCGCCTATAGAGGTTTCGCGGTAAATAAGCTTAGCTTCTTCCATATTATTTAACATTCTGGAAAGGCTGGTCGCTTTTACGCCAAGAAGGGCAGCTAAATTGGAAACGGCAGTACCCTCTTCATCATTTATGTTTATCAGCATATAACCAATAGCCTGTGTTATACCAAAAGTAGAGGCCATTTGATTATACTTGTTAAACATGTTTTGCCATGCAAACTTCACGTGATAATCTATTGTTTGCTGTTGTTTCATTTTAATAATTTATTATGCTTGCATAACAAAGCTAATGAATGTATTTTATTAATCCAATAGGGAAACTGAAAATTTTTTGTCATAAAAAAAGCCCCCGATTTTCATCGGAGGCTTTCAAAAATTTATTTATCGACTAGTATAAAGTAAACTCTACACGACGGTTTTGTTGACGACCAGCTGCAGTTTTGTTAGTTGCAATTGGTTGACCCATTCCGTAGCCAGTAGCCTCAATACGAGATGCATTTGCACCTTGAGAAACTAAATAAGCTTTTACAGATTCTGCTCTTTCTTTAGATAAACGTAAGTTTAATTCTTTAGATCCAGTGTTATCAGTATGACCTGCTAATTTTAAGCTGAAGTTTTTCTCTACTAATAAAGCTGCTACTCTGTTTAACGAAGCATAAGACTTAGAGCGGATAGTTGCTTTACCTAAATCGAATTCTAAGTTTTTAATCGCTTCGTTAACTACTTTACGGTCTTCTTCTGTAACTATTGTTACTTGTGGTTTCGGAGCCACTAACGGACAACCAGAACCATCTACAACAGTACCAGCAGGAGTACCTGGACATTTATCTAATTTATCAGCAACACCATCACCATCTGTATCTTTTAACAGATCATTCATTTCTGAACGTAATTTTGCATTTTCAGCTTTTTGAGCATCCAAATCAGATTTCAAAGCATTTGCTGTATTTTTTGCAGCCAATGCCTCATCATAAGTTGCAGCTACTGGGTTGTGGAAAGCCAATTGTTTTCCAGTACCCAATGCAAATTCTAAACCAGCGTAACCATAGTTGTATTTATCATTAGCCGGGCCTCTGTGTAATCCATCAAGATTATCACCGTCAACATAATTGATTGTCCAACCTAAATCGATATTAATTCCATCAGATACTTTGAATTTTGCACCAACACCTACAGGGATGATCAATTCTTTGATTGTTTTACCACCAGCAAATTCAGTTGTTCCTGCTGCAGTGGTAATAGTTGGCTTGTAACCAGCTAAACCAGCACCTACTGAAGTATATAATTGCAATGCGTTTTCTTTTTTGAACATATCAATATTGAACATATTCACAACTGCATTTAAACTTCCTGAATACTCTAATTGAGTTTCAAACGCTGTTACCGGAGAACTATTTACCAATCCACTTTCAAAAGGCTCTGAATTATCAGCCTTTAATTTACCTCTTACTCCATCTAAACGCAATGAGAAATACGGTGTGAATTGTTTTTTGATGTAAAGACCATAACCAAAACTGGTTTTGTTATTACTAAAATCATTTTTTCCACCCAATGGCGATAGCGGAGTCAATGCACCAGCATTAACACCAATAGACCAAGTTCTGAACTGAGACGTGGATGTTGCTGGTTCCTGAGCCATTGCTACAGTACCTGCAAATAATCCGGCTAATACAACCGGTAGGGACTTGATTAAATTTGATTTCATATTTTTTAATATAACGTTGATATGCGTTGCCCAGCATACACAATTGCTATACCAAAAAGAGAAAATTTAAAAAATACTTATCCACTTTAACACTTAGTAACCCAGAGCGGTATCATCTCCCCGCGGATCTGCACCCGCTTGATAAGCGCCCCATGTGGTTTTCAAAATAGCATCTACCCTTCCAATTGCACCACGGTTGATGATTTTATAGCCTTTAGCTTCCAACTTTTGTGTTGATAAGCTATCTATTGCATCCTTTTCTACATAAACCTCATCTGGCAGCCATTGGTGGTGAAATTTTTTAGCAGCAACAGCAACCTGCATATTCATGTCAAAATCGACTACATTAATGATGGTTTGAAAAACAGAAGTAATGATCGTTGATCCACCTGGGGTACCCACAACCATGAAAAGTTTTCCCTCTTTTTCTACAATAGTTGGAGTCATAGAGCTTAACATCCGTTTATTTGGTGCAATAGCGTTGGCTTCGCCACCCACCAAACCATACATATTTGGCGCTCCTGGCTTTACCGAGAAATCATCCATTTCATTATTCAGTAGAAAGCCACCACCTTTAACCACAACCAACGATCCATAAGAGCCGTTTAAGGTTGTTGTTATCGAAACGGCATTTCCTTCATGATCCACAATAGAAAAATGCGTGGTTTCTTCGCTTTCTTTACCTTTGATTACTCCGGCTAAAATTTGATCGCTAGGTGTTGCAGCGGCCCAATTAAAGTTGGCCATTCGCCTTTTATTGTAAACAGGATCTAATAATTCTTTTTGAGGAACGCTATAAAAATCCGGATCACCAAGATGGGTGGCCCTGTCAGCATACACTCTCCTTTCTGCTTCAACAATAACCTGTACTGTTGAATCTGAGTTATGTCCCCATTTTTTCAATGGATATGGCTCAACCGATTGTAGCAATTGAATGAGTGCTATGCCACCGCTGGAAGTTGGCGGCATCGTAATAATCTTGTAACCGCGATAACTTCCTGTGATAGGTTTGCGCCATACCGCCCGGTAGTTTTTTAAATCTTCTTTGGTAATTAAGCCTTTGCCACGCTGCATTTCTGCCACAATCGAATCAGCAACCGCTCCTTCATAAAAGCCTGCCTTACCTTTTTGTTGAATAAGCTTTAAAGTATTCGCTAATTCGGTTTGCACTAATAAACTGTTCTCTTGCCAGGTGCTTTCCAGGTTGACCATAGCAGTTCCGTTTATATTAATATCCATCAATTTTCGGTGCAAGCCGTTTAGTTCAGCGGATTGGCGCTTGGTAATTTTAAAACCATTCTCTGCCAAGTCAATTGCTGGCTGCACAACCTCTCTCCAGGAAAGTTTACCATATTTTTGATGAGCCTCTACCATACCGGCAACCGAACCCGGAACCCCTGCGGCTAAATGCCCAAATAAACTTTTATCAACAACTGGATTCCCTGCAGAATCTAAATACATATCTCTGCTTGCTGATGCAGCCGCTTTCTCGCGAAAATCCAGTGCATTCACTTCGCCCTTTGCAGAACGATAAACCATAAAGCCGCCACCACCAATGTTTCCAGCATTTGGATACACTACAGCTAACGCAAATTGAACAGCAACAGCCGCATCAACAGCGTTGCCGCCTTTTTTTAAAATATAAATACCAACTTTTGATGCTTCAGGATGGGCCGTAACAACCATCCCATTTTTAAATTCCCCGCTGTTGTTTTTCCCGAGCTGACCGCTTACGCAGCTGGCAAAAACAATGACTAATACGATTAGCGTTGAGCTAATTTTAAGTTTAGTTAGGAGCTTTATAGTTCTCTGCATCTTTATATATTTTTTCGATGATATCGGCATTTTTTTCGGTAATAACTTTTCGTTTCAAGCTTAGTTTTGGCGTTAACTCGCCGCCATCAATACTCCATTCTTTTGGAAGTAAAGCAAATCTTTTCACTTGCTCCCACTTGCCAAAATCTACACTGGCAGCCTCGATTACCTCGTTGTATTTTGCTAAAACCTGATCGTTTTTTATAATCTCTTCATTTGTGGTAAAAGTGATTCCTTTTTTGCCTGCCCAGCTTTTCAATACTTCGAAGTTAGGAACAATTAACGCAGATGGAAATTTTTTATTCTCACCCAAAACCATAATCTGCTCAATAAAAATCGACTCCTTGTATTTGTTTTCCAACATTTGAGGCGCAATATATTTCCCACCGGCGGTTTTAAACATTTCCTTTTTACGATCGGTAATTTTGAGAAAACGACCATCCACTAATTCACCAATATCGCCAGTATGGAACCATCCATCCTGGTCTATGGCTTCTTCTGTTAAATCGGGGCGATTGTAATAACCTTTCATCACTTGGTGGCCACGGGTTAGCACCTCTCCATCCGAAGCGATTTTGACCTCAACACCTTTAATCACCTCCCCAACAGTGCCGAACATGGTACCGCCAAAATGATTTACCGTAATTACAGGCGAAGTTTCGGTTAAACCATAGCCTTCGAAAACAGGCATACCTGCAGCCCAGAAGATCCGAGCTAAACGAGGATTTAAAGCGGCGCCACCAGAAACAATTACCACGATCTCTCCACCAAGCGCCTCCTGCCATTTTTTAAAAACCAATTTCCTGGCAATGCCCAATTTTAAATTATACCAGGCACTTGCGTCTGTGGTATATTTTTCGGCCAACGCTACCGACCAAAAGAAAATCCCCTTCTTAATACCAGTAAGCGATTTCCCTTTCTCCATTATTTTATCATAAACTTTCTCAAGCAAACGAGGTACAGTTGAGAATGCATTTGGTTTTACATGTTGAATATCGGCAACTATGGTATCCATGCTTTCAGCGTAATAAATACTTGTTCTATTATATAAGTACAAGTAAATAATCATGCGTTCGAATATGTGAGAAAGCGGCAAAAAGCTTAAACTTTTATTTACACCTTCTGGCATCACGACGGATGAATTTACAAAATTGGCCACCAGATTATGATGCGTCAACATTACGCCCTTCGGGGTGCCCGTCGTCCCTGAGGTATAAATGAGTGTTAATATATCTTCAGGTTCTACTTTTGATCTATATTCGTCGAGGTTAATTGCCTGGCTTTTTTCCCCATCAGCAATAAGCGTTTTCCATGATTTAACACCTTCAACATCGCTAAAACTGAAAATTTTTATATCTGAATTGATGGCATCTGCACATGGCTTTATTTTTTTATATAAATCGCCATCCGATACAAAGACAATCGAAATTTCTGCATCTTTTAAAATAAACTGAATATCGTGTTCTGCTAAAGTAGGATAAAGCGGGATCTGGTAGGCCCCAATTTGATTAGCTGCAAAATCGGCAATATTCCATTCTGGTCTATTATGAGACATTACCGCAACCCTTCCACCCTTTGCAATACCAAGATTAATTAATCCACGACTTAAATTGTCTACAGTTGCAGAAAAATCTGCAGTACTGTAATTAACCCAATTGCCATTAATTTTTCCATTGATAAACTCTTGCTTCGGATCTTCCAGGTTATATCGTAGGAGGTCGAATACCCTTGTAATTTCTGCAGCCATATCTTTTTATTATTATTTGGTTAAGTTAAAAAATCAAACATAAAGATGCTAGCCTTATGTTTTTGATCGATAAAATTTTGCATTTATGAGTGAATCTTAAAACAACTTCTACATCGAAAAATTTAAATAAACTTAAGAAATCAAAAATTACTATGCAAGCATTGTTTTTTATAGCGATATAATTTTTACCGTAAAAACATAAACGGCATTAAAGTTGTTAAGCTGATTAAATATTTGAAAAACGTTATTTACTTTAAAATTTGATTATGAAAAAGCTATTTACAATTTTAGGATGCATTGCATTATTTGCATTGACGACAACGAGTGTTAAAGCACAGAATTACAAAACAGGTTTAGGATTAGGAATAGACTTTGGAGACGGCGCAACATTGGTTGGACCATCTGTTAGACATCATTTCAGCAGAAGTGCAGCTTTACAAGGTGAAGTTTTATTTGGTGGTAACTCTACAACCTTACAGGCATTTTTACAATATAATGCTTCAATTCCTGGCGCAAAAGGCTTAGATTGGTATTTAGGTGGTGGTCCTTCAGTACAATTGTACGATGGTGGTTCTAACTTCTATTTAGTTCCAATGGTTGGTTTAGATTATAAAATTAGCGGTGCACCATTAGCAATTGCTTTAGACTGGAGACCAAGATTATATCTAGGTGATGGCGATAGCGATTTTAACGCTGGAAGATTTGGCTTAGGCTTTAGATATACTTTTTAAGAGGATATAGAAATTCATATTAATCCCGTTAGGAAATATCTTAACGGGATTTTTTGTTTATATATTTTTTCATACATTCAATATAACATCTTATCAGGCTTATTATTTCTCCACTATAAAGGCTACAACGCCATTAACTTAAACTAAGTAACAACACCTTCTTAATATATACTTGCCTGCACCAAGATGATACATGCCTTTGTACAAACTAACCCTTACAACGGGTTTGATTCGGATCTTCTTCGGATGTAAGACGGAACTGCGACAATTCGATCCGAGTAAAATACGATTCAAGTATGAAATAAATTCATGTTGAAGGTTAAGAATATATAAGCAAATCCTTATCTTAGGGTAATCATCCCATAATCTTTAAATTTTAAAAATTATGGCAACGCTGGAAAATGGAATTAACGGTGGTTTCACCGGGAAAGTAGGTAGCGTAATTGGCTATCAACGTTATGGAAAATGGATAATTAGGGCATTACCAAAGCCAAGTAAAAAGAATAAAACAGGTACGGGTAAGCAGAACAAATGTAGGTCAAAGTTTACCTTTATGCAATCTTTTCTTTCTGATGTACTAGAATTTATTCGCGTAGGCTTCAATTTAGACGCGAAAGCTAAAGGCATGTCTGCACATAATGCAGCAAAATCTTATAACATGCTTCATGCTTTCGGTGAAGATGATCAAATTGATTATGCTAAAATCAGGCTTAGCCAGGGAAATTTATTAATGGCTAAAGATGCATCGGTAACTGTAAATAAGGATGGTATATCATTTATTTGGGATAAGCAATTGGATACAGGTTATATCAGGTCTACCGACCAGGTGATGTTAATGGCATATGATGAAGAAAAGGGTTTTGCCGTATATACCGTTAGCGGTAACCGAAGAAAATCTGGAGAAGAATTGCTTATTATTCCGCTACACCGTAAAGGTAAATCTTATCATACCTGGATTGCTTTTATAGCAGATGACCGTCAAAGTATTTCTGATAGTAGTTATTTGGGATTGGTTGAATATTAATCAACATTTAAGTAAAAAACATCTCGAAATGTAGTGATAAAATCAATTCGTTAGCGCAGATTGCTTCGCACCTTGCAATGGCGGATTTATTGCTACCGGATCTTAGTGTGATTAAGCAAATCTTTTCACAAAAAAAACCGCCAGATCCTATCTGACGGTTGTATTATTTCTACAAAAATTAACTTATTTCCCTGTCCATTTTTTGAACACCGCTTTTTGTGCCGGCGTCGCATTCTGATTAATGGTAGCTTTTAAACGTACGCTAGGGTTTGCTTTCAAAGTAAGTGAAATCTCTTTTTCCAAACCATCACGTTTTATTTTAAGTTTCAACACATCGCCGATATTTTTTCCTGAAACAACAGGT
The DNA here is from genome assembly GCF_001422545.1 of Pedobacter sp. Leaf41. GTDB lineage: Bacteria > Bacteroidota > Bacteroidia > Sphingobacteriales > Sphingobacteriaceae > Pedobacter. The sequence continues at coordinate 453,469 of NZ_LMLE01000001.1, read as the reverse complement.
AAGGTTTCTAATGATAACATCGGGCTTTTTAGTCTGATATTGGCCAAAGCATCGTTTACCGAAATATTGTCTAACGAAATAATTTCATCATTAACATTCAAACCAGCAACCCATGCAGCAGAATTTCTAGTAATTGAAGAAACTGAAATCGTACCATTATTGGTTAACTGGCCTGCGGCACCGCTTACTGGTTTATTAGGCGTTGCATTTTCAGTAGTCATATCTACTCCGGCGTAACCTAAATATTTCACATATTCCGCATCATCTACACCATTAACATATTTAGCCCAAAAATTGGTAAAGCTAATACCCGAAATTTTTTCGACCATTGCTTTAAATTCAGCATCGGTATAACCACGTTTTAAAGTTTTGCATTGTAAATACATGGCTTTCATTACGTCATCTAAACTTTTGGTACCTTTTGTTGCATTGATAATTTCCAAATCCATCAATATTCCAATTACTTCACCTTTACTGTAATAAGAAATGGAATTATTTTTGGAGTTTTCGTTCGGACGGTAACCAATAATCCAGGCATCATAACTAGAAGATGCTGCTGATTGATACTTTGCTCCAGGCGTATTAATCACCGTACCGATGGCGCCAGCAAGATCGTTCACAAAAGTAGCATCATCGTTAAAACCCGCTCTGTGCATGTATTTATTTTCATAGTATGAAGTAAATCCTTCAGCCACCCAAAGGTTGGTGGTATAGTTTTCGTTGTCGTAATCAAACGGACCTAAAGCAACCGGGCGTAAACGCTTAACGTTCCATAAATGGTGATACTCATGTGCAACCAAAGCTAAAAAGCCTTTGTAACCTGCTTCGGTGTTGTAAGCATTTCGCGTAGCACCCAAGGTAGTAGAGTTTAAATGCTCTAAGCCACCGCCACCTCTTAAGAAGTTGTGAACGATGAAAGTGTAATGTTTGTTAGGATTTTCGCCATAAACCGCGGTAATTTCTTCTACAATTTTAGCCATATCCACTTTCAACTTCTCTTTATCATAATTACCGCCACCATACATGGCAACCTCATGACGAACGCCAGCTGCATTAAATTCGAAAATATCCTGATTACCTACCTCTATCGGGCTATCGTATAAAATATCAAAATCGCTTGCACGGTAAGTAAACTGCTGACCAGCAACAGGCTCTAAACCTGTAGAAACTTTACTCCAGGTATTAAATGGAACAATTTTCACTGTACTTGGTGATTTAATCATTCCATCAGGATGCATAAAAATTCCTGTTGATGATAGAAAAGCATGAGATTCATCAATAAAAGGGGTACGTACCGAAATTTCGAAAGCATAAACACGGTAGTTGATTTTTATCTCAGCAGCTTTAGCGGAAAATATTCTCCAGGTATTTTTTCTCACTTTTTCAACCCGAGCCTGCTTACCGCCAGCCGTTGCCTTAAACTCTTCTACACTTTTCTCAAACTCGCGAACAAGATAAGAACCTGGAGTCCACACTGGCATTTTTACATCAACATAATCTTTTGCCAAACCAGAAATATTCATCTGAACTTCAGCATAATGTGCTTGTGGCTCTTTAAAAGAAACCTCAAAAGCAATTTTTACTTGTGCATTTGCTGCCATAAAACATGTTAGTATTAAAACTAAACTTAAAATTGATTTTTTGATTAACATATTGGGGTATTTTGTCAGCAAAAATATGGTAATTGATGAAGTTTTTGAATTTTAAACGAAAATTAGATCGAGCCTGGGCATATAAAACTCCTAAGTCAGCCGTCATAAGTCTTGTAGATATAATCTATAAACCATCGCCTTTGTAATGAAAGTTGATTTAAAAAGTATGGCAACTTATTCGAAAAGGCATTTTATTAAATTAACAATCCATACTTTGGATTATAGACTAAGGCCTTTGAATTAACTTGGTAACATCCTTAATACAACAAATTTAGGACTCAACTATTTGAATATTTTTACACTCTTATTCTTACGTTAATTCAGTTTTAACGTTCAGATAAGCAAGACACGAATATAAACATGAAGAAAAGGTATATTTTTTATGCTGTTTTTGCTATTGGCCTGGCCTGTTTAGTATACTACAGAATTAATGCAAACAAAAAATTAGAAGGTAAAGGTGGGGCTGCTGGTGCTTCTGCTAAAGGTGGGGCTGGCAAAGGTGGAGCTGCAGGCGCACCCATGGTAGTTGATGGTATTGTGGTAAAACCGACTTCATTTGATAACGACCTCGAAGTAACCGGAGCCATTGAAGCCAATGAATCTGTAGTGCTTAAAAGTGAAGTTGCCGGTTTGGTAACTGGAATTTATTTTAAAGAAGGAACCAATGTAGCTAAAGGATCGGTATTGGTTAAAATTAACGATCGAGATATTCAGGCACAATTACAAGAAGCCTTAACCAAACAAAAACTATCTGGCACTACCGAAAACAGGTCGAAACAATTGCTGGAAAAAGGCGCAATCAGTCAGGAGGAGTACGATATTTCACTTGCCGATTTGAGATCGCTACAGTCGCAAACGCAATTAATTAGGGCGCAATTGGCTAAAACAACTATCCGTGCTCCATTTTCGGGCAGAATTGGTTTAAGAAGTATTTCTGCAGGAACTTATTTAACACCTTCTACAGTCATCGCAAACCTGGTAAACACCAATCCGGTTAAAGTTACATTTTCGGTACCTGAAAAATATGCAGGACAGATTAATCTGGGCTCATCAATCTCATTTACAACCGATGGATCCTCAAAACAAAATACCGGGAAAGTATATGCTATAGAACCGGGAATAAATACAGCCACCAGAACATTGCAAATTAGGGCATTGGCGCCTAATGCGGATAACAGCTTGTTACCAGGCTCGTTTGCCAAGATAAAGCTTGCACTAAACACCCTTCAAAATGCTATTCTTATTCCTAACCAGGCCATTATTCCTGTTTTAAAAGGTAAAATTGTTTACATCAAGAAAAACGGTAAAGCCCAGGAAGTAAAGGTAGAAGCCGGAACCCGAACAGATGAAAACATTGTAATAACTTCTGGTCTTAAAGCTGGCGATACTGTTTTGACTACTGGCTCAATGGCCTTGAAAAAAGATGCTCCTGTAAAAGTAAATCTGGTTAAAGAATAATTATGAGTATCTCTACAACGAGCATAAAAAGGCCTGTTCTTGCCATTGTAATGAACCTGCTGATTGTCCTTTTCGGGATAATTGGTTATACATTTCTGGGCGTAAGGGAATTTCCTTCTATCGATCCGACCGTAGTTTCGGTGCGAACCTCCTACCCTGGAGCAAACTCTGATATCATTGAATCGCAGATTACGGAGCCGCTGGAAAAATCAATCAACTCAATTGATGGGATTCGGAATATTTCTTCTTCCAGTAACCAGGGAACAAGTAACATTACAGTAGAGTTTAACCTTGATAAAAATATTGAGGAAGCAACAAATGATGTTCGCGATAAAGTTTCTCAGGCAGCAAGAAATTTACCCCGCGATATTGATGGTTTGCCCATTGTAAGCAAAGCTGATGCAAACTCTGACCCTATCCTTTCGATGACGATCCAGAGCGATAAACGCAATACCTTGCAGCTTAGTGATTTTGCCGAAAATGTGATTGCCGATCGGATTCAAACCATTCCTGGTGTGAGTAGTGTACAAATTCAGGGGCAACGGAAATATTCCATGCGGATTTGGATGGATCCAAATAAGTTAAGTGCCTACGGACTCACCTCTCAAGACATTGTAACTGCACTAGATAATGAAAACGTAGAGCTGCCTTCAGGAAAAATTACAGGCGAAACCACCGAACTTACCGTAAAAACTTTGGGTAAACTGGTTAACGAAGAACAGTTCAATAATCTGATTCTTAAATCAGATAGCAACCAGGTTGTTAAGCTTAAGGATGTTGGTTATGCAACTTTAGGCTCAGAAAATGAAGAAACCGTGCTGCGTGAATCAGGGAAACCAATGGTTGCAGTGGCCATCATTCCTCAACCTGGAGCCAATTACCTCGATATTAGTAAAGAATTTTATAATCGTTTTGATAAATTAAAGGCAGATATGCCTGATGATATTAAGCTGAATGTTTCGCTGGATAATACGTTATTTATTAAAAGATCGGTAACAGAGGTGGCTGAAACCATCGGCCTATCCTTAGTTTTAGTAATCTTAATTATTTATCTTTTCTTCAGAGATTGGGGAATTGCTTTCAGGCCGCTCATTGATATACCGGTATCCTTAATTTTCACTTTTTTTGTGATGTACGCTTTCGGGTTTTCGATTAATGTTTTGAGTTTACTGGCGATTGTTTTAGCTACAGGTTTGGTGGTTGATGATGGGATTGTAGTTACTGAAAACATTTTCAAAAAGGTTGAGGAAGGGATGTCGCCATTTGAAGCGGCAATTAAAGGCTCAAATGAAATTTTCTTTGCGGTAATATCCATCTCCATCACACTTGCAGCTGTTTTCTTACCAGTAATTTTCTTACAGGGATTTGTTGGGAGATTATTTAGAGAGTTTGGAGTGGTAATTGGTGCTGCAGTATTGATTTCTGCCTTTGTATCGTTAACGTTAACTCCAATGTTAAATGCCTATCTGATGAAAAAAGGCGGGCACAAACCTTCTAAATTCTATAACTGGACAGAGCCTTACTTCATTAAACTTAATGATGCTTATGCATCCAATCTGAATAAGTTTTTAGATAAACGATGGCTTTCCATTCCCATTATTGTGGTATGTATGGGCTTGATTTTCTTATTTTGGAAGTTGTTGCCTAAAGAAACCGCCCCTTACGATGATCGAAGCGCCATCAATATGACGGCAACTTTGCCCGAGGGTGCATCATTTACTTCGACAGATAAATTCATCATGAAATTAAATCAAATGGTGATTGATTCCGTTTCGGAGAAGAATGTAAATATTACCATTACAGCTCCTGGTTTTGGTGGTGCGGGTTCAACAAATATGGGTTTCGTGAGGATGGGTTTGGTTGACCCTGAGAAACGTGAACGTTCGCAGAAAGAAATTGCTGACATGCTCACGAAAATCACAAAAAAATATACTGAGGGTAAAGTAATTGTCAACCAGCAGCCTACAATTTCTGTGGGTAGAAGAGGCGGTTTACCCATCAGTTATATCATCCAGGCACAAAACTTCGAAAAGTTAAGAGAGAAAGTACCGTTATTTATGGAGGCTGTTGCCAAAGATCCAACTTTTACCGTATCGGATGTTAATTTAAAATTCAATAAGCCAGAAATCAACCTGACTATAGATCGTGATAAAGCGAAAAACCTTGGGGTATCAATTTCTGCCATTGCACAAACGCTAAACCTTGGTTTAAGTGGTCAAAGGTTCTCCTACTTCTTTATGAATGGCAAACAATATCAGGTAATTGGTCAGTTTGACCGGGGCGATAGGAAAGATCCTTTGGATTTAAGTTCTGTTTACGTTCGTAGTGATAAAGGCGAATTAATCCAGCTTGATAATTTGGTTACAGCAAAAGAAGAAAGCAGTCCACCGCAATTATATAGAAATAATCGTTTTATTTCTGCCACTGTTTCTGCAGGTTTAGCGCCAGGTAAAAGCATTGGCGAAGGGATAGATGCCATGGATAAAATTGCAGCCAGCGTTTTAGATGAAACTTTCTCTACCGATTTAAGCGGCGAATCAAGAGATTTTAAAGAAAGTTCTTCAAATACATTCTTCGCTTTTGGCTTGGCATTGTTGTTAGTCTATTTAATTCTATCAGCACAATTTGAAAGTTTTAAAGATCCTATCATTATCATTTTAACTGTTCCAATGGCCGTTGCCGGGGCATTTTTATCGCTTTGGTTATGCGGTCAAAGCTGGAATATCTTCAGCCAGATTGGAACCATTATGCTAATTGGTTTGGTAACCAAAAATGGTATTTTGATCGTGGAGTTTGCCAATCAGCTAAAAGAAAAAGGTATGGCCATACCGGAAGCCATTCGCGAAGCGTCGGTTTCTCGTTTACGTCCAATTCTAATGACCAGTTTGGCCATTGCCATAGGTGCACTACCAATTGCCCTGGCTTTGGGTGCTGCAGCAAAAAGCAGAATGAGTATGGGAACCGTAATTGTTGGCGGAACTTTGTTTTCGCTCGTATTAACGCTTTTTGTAATCCCTGCCATTTACTCGTATTGGGCAAAACCATACAAACCAAACAAACAACTAAAAGATGCTGATCGTTTTGAGCATGAAGCAACACACATAGCAGAATAAGATGAGTAAGCAACTAACCATATCCATACTTTTTTTGTGCCTATCCGTTTCTGGGTTTTCGCAAGAAAAACTCAGCTTGCGGGAAGCGATTACCATTGCGCTTCAAAATAATTACGACATAAAAATAAGCAAGAACGAAATCAAGATTGTACAAAACAACGCTAACATTGGCAACGCAGGGATGCTTCCCACCATTGAGGGGGTTTACAGTAACGGTGGAAGTATTCAAAATACAAGGCAAACACCCGTAACCGGAGAAGACAGAGTGATCCGCGGGGCAAGAAGTACCAATAACAGTTATGGCGCCGATTTAAACTGGACAATCTTTGATGGCTTCACGATGTTTGCGAACTACGATCGTTTAAAAGAATTGCAGAAACAGGGAGAAATAAATGCCCGGCTTACCATTCTAACAACCGTATCAGATGTAATTACGGCTTATTATGATATTGTAAGGCAGCAACAATTACTGGTAGCCGCCGATAGTGCCATTGATGTTTCGGTGTGGCGCAGCAATATTGCTAAAACTAAATTACAACTGGGCCGAGGGTCGAAATTAGATGTGTTAACAGCCCAGGTAGATTATAATACCGACACTTCTAACTACATTCAAATTAAGAATTTTCTTCAGGTGGCAAAGGTTCGTTTAAATCAATTATTGGTTAGAGATATTAGCACTGGCTTTACAGTTGCAGACAGTATAGATGTTGATAAAGGAATTTTATTTAGCAAACAGGCAGAAATTGCGGAGCTACAAAATCCAAGCGTCCAGAATGCGTTTATCAATCAAAAAATTGCTTCATTAAACCTCAAAGCCATTAAAGGGGCCAGATATCCGGCGATTAGTTTAAATTCTGGTTACAGCAGGGCCAAAAGTACAAGTCCGACCGGATTTAACCAGCGCTTTGCGGCGAATGGATTTACCTATGGCGTAACGGCCAGTTTAAATTTATTTAACGGTTTTTTGCAGCGTCAGCAAGAGCGCAATGCCAAAATTGATATTGAAAATTCATCACTTAATTTGAGTAAAACCAAGCTTGATGTAAATTCGCAACTATTAACGGCTTATCAAAATTATGCGACTTATCTCGATTTAATTAAACTGGAACAACGTAACGTAGATATTGCGAAAGAGAATTTAGATATCACCATGGCTAAATATAAATTAGGAAGTATTGCCCCGCTAGAGCTTAGAGAGGCACAACGCAATGCCATTGACGCACAAAATCGTTTTATTGAGATGCAATATCAAGCTAAAATTGCAGAAACCACGTTGAAAGAGATTAGTGGCAACATAGATTTATCCAATTAATTTTTATATTTATTCCTATGATACTTGTTGCAGATAGTGGCTCTTCGAAAACAGATTGGATGGGCTATCTTAATGGCGAAACCATAAAATTTAACACCCCCGGAATAAATCCTTACTTTTTAAGTGAGCAGGATATTAGCAAGCTCATTTCGAAAAATGAAACGGTAATGCAATATGCAGAACAGGTAAAAGAAATATACTTTTTTGGTGCAGGTTGTTCGTCGCCTGATAAGCATGAGGTAGTGTCGAATGGCTTGTCGGAGATATTTAAAAACGCTTTCATTTCAGTAGATCATGATCTTTTGGGATCCGTTTATGCTACTTGCGGCAACGCAGAAGGGTTAAATTGTATTTTGGGTACAGGTTCAAACATTTGTTATTTCGACGGTAAAAAAATTCACGATGGCCATCATGGTTTAGGTTATGTTTTAGGCGATGAAGGCTCTGGAACATTTTTCGGCAAGAAAGTACTACTTGCTTATTTATACAATAAAATGCCATCTGGTTTAGCCGCAGAGTTCAAAAAAGCTTTCCCTACAGAAAAAGACCAGATTATCACTAATGTATACCAGAAAGCTTTTCCAAATATTTATTTGGCCAGCTTTAGCCGTTTTATGGCTAGTCATAAAGAACATCCTTTTATCCAAGACATTCTAAGAACAGGTTTTCAGGAATTTGTTGATACCAATATAAAAGATTATCCAAAGCATAAAGATGTTCCTTGTCATTTTGTAGGCTCTATAGCTTTTTATTATCAAGAGGAGTTGGTAGAAGTTTTGCAAGCTAACGGAATAGAACCAGGCAAAATTTTACAAAAGCCAATAGAAGACTTGTTTAACTTCATTCTTCAAAAGGAAGGAATTGTACAACAAGCTGGAGAAAGCGATAGCGTTATTTCTAAAATAAACTAAACGTTAAATTTTTTTGAAGATTTTAAACATAACAATATACATTTTGTTATAATTTTAAGGGCGCATAAATTGCTTTAAATATATGAAGAGAATATTGGTAGTTGACGATGACATTGAGGTTTTAGAAACCATACAGTTAATACTCGAAATTGGTGGCTTTAAAGTTTCGGCACTAAACGATGGCGAAGAAGTTTTTAACAGAATTGAGAGTTTCAATCCAGATTTAATTTTACTTGATATTTCTTTGGGCCATATTGATGGCAGGGTATTATGCGAGCAGTTGAAATCAATAGAAAGCACTTCTAAAATTCCCATCTTGTTGATTTCTGGTTTATATGATCAGAAAGATTTTACAACATTAAATTATGGTCAGGATGACTTTTTATCGAAACCTTTCCAGATGGATGTTTTATTAAAGAAGATTACCAAAATATTAAGCCTGGAAGAAAACGAACCAAGTTTTTTGTTGAATTAAGAAGAGATTTTTAAAAATATACAGCCAAGGAGACGAAAACTWCTTGGCTTTTTTTATTTCTGATGATTACTGAGATCCCTAGTGAAGCTAAGGATGTGGAGAGTTTAGGAGAATTGCCTTATGTTTCGGGCGGTGAGGACACCGACCGATAGGATAAGGAGACAAAACTACTTGGCTTTTTTTATTGCAGCTGATGACTAAGATCCCCAGTCAAGCTGAGGATGACGATCGTTCATGAGAATCGTTTCAGGTTTCGGGCGGTGAGGACACCGACCGATAGGATAAAGCTGATGATGACGACCGTCCATGAGAATCGTTGAGAAATTGCTATCCGCTAACCGATAATTAGCATCCCGAATGAGATTGCAGCAGCCAATGAAGAATTGGCTTTGCAATAGCGACGAAAAAACGCTGTCAATTTGGCAAACAAAAGGCTTTGGAACAAGCCTTGATATGCAGGATGTAGATTAAACAATTTATTTACATATATGAGCATACAGGAAAAAGGAAATATCTCGATACATACCGAGAACATTTTCCCGATAATTAAGAAGTTTTTATACTCTGATAACGAGATTTTTCTTCGTGAGTTGGTTTCTAACGCAGTAGATGCGGTTCAGAAAATTAAAAGACTAGGTTCATTAGGTCAGTTTAACGGCGAAGTTGGTCAACCCTTGGTACAGGTTGCGGTTGATAAAGACGCAAAAACCATTACCATTAGCGACAATGGCTTGGGTATGACGGCCGAAGAAATTAAAAAATACATCAATCAAGTTGCATTTTCTGGCGCAAGTGAATTTGTAGAAAAATTTAAAGATGCTAAAGATGCAAACGAAATCATCGGAAAATTCGGGTTAGGTTTTTACTCGGCTTTCATGGTTGCTGATTTAGTTGAAATTCAAACCTTATCCTACCAGGATGGTGCAGAACCAGCTCGTTGGGTGTGCGATGGAAGTACTGAATTCGAAATTACTGAAGGCACTAAAACTACCCGTGGTACCGATATCATTCTTCATGTAAATAAAGATTCGGAAGAGTTTTTAGAGGAATCGAAATTGCAGGAAATCCTTGATAAATACGCTAAATTTTTACCTGTTCCGATCAAATTTGGCACTAAAAATGAATCTGTTGAAGACGGTGAAGATGAAGAAGGCAAGAAAAAGTATAAAGATGTAGAAGTTGATAACATCATCAATACAACTAATCCAATCTGGACAAAAGCACCTGCAGATTTGTCAGACGAAGATTATTTAAACTTCTACCGCGAATTATATCCATTTAGTGAAGAGCCATTATTCTGGATTCACTTAAATGTAGATTATCCATTTAATTTAACAGGTGTATTGTATTTCCCTAAGTTGAAAAACGACTTCGAAATGCAACGCAACAAAATCAAATTATACTCTCGCCAGGTATTTATTACCGATGAGGTGAAAGATATTGTTCCTGAGTTTTTAATGTTGTTACACGGTGTAATCGATTCTCCTGATATTCCATTAAACGTATCGCGTAGTTTCTTACAAGCAGATAGCAACGTTAAAAAAATCAACAATTATATCACCAAAAAAGTTGCTGATAAATTATCGGAGCTGTTTAACAAAGACCGCAAATCTTTCGAAGATAAATGGAAAGATATCGGTTTGTTCGTTAAATATGGTATGATTAGCGAAGAGAAATTTTACGATAAAGCTAAAGATTTCGCATTGGTTGGAAACACTAAAAACGAACTATTCACATTAAACGAGTACAAAGAAAAAGTTGCTCCGTTGCAAACTGATAAAAACGGAACAGTAGTGTATTTGTACTCAAATGATGCTTCGAAACAGGATGCTTTCATTCAATCGGCCAATAAAAAAGATTATGATGTATTGGTTTTAGATTCACCAATTGATAATCACTTTATTCAGCAACTAGAGCAAAAGCTAGAAAAAACCTCTATCAAACGTGTTGATTCGAGCGTTGCTGATAAGTTAATTGAGAAAGACGAAGTTAACGAACATGTGTTAAGTGAAGACCAGGTAAAGGAAGTGACCACGATTTTTGAGAAAGCAATTACCAAACCAGGTATGCAGGTAGAAGTGGTGGCGTTAAATCCTGATGAATTACCGGTGACTATAACCATGGATGAGTTTATGCGTCGGATGAAAGACATGGCTGCAATGGGCGGTGGAATGGGCTTTTACGGCCAAATGCCTGATAGTTATAAAGTGGCTATTAATGGCAACCACAAGTTGGTAAGCAAAATTTTAAAAGCAGAAGGCGAAGAGCAAAGTAATTTGGCTAAGCAAGCTGTAGATTTGGCTTTATTAGCGCAAGGCATGTTAACTGGCGCAGAATTAACTGCATTTGTGAGCAGAAGCGTTGAACTGATTTAATTTACACTAACGAATATTTAAAAAGGGAGAAGCCGAAAGACTTCTCCCTTTTTTTTAGGCATAAAAAAAAAGCCCTGTAAAGGACTTTAGTTCATCTAGAATTTCGGGACTCTTAGATTAAATAATATGTTAACTGGCTACAGACTTTTGCTCAACGTTGAAGTAATCTTTATGTTCTTCAATCAATTTTGCAATTGTCGCCGCTTTAGTATCAGTAATTTTAAACTCAAATAATGGCTCCTGATTTTTTTTAGATTTAACCATTTTCTCTGTATAGAAGCGATAAACCAAACCATTTGTTAGCAAACCGTATTTTGCTTTAGTTTTACGAAAATACTTTGATAAACGAGAATCGTGGATATCAAGACTATCCTCATGGTGCTTGCATTCCACCAAAATAGTTGGCTCACCATCTTTCATAATGGTGTAATCTACTTTCTTACTTTTTTTAACACCAAAATCCAAAACCGCTTCAGACTGAACTTCTGAAGGATCAAATCCTAAAATTTGAATAAATGGCATTACCAATGCGTTCCTGGTTAAGTCTTCATTTTGAACTTGAGGAAGCATCTTCTTAATTCTTACTGCAAACTGACCAATTTCGTCTTTAAGTTCCATGTTGAGTATTTGTAATTTCTATGTTTTTCATTTGTGCTGTGCCATATTCACTTACCACTTACAACTATTAGCTGATCCCAGTATTGTATGGCCTGTTTTTAATTTTCTTATCCACAGGCTACACAAGCTTGGGTAGGCAGATGTAAAGGGTTAATTAATCTATTTACTTTTTAAAGGCAAACCAATTAATTATCTGTTTTTGGCAAACAGTATAAAGATTATTAAAAAGAAATGAGTACGTTATTTTTTTACATCAACCATGTGGATTATTACACGAAACCAAGTTTTTCTTGTAGTAAGAAAATGGCAACAGGCTTTTTTTTAGGCAAGAAGTAATTTGATTATATTTTTATTTAACTTGCATTAAAATCATTCCAAACTCATATTTATCACATCATGAATCTAAAATGCGTTGTCATCGATGACGAACAACATGCGATTGAGGTACTTACAGACCATATAGCAGAAATGCCGGGACTAACAGTATTTAAGACTTTTACAAGTCCAGTTCAAGCCTTAACCGAAATTAGCATTGACGACGAGATAGATCTCCTCTTCATGGATATTGATATGCCTGGAATTAATGGCTTAGAACTTGCCAAAAATATCCGAGAGAAAGCTAAGTATTTAGTTTTCACTACCGCACATCCTGACTATGCGTTACAAGCTTTTGATGTTCAATCAGATCAATATTTATTAAAGCCGATTTCATTTGCAAAATTTGCTTTAGGTATTGATAGAATTTTGAAGAAGGAGGCAAATAACGCCAAAGCTACTTCAAAAGATGCCGAACAGGTGGCGGCGCTTTATATCAAAGGCGACCACAAATATGCTTTTTCCAATATTGCTATTGATGAAATACTTTACATAAAAGCACTTCAGAATTATATTCAAATCATTACCAAGGGAGAAACGCACACCACCTACCTTACATTAAAGGAGATTGAAAAAGCTTTAGAGAACCACGCATTTATTAGAGTTAATAAATCGAATATAGTTGCTAAAGCAGCAATCAAAAAGGTAGATGGAAATATAATCCGTCTTGTAAATAATGAAATGATTCAGATTGGCGAAGGCTATAAAGAAGCTTTCTTCGCCTACGTACAAAGTAGCTTATTGAAATCAAATAGAAGTCAGTAGACTATAAATCTACGATATAGCTAGACATAACAGTTGCATGACTCATATCGCCAGTTGGGTTAGTAACGTAGTTATTTTTAGCTTTGATGTTTTTATAAACGAATACAGTTTTTTTACTGATTTTTGGAGCCATTTGAGTTTTCATGATATTATAAATTTAAGGTTTAATATTATTGCTATTTATTTCTGTAAAGTTGCAACGTAAATATTACCTTCTATACTTTTTTACACAAACACTCGGTTTCAGGAGATAAAAACCCTAAATTAATAGATCAAACCACAAAAATGACGCTACTTCATCTAAAATCATTTTTCAAAAAGCACAAGCTTCACTTCCTTATTTGGGGACTTTATATCTTATATGAGGTTTTTATTTTAGGATTAGTAACCGGACAATTTCGTCCAATTGGTGCATATATATTAATCTATGTAACTAACATATCAGTATTTTATTCTAATGGTTATCTTTCTGGAAAAGCTTTGAAAAGCGATGATAACATTCCATATTATATTAAACTTCCCCTGATCATCCTTTTTTCACTTTTTGCATATATTTTAGTGTCATTCATGTTAGTGATGTTTTTTGGAGTGATCGGTCTTGTGGAAAAACAAACGCTTGAAACTTTTGATAGAAAGTTTGTTTTAGCGTGTATTTATCGATCCTCATTATTTATTGGTTATTCAATAGGATACATTTATATTCTAAAGTATCTTGAAGATCGAAAAAAGGTGGAGGCTTTGGAACGCCAAAGTCTCGTTACACAAATAGAAAAACAAGCTTTAGAGAATGATTTGGTTCAATCGCAAAATAACTTTCTTCGCAGCCAGATTAACCCTCACTTTCTATTCAACACCTTAAATTTTATATACAACGACGCCCGTAAAAAAGCGCCAATGGCTGCAGATGCGATCATGAACCTGGCCGAAATGATGCGTTATGCTTTAAAGAGGCCAGAAGCATCGGAAATGGTTCCGTTGAGCGAGGAAGTAGAACAAATTGAACACTTAATCAACCTTCATCAGCTCAGAACAGCAAATGCTATTAATTTAAATTTAGAGGTTAATGGCGATTTGTTTGGCTTAAGGTTTCCACCACTTATCTTATTAACCCTTGTAGAAAACATATTCAAGCATGGTAATGTAACTCACTCCACGCAACCGGCGATCATTAAAATCGATTATGAGAACAATAATTTAAACATCAGCACCATTAATATGGTGAATGATAATAAAGGAAAAGAACATGAAAGTCATCATGTTGGTATCGACAACATCAATAAAAGGCTAGCCAATTTTTACAAGGATGATTATATTTTCAGATACTACAAAGACCCGTTGAATAGATATATAACGGAGATCGATGTGCAGGTAATTAATCCAATGTCTAAATTAAACCTTAACCAATAGCTCTTCTGCGCTGAAGGTCCTTAAGTAAAAAATAATACATTACCATTTCATTCGTCCGTTGATCTTTGTTGAACAATCGGTTAACATGCATGTGCATTAGATCAGTAAAGAGTTTTACTTTTCTGTTTCCATCAGTTAATTTAAGTACGCTAATAAATGATTTTTTAAAACCGTCGAAATTTTCGTTTTGTTTTGGGTCAAAATTCGGCGCAATTTTATATTGCTGATATTGCTGGTTGAGTTTTTTGAAATCTGTTGCATCCAAATGATGCTCTTTATTGAATGAATCGGAAACCATCCTAATCACTTTCAACATCACTTCAGAGTCGAAAACGACAGCTTTCAACAGTCCATCTACCAGATAAGAACACCATTTATACTTGGTAAAAGCATCTGTTTGTTGCTGCAACTGCGATATGACGAACTCACTATCGATAGAGAAATGATTTTCAACATCCGAAATGATTTCCGCCCCATATCTTTCCAACTCTCGCTTATAGGTTTTTAACTGAAAATCTGAAACCAAACCACTCGCTATATAATCCTGCAGATGATCGCCTAGCGTAGAAACCAATGCTTGTCCGTCTTCGTTGTTGTGCAGTAAAATCCTCAAACGCAAATGATTCCCATTTTCATTGTACCTGATAAAGAACCACGATTTTATCTGCGCTGAAAATTGATTTAAGAAAGACGGGATCACCCCAATTAACAATTCATCGGAACGTTGTTGATGGCAATAAATTTCGAAATATAGCCACTCCTTTCCCGGAGGAAATACCTTTTGAACAGGAATTGCATTATTACTGCTAATTTCTGTTTTTTTGTAAATGCTATTGTTATGGTAAAGGTTTAAAATAAATTGACTTACATAAGGCTTTTGCGCCTGATCTACAATAACATCATTTTTGGGCAAGATGACTTCCTCTAAATATAATTTATTCTGCTTTTGGATAAATTGAAGAAAAGCATTCAAATCCTCATCACTATCTAAACCGAAGCATAAAGTTTGATCTGACAAACCCGCTTTAAAGTACTTACTTACTCCGATTTGTGTAAGATATGAACGACAATCTTCAATAGAGACGGCTGTTTTATTAGGGTAGAATTGTGTTTTGCTTACTCGCCATTTTGCACCGCTTAATACAATATTATGAAACTGAAAGCGAGGATAAAAACCCAGATCGGGAAAGATACTATCAAGGGATAGCGACAATGAAGTTTGCAGACCCTGATGTTGCAAATCGCACAAGAGCCTAAACACCGACAAATCTGACCGGGTGTAATTATAAGCCGAAGCCATACGAGGAATAAGCCTTTTATTTAAGCTCTTTGATCTAAGAATGACTTCGCTACTACTCACCGAAATTTGAATATCGCCTAGTGAAAGAGGCGCTGCGGAGGTATCGAAATTCAGTATGGATAATTGATGCCAGTAAATCTGCTTTCTACGATTGATATTATCCACGTTGGTTTCAACGAGGTAAGCAACATCAAAAAAAAGCACTTCAGGGTTTGCGTTTTGTTCAATTGCCGATGTTTCCTTGCAAAACTGTTCCACAGCTTTATCGGCGATAGAAAAGCGCCCGGTTAAAGCATTTGCCGTTACACCGCCAATTTGATCAACACAAATTAGATCATCTGCTAACGACATTACAAGGCTAAATGAGTTTGGCAGAATACTTTCACTTTCATTTGTTTCGAACGCTAGCTTATTCAAATAAATAGGCTCCTTGTTTTCAAAACCAGCTACAGAAAGTTTGGTTTTTAAGGTCGATTTTAAATCTTGTTTGTCTTCAGCATTCTTTTTCTTCGAATTAAACTGCGCTACAAAATCATCTTCGCTTACCTGCTCCAATTCATCGTAGCCCACACCCATTTCAGGGTCGAGTGCGATGGAAAGCGGAACTTCCTGCTGATCGAACTTATTCTTGAATCTCGAAATAAAGCTTTTTAGCGCTTCACGTTCATCAGATTTCAAGATTTTCGATAAAAGATCAATCAGTGTCGGTATCGGCTTAATTAAACGTTCATCTAAACCACCTGCAATTACTTTTCTTTCTGCTATTAAATATTTTGGGAGATTGCTGTCATCGATTCCTATCCTTTCGAAATAATCTTTCCCTATCACATTAGGGTCAAACTCCGTAAAAAGAAGTTGGATGGCGTGCATATCATGAAGCAATTCTAAAAATTCTACCTTACCCGCTTCATCTACACCCAGTGTGTTAATCAAATCATTTACTGCAATCGGTTTGGCACAAGATTCGAGAATTTGCATTACAGATTCATTTTGATCAATTTCTGCCAGTTCGAAAACACCTTCGGTACAAGCAATATACCTAATGCTGTTGAGTGTTGAATAATAGCTAGTGTTGCTGAATAGCTGAATGTTATCAGCCATCAATTTTTCGAAATCAAAATGAAGTTCATTCCGATACGGCCAATCGATAAACTGATGAACGATCTGCTCATTGTTTATGATGACTTTGCTTTCGCTTTCATTAAAGGCATTTGCCAAAAAGCTGAAACTTGCAAATGTGCCGTAGGGTGTTGAGCGATATTTTGCCCGATTAAAATATTTCCATACTGTAAAAAAAATCTTTGGCGGCAGGTTTTTCAGTTCATGAGCTTCTACGTCTTTTATGGTTTCGTAAAAGGCAGATGATGAAATGGAAATGGCTTTTTTAAGTTCATCCCAACTACTTTCAAGATCAGCTTGATGTGAAAATTTCGGCGTTCTGAAAATAATGGAGGGATGAATCAGGGGTTTCATAGAGATATTTTATTGGGCGAAAATTACAAAGATTAATGTTAAAACCCACATGCTATATAAAGTAAAAAGCCATCTTCAAAACTGAAGACGGCTCTAACAAGAGACATAATTAAATTCTATTTCTTTGTAACTTTAAATTCTGTACGCCTGTTTTTGGCTCTTCCATCTGGATTATCTTTTTTCTTCTTGCCCTTTCCAATCTCATTTGGTGCAATAGGCATCGATTCCCCATAGCCTTTAGATGTTAAACGGGCTTCGGAAATTCCTTTGCTAGCCAGGTAATCAACGCAAGATTTAGCCCTTTCGTTCGATAAATTTAAATTGTATTCATCGGTACCAATATTATCGGTATGCGAACCCAACTCAATCTCCATTTCTGGATTATCTTCCATAATTGGGATAAGAAAATCCAGCACTTTTTTAGATGGCTCCGTAAGTTCTGCGCTGTTGAATTCATAATAAATATTATCTAAGGCAATTGGAATTCCTAGTTTAAAAGGACTCAGACAATAGTCTTTATAAATCATAGTATCGGCTTTTGCAAGCTCCTCGTAAGAATAATTTTTGGTAATGGAGAAATAATTATCCTTCGCAAAAAGCAACTTTACAGGTCGTTTTGAATCTGTTCTGAACGTATATTTACCATCTGTACCAGTGGTTTGTTTTTGATTGTTTTCTATGTTAGAGAAAGTCACAGTAGCACCTGCCAATGGCAATTTTGTTTTGCAATCGGTAAGAATGCCGCTGATATTAAAAAACTCCTTTTTAACTTCGAAAACTTCTAAACAGCACGATGATTCCCTGTCAGAACTAATGTATCCTTTGGTACCTTGATCATCAATGGCGGTAAAATAGATATCATCTTTCGATGAATTAAACGGATAGCCCAGGTTTTTAGGTACTGTCCAGGTAATTAAATCTCCTTCGGCTTCGAAAAAGTCCAAGCCGCCCAAGCCCACTCTTCCATCGGTACTAAACAATAATTTTCTGGTTATGGTATTGTAATATGGCGCACGTTCATCATCTTCTGTATTAATGGTTGGCCCCATATTTACGGCCTGACCTAAAGTTCCATCTTCTCGAAGCGCACAGTACCATAAATCGAACTTTCCGTAGCCCCCACTTCTATCAGAAGAAAAAAGTAAAAATTTTCCATCTGCCGTTACATACGGCTGGCTCGAGTTAAAATCTTTACTATTGATTTCTAATCCTACTGGTACCGGATCAGACCATTTATTATCCATTTTAGTTGCGGTGTAAATCGCATATTTCTCCCGTTCTTTCCAATAAGTGAAATATACCCTGTTTCCTTCAGGCGTAAAGCTTGCCGCAGCAACTTCTATGCTTTTCGGCAGATTAATGTCCATCATTTTAACCGAAATATCAGATACCTTTAAATCGCTTTTGGTAGTATACAGGTTGTTAATGAACGGATTTGCCTTTGTGGAAATTTGCACATCGCCTGCATCGGTTTTCACAACATCCTTTTTTCCGGTGATAGATACCGGACGAGAAGATGTAAAATAAAAAGCATTGCCCAATTTAACTGGAGCATAATTAGATCCTAATCCATTTACATTATTGGCCAGCTTTCTAACCTCCACCATTCTCGGGAAGCGCATTTCCTCAAGTGCAAACTTGCAAGAGGCAATCTCCTTGTTTGCGTTTTTAACTAATGGATCGTTTGGATTCTTCGAGATAAAAGTTTCAAAGGCCTGAATGGCAGGTGTGAATTTTTTATTGGCTCTTAAACATTCCGCATAATAAAATTGAGCTTTGCGATAACGTGTATTGGAAAAGGTTATCGCTACTGCATAATACTTTTCTGCCTCCGCATATTCTCTATATAAACGGCTAGATTCTGCAAGGTTATAAATTGATTCTTCATAATCTTCCATCAATTTATCATCCTTCGCAGTTTTTCTCTCTGTACCATAAGGCAAGATGGCCTGTGTGCTATCGCCAGTAATTTTTAATGCCTTTTTGTAAAAGGTTGATGCCGCATAATAATCTTTGTTCTCGAAATAAGTATCAGCAACTCTTTTGTAATTGACTACAAATTGAGCGTTTGCATAGCCAAAAGATGCTAAAAATAAAAACAGTAGTATTCTTTTCATTTTAAATTATTATAAACGTGGACAGAAGAAATTTGGACCGATGATGCCATTTCGCCCGATAAGCGAGATAGACAATTCAAAACCGCCGTTGCTGTTTGAAGCTCTGCTGAAATTTGAAGTATTAACATCATAACTTAGTCCGAAAACCATATTTTGTAATTGCAAGCCTACAAAAGCTATGGCCGCATCTTTTACACGATAATTACCACCAAAAAGAATATTTGATGATGGATTAATATTCAACTGTGCGTATGCACCTAAAGAAATTTCATTGGTATTTCCCTGATACATGACCAATGCATTTGGAACGATATCTAACAACTCCGACGCCCTAATCCTGGCGCCGCCATGCCCGGTAAAACGCACCGGTATGCGAGAATTTGAACCAGAAAAACGATCAACAGGCATAGTGAGGTGGGCAGCACTTGCGCCAACGAAGACATTTACACTCTTATTCGGGTTACCATCAAAGTACATAATACCTGCATTTACATCCGGTACTAATGAAGATTGAGACTGGAAAGTTTCGCCGCTCATCATGCCTCCATCATAACCAGAAATTGGATTAAACTGGTTACCAAAGCGGCCCTGTGAAAAATCGAAACTTCTGTTGATAATCCCAGCCTGCAAACCAAAACTAATCATTTGCAAACCCTCGAAACCGAACCTTAGGCGATACGACCCAGACACAAGAGCAGTTAGATAGTTAAAATCCAACTCACCAGCCCTTTGGTTTAATACAGTAGCGCCAAAAGCAAGGTTTTTCTTTGGAGCCATATCAAAAGAGGCACCGCCAGTGAGAAATGAACTATTAAGAGCGCCCCACTGCTGTTTAAAATTTAAACTTGCCCTGTAGTCTCCATCAACCACTCCCGTTAAAGCCGGGTTTAGCCAAAGAGGGTACGCATAGTACTGAGAAAAATGTGGATCTGTTTGAGCAAATGATTTAGCTGTGCAGATAACCAAGCCCAAAACAGCTACATATACTTTTAAATTCGAAATTATTTTCATGGAATTTGATTTTTTCTGTTTATAAATTAACCTGCACATCGTTATCTCAATAAAGTAACTGTTCCTTTTTTAACCACAGTTGATCCATCCGTTAACTGAACCTCTACCATGAACACATATACACCGATTGGTTGATTAACACCTTTGAAAGTTCCATCCCATCCGTTAGAAACGTTGTCAGATTGGAAAATCAACTGGCCCCATTGTGTATAAATGGACATTTTAGCACTTGCTATGGTATTTCCATAAATTAAGAATACATCGTTTTTACCATCGTTATTTGGCGTGAATGCATTCGGAATATAAATCTGGTTACCCAATGGATTACTTGCTTTACCTGTTACTGGGGTAGAATTTGCACTGGTTTGGCAATCTAACTGGCCTTTAGCTCTAACAATTATGGTAACTGCCTGATCTGGTTTTAAACCTGAAGCCAGGTAACTGGTTCCTACTGCAGCTTGCCAGGTTAAACCATTATCCGTTGAAACTTCGTAGCCTGTTGCACCATTAACTGCTGCCCATGCAAACGTTACGCTATTTGGTGTAGTAGATTGAACGACAACCGAAGGCGCAACTAATACTGGAAGCACCGTTACGGTAACCGCTGTTCTTGTTGGGCTTGCACAACCACCCACTGCAATACTTTCCACATAGAAAATGGTGGTGGTAGTAATGTTAGGTGTAGTAAATGTAATGCCCTCGCCAATCGAACTTCCGTTTGAACTTGTTGTGTACCATCTGTAGATTAAACCTGATACTGGATTATTAACAGTTAATATGGTATTGCTTCCGGCACAAATAGTTGCATTTGCGGCAGTAACCGAAGCAGGCGCCACTGGCACTGGTAGTGCAACCACATTTACCGGGGTTCTTGTTGATGATAAACAAGATCCATTTGCACCTTCTACATAATAAGTGGTATTGGTTGTTATTGCTGGAGTGGTGAAAGAACTTCCCGTTCCTGCAATTACACCTCCATTAGGTACGCTATACCAATTGTAAACCACATTTGCTTGAGGATTTGAAACAGTTAACACCGCCGAGTTTCCTATACAAACGCTCACATTTGCTGATGTAACCGTTGGAACGTTTGGTTTCTGATTAACAGTTACGGTTACTTTTACTCTTCCACCATTATTATTACATCCGCCAGCGCCCACTGCTTGTACATAATAATCGGTAGTGGTATTGATTACCGAAGTGGTGTAAGAAGTACCAGTGAACAATAAACTACCACCAGTTGCAGCAGTGTACCACTCGTAGGTTACACCTGTTTGTGCATTTGTAACCGTAAGTGTTGTTGGCTCGCCAGAACATATACTGGTTCCTGCCGTTGCCACTATAGGGCTATTAGGAATTGCACTCACTGTGATCGCTACTGCAACCGCATTTGAAGCTGCATTTTCACATTTATTATCTCCCCTCACGGTAACATAATAGGTGGTATTGGAAGTTAATGCAGGTGTAGTGAATGATGCACCTGTAAACACTACTGATGTTAGTGCTGCATTGCTGTACCAGGTAAAAATTGGATTAGTAACCGTGGTGCTCGTTGCAGTCAATGTTGTTATGCCACTAGTACATACAGTAGTTGTTCCGCCAACAGCGAGATCAATTGCTAAAGCTCTAGGGTTTACAATAATCGTTACCGGTTTAGCGCTAGCAGCGGTGTTCTCACATTTATTACTTCCTTTAACAGTTACATAATAAGTTGTAGTGGTGCTCAAAGCTGGCGTTGTAAAAATCGGACCAACAAATGCCACGCTGGTTAACGAAGCATCGTTATACCAGGTAAACACCGGACCAGTTACCGTTGTAGAACTTGCATTGATTGTTGCTGTTCCAGAACCACAGATTACTGTTGGATTTGATAGCGTGATATCTGCTGCCGTAGCCACTTCGTTCACCGTTACCGTAACTACTTTTGCTGTTGATGCAGAACTTTCACATCTGTTATCGCCCTTTACAGTTAGGTAGTATCTTGTTGTTGCGGTTAGTGGCGATGTGTTAAATGTTGCGCCTACAAATGCAACCGAAGTTAAGGCCGCATCGTTGTACCAGGTAAATACCGGGTTGGTAACCGTTGTAGTTGTTGCCACTAACGCGGCAGATGAACCTGCACAGATAGAAGCATCGTTGGCAGTAACGTCACTTGCGCTGGCGACTGTAGTTACAATTATCGCTACTGCTTTTGCACTGGCTGCCGAATTTTCACACTTGTTATCTCCTTTCACCGTTACATAATAGGTGGTATTGGCTGATAATACTGGTGTTGTAAATACTGCACCTGTAAATATTACATTATTAAGTGCTGCATCACTATACCAGGTAAATACCGGATTGTTAATAGTAGTGCTCGATGCGGTTAATGTTGTGCCCGAATCATTACATATTGACGTTGTTCCTGTAGTGGTAATATCACTTGCTAACGCTATTGGGTTTACAATAATCGTTACCGGTTTAGCGCTCGCAGCGGTGTTCTCACATTTATTACTTCCTTTAACAGTTACATAATAAGTGGTAGTGATGCTCAAAGCTGGCGTTGTAAAAATCGGACCGACAAATGCCACGCTGGTTAACGAAGCATCGTTGTACCAGGTAAACACCGGACTAGTTACGGTTGTAGAACTTGCATTGATTGTTGCTGTTCCAGAACCACAGATTACTGTTGGATTTGACAGCGTGATATCTGCTGCCGTCGCCACTTCGTTCACCGTTACCGTAACTACTTTCGCTGTTGATGCAGAACTTTCGCATCTGTTATCGCCCTTTACAGTTAGGTAGTATCTTGTTGTTGCGGTTAGTGGCGATGTGTTAAATGTTGCGCCTACAAATGCAACCGAAGTTAAGGCCGCATCGTTGTACCAGGTAAATACCGGGTTGGTAACCGTTGTAGTTGTTGCCACTAACGCGGCAGATGAACCTGCGCAGATAGAAGCATCGTTGGCAGTAACATCACTTGCAGTGGCAACCGGTGTTACAGTTATGGCTATTGCCTTACCATTTCCAGCAGCATTCTCACATTTATTATCCCCTTTAACAGTTACATAATAAGTAGTACTTGCTGATAATACCGGTGTGGTAAAGGTACTGCCCAGAGCAGTAATGTTGGTTAAAGCTGCATCACTGTACCAGGTAAATTGCGGGTTGGTTACACTTGGCGAACTTGCTGTGAGTACAATTGAAGATCCTGCACAAGCAGTTGTACCACCCGTTACAATAATATCTGTAGGTGTAGCAAGCGGGTTAACCGTCACCACAACAGCTTTAGCATTCGCAGCCGTATTTTCACATCTGTTGGATCCTTTAACTGTTACATAATATGTGGTAGTTCCTGTTAAGTTATTTACAGTAAAAATTGGACCGGTAAATGCTACGCTGGTCAATGATGGATCATTGTACCAGGTAAATACAGGATCGGTAACGGTTAGGCTCGAAGCTACCAACACAGTTGATGAACCCGAACAAATTTGTGTATTGGCCACGGTGATATCGGCTGCAGTTCCAAATTCTTTAATTGTTACCGCGATTACTTTAGCTGCATTAGGCTGATTTTCACATTTGTTATCGCCCTTCACAGTTACATAATAAGTAGCATTATTATTTAAGCTACCTGTATTAAACGATGCTCCGGTAAATACTGGATTTGATAATGCGGCATCACTATACCAGGTAAATATCGGATTTATGATTGCAGCAGCTGAAACGGATAATAATGCGCTTTCACCTTTACAAATTGAGGTGATGCCATTTACATTAATATCAGCAGCTGTAGCGTATGGATTTACCGTAATCGTAATCGCTCTTGCTGTGCTCGCCGTATTTTCACATTTATTATCGCCCTTAACCGTTACATAGTAAGTTGTATTAGCGGTTAAAACAGGTGTAGTAAATTGTGAAGTTGTATTGACTACGGTAGTTAGGCTTGCATCGCTATACCAGGTAAACACCGGATTAGTTACTGTAGTGCTTTGGGCATTCAGCGTAACTGTTGCTCCGCCGCAAACCGATGTTGGTCCGCTTAACATGATATCCGTTGCTATTGCTACAGGATTAATGTTAACCGAAACCTCGCTTCCGTTACCAGCAGTGTTCGCACATCTGTTGTCGCCGCTAACGCTAACATAAAACTTAGTTGGGGTGGTAATTGCAGGTGTAGTAAAGGTTGCGGTATTACCAGCCAATAACTGGGTTAAGGCAGCATCGCTATACCAATTAAACACTGGATTAGGGATGGTACTTGTTGCGGTTAATACAGTAGTTCCAGTTGCGCAAAGCGATGTATTGCCGGTTACGGTAATATCGCTGGCTAAAGCCGCAGGATTTACGGTAACCGAAATTTTTGTTCTCGTTGGGTTAGCGCAAGCATTAGCACTAACCGCCTCTACATAATAGTTATATGTTCCAACTGATAAATTTGCTGGCGTTGTAAATTTGTTATTATTGGTTACCAAGAGGTTACCATTTACAGGTTGATCGTACCAATTATAAGTGATACCCGTTACAGCAACCACACTTAACTCAACCGGTGTATTTAAACAGGTTGTTAATGGATTACCTGTAGAAGGAACCGGTGGTGTTGGCGGAGCCAGAACGGTAACCGTTGCTTTTACTTTAACTGTTTCGCAACCATCAGCACTAGCAGTTACAGCATATTCATAAGTACCTGATGCTAACGTTGGGTCGGTTGTGAAGGTTGCCCCATTTTTTCCTGTATATGTTGTTCCTGCATACCATTTGTAAGTAATTCCTGCCTGAGGATTTTGAACACTTAGTGTTGCAGCAGAACCCTGACATACACTTACGGTATTGGTAGTTAAAGTAGGTGTAACGATGGTTTTTTGTGCATAATCAAAATTGATGGCTGTTAAAGCACCAAGTAAACCGGCATTTAATCTTAACTCCACTTCATCAAAACGACTTGTTGGAACAATGGTTAATATTCCCGAGTTGCTACCAGCTAATAACCTCAAACTAATTAATGGATTTGATACTGCAGTAACATCACCATTACTGTTCCCATTTAAATAAGTGGTTACAACAACGTTTGGCAATAGGCCCAATGATAACAACTGACCTGGAGTGGTAATTTTTAATCTTAAAGTATCACCAACATTTGAAATCGATGAGAATTTTAATCTTTGATAAACTGACGATCCTAATAATCCGACAGGAATAACTAATGTTGAACCTGTATTTACATTGCCATCAATAGCGTTATTTG
Source organism: Pedobacter sp. Leaf41 (assembly GCF_001422545.1). GTDB lineage: Bacteria > Bacteroidota > Bacteroidia > Sphingobacteriales > Sphingobacteriaceae > Pedobacter. The sequence continues at coordinate 427,883 of NZ_LMLE01000001.1, read as the reverse complement.
GATTAATTACACCTGCTCCTAAGCTTATCCCTCCTGATACACCATTGGTTTCCGATATTGCGGCACCACATGGGGTAGGCACTGGTGAACCATTAGGAATTACAGTTACATCAACACGCGCTCTCGCTGAGGTACATCCACCAGGGATGATTGCTTCAACAAAATACGATGTATTGCCTGTGAGTGGTGGTGTAACAAAATCACTTGTTGCAGAATTTGTAGTGGAATAAGCCAGAGTTGTTCCTGTTTCGGTGGTGTACCAGTTAATCGTTACGCCTGCTGTGCTCGAAGTGGCAGTTAAAGAGGCTACCGAACCTTCTGTAATGGTCACAGCCGATGGAGTTACAACTGGAGCTTCAATATTACCGATGATAATCGTTGCTGTTGCTTTGTCAGATGTTGAACCGCAGCTATTCACTGCTTCAACACGATAAGTGCTGTTTGCAATAACATTAGAAACCGTAAAGGTTGGTCCATCGAAACCTGCCTGATAAACATCTGCACTGTTGTACCATCTGTAGGTAGTTCCAGCAATTGGATTTTTAACCTGGAATATAACCGAAGCATTTTGACAGGTTTCCACGTCTGGTGATAATAATTCTGGTTGTAATGGCGCCGGAGTAACCGACACATTTACTGCCGTTCTGTAACTCACACAACCTGATGCAGACACAGCTGCCACGAAGAACTTAGTATCGGCAGTTAAAGTTGGTGTGGTAAAAATAATGCCATCCTTGCCTGTAAGGTAAGTACCGGCAGCATCATACCATCTGTATGTTAAGTTTGATGATGGATTGCTTACCGTTAACTGAGTAGTTTGACCTTCACATGCGTTTACATTTGCAAAAACAACTGTTGGTGCAACCAGAATGCGCTGTGCATAGTTAAAATTCAACGAGGTTAATGCAGAAGCAATTCCTCCGTTTAATCTCACCTCAACCCCATCAAATGTTGCCGTCGGCACAAACGTAAGTAAGGCTTGAGTATCTCCACTTAATAACTGAACGTTCAATAACCCACTATTTACTGTTCTCGAATCGCCGTTGCTGGTTGTTCCAAGATAGGTGGTGATTTGTGTATTACCTAAAACACTTAATGAAAGCAATCTTCCAGGCGCTGAAACCAACACCCTCACGGTATCACCTAAAGTAGATACCGAACCAAAACTTGCCCTTTGGAAAACCGATCCGCCTAAGGCGCCAACTGGTAAAATTAATGAAGATCCTGTTTGGGTATCATTATCAATGGCTAAACCGGGGTTAAATACACCAGCCAGTAAGCCTAAACCTACAACACCGTTAGTTTGTGCTATTGCCGCTTCGCAAGGAACAGGGTTTGGAGCTCCTCCCGTGTTAACGGTAACCGTAATCTGAGCCCGAGCAGTTGAAGCACATCCATTTGCAGAAACGGCTTCAACATAATAAGTGGTAGTGGTGGTTAATGCTGGCGTAACATAAGTTGGACCAACATAAACCGGCGTAGTAGATGTTGCTGAATTATACCAATTGAAAGTAATATTTGCCTCTGATGAGCTAGCTGTTAAAATTGCAGTTTGCCCAGGGGCTACTGAAGATGAGCTTGTTGCCAACACAGGTAACGATGGTGCAGGATTGACCGGAACCAATACTGTCGCCCTGCCCGTACTCAAGCAACTTCCTTGAGAGGCCTCTACATAATAGGTAGTGTTAGCGGTAAGTGCCGGAGTAGTTACCGTTGCGCCTGTTAAAACCGGAGTTCCACCAGTTTGAGTACTGTACCAATTGTAAGTTACCCCAGCAATTGGATTGCTTACAGATAATATAGCTGGGCTACCTGCACAGCTTGCAGCAACCGTTGCTACTGTAGGTACAGCCAGTGCTGGTGTTACCGTAACCGTTACCGGAATACGGTTTGGATTTGCACAAGTACCTCTTGATACCTGAATGTAATAAGTTGTTGTAGCGGTTAATGCTGGAGTGGTAAAGGTAGCACCCGTGGCTACTTCATCGCCAGCGGCATTATACCAGGCTATAGTTGTACCTCCGTTTGCTGTAGCTGTTAAAGTAGCAGTACTACCTGCACAAATTGTTTGTGAGCCAGCGGTAACCGTTGGATTTGGATATACGATTGTTGCGCCGTAAACATCTAAACTGGTTACAGCAGAAACCACACCACCGAAACGTACCTCTACCCGATCAAATGGTGCGCCAGCTAAAATGCTTGCGGCAAATCGGCTTCCACTTAAAAGTTGAAGATTGACAAGTGATGACCCCAACTGTACCGTTCTTACAACAGTAGTTCCGTTTAAAATGGTTACGGTTGTATTATTAAGCAGCTGAAGATCCAATAAACCGCCTGGCAAAGCCAAATCTAATCGAACACTATCTGTAGCAGTACCTCCTATCGGGAATCTTAATTGTTGATATCCGCTTGATGCGACACCAACTGCTAAAGTGATTCTTGTGAAATTATTCGGATCGGTATCTGTAGCGTTCCCTGCCCCGGAAATTCCGCACAACAAGCAAATCCCAGTAATGCCACTGCTTTGACTATTGGCTGCATTACATGCGGTGCCAGTACCAACAGGAATAACAGTTACTGTTACCGGAACCCTGCTTGCGCTTACGCAACCATTGCTATTGGTGGTTTCAACATAATATGTTGTTGTAGAATTTAATGCTGGTGTAGTAAATGAAGTTCCAGACCCAACTTGTGTACCGCCAGTAGCTGCATCAAACCAGGTAATGGTATTACCTGAATCAGCTGTTGCCAATAAAGTAGTTGATTGATTTGGATTAATGACCTGGTTATTGGTAGATACAGTTGCTAAAGTTGCCGGCGGATTTATTGAAACGGTTACCGCTGTTCTGGCACTTACTGCAGTTCCAGAAACCGCCTCAACATAAAATACAGTTTGAGCAGTTATTGCTCCTGTTGTAAATACGCCAGTATTGTTGGTGGCCAACGGTGTGGAACCTGTTGCTCCATACAAATTATAAGTGACACCAGCAATTGGGTTGCTTACAGTTAACGTAGCTGGCGAACCAGAGCAAACTGCAACATTTGCTACCACAGGCGCATTTACCGTTACCGTGATGCTGTAACCTGTTGTGGCTACATTACCATTGGCATCTCTTGCAGTTAGCAAGACGGTATAATTGCCTCCCGAAGTTGGTACGCCTGTAATTTCCCTGGTATTGGTATTAAAGTTTAATCCAGGGGGAAGATTGGTTGCTGTATAAGTGTAAGGGCCTGTACCTCCTGTAACTTCCGGAAGTGTTTGTTTTGGATAGCTGGTACCCACTACACCATTTGGAAGTGTTGCTGAAGGCAAGTTTAGTGCACCTATTACTTTCAGTGCATAATTATTACTTGCGGTTCTACCCTCGCTATCAACAACGCTTACAGTTACAACATAATTTCCAGCTTGCGTTGGAACACCAGTAATTTCGCGTGTGCCAGGGTTAAATTGTAATCCTGCCGGAAGATTGGTTGCCGTATAAGTATATGGACCAACGCCGCCAATTGCAGCAGGAATAGTTTGAACAGGATAATTTACGTTCTCATTGCCATCTGCCAATGTCGCTGGTGGCAGCGTTAACGGATCGATAACTGTAATAGAATAAGTTGTAGTAGCTGTTTTTCCTGTAGAATCAGTTACTGTAACTGGAATTGGGAAAGTACCAGATTGTGTTGGGGTTCCAGAGATTTCTCTTGTTGCTGGATTAAATGTTAATCCCGTTGGTAAACCTGTTGCTGCATAGCTGTATGGCATTGTACCTCCAATTGCGGAAGGAATAGTTTGGGTAGGATAAACTAATCCATTTGTTCCGTTTGCCAGGCTTGCTGCGGGTAATGATAATGGATCGGTTACTTTTAAAGTATAATTTGAAGTGATGGAATATCCATTAGCATCAGTAACTGTTACCGGGATAATATAATTCCCAGGTTGAGTAGGTGTACCCGTAATTTCTCTGGTTGTTGGATTGAAACTTAATCCAGGAGGAAGATTTACAGCAGAATAAGTTAATGGCCCTGTACCACCAGTTGCGGCAGGGATGGTTTGTGTTGGATATAATGTTCCGGTTACGCCATCAGGTAACGCAGCACCGGCCAAAGCCAATGCTGGCGTTACTGCGAAATTAAATATTGCCGTTGCCGAACAATTTTTATTGTCTGTAGCAACTACTGAAAATGTTGGATCTCCTGAGGCAGTTGGTGTTCCCGAGATTAATCCTGAACTAGATAAGGATAAACCTGCTGGCAAAGTGCTTCCTGATGCTAAGGTATAAGTGAAGCCCGGTGTACCACCTGTGGCTAATGGTAATTGTTGATTGTATGGGAACGAGATACTTGCATTTGTTAATGTACTGCCATTAAATACTATAGCAGGATTTACGGTTATGGCAATCGGAGTTCTGGTTGGATTTGAACACAAAACACCGTTGATCAATTTATTAACCTGAAGGTAATAAGTTGTATTGGATGAAAGCGCTGGGGTTGTAAAATCACCACCGTCAGGATTTAAAACAGTTGCACTAATCGGGCTATCGAAATAACTCACAGTAGTTCCTGTTACCGGTGTAACAGATAACTTAGCTGTAGTACCAGCACAAATAGATTGAGCACCAGAGATAATGGTTGGATTTGGGTAAATAACCGTTGCACCATAAATATCTAAGCTGCTAACTGCTGAAACTACACCTCCGAAACTTACCTGAACGCGGTCGTAAGCGCCGCCTGCAACTAATGTAGAGGCAAATCTTCCTCCACCCAAAAGCGTTAGAGATAATAATCCGCCGTTTATCTGAACTGATTTTACAACTGTTGTTCCATTTAAAACCGTTAAGGTAATGTTATTCAAAACACCCACGTCGGCCAGACCACCTGGCAAACCTAAGTTTACCCGAATACTATCTGTGGCCACACCTACATTAGGAAAAATAAGTTGTTGCACACCTGTTGCTCCAACCCCCACACCTAATGTTAATCTGGTAAAATTATTTGGATTAGCATCAGTAGAATTTCCTGCGCCTGTTATACCACATGCAATACAGATTCCCGTAATTGCTGTGCTTTGGCTTCCAGCAGCATTACATGCCGTAGTACCCGAAGTGGGAACAACCGTAACGGTAACCGGAACACGAGAAGTACTCGGGCAACCCGCCGAACTGGTTGTTTGAGCATAATAAGTTTTAGTTGCTGATAGCGCTGGTGTAGTAAATGTAGCACTGGTGCCAACCGGATTTCCACCTGTTGCAACTTCATACCAGGCAATGGTATTTCCTGCATCAAAAGTAGCTGTTAGTGTAGCTGTTTGACCAACATTGATTGCAATATTACTGCTTGCTACTGTAGGTAACGTTGCAGGTGGATTTACCGAAACAACAACTGAAGTTTTCGAACTTACCGCGGTGCCAGAAACAGCATCGATGTAAAAAGTAGTTTGATTGGTTACTACTGGAGTATTAAATATTCCAGTAGTATTAGTTTGTATTGGCGTATTGCCAGTTGAACTATATAATCTATAAGTGATGTTTGCACCAGAGATAAGATTGCTTACCGATACGGTTGCACCAGCACCCGAACAAACAGTGGCGGATGCAACTATTGGCGCATTAATACTGACATTAAGCGTGTAGGTTGTTGTGGCACTGTTACCACCAGCATCTGTTGCCGTTAAAGATATCCCAAAGGTACCTCCTTCAATTGGGGTTCCTGAAATTTCTCTTGTGTTCGGATTAAAAGCCATTCCTTGCGGCAAACCAGTTGCTGTATAGGTATAAGGTGGAGTTCCGTTAGATACGGCTGGCAAGGTTTTGGCTGGGTAAGCTGTTCCAACCGTTCCATCTGCTAAGGTAATTGATGGTAAATTGAGCGTTCCAATTACTGTTAAAGGATAAGATCTGCTTGCCGTTCTTCCACCCTCATCAGTAACCGTAATTAATATAGAATAGTTACCTGCTTGTGCCGGTGTACCCGAAATGCTGCGGGTGCTCGGATCAAAAGTTATTCCAGCAGGAAGATTTGAAGCAACATAAGTGTAAGCTCCTGAACCTCCAGTGGCTGGAAGGATGGTTTGTGATGGGTAAACAACTTTTTCAGTTCCATCAGTAAGGCTAGTTGGTGGCAATACCAGCGGATCTAATATGGTAATAGAATAAACAGTTGTTACCGTTTTACCATCTGCATCTGTAGCCGTAACAGACACTGGATACGTCCCTGCCAAAGTTGGCGTTCCCGCTATCGCTCTGGTGCCAGGTGTAAATGTTAATCCTGCTGGTAACCCTGTAGCTGCATAAGTGTATGGGCCTGTACCGCCCGTAGCTGCAGGGATAATTTGTGGAGTATAATTTGTTCCGGTTGTTCCATTTGCTAAAGTTGCAGGTGGCAAAACTAACGGATCGGTTATTTTAAGGGTATAATTTGATGTTACCGTATTGCCGTTTGCATCCGTAACAGTAACCAGAACAGTATTATTGCCTGGTACCGTTGGCGTTCCGGTAATTTCTCTTGTTGTTTCATTGAATGTTAAACCGGCAGGAACGTTGGTAGCTGCATAAGTGTAAGGGCCTGTACCGCCTGTAGCAGCTGGAATAATCTGAGTAGGATACGAAACATTTGTTACTCCGTCAGGCAATGCACCTGGAACCAAAGTCAAGGGCTCTGTAACGGTGAGGGTGTAGGTTGCGGTTGCACTACAGCCCTTCGTATCCGTTGCAACTATAGAAAAACTATAGTTATTGGCGAGGGTTGGCCTGCCAGCTATATCTCCAGTTGTAGAAAGTGTTAATCCGGCCGGCAAAGTGCTACCCGCAGCCAAAGCATAGGTAAAACCTGGCGTTCCGCCTGTAGCAGGCGAAATTTGTTTATTATAAGTTGAACCACTTGTTGCATTTGTAAGCGTGCCACCAGCAAAATTAATGATTGGATTTACCGTTACGGTCACTGGAACCCGTACAGATTCTGCTGTACAGCCTGCTCTTCGTGAGGCAACATAATAAGTTTTATTTGCTGTTAACGCTGGTGTTGTAAATGTGCCATTATATGTCTGTGTTGATAAAGCATTTCCTCCATCAGCAACGTCATACCATATCAACTGATTTCCGAGTGCAGTGGTAGCTTGTAAGTTAGCGCTTGTATTGTAACATATATTAACTGCATTTGAAATAGGCGCCGTAAAAGTTGGAAATGCAGGGCTTCTACTAATGTCATAAATCTCTACATACTGAGTAACGTTAGCACTTACGAGTGTTGATAATCTCACCGAAACCCGATCAAAAGCAACCCCCGGAGCAAACGGTACTGTTACAGCCTGACCACTGTTCAACAAGCCCAGCAAATCTAAGCCCAGTAAGCTGGATGCCGCAGCACTGTAAACGGGCGTATTTCCGCGGTAAGCAGTAACCCTTAAATTATCGAACAGCTTTAGGTTTACCAAAGCAGGCGAAGTTCTGAAACGTAAATTTATATTATCGGTTGTATTTGACAGTGTAGGAAAGTAAACGTTTACACTTTTTGAGGCCGCTACGCCCAACACGCCTGTGCTTAGGTTATAGAAACTATTTTTATCATTATCTATTACCTTTTGAAAATCGAAATTTTCTGCTCCAGCCAGGTTCAATGCATCTAACGAGATGCCCTCTGCATCAAAATTTGCATAGGTATTTAAATCGCAATTATCATTTCCATCGATAGTGTAGGCATAATAAACATTGGTTTTGCCAGTAGTAGTCAGTAAAAGACCAGTGGTTCTGTCAACAACATAAACCTGATCGTAAATTTCATTTGGGGTGATGGCAATAAAAGTGTAGCCATTCTTATCTTTAACTATTTTAATATTTGAGTTATTATCGAAACCTGAAGCACTCGACCGACTTAAAATAGTGGTTCCATTGGGACGTAGAGCTCCAACCTCAAATTGATGGTTTCCGATAACCAGCGTTCCAACAATGTCTGCTACGAGCCCTCCTAATGTTCCTCCTAACAAGCCGTTTAGGGCCGATTGATCGAAATCAATTCTGATATAGGTGGTTTTATTTGCCGCAACGCTGCTTGGAAATTTTAAAGTTATTCCGCCAGAATAGGAACCTGCGCCCAAGGCTACCCCCCCATACGAATTAAGTGTAGCAAAATTAGCATCACTGGTATTGATCGCATTGTTGATATTATCTACACGGGATGGACTAAATGAAAAAGGCTTAATTTCAGTAACTGAATTTGCATAATTTTTTGTTTGCGCATACGAAACGGAACCGAAGAACGTTAGTAAAGTGATAATTGCGAATGCAAGGGCACAGCGAATTGTTCCTTTATGGGATTGAGAGGTAAAGATTTTCATCATGTCAGGCGTAATTGGGATGATTGATTGTGTTTAGTACTCATACTTAACATTTCAATGACAAATCTACATTTCGCATGAACATGCTTTCTATCCATTCTTGTTCATTATATTTTCGAAATTTTCGTTCATTTTGTTCATCCGTTCAATTAACATTCATTTAATTTCCTTCATTGTGAAATTATGATGACATTAGCGAAGTCATCCCTGTAAATTAATGAATACTAACGAACTCCTCTCTGAACTCAAGAAGTTTGTACTTATAAAGTCGGGATTAAAAAATATAGATCCTTCTCACTGTAAGCTAATTTCTGAGTATATATTTCAAGAAACTAAAAACTATGTTAGTGAAACCACTATCAAAAGGTTTTTTGGCTTCGCAAACACGCAACACAAATTTTCTTTGTTTACTTTGAACAGCTTATCACAATACATAGGCTATTCAGACTGGAATACATTCTGTAAGGAAAAAGAAACTCAGGTTTCAGCTGAACAAAGCACCTGGGATACACTTAAACTAAAAGCTAAATATATCAGTGATATTGCACTGGTTTCAAAGAAAAATAATTCCGGCATTCCTTTCGTATACACGGCTGATAGGAGTTTCTATTATCCTGATTTTGATTATTTTTTAAATAATGATTATCAGTTTACAACTTTGAGTGCATTGCCTGGCCAAGGTAAATCTATCCTACTGGCACACTTGGTTCATCACTTTTTTTATTCGGAACAAGCATTGTATAAAAATGATATTGTTTTGTTAATGAACGTGAATAGTATCAATACGATTATCCTAAATGGACTGACGCTAAAACAATGGTTTTTAAAGGAATTTAAATTTGAAAGCGTTAACGATTTAATTAGTTTTTTCAAACTTCATCCAGAAAAAAAAGAGGGCCGATTTATATTAATCGTTGATGGAATTGACGAATTTCTCACCAAGACAGAATATTTACAAACATTTATAGATTTTTTATACAGCATAGAAGAAAATAACTTCTTAAAAATGGTATTTGGTTTACGAACCAATAGTTGGATTAATCTGCAGCCTCTTATAACAGGCTCGGCTTTTTTAACAAAGAGTTGGTATAATGGCTTGTTTTACGATCTTGATGTACTTAGCAATGTTCCACCGTTAAATACCGAAGAGATATTAAATGTGTTAAGCCAGCTTGAAGATAAAACGGTTATTCAAGATGAAGTGAGCCCTGCTCTCTTGACGCAATTTAAAACGCCGTTTTGGTTGCAAGTATATTATCAATTAAAAAAAGATAATCTTGCCCTCGAATTGAACAATACGCTTCTCTGTTATGAGATTATTAACTATTTCTTAGAAACGAAAATCTTTTTAGCGAAAAAAAGTACCGAGAAAATATATCTGCTAAAAAAAATAAGCGGAAGTATATCTAAAGGAAATAAAGGTCTTCGTGTGGCGAAAGAATCTATACTTGACATTGTAAATCAGTATCCTGACGCTTATCAAGAGTTGTTGTACGATGGTATTCTAATTGAAGAAAAGCGGCTTAGCACTGCAATACCGACAGAAATTGTTCGTTTTTTGAACGATGATATCTATACCTATTTCATTTTTATTCAAATTACCGAACGCTTTGACTACAAACCAGGTAAGGAATTTTTTGAATACATTTTAGCAACCTTTCTGCCAGGAACAGTATTAAGATATCATATTTTAAACTGGGCTATACGCTTCTGTATCAACAGAAATGAAATTTCTGAGTTAAAAAACATCCTGAAGCTATCATTTACGAATGAAGAAAAAAACATGTCGTTTGATTTCATTTGCAATGTTTCGAAATATGAGCTAAGCAAGCCCAACTCAAACTTCAATAAACAAAGTATCGACTTAAATTTTATTGATATTTTGGCTACAGGCCGAACAATGAGTAAACTTTACAAGGAAACCATTAAAACTATTTCTGATAATGTATTAAATGAAGATGTCCAAATCATGCTATTGGTTATCGAATGTAATATTGCCTTAATCGATGTAGACAAATCTTCGTTGATTAGTGCAATGCATGCACTAAAACGCCATTACAAAAGATTAAATGAGTTATTTCCCATAAATCCTTATGACATTATTTTATATTTCATGAATAACCTTACGGGAAAACCTCATGAAAGTAAAACACTCGAAGATAAAATTATCAGGCTATGTCAAAAAATTGATAAGAGTGAACCTTTGAGCAACAAACTAATTACTACACCCGAAATCCTGGCCTATCGATTAGTTTTATTGGCTTTATTCGCACAGAAAAATTATGCTGAATGCCACCGATTCATTATGGCTATTTTAAATAAATATCCTAATATCTTTAATGTACGCCATTCGGTCTTCTCTCCGTTCCTATTGTTACATTTGGGCCATACCTATCTTAAACTTAACTATTATAAGAAGGCTAAAAGAGTTTTAGAATTTATGGAGAAAGTGATAGAATGCGACTATACCTACTACACCAATTTTATTAGCGTAGGTTTTAATTTATTCAAAGCGAGCTTTTACAACTGCACAGACAATTATGAACAAGCAGTTACCGAGATAGAAGCAGGCTTAAAAATGGCTTTCAAAAACGATTTTAGAGTCTATGAGGTTTCGTTGCTTTTGTTAAAAATAGATGCACTAAAGCATTGTGATAAACCCGAAGAGGTATCAAATGCTATAAAAGAGCTGTTTAAGTTTGTATCGATAAACAAAATTTCGATGCCAGAGTATGCCAACTTGAATAATTTCGAATTCGAACAATCATTTAAGATTTTAAAGTCTTATAAATAAAAAATGCTCTAATGATTAAATCAAAAGGGCATTCTAATTCATTTAATGCGATTAGATTATTTGATCAGGTTGTAAAGCTCATCCAATTTTGGAGAAAGCACAATTTCAATTCTTCTATTTTTGCTTCTTCCATCTGCATTTGCATTTGAACCGAGCGGCTGAAATTCTCCTTTACCTGTGGCCGTCATTCTAACGCTTTCTACCTTCTCATTATCTGTTAAATAACGTACCACCGAAGTTGCCCTCAACACACTTAAATCCCAATTATCTTTAATCTGACCTAAGTTGTTTATTTTTTGATTGTCGGTATGGCCTTCTACAGCAATATTAATTTCTGGCTGTTGTTTTAAAACATTAGCCAACTGTGTTAGTGCCTGCTTCCCTTTTTCATCTATGATAATACTACCTGATGGAAATAACAATTTATCTGTTAGAGAAACATAAACCTTTCCGTTCTTTATTTCTACAGTTAAGCCGCTTTTGGTGAAGCCGAGCAGTGCTTGTTGTAACTTTTCTTTCAATGAATTGGTCGCTTCATCGCGTTTACGCAAAACCTCTTCTACCTCTTTTAAACGCTTTTCGCGGGCAGCCAGATCGCCAGATAGCTTTGTGATTTCGGTAGTCGAATTATTTTTTAGCTTTTTATAATTTGCATCTACTTCATTGTAACTGCTTTGCAAATCTCTTAACTCTTCAGCCATCAAAGTGGTGTCTTTCTTAAGTTTCGCAACCTCTTTCTCTAAATTCTCAATTTTTACCAAGCCCTCATTAAAGGCAGTATATAAAGAATCTTTGCTACCCAATAAAGCTTTATATTTTTTTGGCGATAAAACCACACATGAGGTAAAGGACGAAATGAATAAAAGAATGACAAAAGCTAAGAAGGTATTTTTCATCGTATAATAATTTGTTTTAAATAGTGATTAAGCCCTGCTACCGCAGGCAGCTATCAGATTTATTCATCCACTATGTGTTTGAAAAATCATGATGGTTTCATGTTTTGTTTTCAAGATTTTAGCATCAAGTACAAAATCTGCGAAGGGTTTAGCATTGACTGTCGGTTATTTTGAGTATTAAATTAACAGTTGATTATTGCTCAATGGCATTTCGTAAAAATGCAACTAAAGGTTGTATTGTTGCAAAAGAACTTATCAACTTATTAACTAGATCAGGCTTAAAAAAGTCTTCATCTTTTAGTGGCATGGTCGCCTCAAAGCTTTTTAACTTTAAAAACTCGATGTTTGGATCTGCAGGATCATAGCCCTTCGGCGCATTTTTCAGGGCATTTGTTTTGCCCAATGTGAAATTTGCTTTGAATGCTTTGGCTTCAATAATGCTTTTGAACTCGTCAATATTGTAATCTATTTCCTGTCGGATAAGTTTAACATGTGGTGCTTCGGGCATCCAATAACCGCCTGCAATAAAGCTTTTACCTGGCTGGATGTGTAAATAATAACCAGGTTCATTACCGCCTTTACTCTTGGCAGAAAACCAAATGCCGAAGTTATTTTTATAGGGATCTTTATTTTTGCTAAACCGCACATCGCGATAAATACGCATTAGGCTTTTCTTCGGATCAGTTTCTGAGGAAATTAAGGGATCTACCTTAGCCAGCTCCGGTATAAGCGCTGCTACAAGTTTCAAAGTATCTTCTTTCGCTTCCTCGTATCTAGGTTTATTTTCCGCAAACCATTCGCGGTTGTTGTTTTCCGCTACCTCTTTGATAAATTTTAAGGTTTCTTTTTTTAGCATATAGATATGATTAACCGGATAAACCGTACAACAGCCATCCAATTTAGAATCTTCAATAATTAATATATCGTGTTAAACACTCAAACTTAAAACTCCTGACTTTTATTGATCATAATAAGCTTTATACTTAATATTTGGCGACAATACATGAAGCAAAATAATACGTGAGTAGCGGTAATTAAAAGGATAAAGAATAAAACAACCAGCAAAAATCGCAATCAAATAATGCCAAAAAGTAGCATCTGTTAGTGGGCCGAAAAACAGGTAGGTAATAAAGCTTACAAGAAGCATTTCGATTACATTCATGGCATAACTAACATACATGGCCGCATAGAAATATCCAGGTTCAATTTCTATACGCTGTGCACAATAACTGCAAATTTCTTTGGTATGCTGAATGTTCCAGCCATACATACTGCCCGTAAATATATCTCCTCTACGACAGTGTGGGCATTTGCAGTTTACGATTGCAGAAAGCTTGGAAGTTTTACCAGACATGTTTAGTTTAAATGAAAAGGTTCTTTTTTCATATTTAACGCCACATTTTTCTTGCGGTATTTCTTGTACCAGATTACCCCAATTACTATTGCCATAATGTATGGAATGGCCAGTAAATATAAAACACCCGTGTTTAAACCAGCCGAAACGGTATTGCCATTTTTTACGCCTTGCTCCGCATTTATACTACACATGGCGCATTGGGCTTGTGCATTAGCAGTAAAAAGTAAAATGCAGGTAATTGAAAATAAGATAAAAGTGAATGTCTTTTTCATCATTGCAAATATAAGATTTAACGTGTGAGGGGTAGCAAAAATTATGTCATAAAAAAACCCCGCTGATGAGGCGGGGTTTGTGGGAGAGTGATATTGAATTATTTTAATTATTGTAATGAACCCGAAAAAGTAAAGTTGGGATTCTGAACACTTCTAAACTGACCGAGAATCTCTCCAGTTGTTGGATTAGTAAAGTAAGCCAATGTGAAGGTATCTGTATTGATTCGTTGAGTAGTTAGGGGTGCCATTTCATTTACAATTAATGAGGCATTACCTGTTGGCGAACCAGCTGTAAATTTATATACCCCAGCTGTTGTTTTGGTGAAAGTATAAGGCCAATCTCCAACAAAACGATTAGCATTTTGATAAATATCTGCAGTTAACACCATCGTATTATTAATGGTGTTAAAAGAAAATACCATTCTATCAAGCCTTAAACGATAAGCAGAAGCCAAGGTAGCTGCAGCTGCAGAAGCCCTGCGTGTAATGAATTCCGATCCCCATCCTGGATAAGTCGTTCCATTTGGAACTATGATAGCAGAGTATTGTATTCCAATTAACAAGTGAAGCGGATAAAGAGAGGTTGGAGAAGCAATTATTTCCAATCGGGTTCCATCAACTGTGGTGAAATATACACCCTTAATCGGATCCCAAGTAAGCTCATTTATAGACTTACCTTTGTAAATTAAAGGTTCTTTAAATCTTATTCCAGTTAAAGTGAAAGCAAAACCAGTAGATACTGTAGTAACTGAACCACTTCCATTATCCCAAATTAATGTTACAACTTTACTCACATAATTGATAGAAGTTTGAACTTTGATGGCATCTACAATAGAAAAATAAAGATTGTTGTTATTATCCACATAATCTACAGAGGTCTGAATTGATTTTAGCAAACCTTTTTCGTTAAATGATTTTTGTTCAGCTGCAGTTGCTTTTACTAAAATCAGTTTACTATTTAGCAATTTTCCGGTTAACATAATCGAATCGCCAACTTGCTTGTCGAATGTAAATTCGAAGTCTGAATAAACACCCCATCCTGCAACTCCACCAAAGGTATTTGGGTTCGGATCAGCAAGTATATGCATGTAACTGTAAGTATCAAAAGAAAGTGTTGGAGTTTGAAAAGCCTTAACCTTATAAGTGCTCTCCATACTTTCAGCAGCCGGGTCATAATCCAAATCAGCATACATTGTTACCTTGTTCTCTTTGCTAAAGTTTAAGTAAAAAGAATAGCCTCCACCACCATCAGGATATAAGAAAGCTTTCCATCCGGTAGTGCTGCCAGTCAAGGCATTGGTATATTTAGTTACTGCTTCAGTAACTCTTTCTTCAGGTCTTTGTCCATCAACCAAAACCTCCTCTTTCTTACAGCCTGCAAAAAGTGCTAAAGACAATAAAGAGTATAAAAATATTTTTTTCATGTTAATTTCTTCTTAATTATTGACCCATTGTACCATAAAAATATGAATTGGCATTAGTGGTTTTATAAAATGCCCCTAATGAGCCTAAAAACCCAATATCTCCTGGAATAATTTGATTAATCCAATTGGCTCTGAATGATCCTGTAGAAAAATAGCTATTCACTCCTGCCATTCTTGCATTAATAACACCCATATTTCCGTAAGTTGTTGTTGTAGGTTGAGTTGCTAACAAAGTAAATGTGGTAACACCTGTTGTAGTATTCAATGCCATCGTGTAATCTGCATCTGCAAAATAAGTTGTTGTTCCAGCAGCATTGGTAAAAGTATACCTTAAGGTCATGAGGTTAGCTGCTTTAAAAGTCATCGCATAATTGCTTAAAACAAAACCGCCAGCAGCCATTGAAGTTCTTGCTGCGTTCCATAAACCAAGAAACTCTGCCGATTGATTAGGCTCAGTTGAAGGATTAGCGGTAAGCGTTGTATAACCAATTCCAGGACCAATCATTCTTGCCAAAACTGGCTGCGAAACTTTAAATAAAGCCAACTGAACCTCACTTTGCAATTTATAGAAGTCAATATTGAACGCAGTTTTGAAGTAATCTACAACGTACTGCTCCTTTTTCTTTAATTTTACTTGGGCATCTGCTGCCAATGTTGCCACAATAGCGTTATACTGAACACGCCCCATCATTAACATGTTAGATGATTGCTCGGCAAAATCTTCCCCTGGAGAAACCCTTGCATATTGCGTGATGAAACCTAAAGAGTAAGCTTCTGCCAATGATCTTTGTGTCCAGTTAGCTTCGTAACCGCCACGCGATACTGTTTGATATTCAGGAGAAAAATCAACAGTCTGATTTAAAATGTGAGTGTACTCATGCTGAATAACCTGAATCATTTGTTTAACCGATGCTAGATTGGTTTTATCAAATGAGTTAATCACATACAATACAATTTTACGTCCACCTTCGGCAGTTCCCAACGTAATTGTACCATTGCTATTATACTCTGCACTACCTGCTAAAACGAATTGCTTCGGAGATATTTTTTTAATAAAATCACTTCCACCAGCACTTTCAAATGGTCTAATCCATACATCGCGAACCATTTCCATTGCTGGAATAACTTGTTCAACCGAAGGAGGTGTGATGTTTTTACCCGATGGAAGCTCAAAGCGATCAAATCTATACTTCGTTTCAATATTATATGGGTTAAGAAAATTCTGGTCCAACCAGATATCCGTAGCATTTTTATTGGTTATAATGTTTTGGTCAATCGCATCTAAATTGGCATTTAAAGTGCCCTCTTTTTTACAAGATGCAAGGATTGTTAGCATACCTAATGCTAGAAGCCCTTTATTAAATATTTTTTTCATAATAATCATCTTTATTATCTTGGATTTTGAGCAATGCCAGATAGTGTAACCTGATTCGGTAATTGAAACAACTTCCGTGGATCATCAGCAGTAAGTGTAATGGTTTCAAATGATCCATTCACTTTAAAAACTTTATGTTGAACAGGCAATTTATATCTTAAAATATCGAACCATCTCAATCCCTCTTGGGTAAATTCTTTTTTCTTGAAATCTAAAATTGTAGCAATTAAACCTGCTTTTGGATCAGCTATACCATAAAATGTTGCAATTTTAGCTAAAGTAACTGCATGGGTTGTAGCATTGTAATTTAAGATTCTTGTACTGCAATAAGTATTTAAGTCTGCCAATGCCAATGTATTTTGACCTGATGACGCATAAGCTTCCGCTCGGTTCAATAAAACTTCGTCTGCAGTTAAAACAGGAACAATAGTATATGGAAAACCAATCGTAGCATTAGGACTGGTTCTTACAAAATATTCATTCCATTTT
The DNA here is from genome assembly GCF_001422545.1 of Pedobacter sp. Leaf41. Lineage (GTDB taxonomy): Bacteria > Bacteroidota > Bacteroidia > Sphingobacteriales > Sphingobacteriaceae > Pedobacter. Next base: position 410,956 of record NZ_LMLE01000001.1, on the reverse strand, counting down.
AACATTGTATAATGTGGTACGCCGTAATAAGCTGACTTATATGCCCAACGTGCGCCTGTAACATTTGGTGTAAACATTTCATTATTTTGAACCTGCCCGAATCCATATCTTGGACTTACTGTCCTGGCCCATGATGATGCCGTTTCTATTAATAATAGTGTTGATGGTTCACTCGCTTGGGTAAAGTTAATTACCTGCTCATCCAAAGTGTACGTATTATATCTGGTATTCCAAGGTCTCAATATTGTAGCGAAAGCATTTCCTGGAGAAACCGCACTTGCATATTGAATTACCTTATCGTACTCTTTTTTGAATAAGAAAAATCTTGCAGCGAACGCATTTGCTGCACCTAAATTAAAGTGATATTTAGCAACTTTATAAGAAGTGTTTTTTATTAATGGAAGCCCTTCTAATAAGTCTTTCTGAATGCTCGCATACACTGATGCTACTGTACCTCTAGTATATTGAGCTGATACTACTTTTTCGGGAACGGTTACATAAGGTATACCCGGTGAATCGTTGCTACCTGCAGGATCATAAGCCTTCGAATAAAGTGTTACCAACATAAAATGGGCATAAGCTCTTGCCACTAAAGCCTCTCCTTTGTACGGTAACGCTGCAGCACCTAAATTATTAACTTCAATTGCCTCTAATGCAGCATTTGCTGCTGCAATTGCTTCATAGCACGAATTCCAATATTGTGTTGGCGTATCACTGTCATCATCATCATTATCCAACCAGTAATATGGTTGTGTAACCGTTCTTCCTTCACTTCCTATTCCAGGGCCTTTATCTTCAGCATTGTCAGATGCTGTCTCGGTAAATGCGATATAGTTACCTTCTGGATAGGCACTTGTTAATAATTCAGCTACTTTTTCTACTGTATTTACTTGTGTTCTTTGATCTGGTGCTTGCTCCAAAAACTTCTTACATCCAGCTGTCGATATCAGCGTTAAAGCAATAATCGATATGTATATTTTTTTCATGATAGTATGTTTAAAACCCCACCTTTAAAGATAATGTAAACTGACGAGGGATTGGCAAAGCCACACCTCCTGATCCGAAAAACTCTGGATCCTGTCCGTTTAATTTCTTATCTGAATAAATTAAGAATAAGTTATTACCAACTGCACTGATAGATGAGTTAGTTAATCCAAGTTTCTTTGTGTATTTTGAAGGAATGTTATAACTTAAGATAATTTGTTTCATACGTACAAAACCTCCATCTGCAACACGCTCTGTAGAGTAGTTATAGTTATTATAAGCATAGTTACTCCCGAATGCTTGTGCTTCCAAAACATCCAAAATTGAAGGAACATTTGTTAACAACTCATCACCTTGCATTTCCCAACGACTTAAGAATGCTTTGGGCATAGCATCAAGATCGGTATAACTCGTTTTAAATGAAGGCGTTAAACGCACTTTATTTCCCGCTGCAAATGTTACTAAAGTTGAGAGGGTAAAATCTTTGTATTTAAATGTATTTGAGAAACCACCTGTATATTGGGGATCGATAGGGCCTTCATATTTAAGGTATTTAATTACATCACTTTGCAGATAAACATCACCGCTTACAACTCCTTCATCATTGATAAATTTTGGAGAACCATTTAAAGGATCTAATCCCTGAAAATCAAGTGAAAATAATCCTCTTTGAGCATAGCCTTCTAATGGACCACCATCTGCACCTATTAAACCGAAGATTGATGGTTGGTTTTTCAAGTTTGTGATCTCATTGCGGTTGTAACCAAAAATTAATTGGGTTGACCAACTAAAAGAAGGAGAGGTAAAAATTTTCGCTCCCAAAGCTGCCTCTATACCTTCCGATTTCATATCAGCATAGTTTGCTTGCTTAATGGCCTCACCACCAATACCAGAAGTTCTAAAAGCACCAATCAAATCAAAACTTTTTCTTCTATAAGCATCAACTGTTAAAGTCATTCTTTCTTTGAATAATCCTAAATCCAACCCTACGTTAAGTTCGTTTAATTTTTCGAATGTTAATTCAGAGTTTTCAAGACCAGAAATGTATAGCTTGGTTTCCTTCTCTCCTAGGTATGGACGACGGGTACCCATACTTTGTACTACTAAACTTGAGTTTGTTGCCGAACCCATACTTGCTACTAAACCATAAGTTGCCCTCAATGTTGCCCGACTAATTATGCTTTTAAGTCTTTCGCCCTGCATGAAATTTTCAGTATCGATATTCCAAGCTCCAGAAACATTCCATGTAGGTAACCATCTTGCTGTTGGTGATTCTCCCAATAAATTCGAACCATCATAACGGCCAGTTGCGTTAATGCTATATTTACCCTTGTATGAATACGCCGCTCTTAAAGCATAATTTAGATAACGCTCGTAGCGATAACCCATGCTATAATAGTTAAAGCCGCCTTCAACGTTTTGTTTAACAATATTTGGATCAATAAACGGAACACCACCTTTATCATATTGATAGCCATATCCATCAAAAACTTTATTTTGACGATTGATGTAACGCATCTCCTGAGTTGCAAAAACATTGAAAAGATGATCACCATTGAAGGTTTTATCATACTCTAAACTATTTCTTACGTAATAATTTGTGATGTTATCATCGTTGGTTTTATAAAAACCGCCATAAGGTAAAACAGAAACTGGTAATGCATTTGGATCATCCGGATTGCTGTATAAAAATTTATTGTTATTTCTTATCGTAGCATCATCAGGACTTATACCGGCACGATATGCTTGTGCCATGTTTGAGTTTTCAGTAATTTTGTGCTCCTGGCTGGTTTTAGCAAATCGATAAGCACCGTCAAAAGAGTATTTTAAGTTGTTTGTGATCTTATACTTTAACCCACCTTGAACTTTAAAATCAATCAAGCCCAATTCTAAGGTATTATTTCCTAATTCGTTAAGGATATTAAATGGTGCGTAATTCTGAGTAAAATATTCCCGATTACCATTCGCATCATAAGGTGTTAACGTACGACTGGTATTCAAAGCATAACTGAATGGATTAATATCAAAATCACGATCATAAGTTCCGTAAACTGGATTTCCATTTCTACCCAAAGTTCCCGGCGCTTTTTGATCACGGATAGAGCCCTGAGTAATGAGTTCAAAACTTAACTTATCACTAATCTCAAAGTTGCCACGGAAGTTCCCAGTAAATCTTTTAACCTTATCTGCGATCGTCCATCCGTTATCTTGTAGAAAACTCGTTGAAGCATATATTTTAGATTTCTGTGTTCCCGTAGCCACACTTAGCGAGTGTTCTTGCATTAATGACTGTTTAAATAAAACATCAAACCAGTCAGTATTTGCATCAGCATAGCGTTGTAAAAACTGCTTTTGACTTTGAGCATCATTTCTTAGCGCATAACTACCTGTTGCAGGATCATAGACATACATTTGATTGTACATTTTTGTAAATACCCCACCATTTGCACTACGAGATGAACTTGAATGATTTAACCATCCTTTATTTTGCATTTCAATATAAACATTCATTTGATCTGCAGAATTCAAAATATCAAAGTTATTATATGAAGGTTTCATATAACTAGAAAAGTTTCCAGTATACGATATCAATGGCTTGCCCTCAGTATTTCTACCTTTCTTTGTAGTGATAATAACGACACCGTTCATTGCTCTAGCGCCATATTGGGCTGTAGCAGCAGCATCTTTTAAAATATTAAAGCTTTCAATATCGTCAGGGTTTAGTCCTGCTACTGATGAACCTACAAGTGTAGACGGATCACCAGTTGACAATTGTTCATTGGAAATGTTAACCACATCTTCCAAAATAATTCCATCCACTACCCAAAGCGGTTTATTATCTCCTGAAATAGAGGTTGCGCCACGCACACGAATTTTTGGAGCAGCACCAAATGTACCGGAAACGTTTTGAACAGAAACCCCAGCTACACGACCTTCAAGCATACGACTTACATCTGTGATACCATCTCTTTTTACATCAGAAGCCTTTAAAGCAGTTGCCGCACCCGTAAATAATTTTTTATTAAGTTCCTGATAACCCGTAGAAACTACATTTACTTCTTTAAGTTGGTTAGCATCCTCCTCAATTGAAACATCTATTGTGGTTCTGCCATTTACAGCGATTTCAATGGTTTTATAACCTACTGAAGCGAAAGATAATGTGGCTCCATCTTTCACTTTAATTTGATATTCGCCTTGTCCGTTAGTAGAAACGGCATTCGATGCACCTTTTTCACGTACACTTACGCCTGGCAAAGCTGAGCCATCTTTTTTATCTCTAACACGACCCTTAATGATTATATCTTTTTTTGTGTTAGATTTTGAAGCTTCCTGCACTTTAAGTATAACCTGGCTACCCACTAACTTGTAACCGATGTTTTTTTGTTTCAGCTGATCTAGTGATTCAGTGATTGATGTGAGTTTGTTAGGAACCGCCAACATCATTGTTTTGTTAATTTCAGCTGCGTCGTAAACGAAACTTACTTTGTAAGCTTGTTCAATTTTCTTTAAGTAGCTGTCTAACCTTTCGGGCTTGGCGTTACCTTGCTGAATATCAGCTTTGGCTAAAACCGCCCAAAAGATTGCACACAGAAGTAAGGCCATTCGGCGCAAACTCATTCCCGCATTTCTTTTGTAGAAATTTCTCTCCATAGTTAATTGTTGTTTGTTTGATTAATTGATTAGTTAAGGTGTTTGTAGGATAATAGTATCTTTAGTTTCTTTTATTTTTAATGAATAAGTTGCTTTCAAAACCTCTAAAACCTCGTTCAAACTATTATTCTCGAATTTGGCATTAAATTTTTCTACCAGTTGATGGTTGGTAATTAGTTTGATGTCAGTTTTATAATAGTGACCTAATTGCTTGCAAACCTCTTCTAAAGGTGTGTCAACAAAAATTAATTGCTTGGTAATCCAAGAATCTGAATTTTGTGATATCCTTGTCGTGAATTGCTTATCCAAGATACGATAAGTTAAAGCCTGGCCTGCTGTTAAAATAGAAGATGTACCTTTTTGATAGGGCGAAAAAATAACCTTACCGGTTTTTACATCAAGATCAATTTTAACAGGAGAATAATCAAGGTTAAAAGAAGTTCCTAAAACACTCACTTTCGATTCACCCATAATTACGCTAAAGGGATGTTTAGGATCTTTAACAATTTGAAGAAAGGCTCTCCCTTTGGTTAGATAAATATTTCTTGAATTCCCATCAAATGCTTTAGGATACTTAATTATAGTATTTTCCGCTAAAATTAATTTAGATCCATCAGATAAGAAAAGGGAGTCGATATCATTTTTCGTTTCGAAACTTAATAATTCTAAAGGCCTATTTAAAGTGTAAACCCAGTAACAAGAAACAGCTAATAAAATAGTAGCTGCAATGCCACTTAACCATTTAATTCGAAATGTTGGTTGGTGAGATATCTTCTTCAGCGCCAGTTTAAAACTTTCAAGGGATTTTTTTTCATTAACTTCTTTTAGACGTACCGCTTTCGACGATAAATTCCATACCCGCTCCACTTCCTTAAAATAGGATTGATTGCTTTCAGATTCAGCACAAAAGGAAATTATAGCAGAATGAAGTTTTTCATCCTGTGGATTATTTAAATACCGAACAATTAAGTCTAGGTATTCAGGTTGGTTAAGCATTAGTTAGTTTGGGTTTGTAAATATAAAGACAATCAAACCGAAAAAAACCCCTAGATAATTTTTAAAAAATTAAATAAAATTGAAAAAATACCATTTTGACCGAGCAAAATCAGACAAACATGAAGTTCAAGAGCATTAAATATCCTTTACCACGCTTATTTAAAGTTTCATCGTTTAAAAAACGAGCTCTTAATAGTTTTAAGGCATTTCCGATATGATTCTCGACTGTTTTTTCAGAAATATTTAATTGAATTGCAATTTCCCTATACTTTAGGCTTTCGAATCGACTTAATATGAACACCTTTTTGCATTGAGCCGGAAGTTTTTCAATTTCATTTCTTAACATCAAAATCATTTCACTTTCCTCATCAAGATCCATTAAATATTGATCCGTAATAGTTGAAGCTAATTTTAAATGATGCTGCTCTATATTTTTTTGACGATTGAGGTAATTAATGGATGAATTAATTACAGTGCGGTACAAGTATGATTTGATGGATTGAACTTCGTTCAAAGCTTGTGGATTTTCCCAAATCTTGAGGAAAATATCTTGTACCAGCTCCTCCGCGATAGATATATCATTCACATAACTGTCGCTTGCTAATAAAAGTTTTTGGAAATAGACTGTATAAAAATGGGTGAAAGTCGCAGTATTACCCTGCTCAATTATAGTGATTAAATCAATTCCCTTTTCTACCTTAGTTGCATTCATCTAGTGGTAACCTTCCATCGACTCGGTTAATATAGAATCAATATTACAACTTTATAACCACAAAAATGACAGTTTAGATTTGTTTTCAGGTAGCTTTATTTCAAAAAATTTAAAACACTTAGCTATAATAAGGTGATATCATCAAATAAACGATTACCCCTGTTACAGCAACATAAAGCCACATCGGGAAAGTAATCCTCGCAATTTTTCTATGCTTGTCAAAACGTTGAGCCAGCGCCCGAACAAAAGTAACTAATACAAAAGGAATGATAATTACGGACAGGCAGATATGAGTGATAAGAATAAAATAATAGATGTATTTAATAGCGCCTTCGCCTCCAAATTTTGTCGAATCAGCTGTCATGTGATAAGCCACATACATCCCTAAGAAACCAACAGATAAACCAATGGCCACTTTCATCAGATTTTCATGAAGCTTTTGTTTGCCGTTTTTTATGGCCCAAACCGCAATTACCAATACAATGGCAGTTATCCCATTTATTGTGGCGTAAATTGGTGGTAAAAAAGACAAGGGCTTTACATCGTAACCAAGTTTCCTTAAGTTAACTCCGAACAACAATGCAACTACCAAAGGTATGGCGATTGACAATACAACAATCCACTTATTATATTTCGTTTCAACTGATGACTTCATTTCTCCTTGTGCCCTTAAATACTTTTTACTTTAAACTTTTAAATTTCAACTTTAACCTACCTGCCATCCTTTAAATTGCGTAGATATTCTGCAATAAGCACTTTAATTTCGTCCTCTAATCTACTTTTGGCTTCGGGATTATCAATTTCATACATGCCTCTGATTCGATGTTGAACATCTATCAATAATATTTTGTTGCCAAATATGAAATTGGGTTTATCCTTTGATTCATCTTTAATTACATCAAGCAAAAGCCCTTTTCTGATTAAAGGATAGGTTGTTGATGTATCTCCGGTAAGCAAATCCCACTTACCAGCCTTGGCCTGAAATTGATTGGCGTAATCAACAACTTTGTTTTTATCATCTGGATTTACAGAGATACTTAAAAAGCGAACCAGTGGCTTCTTGGTGTAACCAGCTGACAACTGACTGATGTATTTAGCCACATCTTTACTCATCGCATCAGTAAAGAAAAGATTGAGAACAATTATTTTATCCTTTACAGAATCGAGATTAATAATTGCACCTTTTTGATTAACGAGGCTAAATTCAGGAATTTGGTGATAAATGGTATCTGGAATTTTCTTCCCTTTAACGGAATGAAATGTAGATGCTACTACCTTTTCTCCGAATATAGGCAAGCTCTTATACCTGTTTTTAGCAAACTGTGGCAATAAGTAAAAAAACAAAAATCCTGGTATAGCCAATATGCTTACCAGGATTAATACCTTTTTAATTGGGCTTCTTTTCATTAATGGCTCATCATATGGATGTTAAGAAATCCACCTTCAATTAACATTAAAACGATAAAGTAAATAATGAAAATAAACGAAACGGTGAGCGAAAGCTGAAGTCCTAATTTTTCATACTTTAAGTGCATAAAGTAAGCTACTATATAAAATGCTTTTAATAAAGTTAATGCAATATATACAAAGTTACCTACCCCATGAGACATATAGCCTTTAGGTAAAATTACCAACGCGATAATAAATTCAATTACCGTAATGAGTAATAAGATACCGAATACCTGCCAAATTTTTCTTTTGCTTAGACCTGCATGTTCTTCGTGTTCGTGTCCTTCTGTTGTATGTGAATGATGTTCTGACATGATAATATTTTTAGATATGATAAATTAAACCAAATAGAAGAATGTGAATACAAACACCCAAACTAAATCTACAAAGTGCCAGTACAAACCAACCTTTTCAACCATCAAATAGTGACCTCTTTTTTCGAAAGTTCCGTTAATGGTCATGATTAAGATAATGATATTGATTAACACACCACTAAATACGTGGAAACCGTGAAAACCTGTAATGGTAAAGAAAAGGTTTGAAAACTGTTGTGCTGCTACCAAAGAAACATCACCAGAAAATAAATGTTTTAATTCTTCTGCTGATGGAATTTCTCCCCATCCAAATCCTTCATGGAATAAGTGAGTCCATTCTAAAGCCTGACAACCCAAGAACATAAAACCACCAATAATAGTAGCCACCATCCACCAAATTACTTCTTTTTTAGAACGTCTGTGTCCTGCTTCTACGGCTAATACCATCGTTACAGAACTCATGATTAAAATGAAGGTCATGATACCCACAAATACTAATGGATAACCACTATCTGCAAGACCAGGTACGGATTGGAAAACCAAATCAGGATCTGGCCATGTTAATTTTGAAAAACGCTGAGCGCCATAATAGATCAATAGCGATGAAAAAGTAAAAGCATCTGACAAAAGGAAAAACCACATCATGATTTTACCATATTCTACCGACCACGGAGAACGACCACCATTCCATGGTCCGGTTTTAACTTGATCTAATTGTGATACTGAATTCATTTGGAAATAGTATAATAGTTTGTTAACAAATTTAACGGTTCAAAAGTAAAAAAACATACAGATATATCCATAATATATCTATAAAATGCCAAAAAATAGATGCGATTTCCATGCGATATTGGCTTTTCGCTAATGGAATATTTCTGTAGCTGCCCACTAAAGCACTAATTATTAAGAAAGCACCAGCTATAATGTGTAGCAGGTGAATAAAACTCACCACATAAATAAACGAAATTGCTGCATTATTACCTACCAGGGTTGCACCTGTTTTGATCATACTGCCCCATGCATTAAACTGCATCACACCAAAAGCAATAGCCAATAGCACAGTCACCAGAAGCAAATTTCTTTGTAAGCTGAAATTTAATTTACGCAATGCCCTTGATGCTAAGAAAAGCGTAATACTACTGGCGATTATCACCAGACTAGAATAGATAAAGGCATCGGGCAGAACCAAACCATGCCCTTTTCCCTTGGATGCAGAAAACACAAGATAATAACTTGTAAAACCACCAAACATAATTGTTGATGATACTACAAATAACCATACTATAAATTTTCTCGGCTTTGGATCAAATGTATCTTGGATATTTTCCATTGTTAGAACCATAAATTATTTTGCTATAAAATTTAATAATAAACCCAACTGTACGGCTGGGATGTAAAAAAACGAACAGAACATTACTTTTTTCGCATCAATTAATTCTCTGTTCAATAAAAGTTTTAAAGCTAACCAGCTAAAAATAAGCCCGGCTAGTAGCGATAAACCAGCGATGTAATAACCACCGAAGCCATAAAAGGTCGGCAATAAACTTACCGGAATCAAAAGTAGCGTACTTACAAAAGTTAATAAAGCAGTCGTCTTATCACGTTTTTTAGTAGGTAAAAGTCTGAACCCAGCTTTTTTGTAATCATCATCCAACACCCATGCAATTGCCCAAAAATGTGGAAACTGCCAAACGAATTGAATTAAAAATAATATTCCTGCGATGTAATAGTCAATTTCATGAAACATCTCCGCTTTCAAACTTCCGAATGCTGCCAGGTAACCGATAAGCGGTGGCAACGCACCAGGTATGGCTCCAACAAAAACTGCAATCGGTGACTTGCGTTTCAAAGGTGTATAAGCAAACGCATAAAGCAAGATCGAAAATACAGATAGTAGTCCAGTCTCCAGGTTCAGTCTGCCAAGTAACCAGGTCCCTACAAAAGCCATAAAAACGCCTAAAATCAAGCCCTGTCCAGTTGTCATCCTACCTGCAGGCATTGGTCTATCTTTGGTACGAGACATGAGCTTATCTAAGTCTTTCTCAATAATCTCATTGAAACAGTTTGCGGCTGCTGTTACTAAAAACCCACCAGCGATCAAAATGCCCCAATTTCCCCAATCAATAGAAGGAATATGGCCTCTGCCTACTTGCATTTTCTGGCCGATCAAAAATGATATCGATGCAGAAAACACTACCGTAAACGATAGCCTGAACTTGATAAGTTTAGAAAAATCAGAAATAACTTGTTTCAATTCTCTTTTTTTTATTGCTTATAAGTACTTGTACGGTAAACCAGCAAGTACAAATAAAATTGTAAACTAAATAGCAGCGTAGAAAACAAAATGTGTATGGCTTGCGCTGCTGGTGGAAATGCGATATAAGCTAAAGCAAAGCCACTTAAAATTTGTATGAGAAGCGTGATTAAAATAAAACGGGCAGTTAACAATGGGGCTGCTTTTCCGCTAAAGCGATCGATAACCATTTTATAAACGATCGCATTTGCAAGCACTACTAAAATGGCTAAATCGCGATGATATGAAAATACGGAACCCACTTTTGCTATCCAACTCCCTCTGATAGTGTAAGACAGTGATTTCGCAATTACATCCACCGACTCTCTTACCTCAGTACCTAATATGATTTGAACAACACTAACAATCAAGGTGAAAAGCAAAAATCCTTTAAGCCATAATATGCGGTACATGATTACGGATTGCGGTTTATTCAGCTGTTTCGCGTAGTTATAAGTGTATATGGAAATGGCTAAAATTACAATTGCTAATAACATGTGTACGGTAACTACCCACTGTGCCAGGTTAGTCGAAACCACAATTGAACCAAGCCAGGCTTGATATCCCACCACTAAAATGTTTAGGATACTTAAAAAAATGATCCTCTTAGCCGATTTCCTGTAGGTAAAAGAATATACCGCTGTTAAAAGCAAAAATATTCCTGCCACAACTCCCGTTAAACGGTTAATATATTCTACCCATGTTTTAGCCGGATTAAATTCTTCAGGCAGTGTAATACTTTTATCATTCCTGATGCTATCTGCCAATTCAGCTTTGCCCATACTCTCTAGGTATTTAGCAAATTTTTCATTCTTTTTTAACCTTCCGGCAACATACTTTTCTTTATAATCAGCAGGTAGCTGAGATACATCGGTTGGTGGAATATAACGGTCAAAACATTTTGGCCAATCAGGACAACCCATACCCGAGCCAGTACTGCGAACAATACCGCCGGCAAGTATAACCAATAGCGTAACTATGATGGTTATGAAATTGATCCTAATAAAACGTTGTTCTGATCTGCTGACCATATATCTTTTAAGATGAAAAGGGTATCCGGATAAGCAGAAACTTAATCAGATACCCCTTTTAAAATTGTATTAAAGCTAAAAGCTAGTTATTCTCTTTTACAGGATTAGCTAATTCCCAATCTTGTTGAATTTTCTCGGCCTCAGCATTTCCTTCAAAATCATGAGGCAAGTTTGAACTCATGGTTTGAGAGAAAGGAACTGTTTGTGGAATAAAATCTACATCATGTCCTGGTTTGCTATAGTCATAAGGCCATCTGTAAACTGTTGGAATTTCTCCTGGCCAGTTACCGTGGATGTGTTCAACTGGTGCAGTCCACTCTAAAGTGTTTGATTCCCAAGGATTTTGCGGTGCCTTTTTACCTTTGAATATTGAATAGAAGAAATTGAACAAGAATGCTACTTGAGCCAATGCTGCCATAATAGCCGCCCAGGTTACAAAAACGTTCACCGTTAACCATTTTTTCATGAATTCGAATTCAGTAAAAGCATAGTAACGACGAGGTACACCATCTAAACCTAAGAAGTGAAGTGGGAAGAATACCAGGTAAGCCGCGATGAAAGTTAACCAGAAGTGTAAATAACCTAATTTAGCATTCATCATTCTACCAAACATTCTTGGGAACCAGTGATAAACACCAGCAAGCATACCAAAAATTGCCGCAGAACCCATTACCAAGTGGAAGTGGGCAACTACAAAATAAGTATCGTGTAGATTAATATCCAAAGAAGCGTTACCTAAGAAGATACCGGTTAAACCACCAGAGATAAAGAATGAAACTAAACCAATAGCGAACAACATGGCTGGAGTGAAACGGATGTTACCTCTCCATAGCGTAGCTAAATAGTTAAATGTTTTTACTGCTGAAGGTACCGCAATAATCAATGTGGTAATCATAAATACACCACCCAATAGCGGGTTCATACCGGTAACAAACATGTGGTGACCCCAAACGATGAATGAAAGTACGGTAATACCAATTAATGAATAAACCATCGCATGGTAACCAAAAATTGGTTTACGTGAGTTTACCGAGATTACTTCAGATGAGATACCCAAAGCTGGCATGATAACGATGTAAACCTCAGGGTGACCCAAGAACCAGAATAAGTGTTGCCATAAAATTGGAGAACCACCTTCATTTGGTAAAATATCTGTACCTAAAACAATATCAGATAAATAGAAACTTGTTCCAAAACTGCGATCGAATACCATTAATACCACCCCAGCTACAAGAACAGGAAAAGATAAGATACCTAAGATAGCCGTTAAAAAGAAAGCCCAAATGGTTAATGGCATTTTCCAAAGGTCCATACCTTTAGTACGCATGTTTAAGATTGTACTCACATAGTTGATACCACCCATTAATGATGATGCCACGAAAAGTACCATACTAATTAACCATAATGTCATCCCCATACCAGAACCTGGCATTGCCTTCGCAACTACAGATAAAGGAGGATAAACTGTCCAACCACCAGAAGCAGGTCCTGTTTGGATGAAGAACGAAGACATCATGATCACACAAGCCATAAAGAAGAACCAATATGAAAGCATGTTCAAGAATGGCGAAGCCATATCTCTTGCACCAATTTGCAATGGAATAAGTAAGTTACTAAAAGTACCACTAAGCCCTGCAGTTAACACGAAGAATACCATGATGGTACCGTGAATGGTAACCAGTGCTAAATAAAAGTCAGGTTTGATACGACCGCCTTCAGCCCATTTTCCTAAAAAAGTTTCTAAGAATGGAAAGTTTTGATCTGGCCAAGCCAATTGAATACGGAATAAAATTGATAAGCCCATTGCAATTACGGCCATAATGATACCCGTAATTAGGAATTGCTTAGCAATCATTTTGTGATCCATGCTGAAGATATACTTCGAAATCAACGTCTCCTTGTGGTGTCCGTGATCAGCGTGGTCGTGATTGTGTTCGTCGTGTAATGCTATTGTTGACATATTCTTTTCGCTCCTGCTTAATATTATTTATTTAAAGCCATTTGGTTTCCTTTCACAGCTGCCGAATCGGTTGCTGATGAATCTCCTTCTGCTGCTGGTTTAGCAGGTGCAGGTGCCACAGGCAAATTAAATTGTTTTCTTAAATCGTCGTTTAAGTATGTTTTTTGTTCTGCAATCCATGTTTTGTATTCAGCTTCTGATACTACACGTACATCTTTTTGCATGTTATAGTGACCAGATCCACAAATCTTAGCACAGTAGAAAAGGAACTTAAAATTAGGATCATTGGTTTCCTCCTGCATTTGACGGGTAGTCTTTGTTGGAGTAAATTCAAAAATAGTTTGCATACCTGGTACAGTGTTCAACTGAACTCTGAAGTGAGGCATGTAAAAACTATGGATTACATCTTTACTGTTTAAGATCAACTTAACAGGCTTACCAACCGGGATAACCATTTCGTCAGCCATTTCGTCATCGCGAGAATTCAAATCTTTAAAATCTATACCTAAAGTATTTGATGCAGTTGTTAATTTGTAGTTTTTCTTTCCTACAATACCATCAGCACCTGGGTAACGGATAGACCACTTAAACTGCTCAGATGTTACTTCGATTTGAAGTGGTTTGTTGTTAGGATCTTCAACTTTGAAGAAAATAGATCTCCACGTTAAGAAACCCATCAACACTAAAACTGTTAATACTAAGGCTGGAACAATTGTCCAGATTTTCTCAATCGTATTATTGTGTGGATAGTAGTAAGCTTTTCTTTTTGCCGAATACTTGTAGATGTAAGCGAAACCAAATAATAAAATGTGCGTAGCAATGAATACAATGGTGGTGATGATTAATGTTAAGTTAAACATTTCATCAATCTTCTTTCCATGTTCTGATGCAGCGTCAGGCAATAACATAGAACCATGAACGGTATATTCCCAATACACACCATACAAACCTAAAACCAAGAACAATGCAAATAAGCTTGCATGTACCCCGTTCCAGTTAATACCAATTGGCTTACCCTGCGCTTCGCGGCTTAGTTCATATACTTTTATTGCTTTACCAATAATAGCGATGAATACACATACGGCTAGGAATATCAGCGTATAAAAAATTACTGATTTGTAAACCTCTCCCATATCAACTTTCGGTGCCGCTGCAGCACTTGCTGCTGCCTCTTGCGCAAAAGCGCTGGTGTTTGCAAAAACAGTAAGTAATACTGCCAAAGCCGCGGTCGTTTTACTCGTGATAAACTTTCTTAAACTCATTTCCTTAAAAGTAGTACGCTGTACTTCTATAATAATAATTAAATATTTGCTCTATACTATCACCTATTAAAGCTGGTGATGCAAACTTTCTTGTAATAACGGATGATTCTTTGCAATTAAAGGTTTCTTGCTTAAGTTGCTTAGAACGGTAAAGGTAAACAATCCTACAAAACCTAAGGCAGTACCGATTTCAACAATACCGAAACCATTGTGTCCATCTTCTACAGCACCTGGCATAATCATTTGGTAGTAATCTACCCAGTGACCCAACAATACTACGATAGAAACAAATAACAACTTCGCATCTGTTCTCTTGTTGTCTCTGTCCATTAACAATAAAACCGGAGCTAAGAAGTTCATCGCCAGGTTTAAGAAAAACCAAAACTTGTAATATTCAAAGCGTTTGTAGAAATAAACAGTTTCCTCTGGCATGTTTGCATAATAGATTAGTAAAAACTGTGCGAACCATACATAAGTCCAGAAGATAGAGAAACCAAAGATAAATTGCCCTAAGTTGTGTAAGTGGCTATTGTTAACCCATTGCATGTAACCAGCTCTTCTTAATAAGATGATGATGATTGCGATGGTAGCTAAACTACTCACCCACATTGCGGCAAAGTTGTACCAACCAAACATGGTTGAGAACCAGTGCGCTTCTAACGACATGATTGTATCAAAAGCAAAGATTGGTGTAGTAAAACCGTAGATCACCAGGAAGATACAAGCATTTTTAAAGCTTTTTCTGTATGAAGCTAATCCACCGGCTAAATCTTCATTATATGAAAGTTTAGTAAAGCTTATTGCAAATGCACTGTAAACACCCAAAAATACTACCATACGACCTAAGAAGAAAGGCACATTTAAGAATACCGCCTTACCTGCGATCAATGAATCGTAATTAGGACTATTTGGATCAGTTAATCCATCAGCATGCCAGTGGTGGTATAAATTATGTGTATATAAACCAGCAGAAATAATCACAATTAGGATTATAGAAGCAATAGGCAATGTTTTGGCCAATGCCTGTGGTACACGTAAAATTGAAGCAGACCATCCTGCTTGCGCGACAAATTGAACGGCTAGGAAAAACATACCTGACATACAAACGCATGCAAAGTAATATCCCATAAGCAACAGGTTAGCAAAAGTACGCTCATGCATTACTTTATCACCAGTAAAACCGTAACCAATAGCAATAGCACCTAATATGATACCAACAATGCTCAAGGTTTTTACTTTACCTGTAAACTCAAACTGTTCACTAAAATTAATATTGTGAGTTCCCATTTATATTCTGCTTTACTATTGTCCTTTTTGTAATTGTTGAACATACATCACTACTTTCCAACGATCTGTTGGCGTAATTTGTGAAGCATGCGAGCCCATGTTATTTACACCGTAAGTAATGGTGTGATAAATTTTACCTGCAGTAAGATCTACCATATTACCACCACGAGATGATGCTCCTGTTTGGTATGCCGGTACACCGCTAAATTTCTCAATTTTTACCAAATGCCCTTGACCATCACCTTTTTCACCGTGACAAGGGCTACAGAAAACATTGAATAAGTGCTTTCCTTGTGCCAAGTTAATGGTATCAACAGGCAATGGATTTACCATACTTACACCCGCCGCTTCGTAACCTTCCTTGGTATTAGGAAATTCATCGTACTCTGTAAACCCAACGGGTTTTGTGTTTGCTGGTGGTAATTGAGCAGCATGTCCGCCAAAGCTTGGCACATGTGCGGTATCTACTGGCTGATCCGGATTTAAAGCAATCGGATCATACATATTTCTGGCATACTCTAAACCAGTACTGCGTTTATCTTTACAAGCTGTGAAAGTAGCTGCAAAAGCGATAGCTAAAAACGCGGTATAAACAAATTTATTCTTATTCATAGCTAATGTACTTCCTTTCATTATACTTTACTTCTAAAGCACCTGCATCTTTTAATAATCCATCAATTACAGTGTGTGCTGCATTATCCTTTGCATCAATAGCGATAACAAAACGATCGTCAGTTGCACGAAGATCCATTACCCTTGGCGATCTTCCTGGAAACAAATGCGTAGAAGCATAATAAGTTAACACCATACCGAAAGCACAAAACAATACAGTAAGCTCGAACATTATCGGAATAAAATCCGGCAATGCGAATGATGGCTTACCACCAATGTTTACTTTCCAATCGATTACTGCGCAAAAATAAATTAATGCAAAAGCTGCGCAAGTTCCACTGATACCAAAGCAAAATGCTGCAATATCGATTCTCGATCTTTTAATCCCTAATTTGGCTTCTATTCCGTGTATAGGCATTGGCGTATAAACATCGTAAATGCTTACACCATTTTCCTGAAGTTTTTCGATGCCATGCATCATTTCATCAGGATCACCAAAGCTGCCTAAAATATATTTGATATCACTCATTGTTATATTTTTGCGTAATCTTCTTGTTTAACACTATCAAATTTCTGTAACGACTCTACGTATTCTGTTACGTATTCTTTGTTCTCATGTCCGTCTTTAATCTGTTTCATTTTCGCTTGCTCACTTGCAGATTTTAATAATAATTTAACCTCTGCGATAGCGATTGAAGGCAATACTCTTAAGAATAATAAGAATAAAGTAAAGAACAAACCGATTGAACCCACGAATACACTCACATCAACCCAGGTTGGATAAAACATTGCCCAACTTGAAGGGATATAATCACGGTGTAATGAAGTAACGATAATTACGAAACGTTCGAACCACATACCCACGTTTACTACGATTGATAAAATCCAAGTAGCTTTGATGCTTAAACGGATCTTTTTGAACCATAACAATTGCGGAGAGATCACGTTACAGGTCATCATCATCCAGTACGACCACCAATAAGGACCAGTAGAACGGTTGATGAAGGCGTATTGCTCGTACTCAGAACCTGAATACCATGCAATGAAGAACTCAGTTAAGTAAGCCACACCTACAATTGATCCAGTTAAGATGATGATTTTATTCATCGACTCAATGTGGAACATGGTGATGTAGTTTTCAAGACCCAATACTTTACGTGCTACTAATAATAAGGTTAACACCATCGCAAAGCCTGAGAAAATCGCCCCCGCTACGAAATATGGAGGAAAGATTGTGGTGTGCCATCCTGGAATTACTGATGTTGCAAAGTCCATTGATACAATAGTGTGTACCGAAAGTACTAATGGCGTTGAAATACCAGCCAAAATTAATGATACCGCCTCGAAACGTTGCCAGGTTTTAACACTTCCACTCCATCCGAATGAAAAGATAGAATAGATTTTTCTGCGTGTTCCTACTGCACGATCACGAATAGTTGCGATATCTGGCAATAAACCTGTGTACCAGAATAATAATGATACCGAGAAGTAAGTAGAGATGGCAAACATATCCCAAACCAATGGTGAGTTAAAGTTTACCCAAAGTGAACCGAATTGATTTGGCAATGGCAAAACCCAATAAGCCAACCACGGACGACCCATGTGAGATACTACGTACGTTGCTGCACAGATAACGGCGAAGATTGTCATCGCCTCTGCAGAACGGTTAATGGAGTTACGCCAGTTTTGACGGAAAAGCAATAGTACCGCTGAAATTAACGTTCCGGCGTGACCGATACCTACCCACCATACGAAACCGGTGATATCCCATGCCCATCCAACTGTTTTATTTAAGCCCCATGCACCGATACCATTCCAAAAAGTGTAACTCACAGCTACAACCCAAAGTAAAGCACCTAATGCTGAAACGATGAAACCAATCCACCAAGCCTTGTTCGGCTTGTTTTCTACCGGCCCTAAAATATCATCCGTAATTTTTGCATACGTGATATTATCGCCGGTAATTAATGGTTCTCTAAGTATTGATTCGTTATGTCCTGACATAATTTGTATTTTCTTTATACTAAAGCTTACGCTTGTACTGTTGTATCTGTATTTCTAATTTTTGTCATGTATCCGATACCTGGTTTCACGTTGATTTCTTCTAATACGTAGTAGATACGCTCAGAACGTAATGCTTTTGAAACCTCTGAATTTGGATCGTTTGAATCACCAAATATGATTGCATTTGCTGAACAAGCTTCCTGACAAGCCATTTTGATATCGCCATCTTTCAATGGACGTTTCTCTAATTTAGCTTGTAATTTTCCACCTTGAATACGTTGGATACACATTGAGCATTTCTCCATTACACCACGAGAACGGGTAGTAACATCAGGATTCAATACTAATTGAGTAAACTCATTATTTAAGTAGTTATCGAAACGTGAATCATTCCAGTAGTTAAACCAGTTGAAACGACGAACTTTATACGGACAGTTATTCGCACAGTAACGTGTACCTACGCAACGGTTATAAGCCATGTGGTTTAAACCATCACTTGAGTGTACAGTTGCCAATACCGGACAAACCGTTTCGCAAGGTGCGTGATCACAGTGTTGGCACAACATTGGTTGGTGAACCACAGAAACGTGATCTAAATCTTCCAATTTAGCAATCTCTTTTTCTTTGGTTACATCACCATCTTTGGTTTCGTAGCTATAGTAACGATCAATACGAATCCAGTGCATTTCACGACGACGGCGAACCTCATCACGACCTACTACAGGAATGTTATTTTCTACATTACAAGCAACAATACAAGAACCACAACCAGTACAAGCATTCAAATCGATTGCCATTACCCAGTTGTTACCTGGTTTCTCATAGGCATCCCAAAGATCGTAATCTTTGTGTTCGCCTTTATGGTTACCAGCAGAAGCATCTTTCAAATATTCTTTGAATGTAGCTTCTTTAATTACCGCACGACCTTCGAACGAGTGGTGAGTTTGTGTTTGAGCCAATTCATAGTAACCACCTGTTGGGGTAATGGTTACATTGCTGGCATATTGCATTGTTCCGTTTAGGAAAGAGATAAAAGGGAACGCATTTTTACCTACCTCGTTACCAGCTTTACCAACTTTAGTACGGCCATAACCTAATGCGATAGATGCTGTTCCTTGTGCTTGTCCTGGCTGGATCAATACCGGAAGATCTACAGAATGTCCATTGCTACCTTTTACAGTAACTACATCAAATTCTTTAACCTTTAATTTTTCTGCAAATTTTGGTGCAAGAGCAACATAGTTATCCCAGGTTACTTTTGAAACCGGATCTGGCAATTCTTGCAAGAATGCATTGTTGGCGTTTTTACCATCACGCATCGGAACACTTTCGTAAACTTGCAATTCTACCTGGTCGCCGCCTTTTGCCAAAGCTTTGCTGCTGCCTACAATTGAAGTAGCAACTTGCGCCAATGACTGAGTGAAAGAATAACTACCGGCTGCTTTTGGAGCTACTGTAACTACACCCTTCTCTAAAACATCATTCCACTTTAAACCAATTGCTGGCAACATTTTGGTTTCCCAGTTGTTGCGAACAAATTGATAGTAATTTTTAACCGGAGCATCAGCCCAAACCAATAAACTCTCTTCTGCCTGACGGCTGTTGAAAACTGGGTTGATGGTAGGTTGAACAATTGAATAATATCCTTCGTAAGCATTTGCATCACCCCACGACTCTAAATAGTTATGGTTAATTGCAATGGCATCACAAAGTGAAGCTGTTTCATCAGCTCTATCTGAGAAAGAGATTTTTGCAGGAACTTTAGCTAAAGCCTTAGTAAATGCATCAATATTCATGAAATCGTAAGCAGGGTTACTGTTTAAAAATAAAATAGCACCAACTTCACCGCGACTCATTTCGGCAACTAAACCGTTAAATTCAGCATCGTTACCTGCATATAAATAGCAAGGATTATCTAAATCGATTGTGGTACCATAACTTCCGATAGCGGAGTTAATCGCATTTACTAAAATTTGAGTAGAAACATCGTTAGAACCACACACTACAAGGCCTTTACCTTTGTTTTGCACTAATTCTTTTGCTACTAATTTAATTACTTTATCAGCAGTGGTGTTGTTTCCAAGTGTACCACCCGCTAAAGACTGACCAGTAATTGCATTATATAAAGCGATTAAAGCAGGTCCTTCTTCTGATAATTTAATCGGAACACGCGTATCAGCATTTGTACCCGTTAAGCTCATTCCACTTTCAAATTGAATGTGGCGGCTCATTTTTTTGTTTTCTAACGATTTGTAGTTACGGTTAGAAGTATATTGAGCTGTAAACTCTTCTCCGCTAATCCAGGTTCCTAAGAAATCGGCAGCGAAACTTACAATTAAGTCAGCTTTATCGAAGTTATATTTTGGCAATACCGCTTTACCAAAGCTGTTTTGGTTAGCCTGAATAATTCCGGTATAAGAAACCGCATCATATTGTACCAATTTAGCCGCTGGATATTTTGCAATAAACTGTACTAAAACAGCATTTGTTGATGGACTGTTAACTGTAGAAGCCACTACGCGGATTTTTTTACCGCCTGCCTGTGCTTTTGCCAATTCGCTTTTTACAAAGCTATCTAACTTAGCCCAGGTAGTTTCTTCGTTTTTAAGAACTGGCGCTTTTAATTTCGATACATCATAAAGATCTAACACAGAAGCTTGCGCTCTTGCATCAGTACCGCGATAAAATTCACCTGCATTAGGGTTTGGTTCAATTTTAATCGGACGACCCTCTCTTGTTTTAACTAAAATACTTTGGCCGTTAAAGCTCGAAGTATAATAGTTAGGAATACCAGGCGTAACCTCTTCAGGTTTTACCAGGTAAGGAATAGATTTATGAACCGGGGCTGTTTGACATGCTGCCAAAGTAACTGCACCTAAACCAAAACCTAACGCCTTTAAAAAGTCGCGGCGTGGGGTAACGGTGCTTAACCCTGCTTCATTTAAAACATCTTCTATTGGAAGTGGCTCGGCGAATTCGTTTTTGCTATTCTTAACAAAATCGGGTGTATTATTATACTCCTCTAAGCCTTTCCAGTATTTTTTGTTGCTTTCCATTTAAGCTATATTACTGTTTATTCGAACGTTCTTACTAAACTCTATCTATTAATAGTGGCATTTACCACACTCTAAACCACCCAATAACGCTGGGGTAACTTTCTCGCCTTTTTTAATTTTCTCATGCGCTTCAATAACCTTAGCGTAGAAAGCATTATTTTTCTGACCAGAAATATCTGTTTCCTTGTGGCAGTTGATACACCATTTCATGGTTAATGGAGAATATTGGTAAATCTCTTCCATTGTATTAACCGGACCGTGACATGCGAAACATACAGGCTCTGTTGGTTGTAATCCTTTTGCTTTACGAATAGCATCTTCTGCAACTACTACGTGCTGAGAGTGGTTGAAGTATGCAAAATCTGGAAGGTTGTGTACACGTACCCACTCCATCGGTTTCTCTTTGCTCTTATCGTATTGTTGTGTTTCAGGATCGTAACCTAAAGCATTGTAGATTTTTTTGATCTCTGGAGAAATCTCACCATCATAATTATCTCTTGCCTGAACAGCTTTGTGGCAGTTCATACAAACATTTAATGATGGAATAGTAGCATTCTTAGATTTGAAAGCACCATTGTGGCAATACTGACAATCGATTTGATTGATACCAGCGTGTAGCTCATGTGAGAATTTAATCGGCTGAACTGGTTGATAACCAGTGTGAACACCTGTGTTCCACATACCCATCCAACCCCAAGATCCTAAAGCAATTACCAAACACAAGATAAAGAACATCACAAACTTCTTGTTTTTGAACATTTTACGAACACCTACCTTTAACGGCACATCTTCTTCAATTTCAATACCTTGTTTCTGTAAGATTAAACGCTCTAGCAATTTAGATGCACGACCTAAAATTACCAGGATTAGAATACCTACCAATACAATAGCAACGATACCAGCGATAGATAAACCAGATGTACCGCTTTCTCCAGCACCAGCTTTTGGCGCATTTGGATCAACAGCAGCTTTAGGCTCGCCTTCTTTGATGTATGCTAAAATGCTTTTAACTTTTTCCTCATCCAACTCAGGGAAAGAAGTCATCGCTACTTTACCATTTTCGTTAAATAATTTAACCGCTTCCGGATTGCCGGCAGCAATCATTCCTTGCGAATTAGGAATCCATTTTAATAAGAACTCTTCAGAGTGGCGATCACTCACCCCTGTTAAAGCAGGACCTACCAATTTGGCATCTAATGCATGGCATGATGAACATTTAGCTCTGAAAAGCGTTCTCCCCTCTTTAGCATCCTGAGCACTAACGGATGAAACCGCCATTACAGTAACTGCTGAAAACACGAATAACGACTTCCAAACGCTTTTTAAAATCATCGAGATATCTCTCATAATGAACACTTTATACTTATTTAATTTACTTTTTGTTGTGAAATTGATGCATGAACTGATGTAGCTCCACCAAAACTTGAACAAAAGTATAACTTATTAATAAATCCCATGACATAATAGTGACCGGAAATACAATTTATAATCATTCTAAACAAATGATGTTTCAGGCCACTCAGGCAATAAAAATGCCCATTTTTCGATCTTTATCTAAAATGGGCATGAAGCTTAAATTTTGTTTTATCAAAATGTTATTCTTATTGCCTTAATATCCAGGCAAACATCAGCGGTGCTACAATTGTTGCATCACTTTCTACAATAAACTTTGGTGTATTGATATCTAACTTACCCCAGGTAATTTTTTCATTCGGTACCGCTCCAGAGTATGAACCGTATGAAGTTGTAGAATCAGAAATCTGGCAGAAATAGCTCCAGAAAGGAATATTTTCCATTTCCATATCCTGATATAACATTGGCACCACGCAGATTGGGAAATCACCGGCAATACCACCACCGATCTGGAAGAAACCAATACCTTTGCCGCCACTGTTTGCAATATACCAATCGGCTAACCAGCCCATATATTCGATACCACCTTTTACAGTAGTCGCAGTTAGCTCTTTTTTCATCACGTAGGAAGCAAAAATATTTCCCATAGTTGAATCTTCCCATCCTGGAACCACAATTGGAAGATTTTTTTCAGCAGCAGCTAACATCCACGAATTTTTTGGATCAATCTCATAATATTGCTCTAAATCTCCACTTAAAAGCATTTTGTACATAAATTCATGTGGAAAATAGCGTTCGCCTGCTGCTTCAGCATCCATCCAGATTTTTTGAATGTGTTTTTGCAAACGACGGAAAGCCTCTTCTTCAGGAATACAAGTATCAGTAACGCGGTTGTAATGGTTTTCTAATAAATCCCATTCATCCTGGGGACTCAAATCGCGGTAATTAGGCACACGTTTATAATGCGAATGCGCTACCAGGTTCATTATATCTTCTTCCAGATTAGCTCCTGTACAAGAAATGATAGATACCTTATCCTGGCGGATCATTTCTGCAAGCGAAATACCCAATTCAGCAGTACTCATTGCACCGGCAAGGGTAATCATCATTTTACCACCTTCATCCAAATGCGTTTCGTAGCCCTTAGCCGCATCCATCATCGCCGCAGCATTGAAATGGAGATAATTACGCTCCATAAACTGAGATATTGGTCCTCTAGTATTGCTCATTTTGTTATGTATTATTTTTC
This sequence comes from Pedobacter sp. Leaf41, assembly GCF_001422545.1. GTDB lineage: Bacteria > Bacteroidota > Bacteroidia > Sphingobacteriales > Sphingobacteriaceae > Pedobacter. The sequence goes on along the minus strand of NZ_LMLE01000001.1, from coordinate 386,743 downwards.
GCAAAAGTAGGCATTTAGCCCGAAAGGATAAAACTAAAGTCCGTATTGCTTAGAATTACAGCTTTAAGGTTCTATTTTGGAAAGCAAAATCAACACTTATAGGTTATGGTAGTCCGGCTTTTTGGTACAAGGCCCAACGAAAAGTTGGGCGCTTTCCTCGCCAATCCGGTTTAGGTGGCTCAAGCCTTGCTACTATTAATGAATCCCAAGCCACTGTCATAAAACAGCTATCGCCCTTCAGTAAATAATTCTTAATAAAAAAATGAGTTAATTTGCGGCAATGAAAAAAGTTTATTTTCTCCTGAGTTTCTTGTTCCTATCTGGAAGTTCATTTGCTCAAATGAAATTGATAAAAAAGTTGCTATCAAACGAAAAAGATACTTTACGCAAAGCAAGCTTTTTGCCCATTCCTTCATTCGGATATGCCCAGGAAACGGGTTTTCAGTTTGGTGTTGGTGCGATTGTTGGTTTTTATGCTGATCGGTTGGATACTACAAATCGTCCATCATCTTTAACTTTAAACCTGAACTACTCTACCTTGAAAGCTTACAATATGAGTTCGCTCATTGATATTTGGGGAAAAGAAAATAAGCTCCATTACATTGGCGAATTGCGTTTTAAACGCATGCCTTTTAACTTTTATGGCATTGGCAACAGTACCGAAGAGGCTAATGAAGATAAATTGATCCAGCAGCAGATTAAAGTTTTGCTTCAGGCAGAAAAACAGTTATTGCCAAAGGCCTATACCGGGGTTTCGCTAGGTTTTGAAAACTACAAATATAAGGATGTAGTTGCCGATGGAATTTTTAACAGCGACCCATATTATAACAATAGAACTGGTAGCGTTTTATATCTAGGTGTTTCGCAAAGTTATGACGCCAGGAATAATAACAACTACACCACAAAAGGCTTTTTCATCAGAGGTACGTATCAATATGCTCCTGATATTTTTTCGGCTGGCAATTTTACAGGTAGCCAGATAAAAATTGATGTAAGGAATTTCTGGCGATTGAACAAAAGCTTCGCAGTAGGCGTACAAGGATTGTACAATACCGTTTTGGGCAGCAACACACCTGTTTATCTATTACCACAAATTGGTAACGACGAAATGATGCGTGGCTACTATGGCGGGCGCTATCGCGATAAAAACTTATTGGCTGCGCAGGCGGAGTTAAGATATCGTTATAGCAGTCGTTTCGGCGCTACGCTATTTGGCGGAACCGGAACCGTTTGGGGCGTTGATGATTTTTCTACCAATGCTTTCAAACCAAATTATGGCGCTGGATTGCGGTATTTCTTCGATCCGGAAAAAGGAATCAGCGTTCGTTTAGATTACGGAATCGGCGAGAAAAGACCAAATGAAAAGCGTCAAAGTGGATTTTATATCAGCATCGCGGAAGCGTTTTAATTGACCAACACGTCTTTGCGAGGAGGAACAACGCCGCAATCTAATTCGGCAACTGCAATTGCGATAATGAAATTACCCCAAACGATGAAAAATCGTTTCTCTCTTCACAGCCGCTATTATCGGGTAATGAATTGTGCACAGTGCTAAGTTTAATTGCTCCGCCTTCGCTCCTCTTCATTTCCTGATTTACGATCCGTTTGTTTCAGCTTCTCATTTCCGAAATTAAATCGGGCAGTGATTCGTAATTGTCTGGCATCGTAATAATTATTGTAATCTTGTTTAATGTTATTGATTAAACTGCTAAACCGATACCTATTGGATTTCAGCAAATCGTTTGCGCTTAAAGATAGCTGGAGTTTTTTATTGAGCAGCAAAGTCTTCACTCCAAAATCTAAATTATACTGGCTTTTAACTTCATTTAATCCTTTAGCTGTCGGAAATTGAAACCAAAAATTAACATCGGCCAAAACAGTTTTGCTTTTATTTATGGTAAATTGATTTGAAGTTGAAAAGTATGCGCCCATTCTGCTCAAATTTGCTTGTGTTTGCAAAATTGCCGACTTCGATAAAATGTAAAAAACATCAAACTGATTAATGGTTTGCCAATTTTCGAATGGGTTTGACACTAGGGAATTAATAAATTGGTAACTATATCCGGTAATGAAGTTTACGGGTTTAGTGGCTTGGGTATTTGAGTTTACATCGATAAAATTCACATCAGCAAAACCATTATTGGCACCGCTAAACGATAACGTACTGGTGAGAGAACTTTTGTAAGTGTGCGAAAGCTCGATGTTGTGATTATAAGACGGCTGCAAAAACGGATTACCTTCAGTATAAACATATTGATTGCTGTACCACCGAAAAGGATTTAACTTCCGGTAGGCTGGTCGGTTAATTCTACGCCCATAATTGATACTCCATGCACTTTGATTGCCACCACGATAAGTGGCGTAGAAAGTAGGAAACAACTGTAGATAATTAGACTTTATTTCTTGATTGACTGAATTTCCATTTATCTGGGTATATTCCGACCGCAGGCCAAATTGAAAATCCCACTTTTTAATGGTCTTGTTCACATTAGCATACAAGGCATGAGTGTTTTCATGATAAGTAAATAAATTGCTTTGACTCAAATCGACAGCATAAATGTCATTCCGTTTTCTATAAAACGCAATATCGCTTTCGTTCTTAATAAAACTAAGTTTGGTACCGAACGAAACTTTAAAATTTTTATAAGGCAAATCTACATCAGCTTTTAGCGTATAAAGTGTAATTCCTTGTTTGCTCGTTGATAAATATTCTGCAAATGATCCCGGTATTATAGCACCATCACCGAAAAAACTCCGGTTATTGAAAGTCCTATTTTTATCGTCGGCAAAGCTAAACCAGTCTGCATTTATGGTGAGCTGTTTGCCTGTTGAATCTAATGTTTGTTTTAAAAACAGATTTGCAGAATGATAACGGGAGCTGATTACTGCATTTGCATCAGAATTTAGAACAGAGTCTAACTGCTGATTGACGTTAGTTACCCTGGTTTTTAGATTCTCTTCCGAATGAAAATTTGTATAACCGCCATTGTACGCAGCACCAAGCATTGTTTTTTTGGAAATTTGATAATCCAATCCAATTTGCCCGCTGGGTACCGTTCTGAAATTACGGTCTTTGTTAATTACATTCCAGCTTTGTGAAGGGTAAAAAATAGTACTTTGTTCAAATGGTACAATGGAACCTTTTCTGATGTTAAAGGTTGAATTAACGGTAATTTTATCTTTTCGATAATTCAAGTTTCCACCCATGGAAGCCGTTGGATGTGAAGCTTGCGTAAAAACGGTATTAACAGAACCCTTGAAACCTTCAGCTGTTGTTTTTTTTAGCACGATATTAATCAAGCCGTTATTCCCCTGTGCATCATAATGTGCCGGAGGATTGGTAATCACTTCTATTTTCGAAATTTGATGAGATGAAATAGATTTGAGATAATTAGACAAATCATCCTGACTCAGCTGTATTAATTTATCATTCACCATCACATTTACACCACCTTTGCCTACGAGTGAAATCTGATCATTTACTACCCGAACGCCTGGAACTTTGGCCAATAATTCAAGCGCATCGCTACCGATTGCAGTCACGCTATTTTCTACGTTAAATATTGTTCGATCAATTCTTTTCTCCAATAAAGGCCTTTTTGAATTGATTTGAACATCAGCAAGCTCATTCGAAGCTATTTCTAGTTTAATGTTAATTGAAGTGTCTCTTGATAATTGGATACTTTTCTGCTGTGTATTAAATCCAATTGCCGAAAAGGTGATTAAATACTCGCCCCCACTGATGTTTGAGAAAGAATAATTACCCAAGGTATCTGATTGGGTATACCGTATTTTAGTGCGGGGTTCCGCCAATGTTATAGATACATTACGCTGAGAGGCATTTTTATCATTCTCAACTTTTCCTGAAATCCTGAGCTGTGCCTTACTTTGAAGAGCAAGCAATAAAATTAAAAGTGATAATGTCGACTTTATCATTAAGGATTTAGATCAGCACCAAACAACTTAGCCTTTGATGTGCTAATGTCATAATAAATACTATCTGCTTTGATAGGCTTTTGGTTTTTTGAGATAATTGTTGCATTGATCGCTTTAAGTAATCGGTCGGCAGAATTAATGAGAATTTTGCTACCTATAATCCTTGTCTGATCGACGGAAGCTTCTGCGTGACCATAAATGTATGCTATTGACTTATTCTTGCTAAATCTAACAGAGTCTCCTTTGTAATCAACCTTCGAGCCCTCACTAAACGGTTTGTATTCTATTTCTTTGAAATCTTGTTTACCAGAAAATGATTTATAATTTCCCGTGTTTAAATCGAAAATGATTAATTTGGCAAGAGTTTTATCGCCCAAATCATTAGTTAGCGAAGCATTTTTAGCTTTTAAAATATTCGTCACTTTATTCCATTCTACGCTTTCAGCCCTCAGCACATCCGATTTTATTTCAATCACCGCATCTTGCATTACAGAAATTTTGTTTTTTGTATCTCCAGTTATCTTTTTGAAAGAATTAATTTTGGGGATAACTGATCTTGATGATCTCTTCACCGTATCACTTCGTACTATCCTTTTGATTTTTTGTTTCTGGCTCACAATGGTATTTGACTTGGCTTGCGCTGAATCCATCACTTTAACATCTCCACTCTTTAATTTGTATTCTGGAACAACTTTTTCAGCGTAAACTACTTCCACTGACAATAGCCAAACTAATCCAAATACCACTGGCAAAGCCAGCAAATACATTAGTTTTTTCATGTTTTTAGATTTTGAGTTAAACAACATCTTGATTCTATCCTTAACCGGGCTTTTCACAAAATTATGAATGAGTGGCATATCATTTTTAGCTACGGCAAGCCTGAACAGCAAATTCGCATAAGCTTGATTCCCAAAGTCAGCAGATGTAATATCATCTGCTTCATACTCATGGGTTTGTTCTAACGCTTTATCAAACAAATAAATGATTGGATTAAACCAAAACAAAGCTTTAAAAAGCATTAGCAAAATCTTATCAACAGAATGAAGTTGTTGAGCATGAACCCTTTCATGAATTAGTAAAACCTGCAATTCGTTTTCGCTTAAGCTATTTTCATCGATAAAAACATAATTGAAAAAAGAGCAGTTCGTAAACCCCTTCTTTTTTGTAACCAATTTTAAGCCATCATTGGTTTTTACATACTTCCTAGTACACTTTATTAAGGCAACCAACCTCCAGGCACAGGCCAAAATGATTAATGAGGTAATGCCTAAATAAAAGTAAAACCCTATTTTTTCCCAATTTATTTCGGGTTTATCTATATACTGGTATTCAACTGCAACAGGGTTGATCATTTGGAATGGCGCATCGCTAATAGGCTTGAGGTTTGGATCAACTAACGGAATCTGAATCTCTTTTATCTCGATTTCGCGTTTAATTTCAAACTGTAAAGCAGGAATAATTGAACTTAAAATTAATGAGCCAAGCAGGTAAAATCGATTGAATTTAAAGAAGGTTAGTCTTCTTAAAACCAAAAGATAGAAGCCGAAAAACAAAACTGTACAGGCGCTGGCCTTAACCAAATAGATGAACCATTCCATATTTTAATCTTTAACAACCTCGTTTTGAGAACAAGACAAACCCATCTAATATTAAATTACTGATTTTACGAAGGTTGCTTTCCTGAGTGATGAAATCCAGACTTTTTTGATCGGTAATATTCCCTAATTCAATCAAAACTGCTGGCGTTTGAGATTCTCTTAATACCAACAAACTTGCATCCTTAAGCGAATTTTGGACAGGCGTCCCCTTCACTTGCTTAAGTTTTCCTAAGATATTTGCGCCCAGTTCTTCTGCTATTTTAATATTCTTATTTAATTTCGAAACATAAAGCTCTATGCCGCCGAAGGCCAAGGAACCATTCTTAGGCATTGCATTATGATGAATAGATATAAAAGCAGTAGCAGGTTGAATAGGTAATCGATCGCGAAGTGATACATACTCATCACCACTTCTGGTTAACCGAATTTTGATGCCTCTTTTAGTAGCTTCTTCTTTTAAAATGTTTACTGCTCTCAAATTCATGTCTTTTTCCCTTTGCCCATCCAGGGCAACCGAAGCTGCATCTCTGCCTCCATGTCCTGCATCAAGAACCAATACCACTTCTGCCTCGTTAAATGCAGGTTTCGCATTCGGATCTAAAACTGTTGCTGTTTTAAAATAATCTTTCTTGTAAACCTTAACATGAGTAAAATAATTTCCATTATCTGCCACATTTTTTGTTACAATAACTTCTTTACGGTTTACAAAGGCTAATAAGCAAAGCGCAATTATTGGAATAAATGAAAAGTAAATGAGCTTTTTCATATTGGAGTTTGGTTTTTTGTACAACATCATAATTCTTTTTTTTAATGGCAGTTTGCTAAACCTATGCGCCAATAACGTACTTGAAGGCATGGCCAAATTCAACAATAAAGATGCATAAGCTTTTTTATCAGCGGTTTTTAGTGTTTCCTGATCAGCCAAAAACTCGTGATTGTGATCGATCGCATTTCTCCAGAAATAAATGATGGGATTGAACCATAAAATACAAACTGCTAAATTTACCAGGAGCTTGTCGACAGCGTGGCCTTGTGTTACATGAGCCGACTCGTGCTGAATTACCAAATCTCTTTCATCTTTTGTTAAGCTTTCATCTATGATGATTTGATTTAAAAAGGAGCAATTTTTTATTTGTGCATGAGGTTGAACCAGAATAAGTTTACCATTTTGAGAAGATTTGTATTTTGTGATAGAACGCTGAACGATACCCATCATAATAACCATTCGGAAAATTAATGCCAGCAAAACGGCACCATACACATAAACTATTAACTGACTCCAATGAGTAGGCGAATCCTTTATTAGCTGATTATCATTAAAATCTTGTTCAAAAGCAGCTTCATTGCTATAAGCTACCTTAACTGGCGTCTCTTGATGATTGACCGAAATTTCCCTTGTACTTTCTACTGTTAAAGCCGGAATGGCGAAACTAAAAAGCAATGCCGTTAATAAGAATAAACGGTTAAGTTTAAAGAAAGTAAGTTTCGATAACAAAAAATGATAGGCTATGAAAAAGATAACCGTACAAGCCGAAACCTTGAGTAAATACAGTAAAATCATGATTTTTGATTTTGGTGAATGATCTTTTGGATTTCTTCTATATCGCTTTCACTCAATTTTTCTTCTTTAACCATAAAGGATAATAAACTGGCTGGTGAATTATCAAAATAGCCAGAAAACAGTTTAGAAAATGTGGTTTTGGCATAATCGTCTTTATCGATGGCAGGAAAATACTCATAGGTTTTTCCATAAGCTTTGTAGTTAACATAACCTTTCTTTTCTAAAAGCCTTACGATAGATGAAATAGTGTTGTATGGTGGTTTTGGTTCGTCATCTAGCTCATCGATAATATCTTTTACGAATGCTTTCTTTAGCTTCCATAAAACCTGCATAATCCGCTCTTCCGTTTTGGTTAATTCTTCCATATCCAAACTTATAACTTATTTTTCAGTTATACAACTATAAAATCAGTTATATTATTGATTTTTTAGTTTTCATACTGAATGTCGTTGCGAATACGACCCGGAATAAGCCGCTAGGGGCATAAATTTTTAAAATTTGATTACCCTAAATTTTTGAGAAGGTATTACACTAGATGAATAGGCAATATGCAGCTGTCTTTGTTTTTAAACCCGATCGAAGCGAGATGCTCCCCGATTTTTTATCGGGAGCAGAAGCGGGAGCGGGACAGAAAGCCGCCACGAAATACAGAACTGATCATTTCCGAATAATTGATCAACAATATAGCCTCTGAAATTAGTGACTTAATCCAGCCAATGCATTAATGGTTAACGCCACAATTACCGTATTGAAAATAAAGGCGATTAAACTGTGTAGCAAGGAAAGCCGACGAATTTGACGGGAAGAAATTTCGACATCAGAAACCTGAAAAGTCATCCCTAAAACGAAAGAAAAGTAGGCAAAATCAACAAAATCTGGAGATTCATTGCCGGGAAAATCCAATCCTGAACCCTTTCCATTTTCATTATCGCCATAAAAAAGATGTGCGTAACGCATGCTGAAAGTGGTATGAACCAAGAACCACGACAAAAACATTCCTGATAAGGCGATAACCAATGAGAGCGGTTTGATATCTTTATTGATTAACAGCAGAATTACAGCCAACAACCCAGCGAAGGTAGAAACTACAACAATTGCAAAAATCTCTTCTTTAGTTTCATCTTGAATTTTTGCTTTTAAGCAGGTTTCGATAGGTGATGTTTTGAAAAACATGAACCAGTGCAATGATATCAGCATTAAACTAAAAATATCCCAGCCAAACATCACGTGGGTGAGCATGTCAGTTTTTAAGAGCAACGAACCTAAAAAACCTAAAATCCCCACAAAAAAGCTAATTAGCAAAATATACAATGCCGATAACTTCTGGATACCTTGAAGTTTGGGTTCGATTTTCATACTGGTTTATTTATTGATTAAATTTCAGCTTGAAATGCTCTTTGGCTTGTCCTTTTTTGAAATAAACCAATCCAATCCAAAATAAATCAACTGTGACTGTTACTTCTGGATGGCTTTTGATCTCTTCCCAAGCTTCTTTCATTCCCTGGCTCCAGTAAATATCATCAAAAATGAGCAAAGAATTTTCGGTAACTTTTGGCAAACACCATTTAAAGTAATTTAAGGTAGCATCTTTGCGGTGGTTGCCATCAATATAAACGAAATCGAGACTTGGCTGCTTAGCAATGATATCAGGTAAAATGAGGTCGAAATTACCTACATGAAGTTCAATATTATTTAGATCGAGATCCTGGAAATTTCTCTTTGCCACCTCGGCCGTTTGAGGACAGCCCTCTATAGTAATAATTTCAGCTTCGGGACAAGCTTTTGCCAAGTATGATGAGGTAATTCCTAAACAAGTGCCCAATTCAATTGCGGTTTTGGGATTAGTATTTTCTGCTAAACGATAAATGAGTTTAGCTAACCGCGGACTTTTAAGTGCATTTTTAGCAATTTCACTTATCTTCTTTGTTCGGTTCTTATTAAGATGGGAACCTGCTCCCAGATCTGTAACGGTGATTTCAGAATCGTCAGAAAAAAGTTTTTTTCTTTGCTCTTCTATGTTTTTGTATTGAGATTTCTCGCTAAAATCGTAAATTACCGCATCAGCGAGCTTGTATACGAATGGTGAATGCGTTCCATGACGGGTTTTCGCTGTTAAACGATGTTTAATGTAATCGGTAATAAATTGAAATAGCATAATATTGCAAAAGTAATTAAACGCGGCAAACGTGTGTATGTTTTATGGAAAATATCGGAGAGATAAGCGCATTAGTTAAATTATTGGATGATCCGGATGATGAAGTTTATCAGCATGTTGAGCAGAAACTGCTCGAATATGGTGGTGAAGTAATCCACTATCTGGAAAATGCCTGGGAGCAATCTTTTGATGGGCTTTTGCAGGAACGAATTGAAAACATTGTTCACCAAATCCAATTTAAAACGGTTAAAGAAGATTTGAATTTATGGTATTTAAGCGGTGCTTTCGATTTGATGCAAGGTGCGCTCATCATTAACCGTTATCAATATCCTGATTTGGATGAACAAAAAGTGATTAACCAAATAGAGGAAATTAAAAGAGATATCTGGCTGGGCCTACAATACGAAATGAGTTCGGTAGAAAAGGTAAAATTGATTAACCATGTTTTGTACCAACAATACGGTTTTGGTGGCAACACAAAAAATCATCACGACCCTCAAAACTCTTATTTAAACCAGGTTTTAGAGAGCAAAAAAGGCAATCAAATATCATTGGCCATCATTTACTCTACGCTTGCCCAGAAATTAGATTTACCAATCTATGGTATCAATCTGCCTCAACATTTCATTTTGGGTTTTATAGATGAAAGTAAACAAGAAGGCACTGAATACGGCGTATTGTTTTACATCAATGCTTTTAACCGTGGAAATATTTTTGGCAAACATGATGTTGATCAGTTCCTCCGCCAACTAAATTTAGAATCACTGCCAGAATATTACAGGCCCTGCAGCAATACAGATATCATTCGCAGGGTAATCAGGAATTTAATTTCTGCTTACGAAAATGCCGGTGCAACAGAAAAAGTGAGAGAACTGAACGAACTGCAAAATATTATCGCCGAACCTTAAACATCCCAAAAATTGAAAAAAATCTCCCCTCTGTCTCTTTCTTCATTTATTATTTTCGCAGGATTTATCTGCTTTGCAAATAATCTTAAAGCACAAAAAATAGCTAAGCCAAACGTAATAGCCTATTATACTGGTGGCGGTGGAACTTTAATTGACAGCTTCCCTGTAGAGAAACTGAGCCATTTAATTTACAGCTTTGGGCATGTTAAAGGCGATAGCCTGAACATCAAAAGTGCTAAAGATTCGGCTTTGATTTCGAAAATGGTGGCTTTAAAAAGTCGCAATAAAGATTTGAAAGTGATGATTGCCATGGGAGGTTGGAGTGCTTGCGAACCCTGCTCGGAAGTATTCAGCAGAAAAAACGGACGGGAAACTTTTGCCAAAACCACTAAAGAACTATTGGATTATTTCCATGCAGACGGAATCGATATCGACTGGGAATATCCTGCAGTAGCGGGTTACCCAGGCCATAGGTACACAGAAGCTGATAAACACAACTTCACTTTATTGATTCAGGAGCTACGCAAAAAACTAGGCAAAAAAGCCGAGATTAGTTTTGCTGCCGGAGGTACAAAAAACTGTATAGATTCTTGTTTTGAGTGGAAAAAAGTGATGCCCTTAGTAGATCGAGTGAACTTAATGAGCTACGACCTGGTAAGCGGTTATGCCACACAGAGTGGGCATCATACCCCACTTTTCTCTACGCCGCAACAACAACTTTCTGCAGATTGGGCCATAAATGAAATGATTAAAGTAGGTGTTCCACCCCAAAAAATTGCTTTAGGCGCAGCTTTCTATTCAAGAATTTTCCAAAACACTACGGATGCCAACCAAGGGTTATATCAACCAACAAAATTCTTAAGTGGTGTTTCTTACAAGAATTTTCCAGATCAGTTTACGGTAGACAAAGGGTTTCAATACTATTGGGATGATGTAGCCAAAGCGCCATATTATTACAATGCCGCTTCAAAACAACTTGTTACTTTCGATGACCCAAAATCAATTGCTTTAAAAACCAAATACGTAGTTGACCGTAAGCTAAACGGTATTATGTTTTGGGAGTTAACGGATGATGCCTATGCCAATGGACTGGTAGATGTTATAGCTGAAACTTTAAATAAATAAAAAAGACGTAACTTAAATTGCGGCTTTTTTATGTACACTAAATAGTTAAAAATTTCCTTTTACTTTAAATTTTTGAACCTTTAACCATCCTGCCATCAGGCTAAACCAATCGGTGGTACTTGTTTTGTTAATTAGCCCGAAACCATGACCACCTTTTTCAAAATAGAAAAGGTTACTTGGAACTTTAGCAGCAAGTAATGCTTTATGCATTAATTCGCTGTTCGCTACTGGTACGGTTTTGTCATCTTTAGCATGTACGAAATAAGTTGGAGGTGTTTTTTTAGTTACGTTTTCATTTGCAGAAAAATACCTTTTTAATGAATCTGGCGGATTGGGGCCCAATAGATTTTTCATAGTCCCTGTATGTACCGATTCTTCGAAACTAATTACTGGATAAACCAGCACACCGAAGCTTGGTCGTAAATCTATTTTTTCCGGGTTCGCTATTTTTAAATCATTATAATGTATTTCTAAGGTAGAGGCGAAGTGACCACCTGCAGAAAAGCCCATTATTCCAACCTTATTGCTTTTGATATGATATTTTTTAGCTGCCTTTCTTACCAGATAAATGGCTTGCTGTGCGTCCTGAAGCAATGCATAAGTTTTATCAACCATGATTTGATCACTCGGCAAACGATATTTTAAAACAAAAGCGGTTACCCCAATGGCATTGAAACGCTTGGCCACATCTGTTCCTTCATGACTAAAAGCAAGCGCTCCATAACCACCCCCCGGACAAATGATTATCGCTGTTCCGGTGGCAATATCTTTCGGCGCTTCAAATACCGTAAGTGTTGGTATTGAAACCTTCGTAACGCTTAATGTACCATTAGATCTTACCTCGGTATTCTCGGCATATGTTGAGGGTGTAGGCTTTGCCCCTGGAATGCTGTCAGTATATAACGGAATTACTTCTTGTGATTTTGAAATTTGAACCGCCATAAAAAACAAAAAGAAAAGGATGAATGATTTTACCATGATTGTTTATTAAAATTCCATTAAATAAGCTTTCAAAAAGTCGTTAATATCACCATTTAAAACGGCATCAGGGTTAGACGTTTGGTAGTTGGTACGGTGATCTTTAACCCTTCGGTCATCGAGCACATAACTTCTAATCTGCGAACCCCATTCTATCTTTTTCTTCGATCCTTCTACCGCAGCAATGGCTTCATTGCGTTTACGCTCTTCAATTTCATACAATTGAGATTTAAGCAAACGAATGGCATTTTCTTTATTCTGCAACTGCGATCTCGACTCCTGATTTTTGATGATAATACCCGATGGTTTGTGGTACAAACGAACAGCGGTTTCTACTTTATTTACGTTCTGTCCACCGGCGCCACCTGCTCTAAAGGTTTCAAATTCAATATCTGCCGGATTGATGTCAATCTGAATGGTATCATCAACCAACGGATAAACGTAAACCGACGCAAAAGACGTATGGCGACGGGCGTTCGAATCAAAGGGAGAGATACGCACCAAACGATGAACGCCATTTTCGCCTTTCAAATAACCATAAGAAAAGTCGCCATCAAACTGAAGCGTTACCGATTTTATTCCTGCAATCTCCCCTTCCTGACTATCTTGTTCGGTAATTTTGTAACCATTTTTATCGCCCCACATCATATACATCCGCATAAGCATGTAAGCCCAATCGCAACTTTCCGTTCCACCTGCACCAGCGGTAATTTGCATCACCGCCGAAAGTTGGTCTTCTTTATTCCGGAGCATATTTTTGAGTTCCAGTTCTTCAACCGAAGTTTTGCTGATCTCAAATTGCTCTTGAAGTTCTGTTTCTGATGCATCGCCAGATTGAAAAAACTCAAACATTACTGCTGCATCTTCTACAGCATTATTGGTTTGGTTAAAGCCGTCAGTCCATTTTTTCTTCGAACTGATTTCTGCTAATATTTTTTCTGCTTTTTTTGGATCGTCCCAAAAATCGGGCGCCATCGTTAACTTTTCCTCTTCACGGATGGCGTATAGTAGCTCATCGACGTCAAAGATGCCTCCTCAGAGACGTTACTCTGTCTCTTAAATCCTGAATCTGTTCTTTGGTCATAATGGCAAATATAACAATTGGATTGAGCAAAAGGAAAATGGATGCTGATAAATTATTTGTGACGAAAATCATCATAATTATACACATCTAGCTTTGTATTCAAAATGGTAAGAGAAATATTGGTAGTAGCAGGTTTTTTATACATTAAATATTCAATTTTTCATAATATATTTATAATAATCAAAATTCAACTGCTCCAAGTTAAATAACTAATAAATTGAATCTACTATACCGGAATCAAACTTATACGATCAATGAAATCCGACCATATACACAGTATCTCTTTTCAAAATAATAAAGTGATTTTAAAAGTTGGCAATACACCATTGCTCATAAGAGTGATCTTATTTTTGACTGCTTTTTTGTTTTTTCTATTACCAGTTGGTGGCTTAATTTTAAATGTATCTGCAGGAAATAGAATAGCTTTTTCTGGTATTATTATGGCAGTAATATTTTCACTCTGTGGTTTTTATTTACTTAGAATTTCTTTATGGAATTCATATGGAAAGGAAATTATTGAGATAAGTGGTAATAAAGTCTCTTATATAGCAGACTATGGGTTATTTAAAGATAATGTAAAAGAATTATCTACTGAAAATCTTCGATTTTCAATTATACCTAAAGACAATAGCGAAGTTGGAGTGATGTTGTTTAAGTCAGACCAATCACAAATTGAATCTGTTATTCAATTGCCAATTAGCGAGTTAGAATTTCTATCAATAGATATAGCTACAGCAATATTAGAAAAAGCTAACAAAAATAATTTAGATTAGCACAAGGTAATCCTACCCTATTTCTTCATCCCCATATAATCCAGCGTTAAATTGGATAGCAATTTTACACCCAACACAAAGCCGCTTTCATCCAAATAAAAATCAGGGGTATGATGAGAAGCCGTTTTTAAAGGATCTTTACCCTTCGGCATGCCACCAAGAAAGACAAACAAGCCCGGTATTTTTTCCTGAAAAAATGAAAAGTCTTCAGCGCCAGTAACAGGCGGCTTAAGCATTACATTGTCGGCTCCGGCAGTTGCTTTCATACTTGGAAGCATCTTTTCTGTTAAGGCGATATCATTGAATGTTACAGGATAATGGTTACTATATGGAATTTTAACTTCAGCAGTTCCGCCGCCAGCCTCGGCTGTTTTGGTGGCAATGGTTTTAATACGCTCGATGAACATCGCTTCATCTTCTTTGCTGAAATTACGAACCGTTCCTAGCATCTCCACTTTCTCAGGAATAATATTTGAACGAACCCCACCAGTAATGGCTCCAATAGTGACCACTCCTGGGTTTTCTGTAACATTCAAATTCCTGCTTACAATAGTTTGAAGATTGTTTACAATTTGTGCTGAAATGACGATTGGATCAATACTGCTCCAGGGGTAAGCACCATGCGCTTGACGGCCTGTTACCGTAATTTTCATATCATTTACCGCGGCCATTGTTCCGCCCGGGCGATAAGTTACTTTACCAACTTCTGTTTGTGCATTAATATGTAAACCGAAAATAGCTTCAACTTTTGGGTTTTCAAGTACGCCTTCCTTGATCATCAAAGCAGCACCGCCTTCTTCTCCTGCCGGAACACCTTCTTCTGCGGGTTGAAAAATGAATTTTACTGTGCCAGGGATATTCTTTTTCATAGATGCCAGGACCTCTGCTACACCCATTAAAATGGCGATGTGGCTATCATGACCACAAGCATGCATTACACCAACTTCTTGTCCGTTATACGGTGTCTTTACTTTTGAAGCGAATGGAATATTTACTCGCTCGGTAACAGGCAAGCCATCCATATCAGCCCGTAATGCAACCACCGGACCAGGTTTACCACCTTTTAAAATGCCAACCACACCAGTTTTAGCAACGCCAGTTTTTACCATTATGCCCAACGATTCGAGATGCTTTGCAATGATTTCTGCTGTTCTGGTTTCGGTATTGCCCAATTCAGGATGTTCATGAAAATCTCTTCGCCAGGCGATAACTTTTTGTTCTAATGCATCGGCTTTTTTGGCAACTGATGAACGTAAATCTGATTGTTGAGCAAGGCTGGCTAACGAAATCAGCAGAAAAGGGATGATGTATAATTTCTTCATAGGAGATGATTAGTTGAATTGCTAATTTAACAAGAAAAAGCTGTATCATATATACAATCTGTTATCGTAAGCCTGTCGGAGGACTTATTAAAAAACCAATTAAGGCGTTTCGACAAGCTCAACGTGACAAAGTTGAAGATATTTAGATTTATGATACAGCCTCTTTCAATTTAAAAATCGCTAGTTAAACATGCCTTTCAGCTTATCTAATATTCCACCATTGACAGGAGTTTCGCCGTTTTGGTTAGCTGCAGGTGCAGGTCTGCCGCCATTAAACATCCCAATTACATCGCTCACATCGAATTTACCATCACTTCCACCAGCCAAACTGCCCACTACATCTTTGATATTGAACGAACTATCATTTGGGTCAGCAGTTTTTTGGGTTAGTTTTCCAATGATTACGGGGATTACCGTTGCAGCCAATTTCTTCGCTGTTTCTGCATTTATGCCTAAACCGGCTAATTTATCTGTAAAACTTCCAGCTGCCTGCTGTGTAACCGCTGATCCTTCTGCATTTCCAGAATTAAAAATTTCGGCCAATCCATCTACATTTCCAGAGGAAATTTGATCTTTTAACGTATCAAAAATAGAACCTGACGCCGCTTGAATTACCTGTTCATTTTGCTCATTTGGAATTTCGCTGTTATTTACAACCGTGTCCTGTACGTTCTCACGCACCAATTCATTTAAATTTTCTAACATCTCGTTTGTTAATTATTTTATTGTTGGGTGCAAAATATCTGCGGGGACTAATATTAAAGTTACACTATAGATTCAACAATAAAAATACTTATGGATTTTTGAACATTAAAAGACAGAATTAAAAATTTGCTTTATTACTTTTACAAAAAACAAAAACTATGTTACCGAAAATAAATTTTACTGAAACTGAGGCATATAAATACCTGGCCGATCATTTTATAGATATTAATCAAAAAAGCATTAAAGATCTTTTCGCAGAAGATGCAGATCGTTTCAACAAATTTTCTGTTTTTTTTGAAGATATCTTGCTTGACTATAGCAAGAATAGAATTACGGATGAAACCTTGGCTTTGTTAATTCAGCTGGCCCGCGAGTGTAAATTAGACGAAGCCATTAAAGCGATGTATTACGGTGACAAAATCAACGAAACCGAAGACCGTTCTGTACTTCATATTGCACTGCGTAACTTAAGCAATACGCCCATTTTGGCTGATGGCAAGGATGTAATGCCTGAAGTAAATGCCGTGCTTGCCAAAATGGAAAAATTTAGCAATAGCATTATCAGTGGTGAATGGAAAGGTTATACCGGAAAGGCGATTACCGATATTGTGAACATAGGAATTGGAGGTTCAGATTTAGGACCTGTAATGGTTACCGAAGCCTTGAAACACTACAAGAACCACCTGAATATTCACTTCGTTTCTAATATTGATGGAACGCACATCGCTGAAACTCTTTCAGGATTAAACGCAGAAACGACATTGTTTTTGGTGGCTTCGAAAACATTTACTACACAAGAAACAATGACCAATGCGCATTCTGCCCGTTCGTGGTTTTTAGAGAATGGAGCTAAAGAAAATGATATTGCAAAACATTTTGCTGCCTTATCTACCAATGCTAAAGATGTTTCAGCTTTTGGAATTGATACCGAAAACATGTTCGAATTTTGGGATTGGGTTGGCGGTCGTTATTCTTTATGGAGTGCAATTGGTTTGTCTATTTCATTAAGTATTGGCTTCGATAATTTTAAAGAACTTTTAGCTGGTGCGCATGCAACCGACAATCACTTTAAAACTGCAGAATTTGAAAGCAACATTCCTGTAATTTTAGGATTATTAGGCATTTGGTATATTAATTTTTATAATGCAGAAACGCAGGTAATTTTACCTTACGATCAATACATGCATCGCTTTGCGGCGTATTTCCAACAGGGAGATATGGAAAGCAACGGCAAACATGTAGATAGAAATGGCAACGAAGTTGATTATGAAACAGGGCCAATTATTTGGGGCGAGCCTGGTACAAATGGTCAGCATGCCTTTTATCAATTGATCCATCAAGGTACCAGAATCATTCCTGCTGATTTTATCGCCCCTGCACAAAGCTTAAATCCACTGGGAGACCATCATCCAATTCTGCTATCTAACTTTTTTGCGCAAACCGAAGCCTTAATGAACGGTAAAACGGAAGAAGAGGTTACCGAAGAACTGAAAAAAGACGGCAAGTCGGCAGAAGAAATTTCCAAAATTACGCCTTTTAAAGTTTTTGAGGGCAACAGACCAACGAACTCTATTTTATTGAAAAAAATTACGCCATACACTTTAGGAAGCTTGGTAGCTATGTATGAGCACAAAATTTTTGTTCAGGGTGTAATATGGAATATTTTCAGCTTTGATCAGTGGGGTGTTGAATTGGGTAAACAATTGGCTAAAAAAATTCTTCCAGAGTTGGAAGGTAATGAAAAAGTGGCAAGCCACGACAGTTCGACCAATGGCTTGATTAATCAATATAAAACCTGGAGATAAAACCCACAGTTAGTTGTGGCATCCGAAAAGAAAATCAAACGAAATTTAGCAAAAAGCGAGTTTTATACTCGCTTTTTCTATTATAATCAATATTTTAGGGCACCCTTAGCCAAGTGGCAAATCCAAATTAACTTATTTATGAAATTTTCTCTCTCTTCTCGCCTTTGATTGTTTCTAATCATTAAAAACAAATTACGAATGAAAAAAAGATTTCTTTTTGCTTCGGCCCTTTCCATTTTATGTTTAAGTGCCTCTGCTCAAAAAGTACAATTTACGGAGTTCGACCTTTACAATGGTCTTCACGTTATTTTACATCAAGACAAAACCGCACCTGTAGTCGCCGTTTCTGTAATGTATCATGTTGGCTCGAAAGATGAAGAAACAGAGCGCACAGGCTTTGCACACTTTTTCGAGCATTTATTATTTGAAGGATCCGATAATATTAAACGCGGTGAATTTATGAAATTGGTAAGTAGCAATGGTGGGCAGAACAATGCAAATACCTCTCAAGACCGTACTTTTTATTACGAAGTTTTTCCCTCTAATCAATTGGAATTAGGCCTTTGGCTGGAAAGTGAAAGAATGTTGCATCCGGTGATTAATGAAGTTGGCGTTAAAACTCAGAATGAAGTTGTTAAAGAGGAAAAACGATTGCGTATTGATAATGCGCCTTATGGAAAGTTTACTGAAAAAATATTCTCACACTTGTTTGCTGACCATCCTTATCGCTGGCAGCCAATCGGCTCAATGGAACATTTAGATGCAGCAAAACTTAGTGAGTTCATTGCGTTTTTTAAAAAATATTATGTTCCTAACAATGCGGTATTAACTATTGCCGGCGATTTGGATATCGAAAAAACCAAAGGCCTGGTTAAAGCTTATTTTAACGAGGTACCAAAAGGTGCACCAGTTGTTCGCAAGGAGTTCAAGTTACCAGAAATCACTAAAGAGATCATCGATACCGCTTACGATGCCAATATTCAAATTCCGGCAATATTTGCAGCGTATCGCGTACCGGGAATGAAAAGCAGAGATAGCAAAGTACTGGGCATGATCAGCTCTATTTTATCGGGTGGCGGAAGCTCGAGATTAAGTACTAAAATGGTTGATGAAAAGAAAACAGCCTTACAAGTAGCGGCTTTCAATTACAGTTTAGAGGATTACGGCGCTTATATCACTTTAGCCCTGCCAAATAAAAACACCCCACTAAACGATTTATTGAAAGATATTGATGAAGAAGTATCGCGTTTACAAACCGATTTAATCAGCGAAAGTGATTATAAAAAGTTGCAGAATAAATTTGAAAACGATTACGTAAGCGCTAACAGCAGAATGCTCGGCGTTGCCGAAAATTTAGCTGCAGGTTACACCTTCCACGATAAAGACACAAACGACATCAACAAAGAATTAGAAATAATAAGATCGATTACCCGTGAGGAAATCAGAGACGTTGCCAAAAAATACCTCGGCAAAAATCAACGAGTTGTTTTGTATTATTTACCTAAGAAATAAGCGCTTTATATCTTACATTATTTAAAATCATGAAAAAATTATTCATCATAGCTGCAATTTCCTTATTGGCTCAAGGTATTTCGGCACAAACTATAAATCGCAGTCAAAAACCAAAACCTGGTCCGGCGCCTGTAATTACCATCGGCGATCCGGTAATTTATAAACTGGCCAACGGCATCACTGTTTTAGTGGTAGAAAATCATAAGTTACCGAAAATCTCAGCAAGCTATAGTATCGATGCTGGCCCGATTACCGAAGGCACTAAAGCTGGCGTGGTGGGCTTAATGGGCAGTATGTTAAATGAAGGCACAACCGCCAAAACCAAAGCACAATTCGATGAGGCGGTAGATCAATTAGGTGCCGATGTTGGCGCTAATGCATCTGGGGGTTCGGCTTCAGCTTTAACCCGCTATTTTCCTCAGGCTTTCGCTTTAATGGCAGAAAGTATTAGAAAGCCGGCATTCCCTGAAGCTTCTTTTGAAAAGATAAAATCTCAGACGATCACGGGGTTAAAATCAAATGAAAAAAATGCCAAAGCAATATCTTCACGTGTGGTAGATGCCCTGGCTTATGGAAAAAATCATCCTAACGGAGAATTTGAGACCGAAGCATCTATCAACGGTTTAACTTTGGCTGATGTGAAAAACGCTTATGCAAAATACATCACTCCATCTAGAGGTTATTTAACTTTTGTTGGCGATATTAAACCAGAAGCAGCAAAAGCCCTTGCAGAAAAAGCATTCGGCGATTGGAAAGGCGCAATATTGACTTTACCTACATTAGCAAAAGTAAGCAATCCTGCTAAAACTGAAGTTGATGTAATCAATGTAAGCAATGCAGTACAATCTGAAATTACGGTGGTAAATTTAATCGACTTACCCATGAGCAATCCTGATTATTTTCCACTTTTATTGGCTAATCAAATCTTAGGTGGAGGTTCTGAATCCAGATTATTTATGAATCTGCGTGAGAAACATGGATTCACTTATGGCGCTTATTCAAGCACCGGTGCCGGACGATTTCAGTCAAAATTTTCCGCTAACGCAGCCGTTAGAAATGAAAAAGTTGATAGTGCGGTAGTTGAATTTTTGAAGGAGATAAATACCATCCGTACGGCAAAGGTATCTGCGGAGGAGCTGCAAAATGCAAAAAATCTTTATAATGGCAGCTTTGCGTTGGGCCTCGAAAACCCTGCCCGTATCGCTGGCTTCGCCAGTAGTATTTTAATTAATAATTTACCTAAAGATTTTTACCGCACTTACTTACAAAAATTAAATGCAGTAACAGCTGACGACATTTTAAGAGTTGCCAAAAAATATTACAATCATGATAACACCCGTGTAGTAATTGTTGGTAAAACTGAAGCTTTCATTCCGGGCTTAAAGAAAGCTGGTTTTGCAGTCAATCAATTTGATAGTTACGCAATGCCTGTTACAGCTGCCGCTACTACTAGCACAGCCACTACAAAGGCTGCTAAAGATGTTATAGCAAGTTATATTGCAGCAATAGGCGGAGAAGCGGCGATTAAAAAGATCACGTCGTTACAACAAAATGGTGAAATGGACATGCAAGGCAACAAGTTAACTGTAACCATGAAAAACATGGCGCCGAACTCAAATAGCATGGAATTAACCATGATGGGGCAAACTGCAGTGAAACAAGTTTTTAATGGAGCCACTGGATATGCCATGCAAATGGGGCAAAAGAAAGATTTAACTGGAAATGACCTGACAGAGAAGAAAGAGGAAAAAGGCTTGGTAAGTCAATTGTACTATGCCACTGATGGCTGGAAAGTTGAATCGGCTGGAACAGCAAAAGTAGGAACAGCCGACGCCTATAAATTAGCAATTACTTCACCATCTGGCAAAAAGAAAACTGAATATTATGATGTCAAGACTGGCTTGCTTTTGAAAGATGAAAAAACGGTAACAAATGGCAATGTAGAAATTAGTCAATCGACAGAATATGCTGATTATAAGAAAGTAGGAGACCTATTATTTCCTCATTCATTAACGCAAAGCGTCCAAACTCCACAAGGCTCGCAAGAGTTCGCCATTATAATTAAGGAAATTAAAGTGAATCCGCCACTAAAAGCAGAAGAATTTAATTAACGAGGTATTTTGAAGATAGAAAGCCGTTGCATTGAAAATGTAACGGCTTTCTATTTTTGACTTTTTCATCATGATCATTTATGGAATGTTTGAAACTTGCACATCTTAAAATTGTTATACTTTAAAACACACAGGTTATGAAACAATTAAGATTAATATTGAGCTTGGTTTTGGTGATCTCATCATTATCATTATTCGCACAAACAGATAAAGAAACCACAGAAAAAATAATTAAAGAACAGAACTATACCTTTGTGGCGAATTCTGCCATCCCGATGGCTAATATGGATGTTTCTAGAGTTTTGGAAAGAATGCCCGGAAATCCAAGTGGATCTTACATCAATTTATCAGGAAGCAACTACGACTTGACAGTAACTAAGGATAGTATTATTGCTTACTTGCCATTTTATGGAAGAGCATTTAGTGCGCCATATAATCCGAATGAAGGTGGGATAAAGTTTACTTCAAAAGATTTTACCTACAAGCAAACATTGAGTAAAAAAGGCGCCTATACTATTCAAATAAACACTAAGGATGTTAAAAGGGAAAATTACAGGTTTACGTTAAATGTTTCTACAAATGGATACGCTACTTTAGTTGCTTCTGGAAATAATAGGCAACCGATTACTTTTAACGGTGTATTGCAAGAATCTAAGAAGAAAGATAAAAATTTATAAAATCGATGTGGAAATCCTAATGCTGTATCCTTATTCCCGCGTAGGCCGTGATTTTAATGCGATACATAATAAATAAGATTAAGATCCCCAGGCAAGCTGAGGATGACGACCGTTTTTACAAACCGTTCATGGTTTGTGGCGATAATAACAACGATTAGCAAAGGTAGTTGTCTTTGCGGGGCACGAAGCAATCGCATTTGATAAAATAATACCGCAAATAAGGTCTCTTCGATCGATGAAATATCGATTTCGCCTAACTTCCGCAGGCAAGCGAAGACGAAAAGTTAAAAACGTCCATGGTAGAATGACGACTGTTCATGGTCGATGTTTCCACCGACCATTTGAGGAATTATCTTTACTTCTTTATTAACTGAATCTGATAAATATGGGGCCATTTTTTACCCGTTACAAACAAGCTTTTTGTGGCTTTATCATAGGCAATCCCATTCAGTACATTGTTCGCCTTTTCGTCTTCGGTTTTGAAATTATCTGCAGAAAAAATACCCGCCAAATTGATACGTGCCTCAACAGCACCGTTATTGGGGTTGATGATCAAAATATCGTTTGTGGTGTAAACATTGGCGTAGATTTTCCCATCGATCACTTCTAACTCATTAAGATTTTGAATTGGCCCTTTATTGTCATAAACATCAATAGAACCGATGCGGTTGTACTTATCTTTATCTAAAAAGAAAATCGTATTTGAACCATCAGTGTTAAGCACCTTTTCTCCATCGAAAGCCAAACCCCAACCCTCTCTTCCGGTAGTGTAAGAAAATTCCGAAAGTTTTTTCATTGTAGCTTTGTCGTAAACAAAACCCACTTTTTCACGATAGGTAAGTTGAATGATTTTATCACCAATAACCGTGATTCCTTCTGCAAAATATTGTTTATCAACCGGTGTTGATTGAACTATTTTACCTGTTGATGGTTCTACTTTACGCAGACTCGAATGACCATAATCGCCAGCACTTTCGTAAAAAAAGCCATCATGATATTCTAAACCTTCCACGTAAGAAGCAGTATCGTGAGGAAGTGTTTTGATAACTTTGTAGCTATATTCCACTGGTGCCTGCGCAGCCAGTACATTAATATTGGTAGTTAGCTCTTCAGCTTCCGTACCTTCGTAAATTTTGGCAGTTAAAATATGGCTCCCCAGCTTCAATCCTGCTGTTTTAAGCTTAATGACCGAAGTGTCCGTTCTAGCGATAACTTTAGCGGTATCAATTAAATAGACAACAGAATCTACTCTCTTGTCCTTTCCAAATTGAACTTTAACTTCAAATTCATTGCCAACAGGAACATTTAAGCCAATCATCGGCGATAAGAAACTTCTATATGTCCCTGGTTTATCATCCTTGCATGAGCTGACAAATGCAACGATAATTGCGATGAAAAGTAAGTTTTTGATTTGGTTAATCTTCAGGCCAAAAAGCATCTTCAATGTGATTTAGGTTATAACTTTTATTTTTTGCAAAGGTAATCGCAATTATATCAAAACGAATATCATTTTGATGATTCATGATTTCTATATATTCAGTTGCGGCCAGCTCCATTTGTTTCCGCTTTGCATTATGTACAAACTCCTCCGGCTGACCAAAGGCAACAGATGTTCGGGCTTTTACCTCCACGAAAACCATAATTCCATCTTTATAGACTATTAAATCTATCTCCGCTTTGCCATGCGTCCAGTTCTCGTCCAGCACTTCGTAACCTTTACCTTCTAAATATTGTTTTGCAATACTTTCTCCTTCTCTCCCTAAATCGTTATGAATTGCCATTTTGATGAATTATTGAATGATCGATTTTTGAATGAGTGAATGATACCTGTATGAAGAAATGAATAAACTGCCCTGATCTAAAAACCCCCGAATCTTATTAATTCTGATCCTATTTCACAATTACTGAACCTAAGAACTTAGATATTTCCCGTTCCACTCCTTTTATAACACCGTAGCGCTGCATTAAAATCATTTGATTATCCCCATCCTTTTCGTCTTTAATTTCTTTTAACAAATTGGTCAAAATCTTATCAACCTTTCTTTTCTTCAGATGAAAAATGCCTCCTAAAATGGTTGCTTTGAGGTTCATACTTTCATCTTTAACGTAAATAAGGTGTTTATTGAGCCAGTTTTCACTTAAAGCATATTCTGATGTAGAAAGCGTGATGGCTAAATCTGCTAGGTCGCGATCTACGTGTTTTATAAAATGATTTGCAGTCGGTAATCTTCCGTTGTCAATCTCCGTTTTATAATGCTCGATAATCCTTTTACAAAGCGAATTTTCAAAGTCGACATCTGCCAGGTTTTGCATAATAAACGAACCGATATACATGTCATCGATCTTGTCCCAATTTACAAATTCATGCCCGTAAGTTAACAACAAGCGTACTATTTCCTTCTCCTGAATTTCGTCTGTTGCCGAAGCTGTTTGTTGGCTATCCGGGCCAGCATTGTCATCCCACAAATCGTCTGGTGGTCCTAATGGCTCAGGCGGACCAGATGAATAAGGATTACTATTATTGTTTGAAAAATTACTTTGAGCTCTTTGATTACTCTCGAAGTTTTTCTTGACTTTGTTTGAGCGCATTTTATTCAATTCGCTCATCAAAATTTTTTCTTCAATTTCAAGGAGGCTGCTCGATTCACGAACAAAAACCGATGCCTTAATTGGGTCAGGGATTTTCGCAATACTTTCTACAATATCGCGGATAATTCCAGCCCTCTTTATCGGATCATCGCCAGCATCTTTCAATAAAACATTGGCCTTGTAAAGGATAAAATCTTTACGGTTTTGCTCTAAATAAGTCTTGAAGGCACCTGCCCCTACATGGTGCATGTAAGAATCCGGATCATGCCCATCGGGAAATGAAACGATCTTAACGTTTAATCCCTCCTCCAGAATCATATCCAAACCACGCAATGAAGCTTTTATCCCAGCGGCATCACCATCAAATAAAATCGTAATATTTTGCGTAAAACGACCAATAAGTTTAATCTGTTCTACAGTCAAAGAGGTTCCGGAAGAAGCGACGACATTTTCTATGCCTGCCTGGTGTACAGAAAGCACATCGGCATATCCTTCGGCCAGATAACAGTTATCCAAATCTCGAATTGCCTTCTTCGCATGAAACAAGCCATAAAGAACATTTGATTTATGATAAATTTCGCTTTCGGGAGAGTTTACGTATTTGGGTACGTTTTTATCGGTTTTGAGGGTTCTGCCACCGAAGCCAATTACCCTGCCCGTAAAACCATGAATAGGAAACATCACCCGGCCACGAAAGCGGTCGTAAATTTTCCCATTATCGTTCTTGATAGATAATCCGGTAGATTCTAAAAACTCCAGTTTATGGCCTGCATTGGTAGCGCTTTGAGTTAAGGCATCCCAAACATCGGGCGAATAACCTACTTCAAATTTCTTAAGGATATCTTCCCGAAAACCACGCTCTTTAAAATAGCTGAGTCCAATTCCTTTCCCTTCATCTGTTTCCCAAAGTTGTTTTACAAAAAATGTTGATGCAAATTGAGATACGATGTACAAACTTTCTTTGGCGCTTTGTGCCTCGGCATCTTGTGGGGTGAGTTCAGTTTCCTCAACTTCAATATTGTATTTATTGGCTAAAAACTTAAGCGCTTCAGGATACGAATATTTCTCGTGATCCATAATGAAACGCACAGAATCGCCTCCTTTTCCGCATCCAAAGCATTTGTAAATACCTTTGGTTACAGAAACGTGGAAAGAAGGGGTTTTTTCGCCATGGAAAGGACAATTGCCAATTAAACTAGTTCCGCGTTTTTTTAAGTGCACAAAATCACCTACTACCTCCTCAATTCGGGCGGTATCCATTATCTTATCTATCGTTTCGCGGTTTATCATTCTAGTTTTACGTTTTAAGTAATATGTTTACGTCTACCGACTCCACTTATAACCTGCAACTTATAACATTCAAAAATTTCTACAGGCATCTAGACTTACAACTTTCAACCTACCTCACCAAAGGCAATAACTGATCAGCCACCAATTTATTTCCAGCTTCGTTTAAATGAACACGATCTGTAGTTAAAATACCTTTCTCTTTGTCCTCAGGATTGTTTTTCGCCTCGTACTCAGTGAAGATTTTTCTCAAATCGCAAACTGGTAAATTGTTTTTTGCAGCCAGCTTTCTTATCCCTTCGGCATATTTATTTAAGTCTGCATCGAGCTCATTGGTTCCGTCTTTCTTTTCTCCTACAACAGATGGTGTAACCAAAATCACCTTACTACCAACACCCTGAATTTTGTTAATTAAGGCTTGATAAAACTTTAAATATTTATCATAATCAGTTCCGGTATGGGATGATTGTTTGTGCCAAACATCATTAATCCCCACATAAATAACTACCAGATCTGGTTTTTTATTTAATACATCATCTTCCAAGCGTAGATACAAATCGTATATCTTGTTGCCACCAATACCAGCTCCTGTAACAGCGTACTTTGTAGAATCTAAAGCTTTTTTTATTAGGGTAACATAGCCATTTTTAGAAACGCCTTGCTGCGTGATAGAGTCTCCAAAGAAGATAATATGTTTTGGTTTAAATGTCATTGAAGTTAATGCAATTAGGCAAAAGCTTAGTAAAATGCCTGTTCTGAATAAATTTTTCATTGAAATATAGGTTTGATTATTTTTGATCAATCTTTTTTAGATCCAGATCCTGAAAATCGAAACTAAAATCGGTTAATGGAGAAATTGCCTCCATTTTAAAGCCTGTAGGTTTTCCTTCAGTGTCAAGCGAAAAGTTCACAAATGCATCCGCATCCATACTTCTATCGTACCATTTAACAATAAAAGTATTGCCTTTGTAATACACCATATCGCCGCTTAACTTTAGGGAGTTTTTTGCCTGGAAATGCATTTTCCCATTTACATTGCTAATGGTAACTACACCAAACCAAACATCGCTGTAAGTACCCAAATAATTTTTTAAATCTGGCTTATTAGTACCGTCTTTTTGAGCGGAGGCAATATCAGCCCAAATTTTATCAGTCACTTTTTTAGCGTATTCCTTATCTTCTTTCTCACTATCGGTTACTTCTTTAACTCTGTCTTTGCCCTTGATACCAAAATAGCCATCCTTAATGGCTTCAGTAATTGCAGTAAAAGCGCCTCCAGATTGTTGATTCGTCAGCACAATAATACCCAACTTTAAATCCGGTATTAAAGTTACTTCACTTACCATTCCAGCCAGACCACCGGTATGCTCAGCCACCATATAACCTTTTTCATCACTCAAAAACCAACCTAATCCATAACCAAAAAAATGCCTGTTATAATCTCCTTTTCCGGCAGGGATGATGCTGTGCAAGGTCCACATTCTGTTCTGAGAAGCTCTGCTAAATAAGGTTTTATCTAATTTCTCGCCATACTTTCCTCCGTTTAATTGCGTAATTGCCCATTTGCTTAAATCTGCTACGCTCGAATTCATTCCACCAGCGGCATTGCTATTCTCGGAGAAATCTTTTGGGATGACTGATACTTTCCCATTCACAGGCGCATGTGCATCAATAATATTCGTCTTATCTTTTAATCGATTAAAAGAAAGCGCAGTACTATTCATGCCTAATGGTTGCGCAATTTTTTGCTCAATAAAATCTTCATATTTCATTCCAGAAATCCGTTCGATTACTTCGCCGGCCACGATGTAAAGCAAGTTATCGTAATCCCATTTGGTACGGAAACTAGAAACAGGTTTGAGATACCGTAAATTATGAATGATTTGTTTTTTTGAAACGGTTGAAGAATCAGGCCAAATCATTAAATCACCGGCACCAAGACCTAAGCCACTTCTATGCGAAAGTAAATCGCTGATGGTAAACTCAGAAGTAACATATGCATCGTATAATTTAAACTCAGAAATAATGTCGGTTACTTTCGTGTCCCAGGTAATTTTCTTTTCATCTATCAGCATGGCTAAGGCTGCTGCTGTAAATGCTTTGGTGTTCGAGGCAATACCAAAAAGGGTATTTTCATCAACCTTTAATTTATTTTTTAAAGACCGAACACCATAACCTTTGGCGTGGATTACCTTTCCATCTTTTACTACTGCTATCGCAATACCAGGAACATTTAAAGCAGTTAAGGTTTTTTCTGCAACACTGTCGATTTGTTTAGATGTAAGTACCTGAGCAGACAGATTCGTACTGCAAAAGATCAGTAGAAAACTCGCTTGTATAAAGGTTTTTTGAAATGATAATCGCATGGAGGGTGGGTTTAAATATCGCTTAAAGATAATCATTCTTTCAGGAGCATCTTTCGCCTACTTATCCTTTTCAAGCTTATAATCTTTATGTACAATGAGGAAACTTGCCCGCTCTTCTTTTTTGAAAGGGTAGTCCCAATTTCCCTGATACGTAATCTTCGTAGGCAGTTTATCATCGCCGAAATAACCCATTTCAATATTCATTTGAACATCAAAATCAAACAGCATGTTGCCATATTTCATATCCACATAACGCCCCAGAATATTGAAATTTCGTTTATCAAAAATAGTAACCAGTTCTTTGATCATGATACCATCTTTTGTCCAACTGGAGATATCTGGCTTGACAGAAACCTTAAAGCGATAAACAGGAATGGAATCTAAATAAGTTCCACTGGTAAAAGCGTAATCATAATACTGGCGCATATTTGCCGAAAAAATTTCTGTTTTACTGCCAATAAACGGCACTTTAACCGGCCGACCGGGATTGAAGATTAGCGTTTTTAACTTGTTTTTGTAGCTCTCATTGGTACCACCTTTTCCGTCAGCGGCTGGTGCATTGGGCACAAAATCAGTGTTATAGGCATTCATAAAAATGTAATCGAACATTTCTACCGTATACAGTTGATACTTACCGTTTTTCTTATAAAGATTACCACTTTCTTCTTTGACTAAATACTCCATTTTATACTTGCCGGCGTTGTTGTGTTTTATCTTCCGATAAATTTTTCCATCAACTTTGTTTTTCTTGTTATAGCTGAAGATTCTGTTTTCAGCTATGAAGCTGTAGCGCTTCATGTCTCTGAATGATTGATAGAAAGATGTATCATTTACCACTTTATTAATGAAGGTTTCGATGTTTAACCGCTCCGCTTTAATATTGACTACCGAATCTAAAGTAATTGTTTTAATCGTATCGGGATTAAAACGAGGAATTTCTTGAGCAAAACCACTAAAAATGAAAGCGGATAAAATGGTAATCAAAAATAATTTCTTCATGTATAATGGTATATAATATGGTGATGTAAGTGAGATTTTGACTGTGCCACACTACATCAATTAATTTCCAAGCTGCTTTAGGGCGATATAAGCCATTAAACCAGTAGAAATTTTAAGTGCATCCTCGTCAATATCAAACTTTGGCGTATGCACAGAATACTGCGTATCCTTTGCTGCGTTACCAGTACCTAAACGATAAAAACAAGCATCTGTTACCTGTGAGTAGAAAGAAAAATCTTCAGCAGCCATCCAAATGTCTAAATCAATTACATTTTCTTTGCCTAAAAATTCCTCAGCAAATGATCTGGCATTAGCCGTTAATTTTTCCTCATTGATAAGGAAAGGATAACCCTTGTGGATATCAAAATCACAACTTCCGCCCATGGCTTCGGCAATACCTTCGGCCATTTTTTTCATGCGTTTATGTGCCTCTGCTCTCCAGTCTTCATCTAAAGTTCTAAAAGTACCTTCAATTTTAACTTCATTTGGAATGATGTTGGTTGCGCCATTTGCCGTTACTTTACCGAACGACAAAACAGAAGGCAAACGCGGATCGGCGTTACGGGAAACGATTTGCTGTAAGGCAACAATGATGTGTGAGGCAATTAAAACCGGATCGATATTTTGGTGCGGCTGTGCGCCGTGGCCACCTTTTCCGGTTACGGTCACGTATAATTCATCGGTTGATGCCATATAAATACCTGAACGAAAACCGACTTTACCCGACTCAATTAAGGGCATCACGTGCTGACCAACGATGTAATTTGGCTTCGGATTTTCAAGAACGCCTTCCTTGATCATGATACTCGCACCGCCCGGCAACAGCTCTTCTGCAGGTTGGAAGATCAATTTGATAGTCCCACCAAACTCATCTTTCAATTGATTTAGGATATAAGCTGAACCTAAAAGTGAAGAGGTGTGTACATCGTGACCACAGGCATGCATTACTCCTGGATTTTTAGACGCATATGGTTTATCGTTCGCTTCCAGAATTGGCAAGGCATCCATATCAGCACGTAAGGCAATCACCTTATCTGATGGTAAATTTCCCTTAATTAAACCTACAACGCCTGTATTTGCGCAATCGGTAAATTCGATTCCCCAAGCCAATAGCTTGTCTTTGACAAATTTTGAAGTTTCGAACTCTTGATAAGATAATTCAGGATTGGCGTGAATATGTTGACGGTAATCTACTACATCATTAAAAATAGAGGCAGCAAGTTCTTGGATTTTATTTTTGATCATCAGTAATAGTCGTATCTAATTGAGGAGCATTAATTTTTTCCCTAAAAATAAACAATGTTGGGAAAGCAGGTCGGATTTCATTCATCAAACTTTGTGCTTCTAAACGTGTTCTAAAATCGCCCACTCTAATGTAATAATTAGGCTCCTTGTAAATAAGGTAAGTATTAAATTTTGGGTAGAGACTTTTAAATCGGGCCTGTTGATTAAACACTTCTCTCCTATCTGAACCATAAAATACTTGCACCCGATAGCCATATGAAGAAACAATTGGCTTTCCTATTTTCACTTCACCAGTAGTTTTATAAACTTCAGAACGCTTTGCGATCAAACTATCGATGAGTGGATCTTTTATAACAGTTACTTCGCCTCGCTGAGCAAAAGATGCTGAAAACAGAAATAAGCTTAGTATTAGCGTGAGTATTATCTTCATTTGTAATTAACCATGACATTCCAAAATTGTTTAAAAACAAGAATGCCGAATTCTTAGCAAAAATCGGCATTCTTTATGGGTTGTGCAAATGGTAGTTTTGACTAGAGAATTTTTAACTGATCAGGATTTTGTTTGGTTGGCCAAATACTGTGAATGATAATTTGATATTCATTGCTTTCATAGAAAATAACATATTCAAGAACAATTAAACCTCTCACATTTTCAATTGGAGATCGCATGCCCAATTCAGGATGTTTAACTAATAAGTTGATTTCCTTAGTAAATTTTTGGTATAGCTTTGAAGAAAATTTTTTATTGCCATTCCGTTTGGCATAAAATTCCAGAATGGCGAAGAGTTTAATTCTAGCTTTGTGTGACCAAATTATTTCTTTAGCCATGTTTTTATTTCATCATCCAATGTAGATTGTTCTACATATGATCCACATTCTATTTGTGTTTGGGATGAAATAATTTCTTCACGCTGATCGGTGGTCAGAGTTATGGATTTATCATTGAAATCTGATTCTACAATAGTAACACCAAAATCTTTAAGAACTTGCTTTACAATTGAACTTTTCTCATCAGGAATTTTTATGATCAATGTTTCCATAAATCAAAAATACTAAAATTAAATTGTATAAGATAAAGCCGGATATTTAAAAAATCCGGCGTTTTTGTATAGGCTATAGACTTACGAGATTATATGTGGTAAAAAGTCTCAATTGGTTGTACTTATGCGCCCATTGATATTTGTTTAATTAAAAAAATTAGTTTAAAAAAAAAGCCCTGACAAAAGTCAAGGCTTTTATAGTTTTGATTAAAAAACTCCTTTACAAATTCGCTCCGTGGCAGTTTTTAAACTTTTTACCACTTCCACATGGGCAAGGTTCATTACGTCCAACGGTTGCTTCTTTACGAATCGGTTGTTGCGGAACGGCCTCGCGGGTATCGCCAAATTCTACACCTGGCTGCTCAGCACCAAACTCTTGTTTAGTGGTCTGCAATTTCGGTTGTTTAACAGGTGCTGGTGCTTCTCTAACCTCATCAGCTTCTTGCTGAACAGGAATACCACCTTTATACAAGAAACTTACTACTTCTTTATTCACTGCGTTAAGCATGTTTTTAAACAAGTTAAAAGCTTCCATTTTGTAAATCACCAATGGATCTTTCTGCTCATAAACTGCATTTTGA
Organism: Pedobacter sp. Leaf41; assembly: GCF_001422545.1. Classification (GTDB taxonomy): domain Bacteria; phylum Bacteroidota; class Bacteroidia; order Sphingobacteriales; family Sphingobacteriaceae; genus Pedobacter. The sequence continues at coordinate 354,386 of NZ_LMLE01000001.1, read as the reverse complement.
ACAGATTGCTTTAAATCATCCATTTCACGTAAATGCTCTTTCCAGCTATCATCAATCAAGGCCAGAACGATTGTTTTTTCAAATGAACGAACAACTTCTTTTCCCTTATTATCAATTGCTTTCTTTAAATCAACAGCAACCTGAATTCCACGGATTCCATCGGTAAATGGAACTACTATTTGCTCAATGTGCTCACCACGTTCTTCGTAAACCTGAGTTAAAACTGGTAACGACTGGTGAATAATGGCTTCTGATTTACGAGCGTAAAATGATTCAGCCTCTTCAAATAAACGCTCTGTTAATTGCGCTACATTGGTAGACGAGAAATCTTTCTCTGTAATTTCAGTGTCCAAAGAGAAGTTTTTAATTACTTCCAGTTTAAAACCATCGTAATTTCCTTCTTGTTTATATTCATTAACGATATCCTCAGCAACATCATAAACCATGTTGTTCATATCTACATCTAACCGCTCGCCAAAAAGGGCATTTTTACGTTTAGCATAAATAACAGTACGTTGAGAATTCATCACATCATCGTACTCTAACAAACGTTTACGGATACCAAAGTTGTTTTCCTCTACTTTCTTTTGAGCACGTTCGATAGATTTGGTAATCATAGAATGTTGAATCACTTCGCCATCTTCGATACCCATACGAACCATGATGCTTGAAATTCTTTCAGAACCGAATAAACGCATTAAGTTATCTTCTAACGAAACGAAGAATTGTGATGAACCTGGATCGCCCTGACGACCAGCACGACCACGTAACTGCCTGTCTACACGACGAGACTCATGACGCTCTGTACCCACAATTGCTAAACCACCAGCTTCTTTAACACCTGCGCCCAATTTAATATCTGTACCACGACCAGCCATATTGGTTGCAATGGTTACCGTTCCGGCCTGACCAGCTTCTGCAACAATATCAGCCTCTTTCTGGTGCATTTTTGCATTCAGTACGTTGTGCTTAATTCCGCGAAGTTTTAGCATACGGCTCAATAATTCGGAAATCTCTACCGATGTTGTACCTACCAGCACTGGTCTGCCTGCTTCCGTTAATTTTACAATTTCATCGGCAACAGCATTATATTTCTCCCGAACGGTACGGTAAACATAATCCTGCTGATCCAAACGGGAAATGTTTCTGTTGGTTGGAATTTCAACCACATCTAATTTATAAATCGACCAGAATTCGCCTGCTTCCGTGGTTGCCGTACCCGTCATACCGCAAAGTTTGTGGTACATACGGAAATAGTTTTGCAACGTTACGGTAGCATAAGTTTGGGTGGCATCTTCTACCTTAACATTTTCTTTAGCCTCAATAGCCTGATGTAAACCGTCAGAGTAACGACGGCCATCCATAATACGACCTGTTTGCTCATCAACAATTTTAATTTTCCCTTCATCAATGATGTATTCCACATCAATTTCAAACAAAGTATAGGCTTTTAATAATTGATTTACCGAATGAATCCGCTCTGCTTTAACAGAATAATCCCGCATTAAAGCATCTTTTTGAACAACCTTTTCTTCTAAAGGCATATCAGATTTTTCCAATTCAGCTACTTCAGTACCCACATCTGGCAATACAAAGAAATGAGGGTCTTCGCCAGATTGAGTAATCAATTCGATACCTTTCTCCGTTAACTCTACCTGATTGTTTTTCTCATCGATATAGAAATACAATTCCGAATCAACTTTAGGCATATTTTTAGATTGATCAGCCATGTAGTAGTTTTCAGTTTTTAACAACAAACCACGAACACCGCTTTCACTCAAAAATTTAATTAATGCTTTATTCTTTGGTAAACCACGATAAGCACGTAATAGCGCCAAACCACCTTCACCCTCTTCTGTACCGGTGTTACCCGCATTAATTAACTTTTTAGCCTCATTTAAAGCAGAAGAAACATAAGCTTTCTGAGCATTTACCAACCGCTCAATACGTGGTTTTAACTCATAAAATTCGTGCTCATCTCCTCGGGGAATAGGGCCTGAAATAATTAATGGTGTACGGGCATCATCAATTAAAACTGAATCGACCTCATCTACCATGGCAAAATGTTGTTTACGCTGCACCAATTGATCAGGCGTTTGCGACATATTGTCACGCAGGTAATCAAAGCCAAATTCGTTATTGGTTCCGTAAGTAATATCAGCCGCATAAGCTTTTCTTCTCTCTTCAGAGTTTGGCTCATGCTTATCAATACAATCGACACTAATTCCGTGGAATTCGAATAGTGGACCATTCCACTCACTATCCCTACGGGCCAGGTAATCATTCACCGTTACAATGTGAACGCCTTGACCTGCAAGCGCATTTAAATATGCTGGCAAGGTAGAAACCAAAGTTTTACCCTCACCAGTTGCCATTTCGGCAATTTTACCACTGTGCAAAACAATACCACCGATTAACTGAACATCGTAGTGAACCATGTTCCATACTACTTCGGTACCTGCGGCATCCCAACGATTAGCCCATTGAGCTTTGTCGCCAACGATTTTCACATTGTTTTTACGAGCAGCATAATCTCTATCAAACTGTGTGGCCGTTACTTCTAGATAATCGTTCTCACTTAAACGACGAGAAGTTTCCTTAACTACGGCAAATGCTTCAGGAAGAATCTCCAATAGCACTTTTTCCAATTCAGTATCACGCTCTTTACCTAAAGCATCAACCTGATCGTAGATGGCAGTTTTTTGATGAAGATCTAAACCATCTCCTTCAGCATCAGCTTTTAACGCCGCAATTTTACTATCGATATCAGCTAAAAAAGAGGCTATTTTTTCTTTAAATTGAATGGTTTTCCCACGTAATTCGTCGTTACTAAGTACCGATAGTTTACTAAATTGTTCATTTATGGCAACAACCAATGGCTGAATTGCCTTTATATCTCTCTCTGATTTACTTCCGAAAATCTTTGCTAAAAATCCTAACATTATTGTATTTTAAATCTTATTTATTATTGAAAAAGGGTTGATTCCAACAACCAGAATATTGACTTTTAATAAGTCAATTGGGCTGCTGAGGGTTTAAATGGGAATAAAATCTTTTAAAAAGATCTAGAAAAACGAAATTATGGACTATTGTTTTTTGGCTTTTTACGAATGGTCAAATCAGAGATTAACTGATTTACGCATACATATTTAACAGTTTTTGATGGAGCTTGAGTACCGCTTAAAGCAAGCGCAGTGTAAGATAATAAGTAAGGGTTATGCTCCTCATTTAACTGAACGGAAGCTTTCCCGGGGTTATTTACACTAATTTTGTGTTCACTACAATATTCGTTCAATATTCTTAGCCCTTCAACACGCTCGGCTTTTGCCAAATGTGTTAAACTAAAAAATACAAGAGATATGGTAACGAGGTGTTTCATTAATTTGCGGCAAAGCTAGTTTTAATCTTTTACAAAATGAAATTACACTTACTCAAAAACTATACCCCTAATTTTGAATCCTATATTTGAGACCTTTTTTTGCAACAAATTGCGAAGAATTCATTTCCGTGAATTAATTACTGACACCAAACCCTACAGTTGACATACATTCAAAGTAAGGTTGTTCCCTCATTTTTATTTGCAAAAGAGGTTAGGAAATACTGACGTCCTTTTTTAATTTTATACCATGCCGCAAAAAGTAATTACGATAGGTTACCGGAAGATAATTGATGATTCAAGCCTAAACCATTGGGATAAGTTTATCCATGAAGACAGTTTTTTAGAGTTCCAAATGCAATCGCAGCTTTTCAATCAGGAAGAAAAGTACAATACATTTGCCGAGCTAATTTTAAATGTACCAGAGGCAGATAAACTTCACTTTTTAGTAAGCGCAGCCATTACAGGTTATCTAAGACAACTGAATGGCATTATTCCAGATATTTTAGATAACCTTGGAAGAAAATTTCTACCCTTTGAAAATTTCAAATTTGAGATTATTAACTCCGACATCAATGATATCGAACAGCATAAGGTTGCTATTAACTTTTTTTCTAAACCCATGATCTGGCATGATAGCCTTCATCACTATTTATTGCTCTCGCCATACAGTGAGGTAACCGAGCCGGAGGTGGTTACTCATCTTCTTCAAATTCAACAGTTTGTAAGTATTCATTCTATAAAAACTATTTAACAATGGGGTTAACACCTGATAAATTATTCCTTGCTGAGGAACGTGGTCTAAAAACAACGGATACCTTAAAAAGATATAGCACATTTAACTTCGAACAATTTTTTAGCGAGCATAAGCGTGCCATCGGAAACTTATTTATCTGCAATGTTGATTCTATAGCTGCTGGCAAAATGATCTTTTTTCTTTCCAAGGAAGATTCTTATCAATTATTTTTTCCCACTACAGGAAGAATAGATATTGTTCAGGGAGGGAAAGAATTTGGAGTTGAGACTGGTGAAGTACAGGTTTTAAATTTAGGTAAAGGTGAGGTTTTAGAAATCAGTAATCCGTATCCAAATGAGGAAATCAATTATATCCAGCTGGCCATTACCACCGATCTCTTTTTGCTTAGGGCCAGTGAAATGTTATTTAAATTCGATTTTGAGGAAGATAAAAACCATTTCATTGAAATTGTTAATCATGCTAAACTTCCGTTCAGGCTAAACGTGGGTACTTTTGCCAATGGCCAGGAATTGATTTGTAAGCTCCAAAGCAAAGATCACAAACTCTTTTTCTTTGTAATTGATGGCACCTTTCGTATTGATGGAAGAATATTAAAAGCCAGGGATGGTCTGTCGCTTTGGGATTTAGAACAAGTTCAGATTGTGTCGTTGAGCGATAACGCAGTCATTTTAGTATTGGAGCATCTTTAGCAAATTTGATCCCGCTGAATCACGACGAAGTCTTTTGATAAATTATGCACTTGAAGAACGCAAGCTGGCAGATTTCCATTGATTTAAACGTTTTGAATCCAACGTTGTTATTCAAACTTTTCTCGCTAGCGTTTTTGAATTACTCTGGCTCTCTGCTTTCACCCAAATATGACACCCCGCTTAAATTAATCCAAATCGAAACTTTTACCTTTAATAATCCGTTAATACACATACATGAGAGGTTTTCGTTTTTCTGATTATAAGCCTGGCGATACGCCACAAGGTGGGTTTGATGAGTTGCTGAAATTGTTTAGCGAACTGCTTAACTATACAGCAGGTGATGCGGCAGAGGCTTTAAGCTGGCTCAATGAACTCGACAAGCAATACAAACTAACAAATAATGATTATGGCATCGGGAATTTCATCGATGACCTGAAAGAAAAAGGCTACCTCACTGAAGACAACCAATCGGGAGAGTTTAAAATTACTGCCAAAACAGAACAAACTATCCGCAAATCGGCCTTGGATGAGATTTTTGGAAAGCTGAAAAAATCTGGTAGAGGGAATCACAATAGCAACCAATCGGGTATTGGTGAAGAGAAAAATGCCGATAGACGCGAGTATAGTTTTGGCGATAGTTTGGATCAGATCGACATGACAGCCTCTATCCAAAATGCTCAGATTAACCATGGCATTGGAGATTTCACCCTAACCGATAGAGATTTAGAGGTAGAGGAAAAGGATTTTAAAACACTTACTTCAACCGTGTTGATGATCGACATATCGCATTCCATGATTTTGTATGGAGAGGACAGAATTACTCCTGCTAAAAAAGTGGCAATGGCCTTAGCCGAACTTATTAAAACGAAGTACCCAAAAGATACTTTAGACATTGTGGTTTTCGGCAATGATGCCTGGCCGATTACTGTTAAAGATTTACCTTACCTTCAAGTTGGTCCCTATCACACCAATACTTTTGCTGGTTTAGAGTTGGCTACAGATTTACTTCGCCGCCGCAAAACACATAACAAGCAAATTTTTATGATTACAGATGGTAAGCCAACCTGTTTGAAAGAAAATGGAAAGTACTACAAAAACAGCATGGGCCTGGATAGAAAGGTAATTAACAAAACCTTAAATATGGCTGCACAATGTAAACGATTGAAAATTCCAATCACCACATTTATGATTGCAAAAGACCCATACCTCCAACAATTCGTTCGCCAGTTTACCGAAATTAATGGTGGAAGAGCTTTTTACAGCTCCCTAAACGGATTAGGTGAATACATTTTTGAAGATTACATTAAAAATAGAAGAAAGACTGTAAAATAGAAATAAGAACAAAGATAAAAGAGCAAAGATTATATTTTCACATTTATGACTTTAATCCTTGCTCCTTTATCCTTACTCCAATATATGCAAAACACAACATTAGGCCAGTTAAAGGCAACAAATTATAAATCTCGGAGTGTAAAAGAAGAACTTAGAGAGAACTTAATCAAGGTACTTCGAGATAAGAAAACGGAGTTCGAAGGGATTATTGGTTACGATGAAACAGTGATTCCGGAGTTGCAAACTGCAATTCTTTCCCGTCATAACATCTTACTTCTGGGTCTACGCGGGCAGGCTAAAACACGTATTGCCCGTTTAATGGTAAACCTACTAGATGAATATGTTCCGTACGTTGCAGGTAGCGAAATTTTCGATGACCCATTGAACCCTATTTCATGGTATGCGAAAAACGAAATTGCTACTCAAGGTGATGAAACCGAGATTGCCTGGTTACACCGCAGCGAGCGTTATACCGAAAAGTTGGCTACGCCTGATGTTACTGTCGCCGATTTAATTGGTGATGTTGATCCGATTAAGGCCGCTACTTTAAAACTAACTTACAACGATGAGCGTGTTATTCACTTTGGTTTAATTCCAAGAGCGCACCGCAGTATTTTCGTTATTAACGAATTGCCAGATCTGCAAGCTCGTATCCAGGTGGCTCTGTTTAACATGCTCCAGGAAAAAGATATACAAATTCGTGGTTTCAAACTCCGTTTGCCTTTGGATATCCAATTTGTGTTTACGGCAAACCCAGAAGATTACACCAACCGTGGAAGCATTGTTACACCATTGAAAGATAGAATTGAAAGTCAGATTTTAACCCACTATCCGAAAAGCATCGAAATTTCCCGTAAAATTACTTTTCAAGAAGCCAAGCTTACTAGCGAGCAACGTGATAATATTGAAGCGGATGGGTTGGTTAAAGATTTAGTGGAGCAAATTGCTTTCGAGGCACGTAAAAGCGAATACATTGATCAAAAATCGGGGGTATCGGCAAGACTAACCATTTCAGCTTATGAGAACTTAATAAGCACAGCCGAAAGACGGATGTTAATTTCGGGTGAGAAAAATACTTTTGTTCGTTTATCTGATTTGGCTGGGATTATCCCCGCTATTACCGGTAAAATAGAATTGGTTTACGAAGGCGAATTGGAAGGACCTGCACATGTGGCAACAACTCTAATCGGTAAGGCAGTTAAAACCTTATTTGCCCGCTATTTCCCAGATCCTGAAAAGGCGAAGAAAACCAAAACGGCTAATCCATATACTGTAATTACCGAATGGTTTACTGAAGGAAATAATATCGATGTTACCGATACCTTGACCAATGCGCAATACAAAAAGGCATTGATGCTGGTTCCAAGTTTATATGATACGGTAAAGAAATTTCATCCTAAATTAAGTGAAAACCAAACCCTTCTTTTGATGGAATTTGTGTTGCACGGCCTCGCAGAATATTCTCAATTGAGCAAAAACTATTTGAACGGAGGTTTTGGGTTCTCAGATATGTTTGGCAGTTTATTTAATGCCGAGTTTGACGAGGAAGAAGATGAAGACGATTTTAGGTAGTAGTTAGTGAAAGATTTAATAACTTCTAGAAGAAACTAAATGGAATTTAACGGATATCTTTTATCGCTGAGGCTAAATCGGCAAAATCTTCCAGAAAGATATCCGTTTAATATTCCTTGTTTAAAATCTTTTGAAGAATTGGTTTTTCATCCAAAAGTAACGTTTCTAACCGGTGAAAATGGAGTTGGCAAATCAACATTAACTGAGGCAATCGCCGTTAATCTTGGCTTCAATGCTGAAGGAGGAAGTAAGAATTTCAATTTTAAAAGTACTGAAACCCATTCCGATTTACATAACTATTTAACAATAGCAAAAAGTTTTAAGAAACCAAGAGACGGTTTTTTCTTAAGGGGTGAAAGTTTTTACAATGTTGCCAGTGAGATTGACAAACTTGATGAAGAAGGTGGAGAACCAAAAATCATTGACTCTTATGGCGGACTTTCGTTGCATAAGCAATCTCATGGGCAGTCATTTTGGTCACTGTTTATGAATCGATTTAACGGAAATGGTGTTTATATTTTGGATGAGCCCGAATCGGCACTTTCTGCAACTAAGCAAATTGCAATGTTATCCAAAATTAACAGCTTGGTTAATCTAGATGCCCAGTTTATCATTACCACACATTCTCCAATATTGCTGGCTTACCCAAATGCATCAATTTATGAAATGGCTGACGAAGATATAACAAGGGTGAGCTATGAGGAAACTGAAGTTTATCGGGTTTACAAATCCTTTCTAGATAACCCTAACAGAATTCTAAACAGTTTATTGACTGCAAATACCTAATTTAGCAGGCCAATAAAGTACCCAAATTTTTAATTTAAATCGAACAACCCAAGTATGGGAAGACTTCCTTTCATCATCGTTGCCTGTATATTTATTATTGCATTCGATATTTATTGCTACAAAGCAATTGTTTCTGTTTTTAAAAACTGGAAACCACGCACCAAAAAGGTATTTGGAATTTTATATTGGTCTTATAGCATTCTTTTAATTTTTGGTGTTTTCGCAGGAATTTACTTAAACCTGTTTCTTACTTTAAGAGCTATCATTTTAGTGGCTTTCTTTCTCACAGTAGCCTGCAAATTTGCAATGTTGCCATTTTTAGTGCTAGATGATTTGCGTAGGTTATTCATAAAGATTTTCAGAAAAAAACCTACTGCAGAAGACCAGCCAATAAGCGAAGCAGAACCGATTTCACGTTCAGAGTTTCTAGTTAAAGCTGGTTTAGTAGCAGCAGCAGTTCCTTTAACTTCTTTAAGCTGGGGCATTATTTCCGGTGCCTATGATTATCAGGTGAGAAAGGTTAATCTAATTCTACCTAATCTTCCAAAAGCTTTCGATGGAATTACAATGGCCCAAATTTCCGATATCCATTCAGGTAGTTTTTATAACAAAACCGCAGTTAAAGGTGGTGTAGAAATGCTAATGGATCAAAAACCTGACTTTGTTTTCTTCACCGGAGATTTGGTTAATAACCTCACCAATGAAGTTAAAGATTATCAAGATATTTTCGCAAAAGTTAAAGCGCCACTTGGCGTATATTCTTCTTTGGGGAACCATGATTATGGCGACTACTATTTTGGCAAAACATCATCTCCGGCAAAGGTTAAAAACCTAAAAGATATGGTTGATGTACATAAAATTATGGGTTACGATTTGTTGATGAACGAACACCGCAGATTAAAAGTTGATGGGGAAGAAATTGGTATTTTAGGTATAGAAAACTGGGGAATGGGCCGTTTTCCAAAATATGGTAAAATGGAACTGGCTGTTCAAAATACCGACGACCTGCCTGTTAAATTATTGCTCAGTCACGACCCTTCGCATTGGCGGGGTGAAGTGCTACAAAAATACCCGCAAATTGATGCAATGTTCAGTGGCCACACCCATGGAATGCAGTTTGGCGTTCGCTTAAAAGAATACCAATGGAGTCCGGTGCAATACATATATAAAGAATGGGCCGGATTGTATCAGGAGCAAAAACAACAGCTTTACGTTAACGTCGGTTATGGATTTTTAGGCTATCCGGGAAGAGTTGGAATTTTGCCAGAAATAACTGTATTTACGTTAAGAAGAGCGTAGAGAATTTTGAATTAGAAAATTGATGGAATGAGAGAATGGGCGATACCGTAAAAACATTCTCTCATTCAAAACTTCATTCATTCAATCATTTCTTATCCCGCATTAAAACGATAACCCACACCGCGAACGGTTTGCAGCAATTGTGGATTATCTGGATTTAACTCAATCTTTTTACGCAGGCGAACAATGTGCATATCCAATGTACGGGTGTTAACGTCTGAATTGTAGCCCCAAACCACCAACATTAACTCATCGCGATTAATTACTTTTCCTGGATTGCGCAAGAAATAAAGCAAAATCCGATTTTCTAAAATGGTAAGCTCAATTTTCTTTCCATCTCTAAATAAAGTATGAATATTCGGATGATGCTCCATATTGCCGAAACGGTGAATTTCAGCGGTATCTTTATTTACGATGAACTTTACTTTACTTTCCAGCATCGCAACCAAAACATCCATATTAAATGGCTTGGTAATATAATCTGATGCGCCAAAGTTATAAGCATCAATTTTATCAACATCCTGTGCCTTAGCTGTCATCATAATGATTAGATTTTCGAAACCTTGTTTACGAACACTTTCACAAACCTCGGCACCTTGCTTTCCTGGCATCATCCAGTCCAATAAAACAATATCTGGTTGGTCAGCTATAATCATCCGCTCACCCGATTCGCCATCATTGGCTTCTAAAACATTATAGCCTTCAGTTTTTAAACGATGTGCGACTAAAAAGCGAAGATTTTCATCATCCTCAACAATTAATATTTTTACTTCTTTAGACATTTTTGTGTGTTTATATGTTGTAAAGTTCAAAGGTTGAAATGTTAACTATGGCAAACAAAATCACAACATTCAGACTTTACAGTATTTTAATTTTCAATGCATTAAGTTCAAATAGCCTCAATCGCGTTTCTACTTTTAACTTTCCACTTTAACTATTATAAGGCAGCACAATTTTAAACTCTGTGCCATTGCCCACTTTGCTCTTAACCGAGATTTCTCCCTGCATAAAGTTAACCAGTTCTTTACAAAATGCCAAACCTAAGCCTACGCTTCCCATTTGATTGTATTCATTCTGTATCCTGAAAAACTTTTTAAATATATTGTTTAATTCAGATGCCGGAATACCAATTCCTTTATCCGCAAACCTAAAAACCAAAACACCCTTAATTAGCTTTGCACTAATGTGAAGTATCTTCTGAGCAGGTTTAGAATATTTATAAGCGTTTTCTGCTAAATTATCGAAAAGGCTTCCTAATAACACCGGGTCTGTAATAAAGGTTTTAAACCCTACAACTTCATAAGTAATTTTAAAATCAGGATGTTTTAATGTATGCGATTCAATTGTACTTTCGATGAAATCTTCAATATTTACCTGCTCCTGGTTAAGCTTTATGGCTTTGTTTTCAATTTGAGTAAAAGCCAGCAGCTTATTCATTAAGCCATTGAGTTTATCCGCTTCCTCATCTAAAATTTTACCATAAAGTTGCTGTTCTTTTTGACTTAATGCAGTTGCACTTTTAATGTTGTTGCCTGCAATTTTAATTACACTAACCGGTGTTTTAAACTCATGGGTAAGGTTGTTTACAAAATCATATTGAAGCTTAAACATTTTACTGTTGATGTTGAGATTACGGTAGATTAGAAAAGCTACCAACAACAATACGCCATACACCAAAAGCAATACTAAAGCAATCGGCATAAAGTAAATAAATATTTCTTTTTTGATATATGATTTTGACGAGGTGAAATATAATTTGAAATCAGAAAATGCACCCGGCAGAGCAATTTCAGTAGTCATATTCTCATCAGAAGTATCAATTGGGTCGTAGGTTAATGGCTCAACTTCAATTTTTTGATACAACAATGGTCTTGTATTAATTACCTTAATCTTATTTGGGTCAAGTTGAAATACCAACATATCCTGCTGATAAACCGGCAAAGGATTCAGCTTATGCCGCATCATATCCTTGTAGATTTTTAAATCTTCGCGTCGGGGAATGTTTAGGTAAGTGATTTTATTTGATTTTACTACAGAAAAATTTGTGAAAAGTTCTTCCTGGGTGGGTACAGCTGCAGTATCCAATAGGTCTACAAAGGTTACCAGCTTGTAAGCCATTGCATTAAAATCATCTCCAACTTTAAAAGAACGTGTATCAAATTCAGAAAACAGCTTTACCGAATCTGGTGCTATGGTTTTACCAAATTGGTAGATGGATTTCGGTCCTATAGACAAATTTCCGACGTTCATCCCGTCTTTCACAGCAACGTTTTTTACTTCGGTATCATAAAAAGTAACTTTCGAAATAAATGGATATTTAATCGTTACGGTATCTACAAATTTTGCCGCAGTTGCAGAATCCAAAAAGCCATTATAATATGAAATTTCAGGCATTTTGTTCTGAAAAAAATCGTTGTAGGCTTTAATGCTTTGCTCTAAAACATTTACTTTTTCTGATACGAATTCGTTTTCAATAGACTTTTTACTGAAGTTAAAAGCCAAAAACAACGATAGGATAAATAGAATGGAGATGAGAACAATAAAGGTAACACCAAGCGAGAAATTTTTGCGATAACCACTTTTTTTGTCGAGGGCCATAATCTATTTCTTGCTCAGATTTGTTTTTAAAAACTCTTCCAACGCTTTATACAATGCAGTTCTTCCTTGCTGGCGTAATACAGGGTTTGGCCCTTCTTCTTTCTCGATATAGGTAACCGGCACATTTCTCTTTTTCAACTCCTTGATGAACTGAACACCTTCTGCCACATTTACCCGTGGATCTTTAGGGTTTTGCGCAATAAAAACAGGCGTTTTAAAACGATCGGCATGAAATACGGGTGATGCAAAACGCATATAATCTGTATCAGTTACCGGATTGCCAACAATTTCATAATACATTTGCAGGTTCGATTTTAAAAACGGAGGAATGGTTTTCAGATAACTAAACAAGTTAATTACTCCAGAATTTGATCCGCCGCAGCTGTAAAGATCGGGATTTTTATACAAACAGTTTAATGCAATATAACCGCCAAAACCATTCCCATAAATAGCCACTTTTTTAGGATTTGCGATTTGCTTTTCGATTAACCAGCGCACACCATCGTTTACATCTTCCTGTATCTTATCGCTCCACTGTTTAAACCCAGCTGCATAAAATGATTTACCATAACCTGTCGATCCTCTGTAGTTTACCTGCAAAACAGCATAACCCCGACTGGCCAAAAACTGCACTTCAGCGTTATAACCCCAACTATTTCTTCCCCCCGGCCCATTATGTGGCAATACCACAACCGGAAGATTTGTTGCTTTTTTGTTTTTCGGGAGTGTGAGGTACCCATTAATGGTTAAGCTATCGCGACTTTTGAAACTAATTGGCTTCATATCGCACATCATCTCTTCTTTAATGGAAGAATTAATATCAGTAAGTTTTTTTAATTTATTATCACTTGCCGTGTATAAGTAGTACGAACCTGGGCTTTTATCGGTAAATGTTCTAATCACAAAAACTTTTTCCTGCTTGTCCTTATCCATTATCCGCCATTCAGAGCCTGGCAAGTTTAAATCAATTTTGCTATAGGTATCTCTGGACTCGCTATCCAGATAGTATTTTTGTTTTTTCCAGGTTTCGCAGGTTACAAATAGCATTTTCTTTTTTGCCCGTGAATATCTCGCATCCACTACATTCAAAGTGTCATTTGCAAACAGCACTTTCTTTTCTTTACCTGTTTTCAAATCAAGAGAAACTAGCGCATTTTTATCCCTATTCACATTCGATATCGCATAGAGCATGTTTGGCTCTTGCTCTGAAAATGCAATAGGTCGGAAAGTGGTTTCAAAATTGTTGCTGAAAACCGGCTGAAACGACTGATTTTCATTTTCTCGATACAAAAGTGTTTCGTTTACACCATCACTGGCGATAGCAATTTTTAAAACACCCTTGTTATCCGTCATCCATTCGGTAATATTGCCTGGATTTTTAGCCGCAATATCCATTTGGCCGTTCCTAACATTTAAACGATAAACATCAAACACTGTAGAATCTCTTTTATTGGATGCAACAATGATATATTTATCGTCAATAAGCTGATCTTCGATAACCTTTAAACGCGTCTTTTCATTTGCACTAAGTTGTACCTGCTTGCTTCCATCTTTGTTAATTACAAAAATATCCGAACGCCGGTCTTTAGATTCATCTTCTGTGTAATAGATCAATTCATTATTGCTTGTCCAGAAATGAAAACTGATTGTTTTTTCTGTTAAATGCGTCAGCTGAACACTGTTTCCAGTGGCTAAATCTTCAACAAAAAGATCGAGTTTTTTATCCTGAAGTTTGAGGTAAGACAAACTTTTACCATCCGGAGAGATGTGATAATAAGCTTTATCGAACGTTTTAAAGAAATCATCTACAGGTATAGTCTCTCCCTTTTGAGGATGCTTACATCCCCAAACTGAAGCTATTAAAACAAATAGAATAATTCTTTTTAACATAAATTAATTTCTCACGGGATGACAAAAATAAGGAACCCTGTTAGTTTACTATGCTTTACACCAACAATGTTACTTATCAAAATGAGATGCCAACGGGCTCAATTTAGTATTTAAAAAATACAGACAAATAAATTGCAGGTAACATTATTATTGGAATTAATCGGCCTTGCTTAAGCTTTCAACTAAATCCATTTAGTTAATGTTTAACCAATCGGGTTTTTAGCTTTCAGCCTTTTTAATTACTTTTAAACCTTATAATTGGCATAATGAATAGACTAATCGTATTTGTATTTTTCTTGTTAACATTAGGTGCTAATGCGCAAGTTTTACGGCTAAATCCACCTATCGCTGCCGATAACACGTCGTTAATTATTCAATATTATCGTGATGGAGAATATGATAAAGCTGTTATTTTATTAGAGAAAATTTTTGCCAGTCCTAATAATGAAGGCTATTTTGATATTTATTTCAATTCTCTTTTGAAATTAAAACGTTACGATGTTGCCGAAAAAGCTGTAAAGAAGCTCATGCGGCAAAGTCCAGAAAATGATGCTTATCCTGTTGCACTAGGTAAGCTCTATCAAGAAAAGGGCGATATTCAGGCAGCCAATAAAATCTTTAATGAGGTAATTAATAAACTGCCGAAGGATGAGTTTAAAATCCGTAGTATGGCCAATAGCTTTTATAGATTTGAAAATTATGATTTCGCTGTTCAAACTTTTAAACAAGGCAGGAAAATACTGGGTAATGATGAGTTTTTTGTTTACGAGCTTTTAAACATTTACCGTTTTAAAAAGGATAAACCAATGTTAATGCAGGAATATTTAGATGCATTGGCCACACTCCCACAGTTACTGCCACAAGCGCAAGCCATTTTGCCTGTAATTTTTGATGACAAGGCCGATTATCAAACCTTTCAGACAGGCATTTTAAAAAAGATCCAAAAATTTCCAGATGCAGAGGTTTACATCCAGTTATTAACCTGGAATTACATTCAACAGCAAGAGTTCGATATGGCATTGCGCCAGCTGATTGCTTTCGATAAACGCACTAAGGCCGATGGTGGCACTTTGTTTAATGCGATATATACTTTCGTTGATAATAGCGCTTATGAAACTGCTATCAAAGCTTATGAGTACCTGCTCACTAAAGGTAAAGATAACCCATACTATTTACCATCTAAAATCGAACTGTTAAATACCAAATACAATATCCAAACTACTGGCAAACCAATTTTAGCAGACCTTAATTTATTAGCCAAAGATTATCAAACTCTGCTTGATGAAAATGGAAATAATAAAAACACTTTATTCGCGATTAAAAAATTAGCGAATCTCCATGCATATTATTTAAATCAGGCTGAGAAGGCCGAAAAAGGTTTGGAAGAAGCTTTGCAAATGCCAGGTTTAAGTAGCCAGGATCTTGGTCAGTTGAAACTTGATTTGGGTGATATTTATATTCTTACCAACCAACCTTGGGAAGCCTTTTTAGTATATGAGCAGGTGAGTAAACAGTTTGAAGGTCAATCTATTGGTAACGAGGCTCGTTTTCGAAGTGCAAAACTTTCCTTTTATCAGGGTAATTTTGAATACAGCAATGGCCAATGCCAGGTATTAAAGGCTGCTACTTCACAATTAATCGCTAACGATGCTTTGAATTTAAGTCTACTAATTTCTGATAATATTCAAACCCCAACAGATAGTAATGCTTTGAAAATGTACGCTGATGCAGAAATGTTGATTTTTAGAAATTTACCGGTAAAAGCAATTACTAAATTGGACAGTATAGCAATTGCTTATCCGCAAAATGGGCTTGCTGATGCAGTAATGATGACCAAGGCAAAAATCTTTATTAAATCAAACGAATTCCAAAAAGCTGCAGAGATTCTAAAAAAAGTAAGCGAAGATTTTAAAGATGGCATCTGGACCGATGATGCGCTGTTTACACTTGGCGATTTGTACGAGAAAAAACTGAACGACATTGTGCAGGCAAAACTTTATTTTCAAAAACTGATTACCGATTACCCGGGCAGTATGTTCAGCGCAGAAGCCCGCAAAAGGTTTAGAAACTTACGGGGAGATGGGGTTTAATGCAGCATTAGTTCGAAAAGATAATCAACAAAAACTGTAAATTAGCTTCTGTTCAATGCTCCACCATGATAGAAACCGATCGGCTTATTTTAAAACCATTGCTTCATGATCAACTGCTAAAATATATTCGCGATGATCATTCTCTGGAAAAAGAATTCGGACTTTTACCCACCAAAAAAAATATTTCGAAATCATTACATGATGCACTTCAGCAAACTATTTTACCCAACGTTTTCGATAAAGATAAAGACTATCTCTATCACACCTTGTGGGTAATTATTTCTAAACCAGACCAAAAAATGGTTGGCGATATTTGCTTTGTTGGTGAACCCGATGCTGATGGAGAAATTGAAATTGGCTACGGCACTTACGAAGAGTTTAGGGGCAAAGGCTTTATGACCGAGGCAGTGGGCAGAATAATTGAATGGGCAAGGGAACAACCAAAGGTTAAATCAATTTATGCTGCAACTGAAAAGGGTAATGTAGCCTCCTATTCCATTCTGGAGAAAAACCATTTTGTAAATATTGGTGAGGTAGATGATATGTTAAGTTGGGGAATCGAATTGAAAAGATTGCTAAACGACAATCTCGAAGAGACTTAAACTGATTCCCTCATAGTGTTTCGGCAAACCTTCCGATTTTTCGAGTGTAACTACGCCAACATAATCAAAACCGCAGCCAGTATAATATGCTAAAAGCTTCTCATTATCAGCCCAGGTATCCATACGAATAAATTTTATATCGTTTTTGGCTGCATAATCTTTAGCCCATTTGATAATTTCTTTTACGAACGAATAACCACGATAAGCAGGATGCGTAACGATCCGATGAATGTAAATTGAATCGTGGTCGCGATCGCCCCAAATGAGCTGATCATTAAAAGTTACTGCAAATACACAAGCTACTTCGCCATCAACTAAAATTTTATATTGGCGGTTATCTGAAATTTCTGTTTCTACCAACTCCCTGCTAAAGCCTTGCCAGTGTTTGTTAAATACTTTTTTTTGATGAGCAACGGCCATATCGTAAAAGTCGAAAATGGCATCTATATCTAAAAGCTGGCTATTTTTTACTTCGATTTGCATGGCGTAAACTTAAAATATTAATTTTTGGCTTGCACTAAATTGATAAAAATTTCTTTGAGATTGATTGTAACTTCACCATGACGGTAAAACAAAGCAGGGGTCGTTTTCCTATAGAATGCGACCCCTGCTTATTTATCATATTAAATTAGGCTTCCGTTAACCCCAGTGTCACCTGCTTATTTTTGTCGGAAAAATATTTGAATTGGCGAACCTGAAAAATCAAAATTCTCTCTTAATTTATTCTCAATGAAACGTTTATAAGGATCTTTAATATACTGAGGCAAATTACAGAAGAACGCAAACATTGGCGAGGTGCCGTTAATTTGCGTAATGTATTTTATTTTAATGTGTTTACCTTTTAAAGCCGGAGGTGGAAACTTTTCGATCAACGGCAACATTACATCATTTAATTTCGATGTAGGAATTTTCTTTCCACGATTTTTGTAAACCTCTAAAGCAGCTTCAATGGCTTTGAAAATACGTTGCTTGTTTAATACTGAAGTAAATACAATAGGCACATCGGTAAACGGACGAATACGCTCGTGGATTTGCTCCTCGAAAGCTTTCATTGTTTGCGTATTTTTCTCAATCAAATCCCATTTGTTGATTAAGATTACAATACCTTTTTTATTTTTTTCAGCAAGGTGGAAAATATTAATATCCTGACTTTCGATACCTTCTACAGCATCGATCATCAATACCACCACATCAGCTTCTTCCAAGGCCTTGATGGTACGCATTACCGAGTAAAATTCTAAGTTTTCTTTAACCTTAGTTTTTTTACGCAATCCGGCAGTATCGATCAACATAAACTCATGCCCAAATTGGTTATAATGAATTTTGATCGAATCGCGGGTGGTACCAGCATTTGCGGTTACAATATTACGCTCTTTCCCAATTAAAGCATTAACCAAAGATGATTTACCTACATTTGGGCGACCAGCGATGGTAATTTTTGGCAGTTGATTTTCTTCTTCAGGGATATCTTCGAAATTTTTAACGATTTCGTCTAACAACTCACCTGTACCAGAACCAGTCATTGACGATAGTGGGTAAACTTCGCCCAAACCAAAACCATAAAAAGTATGGATTTCATTGTACAGTGCAGTATTATCTACTTTGTTTGCGCAAACATAAACAGGTTTTTTACTTCTGCGTAAAACCTGGGCAATATCATCATCCAAATCGGTAATGCCAGTCGTTACATCAACCATGAATACTAAAACGCTTGCTTCTTCAATAGCAATCATTACCTGCTCGCGAATGGCCGCCTCATAAACATCTTCAGAATTGGCTACGTAACCACCAGTATCAATTACGGTAAATTGCTTGTCCGTCCACTCGCCAACGCCGTAATGTCTGTCGCGGGTTACGCCGCTCATATCATCTACAATTGCCTTGCGACTTTCAGTTAATCTATTAAAAAGGGTGCTTTTGCCTACGTTTGGCCTGCCTACGATGGCGATAATATTACTCATTTTGTATTTATGATTGTAAATTTACGATTGTAGATTTTCTATCACAAACGTAAAAATTGTTATGTCTATATCAATTAGCCATTGATTATCAACTCCTAACCGATTTATTTCGGGCTGCAAAGGTACGGTTAATTATCGTAACCAAAGCTCTTTAGGTAATTCTTTTTGCTTCTCCAATCAGGAATTACTTTTACAAACAACTCTAAAAACACTTTCGAATCCAAAAATTTCTCTACTTCCAAACGGGCTTCTGTACCTACTTTTTTAAGCATGCTGCCACCAGTACCAATTAAAATATTTTTCTGTGAGTCGCGTTCTACCACAATTTCAGCCATGATCCGCACCATGCTACCTTTTCCATTTTTAAGTTCTTCTTCCTTAAAACTTTTAACAATTACCTCGGTACTGTAAGGAATTTCTTTCTGGTAGTTTAAGAAAATCTTTTCGCGGATGATCTCAGAAACGAAGAAACGCTCCGAGCGATCGGTTAGTTCCTCCTTATCATAATAAGCCGGATGCTCGGGCAATAACTGCAAAACATGATCTAAAATTCCATCTATATTATGTTTATGTAAGGCCGAGATGGCATAAATAGAAATGGGATTTAGCTTTTCTTGCCAATAAGCAATTTTTTCATCAACCTGCTCTTGCAACGCTTTGTCGATTTTATTAATCAACACAATTGTAGGAATATCACGGTTTAGTATTTTCTCTAAAACATCATCTTCATCATGCGTTTCGTTGATGTCTGTAACGAATAAAAGTACATCGGCATCGGTCAAAGATCCGTTCACAAAGCTCATCATACTCTCCTGCAAAGAGTATTTTGGCTTAATAATACCCGGAGTATCAGAAAAAACGATCTGATAATCTTCCTCATTTACGATACCTAAAATACGATGTCTTGTGGTTTGCGCTTTAGGAGTTATGATGCTAAGTCGCTCGCCAACAAGCACATTCATTAGGGTAGATTTGCCAACATTGGGTTTACCTATTATACTAACAAAACCTGCTTTATGCGCCATAGAAATATTTTTAAAAAAAAATTTGCAGCACAAAGAAACGAATTATATCTTTGCATTCCAATTCGGAAACAGAGTTAAGGATTTAATTCAAGTGAAAAAACGAGTTGTATATAATGCGGGGTGGAGCAGTTGGTAGCTCGTCGGGCTCATAACCCGAAGGTCGCACGTTCGAGTCGTGTCCCCGCTACCAAGTAGTCTGAAATGGTCAGTACCAAGTCCGAAGTCTTATTGACTCAAGACTGAGAACTAAAGACTCAAGACTGATTTAATGGCCCGTTCGTCTAGGGGTGAGGACGCCAGATTTTCATTCTGGAAACAGGGGTTCGATTCCCCTACGGGCTACACTAATAACAGAAAGTTGATTTAAAGCGATACCGCTGACGATCAACTTTTTTTCGTTTACGAGTATCGTTTGGTATCGTGCCTGTCTGGAGTTTTGCTTCCCCTATATCTTCCCCTTTTCTGCAAGACCAATAAAAAATCAGCCTCATAAAAAATAATCCATTAAAAATCAAGCAGATAATTTAAATATTCCGAAAATCTTTGAGAAGCCTTTTGAAAACTGAAAATATTATATACCTTTGCACTCCTTCAAACGAAGAATCTTTTGAAGATATAGAGTGCGGGGTGGAGCAGTTGGTAGCTCGTCGGGCTCATAACCCGAAGGTCGCACGTTCGAGTCGTGTCCCCGCTACCAGAAGAGTTGAAAGACACTCTAATTATTTAATGGCCCGTTCGTCTAGGGGTGAGGACGCCAGATTTTCATTCTGGAAACAGGGGTTCGATTCCCCTACGGGCTACAGAAACTCCGTCACGGAAACAACATGGAGATTTATTCCATAAAAATCAACAAAAAACCTTCAAAATCTGAAGGTTTTTTTTGTTGATTTTTTTTTGGTGCAGTCTTTTTAAATGAGATTCTAAGCACGTATATTTGATTTAGTTATCACACGTGTTCTGATTACTAAACTCACATTAACGATAGAGGATACAGTAATTGATTCGGCTAAAAAATATGCCCGCCAAAAAGGAAAGAGTTTATGTGATATCGTAGAAAATTACCTGAAATCTATCTTACAATAACATATATTACATTCTTCGTCAGTATATGCCCGGAAATGCTATTTTGAGATTGCTGGAGGAACTGGCTGATATGACGGAAATAACAGACGTAACAGCTGCTGTTATTCGTCAGTCGCTTAAAACGGATTTTAAAGATTTGAAGATGCCATTCAATACCATAGTGCCCTAAGCATCCCCGATTTAGATTTTATTGTCACTCGAAATACCAAAGATTTTAAAAAGAGCAATCTTGCCGTTCTCACACCGACTGAAGCATTGGCTAGCTTTAGTTAAACATAGCGAATTTGTCTCATAGGCTGGTCAATAGATCACCGCCCATGTTCGCCAAAAGTATCAAATCGTCCCGAAAGGTGTTTGACAACTGTAACGCTTGGGCTACAGAAAGCGATTTGTTTATTCAAACCGCTTTTTTCATTTAAGACCCTATTCTTCTTGACCTTTAAACCTTAGGATGTGCCCGATTACCTACGGACTTATCGTAACCTTCTGCGTTATCCTTAAAATAAAATCCGTAACTGATAATAAGCACCACGATGGCGATGCCTAATATTAGCAAGGTAGCACTGCTTTTTATTACTGTTTGCAGGCTCACCACTTCGATATTCCAAATTCTCAAACCCAATATGCCTAAAAAAGCAATAACAAGAAGAACAATAAAAACTCCAATAATCTTTTTCATAACGGTTTCTTTAAAACTTATTTAGCCATTCTGTTTTCTTTTGATCAAACTCATGCTGCGTAATAATGCCTTCATCTAAAAGAAGTTTTAGCTGTTGGAGTTTCGCAACCGGATCGGCAGCAGAATTGTCAATCTGTTCGTTGCGTATGGTATCGAAAGTTTTTCCAATCTCCATGCCTACCCCAAACTGTAAACCCGCTCCTGCCAAACCTCCCTCATTTCGGGCGGCATCTCTTAAGGCTCTTAACTTTTCAAGCTCTACATAAGTTAAACCACCTTCTCCTGCAGCCATAGCATCGGCAGTGATATCTGCAATCTTTCCAATTCGTTCTTTTGTAGCCTCGTCGAACACTGTCCCGTTAAGTTTAAAATCCGTTAGAACGAAACCCAGGTTACTTACCTCATTATTAATCTGATCTTTTATATTGTGAGAAAGCAGTGGCAGTTGCGCATCAATGTTTTGATAAGACACGCCACCTTGTGCAAGCGAAGAGGCTATGCCTTGCGGAAAACGACTTTGGAGCATTTGCCTTGCATCAAGAACAGTGTATTGATCTGACGAGCCAATTACATTACTGAATAAATGTTTCGCATCTGCTATTTTAAACGAAAATGAGCCGTTTGCACCAAGCTCAACTGGAATCTTATAAACGGGATCAATATATTTAATAGCCTGAACAGTGCCCCATCCCTGGTTTACATTTTCTGATGTACGGTAGAAATAAATTTTCAATTTGTGTTCACTTTCAAAAGCAGTACGCAATTTTAATAGCGTGGTAATGAAAGGATGATTATCAGTTTCCAGATCATAAATGCCCTCTG
Source organism: Pedobacter sp. Leaf41 (assembly GCF_001422545.1). Taxonomy (GTDB): domain Bacteria; phylum Bacteroidota; class Bacteroidia; order Sphingobacteriales; family Sphingobacteriaceae; genus Pedobacter. The sequence continues at coordinate 331,825 of NZ_LMLE01000001.1, read as the reverse complement.
CTGTAATTTCATCAGTTAGCTTTCCTTCGTAAACCAATAAGGCACCCTGCCCTGGCCCTACAATTAGTTTACTGGCATTTTTAAGTTCATCATTACCAGATGGAAACTTGTACACTAAAATCTCTGGGTTTTGATTATCCCATTCTATTACCTGAGATAACTGGTTTTTGAAAAAGTTTATTATTCCCATGGTTTACCTTAATTTAAATTCTTTAATTAATTTTCCGTCCATTTCAATAGCGAGCAGGAAACTGCCTGCTCTGACCACAAATCCATCTTTGTACCGAATGCCATCATGGAAATTTTCATGAGTTGGAACTGGGTAGCTAAAGACTAACTTACCGTTTTTTGCATCAATGCATTGAATATTAGTTGGTGATTTATCTGCCGGGGTTTTATCGGTAGCGATAACTACATAGTCGTTATCACTAAATAGAATTTTAGGATCAAAATACACCCTGCCTGGGGTGAGATCGGTGTAAGAACGGAGAACATCCCAAAGAAAATAGTTGAGTATTTTTTTACCTCTATAATTCATCCAGCTTAAATGCACATAATAATCAGGTCCGCCTTCATTATCTTTCATGGTATATTTAAACAATTGTATTTTCTCTTCAGGGTAATCATCACTATGCAACGAAAACCTATATTGTGTTTTTAGCTTTTCATTTATTTCTTTTTTCTCAAATGCAGGTTGGCTGGCGCTCATTTCATCTTTGGTGTAAATTTTATCAATCAATGGGAAAAAGAAAACATTCATACCCTCGTTAGTCATCAAGTTAAAGGCTTCTCCATTGCTATCATATGCAAACTCTGCATTTGCAATACCACTCGCCAGCGCTGTATGATTTTTAAATAAGCTTTGCGTTACATCAATTGGCGAATAATTTTCTTTATCGATTTTATAGATGGTTGTTTTATTGGCGATGGCATATAAATCGCCGTTGCTAAATTGTTTTAATTTAAAATTGTTACTATTCGAAATACTAAAAGTCCCTATTTTTTGTGTCTTAAGTTCTTTATCTGATATCAAATCGTAAAAACTAATATATGTACCTGTTTCATTTTCATCATCATTACCCGAATACCTGCGGGCACCAAAAACAACAACAATGGGGTGTCCATTTTTATCAGCATAAGCCAACTGCTCTTGAGAATACCAATTAAATTCTGGCCGAACATATCCGTTTAAATTATTGCTTTTTTTGCCTACAAAAAGTAATGGAACTATCAATGCAACAACAAAAAATGCAGCGACTACCGAGCCAATAATTAGACCGACTTTTTTACCTCCACCTGTATTAAATTGAGGGGTATTGTAATTTATATTGTGGTTAATGTTGATGTCGTCATTATCCAAAAAATATTCGGTGTTGCAACTGCTGCAAATAAAATGATCAGCCTTGATTTCTGTTTTACCTATGCTGCCACAGTGCGGACATTTAATTGCTTTAATTTGTTTTGCCATTTACGGTAAAATATTTAATTCGTTCCTCATCAATGTTCAATATTAAAGCCATCACCGGTATGTTTGTTTCCAAAATGTATATGTGTTTATATCTGTTTATTATTTGTGAGGTATGTACTGATATTCGTTTCTGATGTTCAGCTTAATGGCTCGCGATTTATTAAAAATCTGCTTTCTGATATCGATTTCGTCTGAAAATAGCTACATTAACGCCCCATCAACTCTCTGGAATGCAAAAAATAAATATCATCAAGGCAACCCAAAATGATTATGAAATATTGATCAAAGTATGGGAAGCATCCGTAAGGGCAACACATCATTTTTTAAGCGAGAGGGATATTCTAACTTATAAGCAAATGATTTTATCCAAATATTTCGATCTAGTTGATCTATTTTGTTTCAAAGCGCATGATGTTATCCTGGGATTTTTAGGTTTATCAAACGATACTATTCAAATGCTATTTATTGATCCAAGTGCGAGAGGCAAAGGAATTGGTAAAGAATTGATGAAATTTGCGATCGAAGAAAAGAAGGCAACAAAAGTGGATGTAAACGAGCAAAATGAACAAGCAGTAGGCTTTTATAAACATTTGGGCTTCGTTATAATGGAACGCTTTGAAAATGATGATGCGGGTAAACCGTACCCTATTTTAGCAATGAAACTTGGATAGCGATCAGCCAAAAACTGAGCACCAATTTATTAATTCCTAATACCAAATTTAAATTAAACGAACCTTTGCACCTGTAGAATGTTGTTACTCATATTTATTTAATAAGAAGATAATGGCAAAGGAAAAGAAGAAAAAAGACAGTAAGAAAAAAGGCGGAAAGAAAAAAGACAAAAAAGCAAAGAAAAAAGGCCAGAAGAAGAATAAGCTTGGCGTAAAAAATTCGTTGGTTAATAACATCAATGCCCGTAAAAAGAAGGGCAAATCCCGCTCTAAAAAGAAATCGAAAATTAGCAAGAAAGCTTACAAAAAAATGCAAAAAGGCTGGAAGAAAAAGTAAGCTAGAAGAATTGTACCAAATGATTTTAAAATAGCGCTAAAAAGTGAAAATCTACTGTGATATCAAAAGGGTACTACTTTCCCAAAGGATAGCAGTATCCTTTGGGAAAGTTATTAACTTTATACCATGGCTTTTAACAGAGAAATTCACACCCTTGAAACTTGTAATACCAGTTTAAATGCAGTAAGAGATGCCCTTTATGTTTTAAACGGAAAATGGAAGTTACCATTAATATTAACACTTCAGGATGGCCCGAAACGTTTTAATGAAATTCAAAAGTCGTTAGGCGACATTACCCCTAAAATTTTATCGAAAGAATTAAAGGAGTTGGAACTGAACGAATTTGTACTGCGTAAAGTGTTCCCTACCACTCCTGTAACTGTTACTTACGAGCTCACTGCATACAGTGGATCTTTAGATAAAGTGATTGACGAACTTAGAAATTGGGGAATGCAACACCGCGAAAGATTAGTAGCAAGCAGAAAGACTGATGGTATTTTAGACGAAGTTGAAGCTTAAATGAGCAGGATAAGTTTCATACTCGCCACCCCCACTAAAACTTTCCTCGTTTTCGAACTTATAAAAGTTTAAATCCCCTATTTACATGATTATCTGTAATATCGGTTATCTTTGCCCAAAATAAAAGCGATGGCGGTATTACATAAAAAAGAAGAAAAAATTCAGGCAGTGCTGGGTAGGTTGCCTAAAAAATATACAGACGAGCAATTTGTAGAGATGTTTATCAGACTTTATTCGAAGGATTGGGGCAAAATTAAATCTGCGTACATTAAACAATCTCAGGATAAAGAACCTGGCCACATCATTAATATGCCAAAGCCAGAGGTTTATTTAAGACAAATTTTAGTTAACTACTTACAAAATATTGATGCTCCTAAAGCTGCAGAAACCAAAGAGGAAGTGAAAGTTGACGCTCCTGCCGTTGAGCGTAAAGCACCAGCTAAGAAAAAAGAAGTGGCAGCCGAAGAAACTATTGCTGAACCAAAAAAAGCTAAAGCACCTGTAAAAAAGAAAACAGAAGTTACTGATGAAGACGTTGTTGCAGCACCAAAAAAGGTTAAAGCACCAGCTAAGAAAAAAGAGGTTGCAGAAGAAACAGTTGCAGAAGTAAAAAAAACCAAAGCGCCAGCTAAGAAAAAAGTTGTGGTTGAGGAAGAAATAGTAGCTACTGAAAAGAAACCTAAGGCGGCAGCAAAGAAGCCCGCAGCAAAAAAATAAAAATATTTTCTGCTCAATATAATAAATAGGCTTTTTAGCTGTTTATATATTTGAGAGCGTTAATTTAGATGACGGGGATAGGTCGGTATGATTTATCCCCGTTCTTTTTTAACAGGATTTTTTTAAACTCGTTCCGCTGAATTTATTTCGGCATTTTATAGCATGAAAAATGCTAAAACACATTTTCATTGACGACTAAACGCAAAAAAAGCCGTTCCAAACAGAACGACTTCAACAATTAAACTAACCTGCAAATTACTTATCAATCATTTTATAATAGCGAACATAATCTACTTCCATTTTTTGTGGCCAGATAGAAGCATCTACACCTTGAGCTCCTCCCCAATCGCCACCAACAGCAATGTTTAAAAGCAAATGGAATTTTTTATCGAAAGGCCAGGCCTTGTATCCGGTACCTTCGTTAGCAAACTCGAAAACTTTCACATCATCAAAATAGCCTCGAATGGCATAGGGCGTCCAGTCTACGCGGTACAAATGAAAGGCAGTGCTCACGCCATCAATTTTTTTAGTACTCGATTTTTGTGTGTTTATTTTAAAATAATAAGCTTCGGTATGCGTAGTAAAATGAACCATGTCCTGGTCGTAACCTACATGCTCCATAATGTCAATTTCTCCTGATTTTGGCCAATCTCCATAGAAGCGATCGGTGGGTAACATCCAGATGGCTGGCCATGTTCCTTTTCCAAAAGGCAGCTTCGCTTTTATTTCGAAACGCCCATATAAGGCATCCAGCTTATTTCTCGTTACCATTCTAGCTGACGAATAATCTCTTCCACCCATACTTTCTTTCTTAGCTGTGATGGTTAAAAGCCCGCCCGCCACATTGGCATTATTGGTAGTGTTGGTGTAAAACTGGAGTTCGTTGTTGCCCCAGCCACTTCCACCAGTATCGTAATCCCAATTGCTTGTTAACGGTGCTCCGGTATTCGTAAATTCATCGGCCCAGGTTGGTGAGGTTTCAAACGTCCATCCTTTATCTACTGGCGGGCCGGCAGGTGTTGGCGGAACATATACCAAACCATTATCATCAGTGCCTTTAGAACATGAACTTAACCAAATTACAGCAAGAGCAAATGCAGCAAAAATTTGTTTCGTGAAATATTTTCTTGTCTTGATCATCATATCGATATATAAAGATCAGCTGGCCTTAAAATCCAACTGATCTAGCACAATTTTATTTGAATTCGAAGTCATCTATGTAAAAGAGCCCTGGATTTGGATGCCCTTCTCCACCAAGCTGAACCACAATTTTATCGTAGAGCGTTTGCCCGCTGATACCTGAAAAATCGAACTCTAATTGCGTCCATGTATTATATTGAACAGCCGTTAAAGTTTTCACAATTTCGGTTTGAGTTTGCCAGGCATTGCCACCCAGCAAAGAGTTTTGTAGTTTTACTGAAACGGTTGCTGGTGTTTTAGTGAAATCATTTCCGCCAGGGAAGAAAACTTTTAACCTCACCTTATTTGTAGTGGCTAAGTTAAATCGATATGGCATGGTTACATTTAAATTCCCATACTGACCGTCGCCGCCTGCTTTTTTCTCGTAATAACCCACTTTTGCAGAGGTATTTACTGGAAACTTGGCAGGATTATCATAAGGCCTAACAAAATCTACATTCTCTGCAGTCCAGCTAAAATTTGCCGTAGCTTGGAAATCATCACTTAAATTGGCCGCTTGCAATGGTTTTTGAATTACGGGCCGCACATAACCTTTTTTAACGAGTTTCAAATACCAGGCATTTCCAGCATTTGCTTTATCTAAACAACGCAGCCACATTTCATTCTCGTTTAACGATAAAATTTGATATTGAGATACGCCCAAATAATAACTGATAAAACCTCCGCCAGAAATAGTTAGGTATTTTACACCATTGGTTTCTGTTATCAACCACGTTAAGTTGGTTGCCGGCGTATAGTTTACCGTTGGATCATTTGATCCAGCGGGGCCACCAATTCCAGGCGCATTTGCAGCGTTGGCAAAGGTTGTTCCTTTATTATCGTAGGTATATTTTAAGGCATTCATGTTAAAGGTCATCTCATCATCGTAAAAACCCTGTCCGTTTTTTTCATCTGCCGCAGCCTGATACCAATCGGGTGCTTGCGAAGTAATTGGACCAACACCTAAATGACCTGCAGATTTTTGATCAATAACCCAGGTGAAACCTGCTGCATTAGATAAGCCACCAGATAATGTGGTAAAGGCTGGATCAGTTAACATAGCAGGATTTGTTGCTGCAATTACTACCGTTTTGGTGCTTGAAACAGAACCTCCTGCAGTTGCAATTGTTAATTTTACGGTGTAAGTTCCGGCGAGAGGATAAGATGCAGTCACTGTATTTCCATCAGCTGTAGCGCCATTGCCAAGATCCCACAGGGCCTTAAAACCAGGAGATTGATTGACTAATGTAACCACATTGGCATTTGTTGAGGTCGGCGTTATGGTAAACTTCACTTGATCTGTTGTTGGTGCAGCATCCAGCTCTTTATCGTTATTTTCTTTTTTGCAAGCGCTAAAGCTTAGCACAAACAGCAGGCTTAAAAACCCGGCGGTTTGTTTAATGATATAATTTAATTTCATGGTATATCTAATTAATTATAGCCTGGATTTTGTTTAATTACGCCTTTTGTCAAGTCGATTTCCTGTTGAGGAACTGGCAGTAATTCGCTTTTGCCTGCTTTGAAACCCAATGGACCCAACACGGCAACAGCTTTGTTGGTGCGTACCAAATCGAAAAACCGATGTCCTTCAAAAGCCAACTCAAGTCTGCGCTCATTGTAAATATTATCAAGTGTTGCAGGTACTGGGGTTAAACCTACTCTAGCCCGAACGGCAGTTAATAATTCCAAAGCTCTCGTTGCATTGCCTCCTGATCTTACTAAAGCTTCTGCTTCCATTAGGTAAGTATCGGCTAAACGCATTTCAATTTCATCTATTGGCCAGTTTAATTCGGCAACCCCACTATTTGATCGATATGCCTTTAATGGCGCATATTTTTTAATGAAGTAATCGGTATTCTGATAACGAGCGGTATAAGTAGCACCTGCAGCTTTTAGGGCAGTGCCGTCTATAATAGAAGTTGCAAAACGTGGATCAGCTTTCATGGCATTTACTAAATCGAGCGTTACAGGGCAAAAGCCCCATCCTGCAGAATAAGTATCGCCATTATAGCTATCCATGCCAATAAATTGGGGTGCAACATTTCCTTCGCCACCATTTACCCAACCCCAATCGCCCCAGGCAGATAAGGTAGAATGAGGAATCTCTAAAATTACTTCTGAATTAAATTTATTATCAGGTCTGAAAATATCAGCATAATTTGGAAGCAAGGCATAACCATATTCATTTCCGGTTTTATTCACATCATTAAATAGCGTTGCGGCTTCTGTCAATTTACTATTGTCATTTTGGAAAAGTAACACCTTACCTAATAATGCTTTCGCTGTTCCTCTAGAAATTCTACCTTTTTCATTAGCGGCTACCGTTGGCGGCAGACTAGGAAAGGCTTCTCTCAAATCTTTCTCTACTTGTGCATAAATTGCTGCAGGCGCCGATTGTGTTTGTGTGTAAAGATCGGCCGTTGGTATTTGTTTGGTAATTAACGGAACATTGCCAAAAAACCGAACTAAATCAAAATAGAAGTAGGCACGTAAAAACTTAGCTTCGGCTGTTATTCTAGATTTAAAAGCAGCACTTAAATTTGTGGCTTTCTCAATTTTATCTAAAATGATATTCGCCCTGTTTATTCCAGTGAAATTTTTAGACCATAAACCCACCTGTGGACCCAACCTCGAATCCATATTGAAGTTATCGTATGCTACCCAGCCTGGCTGATCTGAAGCATTACCTCCGCCTGCCCAGCAATCATCAGATGCGGCACTTAGCAAGGGCTGCTTCATGGTATAGCCACCACTTGTACCCCATTGCATTACATCGTAAACGGCAACCAGGCCTTGATAAACTTCTGTTTCATTGCGATAAAAGTTTTCTTCTGTCGCTGTTCCTTTTGGCGTTAACTCCAGAAAGTCTTTCTTGCAGGAAACCATTAACTGCATGATGGCCAAAATGGCTATCGAATATTTTATATGTTTAGTTTTCATCTCTATATTATTAAAATCCAACATTTACACCTACAAAGAACGATCTTGCCTGTGGATAGAAACCGCGATCGACACCTAAACTACCACCACCAATTTCCGGATCGTAACCATTATATTTAGTTAGCGTAAATAGGTTATTTGCCATTACATAAAATTTAAGGTTATCTAAGCCCACTTTATTCACAAGCGTTTTTGGCAATGTGTATCCAAGCTGAACGTTTTTCAATCTGAAATAAGCACCACTCTCTAAAAACAAATTAGAAACACGGCTATAATTTTTGTTATCATCAGCCAATGTAGCCCGAGGAACCGTATTGCTTGTTCCCTCACCTGTCCAACGGTTTAAAATGTTAGTGGTATAGTTTGATGGACTTAAATCGAATCTTCTTAAACCATTAAATATCATATTTCCAGAAACACCTTGGCCGAAAATGGAAACATCAAAGCCTTTGTATTTGGCTGAAAATGTTAATCCATAAGTAAAGTTAGGGTTAGATTTTCCTAAGAAAGTTCTATCCGCATCACTAATTACACCGTCGCCATTCAAATCCAAAAATTTAATATCGCCAGGTTTTGCATTTGGCTGAATTAATGCGCCAGCACCATTTTTGTAATTGTTAATTTCTGCCTGGTTTTGAAATAAGCCAGCAGTTTGGTAACCGAAAAATGAATCGACAGATTGGCCAACCGCAACACGGGTAACCTCTAAACTTTGTGGCGTAATCGTTTGCCTGCTTGGTATGTAATCTTTATCGGCTCCTAACAGCGTTACTTCATTTTTGATGAACGCTGCGTTACCTGCTATACGAAAACTTACTTCACCAACTCTTTTGTTCCAACCTAATTCGATCTCGAAACCGCGGTTGTATAAATCGGCTGTATTGGCATACGGACCAGAGTTGCCCACATAAGAAGGAACCACTTGCTGCAATAACATGCCATAAGTTTTCTTATTGAAATAGCTGGTTGATAAAGTAATGCCTTCAAACAAGGTCGCATCGAAACCTAGATCGAAAGATGAGGTTTCTTCCCACTTTAAATCAGGATTGGAAAGTGCATTCGGGCTTACTCCATTGGTTAACGTCTGTCCAGATGCTGTTCCTAATGAGTAATTTCTTCCTCCGCTTACGGTTGCTAAGTAGCTAAAATCAGGAATATTATCATTACCGTTAACACCATAAGAACCACGGAATTTTAAAAAGGTTACGATGTTGTTCTTTGGCCAGAAATCTTCTCTCGAAGCTACCCAACCAGCCGATCCTGAAGGAAAATAACCGTATTTATTGTTTGGACCGAAGCGTGATGATCCATCTCTACGGATGATACCTGTGAACAAATATTTCTCATCATAATTGTAGATCACCCTCCCAAATATGGAATTCAAAGTGTTTTGATATTCTCCGCCATAAAAATCCGAATTGGTTCTGGCTACCGGAAATTGCAATGAAGCATCCCGAATGTTATCAACCGGAATACCCTCTTTGATACCACCGTTTGTTTCGCCTTTGTTTTTTTGCGCCGAGTAACCCACTAAGGCGGTAATTACATGCTTTCCAATAGTTTTATCATAACTCAAAGTATTCTCCAGCGACCAAAACAAACCGCGGTTACTATCTCTTGTGTAAGCGGTTAAAGTAGATTGATTGATTGAATTCAGGTAATAAATCGGACGGAATGATTGTCCTCCCCAGAAAGCTAAATCCACACCACCTGTACTTCTCAGCTTCAATCCTTTTAAAAATTCAACTTCAACAAATGCATTTCCAACTACTTTATCGCTCCACGAATTACCTTGAGCAACCTGCAAAGCTGCTACCGGATTTAATATTTCGGATTGTGCATAGTCAGATATCCCATAAGGAAAACCTGCATCATTTCTAACCACCGGATTATTGAGATACTTTGGTAACCCATATTTTGCAGGATCAGTCTCCACAATTGGTGTAATTGGATCCATATTGATGGCACGGCTTAATGGCGAACCATACTCGGTGTTGGTACTTACGCCAATTGAATTGATTCGGGTATAACCGATTGAGTTTCCAAATTTGATATTCTTGGTGATTTTATGCTCGAAATTAAATCTGGCTGTAAATCTTTTAAACTTCGAATTTTGCGTGGCCACGATACCATCCTGATCGAAATAACTGAAAGAGCCGTAATAAACTGATTTATCATTACCCCCGCTCATGTTTAAATCGTGGTTTTGAATCATCGCTTTGTTGTTAAATACGGCTTCCTGCCAATCTGTTCCTTCACCGTACTGCGCCGGATTTGGGAAACGAACTCCTGTCACACCATCTGCCAATTGCGATTCATTATAAATGGTGGCGTATTGCGTGGCATTTAATAAATTTAAGTTGGTAGAAGGAGCTTGCGTACCAATGTAATTATTGTATTCTACACGAATACGACCAGTATTTGAGCCTTTTTTCGTAGATACAATGATAACGCCATTTGCTGCACGGGTACCATAAATAGCTGCCGAAGCGGCGTCTTTTAAAACCTCAATCGATTCTATATCCGATTGATTTAAAAATTCGATCCCACCGTTAATCACTACTCCATCAACTACATATAAAGGATTGGCGTTATTAATATTCGCAATACCACGAATTCTAACTACGCCGCCATCTCCAGGCTGACCAGAGCTCGTAGTAACCGTTACGCCCGAAGCTCTACCTTGCAAAGATTGTTCAATACGCACCACAGGCATATCTTTCAAATCAGTAGCTTTTACTGATGCAATGGCACCCGTTACTACGCTTTTCTTTTGCGTTCCGTAGCCGATAACAACAGCATCAGCCAGTAAACCTGCTTGTGGAGTAAGTGTTATCGTTAATCCATTTGATGCCGTAACTTCCTTGTTTTCGTAACCAATGTAAGACACTACTAAAATCGCACCTTCAGTTACATCTTTTAACGAAAATGCACCAGTTACATCCGTTACTGCACCAAGGTTAGAACCCTTTACCTTAACACTGGCTCCTGCCATAGGCTGACCGTTTTCATCCACTACCTTTCCTCGTATATCAACAAATGATCGAATAATTAACGGCATGCCTTCAATAGGCTTACGGTGAATAATAATGGTGTTATTTTTTATTGTGTAACCCAAAGGTTGCTCGCTAAAAATGCGCCTTAAAGCTTCTTTAATATCGGTATTTTTAATTTCGATAGTTACCGGTTTTCCTTCTTTCAGTACATCGAGATCGTATAGAAAGTTATAACCTACGCTTTTGTTTAGCTTACGAAAAACATTCAAGAGCGAGGTATTTTTTTCTGATAGGGTTACGTTTTGTGCATTGGCAGCTCCGTAACTGAGCTGTAAAAAGGAAGTGATTAGTACGACAAAAGTCAATTTCATAATCAGCAGAAATTTAAACAGGCGCCCTTTGGGTTGGGGCAACCATTCAGTATAAAAATTCATATATTTGGTTATTAGGTTTAGAATAGTTGTATCTCACAATTTTACGATTAGAATAAGGCCTTTATTATAGCTGGGAGCGTTGCCGCGCTTCCAGTTTTTTTAGCTAAGCCGAACTCTAAAACTATCAAAGATGATGAAAAGCGTATAGGTTATGGCATAACTAAAATCCTCCTTCCGTCAATTTTAAAATGTACCGCATCAGTTGTTTGAAGCATATCCAACACTTCATTTACGCTGTTGAAACGAGAAATCCGTCCACCGAAAGTTTTGTTGATTTTTTTTCCACGATAATCAATTTCTACATTGTACCAACGGGCAATTTTATTCATAATCGTTTCTATATTCTCTTCATTAAAGCTAAAGAAACCATCTTTCCAGGCTATCGCTTCTTCGGCGTCAACTGCCGAAACCATTATAGATGGCGATGAAGGGCTAATGAGTGACTGCTGACCTGGCTTAAGTAATGCTGATCTAGTAGATTGAAGATTTTTAATTTTCACGCTACCTTCCAACAAAGTTGTTTTGTTGTCTGGCTCATTGTTGTAAGCGTTGATATTAAAATGCGTTCCCAACACCTCTACTTCCTGGTTTCTCCCAGAAGCTAACTCCGTTTTAACTGTAAAGGGAATTCTCTTGCTGTTTTTATCCAAACGCTTGGCCACTTCAAAATACGCCTCGCCTTTTAATTCAACCAATCTTTTTGTCTGATCAAAAGCCGCGGGATATCTTAAAGATGATTCTGCATTTAACCACACTTTTGTACCATCAGGAAGATTAATCTGATACTGCCCGCCACGAGGCGTTTCGATGGTGTTATATAAATCTTTCTTTGCGCTTAAAGTCGAAGCAACTGTATAAATTAATTCGCCATTTTTAGTTTTGGTAATATTTATTCCGGCTTGGCTTGCAATTACTCCATTTGAAGCATCGGTAAGTGAAATTTTCGATCCATCGGCTAGGGTTAGCGTGGCTTTATTTCCTCCTGGCTTAATAATTTTCTGTTCTGTTTTGTTTAAGGCTTGCTTCGTTTCCGTATTTTTTTGAACCTCCCAATTAACAACTACACCAATAAAGAAAAGTACTACTGCCGCAGCAGCAACCTTTAGCCAAAGTGTTTTACTGTGCCTGCTTTTAATTTGTGTTTCCTCTTGAATGGCAGCCCACATTTGGTTGCGGGCATCTGCCAATTCTGAATGGTTTAGATCAGCATGTTTACCCGATAGCTCATTTAAGTGCCACGATTCTATCAAAGCTTTTTCTTCTTTAGTACAAAGGCCGACGCTGTATTTTTTTAAAAGTTTTTCAACTTCCTCTTTACTCATCACTTCAATATATTTGGCTAATTAAATACATGTCGGTTGAGCGAACCCTAGGTAGTAGATGAAATGAAAATATTTTCATTTTTTTTTTAAAAATTTTTAGAAAAGCAAGGCTTGCTTTTCATTTTCATGTTTGTTCCTGCCACATGCTCATACGCCTTCAGGCCTTAGCCACAAGGCCGGTATCCGCCATGTCAGGTTTAGAAATGAAGTGATGTGCACAAACTCAGGTTTCCTAAACCCGATTGTTGCGATCATACTTATTGTTGCAATAATATCAATGAAGTATCAACTTTAACAACAAGATTAAAGCAAAAGCGGGACTGAATAAACCGATAAGCAGAAATTTGCTTTCCAAAAAACTATTTTATTAATAAGATGGTGGCTAATAACAAAAATGAAGTTAATTTCAAGCGTAAAACTTTGAGCGCATTGCTCATTTGCTTTTTAACGGTTTTATCTGATAGATGAAGAATTTCTGCTATTTGCTTTTGACTCAAATGCTGTTGGCGACTCATTTCAAATATCTGACGCATTTTTGGAGGCAATAATGAAACCTCCTTTTCTATTAAAGAAGCAAATTCCTTTTCACGAATATAATCGTCGGTTACATAATCTCCCTTTAAAGAAAAATCTTCCAGCGATTGTAAATAATTAGAACGTGATTTATTTTTATCCAACCAATCGTAAATTTTATAACGTACTGCGGTGTACAAATAGTTAGAGAGTTGTGATTTGATTTGAATATTTGGATTGCTCCATAGGTAAACAAAAATTTCCTGAACAATATCTCGGGCATCTTCCCTGTCTGACACCATTTTACAGGCATAGATATACAACAAACCATTAAAGCGTTCGTAAATTTCCTCAAAGGCAAATTTATTTCCATCCTGCATGAGGATGAAAAGTTCGAGATCGGTTAATGATTTATAAGCAGACATTTGGTTAGAATGATTAAACGAATGTAAGAAATTGTTTGGCTTAAATCCTAAATAAAAATTGAAGAATCCCTAACTAACTTAAACGTTTTATTAACGCTTATTTGGTTATTATACACACTATTGTAAACTTCAAAATTTTAATTGGCATATCGGGAAAAGTCGATATACATTTGCATCATGGATCAGGTAGAAATTTTCAAAGCTCTATCAAACAAAACCCGTTTACAAATTTTAAACTGGTTAAAAAGTCCTGCCGAATACTTTCCAGAGCAACCAAATGCCGATTTTGAAAACGTTGGCGTGTGTGTAGGGCAAATTCAAAATAAAGCCGGTTTATCACAAAGTACCATTTCCGAATACCTCTCTATTTTACAGCGGGCAGACTTAGTTTGCGCCACAAGGGTTGGCCAATGGACCTACTACAAACGTAACCATGAAGGCATTGAAAAATTAAGCAAAATCATCAATACAGAATTATAAAAATTAATTATATGAACACAGATAGTTTATTTAAGCCATTTAGCTTAAAATCATTAAACATAAAAAATAGAATCGTAATGGCTCCAATGACGAGGTCGTTTTCTCCGAATGGAATTCCGACTGATGCCGTTGCCGAATATTATGCAAAGAGAGCTGCCGGCCAGGTTGGTTTAATTCTTTCAGAAGGAACAGTCATTAACCGTCCTTCGTCTTCTGCCGATCCTAACATTCCTCACTTTTATGGCGAAAAAGCTTTAGCAGGATGGAAAAAAGTGATTAACGAGGTTCATACCGCTGGCGGACAAATGGGACCACAAATCTGGCACCAGGGTATCCACGCAAACCATGCTTCGGGCTGGTTGCCAAATGCTCCTTTTGAAGGGCCATCGAGCTTAAACAGTCCGGGTTTTGAAAACGGTGTACCGATGACTGACGCTGCCATTGCAGATACAATTGCGGCTTTTGGTCAAGCTGCGGTAGATGCCAAAGATTTAGGTTTTGATACAGTAGAAATTCATGGTGCTCACCAATACTTAATTGATCAGTTTTTCTGGGATGCTACCAATAATCGCACCGACATTTATGGTGGAAAAACTTTAGCTGAACGTACGCGGTTCGCTGTTGAAGTAATTAAAGAAGTACGTAAACGTGTAGGTGAAGATTTCGCCTTAATTATTCGCTTGTCACAATTTAAACCTTCAGCATATGATTTTAAATTAGCCAAGAATGAATCAGAAATGGAACAATGGTTAACGCCAATGGCTGATGCAGGAATTGATATTTTCCACTGCTCACAACGCCGTTTCTGGGAAACTGAATTTGAAGGTTCTGATTTGAACTTTGCAGGCTGGGCAAAAAAATTAACGGGAAAAACAACCATCTCGGTGGGTTCTGTTGGTTTAAGTGGCGATTTCTTTGGTGCTTTTGCAGGCCAAAGCTCAGAGCCAAGCTCATTGGATGAGTTGGTACGCAGAATGGATCGTGGAGACTTTGATTTGGTAGCTGTTGGCCGCCCATTATTGGCTGATCCAAATTGGGTTGAAAAAATCAAAAACAACCAAATGGATGAGCTGAAAGGTTTCAGCAAAGAAGCATTAGCAGAATTAGTATAATTTTTCTTTCTGAGTACATAATGGAAAACACCTCAGCAATGAGGTGTTTTTTTTAAACCATGATTTTGCGTGAGCTTGCTCGTTAGCGTTCAATGCCTGCGCTCGTTTCTAACGAGTGCAAAATAGCTTAGCGATTTAATCGCGTTTAAATAAAATCAAATCCAAAGATTTCTCCGCTATGGTCGAAAGAACGATGACATTTGTTTCTTGACAAGTAAAATTTTTATGCCTGCGCTCGTTTCTAACAAGCGCAAAATAGTTCAGCGATTACAATCGCGTTTAAATAAAACCCAAACATTCCTTCACTGCGGTCGAAAGAACGATGACATTTGTTTCTTGACAAGTAAAATTTTTATGCCTGCGCTCGTTTCTAACGAGTGCAAATAGCTTAGCGTTTTAATCGCGTTTAAATAAAATCAAATCCAAAAATTTCTCCACTGCGGGCGAAAGGAAGATGACATTTGTTTCTTGACAAGTAAAATTTTTATGCCTGCGCTCGTTTCTAACGAGTGCAAAATAGCTTAGCGATTTAATCGCATTTAAATAAAATCAAATCCAAAAATTTCTCCGCTATGGTCGAAAGAACGATGACATTTGTTTCTTGACAAGTAAAATTTTTATGCCTGCGCTCGTTTCTAACGAGTGCAAAATAGCTTAGCGATTTAATCGCGTTTAAATAAAATCAAATCCAAAGATTTCTCCACTGCGGTCGAAAGGAAGATGAGATTGGTTCTCGACAAATAAAATTTTCCTAAATTCACGTCAAAAAAAAGGAACTCCAATGTCAAACATATCCCTTATAATTGAAGAAAGACCAGCGAACATTGGCAACTTTATGGTAGGCAGACTACTCCCTTTCCGTGAAAAACGAATGGTTGGTCCGTTTGCGTTTATCGATCATATGGGGCCTGCAGCAATGAGTAACCATGAAAATCTGGACGTTCCTCCACATCCACACATCGGTTTATCTACCCTTACCTTTTTATTCGATGGAGAAATAGAACATCGCGATAGCCTAGGAACGGATGTAATTATTAAACCAGGGCAAGTAAACTGGATGACAGCCGGTAGTGGAATCGCTCACTCAGAAAGAACACCGAAAAATCTGCGACAAACCGATAAAATGCTTCATGGTCTGCAAATTTGGGTGGCTTTGCCTAAAGCACTGGAACAAATGGCGCCAGAATTTTTTCATGTAGACGAAACAGATATCCCGAGTTGGGAGCAAGATGGCGTTAATATTAAACTTATTGCGGGCGAAGCTTTTGGAAAAAAATCTCCGGTTCCGGTTTATTGCCCACTTTATTTTATTGAAATTAAAAGCACAACGAGGCAAAAACTAAGTATTGGTAACGATCTTTTTGGCGAAAGTGCATTGTACATTTTAGAGGGTGGAATTGAAAGTGAAGGACATCTTTTCGAGCCGCGGTTAATTTTAATTGCAAACGATGCCAAGTTGTGTGAATTTACCATGCTCGAAAATACAACTGTTTATATTTTTGGAGGAGAACCTTTTCCTGAAGAAAGATTTATTTATTGGAATTTTGTAGCATCGGAGAGAGAATTGATTGAGCAAGCCAAACAAGATTGGTTAGAACAAAAATTTAAACCCGTACCAGGCGAAACGGATTTTGTTCCTTTGCCAAATCAAAACCCTTATCAAAAGAAATAATATGGAGATTAATCAGGTAAACAACGAAAAAAATGGCTATTTCGAAGCTATAGAAAATAATGTTCAGGCGGGCAAAATGAGTTATGTTTGGGCTGGCGAAACCAAAATTATAATCGATCATACAGAAGTTAATCCAGAGTTTTTGGGCAAAGGGATTGGCAAACAGCTGTTAATGGCTGTAATTCAAAATGCCCGTGAAAATAAAATTAAAATACTTCCACTTTGTCCTTTCGCTAAAAGTGTGTTCGACAAAGACGAAACGATACGCGATGTTTTGTTTTAGCGAATTTATTCCGCTAACAGAGCCTGCTTAATTTTCTCAGCTGCTTCGGCCAACTCTTCCTGGGTTGGCTTTAGCTTCTCCTTGGCAAAGTTCATATCGGCTACACTATTCATCGGTATTAAGTGAATATGAGCATGCGGAACCTCCAATCCGATAACCGAAACGCCAACTTTTTTGCAGGGAAAGGCTGTCTTCACCCCTTTTGCCACAATTTTCGCAAACATCCAAAGGCCAACATATAAATCTTCATCCATATCGAAAATATAATCTACTTCGATTTTAGGAATAACCAAAACGTGGCCAGCGGTTAAGGGCTGAACATCTAAGAAGGCTAAATACTCAACAGTTTCTGCAACAACATGCGCTGGTATTTCTCCTGCAACAATTTTTGAAAAGATAGTCATAAGTCAGTTGTGGGTTATCAGTTATGAGTTACAGGTTTGGGCTTACAACCTGTAACCCATAACTCTCAACTTCTTTTATCTAGAGATTTCTAAAACTTCGAATTGCATTTTACCAGCAGGCACTTCAATTTCGGCAAATTCGCCAACAGATTTACCCAACAAACCTTGTGCAATAGGCGATTTCACAGAAATTTTTCCTGTTTTTAAATCGGCCTCCGTTTCGGCTACCAACTGATAAGTCATGGTGGCACCGTTTTTAACATTTTTAATTTTAACAATTGATAATGCTAATACCTTTGATAAATCCAATTTCGACTCATCAATCAGGCGGGCATTTGCCAATGTATTTTTTAATTTTGAGATTTTGGCCTCATGCAAACCCTGTGCTTCTTTAGCAGCGTCATACTCTGCATTTTCCGATAAATCACCCTTATCTCTCGCCTCAGCAATTGCTTTAGATATTAGCTGACGGCCGGTGGTAGTTAAATAATGAACTTCTTCTTTCAGTTTATCTAACCCCTCTTGTGTGTAATACGTTACCTCTGTCATTGCTCTATTAATTTTATTCAAACGCTATAAAAAACAAACAAGACTACATAGTTGGTTTGCTACATAGTCTTGCTTCAATTATAACGAAGATAAATTGTGGAAATTACAAAAGCAAATAAAAGATCAGGATTTTTAGATTTTAACATCGAGTTGCCACTAATCATCACATGAATAAACCTTCATTCCCTAAACCAATCATCTTTCGCTTAAATTTAAAAAGTAACATTCAAACCGATACTCATTTAAAATTCATTCAATTATGATATTTTAGTCGAAATTATTCAAAAATGAAAAAGTTATTTTCTTTACTCCTCCTTATTGGGCTAGGAAGTTACACGCTTTCGGCACAAGAGCTATATATGCCACGAAATATAAAGGCAGCTTACGATAAAGGAACCCGCTCTATGAACGGTAATCCAGGTACCAACTATTGGCAAAATCATGGCAAATACACCATGGATATTAAAGTAGATGCCGCTACGAAAGTTGTTAGCGGACAAGAAGAAATTTTATATAGCAACAACAGCAGCGATACGCTAAAAACCCTGGCTATTCGTTTTGTAAACAATTTACACAAGCCAACTTCTCCACGTGGAGGTGCTGTAAGCGAAGATTTTTTAACCACAGGCCTAAACATTTCATCGTTTTCTGTTGATGGAGAAACGTATAAAGTAGATGCTAAAAACTGGGGAACGGTTGGCAATGTGCGTTTGAAAAAGCCATTAAATCCAAAGTCGAAAGTATCTGTTAAAATAGGATGGGATTATCCTTTATCAAAAGAAAGCGGTCGCGAAGGACAGATTGATCCAAACTCTTTCTTTGTGGCTTACAGCTATCCCCGTATTTCTGTTTATGATGATTACAATGGTTGGGACAGAATTCCACATACCGACAGAGCGGAATTTTACAATGATTTTAACGATTATGTTTTCTCAGTAACAGTGCCAAAAGATTACGTGGTTTACGCTACCGGTGATTTCTTAAATCCTGATGAGGTATTGCAGCCTGAAATCTCCGCTCGATTAAAAAAATCATATGATACAGATGGAGTAATTAATATTGCTACCGCAGATGAATTAAAAAATGGTAAAGTAACGGTTCAAAAAGATTGGAATACATGGAAATTTAAGGCCAATCATATTCCTGATGTAACGTTTGCCATGAGCAATCACTACGTTTGGGATGGTGGAAGTGTTGTGGTAGATTCAAAAAGCGGTCGCAGGGCAAGTGCACAGGCAGCCTATAACCCAACAACAGGAAAAGATTTTTTAAATTCGGTAAAATACAACATTAATGCACTGGCCTGGTTCTCGAATAACTGGCCTGGCATTCCTTATCCTTACGCCAAAAGCATTGCTTTTCAAGGCTTTGCCGATATGGAATACCCGATGATGGTTAATGATTCTAACTTCGGAGATCCGGTTTTCGCTCAACTGGTTCAAGACCATGAAGTGGCGCATACCTATTTTCCTTTCTTTATGGGCATAAATGAAACACGTTATGCTTATATGGATGAAGGTTGGGCAACTACGTTCGAATATTTAATCGGCATTGCCGAACATGGTAAAAAAGCTGCTGATGATTTTTACAAAAAATTTAGGGTTAACAGCTATATTAACGATAAATCTGCAGAAGAAGATCAACCCGTAATTTCGATGTCTGACCAGGTTTCTGGTGCCGGGTACGGAAATAACTCTTACGGAAAGGCTTCGTTAAGTTATCTGGCATTGAAAGATATGCTGGGTGATGATTTATTTAAAAAAGCACTTCATCATTACATGAACACCTGGAATGGTAAACATCCCATCCCATGGGATTATTTTAATTCGATGAATACAGGATCTGGGCAGAATCTAAACTGGTTTTTTCAGAACTGGTTTTTCACCAATCACTACCTCGATTTGGCCCTGAGTAACCCGCAAATTTCATCAGGAAAAGTAACGTTTGTAATTAAAAATGTTGGCGGTTTTGCTATCCCATTTGATATTTTGGTTACCGATACGGAAGGTAAAACAGAAACCATTCATAAAACACCAGCGGTTTGGAAGGTCAATCAGAAAGAATTAACCATGACGATTAACACCAACCGTAAAATAAAGTCGATTACTTTGGATAATGGTATTTATGTAGATGCCACACCAAATGATAACGTTTTTGTTGTAAAATAATAGCAGTTAAAAGTTGGCAGTTTCTAATTATAAACTGCCAACTTTTAACTTTCTACTTTTTACCAAATACTAAATACTAGCTATTCTCCGCTTTACAGCCAGGCTGGTGTTTAACCGGAAAATTTAATGAGTTGGCGATAAAACACATTTTGTTCGCTTCTACATGCAACGACTCTGCCAATTCAAAGTGTTCCTTATCTGCTATTAAAACCTTTGGATATAGGGTTACTTCCTTAAACTTACCACTTCCATCTGCCGATTCTTCCATTGTGCCGACAGCCTCATCTTTATAATCGATAACTACTATTTCGTTTTTAGAACATAGGTGCAAATACCAAAGCATGTGGCAACTGGAAATAGAAGCCAATAACAAATCTTCCGGGTTATATTTAGATTTATCGCCAAGAAAGGCAGAATCTGATGAACCAGAAATATCGCTTTTTCCTTGTACAGAAATAACGTAGTCGCGATCGTAAGAGCGGTAATCCATTGTTCCAGAACCCTTATTGCCCGTCCAGGTTACGGTGGTAGTGTATAAATGATCTTTCGGCATGATATAATTTAGTTAGAAATTGTATTCCAATTTAGGAAATAAGGGTGGAAACTACGAGAAGAAATCGCAATTGTTTGTTAATTTAGAATCAAAATGAAAAAATTTCCCGCCCAAAATTAGAAATTGAATAGACTTAATCACATCCCATGACCAAAACTCACACCACTAACTATTTCGACACTTTTATTGAGGTAGCAGAAGATTGTCCGGTTATCCACGGAGAAATACCAAAACTAAAAGGAAACAATAAAACGGTTGCTGAATTACAGTTTGAAATGATCTCAAAAAAGCCTTACAAATACTCATCTGATGATGTGTTATTTCAAGTTTTCGCAGAAAGAAACGATATCAGCGAAGCAGAAAAAGATGAAGCCAAGAAAAGCTTTTTCTCGAAAGGACAACCTTGTTTTCGTGCTTCACCTTTAACAAAACGATACGGCTTTGGCGTTCACTCCAACCACGAAGGCAAAATTGCTATTTATGGAATGGAAACAGAAGAATACACAAAGCTATCTTCCGATTCTGGAATTAAAACAGTGAAAGCCATGCGTACCTCAAAAAAATAATTCAAGAGTCTAAAAAGAAAGTCCCTCCAGTTTTTGAGCCAAAACTTCCGATATCTTGAGATAAGAATCAAATGTCCAACCGCCAACATGAGGTGTTAAAATAACTTTATCATTCATCTTCAATTCATTATACCAGTTTTGTTCGCCCAAAGCAGGAAACTTCTCAGTTTCTAAAACATCTAAACCGGCACCTAAAATTTTGCCCGATTTCAAATTGTTCAGTACTGCTTTCGTATTAACAATTTCGCCTCTTGCTGTATTGATAAAGAATATTGGTTTTTTAAAATGGAAAAAATATTCATCGTCAACCATCTGTTTGGTTTCGGCAGTGAGTGGAATGTGCAAACTCAGCACATCGCTGTGTTTTACAATTTCTTCCATACTTACTTCCCGGGCGAACGCATCAGAAAAGCCTGTTTTATATTTATCATAAGCCATTACATCAACTTCAAAGCCAGCCAGTTTTTTAGCGAAACTTTGTCCCATAAAGCCATATCCAATAATGCCAACTTTCTTTCCTTTTAATTCGTAGCCGCGGTTTCCTTCGCGATCCCAAACCCCAGTTCTAATCTCCATATCAGCCCTGCGGAAGTTATTCATCAGCGATAAAAGCAAACCTGTGGCATGTTCGCCCACCGCATCGCAATTACCTTCTGGGGCGTTAATTAACTCAATACCTCGTTCGAAAGCAATTTTCTCATCGATATTGTCTAAACCAGCACCGGCACGGGCCACAAATTTCAGGTTTGGAGCCGCCGCGAAAAGCTCAGCATCAATCCTGAATTTGGTACGAACAGCAATACCGACGTAGTCTTTTATTTTTTCTAACGTCTGCTGTCTGGTAATTTCAGGTTCATCATCAACCTGATAGCCCAATGCCACCGCCTGCTCTTTAAAAGCGGGATGTAAATCATCAACGATTAATATTTTTTTCATCTCGAACAAAAGTAACAATTTAGATATTGGCCATTTATAATATTGTTCAATTGTTTTCCTGTTTAACTAACACAAATATGCCTGGACCTTAAATTTGAACAAAAATTGCTCACGAAAATATTACTATAAAATGGCTGTAATAAAATAGTTACGCCTCCTTAATTAAACTTAGTTGCCGTTACTTTGTCTCCCTTTACAAAAACACACAACAAATAATATATTTAATGAGAATTTTTAAATCAAGGACGATACAAATTACCCTTCTATTCTTAAGTTTATCCTTTAACATTTTCGCGCAAACTGGAGGCAAGGCAAAAATAATCGGTGTACTTAAAGATGCCAAAACACAAGAAACCATCCCATTTGCAACGGCTGTTTTAATTGATAAAGCAACCGCTAAAAATGCTAAAATAGCGCAAACTGATGCAAACGGCGCTTTTGTAATGGCCGATTTACCTACAGGAACTTTTACTTTCAAAATAAGTTTTGTTGGCTACCAAACCATGGTACGCGATAACGTAAACATTACCTCAGCTACCGGAACTTTAAACTTCGGCGATATTAAGATGAATACCGCGAAAGGAAATATCTTAAGCGAGGTTACGGTAACCGGGCAAAAACAAGGTATGCAAATGGGCATCGACAAAAAGATTTTTGCTGTAGATCAAAGCGTGATTAGCGAAGGCGGTTCTGCCGGCGATTTACTACAAAATGTTCCTTCTGTTTCTACAGATATGGACGGAAATGTAAGCCTACGTGGATCGAGTGGCGTTAGGGTTTTAATTGATGGCAAACCTTCACTTATTGCCGGTGGTAACGTGGCGCAAATTCTCCAGTCTATCCCGGCAAGTTCTATCGAAAGTGTAGAGGTAATTACCAATCCATCATCCAAATATGACGCGGAAGGCCAATCTGGTATCATCAATATTGTGCTAAAGAAAAATACTAAACTTGGGTTTAACGGTTCTGTGGCTTTAACTGCCGGTAATCGCGACAACTACAATGGCAATACCAATTTGAGTTTTCAAAATAGTAAAGTAAACCTTTACGGAAACTACAGCTATCGTTACGGCAATAGAATTGGTGGTGGCTTTCAGGATATTACTTATAAAAGTCCAACCACTTCAACTGCTTTTGCAAACCAAAATACTTCATCAACTTCGTTGGATAAGGGACATAATGCTAAAGCAGGTTTAGATTATTACATCACTCCTAAAAGCATTGTAAGTTTATCGGGTGGTTTTAACTCAAGGGAAAATGACCGCGATGAATTTGTTGACATCAGACAATTGCGCTCTAATTTGAGTCCGGTTTTACTAAGCAACAGAAGCAATACCAATAAAGGTGATGGAAGCAGTTATGATTTAAATTTGGATTACGTTCAAAAATTTAAAAAACCGAAAGAGGAATTGACTTTCAACTTTGGTTACTCATATGGAACGAATAATAATGATCAGGCGTTTAGCACCACTTTTACCAACCAAAACGGAAATCAAGTAAATATCAATCCAAGTTTACAGCGTATTTTTAATACTGGCGATAACACAAATTATAACATCCAGGCTGATTACACTTTGCCAGTTGGCAAGGCAGGTAAAATTGAAACCGGCTACCGCAGCCAAATTCGTTTAGGAGATAACGATCAATATGCAGATTCGATTTTAACCAATACTGAAATTTACATTCGTAATAACAAATTGATTAATGATTTTAACAGCAAAGATCAGGTTCATGCGCTTTACCTAAACTATCAAAATCAGATAAAAGATTTTGGTTACCAAATCGGTTTACGAGCTGAAGATGCCCGTTTAGATACCCATCTGGAAGGATATAATGGTAATAACCTAGTAGCAAGTGAAGGAAACATCCATTACAAAAGGTTATATCCAAGTGTATTTTTAACGCAAAAACTAAAAGGCGAACAAACCGTTCAGTTGAGCTATACACGCCGTGTAAACCGTCCTCGCCCATGGGATACAAACCCATTTTTAGATGTATCCGATCCGTTGAATTACAGAGCAGGTAATCCGAATTTATATCCGGAAGATGTACACTCTTTTGAATTGGGTTACAGCAAATATTTCAAAAAGGTAACCTTAACATCTAGCTTATATTTCCGCCAAACTAACGACGTTATTCAAAGGGTAAGAAGTGTGCCTGATGCAAATGGAATTATCACCACAACACCACAAAACTTAACCCGTCAACAAAATAGTGGTTTAGAATTAATTGGTCGTTTCGATTTAATTAAAGCGTTAAACTTTACTACGAACGTAAATTTATATCAACAGAAATTTGAAGGTGATGAAAGATTTAACATTGCAAGTAGAAGTGGTTTTAGCTGGAATGGAAATATCACTGGAAATTTAACTGTAGCAAAAAACGTATCTATTCAGGTTCGTGCCGATTACAGAGCGCCGGAAGTAATGGCGCAAGGTAAACGTAACGCCATGTACGGTATTGATGGTGGAGCCAAATACGATTTCCCTAACAAAAAAGCATCACTGAGTTTCAACATTCGAGATGTGTTTAATACCCGCAGATGGAGCATGACTACGGATGATAACTTTACGTATATCGATTTTGCCCGACGCATGCAAGGAACAATGGGTAACCTAACGTTTTCTTACCGCTTCGGAAAAACCACATTCAACTTAAATAAAACCAAGAAGAAAGACGATCAGCAAGACAATCGTCCTGATGAAGGCTCATTTTAATTTTGAAAAAGGCGTTTAAAAAGATATTTTTAAACGCCTTTTTTATAAACGCTAACCAAACATTGAAAAAACGTCTCCCTAAATTTTGTCTTACTTTCTTGATTCTATTTTCAGGAGTCATGGCTTTTGCCGCCGAAAAGGGAACGATTAGTGGCAAAGTGGTAGAAGAAGTTGGTGGTTTATCTATTCCCTCAGCTATCATTTCGATATATCTTGGAGAGGCAGAACAACCTTTGATTACTTCTACAAGTGATGATGACGGTTTTTTTAGTATCAAAAATCTGAAAAGCGGAAACTATCGCATTAAAATTAGTTTTGTTGGTTATGCACCTTTGGTGGTAAACGGAATCATCATTACTGACAAAGATTTTGATAAAAACTTAGGATCATTGAAACTCAGCTCAGAGCAAAATTCGCTGCAGGAAGTAACCATTACCGTTCAGAAACCTGCAATAGAATTTGGTGCCGACGGTGTAACCTATAATGTGGGTTCTACTTTATTAGCGGAAGGCAGCACTGCAACAGATGTTTTGAAAAATGTACCCATGGTACAGGTTGATATCGATGGGAATGCAACTATTGCTGGCAAAAAAAGCACCCGTGTTTTCATTGATGGAAAGCCATCTGATTATATGACATCGAACATTGCCGATCTTTTGAATGTGCTTCCATCAGATGCAATTGAAAAAATTGAAGTGCTCACCAACCCACCTGCAAAATACAGTGGCGACGGAGAAGGAATCATCAATATTGTGATGAAAAAAGGGTTTAAGGTAGGGTTTAATGGTAATATCGGCGTAGCAGGTGGTGCGCAAGGAAATGGAAATGCCAATACGAATGCTTCCTACCGTGGAAAAAATTATGCCATTAATGGAAGTGCAGCCTATCGTTATAACGTTGGCAAGGGTGAAAATAATAGTTATAGAGAAAACTTCTTTCCTGATACGACATTTTATTACGATCAAAACGGCGCCAACAAAAGCAAAAGCAGAGGTGTCAATTTTAGGTTGGGTTTTGATTGGGACATCACGCCAAAGCAAAATATTCGCCTATCAACCAATTACAACGATAATACATCTTCTTCCAATTCAGCAAACGAGCTGCGCTATTTAAGTGAGCAACTCATTGAAAAACGATTGCGAAACCAGGCTAATACAGGCAATGGAAACAGCAACAACTTTATAATAAATGCCGATTACAAGCTACAGACTGATACGAGTGGTGGAAACCTATCGATTGGATTAACATTTAACACCAATGGAAGTTTAGATCTTCGAACCTATAACACCTCCTATTTACCAATTGGTATTTCGCGGGCAACACTACAGCAAAACAATAATGATATTGGAAATAATGGCATTACTTTTAACCTGGACTATGATAAACCGGTATTTAAAAAAAGGGATCGAGTTGAGTTAGGTCTTGCCTATAATTATAGAAAAAATGACAACGACTTATTGGTGGAGAATTTCAATTTTCAAACGCAGCAATTTGTAACCAATGATAGGTTGAGTAATCAATTTTTATACAATGAAAACATTCTGGCTGGATATGCATCATACAATTATCGCAATGCAGGTTGGGGCGTAAAAACAGGGGTTAGAACAGAACTAACAGATGTGGCTTTCGATCTTTCGACAGGAGAAAACTATAATGTAAAGCCTTATCTAAGCGTTTTCCCGAACCTTTCGGTTAATAAATTTTTCCGCAAACGTTATAATTTTGGCGCAACATACAGCGTTCGTATCAATAGACCAAGAGAAAATACCTTGAATCCACAGGTTAATAATGTAGATACTTTAAATATCTCTTATGGTAATCCGAACCTTTCGCCCTCATACACGCACCAAATGGATATTAGTTTTGGGGCATTTGGGCAGAAATGGTCTTTTACGCCTCGCCTTTCTTATTCCATTAGTCAGGGCGTAATTGAAAGATTTAGAACAGTTACCTTAATTCCGGGTTCTACTTCAGCTCGATCGGAAAGCACTTTCGATAACGTCGGGACAAACAATTCTCTGGCTTTGATTATAATTGGAAATTACCGCCCAACAAATAAAATTTCAGCCAATGGGAATTTCAGTATGATTCAGAGTAATTACACTTCAAAATTAAATTCAGTTTTAAATAGAGATGGATTAAGCATTAGGGGAACTTTTGGCTTTTCTATGCAACTTCCACAGAAGACTGCTTTCGAATCAAATTTAAATTATGCCAACAACTTAAGTGCCCAGGGAAGAAACAAGGGTTCGGTAACTTCGAGCTTCTCTGCTAGAAAAATGTTTTTTAGCAATAGATTAAATTTCAGGGTTACTTTAAACGATATTTTTGGAAATCGAAATAACACCATCTATAACGAAGGTGAAAATTTTAGATTGCAAAGTTTTTCTACGAATAATACGCAGAATTTCATATTCAGCCTAAACTATAGATTTACGAAGATCGCAAAAAAAATTCCACCACTGCCCCCAGCAACACGACGATAAATTTTATTTAGGATAGGATATTTGTAATTTGCGTAATGGAAGAACAAAACCCCTGGAAAACGCTGGAGAGTAACTTAAAATATGACAACAACTGGATTAGTGTCACCGAACATCAGGTGATCAATCCATCTGGTGGGAAAGGAATTTACGGTGAAGTACACTTTAAAAACTTAGCCATTGGTATCTTGCCGCTCGATGAAGATTACAACACCTGGTTGGTAGGCCAGTATCGCTTTCCGTTAAAAGCTTATAGCTGGGAGATTCCCGAAGGAGGGGGACCACTCGGCGAAGATCCATTAGAAAGTGCCAGAAGAGAACTGCTGGAAGAAACAGGCATGAGCGCAAGCAACTGGAAAGAAATTCAACGCATGCATTTGTCAAACTCAGTGAGCGATGAATTAAGCATCATTTATGTAGCTACCGGCTTGATTCAAGGCATTGCAATGCCAGAAGAAACCGAAGAACTAGTGGTTAAAAAAGTCCCGTTTGATGAGGCTTTCGAAATGGTGATGAAAAATGAAATTACGGATTCAATGAGCGTGGCGGCAATTTTAAAAGCGAAGCTGATGATTATGGAAAACCTGATTTGATGTTTATTTTATCATAAAATGTTCCTAACGGAACATGAAAAACCATTTTTTTTTCTACCGAGGAGATATCCCTACGGGATATTTGGGCGCTTAGAAAAAATGAAATTTATGCCTTGATTGAAGATAACTACCTGCGTAGTTAGGTGCTTTTGATGTTTTCTCAAAATGGATAATTCTTTTTTACCTCATGTTCCGTAGGAACATTTCCTCGGTAGAACAATTATGCACCATACATTTTCGTTCCGTAGGAACGTTTCATAAAAATAAACATCAAAATATTACCCCAAGCTATCATGAAATGTTCCTAACGGAACATGAAAAACCACGAATTCTTTCTACCAAGGAGATATCCCTACGGGATATTTGGGCGCTTAAAAAAATGAAAATTTATGCCTTGATTTTAATGATATATACCAAAACCGGATGTCACATGTTCCATAGGAACATCTCCTCGGTAGAAAATATGCACCATACATTTTCGTTCCGTAGGAACGTTTCATGAAAACAAACATCAAAATATTAACCCAAGCTATCATGAAAATTGGTTATATTCATTAAAAAATGATATGCCAAACACCTACACTCAAATACACATCCAATTTGTTTTTGCAGTGAAATACCGAGCGGCACTAATTGGGGCAGAATGGGAGGATAATTTGCAAAAATATATCACTGGAATCTTCCAAAACAATAACCATAAAATGATTCAGATCAATAACATGCCGGATCATATCCACATTTTGGTTGGGATACGTCCACATCAATCTATTTCGAGCTTAATTCAAAACGTCAAAACCGAAAGTTCAAAATGGATTAACGATCAAAATTTATCTAAATCTAAATTTTCATGGCAAGGGGGTTATGGGGCGTTCTCTTATTCAAAAAGCGAATTACCAAACGTCATTCAATATATCCACAATCAAAAAGAGCATCACAAAAAAGAAAGCTTTCTAAGCGAGTACGCTAAATTTTTAAAAGATTTCGAAATTGAGTTCGAGGACAAATACATCTTCAAGGAACCAGAATAATTTATATTATCTTTGTTGCTTTATTTTAAAACCAGATGAGCAAATTTTTCGGCTATATACTTACTCCAATATTTTACATTTTCTTTGGTTTAATGCTGTGCATTTTCCATCCCATTCAATGGATTTGCTATAAATTATTTGGCTATAAAGCGCACAAAACGTCGGTTGATATTTTAAATTTCTTCTTAACCTATTGCCAGATATTTTTATTTAATTCCATCAGTTTCAGGAATGAATATGATCTCCCAACCGATCGGCCAATCATATTTGCAGCTAACCATCAAAGCATGTACGATATCCCATCGTTGATTTGGTTTTTAAGAAAGTATAGTGCAAAATTTATCTCCAAAATCGAACTTACAAAAGGGATTCCATCTATCTCTATTAACTTACGCCTAGGGGGTGGAGCCAATATCAACAGAAAAGACAACAAACAAGCCATTTCCGAAATTATCAAACTTGGCCGTAGAATGAAAGAAAATAACTGGAGCACGGTTATTTTCCCTGAAGGTACCAGGGCTAAAGATGGGATGGTGAAGCAATTTCAATTCGGAGGAATCGCAACCATTTTGAAAGCAGTTCCAAACGCATTAGTAGTGCCAATAGCCATCGAAAACTCGTGGAAGATCGTTCGCTTCGGAATGTTTCCTTTAACTACCGGCCATGCCTTAAAATGGACGGTTTTGAAACCGATAGAACCAGGGCTAAAAACGCCAAACGAAATTACGCTGGAAGCCGAGACAGAAATCAGAAAAGTTTTGGGTCAGGAAATAACTTTATAAAAGAAGTTAGTTCGAGAGTGGCAATTAAATATTCTTGTTGCCAATAACCCTGAAAAATTCATCGCGATAAGTGTCTCCTACCGGAATTATTTTGGTGTTAATGGTAATCCTACTGCGCTCAATACTTTCAATTTTATCAACAGCCACAATGTACGATTTATGTACACGAATGAACTGACTCTGTGGTAACGCCTCTTCCATTTTCTTCATGCTTTGGAGCGTAATGATGCGTTCATCCCTGGTGAATATTGAAATGTAGTCTTTCAATCCTTCGATATACAAAATATCGTGAAGGTAGATTTTCTGAATTTTATGTTCTGTTTTTACAAAAATATAATCCTGAACGGGATTGGGTGGTGCAGAGAAAGCTGCCGGAGTAATAATTGGCTGTGCTACACTTGCGGGCGCTTCTACTGGCTTATGCTGTTTGTGAACCTTCTCTACTGCTTTGTAAAAGCGATCGAAAGCAATGGGTTTCAGCAAATAGTCAGAAACATTTAAATCGTAACTTTCCAAGGCGTACTGTGGGTATGCTGTAGTTAAAATATAATTGCATTTAGTTCCCGCGATTTTTAAAAACTGAATCCCCGTTAGCTCTGGCATTTGAATATCTAAAAACACCAGATCAATACCCCCACCCTGAACAACCTGCAATGCTTCAATTGGATTTTCGCATCGCTTCACCATCGTTAAAAACGGAACTTTGGAGATATAATCTTCCAAAATATCAAGCGCTAATGGCTCATCATCAACAACAATACAGTTTAAGTTCATTTTTAGGTTTAATTTTAATTCAACGATTCAAAAATGGTCAATTCTTCAAAGCCAGTTGGCAAATTAAATATCGATCATTAGTTCACAGGTGTAATGAGTAGCCGAATTTACAACATTTAATTTATATCTGTCTGGGTATACCAGCTGTAATCGTCTTTCTACGTTAGGCAAACCAATTCCACCTTGCGCATCCTTATTCTGCTGATTTTTCTTATTGATCACGCTAAAATGAAGAATCTTTTGGTTCGCAATAATGTTAATTTTAACCGGGTTTTCCGGATCGTTGACTACGCCATGTTTAAACGCATTCTCTACAAATGAAATCAACATCAGCGGTACTATTTTTTGATCGTCAATTTCCCCATTAAGGGTAAGTTCTATGAAAGCCCCATCTTTAAATCTTATTTTTTGCAGTTCTATATAGTTAGTTAAATAATCAACCTCCTTGCTTAAAGCTACCGTTGGGGTATTGCTTTCATAAATCATGTAACGCATAATCTCCGAAAGTTTCATAATCGCATCGGCTGTTTTATCCGATTTTTGATAAGCAAGCGAATAGATATTATTTAAGGAGTTGAAAAGAAAGTGCGGATTAAGCTGCGATTTAAGGAATTGCAATTCCATTTCCCGGCGTTCACTTTCCAGGTTACGTTGAATTCGTTCATTAGAAAACCAATCAGCAGCAAATTTAATGAGGCAACTTGAGACTAAAAAGAATCCACACAAAAACAATTGTGCGAAAAAGTATTGATCTGCCTGCAGTGTTTTCGGCTTTCCTTCCATGATGTAATCCATCATATCTTTAGGATTTAAAACCGCTACAACAGTTTTAATTAATGCCGCAGCGCCTAACAAAAGAACAAATGCCAACATGTAGAGAAAATATTTCTTCCTTTTTTTAATGAGCTGGGGAATAAGGATTAAATAGTTAATATAAAAGAGGGAAATATTTATTATACCAAATAGCACAAGGGAGAGTAAAAAATGTTTAACACTTTTTACCTGAGAATCAAAAAAGACATCTAACGCAATTATTAATATTATAAATGCCCAGAAAATTCCGTGAAGTATTAATGTTCCTTTGCTTTTTTTCATTTAATATACTTTGGAAGAGGAAGCAGCTGATTGCTAATCTTTCCGCATCCAAAATAAATAAACTTTCTTTTTAAACCGCACACAATCTACCAACAGGCATTTTTTTTCTACCAACAGGCAAACAGCCATATTTTATCGACAAACTCCAAATCTCATCGATAAACGCCAAAAATGCCTGTTTATCTAGAATCTTGAACACTTGGTATAATACATTTTAGCAAACAATTCGAATGCTGTTCCTTTGAATCATCAAAACGAAAACAAAATGAAAAAGTTAGTAAACACATCGCCATTTTTACTTTTATTAGTTCCAGTATTCATGATGATTATTTTAACGCTTACGGTAAATACAAATCAAAATGATGCTGAAGTTGTGGTAAAACCTACATCAAGCACTAATACGATCGCAAAACAAGTATCAGCGGTTTTCAAATAAGGTAATGAGTAATTATGCAATCGAAACTGTAGGCTTAAACTTTAGTTTTGGCAACCAAACCATTGTAAAAGATTTATCCTTACAAGTACCAAGAGGTAGTATTTATGGTTTTTTAGGCCCTAATGGCGCTGGTAAAACTACTACAATAAAAATCCTGCTTAATTTATTGAAATCGCCGGCAGATCAGGTTTTTATTTTTGGGAAAGAGATCAACAGTAATCGCATTGCCACACTTAAAAAAATTGGAGCCTTGGTAGAGCAACCCGCTATCTATGGCCATCTTTCTGGTAAAGAAAATTTAATTAATCGCTGCCTCCTGCTCAGGATTGCAAAAAGCAAAGTCGCCGAAATGCTGGCTTTAGTAGACCTAACCGATGCTGCAGATAAAAAGGCTGGTAAATATTCTTTAGGAATGAAACAACGTCTAGGCATTGCCCTGGCCTTGGTTTCAGACCCGGAATTACTACTGCTTGACGAACCAACCAATGGCTTAGATCCTAACGGTATTATCGAAATCAGAAACCTGATGATTGAATTAGCCACCAAACACAACAAAACTATTTTAGTATCTAGCCATTTATTGGCTGAGATTGAAAGAACTGCTACCCATGTAGGCATCATTAACAAAGGCCAATTATTATTCCAAGGCACCATTGAAGAGCTGCATCTGCTAAGCAAACCGATGGTCGAAATAGAAGTAGATCAAATTGAAAATGCAAGCGCTTTTTTGGTTACCAAAGGCTATGAAATCGCTTCCAAAACAGATAACAGAATAACCGTTCCTTTTTCTTCATCCGCTGATAGCGGAAAACTCAATACGCTACTCATCCAAAATGGATTCACAGTAAGCAGCCTCTCCAAGCAACGCAAAGATTTGGAAAACCTTTTTCTTGATATTACCAAAAACAACTAAAATGCGCTCCATCTACATTTCATTAGTTTCCGAGTTTTATAAATCCAGGAAAACACTCGCCTTTTGGGCCGCAATTTTACTTCCGGTTGTAATATGCAGCTTGGTAAGTTTTGGTTTTTATTCAGGTGCTGATAAAATTCTGAAATTGAACGCACCCGGTATGACGCTTTGGATAAGATACGCTGGTGCCACCCTGAACGTTATGGGCATACTGGTGATGCCTTTTTATGTAATGTTTATGGCTTTTTCGGTTAATAATATTGAGCACAAAAACGATACATGGAAAAGCCTTTTTGCCCAACCGTTAAACAAATTCTCTATCTATACCGCTAAATACCTATTTGCGGTTACGTTGATTTTTATTTGTCTGTTTCTATTTGCTACGCTAACCTATGGTTTCGGCCATTTATTGCAAGTTTTAGTTCCAAAATATACGTTTAGTCAATACAACCCATCCAACTTCCTCATTAACTCTTATAGCAAGTTATTTTTGTCATCCCTGGGCATTTTGTCCCTTCAATTTATCTTTAGCTTAATATGGGGCGATTTTCTTAAACCGATCGGCATCGGTTTCGTAGGTACTATTATGGGCATTGTAGCAGGAATGGTTAACTGGACATACGCCTATCTTATCCCGTACAGTCTGCCTGCCTTGGCTTTGCAAGTTACACAGGTAAAAAAAGGAAAAGATCCACTAGATTTTGAAATTTTCGCCAGAGAAATTTGGGTAAGTCTAATATATGCAGGAATATTATTTATTGCAGGTTACTTTATTGTAACCAGAAAAAGTATTAAATAAGATTTTTGAAAAGCAACAGCTGCATTTCATTTTAATGTTAGTCCTTCTTTACACTACAAGCACACTTCAAAAGTTTTGTGCTTAGGTGAAGCATATGCATCAAAACTTCTATTTGTTCTCAATTGGAATACGGGCTTTCCGTTTCAATAAGGTTTAGATTATTTTGGCTTTTACTATCAAGTTTGGCAACTGTTCTGCCGCAAAAACACTTTGTAAAAATGTCGGGAGATTCTAATTGTAGAAAAGCTAAAATGTAATTTAGCACTTAAACCAACCTACTTCTTGAAATGGTCAAAAGATTTACAATCACAGCAATGGCTTTTGGCCTTTGCTTTTCTGCGTTTGCGCAAGATGCACCAGATGCCGCGATAGTACAAAAAATACGTACAGCTGGCCTGGAGAATTCAAAAGTGATGGATATTGCCTTCAACTTAACTGATGTTTCCGGTCCACGTTTGTCTAACTCTCCCGGTTTAAAACGAGCGCAAGATTGGGCAGTAA
The DNA here is from genome assembly GCF_001422545.1 of Pedobacter sp. Leaf41. Lineage (GTDB taxonomy): Bacteria > Bacteroidota > Bacteroidia > Sphingobacteriales > Sphingobacteriaceae > Pedobacter. The sequence continues at coordinate 297,460 of NZ_LMLE01000001.1, read as the reverse complement.
AACAACTTACAGAGTGGGGTTTGAAAAATGCACATCTCGAAGCCTGGGGAACATTTGGCAAAGGCTGGCAAGTAGATAAATATTACGCTGCAACCACCGCTCCATTTTATCACCCGATTATTGCCTCTCCAAAAGCATGGACACCAGGAACCAATGGGCCAATAAAATCCGAAGTAGTTTTAATTAAAGCAGATAGTGTTGCCGATTTAGTGAAATATAAAGGTAAACTCGCGGGCAAAATTGTAATGATGGATCAAGGCGCTCCACTTGCGAGCGGATTGAAGCCAGATTTTTCACGCTATGCTGATTCTACGCTGGCGCAGATGGCAGCGGCAAAACCTGCAGCTGGCGCACCTCGTCAACGTGCTGCCACCGGGCCAATGGCCGATCGTATGGCGCAAATGATGAAAATGCGTGAAGCGCGTGCCGCCATGAGCGCCATGTTAGTCGAAGAAAAAGTGGCTTTGATCTTAACTTATGCCCGCGGCGGACAAGGAACTTTCTTCACCAGCAATGGTGCCTCTTATGCGTTAGATGCTAAACCAGTTTCGCCTGAACTTGAAGTTGCTGCTGAAGATTTCTTACATATTTTACGTTTGCTTCGTGCTGGCAAACTAGTAGAGATAGAGGCTGACATCAAAACTTCATTTTATGCTCAAGACCCTCAGGGATACAACGTAATAGCCGAAATTCCGGGAACCGATAAAAAATTAAAGGATGAAGTAATTATGATTGGAGGCCACTTCGATTCGTGGCATGCTGCAACTGGCGCTACCGATAATGCAGCTGGTTCTGCCGTAATGATGGAAGCTATGCGCATTTTAAAAGCCATTGATTTTAAACCTAAGCGCACCATCCGCATCGCACTTTGGAGTTCTGAAGAGCAAGGACTATTTGGTTCAAGAGGTTATGTAGCCAAACATTTTGGCGATCCGAAAACGATGGTTTTAACACCAGATCAAAAGAAAATTTCAGCATATTATAATTTAGATAACGGAACAGGCAAAATTCGCGGCATTTATTTACAAGGAAACGCAGCGGCCGGCCCTATATTCCAAAGTTGGCTAAGTCCGTTTAATGATCTTGGGGCTACAACGGTAACGATTAACAACACTGGAGGAACCGATCACCAGGCCTTTGATGCAGTAGGCATTCCGGGTTTCCAATTTATACAAGACCCAGCCGACTACAACACCCGTACGCACCACAGCAACATGGATACTTATGATAGATTGGTGGAAGATGATTTGAAACAATCAGCAACTATTGTCGCTTCTTTCGTTTACAATACCTCCCAGCGTGATGCACAAATTCCAAGAAAGGAATTACCAGCAGCACAAGCCGCAAGACCATAATTAATTTAAAAATGCAAAAGCCTGCTAAGTTGACCATAAAGTCAAACGGCAGGCTTTGCTTTTTAGAGAGAGGGTGCGTTAAATATGTATATTTTAATCTTTAGTAAGATAATATCCGCTGCTTAAATGCCCACACAATAAGCTGATACGAGTTTCGTAGATCTAGCTTTCTAACCATGTTCCGCCTGTGTGTATTTACGGTATGCTCGCTAATAAAAAGCATATCGCCTATTTCTTTGCTGTTATAACCTTTTGATAATAGCTTTACTATTTCAATTTCCCTTTCCGTTATCAAGTTATTACTTTCTTGAAGATGGATGTTGTTTGTCATTGTAAATTAAATTGTAGGGTGATCATTAGCTCATCACAAAGAAGACTCCTGCTTACCCCGCAAAAAATCGGGATCTTTTTATTATGGGATAAACAACTTTGGGATGTGCAACACTAAATTTTCATTCTTTATTGCATTTCAAAAGTATGTCGACGTACCTATATATGAGTAGTATGTTTTACCCTAAATCAAAAGGTGTTTTTACGGTATTAAAATTCATAGTGGCTATTGTCAGAAACTATCTAAATAACGAATTTAGAAGACCAAAATCAAACCTACTTTACTAATGAGCAAAAATTCGAATTTTCAACCTATTGATAAGAAGGTTGCACAAGAAATGGTTAACGCATATACCGAACAGGCCAGCAAAGATCCAAAATCTTATACCAAAGCAATCTGGTTTCCTGCAGCACAAATCTTAGAAATGGCCAAAACAATTGCAGATGGAAAACACGATGGTTTGCGAATTTATAATGCTCAATACACAGCCAACTCCATAGAAGGATTGCCAAAAGAATATGAAGGAAGAAACACGGTATTACTAGTGCCAACCTTTGCTGCTGGCTACAGCAACCCAATTGGCGACTTAACCGAAGAACATGAAGATGATTTGGAAGACATTGAAAACAGAGGGGAACTTTGTCCTAGCGTATGCCAGGGAACCGGACTTTAAAGAATGAATTTTACATCACCGATAGTTATAGCCGAAATAATGTGCCTTATAGGCGCAGTTATATTTTTAAGGAATGATAAAAGCATTTTTTGGAAATTAAATATTGCCTATCTTCTGCTGGCGTTATTAACGGAAGCTGCAGGAAGTTATATGTCCTCTAAAAGAGAAAACAATCTTTGGTTATTTAACTCCTTTGTATTTTTCGAAATTAGCTTCATTTTTATTGGCATCTGGCATTGCCTGAAAAATTATTTAATCCCTAAGCCTATTATATATGTAGGGTTAGGGATCGTCTATTCGATTTATTTTGGGTTTATTGCCAAAGATTCGATTATGGTGTTTAACTCGACTGCTGTAACAGTAATGTCGGTAGTTTTTAGCCTCTACTGCCTTTATTATTATTATCTCCTGTTAAATGACGAAAAATTTATTGAAATCAAATATCATTCAGAATTTTGGTGGATAACAGGTGTATTGTTTTATTATTTCGGTGGAACGGTTTGTAATTTGTTAAGTGATGTATTTGATGTTCGTTTCGGCAAAAGTTTAACCCTCAGGTACGCTATTACCATAGCATTGAATTTCATTTTATATAGCGTTTGGACCTATTCTTACTTATGCAGAGCGAAACAACAAAAATTGCAATCTTAGTTGTTCTTGCAACTTTGATTTTCTTACTAATGCCTGTTTTTTTGATTATGTACATCCGTTCGTATAATCGGCATAAGAAAAACCACATTTTAGAGAAACAACATATGCAACAGCAGTTTGAGGCAGAGATGCTTCAAGCCAGAATTGAAGTGCAAGATAATACCATGCAAGCTATTGCAACAGAACTGCATGATAATGTAGGACAATTATTAAGTTTAACCACATTGACCCTAAATTCAATTAATCTTGATCATAGCGACAAAGCCACTGTCAAAATAGAAAATTCCTTATCTCTGGTCAACAAATCTATCAAAGAGTTAAGAGAACTTGCCAAACTTTTACATGGTGAGCAAATAGTAGAAAACGGTTTAGGCAATGCTTTGCAACAAGAAATAAACTGGCTGGAAAAAACAGGCAGTTACGAATTGCAGGTGAGCAATCAACTTCATAATCTGCAGGAAAACTCCCCAGATAAAGACTTAATTATTTTACGCTTGCTACAGGAAATCATCAACAACATCATCAAACATGCAAACGCTACTTCAATCAGTTTTAATGCATACTATGAGGATAAAAAATTATATTTAAACGTTGAAGAAAATGGAGTAGGTTTCAATTATGAAAAGGCTAAAGCAAATAAAGCAGGTTTGGGATTAAGTTCCATTTCAAAGCGCATCGAAATGATAAATGGTAAATTGGCTTTAAATTCAATTCCTAATAAAGGCACTAACATCCTAATCGAAATCCCATATCCCTAAATCATGTTACTTCAACCCATATCCATTGCCATAGTTGATGATCATACCCTATTCCGTTCTGGATTAGCCAGCTTATTAGACGAATTCGACGAAATTAAGGTGGTATTTGAAGGCAAAAATGGCCAGGATTTACAACATAAAATTGTAAATCATCCAGATGTTCAACTGCTATTAATGGATATTAATATGCCAGTAATGGATGGATTTGCAGCCACCAAGTGGATGAAGGAGCACCACCCCAATGTAAATGTATTAGCATTGAGCATGCTTGAAGATGAAAAAGCCATTATTGAAATGCTGAGAGCTGGCGCAAGCGGCTATATGCTTAAAGAGTCTACACCTAACGACCTTCTCTTGGCCATTAAAGCTGTTGTTGAAAAAGGGTTTTACATCAACGACCTGGTGTCGGGCAGGCTTTTGGTTGCTTTAAAAAATGGCGATTCAGGCCCAATTTTCAGCACAAGGGAACTTGCATTTTTGCAGCATTGCAGTACCGAACACACCTACAAAGAAATTGCCGACATGATGAATGTAAGCCCACGAACTGTTGACAATTACCGGGAATCATTATTTGCCAAACTCAATATCCGATCTCGTACAGGATTGGTGGTTTATGCGATCAAGAATAACCTAATTACCATATAATCAGCACCGCTGAAAATCTTTACCAATTAAAAACTTGATAAATAATTTGCATAACTAAATAATTAGTTTTAACTTTAGTTAAGGCTTTTGCCTAAAGCTTATCTCTATTTATTAAATACTATGGAAATTAAAGATCTAACCAAAGCAGAAGAACAGCTTATGCAGGTATTGTGGCAGTTGGAAAAAGCATTTGTGAAAGAGGTTATCGATGAACTTCCCTTGCCAAAACCCGCTTACAATACAGTTTCAACAATTATTAGAATTTTAGAGACAAAAGGTTTTATTGGCCATGAGGCCTTTGGAAAAGCCCATCAATATTTCCCGATCATCAGCAAAGAAGAATACAAACGCCACGCCACCGAAAAGTTACTCGGCAATTATTTCGAAAATTCAGTAGAAAGTATGTTTTCTTTCTTCGTGAAAGAAGAGAAGTTAGATTTAAGTGATGTTGATGAAATTTTAAAAATGATTGATAAAATTAAACATAAGCCAAAATGAGTTTTGCCCATTACCTCCTTCAGGTAAACTTATACTTAATTGTTTTTTATGGCTTTTATAAATTACTTTTAGATAAGGAAACCTACTTTTTACTCAACCGCGTTTACCTGGTAAGTGCTGGTGTATTATCATTATCTATTCCATTTATCCGACTGGAATGGCTTACTGAGCAAAAGGCGGCACAGCAGGTTTATACATCTGTAAATTGGGAAGCCGTATTGGAAAAAGCTACTATTGTAGGCGATAGTAGCAATGGCTTTAATTGGGGTTATGCGTTTGTGTATATCTATTGTGCAGGCATAATCTTCTGCTTAGGCAAGCTTGCTTACAATTTACTCTCAGTACAGAAACTGATAAAAAATGCGAAATCGGGTTCTGCCTTTTCTTTTTTTAGTAAGAAAGTCGTTGATCAGGATTTGCCGCTAATGGCAGTGATTGACGTACACGAAGAAGCCCATATTAAACAATGGCATACCGCAGATATTTTGTTTTTTGAGATTATAGGAGTTTTTACCTGGATAAATCCAATCATTTATTTCTACAAAAAATCCATTAAAAATATTCACGAATTTTTAGCAGATGAGCATGCTGCGGCATTTCAAGGTGATAAAGCTGAATATGCGATGCTTATCTTAAGTCAGTCGTTCGGAATTTCTCCCAATCGCCTTACCAATGGTTTCTTTGATCAATCACTCATCAAGAAACGGATCTTTATGTTGCAAAAAGAAAGATCAAAGAAAATAGCCATTTTGAAGTATGGCTTCTTTATTCCGCTTTTTGCAATTCTCATTATTTTCTCCTCAGCAACGGTAAGAAAAAATGAAAAGCTGATTTCAATTACCAATCAAATACCACTGGACAAACCTATTGAAATGGTTCAGGAAATAATTATTCCTGAGCCAGCATTTGCGCCAGAAAAGTTATCTACCACTGAGATCATTCCTACAGCAGAAAAAGTAGCCGGAAATTGGAACAACTTTTATACTTTCATGGCCAGATCAATAAAATATCCATCCGAAGCTCAGAAAAACAACCTTCAGGGCAATACTCAGATAAAATTCACCCTTCAAAACAATAAGGTAACAAACGTAAGCAGTGTTTTGAGTTTGGGCGACGGCTGCGATGAGGAAGTGATGAAAGCCATATTGTCGTACAGAAAATTTGAAAATCTGCTTAATGGTAAATACACGTTGAAAGTAGGTTTCACGCTTTCCGGAAATAAGACCCCGCTTAAAAATAAGGAGACGATTAAAGTGGCTAATTACCAAAAACTTTCTGATATTAATATCATTGGCTATTCTTCACCTGTAGAAAGTGGCAGTGAGGAGGATAAGTTAGACAAGGTTTTTGACTTCGTTTCAATAGAGAAACAGCCGGAGTTTCCTGGGGGGATATCAAAGTTTTATGAATATTTAAGCAAGACCATAAAGTATCCAAAACTAGCACAAGAAAATAATGTGCAGGGAAAAGTTTTTCTATCCTTTATCGTTGAAAAAGATGGCTCGCTTAGCGATGCTTTGATAACCCGCGGCCTGGGTAGCGGACTGGATGAGGAGGCGTTAAGGGTAATAAATGGTTCGCCCAAATGGAATCCCGGAATAACGGATGGTAAACCCGTTAGGGTAAAATACAACATCAACGTGAATTTCACACTAAATGTTGATGATGAGGTGAAGAAAGCAACTCGGATTAAAGGCCTTTCTACGAGCAACGTTTTTAACAACTCGAAATTTGATGGTGTTGTGGTACTAAATGGAAAAGTGAGCCAAAATGGATTTGATTTTACCAAGATTGATAGTCGCGATATTCAATCCGTTTCGGTACTAAAAGATGCTGCAGCAACAAGTTTATACGGAGATAAGGGGAAAAACGGCGTGCTCATCATTACCACAAAAAATAACGATTTTAGAAAAGCAAGTTACACGGAACTTAAGTTAGATACCAACACACCTACTCTTAAAATAAGATAATTAAGATCAACAATATGAAAAGAATATTAACGATTGTTATAGCGCTGGGTTTGGCCTATAGTGTAAAGGCACAAACGAAACCAGATAGCACCAAAACACCGAGCATTACTTTACGTGGTACAGCTACATCTGTTGCGGAGCCCCTTATTGTAATTGACGGAAATAAGCAATACCTACGAGGAACGGCATCGATGGCTGGTGTGGATCCCAACAATATCGAATCGATAAACATTTTGAAAGATGCTGCATCAACCACTAAATATGGCCCTGACGGATTTGCGGGTGTTATTGAAATTAAAACTAAAAACGGTTTAGCAGGAATTTATAATAAGAACATAGATTCAAATAGCGTCGGCCTTCAGGGCAAAATGACCGGACTAAGTTTTCGCCCGAATGCTACAGGTGTGATCCGAAATTACAAGACAAAAGATTCTGACCACAAAGTGATTATCAGAAATCTCCTGCAAAAAGATTCCGATCCAAAAGCTAATCCAATTTATATAGTTGATGGAAAGCAAGTAGATAATATAGAAACGCTTGATCCAAATACAATTGAATCAATTAATGTACTGAAAGATGTTGCTGCTAGAAAATCACAGTATGGTGAATCAGGCGCAAATGGAGTAGTTATTATTACTACAAAAGTTCCTAAAAAAGAATCTCAAAAGAAAAACTAAATAAAAAACTTAATACTATTTAACCATGAGAAAGCTAATGATTTTAGCCCTAACGGGCATTGCCATGCTTACCAATTCGGTAAAAGCACAAAAAATTTACGATTTCGTATCAGTAGAAAAGCAGCCAGTTTACCCCGGTGGAATTGTTAAATTCTATCAGTACATGAAAAATGAAATTAAATATCCTGAAGTTGCGAAGAATAATAAGATACAGGGAAAGGTATTTTTAAGCTTTACAGTTGAAAAAAATGGCAAGCTAACTGATGTAGTTATAACAAGGAGTTTATCGAAAGAAACCGATGTGGAAGCCATCAGGGTAATCAAAAACTCTCCAAGTTGGGAACCAGGACTGCTAAACGGGAAACCTGTAAGGGTCAAATACAATATCAATGTTAATTTCTACCTATCACAAAGTGGCGCCGATAAAAAAACAATGATTAAATCAGGCTTAACACCTGAATTTCCTGGGGGAACAGAGAAGCTTTATAGCTATTTGGCTAAAAACATTAAATACCCAAAAGAAGCTCAGAAAAATAATGTCCAAGGAAAAGTTTTTCTTGAATTTAATGTAGAAAAAAATGGAACCTTAACAGATATTGTTGTAACCAGAGGGCTATCCAAAGAAACTGATGCAGAAGCTTTGAGGGTAATGAAAGCTGCACCAAGGTGGAATCCGGCAATTGGCACAGATGGCCATCCTGTAAAAACTAAATACCGTATGACAGTGAATTTCACTTTGTCTTAACATTTTATGACGCTCTCAACATCGCAAAGTCTTAATTTCAATATTAAGATTTTGCGATTTCACTGTACAATTCAAAGCGCATTGTATATTTGAGAATGATAACTCAGCTCTTTAAATTTAGTATTTTGTCAATAGCGCTACTATTCGCTTTAGAAAGCAAGATCAAGGCACAAGAAGTGATGATTCCGGTAGACTCCATCAAAAATTTCGATTTTAATTCTATAGAAAAGCCACCAGAATACCCTGGAGGATTACAAAAGTTCTATCAATATTTAGGCAGAAATACTAAATACCCAAAGCAAGCTTGGAAAGATAGAATAGGCGGAGCTGTAACGCTATCATTTGTTGTGGAGAGAAGTGGAGATTTAACGGAAGTAATGGTAGTTAGCGGCTTGAGGAAAGATATTGACGAAGAAGCGATAAGAGTGGTAAGCAAATCGCCAAAATGGAATCCAGGAATACAAGATGGTAAACCAGTTAGGGTGAAATACAATATCAAGGTTAACTTTTCGCCCAATTAAGCACTACACTTAACCACAAAACCCCAGCTAATAATAGTCGGGGTTTTATGTTTTCTCTCCTGTCTCGGAACACTAAATTTATAAAATATTTAATGTATATACAAATAATACAAAATAAAATTTCTAATTAGATATTTTTTTAATATGCTAACATAGAATATTTGCAACTTTCGCAAACTTTTATTTTGATGATAACATCCCTTTTAAGAAGTCGTCTCTTGAAATCTTTTATTTGCGCACCGCAGCATACCAAAAATAATCGAGTCTGATCAACTTTTATCTTGGCAAGATTTACAAAATAAAAAAGCCCCCATAAATATGGAGGCTCGAGAATTCGGTAACTAAACCGAACGCACAGTATAATTTTAAACCGTTTCTTCTGAAACAAACTTTGCAGATGCAAAATCACGATTCATTAAAGCGATATTTTCTAAAGAGATTCCTTTAGGGCATTCTGCTTCACATGCACCTGTATTGGTACAATTACCGAAACCTTCAGCATCCATTTGCGCTACCATGCTTTGCACACGACGATAACGTTCTGGCTGGCCTTGTGGCAATAACGCCAGCTGAGAAATTTTCGCAGAAACGAACAACATTGCCGAAGCATTTTTACATGTAGCCACACAAGCGCCGCAACCTATACAAGCTGCCGCTTCGAAAGCAGCATCTGCTTTCATTTTAGGAATTGGCAGGTTATTAGCATCTTGTGCGTTTCCTGTGTTTACAGAAATAAAACCACCAGCCGCAATCACTCTATCAAATGCAGAGCGATCTACAGTCAAATCTTTTACCACTGGAAAAGCTGCTGCTCTCCAAGGCTCCACAACTATAGTATCACCATCTTTGAATGAACGCATGTGCAATTGACAGGTGGTAACCAAGTCTTTCGGACCATGCGGACGACCGTTGATGAACATCGAACACATTCCGCAGATACCCTCACGGCAATCATGGTCGAATACCACCGGCTCTTCACCTTTAGTAATCAGATCTTCGTTTAACACATCGAACATCTCCAAGAAAGACATATCCGGAGAAATACCAGACAATTTATAATCTACCAAAGCACCTTTGGTTTTGTTATTTTTCTGACGCCAAACTTTTAGCGTTAAGTTCATATTTCCTGTACTCATGATATTGAGATTTTGGACATTAGATTTGAGATGTGAGACTTGAGATGTGAGACCTGAGCATCGGCAACTACCGTATCTCATATCTCCTATCTAGTTTCTCATATCTACCCTCTCACATCTATTTATAACTTCTTTGTGCTACTTTAATATTTTCAAACTTCAATTCTTCTTTATGAAGTTCAAAGTTTACACCTTCTTTAAATTCCCAGGCTGCCACGTAAGCAAAGTTTTCATCGTCACGTAAAGCCTCGCCTTCTTCTGTTTGATACTCTTCACGGAAGTGACCACCACAACTTTCGTTACGGTTTAAAGCATCAATACACATTAGTTCGCCCAATTCGATGAAATCAGCAACACGGCCGGCTTTCTCTAACTCCGGATTTAATTCTTCTACTACACCAGGTACACGAACATTACTCCAGAATTCAGCACGTAAAGCTCTGATTTCCTCAATAGCTTCTTTCAGGCCTTTTTCATTACGAGCCATACCACATTTTTCCCACATGATGTGGCCCAAACGTTTGTGGAAATGATCTACAGATTTGGTGCCTTTAATGTTGATTAGCTTGTTGAGAATTCCTTTCGCTCGCTCTTCTGCTTCTACGAATGCAGGGTGATCTGTAGGGATAGCTTTTACAGAAATCTCCTTAGATAAGTAAGCACCAATAGTGTAAGGAAGCACGAAATATCCATCAGCCAAACCTTGCATTAAAGCAGAAGCACCTAAACGGTTCGCACCATGATCGGAGAAATTAGCCTCACCAGTACAATATAAACCAGGTACAGAAGTCATTAAGTTATAATCAACCCAAAGGCCGCCCATTGTGTAGTGAACTGCTGGATAGATACGCATTGGCGTTTCGTAAGGATTCTCACCGGTAATCTGAGCATACATATCAAATAAATTTCCGTATTTCTCTTTGATTACCGCGGTTCCCAAACGCATACAGGTTTCTTTATCAGGATTATGAATACCTGATTTAGAAGCCTCGATTCTACCGTAGCGTTCAGTATTTGCTTTAAAATCTAAATAAACCGCCAATTTTGAAGCACCTACACCGTAACCAGCATCACAACGCTCTTTTGCTGCCCTAGAGGCCACATCACGAGGCACAAGGTTACCAAAAGCTGGGTAACGACGCTCTAAATAATAATCTCTTTCATCTTCAGGAATTTCTGAAGCTTTACGGTTATCATCTTTCTTTTTAGGAACCCAGATACGTCCATCATTACGTAATGATTCAGACATCAGGGTTAATTTCGATTGGTGATCACCAGAAACCGGAATACAGGTTGGGTGAATTTGGGTATAACACGGATTGGCGAAGTAAGCACCTTGTTTATGTGCTTTCCATGCTGCCGTAACGTTACTGCCCATTGCGTTTGTAGAAAGGTAAAATACGTTACCGTAACCACCAGTTCCTAAAACAACCGCATGACCAAAGTGACGCTCAATTTCTCCAGTGATTAGGTTACGGGCAATAATACCACGAGCCTTGCCATCAATTTTAACAACCTCAAGCATTTCATGGCGGGTGTACATTTCTACTTTACCCATACCAATCTGGCGTTCTAAAGCAGAATAAGCACCTAATAACAATTGCTGACCAGTTTGACCAGCTGCATAAAATGTACGTTGAACTTGCGTACCACCGAATGAACGGTTATCTAACAAACCACCGTATTCGCGAGCTAAGGGAACACCCTGAGCCACACATTGATCTATAATGTTAGCACTTACCTCAGCCAAGCGATGCACATTCGCTTCGCGGGCTCTGTAATCGCCACCTTTAATTGTATCATAAAATAAACGATAAGTACTATCGCCATCATTCTGGTAATTTTTTGCTGCATTAATACCACCCTGAGCCGCAATCGAGTGCGCTCTACGTGGTGAATCCTGAAAGCAAAAACACTTTACCTTGTAACCCATTTCAGCTAAAGTTGCAGCTGCAGAAGCACCTGCTAAACCAGAACCTACAATAATTACTTCAATAGTTCTTTTGTTCGATGGGTTAACCAAAGGCACAGAAGACTTATACTTGGTCCATTTGGAGGTTAATTCGCCTTCTGGAATATTTGAATTAATATCTGACATATCTCTTTTGTGCTAAAAACTTAATCAATTAAATGAGTATATACGGCAATCGGCATCAAAGCGAAAACAAGCGATATAATAATCGAATACCAAACACTTGTGCTTTTAATAATGCCATTGTATTTTGAATGATTCCATCCCATAGTTTGAAATGCCGAAGCAAAACCATGAAGCAAGTGATAGCACAACGAAATCATTAACAAAACATAGGCAACTACACGTACAGGATCCTGGAATTTCTCTCTCATTACCGCATAAAGATCTTCGTGACCGTTAGCATCTACCGTTGGAATACCGGTAAAGCGAGAAACCACCCAGAAATCTTTAAGGTGAATTACAAGGAAAATCAATAACAAAGTACCTAGCAAGCCCATAGAGCGGCTATACCACTTACTGTTGGCGCTTCCATTATAAACAGCATAGTTTTCTGGTCTTGCTTTTCTGTTTTGAATAGTCAAGTTTACCGCCTGGTAAATGTGAACCAGTAAACCTATAAACAATATGTACTCCCCAGCTCTGATAATCCAGTTTGTCGCCATAAAATGGGCTCCAATATTGAAAGTCAAACCATTATCGTCAAGAAATATCAACGAATTAATACCAGCATGTACAATTAAAAAGAGTATCAGGAATATTCCTGTAACACCCATAACGTATTTTCTTCCTATTGATGAAGAAAGCGCATTTCCGAAACCACTCATTTGATTAGGATTTATATCTAAATTTCTTGCAAAAGTATCTAATTATGAGTTTAATTTATAAACGATTATGACAAAACGCCGATAAAACATTTATTTAGAAACATTCTAAAAGCATTGTAGATTTTTCTTCGGAAATTCAATCACCACTATACTCACATCATTATTGGATAAGCAAAATTAATCCATCTTATAATTTCACAAAAGCTACAGCAAATAATCAAATCATCATTCTAAAGAAATGTTAATGATTTTCTATCGAGAATCATTTTTTACAGCTAGATTCTTATATTCATTCATAAAATGTTTTTTTTTATGAAACGTAACGCCATCTTGTTAGCTCCAATTTCTTTGATTTTATTTTCATGCGGAAGCATGAGGAAGCAAACGACGAATCCTCAGGCATTTAAATACAATTATTGTACTCCTACGCGTCCATACATTAATTCCACTGGATTTTTCGAGGAAAAAACGGCAACTGATCTATCTGCCATAGATGCACTTTCTAAACACGATCAATTGCTGTGTCATTTGCTTGGCTTAAGTAATGAGATCAATGCGCTTTCACGCCTGAAAAAAGAAGGGACAAATAATGCCGATTATTTGAAGTTAAAACAAAAAATAAATAGCCGTATTGGTTTAGCGCAAGCACAACTAACTGCGGTTGCCGCAGAACTTGATTGTGAAGGCGAACGATCTGATATGGCTGCAGACTATCTGGATGGACTAAACAGCAAACGAAATCGGCAGCTCACAGTCGGTTCGGTGGTTATAGGCGCCCTAACTACGGTTGTAAGTGCAGTAGCAAAGAATAATACGCAAACTATCGTGGGCATAAGTGGTGGCTTGGTTAGCGCTGGTCTTGGCGCAATGACTATTAATCCCAAGGGGAAAAAGGTGGAGTTTTACCATGAACATAACCTTTTAAGAACGATTTGGCGGGATGGAGAAAAAAATACCGATTACCCGGAATTTGTATGGAAGATGCTCAATGAAAAGCAATTCAGCTCAAGCGGTAACGTGACTTTGATTAATAGTATTAAAAACCGCTGGCTAAAGTTCGAGTTTAACGGGGGCGTAGATATCGATGAAGAAAAATTGCTGTTTGGGGATGGTGGGCTCTACGGAGCTGATGACTTACATACCCGTTCTGCAATGATTAACCAATTGCAATCTACCATAAGATCAATTCATCAGGATTTTATCAGCCTAATGAGTTTGGTCGATTCGATATAAAAACAATAAGAAAACAATTAATCCTCAAAGATCAACCCACCTTACTTCAAATTATTTTGCACAAAAAAAGTCCTGATTTTCATCAGGACTTTTTACGATTTATGTGTTCGAGTTTTCTTAAGCTACTTTTACATTTACCGCGTTTAGGCCTTTTCTACCTTCTTCTACATCGTAGTTTACGGTATCATTCTCACGAATGTTGTCAATTAAGCCTGAAGCATGAACAAAAATTTCGGCATCGCCATTAGATGGAGTGATAAATCCGAAACCTTTAGTTTCATTAAAAAATTTTACTGTTCCTTGTTGCATTATATTGTATTTTAATTTGTTTCAAAGATAATGTTAATTACCTATAAATCAATTTTTTATTTTTATTTATTCGAATTAAGCTAATTATATTGATTTATTGCTATTTAAACCACTATTTGGATGCGTTAGCCTATTCAATCACTTGCCATATTTTCCATTTTAAACATCTATATCAACTAAAATAGCCCTTCAGATAGTTGAATAATTTGTTTTAACTGCAAACCAGTTCATGCTTTTCGCAATAATCGATCCTTAATTCTTCAGTCATTTTAATCTTTAATATAGAATTGGATTTGCCTGCCGTTTCCTCACTCAAAACCAATAGTTCCTTATCAATCTCATGCAACAACATTTTTGGACTAGTATAAGTTAATGAAACCACGTGACCGGCCTTGTTTAACAAATCTGAATCTATTATTTCAAGTTCAGCCCATTCAAATCTGATGGAATTTCCATTTTCATCCCTTAAAATCGGAATTTGATGTTCTAACTTTTCGATAACATCCATTACCGAATAATGGAGCTTCTGATGCAAATCTTTGGCTTTTTTATTAGCCAACATCATTTGAGAAAACGTATTTAAGCGCTCGCCAGAAGTATATGGTTTAGATTTTTCCTGAAATTCCTTGTAGGTATCGTGAAAAATTCTTCGTTCGAAATCCGATCGGCACATAAAATTAAAATACTGTTTAGCAATAATGTTGATATAAGCCAAAGCCATAATTATTCGGTTTTAATTCTGGTCAAATATGAAATCATAAAAATCTGTTTGCTATAAAGACTCCTTATTAATCGGTACATGCGAAACTAAATAGCAAAAATGAATTTAAAATGAACTGTCATTAGCTAAAACGAGTAATCATTACTATTCGCTTCAATCATAAAAATAAAAATTCGAAAAGCAGGTTTCTATCCGTTTCAGTAAGGATAGTCCTGCCATCCACTTTACTCACCCGAAAAAACGGGTTCGTGTTCGCTATTTTTAGGTTGAGAAAACATAAAACAATGCAATAAACAAAATGTAAGTTGCAGATCGGAACTTTCACCACTACAGGGGTGAATAAAGATTCGGTTCTGCTAATCCCATTTTTATTAAAACTCTTTATATCCTTAGGCGTTAATTACATACAATAGTAGCTAACCAAAAAAATATGGAAACGAGAAACAACCACGCATTAATTCAGGCTTTATTAGATTGCGCTATGGCATGCGAACATTGCGGTTCTTCAAGCCTGAAGGAAGAGCAAGATATTGCAATGATGGTAGATTGCATTAAATTGAATAGAGATTGTGCAGACATTTGTACTCAGGCAGCACGATTGCTTCAACGCGATTCGGTAATTGGAAGGCAATACCTTTTGTTATGTGAAGAAATTTGTCGTTTATGCGCAGAAGAATGCAGCAATCACGACCATGAACATTGCAGACAATGTGCAGTTGCCTGCGAAGAATGCGCCGATGCCTGTCATGCTAACCACCAACCTATTGAGCAAGATTAATTGCATAAAAAATGTCCCGATTATTAAATCGGGACATTTTTTATGTATCGCTCTGCCTGAATTATTGAGCTGGGAAACTAAAATTATAAGTTCCCTGTTCGCCCACACCAGAAATACTAATCATATTATTTCTACCCTGAGGTAGCGCCTTTTGAACATCGGCAACAGAATTTACAGGCTGACCATTCACTTTCGTAATGATTAAACCTTTTTCTACTCCGATATTATCAAATGCTTTACCAGTAACTACTGATGTTACCACCACCCCGCTATTAATTCCAAACTTGGTTTTTTGAGCCTGGGTTGCCGGAGCAAATGTTGCACCTAACTTAGAAACCTCTACATTTTTAGTAGCTGCATTATTGGCTGTTAAACCGATGCTAGATTCACCTTTTAAAGTAACGGTTATATCTTTCAAAGAACCATCTCTTAAAACACTTAGCTTCACTTTGTCGCCAGGATTCATACGGCCAATTCTTTCCTGCAAATCAGGAGAATCATTAATAACAACACCATCTACTTTTTTAATGATGTCGCCTTTTTTAATTCCCGCAGCAGCACCACCGCCACCAGCTACCACATCACTTACATATAATCCGCTTACTTCTGATGTTGTAATTCCTTCTGGTTTTTCATCGCCACTTAAAGGGTAAAAATTAACACCAATGTATCCACGTTTTACCATTCCATATTTCATAAAATCATCAACGATTTTACGGGCTAAATTTACAGGAATCGCAAAGCCATAACCTTGATTGTATCCACTTTGTGAAGCAATTGCAGAGTTAATACCTACTAATTCTCCAGTTGCATTTACTAACGCTCCTCCACTGTTACCAGGATTAATGGCCGCATCTGTTTGAATAAAGGATTCGATACTGGTGTTTGCAGGTGCCTGTGGCCTTTTACCCGTACGCTGATATTCGCGGTATTCTTCTTCGGTAATCTCGTTACCTTGTTGCTCACGACCGATAATGCCAATACTTCTATTTTTTGCGCTCACGATACCAGCCGTAACTGTTGTCTGTAAATCGAGAGGGAACCCTACTGCCAATACCCATTCTCCTACCTGAACATTATCAGAATTACCCATTTTTACAACAGGTAAACCAGTAGCATTAACTTTAATTAAAGCTAAATCAGTGTTAGGATCGCGACCAATCACTTTGGCTTCTACTTTACGTCGGTCAGTTAATACTACCTCAACCTTTGATGCATTTTCTACCACGTGATTATTGGTGACAATATAACCATCCTGACTAATAATTACACCAGAACCTGATGCCGCTCGTGGTTGGCGTTGCATCTGGCGACCGCCGCCTCCAAAGAAATCATCGAACATATCAAATGGCGATGAGTTTCTTGATCCACCACCACTTTTGGCTTCATAAGTTGTTTTAATATGTACCACTCCTGGTGCAACCGCGGCCGCAGCCTGGGTAAAATCAGCTGTACCAGCCGATGATACTTTAAGTGGGTTATTGGCGAAATATAAATTCTGCTTTTCAGAAATCGTACTGCCAGTTTGATTGCGTTCAAATAGTTTGTAACCTCCAATTGCTGCTGCCCCACCTATAAAAGCAGCCAACACCGTAATACCTAATATTTTTTTCATGTGTTTGTATATTGTTTTTTAATGGTAATGAAGCGATCAAAAGCAATTGACTATTCTTTTTATTCGTTTAGCTTTTGACGGTTTCATGTGTTTTTATATTGTTTTTTAAATCCCATGATTATTACAAGCATTAATGCTAGCTAATTGTTTGCTTATAACATTCGTTGTTATTTGTAATGGTTGCAAGAGCAATATTCACTTTGTTTTAAGCAGATTGCCCCAGCAGTTTTTATCTGCTCAAATTTTCTTTAACAGTTTTATTCAAATTTAATACCATATAAACGATATTTGTATCAGTTAAGCACCACAAGCCATGTTAAAAAATGTTAAAACCTTTAACCCAGGCTTTGCGGTTGCTAATTGCATCTCAAATATTGCATAAAAAAATGAAGGTTTCATGAAAATTAATTTCTTTAAATACCAAGGAGCAGGTAATGATTTCATTCTGATAGATCACACCATGAAACAATTGGAAGATATTGATAATGAGTTGATTGAACAACTTTGCAATAGAAGATTCGGCATTGGCGCAGATGGCTTAATGTTTTTAACCAAACATGATGACTACGATTTTGAAATGCATTATTTCAATGCGGATGGTAAGTTAGGCAGCATGTGCGGTAATGGTGGCAGGTGCATTGTGGCATTTGCCAAACAACTCGGTATTATTGAAAATGAAACGAACTTTTTGGCAGTAGACGGACCGCATTATGCCAGAATTTCAGAATCAGGAGATTGGGTGGAGCTACAAATGATTGATGTTGACAGCATTACCAGTGATGGTGAAGCATTTGTTTTAAATACCGGCTCACCACATTACGTTGCTTTACAAAGTGATTTAAAAAATTTCGATGTTTTTACACAGGGAAAAAACATTAGATACAATGAAGTTTACAGCGAAAAAGGCATTAATGTAAATTTCGTTGAAGATAAAGGCGATCATTTATTTGTGCGAACTTACGAACGTGGCGTAGAAGATGAAACCTATGCCTGCGGTACCGGCGTAACTGCTGTTGCAATGGCTATGGCGAAATACAAAAATCAAAGCGGCCATATCAAAACTGATATAAAAGCTTTGGGTGGAGATATCAAAATCGAATTTAATTATGATGGAAATGAATTTACAAACGTATTTTTATGCGGGCCGGCAAAATTGGTTTTTGAAGGAGAGGTTGGATAACGCCGATCGATTGATACTAACCTTTTGAACACTAATCTACGCCCACTATAACAACAGGATTTTATAAAGTGTATATTTCACACTAAGGAAATAAAATAATGACTGTTTTTCTAAACAAAATCTTTAACAATTCGGCAAATAGAAGAGGCTTATTTAATAGCAATTAACATCTGTCTCAAGATATTTACACAAAAATTTCGGAAACAAATCAACGATATCATACTCGAAAACAGGCATTTAACACTCAAAATAGCTACTTGGAGATAAAAAATAAATCAATCGATTGATTAAATGACAGAAATTGGACAGACTTAATTTCTTTTAGGCTTTATTTTTGGGCAGAAATCGGCAAGTTGAAAACCATCATTCACTGCGCTTTCAAATCCGGAAATTAAAATTTAAATACACACACAAATAGTCCATGAGAAAAGTAACAACTCTCGTTTTTGGCATGAGCATCGCTATTGTTTTAGCATCATGCGGAAATAATGATGAACAGAAGAAAGCCGCAGCAGCAGCCGCGGCTGGTCCCCAAGCCTACCCTGTTTTTACGGTTAACGCACAAACCACAGAGCTAAATTCAGATTATCCAGCAACCATCGAAGGGATTCAAAATATCGATATCCGCCCTAAAGTTGATGGTTTCATTCAAAAAATATTGGTAGATGAAGGTGCAGTTGTTAAAAAAGGGCAATTACTTTTCACGATAATGGCACCACAATATGAGCAAGAGGTTAGAACTGCGAGAGCTGCGATTAGCAGTGCAGAGGCTGATGTAAATGCAGCCCAACTTCAGGTAAATAAAACTCGCCCTCTAGTGGAGAAAGACATCATCAGCAAATACGATTTGGATGCAGCGCAGCTAACCTTGCAAAGTAGAAAAGCAGCATTAGCGCAAGCGAGAGCTGCGTTAGCAAATGCTCAGGTAAATTTGGGTTATACCTCTATCACAAGCCCAGTTGATGGCGTGGTTGGTAGCCTTCCCTTCAGAACCGGAAGTTTAGTGAGCAGCTCAAGTACTGAACCTCTTACCACGGTTTCAAATACATCTAAAGTGTATGCTTACTTCTCACTTAATGAGAAACAATTATTAGATTTTTCTAAAACATATAAAGGGAGCACATTGGCACAGCAGATGAAAAACATTCCGGCAGTTAGTTTGGTATTAGCTGATGGAACTGTTTATGCTCAAAATGGTAAGATTGAATCCATCAATGGCCAAATTAATACCGCTACCGGTTCTGCTAGTTTAAGAGCTACATTCCCCAATCCAGTTTCCTTATTAAAGAATGGTGCAAGTGCTTCAGTTCGTGTACCGCAGAAAGTTGAAAATGCAATTCTTGTCCCTCAAAAATCAACAATCGATTTACAGGGAAAGAAATTCGTTTACGTTTTAGGCGATTCCTCAAAAATTATCAGTACAGAAATTCAGATTATGGATTTAGCTAAAGATAAATTTTATGTGGTAACCAAAGGCTTAAAAGCTGGCGATAAAATCGTTCTTGAAGGGTTTCAATCTTTAAAAGATGGAGCTAAAATTAAACCAGAAGAACAAAGTGCCGATTCAGTTTATGCTGATATAAAAAAATAAAGATATCATCACTGCAGTCATAATATCAGTGTAATCAATATTAAATATGTTTAAGAAATTTATAGAAAGACCAGTACTATCTACGGTTATATCCATTATCATCGTTATTCTCGGTGTTTTAGGTTTAGCTACTTTACCGGTTTCGCAATATCCAGAAATAGCACCACCTACAGTACAGGTTTCCACTTCGTACCAAGGTGCCAATGCAGATGTGGTAATGAATAGCGTTGTTGTTCCGCTTGAAGAGCAAATTAATGGTGTGGAAGACATGACGTACATGACTTCTAGCGCCAGTAACGACGGTACTGCAACCATCACGGTTAACTTTAAATTGGGTACAAACCCCGATTTGGCAGCAGTAAACGTTCAAAACAGGGTGGCAAGGGCAACCAGTTTATTACCTGCAGAGGTAACAAAGTCAGGTGTAATTACAGCAAAAAGGCAAGCGAGTAACGTTTTGATTTTTGGTTTGTATAGTGATGATCCCTCTTATGATCAAAAGTTTCTACAGAATTACGCCAATATCAACATCATTCCGCAGATTAAGCGTATTAACGGTGTTGGTGATGCCAGTGCTTTCGGAACGTTGGATTATACCATGCGTATCTGGTTGAAACCAGATATTATGGCCACTTACGGTTTAGTTCCAAGTGATGTAAATACGGCTTTAGCCGATCAAAACGTGGAGGCTGCTCCAGGGCAATTTGGTGAACAAGGCGATCAGGCATTTCAATACACACTAAAATATACAGGCCGGTTAAAAGATGAAGCACAATTTGGCAACATCATTATTAAATCTACAGCTAGCGGACAAATTCTTCGCTTAAAAGATATTGCAAGAATTGAATTAGGTGCTCAAAGTTATGCCAGTTCTGTAAAATTTAATGGCAAGCAAGCTTTAGGTATTGCAATTAACCAAACAGCGGGATCGAATGCGAAAGAAGTAATTGAGAATTCCATTAAAACCTTAGATGAAGCTCAAAAATCCTTTCCAAAAGGTGTTCATTACTCCACCTTGGTTAACGTAAATGATTTCCTGGATGCCTCAATTGAAAAAGTAATCCACACTTTAATTGAAGCTTTTATCTTGGTATTCTTAGTGGTATTTATCTTCTTGCAAGATTTGCGTTCTACTTTAATTCCAGCGATAAGTGTTCCGGTAGCTATTATTGGTACCTTCTTCTTTTTAAGTTTGTTCGGTTTTACCATTAACTTACTAACCCTATTTGCACTTGTACTTGCCATCGGTATTGTAGTGGATGATGCGATTGTGGTGGTGGAGGCGGTCCACGCCAAACTTGATGAAGGTTATACTGATGCAAAAAAAGCAACAGTTGATGCCATGGATGATATTAGTGGCGCCATCATTTCCATCACATTGGTAATGGCTGCAGTATTTATCCCAGTAAGTTTTATCCAAGGCTCATCAGGAGTATTTTACAAACAGTTTGGTTTAACACTGGCCATTTCAATTATTTTATCAGCTGTAAATGCGTTAACACTGAGTCCGGCATTGTGTGCTTTGTTTTTAAAGCCACACAAAGACGATCATGGAAAAAAGAAAAACTTTTTAGAGCGTTTTTATGCTGCATTTAATACTTCTTTTGATGCCGTTACAGGAAAATATAAAAAATCGGTTAGCTTTCTATCTAGAACAAAATGGCTCGTTGGCGTAGGGATTTTATTTTTCACGGGTCTTTTAATATGGACAATGAATACTACCCCTAAAGGTTTTGTACCAAATGAGGATTTGGGAACGATTATGTCTGATATTTCATTACCTGCGGGAACTTCTCAAGAGGAAACCAATATTGTGATTGCAAAAATCGATAGCATCGCTCATAAGATTCCTGAAATCAAAAATACTTTGAGAGTAGTTGGCCGAAGCATGATCAGTGGTTCTGGAAGTTCATACGGGATGGTAATTTCACGATTAACCCCTTGGGATGAACGTAAAGGGCGTGATGTTAAAACCATCATTGGCGAATTATTTGCTAAAACGGCTACGATTAAAGGTGCTAAAATTATTTTCTTCGCACCGCCCACTATTCAGGGTTTTGGTACCAGTGGAGGTTTTGAGTTCCAATTGCAAGATAAAACTGGTGGCGATATTAAAAAATTTAATGAAGTTGGTAACGGATTTTTAGCGGCTTTAAGTCAGCGTCCGGAAATTCAATATGCTTCCACCTCTTTTAACCCGAACTTCCCACAATATCAAATTGATGTTAACGTGGCAAAAGTAAAACAAGCAGGCCTAAACGTGAGTGATGTGTTGGGCGTAATGCAAGGCTACTATGGTGGGGTTTATGCATCAAACTTTAATAAATTTGGTAAACAATTTAGGGTAATGTATCAGGCAGAAGCGGCGTATCGTTCAAATGAACAAACGTTAACGCGTATTTTCGTTCGAAATCCTTCTGGCCAAATGGCACCAATTTCGGAGTTTATTACCCTTACGAAAGTTTACGGTCCGCAAGCCATATCCCGTTTCAATTTATTTACATCAATTGCTGTTACAGGGAATCCAAATGCAGGTTATAGTTCCGGAGATGCATTAGCGGCCGTTCAGGAAGAAGCTGCGAAACATTTACCTGCAGGATACGGATATGAGTTTTCGGGATTATCTCGTGAAGAGATGAGCAGCGGTAGCCAGACCATCTTCATTTTCTTACTGTGCGTAATCTTCGTTTATTTCTTGTTGGCAGCCCAATATGAAAGTTATATTTTACCGTTGGCAGTATTAATATCACTCCCAATCGGTTTGGCGGGAACCTTTATTTTCGATAAAATTTTCGGTATCGATAATAACATTTATACCCAAATTACGCTCATTATGCTCGTTGGTTTGTTAGCGAAGAATGCCATTTTGATTGTAGAATATGCGGTGGATAGACGACGCAAAGGCATGAGTATCGTGAATGCGGCTATTGATGGCGCAACCGCTCGTTTACGTCCAATTTTGATGACTTCATTTGCCTTTATCCTTGGATTACTCCCGCTGATGCTTTCATCAGGTGTTGGTGCGTCAGGAAATAAATCAATTGGAACAGGTGCCGTTGGGGGAATGTTAATCGGTACCATTTTCGGTATTTTCGTAATTCCGGCTTTGTTCATTGTATTCCAGTCGTTGCAAGAAAGAGTAAGCAATAAATCTCCTTTTGATGAAGGAATTGAAAAAGAGCAAACTCCTGAAGAATACGAATTAGCAACCGCTAACAGTAAACATTAATTTAATCCGAACATGAAATTCACACATAAGTATTCCTTTTTAATTGGTATTTCCATCCTTACCCTAAGCGCCTGCGTAACACAAAAATACGAACGCCCGCAGGTTAAGAATGAAGGTTTATACCGGGATAATAATACAACAGATACAACAACCATGGCAGATTTGCCATGGAAGAGCCTATTTTCTGATACGACTTTACAGTCGCTGATTCAACAGGGAATTAATCAAAATCTGGATCTTAAACAAGCCATTGAACGGATCAAAATTTCTGAAGCTACCTTACGTCAAAGTCGTGCAGCCTTTTTACCGAGCTTACAAGCTGATGTTTCCGTTACCGATGCAAAACAGTCTCAAGCGGCGCTGAACTTTCCAGCTGGCATTAACATTAACTTAGAAACTCAAACATACAGAGCTGCTTTAAGCACAGCTTGGGAAGCTGATATTTGGGGCAAATTAAGTAGCGCAAAACGGGCCGCATTTGCAACCTTACTACAAAGCGATGCGGCAAAACGTGCCGTTCAAACGCAATTAATAGCCACTATCGCGAATAATTATTATACTTTATTAGCTTTAGATAAACAATTGGCGATTACAGAGCAAACGATTAAAATCAGAGCGCAGGATGTAGAAACCATGAAAGCGCTAAAAGAAGGCGCTGTTGTAAATGGTGCGGCTGTAGTTCAAAGTGAGGCCAATCTTTATGCCGCTCAGGTAACACTCCCTGATTTAAAAAGAAGCATTAAAGAGGCTGAAAACGCTTTGAGCATTATTTTAGCACAAGCACCTGGAACGATTAATCGCACCAATTTAGATCAGCAAATTCCTTATGCCAATTTGCAAACTGGTGTTTCTGCGCAACTATTGCAAAATCGTCCGGATGTTATTGCCGCCGAATTCGGTTTTAGATCTGCATTTGAAAATACCAACGTAGCTAAAACTTATTTCTATCCGGCTTTAACTTTGACGGCTACAGGTGGCTTAACGAGTTTACAGCTGAGCAATTTTTTCGATAATTCCATATTCTATAATTTAGTTGGAGGTTTAACCCAACCCATTTTTGCTAAAGGTGCCAATAAAGCCCGCTTAACAACTGCACAGGCAAATCAACAAATAGCATTTTATGCTTTTCAACAAGCACTTTTAACTGGTGGACAAGAGGTTTCAAACGCTTTGTACGCTTACCAAACTGCTGCTGAAAAAGAGGAAACGAGAGCAAAACAAATTGCTTCGTTAACAAAAGCAGTTGATTTTACTAAAGAGTTATTGCGTTACAGTTCAGCAACAAATTATACCGACGTTTTGACCTCCGAACAGAGTTTGTTAACTGCTCAATTGAGTGGAATAAACGATAGATTACAAAAACTTCAATCTGTAGTTAACTTATACAGAGCATTAGGTGGCGGTTGGAAATAGCCGATTGATTCTGGGTTTAAGAATTACGATTTAGATTTTAGAAGTCTGCAATAATGTTATTCTTAAACCCAAAATCTTAAATCAAAGGTTCTGAAAGCTAAAAGGTTAATCAATTGCCTATCAATCGTAATTCGTAAATCTAAAATCGTAAATCAACGATACATGCCTTTGCCATCAATAAAATCAATCACCTTATCTGGCAAAAAAAACTGAACATTCTTTCCTTCTTTAATTGCTTTTCTGATAAATGTTGAAGAGATCTCCATTAAAGGTGTATCTGTGAACGTGATTGATGGATGATTAATCCACTCGGTAACGTCGGCCCCGGGACGTGGGTAAACGTAAATCTGGTAGTTATCCAACAGCACTTCGTAATTCTTCCATTTCTTAAAAGAAACCAGATTATCAGCTCCAATAATCAACACAAATTCTTTTGTTGGATAACGTTCACGCAAATAGGTTAACGTATCTATAGTGTATGATGGTTGCGGTAAGGAAAACTCAATATCGCTAACGCGGATGTGATCTGTATTTTCAGTAGCTAATTGTGCCATTTCCAAACGATCATACATGTTGGTTAAGCCTTTTTTATCTTTTAAGGGATTATGTGGTGAAACCACTAGCCATACCTCATCAAGACCTGAATGATTAGCCATATAATTGGCAATGATCAGATGCCCAGTATGAATGGGATTAAAAGAACCGAAAAATAGACCAGTTTTCAATTTTTAGTTTTCAGTTAAAAGGTTTATCAAATCGTCATTGCGAGGCACGAAGCAATCTTACCCGAGGATTTAAATTTAGGCTACCAAATGAGATTACTTCGCTCCTCGCAATGACGACCGCTAATGAAAAATTGTTAACTCCTTATAAAATCGCCCACCAATTTCTCAGCCTCGGCACATGCTGTAGCTAAATCGTAATTTTTAAGTATCACATCGAACTTATCAGCGTAGGTTAGTTCCTTTTCTGCTTTAATAAAACGCTCCTGCAGCTTTTCATGGCTATCCGTTCCTCTTCCGCTTAAACGTTCTTTAAGTACTTCTAATGATGGTGGTTGAACAAAAATAGCCAATGCATCTTCCTCATATTTACGCTTTAAACGAATGCCGCCTTCTACATCAATATCAAAGATAACGTGTTTACCATCGTTCCAGATACGCTCAATTTCTGAGCGTAAAGTACCATAGAAAGTGCCATTATAAACTTCCTCAAACTCCACAAATTCTTGGCGTGCCACTTTATGCAAAAACTCTTCTTTCGAGATGAAGTAGTAGTCGTTTTCATGGGTTTCAGCACCCCTCAATTCGCGTGTTGTTGCAGAAATTGAAAAGCTTAACTCTGGAAACTTGCTTAATAAATGGTGTACGATAGTGGTTTTGCCGGCTCCAGATGGCGCTGAAAATATGATTAATTTGCCTTGTTTCATGTTGTAAGCTGAAAGCAAAAAGCTGAAATACCAAAGCTGCTTTACGCTTTAGTATTTAGTCTTTCTCCTTATAATACGTTTAATAACTGTTCTTTAATTTTCTCTAGCTCTTCCTTCATACCCACAACATATTGCTGCATTTGAGCATCGTTTGCTTTCGCACCCATTGTGTTTATTTCTCTTCCAATCTCTTGTGAAATGAAACCCATTTTTTTCCCATTTGCTTCTTTACTTGCTAAAGTTTGCAAGAAATAATCGCAATGACTTTTTAAACGCGTTTTCTCTTCGGTGATATCAATTTTATCAATATAATAGATCAATTCTTGTTCAAAACGATTTTGATCGATGTTTACCTTTCCAACTGCATCGTCTAAAAACTGTGAGAATTTATCACGGATAGCTGCAATTCTCTTTGGTTCCAGTTCTTCAACAAATTTGAAATAAGAAAGAATATTTTTTATCCTAAGCTCCAAATCAGCTTTTAAAACTGCTCCTTCATCTTCTCTAAACTTGTTGAAGTTAGCTAATGCTTGATTAAAAATTTGATATAAATGGTTCCATTCATCCTCACTCACACTCTCTTCTTTATATGAAATTACATCAGGAAAGGTTAAAGCAGTTTGAAGTAAATTGGTACTGTTGGCGCCTAATTCGGTATTAACGGAAGTGAGTTGATTATAGTAATGCGCAAGTAATGCAGTATTAATAGTGGCACCAGTCACTTCACCGTTGGCACGTTCTACATTAATACTCAAACTCACTTTGCCACGTTCAATATCTTTACTACAAACATTTCGTAGTATTAATTCTTTATCAGAAAAAGCTTTAGGATATTTTAAGTTAAGCTCAAGAAATTTACTGTTGAGCGATTTGATTTCGACACTGTATTTTGCATTTGCATAATCGGCTGTTGCTAAGCCGTATCCTGTCATGGATTTTATCATGCGCAAAGATAGAAAAATTAGTTTAGAGTTCGCAGTGGACCTTTTATGCCAGCACCATATTCTTCAAGCATTTTGTAAATTGCATTGAAGGTATGTTGTTTCAAAAATTCTAAATCTTCAGATTTTTAGCCAGCTGTTTCAATTACATTCCCAAATTCCATTTTAATTATTCCTGGATAAAGCAGCAAAGAATCGGTCCGTGGAAGATGTTCCTTGCTGTTGAATATAGCAAAAGGCATAATTGGAGTTTGTGTTTCTATGGCCAAACGAAAAGCACCATCGTAGAAAGGATTAAGTAAGCTTTTCGTTTTATTCATGGTTCCCTCGGAGAAGATTAAAATCGACTGCCCTCCATTCAAATTTCTGCGAAGTTCTGCTACCGATTGATCGCGACTTTCACGACTGCAGCGGTCAATCATCACAACCAAACGCTTATAAATCCATCCAAATACTGGGACTTTAAGCCTTTCTATTTTGCCAAGCGGACTAAAAGTTTGAGGAATACAAAGCACGAGTGCTACTGCATCAAGAAATGAACCATGGTTGCCTACATAAATATAAGTTCTTGAGGTATCGATTCCAGATTTGCTATTGCTGCTAAACCATAGAAAGGTTAGCGCACTGAATCCAAATGCCCAAAACTTTAAGAACCAAAAAGAGATTCTGCTTCCATCTTTTTCATTGGAAACTCCCATGCTGAGGATAATAAACGGACATACCACAATCATCAACAAAAAGAAATTTGTTGATATATAGAGAAAGTAAAGCAGTCCAAAAACCTTACGCACTTGCATTAACGTTTATTTAACAAATAAAAGGTTAACAAATGTTAATTTTACAAAAAATATCTTAAGTAGGAAATCTGTTTGTAAACAAATAATAGAACATTAGTGATATCATCCTTGTTTATAAAAAACCGCAAAATAAGCGCACCTTCAAATCTTCTCTACAGATATTTGATAAATTAATTGCTGATGAAATTTTTAAAAACCGCGATCATTCCATTTTTTTTATTACTTATCAGCTTTAATCTTAAAGCACAAGACTTTATTGTTAAGGGTGTTGTTTTTGAAAAAGGAGCGAATATCCGGGTTGCCCTCGCAGAGATTACCAATCTACGAACCAATTTGGGTGTAGGAAGTAATGATTTGGGGTTTTTCCAGCTAAAAGCTAAAGTTGGCGACACTTTACTCATCACCAAAAGAAATTTAACAGACCAGAGAATCATTATAAAAGGCACTCAAGATATTTTGATTTATTTAGTGAGAGAAAGTACCATGCTGAACGAAGTGACCATTGTAGGCAACACCAAAAAGCAAGATTTAGCAGAAATTAAGAGAGAATTTCAGAACAAGGGCGTTTATAAAGGAGGCAAGACACCTTTATTATCTGTGTTATCAAATCCTTTAAATGCGCTTTATAATTTATTCGGCAAGGACCCCAAAAATGCCCGAAGATTTGGACGCTATGCGGATAATGAAATTAAACAATCGCAAATAGATGTTTATTTTAACCAATCTATCATCAAGAATAATACAGAACTAAGAGGTGATACGCTGGAACGTTATATGCTGGATTGCAGACCCGCTTTTGATAAAGCTCAATATTGGAACAGCTACGACTATATCAAGTACATTAAAGAATCATCAAAGAAGTTTACCGATACGTTGGGGAAAGGGAAGTAGTGATCAGTTGCCAATTTGCAGTTCGTAGTTGGCGATTACAAAATTAATAACCAATCATTTAACCTTAAATAGATAATGCTTCGCAGGCTTTTTCTGCAGCAAGTTTTTCTGCATTTTTCTTATTGTAATCTCTACCGGTACCGTGCTTTTCACCATCTACAATGGCACTAATAGTAAATAGTTTTGCGCTTTCGCCTTCACCATTCTGAGCAAGCTCAAAAGTAACATCCTTACCGTGGCGTTGACACCACTCGATGAGTTTACTTTTGAAATTGGTTTCCGTAAGTTCTAATGTATGAATATCGATATGAGGCTTAACTATCCTTCTAAGCAAAAACTCCTTAGTAAAATTGTAACCCTTATCCATATAAATGGCACCTACAATGGCTTCGAAAGCATCTCCCAACATAGAATTGTGTTTGGTTTGGATACTAACTGAACGTTGATCGAATTGGATTAACTTATCAAAACCTATCTTTTTTGCCAATTGGTTCAAGTTTGCTCGATTGACAATTTTAGAACGCATTTCAGTTAAAAAACCTTCTTCCTTATAAGGATAATGCTTAAAAAGAAGTTCGGCGATCACCGAACCTAAAACTGCATCGCCAAGAAATTCTAATCGTTCATTGCTGCTCCTGCTACCATTTTTTAAAACTTTAGCTACAGAACGATGCCTGAACGCCATTTTATAAAGCGTAACATTGCCAGGAACAAAGCCTAAAATATTTTTCAGCTTTTTAACAAACTCCTTTTCAGGAGAGAGATAAAGTTTATATAATTTTAATATCGGCATTAAATAAATAACACAATTAGCGGCTAATAAGCATATTTAACTAAGTTATCTATTTTTAATTAGCATACAAAATTATATAGCAAAGCTGAATAAATTAATCTTCGTATTTCTTGAAAATTACTGAAGCATTATGACCACCGAAACCAAAAGTATTACTTAAAGCAGCTCTAACTTCACGTTTTTGAGCTTTGTTGAAAGTAAAATTCAATTTAGGATCAAATGCAGGATCATCTGTAAAGTGATTAATTGTAGGAGGTACAATATCATTTTGAACAGAAAGAATTGCGGCGATCGCTTCAATAGCTCCAGCGGCGCCTAATAAGTGGCCCGTCATTGATTTTGTTGAACTGATGTTTAAGCGGTAGGCATCCTCTCCGAAAAGATCAGCAATGGCCTTAGTTTCACTAATATCGCCAAGTGGCGTAGAAGTTCCATGAACATTGATGTAATCGATATCGGCGGTGGTTAATCCTGCATCTCTCAAAGCGTTAGTCATTACCATTCTGGCACCTAAACCTTCAGGGTGTGGAGCAGTGATGTGATTTGCATCAGCACTCATCCCTCCACCCACAAGTTCTGCATAAATTTTTGCACCCCTTGCTTTGGCATGTTCAAGTTCTTCTAAAATAATAGTTCCTGCGCCTTCACCAGCCACAAAGCCATCACGGTCTTTATCAAAAGGACGTGAAGCGGTTCGAGGATCATCGTTGCGTGTAGATAATGCATGCATGGCGTTAAAACCACCCATTCCTGCTTCATTAATAATGGCTTCTGAACCCCCGCTGATGATCACATCTGCCATACCCAAACGGATATAGTTAAAAGCATCAATCATCGCATTGGTTGAGGAAGCACATGCCGAAACAGTTGCAAAATTTGGCCCACGTAAGCCATATTTGATAGAGATATGCCCTGGAGCAATATCAATAATCATCTTAGGAATAAAAAATGGATTGTATCTTGGCGTACCATCTCCCTTGGCGAAATTCGAAATTTCATCAAGAAAGGTTTTCAATCCACCTATGCCAGCGCCCCAAATAACACCGATTCTGTTGGTATCCAATTTCTCAAAATCAAAACCACCATCTTTTACAGCCTCATCTGTTGCTACTAAAGCATATTGTACAAACGGATCTAGCTTGCGGGCTTCCTTTTTCTCCAGAAAATCTTCCGGATTAAAGTTTTTTACCTCACATGCGAATTTGGTTTTAAACTTTTCAGTATTAAAACCCACAATAGGAGCAGCGCCACTCACCCCGTTAGTCAATCCTTCCCAAAAATCAGGAACATTATTGCCTATAGGAGTGAGCGCACCCAACCCTGTTACTACTACTCTTTTTAATTCCATTTATACTGAAAAAGCGTAATTCTATTTAACGTTTTTTTCCAAATAAGCAATCGCTTGACCAACTGTACCGATGGTTTCAGCCTGATCGTCAGGGATAGCTACATTAAATTCTTTTTCAAATTCCATAATCAATTCTACGGTATCTAAAGAATCTGCACCCAAATCGTTGGTGAATGAAGCCTCTGGCGTAACTTCGCTTTCGTCAACACCTAGTTTTTCTACGATAATAGCCTTAACTCTTGAAGCAATATCAGACATAATTTTATAATTTAATGGTTAAATAATTCTGTGCAAAGAAAAATAAATTCTTACAATTTTCAAATGTTTTTATTTCGACACCTAAATTTGGCTCTCAAATAACAAGCGAATATAGAATTAGTTTTTTAATTTCGTTCTGTAAATAATTTATTTCGACTTGAATAGAACTTACCTGAAATTAACGTTAGACCTTGATTTTATACTAATTGCGATCACAGCACCCCTAAAAGACTATGTGCTATGCCACAAAATTAATACGAGGTTGAACACCGAATTTGAGAAAATCGAAGACCATGAAATATTTTTTAACATTGATGAACCGGCGTGGTCTTTCTCTAAATATTATTTTTTTGTAGAGCAAGGCGAGATTGAATATTACCTTATTAGTAACAGAAGTAGCGATGGTTTGCTGGTTCCGGAAATGGGAAATGTAGATTTTTTTATAATAATTAAGGAATTTATCGACAAGGAAGATCTTAATTATTTAATTAACGGATTAAACAAACTGCCTGATATTCAAGTTGCTGCAAAAATAGATCCAACCAAATTAAAGAGTAAAGAGAATTTGGTAATATAAAAATTATATACTTGGTGTATTAAATACACTATATTTGACGGTTATAAACAACGAACAAAAAACAAAATATATAAAATTTAATGCAGTTTAATTATTTTAGATAATTAATTAGCGTTTTCTGAAACTGCATTGCTAAAATCAAATAATTAAATGAAACCTTTTCATTCAAGAACTAAAATTGTTGCTACGCTTGGGCCAGCATCAGCAAAACCAGAAGTATTATATAGTATGTTTAACGCAGGTTTGGATGTTTGTCGTCTAAATTTCTCGCATGGTTCTCAAGCAGATCATCAGGCCGTTTTAGATACCATCCGCGATTTAAATAAGAAATACGATTATAATGTAGGTATCCTTGCAGATTTACAAGGCCCAAAAATTCGTATCGGTTTAGTAAAAGAAGGCGGGATTAACTTAATTAATGGTAAAACCACCGTTATTACTACACAAGAATGCATTGGTAACGAAGAACGTATTTATATAACATATCAGAACTTCCCTCAAGATGTTCAGGCAGGTGAAATCATCCTTTTGGATGATGGAAAACTGCAAATGAAAGTGATTTCTACGAATCTTAAAGATGAGGTGGTTTGTGAGATTGTTCACGGCGGAATATTAACTTCAAGAAAAGGAGTAAATCTTCCAAACACAAAGGTTTCTATCCCATCTTTAACTCCAGAAGATAGAGAAAACCTAGAATTCGTTTTAGAAAATGATGTAGAATGGATTGGTTTATCTTTCGTTCGTAAAGCTGAAGATATTATTGAACTGAAAAAGATTATTGCAGAACGTGGTAAAACTGCCCGTGTAATTGCAAAAATTGAAAAACCAGAAGCTATTGCCAATATCGATGAGATTATAGCGGTTACAGATGGTATTATGGTTGCCCGGGGCGATTTGGGTGTTGAATGCCCAATGGAAGAAGTTCCTTTATTACAAAAAATGATTGTTGCTAAATGTAGAGCAGCCTCAAAACCTGTAATCGTAGCCACTCAAATGCTAGAAAGCATGATCACTACGCCTCGCCCAACTCGTGCAGAGGTGAATGACGTAGCCAATTCAGTATTGGATGGTGCAGATGCGGTAATGTTAAGTGGTGAAACTTCAGTTGGAGAATTTCCTTTGATCGTTATTGAAACGATGCAGAAAATTATTCAAAACATTGAGCAAAA
This sequence comes from Pedobacter sp. Leaf41, assembly GCF_001422545.1. Taxonomy (GTDB): domain Bacteria; phylum Bacteroidota; class Bacteroidia; order Sphingobacteriales; family Sphingobacteriaceae; genus Pedobacter. The sequence goes on along the minus strand of NZ_LMLE01000001.1, from coordinate 264,429 downwards.
CAATTATCCATTTAATCCTGATAAGTTTTTAAAACCAAAATCTGCCTCTTTCTTGAGCGATGCGATTTGCGATTCTGCTTGTTTCTTAGCTAAGCAAACCAATGCTGTTGGTATTGTATCAATGACTTTAAGTGGCTATACTGCTTTTGAAATCTCAAGCCACAGACCGGAAGCTTTAACTTTCATCTTCACGAGCAACAGAGCACTTTTAAATGCAGTTAGCTTATTATGGGGCGTTAGAGGTTTTTACTATGATAAATGGGAAAGTACAGACAATACCATTATTGAGGTGAACGAATTCTTAAAAAGCAAAAAATTGGTTAAGCAAGGCGATATTTTAATTAATACTGCGGCAATTCCAATAGAAGCGAAAGGAAAAACTAATATGCTAAAAATTACAGTTGTTGATTAATTTAACAACTCATCAAATAAAAATGCTTCCTTTGAAAATTGGAAGCATTTTTTTTGAATAAAAAAATTACTTTTGCAAACCATTCCGGAGAGGTGTCAGTCCAAAGGACCCCTACGGGGAGTGGTCGATCAAGCACGCTTGGAAAGCGTGTGATAGTATTTAAAAAGTTTGGATACATATTTTAAATATAGTATGTTTTATAGTTACATTCTAAAAAGCTTAAAAGATGGAAGATATTATTATGGCAGTACCGAGAATTTGGAAGCAAGACTGATTAAACATAATAAAGGAGATGTGAAATCTACAAAAGGCAGACGACCTCTTATTATTCATTTTTATGAAATGTTTAGTACAAGGGGTGAAGCTTTTAGAAGAGAACAATATTATAAATCGGTAAATGGTTACATTTATTTGAAACAAGAAAAAATTATATAATCCGGAGAGGTGTCAGAGTGGTCGATCGAGCACGCTTGGAAAGCGTGTGTACTTAACGGTACCGCGGGTTCGAATCCCGCTCTCTCCGCAAAATGCTATCTTTTTTAAGATGGCATTTTTTATTTAAGCTGTTAGCGTAACCTAACTTAAGCATATTTTAGAAACGTTAATTTGTATTATTCTTGCTAATTTAATCTGATCTCACGAAACACTCTTAATTTTATCCCAAAGATTAACCAACTGACTATTATGAATAAATATTGGCTAACCGCAATTGCCCTGTCCATAATGACTTCGGCAAATGCGCAACACAAAGTTTTAACCGAAAAAGATTATGAACATGCGGAAAGCTTTATGGCTTACAACACTTCTAAATACATTGATAATGTAGGTGTTACACCCAATTGGCTTGAAGGTGATAACTTTTGGTTTACTATTAAAAATGCCAATGGTACGCAAACCTTTTTGGTAAATCCTGAAAAGAAAACGAAAACCTTAACTACAGAATATGGAAAAGGTTTAGCTTCACCACCTCCTACTGCAAGAAGAAGGGGCGGCGGCGACGAAGTACTTTCTCCTGATGGGAAAAAATCCATTCTAATTAAAGATTATAATTTATATTTGAAAGATGTGGCATCAGACAAACTCACTCAGTTAACTACTGATGGCGTGAAGGACTATGGTTACGCAACTGACAATGCTGGGTGGAAACATAGCGATGCGCCCATCCTACGCTGGTCGCCAGATTCGAAGAAAATTATGACTTTCCAGCAAGACCAAAGAAATTCGAAAGAGATGTATTTGGTAACCACCAATGTTGGTGCTCCAAAACTGGAAGCCTGGAAATATCCATTACCGGGAGATAAAGAAATCCCTACCATCAGACGTGTAGTTATCGATATTGAAAACCAAAAGGTAATTTCTTTAAACATTCCTCCTGATCCGCACCGTGGTACTTTGAGTGATGACATTTCGAGCAGTGGAACTTTTGATGATATTGATTGGAAAGCTGATGGATCGGAAGTTGCTTTTGTATCTACCTCGAGAGATCACAAAAATGAGAAATTTCGCATTGCAAATGCAAGCACAGGTGCTGTTCGGGAAGTATTTGAAGAAACCGTAAAGACGCAATTCGAATCTGGCCAAGGCACCATTAATTGGAGATATTTACCAGCAACCAAAGAAATTATCTGGTATTCTGAACGAGATAATTGGGGCCATTTGTACCTATATGACTCCACTACCGGCAAAGTAAAAAATCAAATAACAAAAGGAAATTGGGTAGTTACAAGGCTGCTTAAAGTTGATGAAAAAACACGTACGCTTTTTTTCATCGCCAATGGTCAAGATAAATTGAATCCTTATTTTGGTCACTTTTTTACAATTGGTTTCGACGGTAAAAATTTAAAAGATTTAACACCAGAACCAGGTAATCACATGGTTACTTTCTCTCCTTCCGGAAAATTTTTCATCGATAATTATTCTCAGCCTAATGTTCCAGCGAATGTTGTTTTAAAGGATATAAATGGCAAGGTAGTTAGCGAACTGGCTAAAACGGACGTTTCTAGATTAACTGCAACAGGCTGGAAAGCGCCTACACCAGTTACTGTAAAAGCTAATGATGGCAAGACTGACATTTACGGTTTGGTATTTACGCCATCAAAAATGGATGCCACTAAAAAATATCCGGTAATCGATTACATTTATCCCGGGCCACAAGGTGGAAGTGTGGGCAGCTGGTTCTTTTCAGCATCGCGTGGCGATAACCAAGCTTTAGCAGAATTAGGTTTTATTGTTGTGGTACTTGAAGGAACAAGTAACCCAGGCCGATCTAAAAGCTACCACGATATGAATTATGGCAATATGGCCGAAAACACATTGCCAGATCAAATCACCGCGATCAAACAACTGGCTACCAAATACCCAATCGATACTGCCAAAGTTGGTATCTGGGGCCATTCTGGCGGCGGGTTTGCAACAGCTGCAGCGATGTTCCGCTACCCAGATTTCTTTAAGGTTGGAATATCAGAATCAGGAAACCACGACAATAGAAATTATGAGGATGACTGGGGCGAACGCTACAATGGATTGGCAGAAAACGTAGATTATGCAGCGCAAGCCAATCAAACTTATGCCAAAAATTTAAAAGGAAAGCTCATGTTGGTTCATGGGATGATGGATGATAACGTACCACCTTACAATACTTTATTAGTTGTTGAAGCTTTACAAAAGGCTAATAAAAGTTTTGATTTAGTAATTTTTCCGAATAGTGCACATGGTTATGGCCCGTATTCTGCTTACATGATGAGAAGAAGATGGGATTATTTTGTACAGCATTTATTAGGAGCTGAGCCGCCTAGAGACTATAAAATGGTTGGCACAGTGATTAAGTAACACATACAAAAGGGTTTTGATAGTATCGAAACCCTTTTGTATTTCCAAACAAGGTTAATCTATGTTAAAATTTTAATAGACAGTTAATTATCCTTTAGATTCGCTAACAATGAAATATTTCTTCTTCTTTGTGCTAATCATTATCTCCAACCGCTTATTTTCCCAACAAATTAGCGGACAAGTGTTGGATGATATTTCCAGAATTCCGATCGAAAATGCGGTAGTCAAATACGGAAACGAAGTAAGCATAACCTCGAGTACCGGAAAATTTTCATTTCTGAAAAATCCTTCTATTCGAATTTTAAAAATTAATAAGTTAGGCTATGAAGAAAAGGAATTAAGCCTAATTAATAACTTTAAAGATGTGATCGTCCTTTTGCGTTCGGTTGCTATCAATTTAAATGATGTTACCATTTATTCTAAAAGAGATTACCTTAAAGACTCGTTGCAGATACGGGAAGATTTCGCAAAGGTTTTCGCTTATAAAAACCCATCCATTAAAGATGTACTGGTTAAAAAAGGTTTGCGCTATAAAACGCCAGGATCAAACCTGGTTTCCAACTCCACTTCCTCTATATTAAGTCTGGATGTTTTAAGAACAATTGGTTTACTCACCAAGAATAAAAATTCACTTTCAAAATTAAAGAAAGTGCAGTTAAAAGATGAGGAAACAAATTATATCAATAATCGTTTCTCACCAGAAAAAATAAGCGCTATCACTAAACTGGAAGATGATTCATTAAATAATTTTATTGAAATATATCGTCCTTCTGCTGCCGAAATTAGAAAAATGAATGACTATGAAATACTGATGTATGTGAAGCGTAGCTACGTAGATTTTATTAACCCAAACAAAGATTAACTTTAAAAGTTAATTATTAAACATCAATTTAAATGGGAAAAACGAGATCACTTAACAATGTTATTATTACCGGAAGCACAGGTATGGTTGGCGAAGGTGTATTAATTCAGTGCCTAAATAACCTCGAAATAGACTCAATTTTGGTAATTAACCGGAAACCATGCGGTTATGTTCATGCTAAACTTAAGGAAATTATTCATCAGGATTTTTTTAATTTCAAAGCTATCGAAGATGAACTGAAAGGCTACAACGCTTGCTTCTTCTGTCTTGGTATTTCATCAGTTGGGGTTGATAACGATACTTATTATCGCATGACTTATACACTTACGATGCATGTTGCAGATACTTTGGTTAAGTTAAATGATAATATGACTTTTTGTTATGTTTCTGGCAGTGGAACAAATATAAATGGAAAACTAAACTGGCAGAAGGTAAAAGGCAAAACAGAAAACGAATTAATCAACTTACCGTTTAAGCAGGTTTATCACTTCCGTCCGGGTTTTATCAAACCACTTCAAGAGCAAAAATTTGCCCACAATTTTTATAAGTATATCAACTGGATGTTTCCTATTGGAAGAAAATTTTTCCCTAATGGTTTTTGTACGATGACCGAACTCGGAGATGCGATGATTAATACATTATATCATCAAAGCGAAAGAAGAATTTTGGAAGGAAAAGATATTATTAAACTAGCTAAAGAATTTTCTTAAAATCGAAAATTAATGAGGTAAAATGGAAGATAGTTTTGGGTCATAACCTTCACGATCTTCCGTTTTAAGTTTACACTATTTCTTATTATCAACTTTACGTTGATTATCTTTATTCGATGTTTGATCGGAACGCTGACCTCCACCATTCGTTATTCCCTGCATTTTCTTGTCAACTTTTACATCGTGATTTGCTCTGTCGGCAATTGAACTTCCTTGGGTTGTTGGATTGTTCTTGGGTGTATTTACATTTTTCATGGCAATAAATTTTAAGTTAAACATTTATTCCGAGCGCCATTATATTAACCGACCATCACCGATTATGTTTTAATTTTTTTAAGGATGGAGTCGGCAATCCAACTTCCGATAAGTGTACTATTATATTTTAATGTTAAAAAAATTGATCAATAATGGATTTAACTTTTGCTTCCCGTTGCTGATAATTTCCACTAATTAGATTATAATTTATCCCTCGGCATTCTAATTCAGCCTTAAATAAATCGAACATTTCTTGCCTTCTATCGCCGAAGTCCCTTAAATCATCGGCTACCCATTCCACATCAATATCCAACAAAAAATATAAATCGTAAACAATTTCATTTTCAAGCATCGTTAAAACCTCTGGCACAACACCTAAATAATGCTGCGAATAAATTTTGGTAGTAACTAAATCTGTATCGCAAAAAAGTAATTTGTTAGCAATTTTTGTTTTTTCATTTACTCTTTCCGTTTGTGCAAAGCCAATCTTAATTATATCATCAACAGAAATATCGTTCGATGATATCAGTTCTCTTGCCACTTCAGGAACAAATTCTGTTTGATAATGTAGTGCCATTTTTTCTGCCAATGTTGATTTTCCGGTACTTTCAGGTCCATAGAAGCAAACTCGCTTTACAAAATGCGGCTTAACTACATCAGGAATGAATTTCCAATATTTAAAAGGATTGGTTCGAATCATCGTTGCCGAAACTGGAATTTCCATTCGTTTAAAATCGCATAAAACATGCACAGCTTCCAGATTAAAGGCAAAGGGTTCTCCGTATTCTTCTGAACTAATAAGCACATCAATTTTCGGATAAACCTCCCTCATCCGATTTGCCCAAATTTTAGTTCGAGGCATAAGTGCTAATGCTTCATCATCAAAATCATCAGCAATTATGCAAGGCTTGATTTTAGGTTCTGATTTAAAAATTTCCTTGATCCAACTAAATCTTTTTTCAGCATCAATGGGATCTTGTTGAGTAAAGCTCATGGAAACAATAAGTTCATCGCAATGCAATGCGGCAAATTGTATTAACCGAATATGTCCATTGTGAATAGGCATAAATTTTCCAATTACCAAACCTCTTATCATTCGGTTTTACTGTAGCTTTTATATTCTTTAATCCAATTCCATAAGGCAAAGGCTGCAATGATGGTGAAAAGAATGTACTCGACACCAAAAAACATTGCGCCTTTCAAAAAGTATAAATAGGTCGCTACCACATCAATCATTAGCCAGATAATCCAACATTCTATTCGCTTTTGAATCATTAAAAATGTAGTAATTACACTCATCACTAGAATAAATGAATCGACGAAGGGATAGGCGCTTGGCAGGTTAAAAACCAACGGAAACCAGTGATGTAACTGTCTGGCCAATGCACCAATTATTACCGTTCCAACTATACCAACAGCCAAAAAGATCAGAAACTGCTTTCTGGGCATAAAGCTTATCTTCAACTGTTTCTTTTTGTCTTCTTCTTCCGGCTTCGGATTTGCCCATCGCCACCAGCCAAGAATGTTGGTAACGAAAAAGAAACCCATTAAAAACATATCAGGATAAAGCTGTATCTGGTAATAAAAAAAAGCAGATAAAAACACATTGACAATACCGGCCGGCCAACTCCAGATGTTTGCCCTTGCAGATAAAATAACCGAAATAACCCCTGTAACTACTGCAAAAAATTCGAGATAGCTCATTGGGTAATCAAGAATAGTAAAAAAGATGCTTTTGGTACTAAAAAAATTCATCCTCTAGTTAGATAAGTTTCAATCTAAATTAGAACATAATATTGTAGTTAGATACTGAAGGTTAAACAAAAATTAAAAACCAAATGTTGTTCAAACTAATTAACCAATAGTTCTAACCGAATCCTTAATCAATTTCGAGATTATAATTCAGATTAAATGCAAACGGGCTTAAGCTATTGCTTTTTACCAGACTTATTGTTTGAATGTAAGTTGTTGCTAGCTGTGTAGGCCTAGCCAATTTTCAATTTGCAAAATTTGTATCTTTGTACATATTACATGGGAAAACAAAAATTTTATGATACTGCGATTAAGCAGGAACGAGCCGTTTTGGTTGGCGTTGTTACTCCGGGAGAAAAGGAAGAGCAAACAAAAGAATATTTAGATGAATTGGCTTTTCTTGTTGATACAGCAGGAGGACAAGTAGAGAAAGTATTTACTCAGAAAATGCTTAAGCCAGAACGGGCAACATTTGTGGGTACAGGAAAGCTAGAGGAGATTAAAGCTTATGTAAAATCGGAAGAGATTGACACCGTTGTTTTTGATGATGAACTTTCACCGTCGCAGTTGCGGAACATTGATCGTGAGCTGGGTGTAAAAGTTTTAGATCGAAGCAATCTGATTCTCGATATTTTTGCCAGCAGAGCCCAAACTGCACAAGCAAAAACACAGGTAGAATTAGCACAACTGCAATATGTATTGCCACGATTAACGGGTATGTGGACTCACTTAGAGCGCCAAAAGGGTGGTATTGGTATGCGTGGACCTGGAGAAACGCAGATTGAGAGTGATAGACGTATTATTTTAAATAAGATTTCGCTACTTAAGGAGCGGTTAAGAAATATAGATAGACAAAACGAAACTCAGCGCAAAAATCGTGGCCAGCTGATTCGTGTAGCTTTGGTTGGATATACCAATGTGGGCAAATCTACCATTATGAACATGCTTTCCAAATCGGAAGTGTTTGCCGAAAATAAGCTTTTTGCTACGCTGGATACTACAGTTAGAAAAGTGGTAATTGAAAACTTACCATTCTTACTTTCTGATACCGTTGGGTTTATCAGAAAACTGCCCCATCATTTGGTAGAGTGCTTTAAGTCGACCCTGGATGAAGTTCGCGAAGCTGATTTATTGATTCATGTTGTAGACGTGTCACATCCAAATTTCGAAGATCAGATTAATACTGTTAACGAAACACTAAAAGATATCGGCGCCATTGATAAGGATATGATTTTGGTGTTTAATAAAATTGATGCCTACGTTTCACCAGAAGTGGAAGATGAAGACGATGATGGTAAATTAAGCATTGATGAATTTAAGAAAAGCTGGATGAGCCATGGAAAAGTGCCCGTGTTATTTATATCGGCTACAGAAAAAGAAAACATTGAAGAGTTTAAAACATTGTTATATGATAAGGTAAAAGCGGCGCATGTAGCCAGATATCCTTATGATAGCAATCTGTTATATTAATTAAATAATCCGTCGTTGCGAGGCATGAAGCAATTTAATTTGCGAGTGAGATTGCTTCGTACTTCGCAATGATGAAAAATAAAACTTATGGAAAGTAAACGTCAGCAGAAATTTGCAGGAGTACTACAAGAAGAGTTAGCACAGGTTTTTCAGCGTGAGGGTGGAGCATTTTTGCCGAATACGCTGGTAACGATTACACGTGTTCGGGTATCGCCAGATTTGGCTGTAGCAAAGGTATATTTGAGTTTTTTTAATACTACCAATACTACTTTATCCATTAATACGGTAAATGCTCATGCTGGTGAAATTAGATACAAACTGGGCGCCAGAATCCGCCATCAGGTTAGGGTGGTGCCAGAGCTTACTTTTTTTGTAGATGATACAAATGAGTATGTAGAGCGCATGGATCATCTTTTTGATAAAATTGCTAAAGAACCGAGACAAAAAGAAGAAGGCGAAGAATAGTTATCGTGAGAAAATTAAGAGAACCGGTAAACTTCTTTACACATTTTCTACCCGCATTGGTAGCCATACCAGCGGGTTATTTTTTGCTCCAAAAATGCGAAACACCAATTCAATTCACCGCAGCCTGGATTTACAGCATTGCTACGTTTATTTTGTTTGGCGTAAGTGCCACTTATCATGGTTTTCCTGCTAGTGATTATGGCATTCGCTTTTGGCAAAAATTTGATCACTGCTGCATTTATTTGATGATTGCAGGATCATATACTCCCACTGCCCTTCTGGTTTTTGATGGATGGTTACGCTGGAGTTTATTTGCTATTGTATGGTTAATTGCAATAATTGGTTGCCTTTTAAAAATTTTTAACAAACTTAAGAGCACTGCTATATCCCTCTCCATTTATATTTTAATGGGCTGTTTAATTGTTCCACTACTACAAAAAATGCTCAGCACATTGCCCATTGGTGCCATTTTTTGGTTATTATTCGGCGGTATTTTCTACATCGGTGGCACGTATTATTACGCCAAGGATAAACAAATGTTTCGCTGGATGCATAGTCACGAGCTGTGGCACCTCTTTGTTATTGGCGGTGCATTGTCACATTACATTTATAATCACGTTTATATTTTTGATCAGCTTTAATGAAAACCTTTGAACAAATTATTAACGAAAATTCGTCTGCCATTCAAAAAATTGTCGATTTTGATCTTAAACAAGATCAACTTTTACCCTTCGATTTTACTGTCTCGAATTTAGAATTAACTGATGCGATTTTAAACGATACAGATTCTTTTTCTGAATGGATAAACCAAAAACTCATCGCCGCTAAGGCTCGCTATGGTATTGGCGGTTATAATGAGCATCGTACGATTTATTCGCGAAGTGCTCATTTTAGTAGTGTAGAAGAACCCCGGCGGTTACATTTGGGGGTAGATATTTGGGGCGAAGCTGGAACTTCAATTTATAATTTTTACGATGCCGAGGTTCATAGTTTTGCCAACAACAATGCTTTCGGCGATTATGGTGCCACAATTATCTTAGTTTATAATATCGAAGGTTTCAAATTCCACGCACTTTATGGCCACCTAAATTTAGCATCAATTAACCATTTGAAAGTAGGTAAAATGATTTCAGCCGGAGAAAAAATTGCTGAACTCGGCACCAAAGAAGAAAATGGTAACTGGCCATCTCACCTTCATTTTCAACTGGTAAAAAATATTGAAAACTACGAAGGCGATTATCCTGGCGTTTGTAAGTTTAGCGAAAGAAACCAATACCTGGCAAATTGTCCAGATCCAAACATTATCTTAAATTTTACGTTTAATGGGCAACAATAAAATTATCGAAATAATCTGGCATCGCTGATTTAAACATTGTTAACCTTACCGTTGTTATCTTTTTACAATTGTGAGGTTTATATTCCACGAAAGCATATCTGTAGTGCGACTAAAACCGTAAATTAGTAATTATGAAAAGGCTAGTCACCATCTTCTTAATATTTTGCTGTTTGGCTGCGACGGCACAGTTGCAATTTAAATCGGGCAAAGATGGTTTTACAAGTTTCTTAAGAGAAAAAACCATTTACCCCTCATTTTCAAAAAATAACTGTATCCAAGGTACCGTAAACATCAGTTTTAAACTAGATGAAAAAGGAAATGTTTATTCCTCAAGAGTAACCAAAAGCATTTTAAGCGAATTGGACGAAGAAGCGTTGAGGCTTGTGAGATTAAGCAGTGGTAAATGGAAAGTTCCTGTCGGTTATGATACCACAACAGCAGTGATAGTACCGGTTAATTTTAAGCTTTCTGGTTTTAATTGCGAAGGTAAATCGAGTAGAGATATGCAAGATGCCATTCGCAGTTACCAGGCGGAAGAAGGTTTGACAAATTCTGTAATTAATTTTTACAAAAACATTAATCAGGCAAAACCGGGACAAGAAGCACAGATTATCGTTATTAAGAATCAGTTGGGTATTGATGACGATTATTTAAATGAGCGAATTGACAACGGCTTAAAAAAAATTAAACAAGGTGATAAACAAGGCGCTTGCGAAGATTTTTTGTTTGTTAAAAATATGGGTAGTAGTTTAGCAGATCAGTATCTTTCCAAATACTGTAAGTAAATGAGAACTGCCACTAAGTTTTTTGCCCTGCTAGATATCATTAGCATTTTACTCCTTACTAAACAATTTTGGGCAATTATTACCCATATAAATGAAATTCCGGATCAACTGTTATCTCAGATAAGGGTTGTTTTAACACTGCCTATGTTTTTGTCGTTATTTCTATCTGCAGTTGGCTTATTCCTTTTCAAAAAATTTGGTTTTATTACCTACTTTATCCAATTCCCATTCAGGTTAATCGTTTGGATATTTTCCATTGGCTTTATAACCTTTTTGCCAGAAATTTTAAATTTAGGCGAACGCTGGTTCGATATACTATTTAAAATATGTTTTATTGCTGAGTTTTTCAGACTCTATTTTACCATTCAAATCTATCGTAGGGAACTGAATTAAACGATAACAGTTATCGCCGCGGGTAAAATATGGGCTTCAACCGTATTTATTTTCCCCATATATTCACCATCAACCTGAAAATGGGCCTTATGTTTAGACGAAATTTTAATTGCCGATGTTTGAAAAATTTCTACTTTTTTAGGGTTAAATGGAAGCCGTGTGATCCAAACTTTTAATATTTCGAGGTATGAATAATCTTTAACCAAAACGATTTCAAAAAGTTCATCGTCCAACTTTCCATCAGGATTAATTTTTAAACCCGAGCCATACATCGTCGCATTTGCGATGGCTACCATAGCTGCTTTCGATTTAATGGTTTCGCCCTTAATATTCAATTCTACATCCATGCGTTTATGATTCCACAAGGCATGCCATGTCGCTTTAGCATATCCCCACATCCCACGCTCGGGCAAAGTATCAAACTTCTTTACCAGGTAAGCATTAAATCCCAAATCAGATAGATGAATGCATATTTCATCATTTATTTTAACCACGTGAATCTTTTGGGTTTTTCCATTTTTCAGTAGATCAAGTGCTTCAGTAATTTCCTGAGGTATTCCCAGCTCCTTGGCCATCCCGTTTGCAGATCCTGCGGGGATAATCCCAATTGGAATTTCTTTATTTAACAAACACTCGGCCACCAGTTTCAGCGTTCCGTCTCCGCCAACGGCAACCACACGGTCGGGTTGCGACTGTTCGATTTTAGCTTTTATTTTATCTAACGAACAATCATCTGGCAATTCAAAGAGTTCAATGTTCACATCTCCTCCTTTGAAGTGAGTAGAAATTACTTCTTTTAAATTAATATCGTGACTTCCAGAACCTGGATTAATGATAAATAGCAATTTCATGTTTTAGCCTTAAATGCGTTACTTCACAAACAACTTTTAATTCACTCTGTTTTAACTTCGATGAATAAATCTGTAAGCGTAAAAATTTACCATGGCTATGGCCACAAACATAACCTCGTAGTTTATGGCCATGTTTTTAAACGAAGGGCTAAAACATCTCAAATTTACAGCAACAATATTTTCGTAAATATTATTCATCTACTTAAACTTTTCATCTTAAAACCCTATCCTTTAGTTAACATCCGATTGCAATTTTTCGATCAAACCATTTACAATAAAACCGAAAAAGATGGTTTTTTTAAATTTGAATGGGAAGCACTACACGAGGTAGAAGCAGGCTGGCATTTTGTAAAAGTTGAAGCTTTAGATGAAAATAACCAGGTTTTAGCCGCTAACGAGGGCAAAGTTTATGTACCGCACATTACACAATATGCTTTCATTTCTGATATTGATGATACGGTAATGATTTCACATTCGGCTACTATCGGAAGAAGGTTGAGAGAACTTTTTATCAAAAATCCACACACCAGAAAAACATTTCCAGATGCCTCCAGTCATTACCAGCAGCTAGCGCTATCCCATACCGAAAAGAACCAGCCTAATCCTTTTTTTTATGTAAGCAGCAGCGAATGGAACCTTTACGATTATTTGGTGGAAACATTTAAGTTTAACAAATTGCCAGATGGTGCTTTTTTGCTGAACACTTTAAAACGCTGGAGCGATTTAATTAAAACCGGTAAAACTGGTCATGAAGGTAAATTGCTCCGGGTAATGCGAATTTTGGATGCCTTTCCGAACCAAAAATTTATTTTTTTTGGCGATAATTCACAGCAGGATCCATTCATATATGCCTCCATTGTAGAAAAATATCCAAAAAATATCGAAGCGGTTTACATCCGAAATATTCGTCCTGAAAAGGAAAATGAAACCCGTGAACTACTTCAGAAGATAGAAGCAAAAAATGTATGTGCCTGCTTATTTAAAAATAGTAATGAAGCCATCGAGCACTCTAAAAAAATTGGCTTAATACAATAGTTTTTGGAGCGCAATTTTTCGTTTTCATCGGGTAATTTGTTCCCGCTTTTCATTCCATGCCTCGCTACGCTTCGGGCATTCCATTACAATCGGGGCTAGTGAACAAAATATGCTGCCTTTTACGAAATTGACTTTCCAAAAGGCGTGAAAGCCAGATTCATCAATTTGAAATGCTGCCTGCCAAAAGGTATCCCGATAATGGTAATGCATAATAAAATGCCAAACAATAAATGCGTTAGCGCAATCCAAAAACCGCCACAAACCAGCCAAAGAATATTCATTATGGTAGATAGACAACCTGTGTTAGATGAAGTATCGGTGATTTTAACGCCAAACGGAGCTAACCCAACAATGGCAAACTTAAAACACTGGATGCCGAAAGGAATACCTACAATGGTTAAGCATAGGATTAAACCACCAATAATATATTCGAAAAATATAAAAATTCCGCCAAAAATAATCCAGATGATATTGCCTAAGAAGTTCATTCAATTTTTTAAGTTAAGATATATATTGGCCTAAAATGTTACACTGCGAAAATTGATTTCTGTTTTTTCATTGATTGATTCTTATTAATTTACACTCACACACAAAAGAAACAAATCATGAAAAAATTATTAATTGCGTCGGCACTTGTCGCCTGCTTCGCAACAAGTATTGCAAAAGCCCAAACTGTAAGTGGACTCAGGCTGAGCGAATTAAAAACAGATTACATTCAGTTTAAACCTATTTCCCGAACCTTCTCCGAGAAAGTATTTATCGCTGTAGATTATGGCCAAAATGTACAATATGTAGAAGACAGTTTTATTAAGGATGATGATGGAAAAAGGATGGAATTTAAATCTGCGATGGATTTTTTGAATAAAGTTAAATCTTATGGATACGAGCTTTTTCAAGTCTTTTCCGAACAAACCGGAGCAGACAGTAGCAAGCCAGTATATGTACTTAAAAGAAAATAAAATACCAAAAATCTGGGGCTTCTGGTCATTTAAAGTCTCCATAATTTAAGCAAAAAGAGCCAATCCAAATTTGATTAGCTCTTTTTGTTAACGTGACCAAAATTTTTGCTGTACTTGCGAATTGGGTCTAAAAAATTCTGCTGAACTTTTTTAAATTTTAAATAAAATCTAGGGTATTAAACTTCTTATTTAAGATATCGCCATTATTTACATCCAGCCATTTATCTAAAATGGTGCCGTAAACCTGTCTAAAATCCAGTTGATATTTGAGATCACCAGTATCTAAATCGCTTAAATTTGGAGCGCTGTTAAATATCCCCTGTTTTTTTAATTTTCCGCCAAAGACGAACATATTATTTGCTGTGCCGTGATCGGTGCCGTTACTTGCATTTTGCTCTACGCGACGGCCAAATTCCGAAAAAGTAACCACTAAAGTATCTTCCAGCTTATTATTTGATTTTAAGTCTTTTAAAAACGCAGCCATGCCTTCGCTGTATTGTTTCAGCAAATTCCCCTGTTGGTTTATTTGGTTAACGTGTGTATCGAAACCGCTCAGGGAAACGTAATATACCCTGGTTTTCAATCCAGATGAGATAAATTTAGATACCGTTTTCAATTGGTTTGCAAAACCACTTTGAGGATAGGTGGATTTCGATTGGTAAATTTTAGACGTATTTTGAATGTAACTTGCCGATGATTGCGTCTCAATCATTGTCTTGTACAAATAACCTAAATTATCTTCATCAAGATGCTCCTTATCGCTCTTCAGCATGGCCTTAAAAAAAGGATCGTTAGTATTGCGATATAAAGCCGCTGGATCTTTGAGCGCTATTCCTTTCTTGGTTTGTCCTTTCATAGCCAAGGAAAGTGAGTCATCAACCTCTATGGCAGTGTAAGGAAATTTACAGGTTTGGCAATTGCTATCGAGGTATCTTCCTATCCAACCGGTAGATAAAAACTGGTTGCTATCGCTTCCTGTTTGCCAAATATCCATCGAACGGAAATGTGAACGATCTGGGTTTGGATACCCAACATCGTTGATAATCGTCATCCAGCCTTGATCGTAAATTTCCTGCAGTGCCTGCATATTCGGATTCAAACCTTGCATATCATTCAGCTTAATAACTTCTTCTGGCTTAATAGCAATGCCCTTACGTTTCTGATAGTAAATATCATTCCCAAATGGAACAACGGTGTTTAAGCCATCATTCCCACCAGAAAGCTGCACCACTACCAAATTTTTATATAAACTTAGCTCATCAAGCGCCATCGCCTCAAGTGGTTTCATAAATGCAGGTACAAACAACGAACCTGCTGCTACAAAACCTGTATTTCTTAAAAAGTTTCTTCTGTTCATCTTCTTATTTTTTTGATTGATGATTTAGCAAAGTTGATATTCGGGCATGCTTGTAATTTCTACAGCTGTGCTTCGTAAACCCTTATTATCGGCCACCATTCTGGTTATTTTATCGTTCAATTTAGGTTGCAACAAGAATTCCGTAAGCTCTACAGGAGTTAATCCTTTGGGTAAAGTATCTAAAAATTTTGGCCAATCGGCCTGAGCATTTACGTACGATTTTGGCTTCTTGGTATTGTTAGCCATGGTTGTAGCAGTTCTGCTCAACGCAATTACAGCTTCATCTTCCGGATCGGCTTTACCGCTAAAATCGATTTCGCCATCATTTAAAACTAACGAGGGGATCCGCATTCTGAGCATCAGCGATGAGCTATCAATCCAATTTTGCCCACCTGGCCAACCTGCCACATTTGGTGGATTGAATAGGTATTGCCCCAAACTACTTTGAAGTTGAATGAGTACTTGCGGCTTATTATAGGTAACGAAAAATTCGCGACTTAAACCAATCAAAAATTCGGATGGTGATTTAATTTTAGTACCTACATTTTCCGGGCTGTAAAACCAATCAGCGGTAAACAATTTCCGCATCATTTCGGATATATCGTATTTAGCGTTATAAAAATGGTTTGCCAATTCTTTAACGTGTTCTTCATTAGGAGTATCATTTACAAAAAACTTATAAATTTTTCTGCTGATGAAAGTTGCCGTTTCAGGTTTATCCAAAATAATATCGATGATATTTTCGCCTTCAAAATTTCCAATTTTACCGAAGAAGGTTTTAGTGCCATCATCATGCTGGTTCTTTCTAAAGAAGAAAGTTCCATCTTTATCGTAGGTCCAACCGGTAAAGGCTCTAGCTGACTCTTTAATATCATTTTCCGTGTAATTACCTCTGCCCAAAGTAAATAACTCCATCAGCTCTCGAGCGAAGTTTTCATTGGGTTTACCTTTTTTATTCTGCTGGTTATTGAGATACTGCAACATCGCAGGTGATTTTGAAACTTCAATTAAAAGTGTTCTAAAGCTCCCTAAACCATGTTGACGCTGTATGTTGTTGAGTTGTTGTGCATACATCGGGTTATTGCTCCGGCAGGCAAAATGTCCATGCCAAAACAGCGTCATCTTCTCTCGCAATGGACTATCGGTATTGATCATCTTACTCACCCAGGCAATATTCAAATCACGGCTCACCTCGTTCTGCATCTGAACAATCTCCCTACGCATTTTCTTTTCATCATCAGTTAAATCTTTTTTCGCGTACAAGCCAGCTTGGACCAGCATTTGCCTTCTCGATTCGCCATCGTTTACCAAAGTGATGGCATCGTCTTTTTTAGGTTCTTGGAGTAACCCATCAACTACTTTGTTAATGTTCCTTTTGCTTAGCTTGTTTAAATCAGGATAAGAAATACCGAAGCCTGCACGGTTGTAAAGGTGCTTTACTTTGATGAAATTATCTTTTGCGCTCATAATGGACAATTTAATAGTATGACATAAAATAAACGTAAGGGTTTAATGTTTGTTTTCTTTCTTATTTTCGCAGATGTTTTTTCAACTCCTTGAAGATGACTATGGTTTCCCTGATTCTAAGTTCGCTGAACCCGATGGTCTACTGGCAATTGGTGGTGATTTAAGTATAGATCGATTACTCAATGCCTATTCAAATGGAATATTTCCATGGTTTAGCGAAGGCGATCCTATTTTATGGTATGCCCCGCACGAGCGATGTGTAATTTATCCCGATAAAATAAAGATTAGTAAAAGTATGAGAAAAGTTTTAGCTGCTGAAACTTTTGCAATTACTGTTGACAAAGCATTTACTGATGTAATTTTAAATTGCGCCAACACACCACGTAAAGGCCAGGATGGCACATGGATTACCGATGAAATGCAAAAAGCTTACATCAATTTACATGAACAAGGTTTTGCCCACAGTATTGAAGTTTGGTTAAACGAAACTTTGGTTGGGGGATTATACGGCTTAAAAATTAATCGTGTTTTTTGTGGCGAAAGTATGTTTAGCCATATCAGTAACGCATCAAAAGTTGCCTTAATTCATTTAAGCAAATTGAATGTTGAATTAATTGACTGTCAAATTCCGAACGATCATCTTTTGAGCTTAGGTGCAGAAATGATCGATATGAAAGATTACCTCGACATATTGCAGGAAAGAAACCGTCCATAGATATAGCAATTTTCGGCCTGCTGAACAAATCATCTTCAAAACAAAGGCAATAAAAAAACCTGCAAGTTCACATTTGCAGGTTTCAATTTTTGGTTTTATAATTCTCTAACCCAAATATTCCTAAAGCTAATCGGCGGACTAGGATCGCCATGATCTTGCAACTTTATTGATGCTGGACCATGCTTTTTATATTCTGGCGCACCAATGTACCTGGTTTCTCCTTTAAGTACAAAGTTGTTTTGCAAGAGTACACCATTTAGTAAAACAGTTACACTTGCAGGTTTTTTAACCGAACCATCTTCATTAAAACGTGGTGCATTCCAGATGATATCGTAGTACTGCCATTCTCCTGGTTTTTTGTTTGCATTGGCTAAAGGAGTACCTTGTTTATAAACACTTCCGGTTTGGCCATTTACATAGGTTTTGTTGTTATAAGCATCCATAATCTGAATTTCATAACCGTCATCACCACCTCCAGTCGACGCTAAAAACACCCCGCTATTGCCTCTCGCTTGTCCTTCACCTGTAATATTTGCAGGAATTTTCCATTCCATGTGCAATTGATAATCGGTAAACTTTTTATTCGTTTCGATATTTCCTGTACCTTTTTTAACGGTAAAAAAACCGTCGTCTATTGTCCAGGCGGCGGGTTTTGTAGGGTCTTTTACCGAATGCCATGCATCCAAGTTTCTACCATCAAATAAGATGATGGCATCCGAAGGTGCATTTTGAGGAAGTTGACCTGGTGAAACAACTTTCGGAACGGGTTCCCAAACCTCGGTCGTTTTAGGATCTTTGGCTGGATCAATCTTCTTTTCCTGTGCAATTGCTGACATGCCTAGTAAAGTTGGGATAATAAATAATGCGTACTTGCTCATAGTTATTGATTAACATTTAAAGTTAACCAGTTTATTAAGAAATGAAAGTTTCGTATTGAATTTATTACTACAACTCAGTAGAAATGATGGTTTCTTTAATCACGATATCATCCGAGTCTAAATCTAAATCTTGCTGCTGTTCTGCTAAATCTCGGGCAGGGCAATAACCTGTAATGCCGCGGTATAATAATCCGGCACCAACTGCTGCGCCTGTAGCCCCAATTACCGGATGAGAAAAAATGCTGGTTAAACCTTTAAACAAAAGGTAGGAACCTACCACTCCAGATAATATGCGCTCAGAACGTGAGGTGTTTTGAAATAATTCAGGATACTTCCAAGCCTCTTTAACATTATTCAAGGCTGTATTTAAATTTTCATTTGTCATGATCGTAGATTTTAAATTCTAGGATATAACAAATTGATTTTGATAGAGTTTTAGGATTACCTTAATAAATCTTTAATATCATCTTTACTAAGCGATTTAAAGAAGCTTTCTTCGGTGGTAATTAATGAACTGGCCAAAGACTTTTTGCGATTTTGTAGCGCAAGAATTTTTTCCTCAACAGTATCTTTCGCAATAAATTTGTAGATAAAAACCTTTTTATCTTGACCAATCCGGTGTGTTCTATCAATGGCCTGCTGTTCTACCGCAGGGTTCCACCATGGATCCAGGATGAAAACATAATCTGCCTGAGTAAGATTTAAACCTACACCACCAGCTTTGATAGAAATCAAAAACACTTTTAAATTTTCATTTTGTTGAAATTCCGAAACAATCTCACCACGATTTCGGGTTGCTCCGTCTAAATACGCAAAAGGAATGTGTTCTGCTTCGAAGTATTTTTTAAAGATATCCAGATGTTTTACAAACTGAGAAAACACCAACACTTTATGTCCGCCCTTTAACACATTATCAAGTGTATGAATTACATTCTCAAATTTACCTGAATCAGAATTGTAGGTTCCATCGATCATTACGGGATGGTTAGCTAATTGGCGCAGTGCGGTTAGGCCTTGCAAAAGCTGAACTTGCTTTTGGGCAAAGGTGCCATTATCCATACTTTCCAATAAATCATTGCGATAAGCCGATTTGGTTTTTTCGTAATACGCAGCCTGATCTTCACTCATATCGCAATAAATTACCTGCTCGGTTTTTGGAGGTAATTCTGCAGCCACTTGTTCCTTGGTTCTGCGAAGTACAAAAGGTTTTATTAAAGACTGGAGTTTTCGTGCTTTTTCTTCATCCTTCTTTTTTTCGATTGCCTGTACATATTCATCATAAAAAAAAGCTTGCGTACCCAGTAAACCGGGGTTTAAAAAGGTAAGCTGCGACCATAAATCGCCTACTGAATTTTCGACTGGCGTACCACTTAAAATCAACCGATGTTTAGATTTCAAGCTCCGAACGGATTTGAATGATTTAGAAGCCGGATTTTTGATATTCTGGCTTTCATCCAGAATAACATAATTGAAGTAAAAGTTTTTTAACTCCTCGATGTCTACCCTGGTCACACCGTAAGTGGTAATAATAATATCGTAGCTGGCAAACTTGGCTACATCTTTATTTCGATTACTACCCGTATGAGCATAAATTTTTAGCTTTGGGGTAAATTTCTTTGCTTCGGTAAGCCAGTTATAAATTAACGAAGTAGGCATAATAATCAAGGAAGTAGATTGTAATCCGGCAGCTTGATCATCTTCTTTTACTTTTTGCAACATGGCCAGCGTTTGAATGGTTTTACCCAAACCCATATCATCAGCCAAACAACCGCCAAAGTTATATTCCCTTAAAAAGCTAAACCAATTGTAGCCAGCTTTTTGGTAGTCGCGTAAACTTCCCTTAAAATTAACTGGCATTTGTGTATCGGCGATATCTTCAAAATCTACCAATCGTTGTAGTTTGCGTTCTAAAGTTACATTCGCCAAACTGTCTTCAGCCAAATCATTTATTAAACCGATATGATGCTTCTTTAACTTTATCCCACCTGTAGTTTCCGCAAGGCTAAACAAACTTCCATATTGGGTAAACCATTTTTCTGGGATGATAGCTACTTCTCCATCGGGAAGCAAAAACTCTCTACGTTTGTGTAGAATATGTTGTTTTAATGAAAGGAAAGGAATCTGGTATTTACCAAACCAAACTACGGCGTTGATATCGAACCAATCGTTACCTTCCTTTACCTCTAAATCAATTTTATTAGCTCCGAAAACAAAACGCTTTTGCCCTGTGGCTTGTTCGATTTCGAAACCTGCGGCAAGCAAAATTTCAATATGCTCGTTTACCCAATTTATGGCTGCATAACTCGGGTTCTCTTCTTCTATAGCGACCTCTAAATTACTAAAAAGCGAACTTGTTTTTTTTAGCCCTAGTGATAAGAGTAAGTTATATTGTTTTTTCTCCCAATCTGCTGAACGTTTTATACGATGGAAAATATAGTTGTCATCAGTTTTCTCTAAACGAACGGTCACTTTGTGTGCGTTTTCGACAGGGAAAGTATATTCACCATACTTAAAATATAACTGAATTTGCGATAAGCCACCATCAACATATAAAACCTTTATAATTGGAATTGCCTCAAACTGCTCTGTTCTGATCTCAAAACCCTCAGCGTAAACATGGTGCTTTTCAATAAGTGGAGCAACAAATTTTTCAAAATAAGTTGCCTCGGTAGCTTTCGGAATAGCAATGTATCGTTTTGCCAGAAATGGCTGCAGTTTTTTTCCTTCTATATCCTGATCAAAAAAGTAAAGTACATCATTTAATAATAACCAGGCAGGTTTGTTACTTATAATCTGCGCCTCCTTAAACATGAATTCGATGCGGAGGTTTTGATATTTTATGGTAGGGAAATACCTTGTTTCGGTTTCATTTCTACGAAAGTGGAAAAGGATTGAAGCAGGTTCGGCAGCCAATTCGATTTTACGCTCAACCGGCCACCCGTCTTTATCCATTACGTAAAGTTCATTTTTAACCTTTAATATCTCGAGTGCTTCGGCAAGTTTCTTTTCTATTTTAGGGCGAACACTATCATAGAATTTAACATCGAAGATTTTGGTAAAAAACTCGGTAGGTCTGATTAATTTTTTATAGTATTTTTTGATTACAGAATCTTGCTCTATATCATCCAAAATCTTGATTAGCTTATAATCGATTTCAGTTAAGCAAGCTGCAAATTCTTCTGCGGTATGGGTAAAAATTCGTTGATAGGTAAATGAGAAATCACCTTGTGGGTTCAATTGAACAATATGAGGCTCAATTAAATAGCCTAAATACTCATGTTTGCACAAAGAGTACACCACTTTACAAGGTTTAGAACTATCGACGCGTAACATTGATGGGGGGTAAAATTTTTCTAAGCTACCTCGCTTAAAAAACTTTAAACTTACAATATTTTCAGGTTACATCAAAAGAAGTGTAACATTTTAGCGAAGAATTATTTCTTAATTTTTCGAAGCTTTTATTTTTGTCTACTGGCTGATTAAAATATCATATTTAGTAAGAAGGCCCGCTAAGCCGGATTGAGAAAATTTAGCTTTTTTTATCCGATTATTATCCGGATCTATCGAATAGTTATACGCCGTTTTAAAATCGGCTTTTTCTAGAATCGTTTTATCAAAAGTTGCGCTCAATAAATCGCAATTATCGAAAATGGAATTAGACAAATCGCATTCAGAAAAATCAACTTCGTGGAGTTGTGAATTTCTAAAATTGGTCTTTTTTATTTTGAGTTTATAAAAGGAAGAATGATTGATTTTGCAATTGTCAAAATGGAAAGCTAAACCAAAATCATTGCAACTTTCGAAGCGCAAACCGAGCATTTTACAATCGTTAAAGCTTACTTCATTAAATGTTGTTTTGGTTAAATCAGCTAAGCTTAGGTTACAAGAAATAAATTCGCAATCGAGGAATTTTACACCACTTAAATCGGAGCTGGAGAAATTACAACCAATGAATTTACAGTTTTCGTATTCTGCTTTTGATAATGAACGTAAAGTAAAATCTTCTTTATTAAATCTTTGTTCGGCAATGTAATTTTCTGGCATTTGATTGCAAATTTTCTCAAAACAAAGATAAAAATTATACTTGCTGACAGGAAAATCAATGAAAGAAAATGCTGAATAAATTAAGCAGAAATTAGTTAACAGATGAATATCGGCGTGATGCTGGTAATCATCTGATCACTAATTCTATTTACAATACTTAAGTTCAATTAAGAAATAGCAATTTTTTCAATCCCCGTTTATCTCAAGCTACAATCCATCACCAAACTTATAATTAGGCAAAATGCTTACTGGCAACTTCCCTTTTGGCACCAAACGGTTATTAATTACCGCAGCTGCAGAAACTTGCATATAGTCTTCTTTTTGGTAAGCAACTATTAAACCTTTGCTGTTTTCCAGGCCTGGCAAAGCAGATAAATTATATGGATTTGCAAAAAGAGAAAATACTGTATTCTTTGTCGAAAGTTCCTTAATGAAATTTTTTACGCCTGCGTTTAATGGAATATTATTTCCTGGTCTGGCTCTACTGTCGTGAATCCCTACAATTACTTGATCAAAAGCGCCAATTTCTCTAGCTACGTTAGATATTTGAGTTGACGTTGCATCCTTATCCAAAACGTAATAAACAGAATTGTAAAATCCTTTTGAGATCTCTTTTTGGAATCTGGTAACCGATGGAACACCAATACTGATAATAGCTGTCCTTCTAATTGGTACCATATTTTTAATGTAGTCTTTTCCTTTAAGTAAAGTAACCGAGGCATTGGCCAATTCCTGTACCAAGGCAGTACTTGTACCTCTATTTACACCAGCAATAACCCCTTGGGTAACTACCGTATCTCTGCTGCCCAAACCTGCCCAATATTTTGCAGTTAGTATTTTCCTAACACTTTCATCAATAGCTTTCATGTCGATTCTACCTTGCCTTACCGCTTTACGCACTAAGGTTATGGCTCTATCGCTATTTTCAGAAAGCTCTAAAATGTCATTTCCTGCAATAATGCCCAACAAATCAGCCTCACCATTTTTGAAATATTTCACCACGCCTTTCATATCCATGGCATCAGAAATAATTAAGCCTTTAAATCCTAAACGTTGCTTCAAAATCCCCGTAACGATTGGCTTTGACAGCGTTGATGGTAGATTTGGGGTGTTATCTAAAGACGGAATATTCATGTGAGCAATCATCACACCTGAAGCACCTTGCTTAATTAGTTCTCTGAAAGGATACATCTCCAAACTATCCAAGCGGGCCGCTGTAAAGGTGAGTTGAGGAAGATCGTAATGCGAATCTACATCCGTATCGCCATGGCCAGGGAAATGTTTCAAGGTAGTTAGTAAACCGCCATCTTGCATCCCTTTCATGTAAGCGCCGGTTTTGGTTGCTACATTGTATTTATTCTCACCGAACGAGCGGTAATTGATTACTGGATTTTTTGGATTATTATTGATATCAGCATCAGGAGCTAAGTTCATTTGCATGCCCATTCGCTTAAAATCTTTGGCCACTTCCTGGCCCATTCTATAAATCAAATCTTTGTTCTGGATAGCTCCAAGCGTCATTTGGTATGGAAACGAAATGGTACTATCCAAACGCATACCCAAACCCCACTCGCCATCATTTGCCACGATTAAAGGAACACGACTTACTTTTTGGTAGGCATTTGTAGCACGGGCTTGCCTTACTGGTCCGCCCTGGAAAAATATTACTCCTCCCAATTGCTCTTTTTTAATTACCAAACCTACTGAATCGGTATATTTCTGACCTAGATTGGTATGCGCCCGAACAAAAAACATTTGGGCAATTTTTTCTCTACGATTAAGCTTCTTGAAAACAGAATCAACCCATTTGGGCTGATTGGCTAACATTTCAAGATAGGTAGGCTTTTGCGCATGAGCTGAATATGCAGCCATGCATAATATTACAATTAGGAATATATTCTTTTTCACGTTGTTTTGTTGTGACGGCTAAATTAATAAGTAATAAGCGAATAAAACAAAAACCAAACCAAGTAATTAATTTAATACAATAGGTTGTAGCAAGCTATACAGGTAGTTAATGGTTTTGAATGAAAAATCTTGAAGTGAGCATCATGTAACTCTTCTCTAAATCAGCGAGCCGCTAACGGATATTTACAAAAAAAGAGGAAGGATTTTCGAAACCTCAAAAATAAGTCATGCTTAAATTCCTACAATGTCTTTTTTCTTTTTCTGCTTCATTGTTTTGGGAATGATGGACAAAATCTCTTCTTTCAAGGCATTCAACATTCTCATTTTAATGAAGTTTTTGTGTGTAACCAAACTAATTTCCCTTACAGGTTCTGGAGATTTAAAATGACGGATTTTATTGGTTTGTTTGGTATTTAATTCTGCAATGGCCAATTCGGGCAGTAATGTTGCACCGCCGTTTAAATCTACCATCCGCACCAATGTTTCTACACTCCCGGTATTATATTCCAAACCCTGTAATCTATTGTTTTTTGTTGATCTGCAAATGTTCAGCACCTGGTTTCTCATACAATGCCCTTCATTTAATAACCATATGTTTTCATCATTAAGGTCTTCCGCATCTACAGCTTTCTTTTTGTAAAGCTTACTGTTCTTGCTAATGTAACTTACAAAGTTTTCGTAATACAATGGTGATTCGATAATATTGGCATCTGTTAAAGGCGTGGCCAAAATACCACAATCCAGTACACCGGTTTTTAAATGATGAATAATATCTTCGGTGGTATATTCCCAAATGAGGAGTTTTAGTTCAGGGTATTTTTCCAGCATTGCTGAAATTACCTGAGGCAGTAAGTATGGGGCTACGGTAGGAATAACTCCAATACGCAATTCGCCAAGTACATCTTGTTGTTGACTATTGATGAGCTCTTTTACCTTTCCACTTTCCTGTAAAATGACCCTGGCCTGTGCAATTATTTGCGCACCAATTTCAGTTGGAAATACTGGCTGTTTACTTCTATCGAAGATTTTAACGCTTAGCAATTCTTCCAACTTTTGCACTTGCATGCTTAATGTTGGTTGCGTTACAAAACATTTCTCAGCAGCAATAACAAAACTCCTGTAAGTATCTACCGCAACAATGTATTCAAGCTGAACTAAAGTCATTATAGTTAAAATTGATTAATTTCCTCAAATATATCAATTTTAACTATCAAAAGATATAGCTTGATTTAATACCTGCTTTGAAAATCTTGGTAGGCCAATTCAATCCCCTTTCTTAATTCTATTTTATGCTTCCAGCCTAAATTATGCAGTTTAGTTACATCCATTAATTTACGCGGCGTACCGTCAGGTTTTGAGGAGTCAAACACAAGCTCACCTTCAAACTGTAACACCTCTTTTATCAGCAATGCTAAGTCTTTTATGGTAATATCATGGCCTGTGCCAATGTTGATCAGGTTGGGCTCACTATAATTTTGCATCAGATAGAAACAGGCGTCAGCTAAATCATCAGCAAATAAAAACTCTCTCATCGGGGTACCCGAACCCCAAACCGTAACGCTTTGATGGTCATTAATTTTTGCCTCATGGATTTTCCTGATTAGCGCAGGCAAAACATGTGAATTTTCAGGGTGATAGTTATCGTTATAACCATAAAGATTCGTTGGCATTACCGAGATGAAATTACATCCATATTGATCACGATACGCATCGCACATTTTAATCCCTGCAATTTTAGCAATGGCATATGGTTCATTGGTGTGCTCCAATGTGCCGGTTAAAAGGTAATCTTCCTTTAACGGCTGTGGCGCCAATTTCGGATAAATACAGCTTGAGCCTAGAAACATCAACTTCTTAACACCACTTAAATAAGCACTATGAATCACATTATTTTGGATGGCTAGGTTTTCATACAAAAAGTCTGCTCGGTAAGTATTGTTGGCTACAATACCACCAACTTTGGCCGCAGCAAGAAATACATAATCTGGTTTTTCCGCATCAAAAAACTCGGTTACGCCATGTTGATTTCTTAAATCTAATTCAGCAGAACTTCTGGTGATTAAATTATTGAAACCTTCTGCTTCCAGCTTACGGAGAATTGCCGAACCAACCATACCGCGGTGGCCAGCAATGTATATTTTAGCGCTCTTTTCCAATGTGTTGCTTTTAAATAATCTGCAAAAATACAATTGATAAACTGAAAAGGAATCATTATGGCAGGAAAAACAACTCTGGATAATGTTTTAATTGTAAATTTGCCGAAAAAAAACTTTTGGGTAAAGATAAACTTAGACGTTTTGCTGAGATAGAAACTTTTGCAAACGTATATCAATTAGAGGAAGGGAAAGCGCTTAAAGGCCAATGGGCTGCTGAACATTTCAAAAATGAAAATCCTGTTGTACTGGAGCTGGCTTGTGGCAAAGGCGAATACACGGTAAATTTGGCAACATTATTTCCTGAAAAAAATTTTATCGGTGTAGATTATAAAGGCAACCGCATTTGGCGTGGGGCTAAAACCGCCATTGAAGAAGGAATTGACAATGTTGCGTTTTTAAGAATTCAAATCGAGAACTTGCTGGATTATTTTGCTGAGGGAGAAATCGACGAAATTTGGATTACTTTTCCCGACCCTCAACCACAAGACAGCAGAGAGAAAAAACGCTTAACTTACCCTGTGTTTCTAAATCGCTACAAAACAGTTTTAAAACCAGGCGGCAAGGTAAATCTAAAAACGGATAACGACCAGCTTTATGCCTACACTTGTGAAAAAGTGGAGGAACTAAACCTGGTTGTACATAAAAATACTGATCATTTGTACACATCTGGTTTAGTAGATAACGTATTATCGATTAAAACTTATTACGAAAAAAAGTATTTGCTTCACGATAAAAATATCAATTACATTCAGTTTGCATTCGAATAATGGATACTAACTTTTACGAAATGGTGTATGAGGTTGCCCGCTTAATTCCGAAAGGGAGAGTGACTTCTTATGGCGCTATCTCGAAAAGTTTAGGTGCAGCAAAATCATCTCGAATGGTTGGGCATGCCATGAGTTATGCCGGTACGGCACATCCGAAAGTACCCGCACACCGGGTGGTAAACAGCAGTGGTTTGCTTACGGGGAAATTTCATTTCGATCCGCCAGAACTGATGGAGGAATTGCTGTTGAAAGAAGGTGTGGAAGTAAAAAATGATAAGGTAGTGAACTTTAAAAAGGTATTTTGGAATCCGATGGACCTAGAGGAATAGCTGGTTTTAGCTCTCAATTTCCAATTTGGAATTTCCAATTATCAAAATTTAATCTTTCAAAAATTCAATCATTCAAAAATTATTATGGGAAAGTTAGTAGAAGAATTTAACGGCTATCGTGAAAAAATGAACGATAGAATAATGGAAACTGCCAATACAAACATCAAACGTTTCTTCGCTTTGGATACCACTTCTTATGCCGAAGGCGCCCTGGACGTCAAAACCAAAGAAATGTTAGGTCTGGTGGCTTCAATGGTTCTGCGCTGCGATGATTGCATAAAATATCACTTAGGAAAATGTTATGATGCAGGCGTAAACAGCGATGAAATGAACGAAATCTTCATGATCGCTAATTTGGTAGGTGGCAGTATCGTTATTCCACATTATAGAAGAGCGGTAGAATATTGGGATGAACTTTCGATTAGTCCGAAGTCTTAAGTCTATAGTCCTTAGTCTCTTTTCGAAATGCTATATTAGATAAAAAGATAGCATGGGAAAATTTAGAGAACTAATCGTTTACAAGAAAGGATTTTCATTGTTAATGGAAATCTACTTGTTAACAAATGACTTTCCAAAAACTGAACAATATAGTTTAGTTGATCAAATCAGAAGATCATCAAGGATCTGTTTGTAGTAGTGTTGGAGAAGCATATAAAAAGAGAAGATATCCCAATCATTTCATTAGCAAATTAACAGATGCTGACATGGAGAATGGTGAAACACAAGTTTGGCTTGATGTTGCACTGGCCTGCAGATATATAACTATTGAAACATTTACTGCTTTAGATTCGCAATGCGAAGAAATTAGTAAATTGTTGAACTTCATGATTAACAATCCCGCTAAATTCGCGTAATATGACTCACGACTCTAGACTGAAGACTAAGGACTTGCAAACACGCTGTTCCTGGGCAACTTCCGACCCACTTTACATAAAATACCATGATGAAGAATGGGGAAAGCCTGTTTATGATGATAAAATATTATTCGAGTTTTTACTGTTGGAGGGAGCACAGGCCGGCTTAAGCTGGATTACAATTCTAAAAAGAAGAGAAAATTACAGGAAGGCGTTCGTGAACTTTGAAGTAGGCAAAGTAGCAGCTTTTGATAATCAAGATGTAGAACGGCTATTGAACGATCCGGGAATCATCAGGAACAAGTTAAAGGTAAACGGTGCGATTACGAATGCCAGATTATTTATCGAAATTCAAAAAGAATTTGGGAGCTTCTCAAGCTATATCTGGGGTTTTATTTCTGCTGGAAAACCAATCGAAAATAATATAGAAACGATGAGTGACGTTCCTGCCAGAACAGAATTATCTGATGCCATTAGCAAAGACATGAAAAAGCGTGGCTTTAAATTTTTTGGAACCACCATATGTTATGCTTTTATGCAAGCCACTGGAATGGTCAATGATCATTTATTAAACTGTTGCGCCAGATAAGAGCAGCTACTTTTTTATGGAGTTATATTCCTTAATCAACTCAATTACTTCGCGACTATCAAACGATACACTATTCTCCACTTTAGCTTTCATACTCTCATTATCTCCGATTTTTTGAAGCAAAATTGTTTTAACGCTTGCTTTTTTATCTTCATCGGTAATGGCTTTCATGGGTACTTCCTGTAGCGGACCGGCACCTGGCTTTTCAATAAAATAACGCACAGCAGGTGCTCCGGCTAGTCGCTCTGGCGCTGCACTTCTTCCTCCACCAATACTGATTCCTCCACCCATTCCCATGCCTCCAAAGCCTCCTGTTCCAGTTCCAATACCCACTGAAGGCCTAAACCTTACTTTTTTATCTTTTGTCGGTGGCATCAAAGTTCCTCCTCCAAAAGCATAAAGGTTAACGGTTCCCAATTCAATCACTTTCACAAAACGATATTCAAAATTACGGCCATTGGCAAAGCCCTTACTTAGGTAGCTATCGCCATTCCAGAAAAAATTCTTTACATCCTTCGCTGGAAGGATAACGTCAGCTTCGTCATTTGCGCTGATCAATACAGAGAAATAATCGGTGCCTTTTATAGTACCACGGATCACATCATCATCATTTTTAAGAATGAAATCCTGAGCAAAGGAACCTGTACCAACAGAGAGAAATAAAAGAATGCTTAATAAAATTTTCATCGTGACTATGCTTCTCACAAATAACGCTACAAATTATTGAAATGTATTAATTCAAGTTAATTTTAATGTTACCAGCATTTATATCACTGTGTTTTTGCTGGAAGTTTAAAAACGCATCTTTCATTTTTCCATAAGCATAACCCTTAGCATTCGAGAAATTTTTACCCAGGGCATAAAATTTATTAAGCACGTAAGTATTAAAAAGAAAATTTTTCAAATCATTATCTGCCTGCGTATCCGAAAATACTTTAATTAAATTCTCTCGGTCGACAAAAGAAGCAATTCCTACCTTCATATTGAGGTACTGCATTTCTTCATTTATTAACTGCTTCGCATCTACAAAGACATCAGCTGTTTTAGTTATTGTTTCAATTTTAAGTAAATGTGGTGCAATTTCCCGTGCTAACATCTCTTTCGTTACTAACACCAATCCTTCAGGGATGTAATAAAGGGAATCACTATGGTAGGGATCAACATACAGCACCAACTGCTCTTTGGTAGAAGGATTAGTTAAGGTATAACGGTCTACAATTCCAGACTTACCAGCGGTGCTCGATCTACTTGTAAAATCAATTGCAGTACCGTTTGGCCACCTAAACGAACTTTCCAATTTGGCCATGCGCAATTTCAATAAAGATCTATCTGCAAGATTAGTAAAAGCACCAGTGGCGATTGGCCTTTCTACCGACGTTCCATAGCCTTTGCTATAGCCTCTCAAATTTTCAAAAGTGATGTAAGTAATTAGCGAATCGGAAGGGAGCTGAGCCTTTGCAAAGCCTATAATCAGACAAAAAATTAGCGTAGGGAATGTTTTCATAAAGCGTTTTTTTATTGATGATGTTGAAAATACATTAATTCAATAAAAGAATTTGTTTTTTGTTGAAAAACCTGTTTACGGTTATGGGGAACTTTGGTTACTTTTATCATATGAATAAAAAACTCTTTCTTTTAGATGGGATGGCGCTGATGTACCGGGCACATTTTGCGTTGAGTAAAAATCCCCGTTTTACCTCCACAGGAATAAATACATCGGCCGTTATGGGCTTTACCAATACTTTGCTTGATGTATTAAAGAAAGAAAAACCAACACATATTGCCGTGGTTTTCGACACCGAAGCGCCTACAGAAAGACACACCTCTTTCGAAGCTTATAAGGCTCATCGGCAGGCTATGCCTGAAGATTTAGCAGCCGCTATGCCTTTTGTAATCAAACTAATTACCGGCTTTAATATCCCGGTAATTACTTCCGATGGTTATGAGGCCGATGATATTATCGGAACATTGGCCAAAAAAGCAGAACAAAAAGGTTATCAGGTTTTTTGTATGACACCCGATAAGGACTTTGCACAACTGGTATCAGAAAATATTTTCATTTACAAACCAGCTCGTATGGGAAATGGAATGGAAATTTTGGGCGTGAAAGAGATTTTAGCCAAATGGGAAATAGAAAATGTGCTGCAGGTTATCGATATTTTAGGTTTATGGGGAGATGCCGTTGATAACATTCCAGGAATCCCTGGTATTGGTGAAAAAACTGCGAAAGCACTCATCAAGCAGTATGGCTCGATGGAAAATATTATTGCGCATTCGCATGAACTCAAAGGTAAGCAGCGAGAAAATGTGGAGAATTTTGCAGAGCAAGGATTAATTTCAAAAAAATTAGCCACAATTCAGCTTGATGTACCCGTTGAGTTAGATGAAGCAAGCTTAGAACTTTGCGACCCTAGTCGCGATTTATTGGAACCATTATTTACCGAACTAGAGTTTAGAACACTTGGCCGACGGGTTTTTGGAGATGAATTTTCGGTAACTACAGCGAGGTTTCAGGAAGGAACACAAACTGATCTTTTCGGAAATCAATCTGGCGAAGCGATTCAATATACCGATACAATTGAAGAAGAACCGGCGGAGAAACTACCGGCCAAAACGATTGAAAATACCGAACATGATTATGTTTTAGTGGAAACGGCAGCGCAAAGAGCAGATTTAATTAAGCTTTTGCTAGCTGAAAAAAGGATTTCTTTTGATACGGAAACCACTGGCACTGATGCAAATATGGCTGAGCTGGTTGGATTATCGTTCTCCATAAAACCAGGCTCTGGCTATTATATTCCCGTTTCGGCAGTAAGAGAAGAAGCGCAGGCTGTAGTTGATGAGTTTAGGGTGGTGCTTGAAAATGAGCAGATAGAAAAAATTGGGCAAAATACTAAATATGATATCCTGGTATTGAAATGGTATGGTGTAGAAGTGAAAGGAAAATTGTTTGATACCATGCTTGCTCACTACCTCATCGATCCGGACACGCGACATGGGATGGATGTACTTTCTGAGAACTATCTAGGTTATTCGCCAATTTCTATTACCAAACTAATCGGTGCAAAAGGTAAAAATCAATTAACCATGCGTGATGTTCCAGTGATTGATGTGGTAGATTATGCCGCCGAAGACGCCGATGTAACGCTGCAGCTGGCCCATATTTTTGAACCGAAATTGAAAGAACTAAATGCGGCCAAATTAGCAGAGGAAATTGAAAATCCATTGGTTTATGTGCTTGCTGATATTGAAAAAGAAGGTGTAAGGATTGATATTGACACCCTTATTGCCTACTCAAAAGAGCTGGAAACCGATATCATTAAATTTGAACAAAATGTTTATGATAAAGCAGGGATAAAATTCAATTTAGCCTCTCCGAAACAATTGGGAGAAGTTTTATTCGATAAACTTCAATTAGACCCAAAAGCGAAAAAAACTAAAACAGGTCAGTACCAAACCGGCGAAGATGTACTTACCGCCTTAGCAAGCAAAAGCGACATCGTAAAAGATATTCTGGATTTCCGCCAGTTGCAAAAATTGAAATCGACTTATGTCGACGCCTTGCCTTTAATGGTAAATCCAAAGACCGGAAGGGTACATACCTCATACAACCAGGCTGTTGCCGCCACTGGAAGGTTGAGTTCTAACAATCCGAATTTACAAAACATCCCTATTCGTACAGAACGTGGTCGCGAAGTAAGGAAGGCTTTTATTGCCCGTGATGAAAACCACATTCTGCTTTCTGCGGATTATTCGCAAATTGAGTTAAGGATTATTGCTGAAATTAGCAAAGAGGAGAACATGCTCGATGCATTCAGCAAAAATATCGATATCCATACCGCTACCGCCGCGAAAGTATATGGCATTGGCATTGAAGAAGTCGACAGTACGCAACGTAGAAACGCAAAGGCCGTAAACTTTGGAATAATCTATGGCCAATCTGCATTCGGACTTTCGCAGAACTTAGGTATTCCGCGGAAAGAGGCTGCTGACATTATCGAACAATATTTTACTCAATATCCTGGCATCAAGCGTTACATGAGCGATACGATGAACTTCGCCCGTGAAAATGGTTTTGTAGAAACCATAATGGGCAGACGGCGCTATCTACGAGACATTAATTCTGCAAATCAAACCGTACGTGGTTTTGCAGAACGAAATGCCATTAACGCACCAATTCAAGGTTCTGCCGCCGATATGATTAAGATTGCAATGATCAATATTCACAAAGAAATGAAAGTGCAAAACCTACAATCAACGATGACCATGCAAGTACATGATGAGTTGGTGTTTGATGTATTGAAATCTGAAAAAGAGGTGATGAAAGCAATCATCCAAGATAAAATGGCAAACGCGATTAAATTGACGGTTCCAATCGTTGTTGAAATTGGTGAAGGAGATAATTGGCTTGCTGCACATTAAGAAATTTTATTCCTATCTTCATTAAAACTTCATCCCGATTAATCAATTTTATATCAACAAATAAACGAGTAAAACAAAAAATTAAAGACATGAAAAAATTATTGAATTTAATCGCAATCGCAGCATTTGGTTTAACTACAGCATTTGCACAAACACCAGCAGCAACGCCAGCTAAGGCTAAAACAGTTGTTAAAAAAGAAGTAAAAACCACTGTTGCACCTGTAAAAGCAGGTGTAAAATCGGAAGCTAAAAAGGTAGAAACTAAAACGACTACCACCGCTGCAAAAGTTAAAGCTGATGGAACACCAGATATGCGCTTTAAAGAAAATAAAACAAAGGCTGTAACGAAAGTTGTTGGTCCAACAAAAAAAGATGGAACAGCTGACATGCGTTACAAAGCAAACAAAGCTGCCGCTAAAAAGAATTAGGTTTAGTTTTATAATTTGAAAGGGTTCCTGATGTAAAATCGGAACCCTTTTTTATTTTATCAAAATTTAAATAAGCCACAAATTTCCATTTAATAAAAGATCTGCAAATCTGAGCCTTGCTACTTTTACAACGCTATTGTCTCTCCAACTTTAGGCAAAAATAAGGTTTTGCTTTCTCTCTTGAATTTCGATACAGCCTCGCCCTCATCAATGCTGATTGGGGGAAAAGTATTGTAATGAACGCCTATGATTTGATCGCAGTTAATGTACTTTGCTGCAATGATCGCATCATCAACATCCATGGTATAATGACCACCAATAGGCAAAATGGCATAATCCAACTTGTACAAGTCAGCCAAGAGTTTCATTTCAATAGTTAGTGCTGTATCGCCGGCGAAATAGATTTGTTTTCCGCCTAACTCCAACACGAAGCCGGCAGGGTTGCCACCGTAACTACCATCGGGATTTGAACTGCTATGCACCGCCCAAACTGTACGCAGTTTACCAAAAGAAAGCTTCTGAACACCAAAATTAATATCAGTTACCTTTTCGATTCCTTGCTCTTTAATCCATTTGGCAACTTCAACCATTGCAATCACCTCTGCACCGGTTTGGTTGGCAAGCTCAACTAAATCTGCAACGTGATCGCCGTGGCCATGACTAACTAAAATATAGTCAGCCTCGATTTTAGAGGTATCAATATCTTTCGCTAAAGGGTTTGATTTTATAAAAGGATCAAAAAGAAATTTTTTGCCATCTGCCTCTAAAAGAAAACAAGATTGGCCGTAATAAGTATATGTCATAACGAGTTTATCGAAGGTGAATATAAATTTAGAAGTAGTAAAAAGTAGAGTAAAAGTTTAATCTATTGACCAAACATTCCGCCCAAACCACCTAACATATCTGCGGCTGAGGCTTGCATTTCTGTAGCACTAACCTCTTCGGCATTGGCCAGAGCTTTGTTAATTGCCGTTAATAACAATTCTTCTAACTCTTCTTTATCTGCATTTTCCAAAAATGTTTCATTAATTGAAACGCCTGTTATTGCTTTGTTTGCGGTTGCTGTAATCTTTATGGCGCCATTCTCCACCTCTCCAAAAACAGAGATAGTATCTAAACGCTTTTTAATTTCTTCCGCTTTTTGTTGCGCTGCTAATAATTTATCGAACATAATTTGTTGTTTTTATTAATAAGTTAAATTTACCTAAAATTGTTTTCGAACGCTATTATAAAAAAACCTCGCAGGTTTTTGAAACCTGCGAGGTTTAG
The DNA here is from genome assembly GCF_001422545.1 of Pedobacter sp. Leaf41. Lineage (GTDB taxonomy): Bacteria > Bacteroidota > Bacteroidia > Sphingobacteriales > Sphingobacteriaceae > Pedobacter. The sequence goes on along the minus strand of NZ_LMLE01000001.1, from coordinate 229,132 downwards.
ATTATTTAATCTTCATCGCTTCCTGGCAAGCTGCCGTTGCCGTGGTAGGCACCTTTTCTGATTATCGGCATGCCTAAATGTTTGTATAAATCGTCAAGATGCATTAAACTTCCGTTGGTCAAATTCCCCAGAAAAATTACAATAATATTTTTGTCAAGATCGCGAACGTAGATATGTCTGAAACCGTGCCACCAGCCTGTATGATAAACTACTTTGTCCATCTTTTCCCCATCGAACATCCGCCATCCATAACCATAATTAAAGTGCCCGTTAACTGGCTTGTTGCGACCAACATATGATGAGTCAGTACTTTTTTTGCTAAGTAACCTTCCATTTTTTAGGTACTTATCATAAAGCACCAGATCATGAACAGTGCTGTAAATTCCCTTGTCGCCAACTGGTCCGTCTAAAAAGTTTTGGGCAACAGAGTATCTAAAGCTATTGCGATCATGCCCGACTACATCAACAGGAATTTTTTCATATTCAGTAGTACTGTAAACGTGAGTATTCTTCATTCCTGCAGGTTTGAAAATATGCTCCATCATGTATTGAGAGAAACGTTGACCCGTAACTTTTTCAATAATTGCCCCCAATACCATAAAATTGGAGTTGTTATAGTGAAAGCGATCATCAGGTTTCACGTAACGATTTGGCTTGCGTTCTGCAATCACATCCATTACTTCCTGGTTACTCACCCCTTTCTTCATGTTGCGTTTTTCCTTACGCCAGATGTCATCAATGAAATAAACATAATTCATCATTCCACTTCTATGTGTAAGCAATAGCTTTACTGTAATTCCATCATAAGGAAAATTTGGGAAGAATTTTTTGACGTTATCATTTAAAGAAAGTTTTCCGGCCTCAACCAGTTGCATAATAGCGGTTCCGGTGAAGGTTTTGGTGATGGAGGCAAGCTCGAATTCAGAAGATATTTTTAAACTATCACGATGCAGATAATCGGCCCAACCTATTGCTTTTTCGTATAGAATTTTGCCATCTTTCGCCACGAGCATATTTCCATTGAAGCCATACTTTTTATGTAGGTTTTGTACAAAATCCGCGATCCACTTATCACCTTTGGCAGGGTCGTAGGCGATTAGAAGGCTATCTGCTTTATCATCTTCCTTTACACGGATTTTTGCATCGGCAGCTTTTTTTTCTTCCGATTTTTTGGTGTTGCAGGCAGTAAATAGGGTAACAGAGAGCGCTAAAGCTGAACAGAAATATCTAAAATTCATTAATATTAAGGATAGTGTATTTAAAACCCGAAAATTAAAGAATTTTAGACGGTTAAATAGAAAGAGTTTTAAACATTTGCGCAATTCTGGTTATACCAGCACTCAAATAAATGACCCTTGCTACCATAAACAGGATCGCTATCTGGATTTTTCACTTTTGCAATGTCTTCATCAGCCTCCGGTCGTTCTTCAGGCTTACCATATTTTATGTTATATTCAAGGCCATTTGGGTAGGCACCTACCACTGTAAAATCTTCACTTGAATTCAATTTCATGTGCGCAACTCCAGCCGGAATAACGACAACATCACCTTTATCCAGTTCGATGCAAACACCATGATCGCCTCCAAACTGAACCTCCGCTTTACCGCAAAAAACACCTATTACCTCGTGGGTATTGCTATGATAATGTTGATAATCGAAAATACCATCAACCCAGGCGTTGGTGTAGCCATTTTGCGCAAAAACTTTTTTAATTACTTCTTCAGTGTCATCTGGATGAATCAAAAATGCGCCCTTATATATCATTAGAGGTAATTTGGCATTGTTAGGAAAGTTTCCATTTTCTTCAATTGTATGTGATACGAGATAGGCCTCTTGTATTAATTTTTCTTTGTCCATGATTGTAGGGTTTCGTTAATTAACAAAATAAAGAAGAAAGGGTTTAGGATTTTGTTGGATGGCTATGTGGTTTAATTTTTGTGCTCATGAAATTTACGATTTTTCGAGGAAATCAGTGGGAAATTATAATCGTATTACTATTAACTTCTCCTGCAGATCAAAAAAAAATTCTCGTAGATTTTTTTTATACGCAACCAGAGTCAACATTTGATGCCTCTCAAATCTTTTTAATCAGATCAAAAAGATTCTCGCAGATTTTTTTGATAAGCAACCAGAGTTAACATTTGATGCGCTACAAATCGTTTTGGTCCGCGAAATCAGCGTTAATCAGTGGGAAATTATTAGCCTATTAATTATTGTCGAAGTAAAATCAGTAGAAAATTTAGCTCCAGTTCACCATAAACAAGTGTTAATTTATTTAAAACTTGCGGGTTTAAAATTGGGATTCTTGTTAGCTTTAATTCGGTCTACACCAAAAATTCCATTTTCCGCAAGGTTAATGAACTATAAATACTGATGTACTTTCAAACAAAAATCTGCGTAAATCACCTTAATCTGCGGGAGAATTTATGGCGAAATGCTTTCAAATCAAAAAGCCACTCCCGTAAAGGAATGGCTTTAATATATTGCTCAGTTCGAAAACTGAAAATGATAAACTGTAAACTAATTATGCTAACAATCTAATCGGCTCTTCTAATAAACCTTTTAGCGTTTGTAAGAATTGTGCCCCAGTTGCACCATCAACTACACGGTGATCGCAACCTAAAGTCAACTTCATTACGTTACCAGGAACAACAGCACCGTTTTTAACAACAGGAACTTGTTGAATAGCACCAACAGATAAAATTGCACCATCAGGAGAGTTGATGATTGATGTAAACTCATCAATACCAAACATACCTAAGTTAGAAACTGTGAAAGTTGATCCTTCCCAATCTGCAGGTTGCAATTTCTTAGCTTTTGCTTTACCACCAAAATCTTTTACTTCAGCAGAAATGTGCGATAAAGATTTACCATCAGCAAAACGAACTACGGGCACTAATAAACCATCTTCAACAGCCATAGCAACACCAATGTTAGTATGTTCGTTGAAACGGATTTTATCGCCACCCCATGATGAATTAACTGCTGGATGTTTTTTCAAGGCAACAGCAACTGCTTTAATTACGATATCGTTAAAGGAAACTTTAACAGGAGCAACAGCATTGATTGCCGTACGGGCAGCCATTGCGTTATCCATATCAATACTTATGGTTAAGTAAAAATGTGGCGCTGTAAACAAACTTTCTGCTAAACGTTTTGCAATTACTTTACGCATTTGCGAAACAGGTTGTTCTGTATATTTCACCTCGCCAACAAAAGTTGGAATCACTGGCGCAGCAGCAGCAGTAACTTTTTCAGCAGCAGCCGGAGCTGATTCTGATTTCGCCGGTGCAGCAGCAGGTTGTTTATAGTTTTCGATATCTTTTTTAATGATACGGCCACCTTCTGCACTACCAGCAACTTGTGATAAATCGATTCCTTTATCTTTAGCAATTTTCTTAGCCAAAGGCGATGCTTTTACGCGACTATCAGAAGAACTTTCTGCCACCGGAGCAGATGAACTTGCTTCAGCTGTTGTTGCTTGTTTTTCTTCTTTCGGAGCTTCTTCTTTGCTTTCAGCTTTTGCAGCCGGAGCAGAACCGCCCGCTAAAATACCACTCACATCAGTTCCTTCCGGTCCAACAATGGCGATAATTCCATTCACTTTAGCCGCCTCACCTTTTTCTACACCAATGTGTAATAAAGTACCAGTTGCATAACCCATCACTTCCATAGTTGCCTTATCGGTTTCTACATCCGCTAAAACATCATCATCTTTAACCTGGTCGCCAACTTTTTTATGCCATTCAGCAATAACGCCTTCAGTCATGGTATCGCTTAGCAAAGGCATACGAATTACGGTAACGCCTTTTGCTGCTAATTCTTCCTCGCTTAAACCACCACCTTGAGCAGGGGCAGCTTCTTCTTTTTTCTCTTCAGCCTTTGGTGCTTCAGCGCTTTCAGTTTTCGGAGCTTCGCCACCTTTTTCAGCATCTAACGCTTCCTGAAAATCTTCACCTTCTTTACCAATAACGGCCATAACAGCATCAACAGGAACAGCTTCACCTTCTTTTACACCAACGTATAAAAGTGTACCATCCCAATAAGATTCCATGTCCATTGTTGCTTTGTCAGTTTCTACCTCTGCCAAAACATCGCCGCTTTTCACTTTATCGCCCACTTTTTTATGCCACTTCGCCAAAACCCCTTCGGTCATGGTGTCGCTCATTTTGGGCATTTTAATTACATCAGCCATTATATCTAATTAATTGAAATCTTTTTAAAATTAGTCCATTACGTAAGGGTAGTTCTCCGTCATATACACATCTTTGTATAATTCCGATGCTTCCGGCCAAGGAGATTCTTCAGCGAATTTAACTGCCTGATCTACCGTAGCTTTAACTTTAGCTTCTACCTCTTCAATCCAAGCTTGGTCAGCATACTTTTCTTTCAAAATAGTTTCTCTTGCCAATTCAACCGGATCTTTTGCTTTATAATCTTCTAATTCTTCTTTAGTACGGTATTTTGCCGGATCAGACATTGAGTGACCACGGTAACGGTAAGTTCTCATTTCTAAGAACGTAGGTCCTTCACCTTTACGGGCACGTTGAATTGCTTCATCCATTGCGTTGTGTACTGCAACTGGATCCATACCATCAACCGGAGCACATGGCATATCAAAACCTAAACCAATTTTATAAATATCAGTCATGTTGGTGGTACGTTGTACCGAAGTACCCATTGCGTAACCATTGTTTTCGCAAACAAAAATTACAGGCAATTTCCACAACATAGCCATGTTAAAAGTTTCGTTTAATGCACCCTGGCGCACCGCACCATCGCCCATATAACAAATATTAACGTTATCTGTTCCTTTATATTTTTCTGCAAAAGCAACACCAGCACCTAATGGAATCTGACCTCCAACAATGGCATGGCCACCATAAAAATTATGTTCTTTGCTAAACATGTGCATAGAACCACCTTTACCTTTTGAGCATCCGGTAGCTTTACCATACATTTCTGCCATAATGCTATCGGCACTAACACCTAAAGCCAAAGCATGAGCGTGATCACGGTAAGTAGTAATCATCGAATCGCCTTTTTGCATTGCAGATATTGCGCCTGCAACTACAGCCTCTTGTCCAATGTATAAATGACAAAAGCCACGAATTTTTTGTTGTCCGTATAATTGGCCTGTTTTTTCTTCGAATTTGCGCATAAGCAACATCGATTCGAACCATTTTAACCAAGTATCTTTATTTATTTCTACTGCACTCATTTTAGGATATTTGTTTTTTTGCGACAGCAAATCTAATTTTTTTATTGTAATTTTTGGCACTTTTAAGTGTAAAAACATCATACACTTTAATACAATCGTACATTTAACAGTTGTTTTCTCATCAAAAGTTTCTGATACCGCCTGTTTCACTCAAATCATCGATTTTACGGAATTTAAAATCACAGTTTATCAAGCTATCGCTTTCAAATAATGGTAAAATTTAATTCTGCGAAATCCTATTAAGTCCTAATTTATTAATTTTCATTTGAAAGGCAAATACAGATGCTTTTAAGTAAAAGTAGCCCCGCCATTCGCATTATCTTTTTTGTCATTTTTTATGATCAAAGGAAAGAATCTACAACAAAAAAGGATAATCGCTACTTTCGGGCTTAAGTTGGCCTGGCTTTGTACATTTTATTAAAGGTTTTAAACTACCCATAAATTAATTTGCCGCAACCTTCTCTCCAACTTTGAAGACAAAGTGGAGTTATTTTGAGCTTTGTATTTTACCAAAAAAACCAAATTGGTTCAAACATTTTGAAACGGAAATATTTTTATTGATTTTTAAAGCTAATACGGCTACTATTTTACTGGTATTAGACTTAATAACTTTGAGATAAAAGCTTGTATAAGTGGTGCGACTACAGCAACCAGCAAAGAAAAAAAATGCTTTTCAAAACAATTTTAGGCGCCATATCTCCGTTTCCTAACAAGCCGTAAGCGTTGAAATGTTAATAACTTTCACTTTTTAACAAGTTACATTTGGATAACATTTGTATAATTAATACTTTTGGCAACCAACAATAAGCCCATGTGGTTTACGTTACTGTGTAAGTGAATACCCAAACATAACTGTATAACATGATTAAAAAATTTTTGTTTTCATCCCTAATCGCTATTTGCACGTTCTCAGCCGCATTTGCGCAAACAAAAACAAAAGAATCTGGTAAAGAATTAAACGACCCCGACAACTTAGCATCACAATATTTCTCGCAAGTAATGGGTGTTGCTGTAGATGCGACTTCAAACTTAAAATTATACAAGTTTGTTTACGAATGGATCGGAACGCCATATAGCTATGGTGGAAACACCAAAAGAGGCATCGATTGCTCGGCATTCACTAAAGCGATTTACGACAAAGTTTTCAACACTACCATCAGAAGAAATTCACGCGATATTTTTAGCATGGTAGATCCATTATCTAAAGATGATTTAAAAGAAGGCGATTTAGTTTTCTTTAAGATTAAAAGCAGAAGTATTTCGCACATCGGTATTTACTTAGGTGATAACAGGTTTGCACACGCATCAAGTTCTCGTGGTGTTGTAATCAGTAACTTAAACGAACCCTATTACAGCCGCTATTTTTACAAAGGCGGACGGATCTTGGAATCGTTTAAAAAGGAATTCACAGTAGAATAAAGCAAATTACAATCTTAAATTTATTTTTTTAGATTGAACACATACGATCCTCCTGAAGCAATTTTGGAGGATTTTTTTATACCTTATAAATTAATTAATGAAATTCTCGAGCAGCTTAATCTTATCGTTTCTTATCCTATTCATTGTTTTAAGTTGTACCAATAACAAAGCACAGGTGGTTGCAGCTGGTGTGAAACAAGATACCATCATCAGGAAATTAAAAGATACCATTTCAATTACTGCTGTTGGCGATATCATGCTAGGCTCGGCTTTTCCTTCAAAAATTAACCTACCACCAGATGATGCTGTTAACAGTTTTCAGGCCGTTGATAGTTTATTGAAAGGCGATATCGTTTTCGGAAATTTAGAAGGGTGTTTCTTAGATTCTGGTAATTCAAATAAGTGTAATGGAGTTAATCCCAATAGCTGTTATGCCTTTAGAATGCCAGAACGTTATGCCGGTATTTATAAAAAGGCTGGCTTTAATGTATTGAGTATTGCCAATAACCATGTTGGTGATTTTGATAGCAGAGGAAGAAAAAATACTGCAAAAGTTTTAGACTCTTTAAAAATCCACTATGCCGGACAGGTAAATAAACCTTTCGAAATTTTTGAAAAGGACAGCGTTAAATATGGCTTCTGTGCTTTTGCGCCTAATGAAAATACAGTTTCTATTAATAAAATCGATAGTGCTAAAGCATTAGTTGCCCGCTTGAAAAAGCAGGCAGATATTGTTATCGTGTCTTTTCACGGCGGTGGCGAAGGCGCCAGATTTGAGCACGTTCCACGAAAAAACGAAATATTTTATAGAGAAAACCGGGGTAATGTTTACAAGTTTGCGCATGCTGTAATTGATGCCGGTGCTGATGTAGTGCTTGGGCATGGACCGCATGTAACCCGGGCAGTAGAAGTTTATAAAAATAAATTTATTGCCTATAGCCTCGGAAATTTTTGCACTTATGGAATGTTTAGCCTAAAAGGTAATAATGGAATCGCACCCTTATTACAGCTCAAGATAAATAGTAAAGGTGATTTCCTTTATGCCGATGTAACCTCGATACAGCAGGATAAAGTTAACAGACTAACAATTGATAATAACCACAGGGCATTTAAGCGAATAAAGGAATTAACTGATATCGATTTTATCGGCCATCAATTAAAATTTGAGGACAATAAAATAGTAATGAAAGAAAACTTATCTGTTGGCACTCAGCCTCAACCTTAGTCTCAACCTCAGTTTCAATCTCAAATCATGAAAAAAGGATTACTTCTCCACTATATTATTGGTATAGCCGCAGCGATTTTAGTTTTAGCTGCAGCTTACTACATCAATCAAAATCCAAAAAATTTATTATCGGCAGGGATTATCATTTTAGCCGGATGCCTGGTTGCTTTTAGCCAGTATCAAATTATAAAACATAAAAAGAAGTTGTAGTTGTTTAACTAACGCTCATAAAAATATCTCTTTCCAATCATGGAGATTTTTCACTCTAATAACTGCGTAACGCTAATATTTAGAATTGCAGCTATTTGGTAAATTCTATTTAACGGCAAATTTCCAATATTTCTTTCATTGTGCGAATATACATTTTGCGATATCCCCAATTCTTGGGCCATATACTCCTGGCTGTAACCAAGAATAGCCCTCATTGTTCTAATTTTAATACTGATTTTTTGATACTTTTTATCATCCATGGCATTCTATTGTTAATTCGACTGTTAGGGGATGATTTATTTCGAATAAACAAGGTTAATAAAAAATATTTAATTAAAATCACATTTCACACCCAACGGCCTTTTGTAGGCATGAAATGCTAGAATGCTTACACAAATCCTTTAGACACGGTTGAAATGATCAACTACCTTCTAAAATTAAGGCATCAGTTAAACGCGTAGCCTATAATTTAAACATATAGCGTTTAGGAATATTTGTTTTGATGCAATATGTTTGGTTATTGCTTCGCGAGTAATAAGAAGAAACTATTATTTAACTTAAAAATTAAGCAAAATGAAAAAATTAGAAATTGAAAAGATGGAGATGCTAGTAGGCGGTTCACAGACTCAAGCCTGCATATCCGATGCTTACAACAATCATGGTTGGGCTTCAACGTGGCTTTATGTTCAATCAGCATTTATACCTCAAACTGTTGTAGCGATTGCAGGAGTTTGTGCAATAAACAATTTATAACATTTTATTTCAAGTTATATGAACTTATTTACCTACTATCTAAAAATAATTTTACCGCTTCCTATATTGTATTGGTGCGCAAATTATACTTCGCCATCTGTCTTTGTTATCGCACTTTTTATTTACGCATTGATATACAGACCATTTATTGATGGGCTTAGGTTAGTTGATTTAGGTGTGATGAGTAAAAAAGAAACCTGGAAAATGTTTTTTATTGCCCCTTATTATCAACTTAAATATTTCAAGGAACTCTATTTTTCATAGTAATTCAAAGAAATATTATAGGATAAAATATTTGCCTAAATGAGCTAAAAAATTTTACAATAATAATTAGCTCTTTTTTGTGTCTTTTGTGATAAATTTTTACCACAAAAGGCACAAAAATATGTAAGTGTATAATCTACATTACGAGTTAAGCTCTTCTTTTTCTAATATGAAAAATCGCCATCTTAATTCAATTCTATGTTTGACATTAATTATGCTGAATTTAGCTGTTGGATTTTTGACAAACAAGGCTTTAATTACCCAGGAGGCTTTTTATCACTCATTTAGTAATCAATTTGAGTATACCCAAATTGATGAATTTTATAGTTTTAGACAAAAAAGTGTTTGGATATTTTATATTTTATTACCATTTATTTTGGTATTTAAGATTTTTCTTGTTTCAATATGCCTACAAACTAGTTTAATTTTAAATGATTTTAAACTTAAATTTACTTCAACTTTTAAAATTGCCATAACAGCAGAATTTGTTTTTTTATTACCTCAATTAATAAAACTTGCTTGGTTTTTATTGGTAAAGACAGAATATACTTTAACTGATGTACAACATTTTTACCCACTCTCGGCTTTAAATCTTTTTAAAATAGAAAACCTTTCTGCGTTATTAATTTATCCATTTCAAACTTTTAATGTATTCGAAGTTCTGTATTGGATTATCCTAGCAGGAGGCATTAAACAAGCTTTAGATACCGATATCAATCATGGCATAAGAGTAGTGTTTTCAGGGTATATACCTGCTTTAGTATTGTGGGTAATTTGTGTCATGTTTATTACTGTTAGCTTAAGTCCTGCAACCTAATTTCTACTATAAATATAACTTCAGCCTTTATTCTAAAGCTGTTGAACAAACAAAAATGAAGAAGAAAATAATTATTATCCTAGGGCTCATCGCTTTGGGTTTAGGCGCTTTTTTGGCTTTTAAAATTGGCAAGAAATACAACCACAATAAAGAGATTGCGCTGCAAAAACAAAGCTTACCTAATTTTCAATTGTACAGCCAAGACTTAAAAATATTTGCTGCAAAAGATTTAGAAGAAAATAAAGCAGTATGCATTTTTTATTATAATGCCGAATGTGAACACTGTCAATATGAAGCTACCCAAATTAATAAAATTTTAACCGCTTTTAAAAATACTCAAGTGGTAATGGTTTCTACTAACACACCAAAAGAAACATCACTTTTTGCAAAAAATTATGGGTTAAGTAATGTTGGGTTTATCTGGCTGTATGATAAAGAATATGCCTTTTACAAATGGTTTGGTAAATCGGTAACACCATCTGTGTACATCTATAATGCAAACCATAAACTGTTAAAAGAATACACAGGGGAAGTAAAAATCGAAGCCGTGATAAAATACTTGAGCGATGGAAAAAAAAGCTAAAAAAACCCTGGTTCTGCAGCAAGATATCAGCGATTGTGGTGTAGCCTGTTTGCTATCTGCAATACGGTATTTTGATGGAAACAACAATCTCGAAAATTTAAGAAAGTTAAGCGGAACTGATGGAATGGGTACAAGCTTATTAGGGTTAATCCAAAGTTCGGAAAAAGTTGGTATAGATGCAGAAGGCTTTGAGGCAGAAATTGAACATTTGATCGATTTAAAATACCTATGTATTTTACATTTAACCCTTGAAAACGATCTTGAACATTTCGTTTTAAATTACGGTTATGATTTGGCAAATAAGAAATTTCTAATTGGTGACCCCGCTAAAGGAGTTGCCTTTTGGGATGAAACTGAATTGGTTAAACGCTGGAAAACAAAAGTATTGCTTACCCTTAAACCCAATGAAAACTTTATAGAAACCAAAACAGAAAATGTAGCCAAAAGAAAGTGGTTTATATCCTTATTAAAAGATGATTATAATATTCTCTTAATTGCATCCTTTCTCGGAATAGTAATTGCTGGTTTAGGTCTATCCACAGCGTTATTTACACAAAAACTAATAGATGAAATTATTCCAAAACAGCAAGTTAATCAAATGATTAGCGGCTTTGGAATACTCCTAGTATTATTATTGGCAAAAAGCGGAATTGGCTTTTTACGTCAATTGTTTTTACTTCAACAAACTAAAGATTTTAACGAAAGGATAAATAGAGGTTTTATTGAAAAACTTTTACGATTGCCAAAATTGTTTTTTGACAGCCGAAAAACAGGCGATCTGGTTTCACGATTAAATGATACTATGCGCATACAAAAAGTGTAGCATACTTAAGCGGAACATTTATTATAGATTTTTTAATTGTAATCATTTCATCTGCTTATCTTTTTAGTTTTCACTACAGCATCGCTTTAACAGCTCTGACAGCCATTCCGTTAATGGGATTTATCGCATGGAAATATAATGATCGGATTATAAACCAAAACACAGCAATAATGGCCGCCTATTCAGCCAATGAAAGTAATTATATCGACACTATTCAAGGTGTTGCAGTAATCAAATCGAGCAATAAGGAAAATATTTTCGGGTCAAAAATCGGTACGCTTTTTAATCAATTTCAGAGTAGCAGTATCCATTTAGGTAAAACTGGCAATCAGTTTAATTTGATTGTTGAGGTTCTGGCAACCCTAATTATTCTTACGATAATGGCTGAAACCGCTTACTTTACCTTAGAAAATATATTGAAAATTGGGGAAATGATGGCTATCTTATCAATAGGAATTGGAATCATTCCATCATGTACCAGATTAATGTTGACCAACTTACAAATTCAAGAAGCAAAGGTTGCTTACAACAGAATGTATGAATTTACCGCAATTGAGCCAGAAGACAATAATGTATTATTAGTTGAAGAAACGGAATGGGATCAGGGATTCAAAAAGCTGGAGATCAAAAATCTGACCTTTAGGTTTGCAGGCAGGCGGCAATTGTTAAAGGATATAAATTTAATAATCAACAGCGGTGAGATTACCGCATTAATTGGGGAAAGTGGATGTGGAAAAGTACCATTCTCCAGTTTCTTCAAAAGTTTTATTCACAGGAAAGTGGATACATTTTAATTAATGAGAAATTTAATTTAACTAACCTTTCCACTAAAAGCTGGAGAAATATTATTTCGATTGTACCTCAGGACGTTAAATTATTCAACTGTACCATACTAGAAAATATTTGCTTGAGCAACCTTGAAAAAGATTTAAAATTGGTTATTGCGCATTGTGAACAGCTTGACTTATTGAGTTATTTCAATCAATTTCCGCAGGGTTTACTAACCAGAGTTGGTGAGGATGGTTTGAACCTATCAGGGGGACAAAAGCAAATAGTTGCTTTATTGAGAGCATTATTTACAAAACCGCAACTTCTTTTGTTAGATGAAGCTACTGCAGCTTTAGATCCGAAAACTGAAAGTTTTATTTTGGATTTGCTTCTGAAGTTAAAAAAAGATATGGGCATTTTATTAGTAACTCATAAAGAAAGTACAGCAAAAATTGCTGATGAAATTTATGAGATTGAAAATGGAACATGCAAAATTTCCAACAAATTATTAATTACTCCATAAACCAATGAAACTTTATTCCAGTGACATATTTACATTGGTATGCATTGCTTTCTTTGCAGTTATTGGCCTTTTTATTAATCACTACGAATCGTTTAACTTGGGTAATCATTATAATTCTCCATGTTATTTTAGTGTAGTAATGCTACTGATCTGGATATTAAACAAATGTTTTCCAGCGCAAAAGAAAGTTTAACTAACTCTCATCCTTAGTATTCTTCACCAAGCCAATTCCCGATACGAAAAATATTAATCCAATTATACCATATACCATTAAACCCCTAGTGTCCTGACTATGGTTAACAAAGCCCCAACCTGCATAAATTAAACCGATAATTCCTAATATCGTTAATACTGTTCCAAAAGTGCGTTTTACATTCATAGTTTTAAAATTATCAGAGTAAATACAATATAAAGCGGTTTTTGTTTTATTCGTTACTTACGCCAAACGGATAAAAAAAATAAAGCCACAGATTTTCAGCGTTTAAAGCTAATAATCTGTGGCTTAAGATTAGTGATCTGGTTGAACAAACCCACACCTACCAAACGCCTAACCTATTTGCTGGCGCAACATACATTTTTGCAGTTGTAGGAATATTAAAGGCTTTATAAAAGGCTTCCATGTTATATACTGGTCCATTTACTCTAAACATTTCCGGACTGTGTGGGTCTGTTTTTAAGCGCACCTGCATGCTTTCATCGCGATTTTTCATTCTCCAAACCTGGGCAAAGCCTAAGAAGAAACGTTGATCGGGGGTAAAACCATCAATCTTATCTGTACTTTTCCCTTGTTTGGTTAATTTAAAAGCATCATAAGCAATATTTAAACCACCGATATCCGCAAGGTTCTCACCTAATGTAAGTGCACCGTTTACATGTTGGTTATCTAAAAGTGTAAACTTATCATAGAAAGTGGCAACCCTATCTGCTTTCGTTTTGAATTTGGCGGCATCCTCCTTTGTCCACCACTCTTTCAAGTTTCCGGCTGCATCATATTGTCTTCCCTGGTCGTCGAAACCATGAGTCATTTCATGCCCAATCACGGCGCCGATGGCTCCGTAATTAATTGCATCATCGGCATTAAAGGCAAAAAATGGAAACTGAAGAATACCCGCAGGGAAAACAATCTCATTAAAAGAAGGATTGTAATAAGCGTTGACTGTTGGAGGTGTCATTCCCCATTCTGTTTTATCTACCGGCTTACCAAGCTTATCCATCATCTCCTTGTAAGCGTGTTTTTTCGCTGATTGGAGATTTGCAAAAAAGGTAGTTTTAGAGATCTCTACGTCATCGTATTTCTTCCATTTATCGGTGTAACCGATTTTTTTTACGAAGGCATTTAATTTTTCCAATGCTTTCTTTTTGGTTTCGGCTGTCATCCAATCTACTTTTTTAATACGTTCTTCATACACCTTTTGAAGATTATCAACCAATTCTACCATTCTCTTTTTAGCTTCAGGTTTAAAATACTCTTCTGTGTATAATTGCCCTAAAAGGTCCCCTAGGTTAATATCGGTGTTATTAACCATTGATTTCCATCTTTCCGTAGGTAACTGACGGCCTTTAAGCGTTTTATCAAAAAACTCAAATCTGGCATCTCTAAATTTTTGTGTTAATGCATAGGCATTTTCATTTAGGGCATCGAACTTTAATTTCTCCTTCCAAATTTGGATTGGCTGTGTTTTAATTAAGTTTGATAATGTTTGATAATATTTTGGTTGTCGAACAATAATGGTGTCTACGTTAGCGCCTAATTTGGTTAAAACAGACTTGACATCGAGATTTGGAAGCTGTTTTTGAAAATCGGAAACAGCAAACTTGTTATAATTTTTTTGAGGATCGCGTTGCTCAACAGGTGTAAAATGACTTTGTGCTAAAGCCGTTTCGAGTTTAAGTATATCATTGGCATATTTCACGCCATTTAATGAATCACCAGAAAGGGCAAATATTTTAGAAATGTAAGCCAAATATCGTTCTCTTATTTTTTTAGCCTTTTCATCCTGATCAAGGTAATAACTTCGCTCTGGTAAATTGATGCCTGATTGATAGAAAATCAAAGCATTTTTTTGACTGCTTTTATCATCTGGTTCCACTCCGAAAGCCAATAAATCACCTTCTCCATTCCTAAACCCTTCTGCAATAAAATTGATTAATTCGTCTGCATTTTTTATATTATCAATTTTTGATAACAAGGGTTTTATTGGCGTCGTCCCCAATTTTTCAATGGTTAACGAATCCATTCCACTGGCATAGAAATCGCCTACCTTTTGTTCGTCAGTTCCTTTGGCTGCGTTGCTTTTAGCAGATTTTTCGAGTATATTCTTTAGGTTTTTTAAGTTATCGTTATATAAGGTATAGAAAGATCCCCAGCCGGTTTCCGTTTTAGGAATCTGGGCATTTTTCATCCATTTGCCATTGGCATATAGAAAAAAATTATCGCCAGGTTTTACGGTAGTGTCCATCCCCGCAGTGTCAAAAAATACAGTTCGTGTACCTGTGCTGCTGGTGGTTTGATGGCTTTTATCGTTTTGACATGCGGCGAGTAGTAACAGTGCCGCGGCTGGCAATAATAATTTCTTTTTCATGTATATATTAATTTAGTTGCATAAATATTAAAGCTACAAAACAACCATGTAGTTTCTATGAATTTTTATAACTTCATAAAAAAAACTTATTATGCAATACACGATCTACATTCTCGGTTTCATCGCCATTATTATCTTGTTAAGCTCCTTTGTTACCGTTAAACAAGGAACAATAGCTGTGGTAACGGTTTTCGGAAAATATCGCAGGCAGCTTCGCCCCGGTTTAAACTTCAAAATACCGTTAATTGAACAGATTTACTCTCGTATTTCTATTCAAAACCGTTCGGTAGAATTATCGTTCCAGGCAGTAACGCAAGATCAGGCTAATGTTTACTTCAAAGCGATGCTTCTATATTCTGTAGTTAATCAGGATGAGGAAACAATAAAAAACGTAGCTTTTAAATTTGTTGATGCAACGAATTTAATGCAGGCATTGATCAGAACTATTGAAGGGTCCATTCGTGCTTACGTAGCTACACAAAAACAAGCAAACGTGTTAGCCCAGCGTAATGAGATTGTACTGCATGTAAAAGAACAAATTGACCAGGTATTAGATGGATGGGGTTACCATTTACAAGATCTTCAATTAAATGATATCACTTTTGATGAAGAGATCATGCGTTCAATGAGTCGCGTGGTGGCATCAAATAACTTAAAGGCTGCTGCAGAAAACGAAGGTCAGGCTTTGCTAATTACCAAAACAAAGGGTGCAGAAGCCGATGGTAATGCCATTAAAATTGCCGCAACTGCAGAACGTGAAGCTGCTCAACTTCGTGGGCAAGGTATTGCTTTATTTAGAGAAGAGGTTGCAAAAGGGATGACGAATGCGGCGCATGAAATGCAGCAAGCGAACCTTGATACATCGGTAATTCTTTTCACCATGTGGACGGAAGCTATTAAACAATTTGCAGAGTACGGCGAAGGCAATATCATTTTCTTAGACGGTAGTACCGAGGGAATGAATAAAACAATGAAGGAAATGATGGCCATGCAACTGAGCCAAAACCCGGTTAAGCCTTCTTAAACATTTGATATTAACGAAAGAAGCCCGATTAGAAAATTCTAATCGGGCTTCTTTGTTTTGCTTTTATTTATAGTTTTGGTGCTGTTGCAATCCCCAAATTCATCACATAATTACCAGATTGCTGCATAAAGTCACCCATCACTTTTAAAGATTCATCTTCAATAAAATCAAAAGTATCTTGCTTCGTCACTTTTTCACCCTTTTTAACAGCTGGTAAGCCTCTCAACGCTCGTAATTCATTTTGTCGAGCTAAAGATTTTGCTTCCTGAGCATCACGCTCAGCTTTTAATTTATTTTCATTCAACGTTACCGATACTTCCGCATCACGTTTTTTCAGATCAGCGATATCTTGTTTAATAAATTTAAAATCTAACGAGTTTGCTATACGCTGTTCGCTGTTTTTTATTAAGCCGGCTTTAACTGCTGATAAATTAGCAACCGCCTTAAAATTCGAACTTGGAATTACATCCCAAGGTAATGCAGATGGCTCTGTATCTTCTCCGATTTTATCCATTGGATAAAGCGATGGAAAAACAACATCTGGTGTTACCCCCTTATGTTGTGTACTGCTACCTGCTACGCGGTAAAATTTCGCCATGGTTAAATTAATCTGACCTAGGTTTATATCAGCTGGATTTGCTCCAGTTGGAGAAGTACCAATAGTTTTATCTCTGGTAACCAAACCCGCAATTTTTTGCAGCATACCAGGATTTACCAATTTGTTTAAATCAATTGACGATTGAACGGTACCTTTTCCATAGCTCTGGCTACCCATAATGATTCCTCTGCCGTAATCCTGAATAGCTCCTGCAAAAATTTCTGATGCCGATGCACTTAAACGATCAATCACTACGCCGAAAGGGCCATCCCATGCTACGCCAGATGTTTCATCTTCGTCTACTTCAATTTTACCTCTTAAATCTTTAACCTGAACAACTGGGCCTTTATCTATAAATAAACCTGTTAATGAAATCGCTTCTACAAGAGAACCGCCGCCATTTCCACGTAAATCCATCACAATGGCATCCACTTTATCGATGTTTTTTAGGGAATCGACTAACTTTCTCACATCACGAGTGGTACTTTTATAGTTTTTATCGCCAGAGTTTGCGGCTTTAAAATCTGCGTAAAAGGCTGGTAAAGAGATAATACCAATTTTATAATTTTTGCCGTTTGAATTGATGGTTTTTACTTTCTTTTTAGCTGATTGATCTTCAAGGATAATTTTTTCTCTAACCAATTCTATAATTACAGGCTTAGAAGACATCTCTTTTCCTACAGGAATAACTTTTAACCGAACTTTTGTTCCCTTTGGACCCTTAATTTTAGTAACAGTAACGTCCAATCTCCAACCAACTACATCAACAAATTCTCCATCGCCTTGAGCAACTGCAATAATCCGATCTCCAGCGGTAAGTTGTTTTCCCTTAAACGCAGGTCCTCCCGGAATAATCTCCGAAATTTTAACAACTTCATTTTCGAGCTGTAATCTAGCGCCGATACCTTCGAAAGAACGAGACATTTCTTCGTTAAATTCAGTCGCTCTAGCGGGTACAAAATAGTTCGTGTGCGGATCAACTGACTCGGTAAATGCATCCATCAAAATTTGGAATACATCCTGATTATTAGTTTTCGAAGTTTGAGATTGAAGGTTTTGATAACGTTTCGTAAGTGTTTCTACGTTTTTCTCCTGTGCAGTACCAGCCAAGTTAAGATTGATTAACTCATATTTCACTCTTTTTTTCCAGGTTTCATTTAACGCAGTTGACGAAACTGCCCATGGAAGTTTTTCACGGTCATACACATAAGTATCGTTTTGATTAAAATCGTACTTGGTTTTTATTTGCGCTAAAGAGTATTTGAAATATTCGTTTAAACGTTTTGCATATACATTGTAAATGTAAAATGGACCGCTTAAATCACCATTCTTGAAATCGTCGTCTAAAGTAGTTCTGTATTTCTCGAATTCTTTGATATCAGAAGCAAGAAAATAATTTTTCCCTTGATCTAAGGCCTTTATATATCTATCTAAAATTAAGGATGAGATAGAATCGTTTATCTGAATTTTTTTATAATTATAACTCTCGATAAGATTTACAACTTCCTTGATTACGAGCTTCTGTTGCTCATCGGGCATTACATTGGAAACGCCTTCCACAATCGGCTGTGGCTTTGGGTCGGCATGGCAAGCCAGTACCGCCGCAGTAAAAATTACAAAAAATATTCTCTTCAACATCTCTTTAAACGATTTAAAATCCATTTCAATATTATATAGCCAATATGATACCATTTTAACGAAAAAACAAAAAAGAGACAGCATTATTACTGTCTCTTGTTAAAAGGCTATCAAATCTAGCTAAAAGCTTTTTATTTAACAATTATTAAATTTTAACGAAAAATGGAGGTAATTGTTTTGCAAGTAGGCCGCTAAGTAATTCTGGAATAGAAATTTACAATTGAACTACCTTGTAACCAAGTACGAGGCGAATGCTAACCAATTTTGAGGAAACTAGGATTTTTTCTGAGCCGTTTTACTTGCGATGGTTTCGCGGGCGTCACTAATTTGACCTTTATATTGATTGGTTTTGATTGAGCTAGCTAGCCATTCGGCTGTTTTCAGATCTCTTAAGGCGAGGGTAAAATCTTTTTTCTTTATTTTAACCTGTACAATTCCTAGAACCGATTCGATGTAAGAATTATTGCTTTTAAGTTGCTTGGCTAAAATACCTTGCTGGGTATAAAACCACATCGATTGTGTGTATTTACTGTTGGCAAGATAAACTTTCCCTAAAAGCTGATAGGTATTCATTAAACCGCTTCTGCTACCCATCTTAGAATAATTTTTGAGCGCAACATTTAAGAGAATCTGTTCAGCATCGCCGAAACGTCCCAATTGGTAGTGCATGTTGCTCATCTTGATGATGGCCTGACCATACTTGGTAAAGTTTTTAACGGCATTATATTCGAAAGCAGCTTTGCCAAATAGCGTTAATGCTTCATTAAAATCACCCTTTTTTTCTAAATCTTCAGCATCATCATAAAAAGAATTTCCATCTTCCAAATCGAACTTAGATACTGCAATAGTGATTGCACTTCCTCCGTTTGGCTCCTGCATATCAGCTTTATCTATATTTTGAGCTTGTAGTTGAAATGACGCGAACAGGCTAAATAAAGCGAATAAATATTTGGACATGCAACAAAAATAATACTTTATATTCAATATTAGCTAAATACCTGTAAATTAACGTCGAAAGATGCCCAAACCATATAGGGATGTGAATCGCAATGGTAGATTTCTCCAGAAGATGTGATACCGATTACCCCAGCGAACCCATCATATACTTTCAGTTCCAGGAAAGTTTTTTCACAGGCTTCTTTTAAGCTAAAGCCATCCGTTACCCGGGTAACAATTTTTGAAGCGGTTGCATTGCTTACAATATCCTCACCTACTCCAGTGCAAGAAATGCCCGCATATTGATTGGCGTAATTCCCTGCTACTGTAGCCGAATCGCTTACCCGGCAAGGAATTTCAAAGCCTTTGCCTCCAGTTGAAGTAGCGACAGCAAGATTGCCATCATCATCGAGCGCTACACAACCCACCGTGCCTAAATTATTTTGTTGATTTAGCTTCTCTTCGTATTCTGCTTGGCGTTGTTTCGTAATTGGACTGAAAAATTCATGACCTTTTTTTCGGGCAAAGTTTTGGGCACCACTTCCACTTAAAACACGGTCATCATAACTCAAGAGATCTTTAGCAATGTAAATAGGATTCTTTACATCTTCCACATTGATCACGCCACTAAACTTTTCAGTTTTGCCATCCATTAAAGATGCACTCAACCTAACCTTCCCATCACTTTGTATCTGCGAACCTATTCCAGCATTAAACAGTTCATTATCTTCCAATAATGCCACGGTATAAACTACAGTTTCTAAAGCGGTATGGGTTTTTAAATATTGATAACCAAGCGTAACGATTTCTGCTAAGGCATCTTGCTTTGCTCTCTTTGTTTCTTGATTGGTTGATGACTCACTAAAAAAGCCACCATGTATAATTAGTTTCATTTTATTAGTATCAAGATTTTTTTATTCAGCATCAAGACTGAAAACGCTCTACTGAAAACTTATTTAAGCTACCGGGATCACTTTTGGATGATGAATCACCAGACTATGGTCGGTTAAGTCGTAAACATCACCATCACACATTACATGTACAACCATATTTTTTATTGATACAGGTTGCCCCATCTCTACATCTGTTAAATTGGTATCGGCCATTTGGCGGCCATCTACCAAAATCACCATCCCAGATCCGATAGCTTCCATTACATGCCCATCTGAAATAAAAAGACCGGTATCTTCGCCTAAACCAATGCCTAAAATACCCGGATTACTGGCTGCAGCATATAATAAACGTCCAATCCTTCCGCGTTGAACAAAATGCGTATCCACAATTACATCATCAATAAAGCCTAGACCCCCAGTAATTTTAACTTCACCTTTTAATAGCGCATCCTTACTACTTCCCTGGTAAATCATGTTTTTTGAACTTGCTGCCGCTCCTGCAGATGTACCTGCAATTACAACTGCTTCGTTTTTATATTTCTCTAAGAGAATTTGATGAATTTTTGTTCCTCCGAATATTGATGAAAGTCTTAATTGATCGCCACCAGTAAAAATAATAACCTCAGCAGCAGCAATTCTTGCATAATTTTCATCGGAGTTTGCTTCCTCACGATTGGTAATATTTAATACACCAACATTATGCACATCTAATTGCGCATAAGCTTTGATATATTCTTCGCCAACTTTTTCAGGCATTAAAGAAGCAGTAGTAATAATTTCGAAGCGTGATTCAATATCTTTAACTGACTCGGTAGTGATTCTCTTTAAAATTCCACGCTCAAAAAAATTCATGTTTTCTGGCAAGCCGAATTGCGTTTCTGCAAAGCTGCCCGTGTTTATTGCTCCACCAATGATGATAAGTTTGCCTTTTGGAACCATTCTTTGTGTATTAGTAATGTATCAAAAAGCCCAAATATATCAGCTTAAGATAAAAAACACGACTTTTTTTGTCAATAATTACTCAATTGTTAACATTCGTTGAAATAAATTTTAATAAAATCGGCTATTCTTTTCATTGAAACAAAACAAATAGGGTTTTATTTTGATTTAGCTATTTGTGGTGTCAATTTCCAAAATAAATGTATAATTTACAATCATCAATTTTACTCCTTAAAATTGATTTAAAAAGGCCATCCCAACGCTTGGTTAACTAAAAAAACGACAAAATATTACATGAAGATATCGAACATACAAGTATTAAGAGGGCCAAATATCTGGTCTATCAGCAGGAAGAAACTTATCCAAATGCGACTGGATTTAGAGGAGCTGGAACAACGGCCAACTAATACAATTGAAGGTTTCAGCGAGCGTATTGAAAAACTATTGCCGAGTATGTTTACACACCGATGCTCTAAAGGTGTGGAAGGTGGCTTTTTCTCCAGAGTAAAAGAAGGTACTTGGATGGGCCATGTTATTGAACATATTGCTTTGGAAATTCAAACCATCGCAGGTATGGAAACAGGATTTGGCCGTACCCGTCAAACTAAAACTGAAGGAATTTATAATGTCGTATTCAGTTATCTGGAAGAGAAAGTTGGCGTTTATGCAGCAGAAGCGGCAGTTAGAATTGCTGAAGCGCTAATTAACAATGAAGAGTATGATCTGGAGCACGACATCAGAAGGATGAAAGAAATCCGTGAGCTTGAAGCTTTAGGGCCAAGTACTGGCTCAATTGTTCAGGAGGCGGTAAGCAGAAATATTCCATGGATCCGTTTAAATAAAAGCTCGCTGGTGCAATTGGGTTACGGTAAAAATCAAGTTCGTTTTAGAGCTACCATGACCGAAAAAACCAGCAGCATTGCCGTGGATATAGCCAGTAATAAAGAAGAAACTAAACGTTTATTAACAGAAGCAGCTATTCCGGTGGCATCAGGCGTTACAATCGCTAATCCTGATGAGCTGGAAGCTTCAGTAAATAAGGTTGGCTTTCCTTTGGTTTTTAAACCGCTCGATGGAAATCATGGGAAAGGCGCAACGATAAATGTAAAAACAATGGAGGCCGCTAAAGCAGCTTTCGAGTATGCCAAAACTTATTCTCGCCGTGTAATTATTGAGAAATTCATCACCGGCTATGATTTTCGTGTTTTGGTAATTGACCATAAAGTAGTTGCCGCAGCACAACGCGATCCTGCCCATGTAAAAGGCAACGGCATTCATACCATTCAAGAATTAATCGATAAGGAAAATGAAGATCCTCGTCGTGGGTATGGACATGAAAACGTATTGACAGAAATTTCTGTAGATCGTGACACACTTGATTTACTTGCTAAAAAAGAATATACATTAGAAACCATTCCAGAAAAAGGCGAGGTTGTCTACTTAAAATCGACTGCAAACTTAAGCACCGGAGGAACATCGATTGATGTAACCGATATTGTTCATCCTCAAAATATTTTCATTTGCGAAAGAATTTCGAGGGTGATTGGTTTAGATATTTGTGGAATTGATATCATGGCGCAAAACCTGACGCAGCCACTTACGGAAAACGGTGGGGTTGTATTGGAAGTAAACGCGGCACCGGGCTTCCGGATGCACCTCGCTCCAAGTGAAGGATTGCCGCGAAATGTAGCAGCTTCAGTGGTTGATATGCTTTATCCTCAGGGCAGATTATCACAAATTCCGATCATTGCTGTAACCGGCACGAATGGAAAAACAACCACCACTCGTTTAATCGCTCACATTATTAGAAGTAACGGTAAGCGAGTTGGTTTTACGACAAGCGACGGGGTTTACGTTCACAACACGATGTTGATGAAAGGTGACACAACCGGACCAGTGAGTGCAGAATTTATTTTAAAAGACCCGACGGTTGAATTTGCTGTTTTAGAAACTGCCCGTGGCGGTATCTTGAGAGCAGGATTAGGGTTTAATGCTTGCGATATTGGTGTTGTTACTAATATTCAGGAAGATCATTTGGGTATTTCCGATATTCATAACCTGGATGATTTAACCCGTGTAAAAGCAGTAGTCATCGGTGCAGTTCGCCGAAAAGGTTGGGCAGTTTTAAATGCTGATAATGGTTATTGTGTAAAAATTGCCAGAGATGCCCGGTGTAATGTGGCTTACTTTAGTATGGATGAGAACAATCCAGTTATCAAAGATCATTGCAAAAAAGGTGGAATTGCTGCTATTTACGAAAATGGATTCATCACCATTAAAACGGGTGATTGGAAACTAAGGGTTGATAAAGCCACGCATATTCCTTTAACATTTGGCGGATCGGTTAACTTTATGATCCAAAATGTTTTGGCAGCAACCCTTGCTGCTTACTTATGGGGCTACAAACCGGAAGATATTCGTTTATCGTTAGAAACTTTCATTCCATCGGCGGCACATACCCCTGGAAGAATGAATGTTTTCAGATTCAAAGACTTTAAAGTTTTGGTAGATTTCGCCCACAATCCCGATGGATTTAACGGTGTGAAGGCTTATTTACAAAGTGTAGAATCAACAGAACATGTAGGTATTATTTCTGGAACTGGCGACAGAAGAGATGAGGACATCATAGAAACTGCTCGTATCTCAGCGCAAATGTTTGATAAAATTTACATCTGTCAGGAGAAATATTTACGAGGAAGGCAACAGCAGGAATTGATTGATTTGTTAGTAAAAGGAATTCAAGAAGTTGATCCTAATAAAGAGATCATCATCAATAACAAGAGCACAGAGTGTTTACAAATAGCGATTGATAATGCAAAAAAAGGATCGTACTTAACCATTTTAAGTAACACGATCGATAATACCATTCAAAGGGTTACCGAACATTTAGATAGGGAATTGGAAGCGTAAACAGATATAGAAAATAAAACCACCTGATAAATTATCGGGTGGTTTTGCTCATTTGACTAAAGCTAACTTACGCTTGAGAATCGCGTAATCTTTTGATTTCATCATGTGAAACTCTTAAAGCCGCTTTCTGATCCGAAATCAATTCTCTGATATTTGCCGGAAGGTCTTCCTCTTCCAAGGCCATTTTATACGCATTTTGAGCTGCATCTTCTCCAAATTCACAATTGTTTAAAACCGTTTGGCGATCGTGACCTGTAAATAAGGCTTTAACATCCATCCACGCTCTATAAATTTTTCCAGAATTAGTTGTTCCTGTTTCAATGTCTTCACCAAATGCAGCTACTTCTGTTGCCAAAGCCATTTTATATTTCTGGCTTTCCTCAATCATACTTAAAAATAATGATTTTAAATCTGCATCGCTATCTTTCAGTTCCGTACGGGCTTTTTCATAGCCTTCAATACGGTCGTTATTAATTTCAATGAGGTCGTTCAATACCTCTGCGGTTGCTGTTGTAGTTTTCATGTTTTTATTGATTTGATGTTAATATTTCAACATGACTCAAAAGAAAAAAGTTTGTCATTTTTCAAAAAACAGTGTTAAAACTGTTCTGGGGTTCCAACGATTAAGGTTTAGTCTCATTTTTTTTACTGAAGCACTAATCACAAACATAGCAGTATTTGTTTTTATAACTGCAAATTGCATATCAAACTAAAAGACGATGATGGCTATTTTTCAAAATCCCCTTGATGGCGGCACCATCTATACGGAAACCAATTTGAACAACTTATTTCCCGAACCGCTTAATGCTATTACAAGCTGTTTCTTTTTATGCATCGCTATATTTTGGACTTTCAAAGTTTGGGGTAAATTCAAACAACATACTTTTCTTAGTCTTGCTTTAGTTTTGCTTTACATCGGAGGAATTGGAGGCACCACTTATCATTCTTTTAGGCGGTGGCCAATTTTTATCATGATGGATTGGATGCCGATAATGCTGCTCTGCCTTTCTGCTGGCGTATATTTTTTAGCCAAATTAACTAAATGGTATTTCGCTGTACTTATCATATTGCTATATGCTTTTTTCCAGTTTTATGTACGGAAATTATTTGCTGATGGTGATTTCCAGATTTTTATCAACATTAACTATGCTTTTATGGCTGCCTTAGTATTGTTTCCAGTTTTCGGCTATTTGTTAAAAACAGGTTGGAGAAACGGAAAATGGGTGGGTTTTGCTTTATTGGCATTTATTTTTGCACTTACATTTCGGATAGCCGATAAATGGGAAATATTGCAAATCGGCACTCATTTTCTATGGCATAGCTTTGGAGCAGTAGCCGCTTTTTGTATGCTCAAATACATCTACTTAGTTAACGTAAAAGATGACAGACCTAATAATAATACTCTTTGAAGGTGTAAAAAGTATATCTTCGCTTTACACTAAACATAATGTTATAAATCAAGAAATTAGTGATTTTGGCTACGCTGATGTTGAGCCTGAATATTGCATCGAATGCACAAAGTATATTGAGTAAAGTTTGGTTCGGCTGCCGCGGCATCTGGCTTAGATGTTAACAGTTTAACATCTGGAGTATTAGGAAAACTTACCCCAGCATTAAGCTTAACGCCTGCACAAAACCAACAGTTACCTCAATAGTTAAAGATTTTTTAGTACAAAAAGCAACAGCTTTAGCTACTCAAAAAACCAACCCTACTGCAGCGCAAACAAAAGTTGGCAAACCAGTTTCTGATCTAAAATCTAATTCAGGAACGATTTTGACGGTAGCACAGTTACCGAAGTTTACTACATTAAAACTTGCATCAGCAACAAATGTATTATCGCAGTTGTTTTATCAAGGTTTTACAATCTAAAAATATTCAAGCCGCAGATTCGTAAGATGAATTAAATCAATTGCGAATGTGCGGCTGTATTTACTAATCTATTAGTGTTTTCTACCCATGGCATATAAAATCCCACCGTATAGATGTTTTAAAAACATATCATCTGTCCAGGTTTCTTTGGTATGCCCCATCGAAGTATAAAAAGATTTACCCCCATCGTATTCATGGTACCAACTAAATGGATGAAACTTTCCGTTTTTACCTCCATTATATGAATTTTCATCAATGGTTAATAGCACCTTGATATCTGGGTTGATGTCTTTAAAGTTGTACAGTTCGTCCTTGTGCATCCAAACCGAATCCTGAAGAAAACGGGTTGCTGCATGCTTACGGTCTTTTACAATAAACCTAGCTTCCTGAACCGCCGGGTGACTAATAAAGTAAGCTCCAGCCAACTTGCCATACCAAGGCCAATCGTATTCTGTATCTGTTGCGGCATGGATTCCTACATAGCCGCCGCCGGCTTGAATATAATGCTCAAATGCAACTTGTTGCTGATCGTCCAAAATATCGCCGGTGGTATTTAAGAAAATTACGGCCGCGTATTTCTTAAGATTATTTTCAGTAAACTGTGCTGCATTTTCGGTGGTATCAACTAAAAAATGGTGCTGATTGCCAAGTTTTGCAATTGCAGTTTTCCCATCACTTATGGAGTTGTGCCTAAAGCCTTTTGTTTTTGAGAAAACTAAAACCCTTGTTGTCTTTCTATCGATGGCGAAACTTTGAGTAAGAAATACTAAGGCAACTAATACAAAAAAAGGAATAATTTTCTTCATAGCAATGGGTTTGGTTAGGTTCGTTTCAGTTGTAAAATTAAGAAAGTTGTTTGATAATTTCTTTACATCTTTCTTCAACTTGATTACAAACCGGGCCGAAAAGCTCATTATCCCAATACGGATCTGTTACCTCATCCTCTGCTAAGAAAAGTTTAATCTTTTGCCGCTCATCATCTGTCCTAGCTAAACGCTTTACATCTGCTAAATTATTGCGATCCATAACCAAGATCAAATCATATTGGCTAAACATATTGTGATTAAACTGTTGCGCCCTTTGTTGGCTAATATCATAACCCAAAACTTTAGCAGCAGCCACACTTCTTTTATCTGGTGCTTTTCCAATATGCCAATCGCCAGTTCCTGCCGATGCAATTTCCCAATTTAAATCTTGTTGCTTTGCAAGGTGTTTCATAATGCCCTCAGCCAAAGGAGATCGGCAAATATTCCCAAGGCATACCATTAAAATTTTTAAATTATTGGGCTTTGTAGACATATTCAAAAGTATAAATTGTGCCACCGGCTGATGTTGTAGATGTAGTTCGGGTTAATTTATTACCCTTTAATGTGAATGGCGATTGTGGTGAAGAGGAAATGGTGATTTGCTCGCCTTCCCTTGTCCACGTTACTGGGCTACTATTCGGATCGTAAAATAAATCGCATAACGCACCATTTGAACCTGATGTAAATATGCCTTTGTCAGAAAATGTTAATGTAGTGGTCGCAGCACAACTTTGAGGCCCCATAAGCTCTAAATAGTTTGTGCTGGTTTTATTTCCGGATGTCATTGCAGGGCTTACCGTAACCGATTCAACACGCCAACTTTTACTGGAAAGTTTTTTATCCAAATCCTTATTGCAAGAAAGTGTTAAGCAGATGGAGAGCAAGAATAGTAGTTTTTTCATACCTTTTGTTTCATTTGTAACGGTTGATAAAATCAGTGCGCTACACCTAAAAGTATAAATTTTTTAAAAAATAAAGCCCCATATTTGAAATATGAGGCTCAATATTAATAAGTTTCACTATCTGGCGGTATGCCATAATCTATGAATTTCTTTGATTTCTGTTCTTTCTTTTTTCCAAACCAACCTTTAACAGAGTTAAAGATTGCTGATAAGTGCTCAGCATCTAATGATTTTCCTACTTTTCCAGATACCAAACCTACAGCAGCTTTAGTTAAAAAGCCAGCACCTCGGAAAATGGTTTTGTTCATAAACATTGGCAGTAGGAGAGACATTGCTGTGCCACTGATGTTCAACTTTTCATCAGCCTTAAACAAATTGCTCGGTGTTGCAAACTTTTTAATGAGTGCACCGAATGTAAACTGTTTTAAAAAGATTTTACCATCGTTTTTGAGCATGTTTTGTTTAAGTGTATACTCCACTTTCAGCTCTAATTTCGCTGCTTGCAAATCTGCTAAAGTTCTGATGTTATACTTTCTCATCTTCTTCCTCCTTATCTGCAAGTTTGTCGAAATATTTTGTAATGGCTACGTTAATAATAGCTTTTTCAATGTATTTGTCTTTAGTTAAATAAACAATAACCGCCAACAAAAGGTATATCCCCGATACACAACCAAATCCTCGTGTATAGCTTCCCAAAACATCTGATAAGAAAAGAGCCAGAGTTACACTACCAAATAAAAATGCCAATATAAAACATACAATTACAGCAGTATTGGTAACTAAATCGGCGAATATTTTTGATACCTTTTCTACAAGGTAAAGTCTTGTATATTCAACCCTTGCTTCCAAAAAGCCTTTGGCGTCTTCAACAAGGTCTTCAATACTTTTTTCTTTATTTTCTTGCATAGTTTTAGATGGAATTTAAATGGGCGCCCGAAGCGCCCAATTAGTTATTATTTTTATGCGTGTTCAACATCGTCACTGTACTCGTCTTCAACGCTTCTTAATTTCGTTTTAATTGAACTAACAACTTTATCCTTTAAACTTGATAAGTTATTAATCTCATCCGCAGCCTTATCTTTAATAGAATCTCCAAGATCTTTTAACGATTGGCTTAATTTGTCACGGGTTTCGTCACCTTTATCTGGCGCAAATAAGATACCTAAAGCGGCACCAGCAGCTAATCCTGCTAAAAGAGCAACTACTACTTTTGAGTTATCATTCATAATTAATTATTTTAAGGGTTTAACATTCACAATATAAGAAATACTATATTACATTATTGTTAAGCTATAAATTATAACTCATTAAGCTCATTATTTGTTTTAATTCTTTCCAATCTTTCTGATGCGAGCGTACTGGTTTCGTAAATCTTAACAAGCAAAATAAAATAAGATAATAATAGCGGACCAAAAACGAGTCCTAAAATTCCAAATAATGGGATACCAATAATTACGCCAATTACTGTTATTATGGGGTGAATGTTGCCAACTTTTTTTGCAATGATGAATCGAAGTACATTATCGATGTTAATGACGACAACAAAGCCGAAAATTAGCATTGCCCACCCGGCAAAGTTATTTCCGTTCGCAATTTGCAGGATAGCCGCTGGCACAAAAACTACAGGCGGCCCCAGAATAGGAACGAAAGATATAAAAGTGGTAATTACCCCCCAGAATACCGGATCTTTGTAACCTAAAATGTAAAAAGATAAGCTCACCAATGAACCTTGTACCAGGCAAATTAAACCCTGCCCCAATACGTTTGCATAAGTTGTATTTCGCATTTCATCGCCAAAGCGCAGTGCATTTTGTTCTCTAAGAGGTGCGTATTTAATTAAAGAACGCTCAAAGGTTTTGCGCTCGATGAGCATGAAGTATAGTAAAAAGTACATCACCAAAAGGCTTAGTATAATATTTACAGCACTCGAAATTAAGGAAGGAAATAACTCTGTTGCCCAGTTACCCAGCCGATTTAATCCATCTTGAATCACATCTTGATTGATATTAAAGGGAACTAAATGCTGAAGTTTAACCAATATATTTTTGAAAAATATTTCGTTGTTTTTAAGCTCGGATATTTTACTGATTACCATGCTGCTTAATGCATAAAATGGTAGCACAATCAGCAAAATGCTGATCACGATTAGAAAAATAGCTACTAATCTTTTATTCCATCGTTTCACTTCAGCGAGGTGAATATAAGCTGGCCGCATGATGGTGTATAGCACCAAAGTACTGAGAATTGCACTAAAAATTGCTTGTAAAGAATACGCAATTAAAAGCCCGAGTGCTATAATAATAACGAGGTTGATGTTATTGCGTTGCTTAAATGAAAATACCGACATAAAGTGATGTTTGGTATTCTCTTAATAGCAAAAAGTTAGGTTTTGTTTTGGCCTATGAAAAGATTATTCCTGATCTTCAATCTTTATCGCCTTGATTTTATTGTATAGTGTTTTTCTATCGATGTTTAAGATTTGGGCTGCTTTTGTTTTATTGAAATTTGTTTCTTTTAAAACGCCAAGAATCGTATCATACTCTGCTTCTTGCGCAGCATTTTTCAAATCCTTAGGCTTATCGCTATGCTTTGATTTTATTTGTTTCAAAATCTGTTCGCGATCGAAATCCTTGGCATAGTTTGAAAGCTCCAAAGGCAATACATCAACCTGAATTTCACTTCCATCGGTTAACAACGAAACCCTGCGGATTACATTTTTCAGTTCCCTTACATTTCCTGGCCAGCTGTAATTTAGGAAACAATTTTTAACGCCTTCACTAAAACCCTTGATGTTTTTATTGAGCTCTTGATTTGCCACTGCTAAAAACTTATCGGCAAAGATTAAGATATCATTTCCTCGTTTTTTTAAGGAAGGGAGATGGATAGAAAATTCATTAAAGCGATGGAATAAATCCTCTCGAAATGTTCCCTTACCAATATTATCGACTAAATTTTCGTTGGTAGCTACAATAATACGGACATCTAAATCAATTTCTTTAGTACTGCCAATACGTTTAACTTTTCTTTCCTGCACCGTTCTGAGCAAGGTGGCTTGAATTTCGTAAGATAAGTTACCTATCTCATCTAAAAATAACGTACCTCCATTTGCCTGCTCAAAGTGGCCAATTTTAGTGTAGAGTGCACCGGTAAACGAGCCTTTCTCATGGCCAAAAAACTCACTTCCAGCAAGTTCTTTAGTTAACGAACCGCAATCCATCGCTACAAACGGCTTATCTCTTCTCAAACTATTTAAATGGATAGTTTTGGCTACACACTCTTTCCCTGTACCGCTTTTACCGGTTAAAATAATGCTATAAGAAGTTGGTGCTATTAACTGAATTTGTTTAAGCAAAGTGGCCGAAACCTCGCTTTGACCATCAATGTACTCGGTGTAATTTACATAATCAGACTCTGTTTCATGCTTCTTTCCAGGTCTGCCTTTGTTTTCGTTGAGGGCTCTTTGTGTCTCAAGAGCTTTATTAATGGTATTTAAAATCTCATCAGGATATAGCGGTTTTGTAATATAATCGTAGGCCCCTAATTTAATAAGCTCGACCGCTAATTTGATATCTGAGTATCCGGTAATGATAATCACGCCGGTTGTTGGGTAATTCTCCTTTATTTTAATTAAAATTTCTCTTCCATCTGTGTCGTCCAGGCGGTAATCGCATAACACCAAATCAAACGCTTCATTCGTCATTATATCTAACGCGGAAGCGCCGGTAATGGCGTTTGCTACCTCAAAACCATTCCTTGTAAGAAACTTCGATAATAATAAACCAATGTTTACTTCATCATCAACAATCAGAATCTTTTTTTTCATGAGCATCATCCGTTTTTACACTATCTAAAGCTCTATAATCGGGAGAAAGAATTTATTTAAGGAGCGTAGAATATTAGTACATAATTACTTAAAATAAATTGATTTGGGAAATATTTTCTACACTTATTTTAATTTTATGCCGAATTAATCATACAATCTTACTACTTTCCGAGGAAATTAGCTTTCCTCTTTTCTATAAAAGCTGATACGCCTTCTTTAAAATCAGAAGTTTCAAAACATTCTCCAAACTCTTCGATTTCAACATTGTAACCATTACTACCGGTAAGGGATGCATTCACTGATTTAATTGCCGCAGCAATGGCCAGAGGCGCACGTTGTTTTATCAGGTTCAAAATCTCAGCCGATTTGCTAATGAGATCAGACAAAGGCACAGCGTAATTAACAAGCCCAATTTTTTCCGCATCAACAGCGTTGATTAGGTTGGCCGAGGTAATTAATTCAATAGCTTTGCCTTTACCAACCAATTGCGTTAAACGCTGCGTGCCCCCGTAACCTGGAATCAGACCTAAAGTAACTTCTGGTAAGCCTAGTTTAGCTGTATCGGCTGCAACACGCATATGGCATGCCATTGCCAGTTCCAATCCGCCGCCTAAAGCAAAACCATTAATGGCAGCGATAAACGGTTTCGACGAATTTTCAATCGCATTAAAAACATTTTGCTGACCTTTTCGTGCTAACTCCTCACCTTGTTTACCGCTATAATCTGAAAATTCTTTAATATCGGCTCCAGCAACGAAAGCTTTTTCGCCAGAACCCGTTAATATTACCCCTCTTACCTCGTCAGTTTCTCCCGCAAATTTTATTACCTCAGCTAATTCATCCAAAGTAGCCTTATTCAATGCATTTAAAGCTTTTTCCCTGTTGATGGTAACGTATAAGATGTTTTCTTTTATTTCTGCTATTAAATTCTGATATGCCATAACTAAAAATTTCTATTTTCTATAACCCAATTTTTAATATACTCTACAATGCTTGCCATAGTTGTTCCAGGAGGAAATAATTCTCCAACACCCAACTCAGCAAGTTTTTTTCGGTCACCTTCCGGAATAATTCCTCCTCCAGTTAATAATACATCATCAAGTTGTTTTTTTTTCATAAAATGAATAATTTTTGGAAAAACCGTCATGTGGGCTCCAGATAGGATGGAAATTCCAATGGCATCAACATCTTCCTGCAAAGCCGTATTTACCACCATTTCTGGCGTCTGGCGCAGGCCGGTATAAATCACTTCCATACCTGCATCACGAAGTGAAGTAGCGATCACTTTAGCCCCTCTGTCATGACCATCAAGGCCTACTTTGGCAACCAGAACGCGTATAGGTCGGTTTAATACTTTGCTCATAATGAATATTAAGTTGAGGTAAATGTATTGAATTTTCTTTTACGGAAATAGGGTTTAGGGAAATGGGGAATGGGAAATGGGAAGTAGGTGAGAGGCATAAGGCCACCTATTTCCAATTTCAACCTCAATCAAATCAAATAAGAAATAGAAACAAGCGCCCTAACCTATTTCCCATTTCCTTTTCTCCTACTTTATTCCAATCAAATACGAAACAGAAACAAGCACCCAACATATTTCCAATTCCTAATACCTAACCTCAATCAAATCAAATAAGAAATAGAAACGAGTGCCCAACCTATTTTCAATTTCCTATTCTCTAAGCTACTGCTCAATACAATTCCCTATTCTCCAATTTCCCCTAATCTATTTTTTAATCATTACCTAATTCCGCTCAATCTTTTTACATTTGCATTCCTAATTTACAGGTTTTTATGAGTGAAGAGAAGTCATTGAACTTTATTGAAGAAATTGTTGAGAACGACTTGAATAGTGGCAAGTATAAAACATTGGTTACGCGTTTTCCGCCAGAACCGAATGGATACTTACACATTGGCCATGCCAAAGCGATATGCTTAAACTTCGGACTAACACAAAAATACGGCGGTTACACCAACCTTCGTTTTGATGATACCAATCCGGTTACGGAAAAAACGGAATACGTAAACAGCCAGCAAGAAGACATTAAATGGCTGGGTTTTAATTGGAAAAACGAATTATACGCTTCAGATTATTTTGATCAACTATACTCATTTGCAGTTAAGCTTATCGAAAAAGGTTTAGCTTATGTTGATGAAAGTACGGCAGATGAGATTGCCGCTTTAAAAGGCACACCTACAGAACCTGGCCAAGATAGCCCTTATCGCAACAGAAGCATAGCCGAAAACCTTGATATCTTCGGAAGAATGAAAAGCGGCGAATTTCCAGACGGTGCTTACACCCTGAGGGCGAAAATCGATATGGCTAGTCCGAATATGTTAATGCGTGACCCAATTGTTTACCGCATTAAACACGCGGAGCATCACCGCACGGGCAACAAATGGTGCATTTACCCTATGTATGATTTTGCGCATGGACAGAGCGACAGTATAGAAAACATTACCCATTCCATTTGTACCTTGGAGTATGTTTCGCACCGCGAATTATACGATTGGTTTATAGAACAGTTAGAAATATTTCCATCTAAGCAATATGAATTTGCCCGTTTAAACCTTACTTCCACAGTAATGAGTAAACGCAAGCTGCTGCAACTGGTTAATGAAAATTTGGTTAGTGGATGGGACGACCCCCGCATGCCTACTATTTCCGGTTTACGCAGAAGAGGTTTTACACCAAAAAGTGTGCGTGAATTTTGCGAACGTATTGGTATTGCGAAACGTGAGAATTTAATTGAGCTGAGCTTGTTAGAGTTTTGTATCCGTGAGGATTTAAATAAAACTGCTAATCGAGTGATGGCTGTTTTAGATCCTATTAAATTAATCATTACCAATTATGAAAAGGGTACTGAAGATTTAATCGGCGAGAACAATCCGGAAGCTGAAGATCACGGCGGTACACGTGTGATTCCGTTTAGTAATGAGCTTTGGATTGAGCGTGAAGATTTTATGGAAGTTCCGGCGAAGAAATGGTTCCGTTTGGCACCTGGAGCAATGGTTCGTTTAAAGTTCGCTTACATTGTGAAGTGCGAAGATTTTGTGAAAGATGAAAATGGAAATGTAACGGAAATCCATTGTACTTATATTCCTGAATCGAAAAGTGGAAATGATACCAGTGGAATTAACGTAAAAGGAACGATCCATTGGGTGAGTGCACAACATGCGAAAACTGCAGAGATTCGTTTGTACGACCGATTGTTCACCTCCGAAACCCCAGATGCAGAAGAAGGTGATTTTAAGGACTATTTAAACCCGGAAAGTTTAACGGTGTTACCGAATGCTTATATCGAGCCAGCTCTGGCTGATGCCGATTTAGATAGCCGTTATCAGTTTATTCGTAAAGGATATTTCTGCCTGGATAAAGATTCAACCGCTAATCAATTGGTTTTCAATAGAACGGTGACACTAAAGGATACTTTTAAGAAGCCCAATTAATCAACGCTTTTTTTAACCATACATAAACACGGATGAGCACAGATTCATCCGTGTTTTTTTATGCTTATTGCAATCGAGAATTTCAAAAGAAGCGCAGAAATAAAACGCTATTGAGTTCCTCTGTAAAGTTTAAATGAATAAAGCTGCTGATACCAGCAACTTATATTTTAGCTAACTATCTTAATACTTTGTATAAACATTGTACAGTACCAAAATATCTACTGGTGTTAAAGTTTTAGTGATATCAGTTTGTATGAAATGGATTTTAAAGGCTTCGATTGCAGCCGGTAAGTTTGCCGTATTGTAACCGATGTATTTTAGCGCTTTTTCGGTATCGAAATCGGCCGGTGGATTCTTCAGTACATCATCATACCAAAAGCCAAATCCTTTATCCGCTAGCTTTTTCCAGGGGAAATTTTTTGGATCATTTTTACGGCCAGGTGCAATATCGGCATGGCCGATGAAGTTCGCTGTTGGAATATTATAGGTTTTCTTCAAGGTTGCCAGCAATTTAAGCAAGCTGTTGATTTGTGCATCTTGCCAAACATCGCCAATACCGTTATTATCTAATTCAATACCGATGGATGAAGAATTCAAATCCGTATCCTTACCCCATTTGCTTACGCCCGCATGGTTTGCACGAAGATAATCATTAACCATATGTACAACTTTCCCGTCTCTACTGATTACATAGTGAGCGCTTGTTCCTGCCCTGGTAGAGTGGAAGGTTTTGATGGTTTGGTTTAAACTATCTTGAGCCGTGTGATGGATAACTACAAAATTAGGTTTGCGTATGCCAAAGTTTACAGAACCAACCCAGGTTTGATTTGCTGTACTTAAAGAATCGTAAAGTTGCCCTGCGGGTGGCGTGCTGCTGATAATTTTCGAGAAATCTTTGGCTTTCGTTTTATAAACTTTTTCGGTTGCTGCATATTTATTAGATCCACACGAATAAAGTAAAACTATAAGTGTCGTAACTAAAACTGGCGAATATTTAGGGAAATTAAATGATGACATGTTTTGATTTGTTGATTGTTGAAGTTACAAAGTTATGCGAAACTATCTCCAATGCATCAAACTTTATACAATGGTTTTAAATTTTACTAATTTAGCAACCATATCTATTAAATATGAACAAATTATACAAATCTACCATATACTTTTCGCTTGCAATTACTGGAACATTGTTTCTGTCGGGTTGCACTGGTGACACCAAAAGCAATACCGATAATGGTATCGTGGTAGAAAGAGATAGCTTAAATGAATATGTAGCGCAAAGACTTCCAATTTACGAACGCGTTAAGCTAACAAGTAACATTAATGATTTAAGCGTTAACGATCGAAAAATTTTGCCTTTGCTTATTCAGGCGGCAGAAATTATGGACGACTTGTACTGGAAGCAAGCCTATCCGCAACGCGACAGTTTGATGGCCACAATTAAGGACGAAAAAATCAGGGAATTTGTAAACATTAATTATGGCCCGTGGGATAGGTTGAACAATGAAAAACCTTTTGTTGCTGGTGTTGGTGCCAAGCCAGAAGGTGCTTCTTTTTATCCTTACGGAATCACTAAAGAAGAAATTGAGAAATCTGACTTGAAAGATAAATATGGTGCGTATTCGGTTATCCAAAAAGATACTGCAGGTAAACTGACCACTGTTCCTTATCATGTTTTATTTGCTGCCGAATTGCAGAAGGCAAGTTCGCTTTTAAAACAAGCTGCTTTAATTGCCGAAGATGCAGGGCTGAAAAAGTATTTGAACTTACGGGCTGATGCTTTAGTCACTGACAATTTCACCGCCAGCGATTATGCATGGTTAGATATGAAAACGAATGGCCTTGACATCATTATCGGCCCGATTGAAAATTATGAGGATAAACTTTTTAATGCCCGCACCAGCTACGAAGCTTATGTTTTAATTAAAGACAAAGAGTGGAGCAAGCGCTTAGCTAAGTATGTAAAAATGCTTCCTGAACTCCAAAAAAACCTACCGGTTGCAGCCAAATATAAAACGGAAACGCCAGGAACAGACTCAGAATTGAATGCATATGATGTGGTTTATTACGCAGGAGACTGTAATGCCGGTTCGAAAACCATTGCTGTAAATCTACCTAATGATGAAAAAATTCAGCAGGAAAAAGGCACACGCAGATCACAATTGAAAAATGCCATGCAAGCTAAATTCGATAAGATCCTTGTTCCTATCTCTAAAGAATTAATTGATGCTGACCAGCAAAAATATATCAAGTTTGATGCTTTTTTCGCCAACGTCATGTTTCACGAGGTAGCCCATGGTTTAGGTATTAAAAAAACGGTTACTGGAAAAGGATTTGTTCGTGAAGCGCTGAAAGAGCAATATAGCTGGCTTGAAGAAGGCAAAGCCGATGTTTTAGGTTTATACATGGTAACAGGTTTATTAAAGAAAGGTGAGTTATCTGGCGATATTAAAGATTACTACACCACCTTTATGGCTGGAATTTTAAGATCAGTAAGGTTTGGCGTATCCGAAGCACACGGAAAAGCCAATATGCAATGTTTCAATTACTTTAAGGAAAAGGGTGCTTTTGAGCGTACTGATAAAGGAACATATAAAGTTAACTACGAAAAATTTGCTACCGCTATGAATGAATTAAGTGCATTCATTGTTACTTTGCAGGGTAATGGAGATAAAGTTGCTGTTGAAAAAGCGCAAAAGGAAAAAGCTGTAATTTCCTCAGAATTGCAAAAAGATTTAGATCGCTTAACCAGAAAAAACATCCCTGTTGATGTTGTTTTTGAACAGGGCGTAGATGTGTTGGGTGTAAAATAAAAATTCATTTTTAAAGTCGGAGCCGCAGATTTGCAGATTTTTCTGTTCATCTGCGGTTTTTTTTATGCACGGCCCTTCGTTCATTAAGCCTGACAGAAACGAAAATCCTTTTAAATTAAATTCACTTTCGGTTCCAGTAAACAATCAATTTAAAAGATTGTAGTGGATGGCAGGGCTACAGATGCCACCTAATTCTGCCTTTGACTTTCTAAAATTAAATGGTCAACAGAAATACTTCATTCCCACTTTTTTTCTTCCTCCTGTAACCTTTCTTAAAAACCATCGTCTTACTGATAACTAAACAACGGAAACCGTTCGTTTCCCAAGCTAAACTTTAAATAATAAGGCAAAATAAAAGTGCGTCTAACCAGTCGCGTGGAATTTCATTGTCCTGATTTTTTAAAAACTAATACCATAAAAATGAAACTTTTTTACAAAATATCATTCCTCATTTTCGCTGCGTTTTCAGCGTTATCTGTTAATGCGCAAACCGATACGAAATTTAATATTACAGGAAAAATTGTAGATGAAACAAAAAAGCCCGCTGACTTCGTAACTGTTGTTCTTTACAAAGCAACTGATTCGAGCATTGTAAAAACTGCCTTGACAGATCAAAATGGCAGTTTCGGTTTCTCGGTTTCAACCAAGGGAAATTACTTTTACAAAGCCAGTAATATGGGTTACAAAGTTTATAAAAGTAAAGTAGAAACGCTGGGCGATGATCAACAAATTGATTTTGGCACCGTTCAACTGGCATCTACCACTCAAAATTTAAAAGAAGTAACCGTTGCAGCGAACGTTCCACTAGTAGAACGCAAAATGGATAGAACGGTAATGAATGTGGCCAGCAGTTCTATCGCGTCTGGTTCTACCGCACTCGAATTATTACAGAAAGCGCCTGGGGTAAATGTAGATCAGAACGACAACATTTCGATGCAAGGTAAACAAGGCGTACTGATTCAAATAGATGGGAAACAGACTTACATGAGTAGCGGCGATGTAGCTAATTTGTTGAGAGGAATGCAAAGTTCGGAAATAGAAACTATCGAATTAATTACGAATCCATCAGCGAAATATGATGCTGCCGGTAACTCCGGAATTATCAATATTAAAACCAAAAAAAATAAAGGGGGCGGAACAAACGGAAGTGTAACCGGGGCTTTGGGCAGGGGTAAAAAATTTAGATCTAGCGCAGGTGGCAGCTTAAATCATCGTACGAAATCATTAAATCTGTTTGGAAACTATAACTATAACCAGAGAGACCGAGAGACTTTTATGGAAATAGACAGGATTGCAAACGTTTCGCCCAGCAACCGTTACTTCTCTCAACGCAGTGATTTTAGCAAAAAAAATCATGGACAGAATTTTAAAGTTGGCGCAGATTATTTCATCAATAAAAATAATACGCTTGGTGTTTTGGTAACAGGTTACGAAGGAAGTAATATTGAAAACTCAGTTAATGCAACCCGAATTGGTGGTACATTTACTCAACAAGATTCTTCCGTTTTAGCCAATAATGTGATTAGAAATAAGTACAACAACCTATCCTACAATTTAAACTACAAATCTGTTCTTGATACCGCAGGGCAAGAAATTACGATTGATTTGGATTATGGAAGATATAAAGGAAATGATGATGCAGATTATGTAAGCGACTACTTTTTTAATAACGGTAGCCTGATCAGGCCAACGGTAGTTACCAGAAACATCACGCCATCGGTTATCAATATTAAGGCTTTCAAGGTTGACTACGCACTGCCTTTGAAAAAACAAATGAAGTTAGAAGCGGGTTTAAAAAGCAGTTGGGTAACTACTGATAACAATTTAATTGCTGAGCAATTTTTAAACAACAATTGGCAAAACAATGCTTTGCTTAGCAACCAATTTGTATACGATGAAAATGTGAATGCAGCTTACGTTAATTTTAATAAACAATTCAAAAAAACCAGTATTCAACTGGGGGTGAGGGCAGAACAAACCAGTTCGAAAGGAAATTCAATTACGACGAATAAGATTATAGAACGCGAATATCTTGATTTTTTTCCAAGTGTTTTTATTAACCAAACATTGAACAAGAACAATGATATCAGTCTTTCCTACAGTCGCAGAATCGACCGTCCAAGCTACGATGCTTTGAATCCTT
This sequence comes from Pedobacter sp. Leaf41, assembly GCF_001422545.1. Taxonomy (GTDB): domain Bacteria; phylum Bacteroidota; class Bacteroidia; order Sphingobacteriales; family Sphingobacteriaceae; genus Pedobacter. Next base: position 189,201 of record NZ_LMLE01000001.1, on the reverse strand, counting down.
TTGTTTACTTTTTAGATCAATACACCTATAGTCAGGGTAACCCATTTTTGAATCCACAGTACACCAATAATTTTGAATTCACGTATTTGCTAAAGAAAAAGTATTCGGCCACATTGAATTATAGTAAAACTACAGATGTGATTACAGAGGTAATTCTTCCTGACAATGAAAAGCAGGCGCTGTACCAAACCAACCAAAATATTGCCACTCAAAACGCATATTCATTGGTATTAAATGCTCCTGTAAATTTGACTAAATGGTGGAGTAGCAATAATAATTTAAACATGTTTCACATCAGGTTTAAAACGCCCGACATTGCTGGCCAATCGCTGGATAACAAGAGCACTTCTTTCCAGTTTAAATCGCAACACAGCTTTAAAATTCAGCCAGGTTTAGCAGCCGAACTTAATTTCAGCTATGATAGTCCGGTTACTTTTGGGGTGATGGAAATAAGAACACGTTACGGCTTTGATGCAGGGATAAGCAAAACATTTTTAGCGAAAAAAGCAAGTTTAAAACTAGCTGCTAACGATATCTTCAATACGCAGATTAATAATATCAGAAGTGCCTTTCCAGGACTTTATTACACTCTTTACGGACTGAACGATAGACAATCGGTAAGTTTAACGTTTACCTACCGATTTGGTAAAAATGAGATTAAACCTGCCCGTAACCGAAGCACAGGTTTGGAAGCCGAACAAGGCCGGATGAAAAATTAATTTGAGATGATTAGGCCACCAACATATTGGTGGCTTTTTTTGTGGAATGTCTTTTATGCTTTCATCTTATGTTTGAAAACAGAAAGCAAACCTTTAACTTCATGCCATGGAAACCGATTTAATTATTTCAGCGATTGATGCCTTACATAAACAAGCAGATCAGGCCATGCAGTTAAAAGATGGCGATACTTATTTCCAAGTATTTGATCCTTCTTTTCAATTTACCGGATCGGATAATAAAACTTTAAATCTTCGTGATTATAAGGCGGAGATCCAAGGTTTTTTTAGGCGAGCAAAAAGCATAGAAACGAGCCATTACCGCATTAAATCATCTATAGAAAATGAAATTTTTACGGAGAAAATTGCCCGGAAGTCCGTAATTGTTAAACCTAACTTATTGGTTTTTTCAAAAAAGCAAACCATACAAACGGAAGAAATTTACCAATGGAGAAATTTAGGCGGCGAATGGAAGGTAATGTCTATTGAAGTGGTTTTGGAAGAGAAATATTAAATTATGTCCTTTTCGCCCCCCCCAGTGAATAGCTGCAATGAGATTGCCACAACACGATGAAGAATCGTTTTTCGCAATGACGGAGTGTGTTATAAAAATGACTGGATTTAAAATGAATGCATTTGGGCAGGCATATAAGTTGGATTTGTTTTGTTGAGAATTTTTTGAACTAAATTGATTGCACTTGGCGTCATTGCGAAAATATTCTCCGATTTCTCATCGGTAATATTTGTGGCAATCTTCCTAGATGAGTTGCCTGCATAAAGGCCAATGTCAATTGCTTTCAACAGTATCGGTAATTTATGAATGATTTAACCAGTTCGAAAAATCAAGTACATCTTCTTTAAAAAACTTTAAAACAAATTTGGTATTTTTGCCGCTTAATTTAGATTACAATATATGTTAAGAACAGTAACTTGTGGTGCACTTACCCTCAATAACTTAGGAGAAAGTGTTACCCTGTGTGGTTGGGTACAAAAATCGAGAGATTTGGGCGGCATGACTTTTATTGATATCCGCGACCGTTATGGCATTACACAACTGGTTTTTAACATGGATGATAACCGTGAGCTCTGCGAAGCAGCACGTTCATTAGGTCGTGAGTTTGTAATTAAAACTACCGGAACCGTTGTAGAACGCAGCAACAAAAACCCAAAAATGTCAACCGGTGATGTAGAGATTAAAGTTTCTGCTTTAGAAATTTTAAACGCTGCAAAATTACCTCCATTCATGATTGATGATGAAACAGATGGTGGTGATGAGTTGCGCATGAAATACCGCTATTTGGATTTACGTCGTAACCCAGTGCGTAACAACTTGGTTTTACGTCATAAAATGGCACAATCTGTTCGCCGTTATTTAGATGGTTTAGATTTTATTGAGGTAGAAACACCTGTTTTAATTAAATCTACGCCAGAAGGAGCAAGAGATTTCGTAGTGCCAAGCCGCATGAACGAAGGTGAGTTTTATGCTTTGCCTCAATCGCCACAAACTTTTAAGCAATTGTTAATGGTTTCTGGTTTTGATAGGTATTTCCAGATTGTTAAATGTTTCAGAGATGAAGATTTAAGAGCCGATCGTCAGCCAGAGTTTACACAGATTGACTGCGAAATGTCGTTCATCGAACAGGAAGATATCTTGAACACTTTTGAAGGCTTAATTCGTACGCTATTTAAAGAAGTTCGCAATTATGATTTGCCTGAAGTTCCACGCATGCAATATGCAGATGCGATGCGTTTGTACGGTTCTGATAAACCAGACACACGTTTCGACATGCAGTTTGTAGAGCTGAACGATTTGGTAAAAGGTAAAGGTTTTCCGGTTTTTGATAACGCTGAATTGGTAGTAGGTATCAATGCTAAAGGTGCTGCAAGTTACACCCGTAAGCAGTTAGACGAGTTAACTGACTTTATCAAGCGCCCGCAAATTGGTGCTACAGGATTAATTTATGCCCGTCACAACGAAGATGGAACTATTAAATCTTCGGTTGATAAATTTTTCAACGAGGAAGATTTAAAACAATGGAGCAAAGCATTTGCTACTGAAAAAGGCGATTTGCTTTTAATCTTGGCAGGTTCTACAGATAAAGTGCGTAAGCAGTTAAACGAACTTCGTTTAGAGATGGGTAACCGTTTAGGCTTACGCGATAAAAATACATTCTCAGCACTTTGGGTATTGGATTTCCCTTTATTGGAGTGGGATGAAGAAACGGAACGTTACCATGCCATGCACCATCCTTTTACTTCGCCAAAGCCAGAAGATATTGCTTTGTTAGATACCGACCCGAAAAACGTTCGTGCGAACGCTTACGACATGGTGATTAACGGAACCGAAATTGGCGGTGGTTCAATTCGTATTCATGATAGAGCATTGCAGGCTTTAATGTTCAAACATTTAGGTTTTAGTGCTGAGGAAGCGCAGAAGCAGTTTGGTTTCTTGATGGATGCATTTGAATTTGGCGCACCTCCACACGGTGGTATCGCTTTTGGTTTCGATCGTTTGACTTCGATTTTTGCCGGTTTGGACTCAATTCGTGATGTAATTGCTTTCCCTAAAAATAATTCGGGAAGAGATGTGATGATCGATAGTCCGAGTACTATAGATGATAAACAATTAAAAGAATTGAAAATCAAAACTGATTTGTAGACGTAATCCTTTGTTCTAAAACACTATAAACAAAAAATGCGCTGATAACTTCAGCGCATTTTTTTGTTTATTGGAATTCTTATCCGTAAATATCATTCAGCATTTTTGCCAGGCGAACTCCACCTTTAAGCAGCTGCTGATTTAAGGTTTCCACCCAATCAAAATTGTAGCGGTAACTCAGTTTGGAATCTGGCTTAGTGGTTTCGTAAATTTTGTTACAAACCAGGTAAGATTCATAAACATTTTCTTTCAAACTGGTATTTTGCCAGTTGTACAATTGAACTGCAGAAGGATGGTTGATTGCTTTTGCATATTCGGTATAACTCAATTGTTGGTACTCGATCAACTGTTCATCCCAAACGCGGTGCAAGTTTGATTTTTCGTTAAACCACAAAACAGAAACGCGGTTTCCGCCTAAATCCTCTTTACGGGCAACATGCATGGGTTGACATAAATCCCCAGCCATGTGCACCAACATCCGTAATGCTAATTTTTTTTCATCAGCTGTGCTGCCAGGTTTTTTTAAAACTGCAGTTAATTCAATTATTTTGTTGTACAGGTTGGGAGATTTTTCCGTTTCCAAGAAATTGAAAATCCCTTCTTTGTTTTGTGCGCCTGGCAAGTTTACGAAATGCCAGTTGTATAGATAATTATAGGTAGAATCCGACTTAATAAAATCGCCCCAGTTTGCCGACATGGCCAAGGTTTCTGAACCTAAAATGGCTTGAATCGCTTTGCGGGTTTTAGCCTTTAAATAACTATCGGCAATTTCACCTACAACTCTATGCCCAATCATTCCCCATGCATTAACTTGCGTTGGTAAATAAGCCAACAATCCAATAGCTGCGGCAATAATTAACTTTCTTTTAATTGATTTGAATTTCATTTTATAATTCTTTTTGTACGCAGGTAACTTTTTCTTTTAGTGATAATAAGATTTCCCGCTGATCGCTCATACTTTCCAGAATCAAGCTATCGGGAGATTTTCTTTTAATCAGGAAGTTTCGTTCGTACCTGCCGATGCGATAACAACCCGAAATTTTTTGTTTGTAATTGGCGTGTGTGAAGGTTGCTCCAACAATCAGCGTATCGCCTTTAACAGCATAAATTCCCTTTGCGTATTCTTTCCAAATGCCATTATTATAGCAGGAATCTTCGTAAAAGTTAACTTTGCTATGGGTTTCAAAGTCGATGTAAACTGAATCGCAGCTAAACTTAAAATGATGCTTGGTGTAGTTGCTCAATTTATTGCTGTAGGCAACAGAATCCTGATTCCAAACACCCTGCATAAAATCTTCGCCTTTGCCCTGAATGTTTGGCAAACGAGAGCAGGAGCTTAAAATACTCAAAAGGTAGAAGGCGAAAGGTAAAAAATAAAGATGCTTCAACTGAATAGAACCTTTAATTTTTCCCAATGGATTAAACATAATATTAGTAAGCATACTATTTAAACTCATTCGGAGGGAATTGATTTGGAAAGCTTTTTTTCGCGTTAACTGTGTTGCTAATTAAGATAAACAAACCGACAGCAAAACAGATTCCGGAAAAAAAACTGATTACCCCAGCGATGGTATAGTAACTTGTAGTTTCCGTCATCGAAAGATTGCGTGATTGCATAAAATAAGGCATCAAAAGGCTGTAGAATCCAGTTAACACTAACGATAAGCCCGAACCGATAAGCAGTAATATAGAATCGGCCTTTACTTGTTTCGAAATATAATAACAACAAGCAATGAAGATTATTAATGGCGAGATAATGGAAACCAAGCTGAATAATGATGTCAAAACTGAATCACCCATGTTTTTATGTTCTGCATTTCAATTTGCACCATGCAAACTGAGTTTTTATTGCTGTATTTTATTAAATAAACCCGATTGAAACGGAAAGCTTTTGATTAAACCTATAAGGTCTTTAAGACCTTATAGGCTTGAAAAACTTGCAGCAAAAATCGGGGCTATCGAATCCGAAGAATGAATGACCCTGCTTTTCTAAAATGTCAAACCTCAAAGAAACTTTGCTTTTCTAATGCAGTGATATGAGCTATAGAAAAAAGTTCCTCACTCCTGGGGAGGCTAGGAGGGGCCTTTTTATTTCAAACTCCCAACCATATCTTCCGGACGAACCCACTCATCAAATTGTTCGTTGGTTAATAATCCCAATTCAACTGCTGCCGCTTTCAATGTTTTATTTTCTTTATGTGCTTTCTTTGCAATTTTAGCTGCGTTCTCATAGCCTACATGCGGGTTTAAAGCAGTAACCAACATCAATGAGTTTTGTAAATGTTTCTCAATTTCTGGTAAGTTCGCTGTAATTCCTTCCGCACATTTAACAGTAAACGAAACGCAAGCATCGCCAATTAAACGAGCAGATTGTAAAACGTTTGCAGCGATTAAAGGCTTGAAAACATTCAATTCAAAATGACCAGACATGCCACCAATTGAAACGGCCACGTCGTTACCAATCACCTGAGCGCAAACCATTGTCAACGCTTCTGGCTGGGTTGGGTTAACTTTACCTGGCATAATCGAAGAACCCGGCTCGTTATCAGGAATAACAATTTCACCGATGCCGCAACGAGGACCAGAACTTAGCATACGTACATCGTTAGCCACTTTCATTAAAGCAACAGCCGTACGTTTTAAAGCGCCAGAAAGTTCAACCATCGCATCATGCGCAGCCAAAGCTTCGAATTTATTTGGTGCCGTGACAAAAGGCAAACCGGTTAGTTCAGCTATTTTTTGAGCCACCAAAACATCGTAACCTTTTGGCGTATTCAATCCTGTACCTACGGCCGTTCCACCCAAAGCCAATTCAGCAACCATAACCAAAGCATTTTTAATGGCCCTGATGCTGTTATCGATTTGCTGAACATAACCCGAAAATTCTTGCCCTAAAGTTAAAGGTGTAGCATCCATAAAGTGCGTACGGCCAGTTTTAACGATGCCGCTAAACTCTTCCACTTTCGTAGCCAAAGCATTGCGCAATTTCTCTAAACCGGGAATGGTATTTTCTATCGTTAATTTATAGGCTGCAATATGCATTGCAGTTGGGTAAGTATCGTTAGATGATTGCGATTTGTTCACATCATCATTCGGGTGAAGCACTTTCTTATCATCGGCCAAGGCACCACCATTAATTACGTGAGCACGGTTTGCAATCACTTCGTTTCCGTTCATGTTACTCTGCGTACCAGAACCAGTTTGCCAAATTACCAATGGAAATTGATCGTCTAAATCACCGGCAATAATTTCATCACAAGCCTTTGCAATTAGTTCGGCTTTCTCGGCAGAAAGTACACCAAGCTCGGTATTTGCCAATGCCGCGGCTTTTTTCAAATAGCCAAAAGCATGAATAATTTCTTTAGGCATTGAACCTTCAGGTCCGATTTTAAAGTTATTGCGTGAGCGTTCGGTTTGTGCACCCCAGTATTTGTCGGCAGGCACTTGCACCTCGCCCATGGTATCGTGTTCTATTCTGAAACTCATTATATTTTGATTTTTGTTGTCGCAAATTTAAGTTTTTTGCCTATAAAGCAAGGTATTATCTTCGATATTTACTGAGGTATTTCCTTCGGGTTGATTACAGATGAGGAGATTTCACTAATTAGATTTTGGAAAGGTGCTGAAGTGGTTGTTGGGGTAAGTTCGGCCCCGCTGATTCGCTGCAATCTTTTTGTTAAACCTTATAGGTTTATTTTACATTGCGCTATTAAACCTATAAGGTTTGCAAAAGTATTTCCGCTGCCATCGGGTTTAGATAGCTTAGGAAACTACTGCAAATAAAAGGTGCAAAGTGCAGGTTTTGGCTAAAGCCCCAAATGTATATCTTGTATTCCATTGGTTGAAACCAACGGCAAGTAATGGAAGGCTGCACATATTTTCATTTATGTAAGACTAATCATTTGTTTTAAACACACTCGCTATTTATTGCCGTTCGGCTTTAGCCAACGGAATCTAAATTCTGCTCCAAACCATTCAAATACTAAGTTGCTAGTTTCATTTACTATTTTGGCATTTTGTAAGCCAAGTTTTAAGCAGAGGTTTATGAAAATATTTATTTTATGAAAAAGATAATTATATTTCTTACAGTTTACACTATGGCTATTTGTCAGGTGGTTGTTTCATGTGCCCAAAGCATAAGAAATGAAAAATATATTGGAGGAAATTGGATTGATTTTTCAGTTGATGCGCCGCCAACTGAAGTTTTTGATCATAATGTATTTCCTAATCAGCCTAATGTAATGTTTAATTATATTCCGACTTCTAAAAAGATAGCTTTTTCTACCTACTTTTTAAAAACAGATACTTTAAGCTTATATAGATACACCATAATTCTAGATCATGCACCAATCAAACTTAATCAAAGTTTTGAGGGGCTTAACGTTTATGAAGACAAATTTAATCCCCAGTTAAATAATGTTAATCTAGGAGCCTATAACATTGCCAATAAGATTCTCACTATTCTTCTCTATAAAACTAGCCAACCCGATAAGGTTTTCAAAAGTATTTACTTTGCTAAGAGTATCCAACCAGCTAAAATAAATTCCATAACAAAAGGGGTCGTCTTTGATGATGGAGGAATTGGAACAACCGCTGATCCAGATAATATAAAAGATATTCTGCTATCTAATGACACCAGAACTTTAAATATTGTTATAGACAAGTCAGATATTGATTTTTTGTATTGCGTAATGATTAAGGATCAAACTTCAGGTAAGATTATTTTTAGTTCCACCTCATGGAATTATGATAATAGCCATTATGATGATGTTTCGGATGACTATTTACCATACGTGTCCATAGATAAAGGTATTTTTAAAAAATCGGGAGATTATGAGGTTATTATAGAGCCCTTTATTCAGGGTGGTACTTCCAAAGCAGCAATAGAAAAATTTATAACTAAACATAAGATTTCTATAAACTTTGAAGAAGAGAAATTTTTCTCTACCAAACAACTCATTACTTCCGGTTTATTATTTGCATTAATAGCCGGTGCAATAACAGGCGGTTTAGCAGTTTACATAAAAAACCAACAAATCAAGAAAAAAGTGGCGGCAGAAGCCAAACAAAAAGAAATCGCCCAACTCCAGCTCAACTCTGTTCGCTCTCAACTTAATCCACATTTCTTATTCAATGCCTTGGCTGGCATTCAAAATCTGATGAACAAAAACGAGATTGATAACGCCAATCGGTATCTAAGCAAATTTGCCCGCCTTACCAGAAATGTTTTAGATAGCAAAGAACTCATCAGTTTAATTGAAGAAAAAACCTTATTAGATGATTACCTGCAAATGGAACAGTTGCGATTCGGGTTTCGGTATAAGATTAATGCTTCAGCAGATTTAGACACCGAGAATATCGAAATACCAGCAATGTTATTACAACCATTTGTAGAAAACGCAGTTAAACATGGTATTGCCGAGAAGGGAAAAGATGGTGAAATTGCCGTTAGCTTTGAAAAGCAAGTTTCGAATTTAGTCCTTAAAATAACAGACAACGGCAGCGGTTTTGATACCACGCAAACATACGATGGCCTGGGCTTGGCTTTAAGCAAAAATAGAATATCTTTACTAAACACAGTTTACAAAGACACGCCTTTCATTTTAAACATTCAATCTGATACAAACGGAACGATGATTACAATTACTTTATCACAATGGTTATAAAATGAGGGCGATTTTAGTAGATGATGAGCTGGCAAATTTAGAAAACCTACAGGTTTTGCTGAGTACGAATTGTCCTGATGTTAAGGTTGTGGCCACTGCTAATAATATCGATGATGCCTTTGAAAAAATCAATCTTCATCGTCCTGATTTGCTTTTTCTCGATATCCAGATGGGTAAAACCACCGGTTTTGATCTGTTGAACCAGCTTGGTGATAAAACCTTTGAAGTCATTTTTGTTACGGCTTATGATAATTATGGGATTCAGGCGGTAAAATTTGCCGCCCTGGATTACCTGCTCAAACCTGTCGACCCCGATGAATTGATGGTTGCTGTTTCAAAAGCGGAAAACCGAATTGCAAATAAAATGAGTGGAGAGCAACTCAATTTTTTGCTCAATCAAATTAAACGTAGCGAGCCTACTGTTCCTAAAATTGCCCTCCCGCAGCAGCACGAAATTCGTTATGTTTCTGTTGATGATATTGTACGTTGCGTTGCAGATAACACCTATACGTTTTTTCATTTATCAAGTAGTGAAAAAATTTTAATCTCAAAACCGCTAAAAGAATATTCTGATTTATTAAAACCACAAGGTTTTGTAAGGTCGCATCAAAGCCATTTGGTCAACCCTAAATTTGTAAAAAGCTGGCTGAAAGAAGATGGTGGAACTTTATTGATGAACAACGGCGATAAAATTCCGGTTTCGAAACCGAACAGAGAAATCGTAAAAGCTATTTTGGGCAAGTAGCCTAATTCGGCAGTAAAACAAACCTCGCAGGTTTTGAAGACCTGCGAGGTTTACATCTTACATTTTTGTACTTTTGCGGCTATGTCAGTTATTAAACCCTCATTAGCAAAAGGTACTCGCGATTTTACGCCTGTTGAAATGGTAAAACGCAACTTTATTTACGATACCATTAAATCGGTTTTCAGGAAATATGGTTACGCAGAAATTCAAACACCAAGTTTTGAAAACCTATCTACCTTAACCGGAAAATATGGCGATGAAGGTGACAAATTGATCTTTAAAATTCTGAATAGCGGAGAATATTTAAAAGATGCAAAGAAGAAATCATTCGACTTCGCTCAAGATGATAACAGTAATCAATTGATTCCACTAATTTCTGAAAAAGCGCTCCGCTACGATTTAACCGTTCCCTTCGCTCGTTATGTAGTGATGCACCAACACGAGCTTACGTTACCTTTCAAACGTTTCCAGGTGCAACCCGTATGGAGAGCTGACCGACCGCAAAAAGGAAGATACCGTGAATTTTATCAATGCGACGTAGACGTTGTAGGTTCAGAAAGCTTATTAAACGAAGCAGAATTCATCCTGATTTACAATGAAGCTTTGGCCAAATTAGGATTAAAAGATTTCACCATAAAAATTAATAATAGAAAAATTCTATGACTGTAGCCATCGATAAACTGGATAAAATTGGCTTAGATGGTGTAAGCAAAGAGTTGCTAGAACGTGGTTTTACAGAGGATGATTTGGAAAAGCTTCGTCCGGTTATTTTGTTAGAAGGCACAAACGAAGAAAAATTAAGAAGTTTAAAAGAAGTTTTAGCAACATCTGAAACCGGCTTGAAAGGCATTGCAGAAATCGAACAAGTTTTTGATTATGTAGAAAGCTTAATTTCTTATGCTTTACCCCTTACCGCGAAACTTGAGTTAGATATCACTTTGGCTCGTGGATTAAACTATTATACAGGCTGTATTTTTGAAGTTAAAACCAACGAAGTTGCCATGGGCAGCATCGGTGGTGGTGGCAGATACGATGATTTAACAGGTATGTTTGGGCTGAAAGATTTAACAGGAGTTGGCGTTTCTTTCGGTGCAGACAGAATTTACGATGTTTTGGAAGAACTGAATCTTTTCCCTGCATCAGCAGAAATTGGAACGAAGGTCTTAATCAGTAATTTCGATGCTGAAGCAGAAAAGTTTGCCTTACCTATTTTACAACAGTTCCGAAATGCAGGAATTGCAACCGAGCTTTATCCTACATCAGCGAAGCTGAAAAAGCAAATGGCCTACGCGGATGCCAAGAATATTCCCTTTGTAATTTTAATTGGCGGCGATGAAATTGCAAGCGGCGAGTTGACACTAAAGGACATGCAAAGCGGTGAGCAGAAAAAACTGACAGTACTGAGTATCTTAGATTTACTTAAATAAGTAATAATATTTTCGAAACTCAAAAAGTTAAAACAATTTTCTAGTCCAGATTATTATCTATTTATAAAACTCAAAAATTATGATAGACCCAGAAGACGAAGGTTATTCGAACGATCCGAACGATGCTTTACGCAGAGAGGACGATACAGAAAACATCAATGAATTAGATGGCGACGATTCCAATATAGAACACGACAAAGACCTATTGGAACAAGCAGATGAAGCCTCGAGATCATCATACGAATTAAACGTGGATGACTTGACGGATGAAGATGACTTAGATGACTAAATAAAAAGCCACAGATTTTCAGATTTAAATCTGCAAATCTGTGGCTTTTTATTTTAACGTGAGTTCTACTCCCCGGCTTATCTTCTACTTTACTTTGCTTTCGGCTTATAGGTTTCTGGATTAACCGCAGAAACTGTCCATCCCTTTAAAAAGGAGTTGATTTTCTTAACATCATGTCCTACTTTTTTCTTTCCATTAGCACCAATTTCATCGGTTTCAAGATAAGATGAGTTTTCGATATGAAGCACTTTTCCTTTGCCATCCAAAACCACAAAAACTGGATAACCGAAGCGATTAGGAAATCCCAAGTATTTCATTGCCTCATCGTTATGGTGATCTTTATCCCAGTTTACTAAAACATATTCATAATTGTCATTAATGGTTTGTTTTAAAACCGCAGTTGTATCAACCAGATTATGAAAAGCAATACACCAGCTGCACCAATTTCCGCCAACCTGTACTAAAACATGTTTATTTGCTTTTGCAGCCTTTTCAGTGGCAGCTTTTAGGTCGGCCAAAGCATTTGCCTCAGGATTGTAAATATGAACGCCTTCTTTTTTTGCCTGGCTAAATGCAGCACTCGAAATAAATACAGCAGTTAATATGATTAGTAATTTTTTCATGATGTCATTATAATAATGCAAAAATAATAAAGTCGATCAGATTAATAGATTACCAGCAGATTCTTTACAGAAGGAATACATTTTTCAATTGCATATCTTTGCTAAAATAATGGATTTTTTAGACTTACATACGCACAAAGCATCGCAGATTAAAGGCATAACCAGCATTCAAAGTCTTTCACTTACTAGCGATATTTTTCTGGCGATGCCTAAAACTAAGCCAATTTCTATTGGCTTGCATCCATGGTATGCAACGTTAGAAAAGCTCGAGATCCAAATGAAATATTTAAGTGTTTTGGCCAGGCAGAAAAACGTGAAATTGATCGGCGAGTGCGGTTTAGATAAACTGAAGGGTGAAACCCTGGCGAATCAAATTATTATTTTAGAAAGTCAGATAGCTCTTGCGGAAGCGCTAAATAAACCCCTTATTTTGCACTGCGTAAAAGCCTTTTCAGAATTGATCGAAATTAAAAGCCGCTTTAAAGTGGAAGTTCCAATGATTATTCATGGTTTTAACAAGAAGGCCGAAGTGGGGAAACAGCTAATCTCTAAAGGATTTCTCCTCTCTTTTGGCTCAGCGATTTTACAGGAAAATTCGGGTGCGCAAAAGCTGATCCAAGAAACGGATAGCTTTTTTTTGGAAACTGATGATGCAGAAACTCCAATTGAAATAATTTATGACGCAGTAGCAAATTTGAAAAAATGTTCTGTTGATGAGTTGAAAGCACGTATTTTTGCGGACTGGAAGAAATTGAAGTTGTTTTAATAAACCAAGGATGGACACAGATAAATACTGATTATAGTGTTCTTTTTGAAAGTGTTTAAAAATAATCAGCCACGGAAGCACAAACTCACAGAAAAAATTCCGTGTTAATCAGTGTTTCCGTGGCAATAAAAAAATAAATTAATTGCAGATTTGCAATACAGATTAAAAATTTAATATCTGTTCATCCTTTTTATCTATGGTAAAAAATTAAGCAAAATGTCTGATACAAGCTGGCTTTCTCGCTCCGCCCTTTTACTTGGCAATGATGGAATCGATAAATTACAATCGAAACACGTATTAGTGATCGGTTTGGGAGGCGTTGGTTCTTTTGCAGCAGAATTCATTTGCCGCTCTGGTATTGGCGAAATGACGATTGTCGACGGCGATGTGGTTGACCCTACCAATCGCAACCGGCAGTTGCCTGCTCTGGCTACCAACCATGGTGTAAGTAAGGCGGCAATTATGCAAGATCGTTTATTGGCAATCAATCCCGAATTGAAACTACATGTTGTAAATACCTTTCTCACCCCAGAAAAATGTCGTGAAATTTTAGAGTCGAAATTTGATTACATTATGGATTGCATTGATAGTGTGATGCCGAAAATCACCTTGCTTTCTACTGCGCTGGAAAAAAATATTCCTATTGTAAGTTCAATGGGTGCCGGCGGCAAAATGGATCCCACTAAATTGAGCATTACGATGCTTCCAGACACTTACCAATGTGTTTTTGCCAGCTATGTTCGTAAAAGATTGAACAAACTGGTTGGCGCAGATAAAATTAAGGCCGTTTTTTCTACTGAGGCAATGGATAAAAATTCAATGATTATGACCGATGGAAGTAATTTTAAGCGTTCTGCTTATGGCACCGTTTCCTATCTTCCTGCTGCATTTGGTGGTGCTTGTGCATCTGTAGTGATTAGAGATCTACTCGGGCTTTCAATAGAAATGGCGGAGCGGCCAGCAAGGATTAGCCGTAAAGTTCTGGCAAAAAAGAAAAAGAAAATTTCTTAGATCTGTTTTCTAATATAGAACAGTCAATAGGTTTTGATGTGATTGTTGATATTCTCATTTCTGGAAAATTTTAAATTGTTGTAAGTTTAAAATTCCGAAACAAGATCACTTCATGCCACAACCCGTAAAAATTCTTCAAGCTGCCGCAGGTTCAGGTAAAACGTTCAGTTTAACCGCACATTATCTTACTTTACTTTTTTCTGGCGACAATAAATACCGCGAAATTTTAGCTGTAACCTTCACCAACAAGGCTACTGAAGAAATGAAAACGCGTATTCTCGAGGTATTGCTGGGTTTTGCCAAAGGCGATGCATCAAGAAAGATCGAAGACTATCGTTTGCTAGTCCTGGCCTCTCATCCAGATTTGAACACAGAAAGCTTAAAGCTCAAAGCAGACGCCATCTATAGAAAAATCCTCCACGATTACAGTCGCTTTTCGGTAAGTACAATTGATGGTTTTGTACAAAAAGTAATTCGTGGTTTTGCTTTTGAATTAGGTTTGGAAAGTGGCTACAGTTTGGAAATGAATACCGAAAAGGTAAAAAAAGAACTAACTGCAAAACTGGAAAAATTGCTTGATGAGAAAGATAACTTATTGCATTGGGTAGTAGAATTGGCATTAGACAGGATAAGCAACAACAAATCATGGAATTATAATGCAGAGCTTTTGAATCTGGTAAGCGAAGTTTTTAAAGATAAGTTTTCATCTTTTGAAGTGGCGGTAAATAGTTTTGGCACTGAAAACACCGATATTGTTTTTAAAAAATACATCGATTTCTCTAAAAATCTGATTAAAAAATTTGAAACTGATTTAGTCGATCTGGCCGAAACAGCACTCGGAATTATTGAAGTAAGCGGTTTTTCTGCTGATGATTTTAAGGGCAAAAGTCGTTCACCGTTATTAAAGTTTCGAAGCATTATGACGGGCAACTTTGCTGATGTGGAGAAAGTGCTAAAGTTAACAGATGATGAAGAAAATTGGTTTCCGAAAGGAAAATCGAACGAACTTTACAGTGACATCAACCCGATTTTACATCAAATTGCAAAAATCTACGGTACAGGAATTGGCGACTATACTTTAGCTAAGGCGTTTATCAGAAACGGATATTTTTTACGCTTAATGCAAGAAATAGCGGTTCTACTTACTCAGTATCGCGAAGAAAATGAAACCCTTTTAATCAGTGATGCGCAAAAGTTGCTAAATGGAATAGCGCAGGATGCTGGCGAAAACCCATCCTTTATTTGGGAGAAAATGGGAAACCGGTACCGGAATTTTCTCTTCGACGAGTTTCAGGATACTTCCAGCAACCAATGGGACAGTTTTTTCCCGCTGGTTGATAATGCTGTTTCTACACACAACGGAAAACTCCATGACCATTTAATCGTGGGAGATGCCAAACAATCTATCTATCGCTGGCGAGATGGCGACTATAAATTGTTGCATCAAAAAGCCAAGTCAAATTTGCAAGACCATAACGTTTTCGAAGATAAACTTTTAGAAAATTACCGCAGTACCGAAGAAATTATCAACTTTAACAACCAGCTTTACCAAAAACTGGCGGTGCTCTTACAAGATAAAATCAATGGTGAAATTTCGCCTGAGGATGATTTGCTAAACGGTTTCTGGAACCACCCATCTAATCAATACAATCAAATCATCACTAATATTTATAAGGGCGTTGAGCAGAATACGCATCCTAAAACTACCAAAGGCGGCGTTATCAAAATCAAAAAAATTGAATTCGATAAACCAAAAGCCAACCCTGATGGAATTGTAGAAACCATTGTTACCGATGTGGAACCTGAAAACAAAAAGCAAGCGTCATTGACAGAAATGCTTAATGAAGTTAAAGTTTTATTGAACGAAAAAGGTTATCAGCAACGCGAAATAGGAATTTTGGTCCGTTCTAACGCAGAAGCAACAGAAGTGGTAAACGCACTGATGGAAGCTGGCCTGGACGTAATATCTGGCGAAGCCTTAAAAATTGCAAATAGTACCGCAATCAAACTCATCATTAACTTGCTGAAATTATTAGTTGTTAGTCCGGCAAATTCTGCTCTGTATAAAGCAAATTGTATTGCCTTATATGCCCAACTGCATGAAAAACCAATTAATGGTGATCATTATTTTGGATTGAAAGACACCTCGATGGAAAACCTGCAACATGTTTTGCCTGCAGATTTTTGTCTTAATTATAAAAGCTGGATGGCACTTCCCGTTTCGGAACTAATAGAGAAGATAATCGGGGCTTTCCAGTTAGACACCTATCAAAAAAACGGAATAAACCCCTTTTTACCTTATCTGTTAGCATTTAGGGATTTAACCAATAAGGCATCCCGGCAGGGCGAAAAAGGCATCTCCTCATTTTTAGATTGGTGGGAAGAAGAAGGGCACAACAAAAACCTACCCTCGCCCGAAACTGCAAATGCCATCCAGGTGATGACCATCCATAAATCGAAAGGCCTGGCTTTTAGAGCGGTATTTATTCCTTTCTGCGAGTGGCCATTAGGTGGAAAAGCCAACAACGCTTTTTGGGTGCCAATGGAGGGAACGCCATATGCCGATTTGCAGAGTGTTCCGCTTCAATTTACGAGTAGCTTAAAAGGTTCATCCGTAGCCAAATACTATCTGGAAGAACTTTTAATGAATTATATGGATGCCTTAAACAGCCTTTATGTGGCTACTACAAGGGCTAAAGATTACCTATACATTTCTTTTTCAGGCAAGAAGAAGCCTTCGCTAAGCCACATTGGCGATGCTGTTTTTAGTGCTTATGAAGAAGATTTCGAACATACCGATGAAATCGCAATTGGCAGCTTTTCAACCAAAGGTGATGGCATGGAGAGTTTAAGAGCATTGACTTTAACCGCCTATCCTACTACTGATCGGTTGGAAGATGTATATGAAGAAAGCGAGAGCCGGCCACAACAATGCATAGATAACATTACCAAATCTGGCAAGAAAGGGAGTAATCTGCACTTAATTTTAGCTGAAGTAAATAAAGCTGATGAAATTGTGGATATAGTGGAGAAATTGATTTTGGAGGGATTAATACTCGAAGAAGAGAAAGATGATTATATTAATCAGGCATCGTCGGTATTGGCCCATCCAGAGTTGAGCGCATTGCTAAGCCAGAACGCCAATCAAATCAATGAAAAATCAATAATTGGCATTGACGGTAAAACCTACCGGCCCGACAAGCTGGTGTTAAATGGAGAAAAAGTTTCCATTATCGACTATAAATTTACAGCTGAGGAAAGTCAAAGTCATATTGCTCAAATCACCAATTACAAAAACTTAATAGAGGCTATGGGCTACCAGGATGTTAAACCGTATTTGTTTTACGCCACCTTGGGCAAACTAAAAGCTGTTTAAAATATGAACCCCTTTTTAAAAGATGTTGCCAAAGATTTAGTAGCTAAGTTTGGTCAGAATTTACAAGATTGTGCCATTGTATTTAATAATAAGCGCCCAACCGCGTATTTACAAAAGCACCTTGCCGACATTTATCAGAAACCGTTTTGGAGTCCTTCATTTTACACGGTTTCTGAATTTTTTGCCGAAGCAACACCGCTAAAAATCGCCGACCATTATACCCAGTTTTTCGCCCTTTACGACTGCTACATTCAGCTTTTAAAGAATGAAGGCATTGAAAAACTTCCCTCTATTGCAAAATTTCATAACATTGCCCGAATTATTTTAGGCGATTTTAGTCAGATTGATAATGATTTGGTTGATGCTAACAGGCTGTTTACAGAACTGGAAGATATTGCGGTGATTAACCAGCAGTTCGATTTCTTAACGGCAGAGCAAAAAGCCTTTCTATCGCAGTTCTGGCAATCTTACTCCGAAGGAAAATTTAAAAAACAGCAAGAGCTATTTATCCGGATGTGGCATCGAATGCCACTATTGTACAATGAATTCCATCAACAGTTAAAAACCAAAGATTTTATTACCATGGCCCGCTTGTATAAAAACATCGGCGAGGGTACAAACGAAATCGATTTTACGGCTAAATACACTGGAAAAAAGCTAGTGTTTATTGGGTTCAATGCACTAAGCAAAGCCGAAGCCAAGGCATTTAAACGCTGGCAGGATGAGGATAAAGCAATCTTTTATTTCGATACGGATAGTTATTACATGGAAGATGAGATGCAGGAGTCGGGATTGTTTTTAAGACGAAACTTAAAGCAGATAGGCCTGATCAACCAATTATCAAATGAAACCGGCTTCATCAAAACATCACCAAGAGCGGTAAATGTGTTTAAAGTGCAAGGGCAAACGGCACAGGCAAAAATTGTGAATGAATTGCTGGCCAAGGAAAAAGAATTGATTTTAAATAATCAAGCCATAACTTCTACAGCGATTATTTTAGCAGATGAAAGTTTGCTAATTCCCTTAATGCAAACCATCCCATCAACTATTGAGGATAAAAAAGTAGATGTGAATATTACCATGGGTTTTGGCCTGGCGAATTCTTCATTATATGGCCTGGCCGATTTATGGTTAACGGTTCAATCTGAATTAAGCGCAAAAAAAACGATTAAATATCAAACTGCTGAAGCTTTTTTATCTCATCCGTTAACTGGAATAAGCGAAATCATGCGTCCGAAAATAATCGATGCATTAATTAAGGAGCAGCTTGCAGAAATTCCATACCAGCGCCTAACTCGACAAGGCGGTTTGTTAGCGAAGTTTTTTGAGCCTATACATTCTACAACTAACACAGTCACTATATTAAATGAGTTACTGGATTATGTTTTACATCGTGAGCTCGCAAGCAAAAGTTTGAAGAAGATTGATGCCGAATTGTTTGGAAAAACCATTCAGGAACTCAACCGTTTGCAGGATACTTTACAGCACCATATCGATAAGTACAACAAGGAAATAGAGCTTAGTTTTGTGCTTTCTCTGATCCAAAAATCGTTGGCAGAAATTACAGTTCCCTTGGAGGGAGATCCCCTGAGTGGAATTCAGATTATGGGCTTACTGGAAAGTAGAAACCTAAACTTCGATCGGGTGATTATATTGGGTTTAAATGAGGGGATTGTTCCGCAAGCTTCTACCTCGACAACCTTTATTCCTGATACCTTAAGACGTGTTTATGGTTTACCTGTACTTGAAAATCAAGACGCCATTTCAGCTTACATGTTTTATCGTTTAATTCAACGGGCTCAAAATCTCGATTTTGTTTACAACAGTTTAACTGATGAAAGTAACAGCGGCGAACCCTCCAGATTTATTAAGCAACTAGAGTATGAAAGCGGATTTAATTTCAATCACCAGGAACTTCAGCTTGCTGTTAAAACGGAGCTCAAACGTGAGGAGGTTGTTTTAAAATCGGAAAAGGTTCAGGAAGTTTTAAACAAATACCTTTCGGGACAAAAATACCTGTCAGCATCAGCCTTAACCACCTACATTTACAATCCAATTGATTTCTTTTATAAATACATTGCCGGAATTGAAGAGCCAAAAGAAGTGGAAGAGACAGTAGAAGCCTATAAAGTTGGTTTAATTCTGCATTATGCCATGGAGCAATTTTACGAACAGCTGCGCATCATCTCACCCGAAATTACGGCAGAAAGAATTAAAGAGAAGCGAAAAGATATTCCCGAACTAATTATTGAAGGCTTTGCCGATTCTTTATACGGCGATAAAAAAGAACCAAAAGAGATCCGCCTGACCCATGTAAAACGATTAGCCAAAACCATTAAATTAAATGGGATGGAAAAAATTGTGTTCGCTATTGTAAACGAGTATATCAATATTATTTTAAAACAGGATACTGAAGATGCACCATTTACTTTAATTGGCTTAGAGCAAAAAGGCAACGTCGAATTTGGCTTTGAAGCGAATGGCAAAAACCATCAAATAAAGCTTTACGGCATTATCGATCGTGTTGATTTGAAAAATGGTGGCTATAGAATTGTGGATTATAAAACGGGAGGTGATAAACTCAAGTATTCTTCCATAGAAGAATGTTTCGATACGGATTGTGGCAACATTAACAAAGCGCTTATTCAAACGCTCTTTTATACTCATGTTTATGAGCAAATATCGAAGAATGAAAATGTGGAACCGAATCTTTACGTAGTAAAAAGTATGAGTAAAGATGGGATCCATTTTACTGGCAAAGGCGGCCTGTTACGAAACGAGTTTCTCGCATCAGAGAAACAAGCCTTTTTAAATGCATTGAGGACGAAGCTGAAAGAATTATTCGATTATAGCATTCCTTTCAGGGCAAGTCAGAATTCAGGGAATTATGTTTATTCTATTTATACAACACTTTTTGGGAGGTAAATGCAGCTAAAGCCAATTTCTTCTATAATCCGTTGGTTGAAACCAACGGCAAGGAAACTATATATGAATGAAATTTGTTCACTACACAAAACCGTTGGTTGAAACCAACGGCAATGAATATCGGTAATAAGGTAGAAACTTCCCTTACACTAGTTAAAACCAACGGCAATGAATATTGACAATCGAGGTAAAAAATTTATCCTGCGCAGTTCAATTTTTTGCAACTAGGCTTTAGTCGCTGGAATGAAATATGATTTTCAAACAAAACCGTTGGTTGAAAACAACGGCAATAGTCTTAAAATCAATGGCTTTAATGAAATCGCTAACTGCACCATCCATTTATTTGACGTTGGTTTCAACCAACGGATAGAAAAAAAATCAGTACATTGGCCTTAGCCAAACTTTAAGATATGTCGTATGTAAAAATTTGGGTTCACCTGGTGTTCTCAACTAAAAACCGACATCCCTATTTAACTCAAAACATCCGCTACAAACTTCAGAATCATATCATAGAGAATTGTAAAGAAAAATCAATTTTCCTAAAAGCTGTAAATGGCTATACAGAAGATTTGCATTGTTTGATATCAATAGGAAAAGAACAAACCATAGCTAAAATTGCACAGCTAATAAAGGGCGAATCTGCCCATTGGATAAATAAAAATAAATTAACCGACGAACCCTTTATTTGGCAAGATGATTATTTCGCGGTCTCTGTTAGCGAATCCAATTTAGAGATTGTTAGTAATTACATTAAAAATCAAGAAAAACATCATAGCAAAAAATCTTTTGAAGAAGAAGTGAAAGAGTTCGCCGATAAATATAAATTTGAATTAAGAAAATAATAATATGCTTACCCTCAACTTCACCAAATTTCCAATACTCGAAACCAAACGATTAATTCTTCGTGAACATTCGTTATCAGATGCCGAAACCTTATTCGCCATGCGGACCAATGAAAGGGTAATGAAATACATCGACCGAGAAAGACCTCAAGATTTATTAGACATTCAAACATTCATCACCACATTAAATCAAGGTTTCGAAAATGCTGATAATTTGGCTTGGGTAATTGCAGAAAAAGAAAATCCTGATGAAATGATTGGCTCCATTGGATATTGGAGAACTGATTTTGCCAACCACAGGGCAGAAATCGGTTATATGCTACACCCCAACTACTGGAGAAAAGGAATAATATCCGAAGCGCTAAAAAGAACAATTGATTTTGGCTTTGAAGACATCAATCTGCACACCATTAAAGCAAATATCAATGTAGAAAACGATGCTTCCAGGCAAATGCTTATCAAGCATGGTTTCGTTAAAGAGGCTCACTTTAAACAAGATTTTTATTTCAGAGGCCAGTTTTTAGATAGCGAGATTTACGGATTGTTAAATCCGAATCACTAAATCAGATTTTAATATTTTTATATTTGACTATGTACCGTTTAGACAGAACAGCATTCAAGGCTCAAAGTGCGAAGGAAGCAAGTAAAACTGATAGAATTTATTATAAAAATCTATCGTGGCAAGAACGTTTAAAAACTGCCAACTATTTGAATAGTGTTGCTTATAATTATCCTGAAAATTGCCCTCCTAAGATGGATAAATCAATATTTTCAGTTCGAACCAGAAAGTAATGGGCAATATTTGCAACATGAAGAAGAGTACTTAATTATACGAACGATAAATTACGAAGATTTGTTAACCGCAAAAAAGACTTCTGCCAGAGCAAAAGATATTAATGATTTAGAAAATTTATAATTGTTAATTTTGATAAAAGTATTTCGAGAAAAACCAAAATCCTGATACAAACGCAAGCTTAGTGGAAGCATTACAAAATATTATTTTAGCTAATGTAAAACAGACGTACAAGCTCGATCCAAAAAGCCTTAAAAATCACCATTATCAACCATAATTATTACAAAATAGAGGTTTAATTCCCTTTGGTTTGGTAACGATTAATAATTATATTTGCCACCGTTATTAAAATTTACAATGAGAGAAATCCAATTTAGAGAAGCACTACGTGAAGCCATGCAAGAAGAAATGCGCAAAGATGACCGCGTTTTTTTATTAGGTGAAGAAGTAGCAGAATATAACGGAGCGTACAAAGTAAGTCAGGGAATGCTTGATGAATTTGGTGCAAAACGTATTATCGATACCCCGATTGCCGAACTAGGTTTCGCAGGTATTGCAACAGGTGCTGCAACAGCAGGCCTTATTCCAATTGTGGAGTTCATGACTTTCAACTTCTCATTAGTAGCTATCGATCAAATTATCAACGGTGCTGCTAAAATTTTATCAATGAGTGGTGGTCAGTTCTCATGCCCAATGGTTTTCCGCGGCCCAACAGGTAACGCAGGTCAATTAGGGGCACAACACTCTCAAAACTTCGAAAACTGGTTTGCCAATACTCCAGGTTTAAAAGTTGTTGTTCCTTCAACTCCTTATGATGCAAAAGGATTATTAAAACAAGCTATTATTGATCCAGATCCAGTTATTTTCATGGAATCGGAAGTAATGTATGGTGATAAAGGTGACGTTCCTGCAGAAGAATATTATATCGAATTCGGTAAAGCAAATGTAACTAAACAAGGTACAGATGTAACTATAGTAACTTTCGGTAAAATGTTAACCCGTGTAGTTAATCCAGCAGTAGAGGAATTAACCAAAGAGGGCATCAATGTAGAAGTAATTGATTTACGTACTGTTCGCCCAATCGATTACGACACGATTATCGAATCTGTTAAGAAAACCAACCGTTTAGTTGTAGTAGAAGAAGCTTGGCCATTGGCATCACTTTCAGGTGAGATTGCTTTTATGGTTCAGAAAAAAGCTTTCGATTATTTAGATGCGCCAGTTTTACGTATTACTTGTGCTGATGTTCCACTTCCATATTCGCCAACTTTAATTGCTGCCAGCTTACCAAATGCAGATAGAGTTGTTAAAGCGGTTAAAGAAGTAATGTACGCTACAAAATAATTTAAAAATGTCAGTCTGGGCGTAGTCGAAGACTAAAAATATAAAATCCTCCGAATTTTTTGGGGGATTTTTTTTTTGCAATCGATTTTAGCTTGATGCTTATCTCCCTACCCTCAATAATATTGGGAAATGCACATCTTTGGTGGCATCGTCTCCCCAAGCCTCTTTCAGTTCGGTAAACATATATTCTAAAGGATTTCTATCGTTTGCCTTCTTGTAATGTTGAAGAGATGACCAGGTATTCAAATATCCAATCATCTGATTGAAAGTCCATTTGGTTTTAATTTGAAAATGCGGTGCAATAATTTCTTCAAAAGGAAATGGAATGGTTTTATAACCTTCTTCAATATACCTCCGTTCGCTATCCCAATATTTACCTAAAATATCTTCGTAAAGCTTATGGATGGCTTTATCAACTTTTTTATCGATGAACATAATCCCATAACCAATTACGGCCAGTAAGCCATTGGGCTTAAGTGTTCTTTTTACCTCAGAATAAAATGCTTCAAAATTAAACCAATGGATTGCCTGTGCTACCGTTACAAGATCAAAACTTTGATCGGGAACATTTATTTTCTCAGCTGGTGCTACATCGTAAACAATATTTGGCATTTTAAGCGCTTGATTAAGCTGCTGCTCACTAATATCCGTCGCATAAACTGACTTAAAATGTTGCGCTAAAACCCTAGCAACCTGTCCATTTCCTGTTGCGCAATCCCATGCGGCATCTTTGTTGTTCACCAAATTGAAAAGGTAATCATATAGCTCCTGAGGATACGTTGGTCGATAGATGGCATACTCAGCAGACTGGGTAGAAAAATTATCTTTCATGCTTAATTTAATAAGTGGGTGCTTGAATTGGTGACTTAATTTTTTGAATACTTTCTTGCAAATGAATTATTCTAAAACTATCTTACAAATTAAACAAAACTTACCAATTAGTGTTTAACTCGTTTGTTTAAAAAACAATCATTCTTTCAATGTAAGCATATGAATAAATCCACAAATGATTTTCCTTCAGAAGAGATGAATGACGTTAAATACAGGTTAAAATCTATCTTCGGTGGCTCTGTGGGCAATTTAGTAGAGTGGTACGATTGGTATACTTATTCTGCTTTTGCGTTATATTTTTCTCCCGTTTTTTTCCCTAACAGCAATCCTACTGCTCAACTCCTAAATACAGCTGGAATTTTTGCAGTAGGCTTTTTAATGCGACCAATCGGTGGGTGGTTATTTGGAAGTATTGCCGATAAAAAAGGCCGAAAAACCGCTATGGCTCTGTCGGTTTTCATCATGGCAATTGGCTCCTTAATTATTGGTTTAACGCCAGGCTATAAGCAAATTGGCATTTTAGCACCATTGCTGTTGGTTTTTGCAAGACTTATTCAAGGTTTAAGTACGGGCGGAGAATACGGAACCTCTGCTACATATCTTAGTGAAATGGCTTCCAAAAAACATCGTGGTTTTTATTCAAGCTTTCAATATGTAACCCTTATTGGCGGTCAGTTACTGGCTTTGGGCATTCAACTCGTTTTACAAAACTGGTTACTTACTCCACAACAACTCCATGATTGGGGCTGGCGAATACCATTTTTTATTGGTGCTATACTTTCCTTCATTGCGCTTTATTTAAGACGACATATTGCCGAAACTTCCGCTTTTAAAAGCAAAGATAGAGAAGCAAAAAAAGGTGGAATTGCTGTGCTGATGAAATATCCGAAAGAAGTTTTTACGGTTGTTGGTTTAACACTGGGTGGAACAATTGCCTTTTATACTTTCAGTACATACATGCAAAAATTCTTAGTTAATACTGTTCATTTAAGCAAAGAAACTTCCACAACGCTATCATTTATTTCGCTTTTAGTGTTTGCTATATTGCAACCATTGTTTGGCTTATTATCTGATAAAATTGGTAGGAAACCATTATTAATTGGTTTTGGCGTTTTAGGTTCTGTTTGTACTGTTCCTATTTTAACTGGTTTAGCCACCGAAACCAACACAACCATTATCTTTTTATTAATGATTGCTGCTTTGATCATTGTGAGTGGATATACCAGTATAAATGCGGTGGTAAAGGCTGAACTATTTCCGGCAGAGATTAGAGCTTTAGGCGTGGGACTGCCATATGCTTTAACCGTAGCCATCTTTGGCGGTACAGCTGAGTATTTTGCACTTTGGTTTAAAAATATCGGACACGAAAATTACTTCTATTGGTATGTTACAGGTTGCATTTTAATTTCATTGATTTTGTATACAACCATGAAAGACCCCAAGCATCATTCAAAAATAGAGGAGTAAGCTAATGGCAGAATTTCGCGATTAAGAAAGAGATATTTTTTCGCCCGTAGTCTTCTGATAGTGCGTTAATTATACTGCAGAGATAAAATATGCAGGTTAGTACACTTTCGGCTAAATGCCAACCAGTTGTTAGTAAGAATCCGTTTCCAAAATAATCAAATTTTATATATTTACAATTATGCAGAATCAAGCCCCTTTAGCCGAAAGAATGCGCCCTCAAAACCTCGATGAATATGTAGGGCAAAAACATTTGGTGGGTACAGGTGCAGTTTTGCGCAAAGCGATTGAAAGCAGTCAATTGCCATCCATGATTTTTTGGGGACCTCCCGGAGTCGGCAAAACCACTTTAGCTTATATCATTTCTCAAGCTTTAGATCGACCTTTTTTTAACCTCAGTGCTATTAATAGCGGCGTTAAAGATATACGAGAAGTGATTGATAAAGCTGCAGCATTAAAAGACAGTTTTTTAGGTTTGCCTATTTTATTCATCGACGAGATTCATCGGTTTAGCAAATCGCAGCAAGATAGTCTGTTGGGCGCTGTAGAACGCGGTTTGGTAACGCTAATCGGCGCCACCACAGAAAACCCTTCATTTGAAGTGATTTCCGCTTTGCTTTCCCGTTGCCAGGTCTATATTTTAAAATCCTTAACTGAAGAAGAGCTTGCTGGTTTATTGCAAACGGCCATTAAAAAAGATAGCATTCTTAGTGAAAAGAAAATTGCTATTAAAGAGCATGAAGCCTTAATTCGCTTAAGTGGCGGCGACGCCAGAAAGCTTTTAAACGTTTTGGAAATCGCCATTAACGGTATCGGCGGCGATAAAATAACCTTAACAAATGAAAATGTTTTGGCGCATGCACAGCAGAATTTAGCTTTGTATGATAAAGCAGGTGAACAACACTATGATATCATTTCAGCATTTATCAAATCTATCCGTGGTAGCGATCCAAATGCCGCTGTTTATTGGCTGGCCAGAATGATTGAAGGTGGTGAAGATCCACTCTTTATTGCCAGAAGATTATTAATTCTTTCTTCAGAAGATATTGGAAACGCCAATCCAAATGCCCTGCTTCTGGCCAATAATTGCTTTACCGCTGTAAACGTGATCGGCTATCCTGAAGCCAGAATTATCTTATCACAATGCGTAACCTATTTGGCCAGTTCGGCTAAAAGCAATGCAGCTTATGAAGCCATTAACCATGCACAAGCACTCGTAAAGCAAACCGGAAACCTGCCTGTTCCGCTACACATTCGCAATGCACCAACCAAGTTGATGAAGAACATTGGTTATGGAAAAGACTATAAATATTCGCATGGTTATGAGGGGAATTTTGAGCCACAGGAATATTTTCCGGATGAATTAAGCGGAACAAGACTTTACGACCCAGGGAAAAACCCGGCAGAAGAAAAGCTTCGGGAAAAGCTGAAACAAAACTGGAAAGACAAATACAATTATTAGTGTAACATTTGAAGGGAAACGTTAACTAATAGATAGAAACTAATACTAAACTTATATATGCTGAGTACTTTTTTGAGCCATCAAAGGAAATCCTTTTGGCGATCCAGAAATCGTGGCGGTAGTATCGCCACTCAAATTTTACTGGGATTTTTCATGCTCTATTTCCTGGCTGTTGCCGTTGGAATTGGTTTTGGAATGAATATCTTCCTACCTAAAGTTTTTAAAGGTGTAGATATCCTGACCAGTTTTAATGGAATAATTCTGTATTATTTCGCTTTTGACTTCGTTATGCGTTTGCAGCTACAAGAACTCCCTACCTTAAGCATTATTCCTTATTTGCATTTAAAAGTCCCGAAGTATAAAATCATTGGTTTTTTGAATATTAAAGCACTTTTTTCAGCTTTTAATCTCTGGCCGATTTTTCTATTTTTCCCTTTTATCTTTACAGAAATAATTGATGAATATGGCGCTTTTGCTGCCGTAATGTATGTAGTAGCCATACTTTCAATTACCGTTTTCAATAACTATTTGATTCTCTATATCAAAAGAAAATCAATTACCAATGTGCTTTACACTTTGGGCGGCTTTATATTGATTGCTATTTTTGGTGCTTTAGAGTATTTCAAAATCATTTCATTAATTAGTGTTTCCGATACAGTTTTCAGGGCCATTGGCGAACGCCCGTACCTGAGTTTCGCATTCACCATACTCGCTTTCGCGGTTTTTAAAATTAATTCTGACTTCTTATTAAAGAACTTATACGCTGAAGAATTAGGCGCCAAGCAAGAGAAAAAAGTGAGTACTGACTATGCCTTCTTAAATCGTTTCGGCAAAGTAGGAGAGTTAGCGGCTTTGGAATTAAAACTTATTTTGCGCCACAAACGCTCCCGTTCATCAGTGATCCTTGGCTTATTTTTTCTGCTCTATGGATTCTTTTTCTATAGACAAAAACTAATCGACACCGATTCGTTTGGTAAGATGATGTTTGCAGGGATTTTTATGACAGGCGTATCCATCATTATTTACGGGCAATTTATGTTTGCCTGGCAAAGTTCACATTTTGATGGATTGTTAAGCAACAAAATAAATTTTAAAAATTTTATAAAGGCAAAGTTTTTGCTATTTACTATCGGCTCCACTATCATTAGTCTACTTTCTACATTTTATGGCTTTATGAGCTGGAAACTGGTAGTGATGCATTTAGTTTGTTATCTGTATAATATCGGTTTTGGTACCGTCATAGTACTTTACCTGGCCACATTCAATTATAAACGAATAGATATTACCAAAGCTGCAAGCTTTAATTATCAGGGTACAGGAGCCACACAGTGGTTACTTATGTTTCCATACGCCCTAACACCCATGTTGATGTATTTACCTTTTAGCTTATTGGACCTTCCCTATTGGGGATTATTTACCATAGGCGCCTTTGGAGTATTGATGCTTTTGATGAGAGGTTTCTGGGTAAACCTGATTACTGCAAAATTTGAAAAACAACGTTATAAAATAGCCGAAGGCTTTAGAGAATAATTATGATACTAGAGGTAAAAAAATTAAAGAAAGTTTATGGCGATAAAACAGTTGTAAACATTGATCATGTACAAATTAGAGCTGGCGAAACCATTGGTTTAGTCGGCAATAACGGCGCTGGTAAAACGACATTCTTCCGAATGATTTTAGATTTAATTCGCCCAACTGAAGGTGAAGTTTTATCGAAAGATAAAAACGTGGCGGACGGTGATGATTGGAAAAATTATACCGCATCATTTTTAGATGAAGGTTTTTTAATAGACTATTTAACCCCTGAAGAATATTTCACCTTTATAGGAAGCTTAAATAACTTAAGCGTAGCAGATGTTGGTGCCTACTTAACCCAGTATGCAGATTTTTTCAATGGAGAAATTTTGAATAGTGGAAAGTACATCCGCGATTTCAGTAAAGGAAATCAAAATAAGGTAGGTATAGCAGCTGCATTGATGCAGAAACCTGAATTATTGATATTGGATGAACCTTTCGCTAACCTCGATCCAACTACTCAGATCAGGTTGAAACAGCTTTTGAAAACTTACCCTGGCAACATGACTACTTTTATTTCTAGTCATGATTTAAACCATGTTACAGATGTGTGTAGTCGGATCATTTTGGTAGAAAAAGGTAAAGTGATAAAAGATTTTAAAACGGATGAAAACACCTTAAAAGAATTAGAGAGTTACTTCTCCGCTTAGATTTTGTACTAAGAATGATACAGATAAGAAGGGCTATGATTTAACATAGCTCTTTTTTTATACATGATAATATTTTAACAGGTGCTAAAACATTAAAATTCAATTAAAATAGGATTGGGTAATTTTTGGCATCGTGTTTGAATACGAGTTGTAGAATTATAAATCTAGATTATTATGAGTATTTCAAAAGTAAAAATAGCAACATTAAGTATAGGGTTAGCAGTGGGTTCGATGGCATTCCAAAGTTGTGATAGTTTAACTAAAACACAAAAAGGTGCTGGTATAGGTGCTGCTGCAGGTGGAGTAGTAGGTGCGTTAATTGGTAAAAAAGCTGGTAATACAGCTGTTGGTGCATTAATCGGTGGTGCTATTGGTGGTACAGCTGGGGCTTTTATTGGCCGCAGGATGGACAGACAGGCTGCTGAAATTCAAAAAGCAATTCCAAACGCTGAAGTAATCCGCGAAGGTGAAGGTATCATTGTAAAATTTGACAGCGGTATTCTATTTGATTTTGATAAAACAGCTTTGAAGGATGCAGCTAAAACCAATGTTCAAAGCTTAGCAGCTTCTTTAAATCAATATCCTGATACTGATATTAAAGTAATTGGGCATACTGATAGCCGTGGTACAGAACAATATAACATGGGATTATCAGAAAGAAGAGCAGCAGCGGTTAAAGCTTATGCAGTTTCTCAGGGTGTTCCTGCTTCGAGATTAGTAACCATTGGTAAAGGCTTTGCCGAACCAATTGCAGATAATGAAACTGATGCTGGTCGTGCAGCTAACCGTCGTGTTGAAATTGTAATCGTTGCAAATGATGCATTGAAAAACACAGCAAAATCTCAAGGATAATCTTTGCATATTCCCTCTACCTATGAGGTCATTATATATCCAACCCCGATGTTAAAACATCGGGGTTTTTTGTTATCATTTTTTATGAATATATATCATCAAAATAACCAATCACCAATGATTTCATGAGCATTTCTTGCTCTAACATTGTATAAGGTGGAACGGCTTTTATCAACTTCCAATGCGGCCAACCGTCTTGGTCAACGCCTTCCAATTCATAAAAATCCATCTCACTTAAAAGGCGGCAAGTAGCAATATGCATCAACTCTTCTTTTTGACGCTTGCTGTATTTCTTTGGTCCTTTTCCTAACTCCTGCACGCCTATTAAGAAAAGCATTACTTTTAAATCAGGAAAATCTGAATCAAATTCCTTTGCAATCCGCTCTTGTAAAACTTTCCATTTGGCATTAATCTCCGATGGTTTCATAGCTGCAAAGATAGATTTAAAAGAATCAAGCTGAAAGTGAAACTTTGATGATGAAAAGTAAAACTTTAATTCTAACTGCTACAAATACCGCATAAAAACTTATTTTAATTACATTTATAACCTATGAAAACAGATTCTAATAAAATAATTTCTGCAGGTTTATTGGCATACGGCATGTCGGGCAAGGTATTTCATGCGCCATTTTTAAATGCTCACCACGGATTTAATTTAAAAGCGATTGTAGAGCGAAGCAAAAAAAATGCAATAAACGATTATCCAAATATTGTAAGTTACAACAGTGTTGACGAGTTATTGAACGATGACGAGATTGAATTGGTTGTTGTAAATACACCAAATAACCTTCATTATGAACATGCTAAAGCAGCACTTCTTAAAGAAAAGCACATTTTAGTGGAAAAGCCATTTACAGCTACATCTGCACAAGCTAAAGAGTTATTTCAATTGGCAGATGAGGTTGGTAAACAAATTATCTTCTATCAAAACCGCCGATGGGATAGCGATTTCACCTCGGTAAAAAAAGTGTTAGCAAGTGGTAAGCTTGGCAAATTAAACGAAATGCATCTTCGTTACGATCGCTATAGAAATGTGATTGGGCCAAAAGCCTTTAAAGAACAGGCGGTAGAAGCAAGCGGCTTAATTTACGACCTTGGTCCACATCTTTTAGATCAGGTGATTAGCTTATTTGGAAAGCCGATTAGCTACCATAAAATGTTAGGTAAAAATAGAGTGGGCACAGCAGTTGATGATTATTTCA
This sequence comes from Pedobacter sp. Leaf41, assembly GCF_001422545.1. Lineage (GTDB taxonomy): Bacteria > Bacteroidota > Bacteroidia > Sphingobacteriales > Sphingobacteriaceae > Pedobacter. The sequence goes on along the minus strand of NZ_LMLE01000001.1, from coordinate 157,983 downwards.
GCATTCAACTTAGCTATCCTAACAGTGTTTTTGTATTTGTTACTTCGAGCATGTTGGTTGTAGATCCGCAGGCGGCTTTCGTTCTACATGGCGTAAATGGTAGCTTTATAAAACAACGAGCCGACATCCAGGAAGAGCAGCTTTTGGCTGGAATGAAACTCACCGATAAAGGTTACGGCATCGAATTAGCTGGAAAAGAAGGATTATTAACTACAATTGACGCTGATGGAAACAAAACAGAAGAAACTATTCCTTCGGAATTAGGAAGTTATTTACCTCTTTTTGAAGCCGCATATCTTGCCTTAACAAACCAAAAACCTTATCCTGTTACTAGAGAGGATGTATTAATTCAGCTAGAAATTTTGGAAAGTTAGTATAATAATCACCACCCGAATATTCACTCAATTATCGTTGATTAATAAAATATGAATTCATTACCATTCGCCTACCTTATTCCTATATTTTTAATTGCCATTTACCTGATTCTTAAAAAAAAGAAACCTAAAATTGATCCACTCACTGATACGGATAAAAAAATACTAGACGACTATGTGGGTTACTACCATCAACTGGATTCGACAGATAAGCTGAGATTTGAGCAAAAGATAGCCGAATTTTTTGCCGCGGTTAAAATTGAACCGATTGACTTGGAAATGACCACTTTAGATGAGCTTTTAATTGCATCGAGTGCAGTTATCCCCATTTTTGGTTTTGCAGACTGGCAGTATAAAAATCTAAGTACGGTATTATTATATCCTGATACATTTGATAAAGATTTTCAGTTTGAAGGTGGAGAACGGCAAATAATGGGTATGGTTGGCAGCGGTTATATGAATGGTCAAATGATTTTATCTCGGTCGGCACTGCGACAAGGTTTCTCGAAAAGTGCCGGTAAAGAAAATACGGCAATTCATGAGTTTGTACACCTTTTAGATAAATCAGATGGTGCAACTGACGGTGTACCCGAAAATTTAATTTCGCATGAGTACACCCTGCCGTGGATTAAAATGATGCACGAGGAAATGGCACGAATTGAAAATAATAAATCGGATATTAATCCTTATGCCATTACAAATGAAGCAGAATTTTTCGCCGTGGTATCAGAATATTTTTTCGAAAAGCCATACTTGTTGAAAGAAAAGCACCCAGATTTATACCAGCAATTGAGCAGAATATTTGCACAACATCCTGCTAACTAGTTATCAACCCTCGCATCTAGCAGAAACAAATCAAGTAACCAATGAAGTTTTTCAAAATATTTTCCATCCTTTTCTACCTAACTTTAAGTGTATCCGCACAAAAAACCTATGTACTGAAACAAAATTTTCCGATAGGTAAAAAGTATACCTTTTCAATGGTTTCTGATCAGATTATCAATCAGGAAATTTCAGGGCAAAAAATAAATCTCAATCAAAATATCGGTACCGATTATATTTTCGATATCCGCAATGGAGATAATATGAGTAAGGATATTGATGTGGTATACAGTCGCATCTTTATGAAATCATCGGGAATGGGAAATACGATGATGATGGATTCGAATGATCCGGACACGACAAAAGTCAATCCCTTCAGAGGAATTAAAGGCGCATCTTTCAGGATGGAAATTGCGCCTGATGGCAGTATAAAATCACTAACGGGAATCGATGCAATGTTAAACAAAATGACTTTCAGAATGTCAAAAGATTCATCGGTGATTCGCAGTTTAAAAACTTCATTGGCCAAACAGTTTAATTCTGAAGGCATGAAACAAACCATGGAATCATCTTTAAAAATTTATCCGGAAAAGCCTGTAAAAATTGGTGAAAGCTGGACAGTTGACACCAAAATGCAAATGACGATGCCTATTGAAACCATCACAAAATACACTTTGAAAGAGGTTAAAAATGGTGTCGCTTATCTAAATATATCTGGCAGCTTAACCTCAAAAGGTGATTTTGAAACGATGGGGAACAAAATGCAAACTGATTTGACCGGCACAAATAACGGCGACGTGGAACTGGATATGAAAACAGGCTTAATTTTAAAGAGCCATTTAAGAATAGAGTTAGCGGGTACAATGTCTGCAATGGGACAAATGATCAATTTTGAGCTCCAGGGAATCAATAAAATGACCGGTAACGAAATGCAGAAAAATGCCATATTAAACCCGTAAGATCTTCACTAAAGTTATTTGTTAATCACTTCACATCTATAAACTTCCAGTTAAAGCCACTAAAAATTCAGTAGGTATTTCAATGTGCGGAATATGCCCGCAAGCCTCAAATTCAATCAGTTTTGCCCCAGGAATCTTGGCCGCCGTTTGCTTTCCTAAAAATTTGTACTGCCCATGCAAAACCTGTTGATCAGGAGTCAAAAGTCCTTTACCTACAATGGTTTTGTCTTCCTTGCCAATAAATAAAACGGTTGGAACTTTTAAATTTTGAAACTCGTACACTACTGGCTGCTCGTAAATCATAGTGAAAGTCATGGCCGCAACCTTTGCCCAACGTGGATAGTCGGCGCTGAAAGTAACTCCACCGGCAACATTAACCAAGTACTCATATTCAGGTTTCCAATAAGTAAAATAAGAACTCTGATAATATTTCCGAACGCTTTCTGCGGTAGTTTTTAGTTCTGTTTGATATTGCTGAGCTGTATTTACATAAGGCACAAAAGTTTTATAATCCTCTAATCCAATTGGATTTTCGAGCAATAATTTTTCGGTTCTATCTGGATAAAGCAATGCAAAACGCGTAGCCAACATGCCACCCATACTGTGCCCCAATACCACCGTTTTCTGAACGCCAAGAGTATCCAACAATTTCTTATTCCATACGGCCATTTGATGGAAACTATAATGAATAAACGGTTTTGATGATTTGCCGAAACCAATTTGATCTGGAACAATAACCCGATAACCAATATCAGTTAAAGCTTTGATTACATTGCCCCAATAGTAACCACCAAAGTTTTTTCCGTGAAATAGCATCGCGGTTTTACCGTTTGCCATCTTGGTTGGCGCAATGTCCATATACGCCATTTTTACATCCTGACCCTGAGTTGATATAGGAAAAAATTTAACAGCGTATGGATATTTCACATTCTCTAAAGTGATGGACAACGTATCAATTTTTTGTGCTTGCGAATACGTGATAGTGGAAATTAAAATGGCAAATAAAAGGAGAAACTTCTTCATGTTCATAATTATTTATGGCGATTATCAAAAGGGGATCCGCCTAATTTAATACATATTTATACTTTTAACCAACCAAACAAACTAAAAACCATGCCGAATTGGGTACTATTTTGAAGGATAGCTTTTCAACTATCCGTTGCAAGCGAAAAGAAACAAGCATTAGGAGCAACAACGCCTGGGAAGACCATGTAAGCATGGGCGAAAATGGTACTACAAAATATTATCTAGCGATAAAAAACTTAGAAAATATTCTAGTTATGGAGTTACTTACCGCCTCCCAGGCGTTGGATTTACGTAAGCAATTAAAATCATCAAAGGCGATAGAAAATATGGTTTCAGCGTACAGGAAAGTGGTTAGCTTTAATAATGCCGACTAAATTCTGGCTGATGATATTAAGAATACAAAACAATTTTTGAATGAGAATTAGATTTCGGTTGGTGATGACACCAACCGATAGACAAAACTGAACATCCAAGCCTCCAAAATCAGAGGCTTTGATGGGTTTACTTAGCAAGAAAATCTATTATTTCCTTTTTATGGTACTTGCGGGCATAATCAAGCGCTGTCTTCCCCTCGTTATTTTTCAAGTCTATTTTGGAGCCGGCATTTATTAAGAATTTAGCCGCCTCGAGTTGGCCATATTTGGCAGCATACATCAGCGGAGTTTTATCATCGCAAATTTTATTTACATCTACTTTAACTGAAATTAAATCCTGCAAAATCTTAACTGAACCAGTTCTAATACTTATGGCTAATAAGGAGTACGGCTTATCTTGTAGCAGTAAACACGAATCCAGATTAATTTTATCCTGCATAAGGGCATTTTTAAATGCCATTACATCATCGGTTTCAAATGCATTTTTTAATCCATGTGACAAACTTTGCGCATGCGATAGAATTACAGAAAACATTAAGAAAACAAATATTTTTAGTGGTTTCATTTTAATTTTTCATCAATAGTTTTAGGTTTTTAGCAGAGGCATTTATCGCAGTCGAATCTGAAAAATCTCCATGCGCTTTGTTAACAAGCATATCGGTTAAAACAACGCTCGATTTACCTTGAGTAGTAATGGAGAGGCTATCAATTTTATATCTATTTCTGTTCGATTTATCGCCCTCAATAGCAATATGAGAATATCCTTTGATTGCAATGGTTAAAACTTTGTATGATGTTCCGCTGGCCCTAAACTCACTGTTATCTAAATTCAGATTGAGATCGTCGACGTAGTTATTACTTTGCGAAAAATTTAGCACATGATTGCCACTTACATTTAGCCTTCCAATTTTTGTGTTGGGATGGAACAACATACTCTGAAGATTATTCACATTCAAATCAAGCTTTTTAATTTTTGCGTTGATCTCTAACTGCAAAGCTTTGGTTACTGATAGTTGTTTAATTACTGGAGCAAAAATAACCAGACTTAAAAAATCCATCTTTTTATCTTTTGAAGCTTTGCTTGAAATTTGGAGCACTCCATTTGCATCCACAACAGCTATCAAGTTTTCGCTTTCATTTTCAGAAATCTTTAATCCATTTTGTGGACTTTCCACTAGCGTTATTTTTAAGATTGTGCTTTTCGAAGCAGTTACATTTACTTTTTCAAATGTTTTATCCAGTTTTCGAAGTTTAAAATAAGGAGTAACAGCATCAAACTTATCTAAACTTTCATAATTCTTAATGATTTTATCTTCTGGCAAATAGTTGAACTTCACATTGATCGCAATAACCAAAATCGGTACAATAATGAGCAATAGTGCTAGCGCTATTAATAATTTATTACTTGTTTTCATGTTCTAATCGTTAAAATTTTGCTCAACAAATGTTTCATATTTAGCTTTCAATTCATCAAAGCCAATATTTAATAAATAGATGTTCCTGAATACCACTGGTAATTCATCATCTATAAACTGTACTTTACGATAATTTTTAACCTGATCGATTGCACCTTCATCAACAAAAAAACCAATACCTCTTTTATTATTGATGATATTTTTATTTTGAAGCAACTCATAGGTACGCATTACGGTATTTGGGTTTACTTCCATTGCTACTGCAAGTTCTCTTACTGAAGGTACTTTTCCTTCGGCTTTCCATTTCCCTAGCAAAATATGTTCACACACATAATCTGCTATTTGAAGGTATATCGCCTTATTATCTCTAAATTCCATATCTATACCTATTAAAATTAAACCTCTTTCTCTTTTAAACGAACGTAGGTAATCAGCCAAAAAATTAAAGTAAGCAATAACGTAATTAAGCAAAGGCTAAGCAATATATTTTCCGTATCACCACCTATCGTTATCTTAGACTTACCTGTGGTTAAAACATCAGCGGCTTTATAAATGAGGTAAAAACCAACTGCCAGGAACAGCATTATTGATACCGCGGTTTTAATATAATGGAAATTCGTAAAATAAGCCGAACCCAATAAAAATATGCTAGTAATCAGAAATGGGAAGCCAAAAAAAGCCATGCAGTATTCCCGATATTTTTCATCGTTAAAAACTTGCGAAAAAATACTATCTACCGCTGCAGCCGACGCTCCTTTATTGTTTAAACTTTTGAATTCACTCAAATGCATATTTAAGTACTTCACGAAGGATATATCGATCAAATAGAAAATGATAATGTAACTCGCAAAACTGATTAAAGTAGTGTAGAAAACGCCACTCAAAAACTTTTCGAAAGTAGATGCTGGTGTCATTAATTCTAATATAGCTCTGGATTTTTGACCCAAAATGGAGAAGTAACTACTTGCTACAATACTAATGAAAAGGAAACCGAGCATTAAATAAATCGGGTATCTAAAACGCATATCCAAATTGCCGTCATAATCGAAATTATTATTTCTAATGGGTGATGGAATGTAATAAAGATAAAAACCAACAATAGCGCCAACCACTACTACCAGGCTTATAAGGTAGATTTTCCCAAAATCCAGCCATTGTCTTTTAAGCAATAAGCCAAATCGATTAATATTAAATGTATTGTTCATGGCTTAATTAAATAAAGGTTTAAATTTGATTTTTTCGGCGAGAATAGCATTAAATAGCAGCTCGATATCTAATTTGCTATCTTCCTGATGATAATTTGGCATAACTGCATTGAAGCCAGATAATGATTGCTCGGCATAAATTATACTTGCATCTATTTCCTTAACCTTTTTGAAGGTTAGCTTCTCGGTAATTTCGTCTACAGATGCTTTTAAAGCAATATCATTTTCATCTAACATGATTACCGTATCAATCAGGTTATCTAAATCCCTAACCTGGTGGGTCGAAATAATAATGCAACGATCGTCGGTTAAAGCCGAGGCCATAATTTTTCTGAATTGTGCTTTCGATGGGATATCTAATCCATTTGTTGGCTCATCCATAATAACCAGCTTGGCCTGCGTAGCCAAACCGAAAGCTATAATTACTTTCTTTTTCTGCCCATAACTCATATCAATTAACTTTTGCGCCAATGGAATATCGAATTCCTTAAGCAGATCTGCGAAGTAACCATGGTTAAAGTTTTTGTAAAATGGTGAATTGGCTTTGATATAAGCATCAATTTTTACGGCGGGGAGATAAAACTCTTCTGGAATGAAACAAATCTGCTCTAAAAGTGCTGGCTGTCTATCTTTAGGATTGTAACCCAAAACATTTAATGTACCACTTTGGGCATAAACCAGACCTGCCAAATTCTTGAGCAAGGTAGATTTACCTGCCCCGTTTTTACCAAGCAAACCATAAATATGGCCCGCCGTTAGCTGCAAACTTAAATTCGTAAATAATGGCTTGTGCTTGCTATAACTAAAATTAAGACTATCAATTTGAATCATAATACTGTATTAGTTAAATAATACACTAAAGTATAGCTTATTATTTAGATTCCAAATTTTTGGGTAGATATTTTTTTATAACCTCTTTGTAAAAACTAAGTTTAATATCCGTTGCATTAAAACTTCCTTAACATTTGGATTGTATGTTTGTGAGAAAGCATTAAAAATGGATAAAAATTGGGCATACTTACTTTGTCGTTTGGCAATCGGCTTAAGTTTTTTCGGTCACGGGTTGGTTCGGCTACCAAAACTTACTGGTTTTAGCAATTGGATGGTTGATCAATTTTCGAAATCATTTTTGCCCGATGCTTTGGTGGTTCCTTTCAGCTACATTTTACCCATTGCCGAATTTATTGCTGGCGTATTAATTATTTGGGGCTTATTTACCCGACAAGGATTATTACTTGCAGGCTTAATTTCACTAACGCTTATTTTCGGCACTACTGTGATCGAAAACTGGGATGCCTTACCTTCCCAATTAATACATGTCGCATTTGTGGCGGTGTTACTGGCACATTTACCATACAATACTTACGCAGTAGATAAAATCATAAAAAAATAATTATGGAATACAGAAAAATAGGAAATTCAGATTTAGAACTTTCTGCCATTACATTTGGTGCCTGGGCAGCTGGTGGATGGATGTGGGGAAGTACTGATAGAAATGATGCTATTAGCGCAATAAGAGCAGGTTACCATTTGGGTGTAACCTCAATAGATACCGCACCCATTTACGGACAGGGCGAAAGTGAAGAGATTGTGGGCGAAGCAGTGAAAGAAATCTCCAGAGATAAAATTCAACTGGTTACCAAGTTTGGCATGCGCTGGGACCTGGAAAAAGGCAAGTTGGCCATGCAATCAAAAGATAACGATGGCAAGAACATCGACATTTATAAGTATGCCGGAAAAGAAAGTGTAATTTATGAGTGTGAACAATCTTTGAAAAGGCTGGGAACCGATTACATCGATTTATACCAAATCCATTGGGCCGATGAAACTACGCCAATCAGCGAAACTTTTGAAGCCGTTAGTAGATTAATTGAACAGGGGAAAGTGCGTTACGCTGGTGTTTGTAATTATAATGTGGCACAGTTGAAAGAGGCAGATCAAACGTTGGAAATTATTTCCAATCAAATTCCTTTTAGTATGGTAAACCGTGGCGTTGAAGTAGAAACGGTTCCTTATTGTATAGAAAAAAACAAATCTATTTTGGCTTATAGTCCGATGGAAAGAGGTTTGCTCACCGGCAAAATGACTTCTGATTATCAATTTGAGGAAGGCGATCATCGGAAGGGAAACAAATTCTTCACTCCAGATAGTATTCAAAAAACAAATGCATTTTTGGAAAAAATTAAGCCTTTGGCTGATGAAAAAAATGCAACCTTATCTCAACTTGTTTTGCGTTGGACAATCGAAAGGCCTGGAATTACGATTGCCCTGGCTGGCGCTAGGAATGAGAAACAATCTGTTCAAAATGCGGAGGCTATCAATGTAAAATTGAGTGCCGAGGAAATTCAATTCATCAATACTGAACTGCAAAACGCAGGTTTTTAAATATCAAACCCGAACGCAAAATGGGGTCGAAATACGTTAATTTGCTTGCGGTAAAATCTAAATAATCATGTCAAAATTATTCTCTCCTTTCACCTTAAAGGATGTAACCTTAAAAAATAGAATTGTAATATCGCCAATGTGCCAATACTCTGCTGTGGATGGCTTTGCCAATGATTGGCACTTGGTACACTTAGGAAGCCGGGCTGTTGGTGGTGCGGGTTTAATTATCCAGGAAGCAACTGCTGTTGTTCCAGAGGGTAGAATTACCCATGCCGATTTAGGTATCTGGAAGGATGAGCATCTTGAAAAGTTGAAGCAAATTGTTTCATTTATCCATGCAAACGGAGCAATTGCCGGTATCCAGCTGGCACATGCAGGGAGAAAAGCAAGTTGCGAATTGCCTTGGAATGGCGGAGAACAAATTGCCGAGGGCGGAAACAGTTGGTTACCAGTTGGGCCCTCTCCACTTCCATTCAAAAATGGACAAGTTATACCACATGAATTGAGCATTTCTGAAATTCAGGATATCGTTTTTGCTTTCAGAGCTGCTGCAAAACGGGCTTTAGAAGCAGGGTATAAAGTAGTGGAAATCCATGCAGCACACGGCTATCTGTTGCATCAATTTTTTAGTCCGCTAAGCAATAACCGCACCGACGTTTATGGCGGCAGTTTTGAAAACCGCATCCGCCTGGTGATCGACGTAGTAGAAGCTGTGCAATCAGTTTGGCCTGAAAACTTACCGATTTTTGTGCGTATTTCTGCAACAGACTGGACCGAAAATGGTTGGAATGAGCATGACTCGCTTCAATTATCGGCAGTTTTAAAAGATAGAGGAGTTGATTTAATTGATACCTCATCTGGAGGGAATGTACCTGATGCTTTTATACCTGCGGGGCCAAATTATCAGGTCCCTTTTGCTGATAAAATCAGAAATGAAATTGGAATTTATACAGGTGCAGTTGGTATTATTGTCGACGCACAACAGGCAGAGGATATTCTTCAGGAAGATAAAGCTGATTTGATTTTTATCGCCCGCGAATCACTTCGTGATGCTTATTTTCCAACCCATGCGGCACAGGTTTTAGGCGACGATACAGAATGGCCAAATCAATACGTGAGGGCAAAAAGAGAGCCGGTTAAAAAGTAAAGACAAAGCCATCATTTCGAGCGCAGCCGACAAATCTTTGATTATAAAAAAGTCAAATCACGGCTTCTTACCTACCCATTGATATTTCGCTAAAGTGGTCTGTGCGGACACAGACCACGGAATAAAAAAAATAGCCGCAGCTTCACAAATAATTTGTGAGTCTGCGGCTATTCTTATCAAGATGTACTTGTAATTATTTCGCTAAACTAAAAGGCAAATATAGCCCGAAGGTGATGTTTCTACCCACATTATAAATTCCGAAGTTTGGATTTTGGTAATCTAAGCGCCCAGGTTTGTATCTGCTTAAAGCATCATAATACTTCTGGTTTAAAATATTATTGGCCGACACGGATAATTTAAGTGGTTGTTTCCCTAAATTGAAGGTAGCACCTAAACCAGCATTTAGCAATGTGTATCCACTGGTTTGAGTTTCGAAAACATCATCAACACGAGCTTGCTTGAAGGCCGAATTAATTCCTACCGATAAATAAGCATCATTAGTACCTTTTATTTTAGGTTCAAAACGCAATTCGTTACGTAGTGTTCCGGCAGGAATAAATGCCAATGGCTTACTTAATGAAGTATTCTGGGCATGCACATAACCAAAAGTATTTTCAAAATGAATAAAAGGAACCGGGTGAATGGTTAAAGTTGCCTCTGCACCATAAAGGTTTGCATTCACCTGGCCATACCGATACACTGGATAATCATCACCTTCAGCATTGATGATCTCGCCATTGTTTGATGCATAAATAAAATTATGTACATAGTTATTGTAAACGCTAGCACTTGCACTCACAATTTTCCCTTCATATTCCAAAGCGGCATCTACCTGGTAACTGCGTTCCGGACTTAAAGCTGAGTTACCAATTTCATACCTGAAAGTACCTTCATGCACACCATTCGAGGCCAACTCTGCAGGGTTTGGAGCACGAAATGCTGAACCTGCGTTTGCTTTAAAATTCCATTCCTCGTTAAATTGATGGGTGAAGCCCAACGCACCACTTACATTAGAAAACTTGTTTTGGAATGGGGCAAAAATTTCTTCGCCATCCTTAAACAACTGCTTACCATTATTTTTACGAAAATCGTAACGGGCACCAATGCTGAAGGTGTTGTTCTCCCAATTCTTCTTCGCAAATGCGAAAACACCTATTCCGTAGGTATTGTAATCTGGAATTAAAAACTCATCATCAGCTTTATTCAAGCTCCGGCCAGCATCTGCGCTTAGGCCAAAAACTGGTTGCCAGCCATTAGTTTCATGTAAATAATATTTCAGATCGCCGGTAAACGTTTTCAAATCGAAAAACAATGCAGGTTCAGGACCATCTTCCAACTCTCTGCGTTGATTCTGTTGATAACCAAAATCAGCTTTCAAATTGCCATTTCCAAGAATGAAGTTATTGTTTAACGCAATTTTAAAGTGACGAATATCCTGACGGGGATAATCTAATTCGCGGTTTTTGAAATCGGAGTTAATGAGAGCTTCGCCATTTTCTTTAACAAAATTTCCGTTATCGTCTAGCGCAGGCTCATAAAAGCCAATGTTATTGCGAAAACTCGATACGTTTAAGTGCGTGTAGCCCCAGCTCTTGTTCAATCCAATCATCCCGCTTAAATCCGTTTCATTAAACCCAGAATTTGGGAAATATCCGGTAGGTGTTTTAAATGAATAGGCATTTTTGTAAGTTCCCCGAGCCCTCCAAACGAAACCATTTTCATTTCCATTTAGCATTAATGAATTGGCTGTTAAACCGTTATTGGTAGAATAATTGGTAATAAATTCGCCATTAATTTGTCCTTCTGGAGCTGTACCTGGCTCTAAAATATTAATCACGCCGCCCAATGCGTCAGACCCATACATGAGCGAAGCCGCACCACGCAGGATCTCAATTCTATCAGATTTAAACTGATCAATTTCAATACCGTGCTCATCTCCCCATTGTTGTCCTTGCTGCTTTATTCCATCGTCTAAAGTTACAATTCGGTTATAACCCAACCCACGAATCACAGGCTTCGAAATCGACGGCCCAGTGGTAATTTGCGAAACTCCAGGCACTCTTGTTAATGCATCAATCAGGTTGGTAGATGGTGCCAAAAGCTGGTCTTTGCCCACCACTGCCGATGAAGCACTGTTTCGTTTGCTTGTGCTGCTGATGATGCTACCTGTAATTACAATTTCTTTAGTTTCAATCGCAGTAGGTTGCAGAGCGAATTCTAAAGTTGGTGCATTGGCAAAATTAACAATCTTAGTTGCCGTTTTGTAACCAATGTAATGTACCTCCACTAAATAACTCCCCTTATTTGGCAGGTTGTTAAGCATAAACTCACCATCATTATTGGTGATAGCAGTAACTTTTAAATCGGGAATGTAAATGGTTGCGCCAGGTAGAGTTTGGTTGTTACTGGCATCAATAACTTTACCTTTAATATCTTTTAAAGCAAGAGCAAAAGCTGTATTGCTCAACAAAGTATATAGAATTACTAAGCCTATAAGCTGTAATCTTTTCATATTTTTTTATAATAAAACAGAATGAGTCAAAAAGGATAAATCAGCACTGATACAGGGCATAACTTACTTTATTGACGTAAAAACAATTGATTAATCCATTCAATGGATTCAAAATTTCGGAAAGATTATGCAAGAGGAGGCCCACGCAAGTCGGTGCTGAGCAGTGCTACATAGGAGTTTGTCAAAATTGGCTGAGTAGAACTCAACAATTTTGCTGAAAGAAATATTCTGTAAATGTGGTGTGTTTGAACGTAATCCTTTTCGAAGCTGGCATTACAAATCAAACAGGTATCGCCATGAGATTGCACATGGCTAACGTGGTGACAATTAATTTCCTTTTTGGGAATAGGAATCTCTTGATGGTGGTGTAAAACACTCCAAGGGGTTAGGGCAATAGCAAAAACAATCAGCATAAATGCCGACAAATACTTCCTAACGCTTTGCCTGTGCTTTTTCAATTTCCCAAAAGTAGCAAATGTTGTTCAATTCTATATCTTTGGAAAGTAACATTGCTTTTATTTATGAGCCAAAAGTTAAGCGATGGTTTAAATTAAAATGAACACCTAAAGCTGAGGCAAGATTAAAAAGAGTGTTGCATAATGATCCTGCAATGGGCGTTATTCGACATGCTGATGCAGGTTACGATATTGCAAAAGATACCGCCAGAAAATTTAGATTGGAATTGAAAAATAAATCCTGCGAAGAGTAATAACTTAAATAAAATGAAATTTATCAAGAAAAATATCGTCAACGGACTTTTCATTGCATTGCTGTTAGTAATTGTTTTTGTGCCCGATGCGAAAGCTCTGCTGATTAGAGGATTAATGGAAATAGGACTCTATTCTCCCTCTATTGCTGAATTCCCAAAAGCGGCAATGGATTTGAGTGGAATTAAGTTCCAGGATGCAAAAGGAAATGCTATTGATTTGGGCAACTTAAAGGGTAAAGTTATTTTCTTGAATTTTTGGGCAACCTGGTGCCCGCCTTGCAGAGCAGAAATGCCTTCTATAAATAAACTATACCAAAAGTTTAAGGATGATAAAAATGTAGTTTTTATTTTTGCAGATGCTGATGGTGATTTGGAAAAATCGGTAAAGTTTATGACGAACAGAAAATATGAAATGCCAGTATTTAAGGTAACAAGCACTATTCCTGATCAAATTTTTTCTGGCGCTCTTCCCACAACTGTAATTTTCGATAAACAAGGAAGATTGTCATTCAGGCATGAGGGAATTGCAAATTATGCCGATAAAAAGATTGTCGATTTTTTAAATAAACTAAAAGTTAGTGATTAGTTCTTAGTTTATAAAGTTTGAAACTGTAAGTCTTGAGATCCACACCATAACTCCCAATAATTTTATCGGGCAACATTTCATAATCATCTTTCATCTTGTACAGGATGATATTATCTCGCTTTCTTCTTTTAATTGTCTTATCATTGATGTCTGGAAGAAACACCAGACTTAGCGTGTTTTCTCCTTGAATTTTATTTGGAAGATATTTTACAACCTTGTCTGTTTTAATGTCAGTTTTAATAATCTTACTACCTAAAATGTAGCCATTAGCCAATGATAATTTTATTTCAAAATTTTTGGTTTTGCCATAGTAATGTTCCATTTCAAAGGCCTTTTGAGCGACAGTGTTTAAGCTCGCTATTAACAAAATGATGATTACTGCAGCTTTCATATTTAATGATTTATAATTTAAGGTATACAATTTGCATGATTTTTCATAGTTGCACCAGCTAAGTAAATTAAACCTAATTGACGCAGCAGCCTCCGGTCTGTCAATCGGAGCTATAGCAGAAAACTCCGTAGTAGTACCTTTAGTACAGGACTGATTTAACTATCGACTCCAGTATTCGCTTTTCAAAAGATATATACATTTAACTATACATCGCTAATTATTTCCTTACTTTTGCCGCCATGATTTCATTTTTCGAGGCAAACTTAAAGCAACTTTCTATCCACCATACCGGCAATAAATTGGTAGAAGAATATTATAAATTATCTGATGCGCCGTTAAAGATTGATGATGAGATTTTGAGCAATTTGTTAATGCAATATTTCTTAAAGCCTTTCGAAAAGGTAAATGAAGTCTACCGTTTTTATCATCCGAATGATAACCTAAATCTAAATGAGGTTTATCATTTTGCACACGAAATTTTTGAAAACAATGCGCTTTTTCACGAAGATTCGCAGCAATTGGCGAAGTATCTATATGATGTAGCCAACCATCCGAAAATAAAATCGGGCGAATTGTACGTGGCATATTTCGAAAAGGTACAAATTGAAGGTGAACAAATGGATGTGCTTGGAATTTTCAAATCGGAAACTAAAGACACTTATTTAAAAGTTTTCCCTAAAGACGACGGCTTTAATATGAGCTATGAGCAGGACGCCATTAGCATTAATAAACTGGATAAAGGCTGTTTGATTTTTAATACTGATAAAAGTGAAGGCTACAAAGTAGTGGTGTTGGATCAGGCGAAAAGCAGCAACGAATCTGCTGTTTATTGGAAAGATGAGTTTTTGAAATTGAAGATCAGAAATGATAGCTACAATCAAACCAATAACGTTTTAGGTGTTTACAAAAACTTCGTAACTCAAAAACTGGATGATGACTATGAAATTAGCAAAGCAGATAAAATTGATCTCTTAAATCGTTCGATGAAGTATTTCAAGGAGAAGGAAACTTTTGATATTGAAGAATTCGGGAACGAAGTAATAGGCAATGCCGAAGGAATAGAATCGTTTAAAAACTACAAAAAAAACTACGAAGAAGAATACGAAAGCCCGATTGCTGATAACTTTGAGATTGCAGAATCGGCAGTAAAAAAGCAGGCTCGTGCTTACAAAAGTGTTTTAAAATTGGATAAGAATTTCCACATCTACATTCATGGCAACAAGGATATGATTGAGAAAGGTTACGATGATGATAAATCGATGAACTTTTACAAAGTTTATTTCAGAGAAGAAGAATAGGTTTTAGTCGACAGCCGTTAGTCATGAGTCATGAGTCGTCTTTTTACAACATCAACTCAAGAATCTCGACTGAGGACTTTGAACTATATCCGCTGTTGTGCTTTCAACGCCAAATAGCGATTAATTACATTTACGGTTAGTTTTTGAGGCGGAGTTAGGATAGATAAAATTCCATGTTTACTTAATTCTTTAACCATCAATTTCTTTTCATAAATAAACTTTTCTGCTATGGTTTTATGGTAAATTCCTTCCACATCTTTCGCTGGATCGCTACTTAACGATTTAAGCTCTGTGTTTTCAAAAAACACAACCACTAACAAATGATATTTCGAAATTCTTTTGAGGTAAGGCAATTGGCGTTGTAAAGCAGAAAGGCTTTCAAAATTGGTAAAGAAAACCAATAAACCACGCTGTTTGATCACAGCACGTACGCTACTATACAAGGCTTCTAAATTGCTTTCTAAATACCGGGTTTTTTCCTTGTAGAGCACATTCATAATGTTGGCCAGCTGGGCAGATTTCCGATCGGCCGGAACAATAGACCCAATCTGCTCCGAAATAGTAATTAAACCTGCCTTGTCTTCTTTAAGCATAGCCACTTTCGAGAGTGCAACGGTTGCGTTAATGGCATAGTCAAGCAAACTCAATCCTTCAAAAGGCATACGCATTACCCGCGATTTATCGATAATGCTATATATATTTTGTGACCTTTCATCAGTATAGGTATTTACCATTAAGCCACCTTTTCTAGCTGTTGCTTTCCAATTGATCGTTCTAATATCATCGCCGCCCACATAGTTTTTGATCTGATCAAATTCACTGCTATTTCCAATTTTTCGGATTCTTTTGATGCCTAGCTCTGTCAAATGGCGAGAAACGGCCATCAGTTCATACTGACCAAGATTAATAAACGAAGGATAAACGGGCAGCACCTTTGCTCCATCGAAATTATATCGTCGACTAACCAAACCCAATGGAGAGCTGATGTAAGTCCTGATAAAACCAAACTCATATTCGCCACGCTTTGTTGGCCGTAAATTGTAGTGTATAGACTTCCTGTCTGCAGACTTTAGATTGAGCCTGAAATCTTTATCGCGAAGCTGAAATTGAAAGGGTACTTCATCAATCACCCTGGCATTTATACTAAATCCATAACGATTTTTAATTTCAATTTGAACGGGATTTTCGTCGCCATTGCTTAAGCGTTTCGAAGTAAATCTCTGCGCTTCAATCCCCTGCTGAATTCTATAAAGAATAAAAACATCAACGAAAAATAATATAAGTATTACGCCAGTGACAATTTCAGGGATATCGCCAAGCCAAGTGAAGAAAAATTTCAGCAAAAAGAGCACTACGCACAAACCTAAAGCCGCAAACAAACGATCATTAAGGAATAGATTGATATAATATAGCTGAAAGAATTTTTTCAATTGTTATGAATTTGTAAACGATTAATTTATTGGCTCTAAACCTAAACTCCTCACTGAAGACTTCGGACAAAATCTTACCTCGGTACTTCTATTTTTTTAATAATTTGATTCACGATATCACTCGTAGTTAAACCTTCCATTTCCTTTTCAGGAGATAACAAAATGCGATGCGCCAATACAGGCACGGCAACGGTAATGATATCTTCAGGAGTAACAAAATCGCGGTTATTGATAGCGGCGAGGGCCTTTGCGCTATGCACAATAGCTAATGATGCCCTTGGGGAGGCACCCAAATAAAGTGACGAATTGTTCCTGGTTTCATTTACAATCTTGGCAATGAATTCCAAAAGCTTTGGCTCCACAAAAAGGCTTCTAATTACTGCTCTCGCAGCCTGTATTTGCTGAACCGATAAAACAGGCTTCACATCGCTAGCCAGCGTTTTATTCACCAAAGAATGTTGCGCCATTAAAATTGCGGTCTCTTCTTCCAAAGAAGGATATTTCACTTCTATTTTGAATAAAAACCGATCAAGTTGCGCCTCTGGCAAACGATAGGTTCCTTCTTGCTCAATGGGGTTTTGCGTAGCCAACACCATAAAAGGTTCGTCCATAAGATAAGTTTGCCCATCAATGGTTACCTGGCGCTCTTCCATTACTTCAAATAAGGCAGATTGTGTTTTCGCTGGCGCGCGGTTAATTTCATCAACCAAAATAATATTTCCAAAAATAGGACCTTTTCTAAACTCAAAATCACCTGTTTTGGTATTAAAAATTGGAGTTCCTAAAACATCAGAAGGCATTAAATCTGGCGTAAACTGAACTCTTGAAAAATGAGCATCGATTGATTTTGCCAGTAATTTGGCACTTAATGTTTTGGCCACTCCCGGAACCCCTTCTATCAATATATGCCCATCGGCAAGTAAGCCCACAATTAAAAAATCGATAACCTGTTTCTGTCCGACGATAATATTTCCAAGCACATTTCTAATTTTCGCTACCGCTTCGGTTAAAGTGCTTAAATCTGTCCGTTGGTTAAATTGTTCCTGCTCCATGGCTTTGGGTATTTTGATGAAAAAATTCTATACTTTGATTTAGATTGATTAGTTCCTGATCACTTAAAGTGCTCATTTGTGGTATTTGTATGAAATATCGGGTTAATGTTTTTGCCGACGGCTCGTTGATGCCTGTTTTTTCCATTAAAAGTGTGGCAAAATCTGACCCAATCTCATTGGTTTTAAGAAAGTACCTGGTTCGCAAGTATTCCATAAAGTAATTAATTTTCTTTTTGGCAATATCCAGGTTATTTCGTTCGTGGTAATATACACTGCCTACAACATGCGCATATTCAACAGATGCATTTTTTAGAGGATCGGCAATGGGAATAATACGCTGACGGCGCTTAATTTCATAGAGTACAAAAATAACCAAACTAAAAATGGTGAGATAGTAAGCCCATTTAAGTTCAGGATGTTTAAAAAACACCCTCAAAACGTCCGTTGTTTCGTTCTTTTGCGCCGAAAAGTAATCATCAAAAATAATCTGATCACTTGCCTGGATATAACTTAAAGTTTTCGCAGCATATTCGGCACCGTATTTATCCAACATATTAAAGTTGGTATAAAAACCAGGCTCTGAAATTAGGAAAAGCGCACCTTTGCCATAATTATATTTAACAAAATTGGGTTGCTTATTATTATTTATCCCCAATACGATACCTTTTTTGAAATCGATCTTACTAAAATACTGTGTTCCAATTCCTCTTTCGAAACCATAGTTGGCATCAGTTTTTAAACTTGGATTGGTAAAATTTAGCGAAGGCCGATCTGCCGACATCGTAGAGGAGGTTTCGATTTTCAATTCTTTTTCAAGCTTCCCGAAATCATAACTGGCGATAAATATCTTATTTCCCGCTTGCATAAACTTTTTCATCTGATCGAAATCAGTTTTAGAAACATCGATCTTCTGAGCGATCAAAAAGTAAGTGGCGTTATTAAAGTTTTGATTTTTTAAGGTATTGTAAACCGGTCGTTTCGATTCCTGAATTTTTGCCTTTGGAAGAATATCCTTAATTCTATCTCTAATGATAAAAGTGCCATAAGGAATTTTATCTGTAGCTAAATAAGTTGGTGCCCAGTTTGTGGGTGTGGGTTTATTATATTGGGCGACCAGATACAGCAAAATTAATACAATGCCAATACCTAAATAAATTTTATAACTTCTCATTTAATTTTTCCGTTGAACTGGTTAAATGATTGGTTTATGGGCTCAAATTTATTTTCATCGATAGGGAAATCGCCATACCAGATATAATCAAACTGAAGGGTAAGCCTGCTAAAATCTTCCTTTAACTCGGGCTTACTAATTTCCATCAGGTAATTGTAATTCGTTTTATCGGGTTGCCATTGAATAATTTCAGCATCGCTTAGTTTTTTTAAGGCTTTTAAATAAAGTAAGCGTACGGCTAATCGATATTTTCTTTCGCTTATTAATCTTTGTAATTCCTGATCAAAATCAATCTCATGGATGTTTTCGTTAATCACATCATAAGGCAAAACAGTTTCCTTTGATTTTTTACTAAAAATATTTTCGGTACCAATCGCTTTTATAAGAACGTATACTACTACTGCCACACCTAATCCAATAAAGAAATATCGCGATAGCGGATTTGTTGCAGCACCTGAAAATAATCGGCCAATTATATTCCAAAACCACATCCAGAATCTATCCCACAAGGAAAGTTGCCTCACTTGAAGTTCATCGTACTGAAACTCCTTTTGATCTTTGTAATTACTAATTGCCTCCTTATCAAATTTTGCAGGCGTAATTTTGCTGCTATCCAATTGCATAACAGGTTTTGCCTGCTTCGGCTTTACAACAATTTGTGCATCACAATTTACAGCGAACAAAAACAGTAAAAACGGAAGAAGATATTTGATAATGGACTTCGGCATTTTAGTATTCTTCTGGTCGCGTATCGATTGTTTTGTTTGTGTTGCCAAAGTTTGTAATGCGCTCCATTAACCCTGTATTTTCTTTCTGCTCTAACAAACTAAAGTACGATAGTGAAATCGTAATAATAGGAATAATGGTAAATGCCTGGCAGAGCGACTGCAAAACGGTTGTGATCATACTCAAAGTCAAAGACATTTGAGGGTTTTTGCTGGTAAACATGCCTATCATATTGAATAATGTAGTGGGTAAAACCACCATACTCATACATGCGTAAACGATTATCCAAACGATGATTAATGTTCCAAAAGTTACCCAAAAGTTATCCTTAATCATTGTAAAACTTCTGCTAAAAGAATAGCCAAAAGTTCCATTTTCAATCACCATAATGGGAAACATCATGGCTACAAATGGGAACAAATAAAAGCCTGGTATTAAGCAAAAAATAAATCCAATAAACACCATCAGTATCAATACGATAGAACTGCCAAAGATTCGGAAAAAGTAATATTTAAAGTACCCCCAAACTTCTTCCATGGTAGGAATTTGATTGCCTTTTTGAACATATAGGGCGATGTAGGATAAGATGGCCACGGTCATACTGGCATAAGTTGCCAATGAAAAAAGCAGCGACAAAAAATATTCTAAACCGTAGATATTGCCAAACGAAAAGCCTCCTGAGCTTTTGTCACTACCGACTGTATTGATCATGTTTACCATTTTATATTGGTAAACCAGCATTGATGACATGCTTGCTAAAACGAACAATCCACAAAAGGTGAAATAAGTTTTTAATAGTGGCTTAAAATTTTGGCGCATAAATGTGAATGTATCATTTATCACCTGCCCAAAATCTCTCCGTTTTTTGAATTCAATTTTCCCTATCATTATAACTAAGCTTCTTAATAATTTTTACTGGATATATAAAGACGTACCAAATGATAAATATGGCAGACATTGTTAAAATGAATACACTTAAATAGATGGGCATTTCGGTGTGGCGAGTAACAAAGCTTTCTAAAAAGGCCGCTACAATAAAGATGGGAACTAAGCCCAGCACCATCTTCAAGCCATCTTTTGCGCCTTTAATTACCGATTCCATTCGGGTATAAGTTTTCGGGAATAGAAAACTGTTGCCCAATACCAGGCCTGCAGCACCGGCTAAAACAATAGCCGAAATTTCTAAAGTGCCATGAATCCAGATCACCAATACAGATTGCAAGCCCAGGCCTTTACTAAAAAAGAAATATTGGAAGGAACCCAACATCACTCCGTTTCTAAATAGCGAAACGATTGATCCAAAAGAAAATATGATGCCTAAAACGAAGGTATATAAGGCTACATAAATATTGTTAAGCCCAATTTGAGTAAACATTAAAAATTCATTCGATTGCTTGTAAACGCCGAAGGGATCTCCTTTTGCAATATTTTCATTGGTCATGTTTACATAATCATCGCCCATAATCAGGCGCACAAATGTATCGTCATATTTGGCCGATAAAGCGCCGATTGCGCAGGAGACTAAAAAAAATATAAGTGCGTAATAAATTTGCTTACGGTGCTCAAAAAATAAAACCGGAAGTTCTGTTTTCCAGAAATGAATAAAGCGGTTCGATTTTTCTTTTTTGTTTTTATAAACTGCCTGATGCAGCTTAGAAGCTAACCCATTTAAATAGGCTGTAGTTTTGGAGTTCGGATAAAAAGTTTTGGCATAAGCTAAATCGTTGGTGATTTCGATAAACTGATTTGCAACTTCATCAGGGTTTGCCTGCCTCACACTTTCATAATGCTGCCATTTTTCCGAATTTTGTTTAACAAATAAAGCTTCTCTCATGTAAGGCGTAACCAAATAGTGGCTTAAAATAGCTAAATTTTTATGGATATAAAAAACGATTAATAATTAACGGGCAGCGTGCTCATGTAATCGTTTAACGGCATGTGGTTGGTTTTGCAAAAAGATTTATCGAGGATATTTAAACTCACAATTCGGGTTACACTAAAATCGCGATATTGGTTTCTAACATGGCACCACGCTATTAAATGCCAGCTAAAGGCATAAAAAATCAAACCGATCGGCTCTACTTCCCTTTTGCTTTTTTCTTCTTTTGCATTGCTATACTCTAAAGCAACCATTCGTTTTTCAGAAATAGCGGTTTGAATGAGCGAAAGATATTCATAATTAAATTTCATACGCTCGGGCACCTGAAGCTTGATATGCGCATTCATTGCTTCGAGTTTCTCTTTCTGATTGTATTTTAAAACGGCTTTAACCTTTGTTAACGCTGCAGAATAATGTGTACGGATGGAGTTATCTGCAAAACCATTAACCAGACTTTCTACCAATAGCAATGCATTGGCTTCATCCATATTAAATGAAATCGGGGGTAAAAAGTAGCCTTGAACCAGAAAATAACCCTTCGGTTGTTCAAAACCAACCGGAATTCCCTGCTCCTGTAATGCCTTGACATCGCGGTAAACCGTACGCACACTAATTCCAAATCGTTCAGAAATCTTGTCTGCTGAAATGTATTTCTTCGACTGAAGTAAAGTTAAAATTCCGAAAAGACGATCGATGCGGTTCATTGTTTTTGGCCTCGGATAAAAGTAAAAAAATTGTAGCGGATAAAAGATCAGGCAAACAGATAATTTAAAATCTGCCGTTCAACATCAAACTTCCTTGGTATATTATTTGTATTATAAAGTTATGATGTCTTTTAGCAAAAATTTCCGTTATAGTAAAAGATAAAGTTCAAATTAATGGCAGCCGTTATACAGAAACGTTTCTTTAGGGCAATTAAAAGTAAAGTAATTATTGGGTTTTTATTCGCCTGTTTTGCACTGCTTTTGGCTTGGGGTATAAGCAAGTTTGCTTTTACGCGAATGCTCAATACCGTTGAAGAAATTTCGGCTCCGAATGATCGCCTGAGGATTGTAAATGATCTTTCGCATAAAATAGCAAGGCTTGATCAGCTTCAGCGGGATGAGGCTTTTAACAAACAAGGTAACTATAATTTCTTAAGAGAATCCAGAAAGCTAAGGTCGAGCTTAGACACATTGCGTAAACTTTATGCGAATGATTCGGCCCAGCTGGCCAGGATAAAATCGATCAAAAACTTACTTGCGCAACGCGATAAACAGTTCGTATCCTATCTACAAGTTCGCGAAACGCTGGTAAATACCAAGTCGTTCTCAAACGAAGTAAAAAAATTGAATGAGCTTGTAGCCTCACGGGCAATGCAAACTGACAGCGCAGTTTTAACTACCGAAACTACTACTTCTACCACTACCGTTGCACCGCAGGAAGAAGAAAAATCGAGAGGTTTTCTGAGTAAGCTTTTCGGGAAAAAGAAATCAGATGTTTATAAAATTATCAATGAAGAATTTAAAGTTCGACGTGATACGTTAAACGCCAAAGCGGAAGATAGTATTATGAAAAGTATGACGGGTTCGCTTAAAAATATTGAGCAAGAACAACGTCAGAAAAGTCAGAAGTTTTTAAAACGGGAAGCCGAATTATCAAATGCAAGCAACGCTTTAACCAATCAAATGCTTCAAATTTTAAGGGAAGTTGAAGGCCAGGCGGTGGCTCAAATAGATTTAAACGGAATCCAGGCAAAAGAAGTGGTTAACGACGGGATTACACAAATTACGGCCATCATTATCGCTTTCTTTTTGCTTACGGTAATATTACTTTATCTCATTTTGACTGACATTACCAAAAGCAACAGGTACAGGCGAGCACTTGAACTGGCAAAAGATGAAGCGGAATATCACGGAAAGGCAAAGCAGCGTTTTCTATCAAACATGAGCCACGAAATTAGAACGCCTTTACAATCTATATTAGGTTATGCCGAACTTATTTCCGAGCAAGATCATCCAAAGAAAAAAGATATCGATGCCATTTATCAATCGTCCATTCACCTACTGCAAATTGTAAACGAAGTTCTTGACTATAACCGCATTGTCTCCGGAGAGTTTACTTTCCAAAATCAGGTTTTTAGCGCCAAACAGATTGTAGATGAGGTGACCTCGGTGGTTCGCCCTCTGGCAGAAAAAAAATCACTCCAATTAATTACAGATTTAGATTTAGGCGATGTTGATTTTGTTAAAGGCGATGCTTTTAGACTCAAACAGATCCTCTTTAATCTATTGGGAAATGCGGTAAAGTTCACCTTGAAGGGAGAAATTAACCTCCGAATATCATGCAAAAAACAACTCGATAACTTGCATTTTCATTTCGCGATCAAAGATACCGGAATTGGATTTGAAGAAAAAGACATCTCGAGAATTTTCAATGAGTTCGAACAAATCGAATCGCCAGAACAATATGTACTGAACCAAACCGGCACAGGTTTAGGATTACCAATTGTAAAATCATTAATCGAAGCTCAGGGAGGTAGAATTCATGTAAAAAGTAAGCCTGGAACAGGCACCACTTTTAATATTTATTTAACGTATCTGGAAACTTCGGAACGTACAGCCCATGTTGATTTAGAAAATTATAAAATCGTGAACCCAGGCACAGTTTGGGTTATCGATGATGATCAACTCATACTGGATCTATGCGGCCTTATTTTTGAAAAAAATGAAATTCCCTTTCAAAGATTTAATCACGTTGCCGATATTTTACAGGAAAATGCTCCTAACGACTTAAAATATGTGCTGGTTGATATGCGTTTGCCCGAGATGACAGGAATAGAGCTTTGCCATATCTTAAAGAAAAAACTGCCTCATACCGTTAAGTTTTATGCCATTACTGCTCAGGTTTTACCCGAAGAACGTGAAATGGTTTTGAGTGAAGGTTTTGATGGTTTGATTATGAAACCTTTCCGCAGTGTTGATTTGCTTTCCATTTTTGATAAAACCAAAATTGTAGAGGGAAAAGCTGAATTTGATTTTTCTTCTATTGAGAAAATGACTTTCGGAGATCAGCAGATGCTGGAAAAGATATTAACACGCTTTAAAAAAGATTGCATTGACGATGCAGAATCGCTCAAAAATCATATCCATGAAAACGATCAGGATAAAAGCAGGCTAATTGCTCATCGCCTTGCGGGAAGAACAGCGCAAATGGGATCAAAAAACTTAGCGAATGCCTTTAGAACGCTCGAGTTAGAAATTGCCAAAAAAGGATTGTCTTCCGAAATTAATGCAGAGATTTTTAATCAGTTGAAGAAATTGGATGGATTGATTAAGGCAATGGATGAAATGGAGTTGGTTGGAGAGGACTAACCTCACCCCTTCATCCCCTCCCCTCGAAGAGAGGGGGCGGGGAGCAAAAATAGTAAAGAAATAAATTCGTAAATCTGGATTTAACTCACTATCCGGAAAAGCATGGCCAAGTAGCAAAAACCACTTATCAAATCTCCATTCTGAAAGAACAATGGAAAGGTGAATTCTTAAAACCTGGGTTCAAACCAGGCTACGAACTTTCCCTCTTTTCAAGGAGAGGGACCCCACAGAAAAACAAAAACCTCTGCCTTTAACAGGGTGAGGTTTTCTATTCAATCCCATACCTTTCCATTTTGGCATAAAGCGTTTTTCTATCGATATTCAGCATTTTTGCTGCCTTACTTTTATTATGTTTTGCCTTAATCAAAGTTTCGGAGATAAGCATCTTTTCATTCTGCTCATTTACTGCTTTCAAATCAGATGAGCTGCCTGGTAGGGTTTGTTGGTTAACCGCCAGCATCATTTCATCCGGCAAAGCAGTAACCTGGGCAACATCGCCGGGCGTTAATAAAACCATGCGCTTAACTACATTGCTCAACTCACGCAAGTTTCCTGGCCAATCGTAATTCAGCAATAAAGATTTTGCTTCTGTAGAAACGCTTTTAACATTTCTATCCAAATCTCTATTTGATAAACTGATGAAATGATTGATAAAAAGCTCCAAATCGCCAGCCCGATCTCTTAAAGCAGGTAACTGAATCTTGAATTCATTTAACCGATGATACAGATCTTCTCTAAATTCACCTCCAGAAATGCTGTTTAATAAATCGTCGTTTGTAGCGGTAATTATGCGAACGTCAACTGCAATTTGTTTAGTACTGCCTAAGGGTTGAATAACACGTTCTTGCAAAGCTCGAAGTAACTTAATCTGAACTTCGTAGCTTAAATTCCCAACCTCATCTAAAAATAAAGTGCCCCCATTGGCAGCTTCAAACTGGCCCTTTTTGTCGTTTAAGGCACCGGTAAAGGCTCCTTTCATATGGCCAAATAATTCGCTTGCCGCTAAATCTTTTGACAAAGCACCGCAATCAATAGCCACAAAAGGTTTGTCGGCTCTTTTGCTTTGCTGATGCAATGTTCGGGCAGCAAATTCTTTACCTGTTCCGCTTTCACCTTGAATAATTACCGACATATCAGTCGGTGCAACCAACGCAATGTGCTCATATAACCGATCAGCCGTTGCGCTTTTGCCTCTTATAAAATCAGAATCTGTTGATTCAATTTTAGTCTCTTTTAAATCCTTTTTGGTTAAAGAATTTTTAATAACCATTAAAAGTTCATCAGGGTTAACAGGCTTTGTAATATAATCGAAGGCGCCCATCTGCATAGATTTTACAGCGGTTCGCACATCATTAAAACTCGTCATTACCACAATTGGAGTAGATAAGCCCAAATTTCTGGAGTGAGTAATCACCTCGAAACCAATTCCATCGGGCAACCGATAATCAATTAAAAACAAATCAAATGTTTGATTTTCGATCAGTTTAAAAGATTGTTTAATATGGGTTACGAGTGTAACCTCGTGATTGTTTTTCGTTAAAAAACCTTCAAGTAATTGAGCAAATGTAGTATCATCTTCTAAAATCAGGATTTTCGCCATATACAAAAATAAGAAAAGCCAGACAAAGTCTGGCCATTCTTGTACTAGGTAGATGTAATAATTGGGATTTATTGAACCGGTTTACCATCTTTGTCAATTTTCACAGAACCTGTTTCTGCTTCTTTTTTAACATTGATTAGGTAATATTCTTTTGCGCCTTCCTTAACCGACCAAGCTTCAGTTGCGGTCCAACCTTTGTAAGCATCAGACTTTAATGCTGTAGTAACTGGCTCTGGAAGTTCTTCCAGTTTAACTGGAGTTTTTACTGCGCTATCTTGAACTGCAACAATTGCAGGATTTTTAATTGTATTTACTTCACTTGCTTGTACTGCTGAGAATCCTGCAAATGCTAAGAACGCAGCTGATAATATTAACTTTTTCATGGTTTTTTAATTTTAATGTGTTGAAACTGCAAAAGCAATTTCGTGGTTCTGGTTTAAATATGCGCAACCCAGAGGCTGCGCTTTTTGTTGATTATGCCTTATTTAGGACAAATATTATTGAACTGGCTTACCGTCTTTGTCGATTTTTACAGAA
This sequence comes from Pedobacter sp. Leaf41, assembly GCF_001422545.1. GTDB lineage: Bacteria > Bacteroidota > Bacteroidia > Sphingobacteriales > Sphingobacteriaceae > Pedobacter. Next base: position 131,032 of record NZ_LMLE01000001.1, on the reverse strand, counting down.
CCAGTTTCTGCTTCTTTTTTAACGTTGATTAAATAGTACTCTTTTGCACCTTCTTTAACCGACCATGCTTCAGTTGCTGTCCAACCTTTATAAGCATCAGATTTTAGAGCGGTTGTTACTGGCTCAGGTAATTCTTCCAATTTTACTGGAGTTTTAACTGCGCTATCTTGAACTGCAACAATTGCAGTGTTTTTGATTGAGTTTACTTCACTTGCTTGTACTGCTGAGAACCCTGCGAACGCTAAGAATGTAGCTGATAAAATGAACTTTTTCATAGTATATAATTTTTAAAATTTAATATGTGTAACAATACTTCCTATTGTTTCATAATAATGCCAAAGCTGGCACAGATATATAAATCGCTTATTTTCAGAATATTAGACGTGTGCCATAAAATAAATGTTGTGGAGTTTCTCCACACATTGGGGGTAATGACTACATCTTAGGCATAAATATAAATGATGAACTATATAATTGACGTAGATATTTGATTTGGAAAGCAAGGGCAGAAGCTATTTTTAAGGTCCGCCCCGCTAATGCTTCAAGCACCGAAAAATCCTGTGCTAACATGTAAGCACAATTAAGGTAATCATAAATACAGATGCTTAAATCGGTGGCTTTCCGCGTATATCGGGTTTATTTTACTGCTGTTTGTGCATAATAAAGAAAAACCACCCCCAGCCCCTCCTTGAAAATAAGGAGGGGAGTGCTGTTCAATAGTTCAAGAAATAGTTTAGAGATACCGACACCAAGATGTGCTGTTTAATCGCTCATGAAATAATGGAAACATACCGCCACTAAGATTTTTGAAGAAACTAAAATATTCACTGTCCAGCTCCCCTCCTAATTTAGGAGGGGCAAGGGGTGGTTAATCTATAAGCAACATTTTTTTTCCAGAAAATTTTTTATCAAAAGAATATTTTTTTCTATACTTGCAGCCCGATTAAAAGCCTCCTTAGCTCAGCTGGTAGAGCAACTGACTTGTAATCAGTAGGTCATTGGTTCGATTCCGATAGGAGGCTCTTTTTATTCAAATTGTAGGTTACGATATGAGACTTTGTCAAAACCCTAACTTCTACCACAGCATTTTCCTCATCACTACATTACAAATCATCAATTCGTAGCGTAAAAATCTTAAATTCGCTGCATGCTAAAATACTTTTCAGCCGATTGGATTTTTCCAGTAAGCACTCCCCCAATAAAAAACGGAGTAGTTGCAGTTAATCATGATGGCGAAATAACGAGAATCTTCACAGCAGCAGCCGTCGAAAATCTTAATGTAGAGATTGAAAAACATAGGGGCGCAATCGTTCCAGGGTTCATCAACACCCATTGCCATTTAGAACTTTCGCACATGTTGGGCCAAATTCCAGAGCATACAGGCTTGGTAGAGTTTGTGCAGTGCATTATTAAAAGCAGGCAAGCAAACCCCGAACAAATGAGCACGGCGATGGAAAACGCCGATAAACAAATGCTTGTAAATGGAATTGTTGCCGTTGGCGATATCTCCAACCAAATTTCCTCGAAGGAAATAAAGCAAAACAGCAAAATTTATTACCACACTTTTGTTGAGGCTATGGGCTTTAATCCAGAAAGGGCAAACGCCATCATGGATTATACAACCGCAATAAAAAACGAGTTTTCGCCATTACCGGCATCAGTTGTGCCGCATGCACCATATTCCGTTTCACCAGAACTCTTTGCTTTAATTAATGCTACCGCAGAAAAAGAGAATGCATTGATCAGCATTCACAACCAAGAAACTGTAAATGAAAATTCGTTTTTTCAAGATAAAACAGGTGGCTTTCTGTCACTCTATAAATTTTTAGGTTTAGATATTCAATTTTTCAAAGCAAGCGGAAAAACTTCTTTGCAAAGTTGGCTGCCGTACATTAAAAAGCAAAAAACACTTCTTGTACACAATACCGTTTCAAACAAAGCAGATATTGAATTTGCGAAACAAAATCACCCAGATTTATATTGGTGCCTTTGTCCACAGGCTAATTTATACATTGAAAATACTTTGCCTGATGTTGATCTATTCATCTCAGAAAATGTAAAAATCACTTTGGGTACCGATAGTTTGGCAAGCAACCATCAGTTGAATATTTTAGCGGAAATGAAAACCTTGCAAAAGCATAAAAATATTGCTTTTGATAAACTGCTGCTTTGGGCAACGCTGAATGGAGCCGAGTTTTTAAATTTAAACACACACTTGGGAAGCATCGAGGTTGGTAAAAAGCCAGGTCTAAATCTGATTCAGCTATCAAATGATTTTATAATTGAAAGTGATCAAATAATTAAACTCGTTTAGCTAATGAACCCAATCTGCAAACTTTTCAATATAAAATATCCCATTATCCAGGCCGGAATGGTTTGGTGTAGTGGCTGGAAACTGGCAGCTGCAGTTTCAAATGCTGGCGGTTTAGGGATTATCGGCGCTGGCTCCATGTATCCTGAAATACTACTGGAGCATATCCGAAAATGCAAACTCGCAACAGACAAACCTTTCGGTGTTAACATTCCTTTATTATACCCAAATATTCAGCAAATTATTGATATTGTAATAGAAGAAGAGGTGAAAATCATTTTTTCATCGGCTGGTAATCCTTCCACGTGGACAAGCATTCTAAAAGAAAACGGAATTACCGTTGTACATGTTATTTCAAATACAAAATTTGCCTTGAAAGCCCAGGAGGCTGGTGTAGATGCTATCGTGGCAGAGGGGTTCGAAGCCGGAGGACATAACGGTCGCGAGGAAACTACAACCATGTGTTTAATGCCCATGATTAAGGCTGCCGTAACTATTCCTGTAATTGCTGCAGGTGGCATTGCAAGCGGCAAATCAATGTTGGCTGCTTTTGCACTTGGCGCCGATGCCGTTCAAATCGGTTCTGCTTTCTCCATTGCAGAAGAGTCATCTGCGCATCCATCATTTAAACAAAGAATAATCTCGGCAGCAGAGGGCGATACCAGACTTGCAATGAAAAAACTTGTTCCGGTAAGGTTATTAAAAAATGAATTTGCTGAAGCCGTTTCACAGGCCGAGGCAGAGGGGGCAGATAGAAATTTATTAGTAGAGTTGCTAGGAAAAGCTAGAGCCAAACTTGGCATGTTTGAAGGTGATATGGAAAAAGGAGAACTCGAAATCGGACAAATATCAGCGATGCTCAATGAAATTAAACCCGCCAAACAGATTTTAGAGGAGATTTGGGAGGAATTTTTAGTTGGATTAAAGCAATTAAATGATTTGCATAATCAAATAAAGCATTAAAAAGCTTTGTTAACTTTGCAGCTTGAACACTTACATCAAATGAAACACATTAATATAAAGGTAGCTGGAAAAGTGCAAGGCGTATTTTTTAGAGCAAGCACCAAAGCAGTCGCCGACCAAATGGGAATAAAGGGTTTTGTTAAGAATGAGAAAGACGGCTCGGTTTATATTGAGGCAGAAGCGGAGCAGTTTATCCTCGAACCTTTTATAGATTGGTGTAAGGAAGGTCCTGATAAATCTCTCGTGGATGATGTTCAAGTAAGTGAAGGAGAACTTAAAAATTTTAAGAACTTCGAAGTGGTTAAAAAGAATTTGCTTTGGTAAGGAGATTGACGATTTCGGATTGACGAATTACGATTTCAAACCTAAATCAGCTAAATTTACGCATAGTTATTAATCGATTTTTCTTTTAGAAAACCAACTGTTTCAATCTAAAACCTAAAATCAAAAATCTGAAAGCAATTGTCAGTATATAAAAAGTTTCTTGGGCAAACCATGGTTTATGGTATTAGTACCATTCTCTCACGTTTGTTTAACTTCATTTTAACGCCAATTTACACAACGGTTTTTGCTCCTGGCGTGTATGGCGTTTTTACCAAAATGTTCAGTTATGTGTCCATCATTAATCCAATCCTGGCTTTTGGAATGGAAACTACCTTTTTTAGGTATTTGAATAAACATGAGGATAAAAAAGAGGAGGTTTATAACAATAGCTTTATCGTCATCGCCTTCCTATCTACGCTGTTTTTAATCACAGCACTTGTTTTTTCTGATTTTTTGGCCAAGTATACGCTAAATGGAAATATCTCAGGCTTTGCAGATCAAAAATCCTATATACACTTATTTGCCTGGATCTTATTCGTTGATGCTATAAGTGTAATTCCTTTTGCAAAACTAAGGGCAGATGGAAAGCCATTTAGATATAGCCTGATTAAATTTACCAATATTGGTACTTTTATAGGTCTTAACTTGGTATTTATTTTTGTAATTCCGTTTTTGATAAAAAACGGAATAATCGATGAATGGCTAAGCAGCTGGTATAAAGGAAGATGGGTAGGTTATGTTTTTGTGGCCAATCTAATTGCGAGCCTGGTTACGTTGCTTATGCTCTTACCGCAATTCGCAGCCCTCCGGTTGAAATTTAACAAACAACTTTTCTACAATATGTTTGGCTATAGCTGGCCAGTTTTGGTGGCTAATTTGTCTTTCATCATTAATGAAAATCTTGATAAGATTTTACTTGGTAAATATTTGCCCAACAACATTGCTAATCACGATGTAGGTATTTATGGTGCAGTATGTAAACTAGCTGTTTTCATTAGCATTTTTAATACTGCTTTCAGGTTGGGTGCGGAACCGTTTTTCTTTAGTCACGCTAAAAATGAAAATGCCAAACAAACGTATGCTACTATTTTATATTATTTTGTATTGGCGTTATCAATCTTGTTCTTGGGGCTCACAGCTAATATCGAAATTATAAAACACTTCATTAATTCAAGGTATTGGTCTGGTTTAGATGCGGTTCCTGTTTTGTTATTTGGTTATGTATGTTTAGGCATATACATGAACTTATCGGTTTGGTACAGGCTATCCGATCAAACGCGATATGGTTTATATATATCATTAGTAGGAGCAGTTTTCACCATCGTGATGAATATCATTCTCATTCCTAAATATAGCTATATGGGATCTGCATGGGTATCTATGTTCGCCTATTTTATTATCATGGTTATTTCATACTGGCTGGGGCAAAAACATTATCCCATCCCCTACAAATTGAAGTCTATGGCAACCTATGTACTGGTCTCCATCCTATCAGTTGGTTTATCGTTTTGGGTATTCAATCGTAACATCTATATTGGTAACACCATCCTATTGCTATTTCTTCTTGGAATATTCTATTTTGAAAAGGATAATGTAAAAAAGCTTTTAAGGAAGAACGCTTAAGTTATTACATCAAGAATGATATAATAGTGGTGTAGTTTTAACCTATAAATATGAACATAAAAATTATCAATAAATCCGAACATCCGTTGCCGCAATACGAAACAGCTCATGCTGCCGGAATGGATTTGAGAGCATCAATTACCGAAGATATTACACTTAAACCTTTACAACGCCAACTTATCCCGACTGGTTTATATATCGAATTGCCAATTGGTTATGAAGCACAGATTCGTCCGAGAAGTGGCTTGGCTTATAAACATGGAATCAGCATTGTCAACTCACCTGGAACAATTGATGCTGATTATCGTGGAGAGCTAAAAGTTTTATTGGTTAATTTATCAGATACTGAATTCAAAATCGTTAATGGAGATAGAATAGCACAAATGGTTATTGCAAAGCATGAAACAATTGAGTGGCAAGCAGTTGATGAATTGGGAGAAACCTTGAGAGGCGAAGGGGGTTACGGGCATACTGGCAAAGGCTAATGATGGAATTAGAGGATGATTGATTGAGTGAATCAGAGTTTAGCTGAACATTCACTCATTCAAAATTCATTCACTCAAAATTCAATTTTATGAATAAAACATATCTTTTTGTTGCGGCGATCATTTTAAACTTAAATGCTTTTGGGCAGATGCCTGTTGTATCTAATGCGGCAAGAGATAGCAATGCTGTAAAGCAATTGTTTTTTGCCGGTTTACGAGAAAAAATGTCGGATAACTATTCGCTCGCTGTCACTAATTTCAACAAGCTTGTTGGTTTAGATGCGAACAACCATGCTGCCTATTTTGAATTGGCCAATGCCAATATTCGTTTGGATAAATTAGCCGAGGCAGAACAGAATATTAAACAAGCCATCAAGTTAAATGGCAATAATCCATGGTATTACCGCACCTTGGGCGAGGTTTATAAACGCAGCAACAAAATGCCCGAATTGGTCGAGGTATTTTCGCAATTGATTCGCCTCGACCCCGAAAACGATGCCTATTATTTCGATAAAGCAAATGCACTCTATTTATCCAATAAAAAAGAGGATGCTAAGAAAATTTACGATCAAATTGAAACAAAATTTGGAGAATCAAGAGATCTGATCACTGCCAGAAGAAGAGTACAATCAAACGGAAATACCTCTGAAAGTGATATTGTTAAGCTGTTGGAAGGTAACCAAGCTGATGTAAAAAACTACCTCTATGCTGCGGGCCTCTTACTGCAAAAAGGCAATGATCTGGAAGCATTGAAAGTTTTATTGAAAGCCCATCAATTAGCGCCTGAAAATTTCGAAGTTAACCTAGCCCTGGCTGATATTTATCGCAAGCAAAAGAATGATGAGGCCGCTTTTTCATCTCTGAAATTGGCTTTCGGTAGTGCCGATATGCCCTTAACAGAGAAAGTAAAAATTGTATCTGCACTTTTTCAAAAAATAAATGAGCCGATTGTAGCGAAAAGCCTGACAGATTTAACCAAAATTGTTGCTGAACAAAATCCAAAAGATGCCAAAGCATTAGCTTTATATGGCGATGTACTATATCAACAAAATAAGTTGAGAGAGGCACTGGTTCAATACCAGGAAGCTTTGAAGCTGAATGAACAAATTTATGCTGTTTGGGAACAGGTGATTAATATTCAATCCCTAATTGGGCACTATGCTGAAGCAGTAAAAGTGGGTGATGAAGCATTAACCATTTATCCAAACCAAGCCAGTTTGTATTATTACATCGCTTATGCCTTGTATAAAACAGGAAAGTTCGAAGCTGCTTTGAACAATCTCAAAACGGCATTACAGCTTGATGTAGACAACAAGAGTTTGCAAGCACAATCTTATGCGCTTCAGGGTGATATCCACATCAGCCAAAACAATTTTAATCAGGCAAAAATAGCTTTTGAAAAAGCGATTGCTACAGAGCCTGATAATTACCTCATCATGAATAATTATGCCTATTACCTGGCATTAAAAAATGATGACCTATCAAAAGCGGCGCTGTATGCAGAAACTGCCGCCAATGCAATGCCCACAAATTCATCGGTTGCAGATACTTATGCCTTTATCTTATTTAAGCAGCAAAAGTATGATCTGGCAAAAACCTGGATCGAAAAAGCCCTGCAAAACAATACAGATAAGAATAGTGTTTACTTGGAGCATTACGGAGATATCTTGTTTATGAAGGGCGAAAAAGATGCGGCTTTAGTACAATGGCAAAAGGCAAAAGATGCCGGAAATGCAAGTGAAGTTCTAATCAAAAAAATTAATGAAAAGAAATATTTTAAATAGCGCACTTATCATAAGTACAATTTGTTTTGCAACGGCTTGTAAGCCTAAGAAAGAAATTATTACAGCACCCACAAAGCCAGTAGAAACTCCTGCTGACAATACCAAAGCGGAAGCTTTATCGGCCATCAGCGATAAACAGCTAAAATTTAATACAATTTCCTTAAAAGCAAAGGCAACATTAAACATCTCTGGCGATGCAAACGATGTAACCATGAACTTTAAAATGAAAGACAAGGAAACCATTTGGGTAAGCATTACTGCTTTAGGTGGATTAGCAGAAGTTGCAAGGGCATTAATTACGCCAGATAGCATCAAAATTATGAACAGGCTAAAGAGTGAGTATATTAAAAAGCCTTTCAGCTATATTTACACTTTTACCAACAAACAAGTTAATTTTAATACGCTTCAAAGCATCTTAACAGGAAATGCCATGGGCGAATTTTTGACGCCGCAATCGGATGTTAAACAAGAAAATGGCGTTTGGGTAGTTTCCGGCAGAAAACAAGAACTTGATTACCGGCTGCTTTTTAATACCCTTTTGAAGGTTTCTGAAACGAATTTAAATGATTCGAAAAATGGACAGGCACTAAAAGTTAACTATACCGACTACCAAAAACTGAACGAATCTCTTTTCCCAAGTGCACTTCAAATCAATACCTTATCGGGTGCGAAAAAAATCAACATCGATTTACAATATGTGAAAATTGATGGCAATGTTCCAGTTGATTTTCCGTTTAGTGTTCCAAAGAGATATACAGTTATTAAATAGGATTTGGAGCGATCCAAAATTCAATGAAGAATAAGTGAAGATCGTTAAATGCGCCATTTTAATGGTTTAAGTATCTCAATTTTAATGTATTTTCCTATAAAATTTTTATACTTTTGGCTCAATGAAGCTACACAAACTCGTATTTATTCTGTTATTAAGCGGTTTTGCCTTTTCTGCGCTTGCGCAAACTGAAAGTCAATTAAGAAGGAAAAAAGAAGCTATACAGCGTGAAATTGAACAGCTCCAAAAAAATCTAAACAAAACTGCAAGCGGTAAAAAGCTAACGCTGCAGCAAATAAATGGCATTAATGCGCAAATTCGGCTGCGTCAAGAGAAAATAGGAACAATTAACTCTGAAATTAAAAACCTAGATAATCAAATCTCTCAGAACACAAATACCGTACATACTTTACAAAGTCAATTAGGCGATCTTAAAAAAGAGTATGCAGGCATGATTCGTTTTGCGCAAAGGAATAGAAATTCGTATGATAAAATGATGTTCATTTTTGCCGCGAAAGATTTCAATCAAGCTTACAAACGCATTAAATATTTACAACAATTCAGTCAATACCGTAAAAAACAGGCTGGATATATTGAAAATACGCAACAAGATCTTAATGGAAAGATCAGAGTTTTGGATAAAACTTTAAGAGAGAAAAGTGAGCTCCTGAAAGAACAGGAAAAAGAGAGAGAACGTTTAGGCAAAGATAAAAGCCAACAATCTGCCGTACTTGGGAAATTAAGTAAACAAGAAAAGCAATTTGCGCAGGACATTGCTTCGAGAAGAAGGCAGCAAAAGCAAATTGATGCCGCCATTAGTGCAGCCATTCAACGGGCAATTGAAGCTGCCAAAAGAAAGGCCGCAGAAGAAGCGAGAATAGCTGCTGCTAAACGTGCAGCAGAAGAAAAAGCGGCTGCGGATAAGGCACGGGCGGAAAATAGACCTGCGCCAGCCGCAACTAAAGCACCTGCAGTGAAAGAAAAAACAACCAGCGAGGCCTTAACGGCAACGCCAGAAGCTGCTCGTTTGTCAGCAGGTTTTGAAGGAAATAGGGGGCGACTGCCATGGCCTGTTGCAACAGGTACTGTTACAGAACGTTTTGGTTTGCATAAGGTGGATCAAGCATCGTACACCAACGATGGTATTGATATTACCACTGCCGATGGCGCTGCAGTAAGGGCAGTTTTCGCTGGGAAAGTTTTATTGGTTCAGTACATTCAAGGTCGAGGAGTTGTGATTATCATGCACGGTGAATATATTACTGTTTACCAAAATTTGAGAAATGTATCCGTTAGTACTGGAAATAATGTTGACACCAAGCAAACTATTGGAGTGGTGGCCAATACCGGTGATGACGCAATTTTGAAGTTCCAAGTTAGACGAGGCAATAGTGTATTAAATCCAGAGGCCTGGATTAGTAAGTAAAGAAGACAGTTATAAATTGTATATATTTGTATAAAATAGATTAGTGATGTATCAAGGCACGTTATTAGAGTTTTTAAACATGGGTGGATCAGAGATCATACTCATTTTAGTGGTGGTTCTTTTGTTATTTGGAGGTAAAAAATTACCCGAACTGGCAAGAGGATTGGGGAAAGGAATCAGAGAGTTTAAAGATGCATCGGATGGTGTTAAGCGTGAAATTCATAGAAATATAAACGCAATGGACCTGGATAAAGAGGAAGCGGAAGAAACCGTTGCCAACAATAATAACCAACGCCATCATCCAACAGATGAAACTCCTGAAGAGGAAAAAGCGGGTCCGAATTTGACGAAAAATCATCCTTCAGTTAATCCCATTGATGAAACAGTAACTGACAATCAAAAAGCTTAAACAAAAAAGTTATGTTAAATACAACAATAGCAGCAATGCTTGGAACACCAGAAATTATCATTATCGCGGTAGTGGTTTTGTTATTGTTTGGTGGTAAAAAAATTCCTGAACTGATGAGAGGGTTAGGAAAAGGTGTTAAAGAATTTAAAGATGGTAAAGATGGCGTTGACGGAGAACAAGTAGATCCATCTAACCGTGATAAAACTATTTAATTGAAAAAAAGTTAAGTTTTGAAGAAATACAGCTCTCTTAAAGAGATCCAAACGCTCATTTCGCAGAAGCAATTAACTTTAACCGATTTATTGGCTTATTATTTTAAGCAAATTAATGAAAATGAACACCTCAATGCATTCAACGAGGTGTTTTTTTATTCGGCAGAAGTTCAGGCAAAAGCGGTACAACAGAAGATCGAAAATGGAACAGCAGGAAAACTTGCTGGAATGGTAATTGGAATAAAAGATAATATCTGTTATAAAGACCACGTCGTTACTGCATCGTCAAAAATGCTCGATGGTTTCGTATCTCCATATTCGGCCACTGTTGTTCAAAGATTATTACAAGAAGACGCCGTAATTATAGGACGTTTAAATTGCGATGAATTTGCCATGGGTGGATCTAATGAGACTTCCTATTTCGGACCTGCGAAAAACGCTGCCAATCCTGAATTGGTTCCAGGAGGTTCATCTGGCGGTTCGGCTGTTGCTGTTCAGGCCGATATGTGTTTAGCGGCGTTGGGTACCGACACAGGCGGTTCTGTACGTCAGCCCGCAGCCTTTTGTGGCCAAATTGGATTGAAACCAACCTACGGTAGAATTTCCCGATATGGTGTTATTGCTTATGCATCCTCTTTCGATCAGGTTGGACCAATAACCTCTTCTGTTGAAGATTCAGCGCTATTATTAGAAGTATTAGCGGGTGCAGATGAATACGATTCGACTGTTTCTCCGCTTGAAGTACCCGATTATCCAGCTCATTTATCGGATAGTAGAAAACAAAAAATAGCTGTTTTAAAAGAAACCATTGAGAGCGATGCACTTGATCCGGAAATTAAATCGGCAATATTAAGTTCAATTGAAGATTTAAAAGCGCAAGGCCATACAGTGGATTATGTTTCATTTGATCTTCTCGATTATCTTGTTCCTGCCTATTACATTTTAACCACAGCAGAAGCCTCATCCAACCTTTCTCGTTATGATGGCGTTCATTATGGTCACCGCAATACGGAAGCAAAATCATTAACCGAACTTTATAAATTGTCTAGGGCTGAAGGTTTTGGCGAAGAAGTTAAGAAACGAATTCTATTAGGGACGTTCGTTTTAAGTGCCGGTTACTATGATGCTTATTATCAAAAAGCGCAGCAAGTCCGCAGGTTAATTAGAGAAAAATTGGATATTCTGTTTGAAGAATATGATTTAATTTTATCGCCAGTTGCCCCAACCGCAGCCTTCGAAATTGGAGACAATGTACAAGATGCGTTGGTAATGTATATGGCAGATATTTTTACAGTTTTGCCTTCGTTAAGTGGCAACCCAGCAATTGCTCTACCTTTAGGCAATAATAACGCAGGTTTGCCGTTAAGTATTCAATTTATAGCCAAACATTTTGATGAAGCTAAACTTTTGGCTTTCTCTAAGGCATTTTTATCCAATTAAGTTCAAGTCGAATATTCGATTTTAGAATTGATCATTGCAATTACAGTTTAGGTAAAAGGCTTGTAATTAAATTTAAGCAATGGTATTGTTAATTTCTGGCGGGCAGTATCACCTCGCTAGAACAGGCATTGGTTTTTAACTATTATCAATGCTGAATAAACCAATAGCCCATGATTAAAAAATTACTTTTTGCATCTCTTCTTTGTCTTCCAGCATTTATCTTCCCAACATTTGCGCAGCAAGTATTAAAATTAGATAGCATCCCTAAGAAGCAAAACAATATCTTAATCAATACAGATACCGTAGCTGTTCCCTCCATATACGAAAACACATTGTTGATGGGGCAAAACTATATTTACAAGCTCAGGTTAGATTCTATTGTTAAAACCGTACCACTTCCTTATAACGAATACGTACAGCAATACATCGATATTTATGCTAAACGTAAAGATATGTTTGGCAAAATGATGGGACTATCCAACTACTATTTTCCAATTTTTGAAAAGGCCTTAAAGGATTTTGAAATTCCGCAGGAAATAAAATACCTCACCATTGTAGAATCACAGATGAATCCACATGCCATTTCAAGAGTGGGCGCCACTGGCATTTGGCAATTTATGTTCGGTACTGGAAAAGCATACGGTTTAAAAATGGATAATTTTGTCGATGAGCGAAAAGACCCCATCCAAGCCAGCTATGCTGCAGCACAATATTTTAGAGATGCATACGAAGAACTCGGAGACTGGCTTTTAGCCATTGCGGCTTACAATTGCGGCAAGGGGAATGTAACCCGAGCCATGATTAAAGCAAACTCAAGAGATTTTTGGGAAATCAGACAATTCCTGCCAAAAGAAACCAGAAATTATGTGCCAGCATTTATAGCTGCAGTTTACGTGATGAATTATGCGAAGCATCACCAAATTAATGCTCAGGCTTGCAACATGTTTCTGAAAACCGATACCGTTCAAACGAGTCGGTTTGTTTCCTTAAGTAGCTTGGCGCAAGCTCTGAATGTTGATGAAACCTCGCTTTTTGCCTTAAACCCAGCGTACAAAAAGAAAATTGTAAATGGTACGGAAGAGGAGCCCAAGCGCATAATAATGCCTAAGCTTAGGGATATTGATTATGCCAATGTCTATGAAGTTTTGTACAACACCGATTTGGATATCAGCATGCAAGTGGTGCAAGCCAGTACGGATGATGTAAGAGATTTGCGTAAAAAGGCCGTTAAACCTTTTTCATCAAATACGGTGTTATACCACAAAGTTTCCGCAGGTCAAACGCTTACAGCAGTTGCCAATAAATATGGCGTAGAGGTGCAGGATTTAAGAGTATGGAACGGTTTAAAAAGTAAAACTATCGTTCCTGGTCAAAGGCTCAAAGTGTTCGCCAAAAATCGTGTTCAGCTTAAAGCACCTGTTTCTTATTCAAGTTACAAGGTGAAAACCGGTGATACCTTATCAGAGATTGCTGAAAAGTTTAACGGAGCAACGGTGCAAAGCATTAGGCGTGATAATAAACTCAGCAAAGCTGGTTTACAGGCTGGGATGGTTTTGAAGATCAGCAAGGGCTAGTTAAATTATAAACGAAACATCTCTGTAACATTATCATCGATTCACATATAATTAACTTTCTCTTTATTTACATAATGTTAAGATAACTTTAATTTGCTTAAAATTATTTTAACATATCATGGATACCAGAAGAGAATTTCTCCGTAAATCTTTACTGCTTTCAGGCGCAACAGGATTAGCATCCGTTATGCCTTCATCAATTCAAAAAGCATTTGCAATCGATCCGGCTCCGGGAAGTACATTTCTAGATGCTGAGCATGTGGTGATTCTAATGCAGGAAAATAGATCTTTCGACCATACATTTGGAAGTTTACAAGGTGTTCGCGGTTTTAACGATCCGAGAGCGGTTACATTACCCAACCAAAAGCCAGTTTGGTTTCAAACTGATGCTGTGGGCAATACTTATGCCCCATTTCGTTTAAATATTAAAGATACCAAGGTAACCTGGATGGGCTCATTGCCACATTCAAGAGCCAGTCAGGTTGACGCCTATAATGAAGGCAAATACGATAAATGGTTAATTGCCAAAAAGCCAGGCAATAAAAACTACGCACACATGCCGCTCACTTTAGGCCACTATGTACGCGAAGATTTGCCTTTCAATTACGCTTTGGCAGATGCTTTTACCATTTGCGATCAAAACTTCTGCTCGGGCATGACGAGCACTACGCCAAACAGGTCTTTCTTCTGGACAGGCAAAATCACCCATGAGGAGAATGGCATTTTAAAAGCAAACATCAGGAACGATGACTTCGCTTACGGAAAACATGTATGGAAAACCTTTCCTGAATTACTGGAAGAGAACAAAATTGCTTGGAAGTTTTATCAAAATGAAACCAGTTGCGGCGGCGGTTTTAAAGGTGAGGAACGGGCTTGGCTGGCCAATTTCGGCTGTAACTTATTGGAGTTTTTCAAAGCTTATAATGTTAAGTTTAAAGATAAATATATAGAAAACCTGCAAAAACTGGTCGATACGCTACCTGCAGAGATTAATAAACTGCAAGAAGAAAGCCCCTCAAGTGATGCTGCGTCGAAAAAAATCCAGAGTGATTTAAAAAATAAAATGAAAGCATTGGATGATGCCACTGCAGATTTACAAAAATGGAATGAAAAAAACTTTGCCAAGTTAACCGATGAGGAGAAAAGTCTATTTTATCGGGCTTTTGTGGTAAACAAGAACGATGCTAATTATAGAAGTATTTCTTCAATTAAATATGACGATAACGGCAAAGAAAGAGAAGTAACTGTTCCAAAAGGAGATGTTTTACATCAATTTAGAGCTGATGTAAACAGTGGCAAATTACCTACTGTTTCCTGGCTCGCCGGACCGCAAAATTTCTCCGATCACCCGAGCGCCCCTTGGTATGGTGCCTGGTTAGTATCGGAAGTGATGGACATCTTAACCAAAAACCCCGAAGTTTGGAAGAAAACCATATTCATTGTAACTTATGATGAAAATGATGGCTACTACGATCATGTTGTTCCGTTTTCCATTCCCGATAACACTAAACCAGAAACCGGAAAAGTTTCTAAAGGCATTGATACCGAAGTGGAGCATGTGCGTTTGGCAAATGAGCTTAAACAAGGAGTACCAGAAAAGGGAGCCAGAGAAGCACCAATTGGTTTAGGCTTTAGAGTGCCGATGCTAATTGCTTCGCCCTGGAGTAGAGGCGGCAAAGTAAATTCGCAGGTTTTTGACCATACCTCTACGCTGCAATTTTTAGAAGAATTCGTTAACCGAAAATACAACAAGAACATCCGCATTGAAAATATTAGTGAATGGAGAAGAACGATTTGTGGAAACCTGACTTCTGCATTTACTCCGTTCGATGCGGCTTCAGAGAAATTACCGTTTTTACAACGCGATGCTTTTGTTGAAACCATATTCAACGCAAAATTTAAGGAAGAACCTAAAATTTCGAAAGCTGTAACAGATGCCGACTTAAAAAATGTAGAATTGAACACGAATTTTGCCAATGTAATGTCGCAGCAAGAAAAAGGCATTCGCAAGGCTTGTGCTTTACCTTACCAATTGGCAAGTGAGGGTGCACTTCTTTCGGATAAAAAAAGTTTCCGAATTAAAATGTCGGCCAGCACAAAGCTATTTGGCAAAACTGCTGTTGGTGCACCATTTACGGTGTATGCGCCAGCGAAATTCAAAGCTGGTGAGCAGGAACAAATTTGCAGAAATTGGAATTTCGCGGTCAAAGCCGATGATGAACTCACTTACAATTGGCCATTGGAAGCGTTTGAGGATGAAAAATACCACTTGCGTTTAAACGGACCCAATGGATTTTTCCGTGAGTTTCTGGGTACAGCAAACGATCCACTTTTAAGCATTTCGGCAAATCATGAGCTGAATCGCCTTACCATAGTGCCAACAGGAAATATTAAGCTTCTAATAAAAAATGAAGGTTCGAAGGCGATAAGTTTCCAGGTGAACGACCTTGCTTATAAAAAAGGTATTATTAAGAAAACGATTGCAGCCAATGGTGAAGACACAATAGTGTTGGATTTGAAGTCGAGTTTCGGCTGGTACGACTTTGAAATCACTGCTAACACATTTGCTTCGTTTTCGCAACGATTTGCAGGAAGAATAGAAACTGGCAAAGAAACCTATACCGATCCGCTGATGGGAAGAGTTTAGCTCATTTTAAACCTCGCAGGTTTTAAAAAACTGCGAGGTTGCTGCTCGTAAGCCAGAGTTTTATAGCACCATCTGTTGTTTTTAAACCTTATTGCAGCGGTATCCTTTTTGTTGCAGCAACATTCAAATTCAGCAGAAAAATGAACAAAAAGATTAAGCGAAAAGAAGGATTGACTATTTATTCTTGCTTGTAAAGTTGCTTTACAAATTATCTGTTTGTTATTATGTTCCAAATTGTTAGAAAATTTTAGCCCGATTCGAATTAATTATTTTGCTTGGATATTTATTTTCTGCCTAGTAAAAGAATTGTACCTTTGCGGCGTCACTAATAAGTTACGTAATGAGTAAAACCACTAGAAAGCAAGATGCGCTTGATTACCACTCGCAAGGCCGTCCGGGAAAGATACAAGTAGTACCTACAAAACCTACAAATTCGCAAAGAGACTTAACTCTTGCCTATTCTCCAGGCGTTGCAGAGCCATGTTTAAAAATTGCTGAGAATACAGAAGATGTTTATAAATATACCGCAAAAGGGAATCTTGTTGCGGTAATTAGTAATGGTACAGCCGTTTTAGGCTTAGGCGATATCGGTCCGGAAGCTGGGAAACCAGTAATGGAAGGCAAAGGTTTGCTATTTAAAATTTTTGCTGATATTGATGTATTTGATTTAGAGTTAGACACTAAAAATGTTGATGATTTTGTTAAAATCGTTAAAGCTTTAGAGCCAACATTTGGTGGTGTTAACTTAGAAGATATTAAAGCGCCAGAATGTTTCGAAATCGAGCGTCGCTTGAAAGAGGAAATGAACATTCCGGTGATGCATGATGACCAACACGGTACGGCAATTATTTCTGCTGCTGCATTGTTAAACGCCTGCGAAATCATCAAGAAAAAAATGGACAAGATTAAAATTGTGGTTAACGGTGCTGGCGCCGCTGCAATTTCTTGTACTAAGTTATATGTTTCTTTAGGTGCTAAAAAAGAGAACATCGTGATGTGCGACCGTTCTGGCGTAATCCGTAAAGACCGTGAAAAGCTCGACGCGATTAAAGCTGAGTTTGCTACTGACAGAAAAATCGACACTTTGGCCGAAGCCATGAAAGATTCTGATGTTTTCATCGGATTATCTTCTGCTGATTGTGTAACTGTTGAGATGTTAAACTCGATGGCAAAAAACCCAATCGTGTTTGCAATGGCAAATCCGAATCCGGAAATTGCTTACGAATTGGCGATTAAAACGCGTAAAGATATCATTATGGCTACTGGCCGTTCTGATTATCCTAACCAGGTAAACAACGTTTTAGGATTTCCATATATTTTCCGCGGCGCGCTTGATGTTCGTGCAACAAGCATTAACGAACCCATGAAAATTGCTGCCGTTAAAGCAATTGCCGAATTGGCAAAGAAATCGGTTCCTGAGGCGGTAAATTTGGCTTACAATGCCCGTAACCTTAAATTTGGCAAGGAATATATCATTCCGAAACCTGTAGATTTTAGGTTGATTACGGAGGTTTCTACGGCAGTAGCTAAGGCAGCAATTGAAAGTGGCGTAGCCCGTAAAATCATCACTGATTGGGATGCTTATAACGAAGAATTAAGAAAGCGTTTAGGATTGGACGATGCCATTATGCGTTCGATTACAACCAAAGCTAAAATGGACCCTAAACGGGTAGTCTTTGCTGAGGCAGACAACTATAAAATTTTAAAAGCTGCTCAAATTGTAAAGGATGATAATATTGCTATTCCTATCTTGTTGGGAAATAGA
The DNA here is from genome assembly GCF_001422545.1 of Pedobacter sp. Leaf41. Lineage (GTDB taxonomy): Bacteria > Bacteroidota > Bacteroidia > Sphingobacteriales > Sphingobacteriaceae > Pedobacter. Next base: position 113,300 of record NZ_LMLE01000001.1, on the reverse strand, counting down.
GAAAAAATTCAGGCCATTATTGATGAACACGCTTTGGAATTGGAAGGTGTAGAAATCATCGACCAAATGCAGAATCCCGAAAAAACGAAACTATACGCGGAATCACTGTACAAAAAACGTCAACGTAAAGGGATTTCATTAAACGATGCTACAAAATTATTGAGAGACCGTAATTATTACGGTGCATCGATGGTAGAATTTGGCGAAGCTGATGCTATGATTTCTGGTTTAACAAAAGATTACGGATCGACCATTAAACCTGCTTTACGCGTTATTGGTGTAGATCCAAGTGTAAAACGTGTGGCAGGAATGTACATGATGATGACTAAAAAAGGTCCGATCTTTTTTGGTGATACCACCGTTAACGTAGATCCGACTGCAGAAGAATTGGTAGATATTACGCTATTGCTGGATAAATCGGTAAAACAATTCAACATTAAACCTCGTATTGCATTATTATCGTATTCTAACTTTGGTTCGAATGATGGTGTAACGCCAAACAAGGTTAGAGAAACGGCCAGATTACTTCACAAAAACCATCCAGAAGTGGTGGTTGATGGAGAAATGCAAGGAAACTTTGCCATTAATAACGATTTATTAAAAGAAAATTTCCCATTTAGCACTCTAGCTAAAGAGCCTGCAAATACGTTGGTTTTCCCCAATTTAGAATCGGGTAACATTGCTTACAAACTATTACAGGAACTTGGAGGTGCAGAAGCTGTTGGTCCTATTTTACTTGGATTAAACAAACCTGTTCATATTGTTCAGTTAGGAAGTTCGGTGCGAGAAATCGTAAATATGGTTACTATTGCAGTAGTAGATGTTCAGGCTAAAGAAGAAATTGCAGATTCATCAAAACGAAAAGGTATATTTACAAAAACAAACAAAAAATAAACAGATTTCGGATGCTCACGGGTTTGGTCTAAAACTACAAGATCATGCTATTAAATCTAAAATCGTAAACTGTAAATCGAAATGTACGCCTATATTGATGGTAAATTGACGTTCAAAAACCCGGCATATGTTGTGGTTGAAGCCGGAGGTATAGGCTATCATATTAACATTTCTTTAAACACATATAGCGCTTTGGGCGATGCAGAAAGGTGCAAATTGTACACTTGGCTACATGTGAAAGAAGATGCACATACATTATACGGCTTCGCCGATGAGGGCGAACGCCGTTTATTTTTACACCTCATATCCGTATCAGGAATTGGACCCAATACAGGAAGAATGATCTTATCTTCCATTACTCCAATTGAAATTCAAACAGCAATCGTTAAAGCCGATTATCCTCTAATACAGCGTATTAAGGGTTTAGGCGCAAAAACAGCGCAACGTTTGGTATTGGAATTACAAGACAAGCTTAAAAAAGAAGGCGCAGATTCATTAATTTCTATGCCTCAATACAATACAGTGAAAGATGAAGCGTTATCTGCATTGGTAATGCTCGGATTCGCCAAACAAACAGCCGAAAAAACTATTGATCAGATTTTAAAAGGGACAGAAGGAACACTTTCGGTAGAGCAACTAATTAAACAAGCTTTAAAAAATTTATAGATCTAACGGCCTTTGAAGAGAATTTCTACACTCCTATTTCTCATCCCACTTTTCTTATTTGCTACTAAAAACGCCTTCTCTCAAGCTGTTCCGGGCAAAGCTGATACAGCTACGCTTAAAAATAACTTTGGCTTACGCGAAAAACAACTCCTTGGTTTAGGTTCATCAACCAATCCTTTTTATCCATTACCCAATAATGTTAAAAGGCTTGTAGAATACGATGCAAAAAACAAAAGATACATTGTTAAAGAACTCATTGGCGACAAATACGTTACGCAAACGCAGTACTTAACAATTGATGAATACTCACGTTTAGTAAATAGCGAAATTAAGAGGGGTAACTGGAGAAGTATTTCCAATGCAGAGGTTAGCGATTACCGTAATACAGGCATCATTCCGAAAATTCAGGTGAATAGTAAAGCCTTCGAAAAACTTTTCGGTGGAACTACAATTGATATTCAACCTCGTGGTGAAGCAGAATTAACTTTCCTCGGTCGGATAAATAAAAACGAAAATCCGCTTTTCAACGAACGTCAGCGTGTACAAACCAATTTTGATTTTAACCAAAGAATTCAAATGGATTTGGTTGGAAACATTGGTACAAAACTTAAAATAAGAAGCAATTACAATACTGAAGCCCAATTCGATTTTGAAAACCAAATTAAACTGGATTATACGGGCGGTGCCGATGATATCATCAAAAAAATTGAAGCAGGTAATGTGAGCTTGCCTTTAAATACCTCATTAATTACAGGTACGCAAGCACTTTTTGGTCTAAAAACGCAATTACAATTTGGTAAACTTAGCGTAACAAGTGTTTACACACAACAAAAGTCAGAATCGAGAGAGCTTCGTATTACAAATGGTGCGCAACAAAATGAATTTAGGGTAAGTGCAGATAGTTATGAAGCGAATAAACACTTCTTTTTAGCGCAGTATTTTCGCAACAATTACAACAAACATTTAGCAAATGCACCTATTATAACCTCTCCTATTCAAATTACTAAGATAGAGGTTTGGATTACCAATAAAGCGGGATCAACAACCGATTCGAGAGATGTTTTGGGTTTATTGGATTTGGGCGAAAATCAACCTTATAACAATACTTTGCTTACCGGTGGAACTTCGGGTTTACCTGCCGGGTCTACGGCAACAGGTTTCCCACAGCAATCAAACAACTTAGTTGCGCAATTAAATACTTTTCAGGGTGGGGCGGCCAGATTTACCAATTCCAATGCCGTTATTTCATTCTTCCAATCTACCGGCGTTACCGATAACTTTGCTAAACTTACTTACGCCAGAAAATTAACCGAACGGGAGTTTACTTTCCAGCCTCAATTGGGTTACATCTCTTTAAATAACCCCCTAAACGGAGATGAAGTTTTGGCGGTTGCCTATCGTTATACCTACAATGGCGTAGAATATCAGGTGGGTGAATTTTCTACCGATGTAAGTTTCGATGCAGCGAATCCTAAGGTACTTTACGCAAAATTGCTTAAGAACGATATCAACAAAATCAATTTGCCAACTTGGGATTTGATGATGAAAAACATCTATTCCATTGGTGGATACCAGATTAGTCCGGTAAATTTTAAACTGGATATTTTTAGGATTGATAACGAAACTGGTGTAGAAAAACCCATCATGACTGAAGGGCAAAATACAGCCAATAAACAGTGGATTGCCTTAACTGAATTTGATAGATTAAATCAACAGAACGAAAGAAAACCTGATGGGATTTTCGATTTTGTGGCCGCCAATAATGCATTCGGCTCGTACTTTTCATCCAGCAGCCAAAACCTAAACAGTCCGTTTGGATCAAACCTTTCGAGCACAGGTTTAGCCGCCTTAGCCAACAACACCAATACCGGTTACATCACCATCGATCCGGCAAATGGTAGAATTATTTTTCCGTTAATAGAACCTTTTGGGAAGGATTTAGCTTCGAAATTTTCGCCAAGCGAGCAAGCGTTAATTGATAAATATACCTTTACCGCACTTTACGACTCGACGCAAACCATAGCCAAGCAGCTTTTTCAAAATCAAAACAGATACATTTTAAAAGGTAATTATCAATCAGAAATTTCGTCGGAGTTCAGCTTAAATGCAATCAATGTTCCTGAAGGTTCGGTAAAGGTTTTTGCGGGTACAATGCCTTTAACTGAAGGTGTTGATTTTACTGTTGATTATCAGGGTGGAAGAGTAAGTATCATTAATCAGGCTTTGCTTACTTCTGGCCAGCCAATAAGAATTACAACCGAAAACAACGAATTATTTGGACTTCAACAACGGTCGCTTTTTGGAACGCGTTTAGATTATCGTGTAAATAACAAGCTGAATTTGGGTGGTACAATCATGAACCTGACTGAAAAGCCGCTTACGCAAAAAGTAAATTTAGGCGAAGAACCTATTTCCAACACCATTTGGGGTGCAGATATTAATTACAGTTCGCCATCAAGATTTTTAACAAAATTAGTAGACAAGCTGCCGTTTTTATCTACTAAAGCACCGTCAAGTGTTAATTTTTACGGCGAGTATGCTCAACTTATTCCTGGCCACCCGAGGGCTTTAAACTTTGCTGGTAGCAGAAATGGAGTAAGTTACCTGGACGATTTTGAAGCATCGCGATCAATTATCGATTTGAAAAGCGCTATCTCCTGGCAACTTTCAGGAACGCCACAAGATTTCGCTGAATCGCAATTGGTTGATAATTTAGAATATGGATACAACAGAGCGAGAATCGCTTTTTATAATATCGATCCTACGTTCTATAATTCGGCAGCATCTACTACTCCAGCAAACATCAGGAATAACAGAAACGAACTTTCTAACCACTACGTAAGGGAAGTGATTGAGCAGGAGGTGTTCCCATTCAAAGAAACCGCAACCGGACAGGCATTAAACATCACTACTTTGGATGTGGCTTATTATCCAACCGTTCGTGGTCCTTACAACTATGTAACTACTGGCTTTCAGCCCGACGGAAGGTTTATTGCTCCAAGAACAAAATGGGGTGGTTTCCAACGTAAAATCGAGACCAATGATTTTGAAGCCTTAAACGTAGGTTTTATCGAATTTTGGGTGCTTGATCCATTCATTTATAACAAATCAAATACCGCCGGTGGCGATCTTTTCTTCAATCTTGGTAATATTTCAGAAGATATTTTAAAAGACGGACGGAAATCATTGGAAAATGGTTTGCCCGCAGGCGAAGACCCATCTAAATATGATGTAACCAATTGGGGAAGAGTACCCAAATTACAACCGGTAATCCAGGCTTTCGATAACGATCCAGATGCCAGAAGGGCGCAAGATGTGGGTTTAGATGGTTTATCAGATGCGAATGAAAAAACAAAGTTTGCCACAGCCATCAATCAAATCAAAGCACAATTAAATGGCACCGCAGCAGCACTTATCGATGCCGATCCATCATCAGATAACTATACCTATTTCAGAGGTCCGCAATTGGACGCCATTAATGCTGGCATTTTGAAGCGTTACGAGAAATATAATGGTCCAGAAGGAAACTCAAAAACTTCACAACAATCTCAGGAAGAACTCGGCATCGAAAATTCTGCATCAACAGCATTGCCTGATGGTGAAGATATCAATCGCGACAACAACATGACGCAGAGCGATGAGTACTTTCAATACAAAGTTTCTATGCGCCAGAACGATTTAGTGGTAGGCCAGAATTTTGTTACGGACAAAGTTACCTCGCAGGTTAAGCTGGCAAACGGAAATACGCAGGCTGCAACCTGGTATCAGTTCCGTGTACCAATCTCCCAATATCAAAAGAGAGTGGGGAACATTCAGGATTTCAAATCCATTCGTTTTTTCAGAATGTTTATGACAAACTTTGCTGATACGACCATTTTGCGTTTCGCTAAACTGCAGTTAATTCGTGGTGAGTGGAGAGAATTCAATGCCAAAAACGAAGCCGATGAAGTAATTGTTGATCCATCGTTACCGGCTTTAACTCCAGATAATTCTACCATCGAGGTTTCTACCGTAAATATTGAAGAAAACGGTAAACGTTCTCCAATCCCTTATGTTACGCCTCCGGGCATTTTGCGTGAGCGTGATTACTCTAACTACAGGGGCGATACCCGTTTAAATGAACAATCGCTTTCGGTAACGGTAAAAAACTTACGTGATGGTTACGGGCGCTCGGCATTTAAAACCGCTTACAGCGACTTCAGATCGTATAAGCGTTTAGAAATGTTTGTCCATGCAGAGGCAGTAAATAATCAGATATTAAATGATAGAGATGTTGCGGCGTTTTTAAGAATCGGTACAGACAATCAGGACAACTACTACGAATATGTAATGCCGTTGAAGGTTACGCAGCCAGGCACAAGCGATCCGGATGCGATATGGCCAGAAGCCAACCGGATGGATATTGATTTAACCTTATTTCAAAATGCCAAACTTGCCCGAAACGTAGCAAAACAAAGCAGTGGACAGCCATGGCCAATTAACGTTCCGTTTACTTACACTGATGGCGACAGAACCATTGTAGTTAAAGGCCAGCCAGACATGAGTAAAGTAAGGGTTTACATGTTGGGTGTTAAAAATCCGTTACGTGGTTTAGCCAATGCAGAAGCTGATGACGGTTTGGATAAAAATGCTTTGATTTGGTTTAATGAGATGCGTTTAACGGAATTTGATGAACGCGGTGGTTGGGCAGCAACAGCCAGATTGAACCTAAAACTAGCAGATTTTGCTGATGTTAATATTTCTGGAAGTAAATCAACGATTGGTTTCGGAACCATTGATTCGAAAGTGAGCGAACGTAACCGGGCAGATAATGTGCTGCTGGATGTATCATCGGCGGTTGAATTAGGTAAATTTTTGCCGCAAAAATCGGGTGTGAAGATTCCGATGTTTGTAAACTATTCGAAACAGGTATCTACGCCGCAGTTTAATCCGCGTACACCAGATATCGAACTCAAAAATGCACTCGATCAATCTACAAAAGCGCAAAAAGATTCTATTTTAAACTTCTCGCAGGATTATACCATTCGTAGAGGAATTAACTTTACCAATGTACGCAAGGAACGCATTAACAATAGCAAACCTGTTCGCCTTTGGGATATTGAAAACTTTGCGGTGAGTTATGCATTCACTGAATATAACCACCGCGATTTCATCAATCAAAGCAGTATTCAGAATACCTACAGAGGCTCGCTTCAATATAGCTATGCCAAAGAAGCGAAAACTTATGCTCCTTTCGAAAAGATTATTAAATCGAATATGTTGGCGCTGGTTCGCGATTTTAACTTCAGCATTTTCCCTAGCGCCATTAATTTTAGGATAGATGTTGATCGGTTATATTCGGAAAATACTTTAAGGAATAACGACCCTAACAATTCCATCCCAATTTATCAGAATGGGTTTGGAACTACATTCAACAAAAACTTTAGAATGAGCAGAATTTATGGCATTGCCTGGAATTTAACCCGTTCATTACAGCTCGACTTTAATGCCACGAACTACTCCATCATTGATGAACCAGATGGAAGATTAGAAGGTTTGAAACGCGATACCGTTTGGCAAAACTTAAAACGATTAGGCCGTACAACTGATTATAACCACAACTTAAATGTAACTTACAACCTGCCAATTGATAAAATTCCTGGCATGAATTGGGTAACTGTTAAAACACGTTACGGAACCAACTTTAACTGGCAAACCGAACCATTATCTACCCTTTTGGATCCAAATATCAACTTAGGAAACACTATCCAAAACAGCAGAAATCTTCAGGTTAACCCAAGTTTGAATTTGGTTACGCTTTACAACAAATTTGGGTTCATCAGAAATGCAGGGAGCAATCAAGATGGCGCAAAAGTTAAAAACTTCTTCATCAATTTATTAACCAGCGTTAAAAATTTAAATGCCAATTACGTTCAAACCAAAGGAATATTTTTGCCAGGTTACTTACCAACTACAAAATATTTTGGAATTGATAATGCAACTGGCGCTCCTGGTTTAGGGTTTGCTTTTGGTAGTCAACGCGATATTCGTGATATGGCCTTAAACAATGGGTGGTTAACTACCGATACTTTGCAAACGCAACTATATGTAAATACATTAAGAGAGGATTTGCAGTTTACTGGCCAGATAGAACCTTTTAAAGATTTGCGCATTACATTAAGAGCAAACAAAGCGCAGACCCGAAATTTTTCTACCAACTTTAGATACGAAGCCAGCGTAGGTTCATTTGAAAATTTGAGTGCTATCACTACCGGTGATTATAGCATTTCATACATCGCATTGGGAACGGCCTTTAAAGAAAAAAATTCGAGCATCATCTCTACTTTGTTTAACCAGTTTATGGCAAACAGGATTATTGTTTCCAGAAGGCTGGGTGCACAAAATCCAAATTCTGGCGCACAAACGGCTGGTTATGCTGATGGCTATAGTAAGGAAAGTCAGGATGTAATTATTTCGGCTTTTATGGCGGCATATACCGGAAAAGATCCTGGTAAAATGAAGCTCAATGCTTTCCCTCGTATTCCGCTGCCAAACTGGACCTTAACCTACAATGGTTTAACAAGAATCCCTTTCATTGCCGATAAATTTTCTTCTGTAGATATTCGTCATGGTTATCGTTCAGCCTATAATATCAATGGTTTTAATTCCTTGTTGAGGTATGAAGAAAGTAATGGTTTCTCTGTAAATAGAGATGCAAATAATAATTTCTTGCCAGAATATCAGTTTGCCCAAGTAACCATTTCTGAATATTTTTCTCCATTGATTGGTGTAGATACCCGTTTTAAAAATAACCTGACCGCAACTTTTGAGTTGAACAGATCGAGGTTGTTAGGCTTAAGTTTGGCTAATAGTCAATTGGCTCAGCTTTCTGAAAACAATATGGTTTTAGGTTTGGGTTACCGGACCAATAAATTCCGTTTTCCATTTGGGTGGTTTAAGAGCCTAAAAATGGATAATAACATGGACTTTAAATTGGATGTAGCCATTCGTGACAACAAAACGGTTATTTATCGTGCCGATGTAACTGAAGCTGAAATTTCATCTGGAGCGAAGAACATTACTTTAAGACCTAGTGTTGATTACGTGTTGAATCAAAAATTCAACATCAAATTATTTTACGATTCAAACATTACAAAGCCTTATACTTCGCAAACGTTTAATACTGCCTTTAGCAATTTCGGCTTCAGTTTGAGATTTACATTGAATTAGAAGAAATCATTCTGATCAAGGATGATATTTCAAAAATAAATAGCAATACCTATTGAAAAAAACTTCGATATAAAGGAATGGAGCCATACAATTGTATGGCTACCATTGCTTCTTAGAATGCCTTTAGGCTCCATACCAGCTAATTAATCTCTTACACGCAACAATCATAAATCTTAGAATTTGTAGTTGTAATTAGTCGAAACAAAACAATCTGGCTAAATTCTTGTTCATTTCATTCAAATGGAAAATAATAATACAGCTATCCCTAAAATTATGGGACTGGATGAGCAGGAAATTAAAGCACTTGAATTGATAGCAGAAGGTTTGACCTATAGTGAAATTAGCCAAAAACTCAACTTAAACGAGAATAAAATTGAATCTATAAGGAAAAACCTGATGGTTAAAACGAAAACAAAGAACAGCGCTTCATTAGTGTCGTTTGCTTATAAGTACGGTTTGCTTAAGGTATAATAAAAGCCTCTCAAATTTTTGAAAAGGCTTTTAAAATATTTGGTTAGAAAAAACGCTCTGCTATAAGCATAGCAAAGCGTTACTATTTAATCTATCGTCCCGAATAAATTAACATTACAAACTTATCAAGTTTTGTTTATTCGCCAAATAGCCTTTTTGGGCCATTAACATTCTATTTTATCATTAGTTTAGGGCACATTAGCCAGATACTTATCACTTCGAATATCAGGTAAAGTCAGCATAGCAAAGTTCTTGGCTAAAATTACGTTTCAGCGTATTGCTAACAATAGCATAATAATTATGTGCAGTATTTCCCATCAAAAGGATTATCTATATTACTTTTACAGATGATTTTCTTAAATAATAAAAGCCCCGGAAACAAGATTATCCACGAGATAAAATACTGTACTCTACACCGCAACCAGCATAATTCGAACTGAAGATTTTGGCGCTATGTTGATCTGCGATTTCTTCCCTTTTTAAGGATGAGCAGAGTGCGATACCTCTAGCATTTAACATGGAATTTCCTAAATTCGTACGTGGTAGAGCGAACTATTCATAAAGGATTTGACGATTGAAAGGTGACAATTTGATTTCAAAGGGTTAAAAGATTTTACACAAAATACTCCGGTTAAATGAAATTAATTTTGATGTTCTATAAAAATTGACTGTGACGGCAATGCAAAACTTGATAACGTAGAGAGATATACTGTAAAAGGTAGGTGAAAAAAGCGATCCAAACTGCTAATACTAAAAAAGCCACCCTATCTTAGAGTGGCTTTTCAAAATTAGTTTTGTCTTTCTTTATGGAGATTGTAGGTCTCGTGTATCTGCTCGTCGATGCGAAGCAATTTCAAAATTACCTTGGCCGGAACAGGTTCATCGATATCCCACTTCCAGAAAATGTGGTCAGGCACATGTTCGAAATTAATTACCTGATTCCCCGATCTCAGTTTCCAATAGTATACGGTACTGGTAAGTGGTTGCTTTTCTTCGAGATAAAATACCTTCTTTTCAATATCAGAGATTGTTACCTTGTCAGTATCAACAGGCAAAAGTTTCAAAGTTTGCTCATGGTGCTTTGCTTTAATACCTTTAGGGACATAAATAGCTGAAATTAAAGTTAGTGGCAATAAGAATATTGCTGATGCAATGAGAATGTGTTTGGTTTTCATTTTTAAAAATTCAATATTGAAATTGTGACTCAAAATTGAGCAGAAATTACAAATGCATCAATAGTACAATAAGGCTATTAATTGAAACCCTAAAAGGTGGAAAGCTGTTAAAATATACACCACTAAATCAGGCCATTAAGTAATCTATCATATCAGCAGCAGCCGGATCCGATGAGCCTCTTCAGTTCGTTTTATAGTGATTACAAATTCTTATTTCTTTACAATGATCAGGCTACTATCGGCTAACCTAATTTGACTCAAACGCGGTTATTACGCGTGCATAAGAGTTGATGTTTCGCAACTATCGATATCTCAACCGGGGCACTTAATGCTGAATAAATAAAAGTTATTTTGGAGTCGTTGCTAATGGTTAAACTAAATTGTATTTTTGAGGCACTGGCAAACATATAGATACGAAGAAACGGAAAGATGTTTTTGCAACAAGTTGTGCAATACGTATAGAATTAGACAAATTTTTCATAATCAATAACTTACATTATAATGAATTTTCCATCAGAATTAAAATACACTAAAGACCACGAGTGGGTTAAGGTTGAAGGCAATGAAGCTTTTATCGGCATTACTGATTTCGCACAACGCGAATTAGGCGATATCGTTTATGTTGACATCAACAACGTAGGCTCTGAAGTAACTAAAGAAGAAGTTTTCGGTACAGTTGAAGCAGTAAAAACAGTTTCAGATTTATATATGCCGGTAACAGGTACTGTTTTAGAAATCAATTCAGAATTAAATGATAATCCAGAATTGGTGAATAGCGATCCTTATGGTAAAGGTTGGATGGTTAAAGTTTCATTATCTGATTTAGCTGAAGTAGAAGAATTATTGACTGCAGAAGCTTACCAAGCTTTAGTAGGCGCTTAATTTATCATATTTTGTACGAAGCACTGAAACGACAAAAATGGGCCATCTTCTGGACAATTGTTGTCTTGGTGCTTTGTAATATCAAATTACCCGATTCGGAAGGAGATGGATTTTTCTTCAAAGGTTTTGATAAAATGGCCCACCTGGGCTTTTTCTTTGTACTTTCTGTATTATTATTTTATGGGAAGATAAAATATCAAAATAATTATGGTTTTAGAACGTTAACCATTTTTAAAATCATTTTGATTAATGCCATTATCGGCGGTACCATCGAAATATTACAGTGGAAACTCTTCACCTATCGCTCGGCAGAATGGTGGGATTTTGGCTGCGATATGTTAGGCGCTTTGATGGCCGTATTCAGTTACATATTACTTCACAAATTAAATCTTAATGAAAAAAATACTTAGTTTATTCATAGTTGGTGCATGCTTAAGCTTAAGTGGCTGCAGTATTTTTAAAAAAGGTTGTAACTGTCCGAAAGTTTATCATAAAACTTATCCTTCTCAAATTAGATAAATTCTATCGCTCGATTATCTCTCACAGCTACATCCCACCTGCTGTATTTAAAATGTTACCAAGCATTTAACACATCTTAACCAAACCTTTTAAACTTCGCTTAGTCTGATAGCTTAGTTTTGTATTAATATCTAATTTTTTCTAATGAAAAAAAACGTTCAAAGAGCAGTTTTTATTGTTCTTATCTTTTGCGGTTACCTCGCTCAAGCTCAAAATACCGGTGCTATTACTGGCAAAGTAGTCAGTGCTAAAGATAAAAAACCAGTTGATTACGCAACCATTGCGGTTAGAAGTTTAAAAGATTCGGCAGTTGTGGCTTCTGGCCAAAGCGATCCCGATGGAACGTTTAGCTTTAAAGCCATCGCCCCAGGAAAATACCGCATTTACGCAGCCTTTTTAGGGTTAAAAACGGCCACCAAAGATATTGAAGTGGCCAAAACTACTGTTAATGCAGGCGAAATTGCCATGACTGATGATGGACTTGACTTAAAAGATGTAAATGTAACGGCAAGTATCCCTGTAGTTGTTAAAACCGATACCTTAGAATTTGATGCTAAATCAATTAAAGTTAGAGAAAATGCCGTAGTGGAAGATGTGTTAAAGAAACTCCCTGGAGTGGAAGTGGCAAAAGATGGAAGTATTAAAGCACAAGGTGAAACGGTTACCAAGGTTAAGGTAGATGGTAAAGAGTTTTTCGGAAGCGACCCACTTTTGGCTACAAAAAACCTCCCTGCGGATATGGTCGATAAAATTCAAGTGATTGATGAAATGTCAGAACAATCGCAATTTTCGGGCGTTGATGATGGTACCCGAAGCAAGATCTTGAACATCACTACCAAAGCTGGAATGAAAAAAGGTTATTTTGGTAATAGCAGCATCGGTTATGGAACCAATGAAAGATATGATGCCAATATTAACGTAAACAAGTTTGATAACGACCAACAATTCAGCGTAATTGGGCAATTTAATAATGTAAACAAACAAAGCTTTGGCCAGGGTAACGGCGCTGGAAATGGTTTTGGCGGCGGTGGCCGTGGCAACTTTGGCGGTGGCGGTAGTGGCGCCGGTAGTGGAGGTATTACCAACACCAATGCTGGCGGTTTAAACTTTGCCGATACCTATAAAGATGGAACCCAAATTCAGGGAAGTTACTTTTTTAACCGATCGGATGTATCCAACCAGCAAACCAGTTTTACCCAAAACTTATTGGGAAATTCGATTACTACCGTTAACAATACGGCAGATAACAATACCGATCGAATCAATCACAGGTTTAATTTCATGATTGATACCAAGCTGGATTCATCAACAACAATTAAGATTCAGCCAAATGTATCTTTCACAGAATCTGATGCAACGAACTTAAGTACTTACAACAGAAATTTAATCGCTACTTCAACCACTGGAGATCAGCGTTATATTAGCAATTCGACCACGCCAAACATTGCAAATAATTTATTGATTCGTAAGAAATTCAAAAGACGTGGCAGAACGATATCATTAAACGTAAATACCAGCATCAATAACAATGATGCAGATACTTACAATTATATCTCTGAAAGTAACACGGTGAATAATGTTACTACTCCATCACTTATTGATCAGTTGAATAAAGTAAATAGCAATTCGATTAATAACACGGCAAGAGTAGTTTACACCGAACCGCTTTCTAAAACAACAAGCCTGGAGCTAAATTACCAAAATGGCTATGCTCATGATAATCAAGGCAGACAAGTTCTGGATTTTAACTCTGCAAGCGGACAATATGATTTAGTTAATTTAGATTACACCAACATTTACGAAAACCAAACTTTAACAAATGCTGCAGGCGTAAGTTATACCACGAATGAGAAAAAATACAATTGGAATATCGGCTTAGCCGCTCAACAAACCAACCGTGTAAACACCAATGTGACCACTGGTATGGTTAGAACTCAAAATTTTATTAATTTAACGCCTTCAGCTAACTTCAGATACAACTTTAGTAATGCCAGAAGATTAAATATACGATACAGAGGAAACACACAACAGCCAAGTATCAATCAAATTCAACCAATTCCTGATAATACCAATACGCAAAGTGTATTTGTGGGTAACCCTTTATTGAAACCAGCTTTTAATAATAATTTAACCATTAATTATAATAATTTCGACTTTGCAAAAAGCAGAATGTTTTTTGCCTATATCAATTTAAGCCAAACCTTCAACGCTATTGGAAACAGTAGTCAATTGGTTACTGACCAAAGTGATGTGGACTTTGGTAAAATCAGAACTACCTATGTAAATGTTGATGGTGTTTATTCGGGTACTGGAAGCGTAAATGTGGGTTTACCACTTCTCCCTGAACGTAAATTAAATTTGAATGCATCGTTAAATGCAAATTACAACCGAAACGTAAACTTTACTACAGCCAATAACAACCCTGCAGATTTAGTAAGAAATATTACCAATACTTACGCATTAACAAATCGTTACAGTTTGGTAACCAATTTTGATAAGTTTGATTTAACCGGAGGTATTTCTGGAACATACAACAGGGCCACGTATTCGGCTAATCCTGGTCAAACCACAAACTTTTATACGCTAAACCCGAGTTTCGATATTAGTTATGTATTCCCTGGAAATATCCGTTTGGCTATTGATTTGGATTATATTAAAAATACTGGTCGTGGCGAAGGTTACAATACCGAATTTACATTGGTAAACTCCTACATCAGTCGCCAGTTTTTTAAAAATAGAGGGACTTTCAAAGTTGCGGTAAATGATGCTTTTAACCAGAATCAAGGTATTAGCAGAACAGCTACCAACAATACCATTACCGATTTAAATTATAATGTTTTAAAAAGATATTTTATGTTCTCGTTTACTTACTCATTAACCCGCATCGGCGGAAGAAATATGAGTGGCGATATGCAGATGCCAAACCAAGGCGGAGGCGGCGGTCAGCGAATGAGAATGTAAGCTTAAAAATTTATTTAAAGTCTCGGTTGATTAGCCGAGACTTTTTTTTAGTTTGAATTTATAACTGTTAAATCAACAGTTATGTATTTCAATTGTTACTTAAACCAAATAAACCTTTAATATCGTTGTTAGTCTCTATTTTTAAACCAGGAAACTAACCGAATGAAACAACTCTTTACCCTAATTTTTATTTTATTTTCTTGCTATGCCTTTGCCCAAAACAATGGTTCTGTCAGTGGGCGGGTACTTCAATCAAAAGATAAAAAACCTATAGATTATGCTTCTTTAGCCGTTAAAAATCTGTCAGACTCAAGCATGGTTGGTGCGGTGAGTACTACTGAAGATGGAAAATTTATTTTGAAGGGGCTTAAACCTGGCAACTACCGGATATTTGCAGCCTTTCTGGGCTTGAAAAACACGACAAAAGATTTCGCGATTACAGCTGACAGACCGACTGCTGATGTTGGAGATATTATTTTAGAAGGCGGGGCGATTGATCTTCAAACCGTTGAGATTAAGGCGGAGGTTCCACCGATTGTGGTAAAAAAGGATACGCTGGAATTTAATGCCAGCTCGTTTAAAGTAGTGGAAAATGCAGTGGTAGAAGATTTACTAAAAAAGCTTCCAGGTGTTGAGGTAGACAAGGCAGGAACCGTAAAAGCACAGGGGGAAACCATTACTAAAGTACGGGTAGATGGAAAAGAATTTTTTGGCAACGATCCACTATTGGCCACCAAAAACTTACCCGCCGATATGATTGATAAAATTCAGATTATAGATGAACTTTCTGATCAGGCCCAATTTACAGGAATTGATGATGGAACACGAACCAAGATCATTAACATCACCACTCGAAAAGACAAGAAAAATGGCTACTTCGGAAATACCACAGCTGGTTATGGCTCAGACGATCGATATGATATCAATGCCAATATCAACCATTTTGATCAGGATAGAAAGCTAAGCGTAATTGCTCAATTCAATAACGTAAATAAACAAAACTTCGGTGGCGGCTTAGGCGGTGGAAATGGTGGTAATAATGGAGGCAGAGGTGGCATAACCGATACAAAGGCTGCAGGTTTCAATTACAACGATACTTATTCCGATCAAACAGAAGTAAGCGTGAACTACTTTGTTAATAAATCTGAAAATCTAATATTGAGGAACAGTGTTACCCAAAACTTTCTGGGTGATGTAACCACAATATTCAATAACAATCAAACGAATAATTCAGAGCGATTGAACCACCGTTTGGGTTTCATGGTTGATACCAAAATCGACTCACTTACTTCATTAAGGATCCAACCTAACATCAGTTATACTAATAACGAATCCTTAAATTTTAGTGAATATACCCGGGATTATAATACTTACCGCATTAATGGCTCACAAACATTAACCAATCACGGAACATCTCCTTCCATTAGTAATAACATTTTGCTAAGAAAAAAATTCATGCGTCGCGGCAGAACATTATCATTAAATTTAAATACCAACATTAACAACAACGACAGTGAAAACTACAATGATAATCCTGAGACGAGAATTGAAGGAACGGTAGCCACTCAAAAACGCACCAACCAGTTAAACGATCAGGAAAGTGAATCCATCAACCAAAATACACGTTTGGTATACACCGAACCATTGAGCAACACATTAAGTTTCGAGCTGAATTATCAAAACGGATATAACCACAACACATCCGATCGGTTTACATACAATTTCAATCCTGCAACACTACAATACGATTTGCTCGATCAAACTTTTAGTAATTCTTATGAGAATACCATTTTAACCAACACCGCGGGGTTTAGTATCAATAAATCAGCAAAAAAATACAATTGGAATGCGGGTATGGCAGTCCAAAATACCGATCGAACGAACAACAACATTACCCGTGGATTTATATTAAAGCAGAATGTATTTAACTATACGCCATCGGCTATGTTTAGGTATAACTTTAGCAACAGCAAAAGGTTGGTTTTCAATTACCGGGGAAGAACCAATCAGCCTAGTATACAGCAATTGCAACCGATTCCCAACAATACCAATACCCAAAATATTCCAGTCGGCAACCCCGATTTAAGGCCTGAATTTGATAATACATTGAGAATTGCCTACAACACCTTCACTGTGGGCAAAAATAGATCGCTTTTTGTAAATATCAATCTTACCCAAACCTCAAATAAAATAGCCAACAGCAGCAGTTTAATTCAAAGTGGACCAGATCAAGGTAAGCTCTCCATTACACCAGTAAACGTAAACGGCGTGTATGCAGGCAGTGTATCTTCATCACTAAGTCTCCCTTTAATGAGCGAGAATAAACTTAACTTCCACATTAACGTTTCAGGTAATTTCGATCGGGATGTAAACTTTACCAATTCATTAAGAAATATCACCAACAGCTGGTCAATCACCAACGGTTACCGCCTGGTTTCTAATTTGGATAAGCTTGATTTAACGGCTGGTGTTAATGGTTCAATCAACCGTGCTACCTATTCTGTTCAACCAAATTCGAACACCCGTTTCTATACCTTCAGTCCAAATGTAAGTGTAAGTTATCTTTTCCCTGGGGATATCCGCTGGTCTGTAGATGCCGATTATAATCAGAATACCGGTCGCGGAGAAGCCTTTGACACTCATTTCACTTTGATAAATTCTTACATTAGCAAACAGTTCTTTAAAAACCGCGGTACTTTCAAAACTGCTGTAAATGATTTGTTAAATGAAAATCAGGGTATAAGCAGAACGGCAAACAACAACACTATACAAGACGTAAGCTTTAATGTGCTTAAACGATATTTCATGTTTTCATTTACTTACTCGCTTAATAGAATGGGTGGCAAAAATCGAATCAAAGGAAATGAAGGTGGCGGAGGCCGACGGCGTGGAGGTGAAGGAGGCTTTAGCGGCGGCCGACAACGTAATTAATCATTATTTAGTAAAACAACATTTTTAACAGCAATGTTAACAGTCGTTATTTGGAATAAATCTAAAGAAAGGGTAACTTGCGCCTCAATTCAGCACATGAATAACCTAAGAGTAAAGGGATGATAAAGATCAAAAACTCGAAGGCTACGAAATACGAGTAAACAAGATCATACAATGAAACTTTCAAATCTAAAAGTAGGCGAAAAGGGCACTATCATTTCATTTACAGATCTCGATTTATCTGTTAAATTGATGGAAATGGGTTGCTTGCCTGGCGAGGTTGTAGAAGTAGAACGCTTTGCTCCGCTCGGCGATCCGATGGCTATTCGAGTTGCTGGATATCAGTTATGTTTGCGCAAAAGCGAAGCTGATGTTATTATCATTCAATAAATAAGCTGGTTTGGATATTAAAGTTGCATTAGTTGGTAATCCCAATACAGGTAAATCTACACTCTTTAACCGTTTAACGGGGTTAAATCAAAAAATCGGAAACTTTCCAGGCATTACTGTTGATAAAAAAACAGGATTTATGAAAATGCTTGATGGTAAACAGGCCGAAATTATCGATTTGCCTGGAACCTATAGCTTATATCCGAAAAGCAGCGATGAAAGTATCGTTTTTCAGGTACTGGCCGATAAAGAAAACAGTAGTCATCCGGATGTTATTGTGCTTATCGCTGACTCCTCAAACCTAAAACGCAACATGCTGTTGTACTCGCAGGTGGCCGATTTGGGTATTCCAATAGTCCTGGCGTTGAACATGATTGATCTTGCCGAAAAACAAGGTATCAGTATTGATTTAAATAAGCTTGCAGAAAAATTAGGCATCCAGGTAGTATCCATTTCTGCAAGGAATAATATTGGTATCGACCGTTTGAAACAAGCTATTGGCAATACCACTAAAATTGCCACACAATTTCAGGATGTTGATGTGAACAGTTTAGCGCCTGCCGCAATCAACGCCATAAAATCGAAATTGAATTCTGATAACGATTACTTTGCCTTGCAGGTGTTGCATCAACACGAATATCTAACGTTCTTCAGCCCTCAGGAACAAGAAGAAATTGAAAATATAGAACAATCGCACCATTTTGAATCGTCGAAAATTCAGGCAGCAGAAACCGTTGTTCGCTACCAACATTTGAGTAAAATTCTATCAGATGTAGTAACGGATAGCGGCAGGGCGCAAAAATTTTCTTTTAGCGATAAACTCGATGCAGTTTTAACCCACAAAGTTTGGGGTTTTGCCATTTTTCTACTGATCCTCTTTGTGATTTTTAACGCCATATTTGCGTGGTCGGCCTACCCGATGGATTGGATTGAAAGCGGTTTTGGTTTCATCACTGAACTCGGTCACAAATATCTACCGGCAGGCATGCTTACCGATTTAGTGCTCGATGGAATTATTGCTGGCTTAGGTGGAATATTCGTATTCATACCTCAAATTGCTATACTTTTTGCCTTTATTTCCATTTTAGAAGATACAGGCTACATGGCTCGTGTTACTTTCATGATGGATAAAATCATGAGCAAAGTGGGCTTGAATGGTAAATCAGTAGTTCCAATGATAGGTGGTTTGGCCTGCGCAGTGCCTTCCATTATGGCCGCCCGAAATATCGAAAACTGGAAAGATAGAATGATTACCATTATGGTTACGCCATTGGTAAGTTGCTCGGCAAGGTTACCAGTCTACATTCTAATTATCTCGTTAATTATCCCTTCAGAGAATGTGTTAGGTATCTTCAACATGCAAGGTTTAGCACTAATGATCATGTATTTGGTCGGCATCATTGCAGCGGTGTTGGTTGCCTGGGTAATGAAAATCATCATTAAAACGAAAGAGCGGTCTTACTTCATCATGGAACTGCCCATTTACCGAATGCCAAGGTGGAAAAACGTTTTCTATACCATGTATGAGAAGTCGAAAACCTTTGTAATCGAAGCCGGGAAAGTGATTATTGCTATTTCTATTATCCTTTGGGTAATGGCAACATTTGGCCCAGGCGATCGCTTCGAAAACATTGATAAAAAATACGAATCAGCACTAGCAGATACGACTAAAAACACAACCCATATTGAAACATTAATCGCAACAGAAAAGCTCGAAAACTCTTATGTGGGCATTCTTGGGCATTGTATCGAACCTGCCATTCGTCCACTCGGTTACGATTGGAAAATCGGTATTGGGCTAATCACATCATTTGCCGCCCGCGAAGCTTTTGTAGGTACCATGGCTACCATTTATAGCGTTGACGGTGGCGATGAAGATACCTCTACTATCCGCGAACGCATGGCCGCATCAAAAAACACACGAACTAACTTGCCGGTTTATACTTTTGCAACTGGCGTATCGCTGATGTTGTTTTACGCTTTCGCAATGCAATGCATGAGTACCGTGGCTATTGTTTACCGCGAAACCAAGGGCTGGAAATGGCCTATCATTCAGTTGGTTTACATGACAGCCATGGCCTACTTTGCTGCACTCCTTGCTTATCAGTTGTTGAAATAGAAAGAAGCCCCACCCAACCTCCCCCGAGGGGAGGAGCCTAAAGCGTTCATATTCATTTTGATGTTTTACTTTAAGATAAATCTTTGCTTTGGGTTATAGCTAATCACTATCGTTTCCCTCTCTTCGGGAGAGGGACAGTACTACCCAAGCCCAATTACAAAACTTTCAGAGGGAGAGGCTACTTTTAGCCCAACTCGATCTGCCTTTTAATGCTTTCTTCCAAAGAAATTAGCGTTTCTGTCCGTTGAATTCCATTAACCGCCTGAATTTCTTCGTTAAGCACATGGCGTAAATGATTCGTATCCCTACAAATAATTTTCGCGAACATACTATAAGATCCAGTGGTATAATGTAATTCTACCACCTCTTTGATTTTACTCAATTGAGCAACAGCATCCTTATATTGTATTCCCTTCTCCAGGTAAATTCCTAAAAAAGCACAAATATCGTAACCCGCCTTCTGTGGATCTATAATCAGATGAGAGCCTTTTATAATGCCCATCTCCTGCAATTTCTTCATTCTAACGTGGATTGTACCCCCAGATACGATTAAATCCTTGGCAATTTCCGTATAAGGTTTCGTAGCATCTTGCATTAACTGTTTCAATATATCAATATCGAGGTTGTCAATTTCTAAATTGGAATTGTCTTTTTTAAGCATATTTTTGAATTATGATAAGCGAATTTACGAATATTTATCAAAATTATAAAAATAAAATTAAATGTTTAAAATATTTGCAAGGTATTGAGAGTTCCTTTACATTTGTATCAAGCAATTAACAAAAAGGGAACGTTCTTTCACAATTGCTGAACATAATGTAGGGTGGTGAAACAGGCAGACACACCTCCTTGTCTCGGTGGCGGAGAATAATGGGAAAACCAGCAATGGCTAACCACTCCTTGAAGGTTCGATTCCTTCCCCTACAGCGACTTAGTTCAAAGTCATTAGTCAGTAGTCTTTAGACTCAGTACTTTCGACTCCAGACTGATGACTAAAATGTTGGGTGGTGAAATTGGCAGACACGCCTCCTTGTCTCGGTGGTGGGGAATAATGGGACAAACGCAGTTTATTGGGTTGACCACAATTAATTTTTTGAACTGTAGCTAACTACCCCTTGAAGGTTCGACTCCTTCCCCAACAGCATTTTTTATGAATAATAAGTTAGTTAATCGAGCAATCCTGGATAGGTTGCTCTTTTTCTTTTTTAGACGGTTTAGGTCGAAGTCGCCTTTATCTTTATCCGGTGCCAACATTAATATAGAGTTAATATTCAAATATTTCCTATATTTCGATGTATTGTAAGTGTTATACCACATTAATGAAAAAGAAAATCCAAATAAAAGATATAGCAAACGAATTAAATATATCCATCACTACCGTTTCTTTCGTGATCAATGGCAAAGCTCAAGAAAAAAATATAAGCAAGGCTGTTACTAAAAAGGTACTTGATCTAGTCGAAAAATGGGGCTACCAGCCCAATACCCTTGCAAAGAGCTTGCGTACCGGAAAAACAAATGTAATTGGTTTTCTTGTCGACGATATTTCTGAACCTTTCTTTTCCCGTATAGCGCATCACTTAGACCAGAAAGCCTCTGAAAACGGATACAAGATTCTTTTCAGCAGTACCCACAACAGTTATGAAAAGGCTATCGAACTACTCCAGATATTTCGCGATCGGCACGTGGACGGATACATTATGGCTTTGCCAGAGGGATTTGAAGCGGAAACTAAAAAACTAATAGAAACCAATACGCCGGTTGTACTTTTTGATCGCTATGTACAGGAACTTCAAACAGATTACGTGGTGATAGATAATGCAGGGGCAACCTTTAACGCTACACAACACCTGATCAATAACGGCTATCAAAATATTGGCTTTGTAACACTCGAAACAGATTTACAACAAATGGTTGATCGGTTAGCGGGTTATGAAAAAGCCATGGAGGAACACAAGCTTCCCGCTACTATCAAAAAGGTGAAATATCAACGTTCCGAATTAACTTCGATCGAACAAATGACAGCATTTTTTTCTTCGGAAAAGCAGCTTGATGCAGTAATTTTCTCTGCCAATTACATTTGCCTTGATGGCTTGCGAACGCTGAAACAAATGGAAATCTCACCTGCGTTAAAACCTGCTTTGCTATCTTTTGATGATTTTGAGCTTCTCGAATTTTATACGCCACCTATAACTGCAGTTGCGCAGCCTGTACAGGAAATTGCCGAAAGCCTAATGAAAATATTGCTTTCGAAACTAGAGTCGAAAGAACAGGAATCAGCTTTTAAGCAGATTGTGTTATCAACCAAATTAATCGAACGGGAATCTACTCTTCCAAAAAACCAGCATAAAAAAAGGGAATAAGTTCTATCTTATTCCCTTTTTTTATGCTGATGATTGACAACCTAAACGGTCATTACATCCTTTTCCTTTGCTTCTGCATGTTTATCAACTTTAATGATATAAGCATCAGTTAATTTTTGTACTTCGGCTTCACCTGACTTTATTTCATCGTCAGATACACCTTCTCCTTTTAACTTTTGTATTTTGGTATTGGCATCTTTGCGAATGTTACGAACGGTTATCCGTCCACGTTCTGCCTCTTCCTTTACTTTTTTAACCAGGTCTTTTCTGCGTTCCTCAGTTAATGGTGGTACAACTAAACGAATTACAATACCATCATTTTGAGGGTTGATACCGATGTTAGCTACCTGAATAGCTTTTTCTATTGGCACTAATAACGATTTTTCCCAAGGCTGAATCACAATCGTTCTGGCATCAGGTGTATTAATGCTAGATACTTGAGACAAGGCGGTAGAAGCACCATAATAATCTACAAAAATACCATCAAGCATTCCTGCAGAAGCCTTACCAGCTCTAATTTTAGTTAATTCCGATTCGCAATGATCGATAGCCTTATCCATAGCAGATTGGGCATCCATTAATTGCAATTGTATGAGTTCGTTCATAATATGTGTATTTCTACAAAAATAATAATTTAAGCTTTATTTCACCAAAGTACCAATGGGTTCTCCATTAGCAATTTTCATGAAATTACCGTGTTTATTCATATCAAACACAATAATAGGAACCTGGTTTTCTTCACATAAAGTAAAGGCAGTCATATCCATTACATTTAACCCTTTAGCATATACTTCTCTAAACGATATTTCATCGTATTTAGTCGCTAAAGGGTCCTTTTCAGGATCTGCAGTATAAATTCCGTCAACTCGTGTTCCTTTTAAAACTGCGTCTGCCTTAATCTCTATTGCCCTTAACGCTGCAGCAGAATCGGTCGTGAAGTATGGATTGCCTGTTCCGGCTCCAAAAATAACTACCCTACCTTTTTCCAAATGGCGCACCGCTCTACGGCGGATAAATGGCTCACAAATTTGTTCCATTTTAATTGCAGTAAGCAAACGCGTTTTTATGCCCACTTTCTCCAAGGCATCTTGCAATGCCATAGAGTTGATCACTGTAGCCAGCATCCCCATATAATCGGCCTGGGCTCTGTCCATACCGCTTTTTTCAGCACTTAAACCTCTAAAAATATTCCCACCTCCAATTACGATTGCAATTTCTAAACCTTTATCGTGTACTGTTTTTATATCTTCAGCATATTGCTTAACACGCTCATTGTCAATACCGTATTGTTTTTCGCCCATTAGCGATTCGCCGCTGAGCTTTAGTAGGATGCGTTTGTACTTCATGACCTCAAAAATATCAACAATTTTTTAATACCAAGCAATTGTTTCTAATAATTGATGTAATTATTTAGATTGAAACTTCTTCTCCCTGGAAAATTACTCGTTTTAGATTCAAATCTTTATCAACAATAACCAGATTTGCATCGCTACCGCTTTCTATTTTGCCAATCAGGGTTTCAATTCCAATTAACTTTGCCGGATAAACTGTAGCCATATTTATCGCCTCGCTTAAGGCAATTTCACAGTATTTAACGCAGTTTTTGATTGCTTGAAGCATGGTTAAAGAAGAGCCTGAAAGCGTTCCGTCTGGCATTACAAACTTCTCGCCTTTTTTGATATGCTGATACGGACCCTGATTACATTCCGTTACAGCATCGGTAATTAAGAACAATCTTTCTTGAAGTAGCTTCTTTGCAAATTTAACTACCTCAAAATCTACATGCTGCCCATCTACAATAATGCTAGACATAGCTTTACTGTGATTGAATAATGCCGTTGGTATGCCCGGCTCGCGATGATGGATAGGACTCATAGCATTAAATAAGTGTGTAGTAGTGGGTATGCCCATATTGTACGCGACAGTTGCTTGTTCAAAAGTCGCATTGCTGTGACCTAAAGATATCAAGACGCCATTATCAATTAAATAATTAATCACTTTATCATCATTGCATTCGGGTGCAATAGTCATCATTTTAATTACTCCATCCCCAAAGTCTAATAATTCTTTAATCTCATCCAAGGTAGCTTTACGTACAAACTCCGGAACATGGGCACCCAAACGATTCGGGTTTAAAAATGGGCCTTCTAAGTGTAAGCCTAAAAAATTTCTTGCTGATGAACGATATTCTTTTGCTGTCGCGATGCAAGCATTAAATACTTCCGCGGTATTGGTCGCCATACAGGCCAAGAAACCCGTGGTGCCTTTTTTGAGCAAATCGTCTTCCATTATCTGGAGTGCTTCTATTGTCGGCTCTGCTGAAAACAGTTTTCCTCCGGCACCATAGATTTGAAGATCTATTAAGCCTGGCAAAAGAATTAAATCATCACATTGGTTTACCTCACTATTTTGAATGGAAATGATTTTCCCATTCAAAATATTTAGCGTTTTATCTTCCAACAGAATGTGATCCTGATAAAAGTTTACATTAGAAATTTTTAGCATAAGATTTGTGTTAAAGGGATGAAGTTGCTATACTCCAAATTAATAAACATTAGTTTGTCGGCGCTGAAAAAACACAAAAACCAAAAAAGTCCCGATTTTCATCGGGACTTTCGAAATATTGTTTATAAATGCTTACGCACCTAATTGAACGCGTTTGAATTCTGTTACTGTTAATCCTTTAGCCGTATTGTCTAAGAATTTCCGAACATCCATTGAGCCGTCTTTAACAAACTCCTGGTTTAATAAAGTACTGTCTTTGTAGAATTTGTTCAATTTACCAGCAGCGATTTTCTCAACCATTTCTTCTGGTTTACCTTCTTGACGAATTACGTCTTTAGCAATTTCGATTTCACGCTCAATAGTTGCAGGATCAACACCGTCTTTATCAACAGCAACTGGATTCATTGCAGCAATTTGCATTGCAACATCTTTACCAGCTTCAGTGATATCAGCACCATTAGCACCCTGGAATACTACCAAAACACCCATTTTACCGTTAGAGTGAATATAAGAAACGATTTTCTCGCCTGTTACATTTGCATACTCTTGGATAACGATTTTCTCGCCAATTTTACCAGTAAGTTCAGTAATAGTTTCTGCAACTGTACGTCCGTCTTCTAATTTAATTGCTTCTAACTCCTCTGCAGTAGCAGGATTGTTCGCAACTGCTGCAGCTAAAACAGCCTGAGCAAGATTACGGAAATCTTCAACTTTAGAAACTGGTTCAGTTTCGCAAGCTAAAGCAACTAATTTACCATTTGTACCATCCGCTGAAACAGCGATTGATACCAAACCTTCAGAAGTAGCATTACCAGAACGAGCGGCAGATACTTTTTGACCTTTTTTACGCAATAAATCAACAGCTGCTTCGAAATCGCCATTAGCTTCTACTAAAGCTTTTTTGCAATCCATCATACCAGCGCCAGTTTGTTGGCGTAGTTTATTTACATCAGCGGCAGTAATTTGTACTGTAGACATGTTTAAAAATTTTATAAGTTCCTTAAAATGTTAAAAGTTACAGGTTACAGGTTGCGGGGATATACCTACAACTTATAACCTATAACTTATAACTTAATTATTCTTCTGTTTTAGTTTCTTCTGATGAAGGTGCTTCAGTTTCTGCTTCAGCAGTTACCTTTTTAGTAGTTGGTCTTTTTTCACCAGCTGCTCTAGGCTCTTTTGCTTCAGGAGCATCAGCTGCAACTTTCGCTGCTACTGCTTCTTTTTCAGCTTCATCATCTTTTTCGCGTTTGCGCTCATCTAAACCTTCTTCAATAGCTTTGATAATTACATCAGTAATTAAAGAAATTGATTTCGTAGCATCATCATTCGCTGGAATAGGGAAATCGATGTTAGAAGGATCCGAGTTCGTGTCAACCATCGCAAAAGTTGGGATGTTTAATTTTAATGCTTCAGTTACTGCGATGTGTTCTTTCTTAACATCAATTAAGAATAAAGCTGCAGGTAAACGGTTTAAATCAGCAATACCACCTAAAAGTGATTCTAATTTAATACGCTCACGTTGAATCATCAAACGCTCTTTTTTAGAAAGAATCGAATAAGTACCGTCTTTAGTCATTTTATCGATGGTAACCATCTTTTTAATTGACTTACGCACGGTAGCGAAGTTAGTTAACATACCACCTAACCAACGCTCGGTTACGAAAGGCATGTTTACTTTTTTAGCTTGCTCAGCTACGATTCCTTTTGCTTGTTTTTTTGTTGAAACAAATAATACTTTACGTCCTGATTTTACGATTTGCTTAATCGCAGCCGCAGCTTCTTCAGTTTTAGTTAAAGTTTTATTTAAATCTATAATGTGAATTCCATTACGCTCCATGAAAATGTAAGGAGCCATTTTTGGATTCCATTTACGGGTAAGGTGACCAAAGTGTACACCTGCATCCAATAAGTCTTGATAAGTTGTTCTTGCCATTGTTCTTGCCTCCTGTGATTAACGTTTACTGAATTGGAATTTCTTACGAGCTTTAGCACGTCCTGGTTTTTTACGCTCAACCATACGCATATCACGCGTCATTAGGCCTTTAGCACGTAATGCAGGTTTTTTCTCCGCATCTAGTTCAACAATCGCTTTAGCAATAGCTAAACGAACAGCTTCTGCTTGTCCTTTTACTCCACCACCCTGTACGTTTACAGTGATATCGTAACGGCCAGTAAGCTCAGAAACTTCTAAACTTTGGTTTACGATATATTGCAAAGGTAAAGTTGGGAAATAAACTTTGTGATCTTTACCGTTAACGGTAATTGCTCCAGCACCATCTTTTAAGTAGATACGTGCAACAGCTGTTTTTCTTCTTCCTGAAGTGTTAGTAACTGACATTTCTTAAAGTTTAATGGTTTTTGGAGATTGAGCTGCATGAGGGTGAGTTTCACCAGCATACACAAAAAGATTGGTGTAAAGTTTTTTACCCAATTTAGTTTTCGGTAACATACCACGTACCGCTTTCTCGATTACACGTTGAGGGTGTTTCGCCATTAACTCCTTAGGAGAAATAAAACGCTGACCACCTGGATAACCAGTATAAGAAACATATTGCTTTTCGCTGAATTTGTTTCCTGTCAATTTAACCTTGTCTGCATTGATAACAATAACATTATCTCCGCAGTCTACGTGTGGGGTGTACTCAGGCTTGTTTTTACCACGGATGATCATAGCGATCTTCGATGACAAGCGCCCCAAAATCTCGCCTTGTGCATCAACAACAATCCACTGTTTGTTAACAGTTTTCGCATTGGCAGAGACAGTTTTGTAACTTAACGTATTCACTTGCTTGTATTTAATTTATTAAACAATTTATTATTCCCATTAAATTTGGGACTGCAAAGATAGATAGAAAACTTTTATTATCAAATAGTTGAAGAGAAAAAAGTTGAATGTTATAAGTTAAAAGTTGAAAGTCTGAGTGCAGTAGCTGTATAACATCAGGAAGTAGTCCTGCTGAATTTAGTCCAGCATCTTAATAATTTGTATTTAATTGTGCGATCATCTGCTGTAAATATCATGTCGATCTGGCAATTTTATGAAAGATATCTGGAAAGCAAAACCAGTGGTTCTTCGACAAGGTTTGGTCGGGCTTTGTGTCCAATTTCAAATCAATCTTGTGCTGCTGAGGCGTGAAGCATCTGTTTCATCGGCTGCAGATGCTTCGTGCCTCAGCAAGACAGCGTGAACAAAGTCGCTGCTAATTTAAAAGAATACCGCTTTCATCCCGTTTACACAATATTAGCTTATAATCCCATTAACCATTCAACAGCAGAAACCTACAAATCATCAGGCATAAAGCCAATCCTTTTTCTTGGCCCAATTTTCTTATCAATTAGCTTATCTAAATAAGAAAACACCATTTCTATATTTTTGTCATAATTTTGGAGATGCTATTTAATATCAGCAATTTCAAGTTGAAGCTCTGTATGTTCAATAAGTAAATTTCTCAGTCTCGTAAAAATCCTTACAATTTGAATATTTACCTGAATAGCCTGTTGGCTATTTAGAACACTTGAAAGCATCAGTACACCATGTTCAGTAAAAGCAAAAGGAAGTTTTCTCGTCCTACCTCTACCTGTCTTTGATGTCACAATTTGTGATATCAAAGAACTCCATTCTCTTTCGTTAATTGAAACATAAAATCCTCAGGAAATCGTTCGATATTTCTTTTAATTGCTTGATTTGAAATCCTGGTTTCAACTCCATAGAGTTCTGCCAAATCACTATCGAGCATAACTTTATGCCCACGTATTTCATAAATTTTGTTTAGTAAAGTATCTTCAGGGATGATAGAGAACGTTTGTTTAGCTGTCATATCATTATTGGGTTTAAATTAAAGATACAAAATCGATTTGGTTATTAAGCGAGCAATGTTCAGCCGTAAAGAAATTAAAATTAATTATGCTCTTACTTTGCTTGAAAATCCTAATGGAAAACAAAAATTAGAAATTCTTCTTTACATTGCAGCATCTAATAAACGTTTTCTATTTTAACTTATGTTCAACATCGAATTTTTATCTTCATTAGGCAAGAAAACTGAACTGCTAAACCGTAGTAGTTTTGATATACAAAATTTTTGCAAGAACATTGATTGGCTACAAGAGTGGAAGAGTTATTATCACGCTTACCGCAGCAATGAGCATATCAATTATGAAGATTATTGGTATTTGGATCTATCCGATGAGGTTAATATGAGAAACCTTAATGTTTCCTCCAATTATATAGATGAAAGGAAACTGCATGAGGAAAATTTAAGCCTACTTGTAACCTTTTCTTGGTATCATCTTGAGAAAAACGGTTGGTTTACTAAATTAATTACCGGCAAAATAGAGAAGAAAGTTTGGAAAGCTAGACATGCAGATGTCGTGCTTGTGAAGGATTTAGCTCAAATTGTGAAATATTTTGTAGAAGGAGACTTAGCGCAACTTAATTCAATATTACCGAATGAAGGTGAGTATCAATTTAACGAACATTAAAACCTTGAACTCTTTTTAATCTTTCCCAATATGATCTGCCAGCTTATAGCCAGCACTATTCGGATTCTTATCCTCTAAACAAATCAGGATAATCAATGAAATAATCGGTATTAAAAATGATATCGAAAACCAAAACCAGAAATTTCGACCGGTTCTTTTGGCTAAAAAACCGGCTAGCAGTTGTGGCGACAACAATAATCCAAGTACAATTGTGCCTACGATAATTTCAGGCATAGCTTAGTTTATTGTTTCTGTGGATCAAGCGGGGGTGCAGAAAGTAATCCTTTGATATCGCTTTCAACCTCTTCTTCTTCGCCTTTTTTCTTTTTCTTCTTTTTATCTTTATTCGCTTTACCGCTCAAGCGCTCTTCGATAACTTTATCGTATTCGGTTTGCTGTTCGCCTTTTAACACGTTACGGATATTTTTCGAAGTTTCATTCTGTAGTTTATAGAATTTATCTACATCCTCATCTCTGGAGTTGCCAGCTTGTTGTCTTTTAATTAAATCAGCTTGTTCTTTAGCCTGATTATAGGTAAAGCGATAAATCACACTCTTTTGAGTATCATTCAGCTTCAATCTTTTATCCAAATCCTCCACATTTTTCTTCGCAATATCATCGGGTGTTGGCATCTTATTCTGCTGTGCATTTGCCAAACCTACCATCCCAATCACTAAAAAAAATAAAAATATAATCTTCTTCATTTTGAATATTTTACAATGGCGAAGTTACTTATTTATCTTAAAACAAGAAAGTCTCGATTTATATCGAGACTTTCAAAATTTATATAGGTGGAAGCCTATAAAGCTTTTTTATAAAGTTCAGCAACAGCATCCCAATTAACAGCATTCCAAATAGCCGCTAAATAATCAGGACGCTTGTTTTGATATTTTAAATAATAAGCGTGCTCCCAAACATCGATACCGAAAATTGGCGTACCTTTTACTTCAGCAACATCCATTAAAGGGTTGTCTTGATTTGGCGTAGAAGAAACTTGAAGTTTTTTATCAGCACCAACTGATAACCAAGCCCAACCAGAACCGAAACGAGTTGCTCCAGCATCTTGCAATTTAGTTTTCAGTTCAGCAAATGAACCAAATGTATCATTGATTGCTTTAGCTAAATCGCCAGTTGGCTCGCCACCTTTATTCGGACCTAAAACTTTCCAAAATAATGAATGATTATAATGACCACCGCCATTGTTTCTTACTGCTGCAGGATATTTTGAAATGTTTTTAATAATTTCTTCAATACTTAAACTTGCCTCAGGCTTACCTTCAACAGCTTTATTTAAGTTGGTAACATAAGCTTGATGATGTTTATCATGGTGAATTTCCATGGTAGTTTTATCAATATGCGGTTCTAATGCGTCGGTTGCGTACGGTAACGCAGGTAATTCAAAAGCCATAGTATTATGTTTTTAGATTTTAAAATGTTTCTGTAGCAAATATAACATTAGTAGGTTAAGATTTGTTCATGTAAATATCATCAAATCGTTTTCCTTTCGATTCATGATGAAAGAAATTGGAAGGATTTAAGCTTTGGGAGTTACTCGATTATCAAATTTAATAAACTCTAAATTTTTAACTATCGCTTTTTAATAAAGAAATCCTTCATTAAAATTGCTGCCTCATCTGCCAGAACGCCACCTTTGAGTTCAGTTTTAGGATGCAGTAAATTTGCATTCTTTGAAATGAAACCACGCTTTTCTTCCCTGGCTCCGTATACAATTCTGCTGATTTGGGTCCAATAACTTGCGCCAGCACACATTACGCAAGGCTCGATGGTAACGTATAAAGTACAATCCCTAAGGTATTTGCCACCCAGGGTTTGAGCCGCCGATGTAAAAGCCTGCATTTCGGCATGCGCAGTTACATCGTTAAACTTTTCGGTTAAATTATAACCCCTTCCAATGATTCGGTTTTTGCTCACCACAATGGCACCAATCGGGATTTCATCTTCGGCCAACGCCTTTTTAGCTTCCTCCAAAGCCAATTTCATGTAGTGAATATCTTCTGCTCCTGGGTTGGTTTCTTCAAAATTATAAAAACTCATATGCAAATATAGTCTATTCTTGATGTTCATATAAGGCCAACCTCCCCGCAGATGTCGCAGAAAAGAATCGCTGATCTGGTTAAACCTCAATATGTATTAATTATCTGTGAAAATCAACGTTGTTTATCATCTCAAATCTGCGGGCAAATAATTAAAGAATTAAATCAATTTACTCCCATTCGGAACCTTTTTATCAACAGCTGTTAAAACAATATCCCCATTTTCATCGGCGAAACCCGTTACTAAAAATTCAGACATAAACTTACCAATCTGTTTCTTTGGAAAATTTATGACTCCTACAATTTGCTTTCCCAATAATTCATCTAAGGTATAATGTTTAGTAATTTGTGCGCTACTGGTTTTTATACCTAGTTCTCCAAAATCTACTCTCAATTTGTAGGCTGGCCTGCGTGCTTCTGGAAACTCAAGCGCTTCCAATACCGTTCCAACTCTCAAATCGACCTTTTCAAAATCATCCCAAGTGATTTCTTCCATAAGTTTAGTTTTTTGCTTTAGTCTGCTAAATTAATAAATACTGTATAATATCAGTTTGGGATAAAAAATTACAGCAAATTCAAACGGTTAGATCGACATCTATTAAATATGCATAACCTTTCCCTACTTTAAAAATTGTTTTGGGTAGATTTTTGGAAATAATTTGCGAATTATAATTTAACAACTATCTTTATGCAACCGTTTGCATAACCAAATATTAATTTAATCAAAACAAATGTATTTATTAGGTATTGATTTAGGCACTTCGTCTATAAAAGTTGCAGTTGTAGAGGTGGCTAGTCAAAAATGTGTGGCAACAGCACAATATCCTGAACAAGAAACAGAGATAAAATCGGTTAAACCCGGGTGGGCTGAACAATCCCCATTAGATTGGTGGCACAATACGCAGCAAGCGATTTTAAAACTAAATGCGACCAAGTTATTCGATCCTAAAAATATTGCAGCTATTGGCATTGCCTATCAAATGCATGGCTTAGTTGTGGTAGATCAAGATCAAAATGTTTTGCGTGATAGTATTATCTGGTGTGATAGCAGGGCGGTTGAAATTGGCAAAAAGGCTTTTGACAAAATCGGACATGAAAAGGCTTTGAGTAGTTTGCTAAATTCTCCTGGAAATTTTACCGCGTCAAAATTAGCCTGGGTAAAAGAAAACGAACCTGATATTTATCAAAAAATTGATAAAATAATGTTGCCAGGAGATTTCATTGGAATGAAACTGACTGGAGATATAACTACTAGCATATCAGCTTTATCAGAAGGTATTTTTTGGGATTTCCAGAAACATGAAATTTCAAAAAATGTGATGGAATGTTATGGATTGGATGAAAGCATCATCCCAAAGGTAAATCAACTTTTTTCTTCTCACGGCTTTTTAAAGGAAGGTATCGCAAGGCTACTAGGACTAACGCCAGGAATTCCTGTGTCTTATAAATCTGGAGATCAGCCCAACAATGCGCTTTCGTTGAATGTGCTAAATCCTGGAGAAGTAGCGGCAACAGCCGGAACATCAGGCGTAATTTATGGTGTGAGCGATAGCTTAACCTATGATAAACAATCTCGTGTAAATACGTTCGCCCATGTAACCTATTCTTCATCAGAAAAAAATACAGGTGTTTTGCTTTGTATCAATGGAACAGGAAGCATGTACCGCTGGGCGAAACACACTTTTGCGCCAAAATCAACTTATCAGGAATTAAATAGTCTGGCCAGTCAGGCACCCATCGGGAGTAAGGGATTAAAAGTTTTACCCTTCGGAAATGGCGCTGAACGTATGTTAAACAACAAATATACTGGTGCCCAACTCTTAGGTGTCGATTTAAATACTCACAATCTATCCGATATTTTTCGGGCAGTTCAAGAAGGCATCGCTTTTTCTTTTAGGTATGGGCTGGATATCATGCGAGAAAACGGAATGCCCCCAAAAGTAATCAGAGCAGGGCGGGCAAACCTTTTTTTAAGCGATGTTTTTGCACAAACCTTTGTTGATGTTACGGGAGTAGCCGTAGAACTTTATGAAAACGATGGCAGTGTTGGGGCGGCATTGGGAGCCGGCATAGGTGCGGGGATTTTCAAAACTGCAGAAGAAGCCTTCACCCAACACGAAGTGATTAAAACTTTAACTCCAAAAAATTCGGAAGAATATGAACCCATTTATCAGGAATGGAAAGAAATATTAATTAAAGCATTAAAGTAGAATCACATAAAAAGATCACAATGACAAAAGTAGTAGCAGGATCAAAAGAATTTTTCAAAGGCATCGATCAAATTCAGTTCGAAGGATTAGAAAGCGATAATCCATTAGCCTTTAGATGGTATGACGCAAATAAGATTGTGGCTGGCAAAACCATGAACGAGCACTTCAAATTTGCCTGTGCCTACTGGCATTCGTTTAACGGAAATGGAGCTGACCCATTCGGTGGCGCAACACATGTATTTCCTTGGGATGAAAAGAGTGATGCTGTAGAAAGAGCGAAAGACAAAATGGATGCAGCGTTTGAGTTTATTACTAAAATGCAATTGCCTTACTATTGTTTCCACGATGTGGATGTGGTTGATTATGGTGATAACGTTGCAGAAAATGAGCGCAGATTACAAGCTTTAGTTGACTATGCAAAACAGAAACAAGCAGATAGTGGTGTAAAATTGCTATGGGGAACAGCCAATTTGTTCAGCCACAAACGTTACATGAACGGCGCTTCAACCAATCCAGATTTTCATGTATTGGCGCATGGCGCTGCACAAGTTAAAGCAGCTTTAGATGCTACAATTGCACTAGGCGGCGAAAACTATGTTTTTTGGGGTGGTAGAGAAGGCTATATGAGCTTGCTTAACACTAATATGAAACGTGAGCAGGAACATTTGGCTAAGTTTTTACACACCGCAAAAGATTATGCCCGCAAACAAGGTTTTAAAGGAACTTTCTTCATCGAGCCTAAGCCATGCGAGCCATCTAAACACCAATATGATTATGACGCTGCAACCGTTAAAGGCTTTTTGCAGGAATATGATTTGTTAAAAGATTTTAAATTAAACCTGGAAGTCAACCATGCTACTTTGGCTGGACATACTTTTCAGCATGAGTTACAGGTTGCAGTAGATAATGGCTTATTGGGCTCTATTGATGCCAACCGAGGCGATTACCAAAATGGATGGGATACGGATCAGTTTCCGAACGACATTAATGAATTAACTGAATCGATGCTGGTTATTTTAGAAGGTGGCGGTTTCAAAGGTGGCGGCGTGAATTTCGATGCTAAAATTCGCCGCAACTCTACTGATGCAAAAGATTTATTTTATGCACATGTTGGGGGAATGGATATTTTTGCCAGAGCCTTAATTACCGCTGATGCCATTCTTCAAAAATCAGATTACAAAAAGGTGAGAGCAGAACGTTATGCTTCATTCGATAGTGGACAAGGTGCAGAATTTGAACAAGGAAAGTTAAGTTTAGAAGATTTACGAAACTACGCTGCCGAAAATGGAGAGCCTGAAATACGCAGTGGCAAACAAGAATATCTAGAAAATTTAATCAACAGATATATATAAAATCCTGCGAATAGAAATAATAAATGTCTTAATAACATTTTTAAATCAAATAAATTGAAATTTAATTTATGATTTTATTACATTTAGCCTTCTAAACCAAATAACTTATCTTAAATGAAAGTAACAGATTACATTATTTTTCTAGCCTATTTTGCGCTTGTAGCAATTTATGGTTTCTGGATTTACCACCGTAAAAAACAAGCTCAAATGAGCAGTAAGGATTATTTCCTTGCGGAAGGATCGCTTACATGGTGGGCAATTGGAACGTCGCTAATTGCCTCTAACATTAGTGCAGAGCAATTTGTGGCCATGAGTGGGGATGGATTTAAAATGGGGCTGGCCATTTCTACCTACGAGTGGATGGCTGCTGCAACGCTGGTTATTGTAGCAACATTTTTTATCCCGGTATATCTTAAAAACAAGATTTACACCATGCCGCAATTCTTAAGTCAGCGATACAATGGTACCGTTGCCATGATTATGGCGGTGTTTTGGTTGTTATTATATGTGGTAGTAAACTTAACTTCTATCCTTTATCTTGGCGCATTAGCCGTAAGTAGCATATCTGGTATAGGTTTCTGGTATTGTATGACAGGTTTAGCTGTCTTTGCTGTTATTATCGCTTTAGGTGGGATGAAGGTTATCGGTTATACCGATGTTATTCAAGTGGCATTTTTGATTTTTGGTGGTTTAGCTACAACGTATTTAGCACTAAATCTGGTTAGCGATCACTTTGGTGGCGATGGCGTTTTAGATGGTTTAGCATTTTTGAGAGAAAAAGCACCAGATCACTTCCACATGATTTTCAAAAAAGACAGTGCCAATTATGCTTCTTTACCGGGCATGACCGTATTGTTGGGTGGTATGTGGATTGTAAACTTAAATTACTGGGGTTGTAATCAGTACATCACTCAACGTGCTTTAGGTGCCGATTTAAAAACAGCCAGAGCTGGTATATTATTTGCCGCGTTTTTAAAGCTTTTGATGCCATTAATCGTTGTTTTACCAGGTATTGCTGTGTATATGTTGTATCAGGAAAAAACAGGTATTGATGTAAATTCGATGATGCCTGGTGGAGAACTTCGCCCTGATAGAGCCTACCCAACACTGCTTAACATTTTACCTACAGGCTTAAAAGGATTATCATTTGCGGCTTTGACCGCAGCAATTGTGGCTTCATTAGCTGGTAAAATCAATAGTATTTCTACCATTTATACCTTGGATATTTTCAAGAAACACATTAAAAAAGAAGCTTCTGAGAAGACCTTGGTGAGAACAGGAAGAATGGTTGTAATTATCGCGATGGCTATTGCCGTAGCAATTTCTCCTTTCCTGGGTATCGATAAAAAAGGTGGATTTGAGTTTATTCAGGAATATACAGGATTTGTAAGTCCTGGTATTTTCGCCATGTTTATTCTTGGTTTCTTCTGGAAAAAAACGACCTCGAATGCAGCATTATTCGCTACTATTGGCGGTTTCGGTTTATCAGTATTATTAAAATTCTTACCAGGAATGATGGATTTATCATTCTTGCATGACTTTGGTTTCTCTGTAGCAAATGCAGAAGGCGTTTACGAAATTCCTTTCTTAGATAGAATGGGCTTTGTATTTGTAATCTGTATTGTTGTGATGTTTACCATCAGTATGATTGAAAACAAAAAAGGTGATAAATCAAATGGTTTAGAAATAGATAGCAGTATGTTTAAGGTTGACCCAGGATTTGCGGTTGGATCATTACTGGTTTGCGGAATATTAGTAGCACTTTATTCTATCTTCTGGTAGACGTGAAATATTGATTTTGATAACGGCCTTCTGGATAAACCAGAAGGCCGTTTTTGTTTAATTGAAAATTGATAACTTTATGTTGGCTTGTAAACGATTAATGCTTTGGGTTTCGCGTTAACGATTGCAGCGGCATCCCCCGATTTTTCATCGGGGATATAGCGGAAAGCGTGTTAAAACGCCAAAATAAATTTTAATATCTATGAAAGCACCAGATTATTATCAGCCAATTATGCCTTACCTAGTCGTAAAGGATGCAGAAAGATTTATTGATTTTTTGAAGGATGTATTTGATGCAGACATCAGGTTGATTGTTCCAAGAGAAGATGGAACGGTGATGCATGCTGAAGCAGTAATAGATAAGGGAACAATCATGTTCGCAAATGCGAATGAAAATTATTTATCATTCCCTGCAGGTATGTTTATTTTTTCTACACGGGCAATAGCATTTTATGATCAGGCGATTGCTTATGGAGCAAAATCAGTACAAGAACCCGACAGAAGAGAGTATGGCTTAAGTGCAGGCTTTGAAGATAAATGGGGAAATGTATGGTGGGTTACTGTTCCAGATTAGGATAAATTATTGTCCACAAGGGCCATCGGGAATTTCCTTACTAATTTTAATCACCTTCGTAACTACCAAAGTAGAATCGAAATCTGCGGAAACTGTTGAGGTATCAGATTTTGCAACATATCCCTCCAGCTCCACATATACCGGCTCGTAAGGTTTTTCGAAACCTAAGTTGCTGTAAGAGAGCTCTAAATTTTTAACGCTATCTGTAACCCAATATTCTCTCCCATCTTCACAAAGGGTAAAAGATTTCATTTCAGGCCCAAAACTATAGAGCCCTTTAACAATCTTCAATTTACTTTTTCCGCCATCAGCCTTTTCCGTTCTATTACAAGCGGTAACCGCTACGCCAAGGAGCACAACAAATACAAATGCTTGTTTAAATAATCTCATCCTATATATTTTGATTAATCTGATCTATCCTTTTAACACTAAGATTTGATGACAAAGCAGATGCCAAAAATGAAAAAGTGCCTACTGTGATAAATACTAAAATAAAGTCTTTCCACTTCAGTGCGATAGGATAGGAATTGACCAAAGTTCCTTCACCCATTTTGATTAGACCAAATGTATGTTGAACATAATAAAAGCCTATACCAACTAAAAGACCAAATACACAGCCTGACATGGTGATCATCATTCCTTCCAGTAAAAAGATACGTTTTATTAGTTTTTTACTTGCGCCTAAACTACTTAAAATAGCAATATCTTTTACTTTATCTATAACCAACATGGTTAGGGAGCCAACAATATTAAATATAGCAATTATTAAAATAAATGTTAAAATAATGTACACCATACTTTTTTCTGAATTGAAAATATGATGCAGAGAACTATTTTGTTCTGCCCTATTTTTTACCACAAAAGCAGTTCCGAGCTTTTCAGCAATCTGATCTTTATAACTATCTACATCAACATTCGGACTGAAATCAATTTCGATGGCTGAAACATTTTTACTTTCATCAAGTAGTTCTCTAGCAAAAGCAAGGGGAACAATAATGCCATTATCAAACTCTTGCTGTACCTCAAATACGCCACTTACGCGGATACTTTTAGCAATAAAATCATCTGTAGGATTTAACGAGTTTACAGAAATATCTTTCTTGGGCGAATAAATTTCCAATTCCGTAAAGGGATCCAAAGTATTTACTGCCAAATAACTTTGTAATGCAGAACCAATTACACCATTAAAACCACTTTTATTCTCTAAAACAAATCGCCCTTGCAGAATAGTACTATCCAACTTTGTGTTTTTCAAGTAATCGGCACTTACACCTTTAACCAAGCCCACAGCCTGTTTATCATTATATTTTAAAAGCGCTTTCTCTTGTAATACCTCTGAGAAAGCATAAACATCTTTGCTTTTCTTTAATGCATTAAAATAAGTCGTATTTGGATCGAAGGTTTTTCCCTTGGCCGGTGTAATGGCTATTTGAGGCGTAATCGTATCAAACATACCCAGCACTACCGTTTCTAAACCATTAAAAACCGAAAGGATAATAATTAAAGCGGCGCTACCCACCATAACACCAACCATTGATATGCCTGATATCAGGTTAATGGCATTGGTAGACTTTTTCGCAAACAAGTAACGTTTGGCAATATATAGCGCTGTATTCACTTGGTAAAGATAGTGATTAAAAGATTGAAGGCTTAGAGAGTAAAGGAGACTATAAATCTATTCTGCATTTTTAAAAAAAAGGATTGTGTTGTTTTTCGAAACCAATAGTTGTTGCAGGACCATGTCCTGGGTAAACCTTAGTTTCATCGGGTAAAACGAAAAGTTTTGATGAAATGTTTTGAATTAATTGTTGATGATTTCCACCGGGCAAATCTGTTCTTCCTATGCTTCCATAAAATAATACATCGCCACCTATCAAAACCGCATCAGCTTTGCTATAAAAACATAAATGTGCAGGCGAGTGCCCCGGAGCAAAAATTAATGCTAAGGTGCTATCTCCGAAAGCGACGGTTCCGGTTTCAGGCAAAAACTCATCTGGTAAGGGCGAAACTTCGTATTTACCAAAACCCATAGATGGCGCATAACTTGGCACCGCTTCCAACACCTGCAGTTCACCTTTGTGAAATTTTGGCTTTAAACCATAGGTGTCAAATACAAACTTGTTCCCAAATACATGATCGAGATGACAATGTGTATTTAACAACAAAACTGGTTTAAGATTTTCTTGCTTAATGAAGGCTGTTAATTCATTTTGCTCATAACCTTCGTACATGCCTGGATCGATGATCACACATTCTTTGGTTTCATCATAAAGAACATAGGTGTTTTCACTGTAAGCGTTGAATGTGAATGTTTCTACGGTAATCATAGGTTGCTGTGAATAAAGTTTGAGATATCAATAATAACATATTCTGGAATATTTGCTGGAATATTATACTCTGCTGGACTACTTAACGCACCCTCTCCCTCAGTGAAAGAATGATTAAGCTTTGGAAAGCTCTTGATCACTACATTTTTGGAATTTCCAATTGCCTTTTTCCATATATTGAGATCTGTTATGGTAACCTGATAATCTCGCTCACCTTGTAAGATCAATATAGGCAACGTTAATTTTTTCGCTGTTAAAACTTGATTAAGCTTATTAAGCTCAGTAAAATAGCTTGCATTTGCCCCTAAAAGCACTTTATTTTGGTTCTTGATTGTGTCGGCATGAGCAATTTCTGCCGCCAGTTTTAAGTTTTGCGCCAGTGCCGCAGAATCTTTTATTAAGTAGCGAAATTGTTCGTTCAGCATTTCACCAATCGTTCGGGCAGGAGCTGCCAACATTATAATTCCCGACAATAACTTATTGTTTAAAGCAATTTCTGGGGCCAGTTGTGCGCCTAAACTATGTCCCAGTAAAACAACCTTTTTTGGGTTTACTTTATTTAATTTCTGAGCGAACAAAATTGCAGATGTAGCATCATCGATTACCTCCTCCTTCACCCCAATATTTTGCCCAGCAGCAGTCGATTTTTTGCCATAAATACGTGTGCGTTTATCATACCTTATTGTTGCAATTCCTTTTGCTGCCAAACCTAAAGCCAAATCGCGAAATGGTTTTAAGTTGCCAGTTTGCTCATCCATATTTTGAGGACCAGAACCATGAATTAATACCACAACAGGATAATTTTCACCTACTTTTGGCCGTGTTAACAAACCTGGTAATTTGAATTCTCCAGTTTCTATAGCTATATTTTCTTCCAGATAACTATCCTTTTTTACATAATTGGGATCAGTATATTTGGTAATATAGTTCTCTGCTGTGGTAAAAAGTCCGGCTATTTTATTTTCAGTATTTATTGTTAAAGCGAAAACTGGCTTTGCCCGATCAAAAGCAACGGTAAGAAGTACATATTTTACATTCTTTTGAGTGTGAGGGCTTGTTTTAATTACTGATTTAAAATCGCCATAACTCGTTAGAAATTGCCTTCGCAAAGATTTAATTTGTTCAAAACTTACTTTTGACTGAAACTCATTATCGAAATAAGGGTAGGCTTTCTCTATATCTCCACCAATAAAAAAGTTGAAAAATTGATTGGCCTGTACCAGCGTACTATCTGATTGTGAATAGGCAGTTCGAGTAATCAGGAATAAGCCTATAACAAGTAAAGAAATTCTACGCATAAAGTTTTAATTTTTCCATCTAAACGTAGAGATCAAGGTGTCGATATCCGTCTTAATAAATTTCACCACCGGTGCAATTGAATCAAATTGTGGTCGCTCGTTAAAATATAGAG
This sequence comes from Pedobacter sp. Leaf41, assembly GCF_001422545.1. Classification (GTDB taxonomy): domain Bacteria; phylum Bacteroidota; class Bacteroidia; order Sphingobacteriales; family Sphingobacteriaceae; genus Pedobacter. The sequence continues at coordinate 72,026 of NZ_LMLE01000001.1, read as the reverse complement.
CGCCTCTGAAATAATGTTTGGCGCTATCAGTTAAAAAAAACTGAACAGATGAAGCGGTATTACCTTCTATGGCATAATAAATACCGTAGACCTTTTGTTTCGGATAATTGATGATTCGCTGATCGATGGCGCTCGCTTTAATGGTATGTTTAAAAGCCAATTTTCTGGCATCTTCAACCATCTGGTTGTATTCCCCTTTACCAGAAACATCGTAATAGGTGAGGTGCAGGTAGCCATTAAATTGCTTAAAGTGTAAGTTGTACCAATTCGCCCTAGCATCTCTACTTTGATCCTTCTCCAGAGTTGCGTAGACAGGAAATTTAAATTGATAGGGAACAGGCTTGTTAAATTCTGTATACGCTTTCTTTGGGAATTCAATCCGAAAGTAGCCCTTTGGTTTCGGACTATAATCATTGTTTTTACAAGCAAAACAGGCCAAGGCTACAATGAATGCAATAAGTATTAAGGGTTTGAATTTCATAACATTCTGGAATATTTTGCTTCCCTAGATAAAAACAATTGACAACAGGGATAAGTTAAACTATTTATTCCAAATAGCCCAGGCTTTTTCTGCCTGTTTGTATAGCATTTCCAGTCCGTTCTTTATTTGAGCGCCCTGTGTCGCAGCTTTTGCCAAAAATGCAGTTTCTAAAGGATTATAAACCAGATCATAAGCCAAATGATCAGTACCAAGTTGAGTATAATCGATATCGGGAAAGCTATCTGTATTTGGCGACATGCCCAAGGGGGTGGTATTGATGAGCAATTTATGCGACTTTAAAATCTCTGCCGTAATTTCTGAATATAAAATTGTGCCTTCAACAGGTTTGCGAACCACTATGTTGTATTCAATACTTAATTTCTCCAAAACATACTTAACGGCCTTTGCGGCACCGCCATCGCCAAAAATTAATGCTTTACGGTGATGGTTGGTTAAAAGAGGTTCCAGTGATTTCTGAAAGCCATAGGCATCTGTGTTGAAACCCTTTAAATAGGTTTCGCCTGCAAATCTTTTAATACAGATACAATTTACAGCTCCTATCTTTTCTGCAGCCTCTTCAATCTCATTTAAAAATGGCAATACACTAACTTTGTGAGGTATAGTAACGTTTAATCCGCAAAGCGACTGATTTTCGGCGAGCAAGTCAGCTAAAGATTTTATATCCTCTATGGGAAAAAGTTCATACTGATGATTGGCAATCTTTTCATTAGCAAACTTTTCGGTAAAAAACTTTTTTGAAAAGGAATGGGATAATGGAAATCCAATTAAGCCGTAGGTTTTCATAAGCAATGATGCATTATGCTAATCAAAAAGCAACCCATTGATCGTTCAATAAGATTGCTTTTTGATTGATAGTAACGATATAGATTATTTAGTTTGGTTGAGGAAGTAATCAAAAGTATCTCCACGCAAGCCTAAACGAATAGTTTCCAAAGGAATAACTTCTGCCGGGGCGATATTGCCCAAGTTTACATTTGTTCCGATTAATTTGATAAACCAAACCTGTTGTTCTTTTTGTGGTGCTTCCCAAATGATGGTTTCTTCCGGAATTTGAGTTAATATTTCATCAACCAAACCTTCCCTAACTTCACCACTTCCGCGATAAATACCAACATTACCGCCTTCGCGAGCCTCTGCAATTACTTTCCAAGATCCCGCCTGAATTTCTGCCTGCATTAATTTAATCCATTTATATGGAGCGAAAATTTTTGCTGCATCTTTACTTCCGACTTCAGAAATTACAGTTACCTGTTTTGATAATTCCCTGATATAACCGCACTTCAAATCATGTTCAATTTCGATTGATCCATCCGAAACCTCTGCATATTCCATCCCATATTGGTCTAAAATGCGCTGATAATCTTCAAATTGATTACGAATAATAAAGGCTTCGAAAAGCGTTCCACCAAAATAAGTTGGAATGCCTGCACTTTTATATAAAGCTAATTTCTCTTTAAGGTTTGGTGTAACGTGTGATGTAGCCCAACCTAATTTTACGATGTCTGTATAAACGCCGGCAACTTCTATAAAATCTTCTACCTGACGAAGGCTTAATCCCTTATCCATAACCATTGTATAGCCGCTTTGGCGAGGTTTAGACGGACGTTCAGGAACGTTTAATAATGGGTAATTCATATGCGTACAAAAGTGAAAAAAATTTTCAGATTTATTTGTTAAATTTTTCTCACAAGACTGTTACCTGATATATCGGTTTATCACGTTGATAATGGCGCTGTTATCCTGTAACTGCGGCAAGTATTCAAACAAAATATAATGCTTATCAGGATCGGTTGTTAAAGCAGTTTCCAGATAACCTAGTGCATCTGCATAATTTCCAATGGCAAAAAGATATGCCACCATCCGGTAATATAATTCTGCAGCTTCGGGATTATTTTTTATTGCTTCGGCCATTGTTTCCGATGCCTCAAGCAATTTTCCCTGCTCATAAAGCACTGTACTAAAATCCAACCACGCCTCAATATCAAGTGGATTGTATTCCAATACCTTTTCGTAAGCGACTATCGATTCTTCTATTTGGCCGAGCTTGTAATAGGCATCAGCCATTGCAAACCAGAAATCGGCATTTTCAGCTTCCAAATCAATTGCTTTTTTATAAAAATGAAGCGACTCGAAATAACGCTCTTCATGGTTTAAAGTAACCCCTATACCGAACCAGGCATCGGCCATTTTCGGATCCATTTTTACCGATTTTTTGTAATAAGAACGGGCCTCATCCATCTTTTCGAGCTTTTCATAGCATTCTCCGATGGCACAATAAGTATCTGCGTTGGGCTGCTCATACTCAAAGGTCTGCTTGTACACTTCAATAGCCTCATCGTATTTATCCAACTGCACTAATGCGTTTCCTTTGTTAAAATAAGCCGAACTAAAATCTTCTTTAATTAAGATCGCATAATCATAAGCATCAATTGCTTTTTCAAAAAGGTTTAGTTTATGAAAACTGTTCCCCAAATTATACCAGGCGGCATAAGAGTAAGGATCGGTATCAATGTACTGCTGATAAAACTTAATGCTTTCTTCTTGTTTATCAAGCACATCATAACAGAAAGCCAGCTCGTACAGGCCATCCTGGTTTTCCATATTTTGCTCCAAACTTAACTTAATGTAGGTGATTGCACTTTCATAATCGCCCATGCTCTGGTGTACATATGCAATTTGCAACAGAATTTCGTCTGTACTTTCAGCAAGGAGTAATGCTTTTTCGTAGTTTTCCAAAGCCTCGCTAAAACGCTCGGTATTTTGGAAAATATTACCACGAAGCAAATAAATATCAGGTTCTGATGGCTCTAATAATTCGGCTTTCTGTAAAGAGATAAATGCCTGCTCATTATTGTTGGTTAAAATGTATAAGTGTGCCTGTTTAATCAAAAAAACGGTTGCATAAGGATGTTGGCTAATTGCAAACTCAACTACCTGCAAAGCCTTAACCGGATCGTTTTTTTCGATGTAAAAATCTACAATATATTCGAAAGCACCCGCATCGAAGAAATACTGATCCTGGTTGCGGAGCATTTCTTCATAACGTTCTACAGAGCGTTGTGCGTCTTCGTTGGATTCAAAAAAAAATTCTTCTTCCATATTTAATAACTATTAAAGAACCGTGCCAATTCGCAGAAAAACACATTATAATTTTACTGATTTTAATTATCGATTTGATAAATAATTATTAACATCAAATGTTAAAACAAGCGTAAATAGCTGAAAATAAAGCTTATTAAGTGTGATTAAGATGTGTGAATAATGAATTCCTTTTATCAACATCGCGGTTCCTTTTCCCTTCTTTCACAAAAATAATATAAATTTACGGGACTAACGTAATCGAGAAGTCATGAAAAGGTACGCCTTTTTAGCAGTTTTATTGAGTTTTATATGCACGAGTGCATTTGCTCAAAGCGATGAAAATGCGATTAAACAAACTGTAAATAATTTGTTTACCGGAATGAAAAATGGTGACAGCACCTTGGCCAGATCGGCTTTTGCAAAAGATTGTATGATGCAAACCGTTGTGAATAAAAACAGCATTACATCGGCCCCAACAGAGAAATTAGATGGCTTTATCAAATTTATTGGCTGCCCTCACAAAGAAAAATTCGATTAGCGAATAGTGTTTACCAAAATATTAATAGATGGTCCATGGCTTCTGTTTGGACCGATTATGGTTTTTATGTTGATGAAAAGTTTAGCCATTGCGGAGTCAATTCGTTTCAGTTGGTAAAAGGCGATAAAGGTTGGCAAATTGTTTATCTGATTGATACAAGGAGAAAAGATACCTGCAAAATCGGAGTGATTTCCGAATCATGATCATAAAAAAGAAGCTCTGCAGATTTTTGCAGAGCTTCTTTTTAAGCTATTCCTTTCCTAACTCTGCCGCGGCTTTTTTAAAGATTTCGGCTTGCTTATTTAGATTTGATTTTGCCTCGCCACTAGCTGATGTGGCCTGTTGCGATTTGCCTTGCGCTGTTGCCGCGTAAGCGCCAGAAAGTTGCTTGTTTAAATAATTTTGCAGCTTCAATCGCTCAATAGCATTGCTTATGCTTTTCACGCCTTTTTCGGTTACCTTTGGATTGGTATTCGCCCTTAAGTACTGAAAATATTGACCAATGACGCCAAAAATTTTGTTCTTATCGCCATTATCCATAATATTATCATAAAATGCTTGATGCTCATCCTTTGGATCGTTGATGTATAAAGAAGCTATTGATGATGCGATATGGTCTTTCGTATCTTCATCTAAAGAGGAAAGTGCTGTTAACCCTTCTTGTGGCGCAAGTTTAGTTAAACCCGCTACCGAGGCTGCAATCACGCGGTACGATCTGTCTTTAACACCATCAACCAATAAGGCTTTATAGGTTTGATCGCCTGTTTCTGCTAACTTATTAATTGCCGCCGCTCTTGCTTCGGTATTTTTATCACTTTTTGCCATTTGCAGTAATAAAGGTAATGCTGCAGCTTTAACTTCTGCATCAGCTAAGTTCAGTCCTTCAATACTCAAAGCCCTTAAATCTCCTGATTTATCTTTCAAAGCATCCAACAAAATTTTCTGTCCGCTTTTAGCTTTACTCTGCATGATAAACTGCAAAGCCTCAATCCTATTGGCATAAGTTGGTACATTTTTATATTGGAAATAATAGTTCTCTGCAACTTTGTTGTCGTTAATTTCCCCTACTACAATTTTATCGGCATCGAAATCAATTAAATCTGGCTTGGCGCTTACCTCAAAAGAGAAAGTTTGTTCCCGGCTATTGATCAAAATTTCTTTAGAAATTTTTTGCCCGCCTGCATAAATATTTACTTTCACTGGTAAAGTAAAAGTTTGTACTGCAGCATCTTGTGTCTGCTTTACTTTAATTGTTGCTTTTCCGTTTTCATATCCAAAATCAACAGCTAAAATCGGGTGACCGCCGGCATAATACCATTGGTTGAAATATGGGCTCCAGTCTTTGCCTGTAATATCTTCCATGGCCAGGCGCAATTGATGTGTTTCGCCATTTTTGAACGCATTCGCTGTCAAATATTTGTTCAAGCCTTTATAAAAAGCCGCATCACCCATTTGATTTTTCATCGCATACAAAATAACAGAGCCTTTCGCATAGCTGATATTATCAAACATGTCTTCCTTATCCTTATAATAAAAACGAGCTAATATCGGGCTTTCGCCGTTCTTAGTAGAGCTGATGTACGACTGTAATTTTTCGTATCGCGATTTATCTTCCGCATCTTTTCCTTCATCATATCCATGCCAGATAATTTCGCCAAAGGTGGCAAAAGATTCGTTCATAGTTAAATTAGACCATGATTCTGCCGTCACGTAATCTCCAAACCATTGGTGAAAAAGTTCGTGAGCAATGGTACCTTCTTCGTTTCCATCTAATAACTCACGATCTGTTTTTTGAATATGCTCCCCATGCAACGTAGCGGTTGTATTTTCCATAGCACCCGATACATAATCTCTCGCAACCACTTGGGCATATTTATTCCATGGATAATCTACACCTAAAATATCACTATAAAACTTCATCATTGTGGGTGTTTTACCAAAAATTTGCTTTGCAAAAGGTGCATATTTCGGTTCCAGGTAATAATTTACTTCTTTACCTTTGTAAGTATCTTTAGTGATTTTAAAATCGCCCACTGCCATCATAAACAGATAAGGTGAGTGTGGCAAATCCATTTTCCAGGTATCTGTTCTGGTTCCATTGGTATTGGCTTTCTGGCTGATTAATTTTCCATTGGATAACGTAGTATATTTCGACTGAACCGTCATCGAAATTTCCTGAGTGGTTTTTTGATCTGGCTTATCAATTGTTGGAAACCAGGCTGATGAAGACTCCGTTTCACCCTGAGTCCAGATTTGGATGGGTGTAGTTTTATCTGCACCATCAGGGTTGATGAAATACAGTCCTTTTGCATCGGTTATCGCGGCGCTGCCTTGCACTTTTAACTCATCTGGCTTTGCCGTATAAGCGATATAAACAGTATACTTTTCTGCATTTGTATATTTTTTGTTTAAGGTGATAAACAGTTTATTGTTTTCGTAAACATACTTTAGCGGGGTATTTCCTTTCGCTCCTACCAATGCAACTGTTTTGATGTCCATCCCTTGGGCATCTAAGGTTAATGAATCGGTTGCATAGAAATGAGGCTTCAATGTTATCCATTCTTTACCGTACAGGTATCTCTTTACATAATCAAACGATACATCGAGTTTGGTATGTACAAGATCATTCACTTTGGTAGGTGTTACGCGATAAACAGATAAATTTGCCGATTGATCTACAGTTTTTTCTTGAGCTGAAATGGTGTTTGCTGCCAAAATAGAAACCAGTATGGCGCTATAGACGAAAATTTTTTTATTCATATTTTATATTTTAATAAGTCAGTTGTGTTTAAAGCGATGTGTTAAGAATTATGACAAAGTAAACAACCAAATGTAACTTGCTTTATGTTAATTTTTTGTTTTTTTGTGTAAATCGTTAGATATATGAATACAGATATTCAATCCATTTTAAACAAACTGGGTGTTACCGAAAGCAATGCTGCTTTCAGCACCGGAAGCAATTGGGGAGGCGAATTGAACGCTGAAAAACTAGAAAGCTTCTCGCCGGTTGATGGTAAACTTATTGCAGAAACAAAAATTGCAAGCGCTACAGATTACGAAACAATTATTGCAAAAGCTCAAATTGCTTTTAATGATTGGAAAACTATTCCAGCTCCAAAAAGAGGCGAAATTGTTCGTCAGTTTGGCGATGCATTGAGAGAAAACAAAGATGCTTTAGGCACCCTGGTTTCTTACGAAATGGGAAAAAGTTTGCAGGAAGGTTTTGGCGAAGTACAGGAAATGATTGATATCTGCGATTTTGCTGTGGGCTTATCGCGTCAGCTTTATGGTTTAACCATGCACAGTGAGCGCCCAAGCCATCGAATGTACGAGCAATGGCATCCGCTAGGGATTGTAGGGATTATTTCTGCTTTTAATTTCCCTGTAGCAGTTTGGGCATGGAACGCTGCTTTGGCATTGGTTTGTGGGAATGTTTGCATCTGGAAACCATCGGAAAAAACGCCTTTAACGGCCATCGCCTGTCAACATATCATTGCAAAAGTTTTTAAAGCGAATGATGTTGCTGAGGGTGTTTGCAACTTAATTATTGGAGATAAAGCTGTTGGCGAACTTATGACACATGACGGTAGGGTGCCATTAATTTCGGCAACCGGATCTACCCGAATGGGAAAACAGGTAGGCGCAGCCGTAGGAGCCCGTTTAGGTAAAAGTTTATTGGAATTGGGTGGCAACAATGCCATTATCATTTCAGAACATGCCGATTTAGACATGAGCTTAATAGGTGCAGTTTTTGGAGCCGTTGGTACCGCAGGCCAGCGTTGCACATCAACAAGGAGATTAATTATCCACGAAAGTGTTTATGATGCCTTTAAAGAAAAACTAATTAAAGCATACGATCAGCTGCGCATCGGTGATCCGCTGGATCAGAACAACCACGTTGGTCCGCTGATTGATCAAGATGCCGTTGCGGCTTACCTCGATTCCATCCAAAAATGTAAGGCAGAAGGCGGAAAATTTGTGGTTGAAGGCGGTGTTTTAACAGGTGAACATTACAGTAGCGGATGTTACGTGAAACCTTGCATAGCGGAAATTCAAAACGATTTTAAAATTGTGCAACACGAAACCTTTGCTCCAATTTTATATTTGATTAAATACAAAACTTTAGATGAAGCTATTGCTTTACAAAATGGCGTTCCACAGGGGTTATCATCTGCAATCATGACTTTGAATTTAAGGGAAGCGGAGCAATTTCTATCTGCTAAAGGATCTGATTGTGGTATTGCAAATGTGAATATTGGCACTTCTGGAGCCGAAATCGGTGGCGCATTTGGTGGTGAAAAAGAAACTGGTGGTGGGAGAGAAAGTGGTTCTGATGCTTGGAGAGCTTACATGAGACGACAAACCAATACCATTAATTATTCGAATACTTTACCATTAGCACAAGGCATAAAGTTCGATTTGTAAATAAGAGGTTTGTTGTTGTGAAACAATCTCACACCTATCAACGCGTTCTTAGACGAATGCATTAGGATTGCTTCGTACCTCGCAATGACGACAAAATTAGAGCTGCTAGATTAAACTTAGCAGCTCTTTTTCAAAAATAATATGGCTCATTTAGCATATTTTTTCTGATATGGCTTGCTAAACCAAGTTTAGTACTAATTTGATATTACCTTCCTGACCAGTAAAATCGTCCAATTAATTGAGAATCGCTTCCTAAAATTGCATTATCTATTTCAATAGAAATGATTTACCCAAAACGATTGGCTTCACGAAAGCAACCCGTAATGTAATGATTTCGAGATAATTGTTAAAAAAGGTTAAAGCATATATTTTAACTAAAATATTAGTTTTATATTCGGCAAACAAAACTAATCAAATCTATGAAACGCCTTCTCCTCTTGCTGTGTGGCTTTGTGCTCATTAATTTTAGCACAAATGCACAAGGTTTACATTCCATTAAAGGAAGAACTATCGACACGGCATCTACTACGCTTCTAGCGGGTTCAACAATCGCCATCTTAAATTCAAAAGATTCTACGCTAGTAAAATTTACCCGATCAGCTGAAAATGGATCATTCGAACTCAACGGAATTAAAAACGGCAAATTTATTCTCTTGGTTTCTTATCCAAAATACGCCGATTTTGTTGATCATTTTACCCTCGATTCTACAACGCAGGTAAAAGATTATGGAAAAATCAATTTAACCGGAATGGCAAAAATTCTTGCTGATGTAATTATTAAAGGAAACAGGAATGCCATTAAAATTAAAGGTGATACTACCGAATTTGATCCCAAAGCTTTTAACATTGAACCAAATTCAAAAGTTGAAGACCTGATTAAACAGTTTCCAGGTATTCAGGTAGATAAGGATGGAAAAATAACAGCGCAAGGTAAAACGGTTCAAAAGGTACTAGTTGACGGTGAGGAGTTCTTCGGTGATGACCCCACATTAGTGACGAAAAACCTTCGTGCTGACATGGTTGAATCCGTTCAATTGTATGATAAAGCAAGTGATCAGGCAAGTTTTACCGGAATTGATGACGGCGAAAAAACCAAAACCCTGAACGTTAAACTAAAGGAAGATAAAAAGAACGGCTATTTCGGGAAAGTGCAGGGTGGATACGGAACCGACGACTTTTATAATGGCCAATTCATGTTTAACAAGTTTTGGGGCAAGAAAAAATTCTCTGCTTATGGCATTTTAGGGAACAATGGAACTGTAGGTTTAGGTTGGGATGATCGTGATAAATATGGTGGCTCCAGCGGGATGACGATGACAGACGATGGTGGAATGTATTTCAGTTCTGGTGGATCAGATGATTTTGATAGCTACGACGGACAATATAACGGTCAGGGAATTCCAGTTACCCGCACCGGCGGTTTACATTTCGACAGCAAATGGAATAAAGACAAAGAATCGCTAAATACCAATTATAAAATCGGATCTATTAGGGTTAAAGGCGATAGAAATACCATCAGCCAAAACAACTTAAGCTCTGGTGTGATTAACAACATTTCTGATCAATACACAGATAATGATATGTTCAGACAGAAGCTGGATGCAACTTATGAAGTAAAACTCGATTCGACACTTACATTAAAAGTAAATGTAGATGGCACATTGAAACAAAGTAATACTTTTAACGATTACAATACGTCGAGTACAGATGGAAACAATGATTTACTTAACACCACAAAAAGAACTTTAAAGAATAACGTGGATGAGCAGATGTTCAACATCAATGGCTTGCTTACTAAACGGTTTCAGAAAAAAGGACGTACACTTTCATTAAACTTGAACCAGTCTATTACAAAGAGTAATAGCGATGGCTATTTAAACTCAGAAAACAGTTTTTATGAAATTACGGGCAGAAGAGATAGCTTAATTAATCAATATAAAGTTAATGATATAGCCAATAGTGCCTTCAAATCAAACTTAGCCTATACCGAACCTTTATCGAAAACCATGACGGTTATTGTAAATTACGGTTTGAGCTTAATGAATGGCAAGTCAGATCGTAAATCATTCAACCAATCTGCCAGTGGTAACTACGATATTTTGGATACTGAATTTAGTAACGATTACGAACTAGATCAGATTATTAATCAAGGTGGCGCAATTTTCAACTATAAAAAAGGCAAAACAATAATTAATTTTGGTTCAAAATTTAGTGGTGTTAACTTCAAACAAACGGACTTATACAACAATAAAACCTACGATCGTAATTTTGTTAATTATATGCCTCAAGCTTCTTATCAGTATAGGTTCTCTCAACAAAAATCTTTCAGAATCAGTTATAACGGTAATACAAATCAACCATCTTTAGATCAAATTCAACCTGTTAGGGTAAATACTGATCCATTGAATATTTCATTAGGTAATCCAGATTTAAGACCATCATTTAGAAGTAACATCAATGCCAATTACAATTCGTATAAAGTCCTCACCAATCAATCAATTTGGTTAAGTGGGTCGTATAGCTTCACGGCAAACCCAATTGTAAGCGATGTAACTACCGATGCATTAACAGGTAGAAGCAGTTATAGATCGGTAAATATCACCGATAAAATGTCAAAAAGTTTTTCTGTATATGCACAAAGCAGTAGAAAAATTAGTGGGATCGACCTAAATGCTGGCATTAATTTAAGCACCAATGGAAATTCATCCTATAATTACATCAACAAAGAACTAAACAATACCAAAAACTACACCTATAATTTGGGTATTGATTTAAACAAATACGTTGAGAAGAAGTATAATTTTTATATCAATGTTGGTCCAACATATAATGTTTCACGAGCAAGTATTGGCAATTTTGGTAACAGTGATGGCTGGGGATGGAATGGTTATTCATCTGGTAGCGTTCAATTACCGGGCAAATTTTCACTATCAACCGATACGCAATATGAGTTTAGAGGAAAAACACAAACCTTTAACGAAACTTTCTCTCGGTTTCTCTGGAATGCATCGTTAACTAAAAAGTTCTTAAAATCAGAAAACCTCAAATTAATGATGTCGGTGAATGATATTTTAAATCAGAATGTTGGTTTCGATAGAACAGCCTACAACGGAAACATTACGCAAAGCAGCTACACCACCATCATGCGCTATTTTATGTTCTCTGTAATTTGGGATTTTAATAAAATGGGCGGCGGATTAAAAACTTCAAAATAATTATCATGACAACTACACTTAAATATATCATTCTATTTGCTGTTGTTTTCATCAGCAAAACTTTACAAGCACAGAACGTCCACTTTATTCAAAACGGCATTATTGAGTTTGAGAAAAGATCAAATATGTATGCCTTAATTAAAAAGAAGATCAATAAGGACAATGAAACCTATATGAATCAGGCGTTTGAGCAATACAAGAAAAACAATCCGCAATTTAAAGTTGCTAAAAGCACTTTAAGTTTTAACCAGGATAAAAGCTTATATAAATGGCCAACCGTTGAAGAAACAATGAATAATAATTGGCTAAATACGGATGTGTTAGGGGATTTGAAAAACACCATCGCTACTAATTTCGATACGCAAAGTAGTATTACTCAAAAGAATGTTTACGAGGATACTTATTTAGTTAAAGATAGTGTTCGTAAAATCAACTGGAAAATAACAGACGAAACACGAGAGATTGCAGGCTACGAATGTCGCCGGGCAAATGCAGTGATTATGGATTCGGTTTATGTAGTGGCTTATTACTCCAATCAAATTGCGGTTTCTGGTGGCCCGGAATCGTTTACGGGTTTGCCTGGGATGATTTTAGGCTTAGCTTTACCACATGAAAATATAACCTGGTTTGCTACAAAAGTAACGGAAACCACAGTGCCGGAAAAAGATCTAACCGCACCAGTAAAAGGAAAACCAACAGACAATAAAGGTTTGAAAACTATTTTACTAGGCGCAATGAAGAATTGGGGAGAGTATGCTCATCCCATCTACAAAGCCTTTTCGTTATAAGTATCGGTGTTATAATTATGCCTAAATTAGCATCATTACAATACCTAGCATGTACCAGGCACTATTTACTCATATTAATAAATTTATAGATTTGAGTAGCGAAGAACAAGATCTTCTTACTTCACTACTCAAATCTTTTTCATTTAAAAAGAAAGCTTATCTCCTGGAAGCTGGAGAAACCTGCCGGGCGAATTATTTTGTGGTAAAAGGTTGCTTAAGGCTTTATTTTATAGACATTAAAGGAGCCGAACAAACCACTCAATTTGCCATCGAAAATTGGTGGATCTCTGATTTAACCAGCTTTATCTTTCAAAAGCAATCAGATTTCTTCATCCAGGCCGCCGAGCAAACGGAAATAATTGCCATCGAACATCATCACTATCAGGAAATGTTTGAAAAGCTCCCGAAATTGGAAAAATATTTTCGGTTAATTTATCAGAAACTGCATCAAGCCTCACAAATCAGAATCAAATATTTGTATAGTCAAACTGCTGAGGAAAGATATACCAACTTTAACAAACTTTTTCCTGAATTTGTACAGCGGGTGCCGCAATATATGCTGGCTTCTTATCTGGGTTTTACGCCAGAATTTTTAAGTAAAATCAGAGCCAAACGGTAGGCCCTCAAAGATCCTTTTCATTTCTTAATCTACATTAAGTTTTTTGATTTTTTAGATGATGACCTTTATATCGTAATCAAAAAACAAAAGAAATGGAAAATAGAATTAACATCCAAAAAGTAGAACCAGCAGCTTACCAAGCTATGTTTGGTTTAGAAAAATATTTATCAACCAGCACCGTAGATCCTATCCTTTTGGAGCTTATTAAAATGCGTGCTTCGCAAATTAATGGCTGCGCATTTTGCTTGAACATGCACTCGGCTGATGCCCGGAAAATGGGCGAAACAGAACAGCGGCTGTACCTTTTAAATGCCTGGAAAGAAACTACTTTATTTACAAAAACAGAGGAAGCGGTTTTAGCGCTAACAGAGGAAATTACCTTGATTAGCAACCACGTTTCGGACGAAACTTACAACAAGGCAGCAAGCTTTTTTGATGAAAAAACATTGGCTCAAATTATTATGGCCATTGTAACTATTAATGCCTGGAATAGAATTGCCATCAGCACCAAGTTAATCGTTAGTTAAATGCTAAAATAAAGGCACTAAAGCATATGGGTGCCTTTTTAATTTCATTTCATTTTTTTAAGCTCTTCATAAACCAACTTGGCTACTTCTCTGGCACCCTCTGGCTGAAAGTGGGTATTGTCTTTTTGGCCTTTGGGATAAGCCTCATATTTACCTGAATCCAAATTCATGAAATAATTTTTGGTTACGAAATCATTTCCTTTTGAGGTAAAAAGCGCTGCTGAAAGTGTAGTTAAGTCAATAATGGCTACGTTTAATTCTACAGCAACATCTTTAACTGCCTGGGGATATTCGCCATGAGCGCTACCCAACTTTCCATCTTTCCAGGGATAATTTCTGGTTACGGGCGTAATGAGTATGGGCACCGCACCTTTGGCTCTGGTTTCCCGCACATACATCCGAAGAAAATCTTTATAGCCTGGGATGCCGACATAGCGTTCTGGTTTATCTTTAGCGGCATCGTTATGCCCAAACTGAATTAATACCAGATCATTCTTCTTTAGAGAATCTGTAACTTCTTTCCACCGACCTTCGCTAAAAAAGGTTCGGGTGCTTCTCCCACCTTTGGCTTTATCCACTACCAGTGCACTGTCGCTTCTTATTAAATTGCCCAGGTTTTTAAGGCTGTCCTTTCTCAGAAACTGTTGAAAAACCTGGCCCCAACCCATCAAAGGGAAACGCTTTTGTGGATAATTATTTTCCAAAGAATAATCGGCAACGGTAGAATCGCCAATGAGGTAAACTTTTACAGGGTTTGGCTTGGAGCTAAATGATATCAACGTTATTGCAATGGCCGTTGCGGAAATTATAAATTTATATTTATTCATGCTTTCATAAATATGTGTGTGGATGAAAACTTTGTTATTTGCAGCGTTTATTAAATTTTATTCCGTGATCTATGTCCACACAGATCGCCTTACTATTTCAGTTGGTAAGAAAAAAAACAGCGTCAAGCCTATAATTTGCTCTGAATTTACAAAGATTTCTCGGCTGCGATCGAAATGACAACGAATCTATTCCGTGGTCCTTGTCCACACAGATCACTTTACTATTTCAGGTGGTGAAACAAACAAAATTTATCAAGCCCCCAATTTGCCTCTTGAAATGTAAAGATTTCTCGGCTGCGCTCGAAATGAGGACGAGTTTATTCCATGCTCTCTTTCCACATAGATCGCTTTACTATTTCTCTACTCTAAACCAATCGTATTCAGCAATTCCTGAATCATTAATCTGCGTGTCCCTTATGGCAAACAAACCCACTTTTGCGCCAATCCATTGCCCTGCAGTTGCCTGAAATTCATCGCCAACATTGCTGTAATTACTTCCATCTTCACTATAACTAAACTGGCATTTGGCGCCTTTTGAAACCTTAACTTTAAAATGAACAACACCAGATTTAAGCTTTGCAATTTCCTTTTCGTTCTCTGTTTTCCCTTTGTCGGCACTTTGGCAAACACAATAAACTAAATAAATACCATCTTTTTTACTTTTGATACTCAATTTAGCATAGCTTCTGCCCATTACAACCAGCCCGGTTTGCTCGTTTTCCAACTTCGGGTTTGGCTTAAAGTTTACTTTAGTGTTAACTGTAAATTCATCAGCCGGAAATTTTTGCATTAACAAGTTTGGCACATCCCATAAGTTTTTAGCTTCGTCTGGAATTTTTGCTGTGTAAAGCTTTAGAACACTTTTATTGGCATCTGTGAAAAGCCAGTTAGCTTGTGGATTTGCCTGCCATTGCCATTGCAAGCCCAATTGCCAGGAATTAAATTCATCGCTTTCGGCAGGTGTTTCTATGGGATAAACCTTGCCAACGTTCGGCTTTTTGTAGGTAAGCACAGGTTCGCCAATCCCATCACCATCTTTGTCTGCACCAATAACCGGCCAATTGTTTATCCATTTCATGGGTTGCAAATGAACTACCCTACCATAAGCATCTTTATCCTGAAAATGCAGAAACCAATCTTCGCCATTTTGAGTGTTCACCCAGGCGCCTTGATGTGGTCCATTTACCGTAGATTTTCCTTCGTCCATCGCCACCTTTCTTTCGTAAGGACCATAGATATTTTTGCTCCTCAATATCAATTGCCAACCTGTAGAAACTCCTCCTGCCGGTGAAAATAAATAATAATATCCATTGCGCTTATAAACCTTAGGCCCTTCAATGGTTGGATCTAATTCATGGCCATCGTAAACAATTCTTCCCAATTCGGTAGCTTTTAAGCCATCGGCAGTTAGGGGCATCACAGCCAAAACACTTTTAATTCCAGCCCTGCTTCCTGCATACGCATAAGCCAAATAAGCTTTCCCATCTTCATCCCAAAACGGACAAGGGTCGATCAAACCTTTGCCAGTTGCAACCAATTTTGGAGCAGACCATTCTCCAGTTATCGTTTTGGATTTAGTTACATAGATTCCGAAATCGGGATCAGGATAGTAGATATAAAATTCTCCGTTCCGGTACCGGATCGAAGGTGCCCAAACGCCATTTCCATGTTGGGTTTTTTCGAAATGTTCAAATGGGGGTTGGCGTTTTAGCGCATGACCAATGATTTTCCAGTTCACCAAATCTTTTGAATGTAAAATGGGAATACCTGGAACAGCATCAAAGCTGGAAGCAATCATGTAGAAATCATCTCCAACCCTAATGGCATCCGGATCAGAATAATCGGCATTGATCACCGGATTTTTATAGGTTCCATTTCCCCGATCCGAAACCCAAACTTTAGAAACATAAGTTGCCTTCGGAGCCTGTGAGAAACAATTCAGGCAAAAGTAAGAAGTAAAAATAAGGGTAAATAAGAATTTCATGATCAATTACATTTTGGTTAGAAAAGCAATCTCGTCTTCGGAAAGCACTAAATATTTGCCTTTAAATAACGACTGCTCAAGCGCTAAGAACAAGATTAAACCTTTTTTTACTTTATCGCAACCCTTTACTGTGCAATCGTTCCCGACATCGTTTGCGGCATTTATAGTTCAGATTAGTTCGTTCAGAAAGCGATTTAATGTTTAAACTTGTTCATCACATTATTTAAAAAACGGCACTTGGAAATTTTATCCCAGCAGTGCCCCATTATAATTTTAGCTAACCAAATCTTTATGAAAGTATTCATCTTATTTCTATTAAATGTGGTTTATTTAACAGCAGTTGCCACCGAGTTTAAGCCCGATTTCACAGTAGCGACTGATGGGAGCGGAAATTTCAAAACCGTGCAGGAAGCCATTAACGCAGTGCCTGACTTTAGAAATAAGCTTACTGTGATTTTTATTAAAAAAGGAATTTATAAAGAAAAATTAATTCTGGCAGCTTCGAAGAAAAATGTAAAGTTTATTGGCGAAAACTTGAACGAAACCATTTTGACTTACGATGATTATGCTCAAAAGAAAAATGCCTTTGGCGAAGATAAAGGAACATCAGGTTCATCGAGCTTTTATATTTACGGTGAAGGATTTTCAGCGGAGAATATCACATTTGAAAATTCATCCGGTCCGGTTGGACAAGCCGTAGCGGTTTGGGCTGGTGGAGATAAATCGACCTTTACGAATTGCAGGTTTTTGGGATTTCAGGATACGCTCTATACTTATGGAGCAAACAACCGCCAGTACTACAAAAATTGTTACATCGAAGGTACGGTTGATTATATTTTCGGTGCCGCAACTGCTTGGTTTGAAAACTGTACCCTTTATTGCAAAAAACAAGGTTATATTACCGCTGCATCTACATCCGATACCACAAAATATGGCTATGTTTTTAATAAATGTAAAATTACTGGCGATGCCGCAGCCAATAGCTTTTATCTTGGTCGCCCGTGGAGGCCTTACGCTAAAGTTGTTTTTCTAAGATGTGAACTTCCAGAAATTATTCGCCCCGAAGGTTGGAATAATTGGGGTAAAGAAAGCAATGAGCAAACAGCTTACTACGCCGAATACAAAAGTACAGGAAAAGGTGCAAACGCTAAAAAGCGGGTAAATTGGTCGCGCCAACTCACCGAAACCGAGTATAAAAGTTACATTTTGGAAAACGTTTTCCGAGGATGGAATCCGGAAGGGAAATAGCTAAGCTAAGTAGCTGATTTACAGCCTATAAATTGCCTTTTAAATATTCAATCTTGCTTTATTCTCCGGCAACGTTTGCATAGATTTCTCTTCGCTTTTAGCGGCAAACAACGTACACTTGTTATTACGATAACCAAGTATAATTTAACAGCATAAATAATGAAACATATTTCTGGTAGTTTATACCGTTTTAAAATCGCCCTCGCATGTATTTGTTTGTTTTCAGTAAGCGTATCTATGGCGCAACAGAAACCCAGCATGCCCGTTATCCAACAGGTAAATATTAAAGCTGACACCACCAGTATTGTAAGTTTTGGTGCCAAAGGCGATGGTGTTTCGTTAAATACAGAAAGCATTAACAAGGCCATTGCGGCGGTTAGTCAAAAAGGCGGCGGTGTGGTTTTAATTCCTGGGGGTTTATGGTTAACCGGCCCTATCGAACTTAAAAGCAACGTAAATTTACACCTCAAACGCGATGCTCTGCTTCAGTTTACTGATGATTTTAATCAATATAAATTAGTAGAAGGCAACTGGGAAGGACAGCCAGCATGGCGTAACCAAAGCCCTATTTCAGGTTTTGATTTAGAAAACATAGCCATCACAGGCTCTGGGATTATTGATGGAAACGGCGGCGCCTGGCGCATGGTTAAACGTGATAAACTGACCGAATCGCAGTGGAAAAAATTAGTGGCTTCTGGTGGCCTGGTTAGCGAAGACGGAAAAATGTGGTATCCTTCAGAAAAAACACTAAAAGGATCGAAAACCAAAAATGCAGGGGTAGTTGCCGCAGGCCAAAGCACTGCCGATTTGCAAAGCATAAAAGATTTTCTTCGCCCGAATTTGCTGGTACTAACCAATTGCAAAAAAATCCTTTTAGAAGGTGTTACTTTTCAAAACTCTCCGGCTTGGAACCTACATCCTTTGCTTTGCGAAGATTTAACCTTGAGAAATTTGCAGGTTAAAAACCCATGGTTCGCACAAAATGGCGATGGTGTTGATATTGAATCTTGTAAAAATGTATTAATAGAGGGCAGCACTTTTGACGTTGGTGATGATGGAATCTGCATTAAATCGGGTAGAGATGAAGCTGGCCGCAAACGTGGCAAACCGACCGAAAACGTAATTATCAGAAACAACGTGGTTTATCACGCACATGGCGGTTTCGTTGTGGGAAGCGAAATGAGCGGTGGCGCTAAAAATATTTGGGTTTATGATTGCTCATTCATTGGTACTGATATCGGCATTCGCTTTAAAACAACCCGCGGTAGAGGTGGTGTGGTAGAAAATATCTACATCAATAACATCAACATGATTGATATCCCTGGCGAAGCAATTTTGTTCGACATGTATTATGCTGCCGTTGATCCAATTGTTTTGGCTGGCGAAAAACGCGAAGCTATAAAAACAGTTGTGGTGCCGGTAACTGAAGCCACTCCTCAGTTTAAAAATATATATATTAAAGATGTAGTGGCCAATGGCGCTGAAAAGGCCATTTTCGTTCGTGGTTTGCCTGAGATGAACATTAAAGATATTTATATGGAAAATGTAACCATCCAGGCGAAAAAAGGTGTGGAAATTATTGAAGGTACCGGCATTTATTTAAAAAATGTAAACGTAATTACAGAAGATACTAATCCAGTAGTGAAAATTCAGAACGGCAACAACATCAACTTAGATGGTTTTAAATATAAAGAAGGTTCGGCCTTATTGTTCGATATTTCTGGTGAAAAAACCAAGGGCGTTAAAGTTTCTGGAACAAACGTTTCGCAAGCCAAAAAACAAGCAAATATTGGTGCTGAAGTAGCTAAAAAAGCTTTGGAAATCTCAAAATAACAAACATGAAGAAATCACTTTTATATATCGCCATTGCATTTTTAGGTTTTTCAATTCTATCTCAAAGTGCTTTTGCTCAAAAGAAACTTTCTGAGCAGTTAACCTTAACCGCAATGGAACAATTGTGGCAGGATACCACTATCTTAAAAGGCAAAAAAGGGCCAAAATGGTCGTACGACATGGGTGTTGTTTTGGAAGGTGCTGCTGCCGTTTGGCGCAATACCGGCGACGGAAAATATTTCAAATATATCCAAAGTTCGATGGATGCCTATTTGGATAAAGATGGAAACATCACTACCTATAAAGCAGAAGATTTTAATATCGATAACATCAAAAATGGCCGTGCCTTATTACTGTTGTACAAAGTTACTGGTCAGCAAAAGTATTTGCTAGCAGTTAATAAGTTATACGATCAAGTTAAAAAACAGCCGAGAACGAAAGAAGGCGGTTTCTGGCATAAAAAGATTTATCCTAACCAAATGTGGCTGGATGGACTTTACATGGCTCAACCTTTTTACGCAGAATACGCAAAGCTGATGAAAAAAGATGCTGATTTCGACGATATCGCAAATCAGTTTATCTGGATGGAGAAAAATGCCCGGGATGTAAAAACAGGTTTGCTTTACCATGGTTACGATGAAAGCAGAGAAGAAAAGTGGGCAGATAAAAAAACAGGTCTTTCGCCAAACTTCTGGGGCAGGGCAATGGGCTGGTATATTATGGCACTCGTTGATGTGTTAGATAATTTCCCTAAAGATCACCCAAAATACAAAGAATTGTTAGCCATTTTAAACCGCACAGCAACGGCAACCGTAAAATATCAGGATGCAAAATCTGGTGTTTGGTGGGATATTTTAGATATGCCTACCCGTAAAGGGAATTACCTGGAAAGTTCAGCATCGAGTATGTTTATTTATGGTTTAGCCAAAGGGGTGCGCAACGGCTGGTTGCCACAATCTTTTATGAATGCAGCCAATAAAGGTTATAATGGTTTAAAAAAAGAATTTGTTGAGAAAGCTGGTGAAGAGCGCATTAATCTCACCAAAACCGTTTCTGTTTCTGGTTTGGGTGGAAAACCACGTTACCGCGACGGAAGTTTTGAATATTACATCAGTGAAAAGGTAATTACAAATGACCCGAAAGGAATGGGTGCTTTCATTTGTGCTGCTGCAGAAATGGAAGTTGCTGCCTTGCCAAAACCTGGAAAAGGTTTAACGGTTACGGTAGATAATTTCTTCAACAATGAGTACATGACTGGCCCAACGGGCGATAAAATTCCGTTCCATTATTTATGGGAAGAGGATGATAACAATGGCTTCTCTCTATTTGGCAAAGTATTTAATGATGCAGGTGTAAAAACCGCGACATTGAAAACTGCCCCTACAATGGCAAACTTAAAAGGTAGCAACATCTATATCATTGTTGATCCGGATACGCAAAAGGAAACTGCCAACCCAAATTTTATGAATGCTGAGCATGCCAAACAAGTTGCAGAATGGGTAAAAGCGGGAGGCGTTTTAGTATTGCTTTTAAATGATGTGGGTAACTGTGAAATTACCAAATTCAACGCATTGCCAGAGCTGTTCGGAATCAAGTTTAATGAAGATAGCCGCAATAAAGTTCAGGGACAGAATTTTGAGCAAGGCGCAGTTAAAATTCCTGCAGGAAATTCGATTTTTAAAACAGCAAAGAAAGTTTACATCAAAGAGATTTCGACAATTGCGGCTAAAAGCCCTGCGGTTTCTGCATTGACGGACAATGGAGATGTACTCATCGCGACAGCAAAATATGGTAAGGGAACTGTTTTCGCAGTTGGCGATCCTTGGTTTTACAACGAATATATCGATGGAAGAAAATTGCCGGAGGATTTAGAGAACTATAAAGCCACTAACGATTTAGTGAACTGGCTGATCAAGCAAGTGCCTGGTAAGAAGTAAATAAACCACAGATAAATAGGATGAACGCAGATAACATAGGACTCAAATACCCTGGTTTCAATTTGTGTTGATCTATGTAAATGTGTTGTTGAATAACCAAACAAAAATGATAAAAATCAAAACATTATTCACCATTGCTTGCAGCATTCTATTGGCTTCTTGCTATGCGCAAATGCCCACAGATTCTACTGCAGAAAAAATGCTGGTTTACCAACTGGGTAATGGAGGCTGGCCGAAACAGCTGGAAGATAAAAGTGTGGTTAATTATGGCGCCACTTTAACACCAGAACTGTTAGCAAAAGTAAAAGCGACTACTGATAAACATGCTACATTTGATAATAAAGCAACAAGTAGAGAAGTTGTTTATTTAATTGGCGCTTATAAGAAAACACAGAATAAAGCCTACTTAAAGGCTGCAGAAAAAGGCCTCGATTATATTTTGGCAGCACAATACCCAAATGGAGGCTGGCCACAATATTATCCCGACCAATCTTTATATCGATCGCAAATTACTTTTAACGATGATGCGATGATCAATGTTTTGAACATCCTGCGGGATGTAGCGGAGAAAAAAAATGATTTTGATTTAGTGGATCAAAGGTATGTTGGCAGAGCTGAAAAGGCGATTGCGAAAGGTATCGATTGTATTCTAAAAACTCAGGTTAAACAAAAAGGAGAATTAAGCATTTGGGCGGCTCAATATGATAAGGATACCATGCTGCCTGCAAAAGCCAGAAACTTCGAACCCGCCTCATTAGCTACAAGCGAATCAGTTGGTATTATCCGCTTTTTAATGGGTATTAAAAGTCCATCAGCAGAAATTAAAAAATCTATTGCAGCTGCAGTAAAGTGGTTTGATACCTACAAAATATCGGGTTATCGTTTCGACAGAGAAAAAGGCAAAACCGCGGCATTGGTTCAAGATAATAGCAGCATGGCTTGGGCCCGGTTTTACGATCTGGATAAAAATGTTCCCATTTTCGGCGATCGCGATAACTCAATCAAGTTAAAGTTAGAAGAGTTGATTCCAGAGCGAAGAAATGGCTACGCCTGGTACGGTAGCTGGGGCCAGAAATTAATTGAAAAGGAATACCCGAAGTGGTTAGCCACTAAGGAAAAATAATAATTAAAATCACACTTCGTGCCTTGGCGCTTGGTGATTAAACAATAAAACATGCTTTTAAACAAAGAAAATCTAAAAAACATCAGCGGAGAAAAGGTGATTAAACCAACTGCTGAAATGTTGGAGTTACCAGAGAAGGTAATTCAGTTTGGCACTGGCGTTTTGTTACGCGGTTTACCTGATTATTTTATCGATAAAGCCAACCATCAAGGCATTTTTAACGGAAGAATTGTTGTGGTTAAAACTACTTCGAAAGCTGGAGTTGATGATTTTGCTGATCAGGATAATTTGTATACGCTAAGTGTTAAAGGTATTGAGGATGGCGTTGAGGTTGAAGAAAACATGATCAATTCATCAATTAGTCGTGTTTTATCTGCAACATCAGAGTGGGCAGAGATTTTAAAAACAGCACATCAGCCAGAATTGAAAGTGGTAATTTCGAATACCACAGAAGTTGGAATTGTGAAAAGCGAAGATAAAATTACTGATACCCCACCACAATCTTTTCCGGGGAAGTTATTGGCCTTTTTGCATGAAAGATATAAAGCCTTCAACGGATCGGAAGAAAGTGGAATGGTAATCGTACCAACTGAATTGATCAGCGATAACGCAGATAAGTTGAAAGAAATTGTGCTAGACTTAGCCATTCAAAACAAGTTGGGTTGGGATTTCGAAAACTGGTTAAGAACTGCTAATCATTTTTGCAAAACGCTAGTAGATAGAATTGTTCCGGGAAGATTGCCTGAAGCATCGCAAAAAGCATTGGAAGCAGAGTTGGGTTACACCGATGGCTTAATGATTATGGCAGAACCTTTCAGACTTTGGGCCATCGAATCGGCGAGCGAAAAAGTGAAAGAAGTATTGTCATTTGCTTCGGCTGATAAGGGTGTTTTCATCGTTCCTTCCATCGATAAATTTAAAGAACTTAAGCTTCGCTTGCTTAACGGTACACATACCATTAGTTGCGGATTAGCCATTTTAGCGGGTTTCCATACCGTTAAAGAGGCCATGGCAGATAAATCATTCTCTAATCATGTTTTAAAGTTGATGAAAGAGGAAATTGTTCCTGTGGTAGAAAGTGGCGACATTACCAAAGAAGAAGCATTAGCTTTTGCCGAAAGTGTTATCGATCGTTTCAGCAATCCATCATTAGCACACCAATGGCATGCCATTACCTTAAATTACACGCAAAAATTGCAGATGCGTAATATGCCTTTAATTAGAAGATATTATGCATTGAAAAATGAAGTACCTCAATTAACTGCACTCGGCGTTGCTGCTTACATCATTTATATGAATGCTGCCAAAGATGGCGATACTTATACGTCGACAATAAATGGAAAATCATTCCCGATACAAGATGAATTTGCAGAAGTATTACACAATTACTGGAAAAACCCAGAAACTGTAGTAGACAGTACGTTGGGTGATAGAAGGCTTTGGGATAAAAACCTGAACAACTATCCTGGTTTTAATGCTGCGGTAAAATCTTATGTAGATTTATTACAAAATAAAGGTGCAAAAGAAACTTTGAGTAACTTGCACTAAGAAAGAACAATTAAAATGGTTACTAGAATTTTAAAAATCCATCCTAACGATAACGTACTTGTTGCCCTGCAAGATCTTGCAAAAGGCGAAACCATTATACACGATGGGCAAGAATATACTTTACAGGATGATATTAAGGCCAAGCATAAATTTTTTATGCAGGATATGAATGCCGGAGATCACATCATTATGTATGGTGTTCTGGTTGGGAAGGCGCAACATTTTATCCTTAAAGGCGGCTTAATGGATACTGAAAATACTAAACATGCTTCAGATCCTTACGAGTTTAGACCTTACCACTATGAATGGCATGCGCCAGATGTATCCAAATTTGAAGGCAGAACTTTCAATGGTTATATCCGCAATGATGGTCGCGTAGGAACTGCCAACTACTGGTTATTTATTCCTACCGTTTTTTGCGAAAACCGCAATCTTGATGTAATTCGCGAAGCCTTACATAATGAATTGGGTTATGCCGTAACCGATAGGTACAAAACTTATGCGCATCACCTGGTAGAAGCTTACAAAGCTGGTGAAATTCTGGAAGAAGCAGATTCGAGCTCAATCGGACAAGCGAATCCTGAGGCTAACCGTATTTTCAAAAATGTTGATGGGATAAAGTTTTTGAACCATCAGGGTGGTTGTGGCGGTACACGTCAGGATGCTGCTGTGTTGAGTAAACTCTTAGCCGCTTATGCTGATCATCCAAATGTTGCAGGCGTTACCGTTTTAAGCTTGGGCTGCCAGAATTTGCAGGTAAAAGATTTTGTTGATGATTTGAAATTGCGTTCACCAAATTTTGATAAACCCTTATTCATTTTCGAACAACAACAATCGCAAAGTGAAGAACAATTAGTTAAAGAAGCCATTAGAAAAACCTTTATCGGTTTGACTGAAATTAATAAAATCGAGCGTCAGCCAGCGCCATTAAGCAAACTGGTTTTGGGTGTGAAATGTGGTGGTAGCGATGGTTTTAGTGGCATTAGCGCTAACCCTGCAGTTGGCTATACTTCTGATTTATTGGTAGGCCTGGGCGGAACTGTTCTTCTAGCCGAGTTTCCAGAACTTTGTGGCGCTGAACAACAATTGATTGATCGGACAAAGGATGAAACTGCAGCACGTAAATTTATTCAGTTAATGACGGCTTACAACCAGGCAGCAGAAAACGTTGGCTCTGGATTTTTTATGAATCCGTCTCCCGGTAATATCAAAGATGGTTTGATTACCGATGCCATAAAAAGTACTGGTGCCGCTAAAAAAGGCGGAACATCACCAGTGGAAGATGTGTTGGATTATACCGAACCTGCTACAAAACCCGGTTTAAATCTGGTTTGTACACCTGGAAACGATGTAGAAGCGACTACAGGAAAAGCGGCGTCAGGCGCAACATTGATTTTATTTACCACAGGCTTAGGTACACCAACAGGCAATCCGGTTTGCCCCACCATAAAAGTTTCTACCAATAATGCTTTAACTAAACGCATGGGCGATATTATCGATATCAACTGCGGGCCGGTAATTGAAGGTGAGAAAACCATTGAGCAAATGGGTGAAGACATTTTAGAATATTGCATTAAAGCAGCCAGTGGCGAAGTAATTCCGAAAGCTGTACTCTTAAATCAAGACGACTTTATTCCTTGGAAAAGAGGCGTTAGTCTTTAGTTGGGGTTTGGAGTCGGAAGTCTTTAGTCCGAATTCCAAAGTCCAGTTTTCACAAACTATTGTTGCTTGCCTGGCCGCAGGCAGGCGAGGCACGAAGTAATCTGATTCATAAGATTGCTTTGTTCCTTTGAATAACGAGGGATATAAAACAAAATCCGTGGTCTGTGTCCTCACAGGCCACATTAAAAAATACGATATAAAGATCGGCGTTTTGAAAATCTCAAATCTCGTATCTAATGTCTCAAATCTCAAAAGAATGAAACCTTTTTTAGACGAAAATTTCCTTTTGCAAAATGAAACAGCTGAAAAGCTTTACCATGATTTCGCAAAATCGTTACCTATTATTGATTATCACAATCACTTAATTCCGGAGCAAATTGCCAACGATAAGCAGTTTGAAAATATTACACAGGTTTGGTTAGCAGGCGATCACTACAAATGGAGAGCTATGAGAGCCAATGGGGTAGATGAAAAATACATCACCGGTGACGCATCTGACTTTGAAAAATTCGAAAAATGGGCTGAAACTGTACCTTACACTTTGCGCAATCCTTTATACCATTGGACTCATTTAGAGCTGCAAAGGTATTTTGGAATCACCGATATTTTATCAGGCAAAACCGCTCGTAAAATTTACGATGAATGTTCTGCAAAGTTGCAAACTCCAGAATATTCCGTTCGCGGCTTATTGGCTAAAATGAATGTAGAAGCGGTTTGTACAACTGATGATCCGCTGGATAGCTTAAACTTCCACCAGCAATTGGCCGCTGAAGGTGCAGCCTTAAAAATGTTGCCGGCTTTCCGTCCGGATAAGGCAATGAACAGTGATGATGTTGCCGGCTTAAACGATTATATTAACAAATTGGAAGGCGTTGTGGGTAAATCCATCTCCAGCTTGCAAGAATATATCGACGCTTTAAAAAGCCGCCACGATTATTTTGCCGAAAACGGTTGCTCGGTTTCAGATCACGGTCTAGAGCAAATTTATGCCGAAGATTATACGGATGAAGAAATCAGCTCAGTTTTTGACAAAATCCGTAGCAATCAGGAGATTTCCTACGAGGAAAACTTGAAATTCAAATCAGCTATGCTGATCTATTTTGCAGAATGGGATCATGAAAAAGGTTGGGTTCAGCAATATCACTTAGGCGCTTTGCGGAATAACAATGCCAGGATGTTGCGCCAGTTAGGTCCTGATACGGGATGGGATTCCATTGGCGATTTTAGTCAGGCGAGAATGCTTTCTAAATTTTTAAACCGTTTAGACAACCAGGATAAACTGGCGAAAACCATCATTTACAACTTAAATCCTGCAGATAATGAACTTATTGCTACAATGATTGGAAATTTTAATGATGGTTCTGTTGCGGGCAAAGTTCAGTTTGGTTCTGCCTGGTGGTTTTTAGATCAAAAAGATGGCATGATTAAACAATTAAATGCACTATCAAATATGGGACTTTTGAGCCGTTTGGTGGGGATGTTGACAGATTCGCGTAGTTTCTTGTCTTTCCCACGTCATGAATATTTCCGCCGGATTGTTTGCAATTTGTTTGGCGAAGATGTGGAGAATGGAGAATTGCCAAATGATATTGAGTGGGTAGGCAAGATAGTGCAGGATATTTCTTATTTTAACGCAAAAAATTACTTTACGTTTTAAATATAAATGGCCTGTGAGGACACAGACCATGGAGAGAGATTCAAATTAATAATTGTAGTCATACAGGCTGTGGAATGAATCCATAACGTTAGAAATTAGATTAACCTCGGTGTGTGGGTATTCAAGAATAAACCAAACATATTGATGAGCTGTGGCAACACAGACTACAATAAGAAATACAAAAATGAGTGACCAGATATCATCCTTGGTAAAAAAAGGAGAAAAAGTTTTAAGTTTCGGAGAGATCCTTTTGCGCATTTGCCCTGATATGGATGGGCAATGGTTAAAAGAAAGTAAGTTACCTTTTTACGTTGGTGGCGCTGAATTAAATGCGGCTACTGCATTGGCGTTGTGGAATGTTCCATCTGCTTATTTATCGGCTATGCCAGATAATTCTGTTACCCGAGAGATTGAAGAGTATTTAAAAGTTAGAAATATTGATACCTCGCCAATGGTTTTTGGCGGCGATAGATTGGGGCTATACTACCTTCCAAAAGGGAAAGATTTAAAAAATGCCGGAGTAATTTACGATAGGGCAAATTCTTCTTATGCAGAATTGAAAGTTGGTCAGATTGATTGGGATAAAGTTTTTCAGGGGATTACCTGGTTCCATTTCAGCGCTATATGTCCTGCTATTAATCAATCGATAGCTGATGTTTGCCTTGAGGCCTTAAAAGCAGCAAGTGAAAGAAATATTATTATTTCGTTAGACTTAAATTACAGAGCTAAGCTTTGGAAATATGGCAAAGATCCGATAGATGTTTTACCTGAACTGGCACAATATTGCACTTTAATCATGGGCAACGTTTGGGCAGCTAATAAAATGTTAGGTACTGCTCTTCACGAAGATTTAAAGCCAACAGAAGGTTATGCAAAGGAAACGTTACTGCAACAAGCAACGGATACCTCTAAAGAAATATTAAGTTTGTTTCCAGCTTGTAAGGCTGTAGCCAATACCTTCCGTTTCGATAACGGAAAAGGAATAAAATACTATACCGCGATATACACAGCAGACAAACTAACCGTATCTGAAGAATACGTTTCAGATGAAATTTTAGATAAAGTAGGCAGTGGCGATTGTTTTATGGCAGGATTAATTTATGGTTTTTATAACCAGTTACCTGTGGAAGAAACTTTAAATTTTGCAACCGCTGCAGCATACGATAAATTATACATTCCAAGTGATGCCACAACAAGTACCGTAGCAGACATTGAAAAAAGAATAATACGCCATGATTAGTAACAAACACAAAATTTTAGATGCCATTTTAGAACAAGGGATGCTTCCGCTTTTCTATCAGGATAGCGAAACCGGAAGTGTAGAAATTTTACGCACTTTGTATAATGCAGGTGTCCGCGTTTTTGAATACACTAATCGTGGTAAATCGGCTTTGCCTAACTTTAAAAAGTTAAAAGAAGTACGTGATGCTGAAATGCCTGATCTTTATTTGGGTATTGGCACCATCAAAACAGCTGCTGATGCAAATGCTTTTATTGATGCGGGAACAGACTTTATTGTGGCGCCAATCGTAAACCCCGAGGTAGCTGAAATAGCGAATAAAATCGGGATGCTTTGGATTCCTGGATGTATGACGCCGACGGAAATCAGTGTCGCGCAACAGCACAAAGCTATGTTAATCAAGATTTTTCCTGCTAATATTTTAGGCCCAGAGTTCGTATCATCAATAAAAGATTTATTCGCAGGGCAATTATTTATGCCTACAGGCGGCGTTGAAATTGATGCTGACAACTTAAAAACCTGGTTTAAGGCTGGCGTTTGTGCGGTAGGCATGGGCAGTAAGTTAATTAGCAAAGATGTAATGGCAAAAGGCCTGTATGAAGAACTGGCAGACAACACAAAACTCGCACTCGACTTAATTAAGCAAAGCAAGTAAAATTTAAATACCACTAACCAAATGAATCAACCAAAAATAGGCAAATACCGATGGACGATATGTTTACTCCTGTTTCTTGCCACCACAATAAACTACTTAGATAGACAGGTACTTTCGTTAACATGGACAGATTTTATTAAACCAGAGTTTCACTGGGATAATAATGATTATGGAAATATTACTGCATTGTTCTCGATATTTTATGCCATTTCAATGCTTTTCGCTGGTCGTTTGGTTGATAAACTGGATACCAAAAAAGGCTTTTTATGGGCAATTGGTGTATGGTCGGTTGGTGCTTGTTTACACGCTTACTGTGGTATCGCTACTGCCGGAATTATCGAAGGCAATTGGTTTGTAGGTTTTGAAGGAGCAAAAGAAATTATTGGTAGAGTTAACGATACCGGAATGGTTGTTTCGGTAAGTGTTACTTTGTTCATCTTTGCAAGATTTGTTTTGGCAGTAGGTGAAGCCGGGAATTTCCCTGCGGCAATTAAAGCCACAGCAGAATATTTCCCTAAAAAAGACCGTGCTTTTGCAACCAGTATCTTTAACGCAGGTGCTACTGTGGGTGCTTTGGCTGCTCCGATTACCATTCCTTTTATTGCAAAAGCTTATGGCTGGGAAATGTCTTTCATCATCATCGGGGCTTTAGGTTTTGTATGGATGGGCCTTTGGGTTTTCGTTTATAATAAACCAGAATTGCATAAAAGAGTAACCGCCGAAGAGTTGGCTTACATTCAACAAGATTTAATTGCCGATAGAAAATTGGCCGATTATGTAGAAGAAACCAAAGAAAAAGTATCGTTTATCGATTGCTTCAAATACAAACAAACCTGGGCTTTTGCCTTTGGTAAATTTATGACAGACGGCGTATGGTGGTTCTTCTTATTCTGGACACCAGCCTACCTTAAATCGGTTTACGGAATGGACTCTACCCAGAGTGCTTTACCTTTATTTGTGCTTTACATGATTACGTTGCTGTCCATTATCGGCGGTTGGTTGCCAACTTATTTTGTTGATAAAAAAGGCATGAACCCTTACGAAGGCAGAATGAGAGCCATGTTGATTTTTGCTTTCTTCCCGCTTTTAGCTTTGGCAGCCCAACCTTTGGGTCATATCACTTATTGGATTCCAGTAATTATTATCGGTATTGCAGGGGCAGCACACCAGGCTTGGTCAGCAAATATTTTTTCTACCGTGGGCGATATGTTTCCTAAAAAAGCCATTGCAACTATTACCGGTATCGGTGGTATGGCAGGTGGTATCGGCTCTTTCATTATCAATAAAGGATCGGGTTTACTGTTCGATTATACGGGTAAAAATCAAATCGTTTTTATGGGCTTCAAAGGCGAAGAAGCAGGTTATTTCATTATCTTTTCTATCTGTGCGGTTTGTTACTTAATCGGCTGGACTGTAATGAAAACTTTGGTACCGAAGTATAAAGTTATCGAATTAGCATAATTATCAGGCTGAAGGTTTTGCGAACTAACTACGCTAAATCTTCAGCCTTAAAAATAAAATTAATCTATACTTAAACTATAGATTAACACAATTATAAACCCTAACAACCAAACCAAAATTGAGCACCACGCTAAACCTCGAAAGTATTTTCGTTGAAGAGAGCCAGATTCCAGATGAATTTAGGCTCAAAGAAGAAATCAATCAAAAAGAGTTTCTATCTAATGGAGAAATGAAACCGTGGAACGGACCTTTTAATGAGGTTTTTTCTCCAGTTTGCATCAAAACTCCCGAAGGATACAAAAGGAAGCGCATCGGAAGTTTTCCGGTATGTACCGAAAAAGAATCCACCGAGGCTTTAGATGCAGCCGTAGCAGCTTACGATAATGGTCGCGGGCAATGGCCAACCATGAGCGTAGCCGATCGCATTACCTGTGTAGAAAACTTTACGCACAAAATGCTGGAGCAAAAGGAGATTGTGGCTAAGCTCATTATGTGGGAAATAGGTAAATCTTACGCCGATTCTATCAAAGAATTCGATCGTACGGTTGAATATATTTATGCAACCATCGATGCCCTGAAAGACATCGATAGGCAATCATCACGTTTCGAAATTGAGCAGGGAATTGTAGCGCAGGTACGTCGTTCGCCCCTGGGCGTTGTGTTGTGCATGGGACCATTTAATTATCCCTTAAATGAAACTTTTACCACTTTAATTCCGGCTTTGATTATGGGCAATACGCTTTTATTTAAACCACCTAAACATGGAACGTTATTGCATTATCCCTTGCTTGAAGCTTTCCGTTCGAGCTTTCCAAAAGGAGTTGTAAATACCATTTACGGTCGAGGAAATACCATTGTTCCAGGCTTAATGAAATCAGGGAAAATCAACGTATTAACCCTGATCGGTTCGAGCAAGGTGGCGAACGAGCTTAAGA
Organism: Pedobacter sp. Leaf41; assembly: GCF_001422545.1. Lineage (GTDB taxonomy): Bacteria > Bacteroidota > Bacteroidia > Sphingobacteriales > Sphingobacteriaceae > Pedobacter. The sequence goes on along the minus strand of NZ_LMLE01000001.1, from coordinate 40,221 downwards.
AGTTGCACCCAAAAGTAAATCGTTTAAGAGCTATTTTAGGCTTAGATGCTAAAAATGCAGCCATTATCACTAAAGATGCTGATTTGGATTTGGCAGTTTCTGAAACCGTTCTAGGCTCACTTTCCTTTAACGGCCAACGTTGTACGGCTTTGAAAATAGTTTACGTACACCGCAGCCTTGCACAAGAGTTTTTAAAACGCCTTTCAGCTGAAGTAGAAAAACTAAAGTTCGGAATGCCTTGGGAAAAGGGCGTAAACTTAACGCCGCTACCTGAATTAAATAAACCTGAATATTTAAAGGATTGCATTGATGATGCCATTGCCCATGGCGCTAAAGTGGTAAACAAGAATGGCGGTCAAACTTTTGAAACGTTCGTTTATCCTGCCATTGTGTATCCGGTAAATAGCAACATGAAACTGTATCGCGAAGAGCAGTTTGGACCAATTGTTCCTGTTGTTCCTTTTGATGACCTGGAAGAACCCATTGAATATTTAATCGGCTCACCTCATGGACAGCAAGTAAGTATTTTTAGCAGCAATGCGAATGTCATTTCATCATTAATTGATCCTTTGGTTAATCAGGTAAGCCGGGTAAACATCAATTGCCAATGCCAACGTGGACCAGATGTATTTCCTTTTACAGGTCGAAAAGACAGTGCCGAAGGAACACTTTCCGTTGTGGATGCTTTACGTTCATTTTCTATCCGCTCATTGGTGGCCACGAAATTTACTGATGACAATAAAAAACTATTAAATGAAATTGTGAATGGAAATGATTCTAATTTCTTAAGCACGAAGTATATTTTTTAGGAGATAATTAATAAAAAGTTAGCCGCAGATTCACAGATTAGTCTTGGGAATTTGCGGCTTTTGTTTGCCTTAACAATAAATGATCAACTTGATATGAATAGTCATCATGCTGAATTTATTTCAACACCTTTAATGATATTAACACTAGAAAAACCTTCATTCGTCTCGTAAGGACGTATCCTCGGTAGAAAAAAATAATAATTTCAATTTCGTTCCGTAAGAACGTTTATGATCTTCATTTTGAATTAATTAACACGCGTTAACCGCCCTATTTGTTACATCGTTTTCCTTCATAAAACGTTCCTACGGAACGATGGCATAACGATTATCATGTTCTACCGATGAATCGTTTCTACGGAACGAAATTTATACGGGTGGCAATTGGGTGTTTGGTAACTTAAAAGAATATTCCATATTAATAAAACCCAAACATGATTCCGATTAACAACTGAGCAAAGATATTAGCAAAGCAGTCTCAATCCCAAATAGCTGGAGCCACCTCTATTTCAATTTCTTCACCAAACTCAATTTGTTTTCCTTAATTCCTTGCACCACCAGGCCAGCTATTTGTTTTGCACCATCTGGACTTAAATGTGTATCATCTTTTTTCCCTTTAGGATAATTTACATGTCCGGAATCAACATGCAGAAACAATTTTATAGATGCCTGATCACCTAATTTGTTCAATAAATTTTCTGTTTTGGCAAGCATATCGATCAGTGGCACCTTCAACGAATCCGCAACCAATCTCGTGACTTTTGGATAATCGCCATGCGAATCTACCAGTACGCCATCCTTAAAGCTTCTCCTCGAAATTGGTGTAAGCAATACGGGAATGGCCTCTTTGCTTCTGGCTTCATTAACATAATTAACAAGGTTAATTTTAAAATCAGCCAAGGAAACGCCAACTGTTGGCTTATCAATTTTTTCATCATTGTGCCCAAACTCAATAAACACGTAATCCCCCGCTCTCAAATTATCCAAAACCGGTTGCCAACGCTTTTCAGCACGGAAAGATTTAGTACTTCTGCCATTTAAAGCCCTGTTGTCTACTTTTACTTCCTCCTTAAAGAAAGGCTGCAATTCCATGCCCCAACCGGTTTCCGGGAACTTATCTGCTGCTTTATTTGCCGCAGTAGAGTCGCCAATAATATATAGAACCGTTTGTTTCTGTTGAGATTTGAAGGCAAATAATAGCACAAGGAGGGCCATGCCAAAGCCGGCATAAAATTTTGGTTTATTCATTATAAATTGGTTAAAGGGTTCCATTGATCAGATCCACTGAGAATATTTTTAAGGATGTATTTTTTAACTTCTTTATCTGATAATTGTTTAGTCCATGGAAGTCGTGTTGATGGCGAAGCGCCCAAACCTGCGCTTTGATATTCGGCGTAAAGTGTGGTTTCTTCTTTATCGGGAAACATTTTGTCACCTTTCCAGGGATTCCATCCGACAGGTAAAATGTGCCTCCCTAATTCGCAGTGGATGAAAACCGTTTTGGCGTACGGCCGCCATGGGCGTCCTAAATAAGCTTTGGAAACGGAAGGATCTGCAATGATTTTGCAATTCAAAAACACAAAACCGAAAGTTTGATTTTGTGAGGTTGAGGCTGCTGTAATGTAAGAATCGCTTAAATTTTTGATGGTACAATTCTGAAAAACTACGGTCGATTTCCCGAAAATAAAATCGGTTGTTCCTTCAATAAAGCAATCCTGGTAAAACTGGCGACTGCTTTCTGTTGCTGCATACAACGTATCCTGATTGCCTGAAATGTTACAGTTCTTCGCTATAAAACGGTCGCCTTCTACATGTAATGCCACCGCCTGCCCAACACGACCAGCAGCGTTCACAATGCTTAGGTTTTCCAACGAAACATCACTGCCCTGAACTAAAATTGTGTAAGAAGTATAAGTAGACATTTTCTCCAAACCAAATGCATCTTTGCCTCCAGAAACCGGTTTCCCTGAATAATCATTGTTGGTGATGATGGTATGTTCTTTACTTTCTCCTATTAGTTTCAGGTTTATCTTCCAGGAGGGAATAACGATTTTTTCCTGATAGGTACCATTTTTAATTTTAATGATTACCTGTTTTTCTCCTAAATCACGAATGGAATTAATAGCTTCCTGAATGGTTTTGTAGTTTCCAGCGCCATCCTGAGCAACCGTAATTTCTGCTGGGTATTTAGGATCCTGAGCATTTGCCTGAATGAAAGTAAGTGCTAGAAAAAGAATAATGAAGTATTTAAAGAATGTGGGCTGACTCATGCTATAAATTTAAATGCTAGAATTTAAAATCCAATAAAAAAGGGCAGATAAAATCTGCCCTTGAATATAAATAGGGATATTAATTTCTCCACCTCGGATCTCCGACCCCGTTGGCTCTCAAATCTGACTGGCTAATGGTAAAGTTACCTGCAGCTGCATTGGTAAATCCAGGATTCAAGATTGTAAAGGTTCCTGTATCGTACTTCGCACCCGATGTTGCACTACCAGCCATATAAGTTGCTGCGTTAAAATAATTGTTTGCAGTAAAGTTTGCTGGCACAATAATAGTTGAAGCCTGGTTGGTTAAAATCCCTCCAGAATTAGCTAGAATATTTTTAGAAGAATAGATTTCATGCTTAGCCAAACGAACATAAAATAGTCTATTTGCAGCACCGTTGCATATTCCATTTAACGTGTTTGTTGCCACATTAATAATCGAGGTAAATGCTGGGAAGTTCGTAGAACCTGTTGGATCCATCCTGAAGAAATCTCTAGCGATAACAGAATTATAAACCGTATTATTTGAAAAATTTAGCGTTTTGGCCAAACCAGTTCTGAAATCGATAAAATCACCTCCGTTACATTCAATATTGCTGATTAAATTTCCTTTGATCGTTACTGATTCAATTAGCGCTTTAACATTTACATAAATAAATCCTTTCACGTAGTTTTTGATATTGCTATTTTCAATCGATAGGTTTCCGTAAGCTGCGTCAGATGCATCGGTATAAACAATGGTTTGATTACCATCCAATGCACCTGTTCCATCAATATCTAGGTCTTTTAACGATAAGCCTGCATTAGCCTTCATTCTAAATACAGCTCCTTTTATAATTGGCTTATCTGAAGGTTTTGCCCCTTTTATCGATATCGTTTTTGTGATCAACAAATCTGCATTGATATTGTAGCTACCCGGAAAAAGGGCAAAAACATCACCAACATTTGCGTTAGCAATTAGGGTAGCCAAGTTATCTGCAGGTGTTACGGCAATAGCGCCACCTAAATCAAGTGGAGTTGTAAAAGTAATGGTTCCACGAACTTTCGCACCATTCAGAAGTTTTGCAGTGTATAAATTTTCGCCTGTTAAACCGGTAATCATGGCTTCGCCAGCGGCAACTTCGGCGGCAGTGATGTTGCGGGTAATATTGCCTGGAGTTAAGGTGATGGTGGTAGCTGCTTGTCCGGCTGGCCAGTTAAGTGCTACTGATGTTGCCGTTAATTTAGCCGTATTTACAGTCTGAAAAATTTGTTCTGCATCAGTTTTGGCTGTAGCCGTAACATATTTTGAATCTGTTACCCCTTCGCCAACAGCCTTTACACGGATGGAATATTGCGTATCACCAGCCAAACCTGTTAACGTATACGGAACTTGCAGAAACGTAATGTTATCAACTGTTTTTGTTGGCGTTCCTGAGAAATCTGCAGTTTCAAAAACTTCTATTGTATACGTTTTTGCATTATTAACTGCCTTCCAGGTCAATCTAACGCCAGTTTTATCTACAATAGTAGCAGTTAAGCCTGTTGGCGAAAATGCCCTGTCTACTTGCAGCTTTGTAATTTCTTCTGTTACATCATCTTTACAACCCAATAAACTAATTGAGGTCAATACACAGAAAATGCTGGTATATAGTTTATTTCTATTCATAACCCTGTTCTTATAAGTTCAAGTTTTTGTTGTTCAACAATCCGTTAGATGAGTCTAAGAAAACCTGCCATATCGGCCAAACTTGTTGTGCGTTTGGATCTTTAACCGCTAGCGCATCCCAATAAGTAGAAGCATCACCGGTGGCCGCCATCGTCCAGGCTTTATTAGCAGTATAACCTAAAGCCACGCCCTGGGCATCGGTATCGCCAAAATTTAAACCATAAATCTCTACAGTTTCTCCATTGGCAGCTGTTCTATAATATATTTTAAGTGGAAGTGCTGCATATTTACCTTGCCTGTTTTCTAATTGTTGCAACTTCGTTTTTGCTTCAGCAATTTTTGTATTCAGCAAATTCCAGCGAATCAAATCGCCTTTCCTCAACATTTCGCCTGTAAATTCCAATGCTCTTTCGTTTACAATCGCATCAAAAAATGTTTGCTTAGATGCAGTTGCAGATGCCATAAATGAAGTTACTTTTGCTGCATTGCCAGGGAAAGCACGATCGCGGATCATTTTTAAATATGGAGCTGCAGCAGCTGGTCCATCCAATTCATTAATGGCTTCAGCGGCCATTAAAACTACATCGGCATAACGCATATACATCCAATTCAAGCCGTCATCGTTGGTTGAGGTTACGCGTCTTTTCATCCATTCGTAACGGTACTTACCAAAGTATAAACGGCCTAAACTCGAAGGAACCTGATATCCGCCTGTGTCGCCGGTGCCACCATCCCATTCGTAAGGCACCACGGTAACGTCTCTTCTAACATCACCCGTTTCATACTCATAAAGCATAATTGGGTTAGGCCCGTTGGTGCCACCTTTATTCTGACCGGTGTATTTATCTGTTTTTAAATGCTTCACTCCCAAATCAAAAATCACGCGGCCTCTACCTTCACTAAAAGGAATTTCCCAAATAGATTCCAATCCTGCTGCACCGGCCTCTTCATTAAGTTTTCTAAAAACTTCCTCGAAACCCAACAAGCGAAGTTTGCCGCTATTAATAATATCCACGCATTCTTTTTTGGCAATGGCATACATTTTATCTTTTGATAACTCGGCATCGGTGCTTAGGCGAACCGTACCATCCAAGCGTTGTGCATAACCTCCTGCGGCCAAGGCCAAACGTGCTCTTAAACCTTTAGCAAAAGCCTTGCTTACACGCTCTACTTTAGCAGTTGTAGCATTTTCATTTGGCCATGGCAGATAACCTGCTGCTTCATCCAAATCTTTTAAAAGTTGTTTATAAATTACATCTCTATCATTTCTGGCCAGATAAGTTGTGGCTGTTGTAATGGGTTCGAAACGGGCAGGAACATCGCCCCAACCTTTAATTAAATCATTATATAAAACGGCACGAAGCGTTAATATTTCGCCTAGAATTTGCGCCATTTGAGGACTACTTGAAATGTTACCATAAGTTCGGATACCTCTAATTGCTAAGTTTGCTCGTTCAATGCCTTCATAAAATTTCGCCCAGGCATTGTTATCTGTATTCATTTGCCCGTTATTTACATTGGCGTTGTAATTTGAAAGCCGCGATTTATCATCAGCCGTTGCTTTTAAACCATTATTTACTTCAGTATCGTTGTTGATGCCATAGAACACTAAAAAACGACCGCGATAAGAATTGGTTTCGCCAAAAGACTGGATAATTCCAGCAACTGCTCCTTCTGCTAAACCTGGCGTAGAAAAAATTACTGATTCATCCAAAGATGATTTAGTTGGTGCTTCCAGTGTCTTTTTACAACTATTTAAGGTAGTTATCCCTGCAATAACAAACAGGATATATATAATCTTTTTCATATTCTTAAAAATTAGAAATTAACATTTAAACCAAATACAAACGACTGGCTTTTAGGGTAAGCCGAGTAATCTACTCCCGGCGTAAGGTTGGTTCTACGGCGGGTAGAAACCTCTGGATCGAAACCTGTGTAATTTGTTAATAACCAAAGGTTATAGGCAGATGCATAAAGTCTCAATTTTTTCATTTTCAGCTTCTCAGATATTCTTGATGGCAAAGTATAACCCAATGTTAATGTAGATAAACGCAAGAAGGATCCATCTTCTACAGCCCAATCGCTTAAAACGAAAGTTTTCATATATGGCGACCATAAAGTAGTATTCGCATTCATCGCTGTAAGTTCCGCAGGGTCGTTACTGATGGTTCCATCTGCACGAAGATTATTCCAGCGGCTGCCGCTTTCCATAATGGAAATCATATTTCTGGAACTGTATTTACTTGTTGATGTATATTCAATTTTATTGGCATTATAAATATCATTACCGTAGCTCCAATTGAAGTAAGCACCAATATCAAAGCCATAAATTCTGGAATTAACAGAAAAACCTCCGGTATTTAATGGGTTTGCATTTCCAATAACCGTTCTGTCTGAAAGATCTATTTTGCCATCGCCAGAAAGGTCTTCAATTTTCATTGTACCTGGACGAATCGTTCCTAAAAATTCCTTGCCATCAACTACTCCTGGTTTTAAGGTCCAGGCACCCGTGGTTACATTGTATCCAGAGAAATCAGAAACTTCATATCTTCCTGCATTGCGATAACCATAAATTCTTCCAACTGATGATCCTTCTTCTACTAAATAATCGACATTAATTTCTGTTGATGCCCAATTGGATGTACCGTTGATGTTTTTAATTGCCCCTAATGAGATGATTTTGTTTCTGTTGAAGTTAATGTTGGCACTGAAACTCAAATCAAAATTTGTTTTTTTAATGGCATTCCAGTTCAATGAAAACTCCAGTCCTTTGTTCTGTGTTTCGCCAATATTACGGTATTGAAAATCGTAACCAGTACCAGCAACCGGAAATTGAAGCAATAAATCTTTCGTACGGTTTAAGTAAGCATCAATGGTACCGGTAAGTTGATAATTGAATAATGAAAAATCCAGTCCGATATTTTTAGTTACCGTAGTTTCCCATTTCAAATCGGGGTTAGCCATTGTTTTTGATGCTGCCCAGTAGTTATTAAAGCCATTAACCCATGTGGTTACAGAGTTTTGGAAAGTCTGGTTCATTTGGCCGGGAGGAATATTATTGTTACCAGCCGTACCATAACTTGCTCTTAATTTCAAATCTGTTAACCATGCTTTAGTTCCTTTCATAAAGTCTTCTTGCGAAATTCTCCAGGCACCAGAAACTGAAGGAAAATATCCCCATTGATTTTCCGGAGAAAATTTAGATGAACCATCTGCTCTAAATGTGGCGCTTAACAAGTATTTTCCTTGAAAATCATAGTTTGCCCTTCCAAAAAATGAAAGTAACTTATCATCTGGAGAAAAGTTATTGTCAATTGAGTTGGCTTTTCCTTGCGTTGATAATACTCTTGCTTCCTGGAAACCAAAAGATTTTGGAAATCCATGCACCACGTTGGTTAAAACACCTAATTCTGTTTTAATAAATTCCTGGCCCAATAACATATTCAGGTTATGATCTTTACCTAATATTTTACTGAAATTATAATTTAAGGTATTGGTGTTTCTGATGCTGTTTCTATTGGTATTGGTGAATATAATTGCCGGAAGATTCTGGTTCTCCGCTGACGGCACATTTCTAACGTAATAAGTTGTGGTGCCATAAAAGCGATCCATATCGTTTCTAAAACCATCATAGCCCACTTCAGACCTCAATCTTAAATTTTCAATGATATCATAACTAATTGCCCCATTAATGTTGTAGGTTTTACGGTGTACATACTGATCATTATCAGATATAGAAATCAATGGATTGTATAAATTAAATTCATCGTCCGTTTCGGTAGTAGTGGTTAATCCCGGCACTGGAAATGATGGATAAAGCATGGCATTTTTTAAGCGAGAATCGGCAGAAGAAACTTCATTTTGTTCATTTGCGCCACCACCTTTTGTTTTAGCATCTGCGTATCTCAAACCAAAATCAAGGGTTAGGCCTTTGTATAATTTGTGATTTAATTTGAAGTTAATATTCTGTCTTTCAAAGTCTGAAAGCTGCATAATGGCTTTGTCTTTCACAAAGCTATGACTTAAGCTGTACTTCGTTTTTTCGCCACCGCCGCTAATGTTTAGGTTTTGGTTAAACGTAGTTCCGGTGCGACCGAAGATGATTTCCTGCCAATCGTTAGCAGGTACATTTCTATACAAATCAATATCTTGATAGTTGCCAAAATACTGCGTGTAATCATTTGGCGTTTTGTCTAAAAGCGCCCTTTCATACTGCCAGGTAACATAGTCAATTGGCGTTAAAACATCCAGTTTATTAGCCAACTGCTTAACGCCGGTAAAAACATTGTAGCTTACCGATGTTTTGCCATCTTTACTATTTTTGGTAGTAACCAAAATTACTCCGTTTGCACCTCTCGACCCATAAATGGCGGTAGATGATGCGTCTTTTAATACATCAATAGTCTCGATATCTTGCGGCGCTATATCAGCGATCGAAGCAACCGGGAAACCATCAACAATATAAAGTGGAGAATTATCACCAGTGATTGAACCGCCACCGCGAACACGAACCACTAAATCTGCGTCAGGCGAACCTTCAGTAGTGGCAATGTTAATCCCGGCTACCCTACCTTGAATGGCTTCTAATGCTGAAGAAACGGGCGCCGCTGCAATTACATCTGCACCAACGGAAGAAACTGCTCCGGTTAAATCTTTCTTCCTAACCACGCCGTAACCAATATTAACGGTTACTTCTTGCAATGTATTGGCATCTTCTTCTAAAGTGATATCCAATTTGCTTTGGTCAGCAAGTGTGATGGTCCGGGTTTTATACCCAATGTAAGTAAACGTAAGCACACCGCCTTTTTGAGGTACGGTAACTTTAAATACGCCATTTGCATCGGTACTGGCACCGGTTTTCAAATCTTTTACAGTTACACTAACGCCCACTAAAGGTTGTCCGTCTGCCTTGTCTTTAACCGTTCCCGTAAACTGTTTGGTTTGTGCCCTGGATTCAGAAAACACAAAAACAGATAGAAATGATAAAACGAGTAGAAATTTGCTCATAATTATTAATTTTTATTGAATAGTTAATTGCTAAAGAATTGGGTAATTCATTGCAGAAAGAATATAATTCTACTGCAGCATGTTTTTGTTGGTTAATATTTGGTTAGATTGATGTAACAATTTTACAAACTTAAAATGGTTTGAAACCAGATTTAACTAAAAAAGTGTGCAAACGTTCCCAAAAACGTCGTTTTAACGGTTATTAATATAGCTTTCAAGAATGCCATAAAATATATTTTTTGTAACTTGTACGCATTACCATAAAATGAGATTTGAAACTTCTACCATAAAGGACATTGCCAAGGCGCTCGGACTATCAACCTCGACGGTTTCAAGAGCTTTGCGAGATCGTTATGAGATTAGTGAAGAAACCAAAAAGCTTGTTTTAGCTTATGCGGAAAAGGTAAATTATCGGGCCAATCCCATAGCCCTAAGTTTAAAGGAAAGGCGAAGTTATTCCATCGGCATTATTGTGAGTGAGATTGCCAACAACTTCTTTTCACAGGTAATAAACGGTATAGAATCCATCGCCTATGATCGCGGCTACCACGTAATTATTTCTCAAAGTCACGAGTCGCACAAACAGGAAAAACTTAACGTGGAGCATCTTGCATCAAGATCGATTGATGGTTTGCTCATCGCACTTTCTTCCGAAACACAAGACATCACGTATCTCCGGAATTTATATTCAAAAGGACTGCCGATCGTTTTTTTTGATCGCGTACCTGAAGATTTTGACACACACAAAGTGATTGCTAACAACTTCAAAGGTTCTTTTGACGCTACTGAACACCTGATTTTATCGGGGAAGAGAACGATTGCACATTTGACGAATTCTGAAAATTTATCCATCACCAAAGAGCGTTTAAAAGGCTATCAGGCGGCTTTGGCAAAATATCATATCGAATTTAAACCTGAATTAGTAAAATATTGCCAGCACGGAGGAATGCATTCTGCAGAACTGGAGCAAGCAGTAAAAGAACTTTTGCCTTATAAACCTGATGGTATTTTTATCTCCAGCGATAGACTAACCACCGGTTGTATCATGGCTTTGAAAAAAACCAATCCCGAGGTGGCCCATAAAATTGCCATTGCCGGTTTTACTAATTCCAACCTGGTCGAATTATTTTCTCCATCCCTAACATCGGTTAAACAGCCCGCTTTTGAAATGGGGCAAGTAGCTACTGAACTTTTAATTTCGATGATTGAGGCCAAGAGGGAAATCACTGAATTTGAGACTAAAATTCTTGATACTGAGCTGGTAAGAATGCAGAAAAACATCGGAAACAGATTTTTGTAAAGCGGATTGCTTTGGGCGTTTTGCGGTAAGCGATTCCAAAGTTCAATTTTTCCGGCTACACAACTTAAAGGCTTGCGTAATTCACGAATCGAGACTTATGACTCACGACACCGAACTCCCAACTCCAAACTAATTATTACCTTTGCTGCATGGTAGAAATCGTATTAAAAAAGGGGAAAGAAAAAGCTGCACTACAAAGACATCCATGGGTATTTTCGGGTGCACTTGAAAAAGTAAAAGGAAAGCCTGAAAATGGTGAAGTGGTTAAAGTTTCCGCCTTTGATCATGAATTTCTGGCCTATGGCTATTTCAACAGTAATTCTAGAGTTGCCGTTCGTTTATTAGAATGGGATGAAACACAAATCATCGACAAAAAATGGTATGAAAACCGTTTAAAGCAGGCCATTGCTTCCCGTCAATCTATCCTTAGCGAGGAAACCAATACCTGCCGTTTAGTATTCAGCGAAGCTGATTTTTTACCGGGTTTAATCGTCGATAAATATGCTGACTTTCTCTCTCTACAAATTTTGAGTTCCGGAATTGAGAGCGTTAAAAATGATATAGTAGAAATTTTAAAAGCGGAACTTCAACCTAAAGGAATTTTCGATAAAAGCGATGCTACTGCCCGTACTCATGAGGGTTTACCAGTTGAAAACGGTTTGCTCTGGGGTGAAAATCCACCAGAGTTTTTAGAAGTTAAAGAGAACGGTATTGCTTATCATATCAACATCGCCGAAGGTCAAAAATCTGGCTTTTATTGCGATCAACGCGATAACAGAAAAATATTAGCCAGTTATACCAAAGGCAAAAAAGTATTGGATTGTTTTAGCTATAGTGGCGGTTTCAGCTTAAATAGTTTAGCAAGTGAGGCAGCAAGTATTACCAGTGTAGACAGTTCTGGCTTAGCCGTAGATACCCTTAAACAAAATGTATCGCTTAACAAATTTGATCCCGCTAAAGTTACAGCCATCCAATCTGATGTAAATAAACAGTTGAGAGTTTTTAAAGAGTCGGGCGAATTATTTGATGTTATTGTACTCGATCCACCAAAGTATGCACCATCTCGTTCGGCCTTGGATAGAGCGGCAAGAGCCTACAAAGATTTGAATAGATTAGGTATGCTTTTGCTCGAGAAGGGTGGTTTACTAGCGACTTTCTCTTGTTCTGGCGCCGTAGATATCGAAACTTTCAAACAAATTATTGCCTGGGCAGCGCTTGATGCAGGTAAAGAAGTTCAAATCATTAAACAGTTTTGTCAACCTGAAGATCACCCAGTTAGAATTTCTTTTTCTGAAGGAGAATATCTGAAGGGCTTGTTGTTACGGGTTTTATAAAAGTTCACCTGTAAGTCAGGCGCTGTGCCGCCTGCGCTCGTTTTTAACGGGCGCAAAATAGTTTAGCGATTGCATCGCATAAAATACCTATAACAAAACAGCTATTAACACGCTCGTTAGAAACGAGCGTGGGCTGAATTGTAAAAAATTATTAGCCACTGAAACATAGAAATCACGGAGCTTGAATGTTATTTTTCCGTGTCAATCCGTGTTTTCGTGGCAAAATGCTATATATCCTCCGAATTTTCGGGCAATTGATCATACTCGCCCTTCCAGGCATAAAACCCGAAAATCATCAAACCCAAACTAATCGGCAGGAAGATAAAAAGAATAATCCCCCACTGTAACATGGTATTTGTTCGTTCAATATCAGTATGGGTTAAGCCCACTTTTTCTACCGCCTGAATAAACAAAAAAGTCATCGCAACCGGTCCTAAAATCATCCATACTAAACCTAAAAATTTCTTTAACGCGTTCATTTGTAAAATATTTAATCGTTAATACTTTCGTCCTTTTTGTTTGATAGATAAATTGTTCCTATGATCAAGCTTAATGTCGCAATTCCGATGGGATACCATAAACCAGATAATGGCGTTGAGCCAGCAAAACTGGCAATTAAAGTAGCAATAAAAGGTACTAATCCCCCGAAAACACCATTGCCAATGTGGTATGGAAGCGACATAGAAGTGTAGCGGATTTTTGTTGGGAAAAGCTCAACCAGAAATGCAGCAATTGGACCATAAACCATGGTTACCAGTAAAATCTGAAAGAAAATCAGGCCTACAAATTTCCAAAAAACAGGTGTTGGCAGCACCTTATCTTTTACCATTTCGCCTCCTGAAATGATGCCACGCTGGTTCGATACCGTATCCGTTTTTACCACGTTAAAGCTCGCTCCATTTTTCAGAATTACCTGAGTAGCCGAAGTTCTTAAGCTATCAGTGCTGTTGCCAATTAACAAGGCGCTTGAAGGGAGCGCTTTTGAGGTTAAAATATCGCTTTGTTCTACTTTGCTAAAATCAGTATCATCTAAAAATGTTTGATAGATTGGGCGATAAAAAACGATGCCTAAAAGCATTCCACTCAACATAATCCACTTCCGGCCAACTTTATCGCTCCAGGCTCCGAATATTACAAAAAATGGTGTTGCAAAAGCAATTCCCCAAAGTAAAATATAGCGTGAATCGTTAAAATCGAGCTTACAGGTGTTTTCTAAAAACGATTGCGCATAAAACTGACCCGTATACCAAATTACACCTTGCCCCATAGTGGCTCCAAAAAGGGCAAGAAGCACCATTTTAAAATTGGCTTTGTTGTTAAAACTTTCTTTCAAAGGATTTTTAGAGATGTTGCCTTCCGCCTTCAGCTTAGAAAACATGGGCGATTCGTGCATCTTCATCCGGATATAAATAGACACTACAACCAATAAAATAGAAAGGAGAAATGGGATTCTCCAGCCCCAGTCGCCAAAAGTTTCGGCGCCTAAAATGTTCTTGGTAATCACGATAACGCCGAGCGACAAAAACAGCCCTAATGTAGCCGTAGTTTGGATCCAGCTGGTAAAAAATCCGCGTTTATCTTTTGGGGCGTGCTCCGCTACATAGGTTGCGGCACCACCATATTCGCCACCTAGCGCCAGGCCTTGAATTAAGCGTAAAATCAGCACTAAAATAGGCGCTGCATAGCCGATGCTTTTGTAAGACGGTATTAAACCAATAAAAAAAGTAGATCCGCCCATTAATACCAGGGTTAACAGGAACGTATATTTTCGGCCAATCAAATCGCCCAGGCGCCCGAAAACCAAGGCCCCAAATGGGCGGACGATAAAACCAGCCGCAAAGATGGCTAATGTATTAATCAAAGCTGAAGCGCCTGCATCCTCCGGAAAAAGTTGATGGCCAATAATAACGGCTAAGCTGCCGAAAATATAAAAGTCGTACCATTCGATTAGTGTGCCGAGTGATGAGGCACCGATTACTTTAAAGATATTGTTCTTTGGTAAAGTTTCGCTCATAAGATGTTAGGAATATTTGGTTTCCCAATATAAACATTTGCATGACAATCGGCAACCTGCACTCTTTGTAACTATATTTGTTACACAAGCAAACATTTCAGCATTTGTTTTGTATTTTCAATCTCCATTAAACATAATATGCTTTTAATACAAAACATTAGACTTAGTAGAATTTTAAGAAATACCTGGCATGTTGATCTGATCATGATCGCTTCCTGCACCGCAGCATACTTCGTTAGAGAATATTTGATTGCACATCACTTCGTGATACCCACCATTATACCAACTGTTTTGGGTACCGCGATAGCTTTTTTTATCGGTTTTAATAATAACCAGGCTTACGACAGGTGGTGGGAAGCTCGCAAAATTTGGGGTGCACTGGTAAATGATTCACGGTCTTTTACAAGGGCTTTGCTTAATTATGTTGATGATGACCCGGCTACCGCAAAGCGGATGATTTGCAGGCATATTGCATTTTTATATGCTTTGAAGGCTAGCCTGAGAGGAACCATTGATGAGATATACATCAAGTACCTACCCGAAGAAGATCTGAAGGAAATTGAAAAGCATAACAATACGCACAATGCAATTTTAAATATTCAATCACGAGACCTGCAAAGGTTGTCCAAAGGAAACCATATTGATGGGTTTAGATTTATTGAGATTAACGAAATGTTAGTGCGTTTCTCGGATTCTATGGGCATGAGCGAAAGGATAAAAAACACCATTTTCCCAACTACCTATTCCTATTTAACAAAGGTTTTTATTTGGTTATTCGTGGTTACTTTTACTTTGGTAATCAGTCAGGATGCAGGACCGGCGTCAATATTTTTAGGTTGGTTAATTGGTTTTGTGTTTGTATCCACTCAAATCAATGGAATGAGCCTGGTTGATCCGTTTGAGAATAATTCTGCAGGAATTCCATTAAATCAGATTACCAGAACAATTGAAATTAATCTGCTGCAAATGATGGAGGAAAATGAAATTCCAGAGCCTATTAAACCAATTAATGAAGAATATGTACTTTAGCTTTTAGCTAGCTTCTTCCCAATCCAAATTAATAATAAGGAAAGTATCCAAAAAAGAAACAGGCAGCCAAAGGCATTCAATAGTGCTTTTGGATAGCCCAAATCAACCACATTAATAAATGGGTAAGGATATTGGTTGATTAAATATCCACGGATTACAATAAATACAATGTAAGCTAATGGATAAAGCAACCAAATGAAAGCATCTCTATATTGCAGCGTTTGCTTAATGACGAATAACATCCAAAATCCTAGAAATATTAGTGGGTTAACAACATGGAGCAACTCGTCAGCAACCCTGGCCCATCCCACAGGACTAAGTAAACCCCGTAACAACACGTTGTATATAATGCCTACTACAAAAATGTAAACTGTTATTGCTGTTTGGGTGGATGGCTTGGAAAAGAAAACTCCTAATTTAGTCTTGCTAAACAGAATTATTGTACCAAAGCAAATGGCAACAATAATATTTGTAGTGATGGTAAAAAAGGATAAGTATAATTTAGTAGTTGAAAGAAAATCATAGTCAGCAGCTTTTAGACTCACTATAAATTGCAAAATTAAAGCAAACCAAACCACGGCGGCGCCGAATGCTAAATACATTTTTATAGCAGGAGATGATTTCATATTAGGGATGTGTTAATGGTTAAGCAAGGTAAGTATTTACCCACAATGCTTGGCAATAAGGAACATCGAATTTTAAGTCATCACCGATTATTTACCGAGTGCTTGTAGCAGGCTCTGTTCAAATAGAACTGATTTTTCTTTGAATTCTTGATCAACATAAGAGATATTGGCCATTGCGGCGATGATTTTACCGTTTTTATCCACAAGAATATTTGAAGGAAAGCCGTGGTTAATATTAAGCTTTGCGATATCAACCTTGCTTAAACTTACAATTTCGTATTGATAATCGTTCTTCGTTTGAAAATGTTTTGCTGAAATTGGAGCATCGTGGGTAATGCCTATAAAACGAACGCCTTTCTTAGCATATTTCTCCACCAATTTATTGAGTTCTGGCATCTCTGCAATACACGGCGGGCAGTTTTCAAACCAGAAATTAATCACCACGATTTGATTGTTCAAACTTGTTTTTGAAAACATTTTACGATTTGTTCTCAAGCCTTTGAAATAGGGTAAATCTTTTCCTATCAATTCTTCGAAAAAAGTTTCCTGAGTAGCCCATTTTACTGAAGCCTCTTGTGCTTTCGTGGTGAAGCCAAGAAGGAGAATAAAACAGAAAAAATAGATTTTCATAATCACCAAAGATAAATCAAATATGCCAATGCAACTATACAAAAAAGTCTCGCCAGAAAATCCGGCAAGACTGATAGTTTGGTTGGTTATTATTTTTTGTTGTGCAAAGATTCTCCGCTTAGCCCGAAATCACCATAATTTTAATACAGGTAAGCTTTAAACCTATTTAAAAGTAATTGAACCGTATTCGGTTTTGACGTTAACATTTGCTCCACCGCCGCTGCCGATTTTGCCTGCATATTTTCTGGTTTCGTCATCTTTACTCACTAAACTGGAACTAACATTAGCGCCATATTTAAAGCCTGCGTACGAAGTTGAAACATTGAAATTTCCATTAAATCGATCGGCGAAACCAAGTCCTACCGAAACATATTCGCCACCGAAAGTGAAGCTTTTGCAGGCTGGAGTAATTTCGTTTACGTTTAACCTATTGTAATCCATATTGATATTGGCATCGCCGTTAAGCGTACCCAAATTTACGTTTGAATATTCTGCATTAACGGCTATTTTGCCCGCTGCAGCAATATTTAAATCGCCATAAGCCTGTTTAACTACAGTATTCCCTTTTACAGTGTTGATGTTTACTTTAGCATATTCGGCGCTTAGCAGCAGGTTTCCGCCAATGTTACCTACTGTTAAACCTTTACCATACTGAACTTTGATATCAGCCGATTTTCTAATGGTATTGATATTTACGCCTACATACTCTGCATCTAACTCTAAAGTTCCTACCGCACCGATCGTTACTGGGCCGTTGTACTCATGTTTAACTACAGCAGCATTCATATCCTGAATATCGCACTTGCCGTACTGAACATTAATGTAATTGTTGCTGTTACTTAGATTTCCTGCCACCAAATTTCCATATTGTAATTTTAATGAGGTTGGTCCGGAGAAATTCCCTACTTCAACATTACCATATTGTTGCAAAACAGATAGCGGGTTTGAGGCTGGCATGTATACCACATAATTAATTTTCACTTCTCGTCGCCAGGTTGTTACCCCGTTTCTTACACCTCTTCCCCAACGGCCACTTCTATCAGCCAAATTGGTTTTTATCGAAACCACATCACCACTTTTAGTAGCATCAATATTTACAGCATCCAGCAATTTTTGCACCTCACTATCCGAATTGCTAAACGCTTTTATGTCTATATCTACTTTAACTTCCTTCCTATCCCAGGTTTTTACCACGATAGAACCGTATTGATTGTTCAGGTTTACTTTATCACTATTATCAACGCTAAAGCTTTTTGAAAAACTTTTCGACCGTTCGGCATCCGCACCCGATTGAACATCGGCGTTCACAGTTACATTGGTGTTAAGAGATACCGAAGTTTTATTCACTGCATAGGTATTGTTTGACGCTGTTACCACTACAGTTTGTTGCGCATTCGCTTTTCCGGCAATGAAAGCCACTAAGGCTAAAAATATTTTAATTGTTTTCATGTTGTTAATTGTTAAACATTTATTTGGCTCAACCTGCCGACCGGTTCAGCCTTGAAATTGTGAGCGTATTTTATTAGTATCAAGTAGTTAGTATCAAGACTGGGTTCCAAAACTTTGAACTCTTTACTTTTTACTTTCTACTTTTTCTAAATCTGATTTACTTTTTTATAATCGTCTACCTGATTGATAATTAGCAATTGTTGTTTTAAAAGTTGTAGTTGGATTTCGCGGTTTTTAACCATTGCTTTAACTACAAAAGTTTGGTTTGGCGATGTTGGAAGCTCCAATCTTAATCGTTCATATTCTTCATCTAATTTGGCCAAATCAGCAGTAAATTTTTTATAAAGCTCTGGGTTTGCCGAAGCGAAAATGGCCAGGCTGTCTCTTTTTTCGGTGATTAATCCCGTAAAATGAACCTCTTTCTGTGCATAAGCTTCGTTAACATCAGCGATTTCTAAATCTTTGTTTTGCAACCTTCCGGCGTACAACCACACTAAACCGAAAACCACTACCAAACTTGCGGCTACACTCATCCATAAGTATAGCTTTACCGGCTTTTTTTTATCTTGTTTTACCTGATTTTGTTTTGAATCTAACTCTAGCTCTATTTTGGCCCAAAGCCCCACTGGCGGCTCCATTACATCAAAAGCCTTCCGGTTTTCTTTAACAAAAGTTTCTAATCTGTTATTCATCTCTCATCCCTTTCTGTTCTAAAATACTTTTTAACTTTTTCTTCGCCCTCATGTATTGTGTGCGACTTGTGTTTTCACTTATTTTTAAAATATGTGCAATTTCTTCGTGGTCGTAACCTTCTAATAAATACAAACTTAATACCACTCTATAACCATCTGGAAGTTCTGAAATGGCATTCCTAACTTCCTCGGCCTGCAATTTAACTTCATATTCATCTGCAGAAATTTCATCAGGTATTTCTGATAACTCTTCCGTTCCAACAAATTCGAATTTACGCTTGCGCAGATAATTGATCGATTTGTTGATTACAATCTGCTTTAGCCAAAGCCCGAAAGTAGTTTCCTGTCTAAAATCTACAATCCTGGTAAATGCATCTAAAAACGATTCTTGTAAAACATCTTCAGCTTCTTCTTCATAATTCAGAATTCGTAACGCCACATTATACATCGCCTTTGCATACAGTTTGTACAAATCAAACTGTGCTGCCCGGCTGCCCTGCATGCATGCTTTAACTAGCTCTAGGTTTTTATCTACGTAAACGGTTTCCAAAATTTTGAATATTCTGATTATAAGACAGGCGGGATTTTAAAACGTTGCATCAAGGTATAAAAAAAATTAACATCCCTTCACAAAGTGATATTTCATATCATTTTGATATCCAGGTTTTATAATAATATAACCGACTAAAAAATAACGAGAATGGTTAAGCAATTATAAATTCAAGCGTTTATATTTACTTAATCATCCTAAAATTCAAGCATCTAAATTTATGAAACACTACTTACTTTTTGCGTTCTTGCTTATCTCTTGCAAAATTCATTCACAATATCAAATCAATGGCAGTTTCGAGAAACTGAACGATACTCATATTCCAGAAGGATGGTCTTTCTCCTTCTTTGCTTCACAAAAAACTGCCTATCCTGCACTGCTTGATAGCGTTACTAAACAGCATGGCAAGTTTAGCATCCTGTTGGAAAAAAAAGGAACTGGCGCTGATTTTGGTGTGATCGACTACCCGATTACTCAGAATTTCGAAGGTAAAAACATAGAATTGAGAGGTTATATCAAGACAGAAAATGTTAGTAAAGGCTATGCAGGCTTATGGATGAGAATTGATGATAAAAACGTCCAATCTATTGGTTTTGATAATATGCAAGACAGAGGTGTGATTGGCACTAAAGATTGGCAACAATATACCATTAAGCTTGATTATAATAGCAAAGAGGTGAGGGCTTTACACATTGGCGGTTTACTGGTGGGCGAAGGAAAAGCCTGGTTTGATAATTTTGAGATTTTTATAGATAATAAACCTATAAAAAAGGCAGCGTTTAAAAAGATAATTGCAGTTAAGGCCGATCTTGACACCGCATTTGCAAACAGTTCGGGCATAAAAGAAATTAATTTAAGCGATCAGCTATCAACCAATTTAATAGTTGCCGGGCAGTTTTGGGGTTTTTTAAAATATCACCATCCGGCTATTGCTCAAGGAGATTATAATTGGGATGCAGAACTCTTCAGAATATTGCCTTCTGTTTTACAAGCTAAGAATAACAAAGAACTAAATGTTGTACTGGAGAATTATCTCGAAAAACTTCCAAAACCCGATGTTTGTAAAAGCTGCAAAAAAATAGCCGAAGAGCAATACCAGATTAAGCCCGATTACGGATCATTATTTGACAAGTTGATAATAGAGGAGCCGCTATTAACTAAACTTAGCTTTATAAGAGATAACCGAAACACTGGCGATAGTTATTACATTGGCATGGCTCCAGGAGTGGGCAATCCGATTTTCAAAAATGAAAAGCCTTATTCAAAAATGACTTACCCAGATGCGGGCTATCGCCTACTATCGCTTTTTCGTTACTGGTCAATGATTAACTATTTTTTTCCTTACAAAAACGTTATCGGCCAAGATTGGAATCAGGTATTAAAAACTTCGTTACCCGAGTTTGTAAATGCAAAAAACGAGCTCGACTATGGAAAAGCAGCCTTGAAATTAATTGCTTGTGTAAATGATACCCATGCCAATTTATGGGGCGGTAGCACAGCGATTACTAATTTTAAAGGCAAATATGCACCACCCTTGCAAACAACCTTTATAGAGAATAAACTGGTGATAACTGATTTATATAAAGATACACTTGATGTAAAAAGTAAATTAAAAGTAGGAGATGTAGTTACAGCAATCGACGGGAAAGATGTCGGTTTACTTATTAAAGAATTTCTTCCATTTACGCCTGCCTCAAATTATGATACGCAACTGCGTGATCTGCCAAACAATTACCTCTTGAGGGCAAATAAAATAAAAGTGAATTTAAATATAAACCGCGATGGAGAGCAGTTTAGTTACGATTTACCCATGAGAATATATGGCCGTGGAGGTAAGGATTCTGACTTTGAAAAAGCGGAACCATTTAAACTCATTAATGAAAATACGGGATATGTTTTCCCCGGGAAATATAAAAATGCAATGCTTCCCGATATCAAGAAACTTTTTGCCAATACCAAGGGAATCATTATAGACATGCGTTGTTATCCTTCAGAGTTTATGCCTTTCACTTTTGGCAACTATATTAAGGATGTATCTACACCTTTTGTAAAGTTTACAATGGGTAGCGTCGCTTATCCAGGCTCATTTGCATTTGGGGCAACAGTTCGCAATGGTAAAAAATCGTCTGATAATTATAAAGGGAAAATTGTCGTAATTGTAAATGCTATTTCTCAGAGCCAGGCAGAATATACAACTATGGCTTTCCAAAGTTCGCCCAACGTGAAAGTAATTGGCAGTTCCACTGCAGGTGCCGACGGAAATGTGAGTGATATTATTTTACCAGGCGGATTGAAAACCATGATTTCTGGCATTGGTGTTTTTTATCCTGATGGAAAACCTACACAAAGAGTGGGGGTAAAAATCGATGAGGTGATTTATCCTACTATCAATGGAATTAAACAAGGGAAGGATGAGTTGCTTGAGAAGGCAATGGAAATCTTGAGCAAAGGATGGTAGACAATTGAAAAAAGGGCGATGTTTCCATCGCCCTTTTGCTATTATTTACTCAAATACATTGATTTATCTTTGTAAAGCTTGCGGAAGTAAGGATCTTCCAAATCTTTAATGAAACGGATCGCTTCACCGGTAGATTTCATTTCCGGACCTAACTCTTTCGTCACCTCAGGGAATTTCTCGTAAGAGAAAACCGGTTCTTTAATTGCATAACCTTTAAGTTTACGCTCGATGGTGAAATCTTTCAGTTTCGCCACACCTAACATAATTTTAGCAGCGATATTAATGTAAGGAACATCGTAGGCTTTTGCGATGAAAGGAACCGTTCGTGAAGCTCTAGGATTTGCTTCGATTACATAAACTTTCTCATCTTTAATGGCGAACTGAATGTTTAACAATCCACGAACATCTAAAGCCTTCGCAATTTTGATCGAGTATTCTTCCATTGATTGCGTTACCTTTTCTGGTAAGCTGAAAGTTGGCAACACAGCGAATGAATCTCCGGAGTGAATACCTGCAGGCTCAATGTGTTCCATCATCCCTACAATGTGAACGTCATCACCATCAGAAATTGAATCTGACTCTGCTTCTTCTGCTCTATCTAAAAAGTGATCGATTAATACACGGTTGCCCGGTAAATCGCCCAATAATTTCACCACTGCTTTTTCAAGGTCTTCATCATTAATTACGATGCTCATGCCCTGTCCACCCAAAACATAACTCGGGCGAACCAAAACCGGATAGCCCACTTCGTTTGCAACAACGATGGCTTCTTCTGCATTTTCTGCTACACCGTATTTTGGATAAGGAATATCTAATTCTTTTAACAAGTCAGAGAAACGTCCACGATCTTCGGCGATATCCATATTCTCAAAAGAGGTTCCAATGATTTTGATACCTTTTTCAGTTAGTTTTTCAGCCATTTTCAGAGCGGTTTGTCCACCTAACTGAACGATAACACCCTCTGGTTTTTCTAATTCGATAATCTCGCGAACATGTTCCCAGAAAACCGGCTCGAAGTATAATTTATCGGCCATGTTGAAATCGGTAGAAACCGTTTCAGGGTTACAGTTAACCATGATGGCTTCAAAACCTGATTCTTTGGCTGCCAATAAACCATGTACACAAGAGTAATCGAACTCAATACCCTGGCCAATACGATTTGGACCTGAGCCTAAAACGATTACTTTTTTGCGATCTGATGAAATAGACTCATTTTCTTCATCGAAAGATGAATAATAGTATGGCGTCTTTGCCGGGAATTCTGCCGCACAAGTATCCACCATTTTATATACCCTGTTTATACCCAAAGCTTTACGGCGGTCGTAAACTTCATCTTCGGTAACGTTGCCCAATAACCATGCAATCTGAATATCAGAGAAGCCTTTGGTTTTAAGCGTGAAGAAGAAATCTTGAGGGATATTGTTTAGCGAGTAACGTTTCAATTCAACTTCTAAAGCAACAAGCTCCTGAATTTGATTTAAGAACCACTTATCAATTTTCGTTACCTTACGGATAGATTCCAAAGGCACGCCCATTGTCATGGCATCTTTTATTAAGAACAAACGGTTCCATGAAGCATGCTCCAAACCGTCCATAATTTCATTAATGTTGCGGTTCTGGCGACCATCGGCACCTAAACCTGCACGGCCAATTTCTAAACTCTGACAAGCTTTTTGCAAAGCTTCGATGAAGGTACGACCGATAGCCATTACCTCACCAACAGATTTCATTTGTAAACCTAATTCTTTGTTAGCGCCCTTAAACTTGTCGAAATTCCAACGAGGGATTTTAACAATTACGTAATCTAAGGTAGGTTCGAAATAAGCTGAAGTTGTTTTTGTAATCTGATTTTCGATTTCATCCAAGTTGTAACCAATGGCTAATTTTGCCGCAATTTTAGCGATTGGATAACCGGTGGCCTTACTTGCTAACGCTGATGAGCGGGATACACGTGGGTTAATTTCGATGGCAATAATATCATCATTTGCAGGATTGACCGAGAACTGAACGTTACAACCGCCAGCAAAAGTTCCGATGGCTCGCATCATTTTAATCGCCTGGTTACGCATATCCTGGTAACAACGATCAGACAATGTCATGGCTGGCGCAACCGTAATAGAGTCGCCGGTATGAATACCCATTGGGTCAAAGTTCTCAATCGAACAGATGATAATTACGTTATCGTTGCTGTCTCTTAGTAACTCCAATTCGTATTCTTTCCAACCTAAAACAGCTTGTTCTACTAAAACTTCGTGAGTTGGAGAAGCCTCTAAACCGCGTTTTAGTGCGGCATCAAATTCTTCCTTTTTATGAACAAAACCACCACCAGAACCCCCCAAAGTGTATGATGGGCGAATTACCAATGGAAAACCGATTTCCTGAGCCGCTTCTTTACCTTCTAAAAATGAATTTGCAATTTTAGATGGCGCTACCCCTACACCTATATCAACCATTAACTGGCGGAAGGCTTCACGATTTTCTGTTTTTTCGATGGCTGCAACATCAACACCGATCACTTTAACGCCATATTTTTCCCAAACACCACGCTCAGAAGCTTCTACACATAAGTTCAATGCAGTTTGACCCCCCATAGTTGGCAATACTGCATCAATTCTTGGTAAATCTGGCGAATCAATGTGTTCTTGAAGAATAACTTCAATTGAATCAACAGATAAAGGGCGAAGATAAACGTGGTCGCCGATAACTTTATCCGTCATGATAGTTGCCGGATTTGAGTTGATGATTGAAACGGTGATTCCTTCTTCTTTCAAAGAAAGTGCCGCTTGAGAACCCGAGTAATCAAATTCACAGGCCTGGCCAATAATAATTGGTCCCGATCCGATAATTAATACTGAGCTTATGGAAGTGTCTTTAGGCATGATAAAGTTTAATACAATAATTAAAATTCTAAAGTTTTTAACCTGTTAAGGCTGAAGAAGCAAGGAGGTGTTTTGCTTTTTGAGGAGGAAAATCCCAACTGTTCTGTCGGGATGCAAAGATAGGTTTTTCGTATCGTTTTTAAATTACTTTTTTAAAATAAAAAAGAGGAGTTTGTAAGCTCCTCTTTTTAAAATTATTCTTCCGAAATATTCATTATTGTTGCAATTTAATTTCGCCTAAATCAGTTGTTGCACTATCTTTCACGGCAACCTTTTCTATCAAAAAATCCTTGTAAGGAGCATTAGCCTTAACAGCTATAGTATAAACTCCTTCTTTTAAATTAGTAAAAGTAAAAGCACCTTGACTCAATTGCGCCTTAACTGTATCTGTTCCAGCAATAAGCGAAATGCCTGCAACCGCATCGGTTGGATTAATCCGCCCAACTATCCCTCCTTGTCTAATCAGTACAAAAGCAAAAAAGAAAACAGTTGATACCATTAATGCGATTAAAAAAACTCCTAGCTTTTTCATTTTGATACATTTTAATAGTTAGAATCCAATTTTCCTCAACAAACGTATGACACGCAACAATTGTTTGTCGCAGAATTAGCACAGTAGACAAATACTGCGCTAATTCCTTGTCTGAATTTTTGTACAACATTTAAGAATTTACCGCTTACAGAAGTTAACAAAGCGTTAAAACCTGATTAGAATGTAACATATCTATAGTGTTAAATACACACGAAGTCATGTTTTCGTCATGAAAGCATAGTATCGAAAAAATTGGCAATAATGTTGTAATAAGCAGAACATATATGCGTTTTGTATATACTTTAGAAAAAGATCTAAAGCTTCCTCCGCGGAGTAGTTAACCGCAATGAGGATTTCTTCATAAATAGTTTGTTTGGTTTATTATCCGGTTAGAGGAGCCCTCCTCAACCGGATTTTTTCTTTTTCAGCCATTTTCCTTTACATTTGATTTGATTGTAAAAAATTTTAATGTGAGTCGATCCATAAGAAAAATTGCCATTGTAGGCCCTGAAAGCACAGGAAAATCAACCATGTCGCAACTGCTTGCAAAATATTATAAAGTATCATGGGTACCAGAATATGCCCGCTACTACTGCGAAAATTTAACTGCGCCTTACACTTTACAAGATGAGGTAAATATGTATTATGGTCAGGTAGCCTTGGAAGATGCGATTTTAGTGACAACAGAAAGTGGGTTCATTATCTGTGATACCACATTTGTAACGGTAAAAATTTGGAGCGATGAAATGCTTGGCGAAACGCCACAATTGGTTCTGGATGCTTTACCGAAAAGACCATATGATCTTTATCTGCTGATGGATATCGATTTACCCTGGCAGGATGACCCCCTGCGTGATTTCCCGAATCAACGGGAATATTTCATGGAGGTTTGGCATAAGGAACTGCAGGCTCTAAACGCTAACTATAAAGTGATTAGTGGTTTGGGTGATGTTAGGATACAGCATGCTATTGCAGCAGTAGATCAATTTTTAGCTTTATAATTTGGAAAGCAATGGTAGCGGTTCTAGGGCAAATTGTTCCCGCCCCCGCTTCTGCCACAATGAAAAATTGTGGGCATCTCGCTAGGGTCGGGTTTAGGTGGCAACCTAGCAGCACAACTTGAGGTTAACTAAACCCGATTAAAATGAAAATCCTTTTTATATTTTTCAAGTTACTAACTCTTCTAGCGAAATTTAAATAGGGTTAGTAACTTGAAGTAAAAAGATTGAAGTGTAAGCGGGACTGCAAATTCCGATGAAGCACTGAAATTGCTTTTCTAAAAAAGTAAAAAAGATAAATCTTTGAATATATTTTCTACATTTGCCCCATCATTAGGGGTGCCTTGTTTGTTATAAACACAAAAACGGGCTGAGATCATACCCATTTTAAGTAGAAAGTGAAAAGTAAAGAGTGAAAAGTTTGGTCAACCATCGAACTTTCAACTTTTAACCCTAAACTTTAAACTTGAATGCACCTGATCCGGGTAATGCCGGCGTAGGGATTGGAGTTATGGAAGTTTAACTGAAATCGGGAGTACCCCTATTTCCGATGGGTTTAACTAAAAACAAAAACATTGAAAAATTTACTTTTTGCAGCCCTTGTTGCAATGTTGCCTTTATTTTCATCGGCACAAAATTCGGTTACCGGAAAAGTTACCGATAACAATCAAAACGCCTTGCCTGGCGCAACCATTAAAATCAAAAATCAGCGAACAGCGGTACTGAGCGATGCCAATGGAAATTACACATTGGCAAATTTAGCTGGCGGCAATTACGCCATTGTGGTCAGTTATGTAGGCTACAGAACGCAGGAAAAAGCGGTAAATTTAAATGGCAATGCTAACTTAAACTTTGCGCTGGTTCAACAAAACTTTCTGGCCGATGACGTTGTGGTTAGCGCCACCCGTGCATCAAAAAACTCTGCTACAACTTTTAGAAACTTGGACAAAGCGGAGCTGGCAAAAAATAATCTGGGCCAGGATTTACCTTATTTATTAAACCAGACACCTTCAGTTGTGGTAACTTCCGATGCCGGCGCTGGCGTAGGTTATACAGGCCTTCGCATCAGGGGTAGTGATGCTACACGGATCAACGTTACGCTTAACGGCATCCCTTTAAACGATGCAGAAAGTCAGGGAAGTTTTTTTATCAACCTCCCAGATTTAGCTTCATCAGTTGATAACATTCAAATTCAACGTGGTGTGGGCACTTCTACAAATGGTGCAGGCGCTTTTGGCGGGAGTTTGAATATTCAAACCACTACCCGCCGAGATTCTGCTTATGCCGAACTGAACAATACCTACGGTTCTTACAATACCTGGAAAAACACGGTGAGTGTAGGCTCTGGCTTAATTGCAAATAAGTTTACGTTTGATGGTCGCTTATCACGGATTAAATCTGACGGTTATGTAGATCGTGCATCGTCCAACCTAAAATCATTTTTCGTTTCTGGCGCTTATTACGGTAAAAAAGATATCCTTCGTGCCAACGTGTTCAGCGGTACAGAAAAAACCTACCAGGCCTGGAATGGGATAAGCGAAGAAATGCTGCTTACCAACCGCAGACATAACGATTTTACGTACGACAATCAAACCGATAATTATCAGCAAGATCATTATCAGTTATTTTATACCAGAAATATAACAAACCAGCTGGTAGCCAATGCCGCCCTGCATTATACTTACGGACGAGGTTATTATGAAGAATATAAAGAAGATCGAAACCTCGAAGATTATGGAATTCCTCCTGTGGTTTTAGGTGGTGTTACACAAAACACATCCGATTTAGTTCGCCGCTTGTGGTTGGATAATGATTTTTATGGCGTAACCTACTCCCTAAATTATACACCAAAAAACGACCTGAATTTTGTTTTAGGTGGCGCTTACAACGAATATAAAGGCCGCCATTTTGACGAGGTAATTTGGGCACAATTTGCCAATTACGACGGAAGTGGATCCATCCGCCACCGATATAATGATAATGACGCCTTTAAAACAGATTTCAATATTTTCGGCAGAGCGAATTATCAGATTGGAAAATTCAATCTTTTTGGCGATCTGCAATATAGAAGAGTCTATTATTCTTATTTTGGTATAGATCCAAATGGCGATCCAGCTCAGCAAAATGCAACATTAGATTTTTTCAATCCGAAGGCCGGAATAACTTATAATTTCAACGACAAGAGCAATGTTTATGCATCAGTTGCTGTTGGGAACAAGGAGCCAAACCGGAGAGACTTTACCGATTCTAATATTAACAGTCGCCCGAAACCAGAAAACCTAACAGATATTGAAGCGGGTTACCGTACGCAATTTTCTAATTTCAATATTGGCATAAACGGTTTTGCCATGTTCTATAAAGATCAGCTAATCAACACAGGAAAATTAAATGATGTTGGAGGACAAACCCGTCAAAATGTTCCCGATAGCTACAGAGCAGGGATTGAAGTAGATGGCAAATGGCAGATTTTCAAGAATTTATCGTGGGCTGCAACGGCAACTTTTAGTCGGAACAAAATTAAGGAGTTTACAGAATTTATTTATGATGACGCCAACGGCGCTTTAACTACTTTTAGTTATAACAATACCAATATCGCTTTCTCACCTTCAATTATTGCATCAAGCGAGATTAATTATACTGTTTTACCAAATGCAAGCATTGCGTTTTTAAGCAAATACGTGGGCAAGCAAAATCTGGATAACACCTCTGCCGATTCACGCATTCTTTCTAGTTTTTTTGTGAATGATGTTCGTTTAATGTACAATACGCCTTTGGCCGGAATAAAAAATGTAGGCCTAAGTTTACTCATCAACAATGTGTTCAGCACTTTATATGAAAGTAACGGCGGCACTTATCCTTATTTATATGCCAGTGCTTTAAGCAGATCAAATTATTATTATCCGCAAGCTACCCGCAACTTTTTATTGAGTTTAAACGTGAAGTTTTAAAAATATAGGGCATAAGGATGGGCTTAAAATTAAAAGTAACACGGCAACCAGTCGCAAAACTTTAGTACATTCGTCATTGCGAGGCACGAAGCAATCTCTATTATCAGATTGCTTCATGCCTCTCAATGACGATTTTTTTGATCATGAAATACATCGAGAAGCTTCAATATATTACCCACGACATTCCTGATTTATCTCATATCG
This sequence comes from Pedobacter sp. Leaf41, assembly GCF_001422545.1. Lineage (GTDB taxonomy): Bacteria > Bacteroidota > Bacteroidia > Sphingobacteriales > Sphingobacteriaceae > Pedobacter. The sequence goes on along the minus strand of NZ_LMLE01000001.1, from coordinate 10,850 downwards.
AGCAGGTGCAACTAGCTTGCGAAGCCGGGGCAAAATGGATCCAATACCGTTGTTTTAGTAAAAACGAGGAGGAACTTCTAAACGACATCAATTCGGTTACAGAAATTTGCGATGATTGGGGAACCACACTCATCGTTACCAATCACATTCACCTCAATGGAAAGGCAGACCTTCAGGGTTTTCACATCGAAGATAGCAAAGCTGATTTCCTCGCTTTGCGAAAATTAGTAGGTGATGATATCACCTTAGGAGGCTCAGTAAATAACGTGGAGGATGTAATTCGTTTGGCAGAGCAAGGCGTTGATTACGTTTTCTTAGGTCCATCCTCGGCAGTTCAAACCAACATAAATAGTTCTCCGTTTTTAGGAATTGATGGCTATTTAAATTCAATAAATCTACTTAAAGATTCAAACATCAGTATCCCTGTTTTGGCCGCTGGCGGGATTAAAATTTATGATGTAGAACCGCTAATGCAAACTGGAATTTTTGGCATCGCAGTTTCTGAAGCCATTTATTCCGCTGATGATTTCATTCAGGCTTATCAAGATTTTTATGATTTGGTGAAAGGATAGCATAGCTCAAAAAATCTAAAATCGTCATTCTAAAACCTTAAATTACTTTATCTTCGCAACATGTCTTCACACCACATTGTAAAAGAAAAACAAGAGCCTGCCTTATATATTGATGAGCTTGGCAATTTTAATGAAGAACTTTTAGGTCAGCTTTTAGAATGGAGCCCGACGCTTTTGGTCAACGGCGAAAATTATGATAAAATCGTTTCGTTGGGGCTGAAAGTAGATGTTTTGGTTAATGGAAGCAATCAGGAAGTACAGGAAGATACCAGGATTGTACAAGGCCCTGTTGATGCGCTAATGGTCGCTATTAATTTTCTTTATGAACAAAGATACCCGGCAGTAAATGTAATTACCAGAAAGTTCGATCTGGAGAAATTTGCTGGTTTTGAAGATAAGATTAACATTGTCGTTTTTACTGAAAGAGCAAAACATTACCCCATTAAATCTGGCTTTTCTGTTTGGAAACCGGCCGGAAGTCAGTTTCTCATCCATGGAAACCGATATCTGGAAGTTACTAATCTCATGCAGAATGAAGAAGAAGTTTTCGAAGTGGTGAATGATGGATTTGTGGAGTTTTCTTTTTCAGGACAACCTATTTTTATTAGTGAGCCGATATGATTACGCTAAGAAAAGCCAAAGAACAGGATATTGAGGTGATCAGAGCTATTGCCGCTGCAACCTGGCCATCAACCTATCTTGACATTATAGGCCAGGAACAAATTGATTACATGCTCGATAAAATGTATAGTAAAGGGGAGCTACTCGGACAATTATTGGAGGGCCATATTTTCATCATTGCCGAAGATAACGAGAATCAATTTGGTTTTGCAGGCTACTCGATTATCGATCATGAAGAACGAATTTACAAATTACACAAGTTGTATGTTTTGCCTTCGGCACATGGAAAGGGTGTTGGTAAAATCTTAATTAACGAAGTTTTTAATCAGGTAAAAGATGCCGGCGCAACTGCCTTGCAACTTAATGTAAACAAACACAATAAGGCAAAAGACTTCTATTTAAAATGCGGGTTTAGCATCAAAGAATCTGTAAAACTGGATATCGGTGAAGGATATTTTATGGATGATTATGTGATGGAGTATCGGTTTTAGATTTCCTTGATATAAAAAAAATAGGCCACAGATTTGCAGATCATTAATCTTCAAATCTGTGGCCTTCCTTTTTTCAAAGATTTCTCTACTTCTGTCGAAATGCCGGTTTTATATCCTACTGCTTCAACTTCGGAATCCTTGTCGGTGCATCCGTTCCGTTTACAATGGAAGTTGCACTCTTGGCGATTGCTTTAATAGTTGAAAGAATATTTTCTACGTCCAAAGTGCTGTATTCATCCTTAACCGTGTGGTAAAATTTATCTACATCAATTTGATCGGTACTGATGGTATGCGCCGGAACCCCTAAAGCAGCTAATGTTGCGTTATCACTTCTGTAAAATAAATTTTGTTCCGTATATGGATCAGGGTGAAAAGTAAATTCTGTTCCTGCTAAGTTCTTTTGCAAAATTTTTCCAAAATCAGATTTATCGTAACCGGTAATGAATGCTGTATTTTTCCCGAATTTAGAGTCTTTACCGATCATTTCGATGTTGAACATGGCTACAACTTCATCAGGATTTAATTTGCTTGAAAAATACTTGGCACCAAAACCTCCGATTTCTTCTGCTGTAAAAGCCACAAAAATCAACGTACGCTCATTATTTTTTTGTGCTTTGTAATATTTAGCCAAGGCAATCATCGCTGTTGTTCCTGATGCATCATCATCGGCACCATTCGCTATACTATCGCCGTTTACCGTTTTGATCACGCCTAAATGGTCATAGTGACCAGAGAAAACAACCAGCTCTTTGCCTTTTGATTTGCCTGGAATCATACCGGCTACATTAAACAAAGCCATTTTATTAACTTTTCCTTTCAAATCTACAGTAAACTCATCGGCTTTTTTAGCGCCTAATACAAAAACCTGAACAGCAGATTTGCCGGCTCCCATATCTTTTTCATCCAAAGTTGTCGGTTTATCAAAGTAAGTTTTATAGCGTTTGAAGTTTTCGGCAAACTTATCATCAACTAAAATAATTTGATTCTTGCCTGCTGCCAACATAGTTCTAAACTGATTTACGAAAGGCTTCTCTGGATCCAAAACCACAACTGTAGCATTTGATTTATTAAGCGTGATATTTTCTTCATTGGCGCCGGCCAGAATTACATTCTCAGGAGATATTTCGCTGCCATCTATTTTGATGCTTTTGCTCGCATTGGCTACCTGGTATTTATAAAAAGTCTGACGGAAACCTTTCTCACTAGCTAAAGGTTGTAAGCCTATTTTCTTAAATTCTGATTCGATAAACGTGGCTGCTTTATCTATTCCCGGCGTAAACGTACCGCGACCCTGCATTTCATCGCCACTTAAAGTTTTGATTAAATGATCAGTGTATTCTCTGGTAATTATTTTATCAATGTTTTGCGCCTTAAGCTGCAAACCTGCCATAGCAGCAAGGGTAAAAAGGAATATTTTCTTCATTTTATTATTTCTGTTTAGAATCTACCTGCGAGTTTAACCAATTATCTCTGAAATTTTGCATTGCGGGAGTTAATGTTCCACCCATTTTCTCTATCGAAACAATTTCCAAAGCTGGGTTTTCGGCAAATGTTAGTTTTGTTGTTTTATTTTCGCCGCGATATTGATATTTAATTTCTACCACATCGCCTGGCTTATGCGATTTGGTAATGTTGTCAACAACAGATGCATCCGTTACATTTTGTCCGTCGATGCTCAAAATGACGTCACCCACATCTAAACCTGCCTGATAAGCCGGTGTTCCCTGCAATGTTTGCATTAGCGTTACTTTGCTATCTGCCTGATTAAAGTTGCCGAAACCTGTGAAAGCATGCCCGGGCTTTGCTTTGCGCAAAACAAAGCCAGCATTTAACAGCAACTTTGAATAGTCGTTTTTCTCTTTGCCATAAATGTATCTGCCAAAAAAATCCTTTGCAAAAGCTTCATTTTTGGTTAAAGAAGCCAAGGTTTTTTCCAAATCGGGAATGGTGTATGGAATTTCTGGTTTGCCATAAGCTTTCCATAAAGCCCGCATATAATCATCAAGCGTAAGTTTAAACTCTGAACGCAAGCGAAGATCTAGTGCCAAAGCCGTAGCGGCGCCATAAGTGTAATAGGAAAGGAAAATGTTTCCCTTGTTGGTTTGATCAATCGCCACACCGGCGTCAGCAAAAACAGCATATCTGCTAGCTTCTATGGGTGAAAAGTTTTTGGCTCCAGGCGAAGTGAGTACAGCGTTTACCATCCCATTAAAAGCCTGGACAGCATTATCAACCGTTTTTAAACCAGCCCGGGTTAAAAGCAAGCCACCATAATACTGCGTAAAACCTTCTGCAAGCCATAATTCATCACTGATATTTGAATGCTCAAAGTTAAATGGTTCTAATGTTTTGGGGCGCAACCGCTCTACATTCCAGCTGTGAAAATATTCATGAGAAAAAGTGCCTAATAAGTTGGATTCGTAACCCTCAATTTTTTCAGTGCGCTGCACAATGGACGTAGAGTTTCTATGCTCCATTCCATCGCCGGCATTGGTAGGATACACATCTTCCAAAAAGTAATAGTTGCCGTAATCATAAGTTGGAAAATCCCGCCAAACGGCGTAATGTTCATCAACCATTTTTTTCAACATGCCAGCATAATTATCAATCGCCGCCTGTGTATCGTTTGAGTGGGCAATTAAATGGATGGTTTGCGTTTTGCCATCATGGTTTTTAACCTCCCATTTAGCCGTTTTATAATTAGCAATTTCTATGGGGCTATCCATAAAATATTGAAGATTGGCGGCATAAAAAGTATTTTGCTCTATTGGTTTGAGCTGAGTTGCTACTTTCCAACCTTGCTTTTTAGGGTATTTAAACTGCACTGTTCGGGGCCGTGTATCCATCCCAACAGGGAAAGCAAAAGTTGCAGGGATATTCATATGGGCATGGGTTTCATCAAAGCCTGCGTAAGTGCCATCAATCCAGTTTCCAAAAACCGTGTAAGTAATTTTAACCTGATTTCCATGTGAAGGAATTTCGTAAACATCGCCCGCTGTTTGATTAATCTTTAGCGGTTTTCCTCCATGATCAAAGGCTTTAAAATGATACACGTTTTTACCAAATTCGTGCGTGGCATATCTTCCAGGAGATGATCTGCTCATTCTAACCTTTAAATTTCCGGCAGGAACATTGGTGATGCTCATGGCAATTTCAGCTTCGTGGTGGATTGCATTTGGAAATGAAACCACATAACTTATTTCATTCTGAGCAAACGCAGAAAGCAACAACACACTAAACAAAGCGGCACCTAAAAATTTCTTCATAAAAAAGGGTTTTGTGGTGGAAAAATACAAAAAATGAAACAGGTAAGATGTAAAATGGTTGATGGGTTGCTTATTTTCCATTCCCAATTTCCTAGTCCCCATTTCCTAATCTAATCCTTATCCCAATCGTATTTTTCCAGATCGCGGTAGGCTTTACCCTTGATAATTTCTTTACGTTTTGATGCTTCTGCATCCACCCGGGTTTCATGAATATGATCCGCCACTTCGAAATGGAAATCTTTGTCTTTTTTAGATTGATAGATGGATACGTCATCGCCGTCGGCCGTAGCGAAATCATAAGGACCACGGGCACTCATTAGTTTCACAAACACAGGCAAACATTCGAAAAAGATAAACAGCAACCCAATAAAGGTAACTGCAATTGCCGTGTTATCATCTTTAGTACCATCAACGTTAAACTTCAGCTGACCTAAAGCCCAGTTTCGATCGGCAAAACCTGCAAGATCGGCCAAACTATCCAGCTGCTTTTTGGTGTATAATTTTTCATTAAACAAACCGTCAAATTCCTTTCGTTTATCAACAAAAGTTTCGGCTTTATTTATATTTGCTTTCAACGAATCGAGTTCAGCTTCCCTCTGTTTGATCTCCACCTCCTTGCGTTTTGCATACGGACCGTAACCCATAACGCCAGAAGTTTCGTTAGTTTTATTTCCAAAAATTTCGAAGTTAAGTTTCTGTCGATCGGCTTTGATTCCTTTCTCTAATGAATCTCTCGTGGCTTTTTGCTGGTTCAGTCTTCCAAACTCTACCTGGTATTTTTTTTCAAAAGCTTTGTTTAGGGTATCAATTTTTGAGCGTTGCCCGTTTAAATAACTTACTTTCAGCCGTTCTTTAATTTCCTTATCAAAAATTTTCAACTCAATCGGACGAGAAATGACCATACCAATCATTATGGCCAATAAAATCCTTGGGGTAGCTTGCAGAAGCTGTTTATTAGTGCTTGCGCTTTTATTGATGCTCGAAACAATGTACCTGTCCATATTAAAGATTGCGGCACCCCACAAGAAACCGAAAATGATGGCAAAAACAACAGCTAAATCATCGCCTTTAAAAACGAAATACATGGCATAACCACCAGATAAAGCGGCAAATAAACCTGTAAAGAAGATAGTGGCACCAATGCCAGTATATTTATTTTGTTCTGTAGGATACTTTTCCAGCGTAGGAATGTGAGCGCCAGAGCAAAACCAAAAGAAACGGTTCAGTTTGTCCATTTGTAATGTTTATAATTAAACGCCTAAGGGTTTGATATGTTACAGATTTTTGAGAAAATATATGACTCCACTTTGTTCATTCTACTCAAATCGATTTTCTTATATTTGCATAAATAATTTTCAAGATGAAAGAAATATCAGTACAAGAATTAAAAGAAAAAATCGATAATAAAGAAGATTTTCAATTGATTGATGTTCGCGAAACATTCGAATATGAGGTTTCTAACCTTAACGGTGAGAACATTCCTTTAGGCGGGATTTTAATTGAGGCTGATAAAGTTGAAAAAGATAAGCCTGTAATTATTCAGTGCCGCAGCGGAAAAAGAAGTGCAGCAGCAGTGATGCAACTTGAAGCGCAATATGGTTACGAAAACCTATACAATTTAAAAGGTGGGATTTTAGCTTGGCAAGAGGCTTATGATCCGAATATGCCAGTTTACTAAGAATCATTCGTCATTGCGAGGTACGAAGCAATCTCTATTAAAATCAGATTGCTTCAGCTCGCTTAAACCTGGCTTCGCAATGACGACTTCTTACATTCAAAATTCACTCATTTCAATCATTTCCACTATGGGTAAAAAATTTGCTTTAAATATCTTCTACAATCTGGCCATCATCCTTTCTATTTTTGGAATAGTTTGGTGTTACAACAACCACAAACCTTTACCAGGTGGTTTTTTAGTTGGTGTTGCGGCTTGCCTTGCCTATTTTAAATATCAGCTTGTGAAAGATCTGCGGAAGAACTTTAAAGAAAAAGATCAGAAGTAACACCTTCCAGTCCAAGCCCAGGTAAGTTTTTCAAGCTGTATTTTCCATTTTCAAAAGGCGGATCTGTAAAAGGATTATTTTTAGTTAACCAGGGGCCATCTAAATCTGCCCAGTTACATAAAGGCGCTAAAGCCGCTGCAGCAAGGGTTGCACAACTCGTTTCGCTCATGCAACCAATCAATACTTTCATACCGAAAGATTGCGCTTTCAAAATCATTTGATGACCTTCATACATTCCGCAACTTTTCATCAGTTTTACGTTAATGCCATGGTAAGCACCTTTCAGCTGATCCATATCGGCTAAACGCTGCACTGCCTCATCGGCTAGCAAAGGAACCGGACTACGTTCCGTTAGCCAGGCATTGCCCTCCAAATCGTTTTTATCCATAGGCTGTTCGATTAAAACCACCCCTTGGTTATGCAGCCAATAAATTAAATCGATGGCCTTAATTCGATCACTCCAACCTTGGTTAGCATCCACGTAAAGTGGCACATTTGTCAAACTACGGATGGTTTCAATAATCTCCCGGTCGTTATCTCTCCCCAGTTTAACTTTTATCACCTTGAAGTTCTCCGCGTCTTTCAGTTTTTCGCGGATCACTTCAGGGGTATCTATCCCAATAGTGTAAGAAGTTACCGGCATTTTTGCTGGGTCGGCACCGTAAATTTCGTAGCAAGGTTTGTTTAAAATTTTTCCATTGATGTCATTTAAGGCAATGTCTATCGCTGCCTTTATCGCCGGCTGACCAGGAGCAATACGATCGAGGTAACTAATAATCTCTTCGAAATTAAAAGGGTAGACGAATTGGCTCAAATCTACCTCTTTTAAAAAAGCAGCTGCAGTTTCAAAACTCTCTCCCATGTATGGCACCATGGATGCTTCTCCATAACCCATCACATCTTCGTACTGGATTTTTAAAAGCATTAACGGTGTGCTTGTGCGGGTAAATTTGGAGATCGAAAACGGGTGTTTTAATTCTAATTCGAATTGCTTGCAACTAATCTTCATTGTCTATCGTCTAATAAGTAAATAGGGCGGATATCGCTTTACAAAAGTATATTTGTTTATTAACGCAAACCACTCCTGCCATGAAAAACATTTCAAGATTACGGTATTTTATTTATTTATCCCTAATAATTTTAGGAGGATGTACCACAGGAAAAAATGCCTTACAAAAAGGCGATTACGATGCATCAGTTGCAAAGGCGGTAAGCAGATTGCAAAATTCGCCAAAAAACAGCGAGGCCATGCAGGTTTTAAAAACCGCTTATGATTTAGCCCTTCAAGATCATTTACGCAGAATCAACGAGGCAAAAATGTCGAACGATTTGTTTAGATGGGAATCTGTAATGTACGATTATCAGAAAATAAATCAGCTGGCAGATGAGATTAACAGTTGTCCGGCTTGTTTGGCAGTTGTTCCAACACCATCAAAATATATTAATGAAGTTGCAGAAAGCAAATATAATGCTGCAGTTGCGAGGTATAACTTGGGGATCGGTTATTTAAATGAGCGCAACCGCTTAGCTGCAAAAAAGGCATATTACGAATTTGAAAAAGTGCAAAATCTACAGCCAAATTATAAAGATGTAAAAGCAAAAATGGATGATGCCTATTGGACCGCCGTAACCCGTGTAGTTGTTCAACCTATTATTTTGAACGGAGGGCCGTATAAGTTGAGTGCTAATTATTTTCAGCAGCAAATTGATGAATATATTGCCAACTATTCGCGGAATAAGTTTGTGATATTTTATGGCGAAGAACAGGCAACTACTCAAAAAATTATACCCGACCAGGTTTTAACTTTAAATTTTGATGATTTCGTAGTTGGCCAAACTTATGTGAAAGAAAGGGTAGAAAAGCTTAAACGCGATAGTGTGGTAATCGGCGAAACCCGCGAACGTAAACCTATTTACGGAACGGTGAGCGCTACACTGAGTATTTTTGAAAAGAATATTTCTTCATCAGGTTTGCTAGACATGACGATTATGGATTGGCAAAGCAAAAAAATTGTTCGTCAGCAGAAGTTTCCCGGCACTTTCGTTTGGCGAGACAGTTGGGGAAATTACAAAGGAGACGACAGGGCGCTGAACAAAAATCAGTTAGCCATAACGAGAAAAAGGGAGGTTCTTCCGCCACCGCCAAGCACGATGTTTCTAGAGTTCACAAAGCCAATTTACAGCCAGCTAATTGATAATTTAAGCGGATTTTATAATAGTTATTAAAAAGCAAACGAGAACATTTGTCATCTCGAACGAAACTTATTTTTATTGGGTTGAGGAGAGATCTTTTTAACACAAGTACTGAATGAGATCTCTTCGACAGTAAGGATGTCGTTCAAGAAGACTACCTTGACGAGCAACCATCATCTCGAACGAAACCCATTTTTCTTGGTTTGAGGAGAGATCTTTTAAAAAGAATTACTGAATGAGATCTCTCCGACAGGAAGGATGTCGTTCGAGAAGATTGTTATGATCAAAACAACTTTTATGCTACTATTTTATAATTATTTTTAAAAGGCATTYGGCTTTTTACAACAGCAGCTACTCTAAGTATTATTTTGTTCCTGACTGCATTCAGTACAGCCATACTATGCTTGCCTTCATCTTTTTTTCTGTGGTAGTTGGCTTTTTACAACAGCAGCTACTCTAAGTATTATTTTGTTCCTGACTGCATTCAGTACAGCCATACTATGCTTGCCTTCATCTTTTTTTCTGTGGTAGTATGTTTTCAGTTCTTGATTGTATTGGATTGCCGACAAAGCGCACAGATGTAATAATTTTTTCAGTTCCTTGTTGGCCATTCTATGGATCCTGGTCTTACCTTTTATACTAATTCCGCTACTATGTTCAAAAGGAGCTACGCCTGCATAACAGGCCAATTGTTTTCCGCTTGGGCTACCTGCAAAATTAGCAGTGCACCCTATAAGGTAAATGGCAGTTATATGTCCTATCCCTGGTATGCTAACCAGTAGCCTATAATTGTTCTTAAAAGCTTGGTTTACTTCTATTATTTTCTTGATCTCCGTCTCAATGTTCCTGATGGACTTGGCTATCCCATCAATCGCTGATTTTAGTGTTTTCTMAATCAGCTTCTGATGTGGTTTCTCATTTACATTTCCCAGTTCTTTAATGGAAACCCTCAGGCCTGTAATCTGTTTTAGGAGCTTTGTTCTGGTAGAGATAAAGTCTTTCAAGTGCAGCAGAACAGGGTCTAGAGGGGCTGTGGCTTTTAAAGAATCTGATTCTTTGAAAGCATAATTACATAAACGGATACTGTCTATTTTATCATTCTTCCCACGGGCTATACCAAAGCTCCACTTGATGTGGGCTGCATTTCCAATGTGGATCGGCAGGTGTTTTTTGCTACAGAAGGACCAGATCAGACGATGATAGATACCCGTGTTCTCGATCACAACAAGGGAGTTTTCATCAAAGCTCACACTATGGGATTTAAGCCACTTCTCGAATACCTTTATGCCGGGAGCGGTGTTTTCGAAGCGGGCAGTTTCAATCGCCTGTTTTACATGGCTAATCACGCCCATCAGCGAAACATCAAAGTAAGGTTTTGAAACATCGATACCGATGAAGAATTTTGTACTACCAATCATCCTGTTATTTTTTAAGTTTGTAACGGTTACCTAATTTCCAACCCATCGATCCAAGTCCTTAATAATGKGGAATGCCCTAATTGTTATCTGGTCACTAAGGGAGAAAATCGGTAGCGGATTGCATCATCTCATAGGCATAAAAACCTTGACGAACCATTAATGTGCCGCTACCGATTAGGTAATCTTTTAAATATATTATTCTAAACCAAACTAATTGTAATATCAATTAATCCCTAAATAAAATACTGATACAAATCTAAAGGACGGATACAAATCTAAAGGACGG